>NZ_BMYT01000001.1 GCF_014652415.1 Affinundibacterium macrobrachii
ACGACAGAATCAAACTGAAACTAAAAGGGCTGAGTCCTGTGCAATACAGAAATCAGCCCTTGCATGCCTAACTAACAAACTGTCCAACTTTTTGGGGTCAGATCATTTTGAGAGCGGTTTTTTTATTGGCGAATTGATGAATGAGCATAATCAATCGAAGCTATATTCCAGCAGAACTTGAGAGTTATCTGAGCCAGTCGTACTCCAGGTGGTTCTACCATGTCCTTTCATGCCCGCAAAATCGCCAGTGCCAGAGCCAGAAATGACATTCAGTGTGCTAATAGATAATCCCGATTTCATTGATCCTATGTGTTGCAGAATAAAGCCGCCGACACGATTGCCAATTCTTCCGTTTAGATATTCTAGTCCGACAAAGTTTGACGTTCCAGAATCGCTGGCGAATGCTAGGCATTCAAATCGGGATTCTGCTTCAATATCCCCTAAATATTTATGCGTTAATTTTGATCTTCGAAGCCCTGTTGTTATGTCGAGTTTTTCGTCAATCCCAAAAAGCTTTACTGTGCCACAAGCTAACATTTTGCCTTCCTCCCCCGAATGCATAAAGTTTTGGTTTTATTTGTGACATGATTAGAATTATCTAGATCATGTTTGAATACTTCTTTTGCGATTTTTTATGTTTTGAATCCGTTTTTTTATCGATACTATTTGGACTTGAGTCTCTTGTTTGTATCGCAAAAATTTATTTCGCAAATTCAGTACCACGACTACCTAAATATCCATTTGACGAATGTTTTGTGATGGATCTTTTTATTGTTTAAAAAATATTCTAACGTAAAGAATCGACAACAAAAATGAGATTTTAATAATTCTCAGTTTTTTCTTTGATTCTAACGATCATTAGTCGTGTGATTGTCACACTAAAGATGGATTCTAAATAAGCTGCAAATCGAAATCTCGATTTAGATTTAGTAGATTTACTCGAATTAAAACTTTAGGGGGGAAGAGGAGGGAACGGTCGAGCAGTTTATCGTTTGACATTTGCCGAATGGCTTTTAGTAAGCCAATTCGGTAAATGTTATCGTCATTTTTGAAGAGATATCAAATGCCGGCAACTTGATCTGAGTTAATCGCTGCTTGCTGGGTCATTTCATCTGGACGCTTTTCGTTTGATTCTATTGGACGCGAAATGGTGGTCGGTTTTGCTGTTGTCGCATAAATTGACACGGATTTTCCAGCCGCAACGTCTTTGAGGCGCTTGTATTCTGCCATTACTAGGCTGCCATAGCCGCCATCAGTTTCCATATCTGCAGCGCCAACATAGCGTTTCAATCCAGCTTCGATTGAGCCCGCGCTACTCACGTATTCCTTGAGAATCGACGCGCCAACTTTGATATTGGCAACCGGATTTAAAGCTGCTTTAACACCACCTAATTCGGAAAATCTTTCGTGATGCACTTTGGACATGACTTGCATCAATCCTTGCGCGCCAACTGGGCTTTCAGAAAATGGATTGAAGCGTGATTCGATTGCAATCACGGATAAAATCAAAAGCGGATCGAGCTTGATCTCTTTTGCTGTTAAGTAGGTTGCCGAGACCAGCATATCGATTGCTTCATCCGCCACGCGATAACGCTTCGATAGCCAATTCGTGACTAACTGCTGTTGGCGTTGAGTGCCGATCAATGCTTTGTAGTTTGAGTCAGAGCCAAATTCAGTCGCTGATTCATCATTGTTGACCTGAGAAACAAGCTGTGGAGTCGCCATCAACATGGCTAAATCTGGTTCCGCTACTTTTTCTTGCGCGATATTAGTGCTGTCTTCACCAAATGGAGAAAGGACACGAAACTTTTCCGCTAACTCAGGATTAAAGAACATACTACTCAAAACAATTAATGCTAATAGTCCTAAGCCGGATGTGATGTGTAAAACGGTAGTCAGTGCGCTGACTTTAGATTTGCTTGCTAGTAGTCGTGCCATCTCTTTTTCTGCAGATATGCACTTGCTCGGTGAGCGAGCTGTTAAAATCAAATTATGAAGCATACAACCTCCTGAATTGTCGAGAAGTGTCACGCATAAATACCTGTATTGAATATTCATGCACATCTACGAATCAGAAACATCGTCTTAGAATCAGAATGTCTGATATCCATCTAAGACGCCGGAGTTCCCCATTCTTTTCGGTCTTGCTATGGCATGGCAGAAAAGAATGAATAACGAAGTTCGGGTTGAGGCTTTCGCCTTGATTGATGTAAGGAGATTTGTAGTCCTTACTCATAGGTGGGAACCCGATTCCCACTATCATGTTCTATCGTGTGGTTTGAACGACGAATATGACCTTAGGCTTTAAAATATTACTGTAAATCAATTCAGTAGTTTTTAAAGTTGGCGAATTGTAGGGGGGCATTTATATCGAGTCAATACTATAAAAACGGTTTTTTATAACTTTCGGATCTTATTTAATTGCTGCAATGCGGTAAAACTCAATAAAATCAATTACTTGCCTAGCTATTTTAAGTCAGTGCTTTGATCAATCGAATTCGTAAAAAAAGATGAAATATTCAGATTTAAGGGATTTTATTTCCCAATTGCAGCAACAAAGTGAATTAAAACAAATAGTTACGCCAGTCTCTCCAATTTTGGAGATGACCGAAATCTGCGATAGGACTTTGCGTGCTGAGGGGCCTGCTTTGCTATTTACGAATCCGAAAGGACATTCCATCCCTGTTTTAGGGAACTTGTTCGGAACGCCAAAGCGCGTCGCTTTAGGAATGGGGGCAAGTGATATTAGTGAGCTGCGAAAAATCGGACATGTGCTTTCATCTTTGAAGGAGCCAGAACCACCAAAGGGTTTTAAAGATATTTTAGGTTTGGGCTCGCTGGTGAAAGCAGTATGGGATATGGCTCCGAAAGAGTTACGTGGCGCCCCTTGTCAGGAAATTGTGTGGGAAGGAAATGATGTTGATTTAGCTCGTTTACCTATTCAACATTGTTGGCCTGGTGATGTGGCGCCATTAATTACTTGGGGCTTGGTGATCACAAAAGGGCCGCATAAGAAGCGTCAAAATTTAGGAATTTACCGTCAGCAGGTGTTGAGTCGAAATAAAGTCATTATGCGCTGGCTGGCACACCGTGGTGGTGCATTGGACTTTCGTGAGCATGCGTTGGCAACCAAAGGAAAGCCTTACCCGATTGCGGTTGCTTTGGGTGCGGATCCCGCCACTATTTTGGGGGCAGTGACACCGGTTCCTGATAGCCTCTCTGAATATCAATTTGCTGGACTATTACGTGGCAGTCGCACCGAGCTAGTAAAAGCGATTGGGAGTGAGCTGAGAGTGCCCGCATCTGCAGAGATTGTGTTAGAGGGACATATTTATCCTGACGAGACGCATCCAAGTGGATATGAACATGCCTTGGAGGGGCCGTATGGCGACCACACAGGCTACTATAATGAACAAGATTATTTCCCTGTATTCACCATAGATAGAATCACGATGCGACGAGATCCTATCTACCATTCTACCTATACTGGGAAGCCACCTGATGAACCTGCTATCTTAGGTGTCGCATTGAATGAGGTCTTTATTCCTTTATTACAGAAACAATTTCCTGAGATTACAGATTTTTATTTGCCGCCTGAAGGATGTAGTTACCGAATGGCAGTGGTGCAAATGAAAAAATCATATGCGGGACATGCGAAACGCGTGATGTTTGGGGTATGGAGTTTTTTACGCCAGTTTATGTACACCAAGTTCATCATTGTGGTTGACGAAGATGTCAATATTCGTGACTGGAAAGAAGTTATCTGGGCAATTACGACCAGAGTTGATCCAATTCGAGATACGACGATGGTAGACAATACACCTATCGATTATCTTGATTTTGCTTCACCGATTAGTGGTTTGGGTAGCAAGATGGGATTGGATGCGACAAATAAGTGGCCCGGTGAAACTTCACGTGAATGGGGAAGCACAATTCAAATGTCGCCAGAAATCAAAAAACGCGTTGATGATATTTGGCAGGAATTAGGTTTGTAGAAACATAATCGAGCTAGTTTGAAACGAGGGCAGATTTTGGATCTGGTTTTTTCGTTCACGGAAGTCAAGCAATGCGCTATAATTGTGGCTGGCGGGCCCCTGCGCATTGCGGCGTGACCAATCTGGTCAGGTCGGGAACGAAGCAGCCACAGTCATTTACCGTAAGTGCCGCAGATCAGGCTCGCCTCCTACTCAAATATGGACTCGCTCCATTAGTTTCTTTACTTTCCCCCTCCGCAATTTTGTTCACACATTTATTCTTTTGCATTGAATGTGAAATTAGAGGCTGCCAACTTCTCCAAAGTTCTTTAGAATGCAGCAGCAATATCAAATGCGTCCGCTTTGCTTCTGTTAGATGATGCAATTTGCGAGATCTGGTGCAACTGCTTGTGTGGTTAGTCGTGAATTCTTGCGCGTAAGAATAAGGTAAAATTAAAAAATGTCCTATCAAGTCCTAGCTCGAAAATATCGCCCTAAAAGTTTTGATACCCTAGTCGGGCAGGAGCATGTGGTGCGCGCGTTAACCCATGCTTTGGATCAACAACGTTTGCATCACGCTTATTTATTTACTGGCACACGTGGCGTCGGTAAAACAACTTTGTCACGCATTTTGGCAAAATCTTTCAATTGTGAAAAAGGGATTACTGCGCAGCCATGCGGCCAGTGCGATGCCTGTACTTCGATTGATGCTGGACGATTCGTTGATTACATTGAGATGGATGCGGCATCAAACCGCGGTGTCGATGAGATGGCTTCTCTGCTAGAACAAGCGATTTATGCTCCTTCTAATGCACGCTTTAAAGTCTATATGATAGATGAGGTGCATATGCTGACTAATCATGCCTTCAATTCTATGTTGAAGACTTTGGAAGAGCCGCCCGAGCACGTGAAATTTATTTTAGCGACTACCGATCCTCAAAAAATTCCAGTAACAGTGTTATCGCGCTGCCTGCAATTTAATTTAAAGCAAATGCCGCCGGGGCATATTGTCGGACATCTCGAAAACATTTTAGGTCAAGAGCGAATTGATTTTGAAGTGGCGGCCTTACGTTTGTTAGCGCAAGGCGCGCATGGATCTATGCGTGATGCTTTGTCTCTGACGGATCAAGCAATTGCCTATGCGGCTGGAAAAGTCAGTCTGGATGCAGTGCAAAGTATGCTAGGTGCGCTTGATCAGTCGTATTTAATTCGTTTGTTAGATGCCTTAGTTGCCGAAGATGGGGCAGGCTTATTGGCTGTAGCAGATGAGATGTCTGCTCGTAGTTTGTCTTATAAAGCCGCTTTGCAAGATTTGGGAAGTATGTTGCACCAAATTGCGATTGCGCAAATGGTTCCTGCTGCGTTGGCAGATGATTTGCCAGAACGTGCAGAATTATTGCGTCTAGCGCAGAGCTTTAATAAAGAAGAAGTGCAGCTGTATTACCAAATTGCTGTGCATGGACGAAATGAAATTGGTTTGGCTCCGGACGAATATGCTGGTTTTAGTATGACGCTACTGCGCATGTTGGCGTTTAGACCAAGTTCAATTGCTTCTACGTCGAATCAAGGCGGAAGTGCTACCTCGACTAGTCGTCCATCTGTAGCTCGGCCAGCAGCAACTACGCCTATGAGTAGTACTGTGAACGGTGCGCGTCCAATCATGTCGTCTCAGACTTCGACGGTGGTTGTGGATACGGCAGCCAATTCTTCTATGAGTGTTTCTGTTAAGGCGACCACAAACGTTTCAGAAAACCTTCCCACAAACACTCCCATACATGCGCCAGCGATTGCGCCAACATCGCCAGCTTCGGTAGCTCCGGCGGTTGCAGCTACGACAGTTAATGCACCAGCTACGAAACCTATGAGCCCAGCCATGGCGGCATTGGCTGCGGCTCGCGCCGCTAGCGGTAAAAAAACGGCGGGTTCGGCAATTTCCAGTCCCTCTGCGCCTGCTATACCTAAAGAAGTCCCAGGGTTACATCGTGTTGAATCACCAGTGGTAGTTCAGGAAACTTCGGAAGACACGGCAACAAAAGTGCCGGAGTTAAATCAGCCGGCAAGGCTTGATCCAGCACTTGCTAGCAACGATGGTACGCCTGCGTATGCGAGCGACAATTCAATGCCTCCACCGTGGGATGAAATTGATTCACAGGCGTTTGATGCTTACACATCGCAAGCTAGTTCGGGTGGGCGTCGGAGAGAGATACAAGAATCCGATTATTGGAAAGAAGATAGTTCTGGCGAATTGAATCTGGCGCAAATGTCGCAGCCAGAGGGCGATAGTCTAGCAAGTAGCTCGCCAAGCTTGGATGCAACTGCAATCAATCAACCTGTATTATCGAATAATCCTTCGGATACTGAAAATGTGGGACTAAATATTGCATCGCAAGAGTTTGCAGTCAAAGAGCTAGAAACGCAGCGCATCCAAGAGAAGCAAAGTGCAGAACAAGTTATTGAGAATAATTCTGTGACGCCAAGTTCGCCGATGAAGCCTTTGCAATTGATGCCAATGGCAGAAATTAATTGGGATGGTCATTGGCCAAATCTCGCTGCTTCACTCCCTGTTCGTGGTGTGGCGCAGCAACTAGCGCAACAGAGTGAGTTGAGACAATGCCTAGTTAACGGGAACGCTATTTTGTTTAAACTGTGTGTGCCTTTACAAACATTATTATCAGCAGGGAGTGGTGAGAAACTTAGTGCTGCATTAAATGAGCGATTTGCTGAGTTCGGTCGTGAGATTCGTCTCGATTTTGAAATTGGTGCTGTTGCGCAGACTGCCAATGCACAGGCTGTGGCTGAGCGGGCTGAGCGCCAAGTGCAAGCTGAGCAAGCGATCCAGTCTGACAGCTTTGTGCAAACTTTAATGCGTGAATTTGGTGCGACGATTTTAACCGGTAGCGTGCGTCCAATTTAGTGAAATGATGACTCGCAGATTGAGTCACGAGATCGATACAAAGAATTTCTTTATTCGTTTTATTTAGGAGAATTTTTATGATGAAAAATCAATTAGCTGGCTTGATGAAGCAAGCACAGGCAATGCAAGACAATATGAAAAAAGCGCAAGATCAATTGGCATTGATTGAAGTTGAAGGACAATCCGGTGCTGGTTTGGTGCGTGTGGTAATGACTTGTAAAAATGATGTAAAGCGTGTGGTGATCGATCCTTCACTTTTGGCTGATGATAAAGATATGCTGGAAGATTTAGTTGCGGCGGCGTTTAACGATGCTGTTCGTAAAGCAGAAGCGACAAGCCAAGAGAAAATGGCTGGATTAACAGCAGGTATGCCGCTGCCACCTGGTTTTAAACTGCCTTTCTAATCGATATCCGTGATCCGCCGTAGTCGATGCGGTGAATTTTATTTATCTTGAAGCGCATCAAAATTTGATGCGCTTCTTTCGTTGAGAATCTCGCGTGAAATCATTAAGCAGTCTAGAACAACTTGCTGAAGCGTTGCGACGTTTGCCGGGTGTTGGGCCGAAATCCGCATTACGCATGACTTATCATCTGCTGCAACACGATAGAGAAGGGGCAGAGCAGATTGGCAAGGCCATGCTCAATGCCTTAAACATGGTGCATAACTGTCAATCTTGTAATACATTTACCGAAAATGAGATTTGCGATACTTGTGCGGATACGGGTCGAGATTTATCTCTGTTGTGTGTGGTCGAGTCACCTAGTGATCAGCTGATGATTGAGCAAACGATGACCTTCAAAGGCTTGTACTTTGTATTGATGGGCCGTTTGTCACCATTAGACGGTATTGGTCCACAGGATATACATCTTGAAAAGTTAATTCAGCGTGCTACTGATGGTGCGGTAAAAGAAGTGGTGTTGGCAACTAACTTCAACAACGAAGGTGAGGCAACCGCTCATTACATTAGTGAGACCTTGAAGGCGCGCGGCTTAAACGTAAGTCGATTAGCACGAGGTGTGCCGGTGGGTGGCGAGTTGGAGTACGTTGATCCTGGCACGATTGCGAGGGCGATGCTGGATAGGCGAGTTACTTGATGACCTGTGACACAAATAAACCGATGGGGCCGTTAGCTGGCGTAAAAGTGCTTGAATTGGGAACCTTAATTGCGGGTCCATTTTGCTCGCGCATGTTGGCCGAGTTTGGTGCAGAAGTTATAAAAATTGAGGCGCCAGATGGTGGCGACCCTTTGCGTCATTGGCGTGTCTTGAAGGATGGCACTTCGCTTTGGTGGAGCGTACAGGCGCGAAATAAAAAAAGCATTACCTTGAACTTGAAGACCGAGGAGGCGCAGGAAATTGCCCGTCAGTTGGCATTGGATGCAGACATTATTATTGAGAATTACCGCCCGGGTGTTTTAGAAAAATGGCGGCTTGGATATAAAGATTTGAGCGCAATAAATCCCGCCACGATTATGGTTCGTTTATCGGGTTATGGACAAACCGGTCCTATGCGCGATTTACCAGGCTTCGGTGCGATCGGAGAGTCGATGGGAGGCTTGCGTTATGTGTCAGGACATCCTGATCGCCCTCCCGTGCGCGTCGGTATTTCGATAGGAGATTCAGTTGCCGCTTTGCACGGTGTGATCGGTGCGATGATGGCGTTGCGTCATCGCGATGTGAGTGGTGGTCGCTGGAATGGAAAGTTAGGCGATGAATTAGTTGCTGGGCAAGGGCAGATGGTGGATGTCGCGCTTTATGAGTCTGTCTTTAATTTGATGGAATCTCTGGTGCCGGAATTTGATTTCGCTGGTGTTGTGCGTGAACGCACCGGTGGTGCTTTGCCCGGTATCGTGCCATCGAACACTTATACAACTTCCGAAGGTGAAAGTATTGTGATCGCTGGCAATGGCGATGCTATTTTTCATCGATTAATGTTAGCGATTGATAGAACAGATCTAGCGAACGATCTTGCTCTGCAAAGAAATGATGGGAGAGTGCCACGTACAGCGGAAATTGACGCGGCTATTCAAGCTTGGTGTGAAACGCAAACGATCGATCAAGCCTTGGCTAGTTTACGAGCGGCCGACGTACCAGTAGGAAAAATTTACTCGGTACGAGACATGATGAACGACGCGCAATTTCAAGCGCGCGATATGTTTGAACAACATCAATTTGCAGATGGTGCTAGGCTTAAAATCCCAGCGATTAGTCCTAAGCTATCTGAGACTCCGGGTAAAACGCGATGGCTGGGGCCGGAGCTAGGAGCGCATACCGAACAAGTATTGGCAGAATTGGGTTACACAGACGCGCAAATTCAAGCGTTTAAAGAGCAACAAATCATCTGATCGGTTGCTCTTGCTTTCTTTGGCTTATAAGGTTTTTAGATATTCACGAATACCTGCTAATAACATTTCTACCGCCATCGCTGTCAGGATCAACCCCATTAGACGTTCGACTGCAGTCATCGTGCGCTCTCCGAGAGCTCTTTGCATTCGTTCTGCACCTAGTAGCACAACTAACCAAACTAAGGCGACAGCGACAAGTGCTCCAACATGCACAATCAGGTCTGAACTACTGTTGGATGAAAACAGAAGAACGGTCGCAAGCGATGATGGGCCAGCAAGTGCAGGAATCGCTAAGGGAACGATGAATGGTTCACTATTGCCTTCAGTTGCGCCAAATACACCACCTTCTTGTGGGAAAACCATGCGAAGCGCAATCAAAAAGAGAATCACACCGCCGCCAATACGCAAGGCAACTTCCGACAGTTGAAGCGCTTTTAAGAAATGTTTGCCGAAGAACATAAATAACAATAAAAGAATGAACGCAATTGCGCACTCTCGAACTACGACACGCCAACGACGCTCGGGCGAGACAGTGGAGAGCGCGCTGACAAAAATGGGAATGTTGCCAAATGGGTCGGTAACGAGAATGAGAAGTATAAAGGCCTGAAAAAAGTCTTGTGTCATATTATTCTGCTCAGGTTGAGTAAGAAGTGATTGAGGTAGTGGTCGTTAGATTGAAAACTTCAATCATGGAGAACATGAATTTTGCTGCTGATTTGCCAATAGGTCAATCAAGTTGTGATACGACGATCAGCGATTAAAATAAATCGCTGTATGATGTTGTAATAAGTGAGATTGATCGACGATAAATCCATCAATCTCGTGAGATTTTGGGAAATTAAGCTATAAATTAAGCGATCAATATAAAGTGAAAAGTAAAGCGATAGATATGGAAAAAAATAATCGGCCTGATACACCATGTGTGGCTGTGTGTTCCACTACTTTTGATGATGTTTGTCGTGGTTGTGGTAGAACTGTGGCAGAAGTCGCAGATTGGGTGTTTATGTCGCAGGATCAAAAAGATCTTGTTTGGGAGCGTATTTTGGCAGAGGGGTATCCGCGCCGTAACTAAGTTTAAAACACATTGAAAATAACGCAGTCAAGCAAAAGTAACGTTGATTTTTTCATTCCTGTCAAATTCAGATCGCTGTTCGTGTGCATGAATTAGAATAATTTTTCTTGTTGTCCATGAACTAAGTTTTTTTCAGTTTATTTCATGATACGATTTATACGGTAAGCTTTTATTATCACTTCCAGTTTGAATTTGTTTACCTGAATCTAATTGGGAATGATAAATTTTTGTGTTCGTCTTTTGCTGTGTATTTGTGAATTAGATAGTAATCGATGTAATGAATTGTGTCGCTTTTTAAGTTGGTGAGAATGTGATGAAGAGTCTAAGTAATAAATCGAATGCGAAAAAATTTCAAGCTAACTCAGGTGGACTGATGCGTGGTTTCACCTTGATTGAAATTATGATTGTGCTAGTCATTATGGGAATTCTTGCAGGATTGGTTGTGCCAAAGTTGATGGGGCGGACTGATGATGCGAGAGTATTGCAGGCGAAGCAGGATATTTCTACTATGCTTGGCGCATTGAAAATGTACAAGCTCGATAATCAGCGTTATCCAACTACAGAGCAAGGTCTGCAAGCACTGATAACAAAGCCAACCTCTGGTCCTGCTGCAAACGGTTACAAGACGGATGGTTATATTTCAAAATTGCCAAAGGATCCTTGGGGCAATCCATATCAATACATGTCACCAGGTTTAAAATCTGACATCGAAATCTTCTCTTATGGCCAAGATGGAAAGCCCAATGGCGCTGGCTACGACGCTGACATCGGTTCCTGGGATCTGTAAGTCATAACGTGACTTATCAAACACGGTCACCCGCCAGATCACCGATCAGATTCCGCAGCTCTGGATTTACATTGCTCGAGTTGCTGGTAGTCTTGGTCATCATGGGGATCATGCTGGGAGCTGTATCTTTGAATGCAGTTCAAAGCGTTCATCAAAAATTGCAGACCGATGCACATAGAATTTCCTTACTCTTGCAGCTAGCCAGAGAAGAGGCGATTGTGCGTAACCGTCAAACAGCATTTGAAGTATTTGGAGAGGGTTACCAGTTTCTTGTTTTAAATGAGAATAAGTGGGAAAAAATTACCGACCTAGATACACTGCGTGGGAGACAATTCACCTTTCCAGATACACAGGTGAGTATTCTATCGCAAGACACTGTTAGTGCAGATAAGCTCAGGATCGTGTTTGGTCGTGAGCCTGTTAGTCGCCCATTTAAGCTAATTTTGCGAGTCGGCAGTGATCAAGTCGCTGTGAACGCGGATGGCGTTGGTCATTTCGTTGTGGAGTAATGGTGTGATCTGTAAATTGCGACCTTTTCCGAAGCGACTCGTTTCCCAAGGGTTCACCTTGTTGGAAGTTCTCGTTGCATTAGTCATTGTTGGTACCGTTTTAGGAGCAAGTTTGCGTGCTGTAGCGAGCTTGGCACAAAATAGTAGCGGGCTTCGCGCCACAATGATGGCGAATTGGTCGGCGGAGAATCGTCTCGCACAAATTCGTCTTGGTAAAGAGTGGCCGCAACTAGGTGAACGTAGTTTTCCTTGCCCGCAAGGAGAGCTAAATCTGCTTTGTGAAGAACATGTATTAGCGACGCCCAATCCCTCATTTAGGCGAGTTGAAGTGTTGGTATTTGAAGCCAGTAATTTGCAACGTCGTTTGGCAAAATTGACTCAGGTGGTGCCGAATGCACCATAAATCTACACATCAAAGTGCTGGCTTCACGCTGATTGAACTGTTAGTGGCAATTGCAATTCTTGCGATTATCGCGGTGATGGGATGGAGCGGATTAGACAGTATCATTCGCGCTCGACAAACATTAAATCAAGAGCTTGAACAAAGTCGCGGTGCGCAAATTAGTTTTGTTCAATTGGAAAATGATTGTGCGCATGTTGTGAGCGATGCGCAGTTGCCTAGACGTGAGAGCATACGTGCATTTGATACCCAATTAATTTTGATCCGCAATGTCTATGAAGACGGGCGTGCGCCTCAATTACAAGTCGTTGCCTATAAAATGCAGGAAGGTATTTTTTCTCGTCGTGAATCGATTGCAACACGTGATTTAAAACTCATCGACGTGATGTGGCAGAGTGCGATCAACGGCAATGACAATATGCCGGTAGTGAAATTGCAGACCGATGTAACTGTGTTTCAAATGCGAACTTGGAACAATGACGAAAATAATTGGCGGGTAGCCGGAACTGATATTGCGAGCGATCCGACAGTAGCTGCATCGCCTAAGCCAGGCAAATTGGTGCCTCGGAAAACCGGTTTAGAAGTCACAATGCAATTGCGTGGTCAACAAAATCCGCTGTTGAAGATCTTCTTGTTGGGTGCCGCATGAACTTCAAAAAACAAGACGGTGTGGCTGTCGTTACTGCATTATTACTGACGACTTTGGCGATTACGATTGTGGCTAGTCTGTTCTGGCAACAACAAGTTCAAGTTCGATCAATCGAAAATCAACGTTTTCAGTTACAGAAAAAATGGGTTTTGCGAGGCGCATTGGATTGGGCTGGACTCATCTTGCGTGAAGATAGGCGTATCAGTAAGGTCGATCATTTAGGTGAACCTTGGGCAGTCAATTTAGGTGATACGCGCTTAGATCAATATGTGGAAAATGGGAAGACCGACACTGAGGATAGTGATGCGACTTTATCTGGACAAATTAGCGATGCGCAAGCAAAGTTTAATTTGACAAATCTGGCTGCGAATGGGCAAGTAGATCGTCGTGAGTTAGCCAGTTTTGCAAAGCTTCTCAGTAATTTGAGGTTAGACCCCTCACTGGCGCAGCGCGTTGCCAGCCAAATCGCCTTAACGCAGGATAAAGTAATTGCAGGACCGCAACAGCCAGGTCAGCCTGGTCAGCCGGGTGATGCGCCAAACCCACCAAATCCTTCAGAGAAGTCTGATAGTTTATCGACAATCGCTAATTCCGAAGTACAATTCTTGAAATTTAGCCAAATTGATGATTTGTTGGCAATTCCCGGTTTTTCAGCGGCTAACATTGTGCGATTGAGAAACTTTGTTACCGTGTTACCTGTGCCAACAAAGATCAATGTCAACACGACATCGGCTGAAGTCTTGTCTGCGCGTTTAGAAAACGTCAGTTTGACCGACGCTGCGTTAATGATTGCGACTAGGGATCGTGCCTATTTTCTTGATTTTGAGCGATTTAAGTTGAATTTTCCCGAAAAGGTGACTGAAGCAGACGTTAAGTTTTTAGATTTTCAAACGAATTTTTTTGTTGTTAATGGAAGAGTCCGATTGAATAAATCTTTATTGGAAGTGGATGCCTTAATCGAACGCGATGACAAGGGAACACAGATTTTGTGGGTTAGAGAGAATTGAGTTTAAGTGATCGCCATAGAAGCAAATAAAAATACGGCGCATAGAAAAACGATTCAAAAAGATAGTGAACTCAATTTTGTAGAGGGTAACAGGGGACATGGCAAGTACGCTTTATTTACAATTACCTCCCAAGTCGGTAGTGGAGCAATTGGGGCGCTGGGAAGATCAGACGTTTTTATATTGTCTGTTAGCGACCGATAAAAATATTCTGCAGCAAGGTCGTCATCCTTTCAATTCTTTGCGGGAGCTAATTCAGTCATCTGAACGCTTAGTTTTATTGGTGTCGTCGAGTGATGTGAACTTCTGCCAGGTTGCGGTTCCACCTATGCCGTTCGCTAAATTGAAAGCTGCATTGCCGAATTTGTTAGAGGAGCAGCTACTCTCTGACACCAATGATTTGCTATTTGTCCCCGAACATCCGGTGAATGGTCAATGCAAGGTTGCGGTTATCGCTAAATCTTGGGTCGAACAATTGGTGTCGCTTGGCGTCGCGCTTGGCGCACAAAAAATCTCCGCGCACGCAATTTCCAGTGGCTTACCATTGCAAGCAGAGAGCGCCACTGTGCTAGTTGAATCGACTAACCTAGATCAAATTGGTGAGCAAATCCTGGAAATTTCTGTAAGAGCAGCTGGGCAATTAGGATCTGGTTTGACCATCGCATTACGCGATAAAAAAATTGATGATGTTGATGTCGCGACTCAGATACAACAAACAATCAAAATTTTGCTTCCACAGGGTGCGATCAATTATTTTGTGGCGCCAGAATTAGAAGCTGTTTTATCTAAAGTTTCTGCGACTGAGGGTGATGTATCGCCGCAGGTGCAATTTTCTAAACCTGATTGGAAGACAAAAATTTCTGGTTTGTCGACGCAAACGCTGGATTTGTTTTCCACATTTAATCTCGAGGGAAAGCAGAGTTTTGACTGGGCGAAATGGCGTTGGACATTGATTTTGTCGAGTAGCATCGTGCTAATTAGCTTGCTCGCTCTAAATTGGAAATGGATGAGTTTACGAACGGAAGCCAATACGATACAAGATTCGATTCAGGCTATCTATCAGTCTGCTTTTCCTAGAGAGCCTGTTTCTCGTGATCCGCTATTTCAAATGCAACAGAAAATTAATGCTGCAAAAAAAATGGCTGGGGAGTCGAGTAACGATGACTTCTTAGTGTTAAGCGCACAATTTGCTGCAGCATGGGGACAGTTGGTGCCAGGGCAGCCGAGCGCGACGGTTGCTAGCATTGAATATCGTGAGCGTAGTTTATTTATTCAACCCAAAAATTTAGCAGAAGTTCCAGTTGATCAATTAACTTCTTTATTGAAAGAGCGTGGATTAAAACTGGAAGTCAAAGACAATGCATTGAAGCTGACTGTTGATTTGAGTGGCACAAGATGAAAGAAATCGAATTTATAACAAGCTTGCGTAATGATTGGCGTAAGCGTGATTTGCGTGAGCGTAGAATTTTGCTCGGCGTCGGGGTGTTAATCCTTGCAAGCCTGATTTATTTAATCGGCGTTCAACCTGCGCTTAGCAATATTCGCAATTTGGAAAGTGCGACACCAGCATTAAAACTACAAGCCGCCACTATGATGAATATGGCGTCTCAGTATGAAGCACTATCTAAGACAATGTCCGAGAATATTCCGCCGATTACTCGCGAAGTCATTGAGTCGACATTAAATCGTCGTAATATTAAAACCCAGTCCTTAACAGTCTCGAATGAGATCGTACGTTTTCAAGCGAATACGGTAGCGTATGCACAGCTCATGGAGTGGATTTTGGAAATGCAGAAAGCAGCTCGTTTAACTGTTGATGAGGCAAAAGTAAGTGCGCTAAGCGATGCGGGACAGGTGAGTGTGGTAATCACTTTGCGGCAGCAAAGACCCGGCAATTAGTATGCAAAAGAAAGTTGTTTTTGTTTGGTGTTTGGTCGGCGTCTTGAGCACCTTTGTGTCCGTACTAATTTTCTTGCCTGCGAGCTGGGTAGGTGTACTGTTAGAGAAGCAAACGATGGGACGCCTGAGTTTAGGTGATGTACAAGGAAGCTTCTGGCGTGGCTCGGCGTTTATTGGTGGCGCGGTTGACCAGAAATCAGCTGTTACGGCTTTGTTTCCGGGACGATTTTCTTGGAAGATTTCTCCAGCCATCTTGTTAGGTCAAGTGGCTGTTGAATTAGAAAATAAACAGGTGATGTCAGCACCATTGCAAGTAAAAGGCAGCTTTCAACAATGGTATATCAGTCCAGCTAGTATCACCTTGCCACCTGAACGATTAGAAGGATTGGGCGCGCCCTTAAATACCATCGGTCCAACTGGAAAAATTGTTTTGCATTGGGGGCAGTTAGAGTTAAGCGTCGTTGAAGGTAAGCCACTATTGAATGGCGCGATGAAATTGGAAATGAATGAGATGGCATCGCGTGCGTCTTCGGTGAAGCCTTTAGGCAGCTATCTCTTAGCATTGAATTGGAAGGGTGACGTTGCAAATTTAGTGTTGAGCACGCACAAAGGTCCAATGATGTTAGAAGGGAATGGCGTATTGCAACAAGGACGTTTTCGTTTTTCAGGAAAAGCATTTGCCGAACAAGGGCAAGAAGAAAGAATGGCAAATTTATTGAATTTGCTGGGAAGGCGTCGTCAAGAAGGCGACAAACAAGTCATCGCATTAGAGTACAACTGAATACAACTAAGCATAACTAAGCATAACTAAGCATAACTGAGACAATTGGCATGAAGAATACAATTAAATCGTCGTTGAATACGCACCGAATAATGGGATCAAAAAAATTGTTGCATATCTGTATGCAAGCTGCTTTTTGTAGCGGTATAGGCTTCGCTAGCTTAAGTTTGCCGCTAGCTTCTGTTGCACAAGAATCAGGTCAAAATGTCGCTGGATTAAATTTTGTAAATGCCGATATTGAGTCAGTAATTAAGGCGATTGGTCATTACACGGGCACAACTTTTGTGATCGATCCGCGGGTAAAGGGGCAATTGACTTTGGTCGCAGAAAAGCCGTTAACGAAAGATCAGGCATTTAAATTATTGACGACGAATTTACGTATGCAAGGCTTTGCCGTGGTGACCTCGGACGGATTCTCAAAGGTAGTACCTGAAACCGACGCGAAGTTGCAAGGCGGACCAACGCAAGCAAAGGGAGTGAAAGGCGATCAAATTATTACGCAAGTTTTTCGTATTAATTACGAGGCTGCAAATAATATTGTGACTGCCTTAAGGCCGTTGATTTCACCAAATAATGTGATTAACGTTAATCCAGGTAATAACTCGATTGTGATCACGGATTATGCCGATAATATGCGCCGTATGTCGGAAGTGATCGCCTTGCTTGATGTGCCTTCTAATCCAGAAATAGAAATTATTCCGATTAAGCATTCCATCGCAGCCGATGTAGCTACCATGGTGACACGTCTGAGCGAGAATAATAGTCAAGCAGGCGCAGACGCTGGTAAAACGATTGTATTGGCGGATTCGAGAACAAATTCGGTATTAATTAAATCACCGTCAGTGGCACGTAGTAATTTAGTGAAGTCGCTTGTCGCTCAGTTGGATCAACCAACTACACGACCAGGTAATGTGCATGTGGTTTACTTGAAAAATGCAGAAGCAGTCAAACTCGCGGCAACACTTAGATCAATATTAGGCGGCGACAGTTCTTTATCATCAACTTCAGCGAATACTTCCAACAATGTTGGTTTTCCAACCAATTCACAAAATAACATAGGTGGCTCGACAGCGCAGGGAAATAATATTGCATTGAGTTCTTCTGGTTCTAATTTAAGCTTACCAATCAGTTCCAATAATAATAGTCTAGGGTCTACAAGTGGAAGCGGTGGTTTTATTCAAGCCGATCCTGCAACCAATACCCTGATCATCACTGCAAGTGACGCAGTTTATAGAAATTTACGTGGCGTGATTGATCAACTTGATGCACGTCGGGCCCAAGTTTATATTGAAACTTTAATTGTTGAAGTTTCTGCAGATCGCTTAAATGAACTCGGAGTTGAATGGGCAGG
Organism: Affinundibacterium macrobrachii; assembly: GCF_014652415.1. GTDB lineage: Bacteria > Pseudomonadota > Gammaproteobacteria > Burkholderiales > Burkholderiaceae_D > Undibacterium > Undibacterium macrobrachii. The sequence goes on from NZ_BMYT01000001.1 coordinate 17,686, forward strand.
GGCGACTGGTGACAGCACAAGTAATTATCGCTTAGGTGCCGTGACCTCTTATCCAAATCAAAATGCGTTGATCAATTTAGCGTCTGGAAATGCAACAACTCAAGCTGCGGCATTGGTAGGTAAAGGTTTGAATGTTGGATTGTTTCGACAAATCGGTGGGCAATTGGGAATTGGTGCACTAGCCCATGCTCTGGCAACAGACGGTAGCTCGAACGTGCTATCTGTGCCAAATCTGGTGACTTTAGATAATGAAGAGGCAGCGATTACCGACGGACAGAATGTCGGCATTATCACTGGTCAATATACGACGGCAACCACAGGTACTGCGGGATCGAATCCATTTCAAACAATCGAACGTAAAGACATTGGTATTAAATTAAAGGTAAAGCCGCAGATTTCAGAAGGTGGTACTGTGAAGTTGGCGATTGCGCAAGAAGTGTCTAATGTCGGAGCACCTGTAGCAGGTGGTGTTGGCATCACTACCACAGTGCGGTCGATTGCAACGAATGTACTAGCAGAGGATGGGCAGATCATTGCGCTCGGTGGTTTGATCCGAGATGACACCCGTGGCGGTGTCGAAAAAGTTCCATTTCTTGGTGATCTTCCTTTAGTGGGCAATTTATTTAAGTACAGTAGTCAGAAGCGTTCAAAAGTTAACCTAATGGTGTTCCTGCGCCCAACCGTGATACGCACCGCAGAAGATAGCAGTAGTGTGTCATTGGATCGTTACGATTACTTGCGTACGCAATATTTGCGAAGTATGCAGAATGAAACCGACGTTCCTTTTTTAAAGATGGAAAAGGGAAGGCTAATGACGCCAGCGGAACCTAGTTCTGCCGATAAAGTAAAATCAGTCAATAAAGAAGGCAAGTAAATCGTATGTCTGAAAATCGATTATTGCCATTTGCCTTCGCCAGAGATTTTTCTATTCTTGCCAACCGTCGTGATGACTTAGAAGGCGCGCCTGTCGAGCTAAAGGTATCGAGTGAAACCAAACAAGCTGCGATTTTGGAAGCGGGGCGGCGTTTTGGGCGGGTGCATTTGGATCTGATGCCTCATGCAGAATTGTTGCAAGAGATTGCTCGTGCTTATGCTGGATCGGGAGGTGATGCCGCTGATGTGGTTGGTGAAGTTGAGTCCGATATGGATTTGGCCAAGCTAATGCAAGATATGCCTGCGATCGAGGATTTATTGGAGTCAGCTGATGATGCGCCAGTCATCCGTATGATCAATGCCTTGTTGACGCAAGCTTTGCGTGAAGGTGCTTCAGATATTCATATTGAACCATTTGAACAAATTTCAGTAGTGCGCTTTCGCGTCGATGGTGCATTACGTGATGTGATTCGTCCTAAGAAAGGGATACATGCTTCTTTGGTTTCCCGGATAAAAATTATGGCGCAGTTAGATATTGCAGAAAAGCGTTTGCCGCAAGATGGTCGAATCACGCTGCGTATCGGTGGAAAGCCTGTTGATGTGCGTGTTTCAACGCTACCAACTGGTCACGGCGAACGAGCGGTATTGCGTTTGTTGGATAAAGAAGCAGGCAAGTTAGATTTGACGCACCTTGGTATGAGTCCGCAAGTGCTTGCGCAGTTTGATCAATTAATCGCTCAGCCACACGGTATTGTGCTTGTTACTGGTCCAACTGGATCGGGAAAGACGACAACTCTGTACGCTGCGCTATCTCGCGTGAATGCTGGCACTACCAATATTCTTACTGTTGAAGATCCGATTGAATATGAATTAGCTGGGATTGGGCAAACGCAGGTGAATGCAAAGATCGACATGAGTTTTGCAAAAGCCTTACGTGCGATTTTGCGGCAAGATCCTGACGTCATTATGATCGGTGAAATTCGTGATTTAGAAACTGCGCAAATTGCTGTACAAGCTTCTTTAACCGGTCACTTGGTTTTGGCAACTTTGCATACGAATGATGCCGCTGCAGCCGTTACGCGTTTGCTCGATATGGGAATTGAACCATTTCTCTTGTCGTCATCTTTGTTGGGCGTAGTAGCGCAGCGCTTGGTTCGTAAGTTGTGCACGCACTGTAAAGTTCATGAAAGTGGTGCCTGGAAATCGGTTGGATGTACGCATTGCGGTCATACAGGTTATCAAGGTCGGGTTGGTGTTTATGAATTGCTGTTAACGACGGAGGCGATTTCAGCGCAAATTCATCATCAGGCATCGGAGGCTGAAATTCGTTTAGCAGCTCAGGGTGATGGCATGAAAACCATGCGTGAAGATGGGCAGCGCTGGCTAGATGCCGGTGTGACCACTAAAGAAGAACTATTGCGCGTGACCAAAGAATAATTCAATAGAGAGCCTGATTGTGCCAGCATTCCGATATGAAGCCGTAGATTCCTTCGGGAATAGTAAGAAAGGGGTCGTCACCGCCGACAGTGCTCGTGCTGCTCGTTCCGATTTACGTGCGCAAAATTTGGTGCCAGTATCGGTTGACTTAATTGCGAACCAAACTGGCGATGCAAAACGAGGTCGATCACTTTTTAGCGAACATCTATCCAATGTTGAATTAGCTTTGTTTACGCGTCAGCTATCAAGTTTGTTAGATGCGGGCTTGCCGCTTGAACAGGCTTTCTCCGCTTTGTTAGAGCAAGCTGAACGTGTTTATATACGTGATTTAGTTGCCTCAATCCGATCTGAAATTTTGGCGGGTTCTGCATTGTCTGATGCATTGAAGCAGCATCAAAATGATTTCACCGATATTTATTGTGCTTTGGTAGCTTCCGGCGAACAAATTGGTCAACTGTCGCGGGTCTTATCGCGTCTAGCGGATTACATTGAACGTCGCAATGCCTTAACACAAAAGGTTAAGCTCGCCTTCACCTATCCCGCCATTGTTACTGTCGTCGCATTTGCCATTGTGATTTTTTTGTTGACTTATGTGGTGCCGCAAATCGTATCGGTGTTCGCTAACACAAAACAAAAATTACCATTGCTGACAGTGGTGATGCTGGCGATCTCGGATTTTGTCCGCGCCTATGGCTGGCTGCTGGCGATAGCGATCACCGCAACGACGTTTGCATGTCGACATGCACTTAAAAATCCCGAAATAAAAATGCGATGGCATACGTGGTTGCTTGATGCACCTATGTATGGAAAGTTTGAACGGAGTTTAAACACCGCACGATTTTCGAGCACCTTATCGATTACAACGGGATCAGGTGTGCCGATTTTGAAAGCTCTTCAAACTAGTCGAGAGACCTTATCTAATGTCGCGATGCGTGCACAAGTTGAAGATGCTACCAATAGTGTGCGCGAGGGCGTTAGCTTAGCTCGTGCTTTGTCCGCACATAAACACTTTCCGCCAATGTTGATTCATATGATTCGTGCCGGTGAAGTAACAGGCGAATTGCCTGCAATGCTGGAACGTGCATCGTCGGCGCAGGAACAAGACTTGGAACGTCGCGCTTTGACGATTGCGGGTTTGCTTGAACCATTATTGATTTTGGCGATGGGTGTCGTGGTGTTGCTGATTGTGTTGGCAGTGTTGATGCCGATTATTGAGATTAATCAGTTAGTACGTTAACCGCAATTTACTAACATTATCTTCAGTTTGTAGTGCGTCTTCGGACAAACGGATGTAGTTTAAATTATCGAGAAAAATATGAAGCGCCTTCCTTTGATTATCAATATCATTTTGTTTTCCATGCTTTGTGTGGTGGTGACTTATTGGGGCATGCAAATATTTAAACCAGCTTCTCGTCCAATTCAAGCACCAGTGAGTGTTGAAGGTTATCAACCATCGGTTGGTCAGTGGGGTGATCTATTTGGACAATCTGTAACTGCGCAAGCAGCGCCAAGTAGTTATCAGTTAAAAGGTGTGATTGTTGCAGCCAATCCCAAAGATAGTGTGGCGATTATTGTTGTCGAGGGGCAGCCCAACTTCACCGTTGGAATTGGCAAAGAGTTGATGCCGAATGTACGTTTGCAAGAAGTGCATGCGGATCATGTGGTGGTAAGCGAATCAGGAATTCCACGCAGAGTCGATCTGCCAGCGCCAACTCCGCACGCTGGGATTGTTGTTGCAACACCTTCCTCACCTATTGCACCTGCGCCAGGTTTGGTTCCGCCGCAGGCTCCTACTCCTGTTAAATAAGCACTTTGTATGCATTTCCCTGATTATTTTTTGCGGGATATTCAGCTTGCGCATCCTTCTTGGCATACGACTTTACAACAAGGATTGCAAGCGATTGAACGTGAGTTTCCTCAGTACCTCAATCAATTAGCGAGTTCACCTTTTTTGCCAGATAGTCATCGATTGTTTGCTGCTTTCTCAGTGCCTTTATCTTCAGTACGGTACGTCTTGATCGGCGAAGGTCCTTATCCACGTAGTGAGAGTGCGACTGGCTATTGTTTTATGGATGGTGCGGTCGATAATATCTGGTCACACGAGTCAGCAGGCGGACTAAGTAAACCAGTCAATCGTGCCACTTCACTACGCAATTTTATAAAAATGCTGTTGGTCGCTGATCAGCGCTTAACTGCAGGTGACACCAGCGTTGCCGCATTATCGCCGGTGGCGCAACAGATGCGTGCTGACCCAGCGACCTATGTGCAAACGATGGCAGAGATGCAGGATAACTTTCTTCAACATGGGTTTTTGATGTTGAACGCCTCTCTAGTTTTTCGTGAGGATGTTGCACCTGCGATTGATGCCAAAGTGTGGCGAATATTTTTACCATTTGTGTTTGAAGCTTTAGCAAGGCAAGCGACAAAGCCTAGTCTTATTTTATGGGGAAAAATAGCGGATCGCTTGGATCAGGAAGTAACTCTTTTTGCGTTTGAAAAATTTAAATCGGAGCATCCTTATAATTTAAGCTTTATTAACAATGTATCGATGCAAAATTTATTTAGGCCATTGAAATTACTATATAAGTAAATTTCCTTGTTGCTTAATGTAAGCTTTTCACTATCGCAAAATGCATAGAGCTAGATAATTTGCATATTTGCCTCACATCATTAGAAATCCTTTTGCTTAGTCGAACCAAGATAATCGCTCTGCGGTAGAATAAGCTTAGTTTCTTCCTGTAAACATCTTTTGGATGGCATTAAATGCGTTTACGGTGTTGATTAGAATTCGCTGTGTACTTGCAAATAGAGATGCGAGGAAGTTAGTTAGATATGTTAAAGAAGATTAAGAGCTCGCAAATTAGACAAGGAATGTACGTACAAGAACTTTGTACTTCTTGGATGAGTTCACCATTTTGGCAAAAATCATTTCCAATTGATAATCAAACGACGATAGAAAAAATAATTGATGCGGGCATTCGTGAGTTGTGGATTGACACCGACAAAGGCTGTGACGTGTTGGAGGCAAAACCAGAAGTCGAAAAAGCACCTGAAATTGTCGTCCCCACTCCAGAACCTGAGGTGCCGGCACCGATAAAAGAGCATCGCACTCCGTTCTCAGAGATACAGACTGTGTCGATGGATGCCGAAATGGGCAGAGCGGCAAAAATAGTTGGCAAATCCAAGGGCGCTGTGTTTTCTATGTTTAGTGAAGCGCGCATGGGTAAAGCAATTGAGGCCGAACAGGCGATGCCTTTGGTGGAGGAGATTGCAACTTCCGTCATGCGTAATCCGGGAGCTCTTATTGGATTGGCGCGTCTGAAGACTGCGGACGATTACACCTACATGCACTCGGTGGCGGTTTGCGCATTGATGATTGCTTTGTCTCGTCAGCTTGGTTTGAGCGATGATGAAACCCGTGAGGCAGGATTGGCGGGTTTATTGCATGATATCGGCAAAATGGCGGTTCCTCCTGCAATTTTAAATAAGCCAGGTCGTTTGACAGATGATGAGTTTGTCTCAGTGAAAGAGCATCCAAGTGCTGGACATGCGATGTTGCTTGAAGCAAAAGGAGTAGGCGAGATCGCACTCGATGTTTGTTTGCATCATCATGAAAAGATGGACGGAACTGGCTATCCGAAGGGATTGAAAGGCGATCAAATCAGTCTCTATGCCAAAATGGGGGCGGTGTGTGATGTGTATGATGCGATCACTTCAAATCGGCCTTACAAAGAAGGTTGGTGTCCTGCTGAATCGCTCAAGAAAATGTCAGAATGGAGTCGTGGTCACTTTGATGAAGTGGTCTTTCAAGCCTTCGTTCGTAGCATTGGCATTTATCCGGTCGGTACTTTAGTTAAATTGCAATCGGGTCGCCTTGGTGTTGTGATTGAACAGCAGGTTGGCAAGTCCTTGTTGCTGCCAAAGGTTCGCGCGTTTTTCTCTTCAAAGTCGATGACTTATATATCGCCAGTGTTACTTGATTTAGCCGCTCCGGGTATACAAGATAAAATTGTTTCTCGTGAAGATGCTAGCACTTGGGGTTTAAAAGATATCAGTCATTATTGGCTTGGTGATGGCGTAGGAAAAATGTAGTCGCTAGGTTTATTTTGCAAGTGATTTTTCTATCAAATTCGGTTCGATTGTCGTAAAACCAACGACCATAAATAAATCAAATAGCTGGTGAATTTCCGTGAGTGCATCAGGTAAAATGCACTTATGAAAATTTTGATTAGTAATGATGATGGCTATTTAGCCCCTGGAATTGTCGCATTGGCCGATGCACTTCGACCACACGCCGACATCACCGTTGTCGCTCCAGATAGCAATCGGTCTGGAGCATCAAATGCATTAACTTTAGATCGGCCATTATCTGTATCTCGTGCAGATAATGGCTTTTATTTTGTCAATGGTACGCCATCTGATTGTGTTCATATTGCCTTAACTGCTTTGATGAAAGAGGCTCCTGATTTAGTCGTCTCAGGTATCAATCAAGGTCAAAACATGGGCGACGATACCTTATATTCTGGGACAGTGGCCGCTGCGACAGAAGCGTATTTGTTTGGTGTTCCTGCGATTGCGTTTTCTCAAGTGGATAAAGGCTGGGATAAATTAGCGGACGCCGCAAAAGTCGCTGCTGAAATGGTGTTGCGAGGTTTTCCAAAATTGACCAAGCCATATTTGCTCAATGTAAATATCCCCAACTTGGATCACGCTGCAATTCAAGGCGTGCGTGCGGCGCGCTTGGGTAAAAGGCACGCTTCTGAACCTGTCATACAATCTCAGGATCCAAGTGGTCGCGTGATTTATTGGATAGGTCCAGTTGGCGCAGTTAAAGACACTAGCGAAGGTACTGATTTCGCTACAACTGCCAAAGGGTTTGTATCGGTAACTCCATTGCAAATTGATTTGACGAATCCAAAACAAATGCAAGCCTTGGCGGAAGATTTGCTATGACAACCAATGAAAAGCGCTTTCCTTTAAATCTGTCTTCGGTCGTTGATCAGCGAGGCGCTCTTCGTAAATCTCCAACAGCCATGCCGCAAACTGCGATGCAAAATGCGGCTATTCATACTAAAAATCTAAAGACCAATTTACCCCCTTTAGCTAAAACTGCCGTTACAAATCCAACTTCAAGCTCAACTTCGAAAAGAGAGTCTGATCGCATTTCGACCAACAAGGCGTTGCCGAGCGCTGGCATGGGGATGGTTTCTGACAAGATTCGCCAAGCTATGGTGGCGCGCGTCGCGCAGCAAGGTGTAAAAGATAATCTGGTACTTGCCGCCTTGGAGGCAATTCCGCGTCATTTATTTATTGAGTCAGGTTTGGCGAGTCAAGCGTATATCGACGCCTCTTTACCGATCGGGCACCATCAGACGATTTCGCAACCCTATATTGTTGCGCGTATGACGGAGATTTTGCGCAACGGTAAAAATTTGCAACGTGTATTAGAGATCGGCACAGGTTGCGGCTATCAGGCGGCGGTGCTGTCTTTAGTGGCGAAAGAGGTTTACTCTATCGAACGCATTAAAGCCTTGCATGAGCTTGCGAAAAATAATTTGCGTCCTATGCGTATTGCAAATATTCGCTTGCATTATGGAGATGGCATGCTAGGTTTGCCACAAGTAGCACCTTTTGACGGTATCATACTCGCTGCTGCTGGCTTGGAAGTACCGAGAGCCTTGTTAGAACAATTAGCGATAGGTGGTCGATTGATCGCGCCCGTGGGTGGACGTCAACAAGTGTTGCAATTGGTGGAACGCATTTCGCAACATGAATGGACTAGTAGCGTATTAGAGCAATGCCATTTCGTGCCACTCCATCAAGGTGTGGTGTGAGTTTGGGTTATAGCAGAATTTGAGAATTTCATTAATTAAGAAAATTAGAAATGTTTATGAAGCAAAGTAGGTTCGTTTATAAAGTTTTGACTTTGATGTTGGTTCTTTTGATTGCCGCATGTAGTTCGGTGCCAAATCAAGCGCCAGTGATTGAGCGTAGTAAAGAAACCGTGACAGAGCCCGTGACAGCTTCGCAGAGCTCAGTTGCAAAGCAAGCAGAGTCTCGTCGACCAAGCTATGTGGTGAAGCGTGGAGACTCTTTGTCGAAAATTGCGCTCGCGCTTGGCCTGAATATGAATGACTTGATTGTCTGGAATAATCTTGCAAACCCAAGTGATATTAAAGTTGATCAAGTTTTGTGGACGGGGCCAGCGGATGGCAGTGAAGTAAAAGTAACGCCGATTACAGGGAATTCTGGAATTGAAGTACGCAATTTAAATCCGATTAATCCAGCAACGCACAAGACCGCACCTAAAGGTGATAAGCGCTCTTATTCAGAGGCAAATCTGGCGGAGCTGCAAAAGTCAGACAGTGGATCTTCTGTCGCAACGTCGACGATCAAAAATGATGCGGTAGTCGTAAAGCCAGTTGAGAAAACGACACCAGAGGTTGCGCCAGAAATTGCTTGGATCTGGCCTACCAATGGTAAAGTGCTATCGACTTTTGATGATCCGAAGAACAAAGGTATTGATATTGGCGGTAAGTTGGGGCAAGACATTGTTGCCGTTGCGCCGGGAAAAGTGATCTATGAAGTCGGCGCAGTACGTGGCTATGGAAATATGTTGGTGATCACCCATGCGAATAATTATTTATCGGTTTATGCCCACAATAAAACCAATTTGGTTAAGAAAGGACAGACCGTCAGCAAGGGACAAAAAATTGCTGAAATGGGAAATTCAGATAGCGAGACGGTAAAGTTACATTTTGAAATTCGTCAATCTGGAAAACCGATTGATCCTTTAAAACTGCTGCCGAATCGTTAGCCTAGTTTATTGATTTGAATCTGACTGTAAATATGCATAAATTTTCTCAGGACGATAACTTGCCCCATTCATCACAAACTCAACGACAAGATATCCTTGACATTGAGGATGCGGCTGAAGATCTTGTCGACTCCGGTTCGCATCGCGATGCTATCGACGATGTGGTTGAGACAGGGGAACAGGCGAGTCAGTTTGAAGAGACGTCAAGCATTAGTATCGCGCCGATTGATGAAATTAAGAATATTTTGGCAGCGGAATTATCGACAGACACAACCCAACATTATTTGAATCAAATTGGTACGCGTCCTTTGTTTTGTGCTGCGGAGGAATTACATTTCGCGACGCTAGCCAAGCAAGGAGACTTTGATGCTCGTCAAAAGATGATTGAGCATAATCTGCGCCTAGTCGTTTCTATCGCGAAGCATTACATCAATCGCGGTGTCGCTCTGTTAGATATGATAGAAGAGGGCAATTTAGGTTTGATGCATGCAATCGACAAGTTTGAGCCCGAACGAGGGTTTCGGTTTTCTACGTATGCGACTTGGTGGATTCGGCAAAGCATAGAGCGCGCCATCATGAATCAAGCCCGTACCATTCGTTTGCCAGTTCATGTCGTGCGAGAATTAAATCAGATTTTGCGCGCGAAGTATCATCTTGAATCGCAGCATCGTGATGGAAAAGATGCGAGCGCTGATGACATCGCACATTTAGTTAGCCGTCCTTTAGATGAAGTTCAAGATATCCTCGCACTATCTGAGCATGCGATGTCGCTCGACACGCCACTTGATGGTGATCCGCAAAGCAGCTTGTTGGATATGCTACCCGGTGACAGCGAACATGCCCCAGATGCGCAAGCAGAACACCATGAGTTGACGGTGTTGGTGCGTAATTGGCTATCCAAATTGCCGGATAAACAAAGAATCGTCATTATGCGCCGGTTTGGATTAGATAACGATGATCCTGTTACTTTGGAAACTCTGGCCGATGAAATGGGTATCACGCGTGAGCGCGTGCGGCAGATTCAACAGGAAGCATTGATTAAGCTAAAACGCAGTTTTGCCTCGCGCGGTGTTGGCAGAGATGCTTTATTGTGATCATTTTTGCACCATAAACGCGTAGTCGAAGGTCGTTACTCACAGCGACTTCTACGGGGTTATCGGTTCGAATGGTGCGATTAAACTGTATAATCTGCGGTCTTTCAATTTTCTATCCTCATTGGCTTGATAGCCTCTTCAATCTTGATCATGAATACAATTAATATCCGCTCCCTCGATATGGACGCGCGCGGCGTTGGTCATCTTCTCAACGAAGATGGCAGCCAAGGCAAAGTCGTATTTGTTGAAGGCGCTTTACCAACAGAAGTGGTTGGGTTTAATAGTTATCGCAAAAAGCCCAGCTGGGAAGCTGCTACTTTGGGTCCTATCATCAAAGAGTCATCGCAACGAGTTAGGCCGAAATGCCCTCATTACGGCGTTTGTGGCGGTTGTTCTATGCAACATTTAGAGCCAAACGCACAAGTTGCGATGAAGCAGCGGGTACTTGAAGATAATTTGGTACACATTGGTAAAGTGAAGCCAGAAATGGTGATGCGCCCAATTTATGGACCAACTTGGGGATATCGTTACCGCGCTCGTTTGTCAGTAAGAAATGTACACAAAAAGGGTATTGTTTTAGTCGGTTTCCATGAGAAGAAATCTCGCTATGTCGCTAATATGGAAACTTGTGAAATTTTGCCTCCACATGTTTCTGCGATGTTGATGCCATTGCGCGATTTGATTAGCTCGTTAACGATAATCGAAGTGTTGCCGCAAATTGAGCTAGCAATTGGTGAAGGTGTGACGGCGATGGTGTTACGCATCATGCAGCCATTAGGCCCAGGTGATGCAGAAAAGTTGAAAGCTTTCGCGGATCAATATCAAGTGCAGTGGTGGTTACAAACTGCTGGGCCAGATAGTGCGGAACCCTATTATCCAGCACAATCCGATTTGCATTATTTACTGCCAGAGTTTGGTGTGAAGATGCCGTTTAAGCCTACAGATTTTACGCAAGTAAATCATCATATTAATCGTGTGCTGGTGGCGCGCGCCTTGGGTTTGCTTGATGCGCAAAAAGATGAACGAGTTTTGGATTTATTCTGCGGACTCGGTAATTTTACTTTGCCGATCGCAACGCAAGTTGGAGAAGTGGTTGGGATTGAGGGTAGTTCCGCATTAACCGAGCGCGCTTTGAGTAATGCGCAAGCGAATGGCTTAGCTGAAAAAACCTCATTTGCGACACGTAATTTGTTCGAGGTTAAGGCGGAAGATTTTATCGCCTTAGGAAAGTTCGATCGCTTCTTGATTGATCCTCCGCGTGATGGTGCGATGGCGGTTTGTCAGGCGCTGATCGAACTTGGTCAGACTGCGCCGGAATTGCGTCCTAAACGCATCGTCTACGTTTCATGCAGTCCATCTACTTTAGCGAGAGATGCTGGTATGTTGGTGAATGAGGCTGGATATCAGATGAGAAAAGCGGGTGTCGTTAATATGTTTCCGCATACTTCGCATGTTGAATCGATGGCGGTGTTTGATCTCCCTTAATTTAATTTGTGTATTTAGCTCGTTCAATGAGCTACGTTCATTGAGCTACGTTCAGTGTGCGAAGCTTGTGAATCAAAGCCGACAACATCAGTCGGCTTTTTTTATGTTCATCTGTATTTTTGTATTGCTTGCTTGAAAGTTTAATTAAATCCGTGGATACTACATTTACTTAAATGGATAAAAGAAAAGAGGAAAGTAAAGATGAGTTATGAAGTAATGGATGCGCAAATTACACCGGACGGTCACTTAGAAGTTCTTTCTAAAGCAGAGGTGGCTCGGCTTTGGGATACTAGTCACGGTAGTCTATATCAATTGTTTCGCAGCTGCGCATTAGCCGTACTCAATTGTGGTAGTGGTTTAGATGATGGCAAAGAATTGCTAGAGCGTTATAAGAGTTTTGATATTCGTATTGTTCAGCGTGAACGTGGTATCAAGCTAGAGGTAAAAGCAGCACCGGCAAGTGCATTCGTTGATGGTGTGATGATCAAAGGGATACAAGAACATTTGTTTGCGGTGTTGCGCGACATTTTGTTTATTGATGGCGAAATTTTAAAGAATGCCCATATCAATCTCGATACAACAGAGGGTGTTACGGATGCGGTTTTTCACATCCTACGTAACGCCAATTTATTAAAACCACAGATTAGTCCTAATTTGGTGGTGTGCTGGGGCGGTCACTCCATTTCTGGGCATGAATACGATTACACAAAATTAGTTGGCTATCATCTAGGTTTACGCGGCATGGATATCTGCACCGGTTGCGGTCCAGGTGCAATGAAGGGGCCGATGAAAGGTGCTGCTGTTGGACATGCAAAACAACGTATTGAAAACAGTCGTTATCTAGGTGTTTCTGAACCCGGGATTATTGCTGCTGAAGCACCGAATCCGATTGTGAATGATTTAGTGATTTTGCCAGACATAGAAAAGCGTCTTGAAGCGTTCGTTCGTATGGGGCATGCGATTGTGGTGTTTCCGGGCGGTGCTGGTACTGCGGAAGAAATCCTCTATTTATTGGGAATCTTACTGCACCCAGACAATGCACAATTGCCTTTCCCATTGATTTTTACTGGACCAGCATCTGCCGCTGATTACTTTAAGCAGATTGATCAGTTTATTGCGACAACCTTGGGTAGCGAGGCACAAAGTAAATATCAAATCATTATTGATGATCCAGTTGAAGTCGCGCGTCAAGTGCAAGCTGGTATCAAGACTGTGCGTGCTTATCGCAAGGAGCATGGGGATGCGTATTACTTCAATTGGTTGTTGAAAATCGATCGAGAATTTCAACATCCATTTGCACCGACCCATGAAAACATGCGTGGCTTGGCTTTACACAAGAATCAGCCCGCGCATTTATTAGCTGCGCATTTACGTCGCGCGTTCTCTGGTGTGGTTGCCGGTAATGTGAAAGACCAAGGCATTAGAGCGATTGAACAGTTTGGACATTTTGAGATTTGCGGTGATCCTGAGATCATGCATGCGATGGATATTTTGTTGGATTCGTTTGTAAAACAAAGTCGTATGAAGTTACCTGGCAAAGCTTACATTCCTTGCTATAAAGTTATTAGGTAAGATCTGTGTTTATCGAATTGTGTGGCTTTTATTGATGTAATTGTTAATCGTTGAAACATTTTTGTCACATCAACAAAAAAAACAAATATTTCAGATGGGAAATTCGTGTTTCTCAGAAAAAAAGTAGCATAATAAGAGTGTGGTTTTACTTAGATCAGTGGTCCAGCTACATAAATAATGAGGGTAAATAATATGAGTACTGTACAACATGAAGTTGATGAACGTACCAACTTGATCAGTTCAAATAAATTTGAATTGTTGTTGTTCAGATTGGGGAACGATGCGGTAAATCAGCGTTCTGAATTGTTTGGTATTAATGTCTTTAAGGTACGTGAAATTGTTGCGATGCCTGAGATTACGGCGGTTGCTGGTGCACTTCCACATAATTTAGGCGTGGTCAATTTGCGTGGCCAAATTATTCCAGTGATTGACTTACCTTCCGTGGTTGGGCGCACACCAACTACCGGTTTGAATATCATGTTGGTGACTGAGTTTGCGCGTTCAACGCAAGGATTTGCTGTCGAATCTGTGGAAGAAATTGTTCGCTTGGATTGGAATCAAGTGTTGTCAGCAGAATCTAGCGCGGCAGGTGGTATGGTAACCAGTATCGCTCGTTTGGATGGCGACGCAGAAGATACGCGATTGGCGCAGGTATTGGATGTCGAGCAAATTTTGCGTCAAATTGCTCCTTCCGGAAACAAGGATGTTGATTCCGAAACGATCGGTGCTAAGCTCAAAATTAAACCTGGCGCAGTGATTTTGGCAGCCGACGATTCTGCTGTTGCGCGTGGCTTAATTGGTCAGGCTCTGGACGCGATTAGCGCTCCTTACATTATGTGTAAGACTGGTAAAGAGGCTTGGGAAAAACTACAAGTGCTTCACGCTGGTGCGACCGCAGAAGGTAAAACATTACGCGACAAAGTTGCGCTAATGTTGACGGACTTGGAAATGCCAGAAATGGATGGCTTTACTTTGACTCGTAATATCAAACAAGATGATCGATTCAAAGAGCTGCCAGTGATTATCCATTCTTCATTATCTGGTACGACAAACGAGGATCACGTACGCAGTGTGGGTGCTGATGCATATGTCGCTAAGTTTGTCGCAGAAGAGTTGGCCGCAACAATTCGAGAAGTGATTACCCATTAGTAATTACTGCCATCGCTGTTGAACAGCTTGATGTGGTTATAAATAACGCTGACTAAGCATTGATCGCGAAGTCAGCGTTTTTTTATGTCCGCAAAGGGCAATAAAACAGAGTAAGATGCAGCCCTCATTCAAGCATTTTGCGTAAAACGAATCAACAGGAATCAAAAGGAATCAATGCGATGGAAAAGTTCATGACCTATGAAGAGTATTTAGACGAAGTCACAACGCTATTGACCGAGATGTACAATCTCAACGATGAAGCGGCGATCAAATATGTCATGCGTGCTCAAGCTGCAGAGTATTTTAGTCCGCATGATGATCATGAAGAGATGCGTACTTTAGACCGTGCGATGAAAGATGCGAAAATTGTGTATGAAACGCGTAATAAATCGCGTCCAGAGATTTATCGTAAATAATTTCAGTAACAAACAATTCCAGCAACCAATGCTTCGCTTAATGTTAAAGACGTCGAAAGCGATCTTGGTTAAGACCTAAAATTGGCTCTATGTGTAACAACATAGAGCCATTTTTATTTATTCCTCAGAGGTCTCTTTCTCAGAAATATTAGACTTTCTCCATTTCATCGGAATCAAGTGCAATGACGTGAGTTTGTAGTTGACCACGTTCATCGTGCCATTCGCGCATGATACAAGCTTGACCTTCTTCATCGATCGCAATAATTTTGAAAAAATTGCCGATCATCGATTCAATCAAAATGCGTTCATCTTCCGGGAAACTTTTGATGAATTGTTTGCTTAGTGTGGTTACCCGAATGATGTCACCGATGTTGACTTCTTGCTGTTTGCAATCGAGGATTTTGCTGTCGTTCATGTTTTCTTTATTCGTTGTATTAAAAGGAATGGTGTTCTTTTGCTGATTGTTCGACCATTATGATTGTTGCTCTGATCGTTCCGTTTTTTCACGGCCGACAATGTACAAAACGAGAGCGATTAAACCAAATGGGATTAAGGATAGTGCATCCGCATAAGGTCCATTAAAGAATGGATTATTGGAGCTCGCCCAATCACCGATTTTCTTATCAAAATCGGTCATGATGCCCGCGCTGAATGCAATCACAATTCCGGCTAAAGCTCCACCTGCGATATAACCCGAAGAGATCAATACACCATCGCTACGATCACCTGCCGCTTGTTTTTCTTCTTCGTTTAGAGTTTGATTTTTCTCTAGCTTATTATTGCGACGATCAACTAGCCAACGTATCATCCCGCCGATAAATAGGGGCGCTGATGAGGCTAGCGGTAAGTAAACACCGACAGCAAATGCTAAAGAGGGGATACCAGACATTTCCAAAGTTAGGGCGATAATTACGCCAAATAATACGAGCGCCCAAGGAAGTTCACCGTCAAGTATTCCTTTGATGATGTAAGAAATCAAGACCGCTTTCGGTGCGTCATATTTTTTTACCTCAGAACCATCGGGGCGAGTGTTGTGCGTGCCGTTAATGCCCGGGTCTACCAAATAAACGACCTTGCCATTTGCATCGACGAGATACTTGCCTGCTGGTGCTTGAACGTTATCCGTTTTATGCCAAACTTTGTAGCTTTCAGGATCTTGCTCTGCTTGCGGTCCTTGCAATTGCGCACTTTCGTTGAGCTTGCTCACATCAGTTGTTAAACCAGGCGCGACTTGTTGAATAGGCACATAGACCGTGCTTGCATCATTGAGTTTTAATAAAATTGGCCCGAGTATTAAAGCTGAACAAAAGGCACCAATTAAAATCGCATATTGTTGGTACTTAGGGGTGGCTCCCACTAAGTAACCCGTTTTTAAATCTTGCGAGGTACAACCCGCCACGCTAGATGCGATACACACAATTGCACCAACAGACAATGCGGTGACATAGTATTGGCCACCTATCCAGCCCATCAATAAAAAGATTAAGCAGGTAAATAGTAAGGTAGCAACCGTCATGCCTGAGATAGGATTAGATGATTGACCGATTTGTCCGGTTAATTGAGATGAGACGGTGGCAAATAGAAAACCAAATACCAAAATTAATAGCGCCCCGAGTACATTCATGTGTAGTGGCGTAGCGACAGTGATGACCGCGATGATAGCAAGTGCGCCGATTACAACCCACTTCATATGGATACTCTGTTCGGTTCGTGGCGTAGTCTTCTGTTCCGTATTTGTGGTTTGACTGCGATTGAACCAAGACAGGTCAGATAGCCCTGAGGACAAGCTGCGCCAAATTAAGGGTATCGCACGCGCTAGACTGATTAATCCACCAGTTGCTACTGCACCGGCACCAATGTACAACACATAAGCGCCACGAATTTCATGTGGATTCATTTCGCTGATTAATTTTGTTGCTGGCGCTAAAGGTGTTAGTAGGCCATCGCCAAAAAACTTGATGAGCGGGATCAACAGCATGTAGGAAAGCACGCCGCCTGCTGCCATGATTGCAGCAATTTTGGGGCCGATAATGTAGCCAACGCCAAGCAGCTCAGGAGAAATTTCGGTACCGACCGAGCCCGCCTTTAAAGGCGCTGGGAATACATATTCAACAGTGTCTTTCCAGCCTTTTAGGGCGATGTTGCCGACTTTGTAAATCAAACCGATAAAGAAGCCACCAAAAATAATTTTAGCTCGACGATTCGCATCAGCTTGGGCATTCGGATTGCTTGATTCTCCAGCGGCATCACGAGAGGAGTCGCCGGCGGCAGCTTTAAGAACTTCGGCGCAGGCCGTTCCTTCGGGATATTTTAATTCGTGGTGTTTTTCGACAATCATGGTGCGGCGCATAGGAATCATCAATAAAATTCCAAGTAGTCCTCCCAAAATTGCGACTAGCATGACACGGTAAATTTCTAGGTCGAATCCTAGAATCAGTATCGCTGGCATGGTTACTCCCAAACCGAATGCCAAGGATTCACCGGCTGAGCCCGCAGTTTGCGCAATGCTATTTTCTAAGATTGTGGAATCTTTTGCGCCCAGTTTATGCATCATGCGAAATAGCGTAATCGCAATGACCGCAACGGGAATCGATGCGCTGACTGTCAGCCCGACTTTAAGCACTAAATAAAGCGATGAGGCACCGAATATCATTCCAAGTACGGTTCCCATGATCAGCGCGCGTAGGGTAAATTCCGGTATTACCGATGTGGCGGGAATATAAGGTTTGAAGTTCGGCAGATTGGTCTGTTGCGACATACTATTCTCTTAAGGAGGGCGACTCAGCTATTTCAGCAATCCTCGCAATTTGATTAACAATGAGGACTCAATAAAAATCTGAGTCATTAAAGTCTGAGTAATTCAAGCCTGAGTAATTCAAGCGAGCGGTCGTGAAAAATGAGATTCAAAAAAATTTGTGGCGATTTGTTTAATCCGACCAGCATTATCTCGTGTTTCATTCTGTAGGTGTAATTTTTGCAAATCAATACAGGCATCAGTGTCGCGTGATGCCTACATTAAAGTCACAAAACCCCCACAAGTCTTACAGTTGCGGAAGTGATTTGATACCGCGTATGGTTTTGTTGTGCCAAGCAAAGAAGGCGAGCAACATGGCACAGGCGCAAGAGAATCCCAAGGTAATCCGTAAGCCAAAATGTTCACCTAACCATCCACCAATTAAAGCACCGGGGCCGGCGGGTAACAGAGTGAGCCAGCGCATTGTGCTAGTGATTCGTCCAAGTAAAGGTTCAGGAGTGACGGCCTGCCGTAATGCCAGAAAATTGATGAAGATGAACACACCACCAATTGCAAATAGCACTAGCATCAGTCCAAATGCAATGATGCCGAGTTGATTAGCGGGCGCGATTGCCAATAGACCCCAACCAATAGCACACAATAAAAATCCCAAAATCATGCACAAGCCAGGCCCGAGATGTTTACTAACACGATTGCCGATCATGCTGGCGAGAACAGTGCCTACGCCCATGCACACATAACTCAATCCAACTGCGTGTTCGGACAAACCTAATGTGCGTGTCGCAAACAATATTTGTACGACCAAGGCGGCGTTATAAGCCATTTGCCAAATGCCAACGGTGATTGCTAGGGCGACCAAGATTTGATTATGTGCGACAAATTTTAGGCCTTCTTTTAAGTCGCGCCAAAAATTGGCATCTTGTGCGACAACACGAATTTCGTGAATTTTTATTTTCCGTAAAATAGCTGCGGAGGTGAGTAGCAAGACCGCATCAGCAAACAGGGCTAGTGGCGCGCCCAAAAGTTTAATTAATGCTCCAGCTGTCGCAGGGCCAGCAACTTCAGAGCCAGATGTAGCGAGTGCGTTTTTTGCATGGGCTTCGATCAGGCGTTCGCGTGGCACGATTTGCGTTAATACAATCTGCGCTGCGGTGCCAGCGGTGGTGTTAACAGCACCGATCAAAAAGCCCACGATGTATAACCACGGCATAGTTAAAATATCTAACCACCATGCGATTGGTACACTTGCCACGGCGAGAGAAATAGCGATTTCTCCGCTGATGTACACAGGTAGTTTTCTCACCCGATCTAACCACACACCAGAAGGAAGCGACAACAACACATACGGAAAAATTTCCATAAAGGTGAGTAGCCCCATTTGGGTTGGAGTGGCGTGGAGCAATACAGCTGCCGTTAATGGAAGTGCCAGTAGTGTAATTTGCGCGCCAAACGAACTAATCAAAATTGAAATCCACAAGCGGCGATATACAAAGTCTCGCAATAAATCATTCGCTGGAATGATTCTATCGATGACGCTTAGAGGCAAGCTTTTTTTCAATGAGAGAATGCGTTTGTTAGGTGGCGTGTCGTTCTGCATGTTGCTGCGTTTGTATAAATGAGGAGCGGATGGGCATCAACTGATGTTGGCGGATTACAATAGTACATTATTGAAAAAATAGGCGCCTTGGTTGATTGAACTAAGTTGGTTGACTGAGCAGGAGCGACATAAGTTCCATCGTTGATTGATTAAAACAATGCGCTGTTGATTTAGAAAGTATTGAGCGGAATATGTTAGCAGAACCTATCGTCATGATTGACTTTGAAACGACTGGTATGAGTCCGGTGCAGGGTGGGCGGATTACGGAAGTTGCCGCATTGCGTATTCAAGATGGACAGATTGTCGATCGTTTTGTGTCGTTGATTAACTGCCAAGTGACGATTCCTAGTTTTATCACGCAATTAACCGGAATTACCCAAAGTATGGTGAATCGCGCACCGCCAGTATCAGAGGTGATGCCTGCCTTGCTTGATTTTATTGGCAATGATTATTTGGCGGCACATAACGCGAGTTTTGATGAAAAGTTCTTGCTCGCAGAAGCGCAAAATCTTGGCTTGACCGCTCGGCATCGCGGCACAATTTGCTCGGTAAAGCTGGCGCGTCGAGTTTTGCCGGGAAAGTCGAGCTATTCCTTGGGACCATTAGCATCCAGCTTGGGTTTGCGTTTTAAAGGGAAAGCGCATCGCGCCGAAGCTGACGCTGAGGTCGCCGCGAACTTATTGCTACATATTGCATCTTATTTACAGCAAACGCATCAAGTACCGATGGTGTATCCAGCCTTGTTTGCGCAAATTAATAAATTGAGTGCGGCAAAAGTTCCTGCATTTTTGCGTGAGCACACCAGCGATAAGAGTACTGGCGTTAATAAAATGTCGAGTTCTAGAGCACCAAAGTCGGGCACGGGCGACAAAGTGCGGTATCGACACTATAAAGGCGGTATCTATGAGTTGGTGTGTGAGGCCACCCAAGAAGCCGATTTGCAAGCAGCAATCGTTTATCGTGCAGCGGATGGTAGTTTATGGATTAGACCAAAATCTGTTTTCTTTGAGATGATTGAGGTTGGTGGAAAATTGGTGCAGCGGTTTACTGAGATTGAATGAGTCGGGTGATGTCGCCGTTCTACATTACCTCACTTCAGATGAAAACAGAATAGAAAAACTTATGGATAGCATCGACTTAGAAGTATTAAAAACTTGCGAGCAATGGTTGCGAGCAGGGCGACCTTGTGAGTTGGTGACTGTCGTCAAAACTTGGGGCTCAAGTCCTCGACCCGAAGGTGCGATGTTAGCGATCGCAGAAAATGCACAAGTAATAGGATCGGTGTCTGGTGGATGCATTGAAGATGACTTGATTGCTCGCATACAAACCGAGGGCTTCACACGCACCATACCTGAGATCGTTACCTACGGAATTAGTGCCGATGAAGCGCATCGCTTTGGCTTACCATGCGGTGGCACAATTCAATTGGCGATTGAACCTTTGCACTCAAAAAGCCAAATTAGTAACCTGCTCGCAGGTTTAGCTGCACACAAATTACTCGCACGTGAATTGAACTTGCAAACTGGTGCTGTGACTTTGCGTAGCGCCGAAGCTCACGAGAGTTTGCGTCTTAGCGAAACGCAGTTAGTCACGATCCATGGTCCTCGTTGGCGCTTATTGATTATTGGCGCAGGGCAGTTGTCACGATTTTTAGCAAATATTGCAGTTGGTATGGATTATCAGGTGACGGTTTGTGATCCGCGTGAAGAGTACCGCGAAGCTTGGCAACTCGAAGGCGTGCAATTGGTGCACGATATGCCCGACGATACGGTGATTGCGATGCAGCTTGATGTACGTAGCGCGGTAGTGGCACTAACCCACGACCCTAAATTAGATGATATGGCGCTAATGGAGGCCTTAAAATCGCCAGCATTTTATGTGGGCGCAATCGGCTCACGATCGAATAATGCAAAACGACGGGAACGATTATTGGAGCTCGATTTAAGTGCGGAGCAAATCGCTAGATTGCACGGACCAATCGGATTGTATATCGGCAGCAAGACTCCCGCCGAAATCGCAATTTCCATTTTGGCTGAAATGACAGCAATTAAAAACAAAGTGCTGATTTCTAAAGAAAACCAAATTGAATTTGCTAAAGAGGCGCAGCAGCCTGTAAATACAAGCAGTTGTCAGCTCTGAAAATCAAGAATTCCATTGAAATCTCTAGTATAAAGCCTGTTTTTACTCTGCTTTTGGCGTAAAATTCAAGCTTACTAAAAAACGCAGAAAGCACAAATTATCATGAGCATTAAGTCAGATAAATGGATACGCCGGATGGCGGAGCAGCATGGCATGATTGAGCCGTTTGCACCTGATCAGGTGCGTCATGCGAACGGTCAAAAGATCGTTAGTTATGGTACATCGTCCTACGGTTATGATATTCGCTGTGCTGATGAGTTTAAGATTTTTACTAATATCAACAGTACCATCGTTGATCCAAAGAATTTTGATGAAGGTTCTTTTGTTGATTTTAAAGGTGATGTTTGTATCATCCCGCCAAATTCCTTCGCTCTTGCGCGCACCATCGAATATTTCCGTATCCCTCGCAGCGTATTAACAATATGCCTCGGCAAGTCGACTTATGCACGTTGCGGCATTATCGTCAATGTCACGCCATTTGAGCCTGAGTGGGAAGGTTATGTCACTCTAGAGTTTTCCAATACCACACCATTGCCAGCGAAGATTTATGCGGGTGAGGGTTGTGCGCAAGTGTTGTTCTTTGAAAGCGATGAAATTTGCGAAACATCCTACAAAGATCGCGGTGGAAAATACCAAGGACAGGTCGGTGTGACCTTACCGAAAACTTGATTTATCCATGATTTTATCGGAGCCTGATTTGATTCAAATCCTTGATTCAGATCTTTGATTCTAAGTGGCTCTTTAATTGAAAAAAGCAGAATGATCTCTGGTAGATAATTCTGCTTTTTTCGTATCGGTTTTCGCTTTAGATAAATCCCAAATTACGATTGCCAAAATTCGTAATATTGGGAAATACGTCGTTTATCTGTGTTGGACTTAAGCCAAACCAAGTTCCTAAGGTTGCGCCGTATTGATCTACTGAGAACTGTGGCAATAGGCTTCCCGAGCCCACATCCAGCGTGTGTTTTAGACCGGTGACTGGGAAACTGCCATAAATGTCTTTTCCTTTAACTGCACCACCGACGATGAAATGGTGCGATCCCCAACCGTGATCCGTGCCGTCACCATTGCTGGTAAATGTGCGACCAAAATCGGATGCTGTAAATAGGGTGACTTGTTGTCGTAAATCGCTGCCCATGACGTTGGCCATCGTTGTGTCAAAGTACGCAATTGCATGTGACACCCGCGCTAATAAATCTGCTTGCTGTGTTCGTTGTGAGTCATGTGTATCGAAACCGCCCAAGCTAACAAAAAACACTTGGCGTTTTGCACCTAAAGCATTGCGTCCAGCGATGATTCTTGCAACAGTTTGCAACTGAACTGCGAGTGCGTTGTTGGCTAAGGCGCCGGTATTTGGATTGGTATATTGCGTTGGGTTGGGAATGCCAGTTGGTCCGGCTGCCGCCATTGCGGGGGCAAGCATACTTTGTGCAGCGATTGCTCTACTTGTGGTGGCGGCATGTTCTTTCTGGAAGTAATTTGTGGAGTCACTGGTGATGATGTTACGTAATGTGCTACCCGCCATAGTCGAGCCGTATAAGCTGCCAGATAATCCAGCAATCGCAACCGCACCTGAAGAGCCAACTTGATATTGTTTTACGGATCTGCCCGATAAAAACACCGCATTCCCCGATGCCGAAATTGCGGTAAAAATTGGATTGCTATTGTTCGATGCTAGCAAGTCTCCCATCCGGCCACCCCAGCCGTAGGCAGCACCTTCAGGGGCGTAGGCTTGCCATAGCGATTGTTGGTCATTGTGTGAAAATAGTTTGGGAGGCAAAGGGACGCTGGCGGCTTTATATTGCGTTAGTGTGGTCGGAACAACCAAGGGACCAACATTTGCAAGAATTGCGGCACGTCCTGCATTAAACAAGTTTCGCAATTCCGGCATATTTGGGTGTAAAGCAAAGCTCCGTCCAGCTTGTGCAGTATTGGGCGTGATGGCGAGCACTCCACCAGTGGCGCCGACTGCAGGTAAAGCGATAGATCCTGCTTCATTGGTAGTTCGCACGTTTAAATATTGGTTCCACGACTCGCTATCGGTAGCCAAAACGGTATTAGCATGGTCGTTTGCACCATATAAAAATAAGCAGACTAGCGCCTTGTAATCTCCAGAATTGTTTTGTGCGGCGGCTGAAGCGACCGTTGCTAAGTTGATTGCAAAAGGGGCGGCAACACCGAGTGCTCCAGCTGAACTGAGCAAGGATGAAATACGCAAGAATTCGCGTCTGGATGTATTGAAATTTGACATCACTTTCTCCTTATTTTTGTACTAAATATTCGGGTGATGCCATGGTCAGAAATACGCTCATATACACACGATTTAGTTTTGCAGTATCGATTGCAGTTTGTGTCGTTGTTGGAATCGCGATGGAATTGACTGCCGCGATGATTTGACTGCGTAAGCCACTACTCATTTGGTTAGACATCAGCAATAGATTCACTTTGTCCAATAATTGCTCGGGTGTTGTTGCGAGTGTGCTTAAGTTTGAGTAATCTGCTTTGACATCACGACTTGTCCCGGTTCCATTTGCAATCACGTCACGCATGAAATTCAAGTAACCAACAACAGAGGTTTCTGCGGTAATTTGCATTTCTGGTGATACGAGTTGTGCGTTAGCGATACTTGAATTAGGTGGCACGTAGCCGGGTCGATAAAAGTTGAATACCGATGGTGAACGCATTGGCGTTTGGCCTAAAGATGTGAGTGGGTCATCTAAATTTGTAATGCGATAAGCCCCAGAGCTTGATTTGGCATTAAATGCGCGTAACCAATTCGCTAATCGCAAGATGGGTTCACGCAATTTGCCGACACCCGCGTTATTTAAAGATGGATCGCTTCGAGCCTCAGGATCAAGCAAAATCGCTTTTATGACTGCTTTCATGTCACCTCGAATGCCTGTTCCATTATTGTTGAATGCAGCAGCCACACGTGCCACATACTGCGGGCTAGGGTTACTTGTGACCAGTCGTTGAATCAATTGTTTTCCGATAAATGGTCCAACATTTGGGTGATTGAAGAGGGTGTCGAGAGCCGTTTTTAAACTAGCTTCGGGGTTTGCGGGCGATTGTGCCGCTATCGTTGTTCCTAAAAATGATTTGTTGCTTACAGAATGAAATGCTGGATAGCTCTGCATCGGCATCCAGTCGCGATTCGCGTCAGCATTTCCACCATAAAATCGGGTATTCGATTTATCCGCCCCCGCCCAGCTCCATCCTGTAAATACTTTGGCTAGGCCAGAGATGTCGTCATTGGTATAGGTGTCAATTGGCTTGCCGTTGCTTAGGATGGTGCTGCCATCTGAGTTGAGTTTAGATAAGCCGATTGTAAAAAGTTGCATCACTTCACGTGCATAGTTTTCGTCTGGTACGCGGGTTCCTGATTCCTTCTGATTGCGCAGAGATGTTAGGTAGATACCCATCATTGGATGTAGAGTAACGGCCTCGAGTAATTGTCGATAGTTGCCAAAGGCATGCGTATTCAATGTGTCGTAATAGCTGGCAACACCTCGTGGGTAATTGACTACAGTGCTATCTTGAAAAGAGGTAACCATAATCTGCGATAAAGCGAAGCCAACTCGTTGACGCAGTTGATCATTCCCACTAACGGTTTGTTTCCAAAATGATTCAAAGAAATGATTTTGGTTTAAACCGCTAATTCCATTACTTAGGCCTGCCGCGATCGAATCCATGTAGGTTTTATGGAAGCTTTGAGGCAATGTGAATTGGTCTTCAATCCAGCTATTAAACCCCACATTCATCAAACTATTAATCGTGGACTCAGTTACGCCAAAGGTGCTTTGTTGCAAGAAGCGGGACGCTTGAGTAGCACTAGGCATGGTAACCATTGGCGGAGTGGGGGGCGGAGGAACTACTACAGGTGGTGTTGTGGGAGGTACTTCCACTGGAGGAGGAACTTGTGCGATGGGATTGGATGGACTTCCAGAACCTCCACAGGCAACTAGCATCGCGAGACACATGCACATGATGCTGCCATTTTTCAAAGAGAAAATTCGTACTGTCGACATGTTGTGGCTCCAAACAAGTCTTGTTTAAACCAAAATGAAATCCAAGTTTTGAATGTTCTGTTACTCGGACGTAATTTATTTCCTACAATAGTACTTACTCTATTTCTGCCAAGGTTTGATGTACAAAAGAAGACAAAATAATCTTTGACTGGGTCGCTATTTCGCTGAATTCAAAGCCGTAACGAAATTCTTGGGTGTTTTCAGTTTCGGAAATAGATCGCACAATGATCGGTATAGTTAAAAGTACATCTTCCCCGGCGGTATTTACTTTGAACTTAATAAGCCCATGATCATTTTTTTTGCCGATTTGTTTTTTCAGTAAGCCTGAGGTGCCACCCATGCTAATGTCGCTTAGTACCGCAGCAGAGGTCTGTTCTGGATCACCAATGCTGACTGAGGCAATAATTTTCACCGAGGCGCGTGAGCTTTGGCGTATGGCCGTGCATCGTACAATTTTCGGGTATGAAAGATGTAGGTATGCATGAGGGGTATAAACTGATTTTAATGCTGCCGCTGTAAAGGCATAAGCTTTCTTTCCTGGGAATGCTCTGACGATGAAGGTCTGACCGTCTCGAACAATGGCACCTCTACCATCGATCTTTGGCGCAGTTACCAATATGGATTGATTTTTCACATACCCAATCAATTTGACGGTGTATCGAATTGCAGGATTATCATGAACTTGTAAGAAAAAGGTCTCGCCAACATGCCAGCGCACATTGTCCAAATCTAACATGACCGATTCTTTATTGAGTTCGGTGTTATTGATGTTTGTGGCGCTAGTCGATGCGAGAATTGCTGGTGCAATAGCGGCAGAGTTTGTTGGAGGCTGCGAAAATCCATTTGCCTGACTGCCATTCGGAAGTGGCTGCATTTGCTCAGACGATTTTTTTTGCGGTGACGTATCGATATATCCATCTTCCAACAGGTTTTGTAGCTCGTCTTCTTTGGTAATGATTGCGCCTGCGTCAAATAATTGATTTCCCCATGCGTCAAAGATTGGTGATTCTAGTGGTACACCAAGTTTGATTTTGTCTTTGTCGACCGGTTGTAATTCGTTAAGTTGACTCATTATTTCGCTTTAGGATGAATGGATTCTGGTAGGCAACATGTCTCAATTGTATCTCTAATATGAGATGTTTAAGATGAAATTAGTATGAAAAAAAGCCGCACCAAAGACTGGGCGCGGCTTTTTTGCAGACAAGCGGTCATGAATCTGTCGCGTTTTATTGACGCTTTTGTCGACGCATCAGGTAAATCACTCGATGTCTTCACTGCCTTGCGGAACGCAATCGACGAAGTAGCCACGTTTGCCATCGACTTCGGCTTTGACTAAACCGTGACAATCCGTCTCGAAACCTGGGAATTGTTCGTTGAAAGCACGAACGAATTTCAGATAATCAACGATTGTTTTGTTGAAGCGTTCGCCCGGGATCAATAGTGGAATTCCTGGTGGGTAGGGCGTCAACAGAATCGCGGTGACACGACCTTCCAATTCATCAATCGACACCCGCTCAATTTCGCGGTGTGCCATCTTGGCAAATGCATCGGATGGTTTCATCGCTGGTTGCATATCAGACAGGTACATTTCTGTCGTCAAGCGCGCCACGTCATGAGCTTTGTACACTTCGTGAATACTTTGGCACAAATCACGTAAGCCTGCACCTTCATAGCGTGGGTTTGCGGCAGCAAACTCCGGCAAGATACGCCACATTGGTTGGTTCTTATCATAATCATCTTTGAACTGCTGTAATGCAGTTAATAAAGTGTTCCAGCGGCCTTTGGTAATGCCGATGGTGAACATGATAAAGAATGAGTACAAGCCGCATTTTTCGATGATAACGCCATGTTCTGCTAAGTATTTGGTAACGATAGAAGCTGGAATGCCAGTTTCGCCAAATTTACCTTCCAAAGATAAGCCTGGTGTAACGATCGTTGCCTTAATTGGATCGAGCATATTGAAGCCCGGTGCCAATTTGCCAAAGCCATGCCAGTCATCTTCGGCATGGATCATCCAATCTTCTTGCGTACCAACACCGTCTTCCGACAAGTGATCTGGTCCCCAAACTTGGAACCACCAGTCCTGTCCCCATTCTTGATCGACTTTACGCATCGCACGACGGAAATCGAGTGCTTCTAAAATCGATTCTTCAACCAGTGCGGTTCCACCGGGCGCTTCCATCATGGCAGCAGCAATATCGCAAGAAGCGATGATCGAATACTGTGGTGAAGTCGACGTATGCATCAGATAAGCTTCGTTGAAGCTATCTTTATCCAACTTAACCGTCTCAGATTCGCGCACCAAAATTTGTGATGCTTGCGAAATACCAGCTAGCAATTTGTGGGTTGATTGTGTCGAGAAAATCAAAGACTTTTTCGCGCGTGGGCGTTCTTTGCCAATCGCGTGCATATCTTGGTAGAAGCTATGGAAAGTCGCATGGGGCAACCATGCTTCGTCAAAGTGCAAAGTATCGATTTCGCCATCGAGTAAATCTTTGAGCGTTTCGACGTTGTACAACACGCCATCATAGGTTGATTGCGTGATCGTCAAAATACGTGGTTTTTTGTTTTTCGCCTTGCTCGCAAATGGGTTGGCTTCGATTTTTTTACGGATGCTTTCCATGGAAAATTCTTCCAATGGAATCGGGCCAATAATGCCGAGGTGATTACGCGTTGGCATCAAGAACACCGGGATCGCGCCGCACATAATGATGGAGTGCAAAATCGATTTGTGACAGTTACGATCAACAACAACGATATCACCTGGCGCTACCGTTGAGTGCCATACCATTTTGTTGGAAGTAGAAGTGCCGTTAGTCACAAAATAGCAGTGATCCGCATTAAAAATACGTGCGGCATTGCGCTCAGACGCGGCGACTGGGCCTGTATGGTCTAGCAATTGACCGAGTTCTTCCACTGCATTACAGACGTCTGCACGCAACATGTTTTCACCAAAGAATTGATGAAACATTTGACCAATTGGTGACTTTAAGAACGCTACACCGCCAGAGTGTCCTGGGCAGTGCCAAGAATAAGAACCGTCGTTCGCGTAGTGCACCAAGGCGCGGAAGAAGGGTGGCGCTAATCCATCTAAATAGGATTTCGCTTCACGAATAATATGGCGCGCTACGAATTCTGGTGTGTCTTCAAACATATGAATGAAGCCATGCAGTTCGCGCAAAATATCGTTTGGAATATGGCGTGAAGTGCGAGTCTCGCCATACAAATAAATAGGGATATCGGCGTTTTTGTAGCGAATTTCTTCGACAAAAGCGCGCAATGGTTTGAGCGCGTAGTCGCTTTCTTCATCAGTACCTTCGCCAAATTCTTCATCGTCAATTGACAGAATAAAAGCGGAGGCGCGCGATTGTTGCTGGGCGAATTGGGATAAATCGCCATAGCTGGTCACACCCAGAACTTCCATGCCTTCTTTTTCCATGGCATCAGCAAGCGCGCGGATACCGAGGCCAGATGTGTTTTCAGAACGGAAGTCTTCGTCAATGATGACGATGGGGAAGCGGAATTTCATTTAGGTCTCCAAAAAAGCCTGTTACGGGAGACGCCTGGGCCAGTGTGTTAAACCGCTTGCGCGCCGAAAAAATAAAGATGCGAATTTTCGCAGAAATGCAGGTGCAGATGTCAAAAAAATTGTCATATTTTGTGCAGTTCGCGATGAAACACCACAAATTTCATCAGACTGTCATCGAATGCACAAAAATGCCGCTTATTTTGCTGTTTGAAATACAAGTTTCATGCGATTTTCGTTTTGTTCATGAAGCTTGATCGCAAACTGTCAAGTGAATAAACCAGTAGTCCCGCCCAGATACCTAAGAATCCCAGCATACGATCATGACTAAATTGTTCGTTATATAGCCAAATGCCAATGAACAATTGAATAGTCGGCGAGATGTACTGCATCAAACCTAATGTAGCAAGAGGAATGCGGCGCGCTGCGGCAGCAAACATTAGTAGAGGAATCGCGGTGATAGGGCCGGCGGCCAGTAATAAGAATTGTGTTGCTGTTGTAGTTTGTAAAAATGCACTTTGGCCATGAAGTGCCAAATAAATAAGATAAGCTAAGGCAAATGGAAATAGCAGCATGGTCTCTAAGGATAGACCTTCTAAGGCACCTAATGCCGCGGTTTTTCGTAATAGACCATACATGCCAAATGTTGTTGCCAGCACTAAAGCGATCCAAGGTGGATGTCCCGTTTGCCAGCCCAGCCATAATACGCCCAATCCAGCACAAGCGATTGCAAACCATTGGACACTTCTTAAGCGTTCTTTTAATAAGATAAAACCAAGAAATACATTCACCAGCGGCGTCATGAAATAACCGAGACTAGCGTCAACGATGCGATCATTGTTAATTGCCCAGATGTATAAAAACCAGTTCGCTGACAGTAATAGAGCACTCGCAGCAAATCCAGCTAGTAATTTGGGCTGACGCACGACATTTCTTATCCAATTCCATTGTCGACGTGCGGCGAGTACCAATAGCAAAAAGACGAGTGCCCACACCATGCGATGTAGCAAAATTTCTAAGGATGGGATGCTATGTAAGGCTTTGAAATAAATGGGAAATAAGCCCCAAGCCGAGTAACAGGCTGCGGCGTAGAAAATACCTTTGCGCATGGAGTGAATAGTTTAATAGGTGTGGATGCAAACAGGACTTGCGATTATCGCAGCTTATCGATTTGTCTGCAGCTTGTAGAGGTTTGTTTTGCTAGCTCATTTTTATGAACATGGAGAAGCTATTTTGTTTGCGTAATTAGTACCCAACTTGTACATGTCGAGCCAAGAGCCGTGCTTATATGTTTTTAAGAAGAGTAATCTCGATGTGATTCAGTCGCTCTTAATTAATTGTGCCTAATTTCGTTAATAAACTCTTACAAGGAAGAACATGTGGTTGCTCGCATTCATCGTCTTAGCACTGATCCTTGGTTTTTTTGTCGTTCCGCAGCTTCGTTTGCGCTATGTGTTAACAAGAGCGTTTCCGTCAGCGTATTCAAAGATTTTACGTCAGAACTTACCCGGTTATAGTCGCATGCCAACTGATTTGCAAATGCAGTTAAAGCGTCGCATACGTCAGTTTTTATATGAGAAAACGTTTGTCGGCTGCGGTGGTCTGGAAATCAATGATGAAATTCGAGTCACAATCGCCGCTCGTGCTTGTATGTTGTTACTCAATCGCGAGATGGATGTGTATCCCAAACTGAGCCATATCTTGGTTTATCCGAGTGCATTTATCGCCCCACGCCAGCAAATGGCGGCAGGTGGGATCGTCACGCATACCAATCAAACTTTGAGTGGAGAATCTTGGAGTGATGGTCGGGTGATCTTGGCTTGGGATCAAATAGTAAATAATCCTCAAAATGAAGAAATGGGACAAGATGTTGTGATCCATGAATTCGCGCATCAACTCGACAGCGAAGACGGTAGCGTGAACGGCGCACCAGGTCTAGCAAGTACTACCGCTTATCGTAACTGGTCGCAAGTGATGACACAGGAGTTCGACAATCTACAAAGCGCAATAGAACGAAACGAGATGACGATCATTGATCCTTACGGTGCAACAAATCCTGCAGAATTTTTTGCGGTGTCGACCGAGGCGTTCTTTAAAAAGAGTCACGAGCTTGCCTATTACCACGCAAGCTTGTTTGCGCTTTTGAATGCTTATTATCGTGTCGATCCGAGAGAGTGGTCCTGATCTTTGCGATTAGACAAGCGCTTGCGAAATGGCTTGTGAGTTTGGATAATTCTGGACTCACAAATCAAAACGATACTAAATAATCCGTTTTGCTTATACTCGATCGGATGCTCTATTTACCGAGAATTACATGTCTAATTTGGCCAAACAAAAAAATACTATATATCGAGTGCAAACTTGGATTTGTCTATGGTTGCTATCAATGTCGTCTTTGGTGCAAGCGTATGAATCAAAGTGTACAAAAACCATGGCTTGGAAAGATGCAACGCATTTAAAAAGAACATCGTATAACGGAAACATAGCGGCGAAAGCTGAGTGGAAGTTATACAGTGACGCAACGTACTCTATGCTAGAAGTGGATGGCAAAACGATTCAATTGATTCAACTAGAGAATGGACTAAGTTTGACTTATGGAAAGCAACAGCCAAATCCAAGTGAGTTTGTCAATATAGCCAGTGCCGTCGCAGGTCCTATGTGGGATGATGGTAGGGCGAATCTTCCGCGCTTTTCCAAACCATGCGAATTAAAAAATGGAGAAAATTATCCTTTTAATGAACGTGATTTTATCTATTGGAAATCAAATGATGTGCAACTAGAAAGACGAATATATGGTTCACTCAAGCGACAGGGGTTTGTGGTGAGTTATGCGATGGAAATAAAGCGAGGCAAGTCAGATGAACAGTTGGACAGTTTGTACGGCATCTGGGAATATCAAAGCAAGTTAGAGAGATTTCCGGAAACTACAGAAGTTCAAGGCTGGCATCTCTTTCGAGGGAATGTGTTCTTGCAAACCTTGCCGACCACCAGCAAGGTCACTTTGCGAGAATTACTATTGCAGTATTAATCTGTTCTAGATGCAATAAATGATCTCTCTCAAAATTGAGAAAGATCATATTGAATAGTCGATAGTAAGGCTTACTCTTGCTTGGCTAGTGCTTTTAATTTATATAAAGCGTCTAAGGCTTCACGTGGTGTCATTGCATCGGGATCAATGTCATCGATTGCCAACAATAGCGCCGAATCTTGAACGAATTCGCTAGTTGTGGATGCTTCGATTTCTTCTGTCATGTTCGTCCCAGAGCTACTAGCAAATAAATCAAATTGCGGCGTGCTTTGTAATGATTGCGCTTCTAAATCCGCCAAATGTTTGCGTGCCGCGCGAATCACTGCTTGCGGAATGCCTGCCAATTGCGCTACTTGTAAACCATAACTTTGTGATGCAGGGCCCGCTTGCACCGCATGCAAGAACACAATGTTTTCTTTATGTTCAATAGCGGATAAGTGCACGTTTTCTGCACTAGGATGAATATCCGGCAATTGGGTGAGCTCGAAGTAATGCGTTGCAAATAGGGTAAAACTCTTCGAAGTCATGATGAGATGACGTGCGATCGCCCACGCTAATGCAAGACCATCAAAGGTTGATGTGCCGCGACCCACTTCATCCATCAGCACTAAAGAATTTTCAGTAGCGCCATGCAAAATCGCCGCGGACTCTGTCATTTCGACCATGAAGGTGGAACGTCCACCAGCCAAGTCATCGGCGGCGCCAATGCGGGTGAAAATACGATCAATTGGGCCGATGGTCGCCTGTGTCGCTGGCACATAACTGCCAATATAAGCAAGCAAAGTAATCAATGCCGTTTGACGCATGAAGGTCGATTTACCACCCATGTTCGGGCCTGTGATTAATAACAATTTGCGGTCTGCTGAGAGTTGGCAATCATTCGCAATAAAACGCTCGATTTGATTTTCAACCACAGGGTGACGACCTTGCACAATATCCAAAACAGGTTCCGCTACCAATTGCGGTGCGCACCAATTGTTTTTCATTGCGTGATCGGCGAGACTCACTAGCACATCTAATTGTGCGACGGCGTGCGCAATAGTTTGCAAAGTTTGGATGTGTGGCAAGAGGTCTTGCAAAAGTTTTTCGTATAAAACTTTTTCGCGGACTAAGGCTCGCTCCTGTGCGGATAAGGCTTTATCTTCAAAGGCTTTTAGTTCAGGTGTGATATAGCGCTCAGCATTCTTGAGCGTTTGGCGACGACGATAATTATCGGGAACTTTGTCAGCTTGTCCGTTGGTGACTTCAATATAAAAGCCATGAACTTTGTTGTACTCAACGCGCAAGTTGGCGATGCCGGTGCGAGCACGTTCCGAAGTCTCGAGATCGATCAAAAATTGTCCTGCATTTTCAGATAATGAACGCAGCTCATCCAATTCAGTATCAAATCCTGTCGCAATCACTCCACCATCACGCACCATAGTGGCGGGTTGTGGCATGAGCGCGCGTTCAAGTAGGTCTAAACATTCAACGGGAGTCGCTAAGTCTGATAAAGATTGCGCGAGCAATTGCGGTTCATTATTTTTCAAACACATCGCGACATAGCTGCGAACCGTGCCTAAGTGTTGCACGCCATCTCTCAGTGCAGATAGATCACGTGGGCGTGCGGATAACAACGCGATGCGTGTCGTAATCCGTTCAATATCGGGAATAGAAGTTAACGTATTGGACAAGCCTGTAGTCGCATCGGCTTGTAATAAAGCATCGATCGCTTGATGACGACCACGTGCGATTTGTTGTTCGCGACGCGCATGATGCAACCAGTGACGTAGCAAACGCGAACCCATCGCGGTGCGACAATGATCAAGTAGAGAAAATAAAGTAGGGGATTCTTGGCCACGCAAGGTTTCGGTTAATTCTAGATTGCGACGCGTGGCGGTATCGAGACCAATAAATTCATTTTCAGATTCTACGCTGAGCGAATTGACGTGTTTTAAACCACGTCCTTGCGTCGATTCTGCATAACGCAAAAGCGCACCAGCAGCGCCCAATGCTGCACCAAAGTTTTCCACGCCAAAGCCGGTTAATGTGGAAGTTGCGAGTTGATCCTGTAAGGATTTTTGACCTTGTTTTAGATCGAAATGCCAATCAGGTACTTCGGAAAATTTACCCGGTAACTCGTGGCGAAATTCTTCCAACAAGAGTCCACCGGCAGAGACCAAAACTTCGGCTGGCGAAATACGTTCTAATTCCTGTTGTAAGCGCGCTTGAAGCGATTTTTCATCAGTACTAAATTCCATGAGTTTCAAAGCACCGCTGGCCAAGGATAACCATGCGAGGCCGATGTTGACCGTCTTGCGCTGACTTAACAAACACATAGCGAGAAGAGGGCGCTCTGCTTTTTCTGGCAGTAAATCGGTATCGGTTAAAGTGCCAGGTGTGATTACACGCATGACTTTGCGCTCAACGGGACCTTTACTGGTTGCTGGGTCCCCAATTTGTTCACAGATCGCTGCCGACTCGCCGATCTTTACTAGCTTGGCTAGGTAAGGTTCTATCGAATGAAAAGGAACCCCTGCCATCTTGATCGGCGCACCGTTCGAGGTGCCGCGCTGAGTTAAGGTAATACCTAAAATTCGCGAGACTTTTTCTGCATCTTCAAAAAACAATTCATAAAAATCGCCCATGCGATAAAACACCAAAGTATCCGGGTAATCCGCTTTGATGGTGAGGTATTGCCGCATCATGGGTGTGTGCGTTTCAGAAGTTGCCATATTATTGTTTGCTATTTTATGAATTGGATGCTGGAGATTTAATTATTATCGAAATCTCATAAGGTGCGAAATCATAGCGCAAATACTGAGTTTGCCTGTGTACATTGGATGATTTTTTTGCTGCTGTTCAGACTAAATTGACCGAAATGAAAAACGGGTAATGTTTGCACATTTACCCGTTTTATCTTGCACCTTAAGCTATCTGTTGATCAATTTTGTGTTTAACTACACACCGCCGCGACCACCTGAACGACGTGGTGTGCTTTGCTTAAATGCTGGTTTGGCGCCAACTGGTTTGGGTCCTGCATTGCGTGAAGCATTACCGTTAGTCGTTTTTTGTGCGCCTTGTGGACGATTTGGTACTTTGCTGCGATTGCCACCACCACTGCCATTATTCGCTCTGCCACGTCCTTGCGCAGGATTGGGAAAACTACGCAACTGTATTGGTTGTGCTTTGGCATTCGGATCAGGAATGAAACCGTCGATAATCTCTTGAGGAATTTGACGTTTGATGAATTTCTCGATATCGGCCAAGAGTTTAAATTCATCGACACAAACCAAAGAGACTGCCTCTCCAGTCGCTCCTGCACGACCAGTGCGTCCAATGCGATGCACATAATCTTCAGGGACATTTGGCAAGTCATAATTCACGACGTGTGGTAACTGATCAATATCGATTCCGCGCGCCGCGATATCTGTCGCAACCAAGACGGTGAGGCTGCCATCTTTAAATTCTGCTAATGCTTTTGTGCGAGCCGACTGACTCTTATTACCATGAATTGCCATGGCATTAATTTGATCGCGCATTAATTGTTCAACTAGCTTATTGGCGCCGTGTTTGGTGCGAGTGAACACCAATACCTGCGACCATTTTTGTGTTTTGATTAAGTGCGCCAACATCGCTTGTTTTTTATCACGGTCGACTGGATGCACTTTTTGCGCGATTACTTCAACCGTTGAATTGCGGCGCGCAACTTCGATCATCGCGGGGTTATTCAGTAATTTATCCGCTAATGCTTTGATGTCGTCGGAGAATGTGGCAGAGAACAATAAGTTCTGGCGCTTCGCTGGTAGGATCGCCAAGACTTTTTTGATGTCATGAATGAAGCCCATGTCGAGCATGCGATCTGCTTCATCCAATACCAAGATTTCGATATTCCGCAAATCGATCGTGCCTTGCTGATGATGATCAAGTAAGCGTCCCGGCGTCGCGACCAAGACATCAACCCCAGTCTTGAGTAGTTTAACTTGTGGGTTGATACCAACACCGCCAAAGATCACGCCTGAATTGAGTGGCGTATGCTTTCCGTAAGTTGCTACGCTTTCTTCCACTTGCGCCGCGAGTTCGCGCGTTGGTGTTAGTACCAGTACGCGAATTTTACGGCGATCTGTTTTATTGGCTGGAATGGGTTGACTACGCAATAGACGTTCTAATATCGGCAAGGTAAAACCAGCAGTTTTGCCTGTACCGGTTTGTGCACCTGCGAGTAAATCGCCGCCTTGAATGACGGCGGGAATTGCCTGCGCTTGTATCGGTGTAGGAGTGGTATAGCCATGTTCGCTTACTGCGCGCACGATGGACTCGGAGAGACCGAGATCTGAGAATGTGGTCATGCTAATTTCTATAGGAAACAAACGTCCTGCAAAAGGCAGGAAAGGTTTGGGTACAGCTTCACTTCACCAGCATGATGAAGTGGATTTGATGATCGAGTCTTTAGTGATTGATGTCGGCTTTTCAAATGATTTGTAAAGCCGACATAAAAATCAAATAATTATTTCGCGAATGCTTGTAAGGCATTCACCATTTGACCAAATACTTTTGGGGTGCCAGCTAACACATCGCCTTTGTACAAATAATCTGATTCACCGGCAAAGGTGCCGACGATACCGCCAGCTTCACTAACCATCAATGCGCCTGCAGCGATATCCCAAGGTGCTAAGCCTTTTTCAAAGAATCCATCTAAACGACCCATGGCGACGTAGGCTAAATCTAACGCAGCAGCACCTGGGCGGCGCAAACCTTGACATTTTTGCGTCATGATTTTGTACATTTCCATGTATTCATCTAAGCCGCTCATGTCACGACCAGAAAAACCAGTGCCAATTAAAGCGTCGGCAATCTTGTCACATTTAGTAACGCGGATACGTTTGTCATTTAAGAACGCGCCGCCACCTTTCGATGCCGTGAACATTTCATTGCGGCTAGGATCATAGATCACCGCTTGTGTGATCACGCCTTTTTGTTGCAAGGCGATGGAGACGCAATATTGTGGAAAACCGTGGATGAAATTGGTCGTACCATCGAGCGGGTCGATGATCCAAACGTTTTCGTTTTCGTCATGTAGATTTTTTGATGCGCCGGATTCTTCAGCAAGAATCGCGTGATCAGGGTAGGCGGTAGTCAGCACCTCAATAATCGCAGCTTCGGCAGCGCGATCTACTTCAGTCACGAAATCGTTATATTGCTTTTCGCTGACTTGGACGCGGTCCACATCAAAAGAAGCACGATTAATAATAGTCGCGGCACGACGAGCGGCTTTAATTGCCGTATTGAGCATTGGGTGCATAGAGTTTCCGTTAAAATGGCGGCAATTCAGCCTTGCAATTCAAAATGAACCAAGGTCGTAAAGATGTCGCACAAAGATGAATTAAAGAGCGGTGGCGTCAGGATTTATTGTCATTTGTTGACATAAACAACAAAAATTAACGCGCAATGTCGCTATTTTAAATGAACTTAACTATTTCTGATACATCTGTTTTTAAACGTTTGCGAATCGTCCTCGTCGATACTAGTCATCCTGGAAACATCGGCGCAGTTGCACGTGCAATGAAAACCATGGGGTTTTCTGATTTGTACTTGGTGAATCCGCGATTCTCAGATGCATTAACTCATCCAGAGGCGATCGCATTCGCCAGTGGGGCGCAAGACATTCTTAGCGCCGCAAAAATCGTCGATAAGATTGAAGATGCTTTGCTTGGCTGTCACTATGTGGCAGCGGTTAGTGCACGATTGCGAGAGTTTTCACCACCTATTATGAATCCACGAGATTTTGCCGATAAGGTGGTTAATTCAAATGCGTTGTCGGCGGCTTTAGTATTTGGTAGTGAGCGTTACGGTTTGCCAAATGAGATTGTGTTGAATAGTAATGTGTTAATTAATGTGCCAGCAAATCCAGATTATTCCTCGTTAAACCTTGCACAGGCAGTACAAATTTTGGTCTATGAGTGCAGGATGCAGTCCTTAGCGCGAGAGAATAGTTCTGAAAAGTTTGGCGTTAGCGATGTTGGATTTCAAGGAGAGATGGCATCTAGCGAGCAAATTGAGGGAATGTACAATCATTTAGAGCAAGCCTTAATTGAAATTGATTTTCTTGATCCAGAAAATCCCAAGAAATTGATGCCGAGATTGAAACGTTTATTTTCTCGTGCGCAACTAGAAGTCGAAGAAGTGAATATAATGCGCGGCATTTCAAAAAAAATGATGGATTGGAAGAAATAGCTTCTTAATCTGAATGATCATAATTCACTGGTCAAGCTGACTTGTTTGAAAGAATAGTTTATTTATTTAAGGAAGCGAAAGTGCTAGCGATTTTGTTTCGAATTTGACTATTTTTAAACAAAAAGTCGATCAATTTGCTTTGAATCTACATGTAAAAGAAGTAACATCGAAGATAGTCGAACTCAATTAAGAACAGGTGTAAGTTTTAATTTCACTATGTTGGCAAAGGATAATATTATTTTTTCATACTGGCGTAGCCTCATGCTGAGTTTAGCAGGCTTAGTTCTCTTATTTGGCGCGACGAGTTCGGTGTTCGCGCTGGGATTGGGAGAGCTAAGAGTTCGCTCGTCCCTAGGCCAATCTTTACTTGTTCACACGAATGTCGTTGGAGATGGTACTGAAACTCTCAATCCGAGTTGTTTGAGAGCGCGTGTGGTTTCTATGGATGGCGCATTTATTGCGAGCGCTAATATCGCAATACACCAAAGACAAAAACAACGAGCTTTAAGCTTTTCTACGCAGCAAGCGATTAACGAGCCAGCGATTAATCTGATTATTGATATTAATTGCCAAACTCAGCTACACCGCGAATTTTCGATTTTATTAGATCCCCCGGATGTATCTGCTAATGCCGTCGGAATGCGTGACAGCTCGCCGTTTGCGAAAGAAGAACTTAGTCAGGCTCAAGTCGCCAAGCTGGCGGGTGTGAATGAGCCAAGTTCGGCACCTGTGAAGGTGACTGAAAGAAAAAAGCGCATTGCTAAACCAGAGCTAGCTGGAGAGAGTTCGGGGAGTGGGCTCGCAAATTTTAGCGATGTTCCGATTGAGAAGAAGCGAAGCGGCAAAAAGTCAGAATCTAAAGACGTGCTTAAGCTGTCGGATGAGGTGATTATTCCTAACTTGTCATCTGGATTACGGATGAGCGATGTTTTGAGCTCTGAAGTTGGTCAGCAATTGGTTCAAAACACCGAGGAGCTACGTGCTGCTCAGGCAAGAATGGCAGCGATTTTGCGAGATGAGCCATTTTCCACAGCGGCAAGCGCGGTTCCTCAGGGCGACAATGGCGCTGAGATTGCCAAGCTGAAATCGGAGGCTGAAAAACTGCGTCAACAAAATTTGCTGGATAAGTCGGCGTTAACGCAATTGCAAAGTAAGTCGGGTTTCGATTACTGGGTGATTGCGCTTGCCATCATCGCAATTTTGGCAATTGTGGTTATCCTTTTCTTACTTCTTTATATTCGTAAAAATTTATCCTCCCAAAGTGCCACCTGGTGGGAAGGCGAGGATCAATTTCAAGAAAGCCAGCCAGAGAAAATTGAAGATGTCATTAGTCATTTGCAGGCAAGCTATGAGATAAATCCAACTGGGGCAGCTTTAAATTCTGATTCTGTTCATAAACAGGGTAGTGAGTCCAAGCCAGCTTCGAGCTTGCTCGAAAGTTCTGATGCAGATCCTGATCAACGAATTACGGAAAATAGTAATTTCCAGCGTACACCGAGTTTGGAAGAAACTAATAGTAGTATTTTTAACTTTTTTGCTCCGCGTGGAAACTCGGTCAAAGTTGAAGAGATTTCAGATGTGACACAGGAAGCTGAGTTTTGGATTTCGATGAATGATCCTCAGCGCGCGATAGAAATTTTGGCTGCACAAGAAGAGATCGAGCACCCAGAATCACCGCTGCCTTGGCTGTTCTTGCTTGATTTATATCGTACCGTAAATGATCAGCAAAAATATAATCGTTTGCGTGATCGGTTCATCGCTTTCTTTAATGCCAATATTCCTGAGTTTGGTGCAGACCTGTTCGCAATTCCAAGTCGCCAATTAGAAGACTTTCCGCATTTGATGCAAAAGATTTGTGATGCATGGAATAAAACCGGCATCATTCCTTATCTGGAAAGTTTATTGGTTGACGATAGAGAGGGAAAACGAGCAGGATTTGATTTGCCTGTTTATCGAGATATTTTGATGTTATTGGGAATTGCGCATGAGCTAGAGCGAATTACCGCAATTGAGGGACCGATCAAAGATACAAGGCTCGATGTTGATGTAAAACTTCCTTTGGAAGAGAACTTGCCTGACCCAATTGCAGAATCTGACTTTGGAACCATAGAGTTTGAAGTAATTGATTTTCCGAAGAAGGAAGTTGCAAAAAAATAATACTCATTTCCCAGAGTTTGCGAATGAAAAAGCGGTCTTGATGACCGCTTTTTTTAC
Source organism: Affinundibacterium macrobrachii (assembly GCF_014652415.1). Taxonomy (GTDB): domain Bacteria; phylum Pseudomonadota; class Gammaproteobacteria; order Burkholderiales; family Burkholderiaceae_D; genus Undibacterium; species Undibacterium macrobrachii. The sequence continues at coordinate 58,029 of NZ_BMYT01000001.1, forward strand.
TTGATAAATTGATTAATTTAATTGAGATTTATCGATCACGCTGGAGAGAATGCGCGCATCAAGGTATAATCTTGCTTTCCGTTCCAACCCGCAACATGTCTGAGCTTTCTCTCGATATTGCTAGCGCGAGTCTCAAAAGCCAGTCATTTTGCCTCAACTACATTCACGCCATGTTGATATTGCCAGGCTCTAACGCCCTGTCTGCCTTCCGTACTAAAAATTTATTATCTCGTCTGCAAGCTGTTGATGCCAATATTGTTGGTGTGACGGCGCGTTACGCGCACTTTGTCGATGCATCCTCAGCATTGAGCGAAGTCGAGGTGAATCGTTTGAAAGCGCTATTGGTTTATGGCGATGCTTTTAACGGTAGCGAAGATGGTGACAGTTTTGTCGTGATCCCACGTTTCGGTACGATTTCACCGTGGGCTTCCAAAGCGACTGACATTACGCACAACTGTGGCATGCAACAAATTAAACGCCTTGAGCGCGGCGTACAGTATTTTGTACAAGTTAAGTCGGGTTTGTTAGGTGGCGCGAAAAAATTAGCGACAGAATCTAAGCAAGCCGTGATCGCCTTGTTACACGATCGCATGACTGAGATGGTACTGGAAGACTTAAATGCTGCGAGCGGTCTCTTCACCGAATTAGAAGCCAAGCCTCTCGAATATGTCGACGTTTTGGCAGGCGGAAAAGCCGCATTGGTCGAAGCGAATAGCGCGCTCGGTTTAGCGCTGTCGGATGATGAAGTGGATTATTTAGTCGACGCTTTTACCACGGCAAAACGTAATCCGACCGATGTCGAATTGATGATGTTTGCACAAGCGAATAGTGAACATTGTCGCCATAAGATTTTCAATGCGGATTGGACGATCGATGGCGAGAAAAAAGATATGTCCTTGTTTGGCATGATCAAGAATACGCATCTGCTACAGCCTAAGGGAACCATCGTTGCATACAGCGACAATTCCTCGATTATGGAAGGCGCGACGGTCACGCGTTTTTATCCAAATGGCGCGGCGAAAGGTAATGAATATCAAGCCTCGACCGAGTTGACCCACACGCTGATGAAGGTCGAGACGCACAATCACCCGACAGCTATTTCTCCGTTTCCTGGCGCATCAACTGGTGCTGGTGGTGAAATTCGTGATGAAGGTGCGACTGGGCGTGGCGCCAAGCCTAAGGCTGGTTTGACAGGCTTTACAGTGTCGAATTTGAACCTGCCAGGAAATGTACAGGCGTGGGAAAACGCTAGCGATGTTTTGAGTAATAACACGACGACGCAGCAATACGGCAAACCTGATCGCATTGCCTCTCCTTTGCAAATTATGATCGAAGGCCCAATTGGTGGTGCAGCGTTCAGTAATGAATTCGGGCGTCCGGTATTGGGCGGCTATTTCCGTACTTACGAACAAAATGTGGGTGGCACAGTGCATGGCTACCACAAGCCGATTATGATTGCTGGCGGTATCGGTAACATCAATGACAAACACACCAAGAAATTTGATTTGCCTGTTGGCAGTTTATTGATTCAACTTGGTGGTCCGGGCATGCGGATTGGTATGGGCGGTAGTGCAGCGTCTTCGATGGCGACCGGTACTAATACGGCTGATTTGGATTTTGATTCAGTACAACGTGGTAACCCAGAGATGGAGCGTCGCGCGCAAGAAGTGATTAACTCTTGCTGGCAATTGGGTGACGATAATCCTATTTTGTCGATTCACGACGTCGGTGCAGGTGGTTTATCTAATGCTTTCCCAGAAATCACGAATGATGCCAAGCGAGGCGCGATTTTTGATCTGCGTAAAGTGCCACTCGAAGAAAGCGGTATGGCACCAAAAGAGATTTGGAGTAATGAATCGCAAGAACGTTATGTTTTGGCGATTGCGCCAGAAAGTCTGCCTTTGTTCCAGTATTTCTGTGAACGTGAACGCTGCTTATTCGCGGTAGTCGGTACGGCAACGGAAGAACGTCAGCTCAAAGTTATCGATCCATTGAACGATAACTCGCCAGTTGATATGCCAATGAATGTATTGCTCGGAAAACCTCCGAAAATGCATCGTGATGTTACCCACGTAAAGCGCGATTTTCCTGCGATTGATTTGACGGGAATGGATTTGAAAGTGGCTGGCGAACGCGTTCTGAGTTTGCCTACCGTTGGTGATAAATCTTTCTTGGTGACGATTGGTGATCGCTCTGTTGGTGCGATGTCTGTGCGAGATCAAATGGTCGGTCCATGGCAAGTCCCTGTCGCTGATTGCGCAGTGACGGCGATGAGTTTAGAAGGACATTTGGGTGAAGCAATGTCAATGGGCGAACGTACGCCGTTGGCAGTGATTGATGCTGCGGCTTCTGGTCGTATGGCGGTCGGTGAAGCTATTACGAATATCGCAGCGGCACCGATTTCTAGTATAGAAAATATCAAACTCTCCGCGAACTGGATGGCAGCTTGTGGCCAACCAGGTCAAGATGCGGCATTGTTTGATACGGTAAAAGCAATCGGTATGGAACTGTGTCCTGCTTTGGGAATTAGTATTCCAGTCGGCAAAGATTCTTTGTCTATGCGTACCACATGGAAGGATGAGGACAGCGATAAATCCGTGACTTCTCCAGTGTCTCTGATTATTTCAGCTTTTGCACCCGTGTACGATATTCGCAAATGTTTGACACCACAAATTAAATTAGATGCTGGCGATACCAGTTTGATTTTGATCGACTTAGGGCGTGGTAAGAATCGCTTGGGCGCCTCCGCATTCGCACAAGTCATGCAAAAACTCGGTGATCAAACGCCAGATGTTGATAGTGCGGACGATTTAAAAGCCTTCTTCGCAGCGATTCAGCAATTGAATCAAGGCGGAAAAATTTTGGCTTATCACGATCGTTCTGATGGCGGTTTGTATGGCACTTTGTGCGAAATGGCATTTGCTGGACGTAGTGGTTTGGCGATCAACCTCGATATGTTGACGATGGAAAGTGAGCATGCTGCGGATCATGGTGATGCCAAAAATTGGGCAGGTCAGGTTGCTGAACGTCGCAATGAACTGACTTTGCGTGCCTTGTTCAATGAAGAATTGGGTGCGGTGATTCAAGTCCGTACTGAACAGCGCAGTGCGGTGATGGATGTGCTACGTGCACATAATCTTGGTGCCTGCAGTCATGAAATCGGTAAGCCAAATAGTAGCGGTGTGATTTCCTTCATGCGTGACGCGAAAGAAATTTACAAAGAATCTCGTAGTGCCTTGCATCAAATTTGGAGTAAAACGAGTTGGCAAATCGCTCGCATGCGTGACAACCCAGCTTGTGCCGACGCTGAGTACGCACGTCTTGCGGATGAATCTGATCCAGGCATGCAGCCAATTATCACTTTTGATGCACAAGCTGATGTAGTTGCACCATTCATCGCAACGGGTGTTCGGCCTAAAGTCGCGATCTTGCGCGAGCAAGGTGTGAACTCGCATATTGAGACTGCGTATGTGATGCATAAGGCAGGCTTTACTGCAGTTGATGTACACATGAGTGATTTGATTGCTGGTCGCGCGAAATTAGCTGATTTCAAAGGGTTGATTGCGGTAGGCGGTTTCTCTTATGGTGACGTATTAGGTGCAGGCGAGGGCTGGGCTAAGACGATTTTGTTTAATGCCATGATGTCTGAGCAATTCTCAGAATTTTTCCACCGTGAAGATACGTTTGGTATGGGTATCTGTAACGGCTGTCAAATGATGAGTAATTTGAAATCCATCATCCCAGGTGCGACTGCTTGGCCAAAATTCACCAAGAATAAGTCCGAGCAATTCGAAGGTCGATTCTCTATGGTAGAAATTTTGGAATCGAAATCGATTTTCTTCCAAGGTATGGCCGGCACGCAAACGCCAATCGCCGTGGCACATGGCGAAGGTTTCGCTGATTTTTCTACTACCGGTGATATTAATGCGGTACAGGCAGCGATGCGCTTTGTTGATCATCATGGCCAAGCGACAGAAGCCTATCCATATAATCCAAATGGTTCGCCTCTTGGATTGACTTCAGTTACCAATGAAGATGGTCGTTTTACTGTGATGATGCCGCATGCAGAACGCGTATTCCGCAGTGTATTACATTCTTGGGCACCCGAATCTTGGGGCGAAGATTCACCTTGGATGCGTATGTTTAGAAATGCGCGAGTGTGGGTGGGGTAATCGTTAGGAAAGTCTACTGACAACAAAAACGCAGAGTTGGCTGAAAAGCACTCTGCGTTTTTTTATGTCTTCTGTTTTATTGCAATGCGTTGAGTTGCATTCTTAGCTTAGGTGTAACTGCATTGAGGTTTAACTTCAGCTTGATTGCAGATTAATTGCAGCTTAGTTACAGCTTAATTACAACGTAAATGCTGAGCAATCCTTATTTTCTACCAAGTGGATCTGTCGGTGTCGTTGCTCTCGGCATGTTAATCAAATCATCAGAAGACACTGTTTTCACATCAGATGGTGATCGCGCATTTTTCTTTTGTGGGATAGTGCTGCCAACACGATATTCACGCTCTACTGCGACTTTCGGTGTATTCGGATCGTCAACTTCGATACTTGCACATCCAACTAAGCTTGATAAGGCGAGCAAGCTAAATAAAATTTTTGTCATATTTTTCCTAGTCTTAAATGAGAGATGAGGCTACCAAATTGTGCGCTGACTTCGATGTGCGAGATCGGCGTAAAGCGATGAAACTGAAATAGCTTATTAGCTTTGCTAAGACTATTGATTTACTTGTATGCTGTCAATAAGTTTAGGTAATTTGGAAAAAAGAGACAATTGTTGGTTACACAGAGGTAGTGACTTCTTTTCTGCGGTCGATAAACAAGCTATTTCCAAGCAAGCGTTTTGCTTGTTTTTTTGCTTCAGTCGCTGCGATCGCGATTTGATGATGCGAGCCATACTGCTCAACACGCGCACTGATGACGCCAAGAGATAAACTAATGAGCGGATAAAAGACTTTTTTGCCTTGACGATCTTCGCTGATATAGCCGCCTCTCTCTCTATCTTCGTTGCTGTAGAAGTCGGTAATTTCCGACTCGAAGGTATTCAAAATATCTCTGCACCTTTGTTCCCAGTTGTCGCTTTGAAAAATAATGATGAAGTCATCACCACCAATGTGCCCAATAAAATCTTTGTCGCTCGCACAGTGCTGAACGATGATTTTACTCGTCATTTGTATGACTTCATCTCCGCGTTGGTAACCATATACATCATTAAAAGGTTTGAAGTGATCTAGATCGCAGTAGCATGCTTGAAAAGGAATTTTTTGTTGAAGCAATTGATCGATGTGTTGATTGATTGGTACGTTTCCCGGAAGTTGCGTTAGGGGATTGGCATAGCGAGCAGCGTCTATTTGCATCTTAGTGATTTCTCGCATCAAATCCGGCCCAGTCGCCAATCCGATGTAGTTACCATTGTCGACGACGATGATGCCGTTAATGAGGTGCTCAGGATCTGCTTCCACAATCATGTGACTGACTTGCTGTAAATTGGTGTTTTGTTCGACCGTCAGTGGATTACTATCCATGAAGACTTTGCACGATTTTTTTCCATAAAGTTCGCGCTGAAATGGTCTTGAAAAACGATCAATCATATTGTTCCGATTAATGATGCCGACAGGAATATGGTTGTCAACAACAGGAATGATCTTTAGTTTTGGATCAGCTAAGAACAGATTCTCAACCTCATTGTTTAAGGTTGATGAGCTGATAGTTGGCGGTGTTTTTAGCAGATGTTTGATGGTGACTGCATTTTGGTGTTGATCAAGGTAAGCTGCTGGCATCTTGCTTCTTTTAAGAGAAATCGTTTTGGCTACTTCAGCAGAAATCGATTTTGCTGGACTAGGGTGTGGTTTTGCGATGTGATAACCCTGACCACAGGCAACGCCCAACTCAAGTAAAGTAAGTAATTCTGCTTGTGTCTCAATCCCTTCTGCCACTACTTTAGAACCCGACTTTTCTGCGATGCTTTGTATCGACTTTACAAATTGACGTTTTACCGAGTCTTTGTCTATTCCTTGAATAAAGTGCATGTCGATTTTGACGAACTCTGGATGCAACTCGGACCATAAGCGTAGGCTTGAGAATCCTTCGCCGAGATCATCAATCGCAATCTCAAATCCCATTTTTCTATAGTGCAAAACTGCTTCGTATAGAAGTGCGTAGTCATGGGTTGGCTGATATTCGGTGAGTTCGATGATGACTCGCTGTGGGTTAATCCCGATTTCGTGGATGTAATCTAGGGTTTCCCCATGACGGGCATCTCGTTGTAATAGGCACTCAGGGCTGACATTTAAAAAAAGTTTGCCAGGTAAATTTAGTGCTTTGAATTGTTCGAGCACAATTCTGCGACATAAATGTTCTACCGTCACACTTAAATTGTGCTCGGCAGCGGCTTGAAATAAGTTGATCGGTGAATGCAATGTGCTGTCTGAGGGACCTCGAATAAGTCCTTCATATCCGAGAATTTGTCCGTCATCCATTTGTATGATCGGTTGAAAACGAGCGCTCAGCTGGCGTTCTCGAATGATGCGAAGCAACTGTTGCAAAACTGAATTTTGCATGTGAACTGTTTCTGGAATAGGTAGGGCTATTACCTCGTGGTAACGATTGCTGTCAGAAAGTATGCTTAATTCCTGTTCCATAAATAGCTAGGGCGCCGATTGAAGATTGCCGAGTCAAATTTAACTATCGGTTCACTTAGCTTAGTTTAAGAATATGACCGGGATATTTCAGGTTAGTGAATAGATCGTATTTTTTAAGAAAAAATGGTTATTTCTGCCAAATCCGATTATGCGATTAATGAATCTAAGGAAGCTGGACTTAGCGTGGATATTATTGCTGTTTTGAAATAAAACTCTATTTCTCATAGGGATGATGTTTTGGCTTGAAATTATTCTTTATAGCCTTATATATCCTAAGCATCTAATGAAATCCCTAATAAATTCAGGGCTTGTCAGAGGGAAATTGCTAAAAAAACAGGCTACCAAACAGTTTTGAACTTTGCTACAATCGCAAGCTTGACTGTATTTTGCAGTATGGAAAGATGGCAGAGTGGTCGAATGCACCGGACTCGAAATCCGGCATACGTTTATGACGTATCCAGGGTTCAAATCCCTGTCTTTCCGCCAAAATACTATTAGATAACTATTTGGCAAAGATCAAAAGTAGTCTGAGATGGTCGAGCTAGAATGAGTTTGTGCTAGGTGATTAGTTTGTTCATTGACGTCGCATGCCCTTTGAGCATTTTTTAACTATTTGTCGGCATAAGTTTGTTCTGTTGTAAGGTGCATACCTTTAAACAAGAGGTATGTAAAATTATAAATAATAACCAAACCGATTTGGTCTTGGTACATACAGAGATTGTTTGATCTGTATTTTGTGAAGAGTGAGAAAAAAATGGCAAACCTTTTAGATCTGAAGTCAGATGATTTTGACTATAACCCAAATAATCTGTTGGACACCTTGATTAAGCAGTTGCATTTGAAAAATGATGCAGCTTTGTCTAGAGCCTTAGAAGTTGCTCCACCAGTAATCAGTAAAATTCGTCACCATCACTTACCAGTTGGTGCTTCCTTGTTGATTCGTATGCACGAAATCAGTGATTTGAGTATTAAAGATTTGCGCGCCCTGATGGGTGATCGTCGGGAAAAGTTCCGTATTGGCGATCAGGTAATACGCGTCGACTAATTCGATTGCGCTGTCGCCAACACAGGGTTAAATTAAGTCTGATTTAACCCTGTTTTCATTTCTGCGTCTATTTAAAGCTATATTGATTATCGTAAGCTTCTCTTTCTCTTTCTCTCTCAATGTATGTTAATTCATACATTCAAGGTCTTTAAAATCTCCATAACGATCTTTGCTGATTTGCATTGTTTTTCTCGTGCTGTGTATGTGTTAGCATGAGGAAACATTTTGAAGTTAATAGTGTAAATTCTCGAGCGAGGTGATTATGTCTGTTCAAGTTACGGGTGCTTCACGATTGAGTCAAGAACATCGCATGCGTTTATATCCGACCAAGATTATTAATGTTATTGGCGGACCTGGCTGTGATAAATCCCTATTTTCGTCTGCGATTATTTTAAATTTAAATCTTCGAAATAAGTCAGTGGAGCAGATTCCTGATTACGCCAAAGCCTTAGTTTGGCAGAAAAATTTTGATGCGCTTAAAAATCAATATCAACTCGCTCAGCGACAATTCGAGATGCTCGATCTACTCGATGGGCAAGTCCAGTACTTGGTCACCGAGTGCGCATTGATGCAAGTGCTTTATTACAATCAGTCTTATACCGAGAATATTTGCGACGTTACTAAAACACACCATCAAATCCTGAATTGGTATAACCGCCACGACAATATTAATATTTTGGTCGAGCGTGGTGACAAAAAGTATGTGCAAACAGGTCGCTTTCAAAATGAAGAGCAAGCGCGCAAAATCGATGAAGAACTGCGACAGATGCTCGAAGTGGAGCAGATTCCATTCATATCGATGCCGCCCGATATCGCTGTGATTAATAATTTCGCTAGAGGACTTGCTTAAGGCTCACTTGCAGCGCCATCGTCGCAAGTAGAATTTTTATCAAATTCGTTGTTAGAGCTACTCAAGTTTCAAGCTTCGTCTTTGCTTGATTTACTTTATTTTATCGCTGAAATTGCAGGGCTAATCCTGTCTTTCTTAAGTTTCGTCGCTTCTCGCCAAAGCTCAACTTGATGAAATTACTATTTGTCTAAATCATTGAAGTGACATGCTTTGATGAGTTAGATGGAGTAGTTTTTATGAGGTGACTATGGTGCAAAACTCAGCGATGCAGGAACTAGCAATAGAAATGATCGGCGTGCGTAAGCGATTCGCGACGCATGAAGTGCTTAAATGTTTGAATCTTTCTGTGCCAAACAAAAGTATCTTTGCCTTTCTTGGGAATAATGGTGAAGGTAAATCCACAGCGATTCGGTTAATGGTTGGATTGTTGCGACCAGATAGCGGTGATATCCGTATTTTGGGACGCAATATTCAAACCGATAGGCAAGCGATCTTACGTGAAGTCGGATGTTTGGTTGATGCGCCGAGTTCTTATCCCAATTTGACTGCAATCGAGTTTTTGAAGATTGCTTGTTTGATCAAGTCCTTAGCTTTGCAAGAAATTGACCGTGTACTCGAGTTGGTTAACTTGCATACGGATCCTAAACGCTTAATTCGTCATTTTTCTCTTGGTATGAAGCAGCGTTTGGCCTTAGCGCATGCTTTATTGGGGCGTCCAAGTCTTCTTATTCTTGATGAGCCAACCAATGGCCTTGATCCAGCAGGTATTCAAGAAATTCGTCAGTTAATTCAACGCTTACCTGAACAAGCCGATTGCACCATTTTTGTGTCCAGTCATCAACTTGATGAGGTAGAAAAAATGGCGACACACCTTGCTTTGCTCAAGGATGGTACTGTCCAATTTCAATGTCACTTAGATGAAGTTCATGCTGCACAAGTTGGCGTGTTGGAGTTGCATATTGATGATGCAGTGCAAGTCGCGCAAGTGCTTGCCGCGCACGGATTTCGAGCGCAAGTATTGAGTGCAACTCAGCTTGTGGTTAGTGAGGTGCCACAAGAACAAGCGCACAGAGTGAACGCATGCGTTGTTCAAGCCAATTTACGTTTGCACGCTGCGAATTTTCAAAAGCCTTCTTTAGAAAAATGGTTTCATCAACAAACGCAAGCGAGGACTATATGATTATTCGATTGATTCGCGTTGAATTGTTGAAGGTGAAGCGTTCTTTAGCGCTACTAATGATGCTGGCTTGTCCGTTGATGGTTGCATTGCTTTGTTTTGGTTTGCAATTAAAAACCTATAAAACGGGTTTAATTCGATGGGATATGTATTGGGCTGGTAGTACCGCAATTTGGGGATATTTTATGTTTCCTCTTTATTTGGCCTTAATTACCGGTTTATTGAACGGCAATGAACATCGAAATTCGACTTGGCGATTGATGTTGACTTTGCCGATTCAATCACGCCAATTGTTTTTGGCGAAATTCGTTCTGGCGGCAGTCTTTATGCTTGGTGCAAATCTAGCTTTGTTGTTTATGACCTCATGCGCAATTTATGTATTTGGACTATTGGGGTTTTCAATTTCGCAGGCATTTAAATTTGATTTTGTGCGCTTTATGTTGTTTGCTAACTTGAGTGCTTTACCAATTTTGGTATTCCAGCATTGGATCAGTTGGCGCGTACAAAATATCGTCGCTCCATTGGCGGTCGGTGTGATTGGGACGATGGGGATTGTGCAGATTGGTCAATCGGAAAATTGGATTTACTATCCGTGGAGTTATGTGATGACGGCGTTAAATGCGTCATCTGCTGATGTTCGTCATCAGGCAATTATTCTCGCGAGTACATTGGCAGCATGCGCACTTGGCATATTGACGTTTTGGATAGGGCGACGTGGTGTCGAGTTTGAGTAAAATTTTCTGAAGTTGTTTGGATAAGATCATGATGCTTTCATTGATCTTATCCATGTTACTGGTAACCTCTTAGTATTTAAGCCAAGAAAAGAAATACAGTTGGTTTTTTGTGAAAGTCTGGTAGCTGATTTGCTTGCAACTGTTTTTTCCAAGTGCCAGCTGTTTTCGTTTGTATCGATTCTGTCGGTAAGCTTAAATCAGTCGCTACGCAGATAAGTGATTGATGGTTGCAATGATTAGCGAGCGCCTCAAGCATTTGCGTATTTCGATAGGGTGTTTCGATCAGTAATTGGGTTTGTTTTTCTTTTCTTGATCGATCTTCCAGCTCCTTAATACGTTTTGCTCTGGCGGTGGCATCTGTCGGTAAATAGCCATTAAACGCAAAACTTTGGCCGTTCAATCCACTTCCCATGATCGCGAGCAAAAGTGATGATGGGCCAACGAGAGGGCAAACCTTGATATTCCGTTGATGAGCTAGTTGAACTAAATTGGCGCCAGGGTCAGCTACCGCTGGTACGCCAGCTTCAGAAATTAATCCAACGTCGTGTCCGTCGAGTAGTGGTGTTAACAGCTTTTGTATTTCTGTGTTGGGTGTGTTGACATTGAGTTCGCTGATTTGCAACTCTTGAATTGGTCTAGAGAGTGGATGGTATTGATTGAGGATTTTCAGATAGGCGCGTGTGCTTTTCGCATTTTCGGCGATAAAGTACTGCAAATGTGCACTCATCTTTTGTACGGTTTCTGGGATGATGTGTGCTAAAACATTTTCTTGATCGTTATCGATTTGTCCCAGTTTGTTTGGAATTAAATAGAGTGTGCCAGTCATAGGTATCCTTGTTGTCCTGATCGTTCTTAATGCGCAGAATTAAAAAAAGTCACGTTGAGATTTCTTAGCATGCTAGTCAGTGCAATTAAAGGTAATCCAGTTAAGGCAGTAGGATCATCACTTTGTACTGATTGAAGTAATGCTATTCCTAGTCCTTCATTTTTTGCGCTGCCAGCGCAGTCGTATGGTTTTTCGATGTGTAAATAGGCGTCCAGTTCGGTATCACTGAGATCTCTAACTTGCACGAGTGTCTGGCAATTGGCAATTTGGATTTGATGACTTGTTCGATTGTCTAGCACGCACAGCGCAGTATGAAAAATAACGGTTTTGCCACGCATGGTTTTTAATTGCGCCAGCGCTGTATCGTGATTTCCTGGTTTGCCAATTTGGGCGCCGTTTAGCGTTGCGACCTGATCGGAGCCAATAATGATCGCGTTAGGGTTTGTTAATCCAACAGCCTCTGCTTTTTCCTGCGCCAGCCTAATAGCTGTTTCCTCTGGTTGTTCATTTGGATTTGGGGTTTCATCAATCTCAGGGCTAATTGAAATGAATGGCAGTTGCAGGCGGCTTAAAAGTTCTTTTCGGTAGGCAGAACTTGATGCGAGAATAATTTGTGGCGTGTTTGAGTTTGACATTTGATTTGATGTATTTTTTATTAATTTTATGGCGGAAATTTTCGGTTTCTCAAAAAAACGCATAAAATTTCACAGTTCTAATCGCCTCAAACGAGCTAAGGCTTTGACTATTAAGGTGTAATCCTGTTATTATCGCAGGTTTTCTGGGTCTAGAAATCCTATGCAAGCATTTGTTATTGACTCTTTTACGTTTTGTCAGCATCGAGAACAGCGTGAAGGTAGTACAAAAATTGCCGATTTCCCACGATTGTCTGTGGAATGTGCAAACAAAGATGGCGTATTAAATTGGTCATTGCAAGGTGGTTTGAATCATCTAGGTTTTCCGCAACTAAGCTTAGTTGTTGATGGGCATTTTCAATTAATGTGTCAGCGTTGCTTAACACCGTTTGAATTTGCAGTAGACTCACAATCAGAATTAATTCTCGCCAAAAACGATGATCATGCGGACGAAATTGAAAGCATGCTTGAAGATGACGAGGTTGATGTAGTAGTAGGCAGCAAGACATTCAATGTCATGGAATTGATAGAGGATGAGGCGTTGCTGGCAATACCCCAATCGCCCAAACATGCAGTATGCCCTGATGTAATTGGTTCATTCAATCAATCAGAGGCAGCGAACAATGTAGATGCGGTAGATGCAGCGAGCACAAGTGGTAAAGTGTCTCCATTCGCTGTACTGAAAAAGTTGCAATGAAAAGTAAGTGGGCGTACCTAGTGGCATTATTCTGAAAAAACACTCAGGTCGAAGTATTGTTAGGGATTCTTGAAAGGCAAACGAAGTTTGCTTGTCGATTCAAGTGTGTTAAATTTTAGAAACATTTTTTGAAGTATTAGGAGTTATCATGGCCGTTCAGCAAAATAAAAAATCACCATCTAAGCGTGGTATGCACCGTTCACACGATTTCTTGACTGCACCACAGTTAGGTATCGAGCCAACAACAGGTGAAACACACCTGCGTCACCACATCAGCCCAAATGGCTTTTACCGTGGTCGTAAAGTATTGAAAACTAAGAACGACGAGTAATTTGTTCTTAGCGATAAAGCGGCGTTGCGAGTCTTGTACTTGACGCCGCTTTTTTTTATTCTGTAATTTGCGCAGAATGGCAGCTACAAAGTGAACTTAATAAAGCGAACTTAATAAAGCGAACTTAATAAAGCGAACTTAATAAAGCGAACTTAATAAAGCGAACTTAATAAGTGAGCTCAATGACGCTAGCGCCTGTTTTGCATAAGTTCTAACTCTAAAAAATGTTCAAAAGCGAATATTGTTTTTGTTCATTGCCTCTTTCATTTTTCGCTGCTCGATCTAAAACGGATGATTCTTTGCGTCATTCTTGATAAGATAGATCTCTTGGAGTGAAAAAATAGTAACAAATACATGACAATAAAAATTTCAATTGATTGTATGGGCGGTGATTTTGGTCCATCAGTCACTGTAGCGGCAGCAGTTTCATTTGCGAATCGCGAGCCTGATGTTGAATTTGTTTTGGTGGGGCAGGAAACTGTCTTGCAAGCAGAATTAAAAAAACTAGGCGCGATAAACCATCCGCGATTATCTATCGTGCACGCGAGCGAAATGGTTGAGATGGACGATCCCATCGAAATTGCCTTGCGCAGAAAAAAAGATTCCTCAATGCGAGTAGCGTTGAATCAGGTCAAGGAGGGCGCTGCACAAGCTTGCGTTTCCGCTGGTAACACTGGTGCGTTGATGGCGGTTTCTCGCTACGTCTTGAAGACTATGCCGGGCGTCGATCGCCCCGCAATTTGCAGCATCCTGCCAAATCAGAAAAAACAACCAACTTACATGCTGGACCTGGGCGCCAATGTGGATTGCGAAGCGGTGCATTTGCATCAATTTGCGATCATGGGTTCTGCGCTTGTTGCGGCGCTGGAAAATAAGCCGCGTCCAACAGTGGGTCTGTTGAACGTTGGTGAAGAAGATATCAAAGGTAATGACGTCGTAAAGCGCACCGCACAGTTGTTGCGGGCAGATCATGAGCGCGGCTTGCTGAACTTTTATGGCAATGTCGAAGGCAATGATATCTTCAAAGGAACCACCGACATAGTTGTTTGTGATGGTTTTGTTGGGAATGTCACTTTGAAGGCGGTTGAAGGTTTAGGCAGGTTCGTCAAAACAACAATGACGGATGCGTTCAAAAGTGGTTTGTTAAATATGCTGGGCGCATTGATTGCGCGTGGTGCGTTGAAACAGATTTCTACAACAATGAATCCGTCGAATTATAACGGCGGCAGTTTATTGGGCTTGCGTGGCGTTGTTATCAAAAGTCATGGCAGCGCAGATAAATATAGTTATGAATGGGCGATACAGCGCGCATTCGATGCAGTAAAAAATGATGTGCTTGCGCGCATCACCACCTCCTTGGCGGAATTGATGCCAGTGCCCGAAGAGGCAAGTACAGCGAGTTCCGGTACGACTGAACAATAAATAGATAAAGACGCATGACTTTCTACAGCAAAATTATAGGCACAGGAAGCTACCTGCCACCAAGAAAAGTAACAAATCATGAGCTGGCAGAGCAATTGGCAGCCAAAGGTATCGAAACCTCAGATGAATGGATAGTCTCGCGCAGTGGCATTTCTGCACGTCATTATGCTGAGTCTAATGTCACGTCAAGTGATATGGCGGTTGAGGCGGCGAAATGTGCATTAGACGCGGCAAATTTGCAGGCGAACGATATTGACTTGATTATCTTGGCGACTTCAACGCCAGATTTTTTCGGTGGTTTTCCGAGTACAGCTTGTATTGTGCAAAATAAATTAGGCATCACAAATGGTGCTGCTGCAGTCGATGTACAGGCAGTTTGTAGCGGATTTATTTATGCTATGTCGATGGCCGACAGCATGATTAAATCGGGCTCTCACAAAAACGCCTTGATCATTGGCGCGGAAGTATTCTCCCGGATTTTAAATTTTGAAGATCGCACAACCTGCGTGTTGTTTGGTGATGGTGCCGGTGCGATTGTCATGTCGCGATCTGAAGAGCCTGGTGTTCTCGCGACTAAATTGCACGCGGATGGTAGTCATTCTCACATTTTGTGTGTTCCTGGAAATGTGAATGCAGGTGCGATTGCAGGTAGTGCGTTCCTGTATATGGATGGTCAGGCAGTTTTCAAATTGGCGGTGAATGTGCTTGAAAAAGTAGCCAACGAGGCACTGGAATTGGCGGGTATGCAAGCGGATCAAATTGATTGGCTGATTCCGCATCAAGCTAATATCCGAATCATGCAAAGCACCGCCAAGAAGTTGAATTTACCGATGGATAAAGTTGTTGTCACGGTAGATCAACATGGCAATACTTCTGCCGCTTCGATTCCACTTGCATTGGACGCTGCGGTGCGCGATGGACGTGTTAAGAAGGATCAAGTCGTGATGTTGGAAGGCGTTGGTGGCGGATTTACTTGGGGCGCGGCTCTAGTAAAAATGTAATTGTGAAGTGGGTGTGGAATTGGTTGGCCTTATTAAATATAAATGGTAAAGCCAGCTTGGAACTATCTTAAAACTAACAAAAAGACAAAATTATTATGGCGCAATTTGCATTTGTATTTCCTGGTCAGGGTTCGCAAGCGATCGGTATGTTGAATGGTTTCGCGAATAATCCTGTAGTTCAAGCAACTATTGCAGAGGCATCTGATGTTCTGCAAATGGATTTGGGAAAATTGATTTCTGAAGGTCCAAAGGAAGATTTGGATTTGACGACCAACACGCAACCCGTGATGCTTACGGCAGCGGTTGCGACTTACCGTGCGTGGATTGCAGCTGGTGGGAAAGTACCTTCTATCGTTGCTGGACATAGTTTAGGTGAGTACTCAGCATTGGTTGCAGCGGGTGTCATTGCTTTTAAAGACGCAGTACCGCTAGTGCGATTTCGTGCGCAAGCAATGCAAAGTGCTGTACCAGTGGGGCAGGGCGGTATGGCAGCAATTTTGGGTTTAAGTGATACAGACGTTGCGGCAGCCTGTTCGGAAGCGGCAGCTGCCACCTCTGAAGTGGTTGAAGCGGTGAACTTTAATGCACCAGCGCAGGTTGTGATTGCAGGATCAAAGGCAGCAGTTGAGCGTGCTTGTGAATTGGCGAAAGCGAAAGGCGCTAAGCGTGCTTTGCCTTTGCCAGTGTCAGCGCCATTTCATTCTTCGTTATTGAAGCCAGCATCAGATCAGTTGCGTGATTACTTGGCGAATATTCCATTCTCAGCGCCATCGATTGCTTTAATTAATAATGTGGACGTTGCGATTGTTACTGATCCAGCATTAATCAAAGATGCTTTGGTAAGACAGGCGGCAAGTCCAGTGCGTTGGGTCGAAACAGTCAATGCAATCGCTGCCAGTGGCATTACGCAATTAGTTGAATGTGGTCCTGGTAAGGTATTGGCAGGTTTAACTAAGCGTATTCACCCTGATTTGGTTGGTGAAGCTATCTACGATCAAGAAACTTTGGATAAGCTGATGCAAGCAATGGCATAAGCATCATTCTTGAGATGGTCTTGGATAGTAAAAAGTAAGTAAGCATAAATTAAAAGAATAGCGAGGAAATATGACGCAACAATTAGCAAATCAAGTTGCATTGGTAACTGGTGCTTCACGTGGTATTGGTAAAGCGATTGCAATCGCATTGGCAAAAGCTGGTGCAAAGGTGATTGGAACAGCAACCTCTGAATCTGGCGCACAAGCCATCACTACTTATTTGCAGGAGATTGGTGCGGAAGGTAGTCGTGGAGTTGCGTTTAACGTCAATGACGTCGATCGCTGTGCATCTTTGGTCGATGAGATTCAGAAGGAATTCGGCTCGTTGTCAATCCTAGTGAACAATGCCGGCATCACGCAAGATCAATTGGCAATGCGCATGAAAGAAGATGATTGGGATAATGTGATCTCAACGAATTTAAATTCTGTCGCCCGTTTATCGCGCGCTGTTTTGCGCGGAATGATGAAGGCGAAGCACGGCCGCATTATCAATATTACTTCTGTGGTTGGATCGTCAGGTAATCCTGGTCAAATGAATTATGCAGCGGCGAAAGCTGGTGTTGCTGGCATGAGTCGTGCGCTTGCACTTGAAATTGGTAGTCGAAATATTACGGTAAATTGCATTGCACCAGGATTTATCGATACTGATATGACTAAGGCATTGACCGACGATCAAAAGAATGCAATTTTGACGCAAATCCCGATGGGTAAGTTGGGGCAGCCAGAAGATATCGCAGCTGCAACTGTCTTTTTAGCATCGCCAGACGCTGGATATATCACTGGAACCACTTTGCACGTCAACGGTGGCATGTATTTGTGTTAATTTTCTTGTTGTAAAATGAGCGAATTTCGCGGAAATTGAGCGGAGTTAATGTTGGAGCATCTAAAAATGCTCTTTTTGCGCGCAAACCTGCTAAAATGCGCGCACTTTCTGTAACCACTAATGGAGACCACATGTCTGATATCGAACAACGCGTTAAAAAAATCGTCGCTGAACAATTAGGCGTCGCTGAAGCTGACATCAAAATCGAATCTTCTTTTGTAGATGATTTGGGCGCAGACTCACTTGACACAGTTGAGTTGGTGATGGCTTTGGAAGACGAGTTCGAAATGGAAATCCCTGACGAACAAGCAGAAAAAATCACGACAGTAAAACAAGCTATTGACTACGCAACTGCGCACGTCAAAGCCTAATTCTTTCGGATTGCTTTTTTAATTCCAGGAGAGACGCTTGAGCCTCACAAGTAAACGTCGAGTTGTAATTACTGGCCTTGGTTGTGTGTCTCCTGTTGGCAATAATATTGCCGACACATGGGCAGCCATCCTAGCTGGTAAATCTGGTATCGCAGCTATTACCAAGTTTGATGCTACACCTTTCACTACCCACTTTGCTGGAGAAGTGAAGGGATTTAATATCGAAGACTATATTCCAGCCAAAGAAGCACGCAACATGGATACTTTTATCCATTTCGGTATTGCGGCTGGTGTGCAAGCTTTTCAGGATAGTGGTATCACTGTAACTGAAGAAAATGCTGATCGTATAGGTGTGATCGTTGGTTCTGGTATCGGTGGTTTGCCATTGATCGAGGAAACCAAGGAAGTGTTAATGGCACGTGGACCGCGTCGCATTACACCATTTTTTGTTCCAGCTTCCATCATTAATATGATTTCCGGTAATTTGTCGATCAAATATGGATTGAAAGGTCCAAATTTAGCGATTGTTACTGCGTGTACGACAGGTTTGCATTGCATTGGTAATGCTGCTCGAATGATTGAATATGGTGATGCAGATGTCATGATTGCAGGCGGAGCGGAATCGACGATTTCTCCATTGGGCTTGGGTGGATTCGCTTCTGCTCGTGCGCTGTCTTCTCGCAATGATGATCCTGCGACAGCCTCACGTCCTTGGGATAAAGACCGTGACGGTTTTGTCTTGGGTGAAGGTGCTGGTGTGATGGTTCTGGAAGAGTATGAACATGCTAAAGCACGTGGCGCTAAAATCTATGCTGAGGTAATGGGGTTTGGTATGAGTGGCGATGCTTATCATATTACGACTCCGACTGTTGATGGTCCGCGTCGTAGTATGTTGAATGCATTGAAAAATGCAGGCTTGAATACGGAGCAAATTAGCTATCTTAATGCGCACGGTACTTCTACACCTTTGGGTGATAAGAATGAGACTGATGCGATTAAAGCTGCATTTGGTGACCATGCTTATAAGATGACGATTAATTCGACTAAGTCGATGACTGGTCACTTATTAGGTGGTGCTGGTGGTTTAGAGTCAGTATTGTCGGTTTTGGCTGTGCATCATCAAGTTTCGCCACCAACTATCAATATTATTAATCAAGATCCAGAATGCGATCTCGATTATTGTGCTAACACCGCGCGTCAAATGAATATTCAATATGCGATGAAGAATTCATTTGGATTTGGTGGTACAAATGGTACTTTGATTTTTGGTAAGGTTTAATTGGCAGAAATCTTAGTGCGAAGCTAGATAGTATTAAAAAAACACCACATAATGTATGTGGTGTTTTTTTTTATTTAAATTGGTGATGCGTCTTGCAATTTCTGTGTTGGTAAAACCCTCGCTTGTGCTAAGGTGCGCAGTTTATCTGCTGTCGTTTATTAGTTTTGCTTGTGTGTCTTATTCTGTGTACGTTCATAAAGCGTATCTAGGAAATTTTCAAGCTATTATCGTGGTTGTCATCGCCTTGGTAATGCTGTTATTTTTTAAGTGTTGGTCTGACAAGATTCACTCATATCGTATTGAGATGGATGCTGAGGGTGCAATCTTATTGCGCGTAGTTGATCAAGATTTAATCGTGATAAAAACAACCCAAGCGTATATCAACCGATTCGTGATTTTGTCGGCTTATTTGATTGTGCTGAATGTACGATGTGAGTCTGGAAAAGATCGAAACTTGCTCATATTGTTTGATTCTGTTGCAAAAGATGATTTTCGACGTCTCAAGGTTGCTGTCAATTATTGGGCAACTCGTTGCGCAGATGAGCTAGATCAAGTAAAAGATTTGTCTGAAGGGAACTTTTAATGCATCGATGTATCTAAATTCTTAGTAAGACCTTCTACTAACCATCTAACTAAAAATAAATAAGAATTCTGCAAAATGGGAATGTTTGTGTGACAAGCGAACGCGATATAGATCAATTATTGGTTGAACGTGTTCAGCGAGGAGATAAAAAGGCATTCGAGCTCTTGGTTTCTAAATATCAAAGGAAACTTTATCGGCTCGTGTCTCGTCTCGTCCATGATCATGCAGAGGCGGAAGATGTGGTGCAAGAGGCGTTTATTAAGGCTTATCGCGCATTAGCGAATTTTCGTGGCGATTCAGCGTTTTATACTTGGTTATATCGAATAGGCATTAATACCGCTAAAAATTATTTGGTAACACAAGGAAGACGAGCTCCGACTTCAACTGATGCAGATGTTTCAGAAGCGGAAGTGTTTCATGATGCAGATGGTCTGAGGGATATCAATACGCCAGAATCTTTGATGGCGAGTAAGCAAATCGCCGCAACTGTGAATGCCGTTATGATGTCATTGCCTGAAGAATTGAGAAATGCAATTACACTGCGAGAAATTGAGGGCTTAAGTTATGACGAAATTGCGGAAGTTATGTTGTGCCCGATAGGAACAGTGCGTAGTCGAATTTTTCGCGCACGCGAAGCGATTGCCGAGAAGCTTAGACCCTTAATTGGCACATCGATAGATCAACGGTGGTAGTACGTAAATGTGCGCAAAAAATAAATTTGGTATTTGAAGTTATAAAAAAATGAAGTTGAACCGGGAAGAAATGATGAACAAGAGCAATCATGACGAACTTATTTCTAGCGTGCTAGATGGAGAAACGTCCGATACTCAATTGGATCTGCTATTGGCTCGAATGAAGGGCAATGAAGGTCTTGAAGTGAGGGAGCATTGGGAGCGTTATCATGAGATTGGTGATGTATTACGCTCAGATGATTTGGCGATTTCTTTTAGCACCGATTTTTCTAAGAAGATGTCGGCATTGTTGGAGGCAGAGCCTACCATTGTCGCGCCACAAATTAATTCCACTGAGACCCAGAAACTTCAAGTTCAAAAAACAAAATATTGGGCACTCACCAGTGTAGCTGCGACGGTGATGCTAGGTTTTTTGATGGCGCCGCAAATTATTCCTTTATTGCGTTCATCTTCTACTGCTGATATGACTATTGCGAAGCAAGAAGCAACTGATCCATTTGCTGGTGCGGGCGTGAAAATGGCAGCAAATTCGAATCTTGGCCAAACGTCGAAAGATATGGAATTTGCGCCTAAGCTAGAAAATCAAGTTGAGATGTTGCGGGATCCGCGATTGGATAGTTATTTGCTAGCACATCAAAAAGTATCTCCGAGCTTAGATAATGGCGCTCGCTATATTCAACGTGCGAATGTTGTTTCGTCTTCTGATTCTGAAAAATAATCGTATGTGGTTTCGGCATATTCTCTTATTTGCTTGCTGTAGTTTGCTGACTTTAGTTAGCTCGGTTTCTTTTGCTAGTGCTAGCGAAGAACGCGATCTAATGAAAATGCTGCAATCGGTGCAGCTCGCCGCCAAAAAGACCAGCTATTCAGGGACCTTTGTCTATCAACAGGGAAATCAAATACGGACCTCTAAAATTACTCATGGGTTTGATGGTGATACGGAAGTTGAAAAACTCGAAATTTTAGATGCAAAACCCAGAGAATATATTCGGCGCGATGGAGAAGTTGCTTGTTATCTGCCAGAGAGCAAAGTGATTCAAATTGAAAAGAATTTGAGTCAAGAAGAGTTTCCCGCTCTGCTAAACCAAAATGTTCAGTCTTTGCCCGATTCTTATTCGATCAAAAAAGCGCAAATGAGTCGTGTTGCTGGTTTGGAGTGTCAAGTCGTTAATTTCCAACCAAAAGATAGTTTGCGCTATGGTTTCCGTTTGTGCGTCGAAAAGAACACCGGTCTCTTGTTAGGATTGCAGACTCTCAATACGCGCAGTGAGGTGATTGAGCAAATCGCTTTTACTCAAATAGCACTGGGTGAAGTTGATAAAGCGAAGCTTAAACCAAGCTTTGCCAATGTATCGCAATGGAAGATAGAGAATATGACGGTGCAGGCGAACGTCAATTCTGGTTGGATTGTTAAAAATTTGCCTAGCGGCTTTAAAAAGACTCTTGAAACCAAGCGATTCATTCCTATTTCAGGCAATGTGTCTGGCACAGATGCAAATCAAACAAAATCTCACCAAGTTGTTCAGATGATGTTTTCGGATGGCTTGTCGACAATATCGGTTTTCGTTGAACCCAATACAGGTAGTCGTACAGAAGGTAGTTTGCAACAGGGAGCAATGACGATTATGGGGAAGCGTCTTGGTGATAATTGGTTGACTGTGGTTGGGGAAGTGCCAAATGCGGCAATTAAACAAGTGATTAATTCAATTCAATTTAAAAAATAGACCAACACAATCCAGATTTATGGTGACAATATGAAAAAAGTGAAATCTTTTCCTGTTGAAAAACACATTTCTATTTTAATTTCCTCAATCCTCATTAGTGCATCAGTTTTTACTGTTGCCACCTTTTTAAATTCCAACAATCAAGTCAACGCACATGCTGCGGCTGCGCCACAATCGCCAGCAGCGGCACAAAATCAGCCAACCGCAGCGCCGCCTCTGTTGGTAACGGGTTTACCTGATTTTACCCAATTGGTAGAGCGTACTAGTCCAGCCGTTGTGAATATTCGCACCACGCAAAAAATTACTCAAATTCAGGGTTCTCCTTATGGCGATGAAGACCAAGCGCAGGAATTGCTTCGCCGCTTCTTCGGGTTTCCGGTACCTCAGCAAGCACCTAGAAATAGACGACAAGCCCCTGTACAACAAGAACAAGAAGTTCCGCGTGGCGTCGGCTCAGGATTTATTGTCAGTCAAGATGGCTATATTTTGACAAATACTCACGTGGTTGAAGACGCGTCAGAAGTCTATGTAAAGTTGACCGATAAGCGTGAATTTAAGGCTAAGGTAATCGGAAGTGATCGTCGCACCGACGTAGCCGTGTTGAAGATCGAGGGCAGTAAATTGCCAAAGTTAGCAATAGGTGATTCTGACAAAATTAAAGCTGGTGAATGGGTAATTGCGATCGGTTCTCCGTTTAATTTGGATAACACCGTGACTTCGGGAATTATTTCATCGAAAGCACGTGATACGGGTGACTATTTGCCCTTAATTCAAACCGATGTCGCAGTTAATCCAGGTAATTCCGGTGGCCCATTGATCAATATGCGTGGTGAGGTGGTTGGCATTAATTCTCAAATCTATAGCCGTTCTGGCGGTTATATGGGGATCTCGTTTGCGATCCCTATCGATGAAGCAATGCGAGTAGTTGAACAGTTAAAAACTTCTGGTGTTGTTTCTCGTGGGCGTATGGGCGTTGAAGTTGGTGATTTGAGCAAAGAGGTTGCCGAAAGCTTGGGATTAGGCAAGGCGCAAGGAGCTTTGATTGTCAAGGTTGAGCCAAATGGCCCGGCAGATCGCGCTGGCATTCAAGAGGGTGACGTCATTCTTAAATTTAATGGCACAGCGCTTGAGAAACGGAGCGACTTACCACGTATCGTGGGGGCGACTAAACCCGGCTCTAAGGTAATGGTATCGGTGTGGCGTAAAGGGGCTGCGAAGGATATTAGCTTAGTAGTTGGAGAAGCCGAAGCGGACAAGCCTGTTCAGAAGGCTGAGAAAAAGTCCAAAAAAGAAAAGCTGGATAATCACTTAGGAATTGGTGTCACCGATCTGAGTGATGCGCAGAAGCGCAATATGCCAAATGGTAACGGTGTAGTTATTGACAGCGTTGAAGGTTTAGCTGGTGGTAGTGGTTTGCGTCCAGGAGATGTGATTTTAATGATGAATAATATTGACATTAAGGATGCGAAACAATTTGATGCTTTGGCGAGTAAGTTAGATCCGAAGAAAGCAGTAGTCTTGTTGGTGCGTCGTGGCGAGATTTCTCAGTTCTTAGTCATTCGACCTTTAGCGCAGTAATCTATTTTAGTAAACGAAAAAAGCCGCATAGAAAATTCTATGCGGCTTTTTGTTTAAGAATTTAAATTATTGTTTTGCTTTGCGCATTAAGGCAGATAAGTAGGCCTCACCATCGGGCGGTGTGCCGTTGCGTTGCGAATTCCAAATCATTTCACCCAAGCAGTCCATCATTTCATGGTGGGCTTCGTGAATGGAATTTTTTTTGTGCGCTAGCGCTTCATAGGCGACTCTGACGCCATTTGGTTGATTAATTGTGACTTGCTCCGCGATCGTCAAGTGCATGGATAAATGAAGAAAAGGATTGGTCTTTCCCGAATCCACGCTGTAATTTCTTTGAAGCGCAACTTCGACATCACGAAAATCTTCAGCGTACTCTGGATGTTGTGAAATCCAGTCGGCCGCAATCGTTTCCAGTGGCGTTAATATCTCTTTTGCATGGTATTTGCGGTAGGTTTCGCAGAAAAAACGGCGAACATCGTCTTGACTTGGATTGAACATGTTTTGTGCAAGTAAGGAATCGTTGAATCTTGCTATTTTACTGGTAATTGCCCCAGCCTGTACTTCAGCGTGCGGCGCATCTCGCTGAAGTGAAATCGATTTTCGGTTATGATCGCGGCTTCGAATTTAGAAAGAGGCGGCATCATGTTAAATCAAGAATCTTTAGATCTATTGTTTGCAAGCGCGCGTACACATAATGTGTGGCTGGATAAGGCGGTCAGTGATGAGCAAATTCAGGCGATTTATCAGGCGATGAAATGGGCTCCAACCTCAGCAAATTCTTGCCCAGCACGCTTTGTATTTGTTAAGTCTGCTGAGCAAAAAGAGAAATTGGTTGCATGTATGTCCGCAGGGAATGCGGAAAAAACGCGTCAAGCGCCTGTAACCGTCATTATCGGTATGGATTTGGCGTTTTACGAAAAACTGATCAAATTATTTCCGCATGCGCCTGATGCGCGTTCTTGGTTTGAGGGGAATCAGGCAAATATTGAAGCGACAGCGTTTAGAAATTCAAGTTTGCAGGGTGCTTATATGATCATGGCGGCACGTGCTTTAGGTCTTGATTGCGGACCGATGTCAGGTTTTGATGCAGATAAAATTAACGCGACTTTCTTCGCGGATTCTCCGGTCAAAGTGAATTTTGTGTGCAGTCTTGGGTATGGTAATGCAGAAAAATTATTTCCACGTTCACCGCGCCTCGATTTCGACGAGGCATGCAAAATTATTTAAGTTTTCCACTGGCTAGGTAAGTTAGTTGTACTTGCTTAGCAATGACATCCATCAATAAGCGCTCTTACACTTTATCGGGTAAGGGCGTTTTTTGCTTGAATTCACATAAATCGGCGATCATGCAATTCCAACATTTTGGCGTCCTTGCGATACAGGTATAGCGACCATGCAGAATGAGCCAATGGTGTGCATCGAGTTTAAATTCATTCGGCACAAATTTGAGTAGTTTTTCCTCAACAATGTCGACATTCTTACCCGGCGCAATGCCTGTCCGATTAGAGACGCGGAAAATATGCGTGTCGACCGCAATGGTAGGCTCGCCAAATGCGGTGTTGAGTACGACGTTCGCAGTTTTTCTGCCAACGCCGGGTAAAGCCTCGAGTGCTTCGCGCGTACGGGGTACCTCGCCACCGTGTTGTTCCAATAAGATTCGGCAGGTTTCTATCGTATTTTTTGCTTTAGTTCGATATAAACCAATTGTCTGTATGAATGGAATTAATCCTTCGACGCCAAGATCGAATATTTTTTGAGGAGTATTCGCAACGGGATATAGTCGTTTGGTCGCCTTGTTGACGGATACGTCGGTCGCCTGCGCGGATAGTAAGACGGCGATCAGTAGCTCGAAAGGTGTGGTGTACTCAAGCTCGGTCGTGGGATGTGGATTCTCTGCGCGCAAGCGTTTGAAAATCTCTAATCGTTTATTGGCATTCATAGTGGCTTGGAAATGGGAAATTCGTTTATTTGTTGTGCTAACCTTGTGCGAAATTAGCTTGCTTGTTTCTTGTTTTGCGCACGCAATATAGCATTCGCAATCACTTGCTTTTTGCGTTCTAGCTCACTTATCTCGCTTGGAGTTGTCACGACTTCTTTGCTAACTAATTTGAGTTTTTCATGGGCTTTTGCTAACAAGCGCTCTTCATTCTCGCGCTTTTCGCGAATCAGGCGCTGTTGTCTTTGCTGATAGCGTTGTTTGGCGTGATCTGCTTGCTGTTGAGTCCATGTTTGCCAACCAGTTTGAGTATTCCCGATCGGTTCCATGCTGATACAGTCAACTGGGCACGGAGCAACACATAAATCGCAACCCGTACACAAATCGGGGATGACAGTGTGCATCTGTTTGTTGGCACCCATAATTGCATCGACCGGACATGCTTGTATGCAGAGCGTACAGCCTATACAAACGGCTTCCTCAATGTAAGCGACTGTTCTTGGTTTTTCCGTGCCGTTATTCGGATTTAAGGGCAAAACTTGTTTGTTGAGTAAGAGTGCAATCTTTTTGATGCCATCTTGTCCACCTGGTGGGCATTGATTATGCAATGCTTGTTCGCTAGCAATGGCCGCGGCATAGTCTTGGCATGCTGGGTAGCCACATTTGGTGCATTGTGTTTGCGGTAATAAATGATTGATTTGATCAGCGAGTGAAAGTGTCACGACGAGATAATGGGTGAGCGATAAAGCTCGCTATTATCCGCTTAATGGCTTAGTCGGACAATTCTTGTTTGATTTGCCGACTCAGAGAAAGAAAAGTCAATTTGAGTTTGGTTCTTTTAATTACCTGAATAAGCGTCAATCTTGCAATAAAGCCAGTAAGATGCTGGTAAGCAATGATTCTGCGATTGCTTGAGGAGGCTTATTGCGCTATAATTCGAGGGTTTAGCTTATTCAAATCTCGTCGTAGCGCATATCCAAAAAATCACTCTCTACTTTGATTGTTTCTCATTCTCCGGATAGCGCTTTGACATTCAAGGCGAAGTTCAGAGAACAGCAAGTAACGATCGATGTTTGGGCGCGCAACGGCGACAACACTACAGGAGTTGCCCTTGCTGCCCATTCCGCAGTCCCTAAGTTCCAATCCCGATTCCATTGCCATTCTTGCCCTCGCTGATGGCACGATATTTACTGGTGTATCGATTGGAGCATCCGGTCACACGATCGGTGAAGTTGTTTTCAATACTTCTATGACTGGTTATCAAGAAATTTTGACTGACCCAAGTTATAGCTCTCAAATTGTCACTTTGACTTATCCGCATATTGGTAACACAGGTGTGAATTCGGAAGACGTTGAGTCAGACAAAATTCATGCTGCAGGTTTGATCATTAAAGACCTGCCTATGTTGGTTTCTAATTTCCGCTCGGAACAATCTTTATCTGATTACTTAAAATCGCAAAACATCGTTGCTATTGCTGGTATCGACACGCGTAAGTTGACACGCATTTTGCGCGAAAAAGGTGCGCAAGGCGGCGCAATTCTGGTGGGCTCGGATGCGGCAAAAGCACTTGAGTTAGCAAAATCTTTCCCAGGATTGGCTGGCATGGATTTGGCGAAAGTGGTTTCTGTTTCTAAGTCCTATGAATGGACTGAAGCAGAGTGGAAACTCGGTCAAGGCTATGGCGCATTAAGCAATTCAGAGTTCCATGTGGTTGCTTTTGACTTCGGTGTTAAGCGCAATATTTTGCGCATGCTGGCTGAGCGCGGTTGCAAGGTAACCGTTCTGCCTGCGCAATCAAGCGCGGCGGAAGTGTTGGCCTTGAATCCTGATGGCGTATTTTTATCGAATGGTCCTGGCGATCCAGAACCATGTGATTACGCGATTGCAGCAGCAAAAGAATTGATTGAAAAAGGCATTCCTACTTTTGGTATTTGCTTAGGTCATCAAATTATGGCCTTGGCATCCGGCGCAAAAACTTTGAAGATGAAGTTTGGTCATCATGGTGCTAACCATCCTGTACAAGATCTCGATACTAAGCAAGTGTTGATCACTTCACAAAATCACGGTTTTGCGGTCGATGCAGCATCTTTGCCAGAAAATTGCCGCGTCACGCATGTGTCTTTGTTCGATGGCTCTTTGCAAGGTTTTGCGCGCACTGACAAGCCAGCATTTTGCTTCCAAGGTCATCCTGAAGCATCACCAGGTCCGCATGATATTGCCTACTTGTTTGACCGTTTTACGAATTTGATGAAGACCGCGAAGTTGGAGAAGAACAAAAATGCCTAAGCGTATAGACATAAAAAGTATTTTAATTATCGGCGCGGGTCCTATCATCATTGGTCAGGCTTGTGAGTTCGACTATTCTGGCGCACAAGCTTGTAAAGCCTTGCGTGAAGAAGGTTACAAAGTCATTTTGGTCAATAGCAATCCAGCGACCATCATGACCGATCCTGATATGGCGGATGTTACTTACATCGAGCCTATCACTTGGCAAGTTTTAGAGCGCATTATTGATAAAGAGCGCCCAGACGCGATCTTGCCAACGATGGGTGGTCAAACAGCCTTGAATTGTGCACTTGATCTGCACCGCCATGGCGTCTTAGAAAAGTACAAATGTGAATTGATTGGCGCAACGCCTGAGGCGATTGATAAGGCTGAAGATCGCTCCAAGTTTAAAGACGCGATGACCAAGATTGGTTTAGGTTCAGCGCGCTCTGGTGTAGCACATACGATGGATGAATCTTGGGAAGTGCAAAAACGCATTGGTTTCCCTGTGATTATTCGTCCTTCGTTCACGATGGGTGGCACAGGCGGCGGTATTGCTTACAATGAAGAAGAATTCGAAACCATTTGCAAACGTGGCTTGGAAGCATCTCCAACCAGTGAATTGTTGATTGAAGAATCTTTGATCGGTTGGAAAGAATACGAAATGGAAGTTGTGCGTGACAAAGCGGATAACTGCATCATCGTTTGTTCCATTGAAAATCTGGACCCTATGGGTGTGCACACAGGTGACTCCATCACGGTGGCTCCAGCACAAACTTTGACTGACAAAGAATACCAAATCATGCGTAACGCTTCATTGGCTGTATTGCGTGAAATCGGTGTCGATACTGGTGGTTCAAACGTGCAGTTCTCAGTTAATCCAAAAGATGGTCGCATGATCGTGATTGAAATGAATCCACGTGTTTCGCGCTCATCTGCATTGGCATCGAAAGCGACGGGTTTCCCAATTGCGAAAATTGCGGCGAAGCTTGCCGTTGGCTTTACCTTGGATGAGTTGCGCAATGAAATTACAGGTGGTCAAACGCCCGCATCTTTCGAGCCATCGATTGACTACGTTGTTACCAAGATTCCTCGTTTCGCATTCGAAAAATTCCCACAAGCCGACAATCGTTTAACGACTCAAATGAAGTCAGTTGGTGAAGTGATGGCGATTGGTCGTACCTTCCAAGAGTCTTTCCAAAAAGCTTTGCGCGGTTTGGAAGTGGGCGTGGATGGTATGAATGAAAAAACCACCGATCGCGAAGTTTTAGAGAAAGAATTAGGCGCACCTGGTCCGGATCGGATTTGGTACGTGGGCGATGCGTTTGCACAAGGTTTTTCTCTGGAAGAAGTGCATCAGTTGACCCATATTGATCCTTGGTTCTTGGTACAAATTAAAGATATCGTTGATATCGAATTGTGGTTGGAAACGCAAAGCTTGGATGGCATTGATAAAGATCTATTATTGAAGCTGAAGAAAAAAGGTTTCTCAGATCGTCGTTTAGCGAAGTTGTTGAAAACAACAGGCACAGCAGTACGTGAAAAGCGTAAAGCCTTGAACGTGCGTCCAGTGTACAAACGGGTCGATACGTGTGCTGGTGAATTTGCGACGAAGACCGCGTATATGTATTCCACCTATGAAGATGAGTGTGAATCTGCGCCGAGCGATAAGAAAAAGATTATCGTTTTAGGTGGTGGTCCAAATCGTATCGGCCAAGGTATTGAGTTCGATTATTGCTGTGTACACGCCGCGTTTGCGATGCGTGACGACGGCTACGAAACGATTATGGTGAACTGTAATCCAGAAACCGTTTCAACTGACTACGACACGTCTGATCGTTTGTACTTCGAGCCGCTGACTTTAGAAGACGTATTAGAAATCGTTGATCTGGAAAAACCAGTCGGCGTGATCGTGCAATATGGTGGTCAAACACCATTGAAATTGGCTTTGGAATTAGAGGCGAATGGCGTGCCTATCGTCGGTACTTCACCTGACATGATTGACGCTGCAGAAGATCGTGAACGCTTCCAAAAAATGTTGCATGAGTTGGGCTTGCGTCAACCGCCAAATCGCACTGCACGTACCGAAGATGAGGCCATCACTTTGGCGCAAGAAATTGGCTATCCACTCGTGGTTCGTCCATCCTATGTGTTAGGCGGTCGTGCGATGGAAATCGTGCACGAGCAACGTGACCTTGAGCGTTATATGCGTGAGGCCGTCAAGGTTTCACACGATTCACCCGTATTGCTAGATCGTTTCTTGAATGATGCGATTGAAGTTGACGTTGATTGCTTGTCGGATGGCACGCGTACTTTCATCGGTGGTGTGATGGAGCATATCGAGCAAGCGGGTGTGCACTCTGGTGACTCTGCCTGTTCATTACCACCATACTCTTTAAAGCAAGCGACGATCGACGAATTGAAACGTCAAACGAGTTTGATGGCGAAGGGCTTGAATGTTGTTGGTTTAATGAACGTTCAGTTCGCAATTCAACAAAAAGACGGCGAAGATGTGGTGTACGTGTTAGAAGTGAATCCACGTGCTTCACGTACCGTGCCTTATGTGTCAAAGGTGACTGGTTTGCAATTGGCAAAAATCGCTGCGCGTTGCATGGTTGGTCAATCTTTGGATTCGCAAGGCATTTACAAAGAAGTGGTTCCAAGTTACTTCAGCGTCAAAGAAGCGGTCTTCCCGTTTGTGAAGTTCCCAGGCGTGGATACTATTCTCGGACCTGAGATGAAATCGACCGGTGAAGTGATGGGTGTTGGCAAGACTTTCGGTGAGGCTTTTGTGAAATCACAATTAGGCGCCGGAACGAAATTGCCGAAGTCTGGCAAGGTATTCTTGACTGTTAAGAATGCAGATAAACCACGTGCGATCAATATTGCGAAGAACTTGGTTGCAATGGGATTTGAACTGGTCGCGACCAAAGGTACGGCTGCGGCGATTTCTGCGGCTGGCATCGCTTGTGCGCCTGTGAATAAAGTGGCAGAAGGGCGTCCACACGTGGTTGATTTATTGAAGAACCGCGAAGTGGTGATGGTCATCAATACGGTGGAAGAGAAGCGCAATGCGATTGCCGATTCTCGTTCGATTCGTGTTTCTGCTTTGGCATCGGGTGCGACGACCATTACGACGATTGCGGGGGCGGAAGCCGCAGTGGAAGGGATGCGTCATCTCAATGAATTGCATGTCTATGATTTACAAGGTCTGCATAAGTCTTTACACTAAGCGAAATCCTGCGAATATCCAATAAAAGGAGATTCGCATTCTGAGAGGTCACAATTAACAATGAGCTATCATTGTTCTTGTGACCTCTCTACTTTTAGGCTTGATGGCAAACCATCTTGAATTGTTAACGTGGGAAATTCCACCATTTTTGAATAATGTAGATAGCTATGAGTACAATCCCTCTCACTAAATTTGGCGCAGAATTGCTCAAGCAAGAATTGCACAAGCTCAAAACCAAAGATCGCCCAGAGGTGATTAATGCGATTGCTGAAGCACGCGCGCAAGGTGACTTGTCAGAAAATGCCGAATACGACGCAGCGAAAGAGCGTCAGGCATTTATCGAAGGCCGTATTGCTGAATTAGATAGCAAATTAAGCGCTGCGCAAATTATTGATCCAACTGAATTGGATGCAGAAGGGCGCGTTGTATTTGCTTCAACAGTACAACTCGAAGATTTGGAAACCGGTCAGAAAGTACAATACCAGATCGTTGGTGAAGACGAAGCTGATTTGAAATTGAACAAAGTATCGATTACGTCGCCGATTGCACGCGCTTTGATAGGCAAGTACGCTGGTGATGTGGTTGGCGTGCAAGCGCCAGCCGGTGTACGTGAATACGAAATTTTGGAAGTGCTTTACATCTAATTATCTGTTTTGAAGCAAGTTTTTGAAGTAGGCAATTCTAGGTAAAGCAAGAGTGGGGCGCGCAATTAGCGCCCCTCTTTTTTAGCGACCAAAGAGGCTGAACAAGTCGAGTAAGAATTACGCCTTGATCGATTTTTTGACGCTAGACTGACGTGGTTTTGCACGTTTAATGGAACCACCTTGAGTGACACGTTCATTTCCCTTGACTAAGACTTTAGAAACAGATGGTTTTTTTGTGCCACTTGCGCTAGGCTTCACAATCGTCACTTCGCGCAGACCTTTTCCACGTTTGACAAATTTGGTTTCTTTGACACCGTCCAGTTTAGGGCGATAGATCACCAATAATTTGCCAATATGTTGAACAGGTTCAGCACCAAGTTCTGCGCAAATTGTTTCGTACATCGATACGCGTGCTTCACGATCATCACCAAAGACACGTACTTTAATTAACCCATGAGAATTCAGGCTTGCATCGATTTCCTTCATGACAGCGGGCGTTAAGCCAGCTTCGCCGATAATGACGATAGGTTTCAAACCATGCGCTTCTGCGCGTAATTCACTGCGTTCCGCGGGAGTGAGTTTTGATTTTGGCTTGATTTTTTTAGTTGTTGCGTCGTTTGACATATAAATTCCTTTAAAAGCAGTATTTTACGCCAATGGCCAAGAATAAATTCAATCAAAATTGGGTTCACGATCATATTAATGATCCTTATGTGAAATTAGCACAAAAAGAAGGCTACCGATCACGTGCCGTTTATAAGCTCAAAGAAATTGATGAGACTGAAAAACTGATCAAAAGTGGTCAGGTGATTGTCGACTTAGGCGCAACTCCAGGTGGGTGGTCGCAATATACGCGTCATAAATTGGCGGGGAAAGAGGGCGGTGGCATCAATGGTGAGATCTATGCGCTTGATTTATTGCCAATGGAACCGATTGCCGATGTTGACTTTATCCAAGGTGACTTTCGTGAAGAAGAGGTATTGTCTCAGTTGGAATCAAAATTACAAGGAAAAAAAGTTGATGTCGTTTTGTCGGATATGGCACCCAACCTCTCTGGTAACTCGACGGTTGACGCCGCGCGCGTCGAGTATATTATCGAATTAGCAGTTGAGTTTGCCAAAGCCCATTTGAAACCGAATGGCGCTTTGCTGGTCAAATGTTTTCATGGCCCTAGCTACAATACGCTAGTTACCTTGTTTAAAAACGAGTTCAAAACTGTTACCAATAAAAAGCCCAAAGCGAGTAAAGATAAATCTGCCGAGATATTTTTGCTGGGAAAAGGCTTAAAAAATCCGAATTGAGTAAAATAGCGCGAAAATTAAGAACAATTTGATTGTTTTGCCCTTGATAATTGTCAATCACGCCAGCATATCTTGTTCAGCAAGCTGTATTTAATGCGAGTAGAATGTTTGCTTGAGTGGGTAGTAAAGATCGCCAAATATTTTTCTTGCGACTTTTTGTGCGCATGAAGCACCTGAGGAGTTTTTGTGAATAATTCAATGTTAACCAAAATTGCAATGTGGGGCGCGGTGCTCTTAGTGCTCTTTATGGTGTTCAATAAATTTGATAGTAAGAATCTCGCTGCCAATGCAGTGACGATTCCTTATTCTCAATTTCTCGATGAAGTGCGCGCAAAACGCATTAAAGAGGCAGTAATTGATGATAGCAATCGCACGGTTGTTGCTACCACGATTGATGACAAGAAAATCAAAGCACAGTTGACGATCTTTGATAAGGGCTTGGCTAAAGACTTAGTTGATAACGGAATTAAATTCGATAGCAAACCACCAGAAGAGCCATCATTATTAGGGCAAATCCTGATTTCTTATGGGCCAATGTTATTGCTAATTGGCGTATGGATTTTCTTTATGCGTCAAATGCAAGGTGGTGGCAAAGGTGGTGCGTTTTCATTTGGCAAATCAAAAGCGCGCATGCTAGACGAAACGAATAACCATGTCACTTTTGCTGACGTCGCAGGCTGCGATGAAGCCAAAGAAGAAGTTAGTGAAGTCGTTGATTTCTTAAAAGATCCAAGCAAATTCCAGAAGCTCGGTGGACGTATTCCACGCGGTGTTTTGATGGTTGGTCCTCCGGGTACTGGTAAAACACTGTTAGCACGTGCTATCGCGGGTGAAGCGAAGGTACCATTCTTTACTATCTCAGGTTCAGATTTCGTTGAGATGTTTGTTGGTGTCGGTGCATCTCGTGTACGCGATATGTTTGATAACGCCAAAAAGCACTCTCCATGCATCATCTTTATTGACGAGATTGATGCTGTAGGTCGCCATCGTGGCGCTGGTATGGGCGGTGGTAATGACGAGCGCGAGCAAACCTTGAACCAGATGCTGGTTGAGATGGATGGCTTTGAGCCAAATTCCGGCGTGATCGTGATCGCTGCGACGAACCGCTCTGATGTACTCGATAAAGCATTGTTGCGTCCAGGTCGTTTCGATCGCCAAGTTACTGTGGGCTTGCCAGATATTCGTGGTCGCGAACAAATCTTGAACGTACACATGCGTAAAGTACCAATCGCACCCGATGTACGTGCTGATATTTTGGCACGTGGAACGCCAGGCTTCTCAGGTGCTGACTTAGCTAATTTGGTAAACGAGTCTGCTTTATTTGCTGCACGTCGTAACAAACGTTTGGTTGAAATGTTGGATTTTGAGGATGCGAAAGACAAGATCTACATGGGACCTGAACGTAAGTCTATGGTGATGCGTGAAGATGAACGACGCAATACGGCTTACCATGAATCTGGTCACGCTGTCGTCGCCAAACTATTGCCGAAAGCAGATCCAGTTCACAAAGTGACGATTATGCCGCGCGGTAATGCATTGGGTTTGACATGGCAATTACCAGAGCATGATCAAATTAGTGGCTACAAAGATAAAATGTTAGAAGAGATCGCGATTTTATTTGGTGGTCGAATCGCAGAAGAGATCTTCGTTGGTCAGATGTCGACCGGTGCTTCTAACGATTTTTCACGCGCAACCAAATTGGCACGTGCGATGGTAACGCGTTTTGGTATGTCCGATAGCTTGGGCGTGATGGTTTATGAAGACAATCAAGATGGCGGCTATTTTGGTGGTTCATCTAAAACGATTTCTGAAGCCACACAACAGAAAGTGGATGCGGAAATTCGCGCTATTCTCGATGCGCAGTATGCGATTTCTCGTCAATTATTAGAGCAAAACCGTGATAAAGTCGAAGCGATGACAAAGGCATTGCTGGAGTGGGAAACGATTGATGCGGAACAAATTAATGACATCATGAAAGGTGTTGAGCCGCAGCCACCAAAATCCTTCACAGCTGCGCCGAAATCACCTTCGGATACTCCGCCAGGTGGTGTGACACCAAATGCGACGGCACCTGCCTAATTCAAACTGAGTCAGATTTAGTCATATTTAGTCATATTTAGTAGACTAACTTAATTCGATTACAGAGCAATAGAGGGGTGAGGAGAAATCCTCACCCTTCATTTTTAGAGCCACAGATTTATGTTGAATACTTATTTTGAGTGCGGTCGTTATCGCTTTCCAATGAAAGTGCAGAATACAGGATCAAGCAAAACAGTTTTTAAACCTTTGGTGATGGGTATCTTAAATGTCACTCCAGACTCGTTTTCGGACGGTGGCAAATTCCAATCCTTGGATCACGCGATCACTCACGCGGAGCAGATGATCGAAGATGGTGTGGATATCATTGATATTGGTGGTGAATCGAGCCGACCAGGAGCGAATCCACTTCCGGTAGAAGAAGAATTGAAGCGCGTCATCCCTCTAGTTTATGCTTTGCGCGATTGCGGCAAACCGATATCAATTGATACTTACAAACCAGAAGTGATGCGGGAAGCAATCATTGCCGGTGCTGACATGATCAATGATATTCGGGGTTTCGCCTCGCCAGAGTCACGTAAGGCAGTTGCCGATAGTGATGTTGGCTTATGTGTCATGCACATGCAGAAGTCTCCCGATATCATGCAATTGCAGCCAAGCTATCAAGACGTAACGCAGGAAGTTATCGCGTTTTTACGTGAGCG
Organism: Affinundibacterium macrobrachii; assembly: GCF_014652415.1. Classification (GTDB taxonomy): domain Bacteria; phylum Pseudomonadota; class Gammaproteobacteria; order Burkholderiales; family Burkholderiaceae_D; genus Undibacterium; species Undibacterium macrobrachii. Next base: position 93,594 of record NZ_BMYT01000001.1, read on the forward strand.
TTGTGATCAACTAATAGACGCAGGTGTAGAAAAAAATCGATTGACGATCGACCCTGGCTTTGGATTTGGCAAGACACTAGAACATAATATGCAGCTGTTGCAAAATATCGGTTCAATGCAAGATGAATTGGGGATTCCGTTGTTAGCAGGTATGTCGCGTAAAACGATGATTGGCGCAATTACCGAGAAGCCGATTGAACGTCGTATGGCGGGCAGTTTAGCTGCAGCACTTGCAGCAATGGCACAGGGTGCACGAATCGTTCGAGTGCACGATGTTGCTGAAACAGTTGATGCAATTCGTGTGTGGCATGCAGCTCATACTTTTCATCAAACAAGTGCAATGACACAAATCTAAGTACAGTCACCTTTAGTTTTAATACACGACAAAAACAATAAGAGAGGGAAAACATGTCTCGTAAATATTTCGGTACAGACGGCATACGTGGCAAGGTTGGTGTTAGCCCAATTACACCTGATTTCGTGATGCGTCTTGGTTATGCGGCAGGCAAAGTGTTGGCGCAAACGGATGCATCTTCAGGTTCGCGTCCTACCGTTCTCATTGGCAAAGATACGCGCGTATCGGGCTATATGTTGGAAGCTGCATTAGAAGCAGGATTTGCCGCGGCTGGTGTCGATATTATGCTGTCAGGCCCTATGCCAACACCTGCGATTGCATATTTGACGCGTGCTTTGCGTTTGTCAGCTGGCGTGGTTATTTCCGCATCGCATAATCCTTACGATGATAACGGTATTAAATTCTTTTCCGCGCAAGGCACTAAACTGCCAGACGATATAGAGCTTGCGATCGAAGCCGAGCTCGATCGTGATATGCAATGTGTCAGTTCAGACAAACTAGGTAAAGCGAAACGTCTAGATGATGCAAATGGTCGCTATATCGAGTTTTGCAAAAGTACCTATCCTAACGAACTTGATTTACGTGGTCTGAGAATTGTTGTCGATTGCGCGCATGGTGCTGCGTACGACATCGCTCCTCATGTATTCCATGAACTGGGTGCTGAGGTAATCGCGATTGGCAATCAGCCGAATGGTTTTAATATTAACGAGCAGGTCGGTGCAACTGCACCAGATGCTTTGGCGTTGGCTGTGCGTGCTAATCACGCAGATTTAGGTATCGCTCTGGATGGCGACGCTGATCGCTTGGTCATGGTGGATAAATTTGGAAAAATCTACGACGGTGATCAACTCCTCTACCTCATGGTTTTAGATCGCATGGCTATCGGCCCTGTTGCTGGTGCTGTTGGTACATTGATGACCAACATGGCAGTCGAACTCGCGTTTAAAGAACTTGGCGTTGGGTTTATTCGAGCTAAAGTGGGAGACCGTTATGTGTTAGAGCAAATGCTTCAGCAAGGTTGGTTATTGGGCGGTGAAGGTTCTGGACATTTGCTTTGTTTGGATAAGCATACCACTGGCGACGGCATCGTTTCGGCGCTACAAGTACTGTCCGCATTAAAGCGCAATGGCAAGTCCTTAGATCAATGTTTTGAAAATCTTCATTTATTCCCTCAGGTATTGATCAATGTGAGAGTCAAGCCAGGTTTTGATTGGCAAAGTAATGCCGCATTGGTTGCAGAAAAATCTGCAGTCGAACAAGAATTAGCGGGGCAGGGACGCGTCCTCATTCGTGCATCTGGAACCGAGCCATTAATTCGTGTGATGGTGGAGACCTCAAAATCCGAACTGGCAAATAAAATGGCTCGTCGACTTGCCGATTGCATCGGCTAAATTCGCGCTTTTCAGCTAATCATTCTTGATGTTAGTAGCGATACACTGTAATATTCAGCCTTCTGATTTTTGGCGGTTTCTTGCACTAGTAAGCAGCTAAAAATGCGTGTGCGTCGGTAGCTCAGTTGGATAGAGCAATGCCCTTCTAAGGCATGGGTCGGGGGTTCGAACCCCTCCCGACGCGCCAAGTAAAGCGTTTATAATCAATCGACTAAATTAATTTGGCCAACCTATTAGGGTTGGCTTTTTTATTTGTTGGTTTAACCTGCCAGCAGTCAATCTGCTTTTCAGGATTTTCGCACTATCATCCATTTACTTAATGCTGCGAAAATGAGAAAGTGGACTTAATATTGATTTTCTTTTAATCTCGAACCCAGAGATTGGAAAGCATTAATGCGAATTACGTGCTTCAAGAATATTTCTGCGTTTTAGTAGGCGATAATAGTTTTATTTTCGAACGATCAACGTGAGATCGTTATGTGACAATAGTATCTATCGGCGAAGTGACAGCTCGGGCATTACTAATTAAGGTGCTCATCCTTAAAATTTCATGAAAAATAAATTCTCATACTTTGTATTCATGCTCATCGCGCTAATGGTCGCACATGTCGCGCGTGCAGGTATTTCCGACTTGAAGAATAATGTCGCCAAAGAAGTCGCAACTATCCATGAGACCCATCCAATTGACTCCTTAGCATTTAGCCCTGACGGAAGTTTATTGGTGGCTGCAAAATATAGTTGCGCACATTCTGCACAGGTTTGGGACTGGCTCCAGGCACGGCGAGTAGGGCCGGAATTTAAACATGGCAATCTGAATCCATTGAATACCGATGTGCTCCAGTTTTCTAAAGATGGTGCAGAAGCGGTTTGGTGCGGATAAGTCGCTGCGATTTGGCGATTTAGCGACGGTATTGAATCTTACCGTCAGGAGGAAAAGCCCGGAGAGAATCAATGTGCTGCTGTAACGTACACACCCAATGGTGACAGTCTATTGATGTCACAACTGTCATTTCGGCTCCGCGTACACACATTAGCCGCTTATGACACAAAAACATGGAAATTGACTTGGAAATTGGAGAGCCCGAATTTTTTTCCATCTGCATTTTCCCTAAGTTTCGATGGAAGATATGCCGCCATCGGTGGTGATTTTTACTCGGGTGAAAAGAATAGCCGAGGAGGTTTAATTTCTACACAACGAATCCGAATATTCGATTTGCTGGAGAGGCTTCAAATACGAGACATTCCAATGTTTCAGAGTGGCATGGACTCGCCTCCCGGTGAAATCGTAGCGTTGGCGTGGGGAGGAGACGGAAAATTTCTCGCTGTTGGATTTAAAGGCGTCCCAAATGACGGCGCAGACGCCATTCGAATTTTGGATAGTGCCACAGGTGAAATATTAAGCCGAGAACCTGGACCTAGAGGTACACACGTCAGAGGTATTCGCTTTACCTCAGATAGCAAGTATCTGATAGTTGCGGGCATATCGAAAAGTGTCAAGATTTGGGATGGGCAGCACACAAAGCTCTTGCAAGAAATTCCGGCGGAAGCTGCCTCAATAGCAGTATCAAAGGACGGGCATTACTTAGCTTTAGGTGGCGAGGCGTTTGGCCTTGGAAATATTAGTGGCTTGTTGGGTCTCTTGTCACCATCGAAAGGAAAAGCGATTATTTACAAGCTCGAAAAGTGACTCAGTTTGTTATAATCGTGCGATCAAATTGCGAAGACGATTTTTTAGTTATCTTTGCACACAAAGTCTGCACGCTCTTGTGTTCGCTTGAGTTTTTGTTGTGCTTTCATTTCACCTTTGGGCTGTGTATTTTTTAGATCTTCTTTCGCCCATTTTGTTTGTAATTGTTGTGCTTCGCAACGTTTTCTTGCTGCGGCTGCTTTGTTAGCAGCTCTACGGTTAATTGCTTCATGTTTGGCATCATCGCGCTCGCGAGTTTTCTCTAGCTTTCCAATTGCTGATATTCGCTGTTTGTGGGCTTTTTGTGCGGCTAATTGTTCGTCTGCTGAGGGTGCTATGGTTTTAATATCGATAGCAGTGGAGGTTCCCGATTTGCATGGGTGTTGGCTAAAAATTGTTTTTCCATTTTCTTGGCATTTAAATGCTGTAGTATCGGCAAACACGAGCATTGATTGAAATAGAAGTGTCAGAGTCGTCGCCAAGAATTTCATATTTTCTCCTATAAAATTTTTCCAGGGTTCATGATGTTATCTGGATCAAATGCCGACTTGATGGCACGCATAAGCTGTAGTTCAACTGGTGATTTATAGCGTGTTAGTTCCTGTTTTTTGAGTGCGCCAATACCGTGCTCTGCTGAAATAGAACCACCATATTGATGCGTTTTGTCGTGTACGATTCGATTGATTTCTGCTTGATGAGCTAGGAAATTTTCGTGCTCACTCTGGGTAGGAGGCGAGACATTGAAATGTAAATTGCCATCGCCTAAATGGCCGAACGTCACCATGCGGCTTCCTGGAAATGCGTTTTCGATGCGGATGTTGGTATCTTTGACGAAATCAGCAATCGCTGAAATGGGCAATGAAATATCGTGCTTGATGTTCTTGCCTTCTTTGGCTTGGGCTGATGAGATTGATTCTCGCAATGCCCAGCAATTATTGGCTTGCGAAATTGAATTGGCGATGGCGGCATCAACAATCAAATCAGCTTCCATCGCGGTGGAAATTAAGTCTTCAATTTGTTGAGTATTTTGTTCTTCAGTGCCAAAGCCAGATAACTCCAACAGTACGTAAAACGGGCTTGCTTTTGCGAATACTCGTTGATATTGGGGGAAGTGTTTATGAACTAGTTCCAAGCTTAAATGATTGATTAATTCAAAACTGGTGAGGTTGGCATGGCATAGCTGCTTGGCTAAGGACAGTAAATCGACTGCATGAAGAATCGAGTCGATGCTGATCAAAGCGGTTGCAAAGTTGCGTGGCTTGGGAAATAGTTTAAGTACAGCGCCAGTAATAATACCGAGCGTGCCTTCCGCACCTATAAATAAATCGCGTAGATCGTAGCCAGTATTATCTTTGCGAAGACCGCGCAAGCCATTCCAAATTTCTCCATTTGCTGTCACAACCTCTAGACCCAAACAGAGTTCACGCGCATTGCCATAGCGGAGAACAGCTGTTCCACCAGCGTTCGTTGATAAGTTACCCCCAATCGTACAGCTACCCTCAGATGCTAATGAAAGCGGGAAAAGCATATCGACTTCGTCCACTGCGACTTGTATTTGTTGGAGTAGACATCCTGCATCAACGGTCAGAGTACTATTTGCAATATCAATTTGGCGTATTTTATTTAGTCGTTGCAGCGAGAGAATTACTGCTGTTCCCGATTGGTCTGGAATGCTTCCTAGCACGAGTCCCGTATTACCACCTTGTGCGACGATAGGAATTTTAAAGGTAGTGCAAAGCTTGACGAGCTGCGCTACTTGTTCGGTTTCTGCTGGTCTTAAAACCGCTAATGCATTGCCTCTTGCGCGTTGTCGCCAGTCTTGTAAATAAGGTGCTTGTTGATCTTCATCGAGCAAAACATATTCTTCACCAATTGCCGATTTGCAGAGATTTAGAAAATTTTGCATGTGATGAAATCAGGTTGTAAGGTGAGTTTGTGAATTGAGTTTTTGATGTGAGTTTACGTAATCGACTTTGTTTGATTAGCTTGTTCCTCGGCCTTTTTCTTTGCTGCTTTTGCGATTTTTTTAAACGGCCTAACGTAATAAATCGTACTTAAGAAAAATACTACGCTCAGAAAAATTTCGATACCAGCCAATAATCGAGATAGTGAGTCTGCATCACTCATTGCCCGTACAACGCCTTCAATGAAATAAAACATGATAAACATTGATGACCATTGCATTGTGTAAATATTTTTTTGCAAAATTCCGCGTAGAGGGAATAATAATGGCAAAACCTTAATAACCCAAATAGATCCGCCATGCTTGTAGGGCGCAAGCCACATTTCCCAAGAAATGCAAAGCAAAATGAGGGCGATTAGGCTGCCTGACGCGAGCCTATATAGTGTGGTCTGATGATTGTTCATGTCTTTTGAAGTTGCAAAGCCGTTTGTGCTAGACGTTTCCCAAGTGCGATCGCAAGGGCTCGCGTATCGTCGGTAATTGGGAGTTTTCCATCTAAGCCAGACCAATGCGTTGCGCCGTAGGGACTCCCACCAGATTTTGTACGCATTAATTCTGGGTTGGTGTAAGGCAGACCAAGAATCAGCATGCCGTGATGCATTAATGGCAGCATCATCGACAACAAAGTAGATTCTTGACCACCGTGTAAACTACCTGTTGATGTGAAGACACAGGCTGGTTTGCCACATAGTGTTCCTGACACCCAATCCGCTGCAGTACCATCCCAAAAATATTTCATCGCTGAAGCCATATTGCCAAATCGCGTCGGTGATCCAAGCGCTAAGCCCGCGCACTCTTTAAAGTCGCTCAACTCAACATAGGGGGCACCATCGTTCGGTATCGCAGGTTCGGATGCTTCGATCACGGTAGAAACGGCAGGTACTGTTCGAATTCTCGCCTCGCAGCCATTCACACTCTCAATCCCTTGTGCGATCAATTGGGCTAGTTGGCGAGTGCTGCCGTGACGTGAATAAAATAAAACTAAGATAGGAAGTTGTTTGGTATTCATTGGCGTGATTATAAAGAAGTTTGTGCTGTTAGATTGATTGTATTGCTGCGCATGAGCCTCGTTTCCAGAGTTTTAGATAAATTACTTTTATAGCTAGGTTTAACTCTCTGTAAAATGAAACAATTTTTTGCCTCATTGGGACTCGCACGTTTTTAAGGAAATGTGCTTGTCTTCAGTGAGCTTTAGTAAAAGTAATGTAAGGATAAGAACGGAAGATGTTATGCGTGGATTAACTTGGCCTCAAATAAAAAACTTGTTTCAATTTGCGAATCGACGCCTTCAAGAGGTTCGTTTGCCACAGGTTGCTGGGAGCTTGACATTTACTACCGTGTTGGCTCTCGTACCGATACTGACAATTGGTCTTGCAATTTTGACGGCATTTCCATTGTTCACCGATTTCAAGGCTTCTTTGGAAGCGTATTTTACGCAGAGCTTGATGCCCAAACAGATCTCAACAACGGTGATGGGGTATTTGACTCAATTTGCGACTAAGGCAACTCGATTGTCGGCAGTTGGTGGTGTGGTGTTGATGGTCACCGCGGTCGCTACGATGGCGATGATTGATCGTACTTTTAATCAAATATGGCAAGTTAAACGCTCACGTCCTTTGGTGCAGCGGATTGTGGTTTATTGGGCGATTGTTACATTGGGGCCATTGCTGATTGGTATTTCGATGAGTGCCACATCGACTTTGTTTACTGCGACTAATGGATTGATGAAGTCCGTCCCCGTTGTTGGAACGATTTTTTATACTTCAGTATCGATCGCATTCACCACCATTGCTTACACCTTGTTGTATTCGTCGGTACCGAATCGTCCTGTCGATTGGCGTGATGCTGCTTGGGGTGGTGTGGTTGCCGCGGTTGCCTTTGAAGTTGCAAAACGTTTGTTTGCGATTTTCATTAAGCAGTTTCCGACTTACACTGTGATTTATGGTGCATTGGCAGCGGTTCCCATCTTTTTGATTTGGATTTATTTGTCATGGCTAATTACTTTATTTGGTGCGGTCATTGCGGCATCCTTGCCGGTTGTGAAGTTTGAGCGTTGGTGGCATGTTCCGGTAGCCGGTAGCGCATTTGAAGATGCGATTTCTGTATTGCGAGTGTTAGCGTCTGCACGTCAGTCTGATGCAGAAGCTGTGGTTGATGTTGTGCAGATTCGTCGCCAGACACGATTTGGTGTGGATGAAATTGAAGGATTGCTAGAGCGCATGCTAGAAGTCGGCTGGGTCGCAAGAGTATCTTCGGATGTTCCTACTAAAAAACAGGCATGGTGGAAAAAGCATGATGCGGGAGCGGAACGCTGGATTTTGATCATGAATCCTGCCGCATTTACTTTAGCCGATGTATATCGCCTGTTTGTATTTGATACGAAGGCTGATTCGCCATTAGCAAATCGTGTTCATCAGGTGATTGGTGATGGCATGTCAGAAAGCCTGTATGAGTATTTTTCATTGAGTTAACTTTATTTGGTAATGCTGCACAAAACATACTTTAAATTTGAATATTCTGCATTGTGAAATCTGCTTTTTACATCGTGAAATTGCATCATGTGCTGCACCATAAAAATATTTCATTCTAAGATAAGTTGTTTCATATCATGGAATTGCAATTGTAAGTGTTTGATTTTAAATAAATAAATATTTTTCCTATGTCTTATATAAGACATTGTTGCGCTGCAATGTTTGTCCTACTATAGATCTCAAGGACGAACTCTTTTTAAGCAATTATTTAAAACCGCAGCAATCACTTCAGGAGAAATACCATGACCCAAAAACTCACTCGTGAACAGCAAATCGCTGAAATCCAAAAAGATTGGGATACCAATCCGCGCTGGAAAGGTATTAAACGCAATTACACTGCAGAAGACGTAGTACGTTTGCGCGGTTCACTGCAAGTCGAACACACTATTGCAAAAACAGGTGCGTTGAAATTGTGGGATTTGGTCAATAACGAACCCTTCGTCAACGCACTTGGTGCATTGACCGGTAATCAAGCGATGCAGCAAGTCAAAGCTGGTTTGAAAGCGATTTACCTCTCTGGTTGGCAGGTCGCTGGCGACGCTAACGTCGCAGGTGAGATGTATCCAGATCAATCCTTGTACCCAGCGAACTCTGTTCCTTTAGTCGTTAAGCGCATCAACAATACCTTGACGCGTGCTGATCAAATTCAATGGTCAGAAGGCTCTGGCGATGTTGATTATTTCGCGCCTATCGTGGCTGACGCAGAAGCAGGTTTTGGTGGTGTATTGAATGCTTTCGAATTGATGAAAGCGATGATCGAAGCTGGCGCTTCTGGTGTTCACTTTGAAGACCAATTAGCTTCTGTGAAAAAATGCGGTCACATGGGCGGCAAGGTATTGGTGCCAACGCGTGAAGCGGTGGAAAAACTGAATGCGGCGCGTTTAGCGGCAGACGTCATGGGAACTCACACAGTCTTGTTGGCGCGCACCGATGCAGAAGCCGCTGATTTATTGACTTCCGATATCGATGATAACGACAAGCCATTCTTGACAGGCGAGCGTACCGTGGAAGGCTTTTATAAAACTAAACCAGGTTTGCAGCAATCCATCTCTCGCGGCTTGGCTTATGCTGAGTATGCCGACATGATTTGGTGTGAAACAGGTAAACCCGATTTGGCATTTGCAAAAGCGTTTGCTGATGCAATTCACGCTAAGTTCCCAGGTAAATTATTGGCGTACAACTGCTCGCCAAGCTTTAACTGGAAAAAGAACTTGGACGATGCAACGATTGCGAAATTCCAAAAAGAATTGGGCGCTATGGGTTACAAATTCCAATTCATTACATTGGCAGGTTTCCATGCATTGAACTACGGCATGTTCAACTTGGCACACGGCTACGCACGCCGTCAGATGTCCGCTTTCGTTGAGTTGCAGGAAGCTGAATTCGCAGCAGCAGAGAAAGGATTTACCGCGGTCAAACATCAACGTGAAGTCGGTACTGGTTATTTTGATGCGGTGACACAAGTGATCCAACAAGGCCAATCATCAACTACGGCTTTGCATGGCTCTACTGAGGATGAGCAATTCTTTGATGCTAAGAAGGTTGCTTAAGCTTGATTGTGATTTATTTTGAAGTTGTGAAAGTTTGAAATAAGGCGGCTACATTGAAAAATGTAGCCGTTTTTTCTTTTATTGGCGGGAAGTGGACTCGAAAAGAGGTGTGATAGGTTAGTATTCAATTACCAAATAATTGACTGACCCACTTGTAAAGATGGTGTTTTATGCTGTTGCTTAGAAATACTCGAATAAAAATTTGTGGAATTACACGGCTAGACGATTTGCATGCAGCCATAGATGCTGGCGCCGATGCACTCGGTTTTGTATTTTATCCACCCAGTCCACGCTATTTATCACCCGAAGCCGCAGCGCCTTTAATTGCGGCAATGCCACCATTCGTAACCTCGGTCGGCTTGTTCGTTAATGCTAGTCTCGAAGAGATCCAAGTGGTTATCGCGCAAGCGCCTATTCAATTATTGCAATTTCACGGTGACGAATCTGCGGAGGAATGTCATCGTCTTGCTAGTGCAGTGAACCGGCCATTTATCCGTGCTTTTCGGGTAAAACCTGACACAAGCGCGGCAGATTTGTTAGAATGGGAAGCGCAATACAAAGCAATTAGTCCCTTATTTCAAGGATTGTTGCTCGATACTTTCGTAGATAGTTTCGGTGGTAGTGGAAAGGTTTTTGATTGGTTTCTCATCCCAAAAGAGCTCGCGCCTCGGGTCGTTTTAAGTGGTGGCTTGAGCGTACAAAACGCGACTGACGCAGTCGTGCGGGTACGGCCGTTTGCAGTTGACATCAGCAGTGGTGTTGAATTGTCAAAAGGCATTAAGGATGTGGCAAAAATACGGTCATTTGTGCAAGCAGTGCGCTTGGCCGATAGCATGCCAGACAATGAAAAATAGTTTTCCAAGGAATTCTCATGAAAGAATTATCTTCTCTCGACGCTCACAATAATGGATTGTTTGGGCGTCAATCAGTGGGCGCACAAGCGCCAACCGCAATTTACCATTCAGCTACTTATAATTATCCCGATGCCCGTGGTCATTTTGGTATGTATGGTGGCACTTTTGTTTCTGAAACCTTAACGCATGCCTTGAATGAATTAAAAGAGGCGTATGCCAAGTTTCAACACGACCCTGCATTTTTAGAAGAATTTCGTTACGAGCTCAAACACTTCGTTGGACGTCCATCACCGATTTATCATGCCAAGCGTTGGTCTGAAACGATGGGCGGCGCTCAGATTTATTTTAAACGCGAAGATTTGAATCATACCGGTGCGCATAAAATCAATAACGTTATCGGCCAAGCATTGTTGGCGAAACGCATGGGTAAGCCGCGTGTGATTGCCGAGACTGGCGCTGGCCAACATGGCGTGGCGACTGCGACAATTTGTGCGCGGTTTGGTCTGGAGTGCGTGGTGTACATGGGCTCAGAAGACGTCAAACGTCAGGCGCAAAATGTGTATCGCATGAAGCTATTAGGTGCGACTGTTGTGCCAGTTGAATCTGGATCTAAAACATTGAAAGATGCGTTAAACGAAGCGATGCGTGATTGGGTCGCGAATGTTGATAACACCTTCTACATTATCGGTACCGTCGCGGGACCGCATCCTTATCCAATGATGGTGCGTGATTTTCAATCGGTGATTGGCGAAGAATGTTTATGGCAGATGCCCGAAGTTGCAGGTCGTCAGCCGGATGTCGTCACTGCATGTGTGGGTGGTGGTTCGAACGCAATGGGAATTTTTTATCCTTACATCGATTTGAAAGAAGTGCAGTTGATTGGTGTCGAGGCGGCGGGTGAGGGCTTGGAAACAGGAAAACATTCTGCATCTTTAACGGCTGGCTCACCCGGTGTTTTGCACGGCAATCGTACTTATTTAATGCAAGATGCGAATGGGCAAGTGATTGAGACTCATTCGGTTTCTGCTGGTCTCGATTATCCAGGGGTTGGTCCAGAGCATGCGTGGCTCAAAGACTCTGGTCGTGCGCAATATGCCACGATTACCGATGAGGAAGCGCTCAAGGCGTTTCATGATTGTTGTCGGATCGAAGGCATTATTCCCGCATTGGAATCTAGTCATGCATTAGCCTATGCTGCGAAGTTGGCGGCAACTTTGCCAAAAGATAAAATTGTCTTGGCAAACTTGTCAGGTCGCGGTGACAAAGATATGCATACCGTTGCAGAACGTGCTGGCTTGAAGTTTTACTGATCAAGTGCGCAAGCTAATAAATACAGCGTGAATTTCTGCATTCAAAAAAGCCAAGTACCGCATATGACGAATGAAATTCGTTGATGCCGGTACTGTGCTTCCCAATTAACTTCTACTTATTGAAGATGGATAGCAAACACTATGTCCCGAATTCAAACATGTTTGACCGCATTGGCGGCAAAAAATAAAAAAGGCCTGATTCCATTTATTACCGCAGGCGATCCAGATCCAGAATTAACTTTGCCGTTGATGCATGCTCTAGTCGAAGGTGGCGCCGATATTATTGAGTTGGGTGTGCCGTTCTCAGATCCTATGGCGGATGGTCCGGTGATTCAACGAGCATCCGAACGCGCTCTGCTGAAAGGTGTAGGATTGCGTGATGTGTTAGCAATCGTGAAGCAATTTCGCGAAACCAACCAAGTGACTCCGGTGGTCTTGATGGGCTATGCCAATCCGATAGAGCGCATGGGGCAAGAGCAATTCATTCAAGTCGCTGCAGATGTTGGGGTCGATGGCGTGTTGGTGGTTGATTATCCGCCAGAAGAGTGCGAATACTTTGCCGAGAATATGCATAAAAATGGCATGGATACAATTTTCCTATTGGCCCCTACCTCGACCGATGAGCGCATCGCACAAGTTGGAAAAATTGCGACTGGCTATGTGTATTATGTTTCGTTAAAAGGCGTAACAGGCTCCGGAGCTTTGGATTTGGATGCTGTCGCGGCAATGATTCCCCGCATTAAAAAGCATGTCAATGTACCGGTTGGTGTCGGTTTCGGAATTCGTGATGGCGTCACGGCAAAGGCGATTTCGTCAGTGTCGGATGCGGTCGTGATTGGTTCGAGAATTATTCAAGAACTGGAAAATACCCCGAGAGAGCAAGCTGTATCAGCGGTGCGGCAATTTATGTCTGAGATTCGTCAGGCTCTTGATGATTGAATATGATCGATGTTATTGAATTTGCATTATTTGTAAATTTTCAGTAAAGACTATGCAAGTCTATGCAAATTCAAGCACCTGAGATCGAGTCAGATTTCGTTGTTGAATAGTTATCTGAGTCGCAATTGGCGCCGAAATAGAATAGAATACGCGCCAATTGCAGCATTCCACGAAGAATGCGCCCCCGTTTGATGTCATAAATCATCAAGCAGATATGAGGAGAGAACTATGAGTTGGTTAGAGAAATTACTTCCCCCACGTATTCAACGCTCTGAGACGGCAAACCGCCGTTCTATGCCAGAAGGTTTATGGGTTAAATGTCCATCTTGTGAAGCCGTTTTATATCGTTCTGATTTAGAAGCAAATGTGCATGTTTGTTCAAAATGTGATCACCATTTACGTATCAGTGCACGTGAGCGTCTTGATGCTTTGCTGGACACAGGTGGTCGCTACGAAATCGGTCAAGAAGTTGTTCCTGTCGATACTCTAAAGTTTAAAGACAGTAAAAAATATCCAGAGCGCTTGAAAGATGCGATGGATAGCACGAATGAAACTGATGCACTCGTTGTCATGGGTGGTTCAATTATGTCGGTTCCTGCTGTCGTTGCCTGCTTTGAATTTGGATTCATGGGCGGTTCTATGGGATCGGTTGTTGGTGAGCGATTTGTGCGTGGTGTACAAACTGCTTTAGAGCAAAAAGTACCATTTATTTGTTTCACCGCGACTGGTGGCGCGCGTATGCAAGAAGGCTTGTTGTCTTTGATGCAGATGGCTAAAACGACGGCGATGTTGACTAAACTCTCCGAGAAAAAATTACCATTCATTTCTGTTTTGACTGATCCAACGATGGGTGGTGTTTCCGCTTCCTTCGCCTTCATGGGGGATGTTGTGATTGCTGAGCCAAAAGCATTGATCGGATTTGCTGGTCCACGCGTAATTGAGAACACCGTGCGTGAAAAGCTCCCAGAAGGTTTCCAACGTGCAGAATTTTTACTGCAAAAAGGTGCTGTTGATATGGTGGTTGATCGCCGTAAGTTGCGGGAGGAGTTGGCACGTTTAATGGCGCTTTTACAAAATCAGCCTGTCGAAGCGGTCTCTTAAGTCCAAACCCTTGTTAGAGCCTGAAGAAATTTGCTTATTCGGCAAAATCTTCAGGCTTTTTTATTTTTCAGTGTCTTAGAAATATAAAGCAAAATTAATATGACCAGTTCCAGTATTGCAGCCTTACCTACCACTTTGCCTGCTTGGTTGTCAGTGTTAGAAACACGTCACTCGAAAGAGATTGATATGGGGTTAGACCGTGTATCACAAGTCAAACAGCAATTAGATATTTGTTTTGGTTGCCCAGTGATTATGGTTGCCGGAACTAATGGTAAAGGTTCGACCTGTGCAATGCTGGAGGCTATATTAATGCAGGCTGGCTATCGTGTCGGTTTGTACAGTAAGCCGCATTTTTTGGACTTTAATGAACGTGCTCGAATTAATGGCATTCCTGTCGCTGATGAGCTATTTGTGAGCGTTTTTGAGCAAGTAGAGAATGCGCGTGGTAATACGTCTCTTACTTATTTCGAGTTCACAACCTTGGCGATTTGTAAGCTATTGGCGGAGGCTCCACTTGATGTTGTTATCTTAGAAGTCGGTTTGGGTGGACGTTTGGATGCAGTCAACGTGATCGACGCGGATGTCTCGATTGTGACGAGTGTCGATATTGATCATGTTGACTACCTTGGTGATACGCGAGAAAAAATTGGATTTGAAAAAGCGGGAATTTTTCGAACTGGTAAAGTCGCGATTTGTAGTGATCCTCAACCGCCGCAAAGCTTGATTGAACATGCCAATAAAATCGGCGCGGATCTACGTTTATTTGGTCGTGATTTCAATTACAACGGTGACAAACAACAATGGAATTTTGGTGGTCGCGAGCAACGGCGTAATTCTCTCGCTTACCCAAGTCTGCGCGGAGCAAATCAATTGCTGAATGCGTCGGCTGTCCTCGCTGCATTAGAAGCCTTACGTCACCAGCTTCCTGTCGGTGCGCAGGAAGTAAGAACGGGTTTAGTGATGGTGGATTTGCCGGGTCGATTCCAAGTGCTGCCCGGACGTCCAACGGTCGTGCTAGATGTTGCGCACAATCCGCACGCGGCAGCAACACTGGCGCAAAATCTCGATAATATGGGCTTCCACGCCTACACCTACGCAGTGTTTGGTTCGATGTTGGATAAAGATATTGCTGGTGTGATTTCTCACATGCAAAGCAAAGTGGATCATTGGTGTGTTTGTGATCTGCCATTACCACGGGCTGCGTCCTCAGATCATTTGGTCGGTGCATTGAAAGATGCAGGCGTGCAAGAAGATCAAGAACATAGTGTGCAAAAATTCAATAGTCCAGAAGATGCATATATGTTTGCAATCAGCAAAGCGGGGGAAAATGATAGAATAGTGGTCTTCGGTTCGTTTTTGACAGTAGCAGGTGTCATGCGAGCTAGAAGAAACGCTCAATCCTAAGCGACCTACCAAAGAAAATTATTTGCTATGAGCCTAGACTCGCTATTTAAGCAAAATAACAAGAAAAATAATGACGCTGAATTCACCGACGATGTGAGTGGTGAATATCGATCACGCGCCGAAGAAGATAGTTTAAACGCCTCTGAATCCTCTGGACGCACGCAAAGTAAATCGGCGAGATCCAATAAACGTGCAGCGAATACGTTAAATACACGTAAAAATCATTCCGATGATCATGCTTTACCAGAAAAAAAACGCGCGCGTCGTCGCCTTATTGGTGCTGTAGCACTGGTTTTGGCTGCTGTGATTGGTTTGCCTATGGTGTTCGATTCAGAGCCAAAACAAACCGCGCCGCAGATTGCGATAGAAATTCCTTCCAAAGATGAGCTCTTACCTAAATCTCCAGTAGTAAATTCTCCGACTACAGAGCCATCTAAAATTCTGAATCAAAGTATTGATCAGTCAGAAGAGGTTATTCAGGCAGTTACAGCTCCTGTGCAAAGTGCTAAGCCAGACGCGACCTCAAGCGATACCCGTCAAGTTGTTGGTGTCGATTCGCAAGCTAAGACTGTTGTCGCTGCAAATGGAAAGCAGGTTGATAAGAAAGTCGACGTGACGACTGCAACCAATGCAAACACAGCGACTGCAGCGAATAAAGTGGTCGCAACTCAGCCACCCACCAAGCCTGCCTTAGAAAATAACAAAAAGCCTGAAGTAAAAGCAGAGCCCAAAAAAGAAAATCAAGACGATGCAGCGAAAGCACTTGCTTTATTAGAAGGACGCGCCGTTCCTGAGGAGTTGGCTAAAGCGGACGCAAAAAACGACAGCAAAGGAAACAAGCTTGATAACCCAGCTGGTTCTTTCGTCATTCAAGTGGCAGCTTTAAATTCCGCCGCAAAAATAAAAGAGTTACAAGCAAAGTTGAAAGCGGCGAATATTAATTCGTATACGCAAAAAGTAATTACGAAAAATGGTGAAGTTAGTCGCATCCGGGTCGGTCCTTTTGCTAATAAAGCCGAAGCCGAAAAAATGCGCGCGAAATTAGTGAAGATAGGTTTGAGTGGTTCTTTGATACCTAATTAATGAAGAGTCTTCTGAAACCTCGTAATACGCTTTTAATTGAAACTTGATGTTCGACTTTTTGATCGACTTTTTTTGCAGATAGATTCGTGACTTTATTTGATTACATCGTTTTATTTATCATTATTTGCTCCGTGGTGATAAGCACTTTACGCGGTTTGATTAAGGAAATTTTGTCTTTGATCAGTTGGATTGTCGCATTGGTGGTAGCGAATGCGTTTGGTGCGACGGTAGCAAATTGGTTGCCAGATGTGATCCCTGGACAACTGAGTCGAATGATTGTGGCTTTTCTTGCCTTGTTTATTGGTGTGCGTTTGTTGATGGCTTTATTGATGCGCGCAGTGGATGCCATGATTAAGGCAAGTGGATTAAGTTTAGCTGATCGTGGATTGGGTGGTTTGTTTGGCTTGGCACGTGGCTGCGTGATTGTGATGGCGATGGTCTTGGTTTGTGGCATGACCGCGATTCCACAACAAGCATTTTGGAAAGACGCATTGTTAAGCCCCGTTGCGGTTAGCGCTGTGCGAACTGTGATGCCATTCTTACCCGGCTCCGTGACTCAGCACGTGAGACTGTAAAACTATAGTTTTGTTTGTTTTATTTTTATTTCGTTTTTTTTAGGAGTCCACCATGTGTGGCATCGTTGGCGTAGTCTCAAAAAATCCTGTAAATCAATTGATCTATGATGCACTGTTATTGTTGCAGCATCGTGGTCAAGATGCCGCTGGTATCGCTACTAGTCATGGCAGCAAATTTGCTATGCACAAGGCAAACGGCTTAGTGCGTGACGTTTTCCGTACACGCAATATGCGATCCTTGCCGGGTAATATCGGTATTGGTCAAGTGCGTTATCCAACTGCTGGTTCAACTAGCGAAGAAGAAGCGCAACCATTTTATGTCAATGCACCGTTCGGTATTGTGTTGGCGCATAACGGTAACTTGACGAATGCGAGCGAATTAAAGGTCGAGTTATTTAAAAATGATTACCGTCATTTGAATACCGACTCTGATTCAGAAGTATTACTGAACATTCTCGCGCATCAGATTCAAGAAGTGGTGAGTGGCTATTCTCTTGATCCGGTATCGCTGTTCCGTGCAGTATCGATGTTGCATCGTCGTGTGCGTGGTTCTTATGCGGTAGTCGCGCAGATTGCTGGTCACGGCATGTTGGCGTTCCGTGATCCATTTGGTATTCGTCCTTTATGCTTAGGCTCCGCACAAACCGATAATGGCATTGAATATATGCTTGCAAGTGAATCGGTTGCTTTGGAAGGAACAGGATTTAAATTTGAACGCGATGTTGCGCCCGGTGAAGCAATCTTTATTGACTTGGACGGTAAGCTGTATAGCGAACAATGTGCTGAGAATCCAAGCTTAAATCCTTGTGCTTTCGAATTCGTTTATTTGGCACGTCCAGATTCGACTATTGATGGAACTTCAGTTTATCAAACCCGTTTAAATATGGGTAACTATTTGGCTGAGAAGATTCGTTCGCAATTTTCTGCTGGTGACATCGACGTTGTTATGCCAATTCCAGATTCCTCTCGTCCGTCTGCGATGGAGTTAGCTAAATCGCTCAATTTGGATTATCGCGAAGGCTTTATTAAGAATCGCTATATCGGCCGTACCTTCATGATGCCAGGTCAGGCAATTCGTAAGAAGTCGGTACGTCAAAAGTTGAATGCGATCGCATCGGAATTTAAAGGTAAGAATGTGTTATTGGTCGATGACTCGATTGTGCGTGGTACGACCAGTCGTGAAATCGTTCAAATGGCGCGTGAGTCTGGCGCTCGTAAAGTCATTTTTGCATCAGCTGCACCGCCAGTGCAATTTCCTAATGTCTACGGTATCGATATGCCGACAAGAAGTGAATTGATTGCCTATGGTCGTTCACAAGAAGAAATTTGTCGCGAAATTACTGCTGATGCTTTGGTTTATCAAGACGTGGCAGATATGAAGCGCGCGATTGCGGATGCAAATCCTGCGCTGAAGAGCATAGAGGCTTCTTGCTTTGATGGTTTCTATATTACAGGCGATGTGACACCGGATTATTTAGACCGACTTGAGGCAGCACGTAACGGCTCGAGATCCGATAAAGAAGATATGGTTCGTTCGCAATTGAATTTGAATTTGTCGCATAGCACGGATTAAATTTTAAAAAATTTTGCGTTCGCAATCAATCGCCGTTAGTGAAAGCTAACGGCGATTTTTTTGTGCTGCTGGCTGACATTTGTCATATAAAAGTCGTGGCAAATGCTTCTATTTATGCAATTTCATTTGTCGCACAATGATCAGGAATTTAGATTGAACTGATAACGAATTTTTTGATTGGACCGACGATGGCAAACACCGTTCTTGAAGTAAAACAATTATGTAAAACATTTGCGCAGCGTACGGTAGTTGATCACGTTTCTTTTCAAGTTCATGTTGGGCAAACTATAGGTTTACTTGGGCCTAATGGTGCTGGAAAATCGACCACCGTGAATATGATTTGCGGACTCCTAAAGGCGGATCAGGGTGAAGTCTTGCTTGCAGGTGAATCGATGTTTGCCACAAACAATAAAGCCAAATCGCTATTGGGGCTTGTGCCACAAGATTTAGCTTTGATTGATGATATTTCTGCGCGCGAGAATCTAAAGTTATTTGGCGCTCTATATGGATTAAGTGGCGGTATTTTACGACAGCGGTGTGACATCGTTCTCGATATGGTCGGTTTGACAGAGCGTGCAAAAGACAAGCCTGCTTCTTTTTCTGGTGGGATGAAACGACGTTTAAATATTGCAGCGGCACTAATACATGATCCACAACTATTGATACTCGATGAACCTACGGTTGGCATCGATCCACAAAGCCGCAACGCCATTTTTGAAACTTTGGAAATCCTGAAATCACAAGGGCGCGCTTTAATTTATACCAGTCATTATATGGAAGAAGTTGAACGCCTCGCTGACCATATCGTGATCATGGATCATGGCAAAGTAATCGCCAACGAGACTCCAGCGGAATTGCTACGACGATTGCCAGCACAAGCTGCGCTCCATGTGTGTTTGCAGGGGCCGATCTCGCCGTTCATTCTTGAACAATTGAAACAACAAATGGGCGTGACTGAGCTTGCTTTAGCGGATGCTAACAAGACACTCGAGATTGCTTTACAGACCCAAGAGTCCGCCTTGCCCGTATTGAATTTTCTGCGACAAGTGGCCGGTGAGATTACGCATTTTTCGACGGCAAAAAGCAAGTTGGAAGACGTCTTTCTCAGTTTGACTGGACGTAGTCTACGAGACTAGTTGGTTTGATTCTTTGTTTTTACGAATCGTATTACATATTCATTTGATGAAAGCTGGTGATCTATGATGATTCCCTTATTTGCGCTAATTCGCAAAGATATTATTTTGTTTTTACATGACAAACGCGCATTGGTATTAACACTGTTGATGCCAATTTTGTTGGCTGCTTTCTTTGGTTACTTGACTGGTGGCAGCGGGAAAAAAGAAGCAGCAAAAATTGACATCGCTTTAGTGCAGCGCGATACGCATGTGATTAGTCAAAAAATTGTTGACGGGCTAAAAGCAGACACTAGCTTGCAAATACAAGAGCTCAAATTAGATGAGGCACAAAATTTGGTTAGAAAAGGCAAGTTGGCCGTGGTGATTGTATTGCCTCATGGATTCGGTGAGGCTGCTGGAAGAGCATTTTTTAATGCAAAAGAAAAACCAGATTTGCCGCTGTACTATGATCCGTCGCAGACGACTGTTCTAACGATGATTAAAGGGATTCTAACGCAGCATGTGATGCAAAGCGTCAGTGCGGAAATGTTTTCAGGCAAGACCGGTACAGCGATGGTTCAACAAAGTATTGCTGAACTAGATGCTGCGTCAAATCAAAATAAAGATCAAGCGAGTCAAGGAGATCAAATCGAATTGAGGAGTTTCTTGCAGGAGCTAAAAAAATTCCAGCAGCATCAACAAAAGACGAACGATGCAAGTGCGCAGAATTTAAGCGCCAATGAGTCAAGTGCTAGTTCCTCAAGTGAGTTAGTACAAGAGTCATCAGGTCTAAGCATGCCTTTTAAAACAACCGAGCGCGCGTTGACAGCGAAAACAGGTGAAGCAAGTAACTACAATGGGTATGCTCATTCCTTTGCAGGTATGAGCGTGCAATTTATTTTGTTTCTTGCGATTGATGCGGGAATTGGGATTCTCCTGGCGCGTAAACAAGGCTTATGGAATCGCTTGTTGGCTGCACCAATCGGTATCAATACCGTGATTATCGCTCGCGCTTTTTCTTGTGCATTGACCGCATTTTTTATTAGTTGTGTATTGTGTCTGGTTGCTGTCTTGGTATTTCAAGTTGAGATTTTGGGAAGTGTGCTCGGCTTAGTTGGTATTGCTATCTGCTTTTCTCTGATGACCGCGAGCTTCGGTCTGTTGATCGCAGCCTTCGGTAAGACACCTGAAGCAGCGCGTGGAATTTCGACCTTTGCGACTTTGATCTTGGTGATGTTGGGCGGAGCTTGGATGCCATCTTTTTTGTTTCCTCAATGGCTGCAGAATTTGACGGTATTTATTCCTACTCGTTGGGCAGTCGATGGATTTGATGCAATGACGTGGCGAGGCTTGGGGATTGACGCCGCGTTGTTGCCGATGAGCGTCTTGCTTGGATTCGCATTGCTATTTGGGGGGCTCGCACTATGGCGATTTGGTCGCGAGCAATATGCAAGATAGATGCACGAAGTCGATCATTTGGCTTAACCCAAAGTTGAATTCGTATCGAAACGTAACAGAATAGGCGTACTTGTTTCAATCGCATACAAAACAGCTAGTTTGAAATAATTTATGCATAAGAATTAAAAATATAATGGCGAGACTTTTTCACCAATACTGTGTACACAATGAAACATCTGCCATCTTCAAGAACAACTATCGCTTTGGCGATTGCTAGCCTGTGTACTTTCGGCCAAATTTCGATTGCCTTTGCACAGCAGGAACAAACCGAATCGGAGAAGTTAGAAGCCGCGAAGAAAAAATCAGAAGAAGCGACCGCACCTAAGTCAGCAGTGGAGGGCCGTCGACGTGCTATGCAGAACAACACCGTCAACACGAAGCTAGAGAAAAATGATGGCAAGGACACGCAGAACGCAAATCAATTGCAAAAAGTAACGGTGAATGGAAACAAACAATCGGATCTTGATTTACGTCGTAATTCGATCGCGGGAAAAATTGTCGTCGGGCGCGAGGAGTTAGATCGTGACGGCGACTTTACTGTTGGTGAAATTCTTAAACGTTTGCCCGGCGTAACCACCGGAGGTCGACCCGGTCGCGGTGGTGATGTGCGCATGCGTGGTATGGGTGGCGGCTATACACAAATTCTGGTTAATGGTGAACGTCCTCCGCGCGGTTTTTCGATGGAATCTTTATCGCCTGATCAAGTCGAACGAATTGAAGTGATGCGTGGACCTGTTGCTGAGTTTAGTACACAAGCGATTGCGGGCACAATTAATATTATTTTGCGAGAAGAATTTCATCCTAAAGACATTGATGTGAAATTGGCGCTGGGATTGGAGCAAGGTAGAGTCGCTCCAAATTTATCAGTGACCTATCCTGGTCAAATTGGCGATTTCAATTATGTGTTCAGTGGCTCTATTTTTCGCAATGGTCAACGCGATTATTCAAATGCGTTGCGAGTAGAGCAGAGCGATGAAGGCATAATCCAATTAATACAAGATCAAATTGATCAGACCAAGCGACAATCAACTGGCATTCACTTAACACCACGGTTAAGTTACAAATTGGAGAATGGTGATAATCTGACGGTGCAGCCGTTCTTGATGAGTTCGCGCTCACAGTCGAATAGCCATTCGCAAATTTCCCAAACCCCTGAACTACTTGATCCGATTACGCTAAGGGCACCCGTGGCGTTGGCAAATTCGCAGAGTCATTCTGATTCCACTATGATGCGTTTGAATGCGAATTATCAACATCGATTTGAGGATACTTCTAAACTGACATTGCGTGCTGGCGTCAGCAGTAGTCGTGCCGATAGCAACAGTTTGCGTACGCAGTTTGCAAAGAACGGAGAGCAACTCAATTTAATTAGCGATGTCAATAATACGCGCGATATGGGATTGAGCTTCGGCGGCAAATATACAACGCCCATCGGTGATAAACAGAACTTAGCTACCGGTTGGGATATGGAGCGTAGTCAACGTGAACAGAAACGAATTTCACTCGATAATGGTAAGCCGCAATTTACCGAGTCTGGTGATAATTTGGAAGCTGCAACCAGACGCTTAGCCGCTTACGTACAAACCGAAATTGACTTGAGCACTCAGTGGTCAGGTTATGCAGGCATTCGTTGGGAAGGAATACAAACACATAGCAGTAAAGCCAACTATGTTGTCGACAATTCGACTAGCGTGTTTAGTCCTATCGTGCATGCGGTTTATCGCATCCCAGATTTTGGTAAAGATCAAATTCGTATGAGTTTGACAAATAGCTATCGTGCACCGGCTTTGAATGATGTGATAGCTGTTCCCGCAATTTCTCCTTTGAATGGTCCAACTCGCCCTGATCGCAGCGGTAACCCAGATTTGAAGCCCGAACTCTCACGTGGTATCGATATCGCTTACGAACACTACTTAAAATCAGCGGGAATCATGAGCGTTAATTTGTTTGTGAAAGAAATTGATGACTTGATTCGACGCCGTACCGAGTTAGTTAAAGCAGGTAACGATTATCGCTGGCTAAATTCGCCGATTAATATTGGTCGCGCAATTGCTAAGGGAGTTGAGTTAGAAGCAAAATTTCAGCTACAAGAATTCTTTCCTCAAGGCCCAGCGATCGATGTCAGAACAAACTACAGTCGTTTTTGGTCTAGTGTTGACGATGTCAAAGGACCCAATAATCGCCTAGATCAACAACCAAGTCAGACCGCGAATTTTGGTTTGGATTATCGCGTAAGTGGATTACCGCTAACTCTGGGTGGAAACTGGAACTGGACTCCTGCGTATGTGAATCAGGTCAGTGACACCCAGTTATTGAGTATTGGTATCAAACGCCAAGTGGATATGTATGCGCTTTGGAAATTCTCACCCAATTTTAAAATACGTTTGGCAGCCAATAACTTACAGGCGGCCGATTATCTGAGTGGGAATAGTCTGGCAATCAATGGCGTTAATTATTTGCAGAACAATCGATCTCGCACTTTTACGGTATTTAATTTAAGGCTGGAGTTGAAGATTTGAAGATTCGTTTCAAAGTGAAAGTCTTTTCGGCTTGTTATTCACGTTTAGCTTGCGTGGATTGTGTCGTCGAGGTCATCCGTTTTATGTGACACAATATGAATTAGACCGGATTGCGCAGCTTGTTGCGGATGCCGCATGACGCGATTGTAAAAGTCATCCGCTTGCATTGCCTCAGTGTGAACGATACCGATGCAAGCGTTGCGGCCTGATTTTTTTACCATATATAAACCTTGGTCAGCAAAATTCACGACTTGCGCCCAGTTTACGAGATGAGGTTGATGCGGCATGAATGGGAAGCTCGCGTAACCGACTGAGCAGGTTCGAGAAATTTCCATATCATCTAGTAATTTAAAAGTCGTGTCCGCCACAACTTGCCTTATACGTTCCGCGACCACAGCTGCATCTTTGCGATTGCAAGTCCGAGCAACCACAAGAAACTCTTCGCCACCCCAACGTACTAAATAATCTGATTCGCGAAACACATTCTTTAAGCGGTCGCGCATTTGCATCAACACCATGTCGCCGCACGCATGGCCATAGGTATCATTGACCGATTTAAAGTGGTCTAGATCAACCATAAAAAATACCAGGTCGCTATCAGCAGGATGGTTTAAAAGTTCATTTGGACTACTGATTTGATCTTCATAAGCGCGAAGCGTACGCGCCACATCGCTTTCGATATTTTGTAATAAAAATCGTCGATTACGTAATCCAGTTAATGGGTCGGTAATGCTAACTTCTTCTAATTGATTTTGCGTTTCACGTAAGGCAGTTAATGTCGCTTGTAGTTGTTTGTAAGCAGATGCATTATCTAAGGCAATTGCGCCATAGGCGGCGAGTGTGCGTAAAATAGATCGCTCACGTTCTCCATAAACATGGGCTCTGGTTGATTGGATAGACATGACACCTAATAGTCGATCACCGATCATGAGCGGTGTGTAAAGCAGACTTAAAGTCGCCACAGTACCCGGAATAATAAAACGACCTGTTGCACCTGGTTCTCGCTCTAATACAATTTCTTGTCGCTCGCGTGCGCAACGCGCGAACGAGGATATGGGATGGTCTAAAGCAGTTTCAAAACTCGGAATAGGTACACCATTTTCAATACCAAAAACGAATCGCAGTGTATTGCCATCTGGTTCGAGTAACGATATGCCGAAACTCGTGGCATCAAGTAAGTCGTTGACATGTCGATGCAGTGCCTCAAATACAGATTCAACATTCAGATTTGCAGTCAATTCTCGTCCAATCAAACCTAAGGTTTCCAGTGTATTACTGGCTTCTTGAAGGCTGGCGGCACGTTCAGCTTCACTTGCAGCAATCTTACGATGATATTCTGCATCGGCGCGATGACGTGCATTTTCATAGCGCACTTGCATTGCGATCGCGCGATTATGTGCCTCGTGTAAGCGATGATTTTCTTTTGCTTTGGCAGCGAGCTTTGCATAATGAAACGCCGATTCAAAATCAGAGATGCTTGCATAATTGTCAGCGATGCTGTCCAACAAATCAGCGGGAATGCAGATGCCTTTGATCGACTGACATAAGCTTAATGCTTCAAGTTGATAATGCAAGCTTAGATTGGCTGTAGGAACTTCCATCTGTAATGCATTAACATCAAAGTCAGGATGTTTTCGTGCCAATTCTGAGTACACCCGTAAGCACTTTATCTGCTCGTCGATATTTTGATGCTCACGTGCGATGTGTAAAGCATGACGAATTTTTTCATGTGCTTCGTTTGGTAAATTTAGTCGGCAATATGCGATTGCTTGTCCACGCCAGCAATCTGACAAAAATATTGCTTCATTGTGCGCTTCGATCCGTTCGGCTGCTTGCTCAAAATACTGTAGCGCTTGGTTTGGCAATCCAGTATCTAATGAAAGATCGCCCAAATACGCCAAGGTGTGTGCATAGGTGCGAGAACTAGAGATCTTGGTTTGCATCTGTAACGACGCAATTAGTTGGTCTTTTGCTTCTTCGAAACGCCCAAGTAAGCGCAAGGCATTTCCGGTTTGTAGCAAGGCAATGGCTACTGAGCTTGGCCATTGATTATGGCGAGCAAATTTTAAAGCAATTTCATCCCATTCTAAGGCGGCATTCATATCGCCGAGAGTGGCAAACGAGTCGCCAGCATTCGTCGCTGCCAAAATTGCTTGGCGAATTTGTCCAGTCTCAAGTGCTGCGCTATGTGCCTGTATATGTAAGCGACATGATTCACCCATCTCGCCGATTTTATTGGCGATGATAGCGCGCGCGCTAGCTAGCCATGCGAGTACTGCAGGATGATAATTATGCTCAGGTTGAAAATGCCGCTGTAGCTCGGTATTCGTATTTTGTGGATCTCTGATGGCGCTATTGTGCAATTGGCGTGCGAATGCGATTTGCATATGTAATGGATCGCCGGCCCGCTCATAATGTTCTTTTGCTGCTTGCAAACATCGGTCGCGCTGCAAAATATCGCCTAAGTCTCGATATATAGAACAAAATAAAAAATAGCTGTCGCCAAGTGCGGATTGATCGCCATTTTCTTCAAATAAATGAAATGCTTGATTGGCTTCGTGTCTAGCCAATTCTAAATCACCAAAAAGCCAGTGAACTTCTGCTCGTATTAAAGCTAGGCGCGCTTTGATCGAGCTGGATTCTTTTTCACTTATCGCATGATTGTCCGATAGCAGCACGGCTTCATTTGCCAACAAAAGTGCGCGTTGACAATCGCGCTGTCGTAAATGCCAAGCGAGAGGGACTAAAACGTTCAAGCGAGACAGTGTATCTTCAGACAAAAGCGCAGCTTCTAGTCCGGCGATTTCTGTGTCTGATACGTACAAATCCATTTCTACCTTAGGTGATTGTTCGATGTTTTAGTCGATGACGAAAATATAGCGTCGTCGAATTTAACATAAAGGCGCATCGCTTGAAATACGCCATTTTGCCCAATCTAACAGTGTTTTACGATTGCTCTCTATTTTGACCGAATTGCAGTAAATTAAAGATAACTGTTTAATTTATATTTTTATGAATAATATTAATCAGAACAGGGCAGACGTTACTTTCAGAACTTCATCAATGGTTGTTACGCCATCGATAATTTTGTGTGCTCCAGCAATCCGTAAAGGCTTCATATCATCTTGAATTGCCTGATTTCTGAGAGCATGAATGTCAGAATCTTGTTGTATTAATTTACTGAAGGTCTGTGTCACGGTTAATAATTCGTATAAACCGGTACGACCTTTGTAACCTGTTTGACGGCACTCTAAACAGCCAACGGGACGGTAAACCGTCTTAGGTTTCTCAATGGGCCAGTCTTCAACGGTGGCAGACCAGACAGGATCAGGGATTTCTCCATCACTGGTTTTGCAATGTGGACACAAGGTTCTTACTAAGCGTTGCGCCAGAATGCCAATGATGGTTGCTTCGAGCAAATAATAGGGAACACCCAATTGAAGCAAACGCATAATGGCAGAAGGCGCATCGTTGGTGTGCAAAGTGGAAAGAACCAAGTGGCCGGTTAGCGCAGCTTGAATTGCCATTTCTGCCGTAGCTAAGTCACGAATCTCACCGACCATAATAATGTCTGGATCTTGACGCATCAATGCGCGAATTCCATCGGCAAAAGATAAATCAATATTGGATTGCACTTGCATTTGATTAAACGATGCCTCCACCATTTCAATCGGATCTTCTACCGTGCACACGTTGACATCGGAAGTGGCTAGCGCTTTCAGGGTTGTGTATAGCGTAGTTGTCTTGCCTGATCCCGTTGGTCCTGTCACCAGAATAATGCCATTCGGTTTTTTTGTGAGTTCATCCCAACGAATCGCATCATTGGTAGGGAAGCCTAGTTCAGGCAAAGTTTTTACCACGACTTCTGGATCGAAAATACGCATCACCAATTTTTCGCCAAACGCGGTTGGTAAGGTTGATAAACGTAATTCGACTTCTTGCCCTTCTGAAGTTCTTGTCTTTACACGCCCATCTTGTGGCCGACGTTTTTCAATCACGTCCATACGACCAAGTAATTTGATCCTCGCGGTCATTGCGATCATGACGACAGCTGGAACTTGATACACTTGGTGTAATACGCCATCAATACGAAACCGAATTGCTGCCATGTCGCGCTTCGGTTCCAAGTGAATATCCGAGGCTCTTTGTTCGAAAGCAAACTGCCATAACCAATCAACGATATTGATGATGTGCTGATCATTTGCGTCAACTTGTTTATTTGATTTGCCAAGCTCGACTAGTTGTTCGAAATTATTTCTGAGTGCAACGTCATTCCCATTTGATTTGCGCGCATCCTTGATCGATTTCGCTAAGGAAAAAAATTGCGCAGTGTATTGAGCAACATCGAGCGGATTGGCGAGAACTAATTTAATTTCTTTCTTTGTCAGTCTCGAGATTTCGTCGAACCAAGCAGCATTGTTGTATGGATCGGTTGTCGCAATGATGACGCTGTCATTGGTCGCATCCACAGGCAAAATATGAAATCGTGTGGCGTAGGTGGACGACATCACATCAGAAACTTTTGTAAAGTCGATTTTGAGAGGATCAATGCGATAAAAGGGAATGCCAGCTTTGCGAGCAGCCCATTCGGTCAGCCAATCGAGCGTCAGTAATTGTTGTGGGCGTAGTGCTGAATACAATTTTGATTGAGCAATCGCGGTGAAAGGATGCATGCTCTCCGGACCATTTTTATGTATTCCTCGCGCGTGATTAAATGCCGCTTTGGCATCTTCTTTCTTTACGATGCCATCTTCCATCAGCCACGTAAAAATTTGCTGCATACTTAAACTTTTAATTGGTCCGCTATTCATGTTGTTCGCTTCAATTTGTTGGCTAATGGAGAGTTAAATTTCGTTGATGCCAGTTTGATTTATTTTTGCGTTTTCGCCAATCCATCAACCCATTGTTTTGCTGGAAGTTTGCAAGATTCTTGAATTTGTTGTGCTCTTTGGTACAAAATTTCAAGATCCAATTTTAAGCGAGGCTTGAACGCGACCGCGACTACATTGCCCTCATGGACTTCTGGTAGGCATAAGACGGTACCAAATACATAGCGCAAGACTTTGATATTTTTAGCAAAGCTAGGATGGTCACCGAATAAGTTCACGGTCAAGGTGCCATCTGCTTTTAAACAGTCAAAGCAGGCTTGATAAAATTCTGTGCTGTCGAGTACGGGACCGCGTGCTGTTGCGTCGTATAGATCGACCTGCAATGCATCAAACTGATTGTGATTCACTTCATCACAAACGAAATCGAATGCATCAAGTTCTTTCACTGATAGGCGTTCATCATTGGCGGGTAACTTAAACATGCTCTCGCAAATCATGATCACTGCTGGATTTAAATCGACCGCGGTAACCTTTGCATTCGGAAACTGTCGATAGCAAAATTTAGTGAGCGCACCTGTTCCTAGACCTAATTGCAAAATGTGTTGTGGCTGATCCTTAAACAACATCCAACACATCATTTGTTGTGCGTACTCCAGTTCCAGCCAATCTGGTTTGCGCAAGCGCATTGCACCTTGAACCCATTCAGTGCCGAAGTGAAGGTAACGTACGCCATCGTGTTCGGAAATAGTGACTGGAGCAAATTTAGGTTTACGTCTTTTTTCAGCTCCACTTGGGCCTGATCGATAATTTGATTCAGCTTCAATAGATTTTCGTTTGATCAGCATATTGGGGGATGTAAGGTGACAATTGATGATTATTCAGTTGATGATTGCACAAGTGCTAGTCTAAATGAAATTTAAAATCGCACTTAGCTTGTATAAAGATTCATTGTAAGCCCTACGCCAGTATAAATGCTATTGATCTATCACTAAGTGATGTGAGCTTACTCATGTTAAACCTTCTTGCCGGAAGACTTAAAATGTCAACTAAATGTTAAATTTGGCGTTATAGTGAAACAGGTCTAGAAAATTTCCGATACTTATCGAATTTGTTGAAAGGAGTCTATCTTGAAAAAAATGATTACGATTGCGACGCTTATTGTTGCGACTATGACCTTAAGTGCGTGTGTATCAACACGTACTTCTGGCAGTGTTTATCGCCCTTATCAAACTCAAAATGAAATGTCAGTACGTATGGGAGTTGTAGATTCCGTGCGTGAAGTGACGATAGATGGCGGGCGTAGTGGTGTGGGTACATTAACTGGTGCAGCGTTGGGTGGCTTAGCTGGTTCAAGCGTCGGCGGCGGCCGCGGATCGACAGCGACAGGCATAGTTGGTGCGGTTGTCGGTGGCATTATCGGCAATAATGTAGAAAGCAATGCCAATACGCGTAAGGGTTTAGAAATAACTGTTCGTTTGGATAACGGTGAGTTAAAGGCAATCACGCAAGATGCAGATGAAAGTTTTAGGCCAGGGGATAGAGTGCGCTTGCTTTCAGATCGTAGAACAACGCGTGTTACTCATTGAGTGATGTGCATTGATGCGTATTGATTTGTATTGCACGTATTGGTTTTTTTAGAATAAATTGCATAGATAAAGTCACCCTTGTGGTGACTTTATTCGTTTTATAAGCCCTGATTCCTTGACTCAAGAAGTTATAATCACGCTTTCGGATTTTTTCGTTGATGCTCTTGTTATGCTGCAATTTACGCTTTATTCTCGTTCCTACTGCCATCTTTGCGATGACATGCTAGTCCAGCTTAAAAGTGCCTTACAAGCTATCCCGCATTTGATTGAGGTGATCGATGTCGACGCAGATGAAAAATTAGTAGCGCAATTCGATGAATTAGTTCCTGTTTTGTTTGCTCGCAAAGGCGAGCAAGAAGCGCGACAAATTTGTCATTATTTTTTAGATGAAGTAAAACTGAAGGCATACCTTAATGAACACTAAAAATACAGGCAGCCTTGAGAATTTGTCTTTGTTTGATTATGAGGATGAGTTAATTTGTGGTGTCGATGAGGCGGGACGAGGGCCACTTGCTGGGCCTGTTACAGCCGCGGCTGTAATACTTGATCCAGCTCATCCAATTGAAGGATTGAAAGACTCTAAAAAACTCAGTGAAGCCCAGCGCGATTGGTTGGCTGAGCAAATTAAGAAGCATGCTTTAGCATGGTCGATTGCGGAAAGCTCAGTCGAAGAAATCGATACATTGAATATTCTTCAAGCGACGATGTTAGCGATGCGTCGTGCAGTTGAAGGCTTAAAGATTACCCCAAGCCTAGCTTTGATTGATGGTAATCGTTGCCCTGTGATGCCAGTCAGATCAGAGGCGATTGTGAAGGGGGACGATAAGGTGGCAGCCATTTCTGCAGCCTCGATTTTGGCGAAAACTGCACGTGATCATTTACTGGCTGAATTACATAGCATTTATCCGCAATATGCCTTGGACCAACATAAAGGTTATCCCACTGCATTGCATTTAGCTAGGCTCAAAGAGTTTGGTGTTTCGGCTATCCATAGAAAATCGTATGCACCAGTTAAAGCATTGTTGAAAGATATCTAAATGAAGCAAATTAGTTCTCGTGATAACCCACTGTACAAAGAGCTAAAACAGTTAGCTAGCTCAGCAAGTGCGCGTAAAAAAGCTGGTAGAACGATTTTAGATGGCGTTCACTTATGTCAGTCTTTTTTACAGCATGCAGGCGTTCCAGAATATTGTGTGATTTCCGATGCAAGTATAGATCTACCTGAAGTTGGTGCTTTAATTCATGCTTGTGAGAGCAAGAACGTCAATTGCATCGTTTTGCCAGACAACATGTATCAAATCATGAGCCAGGTTGAAAACGGGATTGGCGTGATGTTTGTTATTAAGACTCCGCAGCATACTAGTCCTACAAATCTTACATCGAATGCCGTTGTGCTCGACAATTTGCAAGATCCAGGTAATCTTGGCTCAATTTTACGCAGTGCGGCTGGCGCGGGTATTGAACAGGTATTCTGTAGTATAGGAACAGCTAGCGCGTGGTCGCCCAAAGTATTGCGTGCGGGTATGGGGGCACATTTTGCTTTGCAAATTTATGAGTCTGTTGATTTGTATGCTTTTTTGCGAGAAGCCGCCATTCCTGTGCTGGCGACCAGTTCACATACATCTACAACGATTTATCAGGTGAATTTAAATCGACCGGTCGCATGGTTGTTTGGGCATGAGGGACAGGGAGTCGATCCTGCTTTGATGGCATTGGCAACCGAGAAAGTCACCATTCCGCAGCGAGACGCGATTGAGTCTTTAAATGTTGCAGCAAGCGCGGCGATTTGCTTTTTTGAGCAGGTTCGGCAACGAATTTCTTAGTTCAATTGATTCACCGCAGTTTAGATAATCAATCTCAACATGCTTGATGAGATCTAAAAGGTTTCAACGATCTCATCGATCGTTGAAGCGCTATGTGGTAGATGTACACAAAAATACGTGTACTAGAGCCGAGAATCCGGCTTTACTTCCTGCAAAATTGTAGTAGCAATTTCTTCGATTGACTTCGCCGTCGACGATAACCAACGAATCCCTTCTCGTTTCATCATCGCTTCTGCTTCGTTGACCTCATAACGACAATTTTCTAGGGATGCGTATTTACTTCCTGGGCGTCGTTCATTACGAATTTCCGACAAACGTTCTGGTGCAATGCTTAACCCGAAGATCTTTCCTTTGAATTCAGGCAAAGCAGAAGGTAATTTACCACGTTCAAAATCATCGGGAATCAGAGGATAGTTCGCAGCCTTAATCCCATATTGCATCGCTAAATACAGCGTAGTTGGCGTTTTGCCAGAGCGGGAAACACCGACCAAAATAACATCTGCTAACGATAAATTCTTGTTTGATTGGCCGTCGTCGTGGGCTAAGGAGAAATTAATTGCTTCGATCCGATTCTTGTATTCTTCTGTATCTGCAATGTTGTGACTGCGACCGACGGTATGTGTTGACTTAATTCCTAACTCTTCTTCTAAAGGCGCAACAAAAGTTTGGATTAAATCCATGTGTAAACCTTTAGACTTAAATATCACGTTCGCCAATTCAGGTTTCACCAAGGTAGAAAACACAATTGGTCTGTTTCCTGTTTGCTCAAACGCCTCATTAATGCGCCTCACCGCATCTTCTGCTTTTTCTATATCATCAATAAATGGTAGACGAACTTGTTTAAATTTGAGATCGAATTGTGTAATTACGGAGTGCCCAAACGCCTCTGCAGTGATGCCTGTGCCATCAGAGACAAAAAAAACGGTGCGATTAGCAATCGGAAGTGCATTTGAAGAGTGGTCTGGCATAGGTATTCAATCTGAATTTGAAAAACGAGAGTGGAGATAAATTGTACTGTAAATGATCCACGCCAAGCTGTCCGTATGGTGAAATTGACAGTTTGTGTGCGTAAAATATATCAAGCAAAAAAATGCACAAATTTTTTCCATCAAATGTGCATTTTGCAGCGCACAAGGTAAAATGCATAGCAAAACTAGCGTTGTTGTTGGAAACAGAATAATAAGAAAGACCGATGATCAACCTATCCATGCAAGCCATTGCGCATTTCAATGCCTAGCGCAATACCTAGCAAGGAAGCAGTGCGAAAGATTTCTTATCATCAAAAAAGAGGTTGTTATGTCTAACGCAGCAAATATCGAGGCGGGCAGTGAATCTGTGTACGTTGCCTCGTTCGAAAACTTACGGATGACTGATGTTGATTCTGTCGGTGGTAAAAATGCTTCACTTGGCGAAATGATTAGCCAGCTTGCTTCGGCAGGTGTACGTGTTCCGGGTGGTTTCGCCACGACTGCTCAAGCTTTCCGTGATTTCTTGTCATACAGCGAAAATGGTGGTTTGCCATTGGCGCAACGTATTGCAGATCGTCTGGCATCTTTGGATATCGAAGACGTGAAAGAACTGGCAAAAGCCGGTGCTGAAATTCGTCAATGGATAATCGACACGCCTTTCCAACCACGTCTGCAAAAAGAAATAGAAGAGTTTTACAATAAACTGGTTGCTGATTCTACTGCCGAAATGTCATTCGCTGTGCGTTCCTCTGCTACCGCAGAAGATTTGCCAGATGCTTCATTCGCAGGTCAACAAGAGACTTTCTTGAACGTGGTTGGTATCGACAATGTGCTCGAAGCGATGAAACATGTATTCGCTTCTTTGTACAATGATCGCGCAATTTCTTATCGCGTACACAAAGGCTTCACACATGCAGAAGTGGCTTTGTCTGCTGGCGTACAACGCATGGTGCGTTCTGACTTAGGCGCAGCTGGTGTGATGTTCACGATTGATACTGAGTCTGGTTTTAAAGACGTCGTGTTCATTACTTCAAGCTATGGTCTTGGCGAAACCGTGGTGCAAGGCGCGGTCAACCCTGACGAATTTTATGTGCATAAGCCTATGCTCGAGCAAGGCAAATTGCCGGTGATTCGTCGCAATATTGGTTCCAAATTAATCAAGATGGAATTTACGGGCGAAGCAAAAGCAGGACGCTCAGTAAAAACGGTTGATGTGCCGATTGAATTGCGTAATCGTTATTCTTTGAACGATACAGAAGTAGTTGAACTGGCGAAGTATGCAGTCATCATCGAGAAGCACTATGGTCGTCCTATGGACATCGAGTGGGGCAAAGATGGTCGCGACGGCAAGCTCTACATTTTGCAAGCACGTCCAGAGACAGTGAAGTCACAGCAAAAATCGACCGACGCGCAACAGCGTTTTAAACTCAAAGGCACCGGTGCGGTGTTGGTTTCAGGCCGTGCGATTGGCCAAAAAATTGGCGCGGGTCGAGTTCGTGTGATCCACGATCCATCCGAAATGGAACGCGTACAACCAGGTGACGTGTTGGTAGCAGATATGACCGATCCTAACTGGGAACCAGTCATGAAACGCGCTTCGGCGATCGTAACAAATCGTGGCGGACGTACATGTCATGCGGCGATTATTGCGCGCGAATTAGGCGTGCCAGCCGTGGTTGGTTGTGGTGATGCGACTGATTTGTTGAAAGATGGTACTTTGGTGACTGTCTCTTGTGCAGAAGGTGATGAAGGCAAGATTTACGACGGTTTAATTGAAACCGAAGTGACAGAAGAAGTACGTGGCGAATTACCGAGATTGCCTTTGAAAATTATGCTGAACGTGGGTAATCCACAACTGGCATTTGATTTCCAATCTGTACCGAACGA
Source organism: Affinundibacterium macrobrachii (assembly GCF_014652415.1). GTDB lineage: Bacteria > Pseudomonadota > Gammaproteobacteria > Burkholderiales > Burkholderiaceae_D > Undibacterium > Undibacterium macrobrachii. Next base: position 128,095 of record NZ_BMYT01000001.1, read on the forward strand.
AGGCGTAGGCTTAGCGCGCTTAGAGTTCATTATCAACAACAACATCGGCGTGCATCCAAAAGCAATTTTGGAATATCCGAATATTGATCCTGATTTGAAAAAAGCAGTCGAATCCGTCGCACGTGGTCATGCATCGCCTAAAGCTTTTTATGTTGATAAATTGGCTGAAGGTGTCGCTACCATTGCCGCTGCTTTTTGGCCTAAAAAAGTCATCGTGCGTTTATCTGATTTCAAATCCAATGAATACAAAAAGCTGATTGGCGGTACACGCTACGAACCGGATGAAGAAAATCCAATGTTAGGTTTCCGTGGCGCTGCACGTTATTTGGCGAGCGATTTTGCTGAGTCATTCGAGATGGAATGCACAGCAATGAAACGCGTGCGTAATGACATGGGCTTGACCAATGTTGAGATCATGGTGCCGTTTGTTCGTACCTTAGGTCAGGCAGAAAAAGTCGTCAATTTATTAGCCAAAAATGGCTTGAAGCGTGGCGAAAATGGCTTACGTTTAATCATGATGTGCGAAGTGCCATCTAACGCAATTCTGGCAGATGAGTTCTTAGAATTCTTTGACGGCTTTTCAATCGGCTCCAACGATTTGACGCAATTGACTTTAGGTTTGGATCGTGACTCTGGCATGGAACTGCTGGCAGCAGATTTTGATGAGCGCGACCCTGCAGTCAAAGCAATGCTGTCACGTGCAATTTCTGCTTGCCGTAAAGCTGGCAAGTACGTCGGCATTTGTGGTCAGGGTCCTTCAGATCATCCTGATTTTGCAGAATGGTTGATGGCTGAAGGAATTGAATCGATTTCTTTAAATCCTGATTCTGTGATTGATACTTGGAAGCAGTTGGCAACTGTCGCAAATTAGTAGATAACAAGATGTAGTCAAAATTAACCGCGAAGATTCGAGAGACTCTTCGCGTTTTTTATAGTTATTTCGTTATGCTGTCATAACAGTTGCTCAGAGTAGCCTTCAACAAAACAAGCGATAAAACATATTCGAATTCCCTCAACATCATTCCGTGTTGAGGGTTTTTTTGTTTGTAAAATACCGATGACAATTTGCTAGTTATCGGGCAAACTGTTGTAATTCTTATTAAGGAGAATAATCAATGGAAGCTTGGACATGGTGGTTGGTGCTAGCTGGTGTGGTCGTCATTTGTGAGTTATTTACCGGGACTTTTTATTTGTTGATGTTCGCAGTTGGTTTGTTTAGCGCATCGCTTGTTTCTTTATTTACGGACTCTACGCAACTACAAATGTTGATTGCTGCTGTGGTGGGCAGTGCAGCTACCTTGGCGCTACATAATAGTAAATACGGTTGGAAACAACGTAAAGAAGTGGCGACTGATCCGAACGTGAATATCGATATTGGTCAGCAATTAAGAGTCGATGAGTGGCAACAGCAAGGGAATGGAATTTCATTCGCAAGGGCAAAATATCGTGGTGCGATGTGGGATGTTGAGTTGCGTCATGCGCATGCTAGTGCAGGTTTGTTTGTGATTGAGGCGGTAGAGGGAAGTCGATTAATTGTGCGTCCAACGTAAATTTGTGTGCTCGGTGTGACTTGGTTGAAGTAAAAAATGATGTTGGTTTAAATAAAAAAAGGAAAATGAGATGGAAAATTCAGGCTTTGTCGTATTAGTTTTATTTGTGCTCGCATTGGTTTTCATCATGAAGACAATTAAAGTGGTGCCACAACAAGATGCGTGGGTAGTTGAGCGCCTTGGTAAATATCATGCGACCTTAGCACCGGGTCTCAATATTGTCGTGCCGTTTGTTGATCGCGTCGCGTACAAGCACGTCTTGAAAGAGATTCCGCTCGATGTACCACCACAAGTTTGTATCACCAAAGATAACACGCAGCTACAGGTAGACGGCATCTTGTATTTTCAAATTACAGATGCGATGCGCGCTTCTTACGGTTCGTCAAATTACATCGCTGCAATCACGCAGTTGGCACAGACTACGCTGCGTTCAGTGATCGGTAAGATGGAACTCGATAAGACGTTTGAAGAGCGTGATCACATCAATACAACGATTGTGAATGCTATCGATGAATCGGCAGCGAATTGGGGTGTCAAAGTATTGCGTTATGAAATTAAGGATTTGACGCCGCCGAAAGAGATTTTGCATGCAATGCAAGCACAGATTACGGCAGAGCGTGAAAAGCGTGCTTTGATTGCGGCTTCCGAAGGCCGTAAGCAGGAGCAAATTAATATCGCCACGGGTGAGCGCGAGGCTTCGATTGCCAAGTCTGAAGGTGAAAAACAAGCGTCGATTAATCGTGCCGAAGGTCAAGCAGGCGCGATCCGTGCAATTGCAGAAGCGAGTGCTGATGCGATCCGTCAAACCGCTGCTGCGATTCGTGAACCTGGTGGTGAAGATGCGGTGAATTTGAAAGTGGCTGAGCAATATGTTGCAGCTTTCGCGAATTTGGCGAAAACCAATAATTCCATCATCGTTCCTGCCAATATGAGTGATATGAGTGGCTTGATCGCTAGTGCTATGCAAGTGGTGAAGGCGCAGAAATAATTCATATTTTTGAACGCAGATTTATAGATTGCCTTGCTATAGATTGCTTAATGATGAATTGAATAGTGTAGATGATTTATTTATGTCCGTTCCAGTCTGTTTAGTCGATATCGATATTCAAATTTGACAGTCCTATCGCCAGTCTGAGTGAGGAAATAACTGCAAAGCCCCAACATGTCGTTTCGTGTTGGGGCTTTGTGTTTTGGCAACATTTCTTTCAATTTTATTGTTATTTTAATTAAAAATTTTTACACTTAAAGTCCATTCAATGGCACGTGAGAACTAAACATGTTTTTTCATCGCTTTCAATCTGTTCTGAGTACATTAGGTCGTAAGCAGTATTTTAAAGCTGAATTACTTAAGGGCTGTAATTCAACCATGCCGATGCGCCGCTTGCTGCTGTCAAGCATCCTAACAGTTGGGGTCATCTCCGGAAAAGTGTTTGCCGCGTCAAGCCAAACTAGTGAGGCGAGTGAAGAATTGCCGGCATCGAAGAAAACATTCAATTCGACCTTAGCTTTAGTCCTGCCTAAGACAATTTCATTTGCAAAAGAAATAGAAGGGGAAATTGCTAGCTTTCTGATCAGTGAGAAGCTTGACGGTGTCAGAGCCTACTGGGATGGCAAACAGTTATATTTTCGTAGTGGTCGCATAATTAATGCGCCTAAATGGTTTGTCGAAAAATTTCCAGATCATCCTATGGATGGTGAACTCTGGATTGGGCGCGCGCAATTTGAAGCATTATCTGGCGCAGTGCGGCGCCAAATTCCACAAGATGAAGAATGGCGGAAAATTCATTATTGTTTATTTGAGTTGCCACTTGCTAATGGGGACTTTCGAACCCGTGTCGCTGCCCTAGAAAAATTGGTTCATGTTGTTCGTATACCTTGGTTGAGTGTCATTCCTCAAGAACATTTATCGACAGTAGAACAACTTGAGACAAAGTTGAAACAGATCGTTTTACGAAAAGGCGAAGGGCTTGTTTTGCATAAAAGCGATGCCTTGTTTCAATCGGGACGGTCTGCTGAAGTTTTAAAACTTAAACCTCAGCACGATGCGGAAGCAAAGGTGATTGCGATTTTGCCTGGACGTGGGAAGTATGACGGCATGATGGGCGCGCTATTAGTCGAAACGAAGGGCGGACAAAGATTCAAATTGGGTACTGGATTTGATGATGCCATCAGAAAAAATCCACCGCCCGTAGGAAGCTTGCTTACCTATCGTTATCGGGATTTGACAGGAAATGGCTTGCCGAAATTTGCGAGTTTTATTCGTGTGTTTCATCCGGAGTAGGTATTCGGCTGTATTTCTGTCAGCCGTAGAGCTGGCGACTCACTGGCTCTCAACAAGGGCTTTATTCGACCATATATTTCTTTTTTAATGTGTCGATTAAGCTGGTAGTCTTTACCTTATCAAATGCCAACCGAATTTTTCTGATGGTGATGGGGTCACATTTTTTATTGATGGCAAAGTAGAGTTGAAATTCGTCATTTAAAACATACACTGCTTCCATCGCGTCTTTGGGGTAGGGCAACTGACTTAGTTCATAGTTTGCACCGGCTCTCGTAGCGAGGATCAGGTCGACCCGCTTAAAGAATAGTTTTTTTAGGTTCGACGCGGTTGTCGGTGCTTCGTCAATTTGCTTGCGTGGGAATAGGCCTCGATCCATGACCAGCTTGAGACTGGAAGTATCACGCACGATACTGACCGTGTACTTCTTTAAATCCTCTTTACTATTGATTTGAATATCTTTGCGTTCAGCCAGTTTGAATAGCCATAATTTTCGTGTTGCAACTGGGCCTATCCATTCGAAGTTTTCTTCGCGTTCTGGCGTTCGGGTGGTGGTATAGATAAGGCTATTTGCTTCTTCACTCGCCTGTTGAAAAGCACGATTCCAGCTCATTAATTTGTAACTTGCGTCGATGTCTGCTTCGCGCAAGACGGCTTGTAGCAGTTCGGTCGAATAGCCTGTTAGCTTGCCGTCTTTTTCATAACTATAAGGCGGCCAAGATTGCGTGTAGACGTGCAGCGTTTGGGCTTGTAGCAAGCTTGCTGCAATCACAAGTGATATTGCCAAACTAATTTGAGACAACCGCCAGCGAAGTTCGCGCATTTTGCTCTTAATATCAGAAAATTGATGCCTTATGGTAATGCTGAATCAGGCGATAAGCAAGAAAGCTGTCGATAACTTGCTATGCATAAAAAATTCAACTGATATGAAGAGACTTCCACACAACATACTGCGTGACCGGACTTTGTAGAGGCGATGGCAGCAAGTAACTTAGATGCACTAGCTAAGACACCGTAGCATCGTGATGTTTTTCTATCTAAACAATGATCAAGTCCGGCACTTGCACAGAGGTCCTATTTATTGGTTTTACATGTCTTTCATTTATGTGCTTGATGTCAATTATTGCAGCAATGCGCAGCGACTAATTCGCTGCTTCTAAAAACTCCTGCTGTTCCAACCAATCCGCCTCCAATTGATCTAGCTCTTTGACCACATAGGCTTGATCCAATAGGAGATTTTTTAACTTCTCTTTGTTGACGTCGTCGTAAATTGCACTATCTTCGAGTTGCTTGCTGTAGTCTTCTTTTTTGAGATTGAGTTTAGCCATTTGCTCTTCTAAGCGTTTAATGCGCGCCTCGATTGGTTTGCGTAGCGCTGCAATCCGTTGACGTTCTTCGGCATCTCGACGCTTGCGTTCTTTGTCATCAATAGGTGCGCTCGGTACTGGCTGCGTTTGCGGTAGTGCGCTTGCTTTTTCTTTTGACTTGCTTGGCAATGCAGTTGGGTTCGCTGCTGCAGCTGCTTGTTCTAATTTGGTTTTATACAGCCAATCTTTGTAGTCGTCTAAGTCTCCATCGAATGGTAAGAGCTTGCCGTCGGCAACAATAATAAATTGGTCGGTCGTGGCACGTAATAGATGACGATCATGTGAGACCACCACCAAGGTTCCTTCGAATTGAGCGAGCGCCTCGGTCAATGCTTCACGCGTTTCTAAATCTAAATGGTTGGTCGGTTCATCGAGTAATAACAGGTTAGGGCGCTGCCAAACGATCATCGCCAATGCTAAGCGTGCTTTTTCTCCGCCTGAAAATGGCGCGATTGGGCTGGTGACCATGGTTCCTGGGAAATTGAATCCACCCAAAAAATTACGCAATTCTTGCTCGCGTACATCGGGTGCAATATGTGCCAAATGCCACAATGGCGATTCGTCATGTCGCAACATTTCTACTTGATGCTGGGCGAAGTAGCCTATCGATAAACCTTTGCCCGTCGTAATCGACCCTTTGAGTGGCGCTAGCTCACCGACGATGGTTTTGATGAGCGTTGATTTACCCGCACCGTTGATTCCAAGTAGACCAATGCGCTGACCGATTTGCAGCGAAAATTTCACGTCGCCGACAATTTTCTTTTCGGTAAAACTGTGATCAGTTTGTGACTCCAGTCGATAACCACAATCGACATCGTCCATCACTAACATAGGATTCGGTGCGCTTAAAGGCTCGCGGAATTCAAATGAAAATTCAGCCGCTGCACGCAATGGTGCCAGTTCTTCCATTTTTTCCAATGCTTTGATACGGCTTTGCGCTTGTTTTGCTTTTGATGCTTTAGCCGCAAAACGATCAATAAACGATTGCAGATGTGCGCGTTTGCGATTTTGTTTTTCAATTGAACTCTGCGCTAGAATCAATTGCGCGGCACGTTGACGTTCAAACGCAGAGTAGTTACCTGAATAGCGTTTTAGTTGGCGTTCATCGATATGCACGACGACGTTGACAACACCGTCTAAGAAGTCTCTATCATGCGAGATGATGATCAAGGTTCCTTCGTAACGTTTCAGCCAATCTTCTAGCCAGATAATGGCATCCAAATCCAAATGGTTGGTTGGTTCATCGAGTAGCAGCAAATCAGATTTGCACATCAAAGCTTGTGCTAGATTCAAACGCATGCGCCAACCACCGGAGAAGCTCGCTACCGATTGTTCCATTTGTTCCAGTGTAAAACCTAAGCCCAGTAATAATTGTTCGCCACGTGAGCGTACCGTGTAGGCGTCTGCATCAGCTAAGGCACCATATACCTCACCAATCGCGATGCCATTATCGTGTGATTCTGGTTGTGCTTCCAGCTCTGCTAATTGTGCTTCTAATTTTCGTAGTGTGACATCGCCGTCAATCGCGTAATCAATCGCGCTGCGTTCGAGTGGTGGCGTCTCTTGTGCGACATGTGCCAATTGCCATTTGGCTGGAAATTCTATGCTGCCTTGGTCTGGGTGTAATTCGCCTCGAAGCATCGCAAACAGGCTGGATTTACCTGCGCCATTGGAACCAATCAAGCCGATCTTGTCGCCAGGATTGAGTGTGACATCGACGCTGTCAAAAAGTGGCTTGGTACCGCGGGCGAGGATGACCTGTTGAAGACGTATCATAAATAACTAACAAATAGAAAAGCGTAGCGAACTACAAAAATAAAAATGCTCAAAACGCTTTATCAAACGTTTTGAGCGATAAGGCAAAGAGCAAGAACAGTGCTTAACTAGCGTCTTGTAATTGTTCTGCGGTGAGCAGGAAAACCATATCATCACCTGCGCTGGTCGATAGCCAAGTTAAACCATATTCAGCGAATGCTTCTTCGGCGAACACACGTTCATTGCCAATCTCGACCATTAAAATACCATTTGGCTTGAGTCGTGATGCTGCGCCCGCCACGATTTTGCGCACTAAATCCATACCATCGTCACCGCCGGCTAGAGCGATTTGTGGTTCATGTAAATACTCTTTGGGCAGTTTGCTCATTGAATGTGAGTTCACATACGGTGGATTGGTAATGATCATGTCGTATAGCTTGTCTGGGACATTGGTGTACAAGTCAGATTCAATCAAGGTAATACGATCTTCTAATTCATAAGTGGCGACATTTTTAGCTGCGACTGCCAATGCATCTTTAGAAATATCCACCGTATCAACATGTGCATTTTCAAAAGCGTCCGCCAACATGATAGGCAAGCAACCAGATCCAGTGCAAAGCTCTAGAATGTCGGTGACTTCTTCGGGATCTTGTACCCAAGGTGTAAAGCGCTCAGGAATTAATTCTGCGATAAATGAGCGTGGCACAATCACGCGCTCATCAACATAAAAGTTATAAGTGCCTAGCCAAGCTTCATTCGTAATATATGATGCCGGAATACGATCTGACGCACGACGCTCAATGACAGCGATTGCAGCATCAATTTCGTGTGGTAATAGGCGTGCATCCAAGAACGGTTCAATTTTATCGAGCGGTAACTTTAATGTGTGCAGCAATAAATAAGCGGCTTCATCCAAAGCATTGGCACTGCCATGTCCAAAAAAAAGTTGTGCTGTGTTAAAGCGCGTTACTGCGTAGCGCAATAGGTCTCGCAGTGTTTGGAACGGGAGCGTATTTGCATTCGTCATAGCATTCTTAGCCTAATAAAAGATTTTCCAGCGCGCGGCGGTAGATGTTTTTGAGTGGATCAATGTAGCGAACTTCAATATGCTCATCAATTTTATGGATACTGCCATTCGGTGGCCCAAACTCAACCACCTGTGGGCAAATTTTGGCAATGAAGCGTCCATCTGAAGTACCGCCAGTGGTGGATAACTCGGTGGTGACGCCCGTTTCATCCTGAATCGCTTTCGCCAAGGCATCACTTAAATTGCCTTTGGGTGTTAAGAAGGGATGGCCGCCAATTGTCCATTTTAGATCGTACTTCAGTTGATGCTTATCGAGTATGGCATGCACACGTTGTTGCAATCCCTCTGCTGTACTCGCCGTGGAAAAACGGAAATTAAAATCGATCACGACTTCACCAGGTATCACATTCGATGCACCAGTGCCTCCATGAATATTCGAGACTTGCCATGAGGTGGGTAGGTAATATTCGTTGCCCTGATCCCATACTTCATTGACCAAATCATTGAGCGCAGGAGCGACCGTGTGAATCGGATTTTCTGCCAATTGTGGGTAGGCGATATGGCCTTGAATACCTTTCACGGTGAGCTTGCCAGACATCGTGCCGCGACGCCCGTTTTTAATGGTGTCACCAAGCACTTCACTGGAAGTCGGTTCGCCAACGATGCAATAGTCGAGTTGTTCGCCACGTTCTTTGAGTTTATTACAGACGACGACCGTGCCATCAGTAGCAGGGCCTTCTTCATCGCTCGTAATCAAGAATCCAATCGAACCTTTGTGATCGGGGTGTGCTGCTACAAATTCTTCTGTTGCAATGACAAATGCAGCGATGGATGTTTTCATGTCGGCTGCACCGCGTCCAAATAATTTGCCATCACGATGTGTAGGCGCAAATGGCTGCGATTGCCATTGTGTGACTGGACCTGTTGGAACAACGTCGGTGTGACCAGCGAAGACAACTAGAGGTTGACTCGTGCCGCGACGCGCCCAAAGGTTCGTCACGTCATTCGATTGTATGGTTTCACATACGAAGCCCAACGGTTCTAATAAACTGATTAAGGTATTTTGGCAGCCTTTATCTTCTGGTGTGACAGAATCAAGAGTAATTAATTGTTCAGTCAATGCGAGCGTTTTACTCATAAAAACTTACTTTTCAAAAAAAATGGAAGAATAGAGTTGATCGTTGAAGCCAACACCAACATAGTCGAGCTGATCGTCGCCGATTTGTAATACTGGACGCTTGATCAAGGACGGATTTGCTAAGACTAAATTCATCGCGCCAGCTGGTGTTTCTGCCTCATTTTTTTGTGCATCGGATAGTGCGCGCCAGCTTGTTCCTTTACGATTGATCAGCGTTTCAAAGTTTATTTTCTTTAACCAAATATCGACTTGCGCAGCGCTCAATCCGTCTTTTTTGAAATTATGAAATTCAAACGGGATCGATTGTTGTTCTAGCCAAGTGCGTGCCTTTTTGACCGTATCGCAGTTAGGAATTCCAAATAAGGTGATGCTTGAAGATCGGTTCATATTACATATTTAAATTAAATTCAGTAAAGGTCGCTTCTGTGTGGCGTTCGGGCTCAGGCTCGGCTTCGGCCGCTGCTTTTTGGGCTAATGCAGCGTCATTGTTGAGTAACCATAAAAGATTGTTCGCAGAATCCGCATTCGCGAGACCTTCTTCTTGGGTAATTAAGCCGTCTTTAATCAATTGCAGTAAGGCGCGTTCAAAGGTTTGTGAGCCCGGTGCCAAGCTCTTTTCAATCGCTTCTTTAATTTGGAAAATATTTCCTTGCTCGATCAATTCGGCGACATAGCGCGTGTTGAGCATAATTTCAACAGCTGGACAGCGACCACCGTCTACCGCTTTAATTAATCGCTGTGAAATCACTGCTTTGATTGCAGAAGCCAAGTCGAGTAAAAGCGCGCTACGATTCTCAATTGGGAAGAAGCTGATGATACGATTTAAAGCTTGGTAACTATTATTCGCGTGTAATGTGGCGACCACTAAATGCCCAGATTGTGCGTAAGCGATCGCTGCCATCATCGTTTCTAAATCACGGATTTCGCCAATCAAAATGACATCAGGTGCTTGACGTAAGGAGTTGCGTAATGCCGTCTTCAAACTGTCTGCATCCGTGCCAACTTCACGCTGATTCACAATAGATTTTTTGCTTCTAAACAAATACTCGATTGGATCTTCGATCGTCAATATATGACCAGTTTTGGTCTCATTTCGATAATCAAGCATAGAAGCAATCGAAGTCGATTTTCCTGAACCTGTCGCACCGACCACTAGAATTAATCCACGCTTTTCCATGATTAATTCAGATAAAACTGGTGGTAGGTGCAGCGATGAAATGGCAGGGATATTGCCAGGGACAAAACGGAACACCGCTGAGGTCGATCCACGTTGTCTAAACGCAGACAAGCGGAATCGACCAACGCCAGCCATGCCGATACCCACATTGAGTTCGTTTTCGCGTTTGTATTGCGCTATTTGTTCGGCAGATAAAACTTCACCAAGCAAAGCCAAAATATTATCTTCATCCATCTTCTGTTGATTGATGGGAAGCAGATTTCCATTGATTTTTAAATGTATCGGCGAGTTGATGGCGAAGAACATATCGGAAGCGTTCTTGTCCTTCATCAACTGAAACAATCGATCCATTGCCATGATAATTCCTCTACGAAAATAAAAAGGATGAAACCTGAACTTTTAATACAATGACTTCGCGTTGGCTAAGGTGCTTGAATTGGCGAATTAAGCGCCGCGCAATAATTCGTTGATGCTGGTTTTTGATCGCGTTTGTGCATCGACACGTTTTACGATCACAGCGCAATACAAACTATATTTACCACAAGCAGATGGCAAATTACCAGAGACAACGACCGAGCCTGCTGGGATACGACCATAACTAACTTCGCCTGTTGCACGATCATAAATTTTGGTTGATTGACCAATATACACGCCCATCGAGATTACCGAATTCTCTTCAACGATCACTCCTTCGACTACTTCAGAGCGCGCACCGATAAAACAATTGTCTTCGATGATGGTTGGATTGGCTTGCATAGGTTCAAGCACGCCACCGATGCCTACGCCACCAGATAAATGCACATTTTTTCCAATTTGCGCGCAAGAACCAACGGTGGCCCAAGTATCAACCATAGCGCCTTCATCGACATAGGCGCCAATGTTGACGTAGGAAGGCATTAACACAACATTTTTGCCGATAAAACTACCACGACGTGCGACTGCAGGTGGTACCACGCGGAAGCCGCCTTTTGCAAAATCTTCTGCCGTATAGTTTGCAAATTTTGTAGGAACTTTATCGAAAAATTGCATGTGATCGCCAGATGGCATGACGATGTTATCTTCGAGGCGGAAAGACAATAACACGGCTTTCTTTACCCATTGATTGACTTGCCATGCGCCATCTAATTTCTGCGCTACACGCAAACTGCCGGAGTCGAGTTGTTCGAGCACATGCGCAACTGCTTCACGTAATTCTGTTGGTGCATTCTTAGGTGAAAAATTTGCACGGTCTTCCCAAGCTTGATCGATGATGTTTTGTAATTGCTGTGTCATGAGATTGTCGATTAAAAGTAAAAAATTGAAAGTGATTTTTGAGAGCGATTTATGAGAACTTGTGCGCTAATAAGGAACAGTTATTTAGATTGTTCCATTTATCTGCACGGCTATGTATTTCTATGTATTTGCTTACATTAGTTCATCAGTTGTTTCGTGAAGCTAGCGATTCTTTGCGCAGCCTCCATGCATTCTTCAACTTCCGCCACTAATGCCATGCGTATCCTTCGGCTACCAGGGTTAATTCCATGTGCTTCTCGTGCCAGAAAACTACCTGGTAAAACTGTGACATTATAGTCTCGGTAAAGACCTTGGGCGAACTCTGTGTCAGAGATTTGAATGTATTTGTCGACGCGAGCCCATAGGTAAAATGCGGCGTCAGGAAGTGCTACGTCAAGCACTTCCTGTAGTACTGGGGTAACTTGAGAAAATTTCTTGATATACAGCGCGCGATTATCTATGACGTGTTGTTCGTCATTCCACGCCGCAATCGATGCCGCTTGGATACTTGGTGACATCGCTCCACCGTGGTAGGTACGATAAAGTAAAAATTGCTTAATAATTTTTGCGTCACCAGCCACAAACCCTGAGCGCATGCCAGGCACATTTGAGCGTTTAGACAAACTGGAAAGTGTAATGAGTCGTGGATAGTCATTACGTCCCAACGCACGTGCGGCAGCTAGGCTGCCAAGTGGTGCTGTGTCGCCGAAATAAATTTCTGAATAACATTCATCTGCTGCAATTACGAAATTGTAGCGATTAGATAACTCGAACAATTCTTCCCAATCGTCGAGAGTCAGTACGGCGCCAGTTGGATTTCCTGGCGAGCACACGTAGAGCAGCTGTGTACGTTGCCAAATCGAATCAGGCACTTGGCTAAAATCAGGCGCAAAATTTTTCGCAGGATTAGCATTTGCAAAATAGGGTTCTGCACCAGCGAGGTAGGCTGCTCCTTCGTATATTTGATAGAAGGGATTCGGGCACATCACAATTGGCTTGCCTAAATTACCTAAAGCATTTTGCTGCGGATTAATTACGGCTTGTGCAAGTGAGAACAAGGCTTCACGAGAACCATTAACCGGCAAAATCTGGGTCATTGGATCGAGCGCTGGAATCGCGTAGCGCTTAGCTAACCAATTACTAATGGATGCGCGTAAATTGTCGCTGCCATTGGTAGATGGATAATTGGCGAGTCCGTTCAAATTGGCAACTAGTGCATCCTTGATTAACTGGGGTGTTGCATGTTTAGGTTCACCGAGTCCCAAGCTAATCGGTTTATAGCTAGGATTGGGAGTAATGCCGGCAAATAGCTGTCTTAGTTTTTCAAAAGGATATGCTTGTAGTTTTTCTAAATTGGGATTCACGGGGAAATTCACTTAAAAATTACGAATAAAAAATCTGAAAAGAAAACAGCTGCTCTGATGCAGAACTTGCACACAAAATCGTATGAAACAAGCCAACGCGGTTTCTGAAAAATCTGCTAGCTACGTATTATAGCTGTGCTTGCACTTAATTCTATGCACGGATTCAAGAAGCATCGCCATTTCTGTCATAAAACTGTGGAGACTTAGGATTTTTAGCATCGTTTGCTAATCAAAATCTGTAAAACTTGGCATCGTGAATGTTATGATGTGCGGTCTTACTTGTCCGAACTGCAAGGAGATAGGTAATGAGAGGATGTACTTTTATTGCGTTTTTGCAAAAATAAAAGATCTTTTGGTAGCGAATCTGAAGCCGATAAAGTTTGTGTATTTTGGTCTAAAAATCGATAAATAAAAATAACGTGCGCTTAACTTCTATTAAATTAGCGGGATTTAAATCCTTCGTTGAACCTACCCATTTTCAAGTTCCTGGCCAACTCGTTGGGGTGGTTGGTCCAAATGGTTGCGGCAAGTCGAATATTATCGATGCCGTGCGCTGGGTCTTGGGTGAGTCTAAAGCATCAGAATTGCGTGGAGAATCCATGCAAGACGTCATTTTTAATGGCTCGACTCATCGTAAACCTGCTGGACGTTCCTCAGTAGAATTAGTCTTTGATAATAGCCTAGGAAAAGCCGCTGGTCAGTGGAGTCAATACGGCGAAATAGCCGTCAAGCGGACTTTGACGCGCGACGGTACTTCGACTTATTACATCAATGGTCAACCTGTTCGCCGTCGTGATATTCAGGATATTTTTCTTGGTACTGGGTTAGGGCCACGCGCATACGCGATTATTGGTCAGGGCATGATTTCTCGCATTATTGAATCACGTCCAGAAGAATTGCGTGTGTTTTTAGAAGAAGCGGCTGGTGTTTCGCGATACAAGGAGCGTCGCCGTGAGACAGAAAATCGAATTCACGACACGCATGAGAATTTAGTGCGTGTCGAAGACATTCTGCGCGAATTGAATAACAATTTAGAAAAATTAGAAGCGCAGGCTGTTGTCGCCAATAAGTATCATGCTTTGCAAGCCGATCAAGAAGAAAAACAAAAACTCTTGTGGATGCTGCGCAAGCGAGAAGCCGCAACAGAACAGAAAAAGTATTTTGCTGAAATCGAAAAATGCCAGCTTGATTTGGAAGAGCAAACGGCTAAATTGCGTCATGTCGAGTTAGAACTTGAGCAAATGCGACAAGCTCACTATGCAGTGGGCGATAAGATGCATCAGGCGCAAGGGAATTTGTATCAAACCAATGCAGAAATTGGTAGTTTAGAAGCGCAAATTAAGTTTGTGATTGAATCTCGTGCGCGCTTGCAATCGCAAATTAATTCTTTATCTGCGCAACGCGATCAATGGCAGCGTCAAGGTCAACAATTTCAAGACGATCTGGCCGATGCTGAGATGCATGTTGAAGAGTTGGCGATGCGCAGTGAACAGGCGCAAGAGTCTGTAGCACAGCAGAATGAAAAAATTCCCGCACTTGAGCAAAGCTGGCGTGACGCACAATTAAAAGCGACCGAGTCGCGCGCCAAAATCATGCAAATGCAACAGCAGATCGAGTTGGAATCTGCACATCAGCGTAATGCGTCGAATATTTTGAACACCTTAGCAGTACGACGTGAGCGCTTAAATCAAGAGAAGCAAGGTTTGGTGGTTCCTGATTCTTCGCATTTGCAAAATCTCTCCCTGCAGTTGGAAGAAAAAAAACAAATGTTGGAAGAAGCAACTTTCCAATTAGAAGAAGCGCAAGCTGGCTTGCCGCAACTAGAAGAAGCGCGTCGTTCCGCACAAGAGCAAGTTAATCAAGACACAGCGCATTCGGCGCAGCTTGACGCAAAGTTGGCGGCACTGAAATCCTTGCAAGAAAAAGTCGAAAGCCAAGGTAAAGTACAACCATGGCTAGCGAAGCACGAGCTGGAAAAATTGCCGAAGCTATGGCAAAAAGTGCAGATAGAAAATGGCTGGCAGACCGCGCTGGAGTCGATTTTGCGTGAGCGCACCTCCGCTTTAGAAATGTCAAATTTAGAGTGGGCAAAAGCGTTTTTCAGTGATGCGCCTCCGGCAAAATTGGCGCTCTATTCACCACAAGTGCTTGCTCCTGTGACGATGGTTGAGGGATTAAAACCCTTGTTTAACTTGTTGCAATTGAATGATGCGGGTGTGCGTAGTGTGATGCAAGATTGGCTGCACAATGTATTTGTCGCACCTGACGCGCCCACCGCATTTGCGGAGAGATTAAAGTTGCCTGCAGGTGGATGCTTTATCACCAAAGAAGGTCATATTATCAGCGCCAATAGTGTGCGATTTTATGCGGCAGATTCTGAGCAAGATGGCGTACTGGCGCGTCAACAAGAGATCGAAAATATAAGCAAACAGGCACGCGCTCAACATTTACTAGCGGACGAAGGTAAAACGCGTGCGGTTCGTGCTGAAGCAGCGCTGAGTCAGGCTACACATAGCTTGCAAGAATTGCGAGTTCGTGTAGCAGGATTGACGCAAGCAGTGCATGGTTTGCAGATTGAGTACATGAAGTTGGCTGAAGTGCAGGAACGCTTTAATCAGCGTAGCACGCAAATTGCATCTGATTTAGCGGAGATTGCGGAGCAAGAACAAGAGCAACAGACTGCGCGCGCAGAGTCAGAAGCGAAATTTGAAGAGCTTGATATCGCTCTTGCTGAAATGCAGGAAACGCATGAAGATGGACAGACTGCTTTCCTTGAAAAAGAACAGCATTTGAACGACGCGCGTGCACGTCTACGTGATTTGGAATTGGCTGCGCAAGAAGCCAGTTTCGCGGAGAAAACGCATCGCGTCAAAATGGAAGAGTTGCGACGAAATATTGCAACCGCGTTAGAGCAATCTTCGCAGTTGTTCGCCAATATGCAGCAAGGCCAGCTTGAGTTAGAAAGCATGGATGAACAAACTGCTCACGCAGGTTTGCAAACCTTGTTGGAAAAACGTAGTGATCAAGAACGCGTATTGGCAGATGCCCGCCATGAGCTTGATCAGTTGACGCAAAAATTGCGTCACGCAGAAGAGTCGAAGATGCAAGTTGAACGCAGTTTGCAACCGCAGCGTGATCGGATCGTTGAGTTGCAGCTGAAAGAGCAAGCCGCGCGTTTGAATCAAGAACAATATGAAGAGCAACTACGTAATTTCGAAGTTGATGAAGCTGCGCTCGAAGAAAAATTACATGATGATTTGAAACCGTCCTATTTGCAGGGCGAGGTAACACGTTTGACTAATGCGATCGCCGCTTTGGGTGCGGTGAATTTGGCGGCACTTGATGAATTGGCACAAGCAACAGAACGTAAGACCTTCCTTGACGCGCAATATGCAGATTTGACCGAAGCAATTACCACATTGCAGGACGCAATTCACAAAATCGATATTGAAACACGTGATTTATTGCAAGATACTTTTAATCGCGTGAATCACCATTTTGCAGAGCTATTCCCAATTCTGTTTGGCGGTGGCCAAGCGAAATTGATTATGACTGGGGATGAAATTCTTGATTCCGGTGTGCAGGTAATGGCGCAACCACCTGGTAAGAAAAATGCGACTATTCACTTGTTGTCGGGTGGTGAAAAAGCATTGACGGCAACGGCACTGGTGTTCTCGATGTTCCAGCTAAATCCTGCACCGTTTTGTTTACTCGATGAGGTTGATGCGCCGCTGGATGATTCAAATACAGAACGTTTCTGTAATATGGTGAAACGGATGTCTAGCAATACACAATTTTTATTTATCTCCCACAATAAGATTGCAATGGAAATGGCGCAACAATTAATCGGCGTGACCATGCAAGAGCAGGGGGTTTCTCGAATCGTTGCGGTTGATATGGAATCTGCCGCAAGTTTAGTTGGTGAGGGTTGAGTAGTATGTCAGAGTTAACAATGAGTTTGATTATCGCGGGTGTTGCGTTTGTTGTGATTGTTTATATTTACAGCAAATGGCAAGAGTACCGTGCTCGAAAAAGTGTAGATCGTGCATTTTCTGATGGGCACGATGATGTGCTGATGAATGCCCATGATGATGTAGACCTTGTTCGTCAAGAACCACAATTCGATCACGACGAGCTTAGTGAACTTGATGCTGCAGATCCAGTCGACCTTGCTGGTGGCGAGCCGGGATCAGAAAGCAACGTGGCAAAACAGGATTTTGATGCGACCATGTTCGGCAAAGAATTGTCGGTTGATGATCTTATTGATTGTGTCATTCCTTTGGAGTTTGATGCGCCAATTCGGGGCGAACGCTTACTCAAAGAAGTCAGTGACTTAAAATATGTCGGACGTAAGCCGGTGCATTTTATTGGTCTAACGCACGATGGTGTGCGTGATGAAATTGCACATGGCAGCATATACACGGCGATGTTTGCTGGCATACAAATGGTCAGTCGTAGCGGCCCCTTAAATGAGTTGGAGTATTCTGAGTTTGTCAGCAAGTTACGCGAAATTGCAGATCGCCTCAATGCGCATTCCGACGTGCCTGATATGAATCGCGTGATGTCGAACGCACGTGAGCTGCATCAATTCGTGGCAGAGCATGATGCACAACTTAGCGTCAACGTTTTGTCGAATGGCGCACCGTGGGACATTACAACTTTGCTCGGCGCTTTAGAAAAACAAGGGTTTGATGTGCGACCAGATGGACGTCTGGTGATGCCAGATGGCGACGTCGGTAATTTGTTTACGCTTTCCACCAATGTCAGCGCCAGTGAGACGGTAACATCAAAATTAACTTTGTTATTGGATGTTCCTTGTGTTTCTCCCGACCTTGAGGGCTTTGGTGTCATGGCGAAATGCGCCCGCTCTCTTGCATCTCGACTTGGCGGTACTGTTGTTGATGATGGCAATAATCCTATTTCTGAGCAAGCTTTGGCTGAGATCGCCGAGCAAGTGCGCGAATTTTGTAATGCTATGGCGATAGCAGAAATTCCTGCTGGTTCTCGTCGCGCGAAACGCTTATTTAGTTAATCTGATCAAAAGCTTCATCATGCAAAATGATTTATTTGGGGATACGAACGCTAATTTAGGCGCTTCGAATGCAGAGTCATTATCAGATCAAGCAAGACGTTTGCGTGAAGAGCTTACGCAACACGCCTATCTTTACTACACCTTAGATCAACCAAGTATTCCTGATGCCGAATACGACAAGCTGTTTCGGCAATTGCAAGACTTAGAACAAAATCATCCTGAATTAAAAACGGCGGACAGTCCTACACTAAGGATTGGCGGTGCCGTTTTGCCCGAGTTTTCACAAGTTCAACATACTGTTCCAATGCTGTCCTTGAATAATGGTTTTGAGAACGAGGATGTGCTTGCCTTTGATCGTCGTGTGCGTGAAGGATTGGGCTTTGATAAGCAGACGAATCTGCAGGAGATTGAATATGCGATTGATTTAAAGTTCGATGGCTTGGCGATTAATCTTCGTTACGTTAATGGCGTTTTTACCCAAGCTGCTACCCGTGGTGACGGCTACACAGGCGAAGACGTCACGGAGAATATTCGCACTATTCGTAGCCTACCTTTGCGCTTGCGTTGCGATAATCCGCCCGCAATTCTCGATGTGCGTGGCGAAGTGTTGATGTTCAAGGCAGATTTCGACAAACTTAATCAACGTCAACGTGAGCTTGGTGCCAAAGAATTCGCCAATCCACGAAATGCGGCGGCGGGTAGCTTGCGACAATTGGATTCAAAAATCACTGCGCAACGTAGTTTGCGTTTTTTTGCTTATGGCATAGGAGCAATGGAGGGGGCGGAATCGCCGGCTTCGCATCGTGATTTGTTGGATTGGTATCAGCAAATAGGCATTCCGACTTGCGAAGAAAAAGCTTTGGTATCAGGCGCACAAGGTTTGCTCGATTTTTACCGCGCTATACAAGATAAACGTGCCGAATTACCCTACGAAATTGATGGGGTCGTGTACAAGGTCAATCGATTTGATCAGCAAGAAACACTAGGATTTGTATCTCGTGCACCGCGTTTTGCTATTGCCCATAAATTTCCTGCGGAAGAAGCATTGACAACTGTGTTGGATATCGAAGTGCAAGTTGGTCGTACTGGTGCGATTACACCGGTCGCTCGTTTAGCGCCTGTGTTTGTTGGCGGTGTGACGGTGACCAATGCGACTTTGCACAACGAAGAAGAGGTTCAGCGCAAGGATGTAAGAGTCGGTGACACAGTCATCGTTCGGCGTGCTGGAGATGTGATTCCTGAAGTCGTTGCTAGTGTTTTGGAAAAGCGACCAGAAGGAACACATCCATTTTTATTGCCTAAGCAATGTCCTATTTGCGGTTCGGATATTCTTAAACTCGAAGATGAAGCAATTGCGCGCTGCTCTGGTGGTTGGATTAAATGTGCTGCACAACGTAAAGGTGGCTTGTTCCATTTTGCTTCACGCAAAGCTTTAAATATTGAAGGCTTGGGTGAACAGTTGATTGAGCAATTAGTCGATAAAAATGTGGTGACCACCGCTGCTGATTTTTATAAATTGGGCTTAATGGCTTTGGCCGAACTAGATCGTATGGCAGAAAAGTCGGCGCAAAATGTATTAGATGCACTGGAGACTTCTAAATCGACGACCTTGCCACGATTTATTTATGCGCTTGGTATTCGACATGTGGGTGAGTCGACCGCAAAAGATTTAGCTCTGCATTTCGCAGAAATTGAGGCGCTCATGGCAGCAAACGAAGAGCAACTTTTGCAAGTGAATGATGTTGGGCCAGTCGTCGCTAGATCGATTACGCAATATTTTGCCGATCCAATTAATGTCGAGTTAGTAAGGCAATTAATTGCTGCGGGAATCCATTGGCCGACCATTGAAAAAATCGATCTTAGTACCGCAATTTTTGCAGGTAAAACTTTAGTGCTAACTGGAACGCTACCAAGTCTAAGCAGAGATCAAGCTGCAGCACTCATAGAAAAACATGGCGGTAAGGTGGCAGGTTCGGTTTCCAAGAAAACTAGTTATGTAGTTGCTGGAGAAGATGCGGGCAGCAAGTTAATAAAAGCGCGTGAATTAGGGATTACCGTCTTATCGGAAGAAGAATTATTGGCTCATTGTGGTGTGCAATAAGATGATGACATATTCAGTAAGTCGAATAGACGGTGTGTAAAAACAATCGTAAGAGAAAATCGCGCAAGAAAATAGCACAAAAAATAGAATAATGGTGGTGAGGGTTTTATGAGAAAAATTAGAAAGGCAGTCTTTCCAGTCGCTGGTTTTGGTAGTCGATTTTTGCCAGCGACAAAGGCGCAGCCAAAAGAAATGCTATCAGTGGTAGATAAGCCCTTGATTCAGTATGCAGTGGAAGAAGCAGTTGAAGCTGGCATTACTGAAATGGTGTTTATTACTGGACGCAACAAGCGTGCAATCGAAGATCACTTCGACACAGCGTATGAACTGGAGCATGAATTAGAAGCTGCGGGTAAAGATGCTTTGTTGGATATTGTTCGTAGCGTGATCCCGAGTAACATCCATTGTATTTATATTCGCCAACCAGCAGCGCTCGGATTAGGTCATGCGGTATTGTGTGCTCGTCCGGTAGTCGGTGAGGATCCTTTTGCTGTTTTGTTGGCAGACGATTTAATGGATGTGCGTCCAGGGCAACGTGGCGTCACAGCACAGCTCGCCGCTTTATATTCACAAGAAGGTGGCAGTATCGTTGCGGTGCAAGAGGTAATGCGCGAGTTCACCAATCAATACGGGATTGTGAGTGGTGAAGCGTATAAGCCAAATCTAGAACGGATGTTAGGCATTGTCGAAAAACCGAAACCAGAGGAAGCACCATCGACGTTAGCGGTTGCTGGTCGCTATGTGTTAACCGCGAATATCTTTAATTATTTGGAAAAATTAGGTAAGGGATCGGGCGGAGAGATTCAATTAACAGATGGCATCGCAGCAATGTTGAAAGACGAAGCGGTCTTTGCATATCGATGCGATGCAAAGCGCTATGATTGCGGTTCAAAACTCGGTTACCTGAAGGCCAGTGTCGCACTGGGATTAAAACACCCAGATATGGGCGAAGAATTTGCTAAGTATCTGCAAGAGTTGAAACTCACCCCGTAAATTTCTTTCGTCAAAACAGGAGCTGTAAATCTATGATTTATCCGATTTTGAAGATGGGCGATCCACGATTGCTGAAAGTTTCCGATCCTATCCAAGACTTCGATACGCCGGCTTTGCATCAATTGATCGCAGATATGTTTGAAACCATGCAGCATGCCAACGGAGCTGGCTTGGCAGCACCACAAATTGGCATCAATCTGCAATTGGTCATTTTTGGTTTTAAAAAAAACCTACGCTACCCAGATGCACCCAATGTCCCAGAGACGGTGTTGATTAATCCCACTTTGACGCCCTTATCAACAGATACTGACGAGGCATGGGAGGGCTGTTTATCTGTGCCAGGTATGCGTGGATTGGTGCCGCGCTGGAGTCGTTTGCGTTATGAAGGATTCGATCAGTTTGGAAATAAAATTGATCGTGAGGTAGATGGCTTCCACGCAAGAGTCGTGCAGCATGAAACCGATCATCTACACGGTATTCTCTATCCTATGCGGATCAAAGATTTGACCAAGTTTGGATATACTGAAGTATTGTTTCCTGAGTTAGATCCGAGCGATGATGATTAATACTCGCAAATACATACATGTAAGATTTTGATTTCTTTGCTAAACAAAAAGCCGTCTTTTGACGGATTTTTGTTTGATGTTGCTAATGAGGCTGACATCGCTTTCGAGTTTGAACTTCATACCTGAGTTGAAAATCATCGATGATTGCGAGACATCATCATTAGTCGCTCAAATAAATGTAGGTCTTGCTCGTTCTTTAAAAGTGCGCCATGCAGTGGTGGTGCCGGATTGCCGCTATCTTTTACTTTCAGTACTTCTGCAGGGATACCTTCTGCTAGCAGAAGCTTTAACCAATCAATTAATTCAGAGGTGGATGGTTTTTTCTTCAAACCATTTATTTCACGTAGTCGATAAAAAGCTTCTAATGCATTGACGAGTAACTCCTCCTTCAAATGTGGAAAGTGCACATTGACAATCTCTTGCATCGTCTGTTTGTCTGGGAATTTGATGTAGTGGAAAAAGCAGCGACGCAAAAAGGCATCGGGCAGTTCTTTTTCATTATTTGACGTGATGATCACAAGTGGACGATGTTTGGCTTTAATCATCTCTCGTGTTTCATACACATAAAACTCCATTCGATCTAATTCGCGTAATAGATCATTTGGAAATTCAATATCTGCTTTATCAATTTCATCAATTAATAATACGACTGGTTGATCTGCATGAAACGCCTGCCATAAGACACCTTTGACGATGTAATTGTGAATATCCTTCACACGTTCGTCACCGAGCTGCGAATCACGTAAGCGTGAAACCGCATCATATTCATACAATCCCTGTTGGGCTTTTGTAGTTGATTTGATGTGCCATTGTAAGAGCGGCATGCCAAGTGCGGCTGCAACTTCTTCTGCTAACATCGTTTTGCCGGTTCCTGGTTCACCTTTGATTAACAACGGGCGTTGCAGTGTTAATGCGGCATTTACTGCGAGTTTTAAGTCATCTGTGGCGACATAGTTGTCCGCGCCATTGAAGCGTTTGTTCGTCATCATTATTAGTTTAAATTGGAAATGTCAGAGTCAAAGAATGTTGCAAGTTAGGTGAGTATAAACAAAATAATTTTATTATTGGCTTGATTCGCTGTTCTAGTAGAAAGCTTCGAACAGTATTTATTGCAGAATTGAATTCTCATGCAGGCTAATAAAAATGACCTTTGCAGTGAAAATGTGTCTGAAATGCACATGAAAATTGCGCAAAATTAATGGTTATCAGCTAAAATGCTGACTTCGATCAAATCGCTGTTTTGATTTTCCTGATTATTTTCTCTCAGCTAATATGAAAAAATTATTTGCTCTACTCGCTTTGGCGAGCGTCGCACAGGTTGCTGTGTCGGCTGAAGTCGTTGGTAACGCGAAAGCCGCAGAAAACAAAGTGGCGATGTGTATTGGTTGCCATGCAATCCCTGGTTATAAAGCGACCTTCCCAGAAGTTTACCAAGTTCCAATGATTGGTGGACAGTCTGCTAAATACATTGAAAATGCATTGAAAGCATATCGTAAAGGTGATCGTAAGCATCCATCTATGCGCGGTATCGCTGGAAGCTTGAGTGATCAAGACATTGCAGATTTGGCTGCCTACTACGCACAACAGAAATAAGTTGAGGATAATGATGAAAAAAATCGTTTTAGCAGTTTTGGCATCAACATTGTCTGTTGCGGCATTTGCTGGTGGAAATATCGAGGCTGGAAAAGTAGCCGCAGCAAAATTTAATTGTGCTTCATGCCATGGTGCAAACTACAGTGAACCAATTGACCCTAGTTACCCAAAATTAGCTGGTCAACATAAAGATTACTTGGTTCAAGCATTGAAATCTTATCAGCGCGGTGCTGTTGGTACTTCCGGCCGTAGCAATGCGATTATGGAAGCGCAAGCAAAGGCCTTGAGTAATGCGGATATTGAGAATATTTCTGCGTATTTGGCTAGCTTAAAAGGTAGTTTGGTATTGAAAAAATAATCACCGTATCTTTTGGTGGAATTAGCTGACTAGAATTGGCTCGATTTAAATACCGTTTTCTTCAGCTATAAAAAAACCTCACTTTTTAGTGAGGTTTTTTTACGACAAAACGAGTGTTTGATAGATTATTTTACGCTCAACAACATCTCATTCAAACGTTTAACAAAAGCACTTGGGTCTTCAAGTGTTCCGCCTTCAGCCAAGGCCGCTTGATCAAATAAGATGTGTGACCAGTCGTTGAATTTGGCTTCTTCGTACTTCAAACGTTGCACCAAAGGGTGATCTGGATTGACTTCCAAGATCGGTTTGGATTCTGGTGCAGCTTGGCCAGCGGCTTTCAACATTCTGACCAGGTTACCTGATAATTCATTTTCATCGGCAACTAAACAAGCGGGTGAATCCGTCAAGCGGAAAGTGATGCGAACGTCTTTGGCTTTATCTGCCAAGGCAGCCTTCATTTTTTCGACTAGATCTTTGAACTGGGTTTCAGTTTCCTCATGCTGCTTTTTCTCAGCTTCGTCTTCCAATTTACCTAAATCCAAATCACCTTTGGCGACGGATACCAAATCTTTGCCTTCGAATGCAGTCAAGAAAGACAACATCCATTCATCAACGCGATCTGTCAGCAACAAGACTTCGACGCCTTTTTTGCGGAAGATTTCTAGGTGTGGGCTGTTCTTTGCTGCTGCGTAGGTGTCGGCTGTGACGTAGTAGATCTTGTCTTGGCCTTCTTTAGCGCGCGCGATGTATTCAGAAAGTGAAACGTTTTGGATGTCGCTATCATTGTGCGTAGAGGCAAAACGGAGTAGGGCGGCAATGCGATCTTTATTTGCTGCATCTTCACCTATACCTTCTTTCAACACTTGACCAAACTCTTTCCAGAAGCTCGCAAATTTTTCTTTTTTGCTTTCTGCTTCATCGCCCTCAGCATTCGCCAAGTCTTCCAACATGCCTAACACACGTTTAGTCGAACCTTCTCGAATCGCTTTGATGTCGCGCGATTCTTGCAAAATCTCACGAGACACATTCAAAGGTAAATCGTTGGAATCAATAATGCCTTTGACGAAGCGCAAATAGACTGGCATCAATTGCTCGGCATCGTCCATGATGAAGACGCGTTTAACGTAGAGCTTGATACCACCACGTTTATTGCGATCCCACATATCAAATGGTGCGCGGCTTGGAATGTACAGTAATTGCGTGTATTCGCTACGACCCTCGACGCGATTGTGGGTGTGAGTCAGCGGAGCGCTGTAATCGTGTGAAATGTGTTTGTAGAATTCAGTATATTGCTCAGGTGTGATGTCAGACTTGCTGCGTGCCCACAAAGCACTTGCTTGATTGACTGTTTCTAACTCATCTTTCAGAACCTGTTCTTTTTTCTCATCATCCCATTCTTCTTTCTGCATCAAAATCGGCAAGGAGATGTGATCTGAATAAGTACGAATAATCGATTTCAATTTCCATGAAGACAGGAATTCATCTTCACCTTCACGCAAATGTAAAGTAATAGCAGTGCCGCGATCTTCTTTGGTGATTTGTTCGACACTGAAATCGCCTGCGCCTGCAGATTCCCAGCGAACACCTTCGCTCGCAGCAGTGCCAGCGCGACGGGATTCGACTGTCATCTTATCGGCAACAATAAAGCCAGAGTAGAAACCAACACCAAATTGACCAATCATGGCCGCATCTTTTTGTTGGTCGCCGGAGAGTTTGGCAAAGAATTCTTTGGTGCCAGACTTCGCAATCGTGCCTAAATGATTAATCGCGTCGTCACGCGTCATGCCTATGCCATTGTCGGCAATCGTGATGGTGCGCGCTGCTTTATCGAAGCTGACTTTGATTTTGAGTTCTGAATCATTCTCAAACAGGCTGGCATTATTAATTGCTTCAAAGCGAAGCTTATCTGCCGCATCCGAAGCATTGGAGATTAACTCTCGCAAAAAGATTTCTTTGTTTGAATACAAAGAATGGATCATCAATTGCAATAACTGTGAAACTTCAGCTTGAAATCCTAGGGTTTGTTTTTCTGACATGCTTTCCTCGATGTTGAAGTATAAATAGTTAATTTACTAAATAAATTTGGCGAAAATAACGCGAGTGAAGGTACAGGTAGGGTGAATGCTGCAAATTTCAAGAGGAATTTCTCGTTTATTTCGCAATTAAGCTGAGTTTTGATGTGATTATGTCAGTGTATTGGCGTGAATATTGTGGCGGAATTGCTCTGTCGAGCTGAATATGGCATGCGACTTTCTGTCATCATTTGGTAGTAAGTCTTTGAAATAATGACGAAAATATCTGCATTGTTTGTAATCAAGGCGTAAGTTTTGCATTGCAGCATGCTATAATCGTGGGTTATCCGAATTACCTCTAATTAAACACAATCATGACCGACAATATTCGCGCTATTCGCAACATCGCCATTATCGCTCACGTTGACCACGGCAAAACAACGCTGGTGGATCAATTGCTGCGTCAATCTGGCACTTTCCGTGATAATCAACAAGTTGATAATCGCGTTATGGACTCCAACGATATTGAGAAAGAGCGCGGTATTACGATTCTTTCCAAAAATTGTGCAGTTGAATACAAAGGCACACATATCAACATCGTTGACACCCCAGGCCATGCTGACTTCGGCGGTGAAGTTGAACGTGTATTGTCCATGGTTGACAGTGTTTTGTTGCTGGTGGATGCGCAAGAAGGTCCAATGCCGCAAACCCGTTTCGTTACGCGTAAAGCTTTGGCATTGGGTTTGAAGCCTATCGTGGTTGTGAACAAGATTGACCGTGAAAATGCGGATCCGCAAAAAGCAGTGAATGCGACATTTGAGTTGTTCGACAAACTCGGCGCAACAGATGAGCAATTAGATTTCCCTATCGTTTACGCTTCTGGTTTCAAAGGCTACGCTGGCCTCGAAGACACGGTGCGTGACGGCAACATGGAACCTTTGTTTGATGCGATTTTGAAACACGTTCCAGCGCGTGAAGATGATCCAAATGGTCCATTGCAATTGCAAATCACTTCCTTGGAATACTCTTCTTACGTTGGTAAAATTGGCGTTGGTCGTATCTTGCGTGGTCGCGTTCGTGGTGGCCAAGATGTCGTATGGATGAATGGCCCAGAAGACAAACCAACTAAAGCGCGTATCAATCAAGTTTTGACATTCAAAGGTTTGGATCGCGTTCAAGTTGACGAAGCTTTGGCTGGCGATATCGTGTTGATCAATGGTATTGAAGAAATCAGTATCGGCTCCACCATTTGCGCACCGGATACACCGGAAGGCTTGCCAATGTTGAAGATTGACGAACCAACATTGACAATGAACTTCATGGTTAATAGCTCTCCACTGGCTGGTCGCGAAGGTAAGTTCGTCACGACGCGTCAAATCCGTGATCGTTTAGAGCGTGAATTGAAATCCAATATGGCTTTGCGTGTAGTGCAAGCTGAAGGTGATGATTCTACTTACGAAGTTTCTGGTCGCGGCGAATTGCATTTGACGATTTTGATCGAAAACATGCGTCGTGAAGGTTTCGAATTAGCAGTTTCCCGTCCACGCGTAGTTTTCAAAATGATCGATGGCGTGCGCCATGAGCCGTATGAAAATTTGACCGTTGACGTGGAAGAGACTAATCAAGGTGGCGTGATGGAAGAACTTGGTCGTCGTCGCGGTGATTTGCAAAACATGGAACCGGACGGCAAAGGTCGTGTACGTTTGGAATATCGTATTCCTGCGCGTGGCCTGATCGGTTTCCAAGGCGAATTCATGACCTTGACACGCGGTACAGGTTTGATGAGTCACGTGTTTGATGAGTACGCACCAGTTGATAACTCCAAAGGTGAGTTGGCTGGTCGCCGTAACGGTGTCTTGATTTCTCAAGATGACGGCGCTGCTGTTGCTTATGCAATTTGGAAATTACAAGACCGCGGTCGTATGTTCGTCGTGCATAACGATCCAGTTTACGAAGGTATGATTATCGGTATCCACTCACGCGATAACGACTTGGTTGTTAACCCGATCAAAGGTAAGCAATTAACCAACGTTCGTTCTTCTGGTACTGATGAAGCAGTACGTTTGGTACCACCAATTCAAATGAGTTTGGAATATGCGGTTGAATTCATTGAAGATGATGAATTGGTCGAAGTAACTCCGAAGAGCATCCGTTTGCGTAAGCGTTTCTTGAAAGAACACGAGCGTAAGAAGGCATCTCGCGAGGCGTAATATGCGTTTGAGGATAAGTTCCTCATTCATATTGTCGCTTGTCGTAAGTCAGTGAAAATTTTATTTGATTTACGTAAGGTAATAAGAAGCCCGCTTGATTCTTTGTCAAGCGGGTTTCTGCTTTCTATTTTGGAGTATTTGCATGCGCCAACCTAGCCACAAGACAGCTTTGCTTTTGATGATCATTGCACCGACGATGTGGAGCACTGCCGGTGTCTTGTCACGTCAATTAGAGTCGGCACGTGGATTTGAAGTGAGTTTTTGGCGCAGTTTTTTCGCAGCGATTTTTGTATTCGCCGTGTTGGCTTGGCAGCATAAATCACAGCTCGGGAAAAAGTTAGTTAACCTCGGTGCTTATGGACTGGCATCAGGTTTTATGTGGGCAGCGATGTTCACTTGTTTCATGCTGGCATTGACGATGACGACCGTAGCAAATGCTTTGATTGTCGAAAGTTTCGCGCCTTTGCTGACGGCGATTTTTGCGTGGATTTTTTTGGCTGAAAAAATTCCAAACCGGACATGGCTAGCAATTTTGGTTGCATTCGCTGGCATGCTGTGGATGTTTGTCGATGGCTTTTCCAAACTCGATGGTCGTGGCTTGATCGGTGTGGTGCTGGCTCTGTGTGTACCCTTTGCCGTTGCTGCGAATGTGATTATTTTAAAAAAAGGCGGGCAGCAAGTCGACTTGATTCCGGCGGTGCTTGTCGGTGGTGTGATTTCTGCCTTATTGATGCTGCCATTTGCTTGGCCATTTTCGGCGTCAAATCATGATATTTTGATCTTGGCGACCTTGGGCGTATTTCAACTTGGCTTACCTTGTATGATTATGGTACATGCAGCGAAAGGCTTGAGCGCACCAGAGATTTCTTTGCTGTCTTTGTTGGAAGTCGTGTTGGGGCCATTTTGGGTTTGGTTGGCGATTGGTGAAGAACCTGCGAAAGCAACGCTACTCGGTGGCAGTATCGTCCTTGGCGCTTTGATCTTTAATGAGGTGATGGCGTTCCGTGAGGATAAGTTGAGAAATCAAACTTCTTCGCTTTAGTGCGCTTGAGTTTGCCCGATCTCAAAAATTTTTATTAATCTTTTGCGACTGCTTGATGTGGAAAGTCGCTGTTTTTAAATGGTGTTGTTATGTCGAATTCATCTAGTTTGCTCAAATCGCCAGAATTATTGTTACCTGCAGGCTCTTTAGAGAAAATGCATGCCGCCTTTGATTTTGGTGCGGATGCGGTGTACGCAGGTCAGCCACGTTACAGTTTGCGTGCGCGTAATAATGAGTTCTCGACGCTGGATATTTTGCAGCAAGGCATCGAAGGTGCGCATGCACGTGGTAAGTCTTTCTTTGTAGCGAGCAATATTTTTCCGCACAACTCCAAACTAAAAACCTATCTGAATGATATGGAGCCCGTGATCGCCATGAAACCTGATGCTTTGATCATGGCAGACCCAGGTTTGATCATGATGGTGCGCGAAAAATGGCCAGAAGTGAATGTCCATTTATCGGTACAAGCGAATGCGGTCAATTGGGCTGACGTTAAGTTCTGGCAAAAAATGGGTTTAACGCGTGTGATCTTATCGCGTGAATTATCATTAGACGAGATTGAAGAAATCAAACAGCGTTGTCCAGAAATGGAATTGGAAGTCTTCGTACATGGCGCTTTGTGTATCGCTTATTCAGGTCGTTGTTTATTGTCAGGGTATTTCAACCATCGAGATCCAAACCAAGGTACTTGTACCAATTCATGCCGTTGGGATTACAAAGTTGAAAATGCGACAGAGAACGAGACTGGTGATTTGCAACGCATTCCTGTCGAGACAATTAAATTCGATTTCAACAAAGCTTTAGAGGAAGCGAATCAATCATTTTCTGCGATGGGCGACATGCAGCGCCATCCACTGGCCGATCGTCCTTATTTGATTGAAGAGGCAGGGCGCCCAGGTAGTTTTATGCCTATCTTAGAAGATGAGCATGGTACTTACATTATGAACTCTAAGGATTTGCGTGCGATTGAACATATCGAGCGTTTAACTAAAATTGGCGTCGATTCTTTGAAAGTCGAAGGTCGTACCAAGTCGCTTTACTACGTCGTACGGACAGCGCAAGCCTATCGCCGAGCAATTGATGATGCGGTTGCTGGACGCCCATTTAATGAGCGTTTGTTGAGTGAATTAGATGGCTTGGCAAACCGTGGTTATACCGATGGTTTCTATCAACGTCATCATACGCAAGATCATCAAAATTATATGGAAGGCGTATCAAAAGCGCACCGTAGCCAGTATGTGGGCAATGTGCTGGCGATTGAAGATGGCTGGGCCGAGGTTGAGGTAAAGAATCGCTTTGCGGTGGGCGATAAGATCGAGATCATTCATCCAAGTGGCAATGAAATTATCGATTTAGCGCAAATCAGAAATAAGCACAATGAAGCGATTGATGTGATTGGTGGTGCTGGCCACAAAGTGCGCATTCCGCTTGATGCAAAATATGACAAAGCCTTATTGGCGCGCATGCTTTAATCGCTCGCGTTGACTGATAGAGGCAAATACTTGAGTGGGAAGATTCGGGTAAAGAGTTAAGTAAAACATTTCTGTCTCAATGATGATGGGCTGCTGCTTGGGGAAACAAGTTGCAGCCCATTTTTATTAGCAAATCTTGATAAGATAATTTCGATAGGTGCGATACGTATCGAATTGAACTTTAGTGTAAGTGCACAGAGCCTTCAGGCGGTGCATCATCAGGCATTTCAGGATGAACCAAATCGCCTTCCGCATCAGCGTACAGTGGCGCTTGGCAGTCTTCACAAAATTCCAAACCAAAGATGTCTTCTAAGATGAGAACTTGGCTAATGCCACTTTCTTTCAATAATCTTGGAATTTCTCCTTCACGTTCATCCATCGTGCTATTGGATGGTCCAACCAAGGCATGAATTTCATCTTCTTGCTGATACAGTGGCCAGATCACGCCATAAATAATTTCAGGTGCTTTTTTCAAAGTGAAGCCAACTCGAATCTCGTCGACTTGACCAGGATGCGTCTCTGGACCGAAGCGACCAACGATCGCGGTTAACTCGCTGGCTT
The DNA here is from genome assembly GCF_014652415.1 of Affinundibacterium macrobrachii. GTDB lineage: Bacteria > Pseudomonadota > Gammaproteobacteria > Burkholderiales > Burkholderiaceae_D > Undibacterium > Undibacterium macrobrachii. The sequence goes on from NZ_BMYT01000001.1 coordinate 158,963, forward strand.
CTAGGTTGAGTGTTTGGCATAAATAAAATACAGTCGCGCGAATAGATATCGGGCGTACCAAAATATCTGCTTCTCTGCATGCTGAGTAGTAGGCTTCTGGTAGCAAAAATTCGAAACCGCAGCCCGGAAGTAAATGCGCAATGTCGGCATGCGCTCTTTGTTTCCACAACAATAAAGCAGCCTCCTTGGCTTTGCTAATGTCGAAAGGTGAGGGTGTCATTTGCCACTGAAATAGTGGCGCATTACTTGGCGCAAGAATCACCCCAAGCAAGTAACGACTGTCGGCCAAAAAGGGAACGGTTTTAGGTAAATCTTTCGGTGCAATGATTGCTTTATTTTGTAAAAAATGCTGCGCAGTCTGGTGTAATAGTTCATTAACTGCACAATGATCTTGCGGTAATTGGTCGATTGAGAACAAGTTTGGCAAGATGCAAACTTGAACTCCTTTGCACAATAATGATTCTCGCCAACTCGTGGTTAATGATTTGATGAGATTTGTCGGAATCGAGCCCGAAGCGATATCAAATCGACTCCAGGCCAAGATTGGTGCTGCCACCAACAAGATATCATAGCTAGTATCGCCGTCTTTGATTTGTCCTGAAGTGGCGATCGACTCGATCGCCTCGATTAATACTTCATATGCGTCCGCTTGATTGGTAAAGACGTGTTCAGCCGCTGCATCCAAAATAGATTGGTGTTTGGCCTCTAAAATTTTAGCAATAAGTGTATCGAGTAAGGATTGCCAATCATTGTCCTCTAGCCGACTACCTGCCTGAGAAATCGCTTGTGAGAGATTAGCGATGCGCAGTGCATCGCCAGCTAATTTTTGAATTTTCTTTTTCGGTGCGCGTCGCATAATTGTTTTTATTCCTCATCGAGTATGTAGTGCTGGCGCAGATGTTCATGGCAAATCTATCGCAAAAAAGCAGCATTAAATCAAGCTATTTTTTTGCATATTGGGTTTGGCCAAATAAGATATCTTTCGCCTTATTATCGGTTAAGGGCTTTCGATAATCTGCAAGTACGGTAAGCGCTTTTTTTACCGCAGGTCTGTCATTAATCTGATCAAACCATCGTTTTGTATTGGGGTAATCTGCCCAGTCAATTCCCTGATTCGCTGCTGAGCGAGCCCACGGGAAACAAGCAATATCAGCAACTGTGTAGTTGTCGCCGGCAAGATAGGATTGATGCGCCAACTGATTTTCAAGCACTTGATAAAGTCGTTTCGCTTCATTGGTATAACGTTCGTAAGCGTAATCAATTTTCTCCGGAGCATAAATCCGAAAATGATGTGCCTGCCCCAACATCGGGCCAAAACCACCAACTTGAAACATCAACCATTGCAAGGTTTGATATTTTTCTCGATCACTTTGTCCTAAGAAGCGTCCAACTTTGCTAGCTAAATAAATCAAGATCGCACCGGATTCAAATAAGGCGATGGGCTTTCCATCCGGGCCATCTGAATCGACTATGGCCGGGATTTTGTTATTTGGCGAAATGCCTAGAAACGCAGGTTTAAATTGATCTCCGGCACCGATATCAATTGGAATCGCGCGATAGCTCAAACCGCATTCCTCAAGCATGATATGGACTTTATGGCCATTCGGCGTGGGCCAAGAATAAACATCAATCATTGCAAGATCCTCCTGTAGTTGCTCGTGCTTCATCAGCGCGAATTGGGAATTGACTATTCGCGTTGATTATATCCTGAGTCTCGCGATTCAGAATTCAGGTTCTTGCAATGCCTGTGTTGACGCTGGTGATAATGCGCTTAGAAATGTTGGAGCGCGACCGAAGGTCAAGAAAGCTGGACTCGATCCATGTATTAAAACAACAAAACAAATTAAAAACCAAAAGAGTTAAATTTTATCTAGACAAAACAATCTAGATTATTTAATCTAGACAAATCGATCTACATTATTCTGGGTTCCCATGAAAAAAAATGACGTTAGCAACACAAAGAAATCTAGCCCACCGAAACCAACGGCTGCTGAAATGGAGCTAATGCGTTTGCTGTGGGTTCTCGGTCCAGCTACCGCCAAACAAGTGCACGAAGCAGCAATGAAAGAGCGACCAGAAATCGCTTATGCCTCGGTTTTACGCATGCTTCAAGTGATGCACAGTAAAGGACAATTGCGACGCGATGAAAGTCAAAAAGCGCATGTGTATGCTGCTGTCGAAGAGCAAGATACTTTACAGACCAATCTAGTGAAAGATTTAATTCAAAAAGCATTTTCTGGCTCTGCTAAAGCTTTGGTGTTAGCTGCATTGCGGTCGCACGTTAGCAAAGAAGAGCGTGAGGAAATTCAAAAGTTTTTGCATGGAGATGACAAATGAATTTCGACTTCCATATCATCACGCATGCCCTTGGTTGGGCGCTGATTCATTTCCTGTGGCAAGGACTTGCGATTGCTCTAGCCACAGCCTTTTTGTTACAAATCAGCAGGAATGCTCGTGCACAAATACGTTATTTGATTGCGTGTTTCAGTCTATTAGCATGTTTTCTTGTGCCGATTTGGGAAGTGCTAACAAGCTCACAAACGACAGCCGAGTTTATTGGTGTGCAGGTGATTCCTAGTACTTTTGCTGAAGCTAAAACAGCGTTAGGTTGGATTGAACAAGCGCAGATATGGTTTCAGCTACACATTGATCTAATCGTTATCGTATGGGCGACAGTGGTTGCCATGCTTGGCTTGCGATTATTGCTCGGAGTCTTATGGCTACGAACGTATAGCAACGGAGAACGTGGTGTCAGTAATGCTTATTGGCAGCGGAAAACCGATCAACTAGCTGCGCATTTTCAGATCGCCAAGCCTGTGCTTGTGCGTATTGTCGAAGAACTAGATAGCCCGATCACGATAGGGTGGATACGCCCGATGATTTTGATTCCTGCGTCACTTATTACTGGCATGACGCCTAGCTACCTGGAAGCGCTGATCGCGCACGAACTTGCACACATTTCGCGCTTCGACTATCTGGTCAACTTTATTCAAAATCTGATTGAAATGGTTTTGTTTTTCCACCCAGCGGTATGGTGGATTTCAAAGAGAATCCGCATTGAACGCGAGAACATTGCGGATGATTTAGCGGCAAGTATGCTCGGCGAACCGCGGCGTCTAGCACTTGCATTACAAGAATTGGAATATCTCCAATTCACAACCCCTCAACTCGCCCAAGCGGCACATGGAGGAAATCTTATGTTAAGAATTAAACGATTAGTGCGTCCAGAAGCACAAAGTATTAGTTGGAAAACCGCGGTAACAGCAATTGGGATTGCATCTGCATCTGTTGGGTTGGCCGCAAATGCTGCCATGCCTTTGTGGATACAAACTGATAGATTAGATTTGCACGACAATGTAGAAACAGTGATTGGTGGTGTCTCAGAACATTCAATGAATTCAATTAAATCTAAGGAGTCAAAAGATAATGAAACTAAGTCTACCCTTGAGGCAAAGCTATCGACTGCGAAAGACATTATAGTCCACCCTCGAATTGACTTTGCGAGAACAGGATGTGCACCAGAATATCCTGCCGCCGCTATGCGCAGTGAATTAGAAGGAACAACTAGATTGGCGATTCTGCTCTCTGATAAAGGGATAATTGAAAACGTGAATGTGGAAAAATCTAGTGGGCACTCGATACTTGATGATGCCCTAAAGAACCAGCTTTTGTCGGGAAAGTGTACTGGCTTACCTGGAAGCTTAAATGGCAAACCACATTCAGCCAGAACTTTAGTGGATTATGTTTGGAAGCTTGATGAGTGGCCAGTTAAAAACGAGAAACCATATAAAAATCGTCAAGCCAATTTAGATCATGTTGCGACGGTGGATTTTGTCAAAACTGGATGTAGTCCTGAATATCCAAAAGTTTCAGTGAGAAATTCAGAACATGGAACTACAGTGCTTGCGGTTAACGTCAGTGATTCAGGTGCAATCGACGACGTCAAAATATTTGCGTCCAGTGGCTTCCGTGGGCTAGACCAAGCTGTAGCTAGCAAGTTGCGATCTGGCACTTGCAAGGCAAATCCAGCAAAAATGGATGGGAAAAACGTCGCTTCCGTGATTAATGTTAAATACGTTTGGAAGTTAAATTGATTTAGATTTGAGCCGAGCAATCGTTTAAAGCTCGGCTCATTAAGGGTAATAAGAACTGAAAATACTAAAACAAATTTAAAACCCCATCCAAACCAACAAAATTCAACGCGACATTTGCTTGCATACGCACGACGGGCTTCGCTCGAAATGCAACGGACAGGCCAGCGATACTCATCATCTTTAAATCATTTGCACCATCACCCATCACGATGGCACTTTGGGTGCTGATGCCAAGTTCTTGGCAAACCTTTTCGACGGTGCGTTTTTTTTCTTCGGCATCAACAATGGTTCCAATCACTTTTCCGGTCAATTTGTCACCGACAATTTCCAGTACGTTGGCGAGGCTGTAATCTAGATTTAAACGGGATTTGATTCTGTCTGTGAAAAAGGTGAATCCGCCCGATACTAATAAAGTTTTCAAGCCAGCTTGTTGTACTTGCTTGAGCATATTTTCAGCACCGAGCGAGAGTTGTAGGCGTTGATCATAGACTCTTTGTAGTGCAGACGCCTCTAGTCCTTTCAACAAACCAACGCGGCGAATCAAGCTTTCTTGAAACTCAATTTCACCCCGCATCGCCGCTTCTGTGATTTCGGCTACTTGTGGTTTTAGACCTTGCATATCGGCGATTTCGTCTATGCATTCTATGGTGATTAAAGTGGAGTCCATATCCATCGCCACCAATTTAAATTCATTGAGTTGGTGTGACGGACCATGATAGACGTCTAGTTGCGCGCTTAAGCAAAGTTCTTGTATCGATTGCAGTATCGTGGCATCGCACTGTACATTTTCTAAGCGAACAGCATTGCTGTTTAGGGGAATGATTTTTTCTGCCGCCGACATGGTCGCGATACTTTGCACTGTTGCCGTATGCTGCGATAAGACGGCATTTAAGCCTTGTATGATTAAGTTCATATTAATTATTTAGAGGGCGCGGAAGACGAATGTAATGCTTTCATTGTGCTCTTGATCTGTGCAACGCGCGCTGCAAGATCAGGCATGTTGGCACTGATGCGTAATTTGTCTTGACCGTTCAGTTTGATATGTTTGTGCTTTTGTACCAACTCAATGATGCGCATCGCATCAATTGGCGGTTGTGGTTCAAATTGCAGAGTTGCAGCCTCGCTATGTGCATCGATTTTGATAATGCCAAGCGGCTTCGCGGCAACGCGTAGTCGATGTGTTTCCAATAGTGATTTGACTGGCTCTGGTAATTTGCCGAAGCGATCAATCATCTCTTCTTGTAGGTCATCAATAGCATCAAGCTTGTTGCAATTCGCTAGACGTTTATAGATCGATAAACGCTCGTGTACATCACCGCAGAAATCACTGGGTAAGAGAGCTGGGATGTGTAAATTAATTTCGGTTGTGGTCGAAAGTGGTGCTGCCAAGTCGGGTTCTTTACCGTTCTTTAAACTACGTACAGCTTCGTTAAGCATGTCTGAATACATTTGGAAACCAATCTCATGCATTTCGCCAGATTGATTGTCACCCAATACTTCTCCGGCACCGCGAATCTCTAGATCATGCATAGCGAGATAGAAGCCGCTACCCAATTCTTCCATTTGTTGAATGGCTTCTAAACGGCGGTTGGCTTGCTTGGTTAAGCCTTGCACATCATGTACCAGCAGATAAGCGTAGGCTTGATGGTGTGAGCGACCGACACGACCACGTAGTTGATGCAACTGCGCTAGACCAAATTTATCGGCACGATGCATGATGATGGTATTGGCACTTGGCACGTCGATACCGGTTTCAATAATCGTTGTACATAACAAGATGTTGTAACGTTGCGCAACGAAATCTCGCATGACGCGCTCTAGGTCACGTTCATTCATTTGACCGTGCCCAACACCAATTCGAGCTTCAGGTAACAAGGCTTCCAGCATCGCTTTACGATTTTCTATCGTTTCAACTTCGTTGTGCAAGAAGTAAACTTGTCCACCACGTTTCAGTTCGCGTAAACACGCTTCGCGTATGACAGAATCACCTTCACTACGCACAAAAGTTTTGATCGCCAAGCGTTTTTGCGGTGCAGTAGCGATGATAGAGAAATCGCGTAGTCCCTCTAATGCCATGCCCAAGGTACGTGGAATAGGGGTAGCGGTGAGGGTCAGTACATCAACCTCAGCGCGCAAGGCTTTTAAGCTTTCCTTTTGACGTACACCAAAGCGGTGTTCTTCGTCGATGATCACCAAACCAAGGCGCGAAAACTTGACGTCATCGGACAATAGTTTATGTGTGCCAATGACGATATCAACCGTGCCATCACCCATGCCTTTAATTGCTTGCGTGATTTCTTTACCGCTTCTGAAGCGAGACAATTCAGCAATCTTGACTGGCCAATTGGCGAAGCGATCGGTGAATGTTTGTGCATGCTGCTCAGCGAGTAGGGTAGTTGGCGCTAGGATAGCAACTTGTTTACCACCCATTACTGCAACAAACGCAGCGCGCAATGCGACTTCGGTTTTACCAAAACCAACGTCACCACAGATCAAGCGATCCATTGGTTTGCCGGAAGTCATATCACTAATCACCGCATTAATGGCCGCGGCTTGATCAGGGGTTTCATCGAAGCCAAAACTTTCTGCAAAGGCGGCATAATCATGCGCTGAATATTCAAACGCATGACCGTGACGCAATGCTCGACGCGCGTATAAATTGAGTAATTCAGCTGCGGTATCACGAATTTGTTGTGCCGCTTTACGCTTGGCTTTTTCCCATTGACCTGAGCCGAGTGTGTGTAAAGGCGCGTCATCCGGTGACGCACCTGAATAGCGAGAGATCACATGTAATTGCGATACGGGCACATACAGCTTGGTATCTTTGGCATATTCCAAGTGCAAGAATTCGGTCTCGCCTTCGCCCAAATCCATGCTGATTAAGCCCATGTAACGACCGATGCCGTGGTTACTATGGACAACTGGATCACCGATTTTTAATTCAGATAAGTCGCGCACCATGTGCTCGACTTGCGTCACCGCTTCTTGTTTTTTGCGACCGATACGTTTGCCAGAACCAGCGTATAACTCAGCCTCAGTGATGAAGGCAATATCCTGTAATTGAAAGCCAGCATGGATAGGTGCAACACCCAGAACTAATTTTGCGCTACTTGTGAGAAAGTCGGTGTAATCCTCACAGATACTGATGTCGAGTTGGAAGTCGCGGAAATATTGTTGCAGGGTCTCACGTCGACCAGCTGTTTCTGCACAGATGAGTACGCGTTTATCTGTTTGCAATAAATAAGAACGCAAATTCGTTAAAGGGTCATCGGCACGACGATTGACCGCAAGATCCGGCAGAAAGCTAGAAACTTCCGATGCCGCGCCACCGTTTTGTATGATCCAGCGTGATTCTGATTTCAGTGTGGCGAAGAAATCTTCGTCACGCAAAAAGATCGATTCTGGTGCCAGAACCGGACGCTCTCTGTCTGATTTTAAAAACTGATAACGTGAGCGGGTATCTGTCCAAAAGCGCTGTATCGCTTCTTCAATATTGCCAATTAAAACGTAATGCGTTTGCTGAGGCAAATAGTCAAATAAGGTGGCGGTCGATTCAAAAAATAGAGGCAAGTAGTATTCGATACCGGCCGAGGCGATGCCATTACCGATGTCTTTATAAACCGTGGAACGAGATGGATCGCCTTCAAACTGTTCGCGCCATCGATTTCTGAATGCGCTGCGACCTGCTTCATCCATAGGAAACTCGCGTCCAGGCAACAGGCGAACTTCTTTTACTGGATAGAGCGAGCGCTGTGTGTCGGCATCAAAGGTACGGATACTTTCTATACTGTCGCCAAATAAATCGAGTCGATATGGCAGTACCGACCCCATAGGGAATAAGTCAATTAAACCGCCACGCACCGAATATTCGCCGGGCGACATGACTTGTGAAACATGGGTGTAACCAGCCAGCGTTAATTGTGATTTGAGCTTGCTCTCGTCAAGTGTTTCTCCCACTTTGAAGAAAAACGTATAAGCCGCCAAAAATGAGGGTGGCGCCATTCTGACTAATGCCGTGGTCGCTGGAACGATCAAGACATCGCAATTGCCGCTATTGATTTCATATAAAGTCGCCAGACGTTCTGACACCAGATCTTGATGCGGTGAAAATGCATCGTAAGGCAGTGTTTCCCAATCTGGTAGCAAGTGACAGCGTAGTTCGGCAGCAAACCAAGGTAATTCGCTGAGCAAGCGTTGCGCATCGGCGGGGCTGGCGACGAAGACGGTTAGAAACCGTTGTTCAGCCTTCAGTTTGACCGCTGCTTGTGCAATTGCGTAAGCATCGGCTGAGCCATGCGTCGCGGGCAATACGAATCGTTGACCAGCTTTGGGTAGCGCTTTGATGAAATCGAAAGACATTAGATGTAAAGCAAGGAGTTCTGCTAATTCCTGCAAAACAGCCTGGAAGAGGCTTGGAAAAAGCCTAGAAAAAGCCCAGAGGCAGGAATTGGCGGTTAAAATGAGCATCAATTATAAACGATGCACAAGCAGCGCTACTTGTATCCTGAAAATGACCCAACAATCTTCTGATTTAGCTGATTTGTCCCAGCATTTACCAAGGGAAAATTCGCGCTATGTTGCCCTGATTCCAGCTGCGGGTGTCGGTACGCGTATGGCGAGCAATATACCTAAACAGTATCTCGATTTAGCGGGGGAAACTGTATTGCAGCGCACGGTAGATTGTTTTTTGGCGTGTGAAAAAATCGAGCATATTTTTGTCGTGGTTAGTGCTGAGGACGGCTATATTGATGCCGCCTTGCGCCCAAATCCAAAATTAACGATCTTAAACTGCGGAGGGCTTACGCGCCGAGATACGGTGCAGAATGGCTTGGAAGTGATACGTCGATTTAGTCATTTCCAAGACAATGATCAAGTGTTGGTGCATGACGCTGCAAGACCTGGCCTGACACCGATGTTGGTGAATAAATTGATTGAGGCGGTTGGAATTGATGTGAATGGTGGCTTGTTGGCTTTGCCAGTCGTAGATACCGTAAAACGTTGTATCGCTGGTCAGGTCGAAACGATTGATCGAAAACATCTCTGGCTGGCACAGACGCCACAAATGTTCACACTAGGATTATTGTCGCGTGCACTAACAATGGCAATTGAAGTTACTGATGAAGCCAGCGCGATCGAGTCCATTGGATATCACCCAAAATTAGTCGAAGGCGCGATGCGAAATCGAAAACTTACGTTGCCTGAAGATCTAGAATTATTGAACTTATTTTTTAAACCATCATGAATTCAAATGTAGAACAAACAACGCCTACGCCACCACCATTTCGTATCGGTCAGGGCTACGATTGTCATGCCTTAGTAGCAGGTCGTAAATTAATTATTGGTGGCGTTGATATTCCCCATAAAACGGGCTTATTGGGACACTCTGATGCCGATGTATTGCTGCATGCAATTACCGATGCATTACTTGGAGCCGCAGCGCTTGGTGATATTGGAAAATTATTTCCTGATACCGATGCCAAGTTTGCTGGCGCGGATTCGCGTGTGCTGTTAAGAGAGGCACTTGCGCGCGTACACGCAAGTGGCTACCTATTGGGAAATCTTGATGCGACGATTATTGCGCAACAACCAAAAATGGCGCCGCATATTCCCAATATGATTGCGAATATTGCGGCCGATTTGCAAGTGCCGTTAGCGCAAGTCAATATCAAAGCAAAGACCAATGAGAAGCTTGGTTATCTAGGAAGAGAAGAGGGGATTGCTGCTGAAGCTGTTGCGCTAATATACAAAGGGACAGTGGCTTAAACAGCGCTTAAACTAAGATCAAGTCAAACGCAATGCAAGCAACTGATTGATATGTAGAGTGACCAAATTTGTGATTGTAAGAACTAAGGAGAAAATAATGAAACGCGATATGTTAAAAGGTTTGTTAAAGCAATTGCAGGATGGTTTGCATACCACAGAGCAGGTTGATGCCGAGATGCGCACCTTGTTGCAGCATTTACATCAAGATATTGAAACAGTATTGGCGAAAGATGAAAATCCCGATGATCCGCTGTACGCGGCATTGAGCGACCGTTCGCGCGCGATTTATGCCGAATTTGCAAGCAAACATCCCAAGTTGGAACCTGCATTGCGTGAGCTCGGCAGTATGTTAGAAAAAATGGGTGTGTAGTTTCGCCATGCGATCAATTTACTTTGTGAGTCTTGCTTGAGTAACTTCGCTTGCCAACGTGGTTAACGTAGCTAACGCATAAAAACAAAAAAGACGCCTAGGCGTCTTTTTTGTTGTGTCATCTATCAAGGCATCAAAGCATTTATGTTGAGCCTTGATAGTTGAATTATTTAATGACAGCTTGCTTGATCAATGATTGTTGATAAGCCTGTACTTTTTCTTGTACCAAGCTTTCACCGATTTGCTGCTTTACTTCATCCAATGTTGGCAACTTTAATGGACGTACATCATCCAATTTAATGACATGGTAGCCAACTTCGGTTTTTACTGGTGTTTCAGTGAATTGACCTTTTTTCAAAGACGCTAAAGCAGTTGCAAATGCAGGAGGAACGTTGGCTTGGGAAACCCAATCCAAGTCACCACCTTTTGCTGCAGAACCTGTATCTTTTGATTGTTTTGCCAATTCTTCAAATTTAGCGCCACCTTTTAATTTAGAGATAATTGCTTTTGCGTCATCTTCTTTTTCTACCAAGATGTGGAATGGATGGTACTCATTGTCACCATTTTGTGCTTTCCATTTATCGTATGCAGCTTTGATGTCTGCTTCAGATACTGGATTTTTTTCGACGTGCGCACGCATCAAAGCTTGAATCAAAATTTGTTGGCGAGCCATTTCGATTTGGATTTTGACATCTTCATTTTTCGAGTAGCCAGCTTTTTCTGCGGCTTGCAACAATACTTCAGTACCAACCAAACGGTCTTTAATCATTGCGCGCAATTGTGGCGTGTCTTTTTGACCTTGTGCCAAAGCTTGCTTTACAAATGGTTCTGCTTTTGAAGCAGGGATTGCTTTTCCATTGACCGTTGCCAAGTTCTGCGCCATCGCAGGGAATGCGGTTACTAGAAGTACAACCAGCAAATGAGCGGGTTTAAAAGTCATTATCTGTTCCTAAAATACAAAGTAAGTAAAACAAAAAACGGTTAATAAAAATGTTTAATTGGGTGTTTCTGAAGGACTTAAGGCTTGGATAACAAGTGCATGTATTTCCGTATGCATTAAATCGCCAACGGCATCATACACTAGTCGGTGACGAGAAATGCGATTTAAACCTTCAAATTTTTCGCTAATAATTGTCACAGAGAAATGTCCTGCACCGCTCGCTGCGCCAGCATGGCCTTTATGCGCGGCAGAATCATCTTTTATCTCACATAAAGTTGGTTGAAGAACCGCTTCTAGAGATTGTTGTATACGTTCCACGCGTGTACTCATTTTGGTTCCTGTATATGTTTAGCAAGAAAAAAGCTTTGCAAAATCAAAAAGACGGGCAGTGCACCAATCGAATACAACTTGAAGCTGACCCAAGTGCTTTGCGAGAAATGAAAAGCCACATAGATATTAAGTGCGCCCATGGCGACAAAGTAAACCGCCCACACAAGATTTAATTTACGCCAAATGGCATCTGCCATGATGATTTGCCCGCCCATCGCCATTTTTAATAAATTTTTATCAAATAGGAAATCACTGATTAAGAAAGCTGCGCCATAGCACCAGTAAATAATCGTCGGTTTCCATTTGATGAATGCATCATTCTGAAAATAAATGGTGGCACCGCCAAACACTGTGATGATAAAAAAGGAGATCCACAGCATCGCATCAACTTTTTTCTTGGAAACAAGGAGATAGCCAATCTGAATCACTGAGGCGACAATCGCTAGTGCAGTTGCTAATAAGATAGGTGCTTGTTCTAGCCCGACACCATTGCCTGCGGTGAAGTGAGACAAAATTTGGTTGGCTAATTGTTGTGAGGATTCTGCATTTTTTTCACCCCATTTATAGGTGATGAAAAAAAGAATTACTGGAAAGACGTCAAACAGAAATTTCATCATAGCGTTAATTTTTTGCTTTAAATTTGAGTGAAGCGGAGTTTATACAATAACGTAGACGGGTTGGTAGAGGTCCGTCGGGAAAAACGTGCCCCAAATGCGCGTCGCAGATGTTACACACAATTTCGGTGCGCGTCATGCCATGCGAATGATCCGCAATCTCTCTTACATGTTGTGGATTGAGCGCCTTGAAATAACTTGGCCAGCCACAACCCGAATCAAACTTGGCATCGGACTCAAAAAGAGGAGTCTCACAACACACACAAGTGTAGATGCCGTGCTCATGATGATCCCAAAACTTGCCTGTGAACGCGCGCTCAGTTGCCGCGTGTCGTGTCACTTGATATTCGATTTCAGAAAGCTGTTGGCGCCATTCTGCGTCTGTTTTTTTGATTTTATCCATGATTTTTAGGTCAATAAGTTGGCTTGAGGTCGAAGACTAATCGTTCTCGATGTTTCAGATTTCTTTATCTCGATAGTATGCATCAAGATGAGCAACTAACAGATAATTGCGCCGCCCAATCGGGTGGCAGCTGCGCATAAGATTCAAACTCATTTTGTTCTGTATAAGGATTTTCAAGAATTTGGCGCAATCGATTGATCTCACTAAAGTCTTTTTGTTCTGCTTTTTCAATTGCTTGCTGTGCTAAATAGTTACGCAAGACAAATTTAGGATTGACTAAATTCATCTGCTCGGATCGTTCTGCATCGATCGAATTTTCCTGCTGCAAACGTTGGCGATATCTGAGTAGCCATTGATCGAGTTCATCGCGATTGATGAATAAATCACGCAATGCATTTTCTTGTTGACCTGCTTGTGAAGTGACTTCGCTAAGATTTCGGAATGCCAAAGTAAAATCGGTTTTGGTTGCGGCCATCACGTCTAAATAGCTGTCAAATAAATCTTGATCACCAGGTAACTCGATACGAAGCCCAAATTTTTGACGTAGTTTATTTAAGTAAGATGTTTCGTAGTGTTCGGCATAGCAGGATAGCGCATCTTGGGCGGCATCGACATCGCCAATGAGGGGCAACAGCGCTTGCGCTAAAGCATGACAGTTCCATTGGCCGATACGCGCCTGCATCTGATATGCGTAACGACCTTGCGAGTCACTGTGATTGCAAATGTGACTTGGATCAAAGCCGTCCATAAAACCAAAGGGGCCGTAGTCTAGGGTTAGTCCTAAAATCGACATGTTGTCGGTATTGAGTACGCCGTGCATAAATCCTACACACTGCCACTGTGCCACCAATTCAGCGGTTCTTTTTACAACCTCTCTCAATAATTCTTGATAAGGATTTGCTAGCGCTTTCAAATGTGGATAATAATTGTCGATCACAAAATCGGCGAGTTGTTGTAATTGTTCTGGTTTATTATTGTAGTACCAGTGTTCAAACGATCCGAAGCGAATGAAGCTTGGCGCGGTGCGTGTAACAAGTGCTGTTTTTTCCGGCATCTCACGCATCGTAAATTGATCCGATCCAATAATGCATAGCGCACGTGAGCTTGGAATTCCTAAGCCAGCCATCGCTTCAGAGCACAAAAATTCTCTTACCGAAGACCGTAAAACCGCACGGCCATCACCCATACGAGAGTAGGGTGTCATGCCAGCCCCTTTTAGTTGAATCTCGTGCAGGTCTGATGGTGTTTCGTGAGCGCTGCTTGCATTCAGTTCTCCCAATAAGATCGCACGACCATCGCCCAACTGACCAGCCCATACGCCAAACTGATGCCCTGAATAAACAGCAGCCAGAGGTTTACTGCTGTGATGAACGCGATTGCCACTAAATACTTCGACAAAGTCCTGCGTGTTGGTCACAGTTGGATCAATATCAAATTGCTTCAATAAAGAAGGACTCGCCGCGATTAGGTACGGTGATTTGACCGGAGTCGGTTGCAAGTGGGTATAAAACTGCGAACCCAAGCGCGAGAAGCGATTTTGAAAATTTAGATTGAGTTGAGTTTCTAATTCTGGAGTATTCATGAATTTTAAGGCGACGCCAAAAATTGGTTTGCGCTATTTTGACAGAGAAGCCAAGTTCATGTTGAAACGGCGGCAGATCGAATGATCAGCCGCCGTTGTTGATTTTACTGCTAGGATTTTGCGTTAGCTGCTCAGTCGTTCTACCACTTTGCAGCCATCGAGCAAGAACGACAAACTAATCACCAAGACGAGTTCGCCTTCAGCTGAGCGCGCAGTTCCGGATATTCCGGGTGTTGAAATGCAGGTCAAAGGTTTAATTACCAAGTCGGAAGTGCCATCAACTGAATCCACAGAAATGATGTAGGGATTCGGTGCCGCAATCACAATGCCGACGCGTTCCGTGCTCTTTTCATAGCCCAATACTTGTCCAAGTGAACGGATAGGTAGAGGGCGACCGAGATCGCGCAATACTGGTTGGCCACCAACACTTTCGAAGGTTTCTGGCAACTCGACTACGCGTTGTACGGTTGACATAGGCAAAGCAAGCGAGGCACCTGCGGTACGCACTAACATCGTTGGAACAATCGATAACTCGATCGGCAAGCGAATAATAAAGGTCGTTCCTTTACCAAGCTGCGAGTTAATACGAATAGCTCCGCGATGTCTCTCGACCGCCGTCTTGACCACGTCCATGCCGACACCACGGCCAGAAACACTAGAAGCAACTTCCTTGGTGGAGAATCCAGGCAAGAATACTAATTGAAACGCTTCATCGTCGCTGCGCGCTTCGTGTGCATTGATTAAGCCTTTAGAGATGGCTTTCTCGCGCAAACGATTAGCATCCATGCCTTTGCCGTCATCGGTCACTTCGATCATGACGCTACTAGCTTCTTGCCATGCTTTGAGTAAAATTTTGGCACGAGCTGGTTTGCTTGTTTGCGCACGTTCTTCGCTTGATTCAATACCGTGATCAAGTGAATTACGTAACATGTGCACTAAAGGATCATACAAACTATCGACGACCACGCGATCAACTTCAGTTTCAGCACCAGAAATTTCCAAATCGACTTCTTTGCCGAGATCTTTTGCAAGTTCGCGAATTAAACGAGGGAATTTTTGGAATAAGCGACCAACTGGTTGCATTCGAGTTGCTAAGGTCGCTCGTTGCAATTCGGTGGAGTAGCGAGAAGCTCGATTTAACGTCTCTGTGAGCGCGGTCATCAAAGGCGCTGCATCTCCATCAAATGAAAACTGCGATAATTTCTCTAATAATACGGCTGCTTGATTTGCTGCTTGCACCGATTCACCCGCAACTTCGAGCAAAACATCGAGCTTAACTGCATCAATACGAATACTTTCTTCTTTAACTGGCGCGTTCTGCTTGATTTCATTGCTTGCCAAAGAAGACTTAACTGCTTCTTGCTCTTGCTTGATGACGGGATTAACCACCACCGGTTCAGGCAAGGTGCCTGCTGGAGTGACGGCGCGGTAATAAGCCTCCCAAGGCACTTCGCCTTCCGCTACTTCAACTTGCGCGGCCGGCGCGGCAACCGCACTGCTTACCTTAGGCTCAGTCGTTTTGCTTGATGGCGCATTTGAAGTTGACTTACCTTCAATTGCGTCATTCAGCAATTGCTCCAGTGCGGCGGGCATGGTTGATAGCTGATCAGGATCTGTGCCATTTGAGAGAGCAGTTAATTGATCAGAAACGAAACCGCTTGCCTCTAACGCGGCTTCAATCGCAATCGGCGTGACAGGCGACTTGCCAGTGCGTAATGCATCAAACAAATTTTCCGTTAAATGGCAGGCTGAAACCATTGCCGTCAGGTTCATAAAACCTGCGCCACCTTTGATTGTGTGAAAAGATCTAAATACCGCGTTGAGCGTATTCATATCCTCTGGATTTCTCTGCAAAGAAAGCAAATGCTCCTCTACATTGACGGCCAGATCTAATGCCTCAACGACAAATTCTTTGAGCATGTCATCCATTTAGAAACCCAAACTATCAAGTAGGTTGTCTACATCGTCCTGCTCGAGTGCCGCATTTGGAACGGACGGGCCTTCCATCAATTCAATGGCTTTTTCTTTCAATTCAGTTGGTGCATTATCGAGCAAGATTTGCGCTAGTTCGCGTTCAACTGCTTGCGTAATGATTAATACTTTTTTAATCAACTGACCAGTTAAATCTTGGAAGTCTTGCGCCATCATAATGTCGAGCAGGCGCGCTTTTTCTGCATCGGTCGATGCCAAGACTTTGTTGGCAAAAGATTTAGAATCAGAGGCCAATAACTTAAAGTCATCAACACTCATTTTGCCGCTGAAGAGGGCGGCCCAACGCTCATCGATATCTTTAGCATTTTTTGCTAAGCCATCTTGTTCGGGAATGCCAGCATCGGTTGCATTTAAGACTTTGTTTGCAGCTTGCTCGGTAAGTGTGGCTACGTATTCTAAGCGTCCTTGCGCGTCTGAGATTTGTGAAGCGACATCGGAGAGTGAGCGATCGTATCCCAGTTCACGCATGGAATCATGCATCATACGAACTAAGTTCCCAAGGCGATCAAACATGGGTTTCCCAGCTTCTCCGCCAGCTAAGTCCAGTGATAACTTGTTGTGAGACGCATCATGTGCTGGCGCCTCAGGTTCTGGCGCAGGAGTAGGTGGGGCACTTGTATCTCTCTGACTGGACATCTCTTCAAATAATGCATCTAGATCATCTGCTGAATCTGTCATAATCTTTTTCTCTCCTAAATGCCAATCGTGGGGTGCAAAATACGCGTGAAAGCCTTTTGTTTTTGCTCATCGAAATTGCATCAAAATCAATCCCTAGGCATAGATGCTGCCTAATCAGAATCATTCGACAATATTTATCGATGGCAAGCTGACTTATGTGTTGTAAGGATAACCCCGAGCAACAAAATTTGTCATCACTTTATTGTGTATTTAATGAAATTAGTTACGAAACTTGCGCTTTTGCAACTAGCCTCGCAACAAATTTTTCAGGCGTTTCAATAATGAATAGATTCAAGTTCTGTATTTTTCGAGCAAGCTTTAACAAAGCCTTGTCTTTTGTAACCAAAACCTGCGCGCCAGCATCTCTGCAAGTTTCTAGAAATTTTTGGTCGTCTTTGTCGCTACATACAGGAAGCTTGATTTCCTTTGTTGGATTTTCTTCCACGCAAATCAATTCATCAAAACTTGATACAATTTGCGCGCGATTGTCGTCGTTGACTGGTAAATGTTGGTAATGCAAAACTGCCAGCCACTCATCTCTGCAATCTTGACGAGTAATTGCTGTCAGGTTGTGGCTATTTAATTCGTCTAATATTTTTTGCCAACGCGGGTCTTTGAATACAAATAAGTCTAAACAGACGTTGGTATCCAGCACGATTTTAAATGACATGATTTTTATCCTGTTTTGATTGTGCAAGCTTTGAGCTTGTGCGCAATGATTGCCCTGTACGATTTGATACGCTTGAAAGTGTTTTTTAGTAATGTTGAATTTATTAGCCGTTTGTACTTAATCTTCTAATTTTTGATTTATGTTGATACTGCTGTCCCCCGCAAAAAGCCTTGATTTTGATTCACCAAGCATCGTAAAAACTTCTAGCGAAATACAATTCCCAAATGAGGTAAATTACTTAGCAGATATTGCTTCGCAATTGTCTGCGTCAGATTTACAAACTTTGATGAAAATATCGCCAAGCCTAGCCAATTTAAATGTGGAGCGTTTTACAAATCTGGTTGATAGCGAAGCGCCAAAACTGACAAGACAAGCGGTATTTGCTTTTGATGGTGATGTCTACTCTGGCTTGCAAGCGCGATCTTTGGCAAAGAAAGAAATTAATTATTTGCAAAAGAATCTGCGGATTCTATCAGGCTTGTATGGTTTGCTAAGACCTTTAGATCTTATTCAAGCTTATCGCTTGGAGATGGGAACTGCATTAAAAAATGTGGCTGGCAATAATTTATATGCATACTGGTCAGAAAAATTAACTGCGCATTTAAATGCGGAGATCGAAACGCTAGGCGCAAAATTTCTAGTTAATTTGGCTTCGGAAGAATATGCAAAAGCGATTGAGCTCAAAGCTTTAAGCATCCCCGTTATTCATCCAATTTTTCAAGATTATTCTAGTGGACGATACAAGGTCATATCGTTCTTTGCAAAAAGAGCACGTGGCAGCATGGTGAGATTTTGTGCTGTCAATCAAATTAAAAGCGCCGCAAAGCTGAAAGATTTTGCGGAGGATGGCTACCAATTCGTAGAGGAAGAATCTACTGCGTTGCAGTATGTTTTCCGTCGTAAAGAAGCCCTTTAAAAAAATAAAGCCTCAAAATAATTTGAGGCTTTATTAGTAGGTGTATCTATTTTCTTTGAATCCAATTTAGCTCACTGAGTTTTAGCTCACTGAGTTAGCTCCAAAATTTCCACCAAGCTTTTTTGCTGCCATAGGTTTCTAAAAGCGTACTTTTCGGGAAGTTGCTGGTAAACACGCGTTTCGCATCATCGCGCAATTCGACCATTCCCATTCCATCATAGGCTTTAATTAATACAACTAAAGCTTCTTCAACCGCTGGCGCATCTGGATATTCTTTGATCGCAGATTGCGCGCGGTTTGCTGCGGCAACGAAGGCATTTCTACGCAAATAGTATTTTGCTACGTGTAAGTCATATTGCGCCAATGCATTTACCAAATACTTCATGCGTGCGATCGCATCTGGCGTATACTTACTATTTGGAAATCTGACTGCTAATTCTTTAAACGCATCAAATGAATCGCGCGTCGCTTTTGGATCACGTTCGGTTACATCTTGATTGGCGATAAAGCTAAAAAAGCCCATATCGTCATTAAAATTGATTAATCCACGTAGATAGTACATGTAATCAACGTTGGCGTGATTGGGGTGTAATTTAATGAAACGATCAACTGCCGCTAAAGCTTGTGCTTGATCGCCTTGTTTATAGTGTGCATAAGCGATTTCTAATTGTGCTTGCTGAGCGTAAGCGCCAAAAGGAAAGCGGGATTCGAGTTTTTCGAATAATTGTACTGAGCGATCGTAAGATCCGGATGCTAATTCATCCTTTGCTTCAGCGTATAATTTCTCAGCGGTCCAATTCTTACTTTCCTCTACTTTGTCACCGAAAATACCGCAACCTGCCAGTGAAAAAGATAGGGCCAAACCTAACAATTTTATATATTTAATGTGCATAAACTTTGCATGTGCATGAGAATAATTTACGGATTATAGCCGATGGTAAATAATGTTATACCAAAAGACCAAATGATTTTAACCGATACTGAACTAGAACTTGATGAAATTGATCAGGAAGAATCAATTAAGTCAGATCAAGGGAATGATCCGATTAGTTTAATCTTGCCTGATAGTATTTGTGGTGATCGTTTAGATAAAGTCTTGTCAAAGTTGGTTCCACAATTTTCTCGTGGACGCCTGCAACAATGGATTGAAGACGGACACGTACAAGTTGATGGCAAAACATCGAAGATCAAAACGACGATGCTCGGTGGCGAGTTAATCACAATTCAACCGCAGCTTGCGGCTGAAGATAATGCTTTTGTGCCGGAAGATATCCCGTTAACTATTGTTTATGAAGATGATGCAATTCTGGTTATTAATAAGCCAGCAGGTTTAGTTGTGCATCCTGGGGCAGGGAACTGGTCTGGTACCTTGCTGAACGGATTATTGTTTCATCGACCAGCGCTAGCCAGTGTGCCGCGTGCCGGCATTGTGCATCGACTTGATAAGGACACCTCAGGTTTGATGGTGGTTGGTAAAACTATCATGGCGCAAACCGAATTGGTGCGTCAGTTGCAAGCACGTACGGTAAAGCGCGAGTACGCTGCTTTAGTTTGGGGAACACCTAACGCTTCGGGAACCATTGACGCGGCGATGACGAGACACTCCAGAGATCGCTTGAAGATGGCTGTTTCTCAAAGTGTTTTAGCCAAGCCAGCCATAACGCATTTTCAAAGATTGGCGACTGGCATGCTGGAAAAATTTCCGGTTTGCTTGCTTGCATGTCATTTAGAAACGGGACGTACGCACCAAATTCGTGTACATATGTCCTCGTCCGGATTTCCTTTGGTTGGCGACACTTTGTATGGCAAGCAGCATCTAGCTCGATTTTTCCCGCGCCAAGCACTACAAGCACGTAAATTAGGATTGGTTCATCCAGTAACCCATCAGACGATTGAGTGGGTGATACCTTTAGAGTCCGATTTCATTGAATTGTTAAGCCGTGCAGGAATGTCTGAATCATGGCTATGATTTTAGATGACGACACAGGCTTGATGCTAATTAAGCCTGATTGGCCCGATTGTCCAACAAATGTGCAGGCTTTTTCTAGTACGCGAGTTGGTGGGGTGAGCCTAGCACCTTATGGTGATGTGAGTGGTGATGCTGGCCTTAATCTGGGTGATCATGTTGGCGACTTAGACGAATCAGTTCAATTAAATCGCGCATGTATTGCCGAATATATGCCGCAGCCTGTCATCTTCTTATCACAAATTCATGGCAACATGGCAGTCAATCTTGCGCAACATTCGCATACGAATCCTGTGCAGGCGGATGCTTGTTATACCAATTTGCCGAATCAGACCTGTGCAGTACTAACAGCGGATTGCTTACCCATTTTGCTTGCTTCTTTAGATGGCAAATATGTTGCGGCGATTCATGCGGGTTGGCGTGGCTTAGCCAATGGAGTCATCCAAAATACTTTGCAAGAGTTACGCGTGAAAACGGATGCTGAATTTACTGCTTGGTTTGGTCCTGCAATTGGATCGAACGCGTTTGAGGTTGGTCAAGAGGTATTTGATCAATTCGTTCAACAATCGAATGAGCATCGTGCTAGCTTTAAACCAGCAAAATCAAGCGGTAAATTTTTGGCAGACATTTATGGATTAGCGCGTCATATCTTACACGGTTGTGGCGTTCAACGAATACATGGAGGCCAGTACTGTACTTATGAAGAAGAGACACTTTTTTACTCTTACCGGCGCGATGGAATCACTGGTCGTATGGCAAGTTGGATTTGGCTTGAGTAGCGTGTGCTATTGATTGTTCTCATGTCGTTGTCGCTCTTCCAAAGCAGCGCGCTCACGTTCTTTGATCTGACGTTTACGCGCAGGAGAACTGAGAATATAAAGAACTAAGCCTAGTGGTATAACGCAATAAAAAATAAAAGTCATGACCCCAGCGATAAACGAGGATTCCGCTAAAGACATCAAGAGTACGACATAAATCCACGCGATTGCGATAAGATATAAGAAAGCCATAGTTGTTCTATTAGATGTTTCGTTTTAAATGTTCGGTTTTAAATGGTCGATCGATTGTCGAAAGCATCGACAATACTCTATAACGAGGAAAATTGCATAATGAGTGACACTTCTCAGTCGATGTACATGAATTGGATGCAGGAATTAATCAAGCATAGCCCTATGCAAGAGTGGATGAAAAATGCGGGTGTGGGAGTGCAAAATCCTTTTGCGCCAGACTCATCAATTCTCGCTAGTTTAAAAGAATACGGTGCTGAAATCGATCCTGCTGTTCTCAGTCGATTGCAATCCGAGTACTTCATTGAACTTGGTAATCTTTGGAAAGATTTTATCGCTGCCAAGTTGCCACAATTTGATGATCGACGTTTTTCCGCCAGCAATTGGCATGAGCAAACAAATCATGCTTATAACGTCGCAATTTACTTATTGAATGCGCGTTTTCTCAGTTTGCTGGCTGAATCAGTGCAAGCACCAGAAAAGAAAAAACAAAAAATACGATTCGCTGTACAGCAAATGGTTGACGCGATGTCGCCAGCTAATTTTCTCGCCACCAATCCCGAAGCGCAAGCCAAGCTGATTGAAACGAAAGGCGAAAGTTTAATGTCGGGCATTGCGCTGATGCTGGAAGATTTGCAAAAGGGACGCATCTCATTGACTGATGAGTCTGCCTTCGAAGTTGGCAAAAATGTGGCGACGACGGAAGGCGCAGTCGTCTTTGAAAATCGCTTGTTCCAATTGATTCAATATAAGCCTTTAACAAAAACCGTGCATCAGCGCCCCCTGTTGATGGTGCCGCCATGTATTAACAAGTTCTACATTTTAGATCTGCAACCAGAGAATTCATTGGTGCGTTATGCCGTAGAACAAGGGCACACGGTGTTTTTGGTTTCTTGGGCTAATCCTGATCAAACTATGTCAGACCTTACGTGGGATGACTATATCGAACAAGGCGCAATCAAGGCGATTGAAGTCGCGCAAGGAATTAGTAAGCAAGACAAATTGAATGTGTTTGGTTTTTGCGTTGGCGGCACCATCGTATCAACCGCGTTGTCAGTATTAGCAGATCGGGGTATTCATCCAGCGAGCAGTTTAACTTTGTTAACGACTTTGTTAGATTTTTCCAATACTGGTGTGCTTGATGTGTTTGTCGATGAGCTACAGGTAAGCATGCGTGAACAGACACTAGGACACGGCGGCTTGATGCCAGGACGCGATTTGGCAAGTACGTTTTCTAGTTTGCGGCCAAACGATTTGGTGTGGAACTACGTTCAATCCAATTATTTGAAAGGACAAAAACCACCTGCATTTGATCTCTTGTATTGGAACTCTGACAGCACTAATTTGCCTGGGCCTATGTTTTGCTGGTACTTGCGCAACACCTATCTTGAAAATAGCCTCAAAGTTCCGGGTAAATTAACCGTGGCAGGTAATAAAGTTGATTTGTCTAAGATTGATGCCCCAGTTTTCATTTATGGCTCTAAAGAAGATCATATTGTTCCTTGGCAGGCGGCTTTCGCCTCGATGAGCTTATTAAATCCGAAGAAAAAAGCTCGAAATCGTTTTGTATTAGGTGCATCGGGTCATATCGCTGGAGTTATCAATCCAGCTTCAAAAAATAAACGCAATTACTGGATTAATGATCAATCCGCAGTCGATGCGCAATCTTGGTTGGATGCAGCTACAGAGTGTCCCGGTAGCTGGTGGCCACAATGGGCAACATTTTTAAAAGAAAATGCAGGGAAAATGGTAAAAGCGCCCGCGAAACTAGGGGCGGTAGGGTATAGTGAGTTAGAGTCCGCACCAGGACGATATGTCAAAGTACGTGCAGATTAATTGATCTGGTAAATTTGTTTACCGATTCGTGTAGTAGTGCCTTTTATAAAAACTCTGGAGATTAAGTATGTCAAAGCGAATTGCTTATGTAACAGGTGGTATGGGCGGTATTGGGACGCCAATTTGTAAACGTTTATGTAAAGATGGTTATACAGTCGTCGCAGGATGCGGTCCAAACTCTCCACGTAAAGATAAATGGTTAGCCGACATGCGTGCTGAAGGTTTTGATGTGCATGCGTCTGAAGGTAATGTGTCAGATTGGGAATCAACGCGTGCAGCTTTTGAAAAAGTACGTGCTGAAATTGGTGAAATTGATGTGTTAGTAAATAACGCAGGCATTACCCGTGATGGTCAGTTCCGTAAGATGAGCAAGGCCGATTGGGATGCCGTTATCGACACTAATTTGAATTCCTTGTTCAATGTCACGAAACAAGTAATCGAAAGCATGGTTGATCGTGGCTGGGGGCGTATCATTAATATTTCTTCTGTGAATGGGCAGAAGGGACAGTTTGGACAAACCAATTACTCCACGGCTAAAGCTGGTATCCATGGTTTTACGATGGCGTTGGCACAAGAAGTAGCGACCAAAGGAGTTACGGTTAATACAGTTTCACCAGGTTACGTTGGTACCGATATGGTTCGCGCAATTCGCCCAGACGTGTTGGAGAAAATTGTTGCGGGAATTCCTGTCAAACGATTAGCAGAACCTGAAGAGATCGCGTCGATTGTTGCGTGGATTGCATCGGATGAAGGCGGCTATGCTACCGGTTCTGACTTCTCAATTAACGGCGGTTTGCATATGGGATAAGCATTCGGCATTGGTCGAATGAACTATTTCTAAGAATTTTGCACTAAGTATAATGCTGCAAGTTAGTACATAGCTTTGCGCGAAATTCACCCAAGATGCTTATGATGAAGTGGGGATTCATAAGCATCTCAGTTTTATTCTTTAATGCAGTTTTTGAACGAGAATGCAATGAATAGTACAAAAAAAATAAGCAAGCATTTGATTAAGAAATATCCAAACCGCCGCTTATACGATACCCAAACCAGCAGCTACATCACCTTGGTCGATGTAAAGCAATTTGTGATGGAAAATGATGATTTTGCAGTAGTTGACGCAAAAACTGGTGAGGATTTGACGCGTAGTATTTTATTGCAAATCATCTTGGAAGCAGAGGCGGGCGGTGCGCCGATGTTTTCTAGTGTCGCTTTAGCGCAGATTATTCGTTATTACGGACATGCGATGCAGGGGATGATGGGTTCCTATTTGGAAAAAAACATCCAAGCGTTTATCGATATTCAAAATAAACTCACCGAAGGTGCTGCTAGTGGATTGGATGGAAAACCGTTCAGCCCTGAAATGTGGACGCAATTTATGAATGTGCAAGGGCCGATGATGCAAGGCATGATGGGCAACTACATTGATCAAAGTAAAAATCTTTTTGTACAAATGCAAGAGCAGATGCAAAATCAATCGAAGAATATGTTTGGATTTCCATTTGTTCCTGATGATAAGAAAAAGTAATGGATTCAAGCGCTTGCAGTTCATTTAGTGATGCATGTGCTGTAGTAAGTGACTCAGAAAGGGTACAATAGCGAATTGCTTTGTATCCTTTTTTTATTATGTCTAACGAAACATTCTCTTCCGCACCTCAAGCCACAGCACCAAAGGTTGGCTTTGTTTCCCTCGGGTGCCCGAAAGCCTTGGTCGACTCGGAACAAATTCTGACCCAATTGCGAGCCGAAGGCTATGAAACTGCGAAATCGTATGATGGCGCGGACTTAGTCGTCGTCAATACCTGCGGTTTCATTGATGCGGCGGTTCAAGAGTCATTGGATGCGATCGCGGAAGCGCTCAATGAAAATGGTAAGGTCATTGTGACAGGATGTTTAGGTGCAAAGAAGGATGCGGATGGTAATGATTTAATCAAAAGTGTACATCCGAAGGTATTGGCGGTTACAGGTCCCCATGCTTTGACCGAAGTGATGACGGCGGTGCACGAATATCTGCCTAAACCGCATGAGCCGTTCATTGATTTAGTGCCTGCGCAAGGTGTCAAGCTAACACCAAAGCATTTTGCTTATTTGAAAATCTCTGAAGGTTGTAATCATCGCTGTAGTTTCTGCATCATTCCATCAATGCGAGGTGACTTGGTATCGCGCCCAATTGGCGAAGTGATGGCTGAGGCGGAAAATTTATTTAAGGCTGGCGTTAAAGAACTTCTCGTTATTTCGCAAGATACAAGTGCTTATGGTGTCGATGTGAAATTCCGCACTGGATTCTGGGATGGAAAACCTGTCAAGACGCATATGACGCAATTGGTTGAGGCTTTAGGCGAACTTGCTAGGCGTTATGACGCGTGGGTGCGTCTTCATTACGTTTACCCTTATCCGCATGTCGATCAAATTATTCCGTTCATGAACAATGGACACGTACTTCCTTATCTCGATGTTCCCTTGCAACACGCACATCCTGACGTGCTTAAGCGTATGAAACGCCCAGCAAGCGGTGAGAAAAATATTGAAAGGATCAAAGCTTGGCGTGAAATGTGTCCAGAAATCACGATACGTTCGACATTCATTGCAGGATTTCCTGGAGAAACCGAGGAAGAGTTTGAATACCTACTGGACTTCTTAAAAGAAGCTGAAATTGATCGTTTAGGTTGTTTTGCTTATTCTCCAGTGGAAGGCGCTACCGCAAACGAATTAGCAGACCAATTACCAGATGAAGTGCGTGAAGATCGTCGTCGTCGCGTCATGGAGTTACAAGAATCTATTTCGAAGAAACGTTTGCAAGCTAAGGTCGGTAAAACCATGCGTGTTTTGATCGATAGTTTGGATCGCAGCGGCGGTGTGGGACGAAGTGCGGCTGACGCGCCTGAAATTGATGGTGTGGTTTATGTAAAGCCGCCATTTGAACCGCATCGCAAACTAAAAGTTGGCGAATTTGTTGAAGTGAAGATCACAGCAGCAGATGCGCATGATCTGTGGGGCGAAGCTATTTAAGTTAGAAATGAACAGAACAATAGGGGCGTAATCGCCCCTATTTTTTATCTGCGTTATATTTTTTGAGAACAGTATTATGACGAATAAACAGCAAGGTCAAAACACAAGCATTGTGCATCCTGAATATCGGGCTCCGGAAGGCTTCGCATCTTTTCCTATGGCGATTCATCATGCGTCAACTGTGCTATTTAAAGATGTTGAGGCAATGCGTTCGCGCAGTTGGTTGAACAAGTCAGCTTATACCTATGGATTACATGGCACTCCAACCAGCTTTCAACTTGAAGGTGAAATCGCACATATCGAAGGCGGAAAACATTGTGTATTAGCACCGAGTGGATTGTCAGCGATTAGTTTGGTGAGTCTGACATTTTTAAGTTCTGGCGATGATGTTCTCATTCCTGATAACGCCTATGGCCCGAACAAAGAATTTGGCATGTGGTTGAAAAATAGCTTTGGGATCAGCGTACGATTTTATGATCCTATGATCGGCAGCGCGATTGGTGAATTAATTTTGCCAAACACCCGATTGATTTGGGCAGAAACACCCGGCTCAGTTTCGATGGAAGTCGCGGATATTCCTGCAATCTGCGCTGCAGCACATAGTCGAGGTGTGCTGGTAGCAGTGGACAATACTTGGTCTGCAGGCTTGGCGTTTAAACCGTTTGAACATGGCGCAGATATTTCCATGCAGGCTTTGACGAAATATCAAAGCGGCGGCTCAGACGTGTTAATGGGAGCAGTTATCACGCGTGATTCTGAGTTGAATAACCGTATATTGATGACACACATGCGTCTCGGTTTGGGTGTCGGCATGGATGACGTGTATTTGGTACTGCGCGGATTGCAAAGTATGAAGTTACGATTCGAAGCGCATGATATTGCAGCACGCAAGATAGCAGTATGGTTAAAGACACGTCCAGAAATCACAAAGGTTCTACATCCGGCATGGGAAGATTGTCCAGGTCATACGATATGGAAACGCGATTTCACTGGCGCAGGAGGGCTATTTTCTGTTCTGTTTGATGAGAAGTTTTCAGAAGCGCAAACCGATCAATTCATAAATCAATTAAAGCTTTTTAAAATTGGTTTTAGCTGGGGTGGCTCACATAGCCTATGCGTACCCTACCGAATTGAAACGATGCGTGAAAATTGGCAAGACAAAGGAATTTTAGTGCGTTTCAATATAGGTCTAGAAGACGTCGATGATTTAATTGCGGATATCGAACAGTCATTGAACTTACTGTAAACATTTGAGAAAAAAAGGGGCATGTTTTGACAATTACTATTCGTAAAGCAGTCGCGTCAGATGCGGCGAGCATACATGGATTTATCGTCGAGTTGGCGATTTACGAGGAAGCCGAGCACGAGGTCAAAGCGAATATAGCAGACATTGAGAGCAGTATTTTTTCTGCAGAGTCACCAGCGAAGGCCTTGATTTGCGAATCGAACGGAGTCCCGATTGGTTTTGCGGTGTATTTCTATAATTACTCTACATGGCAAGGAAAAAAAGGTTTATATCTCGAAGATTTATATATTTCACCGAAACATCGTGGCTTGGGAGCAGGAAAACTATTGCTCCGTCATTTAGCGCAATTGGCGGTGGAAGAGGGCTGTGGACGTTTTGAGTGGAGTGTGCTTGATTGGAATCAGCCTGCAATTGACTTTTACCAATCTGTCGGTGCCAAGCCGCAATCTGAGTGGGTGAAGTATCGTTTAGCAGGGGATGATTTATTGAATTTTGCGAAAGCCTGAGCGCCGTCGATATGTAACAAATATCCAAAAATGATGAAGCCTGCGTTTTATACTGAACGCAGGCTTTTTTTACATAGGTCAAACTAAATACTGATTTGATTCAAATTAGATTTAATTTGATTATTTGCTTGCAGCAGATGCGCTTGCTTCCATTGTTGGCGTTGGTGCAGATGCAGGAGCCGAAGCAGTTGAGGCCGCAGCGTCGGCCGTTGGTGCTGGCACACTTGCTGCAGAAGCTGCTGCTGATGCAGAAGCTACATGTTCAGACGCTGCACCTGTATGAGCACCTGCCTCACCTTGCATGTCCATTTTGTCGCCAGATGTAAAGATAAAATATAAAGCGATTGCTGCAAAAACTAAAAATCCTACTAGTGCCTTCCACATATTGCTCTCCTTGTTATTGAATAATACTGAAAATACTTTGTTTGGGACTTAGAAAAAAGGGAATGTGCCACTTGCAGTCACATTCCCTTTTATTTAACGCACTCGCGCTACACGCGCTTAATTAAGCAGCCAATAATTGACGCAACACGAATGGCAAGATACCGCCATGCTTGTAATAGTCAACTTCGATTGGTGTATCGATACGCAACAAGACTTTTACCTCTTGTTTGCTGCCATCAGCGCGATTGATCACCAAAGTCACTTGTTGCTGTGGCTTGATGTCGTTCTCGATACCTTTCAAATCGAAAGATTCATTGCCTGTGATGCCCAATGAATCAACGCTGTCGCTGCCTAAGAATTGCAATGGCAAGACCCCCATACCAACCAAGTTGGAGCGGTGGATGCGTTCGAAAGATTTTGTAATAACTGCTTTTACGCCCAACAATTGTGTACCTTTAGCTGCCCAGTCGCGTGAAGAGCCTGTACCGTATTCTTCGCCACCGAAGATCATGGTTGGCGTGCCTTCAGCAACGTATTTCATCGCTGCATCGTAGATCGCCATTTGTTCGCCGGTTGGTTGGAACAATGTTTCGCCGCCTTCAACGCGTGAGCCGTCTGGTTTCGCAGGAATCATCAAGTTCTTAATACGTACGTTGGCAAACGTACCGCGCATCATGATCTCGTGATTACCACGACGTGAACCGTAAGAGTTAAAGTCTGCCTTCAATACTCCGTTTTCTTTCAACCATTTACCAGCTGGGCTAGATTCTTTGATCGAGCCAGCAGGGGAGATGTGGTCAGTCGTGATGGAGTCACCAAACACGCCTAAAGCACGTGCGCCAGTAATGCCAGTTGCTGCAGCCTTAGGCTCCATCGTGAAGTCAGCGAAGAACGGAGGTTCAGCGATGTAAGTGGAGCTTGGCCAGTTGTAGACTTCACCTTCTGCCACGCCTTTGATGTCTTCCCACAATTTACCTGGCGCACCTTTAACGTCCGCATAGTTCTCTTTGAATGTTTTGGAATTCATCGCGAACTTCATCAACTTGTTGATTTCTGCACTGGTTGGCCAGATATCGCCCAAGAAAATGTCTTTACCTTTGACGCGACCAACAGGCTCTGTCATCAAATCTTTAGTAACGTTGCCGGCGATTGCGTATGCAACAACCAATGGTGGAGATGCTAAGAAGTTAGAACGAATGTTTGGATGAATACGTGCTTCAAAGTTACGGTTGCCAGACAGAACCGCCGCAGCAACGATATCGTTTGCAACGATGGCTTCGTTCATCGCAGGTGTCAAATCACCAGCATTACCGATACAGGTGGTACAGCCGTAGGCAGTAACGCCGAAGCCGAGTTTTTCCAAGTATGGCAACAGACCAGCTGCTTCGAGGTATTTAGTGACCACGCGAGATCCTGGCGCCAAGGACGTCTTGATATGCGCTGGCACTTTCAAGCCTGCTTCAACTGCTTTTTTCGCCAACAAACCAGCTGCCAACAATACGCTTGGGTTTGAAGTATTCGTGCAAGAAGTGATCGCAGCGATTAAGACGTCACCGTTTTTGACTTTTACGCCATCTGCATTGGTGTAGGTCGCGCCCAAATCTTCTGCTTTTTTATTGAAACCATTTTCAGAAGTTGGCTTGCTGAACAAGTCTGCGAAAGTGGATTTTACATTGCCGATTTCGATACGATCTTGTGGGCGTTTTGGACCTGCCAAAGATGGTGCAACTGTCGACAAGTCAAGGTTCAACTCAGTGGTGTAATCGATCTCGCCTTTTTTCGGAATACCGAACATTTTCTGCGCTTTGAAATAGCCTTCGAATGCGTCGATTTCTGCTTTGGTACGACCTGTACCTTTGAAGTAGTCGATCGTTGCTTCATCCACTGGGAAGAAGCCCATCGTTGCGCCGTATTCTGGTGCCATATTGGCGATCGTTGCGCGGTCTGTCAAAGACAATGAGCGTGTACCTTCGCCGAAGAATTCGACAAATTTGCCAACCACTTTTGCCTTACGCAGCATTTCTGTGATGGTCAAAACTAAGTCGGTCGCCGTGCAGCCTTCGCGCAATGCGCCAGTCAAGTTCACACCGACTACGTCAGGTGTCAAGAAATAAACTGGTTGACCGAGCATACCAGCTTCTGCTTCGATACCACCAACACCCCAACCAACTACACCGATACCATTGATCATGGTGGTGTGGGAATCAGTACCAACCAAAGTATCTGGATAGTAAACATCGTTTTTCTTCGCATCATTTACTTTGTGCACGCCGCGTGCCAAGTATTCCAAGTTAACTTGGTGAACGATACCAAAGCCTGGAGGAACCACGCCGAAAGTATCAAATGCTTGCATACCCCATTTCATGAACTGATAACGCTCATTATTGCGTTGGAACTCCAATTTCATGTTGAGGTCGAGTGCTTTCTTTTCACGGAAGTGATCGATTTGAACAGAGTGATCAACTACCAAATCCACTGGAACCAAAGGTTCGATGTTTTTTGGATTTTTACCTTGTTTCGATGCGACATTACGCATTGCTGCCAAGTCCGCCAATAATGGAACGCCAGTAAAGTCTTGCAAAACTACGCGTGACACGACGAATGGAATTTCGTCTGTACGAGCTGCAGTTGCGCCCCAATTCGCCAATTGCTTGACGTGTTCTTCGGTCACTTTTTTGCCGTCGCAATTGCGCAAAACGGATTCTAGAACGATACGAATTGACACTGGTAAACGTGAAATTTTTACACCGAGATTTTTTTCCAATGCAGGTAGGGAGAAAAACTTACCTTTCTTGGTATCGGTGATTTTAAAATCTTTCAGCGTTTTAAACGCGTCCTGATAGTTAGCTTGGCTCATGGCTGTTCCTTATTTTCGATGATGAACAATGAAGTGAGGTGATACGGATATAAAAATAAAACGGAAAACTAAAAAATAATCTTTGATATAACTTGCAGATACTTATTTCACTACAGTGTCTGTTGTTTCTAAACTGGCGATCTTGGTACTTTTGCATTCGTTCGCTAGTTGATGCCCACGACGAGAATCGAGCAGCATGCCTTTAGAGGGAATATTGATCCACACTAAACCAATTTTTTCGTTTTCAAAACGATGTGCACCGGTTGAAGTCTCGACACGCGTCAGTTTGTACAAGCGATTTTTCCAACGCATCGCCAAACTTTTGTTGTCTTCTGGATGGGCATACATTACCAATGAATTGCCGAGTTCGCACTTGTATTCTGTATCAGAACTTTGATCGATATTTGGTTCTGGTTCGCTTGCGTCAATCTCGGCACTTTTATTACTAGCCTTGGCGACTTTTACTGGTTTTGCTTTGACTGTCTTTTTTGCTGTGCTCGTACTATTTGAAATATCATTTGCGGCTGCAGATGTCATGAGACCAGCTGCCAGCAAAGCTATAGTAGCTTTGAAAAATAATTGTAGAGAATGAGAGCTTGAATTTTTCATGATGTTTCTTCTTTGATTCGATTGCTTTATGGAGTTCTTCGGGCTTGTTCGTGTTACCGACGTTTTAAACTAAGTATTGTGCACCTTCGGGTAGATTGACGCCACTGATACTTGCTTTTTTTAAGACGGTCCAATAATAGCGATAACTGGCTCTGTCATGCAGTCGACCATGAACTTCAATTGGACCCCATTGATTTTCCTGAGCGGTACTTAAAATATGGATCGCTTCTTTAATTTCTGTGCT
This sequence comes from Affinundibacterium macrobrachii, assembly GCF_014652415.1. GTDB lineage: Bacteria > Pseudomonadota > Gammaproteobacteria > Burkholderiales > Burkholderiaceae_D > Undibacterium > Undibacterium macrobrachii. The sequence continues at coordinate 190,979 of NZ_BMYT01000001.1, forward strand.
ACGTGGTGCCATCGCCTTGATGATTGGTTTTATTTGATTGGGATGGATACTCCACATTCTCGTATAAGCGAATTCTAGCGCTGCTCTTGTGGCATCACTTAGTGTAATTGATGGATCTTTAAAGTCAGTGGAAACATTATGTGATGGAACCTTGCCGTGTAAATGACAGGCTGCTGCGATTTCTAGTTTTGCTCTCGTTACCAAAGGGTGAGTAAATTGACCAGGTGAGCGCATAGCACTTGCAGGTATCGCTCCCCAATGGGATGAAACAAAATCCATAATTCCAAAAGACAGGCATTCAACTTGAGGAACTGCTGCGAGTTCGCCTACATTGGCGAGTCCTGCTTGGCTTTCAATCAGAATATGGATAGGGATAGAAGTACGACCTTGTTGTGCCGCAATTTCATTAATGAAGTGAATCGATGTGTTCACTTCCGAAACGGTATCTACTTTTGGTAAAACTAAGTAGGCTATTTTCTTGCACACATCGGCTTGACTCAACAAGACTTCAATATCTTGTCGAAAGCATGGATGTGCGAGGTGGTGGACACGAACGCCGATTCGATTAAATTGATTATCACTAGAGGCAATAATCTTCGACAGCATGCGTATGTGTTCTAGCTCGTTACCAACTGCCGCACCATCTTCACAATCAAACGTGATATCAAACACAGGTCCTAGTTCGTTTTGTAGGCTCAATGATTTCAGCATCAACTTTTCAGAGCCTGCATAGTGATCGCATACCGGCAGAAAAATTGGCGCAGCCTGTTCTTGAAATAATGCCTGAGATGGATGCATCAGCGGTTTGAATGATAAGAATTTGCGAATAAATCTGAATACTTTTTTATCAAATTTGCGTGAATAGTGTTATCCAATAATTCAATGCAAAAAATAATAATTTTGAAATCATATAAAACAAGTGGGCCCAACTAACAAGTCAGGCCCAAATCAAATTAGCCTACCAAATGCTTCACGCCATCACGCTCTTCTTGCAATTCTTTGAGCGTCACGTTGATACGTTCACGTGAGAATTCATCGATTTCCAAACCTTGAACAATCGTGTACTCGCCGTTCTCTGTCGTTACTGGGAAGCCAAACATCGTGCCTTCTGGGATGCCATAAGAACCATCGGATGGAATACCCATAGTTGTCCATTTGCCGTTTGTACCGAGTACCCAGTCACGTACGTGATCAATCGCCGCATTCGCTGCAGACGCTGCAGAAGACAAACCGCGTGCTTCAATGATCGCTGCGCCGCGTTTACCAACTGTCGGCAAGAACACGTCTTTGTTCCATTCTTGATCATTGATCATATCTTTGACTGATTGACCAGCAACAGTTGCGAAACGGTAATCAGCGTACATAGTTGGAGAGTGATTGCCCCAAACGCAGAGTTTTTCGATATCAGCAACGGCTTTACCTGTTTTCGCAGCAACTTGTGACAATGCACGGTTATGATCCAAACGTAACATCGCTGTGAAGTTTTTCGCTGGCAAGTTCGGTGCAGATTTCATTGCGATGTAAGCGTTTGTGTTAGCTGGATTACCAACTACCAACACTTTGACGTTACGCGATGCAACTGCATCCAAGGCTTTACCTTGTACCGTGAAAATTTGTGCATTTGCTTCTAGCAAGTCTTTACGCTCCATGCCTGGACCGCGTGGACGTGCACCTACCAACAAGGCAACGTCGATATCTTTGAATGCAGTCATCGGATCACTGTGCGCGGTCATACCTGCGAGCAATGGGAATGCGCAATCATCGATTTCCATCATCACGCCCTTGAGTGCTTTTTGTGCTTTCTCATCAGGGATTTCTAATAATTGCAAAATGACTGGTTGATCTTTGCCCAGCATGTCGCCGTTAGCGATTCTGAATAAGAGGGAATAGCCGATTTGGCCAGCTGCGCCAGTAACTGCAACGCGCATTGGGGATTTAGACATGGTATTTCTCCGCAGTGGTGTAAAAATAATATTGTAATGCTTTAATCCAAGAATTACATTGAAGCAAATCTTGGATTGTCGAATTCATTCATGCTTGCAAACAATCGAAAATAAATGAAAACAGCGGCTGAAATAATAACGCTGAATCCTTGATCATTGCGATTGAATTTACAATTATGCTGCCTAACACGCGTTGAATTTGTCAAAAATTGTGATCAACATTGAGCTAGATCAGTCTAATCTACCGAAGTTTATTGCTCCCCTATGATTGTGTCAATCGATATCTTATGTCTTATATAAGACATGTTAAGTTTTTTAGTTTTCTCTAGACTTGTTGGCGGTTTTTGTGGTGAAATTGCGGACTATGAATCCAACTGTGCCATCAACTATGCCACCCAATGAATCGAAAAGTATGACAGCTTCCGATACGGATTCGTATGCTTCTGTGGCGCCGACTTTTAGTCCTTTGTATCAACAAATCAAGGGCTTAATCACACAAAGTCTACAATCTGGCGAGTGGAAGCCGGGTGAGTTAATTCCAAGTGAAATTGAATTGGCTGCGCGCTTTAAGGTCAGTCAGGGAACTGTGCGCAAAGCAATTGATGAGTTATCCGCTGAAAATCTCGTCGTTCGCAGGCAAGGTAAGGGCACGTTTGTGGCAACCCATCACGAGGCCCGTTCTCAGTTTCGCTTCTTAAGATTAGTGCCAGACAATGGCGAGAGATCTTATCCTGAAAATAAAATTATTGAAGTAAAACGATTGCGCGCGCCAGCTGAAGTTGCGCGACTTTTAGAGATGAAGTCAGGTGAATCTGTCGTTTTTCTAAAGCGTGTACAATCATTTTCTGGTGTGCCGACCATCTTAGAAGAGTTGTGGCTGCCGGGTTCCATCTTTAAGGGCTTAACGATGGAGCGATTGAATGAGTACAAAGGCCCGATGTATGCCTTGTTTGAGTCTGAGTTTGGTACACACATGATTCGAGCGCAAGAACAAATTCGAGCCGTGTGCGCTGAGGAGGAGGAGGCAGAGTTATTGAAAGTTGCGTTGGGTGTTCCGCTATTGAGTGTAGAGCGAATTTCTTTCACTTATGGTGATCGTGCGGTTGAATTGCGTCGCGGTTTGTATCTAACCAATGCGCATCACTATCGCAATGAGTTGAGTTGAACCGAGTGTGTGAAGGCAATTGACCCAACTTATTTGCTTAATCCTTGATCAAATTTAAGAATAATTTTCAGAAAACCATCAAATCTGTTGGTGCAATGCATCAAAATAGGCGAAAATTATAAAGTTGTAGTGCTGAGTCATTTTGAGGGAGTTTATTTATGTCTGAAGTTGTTAAAAATAAGAAGCGTTACGGTGTAATGCGCTTAACTGATGCACTCGGTTATCGCTTGCCCTTGGCTGGCTTCGTATCCATTTTGCATCGTGCAAGTGGGCTATTGATGTTTCTTTTGTTGCCGTTCGTTCTGTATTTGTTGGAGCAAAGTCTGCAATCAGAAGTTTCATTTGCGATGATGCATATTTTTGCTTCCTCGGTCATCGTTAAGATAGTGCTATTAGCTCTGGTTTGGGCTTATTTGCATCACTTCAGTGCTGGTGTTCGCCACTTATTCATGGATTTCCATGTCGGGGTTGATAAAGATTCTGGTCGTCGTTCAGCAGTCGCAGTTTTGTTGATTAGTTTGGGTTTGACGGCCTTAGTTGCATTGAAATTATTTGGAGTATTTTAAATGGCAAACAACAATATCGGACCTAAACGCCTAGTTGTTGGCGCTGGCTATGGCTTGCGCGATTGGATGGCGCAGCGTGTTACTGCCATTTTAATGGCGATCTATACGCTGGTTATTTTGGCTTTGTTTTTGACGGGTACCCGCTTCACGTATGAAGCTTGGGTTGGCGTATTTTCTATGCAATGGTTTAAATTATTTACCTTTGCCGTAATCGTCGCTTTGCTATATCACGCTTGGGTTGGTGTGCGTGATATTTGGATGGATTATGTAACACATTCAGTCGTGTTGCGTTTGATTTTACAGGTCGCTACTATTGTGTGGCTGATCGCTTGTGCTGGTTATGCAGCGCAAATTTTGTGGAGAGTGTAACCGTGGCTGCGATTAAATCAGCAATTCCTTCCCGTCGCTTTGATGCAGTAATCGTTGGTGCTGGTGGTTCTGGCATGCGCGCATCTTTGCAGTTGGCAGAAGCTGGCCTGAATGTGGCTGTTCTGTCGAAAGTATTCCCAACCCGCTCACACACTGTTGCTGCACAAGGCGGTATCGGTGCATCACTAGGTAATATGTCAGAAGATAATTGGTTCTGGCATATGTTCGACACTGTCAAAGGTGGCGACTATCTCGGTGATCAAGATGCAATTGAATTCATGTGCCGCGAAGCTCCAAAAGTTGTGTACGAACTAGAACATTTTGGTATGCCATTCGATCGCAATGCTGACGGTACTATTTATCAGCGTCCTTTCGGCGGCCATACTGCGAATTTTGGTGAAAAGCCAGTTCAGCGCGCTTGTGCGGCAGCAGATCGTACTGGTCACGCGCTTTTGCATACTTTGTATCAACGCAATGTGCGTGCACGTACGCATTTCTTCGTTGAGTGGATGGCGATTGATTTGATTCGTGATGCGGATGGTGATGTTTTGGGTGTTGTAGCGCTCGAAATGGAAACTGGCGAAGTCATGATGCTTGAAGCGAAGACGACGATTTTTGCAACTGGTGGTGCTGGTCGTATTTTTGCCGCTTCAACCAATGCATTTATTAATACTGGTGACGGCATGGGTATGGCAGCGCGCGCTGGCCTGCCTTTGCAAGATATGGAATTCTGGCAATTCCATCCAACTGGTGTCTCCGGTGCGGGTGTATTGATTACTGAAGGTGTTCGTGGTGAAGGCGGTATTCTGATTAATAGTCAGGGTGAGCGCTTCATGGAGCGTTATGCGCCAACGCTCAAAGATTTGGCACCACGTGACTTTGTTTCCCGTTCTATGGATCAGGAAATCAAAGAAGGTCGCGGTTGTGGTCCAAATAAAGATCACGTGTTACTCGATTTGCGTCATATCGGCGCAGATACGATTCAAAAACGTTTGCCATCGATTTTGGAAATTGGTCATAAATTTGCGAACGTTGATGCAACCAAAGAGCCAATTCCTGTTGTTCCAACGATTCACTACCAAATGGGTGGTATTCCAACCAATATTCACGGTCAAGTTGTGACAACTAAGAACGGCGTGAATGAAGTAGTAAATGGCTTGTATGCAATCGGTGAATGCGCTTGCGTATCTGTTCATGGTGCGAACCGTTTAGGTACAAATTCCTTGCTTGATTTGATCGTCTTTGGTCGTGCAGCAGGTAACCACGTTGTAGCAAGCAATTTAAAAGCACGCAGTAACAAAGATTTGCCAAAAGACGCAGCTGATTTGGCATTGTCTCGTTTGTCTAAATTGGAAAACAGCACTGGTACAGAACGTGTTCAAGATGTCGCGAATGCGATTCGTAGCACGATGCAGCAGTACTGCGGTGTGTTCCGTACCGACGATTTGTTGCAAACAGGTTTGGGCAAAATTATGGAATTGGATGAGCGTCGTAAGCACGTTTCATTTAAAGATAAGTCCAAAGTATTTAATACTGCACGCGTAGAAGCGCTGGAATTAGATAACTTGATCGAAACCGCGAAGGCAACGATTACTTCAGCAAATGCACGCAAAGAATCACGTGGTGCACATGCGCATCGTGATTACGAAAAACGCGATGATGAAAACTGGATGAAGCACACTTTGTGGTATTCCGAGGGTAATCGCTTAGATTACAAACCAGTTGTAACTAAGCCGCTGACAGTGGAAACCTTCCAACCTAAAGCACGTACATTCTAAAGAGATCACTATGGCACGTACCTTAAAATTTAAAATCTATCGCTACGATCCGGACAAGGATGCGAAGCCTTACATGCAAGACTTGACAGTCGAATTGCAAGATACCGATAAAATGTTGCTGGATGCTTTGCAGCGCATTAAAGCAGACGTTGATGATTCTTTGGCGCTGCGTCGTTCATGCCGTGAAGGTGTGTGCGGTTCCGACGCGATGAACATCAATGGTAAAAACGGTTTGGCTTGTACTACCAATTTGAATGAGTTGACTGAGCCTATCGTTTTGCGTCCATTGCCAGGCTTGCCGGTGATTCGCGATTTGATCGTCGATATGACGCAATTCTTCAAGCAATACAATTCGATCAAGCCATATCTGATCAACGATAGTATTCCGCCTGAAAAAGAGCGTTTGCAATCACCAACAGAACGCGAAGAATTGGATGGTTTGTACGAATGTATCTTGTGCGCATGTTGCTCAACTTCATGCCCATCTTTCTGGTGGAATCCTGATAAATTTGTCGGTCCAGCTGGGTTGTTGCAGGCTTATCGCTTTATTGCAGACTCTCGTGATCAAGCAACGGGTGAACGTTTAGATAATTTGGAAGATCCATATCGTTTATTCCGTTGTCACACAATTATGAATTGCGTTGATGTTTGCCCTAAAGGTTTGAACCCAACAAAAGCCATCGGTAAGATTAAAGAGTTGATGGTTCGTCGCGCAGTGTAAATGACACTAATTGCTCATTTCTGATGGTTTAACTAGGTAGCTAGCCAAACATTAATGAGTCGTTTAGGGTCTCCTGAGTCAGAATCTTCGATGTACGTTGGAGGATTCTGACCAGTTTAAGAGATAGGAAAAATCATGTCAGGTGTGATGTCTGGTTTGCATCAAAGCGATCCAGTTAATCGAGCAAGATTACGCTGGCGCGCACGCCGCGGTTTACTAGAAAATGATTTGATACTTACGCGCTTTTTAGATGCGCATGAAGAAACAATGTCAGATGACGAGGTGGATGCATTTAGTCGCCTAATGGATATCTCTGACAATGCATTAATGGATTTGTTGATGGGAAAAAAAGAGCCGGAAGATCAGCTCGATTTGCCTCATGTGAAAGCCCTGTTGACGCGTTTGCGCGCAGCTTAAGATTGTATAAAGAACGTGTAATAAGGTAGTTTATTTCGCTCGTTTTTCTCTCATTTTTTCTCACTTTTTTATTAACGACTCACCTGCAACGAAGGAAGAGCCATGACTAACTCTGAAACAAAAGCAACGCTATCATTCTCTGATGGCTCCCCATCGATCGAGATGCCAATTTACAAAGGTTCGATAGGACCTGACGTAATCGACATTCGTAAATTGTACGGTGCCACAGGTAAATTTACTTATGACCCGGGCTTCATGTCGACTGCGGCATGTAATTCATCTATCACCTACATCGATGGTGATAAAGGTGAGTTGTTGTATCGTGGTTACCCAATTGAACAATTGGCGCAAAATGGTGGCGACTTTTTGGAATCTTGCTATTTGTTGTTGAATGGCGAATTACCAAATGCTGAACAAAAGCAAAAATTCGTTGATACCGTGACCAAGCACACCATGGTTCACGAACAGATGCAATTCTTTTTCCGCGGTTTCCGTCGTGATGCGCATCCTATGTCCGTATTGGTTGGTACAGTCGGCGCATTGGCTTCGTTCTACCACGATTCTTTAGATATCAATGATGCACACCACCGCGAAGTTTCAGCAATTCGCTTGATCGCGAAAATGCCAACTTTAGTAGCGATGGCTTACAAATACTCGATTGGCCAACCATTCGTGTATCCACGCAATGATTTGTCGTATAGCGCGAACTTCATGTACATGATGTTCTCGAATCCATGTGAACCGTACAAAGTCAATGAAGTGTTGGTTCGTGCTCTTGATCGTATTTTGATTTTGCACGCAGATCACGAGCAGAATGCATCGACATCAACGGTGCGTTTGGCAGGTTCTTCAGGTGCGAATCCGTTTGCATGTATCGCTGCTGGTATTGCATGCTTATGGGGTCCTGCACACGGTGGTGCAAACGAAGCGGCTTTGAGTATGTTGGAAGAAATTGGCTCTGTTGACAATATTCCACGTTTCATCGAGCAAGTAAAAGACAAAAATTCTGGCGTGAAGTTGATGGGCTTTGGTCATCGTGTGTATAAAAACTACGATCCACGTGCGAAATTGATGCGCGAAACATGCTACGAAGTCTTGAACGAATTGGGCTTGCAAGACGATCCATTGTTTAAATTGGCAATGGCATTGGAAAAGATTGCGCTGGAAGACGAATATTTCGTATCACGCAAATTGTATCCAAACGTCGATTTCTACTCTGGCATCGTGCAACGTGCATTAGGTATTCCAACTGCATTGTTCACTGGTATTTTTGCCTTAGCGCGTACAGTAGGTTGGGTCGCGCAATGGAAAGAAATGATTTCTGATCCAGAACAAAAAATTGGCCGTCCACGTCAATTGTTTGTCGGCGCAGCAAAACGCGATGTGCCAGCAATCGATAAGCGTTAAGCAAAATTAGTTAGATTTAATTGTAAGTATTATTTAAGCGATTAAATATATTTTATAAAAGCGAGTAGAAATTACTCGCTTTTTTTATGACGAAATATGTTATTCTCGCGATTGATGTTGAAAGTCAATATTTCTCCTGTCCGTTTTAAGTGGTATTCCTTTGAATGCTGGATAAAAACTTACGTTGAAAATCGAATTTCGAATGAGTCCTTCCCCACAACTTGATGTGCAATCCGCTAACCGGTCAGGCCGTGTCGCGGAAGGTTAGATTAACCCGCTAATCTCGCGAAGCGCGAAGAAAGGTGAGCAATATGATGCAACAATATAACGCTAACTCGTATCTGTTCGGTGGCAATGCACCGTATGTCGAAGAACTGTATGAGGCGTATCTCAACAATCCTGGCTCGGTGCCAGATAATTGGCGTGCGTATTTCGACGCCATGCAACACGTTCCCGCAGTTGATGGTTCCGCTAAACCTGACGTCGCTCACGCGCCAGTCATCGCGTCTTTCGCTGAACGTGCTAAGCAAGGTCCAATCCGTACGGTAAGCGCAGCTGGTGATGCTGAAATGGGACGCAAACGCGTCGCCGCACAGCAATTAATCGCAGCTTATCGCTTCTTAGGTAGTCGCTGGGCCAATCTCGACCCGTTACAACGTCAAGAACGTCCGCCACTGCCAGAATTGGAACCAAGTTTTTACGGCTTTACCGATGCAGATATGGACACACAGTTCAATATCAGCAATACCTATTTTGGAACAGAGACAGCATCTTTACGCGACCTGCTCAACTCATTACGTGACACTTACTGCCGCTCTATCGGCGCTGAGTTCATGTACATCAGCGATCCAGCCGAAAAGCGTTGGATGCAAGAAAAACTGGAATCAATTCGCTCCACACCGAATTTCACTGCAGAGAAGAAGAAACATATTCTTGAACGCTTAACCGCAGCTGAAGGCTTGGAGCGTTATTTACATACACGTTATGTAGGTCAAAAGCGCTTCTCTCTCGAAGGTGGCGAGAGTTTTATCGCCTCTATCGACGAAACCATTCAACGCGCGGGTGAGCGCGGTATTGAAGAAATCGTCATTGGTATGGCACATCGCGGCCGTTTGAATGTGTTGGTAAACACCTTGGGCAAAATGCCACAAGATTTGTTCGCTGAGTTCGAAGGCAAACATGGTGATGATTTACCAGCGGGTGACGTGAAATATCACCAAGGCTTCTCTTCAGATATTTCTACACCAGGCGGCCCAGTTCATTTGTCTTTAGCGTTTAATCCATCTCACTTGGAAATTGTTAATCCAGTGGTAGAAGGTTCCGTGAAAGCACGTATGGATCGTCGTGGCGATAAAGATGGCTCACAAGTGTTGCCAATCTTGGTTCACGGTGATGCAGCTTTTGCTGGTCAAGGTGTGGTGATGGAGACGCTGAATTTGGCGCAAACACGTGGCTACGGCACTGGTGGTACTGTGCATATTGTTATCAATAACCAAATTGGTTTCACGACTTCTGACCCACGTGATGCGCGTTCTACGACATATTGCTCCGACGTTGTAAAAATGATCGAAGCACCAGTGTTGCACGTGAATGCAGATGATCCTGAAGCGGTTGTATTGGCAACTCAAATTGCGCTCGATTATCGCGTTGCGTTCAAAAAAGACGTAGTGGTCGATATCATTTGTTATCGCAAGCTTGGTCATAATGAGCAAGATACGCCAGCATTAACACAGCCATTGATGTACAAGAAAATCGCTAAGCATCCAGGTACACGTAAGATGTATGCGGATAAATTGGCGGCACAAGGTACGATCAGCGCAAACACTGGCGATGAAATGGCGAAGGCATTCCGCGATGCGATGGATGCGGGTAAGCATACGCATGACCCAGTGATTTCCAATTTCAAAAATAAATATGCTGTTGATTGGATCCCATTCTTAAATCGCAAGTGGACTGATGCAGCGGATACAGCGATTCCGACTACAGAATTAAAGCGTTTGGCTGAGAAAATCACCGTTGTTCCTGAAGGCTTTAAACCGCACAGCTTGGTTGAAAAAGTGTTAGCTGATCGTGCCGCAATGGGTCGCGGTGAAATGAATCTGGACTGGGGTATGGGTGAACATCTTGCATTTGCAAGCTTGGTCGCAGCTGGCTATCCAATTCGTATTACTGGTCAAGATGCCGGTCGCGGTACTTTCGTTCATCGTCATGCGGTATTGCATGATCAAAACCGTGAGCGTTGGGATGCTGGTACGTATATTCCTTTGCAAAATGTTTCTGATAAACAGGCTCCATTCACTGTGATTGATTCTGTCTTGTCTGAAGAGGCAGTATTGGGCTTCGAATATGGTTATTCCAGCGCAGAGCCAAATACCTTGACGATCTGGGAAGCCCAATTCGGTGACTTCGCAAATGGCGCGCAAGTAGTTATCGACCAATTCATTAGCTCTGGCGAAGTGAAGTGGGGCCGTGCTTGTGGTCTGGTGATGATGCTGCCACACGGCTATGAAGGTCAAGGTCCAGAGCATTCCTCAGCACGTCCAGAACGTTTCTTGCAATTGTGCGCAGATAACAATATGCAAGTTGTTCAACCAACGACAGCGTCACAAATTTTCCATTTGTTGCGTCGTCAAATGATCCGTCAATTCCGTAAGCCTTTGGTCATCATGACGCCGAAGTCTTTATTGCGTAATAAGGATGCAGGTTCTCCATTGTCAGAATTGGCAAAAGGTAGCTTCCATACCGTGATCGGTGAAGTGGACGAATCTATCGATGCGAAGAAAGTCAAACGCGTGATCGCTTGTTCCGGCAAGGTTTACTATGATTTGGTTAACGCACGTAAAGAGCGCGCTCAAACTGATACAGCGATTATTCGTGTGGAACAACTCTACCCATTCCCACATAAGAGCTTTGTCGCGGAATTGAAGAAATTCCCGAACATGGTGGAATTGGTCTGGGCACAAGATGAGCCACAAAATCAAGGCCCATGGTTCCAAATTCAACACAATATCTTTGAAAGTTTGGATGAAGGTCAGAAGCTTGCTTACGCAGGTCGTCCTGCGAGTGCATCGCCAGCTGTCGGTTACTACGACAAGCACTATGCGCAACAAAAAGCATTGCTTGATGCAGCCTTTTCAAAACTCAAGGGCTACATCTTGACCAAATAATCCTAGACGGCACTGCCAATAATAAAGAAAGCGCAGTGCCGAATTAGAAATAGACATCCTACACGGAGAATAAACATGGCAATTATCGAAGTAAAAGTTCCTCAGTTATCTGAATCTGTCGCCGAAGCGACCTTGCTCACTTGGCATAAAAAAGTCGGTGAAGCAGTTAGCCGTGACGAAAATTTAGTTGACGTTGAAACGGACAAAGTGGTGTTGGAATTGCCAGCACCTGGCGCAGGCGTAATTACGCAAATTATCAAGGGTGATGGAAGCACAGTCGTTGCTGGTGAAGTGATTGCGATGCTGGATACGGAAGCAAGTGCTGGTGCATCGACACCTGCGGCTGCAGCTCCAGTTGCAACCGCAGCGGCAGCCGCGCCGGTAGCCGCCGCTAGTGCTAGTTCAGCTGCTGGTATTGCAATGCCTGCTGCGGCAAAAATTTTAGCGGAAAACAATTTGTCTGCTGGTGCTGTTGATGGCACTGGTAAAGATGGTCGCGTAACAAAAGGTGATGCATTGGCTGCCGTTGCAGGTAAAGCAGCACCAGCAGTTGCGCCTTTGGCAGCTCCAGTAGCTGCGAAACCAGCTTTGCAACAAGTTGCAGCTCCAGCGGTTGCTAATCTTGGTGATCGTCCAGAAGAACGCGTTCCTATGAGCCGTTTGCGTGCACGTATTGCCGAACGTTTAGTGCAATCACAATCTACTAACGCAATTTTGACGACATTTAATGAAGTCAACATGGCACCAGTCATGGACTTGCGTAACAAGTACAAAGACAAGTTCGAAAAAGAACACGGCGTGAAATTGGGCTTTATGTCCTTCTTCGTTAAAGCAGCAGTTGCCGCATTGAAGAAATATCCAATTTTGAATGCTTCTGTTGATGGTAATGACATTGTGTACCACGGTTACTTTGATATTGGTATCGCAGTGGGTTCACCACGCGGTTTGGTGGTGCCAATTTTGCGCAATGCAGATCAAATGACGATCGCTGAAATTGAAAAGAAAATCGGCGAATTCGGTGCTAAAGCAAAAGACGGTAAATTGACTTTGGATGATTTGACAGGCGGTACTTTCTCTATCTCTAATGGCGGTACGTTCGGTTCTATGTTGTCGACACCGATCATCAACCCACCACAATCTGCGATCTTGGGCGTGCATGCGACGAAAGATCGTGCCGTGGTTGAAAACGGTCAAATCGTTGTTCGTCCTATGAACTACTTAGCAATGTCTTACGATCACCGTATCATCGACGGTCGTGAAGCGGTTCTTGGTCTGGTCGCGATGAAAGAAGCACTGGAAGATCCAGCACGCTTGTTGTTAGACCTCTAATCTCTCGATAAAGAGCCAGCGCATTATGAATATTGCTGACGAAATAGATCGTCTGCACAAACTGCATCAGTCGGGCGCACTGACTGATGCTGAGTTTGCACAGGCCAAAGAAAAATTATTAGCTGGATTGAATGCGGGTAATGCTGGAAATTCGGCAAATAATTCGAGTGAGGAAAATCCATTCGCGCAATTGAATTATTTGCGTCGCTCAAAAACAGACCAATGGATAGGTGGCGTTTGTGGCGGCCTCGGTAAATTCACCGGCATGCAGTCGTGGATTTGGCGTTTGGTTTTTGTGATATTCGTTGCCTGCTTTGGCTTCGGCATAATTTTCTATTTGCTGGCGTGGATCTTTATCCCAGAAGAAGACTAAGTTCTTATAAATGAGTGCCGACGTTTTGTTGGATAAAAACTGACTACTCTCATTTCCTATTATTTATTGAAAAGTAAACCTGACAAGGTAAGACTATGAGCAAACAATTTGATGTCGTCGTTATCGGCGGCGGTCCTGGTGGTTATATCGCTGCGATTCGCGCGGCACAATTAGGTTTTTCAACAGCTTGTATCGATGCATGGACTAACGACAAAGGTGGTCCAGCACCAGGCGGTACTTGCACTAACGTCGGCTGTATTCCGTCAAAAGCATTGTTGCAATCTTCCGAACACTATGAACACGCTGGTCACGCTTTTGCGGATCACGGTATCAGTGTGAGTGGCTTGGAATTAGATGTCGCGAAAATGCTCAAGCGCAAAGACATCATTGTGAAGCAAAACAATGACGGTATCGTCTATTTGTTCAAAAAGAACAAAGTCACTTTCTTCCACGGCCATGGCTCGTTTGTTAAAGCTGCTGATGGCGCTTATGAAATCAAAGTGGCGGGCAAGGCAGAAGAAACCATTACTGGCAAACATATTATCGTCGCAACAGGTTCGAATGCACGTTCATTGCCAGGTGCAGCGTTTGATGAAGAATTGATTTTGTCGAATGATGGCGCATTGAAAATCGCCGCAGTACCGAAAAAATTAGGCGTGATTGGCGCTGGCGTTATTGGTCTGGAAATGGGTAGCGTTTGGCGTCGTTGCGGTGCTGAAGTGACTGTACTCGAAGCATTGCAAACATTCTTGGGCGCGGTGGATGAGCAAATCGCTAAAGAAGCGCATAAATTGTTCGTCAAACAAGGATTGTCTATCAATCTCGGTGTCAAGATCGGTGAAATCGTTAAAGGTGCAAATGATGTCACAGTCAATTACACCGATGACAAAGGTACAGAACACAAAGCTGTATTCGACAAACTGATCATTTCGATTGGCCGTACGCCGAACACCAATGGTTTGAATGCAGAAGCGGTTGGCTTGGCTTTGGATGAACGTGGCTTCATCGCTGTTGATGGTGATTGCAAAACGAATTTGCCAAACGTTTGGGCAGTGGGTGACGTCGTTCGTGGACCTATGCTGGCACACAAAGCGGAAGAAGAGGGTGTGGCAGTTGCGGAACGTATCGCTGGTCAACATGGTCACGTCAATTTCAATACGATTCCTTGGGTCATCTACACTTCACCAGAAATCGCATGGGTTGGCCGTACAGAACAGCAATTGAAAGCGGATGGCGTCGCTTACAAAGCAGGTACATTCCCGTTCATGGCGAATGGTCGCGCGCGTGCATTGGGCGACACCTCTGGAATGGTGAAATTCTTGGCTGATGCAACGACAGATGAAATCTTGGGCGTTCACATTGTTGGTCCTATGGCTTCTGAGTTGATTTCTGAAGCGGTTGTGGCGATGGAATTCCGTGCATCTTCCGAAGATATTGCACGTATTTGCCACGCACACCCATCCTTGTCTGAAGCAACGAAAGAAGCCGCTTTGGCTGTCGATAAGCGTTCTTTGAACTTCTAATAATTCGTTTCTAAGTTTTTTTCTAATCTCTTAGAAAAAGAGAGTTCAGCCACAGAGGCGCAGAGCACGTTGAGAAAGATAATTGATTTCTCGGCGTATTCTGCGCCTCTGCGGTTTATATAGTTTCATTTTTTACGCAATGACATGAACGTTCACGAGTTCTACCAAGAAGCGATCGACAAACGCGGCTTTCAAATTGACGCTGCGCAAAAGCGTGCCGTCGATCGATTGCAACACGCTTATGACGATTGGGTCACTTTCAAAGCAAAGCGCTCCAATCGATTGGTGCGTTTGATTAGTCGCCCTGAAGTTCCGCGTGGCGTTTATATGTGGGGTGGAGTAGGTCGGGGTAAATCTTTTCTAATGGATAGCTTTTACTCCGTGGTGCCAGTGGTGCGTAAAACGCGTTTGCATTTCCATGAGTTTATGCGCGCCGTACATCGTGAATTAGATGAGCTGAAAGGTGTCGCCGATCCATTAAATGAAGTCGCCGCACGTATCGCGAAAAAGTATCGATTAATTTGTTTTGACGAGTTTCATGTATCGGATGTGGCCGATGCGATGCTTTTATATAATTTGATGAAAGCGCTATTTGATAATGGCGTGTCATTCGTGATGACTTCGAATTATCAGCCCGATACGCTTTATCCAGATGGACTGCATCGTGACCGCATGTTGCCGACGATCGCTTTGATCAAAGAACGTATGGATATTCTGAATGTCGATTCTGGCAATGATTATCGCAAACGTGCGCTCGAACAGGTAGAAGTGTATTTAACACCTTTGGGTGCTGAGACCGACAGGCAATTACGTGAAGCATTTACACGTTTAGCAGAAACCAAAGAAGAAGATCAGCATGTGGATATCGAAGGGCGTCGTTTAAAAGCTTTACGACGTGCCGGCACCACGATTTGGTTTGACTTTGCGACCTTGTGTGGCGGTCCACGATCACAAAATGATTATTTGGAAATCGCGAGTCGATTCCATACGGTGATTTTGTCGTCAATTCCACAAATGTCGGCTGGTATGTCTTCTGAAGCGCGTCGATTTACTTGGTTAATCGATGTATTTTATGATAATAAAGTTAAGTTGATCATGTCAGCAGAAGTTGCGCCGGAACTACTGTACATGCAAGGAACTTTATCGAATGAGTTTCATCGTACAGTCTCTCGGATTATCGAGATGCAATCACAAGAGTATATGAACGCCGAGCAACGCGAAATTGTAGAGATGCTAGATCATTCAAATAGCTAAGCTTTTTATGATAAAAAAAATTACGCTCGCCTTTATCTTAGGTCTGTTTATGACCGTAAATTCGCATGTCTATGCTAATGAGGCGAATGAGGCAAATAAATTAGCGATCGAGTCAGACATCGTCGCGCTGGAAAAAGAATTTTCTAGAGGCAGTATTTCTTCATCACAGTTAGCTGAAGCGGCTTTGAGCAAGCTTGATTTGGTGCAGGGCAAATTACAAACACAGCTACAGGAACGTGAATCTGCTTGTTTGGATAATTTCTTCACGAATTCTTGTTTGCAAGAAGTTCGTCTAAAGCGCCGAGAACTACAAGAAATATTGCGGGCAATTAGTGTCGAAGCAAAATCCTTCTTGCGCCGTGCTCGTGCAGATCGCGTAAAACCGGCAACGACGCAAGAGTTTTAACAAAATTTAGCTAAGCGACCAATTTTAGCTAAGCTACCAATAAAGCGCCACAGCTATATTTGTTGAAGGCGTTTTAAAGCCGCATTTAAGGTTTCTGTTTTCTTAGCAAAACAAAAACGCACCAGTTTGTTTTGTTTTTGTTCTTGATAAAAAGCGGATACCGGAATTGCCGCAACGCCAATTTCAGTGGTCAACCAAGTTGCGAATTCAAGTTCTGTTTGATCTGATATGGCGGAATAGTCGACGCATTGGAAGTAAGTTCCATCACACGGCAACAACTTAAATTTAGAATTTGCTAAAGCATTACGAAAAACATCGCGTTTCTGTTGATAAAAGTCAGGCAACTGCAAGTGATGACGATGGTCCTGCATAAAATGCGCGATGCCTACTTGCATCGGTGTATTTACCGTAAAGACATTGAATTGATGCACTTTTCGAAACTCAGCGGTCAATAATTTCGGCGCTAACACGTAACCAACTTTCCACCCTGTTACATGGTAGGTCTTGCCGAAACTAGAAATGATAAAGCTGCGCTGCGCCAATTCAGCATGCGATGCCACTGAATGGTGTTGTTTGCCATCAAATACCATGTGTTCATAGACTTCATCCGAAATCAGTAAGATTCTGGTATCGCGCAATATGTTCGCCAAGCTTGCTAAATCTTCCTTACTGAAGCTCATTCCGGTTGGATTATGTGGTGAGTTAATCAGAATGCATCGTGTTTTCGGACTAATTTTGGATGCAAGTAAATCCCAATCAACTGAAAACCGATTATTCTCAAATCGCATTCCAACTAACACCGGAATCCCACCAGCCAGTTGAATGGTCGGAATATAACTGTCATACGCGGGTTCAATGACAATGACTTCATCGCCTGGATGTACACATGCCAATATGCTTGTCATGATCGCTTGGGTTGCGCCCGCTGTGACGGTAATTTCGGTATCTGCATCATAGTGTGCGTGATAAAGCGCATTGACTTTTGTCGCTATCGCTTGGCGTAACACCGGTGTGCCTGGCATGGGAGGATATTGATTATGGCCAGCCAGCATTGCTTGATGAACGGAGTCTATTAATGCTGGATCGCAATCAAAATCGGGAAAACCTTGCCCCAAATTGATTGCTTGATGTTGTTGTGCCAGCTGAGACATGCTTGAAAAAATCGTCGTTTTTACTGCTGGCAATTTAGATTCAATTAAACCGGAAGGCGTGATCTGCATAAATGAAAGGAAATAAGAATTGAGATAATAACCAAACAAACTCGACAACAAACGAACTAATTACTGAAGCAACAATTCTACTTGCTATTTAAGTATCGAGATATCGACGATTTAGATATTCTGACTATAAGCTCATACTCATTTAAGTAAGGTCTTAAGTGAACCAAGATAAATTCGCAAAAGCGGGAATTGCAGGCTTTTTCTCATTCTTCTTCGCACTTTGTTTTCTTGTGATTGCTTGATAATTCAAGCTATATAAATCTGACTACTCAGAGATTTATCATCACTAAACGATGAGGTGTGCAATGAACGACAACCAAATGATAATCAACCGACTCTCTATGGGCTCAATGGCGTTAAACGCTGTGGATGAAGCGCATAGTCCAGCGTTGGATCTAGTCAATGATGAAAGTTTGGCTGCGCATGCTCGCATCGACATCAAAGGAATTCGCGCAGCGATAGCCCGCGTCGAAGCACAAGCGGAAGCGAGTGCAGTGGCGAAACCGATCGAGCTTGAGTCGGCTTCGACGGCGTTAGGTTCAAGTCCAATAACTGCTGATGAGCAGACTAATATTGAATCTGAAGTCGATTCAGATTCTGAAGAACATAAATCCTTGAAAGAAGAAGCGAAATTTCAAGCTGGCTTGCGCTATAAAAATGAGCAAGCAGCGAAGAAAATGGTGATTGAACAAATCAAAATCGATACGCAACTTAATTTCAAAGCAAAAATAGATGCAGAACAATTAGCAGCTGAAGCAGAAAATGCCAAGCAATGGGCGGCTGAGCGTGCTGCCGCATCGTATGCCGCGAAACAAGAAGCCATCGAACGTGCGCGCGTTGATGCAAAGATCGCAGAGCAAGCCAGAGAACGTGAACGTCAAGAGCGTGAAGCTCGCCTCAACGCAGAGCGCTTAGCAAAAATTCGTAACGAGGCACAGCAAATTAGTCGTGAACGCGATCAAGCCGAAGCAATTGCTTTAGAAGTGTCATTAAGTCGCACGCCCCTAGAAATTCGTGCTCGTGAAGAAGCAAGAGCGCGTGCCGAGTTAGAACGCGAATACGAGGCTATCGCACAAGCACGAGTTGAATCCGAAAAACGCGCAGCCGATGCAATTCAATTACGTCTACAAGCAGAAGAAGCATTGCTTGCGGCAGCAAATCGACGCGAACAAGCAGAGAAAATTGCAGCCGAAGCAGCGCTTGCACGCAGCGAGGCTGAAGAAAAAATTCGTTATGCTACCGAGTCACGCATCGAAGCCGAGAAAGAATTGCAATCTAAAGCATTAATGCGCGTTGAAACTGAACAGTATGCCGATGCTAATGCACGCGCTCGATTAGATGCAGAAGAGCAGGCGAATGAAGAAGCAAAACGTCGTCGCCAAGCGGAGTTAGAAGCAACGCAAATGGCGAAACAACGCCGTGAAGAAGAAGAGCGCGCGGAAAAATACGCTAAAGAAAAAGCCGTATTAGAACGCGAAGCCGTTCAATTAGCGCGTGAAAAAGCCGATGCTGAACAAAAAGCATTGGCAGCTATCGCATTGCAGGCAGAATATTTGAAGCAAGCAAATCAAGCAGCCAACTCCAAAGCCAAAAGTGTGATCGAATTGGCGAAGGCTGAAAAGATGCGCGCCGAAGCAGAGCAACGTGCAGCGAAAGCGATACAGGCGAAGGTCTTAGTCGAGCAAAAGGTGAAAGCAGAAGCCGAAACGATTGCCAAAGTTGAAGAAACGCAAGCTGAAGTTTTGAGCATGCAGCATCAAGCGCAGCAGGCGATTCGCATTGCGCAAGAAACTAAAGTCGTTGCTGAAAAAATTGCCTTAGAAAAGACGGTTGAAAACGTCAAGCTGGGACAACAGTTGGCAATGATCGCGATTCAGAAAAATCAAGATTCGCAGGAGCTACTAGAAACACAACAAGCGCGGGTTGAAGCCGAAGGTAAGGCTTTGGAATTAATTCAAGAAAAACTTGTATTAGAAAAACGTCGCGCTGAATCTGCTGAAAAATTGCTGCAAGCAACCCAAGAAAAGCTCGCTAGCGAAAAAGACGCTGAATTGGCTGCAGCTGCACGCCTGCAAGCTGAGGAAGAAGCAATCGCTCTCGCTGCACAAAAAGAAGAGTTGGAGCGACAACAGCAACAAGCATTAGAAGCGAGCACAGAGGCCGAGCGCCAAGCGATCGCACAAGCACAAGTACAAGCGGAGTTGCAAAGAAAAGCGGCTGCTTTAGCGCTTTTGAAGGCCCGTCAAGTGGTCGAAATGACGAAGGCAGAACAACTCCGAATCGAGGCAGAACGCAACGCAGCGATTGCCAATCAAGAAAAATTAGAAGCAGAGCGCGAAGCCGCAGAACAAGTTTTGGCACGTGCAAAAGCAGACCGCGAACACGCGCAAATGCTGTTCGCACGCCAAGAAAAAGAGAAAGAATCGAAACTCGCACGTCAGCAATTGCTGCAAGCCGAACAATTGCGTTTACAAAAAATGACGGAGCATGCGCAGTTACAAAAACAAACAGCCGACGTCGCTAAATCAAAAGCGAATGAAGCGGTTGAATTGACAAAATTAATGCGTCAACGCGAACAAGAAGAGTTGCGTAAGCTTGCATTAATCGAAGAGAAAAAGGCAGTCGAACAACAGTTGATCGCCGAGATTCAAGCAAAGACAGAAGCTGAGCAAAATCAAATCCAGTTAAATCAAGAACGTTTGGCGTCTGAACAAAAAATCCGCTTGGTTTTGGAAGAAAAAGCCCAAGCCGAACAAGCATTGCTGTTGCAAAATCAAGAAAAGATTCAACTTGAGCAGCAAATCAAAGAAGCGACCGAGTTACGCGCAAAGCGTGCTTGCGAATTGGCTGAGATCGAAAAAACGAAATTGCAAGCGCAACAAACTGCTTTAAAAACCTTAGAAGAAATTAGCAATTTAGAGCAACAGCAAAAGCAAGCTGCGATGCAAGAGGCACAGTTGCAACAACAGCGTGTAGAACAAGAACGCAAGGCAGTGGCTGAAGCAGAAGAAAAATTAGCGTTAGAAAAGCAAAATGCGAAATTAGCAGAAGAGCGCGCTCAGGCAGAACGCAATGCGAAACAATTGGAACAGGATAAATTACTTCATGAGCAGGAGCTACACGCAAAAGCTCATGCGTACGCTGACTTGCAAGATCAGGCACGTCAAGTCCTCATTCAGAAAAAACAACGCATTGCGGAATTAGAGAAGACCGCACAAGCGCGTTACGCTGCGGACCAAGCTTTGTTGATGACAACCAATGAGAAATTGGCGATCGAACAAAGTACATTAATCAGCTTGGAGCAGCAGCAAAAAGCAGAACAGCAAGCTTTGAAAACAGCTGTCATCAATGAAGAGCTTGCAGTTGTAGGTCAGGAGGAAGCGGGCAGGGCGCTCGAAAAAGAACTCGCTTTACACGAAGCATTGGCAGCCAATGTCGAGGCTCAGAATATTTTTTCACGCATTATGCAACAGCGTGTTGAAGAAGAATTGAAACTGCATCAAATGCACGAAGCGCGCATCGCGCAAGAAAAACAAGCATTAGAGGCTTTGGCGTTTTCGCAGTTGGCAGAGAAAAATGCCTTGGATGAAGCAAGTCGCTTACAAGCGAAAGAAGAAGAAAAATTAGCATTGGCGACGCAACGCCAAAAACAAGATGAACAAGCACGTATCGAGTTGGAAAAACTCAATGCAGAAGAACTAAACTATCTCGCTTTGGCTGAAAAAGAGAGCGTTGCAAGACAACAAGCGACAGCTTCCTTGGAAGAAAAGAACCAATCTCTAGCGCAAGCTTTGGCGATTGCGGAAGAGCAAGCGCGCATCGAAATGCAATTGAACGCAGAAATTCAACAAAAAATCGCAGACGAACAGCGCGCAATGTTGGCCTTGAATGAGCGCTTGCGTTTAGAAACTATGTTAGCTGAAACCGAACGTCAACGCGCCGAAGAAGAAGCGTTGGCAGCGCAAATTATTCAAGAAAAGTTTGCAATTGAAAACGCATTGTTGCTCACCTCTCGTGAACATGCTGAAGCACAAAAAACTGCCTTGAGTTTGATTGAAGCCCGATTGGCGCAAGCCCAAGAATTAAAACAGTTTGAAAAACAACGTGTTGCGCTTGAGTCTCAAGAAATGCAAGTGTTGGCGCAAAAAACAGTCGCCGAACAATGCCTCGCAGAAGAGACACAAAAACGTATCGAAGCAGAGCAAGCGTACTTGGCAGAGTGTGAACGTCGTATTTGCGCAGAACAAGAAGCCAGAATCGCGATGCAAAACCGTTTCGCTGCTGAAAATGAAGTCAAGGTGTTGGCGCAACAACAAGCAGAAGCAGATACAACTGCGGCAATCACTGCACAAGATAATGCAAATCAGTTATTTAGCTTGCAGCAAGCACAGTTAAATCGTATGGAATTGGAAGCAGAAGTCGCAACTAAGTTAGCAGCACAATTGGCTGCTGAAGAGGAATTAAGCGCGCTGCATCAAGCGACTTTGCGTGACATCGAATTGAAATTGGAAGCAGAAACCTTGCTCATTGAAGAATCAAAACGTCGTGCTGAATTAGAATCGCAAGCATTGATGCAAGCACAAGCACGTTTGGAAGCTGAGCGTCTTGCCGCTGATAGTGAACAAGCTAAGTTCGAAATGGAATTAGCGTTAACGATCGCCGCCAATGCAAAGTCTGAGCAAGATGTAGTACAAACTGAGGCGATGTTGAAGAATCGCGATCAACAAACTTTGTTGACGCAATTGGAACAAGATAACACCGAGGCAGAAAAACATATCGCCCGTTTGTTGGCAGAGCAAATTATTGAAGCACAAACAATACGTCAAACCAATGCAGAGCGTTTGCAACGCGAGCAAGAAGCACAAAAATTAATGCAAGAACGTCTGCAACAAGAACAAACCGCCTTAGCTTTGGCTGAGCAAAAATGTGCAGAAGAACAAGCATTGATGGAGCAAAGCAAAGTCTTGGAAGCGCAATTGCAGCAAGAGGTGAGCTTGCAAAAAGAAAATTCATTGGCTTTGCAACAGCAAATTGATAATGAAAAACGGGCAGCAGAAGAATTGACCAAGCAATTATTGGATCGTTTGACTTTGGAACAAGGTAATCACCAGCAATGGTGTGATCGCGCCAAAGAAGTATTGCAGGCATCACCAATTCCGGTGGAACTGAATGCATTTACGCCTGTGAACAAACGCCGTAGTTTGCGCTCACCGGTGCTATTTAGTGTCTTAATGAGTATTGGTATGGTTGGCGCTGCAAGTTGGGGAATGTTACAAGCGCAAACCAGTAATGCTGCGAATGTCAGCTTGCCTAAACTGGCAAAAGCAAGCGTTCCAACAGCAAACCTTAAAGTCAATCAGACACCAGTTAATGACAACTTGCGTATGAGCTATCAGTTAGCTGATCAGTCAGCAGTTCAGTTAGGAGATAAGTTGACAGCCAAAGATGTGAGCAAGTGATTCTAGTGATTGCTAAATCCTCTTAAACGATTTTTCACCAGCATAGAAGCTGACTGCTTAGCAATCAAAAGAGGGCGCATAAAGAAAAAACGAAAGGGTGGAAGCTAGAACTTTCCACCCTTTTTTTTTGCTTCAAGCAAAACACTTCAGCTTGTTATTTTAAATAGGTCTCAGGCAAACTTAATTGCACCCTTTCTGCTTCAAACAGCAAAGAAACAATCCACCATCTTGTACCATCATTCATTAGTTGCACGCTATTGATGCCACGTTGTGCAGTTTTACTTTTTTCGGTATTGGTTTCATAGGTTGTGAAGACATGAGCTAATTCACCCCAAACTTCGGTTTTACGGCTTAACTCTTTCTCGCGAAATCCCGTTTCAATCAAAATCGGCCCAGAGTTGGCAATATAATCACTGACCGTCATGATACGAAGAGCGAGATCTTTAGAGTCACGTTTAGGCCCAATCGCCATGATCCTTGCTTCGGGAATGAATAAAGACCGCATCCGATTCCAATCACGTGGCTGGCCAATGCCGCCAGAAATTACATCGTAAAGAGCCGCGACAATGCCATCAATCGTTTGAACATCAGCAACACGTGCTGCAGGTGAAGTTACGAGAACTGGTGAATTTTGTTGCAGCATGGCTGGTTTATCTGAGGCAAAGCTTGGGGCACTAAATAAAGTTGCACCAAGCAAGATTGAGCTAGCGATCATTTTTGAATACATTTTATTTTTACTCCTAATGGTGATGGATGCATTGAGATTGGACTTGATCAAATAGCGTACGAGTAGAACATTAATTTGGTCACGTCAGTTCGACGTTCGTGATGAGATAAAGTTCATAGCTGCTTTTTGCGAATCTTTGTTTGCTTGGATTGATAGTTAGTGGTCTTGTTTGCCGTTGGTATTGAGTTGGTTTTGTGTGGAGCAGCTTTAAATACTTACACAAAAGCACTATACAGGATAATGCATCAGTTCGTATAATTTATATTATGTCAAATTAAGTTTTGTGGGATTTCGCCCCTTTGATCTTGCATTGTTTATGTAGATTACTCTTTTCGAATTTCGATCAATTAAGCAGGAACGCCAATAATAACGCTTGATGCTTTGAAAACGCCGGCTGCTGCTCGTCCAACAGCTAGACCTAAGCTTTCGACACTTTGATTGGTGATGGTTGCTGCCAACGAGCTGGCTTCACCCATCTCAATCACGATTTCTGTGTTGACTGCGCCAACTTGGATGCGCGAAATTAGGCCAGTCAGTTGATTGCGTGCCGATAGTTTCACATCGTCACTAACATCAGTCATTACAATAATCGATGAAGCTGCTACCAAGGCAAATACTTCTGTGCCGACACGTAAGCCTAGTTCTTCTGTACTTTCGTGTGTGATAACCGCGATTAGTTTTTGATTGCCGCCGATTTGTAGTTCTATCTCATCATTGACTGCACCATATTGTAGGTGTGTAATCGTGCCGCGATATTGATTGCGTACGCTCGTTTTCATATTCATTTTCTTGATCAATAAAAAATCGTCAGCAATACCTTCTGCATGCTTGCCTAATTGTGAAATGAATTCGCGGTGTTCTTTGTCGATAATTTTGAAGTTATCAACCAGTTGTTGACCTCGTTTTGTGAGACGTGTGCCACCACCTCCTTTACCACCAGTTAGGCGTTCAACTAATGGCTCGCCAGCCAAATTATTCATGTTATCAATTGCATCCCACGCGGCCTTGTAGCTCATCTTAATTGCTTTTGCTGCTTGCGTGATTGATCCACATTCTGCAATTTGCGCCAATAGCTCTATGCGACCTTTGCCACCAAAATTTTCACCATCGACCGTCATCCAGACTGAGCCATTGATTTCGATATTTGTATTGGATTTGTTTTCCATATTGATCAAAGCAGGAATTTAACGACGATTGACTGCATGAGATGTGCTTGGCGATGAGTAGGAGCCAATAACTCTAGGGAGTATTACCATTTATTCGCCCTTCGTGCATAGATAGGATATGTTCGCCAAATACATGGGCATCTTCAGGGTCATGCGTAATCAACATCATCGGTACCTTCAGTGAGCGCTGTAGTTCATCTAATTCTTTACGCATGATGACGCGCAAAGCAGGATCGAGTGCGGCAAATGGTTCGTCTAATAACAAGGCTGCAGGTTCTGAGATCAAGGCTCGCGCTAAAGCAGTACGTTGTTTTTGACCGCCGGAGAGCTCGTGCGGCAATTGATCTGCAACGGCATGTAATTGAAATGCGTCTAGCCAGTAAGATACTCTTGGATCTTGTGTTCGATTTGAGGGATTGAACCACCCTTTTGCTAAGCCAAAAGCAATGTTTTGCCTAACATTTAAGTGTGGGAACAGCGCGTAATCTTGAAATAGGTAGGCAAGCTGTCTTCGCTGTGGAGATTTGTTGATGCCTTGATGTTTATCGAAAAAAACTTGATTATCTAAAGCAATATATCCCGTGTCAGGAGTAATTAATCCCGCGATGGCTTTTAAAGTCAGACTCTTTCCTGAACCTGATTCTCCTAGAATCACAATACGCTGACTATCGGTATTCAAGCGAACATCCAAATCAAAAACACGTTGATTCGAACTCAGTCGTTTTTGAATATGAAAATTAAATCGCATCCTTTTGCCTTTAATTTTGGTCATGTTGACCTATTGCTGTACAGCGAATCGCCTCAAGAATTTCTCAATTCGCTGTTGGGTTTATTTGTTGCGATGTTCAGTTGTGATTTCTACTGGCCACGCGGCCGGGAGCTAATTTATTCGCCACCATCAACACCACAATACAAATCACCGATGTTAGTACTACTAAACTATTCGCGACATCGTCGTTTCCTGCTTGGACCGCTTCATAAATCGCGATAGATAGGGTTTGGGTCTGCCCTGGAATGCTACCAGCCACCATCAAGGTCGCTCCAAATTCACCCAGTGCACGTGCGAATCCCAACAACACCCCTGCCAAAATTCCACGCCATGCAATAGGTAATGTCACTCTAAAAAAAAGTGCAAACTCGGATACACCTAACACCCGTGCAGCTTGTTCAAGTTGCCCATCAACCGCTTCAAACGCGGCGCGTGCAGGTTTAAATACCAAGGGAAATGCCACAATCGATGCCGCCACAACAGCACCCTGCCAAGTAAAGATAAAACTAAAACCAAAGTGGTCTTGCAACCAAGCCCCCAACCAACTCCGCCTTCCCATTAATACCAATAAATAATAGCCCAACACTGTCGGTGGCATCACCATAGGCAAGGTCAATACGGTGTCTAGTAAATCTCTGCCGGGAAATCGTGTTCGTGCCAATAAATAGCCGACCGCCACACCTAAAAACAAATTAAGTAGTGTTGCGATGCCGGCGACTTTTAACGACAGCAAGACGGCAGACCATTCAAAATTTATCATTGGTTAGGATGTATTGTCTTTTTATTCAGTGCTTAGTGGATGTCGATTAGCTGTTTATCTAGAACTAAGGCTTTTGAAAACCATACTTGCTCAAGATCGCTTGACTTTGTGCTGAGGCTAAAAAGCGAATGAATCGTTTTGCTTCTTCCCTATTCTTGCTATCTTTGACAATTGCAATCGGATAGCTAATCGCGACATCCAATGGCACTTCGAACGCCACAGTCACTTTGTCACTCATAATCGACGCATCTGTTGCATAGACAAATCCTGCATCGACTTCGCCACGCGCGACATAATCTAGTGATTGGCGCACATTTTGTGTGTTAATTGCCTTGCTCTCCAGCCCGGGCCACAGTTTTACTGATGCTAAGGCGTGTACGGTATAGCGCCCAACGGGAACACTCGCCGGATTTCCAATCGCGATGCGTTTTACCTGCACTTGCGTTAAGTCTTGTAGGCGCTTTGGGCTAAATTGACTGTCCTTCGGCACAATTAGCACTAAATTATTTTTTACAAAGTTATGACGATCTATGTTTGCTACCAAGCCTTGTTTTTCTGCCGCATCCATGGTTTCTTGGTCAGCTGAGGCAAAAACATCAACCGGAGCACCTTTAGCAATTTGTTGTAGTAGCGCACCTGATCCGCCAAAGTTTAAAGCGACTTTGGCATTGGGATGCTGTGTCTGATAGATTTGCGCAATTTCCTTAAACGCATTCGTCAAACTTGCCGCTGCCGAAACGGTGATGTCTCCTGCCTGAGCAATAGATGTCGTTGTGACTAGCAAGGCAGTCGCAAATATTGCTCTCAGATTACTCTTTCGCATTATGGTCTCAATCAGTTTGCCAAGTTCGTAATATACACTGAGATATAACGGTTTGCGAAATCGCCGACCAAAGGAAACTGAATTCACTTGATTATGCTCATGAATCAAGAAATTTTGCTTTACATGCTAACTAGCTCATAGCCACCGAGGAAAATCTGATCAGGTTGACACAACATCACTCTCAATATTGCCATCGACCAGCTTAATGGTTCGATCACATTGTTCAGATAAGCGCGGATCGTGCGTGACCAAAAGTACCGCGCAGCCAGACTCTTGATTGAATTTACGAAACAATTGAAACACTTCAGCAGCAGACTTGGTATCGAGATTGCCGGTAGGCTCATCTGCTAATAACAGTGCCGGATTAGTGACCAGTGCGCGAGCGACTGCGACGCGTTGTTGCTGCCCACCTGAAAGTTGATCTGGCTTGCGCTGCTCTAATCCTTCTAAGCCCACCTGGCTTAGTAAATTTCGCGCACGTTCAATTTGTTCCTTGGTTGGCTTGCCGTTTGCCACCATCAGCGGCATCAAGACGTTTTCTAATGCGGTAAATGCTTGGATTAAATGATGAAACTGGAAGACAAAACCGATGGTGCTACCACGCAGTGCTGTGCGGCGCGCATCGTCCATCGATCGAGTCGGTTCACCCAGTAGATATAATTCACCTGCAGTTGGTCGATCTAGCAAACCAATGATGTTGAGCAGCGAACTCTTTCCCGAACCGGATGCGCCAACTAATGAAGCGAAATCACGTCGCTGTAAAATCAAATCCAAGCCATGCAACACTTCAGCTTCGGTTGGTTTGCCGACGTTGTAACTTTTTCGCAGACCTTCAAGGCGTAATATCTGTTCATTGACATCATGTTTAGACATGGCGAATCGCCTCCACTGGATCGAGTGCAGCCGCGCGTCGTGCAGGTATCGTTGCCGAGAAGATACCAGTTACTGCTGCAATCGCAGTTGCCGCTACAGGTAGCCATGCATCGATGGGAATATAAAACAGTTTGGGACCAAAAGTATTAAATGCACCAACCAAGGCATAGCCGACCGCCACGCCGAGTATAGAGCCGCTCAAGCCAAATAAAGCACCTTGCACTAAAAATACGCGCAACATTTGTTGTCGTGTGCTACCCATCGCCCGCAAGATGCCGATCTCACGCGTTCGTTGCACCACACTGACGGTCAAGACACTGGCAATGCCCAAGGCAACACTGAGTGCCACGAAAACGCTAATCATCTGAGTCGATAGACTTTGCGAACGTAAGGCATTCATTAATTGGGTATTGGTTTCCATCCAACTTTCAACTTTTAAACCGGTGAGACGCGCAACTCGTTCAGCAATTTTTTGTGCTTCGAAAATATCATCGACCGTCACATCAATGACTGTTGCCGCACCAGGTAGATCAAGTAGAGATTGCGCTTGCTTCATATCTAAATACACATAACGGGCATCAAGCTCACGCACACCCAACTCGAAAATTCCTGCGACATTTAAAATACTCTCACGCCCTTGCCCGCCATCTAGACGTAATTTATCGCCCACCCGCATTCCTAGATCGGTCGCCAATTGTTTGCCGATCACAGTATCGCCAGCACCGATACGAAATACACCTGCAATCATGTCGTCTTTGACGGGGATAATGCGTAAGTAACGCGGCGCATCAATACCAACCAGCGCAACCGATTGTAAGGATTCGCCACGCCGTGCAAATGCAGGTCCGGAAATGATCGGCGATACGGCGGTAACGCGAGGCAGCGTGTCGAGCACATCACGCACCTGCTGCCAATTATTAATTGAACGTAGGCGTTGTGCGCGTTTACTTTCGATGGTCAGTTGTACGCTATCGGGATCAGGAGCCACGATACGATTAAGTTCTTCGGTTTGTTGCACTTTGATATGTGCTTGCGTGCCCAATGTGCGCTGAATGATGTTTGATTGTAGTCCGGTAATGAGCGCAGTAAGAAAAACAATCACTGCAACACCGATAGCTATCCCCACCAAAATCAAGGTACTTTGCGCTTTGCCTTCACGCAGAAACTTGGTTGCAATTGTCCATTCAGTCCACATTGGCATCAGTCCAATTTGACAGGTAATTCTTTACGTGTTGCAGGATCGATGGACAAACTAGTCGCGACCAATCTAACCCGATCGCCGTCTGTCAAATTAGCAGGAATTGCGGTAAGAACCCAATCACCAGCGCGCAAGCCTGCGGTAACTTCAGTTTGGATAAGCCCGCGCAAACCAAGCTGAACTTGACGCCGTACCGCTCGACCATCTTCAATCACCCAAACAGTGGCGTTGTTGTCATTCGTCGCAAATAACACGTCATTAGGAACAACGAGCGCACGATCGCGTCGACCGGTTTCTACGTTGACCGAGATCGTCATTCCTTGACGTACGAATTCAGGAACTGGATCAACGGTTAAACGCACTTCAACCGTGCCGCGCTGCGGATCGATCCCTGGCGCGATAAAGCTGACTTTGGCAGGAAATGGGCGATTGGGAAAAGCATCTGCGATGCAAGTAGCTGCTTGACCAATCGCTAGCACCCCGAGATTTTTTTCATCTAGAGGCATAAGGACTTCGGTATCACCTGCACGTGCAATTTCAAATAGCACACGTCCCGGTTGAGCCAAATCGCCTGGTTCTGCATTGCGAGTTAATACAATACCAGCCACTTCGGCACGAATAATGGTTTTTGCCAACTGTGCTTTCGCGCTGGCGATACGAGCACGAGCAGCGGTCTCACTAGCTTTGCCGACACCGACAGCATTATTCGCTAATAAGGCTTGCTCGACTGCTGTGCGCGCAGCGGTCTCGATCTGTATCGCCTGTTCCATCGATTCGTTTGTGATCATTTTTTGTTGAAAAAGATCACGACGTCGATTTACCTCGCGACTGGCTTGCGCTAATCGTGACTGTGCTTCACGCAGACTTGCCTGTGCTTGCGGTCGAGTTGCTTGTTGTAATTGCGCTAGCGCAGCTTCAGCTTCTCGAACAGCAGCCGCTAAGTCATCTGCGCGCAATATTGCTAATACGTCGCCTGGCTTGACCATATCGCCTTCACGCACACGTCGTTCTACAACAACACCCGTGATCGGACTGCTAACTTGCGCCCGAGATACTGCTGCCACGCGACCAGTGGCGACTACGGTTTGCACTAGTGCTTGTGCCTGAACTTGATAGCCAGACAACGCTGGTCCTCGCATCTTCTGCATACCACTCCATGCGAGCATGACTAAGAGCAAACAAACTGCGGTAAGAAGAAAGCGATAGCGTTTCATAGTATGAATTAGGATGTACGTGAATACCTCAGACAATGATTTTAACCTGTTTTAACGCCCCACTATTTAGGTGTTTTACTCAATGATCGAAGTCGAACGCATCTTATATTTCCCGACACAGATGATTTTGCTTTATAAGTATGCTCAATAACCTAGCTCATGAACTTAGCTCAATAACCAAGCTAACTAAGCAAGCTCTCACAAAATGAAAATTTTCGGTACAATGAGCTTTCCTTAATTACTGGGGGTAATCGAGCAAGCGACCTACCCTCTCACAATGGACATACTGATTATTTTAGGTCTGATTTTGGTCAATGGCTTGTTCGCCATGTCTGAAATTGCGGTAGTTTCTTCCAAGCGCATACGCTTACAAAAAATGTCAGAAAATGGCAGCCGAGGCGCGCAGGCCGCACTCGAACTTTCTGATAGTCCCAGTCGTTTCCTTTCGACGATACAGGTCGGTATCACCTTAATCGGCATTTTTAATGGTGCTTTTGGTGAAGCATCACTTGTCGCGCAACTCAGTCCAAAATTAGAAAACATCCCAATGATTGGTGAATTCTCAAGAGAAATCGCCTTGGCACTGGTGGTAGTTGGTATCACATTCTCTTCCTTGATACTTGGCGAATTGCTGCCTAAGCGCATCGCGATGCAGTATCCCGAAACGGTTGCTTCTTTAATTGCTGCGCCTATGCAATGGTTGTCAGGCGTGATGGGGCCTTTTGTCAAAATCCTGACATTCACAACAGAAGCCTTATTACGTTTGATGGGCTTACATCAAACCAAAAACAATGCGGTCACAGAAGAAGAAATCGCCGGTATGCTGCAAGAAGGAACCGATGCAGGGTTGTTTGAAAAGACCGAGCACGATATTGTTTCGCGCGCTTTGCGACTAGATGACCAACGTGTCGCTGCCTTAATGACGCCGCGTATGGATATCGACTTTATCGATATCGAAGAATCCTTAGAAACCAATTTGGCAAAAATCAAAACTAGCCCGTACAGTAGATTTCCTGTCTGCAAAGGAGATTTATCGAATGTGCTAGGGATTGTGCATGGCGGACATTTATTCGATCAAGCGATTGAGTCCAAATCTTTGCTGGCGGTTGATATTGCCACTGCTTTGAAACCGGCTTTATACATTCCTGAAACCCTCAGTGCGATGCAGTTGCTTGAAGCATTGAAGAAAAATCGCGCTGAATTTGCGTTGGTAGTTAACGAATATGGAGAGATCGAAGGTATCGTGACCTTGAGCGATGTACTCGGCGCACTGGTCGGCGATGTAGTGGCAGTCGATAGCGATGAAGAATCTGATGCAATTCAGCGTGAAGATGGTTCTTGGCTAATTGATGGTGGAATTTCCTTTGATCGTTTCCGAGAAATTCTGAATACCGATGTCAAGTTTCCAGAAGAGACATCGGGTTCGTATC
This sequence comes from Affinundibacterium macrobrachii, assembly GCF_014652415.1. GTDB lineage: Bacteria > Pseudomonadota > Gammaproteobacteria > Burkholderiales > Burkholderiaceae_D > Undibacterium > Undibacterium macrobrachii. The sequence goes on from NZ_BMYT01000001.1 coordinate 223,036, forward strand.
ACACCTTAGCAGGCTTTGTACTGACGCACTTTGGCTATATCCCAAGAGAGTCAGAACATTTTGAGTGGGAAGGCTTCCGCATTGAAGTGGTCGATATGGATAAAAACCGCATTGATCGTTTATTGATCTCTGAAATCTTACCGCCGACGCTGCTTTAACGACGCTACTTTAAACTAAGTTCCTCACTCGAACAGCGTCGTTCAGATTCGATTTAGAACAGATACTCAAAGAGCTAAATTAATTGCTTGTTTGTGCTGGCCATCACAGAAACTACTTGTTGCGCAACTTATCATGTGCACACGTTGTTCACCACTTATCACAAACAAGGAATATGAAGATGTTAGCCGCAATCAAAGACTACAAAGAATGGCGCAGTTATAAAGTCCCAGTTGGACAAGCGCTACGCTTAACTTTGAAAAGTTCATTAGCAATTCGCTCGAAATAAGCGCTCAGTTGCAATCACTCGGGAATCTGAATAGAAGTCCCCTTTTCACTACGATTGCTGCTTACTTATTAGCAGCACAATCACTCAAAATCTTTATCAATTTTATTGATTAGTTACTGACTCAATTGGATACTGTTCTGCAACGGTGTCCAATTTTGCGGATCAAGTATGCTGTAACTCTTGATGTGATCTTCGTATTTCACCGTGATGATTTGCGAGGTGTGCGCATTTGTGTTTGAGAAGTCGTGCACTTGCCCCATACGTCCAGGTAATAGCAAAACTAGCTTCTCGATCAACAAACCAACTAATCGCTGACCTATGCGGGTGATTAAAATCTTCGATTCAGAATTCATTTCGGACGGTTTTTGCACGGATAATAAACCCAGATCCCATAACGCTAGCGTTTTATTATTCCAGACAATGTTCCCAACTTGAGCAGGCTGAATTGCGGTAAGCGTATCAATTTGCTCGGGCAAATTAATGATCGACTCTAGATGCTGGATATTAATCGCCCACGCATGACCTGCTTGAATCACCACAAAGATTTCTTTGTTGCGCGTTAATTCTTTCTGATCAATGTCTTCCGTTTCGCTTAAGGCACTCATAGGGCAATTGCCAATTAAGCCTGTACCACTAACGACCAGCGCTTTCGACTTATCTGCTAAATTACAAACACCTTGTAGCGCAGAATTGATGGGCAAGCCAGCTTCTGCAGAACCCTGTAAGGTGTCGAGATGGAGCGTCTCTACTTTACTCACATCATCGACTGGCAAACCAACGCAACGACCTTCATGCGTCAAGATAAGTAAGAGATTAGTGAGACTAGAATTGGTGTCAATGCGCTCGAAACCTATGCTGGGTAATGTAGCTAGTACAGGGACGTCGCGATTACGCCACTTCACTAAGCCCAACCAACTTGCATCCGCGCCTAAAATTTTCTGTATTGGTGGCATTGGCAAAACAGCGGCCACTTCATCGGTTGAGATCGCAAGAATTTGAGTATCTATTTTAAAACTGGCAAATAGTTTTTTTTGAGACTCGCTGTATAGCCCATTTTCCAACGGCTTTGAAAATGGCGAGTGTTCGAAAAGCGCATCACTTTGCCCCACGCTAGACCAAATTTGACTGAGTTTAAGTAGTGCCGGAACATCCAATACGCCGACTGTTTTTGCTTGATATTTGGTGTCGCTGATATCACGCATATCAGTAATTTCAGCAGCATTAGAATTTTCAAGAGATTGATACTGCTTAATCTGTATGCTGGTGTGAAAAAGTTCATCAGCATCCTCAGCATGAATAAGGCGATGTATTTGGCCTATGGTAGTTTTTTGCAAACCTTCAACCAAGTCGATTGCAATACCAATCGATTTTTTTTTCCATCTTTAGCAATAACACTTGCGGCGGAGAGTTATGTAACTCTCCCGGCCAAGGTAACCAACGTCGTAGATCAATGAGTGGGATCGATTGTTCTCGATAAGTCAAAATGCCGAGCACCGCGCTGTCTCGTCTAGGGATATGCGAAAAATCCTTAGGCATCTCAATCGCCTGCATGACAAATTCGAGAGGAACCGCAAATTGAAGGTCATTTAACTTACATAGAATGAAGTTTTGGATGACATCCGTACGCACAGCTGCCATCGTCATGGTCACAAATACTCCGTTGTTTGGTTTAACTCGTTCAACAGTTTTGATACGTTTCTGGTTGCTTCTGCTTGTTCTGTCGTTGCTGTATGAATTAATGAAATCGATTCGGTCGTACTTGTCATCGAATTGAGAATTTTTGAGAACGAGTCACTCACCTGCTCCGTTAATCGACCACCTTCATCAACTCGTGTTACCGTCTGCGTAACAAGCTTCGCAATTTCACGCGCTGCCATGGTAGATTTTTCTGCTAATTTTCTTACTTCATCTGCAACCACAGAAAATCCCAGGCCTTGTTCACCAGCACGCGCTGCTTCAATCGCCGCATTAAACGCTAATAAATTGGTTTGATTTGCGATATTCGCGATGGTATTAATAATCTCGTTGATATCCTTGGATGACTGCTGAATCGCCATGATCGCGTCTTGGGATCGTTGCAAGACCGCACTACCATCCATCGCGTGTTGTTGCGTTCGTTCCGCTAGATCGTTTGAATGTTCAGAACTCTTAGAAATGCTGTCGATTGATGTGGTGAGCTCATCCAAAATCTTAGTGATGAGATCGACCTTTTCACGGATGGTATTTTCACGTTGTACTTGCTCACTGATATCCATCGCATACTTCACTACCTTGTAGGGCTTACCATGCAAGTCGATAACTGGGTTGTACGTCGCTTGTATCCAAACTTCGGCATCATGTTTGCCTAGACGTTTAAATCTGCCGCTCTTAAATTGTCCCTCACCTAAATCGGCCCAGAAATTTCTATATTCAGCGGATTTAATTAAAGTCTCTTCGCAGAACATCTTTTGGTGCTGTCCGATGACTTCATCGCGGGTATAACCCATGGTGCGTAAGAAGTTATTATTGACATCAAGTACATAGCCTCGCAAATCAAATTCAATCACTGCTTGGGAACGTGATATCGCGGCAATCTTCTCTTCGAACTCAGATTCTTGAATACGTTGAGCGGTAATATCTGTTGCGAACTTAATGACCTTGTAGGGTTTTCCGGAAGCATCTAGTACGGGATTGTAGGATGCCTGTATCCACACGTCTTTACCGTGTACATCGACCCGATGGTAGACGCCAGCACTATGTTCGCCACGTCCTAGCTTATCCCAAAAGATTTGATAATCGCGACTACTTGATTCTTCCCTAGTGCAAAATAATTTGTGATGTTGACCAACGACGTGCTCAGCTGAGTAGCCAAAAATGCGCAGAAAATTCTCATTCGCATGTAATATTTGCCCTTATAAGTCAAATTGAACAATGGCTTGAACTTGGTTTAAAGCTTGAAGCAAATCTTCTTGAATGAATGAGTTGTGTGCAGTCATGATTGATCTCACATTTAAATTGCTACATGGAAATATTAAATTGAGTTTATCTTGCTTTAGTTTTGCCAAGCAATAGTTCGCAAAGTTAAAGAATGTTAAGTCTTCGAAGCTTTGTCTTTGAATGTCTTGACTTAAACAAATCAAATGTCGCAAATAAAAATCAAGAATTTAAGCCCAATTCCCCATAACAGATTACCACGCTAGCGCTGCTTATTTACACAATTTGATAGCGCAAGCACATAGACAATTTCGAATGTAAATTTATGTTAATTTCAGAAAATATTTGCTTTAACGATATTCAACTCGCCCACCAACGTATCGCGGCGCATGTTAAAAGAACACCAGTTCAGCGTTCATCTGTCGCTAATCAATTAGCAGGTGCAGAACTATTTTTTAAATGTGAGAATTTTCAAGATACCGGCGCTTTTAAATTTCGCGGTGCTTGCAATGCACTAATACAGTTTTCTCCGCAACAAAAGCAACGAGGGGTGGTGAGTTTTTCGTCGGGCAATCATGCGCAAGCAATTGCGAAAGCAGCACGCTTGTTTGGAATACGTGCGGTGATCGTGATGCCGCATGATGCTCCCGAAATAAAAGTCGCAGCGACACGCGGATATAGTGCCGAGATCGTGATGTATGACCGATACAAAGAAGATCGTGAAGAAATTGGTCGACGCTTGGCTCAAGATCAAGGCTTAACATTAATTCCGCCCTACGATCATCCGCATGTGATGGCTGGACAAGGTACCAGCGCCAAAGAATTGATTGAAGAAGTGGGTCAACTGGATTACTTATTTGTTCCCTTGGGTGGTGGTGGTCTGCTCTCAGGTTGTGCACTTGCGGCAAAATCATTAAGCCCACAATGCCAGGTAATTGGTGTTGAACCAGAAGCAGGTAATGACGGGCAGCGTAGTTTTCAAAGCGGCAGTATCGTCCACATTGAAACGCCAAACACGATTGCCGATGGTGCGCAAACGCAGCACCTTGGAAACTATACCTTCCCAATAATTCAACAATATGTGGATGCAATTGAAACAGTCAGCGACGCGCAATTAATCGATACCATGAAATTCTTCGCCAACCGAACGAAGATGATGGTGGAACCGACTGGTTGCCTAGGTGCCGCCTTGGCAATGAGTGGCAAATATGATTTACGTGGACGCCGAGTCGGCATCATTATTTCTGGAGGTAATGTGGATTTACGGCGCTTTGCACGATTTGTTTTAGATTCTGAGGCTTAGTTAGCAATACTTATGTAGCAATACTTAGTTTGCTGTGGTTGTGTATGATTGGCGACCAATACGCCAATTTGATTTTTGAAATAAACTTGCTACTCGCCGCGATATTCACTAGTCTGAGTAAGCAATGAGTACGCAATGAATAAGCAATAAATAAGCATCAAAAAAATAGATCCGTCGAAGTCACCTTTTTACGCGCATCAAATATGAGAAAAGGAATATAGAAATGCTAAAACTTAACGTCAATATGAAAGAAAGCGCGCTAGATCTCGCGCCAGATACTCCTGTATTGTGGGCAATTCGTGATGGACTCGGATTGAGTGGAACGAAATTCGGTTGTGGTGTTGCCCAATGTGGTGCCTGTACGGTACATGTCGATGGTCAAGCGATACGTTCATGCATTACACCCGTATCTGCGGTCAGCGGCCGCAAGATTACGACGATCGAAGCGATTACGAATGACAAAGTGGGTAAAGCCGTCCATGCAGTATGGGTAGCGCATGATGTGGCGCAATGCGGATACTGTCAGAGCGGGCAAATTATGAGTGCTACTGCTCTACTGAAGTCAAATAAAAAACCAAGTGATGCAGATATTGATGCGGCGATGTCGGGCAATATTTGTCGCTGCGGAACTTATCAGCGTATACGCAGCGCCATCAAGGCGGCGTCTGCCGCTCTAGCTTAATTGAATCGGTCCAGAAGATCGCAATTAAATCACCGCACATAAAGGAATTCATATGCATTTCGATTCGAAAAATAGTGATCTGAGTCAGATCCCAAAAGGCATTGCTAGTTTAATTGAACAACAGAATTCTTCATTTGGAAAATCAGCCGAATTGTCGCGTCGTCAGTTTCTCAAGATGACAGTCGCTAGCGGTTTCGCCTTAGGCGTATTCCCTGCTCAGGCTCAAGACACGCCGCAAAACAAGGCCAATGCTGCCGGTTTGAAAGCTTTTCAACAACCAACCGCATTCGTGCAAATCACCCGCGATGGAAGTATCACTGTCACCATTAATCGGCTGGAGTTTGGACAAGGTGTACACACTGCTTTACCCATGATTCTGGCAGAAGAATTGGATGCTGATTGGGGCAAAGTCCATGCGGTTCATGGTAGCGCCGACCCTGCTTATGTCGATCCTGCGTTTGGTATGCATTTGACTGGTGGGTCGGGATCCATCAAAAATTCTTATACACAATATCGCGAACTTGGCGCTCGAGTACGCGCCATGTTAATCAGCGCGGCAGCTGCACAGTGGAATGTGAGTCCCGACATTTTACGCACAGATCGTAGTACGGTGATTCGTGCCGATGGAAAAACTTTGAGCTATGGTGAGCTGGCTGAAGCAGCGATGAAAGTCGTTGTTCCAACAAAAGTTAGCTTAAAAGATCCAAAAAATTTCAAGATCATCGGCAAGCAAGTTGGTCGTCTTGATGCGAAAGATAAATCAAGCGGCAAGCAAGATTTTGGTATCGATGTGCGTCTGCCCGGCATGCTTACTGCTGTCATTGCCCATCCTATGGTGTTTGGTGCCAGCATTAAATCATTTGACGACAATGCGGCGAAACAAGTTAAAGGTGTACGTGCGATTGTTAAAATTAAAGTAGATCGCGGTGGCGAAGGAGTTGCGGTGATCGCTGATGGGTATTGGCCAGCTAAACAAGCACGTGATCTTTTGAAAATTGATTGGGATGCTAGTCAAGTAGAAAAAGTTGACTCGACAGCGCAATTAAAAAAATATCGAGAATTAGCACAAACCACGGGTAATCTGCACTTTAAAGCGGATGTCAGTCAACTATCCAGTGCGCCGAAAAAAATCCAAGCCGAATATACTTTCCCTTATCTCGCGCATGCACCAATGGAGCCGCTCAATTGCACGGTGCACATTAATGCGGATGCTAGCAAAGCAGAATTGTGGGTAGGCACGCAAATGCCAGGCTTAGAAGCGATGGCAGCGGCACAAGTATTAGGCGTATCTCCACAGAATCTACAGATACATGTGCAAATGGCTGGCGGTGGTTTTGGGCGTCGCGCGGTTCCAAGTTGTGATTATGTTGTGGAGTCCTGTCAAGTTGCCAAAGCCGCTCGTAGCGCTGGTATCCAAGCACCGATACGCACTATTTGGAGCCGCGAAGATGACATCAAAGGCGGCTATTATCGACCCATGCACGTGCATAAAGCGCAGATCGGTTTTGATGAGCAAGGCCAAGTGCAGGCTTGGGATCACGTGATTGTTGGTCAATCCATTGTTGCAGGCACGCCATTTGAAGGATTCTTGATGAAAGATGGTGTCGATGGCACGGCGATTGAAGGAATGCGCGATCCCTATCCGATTCCCATGCGTTTGTCGGTGCATCATCCTAAAGTCAATGTGCCGGTGCTTTGGTGGCGCAGCGTGGGGTCAACCCACACAGCTTATGTGATGGAAACATTAATCGATGAAATCGCGAGAGCTGCCAAACAAGATCCCGTCGCTTATCGCTTAAAACAGTTTGGCGACAAACATCCACGCCACACTGCCGCATTGAAATTAGCGGTGGAAAAATCGGGCTACAGCAAACGTCGCTTACCAAAGGGACAAGCTTGGGGCGTGGCGGTACATGAATCATTCCAAACTGTGGTTGCTTATGTCGTGACCGCATCGGTCAAAAATGGACAAGCAAAACTCCATACAGCAACTGCGGGCGTACATTGCAATTTGGCGGTCAATCCCAAGACGATCGAAGCGCAAATTCAAGGTGCGGCTTTAATGGGCTTGGGCATGTGTCTAGAAAATGCAGCGATCACTTTGAAAGACGGTGTCGTTGAACAAGACAACTTTGGACAATATGCGGTCGCACGAATCACTGATATGCCGCAAATGACGGTGCACATCGTTCCTAGCGCAGACCCACCAACTGGTATCGGTGAGCCTGGTTTGCCTCCGCTTGCACCAGCATTTGCCAATGCGATTGCACAATTAACTGGCAAAGTGCCACGTAGCTTGCCGTTTAAGTTGGCGTAATATTGCTGATATTGTGGGTTAGCGCTTAAGAAACTCACTTCCATCAAAAAGCCCCTAAGACCATTAGATCTTAGGGGCTTTTTGTTCGACAGCGCGATTGATTTAGTCACGCAATTTCATGCAACTTCACGCAATGATACTTACTTTTCAAAATCACTCATGTTTCAATTTGCTGTGATGCGCTTTAAAAAAACGGATGAAAATTAAACAAAACAAAGCACCAGCACCCGCCATCATCAACAATAAAAAATACAAAACTGGCTTCTCAAGTGGTAACTCGCTATCCATATAGATTTGTCCCGGCTTGGTCACATATTTGCCATCGGCACTTAACATGCCGCCATTTTCAGCCAGTTTAGGTCCGGTCTCTTGCTTTGGCATAATGACTCTTGCACTGACAGCTTGTCCTGCGACGATAGGAAATTCACTCGATGCGGTTTTAAAGCCACGCTTACTACAAGCTTCACTGGAAAAAATCTTTTTCCCTTGCTGGTCAATGCAAATAAAGGCATCTGCGTGCACAAGATCGAATGAACAGATCGCAGTTAAAAAAATCAAGAACGATAAAATACGTGGCATAGAGGCGAGAATCAGCAGGAAGTTAACAGTAGATATTTGCGTAAATTGAATTCATCTCAATATAGATGCAGAGTTACGAAAACATCTTCGAATACAAATAAATTCAATTGAGCGGCGATGTTATCAGAGCATCGACAGTTTAGCGAGTTTTAAACAAGAAGCGCTTCGCCATCTCAAGTGTAGAATTCTTTAACTCAAGATTAACTGAAGATTAAATGAATTGAAAACTAAAGCAAATTTCATCATTCAGACTTATTTTCTTCTATTCTGTTGGAACACGAGAAACTTATAGTATATTTTCGAATGTGCGAAAAAATTCCCAATTGCAACAATTTATCGCTAACACTTTCGGATCAAGCTTTCTTTTCTGTATATGCAAATTTCCATCTATGACAAAACCGATAAAGGGCGCGAAGAAATCGCTACCCGCAAATGGCATTTACCTTCGCGTATGCGTTCTTTACTGGTGCTCATTGATGGCAAAAAGACAGATGCGGATATCGTACAAAAAATCGGTGGCTTAGGATTGAATTCGCAAAGCCTGCAAGAATTGCTAGATGATGGGTTTATTCAACGCGTGTCGGTTGAATCTGATCAAGTTGATACCATACTCGATCAGCAATCCGATAATCTCGATTTGACCCAAAATCCAAGTTCTCCAGACTTACAAGTTAACACCTTAGGTTCTATCGATGCACTAGAAGAATCGCAAACGATTTTTGATGCTTCCGAAGACGAAAACCCCGCGTGGAATCAAGACCTAGACGCCCTGCTCGCCAAGTTTGATGAAGATAAAACAGAATCGCGCGTGCAAATGATGAAGCGCTATTTAGCGGAATCAATAAAAGAGCATTTAGGATTAAAAGGTTTTTTCCTACAGAGAAAATTACAGAAAGCACAGAATCTTTACGATATTCACACCTTCAGACAAGCCTACGTCTCGGCTGTTTTGCATTCCAAAGGTAAGGATTTAGCGATTGAATTACGCGATCAATTTGATGCCCGCATGTATGTTCGATTTTCTTTGGATGATCCTGAATTTCTAGAAGAATAAAGCACAATGAAGATAAAAAAAGGCCAGAAAAATTTCTAGCCTTTTTTACTTTTAAGGCGCTAAAGACACGCCAAATCACTTACAACGACTAGCTTACTCAATGCCTTGGCTCGCTAAGTACTCTTCATAGCTACCACGGAAATCAATCACCTTGCCGTCCTTCACTTCTAGTACACGAGTCGCCAAAGAAGAAACAAACTCACGATCATGTGACACAAAAATCAAAGTGCCAGCATATTTTTCGAGGGCGATATTTAAAGATTCAATCGACTCCATATCCATGTGATTGGTCGGTTCATCCATCAACAACACATTATGACGACCTAGCATTAATTTGCCGTAAGTCATACGACCTTTTTCACCACCGGAAAGCACTTTTACCGACTTTTTGACATCGTCACCGCTGAATAACAAGCGACCCAAAATTGAACGCACGGCTTGGTCATCATCACCCTCTTGCGTGTACATGCCCATCCAATCCGTCAGATTTTTGTCCGAAGCAAAATTTTCTGCAGGATCTTGCGGCATATAGCCGACATTTGCATTTTCAGCCCACTTTACTTCACCGCGATCTGCTGTCAAACCGCAAATATCGGCACCACCAATACAACGTAATAACGTGGTTTTACCTGCACCATTGGCACCAATGATCGCGATTTTTTCACCTGCTTCAACCATGATGTCAAAGCTATCGAATAATTTATGATCGTATGCTTTGGATAAATGCTTTACCGCAACCGCTAAGCGATGCAATTTCTTTTCGCCATCAAAACGAATAAACGGATTTTGACGACTAGATGGTTTAACATCTTCAATCTTGATTTTTTCGATTTGCTTAGCGCGTGATGTCGCTTGGCGCGCTTTAGATTTGTTGGCTGAGAAACGACGTACGAAATCTTGCAACTCGAGCACTTTGTCTTTCGCTTTTGCGTTATTCGCTAATTGTTGCGCACGTGCCTGTGAAGATGCCAGCATATATTCATCATAATTGCCCGGATAAATCTTCAAGGTACCGTAATCCATATCCGCCATGTGAGTACAGACTTGATTCAAGAAGTGACGATCATGCGAGATAATAATCATCGTCGAATTACGTTGATTCAACACGTCTTCTAACCAACGAATCGTATTAATATCCAAGTTATTGGTTGGTTCGTCCAGTAACAGAATGTCTGGATTTGAGAACAAAGCTTGTGCCAATAACACGCGCAATTTCCAGCCTGGTGCTACCGCATTCATTAAGCCTTGATGCTGTTCAGTGGGAATGCCCACGCCCAACAGCAATTCACCAGCACGTGCTTCGGCAGTGTAACCATCGTATTCAGCAAACTTCGCTTCTAAGTCTGCTGCCTTCATATAATCATCGTCAGTCGCTTCTGGATTCGCGTAAATCGCATCGCGCTCTGCCATCGCTGCCCACATTTCTGTGTGCCCCATCATCACGACATCCAATACACGCATTTCTTCAAATGCAAATTGATCTTGACGCAATTTACCTAAACGCTCATTTTGGTCGAGCATCACGGTACCGGATGAGGGATCAAGATCGCCACCAAGAATTTTCATGAAAGTGGATTTGCCACAGCCATTGGCGCCGATCAAGCCATAGCGATTGCCTTCGCCAAACTTAACTGAGATGTTTTCAAACAGTGGCTTGGGGCCAAACTGCATGGTGATATTTGCGGTTGCTAACACGTTGAAACCTTTTGCATGGAATTAAATTAACCGCGCATTATATCATCGCACTCCAGCGCTTCTGCGATTTTCGACTTGTGCGCTGGAATACAGTAGGAGGTGAATCACAAAATCCAAGTCTGACCTTGATGTCCTTGTTGAAATTGTTGCAAAAGTTGATCCACTTTTTCCCAACCCAAGGACTCAGCAAAGTACATTGGGCCACCACGATGTGCTGGAAAGCCATAGCCTTTTAGATAGACTAAATCAATATCCGATGCGCGTGCTGCGATACCGTCACGCAAAATTTTTCTTCCTTCATTGGCAAGCGCAAGTACCAGTCTTTGCACAATTTCTTCATCGCTAATCTGCCTTTGTGGCACGCCTAGTTCTCGCGCGTGTGAACGTATCATTTGATTTACGATATCGGAGGAATAAGCTGTTCTATCGTTGGCTTGATAGTCATACCAGCCTGCCTGTGTTTTTTGGCCGAAGCGTCCCATTTCACACAAGCGATCACCTAACTTGGAATAGATTGCATTAGAATTGGCGGCAATTCTTCGCTTACGTATCGCCCAACTAATATCATTGCCGGCCAAGTCATTCATGCGAAATGGTCCCATCGCAAAGCCAAATGCTTCAATCGCATGATCAACTTGTTGTGGTGTGCATCCCTCTTCCAATAAAAACGCCGCCTGTTTGGTATATTGTTCCAACATCCGATTCCCAATAAAACCATCGCAAACACCAGCGATGATCGCTGTCTTTTTAATCTTCTTCGCTAAGCTAAAGCAGGTAGCTAAAACATCGGTCGCAGTATGTTTGGTTCTCACGACTTCAAGCAGTTCCATGATATTTGCGGGGCTAAAAAAATGTAGACCAATCACATCCTGTGGGCGCTTGGTCACCATGGCAATTTCATTCAAATCCAAAGTCGAGGTATTACTCGCCAAAATGGCACCAGCCTTCATCGTCTGATCAAGTTGTTCGAAAACACTCTTCTTAACTGCCAAGTCTTCGAACACTGCTTCTATCACTAAATCAACTTGCGCAATATCAGAGTAACTTTGCACGCCAACAATTAAATTGCATCGCTCCTCACATTCATTCTGCGTTAGCTTTCCCTTCTTTACTGCTGCTTGATATTGCTCTCTGACTCTAGCTAATCCACGAGTTAAGCTATCCTCTTGCAAATCAAGCAAACGCACTGGAAACCCTGCATTTGCGAAGTTCATCGCAATCCCTGTGCCCATCGTCCCTGCCCCAAGAATTGCAACAGAATTGACCGCGCGCAAAGGTGTAGAAGCATCGATATCGGCTATCTTTCCTGCCGCGCGTTCAGCCATAAAAATATGGCGTAGAGCTCTCGATTCGGGGCTTTGCAATAGTTGTTGAAATAATTGGCGTTCGGTTTGAATGCCTAAATCAAAATCCAGTTTTACACTCGCTTCCAAAGCGTCAACGCATGCAAACGGTGCAGGTAAATGTTTGGACTTTTTTTGAAGATTTTCACGGGCAGTCGCAAATGTCTCTGGTGTAATCGTTTGATTCGCTATCAGATCACGTACACGCGGGATTGGTCGCACCGTGGCGACTTTGTTTGCAAAGTCGATTGTAGTCTGTAGTAATTGTGCGCCGATTGACACAAATGCGTCGAATAACTTGGTCTCAACTAACTGATCCGAATAATAGCTGCGACCACTGCAAATCATATCTAGACAGGTTTCCATATCGACTAGTCGAGGCAAGCGTTGTGTGCCACCTGCGCCAGGAAGTAGACCTAACTTAACTTCAGGCAAAGCAATTTGGATCGCGCTGGTCGCAACACGATAATGGCAAGCCAAAGCGAGCTCCAAACCGCCGCCCATGCAAACACCATTCAAAGCGGCAATAATCGGCTTATTGCATGCATCCATTTGCACTAGCAAACTGGGCAGTGATGGTTCTGCATAGGTTTTATCCGTGCCAAACTCTTTTATGTCAGCCCCGCCTGAAAATACTTTGCCTGTTCCAGTCAATACAATGGCGATTGCATCCGAATTATTTTCTGCTGCACGCAAATGTTCCGAAATGGCAGTACGTGTCGCGTGCCCAAGTCCATTGACTGGCGGGTTATTGATGGTAATGATTGCGATGTGATCTTGAATGGCTAAGCTTGCAGTCATATTGGTCTCTTGTATTGTCTTTTTTAGGAATCAGACTTCCGATGTGACTTGCATCGCTAAGAATACCGACACAACTACCGACACAAATACCGTCAGGAGTATAGGCGCGAGTGCAAGTACTAATGTGCCACAAATTGTAAACCACTAGCGTTGAGTGCAGTCGATGAAATTGAGATTGGGGTTTAACTTGGTGTTTAGATTAGGGTTTAGATTTCCAGCCATTCTTGGCGTAAGGATTGATTCTCGATAAACTCGTCCCAATCACCGTCAAAGACAATGCTTCCATTCCCTAAAATCAAGAAGCGATCTGCTATTTGCTTTGCTAACTCAAGTTTTTGTTCCACCAACAGAATCGCTACCCCACGTTGCTTTACGCTGACAAAAAAATCCAATAATTGCGAGATCACTTGCGGTGCTAAACCTTCGGTTGGTTCATCAACCAATAGTAAATCTGGATTTCCTAGTAGACTCCGTGCCAGTGTAAGCATTTGCTGCTCGCCACCGGATAATACTTCGGCAGCTACAGCGCGGCGTTCGAATAAGATGGGAAACAAAGCGTAGGCATCATCTAATCGCCACAGCCAAGTTGATTCCGCACGCGCTGGTGGTTTTATTCCTAACATTAAGTTTTGTTCAACCGTAAGCCCTGCGAAAATCGCGCGATCCTCTGGCACATACGCAATGCCTGATTGCGCGATCTTAAAGCTGGGTAACCCGATTAAAGACTGATCACGATATTGAATTTGTCCCTCAGTGCGCACCATTCCCATAATCGCTTTTAAGCAGGTACTACGACCCGCACCGTTTCGACCCAATAGGGCGACGACTTCCGACGACTTGATATCTAAGTTGAGTCCATGCAGAACCTGACTTTGCGCATAGTAGGCAGATAGATTTTGAATCGTCAGCAAGTTCTTCATGTAGTCTTCCAAGTACCAAGATAAGCAGTTTGTACTTGGCGATTTGCGCGAATCGCTTGCGGTGTATCGCAGGCGATGACTTGCCCTTGCACCATCACCGCAATTCGGTCTGCTAAGTCAAAAACGACTTGCATATCATGTTCAATAATCAAGAGACTTTTGTTGATCGTAAGCTCACGAATCAGTTGCACTATGCGTGTGGCATCGGTACGACTCATGCCAGCTGTGGGTTCATCTAAAAGAATGCAATCAGCACCGCCTGCAATGCAGATGCCGATTTCTAATAAGCGTTGCTCAGCATACGATAATTCTCGCACGATCGTATCTTTACGCTCACGCAAAGCCAGCAAATCGAGAAGCTGCTCGGCATTGCGGATGACTTGTTTCTCATTTTTTAGACGACGCCAAAACATCAATGGCGAGCTAAATCGTTGAATCAGCGCACAACATAAGTGGTCAAATACACTCAAATCGGCAAATAAATGACTGGTCTGAAAGCTTCGATTAAGCCCCTGTCTAACAATTTGATGTGCAGGCAAACGCGTAATGTTTTTGTCACGCAGCATAATTCGACCACTAGTACAGGTTTGTCGTCCTGAAATCACATTAAATAAACTCGATTTCCCCGCTCCATTTGGACCAATCAAAGCGAGACGCTCACCAGCCTTCAATTGGAGATCAACACCGCGCAAAATAGCTGTTTGACCAAGCTGCAATTTGACCTCTTGTAACGTTAGCGCATGCATCGCAACACTCTCTTAGCCACGAGTTTTACCAACACGCCTAGTGCGAACATGCAGATGGGAATAATCCAGTGATTTACATCGAACGGATTATGCTTAAACCAATCTAAGAGCATCCAATTTTGATCAGCAAAACGAAGCTGATAAGTAAGTTCAATCAAGATGACAAGGCTACCGCCAATCATTGCGTTTGCAAATAAATGTAAGCAAGATACCCTGATCACGTTAATTAAATTATTTCTTTGATAGAGCGCTTTTATCTGAGCTAAATAGGCAGAAATGTAGCCACTAATTCCTTTTGGCGCAAAGCTCACCACCAAGATAAACAATATCCCTAAATACAGTTGCCAAGCGGGTGTCAATTCTGACAAAAATACCGTCATGCAGACAGCCAAAATAGCACCAAGCACAGGCCCCAGAAACAAACTAATTCCACCAATATAGGTGAATAATAAGATCGATCCAGATCGATACATGCTTAGACTATCTGTAGTGGCAATTTCAAAATGTAAAGCGGATAGTGCGCCTGATATGCCTGCAAAAAAACTAGCAATGCAAATCATAAAGAATCGAATTAAACGCGGATTAACGCCCAAGAATGCGACACGTTCGGGATTGTCACGCACTGCACTTGCAAGCTTGCCTAGCGGGCTTAAAGTGAGAAAAAACATCGCGCCCATCGACAATAAAGTCCACACGATAATCAAGTAAGTCACTTCAATTTGCGGCCCGAAACTCAGACCCAAGAAAGTATCGCCGATGACGCGATTGGTACTGATCCCCGCTTCACCACCAAAATATTGTGGAAACATCGGTGCCATCGCGAACACCAACTCACCGATTCCCAAACTAATCATGGAAAACACGATGCCGGCTCTTTTGCTCGATATCCAGCCGCAGATCACGCCGACCAATAAGCCAGCTAGCCCGCCAACTAAAGGAATTAGAATTACTGGAAATGCGCACTCACCCAAGCCAATTTTATTCATCACATGCACACTGGCAAATGCGCCTAAACCTGCATACATCGCGTGTCCAAACGATAGCAATCCAGTTTGTCCAAGCAAGATATTGAAAGACAAGCCGAGTACCGCAGCGATGCAAACTTGCGTAATAAAATTCAGTGCTGCACTAGAAGAAAAAATAAAGGGAATAAACAACAAGCTCACAGTAATCAGCAGCGCCCAATAAAATGTCGCTGGCAGAAATCCAAAATTGATCGGCTTAGATGAAAATTCAAGCATGAGAATTCAAGCCCGATTGTTGACCAAACAATCCTCGCGGACGCACAACTAACATCAACAATAAGATGACAAATGGCAACATAGGCGCCATGTGCGAAATTGGAATAGAGAGCACACTTTGATTGCTCGCTTCGTACTGAATTGACATAAACAGCGCCAACAAATCTTGTAAGCTCAGCTCAGATGTAACGGCAAAGGTTTGAGAAATGGCAATCAACATCGATGCCCAAAAAGCGCCCTGCAGTGAGCCAATACCGCCCAACACAATCACCACAAAAATGATACTACCAACATGCGCAGCCATGCTCGGTTCTGTGACTAATAAATTGCCGCCAACCGCACCAGCCAATCCAGCCAGGCCACATCCAAATCCAAACACCCACATAAAAATTCTAGGCACATTGTGACCTAATGCTTCGACCATGGTCGGTGCGGTCCATGCCGCTTGTATCACTAGACCGATATTAGTACGACGTATCAACAAATACAGTAAGCCCAGCACAAGTAAAGCAAGTAAGGCGATAAATCCACGATAATTCGAAAATGGGCTGGAATAAATCAAAAACAAGCTGCCCTGTAATGCTTGTGGAATTTGATACGGCAACGCCAATTTACCCCAAATCAGTTGCACCATCTCAAGCATCATATAAGCTAAGCCGAAGGTGAATAGTAGTTCAGCAAGCTGGCCTCGCGCATGCAATCGTCGCAAGGCAAATCGTTCAAGCAAGGCGCCAAGTAAGCCTGTGATAAGAGGGGCAAAAAATAAGCCCCACCAAAATCCCCAAAGCCCAGTGAAGGTATAACCTAAATATGCTCCCAGCATATAGAAACTAGCATGGGCAAAATTGAGAACGCCAAGCAAGCTAAAAATCAAGCTAAGCCCGGCCGTCAACATGAATAGTAAAAATCCGTAACTAAGACCGTTGAGTAAGTTGATCAAAAAAAATTCCAAAACGGGATCCTCTATTTGCACCTAATTTTATTTTTTCAACGTAATCAATCTAATCGATAAATTGCAGGTCATGTACTGCTTAGTCGTGTCCATAATGTAGCAATTAATTTGGTCGTTTCATTTGACAGGAAGTGGCTTGACTCGCGACATAGGGTTCAAAGACTTGCAGCGTTTTCCATCCTAGCCCTGTGTTTTCTTGATCGAATCGTTGTGATTTACCATCGATTTTTTCCCAATTCGATACATACAAAGGCAGTTGCAATTGATGGTCTGCTTTACGCATGCTTGCAGGCATTCCAAAAAAATCAATTTGTAAATCTTCCAAGGCATAAGCGATCTTTACAGGATCAATCATTGGTTTTGATTTATCTTTGAATTGTGCATCAACGATTTGAATTGCTTTCGCCAAACTGGCGATCATGGCGTAAGTTGATGTCGATGAGAAATCGTCCTTGTATTGCGCTTTATATCCTTGCGTCAAACTTGCACCAAGCTTGGATGGATTATTTGGATGCCAGTATCCAACCAATTTAACTTTGTCGACACCAGCATCACCGATGGCGGTTGGCACGCCAGTCGAACTGGCATAGTAGGTATAAAAATTCACGTTTAAATTCTGTTCTTTGGCGGATTTAATCAATAAGGCTAAATCAGTCCCCCAGTTGCCGGTAATGACCGAATCTGCCCCCGATGCTTTAATTTTGCTGATGTAAGGTGAAAAATCTTTGACAGTGGCGATAGGATGTAAATCATCACCGACAATTTGTATATCTGGACGCTTGCGCGCGAGATAGGATTTTGCTGCGCGCGCTACTTGATGTCCGTGAGAATAGTTTTGACCCAGCAGGTAGACTTTTTTTATCTGCTTATCTTTCGCTATGAAACTAGTTAATGCTTCCATCTTCATATCGGAGTTAGCATCAAAGCGAAAATGCCAAAAACTGCATTTAGCATTCGTCATATCTGGATCGATTGAGCCATGATTAAGATAGATGATTTCTTGCCCCGGATGACGCTGATTGTGCTTATTAATCGCATCAATTAAAGCCAAACCAACCGCTGAGCCTGTGCCCTGCGTAATGAATCGGTAACCCTTATCCGCTACCGTCTTTAGCAAACTCAAACTTTCTTGTACGCCAGCTTTATTATCAAATCCATCGAATACGATTTGATGTGAACCAGCCCACTTTTCCGCATTCGCGCGCGCAGCAATAAACTTAAATGAATTAAAGGTATTTAAGCCCACCGGCCCAAACGGACCAGACATAGGATCGATCACGGCAATTTTTATGGTGTCGGCATGAGCGACGCTGGTGGTCAACAGGCTTGATAGGCACAATCCGACCACTATCAAACCGTAAGCGGGTCGAAAAATAGTTTTTAAAACGGATACTTGCATGAGTTTTCCATATCAATAATCGACTAAGCCTGCGATTGGTTGATCTAGACATGCTTCGATGTCGACGCATCAAAAACCACAGCTAGCTTGCGAGTCGAGATTAATTGTCATTTGTCTTGCAGGTGATGCTTCAGCATCAGTCGATGAATGCATGCGCCGCAGCACATGCAATATCAAGTAGCGTCGTTCCAAAGCGGACGCGAAATAGCTTAGTTCAATTCGTTCAACGAGAACGTGATTTAGATAAATTTGCTGGGCGCGCTGTACGCTTTCCTTGCCCAAGATCACGATTTGTAGAGCTAGCTGCTCTGGTCGTGTTTGTTCTAGAATCAGCGCGTTTCGATCCACTCAAATTATTGCTATTGTTGGTTCTCAAACTACCCACTTGCGGGCGTCCTGTGCTCGTCATTGTGGCATTCATGGATTTGCCAGCGCCTACAGTATTTCTGACAGGTCGCTCTGCCGAAGCGCGCACCGGTGGCTTGACGCGCACCTGCTCGGTTTCACCCGATTCGATTTCAAACTTGGCACTGACATCTTTACCTAATACACGTACCAAGTAAGGCATGACCTCGCGCAGTGTCGCTTCTAAAGTCCATGGAGGATTGATAATAAACATCCCACTACTATGTAATCCGAATCCATCGGGTGTTGGTCCGCTGATACTTAAGGTGACATTCAACCAACCATTTGCAGGAATACGTTTTAAGCGCTCTGGCAATTGCTTCGATTCGATGCGTGATAAAACTGGATACCAAACCGCATAGGTGCCAGTCGGAAAACGCACCAGCGCATCTTCAAGGCAGACTTTGACGCGTCGATAATCGTCTTTTACTTCATATGGTGGATCAATCAATACCAAACCACGGCGTGATGGTGGTGGCAATATCGCTTTTAAGCCTTCAAAACCATCACCGGCATTAATCATAATGCGCTTTCCACGTACAGTTTGGCGCTCACCTTGTTCGGCTTTGTGCGCTTCTAGTTTGCGAAAATTTTCACTGAGAATCTTGATTTCGCTAGGATGCAATTCAAATAGACGCAAACGATCTTGTGCGCGCATCACTTCGTTTGCGCAATAAGGTGAGCCAGGGTAATAGCGCATCTTGCCACTTGGATTCAGTGTTTTCACCAGATCAAGATACGCTTGCAAGGCAGCTGGTGCATCATCTCTATCCCACAGGGGAGCGATTCCAGTTTCGTACTCTGCATTCTTGGTCGCATAGCCGGTATCTAAAGAATATAAACCCGCACCAGAATGGGTATCCACATAGGTGTAAGCGGTGTCTTTTTGGCCGAGATAATTGAGCAGTTCAATTAAAACAAAGTGTTTAAGAACGTCAGCATGATTGCCAGCGTGAAAACCATGGCGATAGCTCAGCATAGTGGGAATTCCTGAAAGATTGATGCTGCCCTGACCTGATCAAGGCAATCATATAGATGAAGATAAGCCGAGATTTTACTCTGTTTATGACATAAGCGCTTGATTTTACGATGTTTTTAGTACAGTAACGTAAGTCGTTCACAAGTATTTAGCTGGAATAGAATGGTTTTGACTTGCTGATACCGGCACAAATTGCAGATAGTTAACTAGCTACTTACGCATGCCAAGACTTACGCTACGCGCTTTCCAAAGATAATCAAATCGCGCTCTATTCCATCCAAATTCGCAACTCGCGGCATATTTGCCCAAATTTCAAAATTAAACGAAGCAAACAAATTCATGCTGGGCACATTATGTCCAAAGATAAATCCGAGCAAAGTATGTACTTGAATTTGAGGGGCGAACTGAATTGCTTGCTCAAGTAAATAACGCCCTAATCCTTGTCGACGAGTTGATTCATGCAAGTAAATCGATAACTCGGCGGTACCAGAATACGCTGGGCGTCCATAAAAATTGGAAAATGATAGCCAGCCGATAATTTGCCCATCTTTACCCTCTACCACCCACAAAGGACGCTTTTCTGGGGTGTGCTCATGAAACCAATTTAGGCGTGACTCTACAGCGATTTCTTCAGTATCTGCGGTCACCATGCGTGATGCAACGGTCGAATTGTAGATCGCCACAATTGCCGGTAAATCATGGAGGTGTGCGATTCTATGTGTGAAAGAAACTTGATTTTGCGTGGACATGGAAAATACTATCAAAAGAGTGCGATCAAAATAAAAGCGCTGAACTCAAGGACAAGTCAGCGCTATTTGGATTAAATATACGGAAGCAGAAACTAAAAGACAGTAGTTAATTACAGTGTATGTGTCGCTCGTGAAGATCGTATGGTTGCACCAAGCACTTCTTCGACGCGAGTTTTAACACGAATCCCGCTTTCATCTTGTGGGAAGTGCACACCGATTCCTTGCGATTTATTGTTGCCAGCACCAGCCGGTGTAACCCACGCCACTTTGCCAGCAATCGGGTATTTGCTCGGATCATCTAACAAAGTCAGAATCACATAAATCTCTTCGCCCAATTTATACGATTTATTCGTAGGCACAAAAATCCCACCATTTTTTAAGAATGGCATATACGCAGAAAACAAAGCGGACTTTTCTTTGATCGCCAAAGAGAGTACCGACGGCCGCGATGGAGATGGCATGTTTAAGGGAACACTGGGGTCTTGTGGTAGCTCAGCCATAATTTTTCCTATTGATGTGCGTGACTGTTTGCCATCGAGAGCTCAATTCAGCGCACATCCAAAATCTTCGTTAGATTTAGTTAAAAGCAGAAGAATATTCTAACAGCATATCCTCTAAAAATAGCTTCCCTGACAGAGGGTGACTCGCAATTGCTTGTCTTTCCTGCACATTTTTTATCAAATGCTGCAATTTATCCACGCTCACTCGATCTGAGAGCTTGGCAATATCGGTTTGGTACTTCGGATAATAGCGAATCTTTCCAGCTTGTTTGTATGAAAAAATATCATATAACCAGCGTTGTAGCCACGAAACGGTACGCGGCATATCCATTTTTTGCATTTTATCTGCGGCCTTTAAGCACACTTCCACATCAGGTTTTGCCAAACTGCGCAGCAGATCTTCAAGATCTTTAACATCGTCCGATTGCGACATCGCCAATGCCAATAAAGGCGCCCCACCTTGCTGAGCAAGCCAAACTTCTGCGTCCCGAACAGATTGTGTTTCCAACCAAGCTAAAGCTTGTGATTTACTTGGCATCGCTAACGGCAATTTGTGACAACGCGACAAAATAGTTGGCAACAAACGATCAATTTTATGCGACACCAAAATAAATACCGTATTCGTGTTAGGCTCTTCTAAAGACTTCAGCAAGGCATTTGCCGCTGGTACGTTTAGCGCTTCCGCCGGATACATCACAACGACCCTCGTACCTTGTCGATGGGTAGAGATATTCATGAAGTTAGCCAAAGCGCGAACTTGGTCAATGACGATTTCTTTAGATGGAGCCTTGCTAGATTTTGCAGATTTCTTTTCTGTTTCTTCGGTGCCCTCGCCCGCTTCTGACTCCGCGGCATCCTCTTCATCGAGTAAGCCCGGACGTACGCGACGATAATCAGGATGGCTATATTGATCGAACCAATTACAGGACAAACATGTGCCACAGGCATGGCCATCATCACTGGGTGATTCACATAGCAGAGACTTAGCTAAATGCTCGGCAAAATTTGCTTTACCGATTCCCTCAGAACCGTACAGTAAAAATGCATGCGGCATTTTGCCGCGCATCGCCATAATCTGCTTCCAAGTATCTAGTTGCCAGTCGAATAAAGGACTATTCATTTTTATTTTTCTTATTTTTCTAATTACGAAAATCACCGATAGTATTTGCATTTGAATTTGCAACCAAGGCATCAACAATCTGCTTTAACTCTTGTTGTATCGCTTCAATACTACGCGTTGAATCAATCACTTTTATGCGCGCGGGAAATTCCGCAGCGCGACGCAAATATTCATTGCGTGTATTTTTAAAGAAATCACTTTTTTCCTGCTCAAATTTATCTAAGGTGCGTGTTGCATCTAGTCGAGCACGTGCAACCTCAAGTGGAACATCAAACAGTAAAGTAAGATCAGGTTGCAAATGCGGATGAACCCACTGCTCTAGTGCATTCAATTTATCAATAGACAAATGACGCCCACCACCTTGATAGGCAAAACTCGCATCGGTAAAACGATCCGAAATCACCCAAGTACAAGCATCTAAAGCGGGTTGAATTACTTGAGCAATGTGTTCACGACGCGACGCAAACATCAATAAAGCTTCGGTTTCTAAATGCATTGTTTCTTTTAATAGCAGCGCGCGCAAAGCTTCACCAAGCGGGGTTCCACCAGGTTCACGTGTGGCGACCACCCTCACACCACGATTCTCAAGAATTTGTTGTACAAAACCGATGTGGGTAGATTTACCAGCTCCATCAATGCCTTCAAAGCTAATGAAACATCCTGTTTTTGATTTATTGTTCGTCATACTATTTCTCATTTAGACTTGGCATGCAGCGGCATGGAACTAACGTTGATATTTGTTCACTGCGCGATTGTGCTCATTTAAATTCTCTGAAAACTGACTTGTGCCATTGCCGCGTGCGACAAAATAATATGCATTGCTTGGTTCAGGATTTAAAGCAGCTCTAATCGCGTCAAGCCCTGGTAAGGCAATTGGCGTTGGCGGCAAACCAGCTCGGGTGTAGGTGTTGTAAGGCGTGTCTGTGGTTAAATCTCGCTTGCGAATATTGCCTTGAAATCGGTCGCCCATGCCATAAATCACAGTGGGATCTGTTTGCAGCAACATACCTGAGCGCAGACGATTCACAAAAACACTGGCGATCATACCGCGCTCTGAGGCCTGCCCAGTTTCTTTTTCAATGATTGAAGCCATCACCAAGGCTTGATAAGCATCTTTGTACGGTAAATTTTGTGCGCGTTTACGCCATGCCTCGTCTAACCGCGTCAGCATGGCTTGATGTGCTTGTTGATAAACTTGGACGTCGCTACTATTTTTGGCAAACAAATAAGTGTCTGGAAAAAATAGACCTTCCGGATGCGTATATTTACTGCCAATTTTTATAAGCAAATCACGATCAGAAAGTCCGGTTGTATCGTGCCGAATCGCGGGATGCGCATCAATCGCGCTGCGCATTTGTTTAAAACTCCAGCCTTCGATGATACTCAAACTGGTTAGGCTAAATTTACCTTCAACCATTTTTTGTAAAAGTTGCTGCGGTGTTTCTTGTAATTGCAATTCAAACGAGCCTGCCTTCAAACTGGCGGCTTTGCCTGTCACGCGCGCGAGTATCTCAAATAAGTAAGGATGAATTGGCACCCCTGCATCAACCAATTGGCGTGATGCGCTACGTATATTGCTTCCAGATTTAATCGTAAATTCAATTTGCTTGTCATGACGGATTGGCGCATCCATCCAATTTGTGAACCACCAAACACCGGCGGCAGACAACGCCAGTAGTATTAAAATACAAAATACCAAGAATTTTTTCAAAGAAGCCATGTGAACACTAATCTCGATTTGCTGCGATAATCATAAAAATCGCTGTCATTGTAAATGGAAGCATTACGCATTGACATAAAAACTGGAAAAAATGAGTACAACATGAGCACAACACTGCAATTTTTTGAATCCGCCAATCAATTCAATGCATCTACAATCGATCAAACGCAAATGAACAAAGGTTATATTTGCCAATTGCACGATCAAAGTTTAATTCTTGCTAATGGCGAAGATGCGCCCAGTTTTTTGCACAGTCAATTCAGTAATGACGTCGAACATTTGTCACAGAGCGAAGCGCGTTATGCGGCCTACTGCACGCCCAAAGGACGTATGTTGGCGAGCCTTTTCTATTGGAAGGACAGCGACAATATTTTGCTGCAATGCTCAGCAAGCTTGCAGCCTGCGCTGCAAAAGCGATTACAAATGTACGTGATGCGCTCCAAGGTAAAGCTCAATGATGTGAGTGAACAGTTTGCCGTGATTGGTCTAGGTGGAGAAGCTGCAACGAGTTTTTTAACAACGCTATTTGGCAAACTACCGTCAAACTTACATGAAAAAATCAGTCAGGAACAAGGAACGCTGATTCGCGTCCATGATGCGTTTGAATCAGCACGTTATCAATGGATCGTTTCGCATGAGCGATTTATCGAAATCACGTCATCCATCCCAGACCAGCTCAAAGCAGTTAATAGCAGCATTTGGCGTTTGGGAAATATTTTGGCGGGGATACCGCAAGTGCTTGAACAAAGCAAAGAGAAATTCGTACCGCAAATGATTAATTTTGAGTTAATCGGTGGTGTTAATTTCAAAAAAGGATGCTACCCAGGGCAAGAAATTGTCGCGCGTAGTCAGTATCTTGGCAAACTCAAGCGTCGTATGGCGATCGCGACTGTGAATGCAGATGCGGTTGAAGTGGCAATGGAGATTTTTTCTGACAACGATACAAGTCAAGCTTGCGGCATGATTGTGAATGCAGAACGCGGCTTTCACAAAGAATTCGTCTGTTTGGTCGAGATAAAATTAGCCGATCAAGAACAAGATAAAGTACACTTGGGGCAGCAAGATGGACCTGTTTTAAACTTCCTGCCACTGCCGTATGCGTATCTCGACGTAACTGAATAGGTGAAATATGGATTGCTATATTTACTACAAGGCCCATGTGCAAAATGCCCGTCAGGTGCAAGTAAGTGCCCAGCGCTTACAGCATTATGTGGTAGAAAATTTGTGGGCAAGTAGTGATTTTGCAATGACACCACCTTTGCTTCAACGTCGTCCAGAGCCTACAGATGGCGTGCATACTTGGATGGAAGTGTATAAAGATATTCCAGCCCAATTCGAGCAAGTTGTAAGCGATGCCGCAATTGCATCGGGCATACTCGAATACATCATCGGTGATCGACGCATAGAGTATTTTATGAATGCGGAAGAATAAGCCTCAACTTCACTATTAAATTTCACTATTAAATTTCACTATTAAATTTCACTATTAAATTTCACTATTAAATTTCAATATTAACTAAGAGCCTAAAGCAAAAAAGAGAGGTGAATCACCTCTCCTTTTTATGTCGCCTAACATGATGCTTATCAAAACTGGCACAGCCAATGATGGAAGATCAATAATCTAGCTGAGTTCTTCTAATCGCAACTTGGTGACACTGCCAGTAACGGAAGCGAGAGCTTCAATTTGCGCAATGGCAGCATCGACGTTTTTCTCTTGCGTTTGATGCGTCAACATAATGATGTCGGTACGAGATTCACCTTCGCCCGGCTCTTTCTGCAACATCGCATCAATCGAAATCGAGAAGCTCGCAAGAATCTTAGTGACATCCGCTAGCACACCTGGCTTATCTTCGACACGCATACGCAAATAGTAGCTGGTGAATACTTCCGAAATCGGCAGTACCGTTAAGTCGCTCAAGGCATTTGGCTGGAATGCCAAATATGGCACTCGATGTTCAGGATCAGCCGTTGCCAAGCGTGTGATGTCAACAACATCGGCGATTACCGAAGAAGCTGTCGGTTCTGAGCCAGCACCTTTGCCGTAATACAAAGTCGCACCCACCGCATCGCCTTGCACTAGCACCGCATTCATTGCGCCCTCTACATTGGCAATTAAACGCTTCTCTGGGATCAAGGTTGGATGTACACGCAATTCAATACCAGCCTCGCTGCGTTTGGTAATGCCTAATAATTTGATGCGATAGCCTAACTGCTCTGCATATTCAATATCGGTTGCTTCTAGTTTGGTAATGCCTTCAATATAGGCTTTATCAAACTGAGTTGGGATACCAAATGCGATCGATGCCATAATCGTCAACTTATGCGCCGCATCTATGCCTTCGATATCAAAAGTAGGATCTGCTTCTGCGTAGCCGAGTGCCTGCGCTTGCTTTAATACTGTCGCAAAATCCAAGCCTTTATCACGCATTTCGGACAAAATAAAATTCGTCGTGCCGTTGATAATGCCTGCTATCCATTGAATACGATTTGCGGTTAATCCTTCACGCAAGGCTTTGATAATCGGAATACCACCCGCCACTGCTGCTTCAAATGCGACCATCACGCCTTTATCTTGCGCAGCTTTAAACACTTCGTTGCCATGTTTAGCAATTAAGGCTTTATTCGCTGTGACCACATGTTTACCGTTGGCAATCGCCTTCAACACCAAATCTTTGGCGATATCATTGCCACCGATTAGCTCAATCACGATATCAATGTCCGGATGATTAACGACCAAGTTGCCATCGGTAACGATTTCAACCTCGCCTTTTACAATGTCTTTTGCACGCTCTACATTACGCACTGCCACCATCGTAATTTCAATCGCACGACCAGCACGGCGCATAATCTCTTCTTGATTGCGCTTGAGAACATTAAAGGTACCAGAGCCGACTGTGCCTAATCCTAATAGGCCTACTTTGATGGGTTTCATATTGAATTAAATATTAATAAAAAAAGATGGATTATAAATTATTCGACTGCCTGTTTCGCTGCAAATTCACCTGTGCCATGACGACGACGATAGCCTTCAAGGAAAGTAGCGATGCGCTTAATTGCATCGGTTAAATCGTCAGTGTTAGGAAGGAAAACCACACGGAAGTGATCCGGTGCAATCCAATTAAATCCTGTGCCTTGCACCAATAAAACTCGCTGCTCAACTAATAATTCTTGGATAAATGCTTGATCATCTTTAATCGGATAAATCTCAGGATCTAGCTTTGGAAACATATACAGTGCCGCTTTTGGCTTGACGCATGTGACTCCGGGTATTGCCGTTAACAATTTGTGCGCGAGATCGCGCTGCTTTAAAAGTCGACCACCGGGGCCAACCAAATCTTTAATACTTTGATAACCACCAAGTGCGGTTTGTATCGCGAATTGTCCCGGCGCATTCGAACATAAACGCATCGAGGCTAACATATTTAAGCCTTCGATATAATCTTTGGCGTGCCGCTTCTCACCTGAAATCACCATCCATCCAGCACGATAGCCGCAAGAACGGTAGTTCTTCGACAGACCATTGAGCGTCAAGAACAGAACATCATCGGCCAAAGAAGCGATTGATACATGCTCAGCTTCGTCATACAAAGTTTTATCGTAAATTTCGTCAGCGAATACGATTAATTCTTTTTCTCTGGCGATATCAACAATTTTCTGCAGTACATCGACTGGATATAAAGCACCGGTTGGGTTATTGGGATTGATGACAACGATTGCTTTGGTATTCGGCGTGATTTTGCGTTTAATATCCTCGATTTCAGGCATCCAATCTGCGCTTTCATCACACACATAATGCACAGGTTTGCCGCCAGATAGACTAACTGCTGCCGTCCAAAGTGGATAGTCAGGCGCAGGCACCAAAACTTCATCGCCTGGATTTAGCAAGGCATTCATGCCCATCACAATCAGTTCTGACGCGCCATTGCCGATATAAATATCATCC
Organism: Affinundibacterium macrobrachii; assembly: GCF_014652415.1. Lineage (GTDB taxonomy): Bacteria > Pseudomonadota > Gammaproteobacteria > Burkholderiales > Burkholderiaceae_D > Undibacterium > Undibacterium macrobrachii. The sequence continues at coordinate 250,842 of NZ_BMYT01000001.1, forward strand.
ATTGTCACGCCACGAATCTTCTTTTCTTGGGTGTAATGCATAATCGCTTTACGCGGTGCGAACATTCCTTTGGAATCGGTATAGCCCGCCGCACTCTGCATGTTCAAAATCATGTCCTGAACGATTTCGTCCGGTGGACCAAAATTAAACACGGCTAAATTACCAATGTTTAATTTAATGATTTTCTGACCTTCTTCTTCCATCTGCTTGGCTTTTTCCAAGACTGGGCCGCGAATGTCATAACAAACGTCTGCAAGTTTTTGCGATTTTTGGATGGGGCGCACGAGACTGCTTTCAAAAAGTGAATTAAAAAATGCTGCACTGCCGAATGATCCATTCTGCCCAAAGCGCCCTATTTTATCAATGTGTTTTACCAAATTATTTTAGGAGATTTGCCAGCAGATAGACTTTTACTCTTGGTTTTTACGGTTTAGGCACAATTTAATGGATTAAATATGTTAAATCTCCGCAGGAAATCAGAGCGCCCTAGTTTGCCTTGTATCCAATTTAGCTGATAAATTAAAAATCAAGCTAATCAAATTGCAATAGCCTAAATTGCAATTCACAAACAATTTTCCATCAAGCCTATGCTAAAAAGTCTTTTACTCGCATTACCTCAAACCGACGATACCAATCACGGTTCCTCGCCTGTTAATCCATTACCAGCGTTAATGGCATTGTTTGATGGAATACGCCCAAGTTCAAAGGCAGATCAGTCACAATTGCCGAGCTTGCTACGCTTGCTTGAACAAGAACCTGAATTAATTAGCCGACTACGTTCAGCGCTTTTGCAATTATTTCAACAACGGCATGCCGTTTTGCTGTTGGCAACTTCTGGCATTTATCCAGCGACAAGTGTGCTCTCTGAAACTGTGCGTCGCGTCTCTCACAAGCTGCTGCCCGAAGTTGATGATCCTTCACAACTGAAAGATGCGCTAAGAGAAATTCTAAGACCTAGCGATGTCGAATGGATAAACGCAAGCAATCCAAACGATTGGCAAGATTTAATTCGTCTTTTAGGGTTTGACGAGAATATCAACTTGCAATCGCACACGGGGCTCACCAGCATGCTGGCAGACATCATTGAAGCCTTACGTGTGGTCGCGCATAGAATCGCTGCTGCTGGTCTGGAGCCAGAGATGTTACGTTTAGATCCGAGTTTAGAAAATCACGCCTCACCTTTCCTCGGTGTTTGTGAAGAAGCTCTCGATGTAACAAAAGCGATCGAAGCGCAACTAAATCAGAGACGCAGCTTCGAACAAAACAAAGACACCGACATTTCTCATCTTGAGGTCTTGATTACACAAGCACGTCAAACCATCGACCGCATCCGAAAACGCGCACAACAACAAGGCGCTAGTTTCTACTTAACTTTCCATTTAAGGCGTTTACAACAGCATCTTGATCGACTTACACGGTTGGCTTACCTGCTATCAAGTCTGGTGCAAAACGATAAAAAAAGCAGCGTGCAACATATTGCCGCACTGTGGCAAGAATTAGCAATTGCCGAATGCTCACAAAATAATGTGCGCCAATTTTGGCAACAAAACGCGGAATTAGTCGCCTTGCGCGTTACCGAAAATGCGGGGCGTAGCGGTGAACATTACATCACCGAGACCAGACAAGATTATTTCGCTATGTTGAAAGCCGCTGCTGGCGGTGGTTGTGCTGTTGCACTTATCGCTGCGATCAAAATCAATATCGGTATGCGCGGCTTAGCTCCGTTAGCAGAAGTATTAGCAAACTGCATAAACTATGGTCTTGGATTCGTGCTTATTCACTTATTGCACTTTTCAGTCGCGACCAAGCAACCGGCAATGACGGCGAATGCGATTGCCGCTGCGATTGGTGAAATTCAAGGTAATCCGCGTGAACGCAGACGCGACCTTGAACCGCTCGTCAGTTTGATCGCACGCACAATCAGAACACAACTCGCAGCGATCGTTGGCAATATCGGCTTAGCAATCCCTGTTGCGCTGATGATCGCGTTCTTGGTTCAGCATTTCAGCGGCGCTCATTACTTAACTCCCGCGAAAGCCAAGCACCTGTTGCAAGACATCGACATCTTGAGTGCAGGGACTTTATTATTCGCCGCAGTCGCAGGCATTTGTCTATTTTTGGCGGGGCTCATCGCGGGCTATTATGACAATTTGTGTAGCTACAGCAGAATCCCAGAGCGCTTAAATCAATTAAAGTGGGCACAAAAACTATTTGGCGTGGCACGTTGGCAGCGAGTCAGTGACTATATTCGTGACAATTTAGGCGTATTGGCTGGCAATTTTTTTCTTGGCTTCTTATTGGGTGGTGCTGCTGGTTTAGGTGCGCTGCTAGGATTGCCACTAGATGTACGTCATACGACCTTATCATCTGCGATGTGGGGCTACTCATTATTTGCGCTTGACTTCAATTTGCCTTGGCAACTGATATTAAGCACTGCACTCGGCTTCTTGGGCATTGGCATCGTCAATTTAGGCGTCAGTTTTTATTTGGCATTATCGGTCGCACTTCGCGCTCGCGGCGTCGATTTCACTCAGCGACTAGAGCTATTGAAAGCTTTAGGTCGAAGATTTAGAAATAATCCTCGAGAATTTCTGCTAGCACCTAAAAATGTTAAATAAAGTCAAATCCTCGTTCGCTAACGAAGAGGATTTGATGCGCATATCAGCGACAGTACTGTCGTTTCAAGCAAATACGACCGCAGTTCTCAATAAGGTCGATTAAAAAATCAACAAGCACCACTTTGATACACACACAGAAAAAGCTACAATGCGCCAGCTTTTTCTTCTGGCTGCGCATGCGAGGTGCGCAAAAATTATAACTATATTAAAAATCATGAAGCTGCACTCAACTAATACGCAACAATACCAAACCGTTACCGCTTACGATGAGCAAGGTGTCGAATTTAATCTAGTTCGATACGAACATAGCTTAATTGTCTTACCTGAATCTCGACCTGTGGTTTGGGACATCACTAATTTCGATGCGCTAACAGCGACACACTTTGAACAAATCGCAGCCTTGCAGCCAGATGTGGTGATTTTAGGAACAGGCAAGAAACAGCGATTTATCCACCCCAAACTGATTAGCGCCCTCAGTGCTCAACATAAGGGGGTTGAATGCATGGACAATCAAGCAGCTTGCAGAACCTATAATATTTTAATGACCGAAGGTCGCAAAGTTGCGCTTGCGCTGATCTTGGAGCAAGCATGAAACAGCATCTACATCCATCTTCACAGCAAGCAAGCACACAATCCCCGTATGATTCACCACGCACCTTATGGGCGGTGATGATAGGCTTTTTAATCGTATGGTTTTATATGCTTGGCGCAAGAACCTTGGTGCCTACTGATGAAGGCAGATATGCCGAAATGGCGCGCGAAATGGTGGCAACTGGCGATTGGATCACGCAACGCTTAAACGGCATCAAATACTTTGAAAAGCCACCGCTACAAAATTGGATGAATGCGCTCACTTTTAGTTTGTTTGGACTGGGCGACTGGCAAGCAAGATTGTGGACTGGATTATGTGGCTTAATCGGTATTGCCATCTCAAGCTATACCGCTTTCAAAATTTACGGTCGTCGTATTGCAATCAGTACGGCTGTCATTCTAGGCTCTAGTTTTTACTGGGCAGCGATGGGCCATGTCAATTCACTCGACATGGGTTTATCTGCGATGATGACACTGGCCTTGTGCGGCTTATTGCTAGCGCAACGAGATGGTGCCAACGCAAAAGAGCAACGCAATGGTATGTTGCTATGTTGGGCTGGGATGGCGCTAGCAACAATGTCAAAAGGTTTGATTGGTTTTGTTTTGCCTGGCGCGGTGTTGGTTTTATATACAATCTGGACGCGCGATTTTGGCCTGTGGTTACGCTTACACATGGGTAAAGGATTGCTGTTATTTTTCGCTATTACAGCACCATGGTTTATTTTGGTTTGGCAAGCGAACCCTGAGCATCCGCACTTCTTCTTTATTCATGAACACTTCCAACGTTTTACCAGCACGATTCATAAACGTGGTGGTGCTTGGTACTATTTTGTCCCTCTGCTGTTGATTGGAATTCTGCCTTGGTTAGGCTTATTATTGCAAAGTTTGTTTGCCGGTCTGCGTCAAGAACAAAGTAAATTTCAAGCAAAGAAAATGTTGCTGACGTGGGTAGTATTCATTTTCTTTTTCTTTAGCATTTCTGGGTCAAAGCTCCCGTCATATATTTTGCCAATTTTCCCTGCTCTAGCGATCTTGATTGCTTGTCAGTTAGAGAATATATCCACACTGAGTCTACGCATCAATGCATTAATCATGACGCTGATCGGTGCAGCATCAATCTTTATGACACCGAAAATCGCAGGCATGGCAAAACACGTCTATGAAGCACCATTTTATGCCGCCATGATTCCATGGGCATACGCTGCTGCTGGCCTGACTTTGTTTGGTGGTCTGTTCGCTTTAATTTATGCGCAACGTAATAAAGACTGGTCAGTCTTGAGTTTAGCGATTACCGTGTACTTGGCAGGACAAGCCCTCTTCATGGGGCATGACACTTGGGGTAAATATAATGCTGGCGTATATCATTTAGCAGCAATTCAAGCTGAGCTAAAAGCGGATACGCCAATTTTTTCAGTTGGGCGCTACGAGCAAGCTTTACCGTTTTATTTACAGCGCACAACCATCTTGGTTGAACATCCTGACGAAATGCAGTTTGGTGTCGGTATTCAGCCAGAACTTTGGATTCCGAAACAAACAGACTTCGTTCTTAAATGGCGCGAAATGCACGCCAAGGGTCAAAATGCGGTGGCGTTTGTACGGCAAGAAATTTATGACGATTTACAAAAACAGAATTTGCCGATGCGCGTGATTGGGCACGATCCTAAACGCGTCATTATCGCTATTCCCCGCTAATTTCTTCGCCTCTACGACGGCCACTTTACCGATTTTAGAAAGTTTATATGAGCGCAACAGCTGCCTTTCTCCCCTTTACAAAGCCAAGTATTGATGAAGAGACCATTAGCGCGGTGAATGAGGTTTTACGTTCAGGCTGGCTCACCAGCGGTCCCAAAGTAAAAGAATTAGAAGCCCAATTGTCTGCTTATTTTGGCGGACGACCAGTTCGCACATTTAATTCGGGCACCTGCACGATGGAAATTGCGCTCCGCATCGCCGGAATTGGTGCTGGCGACGAAGTAATCACCACGCCCAACTCGTGGGTCGCCACTGCCAATGTCATCATTGAAGTCGGTGCCACGCCGGTGTTTGTAGATATTGATCCTAAAACCCACAACATTGATCTAAACAAAGTAGAAGCCGCCATCACTTCAGGCACCAAGGCGATTATCCCGGTACACATGTGTGGCTTGCCTTGCGATATGGATCAGTTGTACGCAATCGCACAAAAACATCATTTACGTGTGGTAGAAGATGCGGCACAAGCTATCGGGTCAACTTGGCATGGGCAACGCATTGGTGCCTTTGGTGATTTTGTATCGTTCAGCTTTCAAGTCAACAAAAACATCATGACTGCCGAAGGTGGTTGTCTGGTATTGAACAATGAAGCAGAAGCAAAGTTGGCGGAGAAGTACCGATTGCAAGGGGTTTCACGCAGCGGCCTAGACGGCATCGATGTTGATGTACTCGGTGGCAAATACAATATGACCGATCTTTCTGCCGCAATTGGATTAGGACAATTAAAGCGCTTGCATGAATTTAATGCGCAAAGAAAAAAACTCGCGCTGCATTATTTCGATCAATTTGGCAAAGACTTTGAATCAAGTACCGGCGCGGAATTACCTGTTGCCGATTTCACTAATTCGAATTGGCACATGTTTCATATCGTCTTGCCCGAGCGAATTCATCGCTCAGAGTTTATGCAAAAGATGCTCGATCTTGGAATCGGTTTGGGTTACCACTACCGTCCTATCCATTTATTTACGCTGTATCGTGAGCGTGGTTTTACCGATGGTATGTTCCCCATTGCAGAAAGAATTGGCAAACAAATCGTTACCCTGCCCTTATTCCCTAGCATGAACGAAAGCGATGTTGATCGCGTAGTCGCTGCAGTAAAATCTTGTCTTTGATATTTTAATTACAGAAGCTCACATGCATCCTGAACTTTCAGTCGTTATTCCCGTTTACAACGAGGAAGCTGGACTTGCCAAACTCTATGCCAGACTTTATCCCGCCTTAGATAAATTGGCAGAGCGTGGTATCACTTATGAAATCGTGTTCGTCAATGACGGTAGTCGAGATCGCTCTGCCGAAATTTTGGCTGAGCAATTTCGCGCAAGGCCTGATGTCACCCGCGTCGTCTTATTTAATGGTAATTACGGTCAACACATGGCAATCTTGGCTGGATTTCAAGCGACCCGTGGCGATATCGTTGTTACGCTCGATGCAGACTTGCAAAATCCACCGGAAGAAATTGGTGCGCTGGTCGACAAAATGCGCGAAGGCTATGACTATGTCGGCTCTATTCGTCGCAAACGCCAAGATGCTGCATGGCGCACCTATCTCTCAAAAGCGATGAATCGCCTGCGTGAAAAAATCACGCGTATCAAAATTACCGATCAAGGCAATATGCTACGCGCCTATGGTCGCAATGTAATTAATCTGATCAATCAATGTAGTGAGGTCAATACTTTTGTACCCGCCCTCGCCTATACTTTTGCCCGCAAACCGACAGAAATTGTGGTGGAACATGAAGAACGTACTGCGGGTGAATCAAAGTATTCATTCTATAGTTTGATTCGTCTCAATTTCGATTTGATGACAGGATTTTCCATCATGCCATTGCAGTTATTCTCCATGATGGGGATGATCTTATCTGGCTTGTCAGGTGGCTTGGTGGTCTTGCTATTGATTCGTCGCTTCTTTCTCGGAGCTGAGGCCGAAGGACTATTCACTTTGTTTGCGATTGCCTTCTTCTTGATGGGGGTGATCTTATTTGGTATTGGTCTACTTGGTGAATACGTTGGTCGTATTTACCAACAGGTGCAAGGTCGCCCACGATTCGTCGTGCAAACAATCTTAGAAGAAAAATCCGGAGAATAAATTAATCATGAGCGATACCGGATTTGCCCAAACAGCCGAACAGCCGACGACTTCCGCGGTGGTCTTTGCGTATCACACAGTTGGTGTACGCAGCATTAAAACCTTACTTGCGCGTGGTATCGATATTCGCTTAGTGGTTAGCCATGAAGATAGTGCGAACGAAACGATTTGGTTTGAATCGGTTGCGGCTTTATGTGAGGAACAACGTATTCCTCGTATCACACCAGACAATCCCAATACACCAGAAATCATTGCCAAAATCGCGGCCTTGAAGCCAGACTTCATTTTCAGCTTTTACTATCGAAACATGCTATCGGCAGAAATGTTAGAAATCGCATCGCGCGGTGCCTATAACTTGCATGGCTCATTGCTGCCCAAGTACCGCGGTCGGGTTCCGGTCAATTGGGCAGTCTTCTATGGAGAGACTGAAACAGGCGCAACTTTGCATGAGATGACAGTCAAGCCAGATGCGGGGGCGATTATTGCGCAAACTAGCGTACCTATTTTGCCTGATGACACCGCGTTTGAGGTCTTTGGAAAACTGAGTGTCGCCGCTGAACAAACATTATGGCATGCCTTGCCATCATTAATTGCTGGCACGGCTATAAAGATTCCCAACGATTTGAGCCAAGGGAGTTATTTCGGCGGTCGTAGGCCTGAAGATGGTCGTATTGACTGGAGTCAATCAACGCAACAAGTTTATAACTTGCATAGAGCTGTTGCCCCACCATATCCAGGTGCGTTCACAGAACAAGATGGTGAAAAATTTATTATTGAAAAAGCACGCATTTTTAAGCACGCCACACTAAAACTGCCTGCAAATTTGCCGCTTGGCATATCTGTAGTGGATAATGTCATCTTTGGTGTTTGTGGTGATGGAAAAGCAATCGAGATTTTAGCTTTACAGCATCAAGGCCGCACGATGGATAATCAAGCATTAGTAAAGTTTTTCGGTCGCACTTAATGTTATTTTTGCACAAAAAATATTGACAAAAAAATCCGCGACAATTTGCGATTGTTAGACAGTTGGTTTGCTTTTCATTAGCGATACAAGCTGTAGCGACCTCACTACTCGAATTCCTACTATTTAATCTTTCAGAGAAATCATTATGAAAAAAGTCCTCATCCTCGGTGTAAATGGTTTTATTGGCCACCACTTATCCAAGCGCATCTTAGAAACAACCGATTGGGAAGTGTATGGCATGGATATGCAAACCGAGCGTTTGGGCGACTTGCTGAATCATCCTCGTATGCATTTCTTTGAAGGCGATATCACGATCAATAAAGAATGGGTCGAATACCATGTCAAAAAATGTGATGTGATCTTGCCTTTGGTGGCGATTGCGACGCCATCGACTTATGTAAAGCAACCATTACGCGTATTTGAACTCGACTTTGAAGCCAATTTACCTATCGTTCGTTCTGCTGCAAAGTATGGCAAACACTTGGTATTCCCATCGACATCCGAAGTTTATGGCATGTGCCATGACGAAGAATTCGATCCAGAGAACTCTGAACTCATTTGCGGCCCAATCAACAAGCCACGTTGGATTTATTCTTGCGCGAAACAGTTGATGGATCGTGTGATCTGGGGTTATGGCATGGAAGGTCTGAACTTCACTTTGTTCCGCCCATTTAACTGGATTGGCGCTGGTTTAGATTCTATTCATACACCGAAAGAAGGTAGCTCACGCGTTGTTACGCAATTCTTTGGTCATATCGTCCGTGGAGAAAATATCTCTTTAGTTGATGGTGGTGCACAAAAACGTGCGTTTACTTACATCGATGACGGTATTGATGCCTTGGTACGTATTATTGCAAACAAGGATGGCGTAGCATCAGGCAAGATCTACAATATCGGCAATCCTTCCAATAATCACTCTATTCGCGAACTTGCGCACATGATGCTGGAGTTGGCTACGGAATATCCTGAATATGCTGAGTCTGCTAAAAAAGTACAGTTGACTGAAACAACTTCAGCAGCGTACTACGGTGGCGGCTATCAAGATGTACAAAATCGTGTGCCTAAGATTACCAACACTTGTGAAGAATTAGGCTGGAAACCAACAACAACGATGGCTGACGCAATGCGTCACATCTTTGATGCCTACCGCAGCCAAGTTGCGCAAGCGCGCGCTTTAATGGATTAATGGATCAATGGAGTAATAGCGTCAAATTCACTACTTACAAAGCGCGTACGATTAGATAACACGCTTTGGTGAACGACTAATTCCAAATTACTTTCAGAAAAACTTCAACAGATTTATAGATGCCCACGATCGTATTAAAGATTGATGTGGACACTTACCGAGGCACCCGCGAAGGTGTGCCGAGTTTAGTGCGCATCCTCAAGCAACATCAAGCGAATGCCACATTCTTGTTTTCCTTAGGAAAGGATCACACAGGATGGGCATTGCGTCGTGCATTTCGGCCTGGTTTTTTCAAGAAGGTATCACGCACTTCAGTATTAGAACATTACGGCTTTAAAACGCTGACGTATGGTGTTTTTTTACCAGCGCCAGATATCGGTAAAGAATGTGTAGAAGAAATGCGTGCAGCAAAAAGAGCTGGCTTCGAATGTGGCATCCACTGCTGGGATCACGTAGTTTGGCAAGATAATGTCCGTCGACGTGGCGAAGCATGGACTCAAAGACAAATGCAGGCTGCATATGATCGCTATATTGAAATTTTTGGTGCGCCACCAAAAACTTTCGGTGCGGCTGGCTGGCAAATGAATCGACATGCGTTTGCACAATTAGACCAATTTGGCATTCGCTATACTTCTGACACCCGTGCATTATTGAACGAAGATGGATCACTAGAGAATCCAGCTGCAGGCCCCTATCGTTTAAGTGATGGTGATGAAGTGTTTGAAGCAGTACAAATGCCAACCACACTACCAACCTTGGATGAACTGCTAGGTGTAGAAATAAATGGTTCGGTAATTACTGAAGCGAATATTGCGGCGCATATTTTGTCTCTAACTGCTGAGCAAAAAAATCATGTCTTTACGATGCATGCAGAACTTGAAGGACAAAAGCTTGCCCCCATATTGATAGAATTGCTGAATGGTTGGAGTGAACAAGGTTACCAGTTCATTTCGATGGGGCAATATTATGCTCAATTAAAGGAGCAAGAACTGCCAGTTCATCCAATTTCATGGCGAGAATTACCAGGGCGTTCAGGCGAGCTACTCGCTTTTGATGCTAAACCAATACGATAAAGCACTCCACCACACATTTTCAGGAGATACTCGTGTCAGATAGTCATAGTACAGTTAGCGCCATAGGTTGCACAGTGCCACAATTTTCAGCAGCAATGACTGGCGCTTCTGAATTTCAATTATCCGCTTACGCTGGGAAAAAAGTCATTCTGTATTTTTATCCGAAAGACAATACCCCAGGCTGTACTACCGAAAGTATCGCCTTCCGCGATATTCATCAGCAACTTCAAGAAAATAATTCGGTGATTTTTGGTATTAGTCGCGATAGCTTACGTTCGCATGAAGGCTTCAAAAGCAAACTTGAATTGCCATTTGAATTAATTTCTGATCCGGATGAAACACTTTGCCTGATGTTTAATGTAATGAAAATGAAAAACATGTATGGCAAACAAGTGCGCGGCATAGAGCGCAGTACATTTGTGATTGACGAATCTGGTAAATTAGTGAAAGAATGGCGTGGAGTGAAGGTCGCCGATCATGCTCAAGCCGTATTAGATTTTGTGAGTAATCAAAGTTAATTGAAACCCCATCTTCATCCAATCAAAGCCGTTTCAGAAGACCGCAGCGTCTTCTCAAGCGGCTTTTGTTCTTTCTCAGCCCCTGCAAAAGCAAACCCTCAACTATTGCATTATTTATTGTTTTCTCGTTTTCCTTTTATTTCTCCAATTTTTATTAAGAGGTTCTAATGCCCCTGCCAAAAATGCCGACAAAACCAGCGGCCCTGCTTTCACCAAAAGATTATCCTAAAGCAGACAAAGGAAAATTAAATCAAATCGCGAGCGCTGAAGCGAAATCCACACAAACCAGCAAAGCTTCGATGACGTCTAAAGCTCTGCCAAAAGTCAGCGCAGCAAAGCAAAAAACAGAAAGTATTACGGCAAAAACAAGCAGCAAATCTGCCGCAACTTCGATCGCCAAAACGAAAATGACCGAGGTCATTGCAACCCACAAATCCAAAGATAATCCGGCAAAGTCGCCAGTAAGCAAAGCGGCTGACAAAAAAGGGATTACTAAGTTGTTTGTGCTCGACACCAACGTCTTGATGCATGATCCGACATCCTTGTTCCGTTTTGAGGAACATGATGTTTATCTGCCCATGATCACACTAGAAGAATTAGATGATCACAAAAAAGGCATGTCAGAAGTAGCACGAAATGCACGGCAAATTTCTCGATCATTGGATGCCTTGGTCGGCGGCATTGAGAGTGAAGATATCGAACAAGGCATTGCGCTTTCCAAACTTGGTAACAAAGACGCCAAAGGTCGATTATTCTTTCAAACCAAGCTCCAAGGCGGTGCTCTACCGCAAGGTTTGCCGCAGGGGAAAGCCGACAATCAGATTTTAGGAGTCGTGCGTGCCCTAGAAGATCAATTTCCTGGCCGCCCAATTGTACTGGTATCAAAAGATATCAACATGCGTATCAAAGCGCGTGCGATGGGTTTACCTGCGGAAGATTATTTCAATGACCATGTGCTCGAAGATTCCGATCTTCTTTACAGCGGTATCGTGCAGTTACCGAATGATTTCTGGAGCAAGCATGGTAAAGGGATTGAGACTTGGCAAGAGAATAAAAATGGACTCAGTACCACTTTTTATCGTATCACCGGACCATTAATTCCCTCTTTGCTAGTCAATCAGTTTGTCTACTTAGAACCCAACAATGGCGAAGCTTCGTTCTATGGACAAGTACGCCAAATCAATGGCAAAACCGCAGTGCTGCAAACCCTACGTGATTATGGACATTCTAAGCACAGTGTTTGGGGTGTCACATCACGCAATCGAGAGCAAAACTTTGCCTTGAATTTGTTAATGGACCCTGAATGTGATTTCGTTACCCTTCTGGGACAGGCTGGTACAGGTAAGACGCTCTTGGCGCTTGCTGCCGGACTTGCGCAAGTACTTGAAACTAAAACCTACAATGAAATTATCGTGACACGTGTTACGGTACCAGTTGGTGAAGATATCGGTTTCTTACCAGGAACGGAAGAAGAAAAAATGTCGCCATGGATGGGCGCTTTCGACGATAACTTAGAGGTTTTAAACAAGTCGGACAGCGATGCGGGCGATTGGGGACGTGCAGCGACACAAGACTTAATTCGTTCGAAGATTAAAATTAAGTCACTCAATTTTATGCGTGGCAGAACTTTTGTGAATAAATTTTTAATCATCGACGAAGCGCAGAACTTAACGCCAAAGCAGGTGAAAACATTAGTGACACGCGCAGGCCCCGGAACCAAGATCATTTGTCTAGGTAATATCGCACAAATTGATACGCCCTACTTGACCGAAGGTTCTAGTGGCTTAACCTATGTGGTCGATCGCTTCAAAGGTTGGGCACATAGCGGGCACGTCACTTTAGCAAGAGGTGAGCGCTCTCGCTTAGCTGATCATGCCAGCGAAATTCTATAATTGACGATAAACAACATAAAAGCGCGAATCGAACATGATTCGCGCTTTTTTTTTATGTAATTTGTTTGTTTGCGGAAATAATCTTTACAATCAGCAATACAGACTTACCAGCACAGAGCTTGCTTAAAGATAAATAACAATCTAGGTGTGGTTTAAGTCAATCTACTTTTCTCACAATTCACCTGCTAGGTAAAAGCCCAGCCCAACAGATGCGTGACTAATGAGCTGAATGCAACATGAATAACATGAATTCTGAAGATCCGTTTCTTTTCATCGAGGACGATGGAAACGTGAATCAAAGTGAAAGCGTCGCCGATCAAAATGTATGGAACATTTTGATCATTGATGACGATCCAGACGTGCATTCAGCGACGATGTTTGCCCTGCATGATCTCAAAATTCTCTCGCGCAATCTGCAATTTCTACACGCGTACACTACCACTGAAGCAAGACAAATTTTGATTCATCAAGAAGATATTGCTGTGGTGTTGCTCGATGTCGTGATGGAAAAAGATAATACGGGTCTTCAATTAGTAAGCTTTATTCGAGATACATTAAATCGACGAGATATTCGAATTATTCTGCGCACTGGTCAAGCTGGTTATGCCCCAGAAATTGATGCGATCCGCGACTTTGATATCAATGATTACAAAAATAAAACCGAATTAACACAAGCGAAGCTGTTTACCGCGGTTACTTCAGCGATACGTTCCTATCAACAAATTAAAATTATTTCCTCAAATAACGAAAGTTTAGAGTTGATTGTTGGTGCTGGTAGTTTGTTAATGACCGCCAACACCTTGCCGTCATTCTCCAAACTCTTACTTGATTACATCATTGAGTTATTGCAAATCGATGGACAGGGTTTTGTCTGCATCGCCAATACTTCCACCTATGATCAAAATGCCGAATATGAGACTCAACTTGGTCCGCACGCAATAGTTACCACTGACAAATTTGAAAATTACATCAATACTTCCTTAACTTTGAATGGACAAACTGACGAATTGCAGTTGGTGCAAAAAGCCTTATTCGAACAAAGACATTTATTCCATTCTCAGCAAACTGCACTCTACCTAAGCAACTTAAATGGCGCGGCAATCGTAATTTATTTGGATCAGGGATTGGAGGCAGTTCCGTACGCAAGGCACATGGTAGAACTTTTTTGCAGCAATGCTTCGGTGTGTTTGCAAAATGTGATGTTGAATTCAAAAATGCATAATCTGGCATTCTATGACCCATTAACAGGTCTGGCGAATCGACTGCAATTACTACAAAATTTACAGCAAACCTTGCATTCACAACAGCGTGCCGACAGTGTACTTGCCTTAATTGACATCAATCATTTTGCAGAGACAAATGATGCACTCGGACATCGATTTGGAGACGTATTACTCCACAGTGTAGGGCAAAGATTGCGTGAACACTTTGCTGATAATTGCAAAATTGCGCGAATCGGCAATGATATTTTCGCATTGCTTGGACATGAAGAGATTGTCTCACCGAAGCTAGTTTTGAGTCTATTTAGTACACCTTTTTCAGTCGAAAATCAATTTGTTCAATTATCGGTGAGCTTGGGATTGCTACGCCTGTGCGACTACGAATTAAGCGCGCCAGACGCACTAAAAGACGCGAATATCGCACTGAAAAGAACCAAGTCAGATCAGCGCTCAGATCACACCTACTTCACGCGTGAAATGGGAGTTGAAATAAGAGAACGCGTGCGCATGATGCATGCCCTACGTGCAGCCTTTGAAGCTGAGCGCTTGTATATCGTCTATCAACCACAAGTTGACATCGGTAGCGGTAAACCATTCGGCGTAGAAGCCTTGCTGCGGTGGAAAAACGATGATGGTGAACTCATCCCGCCAGATCAATTCATTCCTATTGCGGAGTATTCAGGTTTAATCGTCAATATTGGCGAATGGGTGTTGCGCACCGCATGTTTTGAATTAGTTCGCATTAGTGAATTAGGGTTGCAACAATTCCGTATGGCAGTGAACGTCTCACAAGCGCAGTTTATGCATCCGCTGTTCTTGCAAATGCTTAAACGTGCGCTGACTGATAGCGGCATTTCGCCGCAGAACTTAGAATTAGAAATCACAGAGTCGATGGCAATGACCGACCCTGAACTGGTGATCACCAATCTAGAAAAAATAAAAGAAATGGGTGTAAGAATTTCGATTGATGATTTTGGTACTGGCTTCTCTTCACTTAGCCAACTACAGAAACTCAAGGTGAATAAATTAAAAATTGACCGTACGTTTATCAATGAAATTTGTACAGGTACAGACGAGGGTAGCATCGCAAAAATGATCGTCGAGCTGAGTCAAAGTTTGCAACTAGAAGTCATCGCTGAAGGTGTCGAGAATCAGTTGCAAGCAGATACGCTAGAGACTTTTGGCTGCCACCATGCTCAAGGTTTTTTATTCGCCAAACCACAAAACAAAAATGATCTGTATTTTTGGTTAAAACAGTTCATCTAAGCGATAAACATTCGTCAACTACTACTTCATCCAACACACCTCAGTTAATGATCAGTTTGTGTCGCAATTGCTACAAAACTTAGTCTTCTAATCCTTGGAAACAGACGCGTAGCATGTTTTCGACGATTGCATTGGTATCCATCTTGCTAAATCGCTGCAAATATTCAACCGCTGGATCACAGCTTCGTGCATAGTAACTAAACAGAATCACATCGGGGCTCAATTTGTTACTTAAGTCTCCATTTTTTTGCGCCGCAATGACCAGTTTTTCTAACTGAGAATTCAGTTTGATCACTCTTCCGACATATTTCAAATTGCGCATCAGCATTTCGCGCACCGCATTACTTGTGGATGGTAAAAATGGCAAGCCACCATCAAGACGGACGCGAAGTGCCCATTCTAATAGCGCTGACAATTTTTCCTTTGCCGTATATTCCGCTGGAAATGATTCAAGCTGTGTGGTGGCGCCATCGAGTAAGCGAATCATTGCAGCACCGACCAAATCTTCTTTGGACTTAAAGTGTTTGTATAGACTAGGTTTGGAAATACCAATCAAATTGGCAACATCGTCCATCGTCATTAAATCAAAGCCTTTGCTTGCAAGCACTGTGGTAGTAGCGTCAAGAATCGCATCTTCACGTAGACGAAAAGCTTGATCTTTAAAATTTAGTTTGCTAAAGATACTCATAAGTATTAATATCTACCAATTGGTAGCGGTTTTTTCAAATCGGTATTAATATTAACACTGAAGTATATGTCACACAATGCTTTCAGGCCGGTCAATTTATAAAACCTGATTCGATAGCGAAATTGAAGTACTTAATTAGACGCTCAAAGTGTTCAACCAAGCGTGCAACTGAGGATTCAACTAAGCGACTAAACAAGCGTCCAAATAATTTAGGAAATCGTGTAATGCACAAAAAACAAAAAATCGCGGTGATCGGTGCGGGCATCTCAGGCCTAGCAAGCGCCTATTTTTTACAGCGCCAACATGATGTAACTTTGTATGAAGCAAATACCTATTTAGGTGGACACACCAATACCGTCGAAATTGTTATTGACGGCAAAACTTTGGTCGTTGACACAGGATTTTTAGTTTTTAATGAAAAGACTTACCCTAACTTAATTGCCTTGTTTGCAGAATTAGGCATCGACAGTTACGGCACCGATATGTCTTTTGGCTTATCACTAAATAATGGCGCACTAGAATGGGCCGGCACTAATCTCGATACCGTCTTCGCGCAAAGAAAAAACATTTTCTCTCCATCGTTTTTGGGCATGATTAAAGATATTCTGCGGTTTAATCGTGATGCTGAGAGTAATCTGCAACGAAGTTCTGAATCTGGAATCAGCTTAGGACAATTACTCGTCGATCAAAAATACAATGCTGCTTTTGCGAATCATTATTTGATACCGATGGCCGCAGCCATCTGGTCAAGTTCACCAAAGGACATCTTAGATTTCCCAGCACGAGCTTTTTTGCGGTTTTGTATCAATCACGCCTTACTCCAAGTGAATGACCGCCCACAGTGGCGCACTGTACAAAATGGTGCGCGCAGCTACGTCAGAAAAATCGCCGAAACTTTACAAGACATTCGGCTCAATAGCCCTGTGAGTTCAGTAACACGTAATGATCAAGGTGTTGTGGTTACCAGCAATGGTAATTCCGAAGAATTTGATCAAGTCATTTTTGCGACGCATGCACCAGATACACTGCGTATGCTAGCTGACGCGAGCGCGGCCGAATTGGCATTGCTATCGAAAGTACGCTATCAGCCAAATACCGCTTATTTGCATACAGACAGCACTCTATTGCCACGATCCAAGAAGGTTTGGAGCGCATGGAATTACATTGGAACTAGTGCAGACGCCAGTTCAGCTACAGGTTCGCCCCAATCTGTTTGTGTTAGCTACTTACTCAATCAGTTGCAACGTCTCGATACGGAAACACCTGTGATTGTGACCTTGAATCCAACTCATCAACCGCGGCAAGAATCAGTATTTGCGCAATTTGAATATGACCATCCCGTGTTTGATCAAAGCGCGATCGACAGCCAAACAAATTTATCCAGCATACAAGGTACTAACAAAACTTGGTTTGCCGGTGCTTGGACCGGCTATGGTTTTCACGAAGACGGATTGAAATCGGCATTACGTGTGGTGAAGCAATTTGATCTGAGTCCTGTTTGGGCTCGCATCGACTAATCGAAAATCAAGCAAACATAACGCAAACAAAGATAAACAATGGCATCGACACTAGTCAACGCTTTAGTAATGCACCAACGACTACGACCAGTCAAGCATCGCTTCGTCTATCCAGTTTTTATGCTGAAGCTGGATATCGATGCACTAAGTGACATGTCGAAAGACCTTCCCAACAGCGCAATATTTGGCATCAATTGCTGGCGTCCAATATCGATTCATACTAAAGATTACGGCCCACGTGATGGCTCTAATTTGAAGGTCTGGATACAAAGTATTCTGAATAGGCATCAGGTACCAGAGATAGAAAAAATTGAGTTGCTGAGTTTTCCAAGAGTATTTGGTTATGCCTTTAACCCTATTAGCATTTGGTACTGCTATGACAAGCAATCACAACTTCGCGCCGTATTGGCAGAGGTGAATAACACTTTTGGTGAGCATCACTTTTATTTATTACAAGCTGCAGAACATGGTGTGATCGATACCAACACAGAATTGGTGAGTACCAAAATGATGCATGTCTCTCCATTTTGCGAAGTAAAAGGACATTATCAATTTAAGTTCGCCGAAACCTCGAATAAATTGAAAGTACATATCGATTATCACGATGACCAAGCTACATTGCTGCAAACCGCCATCATCGGAAAAATGCAGCAACTTACATCTGGCAATTTATTAAAGGCGCTCTGCAAGCAACCTCTACTTACATTTGGTGTGTTCTACCGCATCCATTGGCACGCCCTAATCCTGTGGTTGAAGAAAGTCCCATTTCACCGTCAGGTCCATTTCACCAATCAACAAGTTTCGACTGGCACAACAATAAAACAGGAGCAGATTAAATGAGTTCAATTCAAACCACCTCAAGTGCAATGACGAACAATTCGAATGCGATGAAGACAACTACGATGCCGGCGAGTGCCCAATTGTTTATTCGCATGCTCAATAAAATCAAGCATGGCAATCTCCATCTAGTTACACCGAGTGGCGATGTATTGAAATTCGGTGATCAACAACTTTCTCAGTCAGTTATTTTGACGATTCACGATTGGCAAGCCTGCCGAAAAATTCTGCAAGGCGGCGATATAGGATTCGCGGAATGCTATGAAGCAGGCTGGATTAGCACGAGCGCTTTAACTGCTCTACTTCGCTTAGCAATTCAAAACGAAAACGCCTTGGACAAGGCGATATTTGGTGGCAAATTAATGGGGCTGTGGTACAAACTCAAACACTTATTACGCCCTAATACACGCAAAGGTAGCCGCAAAAACATCCATGCGCACTACGACATAGGCAATTCCTTTTATCAATTATGGTTGGACGCAAGTTGGACTTATTCTAGTGCGATTTTTTACGGTGATTACGACATCAGCTTGCAAGAAGCGCAGTACCGCAAATATCAGCGCATTATCGATGTGCTAGGTTTAAAAGCGGGAGATCGTGTTTTAGAAATTGGTTGCGGTTGGGGTGGGTTTGCAGAACACGCCTCGGCACGCGGGATTCATGTGCACGGCGTAACTATCTCGCCATCACAACTAGAGATTGCAGAACAAAGAATCCAACAAGCGCAGCGACAAGATTTAGTCAAATTGGAGTTGTGTGATTATCGTGATTTGAACGGCAGCTATGACGCGATCGTTTCGATCGAAATGTTTGAAGCAGTTGGTGAAGAATATTGGCCAACTTATTTTAAAACTGTGAATCAACGTCTGAAGCCAGGTGGCAAGGCCCTTATACAAACTATTACGATTGACGAAGCGCGCTTTGAACGCTATCGCAGCGGCACGGATTTCATTCAACAATATATTTTCCCTGGCGGCATGCTGCCAAGCCCACCTCGCTTTTTGCAACTCGCACAGCAGCATGGTTTGCAAACGCGCGATCAGTATGCATTTGGCAAAGATTATGCAGAAACTTTGCGTCGCTGGAACCACGATTTTGAAAACAACATCGACGGTATTCATGGCATGGGTTTTGGCACCGCGTTCCAACGAATCTGGCAACTCTATTTCTCGTATTGCGAAGCGGGCTTTGATGAGGGTCGTACCGATGTTTATCAATTCTTATTACAGAAGAGTTCATGATGCGTAACTACTTGTCGATGCTTTTTTTAAGCTCAACACTACTCTGCTGCGCAGCCGCGCAGGCACAAGTGTGGAAGCAACATTTACCACAAGCAAAAATGCTTGGTGGTGGAGAATTCCGCTGGTGGGGATTCTCAATCTATACCGCGAGAATCTGGCAGCAAACCCCAAATAAAGAGGGCGGACTTGATCAAAACGCGAGTTTTGCTCTAGAGATTACGTATAACAAATCAATTAGTCGCGAGCGATTTGTCGATTCCAGCATCGATGAAATCAAACGTTTACACGGCGATAAATTTAATTCGGACAAATTAAAATTGTGGCGCCAATACATGGAAAAAGCCTTTATCGACGTAAAGTCCGGTGACCAATTAATCGGCGTTTATTTACCCGGAACTGGCTGTCGTTTTTATAGCCAACAAACATTATTAGCAGAAATCCCTGATGAGTCTTTTGCGAATGCTTTCTTCTCGATTTGGTTAGACCCACGTACCAAAGACAATAACTTGCGCCAACAATTACTGGGCAATAATAAATCTTCAGCTGCGATCACGGGTCCATCAATGTGAAATCCAATGCGAAAACCAAAGTGAAAACTTCTGCGCTGATTTTTTATGGATTGTTAGGACTGCCATTAGCCATGGCTGCCTTGCCCGTGTATGTGCAAATTCCGAACTACTACACTGCGCAGTTAGGTTTACCACTGGCGACTACGGGTTTGGTATTATTTTTCGCCCGCATGTTTGACACGGTACAAGATCCATTCATCGGACAACTTGTTGATAAATTTGGCTCCAGCAATCGTAGTTGGATCGTTATCTCAGCCGCTTTACTCTGCCTAACTTTCGCGGGGCTGTGGTTGCCGCCCGCATTTGCGCGTGATTCCACTACCCTCTTATTGATCTGGTTAGGCGTCATGCTAAGCCTTGCCTACACTGCGCACAGTATGCTCAATATCGCCTACTTGGCATGGGGTTCTAGCCTTGAGAATCCGAGCGCAACTAACGATAGTCAGCAAGACACGGCATATCATCAATTGCTTGGTGCATCGGCTTGGCGCGAAGCATTTGGCATGATCGGCGTCATCCTCGCGAGTATCATCCCGAGCTGGATTATTCTGCAAGACAAGAGCAGCGCCACAACGCAATTAAGTCAATATGCAATCGGTTTTACCGTCTTAGTCGTGATCGCCATTTGTGCCTTGTTGATAGGTGCCGCCAGACCTTTGTGTCGCAGTGTTCATGCAGTCATTGCATTAAGCACCTTACTCAAAAATGCCCAGTTCGTCGCACTATTGCGTATCTATTTCTTCAACTCTTTATCGGTTGCGATTCCCGCTAGTTTGATCCTGTTTTTTATTAATGACAGAATTCAAGCGCCTGAAAAAACTGCCCTCTTTTTATCTTCGTATTTTATCGCTGGCGCTTGTGGTTTGCCCTTATGGGTCAAATTGGCGAAACGTATTGGTGCGCAACTTTCATGGCAATTGGGCATGTTGATTGCCGTACTAAGTTTTGTCAGTGCGAGCTTGCTTGGAGCTGGCGATGGCTATGTTTTCTTGTTAGTTTGCATTGCTTCAGGATTGGCACTTGGTGCTGATTTAGCCTTGCCACCAGTTTTACTCACGGTGGTTGTCAACGACAAACAAAATATGGGCGCCTATTTTGGTCTTTGGTCATTGATAGGAAAATTTACTTTGGCGTTAGCTGGATTGAGCTTATCGCTTCTTGCTCTACTCAACTATCAACCAAACCAAGTTAATCAAACAAATGGTTTGTTGGCATTAACTTTTACCTATGCGGTTCTCCCCTGCGCTTTCAAATTGATCGCGCTCTTTTTACTTCGTCATTTTTCTAAGAGCATTTCATCATGATCAAAAAAATTCTATTCGCCCTTGGCGCAGTGTCATTCACTTTCTTTCTCAGCGCCTGTGCGATCACCGATGTGAATCACTATAAAGACGTTAAACCGCAACTAGACTTAGAAAAATTCTTCCTCGGCACAACCGATGCATGGGGCATGTTTCAACAAAGGAATGGTGCAGTCGTCAAACGTTTTCATGTCGTCATCGACACCAAAAAAATTGGTGACGAGTTAGTTCTCGATGAGCGTTTCGTATATGACGATGGCAGCAAACAACAACGCATTTGGCGCTTACGTAAAAATGCCGATGGTCGCTGGGTCGGCAAGGCAGACGACGTGAAAGGCGATGCCCAAGGCGAGCTTGCTGGTAACGCCTTCAAATGGCAATACGCTTTACTGTTACCAGTCGATGGCAGTGTATATGAAATGGCGATGGACGATTGGATGTATCTGATCGATGAAAACACCATGGTCAATCGCGCCAAAATGAGCAAGTTCGGTTTTGAAGTGGGTGAAGTCACTTTATTTTTCCGTCGGAGAGGATGATGCGACTCCCTTTCTTACAACCACTTAATCGACCGATTGGGGATTGGCACGACCAAACTATTTGGATTATCGGTGCCTCTAGTGGAATCGGTGCTGCACTGGCAAAGTCTTTGCTAAAGCTAGGTGCTCACGTGATCTTATCTGCACGTCGCCAGCACCATCTTGGTTTGGTGGCAAATGATCATCCACATGCGCATGTATTGGCGTTTGATGTTGCAGATCAAAATAGCTGGCGTGAAGCTCAATCACAGTTGCGAGAAAAATATCCCAAGATTGATCTAGTGATTTTTTGCGCAGCCAAATATCAACCAGAACGCACTTGGGAAGTGAATGCTAATGATGCCGCTGATACCCTTAAAATTAATCTAACAAGTGTTTATCATGGATTGGAAACTGTTTTACCAAACATGCTTCAACAAGGCGCAGGCGGCATCGCGATTCTGGCCAGTGTAGCTGGTTATCTTGGTTTACCGAATGCCAGTGTGTATGGCCCGAGCAAGGCCGCACTGATTAATTTAACTGAATTGTTATACAGCGACTTGCACGAAAAAAATATCAACGTCTATTTGGTGAATCCTGGATTTGTCAGTACCGACCTTACCAGTAAAAATGATTTCACCATGCCCGCCTTACAAACGCCGGAACAAGCATCGAAAGCGATACTCGACGGCATCGCAAATGGCGACTTTGAAATCCATTTCCCTAAACGTTTCACGATGGGACTGAAATTAATGCAGATGCTGCCTTATCGTTTGCGCTTTGCTTTGATACGGCGCTTTGTGATCGCGTAACTTGCAAGCTGAGATAATTCGCTTAGATCACGAATCAATACCTTTCTATAGACGCATAATGACTACACCACAAGTACAAAACATCATGGCTTGGTATGCAAATTTGAGCCCGACTAGCTTACAAGATATCGCCAAATATTATGCTGATGACGCACGATTTAAAGACCCCTTCAACGAGGTTCAAGGGCTTAAAGCTATTCAAGCGATTTTTGAGCACATGTTCGCCACCACGCAGTATCCGAAGTTCATATTTGAAGAGGTAATCGAGCAAGAGTCCAAAGTCTTCCTCACCTGGCAATTTCACTTTGGCTTACGCGGCAAAAGCTATATCGTCAAAGGTGGCTCTATGCTGACTTTTAATGCGCAAGGCTTGATTATCGATCACCGCGATTATTGGGACGCTGCTGAAGAGTTATGGGAAAAATTACCTATCGTAGGCGGTTTGGTTGGCTGGTTGCGGCGACGATTCAAGGTATCTACTTAATACCTAAATGTATACTTAACCACGTAAGACAGAACACAGATATATTTTATCTATAGTAGATACGCCAGCAAAATTTACAATTATCTTATAGATCGAATAGTTACTGATTCTACGCCAATTGATTCACCCACAATCTTGCGTCGCCCCAACCGATAAGATAGTCGTGATGATTAAAACAAACTAGGTAATTAAACGCGATATCGGCCACATAAAATTCAAATGGCGGACACTCTTGCAGAATCAACATTAAATCCTTGCCGCTACCAAGCCTCCAAACTACGGAGGCACTTGCTGTAATCAATAAACAATTTTCAATTCCAACAAAGAACGGTATTAACTTCCACCCATCAGGATTCAAAATTCCATCGGGAGCATCAAGTTTGTCCCACGGTGATTCTGAGCAAAGGTCTACATTTAATCGATCGCGCAAACAAATAACTATGCTTTCTCGCTCATTTGCATCCAACTCTTTAGCGGACACACCTGTTGCTGCCACAGCGTCTACGATCGCCCCTTCTATCATTTCCAATCACCACGTAACTCCTTCACCTGCTGCTGTAGACTTTCTGGTGAAATTTTCTCTGGATCTTGCGGCTCTCCCACCACTAACTCCAAACGAGAAAATGGTCCACGACGGAATGAGCGATGGAAAGGATTTCCCTTATCTCGTGACAGCAAACTACCCCAGAGACCGCGCAAGGCCATAGGAATCACTGGCACTGGCGTGCGTTCAACGATTTTCATGACGCCGCCTTTAAACTCATTGATTTCACCATCGCGGGTGAGTTTGCCTTCAGGGAAAATGCACACCAAATCACCTTCATGCAATGCTTGCGCCACATCGATAAACGATTTTTCCATCAACCAAGGATTTTCCTTTGCTGGCGCAATCGGAATTGCTTTCGCAGTACGAAATACCCAAGACAGAAATGGAATCTTAAAAATATTATGATCCATCACAAAGCGTATCGGTCGTGGGCTATACGCCATGATGACAATTGCATCCATATAGCTGACATGATTGCAGACCAATACAGCAGCGCCCTCATCGGGAATTTTATCAACATTGATGCCCTTCACTCTGTGCACGGTATGAATCAAAATCCAAGCAACGAAACGCATCAAAAATTCTGGCACTACGCTGAAAATATAGATCGCCACCAATGCGTTCAAAATCGCGGTTGCCATGAAAATCTGTGGAATGGTAAATCCTTGCTTCAACATCAGCATCGCAGCTAAAGCAGCGACCACCATAAATAAGGCATTCATAATATTCATGCCGGCAATCGTGCGCGATAGATGTTTAGGATCACAACGTGTTTGAATCAAAGCGAACAAGGGGACGATATACAAGCCGCCGAAGATACCTATCATAAAAATATCGAACAAGATTTTGTAGCTACCGACTTGATCGATAAAACTCATCGCGGTCACCGCTGCAGTGTTGGTGTACATCAAACTCGACAGATATAAATCGAAGCCAAAGATCGACAAACCGATAGCACCAAATGGCACCAGACCAATTTCCACTTTATGTCCAGATAATCGCTCACACAACAGTGAGCCTGCGCCTATACCAAATGAGAAAATCGTCAGTAACAAAACAAAGACGCTGTGATCGCCGTGCAGATAATCTTTGGCATAGAGTGGAAATTGCGCGAGTAAAATTGCGCCATAAAACCAGAACCAAGAGTTCGCCAATAAGGATAAGAAAACCGGACGATTCTTTCTGCTAAAGCTGATGTTACGCACTGTTTCGGTGGCTGGATTCCAGTTGATCTTTAGATCGGGGACGGGTGCGGGTGAAACAGGAATGCGTAAGCTAAACAACCAACCCAAGACCGCAATCAAAATACATCCACCAGCGACCAACTCAACGCCCCAGGGTTTATGCACGACCAACATGGCACCTAAAATTTCGCCTAAAAGAATACCGACAAAGGTACCCATTTCAATCACGCCATTGCCACCGACTAACTCATCCGAACGCAAATGTTGTGGCAAATAAGCGTACTTGACTGGGCCAAACAAAGTCGAATGAATACCCATGCCAGCGACAGCCGCCACCAAAATCCAAATGTTTTTGCTCATCCAACCATAGGCTGCGATTGCCATGATGGCGATCTCTAGCAATTTAACGTAACGCGCAACTTTTCCTTTTTCAAACTTGTCAGCTAATTGCCCTGATGTTGCAGAGAACAACACGAACGGCAAAATGAACAAACCTGGAATGAGATTATTCAACAAGCCTACGTCCATCGTAGTCCAAGTTAAAGCATCGTAAGTCAAAACGGTCAGCAAAGCCGTCTTAAACACATTGTCATTAAACGCCCCAAAAAATTGCGTCCAAAAAAACGGCGCAAAGCGGCGCTCTTTCAATAGGGTGAACTGGCTGTGTTGGCTCATATTAGGATAGGCTCGCGAATGCGGCTATTAACAAAAAAGCCAATTCTAAAGTAATTAGCTTTGAAATTGGCTTATTTTTTCTTACTGCGTATTCGACAACAATTGATTACTACTTTGAACAACACAGCTTCAAAAAATACTTAAAGCGTTTTGTTCATGTGCACATGCTGAATGCCAGCCTCCATAAATAACTCGCCTTCGCGATGAAATCCCTCACGTTGATAAAAAGGTTCAGCCGAAATTTGTGCATTCAATTGCACCGCATACATCCCGCGTATCTTTGCTTGCGCCATCAATTGACGCAAAATCTCTGCACCCACACCGCAATTACGTGCTGTGTTCAACACCGCCATACGACCGATATGACCATCTGGCAGCAAACGCCCGGTACCTATCGCTTTGCCTTGCGCATCGTAAGCAACCGCGTGCAGACATTGCGCGTCCATCACATCCCATTCAAGTTCTGCCGGAATTTTTTGTTCTTCAACGAAGACGGAGGTACGTACTGCTTGTGCATCAGCTTGCAACTCAGACCATTCGCCTAATTTAATTTGTATTTCGGGATTCATTTATATTCTCAATCTGATCGTTTTCTATTTCATCTATATCGAAATTATGGAATCAAACGCACTAATTGTTTTCCAAGATTTTTACCTTTCAACAAACCGATAAATGCCTCAGGTGCGGCGGCTAAATTTGGAGCGATACTTTCTCTGAACTTCAATTTACCTTGTGCGACCAGCATACCTAATTCCTTTAAGCCTTGCGGCCATAAATCTAGATGTTCAGAAATAATAAAGCCACGTAACGTGACTCGCATACTGAGCAAAATTCGTGCATTGTGTATAGACATGTCACCACCATCATAGCCTGCGATCATGCCACAAAGAGCTATCCGTGCAAACGGATTCACACGCGCCAAACAAGCGTCAAAACTCGCACCACCGACGTTTTCAAAAATCGCATCAATGCCGTTGGGCGTTGCCGCTGCGAGTTGCTCTTCTAAGTTTCCCGCTTTGTAGTCGATACATGCGTCAAAGCCTAAGTCGTTGACCACGTAGGCACATTTTTCGGTTCCACCCGCGATACCAACCGCACGACAACCGCGTAATTTGGCTAATTGTCCAACCACGCTACCGACTGCACCACTAGCAGCAGAAACGACGATGGTTTCGCCTTCTTTTGCTTGCATAATTTGGGTCAGACCATACCAAGCTGTCATACCCGGCATACCTACGGCGCCTAGATAGGCGGATAAAGGAATGTGGGTCGTATCGAGCTTGCGTAACAAGCTTCCATCAGAGACGCCCATTTCCGCCCAACCCATCATGCCAATCACTTTGTCACCGATTTGAAATTGGGGATTTTTGCTGGCGACAATTTCACCTACCGTGCCACCTATCATGGTTTCATTTAAGGCTTGTGGTGCGGCATAGTTTTTCACATCATCCATACGAACGCGCATGTAGGGGTCGAGTGAAAGAAAATGATTGCGAATTAACACTTGGCCTTCTGTAATTGTGGGAACTGGCACAATCTCCAGACGAAAATTTTCTGGTGTGACCTCACCATTTGGGCGGGAGGCCAAAACGATGCGTTGATACTGCGCATTCATATTCAATTTTCCTGTTAATTGGTTCTGTTTTTATAGGACATATGCAAGTCGTGCTGACTAAAACTTGTTCACGATCGCACTACTTTCTGGCGGCGCGACTTACACCCGCCCTACGAAATTTCAAAATACTTTCTAGCTCAATCACTGCCGCCCATTTTCACTAGACCGGCTTTTGATTTCAGACTACGCAAATACTTATACGTCCCCATCGCTTTCGCCACCAATTTATCGCCGCTCCAAATTTCACCATCGCAAAAGCACATGGTAGTCGATTGATGAAAAGCGACGCTGCGCGCCTCAAGACTTCCGCCAACTACACCGCCTGGTTGCAAGAATGTGGTTTTCATCTCGACCGTAACAACTCCCTTTTGATCGTCATGCAAAGAACGTCCCGCCATCGCCATCACCACGTCGAGCAAAGTCATCAACACGCCTCCATGTGTGATTTGCCAGCTATTCATATGGTGATGATGTAGGTCTAAAAACAAATTGGCTTTACCTTCTTTCATCTCGCCTGAAACGATACCGAGATAGTCGAGGAAAGGATTTTCGATTTGCGAAATAACATTTGAATTTGGAACAGAATCAGACATCTTTTTTTCGTCAGTAAAATTAATTGCTTACGCCCTTAATACTAGTTAATGCTAGTTATACTAATTATGGCTAAACACGTTCATAAAACTTCAAACAAACCAGCAGCGCCCTGACCGCCACCAATGCACATGGTGACGACAACATATTTAACGCCGCGACGTTTGCCTTCTAACAAAGCATGCCCAGTGAGGCGTGCGCCAGAAACACCATAGGGATGGCCAACTGCAATCGCGCCACCATTTACATTCAATCTATCCATGGGAATGCCTAGTTTGTCGGCACAATACAATACTTGCACAGCGAACGCTTCATTCAGTTCCCACAAACCGATATCATCAATACCTAAGCCTGCACGTTTGAGCAATTTAGGAATCGCAAATACGGGTCCGATACCCATTTCGTCAGGTTCACAACCTGCAACGGCAAAACCACGAAACACACCTAATGGCTGCAAACCTTTACGTTCAGCGACTTGGGCATTCATGACGATAGTCATCGCCGCGCCGTCTGAAAACTGGCTGGCATTTCCCGCCGTGATGACGCCATCTGGCAATGCCGTTCTGATTTGAGAAACCGCTTCTAAAGTTGTCCCTGCGCGTATGCCTTCATCGGCCGCAATCGTCACTTCACGCAAATGATATTCGCCTGTTTCTTTATCTGTAACGCGCATGTTCGTCGTTACAGGAATAATTTCCGCATCAAATAAACCGGATGCTAAAGCAGCACTGGCACGATGTTGGCTGCGCACACCGTATTCATCTTGGCGTTCACGTGAAATTTGATAACGCTTAGCAACGATCTCGGCGGTTTCGAGCATGGGTATATAAACCTGTGGAATATGCTGTTGTATCCACGGGTCACTCAGCATGTGCTTATTCATCTCGTTTTGTACACAAGAGATAGATTCAACACCACCCGCCGCGATGATATCAACTTCACCTGACATCACGCGTTGCGCGGCTAGCGCGATGGATTGCAATCCTGATGAGCAATAACGGTTGATCGTGATTCCGGGTACAGTGACTGGGCAACCGGCACGTAATGCGATTTGACGCGCAATATTGCGACCATTTGCCCCTTCGGGAAATGCACACCCCACCATCACATCGTCGATTTCGGCGGCTTCGAGTTTGGCTCTCTGAATAACCGCGGCGAGCGTTGGTCCCGCCATACTCGCGCCGTGTGTCATGTTAAAGGCGCCCTTCCATGACTTTGCTAATCCGGTGCGCGCTGTCGAGACGATCACTGCGTCTGTCATTTTTGTCTCCGTATTCTTTTGAGTTAATTAGAATTCTGCGGTGAGTTTCACTTGCGTATCGTTGACACTCAGATATGCGATTGAACCTTGCATCAAGCTCGCTTTATCGTCGCAATGACCAAACGGTAGCCCAGTCACAATGGGTGTTTCAATAGTCGCGCGCAAAAACTTCAACATCGCCGCGAAGTCGTAGCCATTGTCTTGTGGTGCCAAGCGATAAGCAGAAAAATTTCCCAATACGATCGCCTTTTGTTTCGCCAACACGCCCGCCATATGGAGTTGCAGCAGCATGCGCTCGACACGATAAGGATGTTCAGCAATATCTTCGACAAACAGGATGCCACCTTCAATGTTTGGAAAATATTCAGTACCAAGCAGATGACAAATCATGGCCAAATTACCACCCCACAATTTACCTTCGACATTCACATTTGCGTCTTGATCCGATTCAAATTCGAGATAGGTTTTGCGCTCGCGCAAAGCTTTCAGGAATTGGTCTTGGGTAAACGGGCGCAATTCTTCGCGCGTGAAGTCATTGCACAGCATAGGGCCACATAAACTAGCCGTATCCGTCTTTGCCAACATCGCCAATTGCAAGGCGTTGAAGTCGCTGTAGCCTACCAACCACTTACCGCTGCTGGCAATTTTTTGGAGATTGATATTTGGCAAAATTCTCGACAAGCCATAACTTCCGCGCAAGCCCATCACGATATCGACCTCGGGATTGTCTATCGCAGCATGCAATTGATCCAACCGTCCTTGATCTGTTGTGCCAAATCGTTCAAAACGATCTATATGTCGATAGTAGTTAATGAGCTTAAAACCAGCTCTTGTGAGAGCATCCAAACCAGCATCAATATTCGTATCATCTAAAGCCGCACCGCTAGGTGCAACGATAGCGATGCAAGGATGCTCAGGAAGAATTTTAGGAAAAGAAATGGGCATCGCTAATAACTCGTCTCTTCAGTAATCAGCGATCGATAGCGGCTATCACTCGCCTAGGTTGTCTGATGGAATCCGCGATTCTACCGCGGCACGGCGGCGCTCAGCAAAGAAATCCTTGAGGAGTTGCACACATTCCTCTGCCAACACGCCAGAGATCACTTCAGCATGATGATTAAGCTTTTCTTCTTTGAATAAATCGACAATCGAACCACATGCGCCCGTCTTGAAGTCATGCGCACCAAAGACAATTCGAGAAAAACGTGCATGCATTAAAGCACCAGAACACATGACACAAGGTTCTAAGGTGACATAGAGTTCACAATCAGGAAGGCGATAATTGCCAAGAACTTCGGCTGCAGCACGCATGGCGACAACTTCGGCGTGGGCCGTCGGATCATGTGTGGCTATTGGTTGGTTAAAACCACGAGCAATGATTTCACCATCTTTAACGACGACCGCTCCGACTGGGACTTCGCCTGCTTGCCATGCGAGTTTGGCTTGCGCGATGGCTTCGCGCATAAACGACTCGTCGCGACTAAAAGTCATTTCTACATTATCGATAGTAGTCGACATGCGGTGTTTAGCCGTCAATCTCCGCCCAACAATTAGGCGTTTCATATAAGGTAATTTTCGTCAAAGACAAATGGCGACCATAACGATCATGATAGACATCTTTGAGCATATCGAAGGCGATTTTGGCCAAGTTTTCGACGGTAGGAACGCGATCGATCACTACCGTTTTATGTCCAGGCATGCTTTCTAAGAATTGACGTACCGCGGTGTCTTTTTCATACACAATAAATGCGTGATCCCAAAGATCGACCAGATGTTTATTGGCGAGTGCTTTGATGTCGCCAAAATCCATAATCATGCCGTTATCAGACTCTCCGTCTTTTTCGACGACATCACCAGTCAAGGTAATCAACAAGGTATAGCGATGCCCATGCAAATTGCGGCATTGGCTATTGTGATCGGGAATCCGATGTCCTGTATCGAATTCAACTTTTCTGGTAATGGTTAACATGTATTGCCTGTGAACATAAGGTCAGACAAAACGTCATAGTCACGTCATGTCGACAGCTAATAAAAAATTGTTTAAGGAATCTGCAGCAATTTATGCGTCTGCAAACTCAATTTCCATTTTGGATGCGCTTTGCAA
Source organism: Affinundibacterium macrobrachii (assembly GCF_014652415.1). Classification (GTDB taxonomy): domain Bacteria; phylum Pseudomonadota; class Gammaproteobacteria; order Burkholderiales; family Burkholderiaceae_D; genus Undibacterium; species Undibacterium macrobrachii. Next base: position 281,951 of record NZ_BMYT01000001.1, read on the forward strand.
TAATCGATGGCTTTATGCAGATTATCCTGCAACAAAGGACCATCCATCGCTTGCAAATAATGATAAGTAAAATCGAGCGCTTCATACGCCTTCAAATCCTGTCCCAACTGCGGAATCACGACTTTCAACTCGTCGCCTTTGCGCACCACGAGTTGTGAACCCATTTTCGGGCTGACGCAAATCCAATCCACACCCATCGGCACTTCTATCGTGCCATTGGTTTCAATCGCAATTTCGAAACCGACATCGTGCATCGCATCGATTAACGCTTCATCCAGTTGCAGTAATGGTTCGCCACCAGTGAATACGACGAATTTACTGGCGGTATGCGTTTCTGGCCACAAAGAATTGATTCGAGCAGCAACAGCTTGTGGCGTCTTAAACTTGCCACCGCCTTCGCCATCCGTCCCGACGAAATCGGTATCGCAAAATTGGCACACCGCCGAGCTGCGATCTTCTTCACGTCCGGTCCACAAATTACAACCAGCAAAACGACAAAACACAGCAGGACGCCCGGTATGCGTGCCCTCGCCCTGCAAAGTGTAAAAAATTTCTTTAATGCTGTAGCTCAAAAGAAATCACTCCCACTCGATTGTCGCCGGTGGTTTTCCGGAAATATCGTAGACAACACGATTAATCCCACGCACTTCATTAATAATGCGATTAGAAACTTTACCCAACAATTCATGTGGCAAGTGTGCCCAATGCGCGGTCATGAAATCCTGCGTTTGAACTGCACGCAAAGCCACCACATATTCATAAGTACGACCATCACCCATCACGCCAACCGATTTGACTGGTAAGAACACAGCAAATGCTTGGCTAGTCGCGTCATACCAAGTTTGTGGTTTTTCTGCGTTCGGATCAACGTAAGTATTACGTAATTCTTCGATAAAAATCGCGTCAGCACGGCGCAATAAATCGGCGAAATCTTTTTTGACTTCACCCAAGATACGCACGCCTAAGCCTGGGCCAGGGAAAGGATGACGATACACCATACTGTGTGGCAAACCTAAAGCCACGCCCAACTTGCGCACTTCATCTTTAAATAATTCACGCAGTGGTTCTAATAACTTCAGATTCAAAGTGTCTGGCAAACCACCAACATTGTGATGACTCTTAATTGTGTGTGAGCCTTTTTTGCCCTTGCCTGCACTTTCGATGACGTCTGGATAAATCGTACCTTGCGCCAACCATTTTGCGTTCTTAAGTTTGCCAGATTCTGCTTGGAATACTTCGACAAATTCACGACCGATAATTTTGCGTTTTACTTCTGGATCAGTAACACCAGCCAAATGCCCCATGAATTGTTCAGTCGCATCGACGTGAATGACTTTCACACCTAGATTGTTCGCGAACATTTCCATGACCATCTTGCCTTCGTCGAGGCGCAATAGACCGTGATCAACAAATACGCAAGTCAATTTATCGCCAATTGCACGATGGATTAATGCTGCCGCGACGCTACTATCGACACCACCGGACAAGCCGAGAATCACTTCATCGTCGCCAACTTGGGCGCGAATCGACGCGACTGCTTCAGAAATATAATCTGGCATATTCCAGTCAGATTTGCAGCCACAGATATCATGCACAAAGCGACCAATAATCGCTTCGCCTTGAATCGTGTGCGTGACTTCTGGATGAAATTGCACTGCATAAAAACGACGATCTTCATCCGCCATCGCGGCGATCGGGCAATTGTCGGTGGATGCCATCAACTTGAACCCTGCTGGCATTTCATTTACTTTATCACCGTGGCTCATCCATACCTTGAGCATACCGTGACCTTCAGGTGTCACGAAATCGTTGATGCCCTCTAATAATTTGGTATGGCTACGCGCGCGAACTTCAGCGTAACCAAATTCTCTTACCTTACCGTTTTCAACTTTGCCACCGAGTTGTTCTGCCATGGTTTGCATACCATAGCAAATTCCCAAAACTGGTACACCAGCGTCATACACCGCCAGTGGTGCACGTGGGGTGTCGCCTTCAGTCACACTACTTGGGCCGCCAGATAAAATAATCCCAGCTGCGCCATAGTTGCGAATGAATTCATCACTGACATCGTAAGGATAAACTTCTGAAAAAACGCCAGCATCACGAACACGGCGAGCGATCAATTGAGTAACTTGGGAACCAAAGTCGAGGATAAGGATTTTTGAATGCATGATTCTATTTATTGATTAAAGAAGAATATCAAGCTGGTCAGCTTCTGCTTGAACTATTCGGTTACTTTCTAAACGTCTGGCCGCAAGTAAGGCTTTTTCTGCGTGAGCAACCAGTGCTTCCGGCGTGACATTTGGGAATACGCTAGTTGACGCTATTCCCATGCTTATTTCAATCTCGATGTTTTGATCGTTTAGCATTTCTGGACGTGAAATTACCGCCAGACGAATACGCTCAGCGACTGCCGCTGCCACCAAATTCGATGCTCCGGGTAAAACAATTAAAAAAGCATCCACTTCAAATCGCCCCAAAGCATCAAAAGGGCGAATGCAAGAGCGCATACGACTAGCAACTTTCAGTAAAAAAGCATCACTGACCGAGCTGCCATGCTGTTCTTTTAAACTTTGATACTGATTGATACTGATATATATAAGCGATACTGGTTTCTCTGCTTTGAGACAGCGATCTAGCTCTAAACCAAGAGAACGGGTAATCGCTGCGCGATTCCACATCCCAAGCACAGGGTCAAGCAAAGCATCTCTTTTTAAATTGCGAATTTGTTTGATCAATTCACCATGCTGAACTCTTAAGGCTCCCATCACCAATTCACGCTCGACCATCACAGCAAGATCTGCGAGCAACAATCGGGATTCGTCATCGAATTCGCGTTCGGTGTAATCAATCAAATAAATGCAACTAACACATTGATCATTCGCATCAAACACAGGATGCTGGGCACAAAACACAATGTGCGGTTCCCCTTTTACCGAGGGATGTTCGGCATATTCTTCTTCAAAATTCAAATTCGTAAAAACACGAATCTCTTCAGAAAAGCCCAAATGCTCACAAAAAGCCGCTTCTATCGTCACCATCGCATGTTCGCTACGATTGAAGCGCTCGCGCAAATTACCAAAGCTGACGATGCAATTAGCAACACCAAATAAACGAATTCCGAGACGTTCAAAACGAGCGATCTTCGCCTCGTATTTACCGGGATCTACTCGTGACAAGCTCGCATCATCGAGCATAAGTTCCATGCGACTAACACCTGTAGTTGATGTCACCATTGCTTGCTCCGCGTAAATGAACCTTGATCAAACATCTCGGAACGATATCGTGCTAGCGACAATTAATCTGCACGATAATTTGGCGCTTCTTTAGTGATTTGTACATCATGAACATGCGATTCACGCATACCAGCAGAAGTAATTTCAACAAACTCCGCTTTATCATGCAAATCTTGAATTGATGCACAGCCGCAGTAACCCATAGAGGAACGTACGCCACCGACCATTTGGTACAAAATAGCCAAAACGCTACCTTTATACGGAACACGACCTTCAATACCCTCTGGCACCAATTTATCGGCGTTATTAGCGGAATCTTGGAAGTAACGATCTGCAGAACCATCTGCCATCGCTCCAAGACTACCCATACCACGGTAGGATTTATAGCTTCGACCTTGGAACAAAATCACTTCACCAGGCGCTTCTTCCGTGCCCGCGAACATACTGCCCATCATGACAGTTGAAGCACCTGCTGCCAAAGCTTTAGAAACGTCACCAGAAAAACGAATTCCGCCGTCAGCGATACATGGAACACCAGTTCCGCGCAATGCTTCTGCCACATTTGCGATAGCCGTAATTTGAGGCACACCAACACCAGCAACAATACGCGTGGTGCATATCGAGCCGGGACCGATACCAACTTTAACCGCATCCGCACCGTGCTCAACCAATGCCAAAGCCGCTGCCGCTGTGGCGATATTGCCGCCAATGACTTCAATATGTGGATAATTCGTTTTTACCCAACGTACACGATCAAGTACACCTTTCGAGTGACCATGTGCCGTATCGACAACAATAACGTCGACCCCAGCTTTGGCTAACAAATCAATACGTTCGTCATTATCCGCACCGACACCAACCGCCGCGCCAACACGCAATTTGCCTAAACTATCTTTGGAAGCAAATGGATGCTCAGTTGATTTCTGAATATCTTTCACGGTGATCAAGCCGCGCAATTCGAATGCACCATCAACGACCAAGACACGCTCTAAGCGATGCTTGTTCATCAAACGTTTCGCTTCGCTCAAATCCGCACCTTCGGTCACATAGACCAATTTTTCACGCGGCGTCATTTTGGCGCGCACTTCAGCATCTAATTCTTGCTCAAAACGCAAATCACGATTGGTAATAATGCCGACGACTGTTTTACCTTCCACTACCGGAAAACCACTAATACCGTGTTGTTGACTCATCGCGATCACTTCACGAATTGTCGTCGTTGGTGCAACTGTGATTGGATCTCTCAATACACCAGACTCGAATCGCTTGACCTTAGCCACTTCGCGCGCTTGTTCTTTTGGTGTGAGATTTTTGTGAATAATACCGATACCACCCTCTTGCGCCATCGCAATCGCGAGACGCGCTTCGGTAACCGTATCCATCGCTGCGGATACGAGGGGGATATTAAGCTTAATATTACGAGTCAAATTCGTCGCAAGAGACGTATCTTTTGGGAGAATATTGGAGTAAGCTGGGACGAGCAACACATCATCGAAAGTGAGTGCTTTTTGAAGAAGACGCATAGTATTTCCTATAGGCGCAAAAGTAAATTATACAGAAAACTTGCCGATCCGTCTCGTTCCGTGTAAAACTTGCTTTAAATTATCAGGAAATTTAGTCTTTCAAATAGAAATCGAGTTAACTATGCAAAAGAAGTCTCCACTCCTCAGCGCAGGATTTATTTTATCGCTATTACTTTCTCAGTCAGTGATGGCACAGTACATTTGGCTCAATGAAAAAGGCGTCAAGCAGTACTCGGATACGCCTCCACCCAAGTCGGTTCCACGTGACAAAATCATTAAAACACCATTTGGCACGGCAAGAGCAGCGAGCGCGGCACCAGTGGAAAATACGTCGACGACTTCCGCAAGCAATCCCAAATTGGAAAAACCGGTGACCATTGCGAGCAAAAATGAAGACTTTAATAAGCGCAAGTTAGCAAAAGAAGAAGCAGAGAAAAAAAGCGCAGATGAGAAGCAACAAAATGCCGATAAAGCGAAGAACTGTGAACGCGCAAAGTCCTATAAGCAAAGCTTAGACGAAGGCATGCTCATCATGTCAAGAGACAAAAATGGCGAACGCATTCCTTTGGATGAAGCACAACGCGCTCGAGAAATGGCTGATGTGAAAAAAGTATTGGCAGATTGCCGTTGATTAGTAATTCACTCGACACGCGAAAAACTAACTCACTACATTTTTCCTGATTTGTGCTCGCGCTTTGCGCGAAGGCGACGAGCACTCATAGGATCAGCAATCAGCGGGCGACACAATTCAAGTCGATCGCCTTCGAGAAGACAATAATCTGCGTTCTTTTTTTTGCCAAAAACAGCCCATACGCTATGATTTTCGAGTAAAGACTGCACATCAGCAAGTTGTGAACTAGAGAGATAATCCATTACCTGTTGAGGCTTAGTACCCGATTCAACCAACAAGGGGATCAACACAGGACTTGCATGCGGCAAGGCATAACAGAGTTCAATTTTTATGCGCTGCATTACTTGCTTATCCATACACCGCCTCTGCACGCTCACAAAAAGCGTCAACAAAACTATTGGTGATCTTACTAAACACCGGCCCGATTAAGTGCTCCAGCAATTTACTTGAAAACTCATAGCGCAGATCAAACTCGATCTTACACGCGTCTTTTCTCAGTGCGGTAAAGGTCCAAGTTCCATGTAATTGCTTAAATGGGCCATCAACTAGATGCATTTCCATCGAATGCGGAGGTGAATTGACGTTTTGCGTAGTAAAACTTTGCTTGATTCCGTGGTAATTGATAGATAATGTCGCCTTCAAATGGGTGTCGGTGCGCTCTGCGACCTCAACGCCACCACACCATGGCAAAAACAAAGGGTAGTCTTCTACTTTCTCGACAAGTGCAAACATCTGTTCGGCACTAAAGGCTACAAGGACATTTTTTTTGACAACTGCCATTATCTCAAGTCATTTGGTATGATCACAGACCGAATTTTAACTGAAACAAGGCTCTTCTCGGGAATTAAGCGAAAAACCAGCATCGAACGCCCCAGAAGTCACTACACAATAAATCGAATAAGTATGAGAGCAGTATGAGTATTGCAGATAATAAAAAAGCATTTCACGATTTTTTCATTGAAGAACAATATGAAGCTGGTATTGTCTTGCAAGGCTGGGAAGTTAAAGCGATACGCGCTGGTCGCGTACAACTGAAAGAAGCCTACGTGATCATCAAAAATGGAGAAATTTTTCTGTTTGGTGCACACATAGGCGCACTCCCAACAGCATCAACCCACATCCATCCAGATTCTGTGCGAACCAGAAAATTGCTGCTGCACGCAGAAGAGATTAAAAAGTTAATCGGCAAAGTGGAACGTTCAGGCTACACAATGGTGCCACTGAATATGCATTACTTGAATGGACGCGTTAAATGCCAGATCGGATTAGCCAAAGGTAAAAAGCAACACGATAAGAGAGAAACCGAAAAAGAACGCGATTGGCAGCGAGAACAGCAAAAAATTATGAAACAACACCGACGCTAATCTGCCAAAGACACAAAAAGCAAAAAAACAAATTAGGTGAATCGCCTCTCGTCGCTTAGCGATATGCATGACGAGATTCACCTTATTTTTTTTGTTGCCGGCGCAAATAAATATCTTGTCTTGCTTCTCGAATCTGTCTACGTAGCGCCATTCGCTCTTCTGGGCTTAAACGATTCAATTTAGCTGCTGGCCGCTCTTCATTATTCAACCGGTTTTTTTCAACCCCACGTAAAACTGGTGAAGGATTTCTCTCAAAGCCAGAGCCATTACGAAATTCTTCAATACGCTCGGCTCGACGATTAAATCTGAGTTCTTGCAACTCACGAAACTGTTGGCGTCGCTTTTCAATTTTTTGGCGAGTTTCTGCATCTTGCTCTTGTGGCGCCAATGCAGAAGCATCTTCACCTATCCACAATGAAGAAATAAACATCAAACAAATTAATCGGCACTTAACAGACAACACAACAATCCTTAACTTTGTCAATTTATCGACATAAACATGATCAAACATAGACCATTTTATTCGGAAAAATATCGTGAACCAAGCAGTTTTAACAATGATTAAAGTCTAAGTCCCAGAGAAGAAGATAGATAGCCCTTTTTCTGTAAGCGCTGTAACAGTTTGTAATCTTTCACAAAGATGATTTGCCGATTCATTGTTTAGCAGTAAGATAAGACTTTTCCATTTGCAAAGAAGTGAGCATTTGAATGAGCGAATCCAAAGCAAAAATTTTAGTGGTTGATGATGATTTACGCTTACGCGATTTATTGCGGCGCTATTTGAGCGAGCAAGGATTTCAAGTTGTGGTCGCTGAAAATGCACAAGCCATGAACAAATTATGGATGCGAGAACGTTACGATTTAATGGTCCTCGATTTGATGTTACCAGGTGAGGATGGTTTATCTATCTGTCGCCGCTTGCGAGGTGGTGGCGACAATACACCAATTATTATGCTCACCGCAAAAGGCGAAGAAGTCGATCGCATCATCGGCTTGGAAATGGGGGCGGATGATTATTTGCCCAAGCCATTCAATCCAAGAGAACTCGTTGCTCGGATCAATGCGGTACTGCGAAGAAAAGCACCAGATGAAGCTCCTGGCGCACCTTCTGAGCAGGGTCAGAGTTTTCAATTTGGTGAATTTGTATTGGATCTATCGACGCGCAAACTCAAAAAGAACGGCGAAAATATTAGTCTAACTACCGGGGAATTTTCTGTACTGAAGGTATTCGCCCGCCATGCCAGACAACCTTTATCAAGAGAAAAGCTGATGGAACTTGCACGCGGTCGTGAATATGAAGTGTTTGATCGCAGTCTTGATGTGCAGATTTCTCGTCTGCGAAAATTAATTGAGCAAGACCCAACCAATCCGCAATATATACAAACCGTATGGGGATTAGGCTATGTTTTCATTCCTGATGGTCAAAGTCAGTAAGCATCCCAATCGAAGAATCTTCTCTCGTCGCTATCAACATTTAAAAAAATCATCGTAATGCGCAAATACCTGCAAGGATTAGCTTGGTTTCAAAACAGCTTGTTTTGGCGCACCTTTTTCCTGCTCGCATTATTGGTCACTGCCAGCCTATTGACTTGGTTTGTCAGCATCAAATTATTAGAACGCAAACCGCGCGCGCAGCAGTTATCAAATCAAATTGTTTCGATAGTTACGATTACTAGTGCGGCGCTTACGCACTCCGCAGAAGACAAACGACGAGAATTATTAATCGATCTAGCGCGCAATGAAGGAATACGGATTTACTTATTAGAAGATAGCGATCAAGTGCAGAAAATCACAGAGACGCCACTACTCACTGAAGTACGCCGATTAGTTCAACAAAAGCTTGGGAAACAAACACAATTTGCCAATAGTGTGAATGGTGAGGATGGGTTTTGGCTTAGCTTTCAAATCGATGAAGATCAATTTTGGTTGAGATTAGAAGCAGATCGCTTACAAACTGAAGTTGGCTTACAGTTTCTCGGATGGGCGATTTCCAGCTTGATCTTGGCACTCATCGGTGCGGTATTTATATCGAGACGAATCAACCAACCGCTCACCAATCTGATCATCGCAACCAGGCAATTATCACGCGGGCGCCATCCAAAACCTTTGTCAGAAAACGGGCCTAAAGAAATCCGTGAGACCAATGCGAGCTTTAATCAAATGGTCGATGATCTAGCAAGAATAGAATCGGATAGAACCGTGATTCTTGCTGGTATCTCGCACGATCTAAGAACACCGCTTACGCGACTACAACTTGAATTAGAAATGGCAAATTTAGAGGTCGATACGCGCGAAGCAATGCAAGCCGACCTCAGGCAAATGGATAGCATCATTCAACAATTTCTTGACTATGCCAAGCCCTTACATGAATCGACTTTTAGTAGCTTCAATTTAAGCAAACTTATCGATAAGATTTTTTCAGATTTGGCAAAATCGAGTGATGTTGTCATCGAAGCCAACATCGAACCTAATCTTTATGTCACCGGTATCGAGATTGAGTTTCAACGACTGTTTGATAATCTGATTCAAAACGCCATACGCTACGGACGAGATGCTCAGACCCATCAACTCAAATTAGCAATTCTATGCAAACGCCAAACTAATGCTGCGAAAAGCGCAAACTCAAACGAAATTTACGTGCAGCTTAGAGATTTCGGCAGTGGCATCGACGATGCACAAATTCCTCGCTTATTACGACCTTTTACACGCGGAGAAATCGCCCGTAGCCAAGCAAATGGCTCTGGTTTAGGATTGGCCATCGTTGAACGGATCGTAAAACGACATGGTGGCAAAATGCATATTCGTAACCACGTACAAGGCGGTTTGGAAATTCAATTAATGTTCCATTAAAACTGAATGAGCTTACTAGTATCAATTCTGTATTCACAAACACAAATCAAGCCAATGTGAACAGGAACAACAACAACAAAATATTGTGAGCGGATGATGTTCTTTCGTCTTAGCATCTTTTTATTGTCGACATTCACTTTATCATTTAGTATCTTCTGATCAACAAAAACTTACCTGATAAAAAAGGACGAGGTATGACGCAAGCAGCTCCAATGCTCAACACAGTCAATTCAGAACATACCGAAGGCGATCCTGAATTAATGTATAAAGGTGTGGGTCATGTAGTCAGAGCCTTACACGACGCACTAACTTGGGTTGGCGCAGACGGCATATTGGCGGAAGCATCAACTGAATTTCCATCAGCACGTGAGCGACTCAATCACATTGGAGCACTAACTGAAAAAGCAGCAAACAAGGTACTTTCTGCTGTTGAAGAAACATTGCCCTTGCAGCAAGCAACAATAAAAGATGCTGCGCTACTTTTACAAGCAAAGGATAAACAAACACTTAATAACTTATCGAAAGAAGAGTTAATTCATCTCAACCTACAAATGCTTAGCTTCATCCAACAGACACGCGAAAATAGCCTTCGCACTGAGCAGTCGCTTTCAGACATCATGATGGCGCAAGACTTTCAAGATTTAACAGGTCAACTGATCAAAAAGGTGGTCGGATTATTGGAACGCACCGAAAAAGACTTATTGGGATTACTTTTAAGTGGAGCTCCAGAGGGAGCAGTATCTGTCAATAAAAAAGAAGACTTATTAGCTGGTCCAGGTGCCGTAGGTGGTGTCCAACTTAGCCAAGATAATGTGGATGACCTCTTATCTGACTTAGGTTTCTAATTGAATACATTCAATTAGTTTGCCTTCAAAATTAGGCATTCACAAATTACCAAAAAAAAGCAGGCTTATTACGCCTGCTCTTGATTCTTTCAATTGAATTTAAGTTTGTCTCAACACAAAAGTCATTAGAATTCGACCAAGTTAGATCATCGCTAACCAAGCATAATCAAACTCTTATCTCGCTTTAGACAAAATCACCAACCACTTACGAAATAATAAAATCTCTAGGTGCCCGGCTTGAACTCCTGTCGAACACTCAATGACCGGATTCACATGATAGTGACGATTTCTAAAATCGTTACAGATAAAAATTTCACGGCGTCCAAAACGCATCAAAAATGTGCTTGGTGAAAATTGCACTGCAAAACGCGTGTCTAATGTTTGTTCTAAATTAGTCATTTGAAGAAATCTCCGTAGTTGAATGTCGATAGAGTCTAGGCTGACTTACTCACAATTCCTCGCACAAAGAATACTGTATGTGCGTTCAGTAGTTAGTAATGTAAAGCAAAAATACTGTGTATGCAATCAGTATTTTATTGCTGTTGTTTTGATTTCAGCTTATATAGACAATATACAAATCATTCATCTACGATTTATCTCTAACTTCAATAATCGATCTAAGCAGAGAACATTTATTGAAAATTACCTTCGCTAACTTTCAACCAAGCCTTGTTCAGTAAGTCTAAGCACGCGATCACAGCGCTTCGCCAAATCAGCATCATGCGTCACGATCACAAATGCAGTTCCCAATGTTTTAGACAGGTCCAACATCAAAGCAAACACTTGATCTGCGATACCGCGATCTAAATTTCCTGTAGGTTCATCGGCTAATACACAGGCTGGATTGGTAACCAAAGCACGTGCTAAAGCAACACGTTGACGCTCACCGCCAGATAACTCTCCAGGCACGTGGGTGATGCGATGAGCTAAACCAACTTTACTCAACATGGTCTTAGCGATCTCTTGTGCCTCAGCACGTTTCATTCTTCGGATGAATAAAGGCATGGCAACATTATCTAATGACGAAAACTCAGGTAGCAAATGATGAAATTGATAGACAAACCCTAGAGACTGATTACGCAACTCGCCGCGCGTTGATTCATTCATACCAGCAAAATCATTGCCGAGCAAATTCACGACGCCTTGCGTCGGCGTATCCAAACCACCGAGCAAATGTAGCAAGGTTGATTTGCCTGAACCAGATGCGCCAACAATCGCGATACGTTCACCTGCATGAATCGCAAAATTAATGCCCTGCAAAACCTTGACCGCATGCTCACCCTGACCATAGATTTTTGCCAAATTCTTACAAGACAAAACGGTTTGCAACTTATTCATAACGTAATGCCTCCGCAGGTTTTACGCGGGCAGCACGCCAGCTAGGATAAATAGTCGCCAAGAAAGCCAAGACGACAGCAATGCCGCCAATAGTCCAAACATCAGACCAATGCAAATCCGAAGGTAAAGTACTAATTACATACACTTCTTTTGCTAAAAACTGTATACCTAGAACTTTTTCGATGAATGGAACGATCACCTCAATATTCAAAGCAACAACAATCCCTGACAAGACACCAAGAGCAGTACCAAATAAGCCTACTAATCCGCCCTGCACCATGAAAATTTTCATGATCGACATTGGTGATGCTCCCAAGGTACGCAAGATTGCGATATCCGCCTGTTTCTCCGTCACCGTCATCACCAAAGTTGAGACTAAATTAAACGCGGCAACAGCAATAATCAAAGTCAAGATAATGAACATCATGGTTTTCTCGGTTTTTACCGCCGCGAAGTAATTGCTGTTTTGCTGCGACCAATCACGCGTGATTAAACTACCACCTAAATTTCGACTTAATTCAAACGCAACCTGCGGAGCTTGCAACATATCTTTAATGCGGAGACGAACCCCTGTTGGTGCTTCTTGGCGGAAAAATTTTTGCGCATCAGCGAGATGAATAAACGCCATTCCTGAATCAAACTCGTAATGGCCGGCTTCAAAAACTGCGACCACGGTAAATCCTTTTAAACGAGGAATCGTGCCAGCTGGGGTTAATTGTCCTTCAGGTGCGGCCAAGGTCACTTTATCGCCGATGCCAACATGCATCGCACGCGCTAAATCAACGCCAAGAATAATATTGAAAGCACCCTCTTTTAAGTCAGCTAATTTACCTGCCTTTACCTTACTGGCAACAATCGATACTTTAGGCTCCTCTTCCGGCAAAATCCCACGAATCACGGCACCACGCATCACGCCATCGTTCACAATCATACTTTGTGCATCAACATAAGGCGCCGCACTAAGCACCGAAGAATGTTGTTGCGCTTGCTTCGCAGTTGCTTGCCAATCAGGAATCACACCACTCGCATCAAACACTTCAATATGCGGTAACACCGATAGCATCCGATCTCGCACTTCTTTCTGAAAACCGTTCATCACCGACAAAACGATAATCAGCGCAGCCACGCCCAAGGCGATGCCAGCCATAGAAATAAGAGAAATAAAAGAAATAAAACTATTGCGACTGCTACGACGACCTGCACGGGTATAGCGCAAGCCAACTAGCCATTCAAAAGGAAGATTTTTCACGAAAGGAGCAATTCCAAAAAAACAAAATGCAAACAAAAAGCAGACAAATTTTCAAGAGCCCGTAGTTTGCCATACAATGACGTTATGAGCTATTTAGAAATTATTTTGCCTTTTGGCATTCCCCCCACGCCTTTGGCTAGAGAACTAGTCAAGCAAATGAAAACGCATTCACTTGCTATGCTTTTAGGACATGCGCGACAAGATTCGAAACATAACTTTGACGAATTTGCGCGATTATTACCGCATGAGCATTGGCTCAGTCGACATTTCAATTCATCAAAATCCATCCTAAACAGTCCTGCACTTACGCACAGTCGTATGCATGCGTTTAATCTACAAAATCCTGAGGGATATTGGTTCACCTTAAGCCCAGTGCATATTCATATCGCGCGCGATCATATGGTGATGACCGACCCGCGTCGTCTCGATATTTCCACCGAAGAATCACGCGCGTTATTTGAAGCAGCCAAAGAAATTTGTGAAGAATTGGGAAAAACGCTGGTTTACGGTGATGCAAAAACTTGGTTTTTACGCGCGGATGAGTGGGCTGCATTGCAGACAGCGAGTTTGGATGCGGCCGCAGGTCACAATATGGAAATTTGGATTGCAAAAGGCGAACACGAAGTCGCTTGGCGCAAACTCCAAAATGAAATACAAATGCTTTGGCATATTCACCCGGTCAATCAAAGTCGCGATGAACAAGGTCGAAACACGATCAATTCTGTTTGGCTACATAGCGGGAGCGCTGAACTGCATCATTTAGATTGCGAATTGAATACTTCTAGCTTTGCTGAATTAATGCAGAAAAAAGATAGGAAAAACAGCGTCTACGTAGAAGACTTACTGGAGCCGGCACTCAATAGTGACTGGGGAACATGGCTAATTCACATGAATCAATTGGAACACAATTGGTTTGCGCCCGCACTGCAAGCACTACAGAGCAAACAATTGAAAACCGTGCGATTAGTATTAAGTGATGGTCTATGCTTGGCTGAATTATCTTGTACGGCGCCACAAAGCTGGAAATTCTGGCGCAAACCTAGTTTAGATACCTTACTCAAACTAGCGCAATCATCGCAATAATTCGTCGACTTACACATCAGCACAGCCCACAAATTCAATATTGAAGCACACTTGATATGACACGCATCAGCACTCGCCCCTACGCTTTTCGGCAAGCAGAATTATTAAAGCAAAGTGGTTTGCATCCAGTACTAGCGCGCCTATTTGCTGCGCGTGGCATTGTAAGTGCAGATGAATTACTCACCGACTTACCTGCATTAATTCCGCCAAATCGCTTATTAAATAATGAGAAAGCTGCGAACTTTTTAGCCGATGCAATTGCCGCAAAAAAGAAACTCGTGATTGTGGCGGATTATGACTGTGATGGCGCGACGGCTTGTGCGGTCGGCTTGCGTGGCCTACGCATGTTGGGCGCAGAAGTAGATTACATCGTTCCCAATCGTTTCGAGTACGGTTACGGTTTAACACCAGAAATCGTTGATCTCACCGCTCGTGAGAAATCACCCGATATTATTGTCACCGTCGACAATGGCATCGCGAGTATCGATGGGGTCGCTGCCGCGAATGCTAGAGGCATACAAGTCCTCGTAACCGATCACCATCTACCGGCCGATACTTTGCCGCAAGCGAGTGTGATTGTGAATCCGAACCAGCCATTTTGCGACTTTTCTAGCAAGAATTTGGCAGGGGTTGGTGTCATGTTTTACGTGCTGTTGGCATTGAGGGCGGAACTAAGAAAACGCGGCGCATTTGATCAACAGAATCAACCTAAATTAGACACTTTGTTGGATTTGGTGGCGCTCGGCACCGTTGCGGACGTGGTCAAGCTAGATCCAAACAACCGTATTTTGGTTGCGCAGGGCTTAAAGCGTATGCGTGCAGGTCGCATGCACGCTGGTATCGCGGCACTGTTTCGCGTCGCTGGACGAGAACCGCGTCTGGCAAGCCCGTTTGATCTAGGTTTTGCCGTTGGTCCTCGTTTAAACGCGGCGGGTCGCTTGGCAGATATGTCGCTTGGCATTGAGTGTTTAACTACTGATGATGAAGGCCGAGCTTGGCAGATCGCTCAAGAGCTCAATAGCATCAATGCCGATCGCAAAGACATTGAACGTGAAATGCAAGATGTCGCTCTTCTTCATTTAGATGATTTTCAAGCGCAAGACACTCATACTATTACCGTGTTTGACGAGTCTTGGCATCAGGGTGTCATTGGCATCGTTGCCTCACGACTTAAAGATAAATTCTTTCGGCCGACCATCACTTTTGCCCCGGGCGATGATGGCTTAATTAAAGGTTCTGGACGCTCAATTCCTGGCTTTCATTTACGCGATGCACTCGATTTAGTATCCAAGCATGCGCCCAGCTTGATTCAAAAATTTGGTGGACACGCGATGGCTGCTGGTTTGACGATTCGTGCCGACGATTTCGCGTCGTTTCAGTCTGCCTTTGAAGCAGTTGGTAAATCCTGGTTACGCCAAGAACAATTGGAACGCATTATTGAAACCGATGGTGTCTTAGAAGAAGCGTATTACACCACTGATTTTATTGAGCTGCTTGACAGTCAAGTATGGGGGCAAGGCTTTGCTCCACCTATTTTCTGTGATGAGTTTAAATTGGTTTCGCAACGCATTTTAAAAGAGCGTCATTTAAAAATGGTGCTAGAAAAAAATGGTATTCGCTATGATGCGATTTGGTTTGGGCATACAGAGAGTTTTGGCGAGCGTATTCGAGTGGCATTTCGACTTGATGCGAATGAATACAATGGTGTCACCAGAGTGCAGTTATTAGTGGAACATGTAGAGCAAGCTTAGTTTTCATCCGCCAAATACAAGTCAGCTGGATCTACATCATAGTCAAGAATATCGGCCGGTTTGCAATCCAACACCAAACAAATCTTGGCCAGTGTATCAAATCGTATGCCACGAACTTTTTCTGTACGCAGCATCGATAACTGTGTTTCTGAGAGACCAATTTGCTCGGCCAATTGTTTGGCGCGCATTTTTCTGCGCGCTAACATGACATCTAAGTTCACTCGAATCGGCATCGTCACGCACTTTGCAATCTAGACAAAACTATCGACCTGAGCTTGCAAATTCTGCGCACGCTGTGCAACGTACTTCAAGATCAATCCGACCATGCCGATAGTGACAGCTTCAACATCCCAATTCGTTTTTAAACCGCGCTCACCTTGATTAATCCACGCCTCGATCGTGGGGACAAATAAAATCGCTGCCATTGCGGCATACATTAAATTGGCACCAATTAGTTGCAAACTTTTGAGTAAGCCTGCATCGAAAGACTTGCTCTGTTCAAACCGCTTTAAAAAATCTGCAGCAGCCCACAATGCGCAAACATAGACGATCGGCACAAGTAATCCCGTCCAAAAATAAGGCAAACGCAGCGACAACATCAGCGTATTTTCAATATTAAAATTTCCACCTAAGCTAAAGGCTGGCAATAACTGCATAGCGCGATCCGCGATTAAATTAAGAACCAAAACAAACGCCATCACCTTAATAAAAATACTGAATTTACTGGTCTTTAGCGAAAGCTGTTGTTTATTTGAACTCATATACTGCTCCCTAATAACAAAGCATAAATATCATTAATACCTATATTAATTTAAGTAAAACTTAAAGTAAACGATTTTATTTCAATATCTCGCTTGAGTAATTTGATGTAAATGATAAGATTCTCCGCCATGCTAGTTTGATCCACATTTGGGATAAAACGATGCTCTTATTTTGAATGGAAATTACCATGCACAAAATCACCGCCCTAATCGCCAGCTTGTTGTTGCCAATATCTATCGCTAGCGCACAGTCCAACATCAAACTAAGCACGATTGATGGTGTAGAAAATGAAGACTTAATGAATGTTTTGCGCTTCCAAGGCATCAACTACCACAAAGTAAAGTTTTCTGGCACCCACTTATGGGGCAAAGATTTTAAGATCGTTATTCGCGATTTCGCGAATGGCAAGCTGATCAAAACCTATGAAGTATTTGATTCAAAAGAGGATGAGTTTTTCAAACTCAAAGAACAAGAGTTCAACTTTAATGTGCTCGTACAAAAAACACCGAACGGCAAAGCCAAATTTGATTTTCGCTTCTTGGGATTTGGCATAGTAAAAGAAATCGCACTCGGCGCAGACCAGAAAGATTTTGCTCTAAAAAGCTTTCAAGCTGGCTCAAACGAAGTTGGTTTCCCCATCAATCAAAGCCAAAGTATTCTTGCGTTCACCATGCCTTATCAATCGAAAGGTAAATCAACGCAGTACCCAAACTTAATCAATGCCAATGTGCCACCGGAAAATCTAGGGCGTCAATTTAAGATCCCACGCTATTTTTTAGTCGATCTACGATTCGACTAATTCCAAACAACATACACCAATAAAAAAGAAGCGCATCAAATTTTGATGCGCTTCTTTTTTCCCTCACAATTTATAAGCTAGTAGTTAATTAGGCACCTTCATCTTCAAGCTTCGTTCTATTTCGCATTCCAAATCGCCATCATATCTGGCGAACCCTGCGAACGAATTCCATTATCGGATAACACCGCCTCCGTTTCAGCGAGCATTGCTTTGCGCGGCAACACCATCGTTTCTCCATAACGTTGATCATAATGAATCACGATCAAATCATCTTGCATGTCACGTAAAAGCGCAACCAAGTGCTTCAAACTTTTCACAGGAATTCCATTAATGGAATACACCACTGAACCAAATCGATTGCTATAGCCAGTCACAAGCTTGTGTGGAAAAAATGGCGAGCTAATCACGACTAACTCTTCACGATCTTTACTTGGTTTTTCACCTCGTAAGGTAATCAACGGGCTTGCATTGTACGCATAACCATTAATCGCGGGCGCGTTGTTGCTCAAGAAACTCATGTACTCTACCGTTGCGCGTGAAAATACAATCGGGCCAAAAATAAAGTAAGACGGATAACCACCTTGCAAATCGCCAATCAAATGAGGACGACCTATATACACTGGCGCTTGTACATTCATAGGCTGTCCGCCGCGAATGATTTTTAACGCCACTTTGCCGTTGCTTGCTGCTTGTTGAACTTTGTACTTAAACATGACCCGCACACTTGGCTTAATTCTGACCATGCATTGGTTGTCAATTGCGGTATCACCAATATGTGTAATCACATCCCACTCTTTCAAAATCGATGATGCAGATTGATCGTAAGGCTTATGAATGATACAACCCTCAACACTTTTATCTAGTTTCAAATACTCACGTACAGTAGGATTTTCTAAAGTCTGGGTAATATCGAGCAAAGATGGTTTTCCATCATATTTTTTATCGGCGATATCTTTGAGGAAAATTTCTATCTCTTCGTTTGGAATAATGTAGCCAATATTTTGCGCATGCATTAAACCTGAGAATGCCAAGCCAATCATCTTATCGCCAGCGATAACAGGACCGCCGCTATTGCCAGGATTAATGGCTGCATCAATTTGAATACGCAAACCACCTGTACTGCCATCATAATCAACAAACTCAATACGAGAAACGATACCCTTGGTAATCGATAATGAATTTCCACCTGTTGGATAACCATAGGCAAATACTGCATCGGTCACTTCAGGTAATTTATTGCTACGAGCGACGGCAGCGTGACTATCAAAGAATTTCTCATCATCGAGCTTTAAAATCGCCAAATCCATCGCACGCGATATCGCGACAACCGTGGCAGGAACTTTATCTCCTTCCTGCCCAGTTTGTATCTGCACTTGGCTGGCGTATTCGACGACATGCGCATTCGTCAAAATGCGCCTACCCTCAATCACCACACCAGATCCGGTTACATCTTGCGGCGATGCCTTACCCCAAGGCTTGAATGGATCAGGGCCACGTATGGTAGAAAATACCTTTACAACAGATTTTTCTAAGTTGGTCGCAGTATTGTTCTCTAGATTACTTACTTTCGCTGCCGCGTTCTTGTTTTGCACCGCGTGCGCTATATCAAACGAGCCAACTAAACTACACGAGATAAAACTAAGACCAAGCAAAAACTTTTTAAACATCGGAGTGTCTCTTTGCATAAGCTAATTATTGTTAAAAATCGATACGAGGATTTGAACCAGTAAATCGAAGATTGTTCCCTAATTCTTTGAGATAAAGAAATTTACTTCGTTACAGAACTTTCTTGCTGAGGCTGATTTGAACAAGATTTGGCTTGCACAACACCTTTCAAATATGAACGCCGCACAATACCTGCCATACCAGCAGCAGCGACTTCGCGCGCGTGACTATCAGCTCCCGTCAAACGTCTCACCCAAGAACGAAATGGTACAAATCCTTCCGTAAAACTCTTCAGTGCGTTGATTGTCGCATTACCAAGTTCACGCTCAACAATATTGCCGTCAGCATCAACTTTTGCAGCATCTAAATCAGGCCCTAACACAGAATTCAAGCGATCAATTTCGGTTTGATACCACGCACAATCAGCACCAGGCACGATCAAGTAAGGTGCCTTTCTTGCATTGATCAAAACTTCGGGAATATCGGACTTTACAATATTCAAATCACTCAAAGGCGAGGTCATTGCGGCACCGACTTTTGAATCAAACCCTGCTTCAGCACTTGGTTTTTCAGATTTATTTTTCGCGGGCTCTGACTTGGTCGCGCAAGCAGACAAACCAAGGGCGGCTAACAAAACAACATACGATAAGTTTTTTCTGTACATCAATTGATGTCTAAACATTTTATTCCTCGTTTAATACAGTTCTACCAATCAGTCTGGGACATGATTCACAGATCAATCTAATCCTCCGAAAAATCAAAGTGAACACACATTTTATATTGCAACTCAAAATTGCCATGATTTTAACCGCTGTTGCTTAGACTAGCTTGTATCAAATGAAATATATTCACATCAAGCAAATAAGCGCATACAAACATCTTCAAAAACAAGGGCTTACAACTTGAATCGTTTTGAACTAATCGGCGAAGAACGAAGGATTCAGGTAAAATCACGTCCATGAATCCTGCACCGAAAAATCTCTTCGCTTCACCGCGCTATCGCCCTGATGTGGGCGGCAAACATGCTGCTCCCTTTCTTCCTATGTCACGCGCCGAAATGGATGCGCTTGGCTGGGATAGTTGTGACGTCATCTTAATTACTGGCGATGCCTATATCGACCATCCGAGTTTCGGTATGGCCTTAGTTGGCCGCCTGCTTGAGCAACAAGGCTTCCGCGTCGGCATTATTAGTCAACCTGATTGGCATTCCGCCGAGGATTTTCGGGCTTTAGGTCGCCCCAATCTGTACTTCGGCATTACGGCTGGAAATATGGATTCCATGGTCAATCGCTACACAGCTGATCGCAAAATTCGTTCAGAAGATGCTTACACTCCCGATGGTGATCCGAATAAGCGCCCTGATCGCGCGGTCGTTGTCTACGCACAAAGGGCACGCGAGGCATTCCCGGAAGTGAATGTCGTGATTGGTAGTATTGAAGCCAGTTTGCGCCGCATTGCACACTATGATTATTGGTCGGATAAAGTAAAGCGCTCGGTTCTACCTGATTCCAAAGCAGATATGCTGTTATTTGGTAACGCAGAACGTGCGATCGTGGATTTAACCCACAGACTCGCGGCGGGCGAGCCAATCAAATCCATTCGTGACCTGCGTGGCACAGCCTTCATGACACCGTCTAACTGGTTGCCTAGCCCAGATTGGTCAGAGATTCAATCAATCAAACTTGATACGCCAGGCAAAATTGAAGCGCACACCAATCCTTATGAAATGATGCCGGAGAAGGACGCCAAGTGCGCGACTGGATCAACATCGGATACCACAAGTAGCGCTACTAATAGCGCGGGAGCAGACGTCATCAAACAACAAGCAATTCGCATTATGAGTCGCGAAGAGCGCCAAGCGATGCTGCGAAATAAGCATAACAACACCGTGATACGCTTGCCTTCATTCGAGGCGGTGAAAGATGATCCTGTGATGTATGCCCACGCATCGCGTGTATTTCATCTGGAAGCCAATCCCGGTAACGCCAAAGCTTTATCGCAAGCACACGGTGATCGTGACGTATGGATCAATCCACCACCGTTACCATTAGCGATGGACGAAATGGATGGCGTTTATGACCGCGCCTATGCGCGAGCGCCCCACCCTAGTTACGGCAAGGCGCGCATCCCCGCATGGGAGATGATTCGCTTCTCGATCAATATTATGCGCGGGTGTTTTGGTGGCTGTACTTTCTGTTCGATTACCGAACACGAAGGTCGAATTATTCAAAGTCGATCAGAGCCTTCCATCTTGCGTGAGATTGAAGAAATTCGCGACAAAACCAAGGGGTTCACTGGAACGATTTCTGACCTTGGTGGGCCAACGGCGAATATGTATCGACTGGCGTGTAAAGATAAGAAGATTGAAGAATCTTGCCGTCGCTTATCCTGTGTGTATCCTGGCATTTGCAGCAATTTAAATACTGATCATAGCAAACTCATTTCGCTATATCGCAAAGCGCGCGCCATCCCCGGCGTTAAGAAAATTCTCATCGGTTCTGGTCTACGCTACGATCTAGCTGTACGCTCTCCAGAATACGTAAAAGAACTGGTAACCCATCACGTCGGTGGCTTGCTCAAAATTGCACCTGAACATACAGAAACCAATACTTTGTCGAAAATGATGAAGCCTGGTATCGGTGCGTATGATGAATTCAAAGCAATGTTCCATAAGTATTCAAAAGAAGCTGGCAAAGAACAATACTTGATCCCCTATTTCATCGCGGCTCATCCGGGTACAACCGATGAAGACATGGTGAATTTGGCCTTGTGGTTGAAGAAGAATGATTTCAAACTAGATCAGGTACAAACCTTCATGCCAACGCCGATGGCCTTGGCAACCACGATGTACCACACACGTAAAAATCCGCTCAAAAAAATCACTGCAGATTCTGAAGTCGTTGAAACGGCACGCTCAGGCAAGATACGAAAATTTCATAAAGCGCTGTTACGTTACCACGCGCCAGAAAATTATGAGATCGTGAAGGAAGGCTTGCTACGCATGGGACGTGGCGATTTGATTGGTAGTAGTGAACGACATTTAATACCGTCACGCGCACCTGTTGTGGCGAATTTGGTCAATACTGGCGTGGTTCCTGTCAAACGTGGGATTGCACCTAAATTAAATACATTTGGCAAAAACTCTGCAAATCGTTTGGCAGCTAAGGTTGCGCCAACAAGCACTAAATCTGGCTTGTCATACAATCCAGCTAAACCTAAAAAAGCACCTGCCAAATCAGGTCGACGTTAATTCGTGTTATCACCCATGTTGTAAGCAATACGACACAACATGGGTGATCAATCTTCATAAACAACAGCGCAGCAAATTTCTCGAGGTTGGCTAACAAACTCGCGCTACAATTTCCTGACGGAAAATTTTTCCTCAGATGTTGCCTGAGTTTCTCTAGTCTCACTTGCCCCGAAAATAAGGAGAGTCGCCATGAAGCACATGAAAACCGTATTGATTTTGGAACATACCGAAGAGGTTTTTGATAAATTGACATGTGACGTCTGCGGAGCCGAATCACATTGGGATGAAAATTGGTCGAGTGCCGAACCAGAAAAAAAGATGACGACTATACAATTGGAAGAAGAAGAGTCATTTCCTAACGGCGGTCAATCAACACAGACACAATTCCACATTTGTCCGACTTGCTTCAAAACCAAATTGAGCGCTTGGTTTGAAAGCCATCGTCAAGCAAAAACCTACCGTTTCTAAGTCAGTTTGGTAGATTTTAGTGAGTCACACAAGGTGTGGCTCATTCTTGCTTCCATTAATTAAATCAGCGTTCGCTTTCGCAGCAATTGCCGAGTTTAATAAATTGCAATCCAAACACGCTCTAACATAAAAAGCTGTGAGAAGCGAATTGCATTAAATTGCATGTCATTCGCCTGCCAAATCGCAAGTTCAGACCACACTCGGGTATAATTTAGGGTTTATTTATCCCACTAGAAGAATCCCAAATGGAAGCCGAACGCCTCAATAGTATTGCCAACCTGCTCATCGACTTAACCAGTCGTGAAGCCGAACTTCGGAGGTATCTTTGACTTCGATATCAAGTCAGAGAAACTCGAACAAGTTAACGGTGAGTTAGAAGATCCTAAAGTTTGGGAAGATCCCAAGCGTGCACAGGAACTTGGCAAGGAAAAGAAATCCTTAGAAGCCATTGTCCATACCTTAATCAAGATCGATGCCGATTTAAAAGATGCGAATGAAATCTTTAACATGGCGCGTGAAGAAGGTGATGAAGACACGTTGGAAGCCATCGAAGCCGATGCAGCACATCTCAAAGAATTAGTCGAAGGTATGGAGTTCCGTCGGATGTTTAATAATCCTATGGATTCAAACAACTGCTTTATCGATATTCAAGCCGGCGCTGGCGGTACCGAAGCGCAAGATTGGGCATCCATGTTATTGCGTCAGTATTTGCGTTATTGCGAGCGTAAAGGCTTTAAGGTCGAAATTTTGGAACAATCTGATGGTGAGGTTGCTGGCATCAAGACTGCAACACTCAAAATCGAAGGCGAATATGCGTATGGCTTCCTGCGCACGGAAACAGGCGTGCATCGCTTAGTTCGTAAGTCGCCATTTGACTCCGCGAATGGACGCCATACTTCATTCTCCAGTTTGTTCGTCTATCCAGAAGTCGATGAATCGTTTGAGATTGATATCAACCCAGCCGATGTGCGCGTTGATACCTATCGCGCCTCCGGTGCCGGTGGTCAGCACATTAATAAAACCGATTCCGCGGTACGCTTAACTCACGCACCGTCAGGCATCGTGGTGCAATGTCAAAATGATCGTAGTCAACATCGTAACCGCGCTGAAGCATGGGAAATGTTGAAAGCGAAATTGTTTGAACTCGAATTGCGCAAACGCATGAGTGAGAAGCAAAACTTAGAAGACACCAAGACCGATGTGGGTTGGGGTCATCAAATTCGCTCCTATGTTTTGGATCAATCGCGGATTAAAGATTTGCGTACCAACTACGAGGTGGGTAATACCAAGGCGGTGTTAGATGGCGATTTAGACGGATTCATTGCCGCGTCGCTCAAGCAAGGCGTTTAAAATGTGTGCGCATAAATCCAATTCTAGGGCGCATCACGGCGATGCCAATGCTCGCAATGCCGACGTATTGCTGCACTCCTATAATTGAATTTCTACACACACATTTCCGATTGCATTATTAAAGAATCAAAATTTCATTTTAGAGAACAATCATGTCCGACCAACAAAATCCAGCAACAGAATTGCCACAAGACGAAAATTCGATCATCGCTGAGCGTCGTGCCAAGCTCGATGCGATTCGTGCGAAAGGCGTCGCCTTCCCTAACGATTTCCGTCCACAGCATAAGGCGGCAGATTTGCAAGCACAGTATGGTGATGTGAGTCGTGAAGACTTAGAGGCACAAAATGTGGAAGTCGTTGTTGCTGGTCGTATGATGCTCAAACGTGAAGCTGGCAAAAAAGCTGCCTTCGCCACTTTGCAAGATGCATCAGGTTTGAAAGCCGATGGCCGCATTCAGTTGTACGTCACCAGTGACAAAACTGGCGAAGCCGAAATGGAAGCTTTCCGTCACTATGACTTGGGCGACATTCTCGGCATCGAAGGTGTTTTGTTTAAAACTAAGACAGATGAGCTGACCGTCAAAGTAACGAAGCTGCGCTTACTAACTAAATCTTTGCGTCCTCTTCCAGACAAGTTCCACGGCTTGTCGAATCAAGAAACCAAATACCGTCAGCGTTATGTTGACTTGATCATGAGCGAAGAAACACGTCGCACATTCAAAGCACGTACCGCGGCAATGAATTCCATCCGTAGCTTCATGAATAGCCATGATTTTATGGAAGTAGAAACGCCAATGTTGCACGTGATTCCTGGTGGCGCGGCAGCAAAACCATTCATCACACATCACAACGCATTAGACATGGAAATGTACTTGCGTATCGCACCTGAGCTGTACCTAAAGCGTTTGGTTGTCGGTGGTTTTGATCGCGTATTTGAAGTCAATCGTAACTTCCGCAATGAAGGTGTGTCACCGCGTCACAATCCAGAATTCACCATGATGGAATTCTATGCCGCGTATGTTGATTACAAGTGGTTAATGGACTTCACCGAATCCGTCATTCGCAAAGCAGCGGTTGATGCGCATGGTACAGCGGTGCTCACTTACCAAGGCAAAGAATTAGATTTATCCAAGCCTTTCCAACGTTTGACGATTGTTGGCGCGATCAATAAGTACGCTCCACATTACACAACAGAACAATTGAACGACGCGGAATTCATCAAAATAGAATTGTTGAAATTTGGCGTCAAACCATTCGCGACAGCAGGCTTAGGCGCATTGCAATTGGCTTTGTTTGAAGAAACAGCCGAAGCACAATTATGGGAGCCAACTTACATCATCGACTACCCTGCCGAAGTTTCTCCGTTAGCACGCGCATCGGATACGGTTGCTGGTATTACAGAACGTTTTGAGTTGTTCATGACAGGTCGTGAAATCGCCAATGGCTTCTCAGAGTTGAATGATGCAGAAGATCAAGCAGCTCGCTTCATGGCACAAGTGGCCGCGAAAGATGCGGGTGATGAAGAAGCGATGTATTACGATGCGGATTACATCCGTGCTCTGGAATACGGCTTGCCACCTACCGGTGGTTGCGGTATCGGGATTGATCGTTTGATGATGTTGATTACTGACTCACCGAATATTCGTGATGTGATTTTGTTCCCGCATTTGCGTCGTGAGGAATAATATTTCTTTACTTTAAAATTCATGTTGTGAATAAGGAGGAAACTTAAATGTTTCCTCCTTTTTTATTTCTGTTATTGATTTGAGTTCGCAGGTCGGGTGTGGCCCGACAGCCAATTACCTTTTTTGCTTCGCCAAAAAAGGTAATCCAAAAAAGGCGACCGTAGACTCGCCCCCTACGGGGTGCTTACGCTACGCTTCAGCATAATTTGCGCATCACAAAAAATGGGAAAGTGTTGAAACTCGCCTTCGGCTCAGACAACAACACTTTCTTATCCATTTTCTGCGAAGCACAAATTACATCGTCTCAAACGGGGGAAAGTCAAAGTCAAAAGCAACGACTATCAACGGGTAATGGAAAAATCAGAGCCCGTAGTTAATATGACCCTTTTTGCGATACCCTACACTAGGTATCGTCATTCCCGCATATGCGGGAATCCAGCGACTTAAAAGCTTAACGTCACGGGATCCCTGCCTAAGCAGGGATGACGCCACGATTTTCTAGCCTAGTTGAATGCCGTGATGGCCGATACTGTTTGTTTTGCTTTTGACTTTAACGCCGTTCCACTTCTGACACTGCCAATTGTGCAAGACAGAAAATGGATAAAGAAAGCTTCGTTGTTTGAGCCGCAGGCGAGTTTCGAAGCTTTCCCATTTTTTGTCTTGCTCAATTGGGAAGCCGAAGGCCAGTGACAGCGTGGTCGCCTTTCTTTGCTTACTTTCTTTGGCGAAGCAAAGAAAGTGAGTGGCTGTCGGGCCACACCCGACCTGTGAACGATGAGATTGTTTATAAATAATCGGCAATCACTAAATGATCAACAAACCTAAAATACAAAACAAAAGAGGCAAGTTACGCTCTCACGTAACCCACCTCTTCAAGTCAAAGAGAAAACTACAATTACCCAATTTCCTGCGCCAACCCCAAACCACTCAAAAACGCATTCTCCACCCGCCCGCCGCCTTCCAACCCAGCAGCAAACCAATCACCACACACCCCAATTTTCGCCTTCGCATCCCACAAAAACGACTCAGCTAAAGGTGAATCTGCCTGCGCGTAGCGCCAACGATGTGTAACTGCATGAATGGCTTGAATGGGTGATCCGGTCGCCTCATGAAAAGCCTTAGATAACTTCTCTTTCGCACGCTCATGATCATCTTCTAAATGCTCGACACTCCAAGCGGCAGTGGCGTGGCAGACCCAACGTTCACCGGCACGATGATCAGGTTTAGACGTATCGCGAGCAATCCATCCCAAGCGAGAATTCGCCACCCATGCACCGTCGTAATCGAGATTTAAAGGATGTTGGAAACCCAGCATCAATACCCAGCATGGCTGCAAATGCACACCCGCGACTGTTTTACTAAAACTCGCCTGATCTTTCAACAAAGCAGAGGCCTGTTCTGGTGGGATCGCCATAATCACCGCATCAAATGGACCAGCCGATGCAGCTACAGGAATGTCCTCGGTTTTAACTGACAAGATCCATTGATCACCATGTGCTTCTAATGCAACTACTTGCTGCTCTAGGCGCACATCTAATCCATGCGCTAATTGCTTACCCAGAGAACTCATGCCAGGCACAGGCACAAAACGCTGAGTGCTCTTGGCGACGGCACTTGTTTTTCCATGATCCAGATTCACCAACTTACTTTCCCAAGGTACAACCCATTCCAATTTACGCCAATCAGCGACTTCTTTTTTGAAACGATCTGAACTCGCGGTGAAATATTGCGCACCGTGATCAAAGCCACCGAGTTCGGTTTGTCGTGTACTCATACGTCCGCTGACGCCACGACTTTTTTCATACACAGTGACATGATGTCCTTGTGCCTGACATTGACGGGCTGCGGTTAATCCAGCTAAACCTGCACCGATGATGGCTACCTGCATATGCTTCTCCTTATTTTTATGGATTTTTCAATCTGATATTCACTCAACAATTCACTCAACTCAGCCACACTACTTATTTCTTACTTAACATAGTCTTTCTTGAAATTTTCTCTATCAAATCGTCCCCTCGTAAAATGAATAGGCAAAAAAAAACCCACAATTCGCATCGTGGGTTTCGCACTATTTATGACTGTTCTTTTTCATCCTCAACAGGCCAGTCGCGGATGTAGGCTTTCAACATCTTATTCTCAAAACTTTGTGCTTCTAATACCGCACGGGCAACGTCATAGAAAGAAATCACGCCCATCAAAGTTTTTGCATCCATTACCGGCAAATAACGTGAATGTTTTTCTAGCATCATACGACGTACTTCATTCACTTCGGTCTCTGGTGTTACCGTCATTGGATGGTCATCCATATATTTGCGTACTGTACCGTCGCCGAGTGCACCACCATTTTTATGGACAGCACGTATCACTTCACGAAAGGTCAACATTCCAACCAGATCACCGAACTCCATGACGATCAAAGAGCCGATGTCTTTTTCTTCCATAAAGCTCACCGCTTCTTTCATCGGTGTATCAGGCGTAATGGTAAAGAGAATATTTCCCTTCACTTGCAGAATTTCAGAAACTTTCATTTTATTCCTCCGATCTGGTAATGCATTACGGCCAATATGCTGTCAAACACTCAAGACTCAGCCTACTTGTCTTTGCTTTCTTTCATCTAATGTATCGCAAGCACCCAGAAAAATCTAGTGATAAAGAACAAGTATTTTTGATTTATTGCAAGATGTTACGGGATCTGTGGTTTGAAGAAATTGAAAGCGAAGTCAAGTCTTTTCAAAAACTTGCCAAGTGCGTAGGATGTCGGCATCCAATTAGGGAGAATACCAGTTTATGAGCGGTCCAAAATACCCAGGCTTTGACACCATGTCATTGCATGCCGGCGCCGTAGCCGATCCAGCTACCGGTGCACGTGCCACCCCCATTTATTTCACATCCTCATTTGAATTCAAAGATTCTGATCACGCGGCCTCTTTATTCAATATGGAGCGCGCTGGCCATGTTTACAGCCGTATCACCAATCCGACCAATGCTGTCTTAGAAGAGCGCATGGCTGCACTCGAAGGCGGTGTCGCTGGAATCGCGGTTGCCAGTGGGCAAGCTGCATTGCATCTTGGACTCTCCACGATCGCCGGTGCTGGCTCGCACATCGTCGCATCACGTGCGCTATATGGTGGTACGCATAATTTGTTGGCTTACACCATGAAACGTTTTGGGATAGAGACGACTTTCGTTGATCCACGCGATCTTGATGCTTGGCGAAATGCGATACGCCCGAATACCAAAGTTTTGTTCGGCGAGACTTTAGGCAATCCCGGTTTGGATGTTTTCAATATTCCCGCTATCGCAGAAATCGCACATGAACATTATTTGCCATTGATGTTGGATTCGACTTTTACTACACCTTACTTGTTGCGCCCGTTTGAACATGGGGCGGATTTGGTCTATCACTCTGCTACCAAATTTTTATGTGGACATGGCACTGCAATAGGCGGTGTACTAGTCGATGGCGGCACCTTTGACTGGCAAGCAGCTTATGAAAAAACAGGTCGCTTCGCTGAGTTGTGCGAGCCTTATGAGGGTTTTCATGGCATGGTATTTAGTGAAGAATCGACCGTTGGCGCATTTTCATTACGTGCCCGCCGTGAAGGTCTGCGCGACTTTGGTGCCTGCATGAGTCCACACAATGCCTTCGCGATTTTGCAAGGTATAGAAACGCTGGGATTGCGTATGGATAGGCACGTTGCTAATGCACGCAAGGTGGTTGAATTCTTATCTTCTCATGCTGCGGTCGAGAGCATCGCATTTCCCGAACTGGAATCCCATCCCGATTATGAACTCGCCAAAACTATGCTGCCTAAAGGTTGTGGCTCAGTCTTTAGTTTCAATATCAAAGGCGATCGTGCTGCGGGTCAACGCTTTGTCGAGTCTTTGAAAGTCTTCTCTCATCTCGCCAACGTGGGTGATGCCAAATCTTTGGTGATTCATCCAGCTTCCACCACACACTTCCGCGTACCCGCCGAGCAATTGGCTGCATCTGGCATTAGCGAAGGCACGATCCGTCTTTCTGTCGGATTAGAAAATGTCGATGATCTGATAGAAGATCTCACGCGTGGTTTAAAAATGGCACAGAAAGGCAAATAAGATGCATCTGACGATACAGAATAAAGAAGTCTATGCGTACACAGGTGGCAAAGCCTTCAATCCGAATTTACCAACCATCATCTTGGTGCATGGCGCTCAAAACGATCACTCAGTTTGGGCAATGCAATCGCGCTATTTAGCTCACCACGGTTTTAGTGTGCTGGCGATTGATCTACCAGGTCATGGCCGCAGTGCCGGGCCAGCATTAAGCAGTGTGGAAAAACTGGCGAGTTGGTTATTAGAATTGATCGAGCTCAGTGGCGTCCAACAAGCCTATGTGGCTGGTCACAGCATGGGCTCATTAATTGCTTTGGAAGCCGCCAGCATGGCGCCGGAACGCATACAAAAACTCGCTCTGCTTGGTACCGCGTTTCCGATGAAGGTGTCGGATGCCTTATTGTTTTCAGCGCAGCATGATGAGCAATCAGCGATTGATATGGTGAATATTTTTTCCCATAGCAGCAATACACATAAGCCGTCTTGCCCTGGTCCTGGCTTCTCGGTGATGAATAGCAGTATGCGCTTAATGCAAAGAATCTCTGCAATCAATCCTGCGCAAGTTTTTTTCAATGACTTCACTGCTTGCAATACTTATTTGAACGGTGAAGAAGCGGCGAAAAAAGTGCAATGCCCGACACTATTTTTATTAGCACGTCAGGACATGATGACACCTGTCAAAGCCAGTGCTTTGCTATCGAATGCAATTAGCAATAAGCAAATTCACATCATTGAAAACTGTGGACATTCGATGATGAGTGAACAGGCTGATGCGGTGTTGGATGCGTTGTTTGGGTTTATGAAAAACTGAGCTGATTCTTAGCAATGCATCCCAAAATGCTAACATTACCGCTTAATAAATTTGATGTGGAAACTGCGACCACGATTGCCAAAGCAGATTGGCCGAAGATTGAGCCAATCGCGCTTCAATTGCTCGATTGGCTACAAGACGCTAATTGGCCCGTTGCCGTAGTTTTAGCACCTGCATTGGCAAATATTGGCGCACCAATCGCTCCCTATATTAAACAAATACTTCAATCTGACGATGCCACTTGGAAGTACAACTTAATACAACAACTTGTTGCAAGGTCAGCGGAACTGACGCACACGCTTAAATCAGACCTTGAGCGCATCGCCCAAAATCCAACTTTTGCAGAACACTCTGAAGAAGTTGATTGTGTCGCTTTTCATGCTTTGTCTAATTTGAATATGGAATAACAATTAGGAAGATCGATCATTACAAAGCCTTAGCTACTGATCGCCGCATACCCGATAAGCTATCCAATATCTTAGCAATTGTTTCTTGCACCATATTTTCTATCCTCGGATCAACACCGCCCGCATTCAACACCATCGAGTTATTTTTCAACTGCTGAATGGCGTCTAACTGCGACAAATGCAATTTCAATGCCTCGACACTCAAACACAATCCCATATCGAGTTCACTTAACTCGCGATGTAGCTGTGTTTCCAACTCTTGCTCCAATCGCAAACGTGCTTGCGCCATTTGCCCATCATCTTCCAACCAAACTGCTTGCTCACCTTTCGCCTGCATGCTGGCTTGTAATCGCTGAGTCGCAATTTGTTCCTGTTGGGTTTGTAACTGCGCGCTGATTTGGTCTTGCGCTGCGACTTCCATGCTATTGAGTCGCAGATCCACATCGGTGGTTGACGTAAACTTCACCAGAATCGCGACCATTTCTATCGCAAAAAACCAAGTTAGCCACCAAATCAATTGAAAGCGGCGATTAGCATCATTTCGGACTAAATCTGCCACTGCTGCAAAGTCAGCAGCGAAGCCAGATTGTGCGGCGAGTGTAATTTTTTTCTCTTGTGATTCGCTGAGCGACAATTCTTTTTGCTTAGCTTCTGCGATGTGACCTTGCACTTGTTTTTGCTCGTTAAGCAGTACTTTCTTTTCTGCGTTTTTTTGCAGTTTCCATTCCAATAGTTTACTCATCACAAGGCTATCAGCATTTTGGCATGGTGCTTTTGCAGCATTTAGTTTTTGATTTAATGCATCGATTTTTGCGTCCAATAAAGCGTCGGGCGCAGCCACACTTGCAGCCGCGTTTTTCTGCAACATTAAAGGTCGCAATTGACGTTGTATAGCAAGATCATTTTTCGCAAATGTTTGCCAACACAGTTTGGCACGTTGTCGATATGCAGCCAAATCGGGTGGCTCGCTAGCAAGTGCTACATCGACTTGTTTAATCGCGCCTTCTACCCTTGTTGCATCTTGACGCAAAGCCGGCAACCCAACCGCAAGTTGGGCTGACTGCACATTATCAATCAAACGAGTGCGCGCCATCTCGCCGACTTTGACATCTATCTCGGCGCGATTACTTTCGACAAAAAACGGATACACCATGGTCGATGCCGATAACAAGGCTAACAAGCCGCGCCAACTTAAACCAAATAGTTTCTTCCACCACGCTGCGTCTGCGCGAATACTAATCAGCATCTGCCGTTCTAAACACCATTGGAATACCGCCCAAATCATTCCTGCCGTAACCGCACCCCAAGCAGAAATAGTACTCATGGTCGCAAGCATGTGTCCCATGCCATAACCAGAAAAGAGCGCGAAGAAGATGACTAAGGAACCAATCCCATAATATTTATGACGCCCTCGCATAAAACGATAAACGCCTTGTTGATCGCGCTCTTCTAACACCTCTACAGGAACCGCCGCTGATAAGGCGAGAAAACTCAGGGCGGCACGTCGCCACTGCCCACTGCCGCTGTGAGATGCGGGGACAGAATTCACTGAAGCATGCATAGTCACCTCACATATTACGGAATAAAACCATGAAGGGCTGACTGACGGTGAGCGTCTCTGGTCGTGCTTTTAGCTTGACGATCCCTTTGCCCGTATCATCGCGCGCAATAGAAGAAATAGCTTTTAAATTGACGATAGTGGAACGATGAATTTGTTTAAAAATATTCGCGTCGAGTAATTCGAGTAATTCGCGTATAGGTTTGCGCAACAAAGATTCGCCTTCGGCAGTCATGACAACCGTGTATTTATTATCGGCTTTAAAATAAGCCACATCATCAACCATAATCAGTTTGGTTTCTGCGCCGGAGCTAGCGGTCAGCCATACCAAAGGTTCATTTTTTTGTGTGCTTTGAAATGCAGCTTGCAAACTCTTACTGCCGCCAAGATTTAGTTGTTGCAATAGCGTTGCTACTGCATTCAAATCTTTCATCGCACGAGTTTGTAGTCTTTGCACAGTGGCGGATAAACGATCATAAGTGACCGGCTTCAATAGATAATCAACCGCACCTTTATCAAACGCATCAATCGCATACTGGTCATACGCAGTGACAAATACAATCTGCGTATGTGGACTACTTAGCTTCATGGCCTCTGCGATTTCTATACCAGTTAATCCAGGCATTCGAATATCTAAGAAGGCGACATCAGGTTGATTCTCAACGATAGCCTCTAGCGCGCTAGCGCCATCATCACACGCAGCGACTATTTCCAAATTAGGCCAAGCTTTATTCAACTGTTCAAGCAAAGCCTCACGTAATAGACTTTCGTCTTCAGCAACGACACATTTAGGCATTTTGTTCTCCTTGCAGAAAACTAGTCGGCACTGTAATCGTTGCCGCTACACCGCTAGGAAAATTCGCTACGATGTGAAAATTAGCATTATTGCCGTAAGCCAAACGCAGACGTTCTCGCACATTTCTTAATCCAATACCCGTTCCCGCACCTTCTGCGCTAAAGCCACGTCCGTCATCGGCGATCGTCACCGCTACATTATTTTCATGCGCACGCGCTAAAATCCAAATCGTGCCACCACCGGTCTTTGGTTCCAAACCATGCTTAATCGCATTTTCAACCAGGGTTTGCATCATCATGGTGGGAAACAAAACTGGCTTTAAATACTCTGGCACTTCAATTTGAAAATTAAGGCGTGATCCCATACGTATTTTCATAATATCGAGATAGGCTTTAGCTCGCTCCAATTCTGCCCCAATCGTGGATGGCGCATCTTCTGTCTTGGGCAATGAATGCCGCAAGTAAGTGATTAAATTTCCAAGCATCACATCCGCGCTGGCTGGATCAGAGCGCGTTAGTAGTTGCGCACTGGCGAGCGTGTTGTACAGAAAATGGGGTTCCACTTGCGCGTGTAGCAAATTCAGTTTGGCGACGGTTAATTCTTTCTCCGTCACAGTTTGTTGCGCACTCGCTTTTTCTTGTTTACGACTATCTGCAATGCGGCGTGAAATTGCACGACCCAAGGCCTCGGCATTTTCTAAATTGGTACCATTATCAACTAAGAACCAATCTGTCCATGCAGCACGATCAGGCTCACAGATTAAGGTGACGCTACAGGTTTCCGAACCTGGTGAAACCGTCGCCAGAATTTGATTGTTACCGCTTTCCAGCCATTGAAATAGTTTTGTTTCGCTTAAAAAATCATTATGATAAGGATGAATGCGTTTGATTTTTGCGCGCAATTGCAAACTATCTGCAGCACTTTCAACGCGCTCCGCACCAGGTAACTCTTTGATTGCCGCTTCAATTAATGCGAATGCCGCGTTCGCATCCAAAGGAATTTCTATTTGCCGACGCTGACGGTTAGACAGTGTTGCAGCATTGACGTCCATCGTGATTAAACGCACACGTCTTATATGAGAAAACGCGCCTATCATCGCAAAAAAACCTGCGCCTAGCGGCAAGATTTCAATCCCATTCACATGACCTACGCGAAAGATCACCTCAGTTAAGGTTACCAAAATGATGAGGACTGCCATTCCCCAACCAAAAGCGATACGGGCGATAAAGAAAAGACTGGTTAACATTGTATTCTCCGTAGATTAGATGCTGGCAAGCTTAAGCAAACATCCAATAAAGATCGCGTATTATCCGATGAAAGACAAAAAATAGAGATAAAACCCCGATTTAAAGACGTAAAAAAGTTCAACGACCACAAAGCTGCTAGATAGTTTGTCAGCGATCTAATACATAGATAAACTAAGCCCCATCTTTTATCCAAGTCGACCAATTATCCTTTGCGCTATGAACTCCTCTCGCCGTCATTTTTTGCAGCAAGCCGCTATCGCCACAAGTGCAACGCTACTCGCCTCCCCTTCATTAGCAACACAGAAAAAAGGAATGCGACTGATCTTACTCGGTACCGCGGGAGGTCCCACTCCAAAGAAAAATCGTGCAGCGCCGGCGCAAATGATACTGATCAATAACGAGGCATACATTATTGATTGCGGCAATGGCGTTGCACAGCAAATCGTCAAAGCTGGCGTGAAATTATCAACCGTACGCCATGTCTTTTTAACTCACCACCATTCCGACCACAATGCCGATTATGGCAATCTAATGTTGTTAGCATGGGCAGCGGATTTGAATCATCGCATTGATACTTACGGACCAGCTCCGATCAAACGCATGACTCAGCAATTTTTAGCCTTGAACGATTTTGATATTCAAACTCGCATACATGATGAAGGTCGTCGTCCACTCAAGTCGATGATAGTTCCTCACGAAATTTCACATCAACTAAAGCATAATGGGCTTGTTCTACAAAATGCGCAGATCAAAGTCACCGCGACGCAAGTCGTACATCCACCAATTAAGTCTGCGTTAGCTTATCGCTTTGAGCATGCAGGAAAATCTATCGTGATTTCTGGTGATACGACTTACTCAGAAAATCTAGTCCAGCTAGCAAAAGATGCCGACGTGCTGGTACATGAAATCATGCACACACCCGCCTTGGATCCATTACTCGCAACCGAACCGAATGCGACGCGACTAAAAGAACATTTACTCGCGAGTCATAGCACGGCGGAACAAGTCGGACGAGTGGCAAGCGAGGCCAAGGTCAAAAAGCTCGTGCTATCGCATTTTGTACCTGGCGGCTATCCTTATCTAGAAGATAGCGTTTGGCTGAACGCGGTACGTCCTTATTTTGACGGAGAAATTATCGTAGGCAGTGATTTGATGGAAATCGCGGTGTAG
This sequence comes from Affinundibacterium macrobrachii, assembly GCF_014652415.1. Taxonomy (GTDB): domain Bacteria; phylum Pseudomonadota; class Gammaproteobacteria; order Burkholderiales; family Burkholderiaceae_D; genus Undibacterium; species Undibacterium macrobrachii. The sequence continues at coordinate 317,884 of NZ_BMYT01000001.1, forward strand.
AGCTTGACTGAAACTTTGCTTGATTCGACTTTGACATTTTAACTGCGCTCATACAAAAATATCTACGTGAAGTGAATGCTTTGTGATTAGCAAACTTACTTACGCTCTTTTGCTTTTTCCTGCATCAACTCTTGCAAAAAACTCGCGATATCGCGACGTTCCGATTCGACTGCAAAATCATAAGCAGTCCAGCCCAACATATTTTTAAGCGAAATATCTGCGCCTTCGGCAATCAAAAACTTCACGACATTCATTTCACCACGACGCGCCGCAAGCATCAATGGTGTGGTCTTATTGGGCGTTTCTGCATCGATGTAGGCGAAACGGGCAATTAGCATTTCAACGATGTCGAGTCGCCCGACTACAGCGGCATAATGTAATGCAGTCCAACCAGTTTGATTCACTTGCGCTCCTGCTTCAATTAAGCGTTGTACAGTTTCTTTTTGCTCTAGATAGGCGGCCAACATGATGGCCGTGTCGCCATTTTTTGCTCGTTGATCGAGTTGAATTTTCGGATGCGTTAGTAAGTAGTCAAACACTTTTTGCGATTGTTCTCGCACACTGATCATCAACAAAGTTTCGCCGCGATCACGCTCTGCCAAATTCACATCACCATCGTGCTCAGCAAATTGTTTGATCGTACGCAGGTCATCAAATCTTGCTGCGCGAATGATCTTATCTGCCCCAGAAGATGATGATTGCGCCCAGATGACAGGAGAAAAAAGAAACAAAACAAACCAAATAGTCAATCGACTACATTGACGAAACTGGCTAGTTAGTTGAAATTGACACATGAAATTTCACGCTCCTCAATGGGCTCGTGCAAATTGAAACAAATCAAAAAAGTTTTGCGTGGTTTGTTCTTGCACTTGCTTCAGCGGTAGCTCTTTTAAATCCGCCAAAAACTCGCCGACATGTTTTACAAAGCCAGGTTCATTCATTTTGCCACGATGCGGTGCGGGAGCCAGATAAGGTGAATCCGTCTCTATCAAAATTCGCTCAATCGGCAAGGCTTTCGCGACGGCTTGTAAATCTTTTGCACTCTTGAAAGTTAAGATTCCCGAGAAAGAAATATAAAAACCCATCTCCACCGCTGCTTGTGCCACCTCTAAAGATTCGGTGAAGCAGTGCATCACACCCGCCACACCGCCTTGATCAGTACCTGCGCCCTCTTCGCGCATAATGCGTATAGTATCTTCCGCCGCTGCTCGGGTGTGAATAATCAAGGGTTTGCGACTTAAGCGTGAAGCCCGAATATGCTGGCGAAAACGCTCACGCTGCCATTCTAAATCGCCCTTCAATCGAAAATAATCCAAGCCAGTTTCACCAATCGCAATGATCTTAGGATGCTGCGACAACTCAACTAAACGCTCTGCACTTGGATCTTCCGTATCTTCGTAATCAGGATGCACGCCAACCGATGCGTAGATATGCGGATACTGCTCAGCAAGCGCCAAAACTTGTGGGAAGTCGGGCAGATCAACCGAAACACACAACGCATGGGTGACGCCATTGTCTTCCATGCGTTGCAGTAGCTCAGGCATACGCGCTGCCAATTCTGGGAAGTTAATATGACAATGAGAATCGATATACATGGTGAAAATTTCCTGCTGAATTTGAATGCGACTTTGAGCTACTGATTGTTAAGGCGTCTTGCCGTGTAATGCTCGCTGCACGGTTCGCGATTTCCTAACGCGAGCTTTGCGAATGGATGCGCGACCCGACTAGCGATTATGAATAAGATTGAGCACCGCTTGTGCCGAGATACCCGCCGTATCACGCAACAAATCCTGGTGCATATTGGCAAAGCGCAGCTTTAATCGTTTTTGCAAAGCGACGTCATTGAGCTGCTGCCACAAAGCATCTGCCATATTTTGCGGTGTTGCTGCGGATTGCAAAAATTCTGGTACCAAGAAATCTTCGGCAATGATGTTCGGCAAACCTATCCAAGGCTGGTAACCCATGTGCTTTAATACATGCCAAGATGCCGCCATCATCTTATAGGCGATCACCATCGGTTTTTTAAACAAGGCGACTTCCAATGAAGCCGTTCCTGACGCCACCAACACTACATCGGCAGCGGCAATCGCTGTGTGTGACTTGCCTTCCATGAGCAGAATCGGCACTTCATCCAATTGCGCAGCCAATACCAGCTCGGAATAATATGCTCGCTGTTTTGCACCAACCATCGGCACCAAGAATTGCAAATGCGGATCGCGTTGTAAAAGTAATTTTGCCGTCGCAATAAACGCTGTCGTATTGTATTTAATCTCCGACATACGACTACCCGGCAAAATCGTCACAACACGTGCGTCTGCTTCTAGTCCAAGTTCCTCACGCGCGGCTTCCACATCCGGCTCCATTGGTATCACTTGTGCCAAAGGATGCCCAACGTAAGTCGCGGGAATGCCTGCTTTGCGATAAATCTCTTCTTCAAACGGAAAGATCACTAACATATGCGAAACCGCTTCGGCGATCTTTTTGATTCTGCCGCCACGCCAAGCCCAAATCGATGGACTGATGTAATGCATGGTCGGAATCCCAGCGCGCTTGAGTTGAACTTCTAAATCCAAATTAAAATCTGGCGCATCAACACCAATAAACACATCAGGCTTTTCGTCCAACAACTGCGCCATTAATTGTTTGCGTATCCCTGAAATTTCGCGATAGTGCATTAACACTTCGAACAAGCCGCGGACCGACAGCTTCTCCATAGGATAATCGCTTTGAAATCCATATTCGGCCATGTGCTTACCACCGATCCCATGCATCAAGGAATCGGGCAATTGCGGACGCAAGCCCGACAATAAGCGGGCTGCCAACATATCGCCAGAGGTTTCTCCGGCGACCATAGAAATAATAGGACGAGTCACAATGATGAGGCTGTGTTCATGAATCGACTTAACGCACGATACCGCGCGTTGAAGTATCGAGGAATTGACGGAATGTCGAAATATGTTCAGCGATTTCTGCCGATTGCGCAGCAATTTCCTTGTCCAATTCCGCTTTTGCTTCGTCTAAAGTCAGACCCGATTTGTACAAGGTTTTATAAGCCTGGCGTATCGCAGAAATTTGTTCACGACTAAAGCCACGACGCTTCAAACCTTCAATATTAATGCCGTGGGCGGCGGCTGGATTACCATTCAAAATCACAAATGGCGGCACATCCTGCGTCAAACTCGTGCTCATCCCTACCATCGCATGCGCGCCAATTTTGCAGAATTGATGGACGTTGGAGAATCCACCCAAAATCACCCAATCACCAATATGTACATGGCCGGCCAAAGCCGCATTATTCGCGAAAATCGTGCGATTGCCGACGTGACAATCATGCGCAATGTGCACGTAGGCCATAATCCAGTTATCACTACCCACGCGTGTGACACCGCCATCTTGCACCGTACCTAGATTAAAAGTGCAAAATTCACGTACCACATTGCGGTCACCGATCTCCAGCAACGTTGGTTCACCCGCATATTTCTTATCTTGCGGTGCGGCGCCAATCGAAGAAAATTGGAAAAACTGATTGTCTTTACCTATCGTCGTATGACCTTCAATCACCACATGCGGACCAATTGTCGTACCCGCATCGATACGCACATTGGGGCCGATAATTGAATAGGCACCAACTTCAACACTAGAGTCGAGTTGTGCTTTGGGATCAACAATTGCGGTGGAATGAATTGCCATCTTTATGCTCCTGTAGAAGCGCTAGTACCTGTCGCAGCTGCGGTTTTCAGTTCGTCGTTGGTGGTGCGTAATGTGCACATTAATTCTGCCTCGACTGCCAATTGGCCATCCACCGTTGCCACAGCTTTGTATTTCCAAATGCCACGCGCAACGCGTAAAATTTCCACGTCCATTTTCAATTGATCGCCAGGGCCTACTGGGCGCTTGAAACGCACATTATCGATACCAACGAAATACACAATCGTATTTTCATCTGGTTTTTGGCCCATCGTCAGGAAGGATAAAATCGCTGCCGTTTGCGCCATGGCTTCCACCATCAACACGCCGGGCATCACTGGCTTGTTTGGGAAGTGTCCATTAAAAAATTCTTCATTTGCCGTGACGTTTTTGATCGCTGTAATTGATTTGCCGCTTTCCCAAGTCAACACGCGATCAACCAACAACATCGGATAACGATGTGGCAGGTATTGTTTAATCTGGTTGATGTCCAAGCTTTTATCGATGTTTTCCATACTATTCTTCTGAGTTAGAGGTATTTGAATATTGAATCGCTGATGCAGAAGTCTGTGCTTTGACAGTCTTCTCTAATTGTTTGAGTTTGTCGCGCATGCTATCGAGATTGCGCACAATCACCGCTGTTTTCTCCCAATCGGCGTTCTTTGCCAAAGGATAAAAACCAGTGTATTGGCCGGGTTCTAAAATCGAACGTGACACCATGCTGCCAGATGAAATATGCACGTTATCGACGATAGTCAGATGTCCTAAGACCATCGCAGCACCACCAAAGGTACAGTTCTTGCCGATCTTGGCACTACCTGCCACGCCTACACAACCTGCCATCGCGGTATTTTCGCCGATATGGCAGTTGTGTCCAATTTGGATTTGATTGTCGAGCTTGACGCCATTTTCGATAATGGTATCAGCCAAAGCACCGCGATCTATGCTGGTATTGGCACCAACCTCAACATCGTCACCTATCACCACACGTCCAGTTTGTGGAATCTTGATCCATTTACCTTTTTCATTGGCAAAGCCAAAACCATCCGCACCAATCACCGCGCCAGAATGGATGATGCAACGCTGCCCGATCACGCAATCATTGTAAATACTAACATTCGCATTGATTTGACTATGATCACCAATCGCAACGCCTCGACCTATCGACACACCGGCGGCGATCACCACATGCTCACCAATCACAGCACCAGCTTCAATCGACACATGCGCTGCAATACTCGCGCTGGCTGCTACTTCCGCTTGCGGGCTTACCCACGCTGACGGATGTACGCCTTGAGTTGCCGCGATAGAATTGATATCGAAGAAGTACTGTGCAGCTTTCGCAAAATACACGTAAGGATTCGCAGTAATGATGCGCGCACCTTGGTAGCTATTAGCTAATTGCTGATGATCTTGTTCTGACAAAATCAAAGCGATCGCCTGCGTTTTTTCCGCTTGCGATCTGAATTTGGAATTGGAGAGGAAGGTGATATGACGATCGCTCGCATCACTTAATGGGGCAATGCCGACGACCTGAATATCAGGATTACCAATTAACTGACCACCGAAGCGATCGACTAACTCCCCTAGTCGAATGCTTTTATTTGTCATTTTTATTTGGAAAGTGCTTTCAGTACTTTATCTGTAATATCGATGCGTGGATTAACATAAGAAGCGTCTTGTACCACGATGTCAATTTTTTCTGCCTCAGCAATTTGGCGCACGATTTTCAAAGCACGTTCGCCCAGCGCAATCGCTTCTTCTTGACGACGCTGTGCCAAATCTTCATTGTAAATACGTTGCTTACGATTAAAGTCTTGATCCAGTTCAGTTAATTCACGCTGACGACGAAGACGCTCGACTTCGGACAAAGACGGCGCATCTTTTTCATACTTGCGATAAGCACTACGAAAACGCTCATTCACTTCATCAAGTTCTTTTTTGCGCTTAGAGAATTCTTGCTCGATACGGGATGATGCAATTTTTGCTGGAACCGACTCGTCCAAAACGCGCTGTCCATTAAAAAAAGCAACTTTAAAGTCCTGCGCCTGTACTTGCGCAAAAGCTAGCAACGAAGCCGCGCCAAAAAAGAAATTGCGCATCAATTTGGACGGATTAGATATGTGACTCAAAATATTCTCCACATTACGAACTTCAAATTACCAACAAGCGAATCTCAAACGCAAAACAACTATAACATCTAGGAAATTAGAATCCAGTTCCCATTGTAAACTGGAAGCCCTGACGACGATCATCCGGTTTCGCATTTAAAGCCTTACCGAAACTCAATTTCAAAGGCCCCATAGGGGAAATCCAGCTAATCCCCATACCTACCGAGGTTTTCATATCCTGAGCGCGAATTTTTTGTCCTTCGTCGAACACATTACCGACGTCAAAGAAGGTGAACCAACGCAAGGACTTATCTGCACCAGGGAATGGAATTTGTAATTCTACATTACCAACTATACGTGTGGCACCACCAAGTGTGTCTCCACGCGGATCTTTGGTTCCTAAAGATCCAGGTTCAAACCCACGAACCGATCCAATACCACCAGCATAGAAGTTTTTAAACACAGGATAAGGTTTACCTGCCAAACCATGACCATAGTTGACCTCACCGTTCATCGCCAAAATGACTGAGCGATAAACCGGCTTGTAGTACTCGTGTTTATAAATTGCACGATAGTACTTAAACTCGCCATAAGCAGAAACTTCAAGATTAATTCGTTGATAACGGCCGATTGAAGGCGTCAATACATTATCACGACTATCACGCTGCCAAGCGACCGATAAAGGAATCGAATCATTGGTCGCACTACCGACACCCCACAAAGGATTGGTAGGATCTTTAACAATTTCTCGGCCGCCAAAATCAGCAACATACTTCAAGTAGCGATATGGACTGTCGGTATAAGTATCAATTTTTGAGCGTTCTAAACCGATACCGAAAAATACGGTATCTAACTCAGAAAATGGAATCCCGTAGCGTAAATTACCGCCAGAGGATTGAATACGGTAGTAACCATAAGCACCAATCGGCGGCAAGGAAGTACGAATATAAGCATCGATACTACGGCTAATGCCGTCGTCAGTTACGTAAGGATCAACGTGCGTTAACGCAATCGTCCGATTGTATTTACTGGTGTTGATATCCAAGCCTATCGTGTCACCGCTACCGAACGCATTTACTTGCTGGATAGAACCTGTGATCGTCACTTTCTCAGCACTAGAATAACCAGCACCAATCATGATGTTACCGGTTGGTTTTTCAGTGACGCTCAAGTTGACATCAACCTGATCAATGCTAGTTGGCACTTCAGGTGTGTCAACAGTAACTTCTTTAAAAAAGCCCAAATATTCAACACGATCACGCGATACTTTAATCTTTTCGCCGTCGTACCAAGAACCCTCAAATTGCCTAAATTCACGACGAATAACTTCATCACGGGTACGCGTATTGCCAGCTAAATTAATGCGGCGCACATACACACGCTTGCCTGGATCAACGAAAATAGTAAATGCGACTTCTTTTTTCTCTTTATCTACCAAAGGATTCGCGACGACATTCGCAAAGGCATATCCAAAATTACCCATGCGATCAGTAATTCGCTTGGTACTTGCGGTTAATAGGCCCGCATTGTAGGTCTCGTTTTTCTTCAGCAACATGAGCGAAGCTAGTTCATCTTCACGGCCAAAAGTCTCGCCTTCAATCTTGATGTCGGTAACTTTATATTTATCACCTTCATCAATATTTAAGGTGATGTAAACTTGCTTTTTATCTGGAGTAATCGAAATCTGAGTGGAAGTGACTTGCATTTCCAAGTAACCACGATTTTGGTAAAACGAACGTATCGTTTCGACGTCACCTGACAACTTTTGCTTTGAATATTGATCCGCTTTGGAATACCAACTAAACCATGTTGGTGTACTCAAGGCCAGCATTTCTTTTAATTCACCGTCAGAAAATGCCTTATTTCCAATGATATTAATTTGCGCGATTTTGGCAACATCGCCCTCGTCAACAGCAAACGTCACGTTAACGCGGTTACGTTCAATAGGGGTGATGGTGGTGGTAATTTGTGCGCCGTATAAACCACGTGACAGATATTGTTTCTTTAACTCTTGCTCAGCGCGATCCACAGTTGCTTTATCAAAGATACGCGTTTCGCCAACGCCAATATCTTTCAAGGCTTTAACTAATTGATCTTTTTCAAATTCTTTGGTGCCAGTGAAATCAACGGCAGAGATGGTTGGTCGCTCATCCAAAAGAATAACCAATACGCCGTCTTCTACTTCTATCTGCACATCTTTAAAGAAACCAGTTGCAAACAAAGCTTTAATTGCTGCAATACTTTTTGCATCATTAAAAACTTCACCAACTCGCACAGGCAGATAACTAAAGACCGTTCCCGCTTCAGTTCTTTGCAGACCTTCAACGCGGATTTCTTTCACTGTAAATGGTTCAATTGCAAGGGCATGACCAGAACACAAAGCTAAGGCTGCTGCGGAGATGAGATGACGAGGAAATGCTGGCAAAGTTAAATTCTCTAAAGGTAATTTCATTGGGGTTTTTCAGTCTCAATATTTCTACTTGATTGCAGCTTTTACAACGCAGCGATGAATAAGCTACGTATTATGACATCTGTCGGACGATATCATTAAAAAAAGCAACAAGCATTAAACACAACAGCACAGTTAGCCCTCCTCGCTGCGCCATCTCTACATACTTCTCGGGAATTGCTCTCCCTGTTAAAACTTCCAGCGAATAATACAACAAATGGCCGCCATCTAACACAGGTATAGGGAGCAAATTCATTACACCTAGACTGATACTGATCAAGGCGATAAATTGAAGATAGCTAATCCACCCTATCCTTGCAGTCTGACCGGCATAATCAGCAATCGTGATTGGCCCTGTAATATTGCGCCAAGAGACTTCACCCGTGAGCATTTTGCGTATCATTTTCAGCGTAAGCACACTGGTATCCCATGTACGCACCATACCGCGATAAGCCGACTCAATGACTGGATAAGATAACTCGGTCATCTCAAGTTGCGCTCTAGGAGCAACTTGGATTTTTCCTACGATTTTTCCATTTTCTTCAACCGCTTCGGGTGTAACCACCACCTCAAATTCTTGTCCACCACCAAGCACTAACATCGTCAACGGCTTATTCGGCGATGCGTTGACCATATCTCTAAATGCTTGACTATCTAACACAGGCTGATCATTGATTTGCATAATTTGATCGCCTGGCTTAAGACCTGCTTTGCTGGCCGCACCACCTTGAATAACATCATTCAAAATCGCCGGTGGTCGGAAAAACTCTATGCCCAACTTATGCAAAAAATCCGATTCGAAGTCGGCTGAATTCAATTGCGACATCGGCAATTTCATTTCCATTACATCCGTACTGCTATGGCGATCTGGATTCTGACGCGCCACTTTTACTCGTGCCTCAGCTCCATCTAAGCCTAATTGCAGAAGTTTCCAGCGCATATCAGACCACGATTGCACTGGTTCTCCATTAATACTTTGAACTAAATCGCCATGACGCAAGCCTGAGGTATAAGCCATGGAAGTTTCGGAGGCAATTCTTAGCTTTGCCACAGGATCAGGCGTGCCATGTGTGTATAAAGCAGCGAACAAAAAAATCGCCAATATAAAATTAAAAATCGGCCCCGCAGCGACGATGGCAATTCGCTGCCAAACCGATTTGCGTGAGAAATCACCCTCCAATTCCTGCGGACTAGCGTGAGAAACATCGACTTCTCTTGAGTCATAAAACTTTACGTAGCCACCCAATGGGATAGCGGACAGAGTCCATTCAGTCTCGCTATTTCCAAACTTTTTGATCCACAAAGGCTTACCCATTCCAACTGAGAATCTCAGCACTCTCACTCCACACAAACGGGCAACCCAAAAGTGTCCTAATTCATGGAAGATAATTAGAATTCCTAGCGCAAATATAAATGCGATTACGGTTTGCAGAAATTGTAAAGTCATATCAACCTCCAATTGCCGCTACATGTTCAGAAGCAAATCGGCGCGTTTGCCTATCCACTTCGAGTATCGATGCCAAATCTGTCACACTTTGCGCAGAAATTTTCGCTAGAGATTCAGCGACAACAGCTTCAATCTGCATAAAACCTATTTGTCCTTGCAAAAATGCCTCCACTGCAATTTCATTGGATGCATTCAAGACAGTCGGTGCTGAGCCGCCAGCACGCAAAGCATCGTAAGCAAGTTGCAAACATGGAAAACGTGCAAAATCAGGCTTAAAGAAGTTTAATTGCAAAAACTGACTAAGATCGAGCGCCTCTACACCAGATGCGATGCGCTCAGGATAAGCCAGCCCATAAGCGATAGGCGTACGCATATCTGGATTACCAAGTTGTGCTAGCAATGACCCATCAACATAAGACACCATAGAATGAATTAAGCTTTGAGGATGAATTAACACTTCAATCTGATCTGCCGATGCGCCAAACAACCAGTGCGCTTCAATCACCTCCAGACCTTTGTTCATCATGGTAGCGGAATCAACCGAAATTTTACGCCCCATCACCCAGTTTGGATGGGCAACCGCTTCGGCCGCTGTCACTTGCGGAAGCGTTGCAATATCGCGTTTTAAAAATGGACCACCAGATGCGGTTAAGATGATTTTTGCGATACCACTTACCTGCAAATCACGACCATAATTTTGTGGCAAACATTGAAAGATCGCATTGTGCTCACTATCGATAGGCAATAAGCACGCGCCGCTTTTCGCAACCGCATCAATAAATAGCTGGCCTGACATCACCAAAGCTTCTTTATTTGCCAGCAGAATTCGTTTTCCCGCTTGAGCTGCCGCCATTGAAGCTGGCAAGCCTGCAGCACCAACAATTGCTGCCATCACGACATCGCACTCTGCCGCACTCGCAACCTCACATAGCGCTTCAGCGCCGGATAACACTACTGTCGTGCTAGAAAATTGCGCCAGCAAGTCACGAAGTTGCTGCGCATATTGAGGATCAGAAACGACCGCAAACTGTGGCTGAAATTGACGACATTGTTGCGCCAGTTTTTCTACCTGTTTATGCGCGCTTAAGGCAAAAACTTGATAACGTTCGGGATGACGAGCAAGCACATCGAGAGTCGAAACACCGATAGAACCAGTTGATCCTAAAATACAGATTCTTTGTTTTTGCATATGATTCAACAATTCGACAAATTGATTTGGGAAATCAACGAGATAATTACAAATTCCAAAGCGCGACGAACATCGCAGCAAATGGCAACACAGGAATCAAGGCATCAATGCGGTCAAGGACGCCGCCATGTCCAGGCAATAAACCGCTACTATCTTTCATACCGATACGGCGTTTTAATAGAGATTCAAATAAATCGCCAATCACACTAGCGACGGCAATTAAGATCATTAATACCACCATCACGATAAGACCTTGGTGATGATAAATTCTCGCAGGTAAAGTATCTGATAGTGAAGGCAAGTAAGCACAGCTAAACGCAAACAGCAAAACTAAAACAGCACCACCAATTGCCCCCTCCCAAGACTTACCTGGCGAAATAGTTGGCGCAAGCTTTTTCTTTCCAATCGCTTTACCCACAAAATAAGCACCGATATCAGCAATCCATACTAAAGCCAACACAGATAACAGCAACACAGCGGATTTGCCGAACAAATAGCTCATCGCGACAAAACATCCGAAGATGGTCACTGCATACACACCACTAATCAGTCCACTCGCAAAACTATTGATATCTGGCAGGCCGAATTTCAAGCTAGGAATCAGACCAAACACCCAAAACAGTACGCAAACAGTGAACAAAGTTTGCAAGGAAAAATTTGTTGTTTGCAAAGTGAGGTAAGCAAAAGCAAATGCCCACACTGCTGAAATGAGAATCGCACCTGGCTTATTAAACAAGCGTTGACTCTCCCACATTGCCGCTGCCAAGAAAATCGCTGCTGCCGCTGTGAACGCCAAACTTGAGCCAGAAAATACGATGGGAATCAAGATCGATAACAACACGATGGCGGTGAGAATTCTGGTTTTTAGCATAGCGTAGGTCTGAAAGAAAATGAGTCGTTGAAGTGTTAGTTGAATTTATTGTTTTAGGAATCGTAGACCGAATCGTTCAATAGCGCTATCTGGTATTAATACGTGACGCTTAGACTTGAACATCTGTCACTTGCGCACTTGTACGACCAAACCGCCGCTCGCGAGATTGATAAGAAGCGATCGCCTCATCTAATGACTGCGCGTTAAAGTCCGGCCAAAACGTCTCAGTGAAAAATAACTCTGTATAAGCTAATTGCCATAATAGGAAATTCGAAATACGCGTTTCTCCACCAGTGCGAATAAACAAATCGGGCTCCGGTGCGTAAGCCATCGATAACTGCGCCTCAAGCATCTCTTCTGTGATTTCACCAGCAAGCTGACCATTTGCCACGACTTTATTCATCGCCTGCAAAATATCCCAGCGACCACCATAATTGGCGCAAACAGTGACTGTTAAACGTGTATTTGCTGTGGTTAATTGCTCCGCCTGATGTATGGCTTCTTGTAAGGACAGATCAAATCGAGATAGATCACCAACGATTTTCAAACGAATATTATTGTCATGCATTTTTTTAACTTCTTTTTCTAAAGCAGTTACAAATAAACGCATTAATAATGAGACTTCATCCGCGGGTCTTCGCCAATTCTCTGAGCTAAAAGCAAATAAAGTCAAAAACTGAATATCGCGTTTGATACAGGCTTCGACAATGCCTCGCACCGCATCAACACCCTTTACATGGCCTGCGACGCGCGGCAAAAATCGTTTAGTAGCCCAACGCCCATTGCCATCCATAATAATGGCAATGTGTTTTGGCATCAGCCCCGTACTAGGAACTGTTTTCGTTGAGCTTGAATGATTCATGAAACTCCGAATTGAATTAAAAAGATGAGAGATAAAAACAGATTTAAACTGTCAATACTTCTTTTTCTTTTTCAACCAATAGTTTATCAATTTCGGCGACAAATTTATCTGTCAACTTTTGGATATCATCTTGCGCACGACGCTCATCATCTTCAGAAATATCTTTTTCTTTCAACAATTTCTTCAAAGACTCATTAGCATCACGACGGATATTACGCACCGCAATTTTGGCATCTTCACCTTCTGTTTTAACCAATTTCACCATTTCTTTACGGCGCTCTTCGGTCAATGGCGGTGTAGGCACACGAATCATGTCGCCTTGCGAAGCTGGATTCAAACCTAAATCAGACTCACGAATCGCTTTCTCAATCACCGTCAACATTTTCTTTTCCCAAGGCTGCACGCCGATGGTGCGCGCATCAATTAAGGTAACGTTCGCTACTTGAGAAATATTGGTAGGAGAACCGTAGTAATCAACCATTACGTGATCCAAAATACCGGTATGCGCACGACCAGTGCGCACTTTGGCTAGATCAGACTTCAAGGTTTCTATCGATTTTTGCATGCGCTGATCGGCACTACTTTTAACACTGGCAATTGTCATGATTTACTCCTGAACTAAATGAGAATGAGAGCTTACGCTCTCATTCCACAATAAAATTAATTTACTTTAATAAAATTAGGATCTCAACACGACCCAAAACCGCGCATTATACGTGGACTAAGGTACCTTCGTCTCCACCCATAATCAGATTTTTTAGAGCGCCCGGTTTAACGATAGAAAAGACCTTAATTGGCAGCTTTTGATCACGGCACAAAGCGAATGCCGTAGCGTCCATCACCTGCAAATGACGCGCAATCGCTTCATCAAATGAAATGGTCGAATAACGTGTCGCGGTCGGATCTTTTTTCGGATCGGCAGTGTACACGCCATCCACTTTCGTCGCCTTCAACACCAACTCAGCGCCAATTTCAGAGCCGCGCAGCGCTGCCGCAGTATCAGTCGTAAAGAACGGATTGCCAGTACCTGCGGCAAATATCACTACCTTACCTTCTTCCAAATACTGCAAAGCTTTCGGGCGAACATAAGGCTCAACCACTTGCTCAATCGCGATCGCTGACATCACGCGGGCTGTAATACCTACTTGACGCATCGCATCGCCCAAGGCGAGTGAATTCATCACTGTCGCTAACATACCCATGTAATCCGCAGTAGCGCGATCCATTCCTTGTGCGCCGGGTGCAACACCACGAAAAATATTGCCACCGCCAATAACGATAGCAAGCTCAACACCCATACGGGAAACTTCAGCGACATCCGCCACCATACGTTCGATGGTAGAGCGATTGATACCATAAGCATCATCACCCATTAAGGCCTCGCCAGAGAGTTTTAAAAGCACACGCTTATAAGCTGGTTTAGTCACGGTCTGGGCTCCTTTAAGTTTAAAAGACATTATTGCAAAAATTCTGGACGGTCAACTCTGCATCAACTCCATGCAAAGCACCTAGGTAAAACACTTGCGATAATCACTTACACATCTAGCACTTCTACAACACGAACAGTATTAAACTTCCCTTAAAAAAACGGGCCTTTCGGCCCGTTCTCTTTTAATGCTTGCTTACGCTTGTTTAGCAGCAGCAACTTGCGCCGCCACTTCTGCAGCGAAGTCATCTTGCTTCTTCTCAATACCTTCACCAACTACAAACATCGTGAATGCTTTTACAGAAGCACCAACAGATTGCAACATTTGCTCAACTGTTTGCTTGTCATTTTTCACGAAAGGTTGGTTCAACAAAGACACTTCTTTCAAGAACTTTTGAACTGCGCCATCAACCATCTTAGTGACGATATCCGCTGGTTTACCAGATTCAGCTGCTTTTTGAGAAGCAACAGAACGCTCTTTTTCGATCAATTCAGCTGGAACTTGTTCAGTAGACAAAGACACTGGCTTCATCGCAGCAATGTGCATCGCAACGTCTTTACCGACTTGGTGATCAGCTGCGTCAAAATCAACAACCACACCAATACGTGTGCCATGCAAATATGTCGCCACTTTTGCTGTTGTTTCGAAACGTTCGAAACGACGGATAGACATGTTTTCACCGATTTTACCGATCAAACCAGCGCGTACTGTTTCTACTGTGCCATCATCCAATGGCAATGCAGACAATGCAGCAACGTCAGCTGGATTTTTTTCAGCAACCAATTTTGCCAATTTATTTGCAAATGCGATGAAGTCATCGTTCTTAGTAACAAAGTCTGTTTCGCAATTAACTTCTACCAAAGATGCTACGCCGCCTTCAACATAAGAAGCAACAACACCTTCCGCAGTCACACGAGAAGCTGCTTTAGAAGCCTTACTACCCAATTTAACGCGCAAGATTTCTTCCGCACGTTCCATGTTACCTTCTGCTTCTGTCAATGCTTTTTTGCATTCCATCATTGGCGCATCAGTCTTTGCACGTAATTCGCCAACCATCGCTGCTGTAATTGCTGCCATGTTTCTCTCCTAATTCATTGCATCATAACGATGCACAAGTTCAATATCAATTCGATTTAAAAAAAGGGGCAAACACGCGTTGGCCCCTTTTTAGCTTTTTAAACGCCGCGCTTTAAAAAAGCTTCGGCGCAAAAATTAAGCCTGTTCTACTTCAACAAACTCATCGCTTGGCTTAACAGCTTCAAGCACTTCATTCACTGCATTTGCACGACCTTCCAAAATCGCATCTGCAACGCCACGAGCGTACAAAGCAATCGCTTTAGAAGAGTCATCATTACCTGGAATGATGTAAGTAACGCCTTCTGGGGAGTGGTTAGTATCCACAACACCAATAACCGGAATACCCAATTTAGCCGCTTCAGTAATCGCGCCTTTATGGTAACCAACGTCAACCACGAAAATCGCATCAGGAACACCTGGCATATCTTTGATACCACCAATTGACTTTTGCAACTTAATCATTTCACGTTGGAACATCAACGCTTCTTTTTTAGATAACTTCTCAACAGAACCATCTTGCACAGATGCTTCCATATCTTTCAAACGCTTGATGGATGTTTTAACTGTTTTAAAGTTAGTCAACATACCACCCAACCAACGTTGATCTACAAATGGCATACCAGCGCGGTTTGCTTCAGCAGCGATCAACTCGCGCGCTTGACGCTTAGTACCAACCATCAATACCGTGCCACGGTTAGAAGACAATTGGCGGATAAATTTCATTGCTTCTTGATACATCGCCAATGTTTTTTCCAAATTCATGATATGGATTTTATTGCGATGACCGAAGATGTACGGTGCCATTTTTGGATTCCAAAAACGGGTCTGGTGACCGAAGTGAACACCAGCTTCTAACATTTCACGCATTGTTACAGACATAATAACTCCAGGGTTAGGTCTTGAATCGAGTCAGTGATTCCTCTCATTGAGAAACACCCTTTTCGACCAGATTCGATCTTTAAAAAACAAACATAATTTAAAACGCTTACTTCTGATTAGCGTGCAATTTATTCAAGCTAACCATCTATTCTAACCCGAAATGCCTAAATTGATCAAGCATCGAACTTGTCCAATAAGCTCTCAAAGAGAAGAACTAGGTATTACTACACCGTCAATAACCGATGCATTTTGATTTACGAACAGCTCGCCAGAAATTTATCAATGCTAAATTTCGCTTACATAGGCAATGTGCTCCTCGCGAGTCGACTATAATTACAGCCTCGACGATTTTCGACAAAATTTCGTCTATTACTTACATACTCATTCTAATTACCAAAAACGCATGTCAAATATTTCCATTAAATCCGCAGAAGATATCGCTGGCATGCGCATTGCCGGTCGTTTAGGCTCTGAGGTACTTGATTACATCACTCCATTTGTGAAAGCTGGCGTAACGACTGGCGAACTTGATCGCCTATGCCACGAATACATGACGAATGTTCAAGGGACAATTCCCGCTCCATTGAACTACTGCCCGCCTGGCTACACTCCCTACCCCAAAGCCATCTGCACATCGGTCAATGATGTTATTTGCCACGGCATTCCAGGAGACAAAGTTCTCAAAAATGGTGATGTCGTCAACCTCGATATTACTGTCATTAAAGACGGCTACCACGGTGACAATAGCCGCATGTTTTTTATCGGCGAACCATCCATCCTTGCCAAGAGATTGAGTGACATTACTTACGAATGCATGTGGTTAGGAATACAGCAAGTTAAACCAGGAAATCACTTGGGTGATATCGGTCACGCGATTCAACAACATGCAGAAAAAGCTGGCTATAGCGTGGTACGCGAATTTTGTGGTCACGGCATCGGCAAAGTCTTCCACGAAGAGCCGCAAATTTTGCACTATGGTCGCCCTGGCACTTTAGATGAATTGAAGCCTGGTATGATCTTCACGATTGAACCGATGATTAACGCAGGTCGTCGCGAAATTCGCGAAATGAATGATGGCTGGACAATCAAAACAAAAGATCGCAGCTTGTCGGCACAGTGGGAGCATATGATTTTGGTCACCGAAACAGGGTATGAAGTCCTCACCTTGTCGGCTGGTTCACCTCCGCCCCCAGCTTTTATTACTGCACAAACTACAGCGCAATCCAAAGCCTAATGAAGACAGCCATCGCGAATGCCATGGCTTTCAAAGCAAAGCTTAAGGCCGAACAACAAGCAATTATTCAGTCCTTCAAAGACAAACCGAAGGCTGAAACCCTGCTCAAAGATTTATGTCGCTGTGTTGACGTCAATTTAAGTGAGATCTGGAAAAGCTTTAATTTCCCCAAAGAGCTCGCTCTGGTGGCGGTAGGTGGCTACGGTCGTGGCGAATTGTTTCCGCATTCCGATGTAGATGTCTTAATTCTTTTAGCAGACAATCCCAATCCAGCTCTCAAAGAAAAGCTCGAAAGTCTGGTCCAAGTATTTTGGGATATTGGTCTAGACATTGGGCACAGCATACGAACGATTGATGAATGCATGACAGAAGCTGCAGCAGACATTACCGTCAAAACTGCATTACTCGAAGCGCGTTTATTGGCAGGCAGTCGAAATAGCTTTCGCGAACTTAAAAATCGCTACGATGCGGCGATGCATCCGCAACAGTTTTTCCAAGCGAAACTACTCGAGCTACACCAACGTCACGTCAAGTACGAAGATACCCCATACAGCTTGGAACCAAATTGCAAAGAAAGTCCCGGTGGGCTACGCGATTTGCAAGTTATTCTGTGGGTGGCAAAAGCCGCAAAACTCGGCGACTCATGGGCTGAATTAGCCGCACGTGGCTTGATCACCGCAACTGAAGCACATCAGCTGAAGCGCAATGAACGCGCATTCAAAGACATCCGTGTTCGCCTACATATACAGGCCGGTCGTCGCGAAGATCGTTTAGTATTTGACTTGCAGAATGCCATTGCTGCGACCTTCGGCTTTGAGACCACTGAGTCTCGCCGTGCAAGTGAATATTTGATGCAACGCTACTATTGGGCAGCCAAAGCAGTCACACAGCTAAACACGATACTTTTACAAAATATTGAGGCGGTGTTATTCCCACTTCCTCATCAAGCGCATGCAATCAATGCGCGATTCAATGAAGTAAATGGACTCATCGACATTGCAGAAGAAAACGTGTTTGAACAAACACCTTCCGCGATGCTAGAAGTATTTTTATTGCTATCGCAGAACGCCAACCTTAAAGGTATGACCGCGAAAACCTTGCGCGCACTTTGGCATTCGCGCAACTTAATCGATGCAGAATTCCGTCACGATATTTTTAATCGTGGCACCTTCCTACAAATACTGCAGTCGCCGCGCGGCATCACCCACGTTTTGCGTAGTATGAATCAAACCAGTATTTTAGGACGCTATTTACCTAACTTCCGACGCATTGTCGGGCAAATGCAGCATGATTTATTCCACGCTTATACTGTCGATCAGCACATCTTAATGGTGGTACGTAATTTACGCCGCTTCACCATGACTGAGCACGCGCATGAATATCCCTTTTGCAGTCAGTTGATGGCTAATTTTAATCAGCCTTGGGTACTTTATATCGCAGCTCTGTTTCATGACATTGCCAAAGGTCGCAATGGTGATCACTCAGTTTTAGGCATGGCTGACGCACGTAAATTTTGCTTTGACCATGGTATTTCCAAAGACAATACCGAGCTAGTCATTTTCTTAGTGCAGCAACATTTAACGATGTCGCAAGTCGCACAAAAACAAGACTTATCAGACCCAGATGTGATTCAAGCATTTGCCGATTTAGTCAAAGATGAGCGTCATTTAACAGCCTTATACTTGCTCACCGTTTGCGATATTCGCGGCACCAGCCCCAAAGTATGGAATGCTTGGAAAGGTAAATTACTAGAAGATTTATATAAGATCACCTTGCGCGTGTTGGGTGGAGAAACACCATCAACTGATCGAGAACTAAAGAACCGTCAAGAAGAAGCGCTCAAAGCACTACGTTTAGTCGGCATAGAAAATAACGCGCACAGCAAATTGTGGGATGAACTCGATATCGTCTATTTTTTACGGCATGATGCCTCAGACATCGCATGGCAAACACGGGTGCTACACGACAAAATTGATAGCACAACTCCCATCGTCAAATGCCGCGTTGCTCCGATTGGAGAAGGCTTACAAGTCACCGTCTACGTGCATGATCAAGCGGACTTATTCGCAAGAATTTGCAACTATTTTGATAGTAAAAATTTTGCCATCCTTGATGCCAAAATTCACACCACAAAGAGTGGCTATGCACTTGATACCTTTTTAGTCACCGAGCCTGCATTTGCCAGCAATTATCGTGACATTATCAATTTAATTGAGCATGAATTGGCAGAAGTCTTGGCAAAACAAACGCCCTTAAGCACACCAAATCAAGGAAGATTATCGCGTTTATCACGTAATTTCCCATTAGTTCCAACCGTAGAGTTGCGCCCAGATGATAAAGGACAGTATTTTCTATTATCGATATCTGCAAACGACAGAAATGGTTTGTTATATTCCGTCGCTGGAGTGTTGGCAAAGTACAAAATTAACTTACATACGGCCAAAATCATGACCTTAGGTGAACGTGTCGAAGACGTTTTTCTCGTCGATGGCGCTGCCTTACATAATCCTAAGAACCAAATCCAATTTGAATCTGAATTACTTGATGCTCTACGCATTTGACATTGATGCATTTGAGCCGACACATCGAATTAACACACAGAATTAAAAAAATTCCCTATGACAGAACAATTACGACTTTCTAAACGCATGTCCGAGTTAGGCCTATGCTCAAGACGCGAAGCGGATGAATGGATCGCCAAAGGCTGGGTGCGCGTAGACGGCAAAGTTATCTCGGAACTGGGCAGCAAAGTCTTTCCACATCAAAAAGTCACTGTTGAACGCCAAGCTGCTGCAGAACAATCGAAGCGTGTCACCATCCTTGTCAACAAACCAGTCGGCTATGTGAGCGGCCAAGCCGAAGATGGTTATGAGCCTGCAATTGCGCTGATCAAAGCTGAAAATCGTTGGAGTGAATGCAAAGTCGAAAATACTTTTCACCCAACTCAGTTACGCAGTCTGGTTCCTGCTGGACGTCTCGATATTGATTCAGTAGGACTGTTGGTACTAACCCAAGATGGTCGCGTCGCAAAAAAATTGATCGGCGAAAACACCGATGCCGAAAAAGAATATTTAGTACGTGTCGAATACACAAAACCAGGTAAATTACCAGACCGTGATTTGCGTCTACTCAATCACGGGCTCAGTCTAGATGGAAAAAAACTGATTCCGGCAAAAGTACGTTGGCAAAACGAGGACCAACTGAATTTCATTCTCAAAGAAGGTAAGAAACGTCAAATTCGCCGCATGTGCGAAATGGTGGGATTAAAAGTGATTGGACTAAAACGCGTTCGAATCGGTAAAGTCAGACTAGGCAATTTACCAGAAGGTCAATGGCGATATTTGCGCGATGATGAACCGTTTTGATCGACAGATTTCGATTCTCGCCTTCAAAAATTTGCACATTTAATTTTTCAGTTGTAAAACCTCATTCAAGAGGATTTTCGAACTACGACTTTATCGAACTAATTAACTCACAGCTTTACTTGATCAAATTATGAAAAAAGGTCATTCGCCAATGAATGACCTTTTATTCTTTGTAACGCAACAAGAACTAAGGAATCGTCAAATTAGTTTTTCGATTGATCAACCATCTTGTTCTTGGCAATCCAAGGCATCATCGCACGCAATTTCGCGCCGACTTGTTCGATTTGGTGCTCAGAATTTAAACGACGACGCGAGATCAAAGTTGGTGCGCCTGCTTTGTTTTCCAAGATGAAGCTCTTTGCATATTCGCCTGTTTGAATATCTTTCAAACATTGGCGCATCGCGTTCTTGGTGTCTTCTGTCACAACACGTGGGCCAGTTACATATTCGCCGTATTCTGCATTGTTCGAAATCGAATAGTTCATATTGGCGATACCACCTTCGTAGATCAAATCAACAATCAGCTTCAATTCATGTAAGCACTCGAAGTAAGCCATTTCTGGTGCATAGCCAGCCTCCACCAAAGTTTCAAAACCAGCTTTGATCAACTCCACCGCACCACCGCACAAGACTGCTTGTTCACCGAACAAATCGGTTTCAGTTTCTTCGCGGAAGTTGGTTTCAATAATACCAGCACGACCACCGCCATTTGCCATTGCATAGGACAAAGCGATATCACGTGCCGAACCGGATTTATCTTGATACACGGCGACCAAATGTGGTACGCCGCCACCTTGTGTATAAGTCGCACGCACTGTATGGCCTGGTGCTTTTGGCGCGATCATGATCACGTCCATATCGGCACGAGGCACAACTTGGCCGTAATGCACATTGAAGCCATGCGCGAATGCCAATACTGCGCCTTGTTTCGCGTGCGGCGCCACGTTTTCGTTGTACACCTGAGCGATATTTTCGTCGGGTAACAAGATCATGATAACGTCAGCTTCTTTTACGGCTTCATTCACTTCCGCGACTTTCAAACCAGCATTTTTTGCTTTATCCCACGACGCTCCACCTTTACGCAAAGCAACTGTGATCTGGCAACCAGATTCACTCATATTCAATGCGTGCGCATGGCCTTGTGAACCGTAGCCGATGATGGCTACTTTTTTGCCTTTGATCAAAGAGAGATCGCAATCTTTGTCGTAAAAAACTTTCATGTTGATGTCCTATAAATTTAAATAATTCGAAATTAAAATGGCTTGAGTCGAAGATCAAGCCTTAACCCAGACCGCAGAGACACCGAGTGCACGGAGGAGGAGTCAAGAGACTCCCTGTATCCTCTGCGCCTACGCGGTTTTACTTCTTCTGCTAAATCTGATTACACTTTAAGAATGCGTTCCCCACGTCCAATACCTGATCCACCGGTACGGACTGTTTCTAAGATCGCGGTACGCTCAATCGAGTCGATAAAGGCATCGAGCTTTCCTTTATTACCGGTCAATTCTATGGTGTAGCTTTTTTCAGTGACGTCGATGATGCGACCGCGGAAAATATCCGCTGTACGTTTCATCTCTTCACGTTCTTTACCGACAGCACGCACTTTAATGAGCATGAGCTCACGTTCAATGTGCGCGCCTTCGGTTAAGTCGACCACCTTGACCACTTCAATCAAGCGGTTCAAATGTTTCGTAATTTGTTCAATCACATCATCTGAACCAGTGGTAACGATAGTCATACGTGACAGCGTTGCGTCCTCGGTCGGCGCAACCGTCAAAGTTTCGATGTTATAACCACGTGCGGAGAATAAACCGACAACACGCGATAAAGCGCCCGCTTCGTTTTCGAGCAATACGGAAATTATGTGTCGCATTACAAATCCTCCGAACCAAGCAACATTTCAGTCAGACCTTTACCGGCTTTCACCATAGGCCACACTTTTTCGTCTTGATCTGTAATGAAATTCATGAATACCAGCTTGTCTTTCATGGCGAAAGCTTCTTGCAATGCGCCGTCCACATCCGCTGGATTTTCAATCTTCATACCAACGTGACCATAAGCCTCAACCAGCTTAGTAAAATCAGGCAAAGAATCCATATAAGATTCAGCGTAGCGACCTGCGTAATCAATTTGCTGCCATTGACGCACCATACCGAGCGCACGGTTATTCAACAAAATAATTTTTGGCGTCAGATGATATTGCTTACATGTAGCAAGCTCTTGGATACACATTTGTATTGACGCTTCGCCAGTAATACAAGCAACTGTCGCATCTGGATTTGCCATTTGTACGCCCATCGCATACGGCAAGCCAACACCCATCGTGCCCAAGCCACCAGAGTTAATCCAGCGTTTCGGTTGATTAAACTTGTAGTATTGCGCCGCCCACATTTGATGTTGACCAACGTCGGAAGTGACAAAGGCATCGCCACGTGTCAACTCACATACCTTCTGGATTACAGATTGTGGCTTGATAATTTCTGACGAATCAGAGAATGCCAAACAATCTTGAGCACGCCATTTATTGATCTGCTTCCACCAATCGGCTAAATATTTCGCATTTGGTTTGGCATCAGAAGCCGCCAATTGCGACAACATTTCAACCAAGACATCTTTGACATTACCAACGATAGGGATGTCGACTTTGACACGCTTAGATATAGATGAAGGATCGATATCAACGTGAATGATTTTGCGTGGATGCGAAGCGAAATGCTTAGGATTTCCGATCACACGATCATCGAAACGTGCACCGATCGCGATCAAAACGTCGCAATGCTGCATCGCCATATTGGCTTCATAAGTGCCATGCATACCTGGCATGCCGACGAATTTTTCATCAGTTGCACGAAAGCCACCCAGCCCCATCAGGGTATTGGTGACAGGGAAACCTAATTGATCGACTAATTTGTTTAATTCTGGTGCGGCATTTGCCAAGATCACACCACCACCGGTGTAAATCATTGGACGTTCAGCTTGCAACAGCAATTGAACCGCTTTACGAATTTGTCCTGCGTGACCTTTATCGACGGGGCGATAGGAACGCATTTCAATTTCTTTAGGATAATGGAAAGTGGTTTTGTGATTGCTAATATCTTTAGGGATATCAATCAACACTGGACCAGGGCGTCCGGTAGTCGCAATGAAGAAGGCTTTCTTCACTGTGTCTGCCAATTCACGGACATCTTTCACCAAGAAATTATGCTTCACGCATGGACGTGTAATGCCCACAGTATCGCACTCTTGGAAAGCATCTTCGCCAATCGCATGACTAGGAACTTGCCCAGAAATAACCACCATAGGAATCGAATCCATATAGGCAGTTGCCAAACCCGTCACTGCATTCGTTACGCCGGGCCCAGAAGTTACCAAAGCGACGCCGACTTTATTTGACGAACGGGAATAAGCATCAGCAGCATGAATTGCAGCCTGCTCGTGACGGACTAAAATATGTTGAAATTTACGCTGATTAAAAATCGCGTCATAAATGTAAAGAACAGCGCCACCCGGATAGCCGAATACGTGCTCTACACCCTCTTCTGCAAGACACTTAACGAGAATTTCTGCGCCAGTGTACTCAGTATTGCGGTCTGAACTTTTATCAACACCGCGATCCGATTGACGATCGGACGGTCGTTCTGAACTCATTTTATTTCCTTTCAAGGTCCATTGGAGATTGATCGGATGTTCTTTCCTGACGAAATTCAAATTTCAATAACGGTCTGCTGACTTTCCTTTTTGTGCGGTCACTCTCCCCTTCTACTATCCGTTGGATAATATTCCAGGCAAAGCTTAATGGCGACTCGTGCGGTCAGGGTAAGGCTAAGAAATTACAAATTTCTCACGCTTGTGGCATGGGTTAGAACAAACTGCTACTAACAATTTACTGATAGTGACTTGTTGACAAAGGCATTGTGAGCCCGATCAAACAAGTGTTGGTGCCCCGAGATTTTGAGGCGAGGCTCTACAGTACTGCGATGCAGCAAATTGGTCAAGACTATTTAACGACTTATTTCCAAATAAATCGGCAAATTCAGAAAAGATGAATCGTAATTCCGGCATCTAAGTAAGAAATTCAGTGAAACAGCGCGACATCGATACAGAATTTTGTTAGCATGTGCGCACTTTTAAGGTGAACAACAATTCACAATTTTTACAATCAATGTAAACCAATTTTCTTGGAAATTCGTTGATCAGTTTTAAATTGAGATTCACTTCTTTACTATTTTAGAAATTTTACGCTTTCCAAGCATCCTCCCTCTGAATGGCAACTAGCAAAGAATTATCCAATTTTCTCGAAGGCGTCGAGCGTCGGGCATATAAACATGCTGTGTATATGGTACGAAATGACGAGTCAGCACTCGACATCGTGCAAGATGCCATGATTAAATTATCCGAAAAATATGGCGATAAGCCCGCTGATGAATTGCCTTTGTTATTCCAAAGAATTCTTCAAAATACAATTCTTGACTTTTTTCGTCGTGAAAAAGTTCGCAATAATTGGGTAAGTCTGTTCTCAAATATCAGCACAAACAACCAAGACGATGATAATTTTGATTTACTAGAAATCCATGCGGCCGAAGAAGGTAGCGAAGCAGCAGAATCGACAGAAAAGAAGTTGGAAAGAGAACAAGTTTTAAATATTATCGACGATCAAATAAAAAAACTTCCCACGCGTCAACGAGAAGCCTTCTTGATGCGTTACTGGGAAGACATGGATGTCGCAGAGACAGCAATTGCTATGGGCTGCTCTGAAGGAAGTGTGAAAACACACTGTTCTAGAGCGACACACGCACTAGCCGCATCACTTAAAGCAATAGGGATACATTTATGACTTACGCAAAAGAAAAAGAGGAAATTGACTTCGCCTACAAAGTGCGTCGTGCAATGACGGAATCAAGCGAAAACTTGCCGGAAGCCACTCTCGATCGATTGGCCGCAGCTCGTCAATTAGCGTTGTCACGTCAAAAGCAAGCTGAACCAAGCCGAGCACTCGCTTTTGGCGGTATTTTGGCAGGCAATAGCGGGCAGTCCATATCGCAAAAAAGCTGGGTAAAGAAAATGTGGATAGCATTACCTCTCTTAGCTTTGATGATAGGCTTATATGGAATTTACGAATACGAACAAGAACAACAAATTAACGATCTCGCGGAGATAGACGCAGCTGTTTTAGTTGACGAATTACCACCTGATGCTTATTTAGATGGCGGTTTTAATGCTTATTTAAACAAAGAAACACCACCAGTAAAAACAGAGGAATAAGAGTGCAAATTACGAGTCTTTTGCTCCAAACAAGTTTCCCTAGCTTAGTATTTTTATTGACTGTTGGTTTATCGGCCAATGCTGTTGCACGTACGCCAATGCAAGCACCTGCTAGTGCAACAAGCATTAGCTCTTCCGCGGTTCCGACCAAAACAAACCAAAGTATAGTCACAACAAAGACCAGTTGGAAACAACTGCGGCCCGATGAGCAAAGCGCATTGGCACCGCTAGCCAATGAATGGGATCAAATGGACGCCACGCGCCAAAAAAAATGGCTCGCGGTTGCGCACAAATATTCCAACATGAAACCCGAAGAACAACAAAGAGTTCAGGAACGGATTCGCACTTGGGTAAAATTAACACCTGAGCAAAGGATGTCAGTTAGAGAAAACTTTGCCAATACTGCCAAGAAATCGCCAGAACAAAAATCAGCGCAATGGCAACAGTATCAACAGTTGAGTGAAGAAGAAAAAGCGAAGCTGGCGCAACAAGCAAAATCCAAGAAAACCATTACAACAATACAACCCGAATCGAAAAAAACAAGTCCTGTGCTGGCACCAATAAAAAAGGTGCCTCCAGCAAAACCGGCTGATAGCACTGCATCGCAAGCGAATATCAAATAAAATAACGGTCAATACAAAGAACCATCGACTAAGTTAGTTATTCATGAATCATTCGCCAGCAAGTAAAAATACACCAACAGCACAAATCAACAGCACACCAAGTTTAAAGCGCCGCCTAGTATGTATGATCATATACGAGGCAGCGTTGGTATTTGGTGTGATTTTTTTTGCTAGTTTTATCTTTGATGTAACAACGCAAAGCAAGAGCGCCTTAAGCCTAAGACTGGCAAGAGAAGTTTTTCTGTTCGTTGTGATTGGTTCTTATTTTGTGTTTTTTTGGCGTCGTGGCGGTCAAACGCTCGCCATGCAAACTTGGCGCATTAAATTAGTCAACGATGACTTTTCTCGCATCCCATTAACCAAAGCGATCGTGCGATATTGCTTAGCTTGGCTGTGGTTCTTACCTGGACTTATTGTCGCCTATCAACTTAACCTAAAAAATGCACAATTAGCGATTCCCGTCGTGATCGGCTTTTGCTGCTGGGCGGCGACCGCTCTATTCATTAAGGATGGACAGTTTTTGCATGACAAACTGGCAAAAACACGCTTGATTGAAATCCCAAAACCAGAAAAGAAACTTGAATCAGATCAAATTTGATTTTGCTTAATTGCATTTCTGCGCCGTTAAATTTGGGGTAATGCTTGATTCAATGATATTCTATTGCCAAATGATCGCTACTTGCGATTAGACAAGATCAATAGGCATTCGACATGCAAAACAAAACACCAAGACGAACGCGAGACCGTATTTTAGATTTATCACTAAAGCTATTTAATGACTTTGGTGAACCTAACATCACAACCACGATTATTGCCGAAGAGATGAGCATTTCTCCAGGCAATCTTTATTATCACTTCAGAAATAAAGAAGATATTGTAAATTCCTTATTCGTTCAATTTGAAGAAGAGATTAATAAGAAGCTCGCCTTCCCAGAAGGCCGAAAAGCCAATATTCAAGATATTTGGATCTATCTTCACCTTACCTTTGAATTAATTTGGCGCTATCGTTTTTTCTATCGCGACCTCAATGACTTGCTAACACGCAATAGAAAGCTTGAGCTCACCTTTAAACAAATTCTAAATCATAAAATTAAAGTCGCTACTGAACTCTGTTTGGGTTTACGCGCTGATGGTGAATTCGAGGCTGACGATATTACAGTCGATGCATTAGCGACAAATATGGTCGTCGTCGCAACTTACTGGCTCTCTTATGAATATGTCCGTAATCCACGTAAATATACGGAATTACAAACAATGTCAGAATCGTTGGCGCGTGGCTGCTATCAAGTTATCGTGCAAATTAGCCCTTATTTGCGGGGAAATACAAAAGAGGTCTTTGAAAAGCTGTCTCAAGACTATTTACTCAAAATTAAGCGTGAAGCCTAATTCATTTATATGAAATCAGTTTGTGTCTACTGCGGCTCAGCGAGTGGAAATTCGCCTGCCTTTCAACAAGCAGCCCTGTCTCTCGCTAAGCAACTTGTTGCGAAAAATTTAGAGTTAGTCTATGGCGGTGGAGATGTGGGACTAATGAAAGTCATCGCTGACGAAGTAATGCGGCTTGGCGGTCATGTTACCGGCGTTATTCCACAAGCTTTATTGGACCGAGAAGTTGGTCATACTCAGCTGAATAAACTCCATGTTGTTGCCAACATGCACGAACGCAAAGCCATGATGGCTCAGCTTTCGGATGGTTTTATCGCACTTCCAGGTGGAATAGGTACGCTTGAAGAACTTTTTGAGATGTTCACTTGGTTGCAACTTGGCTTTCATCACAAGCCTTTAGGTTTGCTAAATGCTGATGGATTTTATGACCACCTTCTACAATTTTTGGAACATGCGGTTTTTTCGGGCTTCTTGAAACCTGAACACAACGCATTGCTTATTAAAGAAACAGATCCTTCGCTACTACTCAACCGTATGCAGCATTTTAAAGACGCAATCAATGCAAAATCTACGCTTGGTTAACCTGCTGGGCAGCAAATTCGTCAAACTCAATTACGATTCCAACATTTCCAATGAATATGTACTCTAATCAAGGGTAAATTTGTGATTACAAGGTAAAATACGAAAATTGCGCTGAATATGCCAAAACAAAGCAATTTTAAGCGCGTCACTTCCATTTTCTTTCGATTGAAACTCCATGAAATTCTCTAAACAATTTTCTCTTTATCAATCCGAAGCCACACAGTTCATCAATGGCTTAAAAGAAGCAAATCCACACTTAGAGCAAGGGCAGCGCGATGGTCGCGCCTTATTGTGGGACAAAGCACCAGTTGATTTAGATAATCAACGACGCATCGCGGAAGCTCGCGTCAAACAGCAAGCTTATGTTTATCAAAACAAAAACTAAGCAAAATTGAAGCTGATAAATCACTTTTAATCGCTCAGCTTCAATTCCTCAGACGCATGTCTACACAAAGTCTACCGGCCACAGAACTCCCAATTATTGGCGCAAGCGACAGCACTCCTGATGTTGTTGATGGCTTGGCATTTGCTAAATTGTATGGCGAACCGCTGTTTAAATTGCCAAATGATTTATATATACCACCGGATGCTTTAGAAATATTTTTAGAAGCATTTGAAGGTCCATTAGATTTGCTGCTGTATTTGATCCGCAAACAGAATTTCAACATTCTGGACATTCCGATGGCGCAGGTAACACAGCAATACTTGCAATACGTCGATCAAATCCGCAAACACAATCTCGAACTGGCTGCAGAATATTTGTTGATGGCAGCTATGCTGATAGAGATTAAGTCTCGCATGTTGGTGCCGAGCAATAAAACGCAAGACGGCGAAGAAGCTGACGATCCCCGTGCTGCATTAGTACGCCGATTGCTCGAATATGAGCAAATGAAGTTAGCAGCTTATGATCTGAATGCACTCCCACAGCTTGGTCGAGATTTCCTGCACGCGCAGGTCTACATTGAACAAAACACCGTCTTACACTGGCCCGAAGTGCGCGTTGCAGATCTTCAGCAAGCTTGGGCGGAAGTTCTCGGTCGAGCAAAACTAGTCGCGCATCACAAGATCAGCCGCGAAGAATTATCGGTTCGCGAGCACATGAGCAGCATTTTAAGGCGCTTACAATCAAGTAAGTTTGTTGAATTTGCTGATTTATTTGATCCCAGCCGTGGTGCACCCGTGGTGGTGGTTAATTTCGTTGCCTTACTCGAACTCGCTAAAGAAACCCTAATTGAAATTACGCAAGCCGAGGCTTATGCCCCAATCTATGTAAGGCTTGCATACGCACCTGCGTAAGCCACCCCCCATGAAATAACCCAATTTTCCCAACTCCAAAAATGAAAATAATCTCCTCCATTGAAGAATTGCGCGATCAATTACGTGGTCAATTACGAACGGCGTTTGTTCCAACAATGGGCAATCTGCACGAAGGTCATTTATCGCTCATGCGTCTGGCGCGTCGCCACGGCGATCCAGTAGTGGCGTCCATTTTTGTTAATCGATTGCAGTTTGGACCGAATGAAGATTTCGATAAGTATCCAAGAACTTTTCAAGCGGATGTAGAGAAGCTAGAAAAAGAAGGCGTGTATGTCTTGTTCGCGCCAACCGAGAAAGATCTCTATCCTGAACCTCAAGAGTATCGTGTTCAACCACCAAATGATTTGGGCGACATACTTGAGGGTGAATTTAGACCAGGATTTTTTAATGGCGTCAGTACGGTCGTACTCAAGCTTTTTTCTTGCGTGCAGCCACGGGTCGCCGTTTTTGGCAAGAAAGACTATCAACAATTAATGATTATCCGCAACATGGCAAAACAATTTGCCTTACCGACGGAAATCATCGCGGCGGAGACTTGGAGAGCAGAAGATGGCTTAGCCCTCTCCTCTCGAAATGGCTATTTATCAGAAACTGAACGTGCAGAAGCCCCGATGCTTTATCAGATTCTGAACCAGGTGGCGAATGAAGTAAGAGGTGGCAATCTGAATTTATCTAACATCGAACAACAAGCGATGCAGGAACTCTCGAAACGCCAGTGGAAGCCCGACTACGTTGCGATTCGTAAGCGCGTTGATCTGCAAGCACCAAGCGCTGCAGATTTAGAAAATCAAGAAGCGCTAGTTGTCTTGAGTGCAGCGAAACTTGGTAATACACGTCTAATCGATAATTTGGAAATCTAACTCCGCCCTACTTGTACGCTATGCATCAACTTCGCTCCCTATTTCGGCATTTGCTCAGCTCGATTTTCTTATCTAGCCTTGGTTACTTGACTTGCTTGCCAGCGCAAGCGCAAATTACAGTAAAAGATGACGCGCAAAGAAAAGTCAGCATAGAAAAACCTGCAGCACGTATTATTAGTCTTGCTCCACATGTGACGGAACTTGTATTTGCTGCGGGCGCTGGTCAGTATTTAGTCGGCGTTAGTGAATATAGTGACTATCCTGAACAAGCTAAACATATTCAATCCATAGGAAATATTTTCGCACTTGATTTAGAGAGATTGCTCGCACTCAAACCAGATTTGGTGATTATTTGGGGAACCGGCAATGCAAAACAACTAGCAAATAAACTGCGAGACAATAAAGTTACAGTGTATGAGAGTGAGCCACGTAATTACGAAGACATAGCCAACTCAATCGAAAAAATCGCACAATTAAGCAAGACGGAGAAAATTGGATTTGAGAACGCGAAACAGTTTCGTGTTCGTCTAGAGCGTTTGCGCAACACCTATCAGCTAAAGAACAATGAGAAACCAATCACGGTTTTTCATCAAATGGTGAAGAGTCCGCTGATGACGACGAATCGAGAACACTTCATCTCAAAGATGATTGAATTATGCGGCGGCAAGAATGTTTTTGCAGATTTAAAGGAAATCAGTGCAAGCATTAGTTTAGAAGCCCTGCTTGCTGCCAATCCTGAGTTCATTTTTAGTAGCGGTCAAGACAACTCAAAACTACTTCAAGACTGGAAAAGTTTTCCCAATCTAACGGCTGTCAAAAAACAGAATTTATTCAGCATTCCTGGAGATTGGCTGCATCGCTCAGGTCCGCGCGTCCTTGATGCGACCGAACTGCTTTGCAAAAACATCAGTGAGGCAAAAAAGAAAATCTGAGATTTTTCAATCTCAGATCATACATACTTAAAGTATCAGCCTAGGTATAAGCCTCATTATTCGACGATTATCCTAATCAGACTAAAGTCGCCCTAAACCAGTCGACTTCTATATTTAGTGCAATGGATAAGTGCGATACTCGCCATCTTCGTCTTCGTCATCATGATGATGACCATGCGCACCGTGGACATGGCCATGCGCTATTTCTTCAGTCGTCGCTTCGCGCACCTCAGTTACGTGCAAAGTAAATCGCAGCGCAATTCCAGCTAATGGATGATTGCCATCTAAAACAACTTTATCTTCAGCAATTTCAGTCACTGTAAAAATCAGACTTTCTCCGTCTTCGTCATCATCTGGCGTGCCTTCAAATTGCATACCCACTTCAATTGGCGATGGTAAGCGACCACGGTCTTCGATCTTCACCAAGTCAGCGTCATATTCACCAAATGCGTCTTCTGGCTCAACTTGAATCGTGTCATTAAAGCCAACTGACTGACCGTCCAAGGCTTCTTCAATCTTTGGCAAAGTGTTTTCGTAGCCACCGTGAAGGTATACCATTGGTTCTTGCCCCTGCTCGATCAGATTTCCAAGCGTATCAGACAAGCTGTACTCGACAGTTACCACAGTATTTTTGGCAATTTTCATACTATTTCCTTAAAATTTTCAGGTCTTTTGTAATACATCACGCATTATACCTTCCTCAAGTGACGTCGATGATTTATCCTGCCTGAACTTTTCACACCCGATTGACTTTGCAAAATGAAAAAAAACACGACCGCGCTCACTTTACTAGGTGGAATTACACCTGAAGAATTCTTCGCTACCTACTGGCAAAAAAAACCACTGCTAATCCGTCAAGCAATTCCTAACTTTAAAGCCCTTTTTAGCCCTGAAGAACTGTTTGAAATGGCGGGTCGCGACGACGTCGAATCGCGCCTGATTTGCTTTTTCAATCAACACTGGGAAATGAAAAATGGCCCAATCGAGAAGATCCCCGTTAAAGAGAAAAAAGATTGGACGCTCTTGATTCAAGGCGTCAATCTTCACCAAGCCAAAGCAGATGAATTACTCCGCCAGTTTAGATTTGCACCTGATGCAAGGCTGGATGATTTAATGATCAGCTACGCGCGTGAAGGTGGTGGTGTTGGTCCACATTTTGATTCTTATGATGTGTTCTTACTACAAGCGCATGGTCAACGCCGCTGGCAGATCAGTGCGCAAAAAGATCTAAGCTTGATCGAAGGAATGCCACTGAAAATACTGCGCAATTTCAAACCAGAGCAGGAATACATATTAGAACCTGGTGACATGCTGTACTTACCACCACACTACGCCCATGATGGTGTAGCTCTTGGTGAATGCATGACGTATTCAATTGGTTTCAAATCACCTTCGTTTCAAGAACTAGGTGAAGGCTTTTTGCAATTCATGGCGGACACGATTGATCTACCTGGCAGATATGCCGACCCAGAACTCGAAGCGAGCAAAAATCCAGCAGAACTGGGCACAGCGATGATAGAAAAAATATGCGCTGAGCTTGAGAAAATAAAGCTAGGCAGAGAAGACATGACTATCTTCTTGGGCGAATATTTGACTGAACCTAAAGCCAGTGTTTTTTTCGACTCACCTGAAAAGCCATTATCGCCACAAAAATTTACTGCCGCGGCGTTCAAATATGGTGTCAAGCTTGCGCTAAAAACGCAAATGCTATATCAAGCAAAACATGTGTTTATCAATGGTGAATCTTTTAGCGTCGGAAAGAGTGACAAACAAATCCTCAGCTTGTTAGCAAATCAGCGTTTTCTCAGTTCTGAAGAGATCGCCAAAGCGTCAGACGATGTACTCGAAGCCTTTTGTATTTGGTACGAAGATGGCTGGTTACAGCTTTCCAAAAAGTAGAAAATTTGTGAAAAACAAGGTGTGGATTTGCTCGCTTTTGCACCTTTTTGATCGACTTACAACATGGAATGTCAGTATTCAAGTAAAAATACATAAATAAGCTGATTTTTTTAGAAAAAAGCCCAATCAAGTATATTCGATTGACAGAAAATTCATTATAATTCGCGGTTAGGAAAGTTTCGAAGGACATGTAAAATCTACTTGATTTTTATGCCGACGACTTAACCTATTGAGCGATAATTACCGGTAATTATTCATCGCAAGTTTGTTGTTTTTTTAGATCTATTTTTTGAAAGTAAAAACATGAAAAAATCACTTTTGCTCGTTTCTATGTTGGCAGTAGCTTTGGTAGCATGCAACAAACCAGCTGAAACTCCAGCTTCTACTCCAGCTGTTGAAGCGGCTCCAGCTTCTGCACCAGCATCCGCACCAGCAGCTGAAGCAGCTCCAGCATCTGCACCAGCAGCTGACGCAGCAGCATCTGCAGCGTCTCCAGCAGCTGAAGCAGCTCCAGCAGCAGCTTCTGCAGCAGCATCTAAGTAATTTATTACTTTTAGAAAAAAGCCGGTCATTGACCGGCTTTTTTTACGTCTATCGATTTGTAAATAATTGGTTTTAGCAATAACTCGTCAAATAGCTCGCAAGTACGAAATAATCGACACAAAAAAAAAGCGGATTTGAAAATCCGCTTTTTAAATCCGCTTTCTATTACTTATTTCAACTGCTCATTAAGAACTTTTAAAATCTTATTCGCCACTGGTGTCGCTGAAACTTTGCCATCTTCGCCGTGAACCGTGACACGACTAACTTCACCAGCATCGCGTACTAAGATACGATATTTTTCACCGTCTTTGGCTGCATCGCTAGAGCCCCAAGAGAATAATTTCGCAAAGAAGCCTTCACTCGCACCCTTGGTTTTCGCATCAATATCTTGATCGATATAGCGCACAAAATAGATTCCTTTAGAACGATCACGATCTTCGATCGTAAAGCCGATTCGATCAAGTGCTAAGCCAACTCGACGCCATGAGCGATCAAATCCTTCGTCGGTCTCTAAGTAGCTTAAATCATTGAGACTGAGCAATTTAGAGCGTGGCGCATCTGTACTAGCTGGCGCTTTATCCGCCGGCGTTGCGGCTGCTGCAACCACTGCTTTCGCCTTCACTTCATCCGCACCTAAACGAAGCATTAAACGTGATAAGAACTCTGCTTCTAATCCAGCATCATTAGCACGAGAAGTCCAAGCAGTATTACTCTTATCGCTACCAGTCAAGACCTCTTGGGCGCCGCGATGACTGACGTAAATTTCGACTTCTCCATTTGGACTACGTTCAACACGGGTACGGAACTTGTCACGTTCACCAGTCGAATATAAACCATCGAATACCTTACCAATAGTTGAGCGAATTAAATCTTGTGGAATTTTTCCACGATTTTCAGCCCAATCAGTTTCCATCACACCAGTGGCTTCATTCTCGACATTAATCAAGAAACCTTGCTCTTGCCAAAAATCTTTCAACTGCGGCCATAACAATTCCGGCGTTTGCTTCACAACCAAATAACGTTGTGTCCCATTGCGTTCAATGCGCATATCTTTCAACTGATTCAGAGCGACTACACCATTAGCTGTTGCAACCGCGCCGCCGGCACGTTTGGCTGCATAAGCGGATGCAGTTGCACTACCCTGATCAGCATCTGGAATCGAAAAACGGCTATCGCGACGAATTTGCGTCAAATCTGGTGGAACTTCCAAAGAAGTCGTCTTTGCCTTACTCGCGCTCTTATAATCAATACGATTTGATTCAGCAATACTTCCGACAAAACTACAACCAGTAGAAATACTTGCAACTCCAATTACACCGGCCAATGCTAAAGCACGAACCATTTTTTTATTAGCAACAACGCTTTTTGCCATGTGAAAATCCCTACGAATTGTAATCAGTTAAATATGCATGAAAACACGATTGCTGGCGTAAAACTGGGCATTCCAGAACACAATAAACCATGCATTCGTCCGATGTTCTAATTAAAGCACACCAGCTTCACGTAAAGCGGAACGAACAATATCATGATATTGCGTAGAAAGGCTAACCAATGGCAAACGAATTCCCTTAGGAATCAATCCCATTTCAGCCAAAGCCCATTTGACAGGGACTGGATTTGGCTCCACAAATAATTTCGCATGTAGCGGAATTAAGCGATTATTTATCTCAACGGCCTTTGTGATCTCGCCATTCATTGCTGCCGCACATAATTCATGCATTGCACGTGGTGCGACGTTTGCAGTGACTGAGATATTCCCTTTACCGCCGCAAAACATCAAGGTCATCGCGGTAGGATCATCTCCTGAATACACTGCAAATGATTTTGGCAGCAAGCGCAACAACTCTAAATCACGTGCAATATTGCCGCTCGCCTCTTTGATACCAACGATGCCTGGCAATTGCGCTAAACGCACAATCGTTTCGTTGGACATATCAGCAACTGTGCGACCTGGAACGTTATACAAAATAATCGGAATATCAACGGCTTCAGAGATTTTTTTGAAGTGTTGATACATACCCTCTTGCGTCGGACGATTATAGTAAGGCACGACTTGCAAAGAAGCATCAGCACCAGCTTCTTTAGCAAATCTTGTTAAAGCAATTGCTTCCACTGTTGAATTTCCACCAGAGCCGGCAATAATCGGCACGCGCTTATTGGTGTGTTCAACCGCGATACGAATCAATTCACAATGCTCTTCCACACTTACTGTCGGAGACTCGCCTGTTGTTCCTACTATAACAATGCCATCTGTCCCTTCAGCAATATGCCAATCAATCAGCTTACGCAAGCTTGGAATATCGAGGCTACCATCGTCATGCATTGGGGTCACAATCGCGACCAAACTTCCTTGTATCGTTGTCATCTTAGCACGTGGAAAAAGTAAAGCCATTATTGTAGCGGATCGTTACCTGCTATGGGAGAGAATCGAAGATAGATTCAAGCACAATCGATGAGCAACATCGAATCGCAAATAAAGACTTGTTCAATTAGATGGCTATGTATTAAAAATCAGAAAAAAAACGCCCTGCTAAATTCTTGTAAAAATGTTGCGTCACTCTTGGCTGCGTAATTTACGCACACAAATTCTTTGAACGATGGCTGGTGATGGCTGGTTGACAAAGCCATGTTCAAAACCTAGACATTGCTGGCGTCCACTTTGCTGCTGAGTGAAGACAAAATGATTTAACAACTCGTTTTCCGCAAGCAGAAAATCTGGATTACGTGGTCGACCAAATTGCTCGTTGCCAGCGGCAAAGGTTTCGTAAATTAGTACGCCCTGATGCATAATCGACTCAAGTATCTTAGGCATTAAAGGACGATGCAAATAATTCGTCACCACGATAGCCGCAAATTGATAGTCTGCAAAAGGCCAAACAAAATCTGCGGTCTCCAAATCAAGTTCAAAGCAGCGAATACCCAAAGGCCTTAACATATCTAATAAATCGGCGCGTTGATCAACTGCCCAAACCTCGTAACCAGCTTCCTTCAAAAGACGTGAATGACGCCCACTACCACAAGCAAGATCCAGAACAGGTCCGGCTGCGCGCGGAATTTCCGTCATATATCGCAACACCCAATTAGATGGCTGGCTAGCAGGCGAGATCACGACAATAACAAAACGAAAGGCGTTAAGAACAATTGCAACAACCATTGTGCGGCCGACATGAGCGGATACATCCAAACATGCAGCACCTTCAAAAAGACTAGCGCCAACACAATAAAAAATCCGTATTGTTCAATTTTTGCGAATTGATATGCCTGACGATTGGGCAAAAGACTCACCACAATTCGACCACCATCCAAGGGAGGAATGGGGAACAAGTTAAACGCAAACATCACTAAATTTGTCATTAATCCTGCTTGGGCCATGCGATAAAAAAACTCCTGCTCAACTTGCAAACTGGCAAGGAGTAAGGCTAAAACCATCCAGAGAAATGCCATCACAAAATTAGCTGCGGGTCCCGCTAGAGCCACCCATGCCATATCACGCTTCGGCTTACGCAAGGCACCGAAGTTTACTGGAACAGGTTTGGCATAGCCGAAGATAAATTCACCGTTGGTGCTAAAGTAAAGTAATAAAGGAATAATGATCGTTCCGAGTACATCAATATGCACCACAGGATTGAGACTCATCCGTCCTTGACTGTAAGCGGTCAAATCACCGAAAAATTTTGCGGCAAACGCATGTGCAGCTTCGTGCAAAGTAATAGCCAAAATGACGGGTATTGCATAAACAGCGACGGTCTGAATTAAGGCATCCATAAATTCCTTTGTTATAGGCTTAGGCTATGAGCTTAAGCTTTCTACTTGAGATATTGACTTGAGACATCTGCTTAAACTACGAGTTAAGAACTTTTAAGAATCAAGACTGAATAGCAGCGCGGTTTCTAAGTCTTATCCCAACCTCAACACTACAATCCAAACAGCGCAACATCACCACGGCCTAAACGAATTAATTCAGGCGCTTCGTGTGTCATATCGATCACGGTCGTTGGCGACAAACTACAAGCACCGCCGTCGATAACTAAATCAATTTGTTTTTCCAAACGTTCACGCACCAATTCCGCATCGGTTAAAGGCTCTTCATCGTTTGGAAGTATTAAAGTCGTGCCAAGCAATGGCTGCTGCAGCTCATCCAATAAAGCATGCGTAATTGCGTTCTCTGGAACGCGCAGGCCTATGGTCTTGCGAGATGGATGACTCAGACGTCGAGGCACTTCTTTTGTCGCTTCTAAAATAAAAGTAAACGGCCCAGGGGTTGCCGCTTTTAACATACGGAACTGACGATTATCGACCTTGGCGTATTGCGCGATTTCCGATAAATCGCGACACAAAAGTGTCAAATGATGTTTATCATCAACTCCACGAATTCGACGTAAGCGCATGACTGCGTCTTTATCGTCAAGATGACAAACCAAGGCATAGCAAGAATCGGTTGGTAAAGCGACGATGCCACCTTGATGAATAATTTGCGCTGCTTGTTTAATCAGCCTAAGCTGCGGATTATCTGGATGTATTTGAAAAAATTGACTCATAAAACGACTTATAGAAATAGACAACGGAGGCTTAGCCTCCGTTGATCATCATTTGATTATTTTAGTTGTTGTAGCGCCGCTATACGCTGTGCCATCGGTGGATGTGTAGAAAATAACTCACCCCAACCTGGTTTATCACTAATACCCGAAGCCGCCATCGATTGCGGTAACTCGCCAGGAGCCATACCGCCCAATCTCGCTAAGGCATTAATCATTGGTTGACGATCGCCCAGCAGTCTCGCAGCACCAGCATCTGCACGGAATTCGCGTTGACGTGAGAACCACGCAACAATCAAGGAAGCACCAATTCCGAATAGAATTTGGAATACAAATGAGGCGATATGAAAACCAATGCCGGGCGTATGATTTTCATCATTTTTAGACAAGAAACTATCCACCGCGTAGGCAGCGATTCTCGACAAGAACACCACAAAAGTATTCACCACACCTTGAATCAAGGTCATAGTAACCATATCACCATTAGCGATGTGCGCAACTTCATGACCCAATACCGCTTCAACCTCTTCCTTGGTCATGCTTTCCAACAAACCTGTTGAAACCGCTACCAAAGCAGAATTTTTGAATGCGCCAGTAGCAAATGCGTTTGGTTCGCCGTTGTACACAGCCACCTCAGGCATGCCAATGCCTGCACGTTCAGACAAGGTCTTCACGGTATTGACCAACCAAAATTCAGTCGATGATGATGGATTATCGATTACTCGTGCGCCTGTTGACCATTTTGCCATCGGCTTACTGATCAATAGCGAAAAAATTGCACCAGTAAAGCCAACCACCAATGAGAACACAGCAAGACTGCCAAGATTTAAACCCTTTGCGGTCAAATA
The DNA here is from genome assembly GCF_014652415.1 of Affinundibacterium macrobrachii. Taxonomy (GTDB): domain Bacteria; phylum Pseudomonadota; class Gammaproteobacteria; order Burkholderiales; family Burkholderiaceae_D; genus Undibacterium; species Undibacterium macrobrachii. The sequence continues at coordinate 357,269 of NZ_BMYT01000001.1, forward strand.
ATTATTCACACCAAGCAAAGACAAAATCACCGTCATTACCAACATGACTGCAATATTGGTTGCTAAAAACAACACGATACGTTTCATAATATTTCTCCAAATTCGAGACCAGCAATCATTTACTCGCCACCTGATATTGTTCTCTTGTCGCCATTTTCAAGAGGTATTTTACCTAGATTAAGAAATAATCACTTTGCCCAAGTACGCCAAACGGGAATTAACTCTTTCGATAAATTTGGCAGTTGGCCAAGATCAGGTGAATGTTCGTCGGGCGCGTGAAAATCCGATCCACGCGATGCCATAAATCCATAACGCGAAGCAATTTTAGTGTACTCGTCATATTGATCAACGGTATGACTTCCGGTCACAACTTCAATCGCCCCACCTCCGAGCGCCTTAAACTCATTAAAAAAAGCATCAAATGCCAAAGGACTTAAATCATAACGCCCTGGATGAGCGACGACTGCGACGCCGCCCGCCCCCTTTATCCAATTTACGGCTTCGGTCAGATTTGCCCAACGATGCGGCACATAGCCAGGTTTTCCCTCGATCAAATAAGACTTAAAGACCGCAGATACGTCTTCACACACACCAATTTCGACCAAATAACGCGCAAAATGTGAACGTGAAATCAAGTCGGGATTACCGACATACTTTAACGCTCCCGCATAACTGTTTGGGATACCTACTTTTGCCAAATCTGCGGACATATCTTCAGCTCGACGCTGACGTCCAGATCGGGTTTTAATTAATCCTGCCAATAAATCAGGATTATTCTCATCAATATTTAAACCAACAATATGAATGGTCTTATTTGCCCAAGTAACTGAAATCTCCAAGCCAGTCACAAACTGCATTCCCAAGTCGGTCGCCGCCTCTCGGGCGGCAATAATTCCACCTACTTCATCATGATCGGTTAATGCCCAAACATCAACACCCTGCGCATGCGCACGCTGCGCCACCTCGGCAGGCGACAAAACCCCGTCGGAAACGGTTGAATGGCAATGCAAGTCAACATTCAAATTGGCAAATGGATCGGTGTTTATTACTTGGATGCTCATGACAAACCAGAATCTAAATTGGGGAAACTACATTGTACTCCTGCAGCGCAAGCTTTGCCGCCTTAGCAAATCAAGTCGAAGATGGCGAACTAGAAATTTGTTTCAATGCATCTGCAACTGTCGGAAATAACAAACGCGCGCCCAATTCCAACTTAATCCGCTGATTTTTTAAGCGACGTGACTCGGACATGAATGAAAGTAGCATAGGAGACACTTGCTGCTCTAATTCCTTTCTAGCAAGCCGGGGGGCGCGTGTTAATTGAAAATGGTCTGCCACAAGATCGAAATAATCACCCATTTTTAAATCGCTATCATCAACTGCGTGATAGACACGATTAGGACGTGCACGAAAAATCGCTAACTTAATCAATATAGCGAGATCTTCTGCATGAATGTGATTTGTGTAAACATCATCGGCCTCAATTAATGCCGGTGTCGCTTTACGCAAGCGCTCAATTGGCAAACGATCTGCCGCATAAATCCCCGGAACTCGCAAAATAGACAAGCTTGCTCCGCGCCTTTTTGCCCACGCACGCAGCATGGTCTCTGCCGATACGCGACGCTTTGCTCTTGCATTATTCGGATTTAATATACGCGTCTCATCGAATTCTGCACCAGCGCAATCACCATAGACTCCAGTCGTACTAATATAAACAAGGCGTGCCTTCTCAGGTAAAATAGTCAGCAAATTTTGTGTTCTGCCATCAATCGTCCCTTCGCCACGAGGCGGTGCGAGATGCACAATCACATCAGCAAGTCCGGCTAATCGTTTCAATGTTTGAGCTTGATCTAAATCGGCAAAAACAGGGATTGCTCCTGCTGCACGCAACTGCGTAAAACGCAAGGAACCGACAGCTTGGCTAGTCACCGCAAATATCCGAAAGTGCTCACGCAGATGTGGTAGTAGACGCATACCAACATCACCGCAGCCAATAATTAGGCATCGTTGTTTTGCAAATTTATTGCTTCGGCGTTCAGTAGAAATACTTGGCTGCATGAGATTTAAATTATTCGTTTTTAATTTCAGGAATCGTATGACGTTTCAAATAACTATTTCACCAAGTGGTCGTCAATTTCAATGCGACGACGATGAAACCGTATTAACTGCTGCCTTACGAGCGGGGCTCATTTTGCCATACGGCTGCAAAAACGGGGCTTGTGGATCATGCAAAGGCAAAGTCAGCGCTGGTCAAGTTGTGCATGGCAATCATCAACAAAAAGCCTTGAGTGATGAAGAGGAAGCGCAAGGTGGCGCCCTATTCTGCTGCGCCAAACCGCAATCTGATCTCACTATCGAAGCGCGTGAAATGTTGGCAGATGATGACTATCCAATCAAAAAACTGCCTAGCCGCATCGCCAAATTACAAAAATTATCAGAAGACGTAATGCTGATTGAATTGCAATTACCGGCAGCTGAAAAATTCAACTTTCGTGCTGGGCAGTATATTGAATTTCTCTTAAAAGATGGCAAACGTCGGAGTTATAGCATCGCCAATGCGCCACATGTAGAAGGCCCACTGAGTCTGCACCTACGTCACATGCCTGGTGGCTACTTCACCGATCAAGTTTTTTCCACACTCAAAGAACGCGACATCATGCGCTTTGAAGGCCCACAAGGTAGTTTCTATCTGCGGGAAGATTCTGGTAAGCCAATGATTTTGCTGGCATCGGGTACTGGTTTTGCACCAATTAAAGCCATCGTTGAACATTTAATCCATATCGACTCGAAGCGCCCTGTTCATTTGTATTGGGGAGGTCGCCGACCACAAGATTTGTATATGCACGCGCTGTGTGAAGAATGGGCAAACACATTGGAAGGCTTCCAATACACGCCTGTCGTTTCTGATGCGAATGCCGAAGATAAATGGCAAGGTCGCACAGGATTCGTACATCAAGCGGTGTTGAATGACTATGCTAATTTATCTGACTATCAAGTCTATGCCTGCGGTGCTCCTATCGTGATCGAATCCGCTAAACGCGATTTTGTTGCGAAATCGCATTTGCCTGCAGACGAGTTTTATGCCGACTCATTCACCTCGGAAGCGGATTTAGCAAAAAACTAATTTATTTAAAACGATGAAATTATTTTTCATTTTTTTTGATTTATTTCAGGTTTGCATCGCACATAACCGCAAAAAAACCGTTACACTACGCGAATGAAAAATTTTACCGACATGTCTTCTCCAAATATCGCTCGACGTCGCTGTTCGCACACCGAGCCTGGGAAGTCTTGCGCGTAAGAAAAGCAAGGTCACGATAAAACCACAGGCTCAAACCCTGTGGTTTTTTTTTGCGCGCTGGTGGATTTGCTTGTGGATGAGATGGCAGATCTGCTGACGTATGCTGAGAGTGGTCGTTCTGCGGTAACATCTTTCGCTTATTCTGTTTTTGTATTTAATTTTGGATTTTTAGTCTTTGTTTTCTTCTTTGAGGAGTTTTGAAATGGAATTTAGTCAGTACAACGTCAATGCCCTGATGTACATCACACCGCGTCCTGAGTTGGTGTTTACGGAAGGCCGAGGCATGTGGCTGACTGACCATAATGGCAAACGTTACCTTGATTACTTGCAAGGTTGGGCGGTTAACTGCCTAGGACATTCTCCACAATGCATCACCGATGCGGTGGTCGCTCAAGCCGGAAAATTGCTCAATCCTTCGCCTGCTTTTTACAACGAAAACATGGTCTTGTTGGCCGATCAACTAACCAAGCATTCTTGTTTTGATCGCGTCTTCTTTGCCAATAGCGGTGCCGAAGCGAATGAAGGTGCAATTAAATTAGCGCGTAAATGGGGACAAAAAAATAAGAACGGCGCGTTTGAAATTATCACTTTCGATCACGGCTTCCATGGCCGTACTCTCGCCACTATGTCTGCTTCTGGCAAACCGGGTTGGGATACTATCTTTGCACCGCAAGTGACAGGTTTTCCGAAAGCTGATTTAAACGATATCGCCTCGGTTGAAAAACTCATCAACGACAAAACCGTGGCAGTCATGTTAGAGCCTGTGCAAGGCGAAGGCGGCGTGATTCCAGCGAGTCGCGAATTCATGCAAGCACTGCGTGCGCTGACTAAGAAGCATAATATTCTATTGATCGTCGACGAAGTGCAAACAGGCATGGGACGTACGGGCGAATTATTTGGCTACCAACTCTCAGGCATAGAGCCGGACATCATGACCTTGGGCAAAGGCATAGGCGGTGGCGTGCCACTAGCAGCCTTGTTAGCAAAAGAAGAGGTTTCCTGCTTCGTACCTGGTGATCAAGGTGGCACTTATAACGGCGCACCATTGATGACTGCGGTTGGCTTGGCTGTCATCAAAGCACTGACCGTACCGGGTTTCTTAGATGAAGTGAAAGCAAAATCTGTGTATTTGAGCAAAGCACTGAATACACTTTCCGACCAATTCGGCATGGAAGGTGAGCGCGGTGAAGGTTTATTACGCGCACTCAAACTCGGCAGCGATATCGGCCCGCGTTTGGTCGAAGTCGCGCGTGATCTGGAGCCGATTGGTTTACTCATCAATTCCCCACGTCCTAACTTACTCCGCTTCATGCCCGCGCTGAATGTCAGCTACGAAGAAATCGACACCATGATTTCTATGTTGAGCAAAGTCATCCAACAGGTGATAGACGAAAAAGCCGCAGCATCGACAGCATCCTAAAGTTTACATATCCGAACAAATTAACATGGCTATCAAACACTATTTACAGGTCGCCGACCTGACGCTTGATGAATACGACTATCTGATGCAAAGAGCTCGGATCATCAAAGATCGCTTTAAAAAATACGAACCCTATCACCCGCTTTTGGATAGAACACTGGTGATGGTATTTGAAAAAAATTCCACTCGGACGCGCTTGAGTTTTGAAGCAGGTATGCATCAATTAGGCGGTGCGGCAATTTATTTGAATACGCGCGATAGCCAACTTGGTCGTGGCGAGCCAGTAGAAGATGCAGGTCAAGTCATGTCACGCATGTGCGACATCATCATGATCCGTACCTTCGAACAAGAGATGATAGAAAAATTTGCCGCGAATTCACGCGTGCCTGTCATTAATGGTTTGACCAATCAGCATCATCCTTGCCAAGTGTTCGCCGATGTATTTACCTTCATCGAACATCGCGGTTCCATCGCTGGCAAAAAAGTCGCGTGGATAGGTGATGCGAACAATATGCTGTACTCATGGATGCAAGCGGCGAAAGTATTTGGATTCCATTTACATATTTCGACGCCAAAAGGCTATGACATTGATCCGGCTTGTGTGACAGTCGAAGCGGAACACTACACCGTTTTTGATAATCCATCAGATGCCTGCGTCGGTGTCGATGCCGTCAATACTGACGTGTGGACCAGCATGGGTTACGAAGCGGAAAATCAAGCTCGCCTGAAAGCGTTTGACGGTTGGATTGTGGACGAAGCAAAGATGGCGCGTGCAAATCCTGATGCGATTTTTATGCACTGCTTGCCAGCACATCGCGGTGAAGAAGTATCCGCAGGCGTTATCGATGGCCCGCAATCTGTAGTTTGGGACGAAGCTGAAAACCGCTTGCACGTACAAAAAGCCTTACTCGAATATTTAGTCATCGGCAAAGTCGATAACTAAGCAGAATTCCAAGTTCATCTCAACATTATTTCAGCAATATCTTCAACATTAGAAAGCACATCATGAGCGACGTCAAAAAAGTAGTGTTAGCGTATTCCGGTGGTTTGGATACTTCCGTTATTTTGAAATGGTTGCAAGACAACTACAAATGCGAAATCGTCACGTTCACCGCCGATTTAGGTCAAGGCGAAGAACTCGAACCCGCACGTGCCAAGGCCTTGAAATTCGGCATCAAACCAGAAAATATTTTCATCGATGACGTACGTGAAGAATTCGTTCGTGACTTCGTCTTCCCTATGTTCCGCGCCAACACCGTGTATGAAGGCGAATACTTATTGGGTACTTCGATTGCACGTCCACTCATCGCCAAACGCCTGATCGAAATCGCCAAACAAACGGGTGCCGATACGATCTCTCACGGTGCAACTGGCAAAGGTAACGACCAAGTACGCTTTGAACTCGGCGCTTATGCATTGATGCCAAACGTCAAAGTCATCGCACCATGGCGTGAGTGGGACTTATTGTCACGCGAAAAATTGATGAAATATGCCGAAGATGCAGGTATAGAAATCGATCAAAAACACAAAAACGGCGGCGCGCCCTACTCCATGGATGCCAATTTATTACACATCAGTTTTGAAGGTCGCCATTTAGAAAACCCAAGTGCCGAAGCTGAAGAATCAATGTGGCGTTGGACGGTCAGCCCAGAAGCAGCACCAGATCAAGCAGAATACCTCGACATCGAATACGAAAAAGGCGATATCGTCGCATTGAATGGCGTACGCATGTCACCAGCAACAGTACTCACTGAACTCAATCGCTTAGGCGGAAAACACGGCATTGGTCGTTTAGATTTAGTTGAAAATCGTTTCGTTGGCATGAAGTCACGCGGTTGCTACGAAACCCCTGGCGGCACCATCATGTTACGTGCTCATCGTGCGATCGAATCCATCACTTTAGATCGCGAAGTTGCGCACTTGAAAGACGATTTAATGCCACGTTACGCCAGCTTGATTTATAACGGCTACTGGTGGTCTCCTGAGCGTTTGGCATTGCAGACCCTGATCGATCACACACAACAAAATGTGAACGGCTGGGTACGCGTCAAACTGTACAAAGGCAATGTGATTACGGTGTCTCGTGACTCCAAAACAGACTCCTTATTCGACATGAACATCGCAACCTTCGACGAAGACGGTGGTGCTTACAATCAAGCCGATGCAGGCGGTTTCATTAAATTGAATGCCTTGCGTATGCGGATTGCAGCGAATGCAAAATTGAAACGCGGTTAATATAGATTTATTTGGCAGTCCCCTCTCCCGCAAGCGGGAGAGGGAATTAACATCAAAATTCAAACACCATGACCACACAATTCGACCAAGTTAGCGTCATCAAAAAAGCCAATCTCTATTTCGACGGCAAATGTGTTTCGCATACTGTGCTTTTCCCTGATGGCAGTAAAAAAACTATAGGCGTCATCTTTCCATCCAGCCTCACCTTCAACACAGGCGCAGCAGAGATTATGGAAATCAACGCAGGTGTTTGCCGCATCACACTAACTGGCGACAATACGTTCAAGGAATATCGCGCAGGGCAATCTTTTTCTGTACCTGCAAATTCTAGTTTTCAAATCGAGACCTTAGAAACCTTAGATTATGTCTGCCACTTTATCGATGCATAATGTTTCGCTGACCACAAAGAAGAATGATGACTGACGGAAGCCATGACTAATTAAACGGTGCTAGGACTTTCGAAAAATAAAGTAGCCGCTAAACCATTTACTCGATTTAAGAAAATAGCTGGCATAGATGATTCAGTTCTGCCATCAGAATTTCCGCTTATTTAAATCAGCTATTTCTACTTAACTAGCATCTACTTTCAGGGCTTGCTTGAATTGTTGTTTCAAGCAAGTTCTCGCCAATCAAGATTGAGCAATCAGATTTCACTTATTGTCCTATTTCGACAATAGATGCATCGGTGCAGGTTTGATTGAAGACTTACACAAACACCGGCTCAACTTCGAGCGCAACTGCAAATTTCTTTCTGACATCAGCTTGAATCTCTTCTGCTAAAGCTCTGATATCGGCACCTGTGGCGCCACCTAAATTCACCAGTACCAAGGCTTGTTTCTCGTAAACTCCAACTGTCTTTAATCGACGCCCTTTCCAGCCACATTGTTCAATTAACCAACCCGCTGCTAATTTAAAATCTCCATTCGATTGTGGGTAGCTAACGCAGCTAGGATATCTTTGCAAAATTTGATTCCTAAGTTCCGCCGATACAATTGGATTCTTAAAGAAGCTTCCAGCATTACCTATCACAGCAGGATCGGGTAATTTGCTCTGGCGTATTGCAATGATCGCTTGACTAACATCATGCGGTGTCGGCTCAGCAATTTCACGCTCCTGTAAGAACTTTGCCACATCACCGTAGGCTAAACGTGGCTGCCATGCCTTTGCTAAGGCAAAACTAACATCAACAATCACAAAACGATTTTGCTCACCACTCTTAAAAATACTATCGCGATAAGCAAAGGCACAATCTTGTTTTTGGAAAGTTCTTAAGGAACCAGTAATAAAATCAAAAGCAGTCAAGCTATGAAAGCAATCCTGCATTTCAACGCCGTATGCACCGATATTTTGAATAGGTGAAGCACCGACGGTTCCGGGAATGAGCGAAAGGTTCTCTAAACCACCATAAGCTTGCCCCAAGGTCCATTGTACGAATTCATGCCAATTTTCTCCCGCCCCTGCACGCACTATGAAGTGCTCAGCCGTCTCCATTAGCAAGGCACGCCCCTTGATTGCCATCTGTAACACGAGGTGAGGAAGCTGGTCGGATAAAATAATATTGCTACCGCCGCCAAGCAATAGCCGTCGCAGACCTGCAAGTGCGACATCAGATTGCATGCGTTCCCATAGGATGCGTAATTGATCTATGTCGTCAATTCTTAAAAAATGACTTGCTCGTGCGTCGATACCAAAGCTGTTTAAGCCTAGCAAGGAGACATCATGTTGTATTGTGATTTCAGGTTTCATAAGGACAAGATTATAGTCGTGAATACAGATTTTCCCGACAGCCTCTTTGTAAATTGCCTGCAAAGTTGGGCTTAGTTTTTGTTAAAATGTCGACACCGCAAAAAATCTTATTCATTTCAGATTTTTAATTGCGTTTGCATTACGAACTTATATCTCTCTACTAGGAAAACAACATGCCATCATTTGATACCGTTTCTGAAGCCAACATGGAAGAAGTTAAAAATGCGATTACACAAGTTAATAAAGTTGTGACGAATCGCTTTGACTTAAAAGGTACTAGTGCAAAAGTTGAACTCAAGGACAAAGAACGCGAAATCATCATCTTTGGCGACACCGAATTTCACCTCGATCAAATCATGGTCGAGATGACACAAACCATGGGAAAACGTAATGTTGACGTACGTTTTTTAGATATTGGCAAAGTTGACAAAATCGGCGGCGATAAAGTAAAACAAGTCATCAAGGTAAAAAACGGTATCCAAACTGACGATGCTAAAAAGATCGTCAAAGTCATTAAAGACAGCAAATTGAAAGTGCAAGCTAGCATCCAAGGCGATGCGGTGCGTGTGACTGGGGCAAAGCGCGACGACTTGCAAGCAACGATGGCGATGCTGCGCAAAGAAATCAAAGATCTTCCTTTGGAATTTAATAACTTCCGCGACTAATTATCCGGTCTGGCGAAATTTCACTAAATTTCGCCGGAACAGTTAGCACGATCTATTTCGCTCAACAACACCATAACGCATTAATTGCATTTAGCGACCATCGTTCAATCTTATTCATGAATTTGATGAATCTGCAAAACACGCAATAAAGTCAGTTCAAAATAAAAAACGACGCCATACGACCAGTTTGAGAAATAGCGAACCAAATTAGCGCACCAATCGAGGCTTAAAAAATGTATCGACAACTTCTCAAGCTATTCACATCAAAACCAGTTACTACTGAAGGTCAAAACATTTTGTTCAAGCGCGCTTTAGTCCATTGCACCTTATTGATCTCATCGACCATACTGTTTAGCAATTTAGCACTGGCAAACGAAATTAGCTTGGTTGCTTTAAGTAACGGTAAGGCGATGTTAGTCATTGATGATAAACCGCCCAAAATGTTTGCCGTCGGTAGCAACATCGTTTCAGGAATAAAGTTAATTTCTGTGAATGCGAATAGTGCCACCATTGAGTCAGAAGGAAAGCGTCAGACTTTATATCTCGGACATGCGGTACTTAAAAACGAATCCACAAAAAGTCCGAGTATCACTTTGCAAGCAGCCGAAAATGGCCACTTCTTTATCGAAGGAAAAATTAACGGTGGTAGTAAATTAAGAATGATGGTCGATACAGGTGCTAGCTTTATTTCGATGTCGGCTAGTGACGCTAGAAAATTAGGTATCGATTACAAAAAAGGAATTCCTTCTCGTAGCAGTACGGCGAATGGCGTCGTTCAAACCTATATCGTACGCCTTGACTCTGTGAAAGTCGGTGAAATTGAATTATTTCAAGTTGATGCGTCGGTACAAGAAAACGAGATCGGAATTGGTCTACTCGGCATGTCGTTTCTAAAACGACTGAGTATGGTACGAGAAGGCCAACAAATGATTTTAACGAAGAAATAAAGTTGGCTTCTGATCTCACTGGTAGACGTTCCTGCTTTGTCGTTTTTCATTAGCAGACAAAGCAGGAATTAAAAGCTACATACTCAAAGTCGAATGCAAAAACAAATTAATTAAGCCTTCTTTAAACGACGTTGTTTCACTGCATCGGCAAGCACCTGCAAGCTCTGCTCACTATCTTTCCAATCGATACAACCATCTGTGATCGATTGCCCGTAGACTAAGTCTTTACCAGCGACTAAATCTTGGCGACCTGCCACCAAATTGGATTCGATCATCACGCCAATAATGCGCTCATCGCCGGCTGCAATTTGGCTTGCAATATCCGCGCAAACTGGAATTTGATTCAGTGGATTTTTTGAGCTATTGGCATGCGAGGCATCGATCATGATGCGCGGCACTAAACCATTCGCTGCAATGTCCTTAGCTGCGGCATCAACGCTTGCAGCATCATAATTTGGCGTTTTACCACCACGCAAAATAATGTGGCAATCTTCATTGCCATTGGTTGAAACAATCGCAGAGTGACCACCCTTCGTTACCGATAAAAAGTGATGTGGCTGTGACGATGCTTTGATCGCATCGACTGCGATTTTGACATTTCCATCGGTTCCATTCTTAAAACCTACAGGGCATGACAAACCAGACGCCAACTCACGATGTACTTGTGACTCGGTGGTGCGTGCACCAATTGCGCCCCAGCTAATCAAGTCAGCGATGTATTGCGGGCTAATCATGTCCAAGTACTCTGTCCCAGCAGGCAAACCAAGTTCATTGATATTCAAAAGCAATTCACGTGCAATGCGTAAGCCATCATTGATACGGAAACTGTTATCCATATACGGATCATTAATCAACCCTTTCCAACCAACTGTGGTACGTGGCTTTTCAAAGTAGACGCGCATCACAATTTCCAATTCACCGGCAAATTTCACTCTTGCCTCAGCCAGTTTTTTTGCATACTCCATCGCCGCTTTAGTATCGTGAATCGAGCATGGGCCAATCACCACCATCACGCGATCATCTTTGGCTTGCAAGATATTATGTAAGGCTGTACGCGCATTAGCTGTCACTTCAGAAGCTTTATCCGAACAAGCAAATTCGCGAATCAAATGCGAAGGTGGAAGCAGCTCTTTCATTTCCCGAATACGTAAATCGTCTGTACGTTGCATGATGTTTTCCTGAGTTTCGATAAGATAAAAATGTGTTTAAAAATTGTTTGATCTACTTTACCGCTCCGCTCTTGCACCAACAGTTGAGTCAATTGTAAAGCTAACTACAATAACTACTTATTTGGGCAAAAAAAAACCGCCATGACTGGCGGTTTCTTTGGATCGGTTGGGTTCTATGTACGTCGATTTTGCTTCTACGTGAACTTACCGCTTCTCCACCGCCTTAGGGTTGGAATAGCTAAAGTAAAAGTGAAAGTAAAATCGTGCAAAATTCATGAAAACCTCGTGATCGAATGGATCGACTATAACAACATCAGCGCCCAATTGGCAAGCAATTTATCAGAATATGCGCGTAAATTTATAAAAGCCTTGAGCTAACACATGAGTTAGCACATAAGCTTATATCGATAAGCCTATGTAGGCGCTTATGTAGGCTTATAAAAAGCTCGCAATTTCACTCAATGGCTTCTTACGAATATTCGGCACCATACAATCATCTGCAGGGTGACCAACCACCAACAGAATATAAGGTTTCTCATTGTCTGGACGGCCGAGTAATTCATTGAGAAATCCCATCGGGCTCGGCGTATGCGTCAGCGTTGCTAATCCAGCGTGATGAAGTGCGGCGATCAAAAAGCCGGTCGCAATCGAAACCGATTCTGGCACGTAATAATTTTTGACAGCACTACCATCATCCATCAATGTACTTTTTTGCCCGAATATCGCGATCAGATAAGGTGCATCTTCGAGAAATGGTTTATTTGAGTCTGTGCCTAAAGGTGCGAGTGCATCTTTCCATTCTTGTGGCGCACGACGCTCGTAGAATTCACGTTCCTCAATCTCAGCTTCAATACGAATACGATGTTTGAGTTCTTTATCACTAACTACTGCAAAATGCCAAGGTTGATGATTCGCACCGGATGGCGCTGTGCCCGCAGCCAATAAACATTGCTCGATCACTTTGCGAGATACGGGCTTTGAAGAAAATTCGCGTATGGTTTTACGACGTGCGAGTTCCTCATAAAACTCGGCAGCACGCGTTTCCATTTCTGCCTCCGGATAAGCACGATAAGTACTCAATGGAATAAATTGAGGCGATCCTTGGTTAAAAGAAAGTTTAGACATGCTGTTCCTTTCATAAAAAAAGACACTGTAATCACAATGTCTTTTCTACTCAAGAAGCAAAATCACATTCAATACAAGTCTCAAAAAGTAAGGCTTTTTAACAATGATTCAACGGCAAAAAGATGTATAGACAATATGAACTTTTGCCGCGAATTTACCAAGAGAAACAATGCCTTAGACTTTAGAGAGGCCAGAATCTATTACTAAGCAAAAAATCAGGCCGTACCACCAACCACCAAGCCATCTATTCGCAAAGTTGGCTGTCCTACGCCTACTGGAACGCTCTGTCCCTCTTTGCCACAGACCCCAACACCAGAATCTAAACGCATGTCATTACCAATCATTGATACTCGATTCAGAACTTCTGGCCCATTACCAATTAGGGTTGCACCTTTGACTGGATAAGTGACTTTCCCGTTTTCGATCATGTAGGCTTCACTGGCGGAGAAAACAAATTTGCCATTCGTAATATCCACTTGGCCGCCACCAAAATTTACTGCGTATAAACCATTCTTAACCGATGCCAAAATCTCGGCTGGGTCTTTTTCGCCAGCCAACATATAAGTATTTGTCATCCTTGGCATTGGCAAATGAGCGAAAGATTCACGGCGCGCATTACCAGTCACAGACATCTTCATCAAACGCGCATTCATCGTGTCTTGGATATAGCCTTTAAGAATACCGTCTTCAATCAGTGTTGTACATTGGGTTGGATTCCCTTCGTCATCGATATTGAGAGAGCCACGGCGATTTTGCAATGTTCCATCGTCGACAACCGTTACGCCTCTTGCAGCGACGCGATCGCCAATGCGACCAGCAAATGTACTTGATCCTTTGCGATTAAAGTCCCCCTCTAAGCCATGACCAATTGCTTCATGCAACAACACACCAGGCCAACCAGAGCCAAGCACGACCGTCATTGGACCTGCCGGCGCAGGACGTGCATCAAGATTCACCAAAGCCGACTTCACCGCATCGTCTGCATATTGTTCCAACATCGCATCAGTAAAATAGCCAAAGCTATAGCGACCGCCACCGCCACTAGAGCCAGTTTCACGACGCCCATTTTGCTCCGCGATTACAGTCACGGACATACGAACTAGTGGGCGTACATCGGCCGCAATCACACCATCGCTACGCGCCACCAAAATCACATCATATTCACCTGCCAAACTCGCCATCACTTGCACAATACGTGGATCTTTTGCGCGCGCAATTTTCTCTATACGTTCAAGCAATGCGACTTTCTGTGTTGCATCTAACGACGCTAAGGGATCGTCTTGTAAAAATAAATTATGACCTTGCACGCCTTGCATAGACGAAGCTACTTGTATCTTACCGGAACCAACGCGTGCAATCGTTCGGGTTGCTGCAGCGGCTTCTAACAGAGCATGTTCGGAGATTTCATCTGAATACGAAAATGCGGTCTTGTCACCAGAAACAGCACGAACGCCGACACCTTGGTCAATTGAAAAACTACCTGTTTTAACGATGCCTTCTTCAAGACTCCAACCTTCATTTTTAGTGAATTGAAAATATAAATCAGCATAATCAATTTTATGCGTGAACATACTTTTCAATGCAGACGATAACTTCGCCTCATCAAGACCAAACGGTGTCAGCAGAATATCGCGCGCGATCGCGAGGTGTTTTAAATTTGAATCAAATGGTGTCATGTTTTTCAATCTTTATTGGCTGCCATCATGGCAATGAACTTAGCTATTGTAGAGCATTTCGTGCTGACACTTGTGTTAAGCGATGAGAACACAAAACGGCAATGAATCAGGCGACAATTAAACAAAATGTTTAAGCATCAAAAAATCCACTAGCACCCGAAGCGTCTATGTTTTAAGGCAGGCAAGTTGCTACGTATTTTTAACATCGCATCCAGATCTAAGTCAGCGATCACAAGACCCTCCCCTTCGTCCAGACAAGTTATGACTTTGCCCCAAGGATCGATCAACATACTATGCCCCCAGGTTCGTCGTCCGCTCTCGTGAATCCCCCCTTGGGCCGACGCCAATACATAACATTGATTTTCAATTGCGCGCGCGCGTAACAGGATTTCCCAATGTGCTTGCCCCGTTGTGTAGGTAAATGCTGCTGGCAACACAAGTAAGCTACACGGTCCCATATTGCGAAATAACTCTGGAAACCGTAAGTCGTAGCAAATGCCTAAACCGACCTTACCGATAGCGCTTTCAAAACTAACGATATCATCGCCCTCTTTAATCGTATTCGATTCTTGATAGCTTTCTTCGCCATTCTGAAAACCAAATAAATGAATTTTGTCGTAACGTGCAATTTGCATTCCATTTGCATCATACACAAGACATGCATTGTAAATTTTCTGGCTATCTTCTGACTGCAGTGGAATCGTGCCACCGATGATAGTCATTTGTAATTCTTTCGCCATTTGCCCTAGGAAGCTTTGCAAAACTCCACCACTTGGCGGCTCTGCAAAATTTACTTTATCGGTATCACGCAAGCCCATAATTGACCAATACTCAGGTAGCACAGCAAGCTCTGCTCCTTGCGATTTAGCTTGTCGCAACAAGCGCTCTGCGGTTTGAATATTTGTATCGGGTTTTGATACCGACACCATTTGAATTGCAGCGACTTTCATGGTCTATCCTTATTTCAATTCTGCTTTAGCTGCACCTGCTTTAGCTTGCTCTGACTTTATCTGATCTGCTTTTTGCTTATCTAAAATTTGTTGACGCTCTTTATTCTCGATTTTTGTAATGACAGGATTCGCCCAAGGCCCAGTAATTTGATATTCGTAAGTGAATGCACGTTTTAAAGGATCTCTAAAAAATAATTGTGCTAAAAAAGTTCCCAAACCGATTACTGGATTGACCGCTAAACCATACACCACGGAAGCTGCACCTGCATTCAAATCAGGAATAACCGCCACATGCAAATCTTGCGATTCTTTTGCGATATCAGTACTTCCCTCCATCAACACCGCTGCATTCACACTGGTCATTTTTAAGTTATCTGTTTTCGCAATTCCTTGCTGAATTTGCGCAGTGCCGACAATACTGTCGAAGGCAAATCCCTCTGAAAAAACATCCCGAAAATCAAGCGTAAATCGACGTGGCAAAGACTGCATACTTAACACGCCTAATAGTTTTGCAGCGCCCGGATCGACTTTTAAAAATTGCCCAGCCGCTAACGCTAATTGCAATTGCCCACTTAAACTAGGAATATCTATATCAAATGGTAAGCCTATCCATTGCGCATTACCTTCCAATTTTCCTTTTCCACCTCGCAGAACGCCGGCGAAATCAAATCGATCTAATAAACGCCCTGAGTTAACAATATCTAAGACATATTCCAACTGCGTCAAACTATCGGTTTGACGAGCTAACCACTTACCCTTGGCATTTAACTTAGCATCATCGTTACTCAGAACTAGTTTATCAATATTCCATTCACGCCCATTTGCAGCGATCGCATTATTCGCGATTAACTCTAAGTGGCCTAACTTCTTATCGAACAATTCAAAATTCTCTACTTGAATATCGAGGCTGGGAAGCTGCTTGGTCGTATTTTTGGCTTCCAGCAAATCTCCGACGTCATTGGCTGCGGAACGTGGAATCATCAATCGACTCAAACGCGCAGCTAATTGACCTGTCGATTGCTGATTGCCAAAGCCATTCCACGTAATAAAACCTGAAGCCTGTTTCGAATCAAGATTGGCCTGCCATACACCGGCTTGACGCGATGCACCCAACACAATTTGATCGAGTTTTTTTCCAAATAAGAAAATTTCGTCCGTCAACAGAGAAAAACTTGCCGGCTCAACATATTGTGCAAATCCACTACTCGCATTTGTAGCTGCCAATGCATGCGTATTCGCGTTATTAGTGCTGGTCGTATGTGCTGGTTGCTCTGTTGCCTCATGTTCGCTCAGAAAACGTCGCCAATCATCGACATTAAATGACTGCGTTTGAATGTGAAAATTGACACCGGAATCAGGTAGTTGCGCAGGCGCGTTAATAGCGACGCTTCCTCGCAACACCTGCCAAGCGGCGTTTCGATCCGCATTTTTCTTACGTTGATATTGCGCATTTAATCGATTTCCGACATTGAGCTTAATTTGTTCACGTATTTCATTACTTTGTGTGGTTGCATCTGCGGTCACTTCTAAACGTAAGGGTGCAAGCTCACTAGAAAACTTAGTTAAGGGTGCAGGTAAATTCCACGACAAGCCTTGTAGGTCTGATTCAATCAACAAATCTGCCTGACCACGCTTAACATTGATCAGGGTGTTATACCGTGCTTCGCCATCCATACCTTTCAAGAATTTTGCAAACTCCATTTCTGCAAAGTGTTTACGTATCCCATCTGCATTCGCAAGACCATCAATTTTGATGCGGATACTGCCATCTTTTTGGCTACCGCCCGTCGCTTGCGCAAGTCCGCCCAACAGATTGCCCTTGATGTTATTTAAGCTTACACCTCGCTCATTAAATTCAATTCGCCCATTCAAGCCGGTAATGCGCGGCAAATCAGGCTGCAATAGCGTCTCCGCGCTATTAAGCTGCAGAACACCATCGACTTTGGAATCATGAATCGTATTGAGTGGCAAAAACAGTTTTAAATTCAACTGCGAAACACCATTCGCTACAGAATCATGCAAAAAATATCCTAGCCATTCATCCACTGGACTGGCCTTCACATAATTCAACATAGGCTGCAATTGACCAAACGCAATGCCATCAATTTCTAATAAAGGATTGTCTGCCCCTAAATCGGCGATAACCGCTTTCACCTTCTTTAAAGGTACCGAATTGGTCATCGCAGTGTCGGCACGAATTTCCATACGACCATGTTCGAAAACAAAACTACCTTTGATGTTATCAATCACTGGCCAATACGGAGAAACGCCATCTTTGGCCAACTCGCCAGGTAAGAAATTTAACTTCGCATCTTGAAGTTTGCCTTTGACCAAGAACTCACCTTGTCGCTCAGGGAACTTCGCGTTGTGCTCAAACGGGAACTCAGCCAGAGCCCCTTTCAAGCGAAACACGACGTCATTCGCTTTACCATCTAACAAAGCGGAACTTAGCCACTCACGCAAATGCTGATGCGTTTGTTCAGGAATAAAACGCGTAATTGTCTTAACATCGAATCCTTGCAAACGGCCAGATAAATCCACTTCACCCAAATCGTCATCACGCATCGAAAGACGATGCGTACCACTCAAACTACCAATCGCACCGTCTTGTTCAAAATCCATGTCTTGAATCTGTACTTGCAATTGATCATCTTGTTGGAATTGCCAACGCGCGCGCATTTTCAACTTGGTGAACGGCATCACAGGATCAACAAAATACGTCGGCAATTGCA
This sequence comes from Affinundibacterium macrobrachii, assembly GCF_014652415.1. Taxonomy (GTDB): domain Bacteria; phylum Pseudomonadota; class Gammaproteobacteria; order Burkholderiales; family Burkholderiaceae_D; genus Undibacterium; species Undibacterium macrobrachii. The sequence continues at coordinate 375,235 of NZ_BMYT01000001.1, forward strand.
AGACCAAATCAGAAGAATCCAACGTAAAGCTGCCACCTTTTTCATTCGCATCAATCGAACCAGATAAGTTATCAAAGCCAGGAATCGCTGGCACAGCGGCTCTTGCTGGTAACTTATTGGTTTTGGGACGTGCCAACTGGGCTTTTAAAGCTTGCATCTGCAAATTACGGAAGTCACCTTTGATGCTGTAATTCGCAATTTCAGGAAAATTTCCCTGCCAACTCGCTGTGAAATTATTGAGTACGCCTTTTGGTGCCACGTCGATCAACAGCTTGCGTTGATCCAAGGGGATAGGCAAATGCTCGGCAAAATTGGCTAGGGATTCTAAGTCCAAGGACTCCGCATATAGTTCGACCTTCTCCCCTTGGCCTTTTTCACCTGGAGTAAAGGTTTCTTTTAAGGTCGTAGATGGGAGAACCAAGCCATCTCGAGTCTGCATAGAGAAATTAACCAACGATAGACTATGCCCTGCTTGACCAGAAAACATCGGCAGGTATTTGTGGTTTCGTGGCAAATGTTCTGCAGCGATAATACGACCGCGTACCTGCGCCATATCAAGGACAGGAAGATCTTTTCTAAACTTCCCCAAGACATCTTGTAGTTGCACATCCGCAGTAAAATCAGCCAATCGTCCACGCTCCAATTTGAGCCAAGAACGAACACTTCCTAGACCTTTATTCAAATTAAACGGGAACGGGAAATACTGATGAATTAAAGGCAAATCCGCCTTTTTTAGATCAGAATATAGCTCGCCCGACCACGAAGATAAATCCGATTTTTTACGTGCGAATACAGACTGTTGAAATTTACCTCGGACATCGACTGGCGCCGCCATAACAGCGGGTGGAACAGCGTGCAAAGCGAATTGATGTTGATGCCAATGATTATTCAACACAAAATTGACCGAACTTAAATGTAAGTCTGGTTGCATCCGCAACTGATCACGCCAACTGACTTGCCCCTGACGAATGCTAATTTGATGTTGTGCCAGTACCCAATCCAAGCCTGCTTCATCCTCTGATTTCGGATCGCTAGGTAAAATCGGAAAGCCTGCAACTTCAATCAAACCTGCTGGATTTCTTGTCACTTGCAATACGGGTTTGACTAACTCGACACTGGCAAATCGCACATCAAAAACAAACAAGGACCACCAAGAAATAGTCGTATTAATTTCTGGCAGGCTTAAGACTGGGTTTGCTTTCTGGTCGTAAATCACCACCTCACGCAGCGCGATTTTAGGATTAAATCCTTCCCAATGCGCCTTTAACTCAGCGATCTTTATTTGCCGACCAATTTGTTGCGATGCGAGTTGTTCAATCTCTGGCTTGTAGTTTTCAACGTTCGGTAAAACTAGGTAACGCAAACATAAAAATAAAGCTGCAAAAATAAAATAACAAATCAGCACAAGCCTCAAAGTCACTCGCAAACACTTGCGCATCCCTCGTCCACCGAGCAAAGCTGCAAACACGCACGCTGCTCGTGTTTGGTGCGCAAATTTACGCCAACCACAAAGAGATGGGTTTTCGACAGACTCAGGATGGTGCTGATTCAACGGCTTTTCCACTTTCAATGTGGACGGAGAGATGATGGCATATCGCCAATTGATAGGAAGACCTTAACGCGCTTCTGTACGATAAAAACTGCAAACAACAAGCTAGTCCCCCGATGAAAACCTAATAAATATAAAAACAAATAATACGTAATTATAAATTTTTTTAAACGTCGTCAAAATTTTGTTCAAAATATACCGCGACTAGGAATAAATTCAAAGCAGATTTGCGTTTTTTCAAATAAGCTTACGGTGCTATGCAGCAAAGTATAGTTTTACATGTGTTCCTGTATTTCCTGCTGTGGCTCGACAACTATGTCATTTTTAAAATTTCTCGCCTCGATATCTTTCAAATCAACTTCATGAATATCCACTCAAAACCATACGTGTCCCACGATCACTCTCGTTTTGTAACACGTTGGCTTAATGCAAAGGACAAGCGACATCAAGAGCTTGAGAATATATCGCACTCCGCCTTGAGCAGGCATTCTTTTACAGAAATTTTACAAAACGAAATACAACAAGGCGCCTCACTGAATGCGGCGATGCGGCGATTACGCAATCTGGTTCTGGCAGGTTTAATTAAGCGCGATTTGAATGGTGCCGCGGACTTAAATGAAGTCATCAGTACGATTAGTGACTTTGCCGACTTTGTGATTCAAACGCATCTTCAACAATTGATGTCTGAAATGGTAGAAACACATGGAACACCACTTGGAGAAGAAAGTGGCGAAGCGCAAGAATTAATCGTGCTTGGTATGGGCAAACTCGGGGGGCATGAACTCAATGTGTCATCAGATATCGATCTTATTTTTTGTTATAGCGAAAATGGCGACACCGATGCGAAGAACGGGCAACGCAGCTTGTCCAATCACGAATTCTTTAGTCGATTAGGGAAAAAACTGATCGCCGCGATCTCAGAAATTACTGAGGATGGATTTTCATTCCGCGTCGATATGGCCTTGCGCCCGAACGGTAATTCTGGCCCCTTAGTTGCCAGTTTTGGCATGGTTGAAGATTATTTCTTGGTACAAGGACGAGAATGGGAACGCTACGCTTGGGTCAAAGCGCGGGCGATCACTGGCAAACCTGAGCACATCGCAGCATTAGAAAAAATCATTTTCCCTTTCGTTTATCGGCGCTATCTCGACTACGGCGTGATTGATTCTTTGCGTAATATGCATCATCAAATTCGCGCGGAGGTAGTTCGGCAAGAAACCAGACACCCAGAGCGCGGCATTAATGTCAAACTAGGTCGAGGCGGCATACGTGAAGTCGAATTTTTAGCACAAGTATTTCAATTGATACGAGGAGGACGCGAAGCGGTGCTGCGAGACCGATCAACCCGCACCACGCTGAGAACCTTAGCAGATAAGGGAATTCTCGAAGCAAACCTGGTTGAACGCCTAATGCAAGCGTATATTTTCCTGCGTGATGTCGAACATCGATTGCAATATCTGGACGATGCGCAGACACATATATTTCCAGCAAACCAAGACGATCAAAAGATCGTTGCGCAAATGATGGGATATGCCGATATCGAATCGCTCAATCAGGTTTTACTCCCTCATATGCAATTTGTCGCAGAACAATTCGATGCAATTTTCAAAGACAAATCCGAACAAGAAGATGAAGTAATTAACACAACCACCATGTCCGCCAGCGACGCTAATGAAACCATAACCGCCTATCTGCAAACACTTGAATTCGATGATTTAAATGATGTCACGCAACGTCTGACTGCCACTTGGCAATCAGCAAAAATGCAAGCCTTGCCAGAAAGCAGTAAGGAAAAACTTGCCGCCTTAATTCATAGTGCTCTAAAAATAATTTCGCAGCAAACTGAAGGGCAAGCTAACACCGTACATCGCTTACTTGATTTTATGGAGCATATTGCTAGACGCACTGCTTACCTTTCCTTACTGAGCGAATTTCCACATGCATTCAGGCGCGTCATTAGGATGATGAGCGCGAGTGATTGGGCTGCCAAATTTCTCAGTCGGCACCCAATTTTGCTCGATGAATTATTAGACGAATCGGTGCTGCACCAAGCGCCAGACTGGAATGCATTTAGCGCCGAAGTAGCAACGACCATGCATGAACAACAAGGCGATGTCGAGGCACAACTTGATAGCTTGCGTGAGTTACATCACGCTCTTCTATTCCGACTATTGGCACAAGATCTTGAAGGCAAAGTAAGCGTTGAGCATCTAGCCGATTCACTTTCCAAACTAGCTGACATCATTGTAGAAGCGGTAGTTCAGGCCGCTTGGAAAACCATCGCCAGCAGACATCGAGAAACACCGAAATTTGCAGTGATCGCATACGGAAAGTTAGGTGGGAAAGAACTCAGCTATGCTTCTGATCTTGATTTGATTTTCCTTTACGACGATGATGACCAAGATGCGCCTGCATCCTACGCAAAATTAGCGCAACGCTTTATCACTTGGATGACAACTCACACTTCTTCAGGAATCTTATTTGATATTGATATCGCATTGCGCCCAGATGGTGCCAGCGGATTGATGGTCTCTTCAGTTCAAGCTTTCGAGAAATACCAAGAAAAGTCCGCATGGTTATGGGAACACCAAGCGCTCACTAGAGCACGTTTTTGTGCTGGCGATGAATCAATTGGTCAACAATTTGAACAAATACGAGAAAAGGTTTTACGATTACCAAGAGATGCCGCGGTATTAAAATCAGAAGTTGCCAATATGCGCAAAAAAATGCGCGACGCCAATCCAAATCGTAGCGAATTATTTGATCTAAAACATGATCACGGCGGCATGATCGATATCGAATTCATGGTGCAATATCTGGTTTTAAAGTATGCCCACGAACACCCAGAACTGACAGGCAACATAGGTAATATCGCGCTACTCAATCTGTGCGGCAAACTTGGACTAATCGACAGTAATCTCGCTACAGAAACCGCGAACAGCTACCGCCTGCTTCGAAAATATCAACACAATATACGCCTCCAAGGAGAAGAGCGTGCACGGGTGCAACCAGAAAAAGTTCTAGGAGCGGTCAAATTCAGTGAGGCATTGTGGGACGCTTTATTCGAATAATTCATCAGACTCGATTGTTTCTTTCAGAAACAAAAAAGGCTTTGCGGAGCAAAGCCTTTTGATGGATCTAACTAGCAAAAATTCACGAAAACTCAAGCCTGTGGTCGCATGCCTTGAATCAATTTTTTCACGCGGCTGGCATCTGCAAGTCGAGAATATTTACCTTTAGAATCCAAAAAGACCATCACCACGGCACGGCCTTCAATAATTGCCTGCATCACTAAGCATCGTCCTGCTTCTGCGATATAGCCGGTTTTTTGTAAGCCAATATTCCAGTCAGATTTTTCTACTAAATGATTCGTCGTACCGTATTCAAGTAAGCGTTTTCCTTTTGGATTTACCACATACTTTGTATCGGTTGAATACTCACGAATGATTGGGTATTGATAAGCGGCATTAATTAGTTTCACTAGATCACGCGCGCTCGCCACATTCTTACTTGATAATCCACTAGAGTCGACATAATGCGTGTCGTGCATACCTAACTGTTTTGCTTTCGCATTCATCGCTGCCACAAATGCTGGTAGCCCACCTGGATAACTACGACCCAACGCAGACGCCGCGCGATTTTCAGAACTCATTAAGGCGATATGCAACAAATCTGCGCGAGACAACTTAGCACCAATTGCCAAACGTGAGCCTGTTCCTTTTTCTCTATCAAGGTCGTCCGTCGTGATCTCAATTACTTCATCAAGATCTTGCTTTGCTTCCACCACGATCAAACTCGTCATGAGCTTGGTAATCGATGCGATCGGTAAAGAAACTTCCGCATTTTTCTCGAACAAAACAGCAGAACTATCTTGATCTACAACGAATGCCGCATTTGAAGCCAGAGATAAAGCATCTTTCGACTGCTTTAGACCGACAGCGTCACCAGTGCTAGGACCATCATTGACGATCGCAGCAGTGCGAACTACTTTCTTTGATTTGATTGTTTTTTTAGATTTGCTAGCAAGCGCGACCTGCTTATTACGCTTTACATTTTTTTTGACTTTTGACGAACTTACTTGCGTCACACTCGACTTTTTTACGCTGCTTTTCTTTGCGCGTACCTGTGTATCTGCTGCAGCACTTACCTGTGAAACTGAAAATACTGAGGCGAGTAAAATCGTTGATAAAACAGATTTGTTTACCGAAAAACCAAACATTGATTTCACCATGGACTTCAAACGTAGTGCAACCATGTATTACTCCTTGAGGCGAAAAATTTCCTAACGGAACGAAGTGTAGCAAATTCTTGATAATTCGCAAGAGAATTAAAGACTTAGCGACACATCCTCAATAGAAATCTTCAGTTTTGAATCAAAAATAAGGAAATAGTATAAATTTTATATATCACCTTAAGAATCTACTCAGCAATTACGTCCACAAATAAATAAAAACGCTTAACAGTCGTTTCAACAATTTAACGATTCAACAAATCATTACTAGAAATCGACATTAGTCAAAAAAATGAACGAACTCATCGACATGCGCACGCTCTGTTTGCAATGTGTTCTCTACTTTACTCATATCTGCAAAGCCTAGAGACATTCCACATACCACCATTTCATCCGCAGACAACTCTAGTTCCGCTTGAATAAGCTTATGGTATTGAGTAAACGCTGCTTGCGGACAAGTATCGAGACCCCGTGCCTTTGCTGCCAACATCACATTTTGTAGAAACATTCCGTAATCCAACCATGAGCCCTGCTCCATAATGCGATCAATGGTAAAAATGAATCCAACTGGTGCATCGAAAAATTGATAGTTCCTACCGTGCTGCGCATGCATCCCTGCTTTATTTTCGCGACCAAGCCCGAGCAAGGCATATAAATCCCATCCAACTTTACGTCGACGATCAATATAAGGACTGCGCCATTCGACCGGGTAATACTTATACTCTTCCGTATGTTGCTTGGCGACTTCTGGATCGTTATGTGCGGACAAAATCTTTGCAGACAATTGTTTCAATCGATGACCTGTTAACACATACACTTTCCAAGGTTGCGTATTGGTTCCAGACGGCGCGCGTGCAGCCACCTCAAGTATGGCTAGAATATCTTCTTTCGCAATAGGCGTATCTAAAAATGCTCTAAGCGAGCGACGTGATCGAATGACTTGATCAACTGTTTCTTGAACAACATTTGAAATCATATTTATTCACTCCAAAAATTTCGGCCTAGATACATTGAATAGTAAACGATCACGTTACTTCAGATTATTCTGATGCACTTGATCTTGTCTGCGCCAAGTTAGCGAAAAACTTCAACACCACGGCTAACTCACGGGTGCGCGCAAACGCAGGAAGGCTCTGCCAAATACGCTTGCCATAAGGTTTAGAAATCAATCTAGGATCACATATCATGAGTACCCCACGATCTGTTTCATCTCGGATCAAGCGGCCTGCACCTTGCTTCAGATTAATGATGGCTTCTGGAAGTTGATGATGCACGAAACCATTTAAACCCTTCTTTTCCATCGCTTCAATACGCGCTGCCAATACCGGATCGTCTGGTGGCGCAAAAGGAAGTTTATCAATCACAACTAAAGATAAAGCCTCACCACGAACATCCACACCTTCCCAGAAACTCTGTGAACCAATGAGCACACCATTGCCAGCTGCGCGAAATCGATCTAACAATTCAGTACGGCCTGCGTCACCTTGTACAAACAAAGGAAAATCTAAGCCACGTTGCGTGAACTCATCTTTCAATCTTTCTGCACAATGTTTAACCGCTTTGTTTGTGGTACAGAGCAAAAATGTTCGACCGCCGGCGGCTTCAATTACAGGCAGAGCCGCATCAACAACCGCGTCTGTGTACTCTCTTGAGTTTGGTTGCGGCATTCCTTCAGGCACGTATAAAACGCCCTGCTCTTGGTAATTAAACGGACTAGGCCAAGTTCGTGCAGGTTCGTCCCACAATCCCATTTGTGAGACGTAATGACTAAAGTCATTCTTCACCGCCATAGTAGCAGAAGCGAAAATCCAAGTGCGCGGAACACCTTCTCTTTGCTTGTTAAAAATCGGAGCAATCGATAATGGCGTGCGATGTAATTGTAAGGAAACCGAATATGCTTCTACCCAAAGTACGCACTCTGGTTTGCCTTTCGCCTCCTTAGAATCAGGTGCAAGTTCTTTCCAATTATCTAATTGATCTTGCAAATCAATCGCCCGAACTCGACACTGCTCTATGGTTTCTGCTCGCTCGGCTTGCTTCTCTAAAACTTGAATCAAATCACCCAAACTATCTTTAAGCGTTTCTAAATTGGGGAAAAACTCGCTCGATGGCGCAATTTGTTGCAACGATAGTCGAATCGAATCTTGTGGAAACGATAAACGCAAATCGCGTGCAGCTCGCTCTACAGGGGCGACAATTTTTGCCCATTCCGCACCATCGCGTGCATGCGACAGACCTTCCGCCAACGCATCACGACAAAGTTCCAAAATCTGCGAAGTTGAAATAGTGTCGCCAAAAAACAAAGTCGCGGTCTCGGGTAGTTGATGTGCCTCATCAAAAATTACGGTATTTGCCGATGGCAATAACTCGGCTATCCCAGTATCTTTCAAAGCTAAATCTGCAAAAAACAGATGATGATTGACGACTACCACATCGGCTTGCTGCGCTTCTTTTCGCGCCTTCATCACAAAACAGTCTTGATAATACTGGCACTCCGAGCCCATACAATTATCTTTTGTCGATGTCACCAAACTCCAGACGGATGCGGATTCAGGCACGCGTGCTAACTCTGCCTTATCGCCACTACTGGTTGTTTTAATGAATCGTGAAATATCACGCAGATAGCCAACATCTTCTCTCGTGGTTAATCTCCCATTTTGCAATGTCCGTTCCAAATGGAAATGACACAGATAATTTGCACGCCCCTTCAATAAGGCGACAGAGACTGGCGCCTTTAAAACTTTTTTGATGGTTGGAATATCACGCAGATACAACTGATCTTGTAGATTTTTCGTGCCTGTTGAGACGATCACTTTCCCGCCCCATAGCAAAGCTGGAATCAGATAAGCGAAAGTTTTGCCGGTGCCAGTGCCAGCCTCGGCCAATAGCGTTTTTTGACCAGCGATGGCTTGTGCGATTGCTTGCGCCATTTCGATTTGCGCCTGACGAGAACGGTATCCTTGAATCGATGCGCTTAATAATCCACTATCGCCAAAAATTCGCTCTACTTCAGAATCATGAATGCCAGAATCATTCAATGTTAAGTTATGTTCAGTCAAAATTCAGTACATTCAAATACAACACGGTGCATGCTCAGAGGACAATAAAGTTATTCTTGTTTTGCGATCTGGCATGCCAATTAAGATCCATTAGGCTGGAATATCGGGCGACAATTGCATCTTCAGTAGCGCAATATAGTCTTTTAATTGTAGCTTCCTTTTTTTCAAGCGGCGCAATTGTAACTCATCGTGATTTGGGTCTTTCACAATTGCCTCAATCACCGAATCAAGATCTCGATGTTCAACTTCTAATTCACAAATACGCATGCGAATTTGATTTGTATGGTCCATAAGCTTTAAGAACGAGTAAAATACAGCAAGTTTAATTAAAAAAATCCAGAATTTCCGACTAGTGTAATCTACCACGACGTATGAGCCAATATAAGATCGAAGCAGGCACCGCTCAACATATCGGTGATCGTAAAGAACAACAAGACCGCGTCGCACTTTTTGCTGCACCACATGCCCCTGGACACATGATGGCCGTCGTTGCTGACGGTATGGGTGGAAAAAGTGGCGGCGCCATCGCAGCAGAACAAGTTATACGCTCAGCAAAAATGCTGTTCGATGAATTTTTTCCAGGTAATGACATCCGTAAGATGCTAGAGGCGATCGTTCACGAAGCACATACAGTTATTAAGTTATCGGCTGTATCTTCAGAAAAAGAGCCACATAGTACATTTGTTGCCGTTGTCATCTCCCCTCAAAAGGCAGTATGGGCACATGTAGGCGACTCCAGAATGTATCGTTTCGATGGTCCTAATTTTGCAGAAAGAACACGAGATCACTCGTACGTAGAGCGTTTAGTTGATGAGGGTTCGATCACGGAAGAGGAAGCAAAAACGCACAAGATGTCAAACGTACTGGTGAATGTTCTCGGCTCAAAAAATGCAATACCTTACGTTACTTTTGGTGAAAAAGACAACTTAACAGCGGGTGATTCATTCTTATTATGTTCAGATGGACTATGGCATTACTTTGCCGACATCGAACTATCTGTCGCGGTTGGCGCAAGCACACCTCGCCAAGCCTCTGAGCTACTGATTAAGAAAGCCCGTGATCGTGCGAACTCTCAAGGAGATAACGTCTCATTCGCAATCGTCAAACTAGTCCCGCCGCCAGTGGAACAAAAAACGTATGTCGCTGAGAAAATGACTAGAGCGATTTAAGATAAAAAAGCCTCGCAAATATGATTTGACGAGGCTTTTTTCAAGGTTTGACAAGACTTCTTAGCAATGACGATCTGACAGCAGCAAGCATCAAAAGACAAATGCAACTTCAAGTCTTGGTTTCAAATACGATCAGTTTAGATAGTTAAATAGGGATAGAGACGAAGTCTTGATAAATGATTGCTGCGCCGCTTGCAAAACAACTTGATTCTGATTTAACTCAGTAATCGCTTTCGCATAATCAAGATCTTGGAGTGCTGACAACTCCTGCTTGTAGATCACGCCCATGCTATCACCTGCTTCATTCAAGTTCTGAAGCTCTTTCAACGAAGTTCCCAAGTTGGTACGTGCCAACAAAACATTGGACAAAGATTTGTCAATATTTAAATTTGCTTGACTCAAATTGGCGGTCAACTCCAATTTCTGAGGCACTGTTCCAGCAGGTGCACGCAAGGTATTGATCAAGTCTGTGATTGTTTCAAACACGTTTTGATTACCCGGTTGAATTGAAAACTTATCATTCGGACCAGGTGCCCCCGGCGTGTTTGTCAAGGTAATGTCCATACCATCGACAGTGACTGTTTGCGGGCTTGTATAAGGCGTAGCCGGCACCACTACCACGCCAGTCGTCTTATTTGTAATCGTAAAGTTAGCTGCTGCACCATCAAATTCAACCTCATAGTTATTACCGGTGAGATTGGCTGTGGTTGGAACATTAATCGCCGCTGTCGCAACTACCTGCCCAACATTCGACGGATTTGGGCGTACATTAAACTGCCCGTTGGAAGTTCGAATATTCCCAAATACCGCTGACCCAACTTCACTAATCGGGATTTGTCGGGATGTATCGACCTGCAAAAGGCGCGGTCCTTGATCACCATTGTATTGAGCGCCACCTTGCGTCTTGGTATATGGAGCGATAGTGGAAGAGTAACCCGAAAAAAGATAGCCATCTGTACCGTCAGTAGCATTTGCAAAACCAAACAACTGATCTAGACTGCCCTGCAATTCGTTTGCAATATACCCCCGCTCTTGATCCGTCAAAGTGCCATTGCCAGCACTGACGATCAAAGTTTTAACATTATGCAAAACGGTAGTCACATTGCTTAAGGTATCTTCCGCAATGCTTAACGTATTGGTCGCATTTTTCCGATTCACTGCATACTGATCATTCACCGCATCAGTTTGCGTAATCACCAAGGCACGAGCCGAACCAATTGGATCATCGGAAGGATTCAAAATGCGCCGACCTGCGGCAATTTGCTGCTGCGTTTTATTCAAGCTAACTTGCAAATCACTTATGCGCGCTCCGCCTGATTCATAAATTGTATTCGTACTGATACGCATAACGATCCCTTTTACCTTCCTAAAGCCAACAATGCGTCAAATAATTGACTTGCGATTTGCATTAATTTCCCCGCTGCTTGATAAGCCTGCTGATAACGCAAAAGATTTGCCGCTTCTTCATCCAAATTGACGCCAGACTCAGATTGTTGCGCTTTCAAGGCTTGCGCTAATAAATTGGTCTCCGCTTTGGTCGTAACAATCATCTCGCTCGCTTTATTACCAACATTGCTGACAAACTGCCCATACGCACCTTGGAAGCTTGTTGTTCCAGATGCCATGGTATTTTTTGTTTGAAGCCCTGCCAATAAACCTGCATTACGGTTATCACCCGAACCCGAAGGGTTCCCTGTAATTTTAACTACATCACCATTTGCATACGCACCAGAGACATTAAAACTCAAGCCATTAAAACTAATTGTTGAACCTTCAATGTAGGGAATCGGAGAGCCTGCCACATACGAAGTCGTTGTATTACCATTTTTGACGGTAACGTTGGCATTGGCTGGAAATCCAGTGAAATTATTGCCCGCTGAGTTGTAAGTTAAAGTCGTCGGCGTTATCGGCAAAGAACTGGCAAGCGTAAAGGTGTCGCCTGCGCTTGGCGCCGCTGGATTATCTTTAATCACAAAGCTGACTCCGCCATAGGTCACGGTCGCACCACTTGTGTATGGTACGTTCACAACCTGAGGCGGGGTTGCTGCGGGCGCTGCTACCGCTGCGACTTGATAGTTAGAAGTCACACCGCCATTTGTAACAGAAACCAATGCACCAATCGGAAAGCCTGCAAGGCTATTGGGCGCAGTGGCAAACGTCAAATTTAAAGGCGAAGCTAAAGTTGAACTTTTATATGAATCACCGACAGTTACGGAGCCAATCGCCGCAGTGGCGGAATTACTCGTCGTAGCAACCGCAGACGTCACGACACCAGTACTGAATTTACCACTACCCAAATTAGTACTCGGCAAACTTGTCGTTACTGGAGTAGCTGCCGCAATCTTTGAGATATCAGTGATCGCCAAACTAATGGACGAAGCCGCTAAAGCGGTTGGCCTAACCATGAATTCATCGTTTACGGTTGGTGTAACAACCGCAGGGGGAGATCCCACAGCAGCAAGATTGAAACTCAATCCATCGACCACTGCAGGCAACGTTTCCGAAGTCTGTACACTACCATCGGAAACACGCGTAATTTTGTAATAATTTGGTGCAGGACCAACACCAGCCAAGTATTGCACACGATAATCGCTCGTGGTCAACGCACCAACGTCAGAATAAGTAACGGCCATATTAGCCGTACTCAGATTAAGTCCGCTGGGGGTCGACGATGGGCCTGAAATTGAGAAAAAATCATTACCCACTTGACCATTTAAATCTTGACCGAGCTTATGTTGATCATTAAATTCCGTCGCAATCGAAACAGCAACCCGCCCAAGAGAATTACGCGCGGTGTCCAGAGTATTTGAGCGGAACGCAAACAAACCACCCAACTCGCCACCTGTGATATTTTTCTCATTGAGTTGAATTAAAGCGCCATTGCTCTCATACGAAACTTGGAGTCGACTTGGATCAGTCAGTGAGTTTGTAGGTTGAAGCACGTTCACCGTAGCACCAAGCACTAACGGCTGCCCTGTTCCCATAAAAATATTATATTTTCCACCTTGATTTACAACGGAGACACTCACCAACTTACTTAATTCGGTAACAGCATTGTCACGCATGTCCAGCAAATCATTAGGTGCAGCACCACCTGAGACTGATTGTGCAGTCTCAATGGAGTCATTTAAATCGGCAATTTGCTGCGCATAACCATTAATGCCCGTTACTGTTTGGCCAATTCGATTACTTACATCGTCAGAAATTTGATCAAGTCGAGCCCCCATCCCCTTGATTCTAGATGCAAGCGATGCGCCATTAGATAGCACCGCTTGACGTGCCGCCGCACCAGCGGTACCGTTTGGGCTCGCCGCCAAATTTTGGATAGCACTAAAAAATTCTTGCATGGCTGGTGAAATACCCGCAGCCGGATCAGCAACCAAGTTATTAATTTGCTGCACCTGATTTAAATAGGCTGCAGCATAATTTTGAGATGACTGCGTCGCATTAACCTGTTGGCCAATGAATTCATTATAAATACGTCTTACCTCTCCGATAACTGTACCTTGACCGATGAAACTACCACCGACGTTTTGTGCCGCAGCTGCGCTCTGCAGCATAATTTGACGACTATAGCCAGGAGTATTGACGTTGGCGATATTATGTCCAGCCGTAGCGATGCCCATCTGTGCAGCCGCCAATGCGCTTTGCCCAATTCCCAGAATATTGGTACCCATAATTCAACCTATTCACTCAAATGTAATTTAACGCGTTGGCGAAGAAAATCTTTTCCCCGCTTCCGACTCTTGTGGTAACGGGTCATAACAGGAAAACTTTAATATGTGAATAATTTAACCACGCCAAATCATCCAGAAAACGATTGTTGTATCACTTTCGTTAATTTTTGAGCATATTGAGGGTCTGTTGCATAGCCAGCCTTTTGTAAAGCATGTGCAAATTGCGAAGCATCTCCGCCATTTTGAATTACCGATTGATAACGTGGATTATCGCGAATCAGTTTCGCATAATCTTTAAATGCATCACTATAATTATCATAAGCACGGAATTTCTCGACCTTTTGATAAGCAACGCCATTGATGTATTCCGTGGTCATTGCATCCACAGTTCTGCCCTTCCAGTTGCCTGTCGCCTTTATTCCAAACACATTATGACTTGTAGAGCCGTCCAATGCTTTTATTTCGTGCTTACCCCAACCGGATTCCAAAGCCGCTTGACCCAACATGAATTTCGCAGGAATTCCAGTTCCTTGGCTAGCCAACTCGGCATGCGCGCCTAGTTTTCGCGTGAATTCCTGCACGTGACGAGCATTCGAATTCGATTCAATGCCTGTGGTTGACTGCATGATCTGTTCAGATCTTGTAGCGAAATTTTGCTGCTGGATGTATTGATTTACCCCACCCAAGCCACCTAAGGCCAACGGTGGCGAGGCCGGGCTATCGGCTTGTAAGGCTTGCGTCATTGCGTTATTTGATAATTGACGAACCATCGCGTCGGCAAGCCCAATGCCACGACTTGCCATTTTCTGAGATAACTGTTGGTCAAGCATGGAAGTGTACATACGACTTTGTTCATTATCGAACATACCGTCTTGGCTTCCCGCTTCACGCATAGACTTGAGCATCATGCTAACAAATAAGGCTTCAAATTGTGTGGCAGCTGCTTTCAATCCCTCAGGCGAATTATCCTTAGACGCATGTCGCAATGCATCTAGCCCCTTGCTATCAAAAGCAAGCTTTTCAGATAAATCGGCACGACCAATCATTACTTCACCTTTTCTGCACTTCGGGTTCTGTAGTTAATGCTACGAACTAAACTCAGCTCTGTCTTAAATAATTTCCAACTCAGCACGCAAAGCGCCTGAGGATTTCATCGCCTGCAAAATAGCCAAAAGATCTTGTGGCGTTGCGCCGATTGAGTTCAAGGCCTTCACGACATCAGCCAATGATGCACCAGCATTCAACATCAATAATTTTCCACCCTCTTTGGTAATAGAAATATTCGAGTTCGCTGTTGCTGCTGTCTGCCCGTTACTGAGCGAATTTGGTTGACTCACCGCATTGTCAGTATTAATCACGACACTCAAATTACCGTGAGCGACTGCACAGGTTTCCAAGCTAACAGATTGATTCATCACGATAGAACCAGTACGTGCATTCAAAATCACCTTTGCTGCAGTCTGCGCAGGCGTAACTTCGATACTCTCCAAAGCGCCTAAGAAAGCGACGCGTTGATCATTCACCATCGGCGCCTTCACTTGTATCACACGACCATCCACTGCTGCGGCAGTTTCAGCACCAAACTTGTTATTGATTGCTTCCACCACGCGACTAGCGGTGGAGAAGTCTGCCGTGTTGAGTTCTAACTGGATTGTGTTTCCATGTCCGATCGGTGATGGCACCGCACGCTCTACCGTCGCACCGCCTGAAATTTTGCCAACACTTAAATGATTCACCTGCGTTTGACTACCGTTGGCAGAAGCACCAACACCACCGACCAAAATATTACCTTGCGCCATGGCATAAATTTGATTATCCGCACCTTTTAACGGCGTCATTAAAAGAGTCCCGCCTTTTAAACTTTTCGCATTGCCCATCGACGAAACGGTGATATCTAGAGTTTGCCCAGGGCGAGCGAATGGTGGCAAAGAGGTAGTGACCATTACAGCGGCGACATTTTTTAATTGCAGACTGGTGCCAACCGGAATTGTCACGCCCATCTGCTGCATCATGCTAATAATGCTCTGCACAGTAAAAGGAGTTTGCGTGGTTTGATCACCACTCCCATCCAAACCAACGACCAAACCATAACCCATCAATTGATTCTGACGAACACCTTGGATGCCGGCCAAATCTTTCAAACGTTCGGCTTTAGCTGGGAAATTCGACATCAATCCAAACATCAAAACTAGCATAGTGCAAACCATCAAGCTACGTTGAAGTTTGTGCAAATCTAACTTTTTAAACCTGTTCATAAGTGACTCTCAGATTAAAACGGCAAGACACTGAGGAAGAATCTAGTTAACAATGAATTGACCTCGGCCAAATCGACGCGTGAAGTTGATCTATATTCAAAGCGCGCATCAGCAACTTGTGTCGACGAAACTTGATTTGCCGCGGTAATCGTTTGTGGATTCACCACGCCAGAAAAACGCACAAACTCCGCGCCCTTATTAAAAGCGATTTGTTTTTCGCCACTGACTAACAAATTACCATTCGGCAGAACTTCGATCACCGTAGCAGCGATCGTTCCAGTGAATGAATTGCTCGCAGTCTCCGCCCCTTTTTCATCAAACTTAGTCGAAGCACTAGTTGAAATTGAGGCTTTCGCAGTCGTCGTGGCTGGAATGCCAAGAATCGTCGGCGCTGCGAATGCCGCGCTACCAGATTTACTGCCAGAAGCACCCGCTGCTTTGGTCGCCGAGGTATTTTCGCTAATGGCAATCGTCAACACGTCTCCAACCATACGTGCTTTCACGTCTTCAAATAGAGGTCTATAGCTAGCCGCTTGAAAAATCGCACCATTTGCTTCTCTTTGGTTTTTTGCGCTCTGCGAATGCACCACACCTGATTGATGCACGATAGCAGGAGGCGTTGTGCTGCACCCATAGATAGTTGACAGCAAAATTATCAGAGAAGACAGTTTCAGGGTTTTCATTTTGTACTTTCTTACTACACCATCAATCTAAATTCGTTGATCCAATCGAAAACGAATAGAAAGAAAAATTGGTTCAAGTCGCGATCACAATTGAGACAATCTCTGTAACATCTGATCAGAGGTAGTGATTGCCTTACTATTGATTTCGTACGCTCTTTGCGTCTGAATCATACTCACCAATTCTTCGGCAACATTCACATTCGACGTTTCAATAAAGGATTGCACCAATAATCCAGCACCATTAGTGCCTGGAGCATTGGTTCCAGGATTGCCTGATGCTGCGGTTTCCACATAAAGATTTTCACCCAAACTCATTAATCCAGCCGGGTTGATAAAAGTTGCCAACTGTATTGATCCAACTTGTACTGGTGCGGTAGAGCCGGGCTGAGTCACTGATACCGTTCCATCACGCCCGACTGTGATCGATTGTGCATTTGCTGGGATCGTAATTGCGGGTTGAATAACAAATCCGCTAGAGGTCACCATTTGCCCTTGATTATCGACTTGAAATGAACCGTCACGCGTATAACCGGTAGTACCATCAGGCATCAAGACTTGAAAAAAGCCTTGTCCATTAATCGCCAAGTCTTTGCTGTTTCCCGTTTGTTGCAAATTACCTTGGGTAAAAATTCTTTCTGTAGCGACCGGCCGAACACCTACCCCCAATTGCAAACCCGAAGGCAATTGCGTTTGTTGCGAACTCTGCGCTCCAGGTTGACGGATTGTTTGATACAAGAGATCTTCAAATACCGCGCGTGAACGCTTAAACCCAGTGGTGCTCACGTTCGCTAAGTTATTCGTTATCACATCCATCTGAGTCTGTTGTGCATCCAGACCAGTTTTTGCAATCCACAATGAGCGTATCATTTGATTCTCCAGTTCATTTTCAATCTAATTGCCTTTACTTACACTTACACCGATTTCGCTCGTACAAAATTGCATGAAACCAGAATCACCAAGCATGCTTCATTGTGCAGCATTTAATCTCAACTCAAAGCGAGGATCTGACTGGCTTTTGTGGCGTTACTCTCCGCATTCGTCAACAATTTCATCTGCATTTCAAATTGACGCGCGAGATTAATCATCGTCACCATCGATTCAACCACATTGACATTGCTGCCCTCTAACATCCCGCCAGCAACAGCAACATTCGCATCGGCCACCGGTGGCACTCCATCTTTTGTTTTAAATAGACCATCAGCGTCACGTACTAAATTCGCCTCTGGCGGATTTACCAATTTCAGTCGACCAATTACTTGCACAGCGTTTGGCTTAGTCCCCATAGGAACACTAGAAACCGTACCATCTTTTGCTATCGCAATCGTTACCTCTGGTGGAATCGTGATCGGTCCCGCATCACCCATCACAATGAGTCCATTATGGGTTTGCAAAACTCCGTTTTCACTGATTTTCAAACTACCATGACGCGTCATCTTTTCGGTACCATCTTCTGCCTGCACCGCTAGCCATCCCTTACCTTGAATGGCAACATCTAAATCGCGTCCGGTATTTTGCAAACTACCACTGGAAAAATCAGTACCAACGGTTGCATCAACAACAAACGCGCGCGTTGGCAAACCCTCACTAATCACAGGTACAGATCGAAAAGAATCAATTTGCGCTCGAAAACCTGTGGTCGTTGCGTTGGCCAGATTGTGCGATGTCGTCGCTTGCTGTTCGAGGATATGTTTCGCTCCTGTCATAGCGGTATAAATTAGTCGATCCATCGCAGTTCTCCAGCCCCATTCAAAGCATCAATTCAAAGCACTAAAAATCAAAAACCATTAACGTAAATTCACCAAGGTCTGCAAAACCTGATCCTGCGTTTTAATCGTCTGCGCATTTGCTTGGTAGACGCGCTGTGCAGTAATCATGTTCACCAACTCACCAGTTAAATCAGTGTTTGAATCTTCTGTTGCATTTGAAGTCAACACACCCATACTGCCTGTGCCTGGTGGCCCAACTAGGGCTGCACCTGATGTGGCAGTTTCTGTCCATTGGTTATCACCTAAGGATTGCAAACCATTTGCGTTAGTAAAGTTTGCCAGTGATACCTGTCCTAGAACAGCGGTTTTGCCGTTGGTATAGCTACCGACGATGGTGCCATCTTTTGCAGTATTAAATTTAGAAAGTTTTCCTGACGTATAGCCATCTTGTTTAATGGAGTTGACACTGAAAGCCGCACCAAATTGTGTAGTCCCAGTGAAATCAAACAATACAGTCGGCGTTGAAATTGGTGTTACAGCACCAGTGCCTACTGGAATAGCAATTGCGATCGCATTAGGATCTGTAGCAGGGACTGCTAGCACCGATGTCGCAACTGTTAACTTACCCATATTATCAAATCCAATTTTGCCAATTGGCACTTGCGTCGCTGGCGCAGCAGGAGCTGCTGGAACACGAACACCATCTACGGCTGCGTAAACATCCCACTCAGAAGTGGCTGGTGCAGTCAACGGCGCGGTAGCTGGATCTCGACGAACGAAAAAAGTCTGCAGCACATGTGAGTTACCTAGGCTGTCAAATACAGCAACAGAGGTAGCATTGTTGTAAGACAGTGGGTCAGTCAATGAAAATGCAATCGGTGTAATCACTGGTGGAGTGGCAACTGGCAACTGCGTCCCCGGTACTAATGCACGAGAGTCAAGATTCAACAGCGCTTTAACACTATCAGTTTCTTTTGGCGCGATATCCCTAGTATTAATATTCAAAGGAACTGCAGCACCTGTAGATAAAACACCATTTGAATCCGCCGCGTATCCGGTTAATTGTGCACCTTGTCCGTTCACGATGTAACCATCTTTATCAAGTGAGAATTGACCATTACGGCTGTAAGTAATCGCTCCATTTGTCGACATACGAAAAAAGCCTGCCCCATTAATCGCGATATCCAAGGGATTATTGGTTGATGTGATATTTCCTTGAGTGAACAACTGCGCTACTGTTTGAACCTTCACACCAATCCCAGCGCCACCACCACTAGCACCGCTAAGCGAGTTTGCAAACACATCGGCAAACTGTGCCTGAGCCATTTTAAAGCCAACCGTATTTGCATTAGAAATATTATTTCCGATGACATCGAGCGACTTAGATGCGGCATTTAATCCACTTAAACCTTGTTGAAAACTCATGACACTTCTCCTCTACTTTGGAAAGAAAGTTCAGACAATGGAATCCATCACCTAAAACCACCCAAACAAAAAATTCCCGCATTAATTGATTGCACTAGCACTAAATACCGAATACGGCGATAACCTAAAAAGATACATTCACAGAAAATAAATTCGCTGCTTAGAAAATCTGGCGAACTTCAGACATTGCTACTTCACCAGTATTCAAAATACTTAACATCGTTCCCTGCGTACCAAACGAGACACTGGAAACCAAACCGAAACTCAAGGGCGCCACATCCAACTTTTTCTCGCCAGAATTGGCAGTCACCTCAAAACTATAATTTCCATTTGCCGCAACCGTTCCAGCTTCGTTCTTACCATCCCAACTAACCGAATTAAAACCACTCGTCATGTTGGTGAAATCGAGAGTTTTTACTAAAGCGCCGCCCTGATCTCGAATCTTGACTTGAATCTTGTCAGCGTTCTGAGGCAAATCAAAACCCAACACAGATTTCCCATCTTTCAATTCCACATTGTTACCTGGCACCACCACACCGTGACCAATCATGGACGCTGCTTGTAAGTTCTGGCTACTTCTAAAATTGCCACTCATCGCCGTCATGGTTTCATTCAACTTATCAATTCCAGTGACAGTCGAGAGTTGTGCCAATTGGCTAGTAATTTGCGCGTTATCCAAGGGGTTCAGCGGATCTTGATTTTTCATCTGTGTTACAAGCAAAGTCATAAACTTATCTTGCGCTTCCTGCGTCGCACTTTTGGTAGCTCGCGCCCCGTTCATTGTCGTTAATAAAGCAGGATCAACAGCCTGCGTTTGTGTATTAATCGTACTCATTTCCCTAACCTCTCTACGCGCTTTGCGTTATTGGCCGATGCTCAAAGTCTTCAATAACATCGACTTGGCTGCATTCATGGTTTCAACATTCGTTTGGTAAGAACGTGAGGCGGAAATCATATTGACCATTTCTTCAACGACGTTCACATTGGGCATTGCTACATATCCCTTTGCGTCCGCTAATGGATGCTTCGGGTCATACATCATTTTGGGGGGATTGGGATCTTCCACCACCTGCGTCACTTTTACCGCGGTTGCTGCAGCGTTCGATGTTGGAATCGCGCTAAATACAACTTGCTTGGCCTTATAAGCCTGTCCATTTGAGCTGGTCACACTGTCCGCGTTCGCGAGATTGCTCGAGACCACATTCAATCGCTGTGCTTGCGCACTCATTGCCGAACCAGATACATCAAAAATTTTAAATAGAGACATAATATTTATCCTTGTATCGCCGACAAGAGCCCCTTGATTTGCATATTAATCATGGTGAGACTCGCTTCATAACGAAGCGCATTTTCTGTAAATGCATTTCGTTCGACATCCATATCAACCGTATTTCCGTCCACATTGCCTTGAACTTCAGGGCGAAACGCTGGCGGCAATCCTGCAACCGTACCAGCACGACTCATGTGCGCTTCAACTGTTTTACTCAAATCACTGGCATTATTTGTTTTTAACAAAGCAGCATTCATCGCAGCACCAAAATCCACATCACGCGCTTTATAATTTGGCGTATCTGCATTCGCGATATTGGATGCCAACAATTGCTGACGTTGGCCTCGCACGGATAACGCTAGCTGATGAAAGCGCATGTAATCGTCTAGCTTGTTCATAAATACTCCAGATTTAGATAACAACCGTGCCTGTTGATGCCATTTTATTTATGCCATTAAAACGCGTGACGGTTTTGCTTAATGTGCATATTAGTTGGAATAAATATGTTTTGATCTGGCGATAAAACCCCAAAAAACCCACCTATTCTTCCAATCGAGTTCTTGCCATCGTCCTACAATGCTTAGGAAACAAATTCACTTTTGATGCAAACAAAGTAATGAAGAGGAAATACCGATGCGCCGTTGTCACCAATTACTTCGTTTAAGAAATCACATTGCGCTGATATTTGGACTATTTATTTCAGCTAGTTCAATCGCGCAATCGATTGATACAAATTTTCAGTCGAACGCAATTTCCAAAGAAGTTGAGAGTTTCTTAAGATCACAAACGAATCAACTTCCTGCGGATACAGAAATCACCGTAAAGCCGATTGACGCCCGCCTAAAATTACAAAATTGTGAAGAACTCAAAGCTTTTCTTCCGTCGGGCACAAAGGCATGGGGAAAAATCACCGTTGGCGTTCGATGTGCTTCGCCGAAATCTTGGACTGTTTATGTTGCAGCACAAGTTCGCGTTTTCGGTGACTACTATGTGACAAAGAATCCAGTAAGCGCAGGCCAGAAGATCAATGAACAAGATATCATCACCATGCGCGGTGAAGTCAGCAGCTTAGCCCCTGGCACGGCTTTAACAATTGATAAGGTAATCGGAAAAACCATGCAATCTGCTTATCCCGCGGGGACAAGCTTTAGAAACGACATGTTTAAATCGATACCGGTTATCCAACAGGGACAAAGCATCAAAATAATTAGTGAAGGACCTGGCTTTCGTGTATCAAACGACGCTGTCGCCATTAATAATGCAAACGAAGGGCAAGTAACGCGGGCAAAAACTGCTTCCGGTGTGATTGTGAGTGGAGTCGCCCGCGCAGGTGGCTTTATTGAAATTCAATAAAGACAAAAATAGGAAACAACGCAAGCAAATTCATAATTACTGAAATAAGATTAAAGTTTAAAATAAGCGAGCCGTTATACAGAGTGTAGATGTATGTCAATCCAACCTCAAAGGTAACATCGTGAAAATTAATGATTCGCTAAATGCAACCCAAGGACTACCAAGTAGTCCACCAGCGCCACGCGCGGACAAAGCTGGCGATAATGCAAAGGTCGCAACAACACCTTCCATTAGCGTACAGATTTCTCCAATGTCTGTTCAATTGCAAACGATGCAACGCACGCAAGCAAGTGGAGCAGTATTTGAAGCTAAGAAAGTAGAAGAAATTAAATTAGCTATCGCTGAAGGCCGTTTCCAAGTTGATGCGGAAAAGGTCGCTGACGGACTACTTGAAACTGTCAAAGATTTACTTAACGCCAGAAGACAACCAACATGAATCAAACATTGAACAATACCGCCCAAATACAGCAAATCATCAACAATGAAATTGATGTAATGCAGTCCTTGGTGCAACTTCTAGAAGAAGAGCAGCAGGTATTGATCAATAATGAATCTGAAAAATTAGAAACTATTACACCGAATAAGAATCAACTATTGAGTAAAGTAGTTGAACTCGAGAAAAGTCGTGGGCAAGCAATGCAACAGCTAGGACTTAGCAACGATGCTGATGGCATGCGTCAATTGTTTGCCGCTAATTCGAGCAATGTAGAATTGACCAATGCGTGGCAATCATTGCTATCACTATCAGGCACTGCGCAAGAGCAAAACAAAAATAACGGATTATTAATTAATCGCCAGCTTAGCAAAAATCAAGCTGCGTTAAACATACTTCAAAGCGGTAGCGCCCATCAGGCTGGCTCCATGTATGGAGCCGATGGTCAATCGAAGATCAAATCAAATACTGGTCGCGGCATCGTCGCAGGCTAATCAAACTACGCCTCTCAGTGTAGAGGCTACAAATTTTCGGCGCACCAAAATTCAATTTTAAATACCTGAGCATCTAAGTCGCTTACCTGAACGACTTGCGTGTTCCTTGATGATGTAAGCGCTTAAAACTCGAAGTGAAATGCGACCGATTAACGCTGAACTTGTGTTACAGGAATATCGACAGGCGTCTCTGGTAACACCGCTAAAATCGTAATTGCCACTCGCCTATTTCGAGCTCTACCTTCTGCAGTCTCATTCGATCCAACTGGAAATTTAGGTCCCTGACCAACAGCGGTAATACGATTTTCGTCTACGCCGTTTTCCATAAACAATCGAGCAACTGTGCTTGCTCGCATTGCAGATAACTCCCAGTTCGATGGAAAAGTGGAATTTCTAATCGGTAAGTTATCGGTAAATCCTTCTACTTGAATTGAGTGGCTGTCTAATTTGAGTACTTCTGCGATCGCCTTTAGTGCCTCTAAAGAGTCAGTATTTAACTTCGCTTCGCCTTGTGCAAACAACAAACTCGCGTTAATTTCAATCGAAACACCACGACTTGTCTGCGTTACTCGAACTTTACCCTCGCGCACCAATGGCTCCAACACACCCATAATGTCACGAGCGACTTGGGTCATTTTTTCGCGCTCTTTTTTTAAAGGTTCCGCATTTCGTGGACGGATTAAAGGCAAGGTATCGATAACAGCTGTTTGATGTTTTTTCAGGTCGGGAATTTCACCCGCGGCAATCACCACATTAGAACCAAAAGCGCCGGTCAATGAACTAGACAAAACCCGATACTTGCCTTCATTCAAAGAAGATATCGCATACATCACAACAAAGAACGCAAAAAGCAAAGTCATAAAGTCAGCATAAGAAACTAACCATCGATCATGGTTATCTGCTTCTTCCTGATACTTTTTACGTGCCATCTTGTCTATTTCTCGTTTGAGTTACCGCGTTCTTTAGATCACTTTAGACTTGTGATTAGACAAACGCTCTTCCACAATTCTTGGGCTATCACCTTGAGCAATGCTATAAAAAATATCCGCCAGCATTTCTCTTCTAACCACTTCTTTACCAACAATTTCCTTAAGCTTGTTTGCAATCGGGAGGAAAAATAAGTTAGCTAAACCGACGCCGTAAATCGTTGCGACAAATGCGACCGCGATCCCACTCCCAAGCTTACTTGGGTCGGTTAAATTTTCCATCACATGAATCAAACCAAGCACAGCACCGAGAATACCAATTGTTGGCGCATAACCACCCGCGGCGTCCCAAATCTTGATAGCTTGGCGTTGCTCCATTTCATAAAAAGAAATATCGACATCTAAGACATCTTTGATTCGTTCAGGATCGATTCCATCGACAACTAGTTTCAAACCCTTCTCGATAAATGGATCTTTAACAGAATCGATATACCGCTCCAAACTCAGGAATCCCTCACGTCTTGCAACGACACTCCAGACCAAGGCGTCTTGGACGTTTTTCCGACTTTTATCTTCAGGCAGCAAAACTATCCACTTCAATAGTTTGATGCCGCGAATAAAAGTGGACATGCGACTTTGTAGCAAAACCGCACCGATGGTACTAACCACGACAATCACAAACGCGGCTGGTTGAACCAATGAAGACAGTTGACCACCTTCCAGCAACTGCCCAGAGAGGATGCCCGTAACAACAAGAATAATACCAATTAAGCTAGCCCGGTCCACGCCCGCTCCCTTAATGATGCACGAAGCCGGCCAACTGCCTGGCTGTGTAATTGTGAAACGCGAGATTCAGAAACTCCCATCACCGCGCCGATCTCTTTCAAATTTAATTCTTGCTCGTAATACAGACCCATTAATAGCTTTTCGCGCTCTGGCAAGCTATTGATCGCATACACCACCGCATCACGAAAATCGCCGTGCAATAGATCTTGTAGCGGATCTCCTTGACGGTCATCATTGCAAAAATGATCAAGGAAATGTTCTTTGGTATCTGCATCATGAAAATCTTCATAATACAAAAGTTGATGCCCACCACTTTCGCCAAGCAACTCCTGGTAATCAACCAACGTCAACTTAAGATGTTTCGCAATTTCCGTTTCCATCGGAGGACGACCGAGTTTTTGCTGCAACTCGTTCATGGCATTTTCTATCTTGCGCATGTTTTGTCGAACACCACGCGGCAGCCAATCACTACTACGCAATTCATCTAACATGGCACCACGAATTCTTTGAATCGCGTAAGTTTCAAATTGCGCGCCATGATTATCTTCATAGCGATTTACGGCATCAAGCAAGCCTATCATGCCAGCCTGCACCAAATCATCGACTTCAACACTTGGAGGCAATCTGGCTTTTAACTGATAAGCCAATCGCTTCACCAACGGCGCATGCTCGGTGAGGATTGAATTCTTATCTGATTTACCACTTGCTGTGTACATAAATTAACTAATATTCTAATGGGATGCCCAGTTGTGACATTGCATCAAATCGAAAACCTTGACTCGCCGTTGAAACCAACTTTTCTGCCA
The DNA here is from genome assembly GCF_014652415.1 of Affinundibacterium macrobrachii. Lineage (GTDB taxonomy): Bacteria > Pseudomonadota > Gammaproteobacteria > Burkholderiales > Burkholderiaceae_D > Undibacterium > Undibacterium macrobrachii. Next base: position 401,057 of record NZ_BMYT01000001.1, read on the forward strand.
TACGTACAAATGCATTTGCCGCTTTCGACAATGGGAACGCATCAATGACTGCACGCCCTAATTCTGTCGCCCGCACCAAATGAATATCTGCTGGTACATGTCCTACAAAGTTTAATTCCACAGCCAAATAACGTCTAGCAGTCATTGAAAGATTTGAGAAAACCTTCTGTGCTTGTTCGATATCAACACCTGAGACAACCACACCATAAGTGCGACGACCAAAACGATTATTTAAGCGCTTAATCAAGGCATAAGCATTTGTGATCGCTTTGGGATCTGCGGAAACTTGAATAATCAATTCGCTATCTTCAAACGAAGACAACAGAAAGGTGTCATCCGCATTCAGTTCACAATCGACCACGACCAAATCTGAACGACTGGCAGCTAGATCAAATACCTTAGACAATTCTCGATATCCCGACTTCGGCAAGCCCAAAGAGCTTGGCAGCGCATGTGCTACTTTGGTAATCGACAAGCCTGGTGAGACCTCTTTAATAACGGCATCCATTGTACGCTGTTGTCGAGCGACCTCCAACAATGTCTGGTCAGATTTTAAGTTCAACCAGCTACTAAGACTCGAATTCGTCAGTTTCGCGTCCACCATCAACGTATTTTTACCCCTGCTTGCCAAAGTCGCCGACAAATTAATCAACATGCCGTTTCTCTCAGAATCTGGTAAAGCTGAAAGAAATGTTAACACCCGAAGCTTGGGTATCTCCAGCATGCGGCGTAAGCCTTCTGCTTGATCAAAGTTAAGCAAAATGCGCCTCCGATTTTCTCATGGTTGCGGAAGAATTCGAAGCCGCCATGCTGGTCATCAACAATGGTAATTCATCATTTTGAAATTGATAGGCTGATGTCTCGCGTTTTAGCTTGAATGCACGATCCACCAAATACTCCTTGTTAGCGATATGCAAATCCTCTGGCACACGTTGACCACTCGCTACATAGTACAAGTTGAGTTTTTGTCGAAGAGCGATATCCAAGGCACCGCCTATTGTTGCAGCCTCATCCAACTTGGTTAAGATGCATCCAGACAAGCCCTCGCCTCGATATGCTCGCACCACTTCAGTTAAAGTTTCGCCAGTCGAGGTTGCATTTAAACACAAGAGACGTTTTACATTCGCACCAGAACCAGACAGCATCGCTACTTGTTGCGTTACCATTTTGTCGCGCTGACTAACGCCGACTGTATCAATCAAAACCGTATGTTTGTTTTTTAATTCCGCCAGTGCGATTTTCAGATCAGCCTCATCCTTCACAGAGTGAACCATGACGCCAAGAATCTTGCCATAAATTCGAAGTTGCTCGTAGCCGCCAATACGATATCCATCGGTCGTAATCAATGCCAGTTTCGATGGGCCATGCCGCATCACGCAACGCGCAGCAAGTTTGGCGGTAGTCGTGGTTTTGCCAACTCCAGTTGGACCAACCAAAGCATAAACGCCACCCTGCTCTAGAATTTCATTTTCATTACTGATGGTCGACAAGTTTTTCACCATGATCGACTTCACCCAATCCAATCCTGCTTGTGCATTTCCGCAGTCAGGCATTTTTTCTATGATTTGGCGGGATAAACTAGCGCTCAAGCCAGTTGCCAACATTTCACGCAAAACGTCGGATTTATACGGTGTCTTTTGCTGCGTATTCAGCCAAGACATTTCAGATATCTTGCCCTCTAACATATCGCGCATGGAACGAATTTCGCTCATCATCATGGCAACTTCCGCTTGGCTTGGCGTTGCCGCAGCCTCGTCCTTCGCTGATTGAAATAAGGGGGGATTTGCATGATTGACACCAATATTCTCCGCGGATTTCGGATTTGGATTAAATTGCATACGTGTTGTCGGCTTTTGTAATGTTTCCGCTTCACTAGCCAAGCCCGTGAGTGCTTGATCATTCATCGCCAGAATTTCAACCTGACCATCTACATTACGATTCGACAAAATCACCGCGTCCTCGCCCAACATGGCGCGAACTTTGCGCAATGCCTCTCTTGAACTTGGTGCTATAAATTTCTTGACGTTCATAATTGTCCTCCTACCTGACTGGTCACTCTAATTGTCTTTGTTTCTGGAAGTTCTGCATGTGAAAGCACTTTTACTTGTGGCAAGGTGCGTCTCAAGAATCGGGCTAACAATGCCCGCAATGGAGCTGGAACTAACAATACTGGGGTAAATCCTAATTGCTGCTGATGTTGTGCCGCGGCTTCAGTCTGCATCGCCAAGGTATCTGCCAAACCTGGCTCTAAACTCGCACCATCAGTGCCATGGCCTTGTAGCGTTTGCATTAATAGTCGTTCCAGACGATTATCCAAAGTCATGACTGCCAACTCATTTCCAGTTGGGAAAATCTGCTGAACAATTGCACGTCCCAAGACTACCCGTACTTGCGCAGTAAGCTCATTCACATCTTGTGTATGGTTACCATATTCGCTCAAGGTCTCAACAATTGAGCGCATGTCACGAATATGCACGCCTTCAATTAACAAGTTTTGCAAAACTTTTTGAATCACAGAGAGAGGCAATAAACGTGGAGTTAAATCCTCAATCATCTTAGGTGATTCTTTCGCCAAGTGATCAAGCAATTGCTGAACTTCATGACGTCCCAAGAGTTCTGCAGCGTTGGAAGTAATCAGATGATTTAAATGGGTCGCGATTACCGTACCAGCATCGACAACGGTGTAGCCCATTGCTTGTGCCTGTTCGCGCATCGACGCGTCAATCCAAACCGCCGGCAATCCAAAAGCAGGATCTGTCGTAGGAACACCGGGCAAGGTGCCAGAGACCATTCCTGGATCAATTGCCAAGTACTGTCCCATATTCGCATCGCCAGTTCCAATTTCGACACCTTTTAAGGCAATGCGATATGAACTAGGTTTGAGCTCCAAGTTGTCTCGAATGTGAACTGGAGGAGATAAGAATCCAATATCTTGTGCAAATTTCTTGCGGATACCTTTAATTCTTCGCAATAATTCACCACCCTGATTTTTATCCACCAAGGGAATCAAGCGATAGCCCACTTCCAGACCTAAAGTGTCAACTGGCAAAATATCTTGCCAAGTAGCCTCTTCCATTTCTGGTGTCGCTTGTACGGGGGCAGGCTGATCAAGCACAGGGGCAGCTTCTGCACGTTTTTTCAATAAGTAACCAGCACCCGCCAAGCTGCCAGCCAGCAAAATAAACGCAACATGTGGCATGCCAGGAATAATCCCCATGCCGCCAATGATCCCCGCTGTGATGTACATTACTTCTGGCTTGGAGAACAATTGATTAATGAATTGATTGCCAATATCCTGCTCACTAGCCACGCGTGACACCACAATACCCGCCGCAGTCGAGATAATGAGTGAAGGAATTTGTGCGACCAAGCCATCACCAATCGCCAATAATGCATAGACCTTAGAAGCTTCAGAAAAACTCAGATCGTGCTGAACCATACCGACAATCAATCCACCGACTAAGTTAATAATCGTGACTAAAATACCGGCAACAGCATCACCCTTCACGTACTTACTTGCACCGTCCATCGCGCCATAAAATTCCGCTTCTTGCGCGACCTCGGTACGACGACGACGTGCTTCATCTTCTGCAATTAAACCAGCGTTCAAGTCGGCATCAATCGCCATTTGCTTACCTGGCATCGCATCCAGTGCAAAACGTGCGCCGACTTCAGCAATACGACCAGCACCTTTGGTAACTACTGAGAAATTAATGATCGTGAGAATAATGAAAACAACGATACCGACTGCGTAGTTACCACCAATCAAAAAGTGTCCAAACGCTTCAATCACTTTACCTGCAGCGTCAGGGCCGTTATGCCCTTCCGTCAATACGACCCGTGTCGATGCCACATTGAGCGATAAGCGCAACATCGTGCTTACCAACAAGACCGTTGGAAACACCATAAAATCCAGTGGCTTGACGGTATATAAGCTGGTTAACAAAATGATGATTGCTAACGCAATATTGAAACTAAAGAAGATATCTAAAGCAAAAGCTGGCAACGGCAAAATCATCATCGCTAACATCATGACGATTAATATCGGTCCCGCTAACGCTCTGGAACCCGCCCCGCTCATCCACGCTGGTAACTTTAAGGAATTCATACGACTACTCCACCTTCATTTGACAAGGGATCTAAGCCTGTCGGTACTTGAATATTTTTGGGCTCAACTGGAGGAATGCCACCCGACTTACGATAGCTTCGTAATTGGAAGACATAAGCCAAAATCTCTGCCACAGCGGCATACAAAGATTCAGGAATTTCATCGCCAAGCTCTGTGTGTTTGTAAAGTGCACGTGCTAGTGGTGGCGCCTCTAAAATAGGAACGTTGTTTTCTTTCGCTAATTCACGAATTTTGGCAGCGAGTACATCCGCACCTTTAGCGATCACGCGTGGCGCGCCATTGCTACCATCGGCGTATTTCAAGGCAACAGAGAAGTGCGTCGGGTTAGTCACCACAACGTCGGCCGTTGGAATTTCCGCCATCATTCTTCTACGTGCCATTTCTCGTTGTTGTTGACGAATCTTCGCCTTAATCTGCGGATTACCATTTGCCTCTTTGGATTCTTGAATTACTTCTTGATGCGTCATCTTTAATTTTTCGGCATAAGCCCACATTTGATATGGCGCATCAATCACGGCAATCAACACTAAGCCGCCCACAATCGCCAAAAAACATACTCCGAGCATGCGTCCAAGATGTGCACTAGCTTCATCCAAAGGTTCGTTAATCAAACCAAAAATGGCATCCTTTTGTTGAGCAACGACGAGCCAAGCAATCGCGCCAACCAAGATCGTTTTCAATATCGCTTTCACCAGTTCCACTGCCGATCTAGACGACACCAAATTACCCATTCCTGCAATCGGATTTAAGCGCGAAAATTTAGGCTCTAAGGATTTAAAACTAAACAGCCATCCGCCGATTAACAATGGAGATCCAACTGCCGCGAGAAGTAACAAGCCAACAATCGGGAGAAATGCCAACATCACATCTACAACCGAATCAATAATCTGCATGGTCAGAAAATTGGCATCAAATGCGGCACTACGTTCGAAGGAAAGGCCGCGCGAAAAATTTTTTGCTAAATTATGAAATAGCGTTTCGCCATAAAAGTACAAGCCACCACCCGCCGCCAGCAAAACTGTACAAGTAGAAAGCTCTCTCGAACGGGGAACATCGCCCTCCTCACGCGCCTTTTCAAGTCGCTGGGGCGAGGCCGGTTCGGTTCGTTCTAATCCGCTATCTTCTGCCATGTTTTGTCCAATTAGATCGAAATCTAAAAAAATTACCTCAGGACAAATTATTCACGAATATGCAGTTATCAGATCGAATGAATAGAGTGGGATAAACCCCTTATTTCAATAATCAAGGGGCTAAATTGGAATGGAAGGATAAAAATCAAAAAGCCCAAATAATCAAAAGTATTATTTGGGCTTTTCAGGTGTGTCGTAGATCGACAAAAAAATTATGCTGCAGCAGAAATATTCTTAGCCCAGACCAAGGCGGATAAATGCGCTTTATTGACATCGACCGGCGCAATTTTTAATGTTTCTGCAATCGAAGACACCAGCATACTGTTGAGTTCACATGCTTCGGCCAGTGCAAGGAAAGGACCGTAAATTCCGCTTCGTGAAACCAAAGCATCGACAACAGGTTCGGGCAGTTGAATCGTCGATAAAACTTCTTCCATCGGAATCCCCAACAAGCGATCCAACAAAGAGAACATTCCAGCGACAAACAAATTCTCTGCGTCTGATTTGGACATAAATGGCTGTCCAAGAATTTCTGCAAAACGACCACGCACGATTGCAGTTTCTAGCAACACAGGTGAGTTGCCACTTGTACTTGCCGTTGCTAATAACAGTGACAACCAACGATACAGCGGGCTGTATCCCAAAATCGTGACAGCGTGCTTTAAAGACTGCACTTCGGTACGCAGACCAAAACCAGCCGAATTAATATATCGTAACAATTTATAAGCGAGTGCAGCATCACGCTTTACCACTGCCTCAAGTTGTTGAATATCCGCATTTTTACGAATCATCTCCATCAATTGAAGTATCGTAGTCTGCGTGGTGTTGAGACCTTTCTGTGCAACATTAGGTCTAGGCGTTAAATGTAGCTTGCCAACAAAGCTCGATAAACCGAGCGCCGCGCAAGCATCAAAATCCTGCCAGTTACCAACATTACGAGCAACCATCTGCACATTCGACTGCTTAAGTGCTGCATACATCTTTGCTTGTGCAGCTAAGTTACTCGAATCGAGTTGTACTTCAAAATGCGTAATTAAAGGAAAAAACGATCTCTCTAAAGCTGAAATATCGGCATTTTTTAGACAAATACCAAAGCCCGCAGTACGCAATTCCTTAATCGCCGCAATCGATGCTTCGTCAGCGAAGTATCGCTTTGAAAATATCAAGACGGTGTTCTTCGGTGAAAGTTGACGTAATCCCTCAGCCTGCAGCAGGCCTGGTACAGCCTCTAAAAAAATGAGGCTATCATCGAGCAAAAATTTACCATCCTCATCGCCTAGTTCGTTGGCGACAAATGACATGAGTGCACTTAACTCTGTCGTGTCCAACTCCGCCGCCTTGGCATTCTGTTGCCATGACAATTGAAAACCAATCACCCGTTGAGAAGGATCAAGCAAGGGTTCTCTGACGATGAACTTTACATCACTCATAAATATTTAATTTTTATAATAATTAGAATTAAAAGCTATTTGAAAAATTGTCGTTTTGCTTAAATCTCTACAAAGAAATTGGCAAACAACCGAACTTACTTCCATAGCGGACTTCACACAATCGATGACTGTAAAGCTGAACTAAAAATGCTATGCAAGAAGCGCTTTTCAAAATCAGGCAGGCTTACCTAATTTTTCAAAAATTTTCGATAACTTCTCATCCAAAGTTGCTGCGGTAAATGGTTTAACCACGTAGCCATTCGCGCCAGCCTGCGCCGCTGCAATGATGTTTTCTTTTTTAGCTTCAGCTGTAACCATCAACACCGGCAATTTTGCCAATGCTGGATCAGCACGAATGTGTTGCAACATCGTGAGACCATCCATGTTTGGCATATTCCAGTCAGAGATGACGAAGTCAAAATCACCACTCTTCAATTTCGCAAGGCCAAGCGCACCATCTTCGGCTTCGTCAACATTTGAATATCCGAGTTCTTTCAACAAATTACGTACGATGCGACGCATTGTCGAAAAATCGTCAACTACTAAAAACTTGAGGTTCTGATCAGCCATAACTTACTCCATAAATTCACAAAGGACCGTAGTGCATATTATCGGTTATATAGACATCTTTTAGTACTTCATTTGCTGCGATTACTACATTTCTTACTTAAACACGCAATGCGCGACTGCCATGTTGATCTAAATAATGCAAGACTTTATGCGGCAAGTCATTTAACGGGGCAACTTCATTGACTGCACCAACTGCGATTGCCTCTCTTGGCATACCGAATACAACACAGCTCGCCTCGTCTTGTGCAAAATTATAGGCACCAGAATTTTTCATTTCTAACATGCCTTCTGCACCATCTTTTCCCATTCCTGTAAGGATCACACCTACTGCATTTTTACCCGCGTATTTAGCTGCAGATTTAAATAACACATCCACCGAAGGCCTGTGTCGATTCACTGGTGGTCCGTCATTTATCTCAGTCACATAATTTGCGCCACTGCGTGCTAACAACAAATGTGAATGCCCAGGAGCGATATACGCATGTCCCGGCAAAATACGTTCTCCGCCAACTGCTTCCGATACAGATATCTTACACAATCCATCCAAACGTTTTGCGAAAGATTTGGTAAATCCCTCTGGCATGTGTTGCGTAATGAGGATTCCTGGACAATCTGACGGCATTTGACTTAAAAAATTCTTGATCGCTTCTGTTCCACCGGTTGAAGCGCCCACAATAATTAATTTTTCACTACTTACCAAAGGATTTCTAACTGATGGCAATACGGACGGTGAATGACTACCTGCTGAGCTAGTTGGATTGGTACGTGCGCGAATTTTTGCCTTTGATGCTGCTCGAATTTTATCAGTGATCACATGAGCATATTCATGCATACCACTTTGAATCGATAGCTTCGGTTTTGTGACAAAATCAACCGCACCTAGCTCTAGTGCTCGCATGGTGATTTCTGATCCACGTTCGGTCAAAGACGACACCATAATGACGGGCATTGGACGTAATCGCATCAACTTTTCTAAAAAGTCGAGCCCATCCATTTTTGGCATTTCAACATCCAAAGTCAGAACATCAGGATTACATTGTTTGATCAACTCTCTGGCAACCAAAGGGTCAGGTGCGACACCAACGACCTCCATGTCACTTTCTTCACGAATAATCTCGCTTAAGATACTTCGTATCAGAGCAGAATCATCGATGATCAAGACTTTAATTTTCATTCTGCCCTCACAACTTCAGTTTCATAGTACACATACGATTAAACAACAGCGAGTGCATTTCAAATCAAAACAAATCGACATCGCCACCAACAGGCACGCTTTTTAGTCGGCTTGCATAGTCGAGCTCGCGTTTCTTCAGTGTATCGTTGTGCTCTACCTTCAGTTTCTTAACCAACACCTTACCAGTTTTAGGAAAAAAATAGACTTTTCTCGGATAAATATCATTCAAATCTTCAGCAATTACTCGCATACGTTCCATACGCAAATAATCCAATACGAATTTAGCATTTCTCTCGCCAACATTAATCGCGGTAAAACCACGCAATACGTTACCGCCACCAAATACCTTGGCTTCCATGTTTTCTCTACGCGCCCCGGCTTTAAGTAATTCGTTGATTAACACCTCCATCGCATAAGTGCCATAACGCATTGATGCAGACACGGGATTATCCGAATTCTCACCGCCATCTGGCAGCATGAAGTGATTCATTCCACCAACGCCAGATACCCGGTCACGTATGCAAGCAGAAACGCAAGAGCCTAGTACGGTGACAATCAGCATGTCTTTGTTCGTAAAATAAAACTCACCTGGAAGTATCTTTGCTGCGTCACAATCGAAGGTGCGATCATAATAGACGTTCGTCGCAAAGTGCTCTTCGCTAAACTGACTCATAAGTCACCCTTTTTTAAATCGTGAGAACTCAATTTCTTACGCTTATCTTCTTGGCTCGCCAGCACATACACAGTCTTACCACGTAACTTGAAATCGTCAGATACATACAAGAAATTCTCTGAATGTCCAGCGAACAATAATCCATCAGGTTTTAACAAGGGCACAAATTTTTTCAAAATATTGGCTTGCGTTGGCTTATCAAAATAGATCATCACGTTTCTGCAAAAAATTGCATCAAATTCGCCATTCAAAAACCATCTATCATCCAACAAATTCAAAGCTTCAAAATTAATCAAACCCCTGAGCTCTGGGCGGACCAAAACACTACCCTCGTTTTTTCCTCGCCCCTTCAAGAAATACTTGCGCACAATGTCATTTGGCAATTTCTCAATTCGATCAATGTTATATACACCACGCGCTGCAACACTTAAGACATTAGTATCAATATCCGTGGCAATTATCTCGACATTAGGTTTGAGTGTACCCAAGGCTTCACAAACACAAATCGCGATTGAGTATGGCTCTTCGCCAGTAGAACTTGCAGAACACCAGATTCGCAATGGCCCCGACTTCTTCTTAATATGCTCAGCCAAAATGGGGAAATGATGTTCTTCACGGAAAAATGAAGTCAAATTCGTAGTCAACGCATTCGTAAAGGATTCCCATTCATTACTATTGGTTTCGCGCTCAAGCATATTCAAATACACTGAAAACGAGCTAATTCCAGTAGCACGTAATCTTCTCGCAAGTCGGCTATAAACCATTTCTTGCTTACTATCTGACAAAGAAATTCCGGCACGTTGATAAATTAAGCCACGTACACGATCAAAATCATGATGGGTAAAATCAAACTCTTTTTCACCGTCAGACCGCTCAGCTGGCTTTGCCATTCTTTATTCCTAACGTATCAATACTGCCTATCAAATACCGAGCCAATCCTTCTTAATCGGTGTTATCCATTAGCCCCATTTCCGGACTCGACATCAATTTTTCAATATCTACCAAAATCAGCATTCGCTCATCGAGCGTACCCAATCCAATTAGGAAATCGCTATTAAATGTGGTGTTCATTTCTGGCGCTGGTCGAACTTGCTCAGGCAATAAAGTCATTACGTCAGAAACGCTATCCACCACCATGCCAACCACACGTACTCCAATATTCAGAATAATCACCACGGTTAATTGGTCGTAGGTTGGTTCACCCAAATTAAACTTAATCCGCATGTCAACAATCGGAACGATAATGCCACGCAGATTAATAACGCCTTTCAAAAAATCGGGCGCGTTAGCGATACGTGTGACTGCTTCATAGCCACGAATTTCTTGCACCTTTAAAATATCAATCCCATACTCTTCATTGCCCAGTGTAAAGGCTAAAAATTCATGTGTAGTGAGGTCATCTTTTTCGGACTGCGATTTTTTTGATAAGTCATCAGAATTTTGTATCATGATTGATTCCTTTTAATCTTATTAAACTAAAGCCTAACGTACAGAACGCAATATCGCAGCAACATCAAGAATGAAAGAAACACCACCATCACCTAAAATCGTCGCGCCAGATATACCCGGGATCTTTCTGTAGTTTGATTCAATATTTTTCACCACCACTTGTTGCTGACCGACTAAATCATCAACAAATAAAGCTGCTTTTCGGCCATCAACTTCAACAATTACAGTGATACCGTTGGCTGGATCTCTATGCTTAGGTTCGATATTAAATGTCTCAAACAAGGGAATTAAAGGCAAATATTCTTGCCGCACTTTAATCACGCGCCCCTTGCCATTAATCTCTTTGATATCTTCTGACTGCGGCTGTAAAGATTCCACCACGAAACCTAAGGGCAGGATATAAATTTCTTCGCCAACCTTGATTGACATTCCGTCCAAAATCGCCAAAGTCAAGGGGAGTGAAATAGTAATCGTAGTGCCAAAACCGCGCGCAGAACGTATATCAACCACACCGCCCATTTGCGTAATATTTCGCTTCACCACATCCATACCGACACCGCGACCAGAGACATCTGTGACGACTTCTGCGGTTGAAAAACCAGGTGCAAATATAAGTTGCCAGACCTCAGGATCTGACATGGAATCAGAGACGTTCAACCCACTTTGCTTAGCTTTTGCTAGAATTTTTTCACGATGCAGCCCGCCACCATCATCGCAAACTTCGATGACGATATTGCCGCCTTGATGCACAGCAGAAAGAGATAGCCTACCTACTTCGCTTTTGCCACTCTCAACACGAGTAGCTGGCATCTCAATTCCATGATCAATACTGTTTCTGACCAAATGCGTGAGCGGATCGACAATTCTCTCAATCAATCCTTTGTCCAATTCAGTTGATGCACCATAAGTAACGAACTCAACTTTTTTACCCAACTTATGTGCTAGATCTCTCACCATTCTTGGAAAGCGAGAAAACACATAATCCATTGGCATCATGCGAATCGACATCACGGCTTCTTGCAAGTCACGTGTATTACGAGTTAAATGCGCGACGCTACTCAATAAACGCTCATTTGACACTGGATCGAGGTCTTGTGTTCGCTGCGTTAACATTGCTTGAGTAATAACTAGCTCACCAATCAAATTAATGATTTGATCAACCTTTTCGATGCCAACACGAATGGTCGTCGACTCATGTCCAGCAGCATGTTTTTCAGCTTCTTTTTTTGCGGTGTTTTTACTTGAATTATGATTGGAATCAAGCACTGGAGCTGGTTCTGGCTTAGCTTGCTCAACGGTCGGCTTGTCTTCCGGAGGGAACATAGACTCAATCGGCTCAAAAAATCCATAGCCCAATTCATCTTCAGTCAACTCTTTTGCCTTACTTGCTTCCGGCATTTTTTCTTCAGAAATCAGCATATTGTCGGCATCAACAATAAAGGAGCAAACCGCCAAAATATCATCAACTGTGCCATTGGTTTGTAGCACGATAGAATCTTGACCTTCGCCATTTTTCTCTGATGAAGCAGAACCAAGAAGAGCAAGTTCAGAAGTTAATACGGTGAGATCGGTGTCCTTAACACTCTTAAAACTGACACGAAAACAATGAATATATTTTTCTTCAGGCTGAGTCGCCTGCGCAATTGGCGCCAACGCGGGTGTTGGACTTGCTTTAGGTTTAAAATCTTCTTGCACAAATGACTGCAATAACATTCGTACGTCACCGACTGCGTCAAGATCTACTGCGGAGCCCAGACGATGCCCATCCAACTGCATTTTCAGAACATCTTTCGCTGCCAAAAATGCGTCTACATGATCTGCGGTGAGGGACATTTCACCTTTGCGAATTTTATCTAACAAAGACTCAAGGATGTGCGTGACTTCAGACATATCAGTAAGTCCAAATGTTGAAGCTCCACCTTTTATGGAATGCGCAGCACGGAAAATAGCATTCAAGTCTTCGGGATCAGGCGATGAAACATCAACCCCCAATAATAACTTCTCTTTTTCTGCGAGAAGTTCTTCAGCCTCATCAAAAAAAACTTGGAAGAACTGACTCATGTCAATCGTCATTATTTCACCCCGTTTATCTCACAGATATGTCGTCACACGATTAATCTGATCAATGCATGCACATAAAACCATATTCATTGTGCATCGATACAGATTAATTTAAAACGCACTATCCAATTACTTTTTTCACAACTTCTGTCAATTTTTGTGGATCAAATGGTTTCACAAGCCAACCATTTGCACCAGCAGCGCGCCCTTTTGCTTTCATTTCATCACTTGATTCGGTAGTCAACATGAGAATAGGAACACGCTGATAAGTCGATAGCGCACGTAAAGATTTGATCAAAGTCAAACCATCCATGCGTGGCATGTTCTGATCGGTCAACACCAAGTCAACTACTTGCCCTTTGGCTTTTTCTAATCCATCTTGACCATCTACAGCTTCAATCACTTGATATCCAGCTGCCTTCAAACTAAATGCAACCATTTGGCGCAGAGATCCAGAATCGTCCACGGCTAAAATTGTCTTGGTCATCATTACTCCATTCAGAAAATTGAGAAAATTATTAACTCAATCAAAAACTAAAATAACTCTATATCACCACTATTTAAATGCTGTTGATTCACTGTTTTTCGCAGCAAGCTTTTCAATTCCACACTTTGCTGTTCTAATTTCTCCGTAATTTCATGCAACACAACGGCAATCTCATCCATACCACCATCAGCGGGAATTACATTCCCGACCATATCTAAGGTAGAGAGAAGTTCCCGCAAACCAGCACTACGTTGGACAGTTCTTGAGATTAATTGATTAGTGAGATCTTGAAACTGCAAGCTTGTAACGGCACGACTAATATGAAGCCCAATGTCTGATTGTATCTGCGCAAGCTTTTCAACATTCTCTTGCGGCACAAGCCCAGTGTTCACTAAACCCAGAATTTGTTCTTCTTGCGACGTAATCGAGGCATGCAAATCTAAAAAATTCTCGCCAAGTTTTTCGATCGCTTCAGCCAATAGTAAAGTCGTCTGAACCAAATCAGTTTCGACTTCTAAAAGATGAGCCACTCCATGATCTGATACGCCAGATAAAAGTTGCTTAACTTGAGAACCCAAATTTTTTTTCTTAGTCATGTTCAGCATCCCATTCTGCAACTCACAATTGCAATTTTGCTGCATTAATTCCGTCAACTTATTTTTTTACTTCAAGCGTTTGCTCTGTTGACTTGGCCAGATCGACTTCCCCACCATCTTGCGAGGCAGATAACTCTGCTTTTTTGTTCATCACAATAATACTGATACGACGATTAATAGGATTGAGCGGATCTTCTTTATCAAATAACACAGAGGAAGAAAGACCAACAATTCTCAACACTTTGGTTTCATCCATTCCGCCATAAATTAACTCACGCCTTGACGCATTGGCTCGGTCTGCTGACAATTCCCAATTGCTATATCCTAACTCTCCACTTCCGTATGGCGCCGCATCGGTATGCCCAGACAAACTAATTCTATTCGGCACATCATTCAACGCAAGACCAATCTCATGCAAAATCACTTTTGTGTAAGGCTGCAGATCCGCCTTGGCAGATGCAAACATTGGTCGATTTTTTTCGTCAACAATTTGAATCCGTAAGCCTTCCGTAGTAATATCCAATAGCAACTGCTTCTTAAACTGCTTTAGTGTCGGATTGGACTCAATCGCTGCTTCAATCTTTTCTTTCAAACCCTTCAAACGCTCTGCATCTGCTCTCGCGAGAGCTGCTTCCGCCGCCTGCAAGTTATAAGTTTTCTTAACTGCTTCGATTTCACCTTTTTTCGTCTGACCGTCACGAATAGAAAGATCTTTCCCACCACCTTTAATCACGCTAGAACTGTCACCACTTCCCTCACCACCAGCCATCGCCACTTTTAATGGTGTTTGAAAATATTCAGCAATACCTTGCAGATTTCCTTTTGCTGTTGACCCCAGTAGCCACATCAACAAGAAGAAAGCCATCATCGCCGTAACGAAATCAGCGTAGGCGATTTTCCAAGCGCCGCCGTGATGTCCACCAGCGACTTTCTTAATTCGCTTTACAACGATGGGACGTAATTCTTCGTTTGCCATAATTTTTCGTCAGTAGCTTACTTGGACTTAGACTGTTTAATATGCTCTTCCAATTCAGAGAAAGTCGGACGCTCTGTTGAATACAAAACTTTCCTTCCAAACTCAACCGATAGCGCAGGCGCATAGCCATTCAAACTAGCCAGCAAAGTCACTTTCACACATTGAAAAGTTTTGGATGATTCATCTAGCTTTTGCTCTAACAAGCTAGAAAGAGGCCCAACAAAACCATACGCCAAGAGAATACCCAAGAAAGTACCCACCAAAGCCTTTGCAATCAAAATACCTAATTCTGCGGGAGGAATACCGACCGATTCCATCGTGTGAACCACCCCCATTACCGCAGCAACGATACCAAACGCTGGCAAACCATCACCAAGCTTTGCCATAAAGTGTGCGGGAACTGCACCTTCATGGTGATGCGTTTCCAACTCGTTGTCCATCAAGTTTTCAATCTGAAACGCGTCCATATTGCCTGAGACCATCAGGCGCAAATAGTCGCTCAAAAACTCCATTAAATGGTGATCGGAAACAACCAGTGGGTATTTGCTAAATAGAGGACTTTCTTCAGGCTTTTCAATATCGCCTTCAATCGACATCAAGCCTTCTTTGCGTATTTTGGTAAGAACGTCAAACAGCATCGTCATCAATTCCATGTACATCGCTTTGTTATACTTGGAACCCTGAAATACAGTAGGCAAGGCTTTCAGCGAAGCCTTAATTGTTTTCGAGTTATTGCCGACCAGCGAAGCACCAACAGCCGCTCCACCGATCATCAAAAGTTCAATAGGTTGAAACAACACGGCCATATGTCCACCGGCCAAAACAAAGCCGCCAAACACAGACCCACAAACCACGATATAACCCACAATGACTAACACGAGTTAGACTCCTTCATTCGTTTGAACTCGATTAACTGCTCATTCGAGCAACAACTTAAGAATACCAGCGATCTCATAACATTAGGCAACATTTTCCCGAATATTGCCCAAAAAATATATTTTTGTTGTTTCGTTATACACGCCAGCCATATAAATATACTCCGCCAAAGTTAATTTTCATAACAATATCGGGAGTGACGTCAGGAACGATGAATTCATAGCTCAAAAAAAGTGAACCCGGCCTCATTTCAGTCTTCGCTTTATGCCAAACACTAGGCATAGCAGCTGGAGATAAATAGCAAAAAACCACATCAAATTCCGCGAGATTAAGTTGATAAAAATTACCTAACTTAAACTTCACTCGTGAGCGCTTAAAAAGTCCTCGTAAATAACTAATCAACCAAGGTAAAGGAGCAATTTCAACGCCAAGAAACAGTCCATCAGGTCGACGCTCAGACAACTTGATAAGAAGCCCGCCCATCCCACTACCAATATCAACAAAACGAGGTGAACTCATGTTTGAAATCTGCTCCAATAGCGGAACCAATAATTCCGACCTAGATGGATAATAGGGAACTTGAGATCGATAAGTCGACCAAAATATGGCCGAAAGAAGGATCAATATGAGCAAATAAAAATGCGGGGAAATTTCTTGTTGAAACAAGAAATAGGCAGACAGAGGAAATAGAAATTGAATGGGTGCCCACCACCAATCAAATTTCAACAGCAGAGAAAAACTTGCAGCAACAACGGCATGCAAAAATAAAAAAAAGAGTAATGAAAAACCGATTTGAAACTTAAATCGAATCAAACCCAATACAAGAAAAGTAATGACCAAAGAACCCAATTGTATTAACAAGGACTGCATTCCAATTGAGAGCTTCAACTTACTCACCTCATATCATTTTCACCTTTAAAATCATATCACCATTAAGCCATGCACCAAAACAACTACTTAATTCAAAACACGCTCTGCATCTAATGCACGCTGTTTTTTTGTTTTCCCAGCACGTGATGGCATGTGGCAAAGTCCACAAGCGTAGTGATCATGTAAATCTAAAGAGTGTCCAACAAATTGACCACCGCACTGCTTACATTTCACAAATGAGAGCATGTTTCCCTCGAAGAAGCGTACCAAAGTCCAAGCTCTAGTTAATGACAATACAGGTTCTTCGCCTTCTGGCGTTGGCATCTGTTCTTGATACAATTTATATGCTTTTACCACAGCGTGAATACCATCAATATCAGCATGATCACGCAGATATTTAAAGATATTCATAAACAATGAAGAATGAATATTTGGCTGCCAAGTAACAAACCAATCCGTCGAGAAAGGCAACATGCCTTTTGGTGGAGACACACCTTTAAGCTCTTTGTATATTTTCAGCAAACGCTCCCTTGAAAGTGATGTTTCAGATTCAAGCAATTGCAATCGTGCACCTAAATTAACCAAGTCCACTGCCAATTGAATCTCATTTGCTTCATTAACGATACTTTTCGTAGCCATTTTGCACCTCGACAATTTTCAAATTCAAGAAAAAACTAAGCGATTTCTTCGACTTTTTGACCAGCCATCAAAATAGCTGCGTGTGAATGCGCGAGACTGCGTTCTTTATTGTAATTTGTTAACATGCAAAGAATTGAACTGTCTTCAAAGCGGAAGCGAGCAAGCATCATATTTGAACCGGCCAATTTCAAAATCTGGGAGTTATTCATACCCTCGATCAAATCAGCAATTTCCTTACTGATGCCAAGTCGAAATATTGCTGTTGCTTTATCTGCACGGATCATTTGCTGCGCCAACATTAAGTAACTCAAGTTAGCGTCACGGATCTCAGCCATCATGTCATTTGGTGTCATTTTAGTACTCCCACTTATTTGCCCTAGCGAAATGTGTTGCCAGTGAGACAGATTGTGGTACTTACCGAAAAATGGGTGTATCAGCAAAAGTATGAAATTGAATGCGGAAAAACGAGAAAAATCCAATAGGAATTTATCCTACATTGGATTATTTTAGATAACTCACCTAAATTTTTAGGTAGTTTTAAATTGAAGGCTGAGTTTAAATAAAAACTGAAATTTTAAATTAAACCCAAATAAAACAAAGAGTTACAAGAAAAAACACATAACAACAATCTTTGTTCTAAATCATTAACGGCACAACTTTAGAAAACTTTAGGGCGAATTCAAAATATTTTTTAAATTTTTTTCCTACAGTTTTCAAGTAAATTAACGGCAAAAAAAATCGCCACTTTAGGGTGGCGATAAAAAATATTTCAATTATTTGTGTTGGTTTTACGTCGAAAAATGCAAAAAAATAAATTTTCGCCTCTCAACTTAATCGACAGTTTATTCAAACCAAACTTTACTCTCGAATTCTTGCAGTTATTTTTTATTTTCAGCCACTGCCTCATTTTGCCAAATACAGTTGCCTTGGCTTGCCTTGGCTAAATCGTTCAACAAATCGATGTGAGAATTAAGTTCATTGGCATCAGCATAAAATACCTTAACAGCATAATCTTGCTCGCTTAACTCCACTGTTTCAACAACGACAACTTCGTTCTCTTCTTCTACCTCGATACTAAAACTGTTCTGCCCTCGCGACATCGCAAGAAAAACATCTGCGAGCAATTCTGCGTCAAGTAAAGCGCCATGTAACTTTCGGTGCGAGTTCGAAATCTCATAGCGATCACAAAGAGCATCGAGCGAGTTGCGTTTACCAGGATGCAACTCCTTGGCCTGCACTAGGGTGTCAACTACGCCATCTACATAGTCTTCTAGTTTCGACAAGCCTAAACGCTCAAACTCGGCATTTAAGAAGCCCATATCAAATGGTGCATTATGGATAACTAATTCAGCGCCTTGTACAAATGCAATGAACTCATCGACGATTTGTGCAAATTTGGGTTTATCGCATAGAAACTCCGTGGTTAATCCATGAACAGCTAAAGCGCCTTCCTCAGAATCTCGCTCTGGATTGATGTAGTAATGAAAGTTATTTCCCGTAAGTTTCCTATTGACTAACTCGACGCAGCCAATTTCAATAATGCGATTACCTAAACGGGGATTCAAACCCGTTGTTTCCGTATCAAGAACAATCTGTCTAGTCATTTCAGTTAATTTTCTTTTTTAACAATATTATGTTCACGTATCTGGCTGCCAAATCAATTGAAGTCGAATGCCGCTCCTGATCGGCTCATCAGTTTCTATAAACCTTGCATCCAAACCAAGTAAACCAACAAAAAATAGCTGCTCTTTGATATAAATGTACGGTAAATTTTCACGCCGCCAAAATGGTATTTTCGCGTTTTGAAAATGGCTTTTTAGATCACGGGATGGTCGATTTTTCGCTAACCTCAATCGAGCGCCCTTTTGCCTTTGACGTATGGTCATTTGAGTCTGTTTCAAGAATTCCGAACTCACCCCAGTTTTAGACTCCCTAAAAATCAGGGTGCCCTTTAAACTGGGAAAATATTTTTCAGCCTCCCCGCGCCACGTGTACTGAAGTTCCCCATCTTGAGTACCAAGAGTACGATGATCTATCAAATGAATTTTGCGATCATAGCGACAAATCGAATAGTGAGCATGCCGAATCTCGACTCGGGCATCATCACGCGCATGCCAAAGTTGTGTTTGAATTTCTGAAATCTTCGCAGTTGATGGCAATTGAACTAAATTCATCACCAGCCAATGCCGAAATAAATTATTGACTCGATCAGCACTTAACTGCGCCATCTTCACTAGATCAAGCACATTATTATCGCCACAATTTTCTAAATCATTGCTCGCGATCTCATCCAGTAAGTTTTGCGCTTCACGTATATGTTGCGAAGTGCGTAGTAATCGTTCAGAGAATTTCGGAAATAATTCCTCAATGACGGGCATCAACTGATGGCGAATAACATTTCGAGTAAATAACGTACTAAAGTTCGACTCATCCTCAATATTGATGAGCTGACTATTTGCAGCATAATCGACTAATGTTTGTTTAGCCTCACGCAATAATGGACGAGCCAGAACAAGCTGGTTTGAGCCAAGCAATTTAGCTGCGAAATTACATTCATCCATACCCGCCAAGCCACGCAAACCTGTGCCGCGAAACAATTGCATCAACATGGTTTCAGCCTGATCATCAAGATGATGTGCTAACAATAACAAGTTCACCTTGTCCAAGTCGCACAACTCACCCAAAGCTTGATAGCGCAAATTGCGCGCCACCACCTCGACGCCCTGCCCTTGATTTTCGACTCTGACATTTCTGCTGCGAAATGGGATTTCTAGACGAGCACAAATTTGGGCACAATGCTGTTCCCATTGTGTCGCATTCGGACTCAGTCCATGATTAACGTGATAAGCGTAGAGGGGAATTTGAAATTGTTTAGCGTAAATGGACGCTAAATGCAGCAATACAGTTGAATCAAGACCTCCGCTGTAAGCAACCGCCAAAACGGGCTGCTTACCACCAAGGTCTTGAGCTTGAATGATATTTGAAAGCTTCGCAAAAAAATTTTGTTCTAAATCCTTTGCACTTTGACAGTGCGCGATGCTCATTCAGCGACTCGGGTTTCCTTAAATTTACCGTAAGCCATCAACTTCTCATGACGATTTGCGAGTAATTCTTTTGTTTTCATACCTTGGAACTGACGCAATGTGTCTGCCAATGCACGTTTGACCAAAGCGCACATTTGTTTTGGATCGCGATGCGCGCCACCCAAGGGCTCATTGATAATCTTATCAATCAAACCCATTGCTTTGAGTCGATTTGCAGTTAAGCCAAGAGCCTCTGCCGCATCAGATGCACGCTCAGAAGTTTTCCATAGAATTGACGCGCAACCCTCTGGTGAAATAACAGAATAAGTTGCGTATTGCAGCATCAATACCGCATCACCAACAGCTAATGCCAATGCGCCACCTGAACCGCCTTCACCAATAATAGTAGCGATTAAAGGAACTTTTAATTCAGCCATCACATAGAGATTATGACCAATCGCTTCTGATTGTCCGCGCTCTTCAGCATCGATACCAGGCCAAGCACCAGTCGTGTCAACAAAAGTGAAAACAGGAATATCAAATTTTTCTGCCAACTTCATCAAGCGCATTGCTTTACGATAGCCCTCTGGCTTTGGCATACCAAAATTACGCATTGCACGCTCTTTAGTATCTCGGCCTTTTTGATGACCGATCACCATACATGCTTGACCATTAAAACGCGCTAAGCCACCAACAATCGCGAGATCGTCAGCGAATGAACGATCGCCATGCAATTCATGGAAATCAGTAAATATTTGGGAAATGTAATCGAGTGTGTAAGGGCGCTGCGGATGACGTGAAATTTGAGATACTTGCCATGGTGTTAATTTGGCATAGATATCTTTTGTTAACATTTGACTCTTTTGTGAGAGACGATCAATCTCTTCTGAAATATCTACTGCAGAGTCGTCTTGTACAAAACGTAATTCTTCGATTTTTGTTTCAAGTTCAGCAATTGATTGCTCAAATCCTAGAAATGTCGTTTTAGTCATCGTGCCTCCTTAAAATTCCACACGAGTTAAAGAAATAAGCTTGAAGGACTTCGTGCGAGATAACGCGGAAGTCTAGTCAAGTTAAGCTATTTTTTCATCTAAGCTGCGCCACATATACCAAGTTGCGACGGTACGCCATGGTTCCCAATTCGCTGCTACTTCACGCAAATCGATACGTGATACGGGCTCGCCTGAAAAATAATTTTTACTAATACCGTTTATCAAACCTGCATCGTCCAAAGGCAAAATATTAGGGCGCAATAAATTAAAAATCAAAAACATCTCAGCTGTCCAACGGCTGATTCCTCGAATCTGAACCAGTTCCGCAATGACCGCCTCGTCTGTCATGTCGACCCAATTATCAACATGCACTTTACCATCTTTAAAGTGAACAGCCAGATCAAGAATATAGTCAGTTTTACGCTTCGACAAACCTGATGCTAATAATTTTTCTTTTCCAGCCGCAAGCACTTCTACAGGCGTCGATTTTGGGCAAACAGTTAAGTATTTTTCCCACAAGAGATTTGCCGACACACCTGAAATCTGTTGCGCAATGATCGATCTTGTCAAAGTCGTGAATGGATCATCTCGCCCTAATAAATATAAGTCACCGAATTGAGGAATCAATTTACGTAAAATTCTATCTCGCTTCATTAATTCATTTTTTGCCTCTTCCCAGTAATGCGGAACATGCAAATCACCATTACTACGGACACGACTATTTTTATTCATTTATTGATCTTCCGTAATACACATCAATACACAGTAGCCGAAAACTAAGATCAATTTTGATCACCTAGAACGAGTAACTGTATAGATAAGAACTTAAGCTAACCGCGAATTTTACCTTATAAAGACGCAAATTGAACTAATTTTTCAGTCCAAGCTAGCACTAAGGGAAAACAAAAACAAGGAAACATATATTTTAAAAAATACTCAATAATAATTTTGAACGCGTTTTTTTGCCCATATTCGAGTTCAATTTTGTAAGAATTCTCAGATCAAACCTTTCACGACTTTAATTGCCGCGCAACACAAGTAGCTTCCCCAGTTTGAATTGCAAATTGGCTTGCGCTCCTTGCCCAATGCCAAACGCACTCAATTAAACCCTGAATACAATCGCAGCAAAGTGGAATCCGTATCAATCTTGAGAAGATTCTTACTTTTTCATTCGAATCTAACAAACTCAACCACGCGATACCAAGTTTATTTGTTAAGATTGCGGCTGACCAATTTAGCAAATAAGAAATCGAATCCGTTCGACAACTAAAGACTAATTAATAGAAAAGACATTAAGTTAAATTATGCGATATTCCCTAAAAACTGCAGTTGCAGCGATTGCCCTTACTGTTGGATTATCACCAATTGCGTACGCTGACGATGCTAGCGATGCGAGTAAACTCTACAAAGCTGGTCAACTCAACGAAGCAATTAAAAAAATTGACTCTGTCTTGGCGCAACGCCCTAAAGATGCGCAGATGCGTTTTTTAAAAGGCATCATCCTCACAGAACAAAACAAACAGGCTGAAGCGATCACAATTTTTACCAAATTGACGGATGACTACCCAGAACTTCCTGAGCCGTATAACAATTTGGCCGTCTTGTACGCTTCCAATGGCCAGTTTCTCAAAGCAAGTGCTGCGCTGGAAATGGCGATTCGCACGAATCCAACTTATGGCACCGCCCACGAAAATTTGGGTGATGTGTATGCAAAGCTAGCTAGTCAATCATACGACAAAGCCTTGCAACTAGATTCGGGTAACTCCACCGCAAAATTAAAACTCAATTTAGTCAAAAACTTAATTGGTAACACCACTGGCGGTGTCAATCCAAAAACAAGTGCAGCAAATCCTGCTCCAATTGCGACAATCCCAAACACACCAACAATCGCCGCGCCACCGCCTAACCGTGCTACCGAACCTAAAGCAACACCAGCACCTGTGGCACAGAATAAGCCAGCTGCCGTGACTAGCGAAAAAGACGTCGTGCTTGATGTTGTTGAAGCATGGGCTAAAGCTTGGAGCAGTCAAAATGTCAGCAAATATTTAGGCTACTACGCTAAAGATTTTCAAACGCCAAATAAACAGTCACGTAGCGCTTGGGCCGAGGATCGCCGCTCTAGAATTGAAGGAAAAGGAAAAATCGGTGTACGTATCGACGACCCGAACGTTAGCATCGATGGAAATTCTGCCACCGTTAAATTCAAACAATATTACACCTCTGATCGCCTCTCTTCGACGAGTCGCAAAACATTGGTATTGACTAAGCAAGATGGCAAATGGCTCATTAAGCAGGAGCGTTCGGGTAGCTGATGTTTCTCTTAAATCGTAGCAAAGCTCCGGCACGCAAGTTTGTCGGAGCTTTATCATTATTCGCCCCTCTCGCAGTAACTTTATGTTTTGGTTCTGTTGGTCTTGCATCTGCCAATAACAATCCCAACAAAGTTCAATTCGTCGCACCTCAAAATCCTGGCCCCAACGCCGATTTGATGTTGATTGAGGTGTATAAATTATTGGCAAGCAATGAACTCGACAAAGCGCAAGTAAAAGTCGATGAGTTGCTTCTCGCCTACCCTAATTTTCATTTAGCGTATTTAATTCGTGGTGATCTGATCTCCATGAGAACACGCCCGGTGACACGCTTTGGCGCAGCACATAATCCGCCAAATGACAAATTAAAAGATTTGCACGAAGAAGCTTTGGCGCGTATTCGCGCCATCACTGAACGGCCAAGCAAAGATTTGGTTCCGAGTGTTCTACTCCACATGAGTGAAGAACAACGCTACTCATTGGTGATGGATGCAAAACGCGCGCGCATTTATCTGTATGAAAATATCGCCGGCGTTCCAACTTTGATCAGTGACTATTATGTCAGTCAGGGCAAGCTTGGAATGGACAAGTTTAAGGAAGGCGATCAACGAACGCCTATCGGTGTCTATTACATTACGAATCGTCTGCCCGGCGCAAAACTTCCTGATTTCTACGGACCTGGCGCACTACCGCTCAACTACCCGAATGAATGGGATAAGTTGAAAGGACGTGGCGGATCTGGTATCTGGCTACATGGTGTTCCATCAACAAACTATAGTCGTGCTCCACTTGCGTCTGACGGCTGCATCGTATTATCTAACCCAGATTTTTTAAAACTTGCGGCGATCGTAGACATTACTAAAACGCCTGTGATTATTAGCGAGCGACTTGATTTTATTCCTCGTGCGAATTGGATGACTGAGAAACAAAACGCGCGCAAGCTAATTGATAGTTGGGTTCAAAATATCACATCTAGCAATCCGAATTCAGCTTTCTCGCTGTATAGTAAAAATTTCAAAAACTTGAGCAATGAATCCGCCGCAACATGGATTTCTAAACAAGCGGCATTTGCCAATCGTCCAGCTGGCAGTGTTAAGTTACGTGAAGTTTCGCAATTTAAATATCCTGGTCGAGAAGAAGTTTTAGTCAGCAACTTTATTGTCGACGTTCAAACCAACAAAGGCGTGTCCTCGAACAAGCGACGCCAATATTGGATGAAGGAAGGAAATAACTGGCGCATCATTTACGAGGACAACAATCCCGTTGCTGGACCGCGTTTAGAATCGGAATTAGTCCGTGATCTTGCACAAAACGCGCCTAAAGACCCACCTAAAGACGCTGCGCCAACAAAACCTGCGGAAGTAAAACCATCATCGCCAGTGGTCGAAAAAGTTATCGCAAACAACAGCACAAATAAGCCAGCAACACCCAAATCAAATGGTGCGCAAACTGAAGTGATTGACACTGTTAATCGTTGGCTCAATGCTTGGAGTTCGAAGAACACCAAAAATTACCTTGCACATTATGCGAAAGACTTTCAAACACCGAATGGTGAAACGAGAAAATCATGGATGGAAGAACGTCGCTCAAGAATCGAAGGAAAGTCAAAAATCACGGTTAAAATTGACTCGCCCAGCGTGAAAATTGATGGCAATACCGCGATAGTTAAGTTCAGACAGAACTATCAGTCTGGTGCTTTAGTCGCAACTAGTAGAAAAACACTGACGTTGATCAAGCAAGATGGTAAGTGGTTAATCAAGCAGGAAAGAACCGGCAGTTAGGCAAGGATTCTTGCCGACAACAGGCTCAAGAAATATTACTCAAGGAGTTTATTATGCTCAAACATAGTCGTCGTTATTTCTTACAATTCGGTGTGGCCAGTCTCATTAGTCTGATTGCACCTCTCTCTAGCGCCCAAGAGTTACCAAAGGTAAATATCAAGACCTCGATGGGAGATATCGTTCTTGAGCTATATCCAGAAAAAGCACCAAAGACCGTCGAAAACTTTTTGCGCTATGTAAAGAAAGGTCATTACAACAAAACCATTTTTCATCGGGTGATTGATAACTTCATGATTCAAGGTGGCGGCTTGACTGCTACCATGCAAGAAAAGCCAACTGACAAACCTGTTCCTTCCGAAGCGAAACAAGCTTTTGAAAAAGAATTGAAAAACGATATCGGCACAATCGCAATGGCAAGAACGATGGATCCCAATTCGGCACGGGCACAGTTTTATATCAATGTGAATAACAATGATTTTCTGAATTACCAAGCCTTGCCCGAAGGCGACCCAGTTCAAATCATGAAAAACGGCGAACCAATTACCTTACCTCGTTCGCGCGCACAAGTGCTTGCGGCGGGCTACACACCTTTTGGTAAAGTCATCGAAGGTTGGGATGTCGTAGAAAAGATCAAATCAACACCAACTTCCGAAGTCAGCATTCATCAAAATGTACCAGTAAAACCGATTATGATTATCTCCATTAAATTAATGAAATAATCATCAACTAAACAAACACTTAAACAATCACATAAACAACATTGCATACTGAATCGCCTTGCCGTCGCTTAGTGAGGCTCATCAGGACTAAGTATATAAAGCCAGATGAGAATAACGAAGCAAACATAACGAAAGCACGTAATTTAAAACGCGTTATTTAAAATACCTTATTTAAAATACGTCCGTTAGCAAATTCAATCGCAATCATTTATCTAAAAAGAGGATTACTATGGCCGTTCTGCTCACCACTAACCTAGGCAACATTAAAATCGAATTGAATGCTGAAAAAGCGCCTAAGACAGTCGCCAACTTTTTAGCTTATGTTGAATCAGGACATTATGTTGGTACGATTTTCCATCGCGTAATCAGTGGCTTTATGATCCAAGGTGGTGGCTTTGAAGTTGGCATGAAACAAAAACCGACCAAGGGGAATGTTGAGAACGAAGCTAATAATGGATTAAAAAATGTGCGCTATGCATTAGCAATGGCGAGAACTAGCGACCCGCATTCAGCCTCGGCACAATTTTTTATCAACACAAGCAACAATGATTTTCTTGATTATCCTGGACAAGATGGTTGGGGTTACTGCGTATTTGGCGAAGTCACAGAAGGAAAAGATGTTGTCGACAAAATTTCCTCGTCAAAAACCACGCGTTCAAGTTTCTATAACGATGTACCGGTTGAGAACATCGTTATAGAAAAAGCCGAAATCGTTTAAAGCAACGACCTCACACTAATTAGCCTATCTGAAGTTCAACAAACGATGAATAGCCCAGTACAGCATCAAGGATCATCGGTCGAAGCGCAACCCAAATCGGTTGCGCTTTTTGTTTCCGATGTTCATTTAAGTGAAGCGCTTCCTCGAACCACAAATCAATTCCTTGACTTTCTACACCACCATGCGATTCACACCGAGCGTCTCTATTTGCTAGGTGATCTATTTGAGTATTGGGCGGGCGACGATGACATAGATCACCCCTACCACCACCAAATTATTCAAGCACTTCGTGAAATCGCTGAGCGTGGTGTACAGATTTTTTGGATTGCTGGGAATCGTGATTTTTTAGTTGGAAAATCTTTCGCAGAACGCACCAAGACACAATTACTGGAAGACCCAAGCATACTACTTCTAGCAAACCGCAAACTGATTCTTTCTCATGGCGATCATCTTTGCACCGATGATGTGAATTACATGGCTTTTCGTTCGCTCGTTCGGCAAGAGAATTGGCAACAACAATTTCTGGCAAAACCGCTCGCGGAACGCAAGGCCATCATTGAGAACATGCGGCAAGCAAGCAGCTCTGCTCAACAAGACAAAAGCATGGAAATCATGGATGTGAATGCATCGGCAGTAGCAGCGCTCCATCAACAATTTCCCAACAGTGTTTTAATTCACGGACACACTCACCGTCACGCCATCCATGATGAAGCACAGGGCTTACGTTATGTCTTGCCTGACTGGGATTGTGACAACAGAACGCAGCACCGTGGTGGTTGGTTGAAATTGACGCAGGATGGGGCATTAAATTTCATCTATTTGTAAGAGAGAGCCCTGCCAACTAATTTGGCGCTTTGCTTTCGCTTGATCGACGCGATAAATTGTGCAAACATGTTTTGTGCAGCTTGCATCTTCATCTGCACCTGTTTCTCATTGATCACCTCTCAAGCACAAGCGTTAGACCAACATGATAAATTCGCCGACAACCGAGCATCTTTGGATGCCATTCACTGCCAATAGACAGTTTAAATCTAAACCAAGATTACTCAGTTCAGCGAAAGGCATGTACTACCAAAGTGCCGATGGGCGTGAAATACTTGATGGTACGGCTGGACTGTGGTGCGTCAACGCTGGTCATAATCATCCAAAAATTGTCGAAGCAATTCAACAACAAGCGGCCACCTTAGACTTCGCGCCAACATTTCAAATGGCACATCCGCTTGCTTTTCAAGCGGCTAGTAAATTAGCGGAGATGTCGCCTGCAGGACTTGATCGCGTGTTCTTCTGCAATGATGGTTCGGAAGGCGTCGATACCGCATTAAAAATTGCCCTTGCCTATCATCGAGTGCGTGGAGATGCTGGTCGATTTCGTCTAATTGGACGTGAACGGGCTTATCATGGGGTTGGCTTTGGTGGTATCGCGGTTGGCGGCATCGCCGGCAATCGCAAACAATTTGGCGCTGCACTTGCTGGGGTGGATCACCTACCTCATCCACTCAACATTTCAAAAAACGCGTTTAGCAAAGGCTTGCCTGAGCATGGCGCAGAACTCGCTGACGTTTTAGAATCGCGCTTACTCGCCTTGCACGATCCGAGTACAGTTGCCGCAGTTATCGTTGAACCAATACAAGGATCAACCGGCGTCATCATACCGCCGAAATCTTACTTACAAAAACTACGAAACATCTGCACCAAGTATGGAATTCTTTTGATTTTTGATGAAGTGATTACCGGATTTGGGCGTTTAGGAAGCGCATTTGCTGCGAATTATTTTGATGTCATTCCAGACATGATCGTGTGCGCGAAAGGATTAACGAACGCCGCGGTTCCTATGGGCGCGGTGATCATCAATACAGGAATTTACGATACATTCATGGAGAACTCTCCAAAAGATGCAATCGAACTCTTTCACGGCTATACCTATAGCGCGCATCCACTCGCCTGTGCCGCTGCAATTGCGGCCTTAGATGTCTATCAAGAAGAACAGCTATTTGAACGGGCGGCACAAATATCGACTTACTTCGAAGCAGCAGCGCATCAACTAAGAGAATTACCAACAGTGAAAGATATTCGAAATCTTGGCTTGGTTTGCGGTATTGAGTTAACGCCGCAAGAAGGAAAATCCACCACGCGAGCCTATGATATTTTTGAAAAATGCTTCTGGGAGAAAAATATTTTAATTCGCACCACTGGCGATATTATCGCCCTATCGCCGCCCTTGATTATTAACAAAGATCAGATAGATACTTTATTCTCGCAATTACGTGATGCGATAGTTGAACAAGCTAAAGGCTAGCATCTTATAAAAGACAATCTTTAGCTAAATCGAACTACCAACGCGAATACGGATGCTTAAACAAGTTCGCGTTGGCATAACGATGATCGTGACTGATTTCTTCACCGACCCAGTCCGGCTTTGTGAAATGCTGTGATTCCGATTGCAGTTCAAGTTCTGCCACAACTAATCCAGCGTTCTCCCCGAAGAACTCATCGACTTCCCAAACCAAGCCATCCAAATCAATTCGATATCGATTTTTCTCGATAATTGGTTGTTCGCACAAGGTACTTAATAATTCCTCTGCATCACTCAAAGGAATCGGATACTCCCATTCAACACGAGAGATTCCAGAGGCCTTGCCTTTTAAAGTGAGCATCGCAGATTGCCCTTCTATGCGCACACGCACCACCCGCCCGGGAGTCGAGCTGATATACGCCTGACGCATAAATACAGGTTGCGCAAGTTGTTGCCAACGATCAGATACAACTAAAAACTTACGCTCAATTTCAATGCCCACTTTACAGCTTCCTTCAGTAGATGTTACGACTGAACTCAGTTTTTCAATGCAGTCAAAATAGGCTGCAACATCGCCTCACCCAATTTCATACTACGAGCACCATCCCAACCGACTTCTAGATCTGGCATGTTGGCATTATCTTTAAACGGCAATTCCAAAGTCAAAGAAACGCATTTAAACGTATGTCCAACGTACTTCGATGCTAACTTCAGCAAATCTTCGTTGTACTTACTTGCCTCATAGCCGAACTGTGTTTGGAAATCTGGACTTGCTGCACAGAAGCTCTGAACAAACGCGTCTTGTTCTTGCTTTTGCTTCTCACTAAAGCCTTCCAACATCTCACTGCCAGCAACGAATACATAAGGCAAGCCTTCATCACCATGAATATCTAAGAACAAATCGCAGCCCACTTCTTCGATTTTTTTCTTCACATAGTAAACTTCAGGGCTTGTCTCAATTGATGGTGCCATCCACTCACGATTTAAATTGGCACCCGCGGCATTCGTGCGCAAGTTACCGCGCACCGATCCGTCTGGATTCATATTTGGAACAATATACAAAACCGCCTTATCCAAAATTGCACGGGCAATTGGATTCGCTAAATCTAACAGTGCGTTGAGTGTACCTTCTACCAACCACTCAGCCATCGTTTCGCCTGGATGTTGACGAGCAATGATCCACACTTTCTTTTCCGCAGATGGATTACCAACCACAACGACATTTAAGTCACGACCATCAACGGTGTTTCCTAAATCTTCCACACGCACTTGTTCAGACTGTGCAACACTTCCCAACAAGGCGAGGTGACGCTCCCAGCTATATGGCTCGAAATACGCATAATAAACACTATCAGTTTCTGGCGTATGTTTGATCGTCATTACCTTGCCATCAAACTCAGTCTCAACTCGGAACCAATTCTCACGGTCATAACTAGCAACAGCGCGATAATTTTCCCAACCATCAGGATAGGTAGCGGCACCCGCATTTAAGATGCGAATACAAGCATCTTGATCGCGCGCACCTTGCAACCGGAAATAAAACCACTGCATAAATTCCGCATTGGAATCTTGACGCAGATTCAATTGAATGTTTTCTACATCAAGCGCGCTAACAACTTCAATCGCACCGGCATCAAAGTTCTGGCTAATCTTTATCGACATAATCATCTCTTAGTAAGTAAGTGTTCCGATAAACACAAAGAAGGAATTTGCGCATCTGTCATACGCATAGCATTATTGTGACTGCTTTTCATCGACTCTGACAATCATTAAAGTCAATTAAGAATGACTATTTTTGCAGGGAGCGATAATCTATGGCAATTTAGTAATCTGATCAGATGTTTTACAAAATGTTCAGCGGCAAAATATTAAGTTCGACACTTTTTTGATGACGAAACAATCGCAAATGTCCTATAATGCAAGCCTTCGAGTCGGGGCGTAGCGCAGCCTGGTAGCGTACATGCATGGGGTGCATGGGGTCGCAAGTTCGAATCTTGCCGTCCCGACCAATCTTCAAAATCTTCCCTGCTGAGTTTGTATTCAATCTTGAATTCAAACCTTCCAATTCAAAACCTAGTTCAGCACCCGATTCAATATTTATTCAAGCTAAGTCTGCCGATTTATTTCATCAATTTACAGCTAGCAAAATCCAATACAAATCGATGTGGGTACAACAAGCTGTCACACACATTGATAGTTTGATTTTATCCAATTGAGCACATCGTTGATCTATCAAAAAACCCGCGCACTCAACACATGACGCGCGCTTAAATTGCTATGAAGCGGCTTTCTTCACTGGCTTAAGAATGTGACAGTTCTCTTGTAAAAATCGAAGAGCACCGCTGTAGTTCGTATCCCAGTCATCAACCAGATAGGTTTGCGCTTCGTCAGCAAACTCTTGCCAATCAGCGAGTAAACCTTCTTGTTTTTCGTGTGGAGCAGTTTGCTTGATCCATGTATTCGCTTTCTGAACATCCAAACCTTGTTCTCGCACCTTCTTCACAATCTGCTTCGCCGTTTTCTCAAGCAAACTTGTCTTCGCCGGCACATCTGTTGCAACGCAAAGCAATAAGGTAAGCAAAGAATCGATATCGGTTTTTCCCTTAGTCAGCTTCGACCATTCTTTAGAAACCAAGGCATCGTAATCCGATGTATCTTCCATCTCGTGAGCACAAATGAAATAGCGCTCTTTCAGTTCAAACACAAGGCGATCAAGCGAGTGCTTTAGATCCAATATCAATACCAAATCACGCTTGAGAATTTCATCTAATACTTGCAAACACAGTGGATGAAACTTGCTTGGAATATCCGCATCCAGAAGTACTGATTTCGCCAGCTCTACATCGAATAATGCGGATTTCTTCGTTTTCGTTTTACTTTTTGCTTGAGCGCGTATCGCCTCAATAATTTGAGCGAATTCAACTTGATTTTCAATCGGCGCCTCAGCATCACCAATTAAAACTTTCAAAATACCCGATCGAATAACGCCACTGGCTTCTGCATCGTCTTCTTGCAATTCAGCTTGGGTTAAATCCATTGAGCGCGCGAACCACAATGCGGCTTCAATTTCCAATGCATTTTGCTGACGGTGGGCGAGTAAGTTTCTATATTCGCTAGGCTTATCTTTTAAAGACCACACTTCTAAAAACTCTTCTACTGGCGATTTCTGCTCTCGCCCTAACAGTGCATACTCAGGCATTGCATGTAACGCTTTAAGCAAACCAGAACCTCCGCGCGACAAACTCAAGAAGGTATTATCGCGAATTAATTTGGCAGCAATGTCCAAATCACCTTTTGAGGTTTCAAGCAAATAAAGACTAGCAAGATTGACGATGCGCTTACGTGCGGTCTCAAGCTCGGGACGCAAATATTTACTACCAAAGGTATCAGCGATCTGCACCAAGCCTTTGGGCGCATCTGCTTCAATCGCCTCAATTTTTGCGCGGCTAATAATGGCAAATCGCAAACCATGACGCAGCGCCGTCTCAAAAAATGGACGGTCGTCGTATATTGCAATAGCTTGTTGAGTTTCAGACATAATCAAATTGGCTTATTTCCTAGCTTACAAAGCAGACTCTTCGTCGTCATCATCACCATCGTCATTATTCTTTTTAGGTGCATCAACTTCCTCGTCATCGCCTTCTTCTGCGACCGGAGATTCAGCGAATTCGTCATTTTGCAAATTACGTAAATACACTTGATAACGTGCACGCAATTTCATCAAAACTTCACGGAAAATCTCGGGTAATTCATAGCGCAGCAGATAGGTGACTTCCATCCAATCATGATCTTCAACACTCGCTCTATCCACGGCAGAAGCACGTGTTTCAGTATCGCGCGTCAAACTCAACAAATCATCATCAATCGCTTGGGTTTTACTTTCATCGCCATATTCATACAAATCAAATGTGGCATAGCGATAGAAATGTTCCACCATCTGCGTACGATCTTGCAGATAATCGGCTAAGGCATCGTAGCCACCTTCCACCTCTGCAATTTCGTATAAAAATTCGGCAGCATCTGCACCATCACGAAAGATGACCGAATTAATCATGCCGCGCAATTGTTCATGAGTCAGATCAGCATAGCGTTTCTCTAGCACCACTGCTTGCGCAAACTGTTCAGGTGTCACCAAAAGATTCACCAATGATTCTTTTGACGCATCGTATTCACGAATAATCGCTAGTAAATCTTTCGCAGGAAATTCATCCAAAGCAGCAACCAATGCTTGATCACCTTCGGTTTCTGCCAAGTTTGCCAACGCATGTTCAGCGCCTGCAATATCGCCTAACTGGATCAAATTTTGCGCTTCAATTAAAGCTGGGACACTCATTTTTATTCCTTTTTTTCACTCAATGTTTGATGAAGACAAGATATCAATAGCACAGCTACGCTTAATCTTTGCGATCGAAACCCTGCTCTGCTAACCAATCCATACCAGCTTCTTCCAGATCAACATCGTCACCGTCATCACCATCATCACGACCATGACGACCATAGTGACCATCGAGATCACCTTGCTCATGCAAGTCGGCTTCTTCTTGTGATTCTTCATCGCTAGCATCGTCTTCATTACTTGTTGCCATCGCTCGCGTATGGTGGCTACGACTTAAATATTCCAGGCAAGCAGCCGTCACCAAGAAAGTATCGCCACCCTCTTCCGCCAACACCATTTGCGCCATCTTTTCGGCCCAAGGCTCTAGCTTGACCGCAGCAGCCAAACTCTTCCAGGTTGGCAGCTTACTGACTTCTTTCGATGCAAGCGCTTCAAAACTTAAGGGATTCATAAACAGAAATGCCTCATGAAAAGCAGGCGCTAACATTTCTGGATTGCTCGTCATCATTGGCAACAAGAAGCGTAATTGCTCACGCTTCTCTTTTAATCGATGGCGCATCACATCTTTGCCTTCAGAATCAGAACGTAAATCATCTAACTCTGCTTTGTATGCCAACATTAATTCTTGAAAATAGCGTGAAAATTTCACTGCATCACTCCTGACAAATAATTCTTCCAAATTTCGGTCGCTGTTTCTAACGGCGACTCTAATAAATTACGCCGACGATTTTCATCATAAGATGCGCGCGCAGATTCATCAGAAAGCACGTCATACGCTTCTTTAACCGCATGAAACTTTACCGGAGCCAATTCCGAGCTATTACGGTCGGGGTGAAACTCCGCGGCTTTAACTCGGTAAGCTTTTTTGATATCGGCTAAGCTCGCGTTAGTGGCGACACCGAGAATAAAATAATAGTCTTTCATGTCTAATTGCCTCACGATGAAAGTCATTGAATTAATATGTGGTGCGCTTGTTTGAAAAAACAATCCAACACCTAGATTTAGCTAAGGCGAGACAACACGCCAAAGCATAATCTCAATCATTTACCAGTTCACATACTCGCTCGACCCGTAGCTGGCATCGATTAGCCGCAATATTTTCAAATCAGATGATTGAAAGCCAATCAAAGCGAGCGCAATCTAGCCAAGCTAATTAATCATCATGATGATGACCGTGCTCACCATGCACATGACCGTGGGCAATTTCTTCTTCCGTTGCAGGACGAACCGCTAAAATTTCTGCTTCGAAACGCAACTTCATTCCTGCTAATGGGTGATTACCATCAACTGTGACCAAACCAGCATCAATCGCCGTGACACGAAATTGCGCAGCCTCGCCCGTTTCTGGATCACGCGTCTCAAACATCATGCCAACCTCTAAATCAGGTGGGAATAAACCAACATCTTCTTCATGAATTAAACTTGGGTCAATTTGTCCAAACGCATCATCTGACTCCATAGAAACAGAAATAGTCTTACCTACAGTTTGCCCTTCAAGAGCAGCTTCAACCGCAGGCAAAATATTGTCGTAACCACCGTGCAAATACACGATAGGATCATGATTTTTATCGATCAAATTGCCTTGCTCGTCGAACATGGTGTAGTTCAAGCTGACTACAGAATCTTGAGAAATTTGCATATAAATAAGAGTTGAATTAAGTAAAGGGACACAATTTAACTGTCACCAAAACGTGCATTGTAACAGAGCGCAGCAACGTACTAAGCTGCAATAATCACGCAATGAAACTGATCTGCGTTAAAGAAAAGCATAGAAAACCCTAATAATCATCGGTTTTTCAAAGACGACAAGCCCAAAAAAGAGCACCTAGGGTAGAATTGCGCCTGTAGAAATTTGTCGTGTGGCTTTGGCAATAAATATCAGCAGAATTAGAAATCGAACTCTACTTAAGAATACCGATCAAAATTCAGCCGATTAAGCTAGATTGAAACGTGCGTAAATTTTTATTTATCTACGTCGATACAAACAAAAACACACGCAAAGAGAGAATGCGCAAATGAACGATAACAACTAACTGCGCTGCGACATAATTTCAATATCAAGTTGTCCAAGGAAAATAATGAAACGTGTAGATGATTTTCGCCTGCGCCTAGGCAAACATGAACTTGTCCCGATTATGATTGGTGGCATGGGCGTGGATATTTCAACAGCAGAATTAGCATTAGTAGCGGCACGTTTAAATGGCATTGGCCATATTTCTGACGCCTTGGTTCACGACGTTTCTGATCGTCGCTTTGATACCAGTTTCATTAAGGACAAAACGAAACTGTATAAATACAACATCAACAATTCTGATAAAACGGATATCAAATTTGATTTAGATCTGTTAGCAGAAGCAACTAGATTACACGTTGGTCGCACGATGGAAGCCAAGCAAGGCGACGGCATGATTTTCGTCAACTGCATGGAAAAATTAACGATGAACGGTCCGCGCGACACTTTGCGCGTGCGTTTAGCATCTGCATTAGATGCAGGGATTGATGGCATCACCTTGAGTGCAGGTTTGCATTTGGGCTCTTTCGGCTTAATCGAAGATCACCCTCGGTTCCGCGACGCCAAACTGGGGATCATCGTCTCTTCCGTGCGAGCACTCCAATTGTTCTTGCGTAAAAATGCAAAACTGAATCGTTTGCCAGATTATGTGATTGTCGAAGGTCCTTTAGCGGGTGGTCACTTAGGCTTTGGTTTGGATTGGGCTAAATATGATTTGCACACCATCGTTGCCGAAGTTTTACAGTATTTAAAAGATGAAAACCTCGCGATTCCTGTAATTGCTGCAGGTGGCATCTTTACTGGAAGTGATGCCGTGTCCTTCCTCGAAGCTGGTGCGGGTGGC
The DNA here is from genome assembly GCF_014652415.1 of Affinundibacterium macrobrachii. Lineage (GTDB taxonomy): Bacteria > Pseudomonadota > Gammaproteobacteria > Burkholderiales > Burkholderiaceae_D > Undibacterium > Undibacterium macrobrachii. Next base: position 437,143 of record NZ_BMYT01000001.1, read on the forward strand.
GTACAAGTAGCGACCCGCTTCACTGTGACTAAAGAGTGCGGATTGCCAGACGATGTCAAGCAAGAATACTTCAAGGCGCAAGAAGAGCAAATCATCGTTAACACAATTTCACCGACTGGTTATCCAATGCGCATGTTGAGCAACACGCCTGCCATTGGCTCCAACATTCGTCCAGGTTGCGAAGCCTATGGTTATCTGTTGGATGGCAATGGCAGTTGCTCCTACATCGATGCTTACAATCGTGAAGTAGAAGCAAATCCAGACAACAAAGATTTCAAAGTGATGGATAAGACTTGTTTATGCACACACATGCGTAACTTCAAGTGCTGGACCTGCGGACAAACAACTTATCGCTTGAAAGACACAACACGCCAGCTGCCAGATGGCAGCTACGAATTACTGTCGGCAGAACACGTATTCCGTGATTATCAATTCAGCGTGAATAACGAAATCGCATTACCGAGCTAAGTTTGGATAAGGTTTTTTTATTTGGCTCTATCTAGCCAAATAATCAGACAGCAAATGTATAAATAGCTACCCAACAAAAAACCCATCGTTCAGATGGGTTTTTTATTTTCTACATTGGATACTTCTCGTTTTGCCTGCAGTTGTGCATACGGTTATGCCTTCGGCAATAAGCGCTCAACGCCGCCCATGTATGGACGCAAGGCCTCTGGCACGATAACACTGCCATCTTCTTGCTGATAATTCTCCAATACCGCAACCAAAGTTCGTCCCACTGCCAACGCAGATCCATTTAAAGTATGCACAAACTCTGTTTTGCCTAGCGCATTGCGGAAACGTGCTTGCATACGACGCGCTTGGAATGCGCCCATATTCGAAATAGATGAAATCTCACGATAGGTATTCTGTGCAGGCAACCAAACTTCTAAATCATAAGTTTTGGTCGCACCAAATCCCATGTCGCCGGTACACAAACTCATCACACGATATGGCAAGCCCAGTTTCTTCAGAATCATTTCCGCATGCCCCACCATTTCTTCTAAGGCTTCAAAAGATTTTTCAGGGTGAGCAACTTGTACCAATTCCACTTTATCAAACTGATGTTGGCGAATCATGCCACGTGTATCGCGACCATAGCTTCCTGCTTCTGATCGGAAGCACGGTGTGTGGGCTGTCATTTTGATCGGCAAACTTTCTAAAGGCAAAATCTCATCGCGAACAGTATTGGTTAACGTCACTTCTGCCGTCGGGATCAAGTACAGCGATTCGCCTTCACCATCTTGACCACCTTTTTTCACGGCGAATAAATCTTCTTCGAATTTCGGCAATTGACCCGTACCGCGCATAGAATCCGCATTCACCATGTAAGGGGTGTAATGCTCGGTATAAGCGTTCTCCAAAGTTTGCGTATCGAGCATGAATTGCGCTAAGGCGCGATGCAAGCGTGCAATGCCACCTTTCAATACCGCAAAACGAGAGCCGGTTAATTTGACCGCTACATCAAACTCCAGCCCCAAAGTTGCGCCGACATCGACATGGTCTTTTACCGCAAAAGAAAAGCTAGGCGGCGTTCCAACACTACGTACCACCACATTTCCTGTTTCATCAACACCAACTGGCACAGATTCGTCTGGCAAGTTTGGGATCGTCAGCATAAAGTTGCTTAATGCGGTTTGCACTTCCGCCAAGCGAATCTCCGAGGACTTCAACTCATCTGCAATTGCCGCCACTTCTGCCATTACCGCTGAAGCATCTTCGCCTTTACCTTTTAACATACCGACTTGCTTGGATAAGGAATTACGTTTGCCTTGCAATTCTTCGGTACGCATTTGAATTTGCTTGCGCTCATTTTCCCAAGTATTAAAAGTCTGCACATCTAATACAAATTTACGCGTCGCTAAACGCGCAGCGACAGCGTCGATGTCTTTACGAAGTAGTTGGATATCAATCATGATCTAAAAATGAAAGTGGTAAATTGTGAGTCGAAAAATCAGTCGGCTTATCCGCACATTAAAAATCCTTTGATTTTTAGCGCAAGAAAAAGTCAAACATTAAGCTTAATCTCACTGCTAAGCAAAATCATTTTAAATTCTTGGGCTGCAAATCAGACCCACCGCAATAAAGCAGCTATTGTAACAAGGCTCATGCTTTTCCTCTATGATTTCATGCAGAATCACCAAGGCCATCAGCTAATTTACAAGTAAGACACTTTACATTGCACGTATTGCGAACACGATACTGCATCCAACATCATGGAAAACTTGATTATTATTTTTCCATTGCATTGCGTGAAACTAAGTAAATTTAGGTAAAACTCCTAGAACAAATGTACGGTAATACTTGTCAAGAACAGGTAAGCCGTGGATAATCCCGACCTCGCATAAAAATACGCAAAAAAAATCAATTTAATTCTCTCGCCCGCAATTGCGGGTTTTTTATTTAATTGATTCAGTGTGTTTGATGAGCTTAAGGATTTAGTTCTACTGCTCGATTCGAACGCTGTATTTGCTAAGTTTCCTACTTTTGCTTTTGTTGTTGCCATCCAAACTTGATTGGCATTTGTTGTCGCACTTGATTTGTTACATGAAAAACAGCTTAACACCATCCGAATCGCACATTAGCACTACGACTGTCGCTCCAGCTTCTAAGACACTCAAATTAGGCAAACCGCTCTCCATCACAAAAACAAAGACGCCAGTAGTTCAAGCGGAGACGCGCACATTTGCCTTGCCAGTCTTGACCGAATCGCCAGCGCTTGAATCCGGCGAGATCATCAAAACACAAGTTCAATCAGTTACTGTCGTAACGAAACGACGCTCACGCTTAGCTGTGGTCAATGCGGCGGAAACATCTTCATCCGACTCTTCCGCTTCCAGCACGAATGAGGTAAGCGATCTTGCGAACGAATCGACAGTGCATGAAAATGTGGCATCCGAGAATGCTACTGACAGCGCAAGCCATGTCGCAAACGATGACGTCACTGCGACAACGACCACTGAAGTAGCAAACGAGATGAATGATGAGTACAGCAATTTGCTATCGAGTGCTGCCAACTTAAGTACAGGCCCAGCACCAGTAATCAAAGTAAAGAAAAAGAAAATCATTGCGAAGCTGACTGACACAGATGCCGAAGCTCAAGTATCAGCAACGCCAGCTCACAGCTCTATCGCCAAAGAAGCGGACGTAATCGCTGCACCAACTATGGCTGCACCAACTATGGCTGCACCAACTTTCGCAACACAGTCTCTGGCATCAACGCAAATCGAAAAGCCAGCAAGCAAAGCACGTATCGCCAAAGCACCAATTATTAGCGATGCACCGTCAACAGCTGCGGCAGAAATTGACACTTCGGCATACGCATTTCCTACGGTAAAAGAAGCAGCGCGTCGTGGACGCAAACCTTCTTCGCCGCAAGTATATAACGAAGAAATCCATGCGTTTAACGCATTGGAATCGGCTGAATTAAAACGCGCTGCGCGAGTAAAATCAGGAAAAGCAACGGCCAGCAGTGCAAGCAAAGAGCAACTGGAAGAATACCGCCAACGCTTAACCAAGTTAATTCAACTTGGTAAAGATCGTAGCTATCTAACCCATGCTGAAATCAATGATCATCTACCAGAAAACGTCGATGATCCTGAGATGATACAAAGCATTATCAGCACCTTAAATGATGTTGGTATTGCGGTGTACGATCAAGCACCAGACGCAACCATGTTACTGCTGTCTGACAATGTCGCCAGCTCAGTTAGCGATGACGATGCCGAGGCAACTGCAGCGGTTGCCTTATCGACCGTAGATTCAGATTTTGGTCGCACCACAGATCCTGTGCGCATGTACATGCGTGAAATGGGTAGTGCAGAATTACTGACTCGCAGCGGTGAAATCGAGATTGCAAAGCGCATCGAATCCGGCTTAAAAGACATGCTGCAAGCTATTTCTGCATGCCCTTCCGTGATCCAAGAAGTTTTGGTTACCGCAGAAAAAGTCAAATCTGATGATGTGATTATTGACGACATTATCGATGGCTTTCATGTGCCAGACAGCTTAGATATTCCTGCTCCAGTCATCTTAGCGAATACAGACGACGATGAAGAGGAAGAGGACGATGACGAAGGCAGCGCGGCAGAAACAAGCAATACCCTAAGCGCAGAACAGTTAGCGCAAATGAAGGCGACTGCCCTAGAAAAATTTGCTGCAATCAAGACCAGCTTTGACGATATGTTTGCGCAGATTGAAATGAATGCTTATCAATCACCTGCCTATCAACACGCGCAAGAAAACGTTGCGAAAGAAATGGAAAGCATCCGTTTCAGCGTGAAGACGACTGAAAAATGGTGCGACATTTTGCGCAAGCAAATGACCGAACTGCGTCAAACCGAAAAACGCATGCTTGAATTGTTGGTGGATCGCTGCGGTATGCCACGTGCCTACTTCATCACCCACTTCATCAAAAATGCGACGAATCGAGATTGGTTAGAACAAGAGATGGAGTCACGCGAAGCGTATGGCGCCGTCCTGAAGCGGCATATTCATGCAGCGAGAGAACTGCAAGGACGCTTAATCGTTTTGGAAGAGTCAGCGAAAATACCACTCAGTGATTTACGCGCGATTCATAAGAAAATGATTTCTGCAGAAAAGCGCACTCGTGACGCCAAAGCAGCGATGACCGAGGCCAACTTGCGCTTGGTTATTTCTATCGCCAAAAAATACATCAACCGCGGCATGCAATTTTTGGATCTAATTCAAGAAGGCAATATCGGTCTACTCAAAGCAGTTGATAAGTTTGAGTATCGTCGTGGCTATAAATTTTCAACCTACGCAACTTGGTGGATACGTCAAGCGATCTCGCGCGCGATTGCAGATCAAGCGAGAACCATTCGCGTACCGGTTCATATGATTGAAACCATTAACAAGTTGAATCGTATTAAACGCCAATGCTTGCAACAAAACGGTACAGAGCCAGATCCTGCATTGATTGCAGAGAAAATGGATTTGCCAGAGATCAAAGTACGTGAAATCTTGAAAATCGCCAAAGAACCAGTGTCACTAGACGTACCAATCGGCGACGATGGTGATTCACAATTGGGCGACTTTATTGAAGACAATATCACGCTGTCACCAATGCAAGCAGCGATGCAGGCCTCGGTACAAGGCAAGCTGAAGGAAATCCTCGATGCCTTGAGCCCACGTGAAGCAAAAGTCTTGCGTATGCGCTTTGGTTTAGAAATGGCGAGTGATCATACTTTAGAAGAAGTTGGTAATCAGTTTGACGTTACGCGTGAACGGATTCGTCAAATCGAAGCGAAAGCGATGAAAAAACTGCGCCACCCTTCTCGCTTAGAACAATTGAAGAGCTTGCTAGAAAACAGCTAATTGAATTAGCTGTATTAACGGTATTAGCTTAGTCAGTCATTCGACTTGCATCACTAAGGCTAGTTTCTTTGCTGATTTTGTTGCCAGGCTCTTTATAAACAAAACGCCCCGCCACAAAAAATGTGCGGGCGTTTTTTATTCAAATCGAACTTAACCTCAATATACTTTGATTTAATTTTTTAGTTTTTAAAACTTACTATTTTTAATTTAAATTGAAAGACTAACTCAAAAAATCTAAGGTGAACTTCACTTGCTCCAAGCGTTGTTGCAAGCTACCTTCGACCAACACAAATGGGATACCACGTGCATCTAAGGTATCGACTAAATTATCGTGTATTCGCTGACGTACTTCAGGTGATTCACGCTGTAGTCCATCAGCAATCCAAGGAAAATCTGGCGCTGTGACCAAGGTCAATGCGTAATCGTGTGCTTGTTCCAAACCCAGCAATTCTGCATCGACCTGTTTAAAATAAAAACGACTATACAAGGCAGTCATCAAAGGTGTCGTGTCACAAAACAACCAACGATGCGCTTTATCTAGCAAATGCTGTTCCTGCTGCAATTGAACTTGCGCAATATGTAATTGATCAGACTCTTGCGGGACACGCCCATTTTTCTCAACAAATTCGCGTAAATATTCAGGTACCCAAACGGTTTGATAATGGTGTGCAAGTGCTTCTGCCAATTGCGATTTACCAGAAGATTCGGCGCCAAGAATGGCGATTTTTTGCACTGATAGTGCGCTCGTTTTTTCGGTCATATCGTGCTTTTCATTTGCCTACAACTTGTTTTTTCAGTTAGCTGATTTGTTCCTACTTGCATACCGCACGCCAAGCACGCGCACCAGCGATCGCAAGAATCACAAAAATCGCATAAAGCAAAGCAGTAAGCATCAATCCTTTATACAAATACAGCCCGACATACAGTACATCGACCACAATCCAAACATACCAATTTTCAAGTTTTTTTCTTGAGAGTAGTAATTGCCCGAGCAAGCTACCCGCAGTCAAGAAACCATCTGCAATTGGAACGTCTGTGTCAGTCGCTAGTTTCAATAACAAATATAAGGCGACGAAAATTACAATCCAGGCAAACATCGCCAACACGCGTTGTGAAGTCTGCAATCGTGTAACTGCTAAGCTCTCTTGGTTTTCACCATGTCGCAACCATTGATACCAACCCCACACCGAAACCAAAATAAATACGACTTGCAAACCGCTATCGCCATATAACTTCGCATCAAAAAACACCAAGCCATACAAAGCAGAAGACAAAATTGAGAACAACCAAGCCCAATGTATTTGCTTAATATTCAGCACAACCGTAATGATTGCCAATACAAACGAACAGAGTTCTAGCGGTGTGGTGATCCAACCCCAGACGAGTGGCAGACTTTGATTCATGAATGACTTTGTGAAATGGGCGTATGATGAGAATGGGTGCCGCAGGATACCAAATTTTTGCAGAGAAAACACTTGATTAATCTAAAGTCATTATCGAAGCTTTAACAATGTTTGACGATCCGCCAACTTAAAATCCTATACAATTCGCAACTTCAAATTTTTGTATTGCGTAGGCTGCTTATACAAGCATGCACACACAAAGATAAACTTAACTAATCGTAAAGGAAGACAGATGAAAAAAATCGCTTTAGCTATCACTTTAATCGGCAGTGCTTGCGCTATCCCAGCAGTAGCACAAACTGTAGAAGCCAATCCATCTTGGTATGTAGCACCAAGTCTGAACTACACCAATACAGACAATGGTTTTGGTTTGACTAAAGATGGTCAAGGTTTAGGACTGCGTTTCGGCAAAATGATCAACCCAAGCTGGGATCTGCAGTTAGGTGGTATTGCGGCACGCACCAAACAAGCTGGCACCAAATACACGCAAAACTTGTTAAGCGTTGATGCACTGTATTTGCAGTCTCGTGAAGCAGTTCGCCCATTCTTGTTGTTTAGTGTTGGTGGACAGCATGACAAATTGTCGAATGCATTGAAAACCAAATCCAAGAGTTCCCCATTCCTCGGCGCTGGTATTGGCTTACAAGCTGCACTCACAGAACAATTAACATTCCAAGCAGATGTTCGTCGCAACATGGCTTACGTAAGCGGCAATGAGTACAATTTTAATCGTGCTTACACTACCTATGCGTCTGTAGGTTTGAACTATTTCTTTGATAAGGTAGCAAAACCAGCACCTGTGGCTGCACCAGTACCTGCTCCGGCGCCAGTGGCAGAACCTGCTCCAGCACCAGTTGCACCACCGCCACCAGCACCAAAATTTGAAAAATACACTTTATCATCAACCGAATTATTCGCTTTTGACAGTGCCGTATTAGCTCCAACACAAGCAAAATTGGATGAAATCGCAACTGCTTTAAAAGCATCTCCATCTGTGTCAAACGTGGTGATCAGCGGCTTTACTGATCGCTTAGGTTCAGATAAATACAATCAAAAATTGTCTGAAAAACGCGCTACCGCAGTGCGTGACTATTTGGTGAATGCAGGTGTTTCTGCAAATCGCTTGAATGCAGTTGGTAAGGGTGAAGCAAATCCAGTAGTGACCTGCAATAACAAAAAACGTGCTGATTTGATCAAATGCTTAGAACCAAATCGCCGCGTTGAAATCGAACAAATGACATTTGAACGTCGCGTAAATTAAGCACGGGATTAGCGAATTTGATTCGCTAGTTCTTGCAAGCTTGGTCGACATTGATCAAGTACAAAGCAAAAAAATGGCGCTCAATTCAATTTATTGAGCGCCATTTTTTATTTTTCGAAGAGTTGCACTAGATAAGTAGTGAAGATGCAGTTCTGAAAATTTTATGCAGAGCATATTTTTCTAAGTGTCTTACTGAGCAGCTTTGCCTTTCACTCCTGCACAATAATCTTTACTTTCTGTTGCTGCAGTAAACCAATAGAGATCGGCCTTACCTGCCTTCTTGATATAAGTATCAAGATCGATAGAATCTGCTTGCACTTCAATCAATTGAATAACGAGTACATCTGCTTGCGGATTTTTTTTACGTAGATGCCAAGGCGCTCCAGTTTCCGCACGCACATGTTCTCCACCTGCGATTAGCATCGCAGCGTCCGTTTGCAACATCGCAGTCGCCATGCTGGCATCTTTTGCCAGTTGAATATACAACATAGGCGTCAAAGTTTCGCGGCTTTGCATGCCACAATGCGAAGAAAAAATTTGATCGAGTAAATAGTTCTTCAAGAAGTCTGGTGGATTGAGCGCAGTAGAAAATCGATCCACACCCACAAAATTTTTCTCACCATTTTTGTACACAGCACTGATGAACGCCCTATCGATATTACCGAAAGCCAGTGCCGATCGTTTTGATGCTTCATGAAAAGTGGAACCATAAATCCGCCAATCCCAGCTACCCTTCTCTGGCCAATTCAAGATTTGCTTCATTTGATCTAGACTAGTCGCCGCTTGCAGCTGGCGAATCGCAGCTTCATGGCTATTATCCAGCATTTCAAATACCACTCGCCCCTGATTGCTCCTACTCGCATCCGCAAATCGCTCTTGAATAAAACGTCGCTCTAACTCATGGTGCGCAGGATTATCATGTTTTTCACCAATAAAAACATAACGATGCTTACGCAGCAAACCAAATGCCAATTGTTCATCGAGGAACTGTGCTTGGGAATTCATCACCTTACCGATCAAATTCAAGCCACTGTGTTGCACTTCTTGCGCAGGCTCTGAGTTTGGTTGATTAGTCGTGTCGGCAAACATTTGCGCATAAACAAGCGTTGACGTCGTCAAACACATAAAAAGACCACTGAACAAAATAATTTTTAGTTTGCGCATAATCAAGCGTTCCGAAGAGGAAAAAATTGACTATATATCGAGCATAGCCTAACCGCAAGCAAAGACGAGGTAGAATTACCTGAGGTGGTAGGAGTTTTGATACTGTCGAAATAGAAATTTGAGGTGGTGAACTACCCGGAGAATCCGGGTAGTACCAACCTAGCTACCGTCACACATATCGGTTGTGTGTACAGCAGTTACGCTATCTTACTAAAGATTTATGACCAATATATGACTTTGGAATGCGAGGAAGAGTACCAATACGAGTGAGCATTCATCATCAAACAATACAATGTAGCATTGACAAATATGCGCATTTAAATGCTATTCCGAAAAAACAAAAAGGGTCACAAGCATAAACTTGTAACCCTTTGTTTTTACTACATATTCTGTGGGGTGGACGATGGGGCTCGAACCCACGACAACAGGAATCACAATCCTGGACTCTACCAACTGAGCTACGACCACCACTGAATCATTTAATAGCATCGCTATCAAGTGAGCCTCGCATTATACGAGAAATTACCAATTCAGGCAAATACTTTCCGTTTTATAGGGCTAGTAACATTCCTAACAAAGGACAAAAAAAGCCCGCTCAAATTCAGCGGGCTAACATCCTATCGAGATTAGGATTACAACAAACTCAACAAACATGGTGACTATAATGATTCTGCGCTAAGTCGAATCCATTTATTACAAATTCTTACGACTTTCATGAATACGATACATAAGGCGTTTTCTCGACACCATACGCCTTCGCTAGGAATCAATTTCATGCTTGGGCACTAACTTGATAACTTGTTCAGGACGACTAGGCTCCCAATCTGACCAATTCTCACCAAACAATTCGACAGGATGCGCTGTGCGATCCGAGCCATTTCCACATGCCATCGAGTTCGCTGGGCAATACAGATCGCATCCCCAACAAATTCGCTCTGGATTCTTGGGATGAATTGGAAATTTTTTCATTTGATTTACTTAACTTGTTTATTTGAAACAAGGTGCATCGATGTGCCCTACTCCAAAATTGATATCGACAGCACACAAAATATCAGGCTAGCGCCAAAACTAACTTGAATCAGATTCCAACATCTTAGTTTTTTATATCACAGCATGATATAAAATAGCATTCCAGCCCCTTCAAATATTGTTTTAGCACAAGAAAAATCACGACTAACCGATCACAAACAAAATCATCATAAAAATTCATTCATGGAAAAGCAAAGCGCGAAGATGCAGAAAAAACTGAACAAATACGACTTCGAGCAACTAGCCGACTTTCGTTACCAGCTAAGAATTTTTTTGAGATTTAGTGAAGAGATAACACAGCAGCATGGAATTACGGTGCTGCAGTATTTATTGTTATTACAAATAAAAGGCTATCCAGGACGAGACTGGGCCAGCATTAGCGAACTCGCTGAGCGACTTCAGTCTCATCATCACGGCGTGGTAACACTGGTGAATCGATGTGAAAAAGCAGGCTTACTTACACGTCGAGTCAGCCAAATCGACAAACGCCGAGTTGAAATCCAACTCACAAAAAAGGGAGATCAGTTAGTCAATCAGATTGCAGAACTTCATCAAGATCAAGTTGGCCACTTGAAGCAGGTGCTCGGACGCGTGTTTGAAGCGGATAGCGCGCGAGACTAATATGAATTTTTCTATGCTATTTATGCGCATCAGGCACATGTTCACATCTATTGTTCCCGCTTCAATTCAAATTAATTTGATCGAGCGAATACGTGCAAGTTGTGGCGCTTTATTAGGAATATTAATAACAGGATTGATCAGCCATCAAACTTTAGGAGATGGCAGTGAACTGCCTTTTTTGATTACGCCGATGGGTGCATCTGCGGTACTTCTTTTTGCGCTTCCATCTAGCCCACTCGCTCAACCTTGGTCTATTCTGCTAGGTAACACCATTTCAGCCGCGGTCGGCGTTGGCTGCGCCAGCGTATTAGGAAATACTCCATTTGCAGCGGCCATCGCGGTTGCATTAGCGACGGCAGCGATGTTTGCGAGTAACAGTCTGCATCCTCCTGGTGGAGCCATCGCTTTATCTGCCGTCTTAGGCGGACCTAGTATTCAAGCACAAGGCTTTCTTTATATCATTTCGCCTGTGGCTTTGAACTCGGTGGTGTTACTCATCATGGCCTTGATTTTCAACAACCTAACAAAACATCGCTATCCTCATCTTCATACCGAAGCGAAAAATCTTCACAAGACAAACGATCTAGCACCGGGTGAGCGCTTAGGATTTAAATCAGAAGACTTAGATTTCGCTATCAACCAATTTAATGAAGTGCTAGATATCAATCGCGATAATCTAGAAAAGTTATTTCGGCAGGCTGAAATGCACAGTTATCAACGTCGCTTTCAAGCTATGACCTGCGCTGACATTATGTCTCGCGATATCGTGAGAATCACGTATGAGACACCATTGGAAGAAGCATGGCAACTTTTACGCAAGCATAAAATTAAAGCACTGCCGGTGGTCGATGATACCCAAAAGGTGATTGGGATTCTGACGCTGATCGATTTTATGAAGCACGCGAATCTCGATGTGTATCAAGATTATGAAATCAAGCTAAGGCAATTAATTCAAAGCACAACAGAACTAAGTTCGGGTCGCCCACAAGTTGTTGGGCAGATTATGACTACTTCTGTATTAACTGCCGGTATCGATACCCACATTGCGTTTTTGGTACCTATGCTGTCAGATGCTGGCATGCATCACATTCCAATTATCGACGAACAAGCAAAACTAGTCGGCATCGTCACGCAATCTGACTTAATTGCCGGACTATTCCGAGCGCGCTTGAATGATGCTAGCTAACTAAGCAAATACAGAATTAAATCAATTATGAAATATCAGCACTGCCGAGTGTGGGTGAATTTACAGGCATTGCACCTGTAAATTTTTCACCAATATTGGAAGTAGAACGACCAAATTGCTAAGTAAATTAGACCAACAAATCCGGATTAGCGTCCTTCACTTTAAGCAAAGCTTCCATCAACAATTGCGGATTTCCATCGGCAAGTTTTTTGGAATCGGACAAGGTTTGGCGAAACGCGCGCGCACCGATCAAACCAAATGTCAGACCTAACATGTGTCGCGTAATACTATTTAACTTCAGACCTTTTCCGCCATCACCATGTTTGCTTAGCTGTTCAGAGATATATGGGATCATGGCTAACACAACTTGTTCACGTGAACGCGATGAAGCTTGATCGCCGTAATATCGTTGATCAAAACTATTCATGACATAAGGGTTATGGTAAGCCTCACGCCCCAACATCACGCCATCGACATGCAATAGATGTGTATCAATCTCTTCTACCGTTTTGATACCGCCATTGATAATGATTTCCAGAGTAGGAAAATCTTTCTTTAATTGGTAAGCGTAGTCATATTTCAACGGTGGCACTTCACGATTTTCTTTTGGTGATAGGCCTTTAAGAATCGCGTTTCGTGCATGCACGATAAACGTTTTACAGCCGGCATCGGCCACTTGCCCAACAAAATCACGAACAAAATCATACGAGTCAACTTGATCAATGCCAATTCGGTGCTTCACGGTGACATCGATATCAACCACGTCACGCATAGCTTTGACACAATCAGCAACCAACTGCGGCTCGGCCATCAAACAAGCACCAAATGCACCTTTTTGTACGCGCTCAGATGGACAGCCACAATTTAAATTAATTTCATCGTAGCCCCACTCCTGTCCACGCTTCGCAGCACTTGCCAAATCCGCTGGTTCGCTACCACCTAGCTGTAAAGCGACGGGATGCTCTTCCTCGTTGAAATCTAAATGACGTCCTAGATCACCATATAAAATTGCGCCAGTCGTTACCATCTCGGTATACAACCAAGTATGACGAGAAATATAGCGATGAAACAGACGACAATGGCGATCAGACCAATCCATCATGGGAGCTACGGAAATTGTTCTGCGTGGTATTGAGGGGCTTTTGTCTATGGTGATGCTCATTTATTTAACGCTGAATCTTATTTAAACTTAATCAAACTTATGCTATTTTAGCGACGCGCTACGGATTTATTACGGATTTTTCAAAGGCTAAAATGGCATCGATACGATTAAGAAATGGGTCATGGGTTGCAGACATTCGCCGCAAAGGGCATAAGTCTATCAGTAAATCGTTTCCGACCAAAGGAAAGGCGCAAGTGTGGGCGCGGGAGGTCGAGGCGCAAATGGATGCGCTTGAATTTAAAGACGCGCGCGGGCTCACTGGAATTACTGTCAAAGAACTAATAAATCGATACAAAAAAGAAATTGGCGAGATCGCACCATTTCGCCGCTCTAAAACACTATCACTCGACACCTGGATAAAGACGCATGGCGAATTAACCGTTGCTGAACTGACTGCTGATTGCTTGATCGACTGGGTCACGCAACGCGCAAAAACAGTGAGCGGGTCCACAATTGCTGTTGAGCTTGCGTACCTAGGCGTAGTGCTGCGCACCGCAAAAGAGCTTTGGCGCTTACCAGTAGATAACACAATTACCACAACCGCTCGCGGCAGTCTAAAGTATCTTGGGATATCTGCGAAAAGCAAACACCGAGAGCGCAGACCAACACAAAAAGAGATCGACGATATCTGTCTCTATTTCACGACCAAGCGCCGACAAAAAGTGCCCATGGAAGATCTCATCCTATTTGCGATCGCCACCGCCATGCGTCTCGGAGAAATCCTACGTCTACAATGGGACGACATCAATCCTACCGACAAAACCATTATCATTAGAAACCGAAAACACCCCACTGAAAAAGAAGGAAACGATCAAGAAGTGCCACTGTTGGGAGCTGCTTATGACATAGCGATGCGCCAGCCAAAGACCAATGATCGAATCTTCCCCATTACCGAAGGGACCGTGAGCAGCCTTTTCCCCCGCGCATGCAACGCACTTGACATCAAAGACTTGCGCTTTCACGATCTACGACACGAGGGAGTTAGCCGTTTCTTTGAGCAAAAATACTCAATTGAGCAAGTTGCCTTACTATCTGGCCACCGCGATTGGAAAATGCTAGCACGCTATACACAAGTTAAAGCCAAGGATTTGCACCGTTCGTAATAGCGGAGCAAATAAACTACCTCCCCTCCTGCCCTTTTGGTGCATCGCCTGTAATAATTAACCAAGACTGAGCATATTCAGCAACGCCCTCGGGCGTCGTCACTTGTTCAAATCCGGTCAGAACAAATCGGCTACCGTCAATCCAAAGTATCTGCGCATCGAGAAGATAAGCCGTGCAATTGCCAAGCTTGAACTCAGCTCTACGCGACATTCGATGCAGCTGGCTTGATGTTGTTTCGCGCAGACTCAGGATGCCAATGTTTGCTGGATGGTAGCGATCAAATAAGCGCCCTTTCGGCCTCGCAATACCCCGCTCGCGCATTTCTAGCATGTAGCATTTCATGATCTCATAATACTGTATATGCATTCAGTAAAACGGAGATTATAAAGGATTTTTTTGGAATAATCTGTTTCAATAAAATAATTAAAAATTTATTTCACTTTGTATGCCAATCAAGAAAATGGTGTTTAAAATTATCACGCATTTAACTTTAAAGGAGTGCAAAGATGTCACAAATTCTTGATCCGCGCCTTGGGCCACTAACAAAAGATGATCTTCAATTCAATTATCCACCAGGTGCTGCAACCGGTGATAACCCTAATCTTCGTGGCACACCAGACAATGTTTTGCTCAATCGCCATGAATGGTATGAAATGCTCTACTTTTGCAATAAGTTTGCCATTGATTGCTGTAAAGAACGTGACTTGGCAAGCATGGTGTCATTTGCCAAACGAACTGAACGCATAGTCCAACGACAAGCGCCCGACTATTTACGAAGCCAAACACACATTATTGATTGGCTAAAAAGGAATTGGGATTTTTTCCAACATATATAGAAACTAATCAGCAAAACACCCAGCCAACCGGACTTCCTGTTTAAACGACTCGAAGTCCTTAATCACTTGGTCTCGGTCGTGAGCGAATCTGAGAAGACCTTCCTCAACAGCTCTTGGGAGTCTAACGGTCTTTTCTTCTTCATTTCCGCTGGTTCGGGCTGTTTCTTCTGTTCTAGCGGGACATAGACCACTTCGGGCGATGCGCAGCCCTGCAACGCGACCAGCGCGAACATCAGCGACATACTTATTAAACTTTGCATCAAATTCGATTTTTGTTTTTGCATGATTTTCTCTTTCGGTTTTTAGATCGGATGCGATCTGCTTAAATTCGCGCTCTTTTTCTTCGACCGCTGCGCTTGATACCGCCTTGGCCTTGCTTCGTTCCTCCATGCGGCCTTGCTGTCTGTAATGCTCTGGCAAGGTCGTTGCCCAATAAGCTGCACCGGCTAATGCGACTGCGATCACGAATTTAAATTCTGTTGGAATGCTCATGTTTTCACCTGGACGAAGCGCACGTATTTTTGGTACCGAACGTCGAACACATTAAAGACGTGTTCGCGATTGATTTCGCAAGCGGACTGGCCATAACCTTTCCACCGCACCTTTGACTTTAAGCAGACGTGTTCGACATTGCCAACCCACTTTTGCGGATCGCAGCCCGGGCGTTGACCGCATGCGCGGCGCTCTGATTGCATGCCAGCATAGCCACCGTTGTATGCTGCATCACACATACGCAAGACCTCACTTGGCTCTTTGACCAAGCGCGACAAGCGCATATAGCAATCGCGGTTGATCACGACGATGGCGCGCAGCTGCAAATCTGGCCGTTGGTAGACGTTAGACCATGACCACTCACTTAGCCCAGCATCGAGCAGCTTGGTTGCTGCTAGTGCGTCGAATCGGATCGATCCGTCTTTATTGTATGCGCGAGTGATTTGCCCGAAGCCTGCGCCCTCTTCTCGATCCGTTTTTAGGCGTGACACTGGTGACCAGCACTTGCTATGTTTAAGATCAATACAGCTCTCTTGCTCTACTAGGCTGCACAGCGCAGCTGGCATTGGGTGACCTTGCCAGAGTTGCGATCGCTGATCTTGCAGCATCGGGCAGTATCGCTCAGCGGCTGCAGGGACGTAGGTTCGCACGTCTTGCGCATGGGCGCGAGTTGAAAAGATCAGCGCAGCCACGCAGATAAATATCGTGACAGCCAGCACGATAATCGCTGATGCGATGTTGCCGTTTTTGGCTTCTTTAACGTGGTCCGATAACTTGATGTAATCGAAGACAAATTTTCGTAAGAAATGGGCGGCCGTAAATGCGATACCGACTGTAATAAAGTTCATGAGCATATCGCGCGTTGAGCCCCCTCGATCTGGATCTGTCCAAAACAGTAGCGCGATCACTACCACCGGAATACCCCAAACGCCCCAAGTGCGTTTGCGTGTAAAGAAATTTTTAATCATTTTTTCCACCCACTGTTGATTAATACAAAATAGAGAAAAGCAGCAAGACCGACAGAAAACAGACTCGCAAAAGCCCACTTGCCGAACGTGGCAAACTGTTTATCTAACCACTCGGTAATTGCTTCTTTGATGAGCTCTTTGCGTTCGTTTTTATCTAAGTCTGGCATTGCTATCCCTTTCTAAAATGAGGTTTATTGACGCATTTCTGGCGGCATCTGGTACCGCGTTTTTTCTTTTTCATATGCACGTCGACAATGTTCTAAATCGTTGTTTTGAAAGTAAAACAAAACGTCGACAACAAAACCAAACACCTTGTATGGATAGCGATGCTGCAAACGACCGCAACGACTGGAGAAAGTCTCATCTGCCCACGTGTTCCAAGAGAAAGGGAACAGCCACACGTTCAGCAATTGGTCAAACGAGATAAACATTTGAGTTAGTCCGTGCAAGAGTAGTTTGCGCATTTTTATCACCATGTAATAGCGTTAATCTGAGCTTCTGTCGTTGCTGCTTCGAGTTGCGCTTTCAGCATTTGCGCATGCGTAAAATTGGTTAATCCTTGGTTAAACAAGGCGCTGTGAAATTGCTTCCATGTGTCGACGTCAGGAATTTCCACATAGACGGAATTGACCATAGTTTTCCAACCACCGACCCAGTTCACAGGCATTGCGCCTTGATTTGTGATCTCACCATTCGTGACAATGATGTCGATCTTTGACATGAGATCCGCTGCTATGTGATGCCCCTCATACGTAAAGCTGGTCTCATTCGCATGCAAACGCCATTCGTTGATTTGCTTATTTTTCGCAGCTTTGAGTGGTGCAAGATCAATTACTGGCTCAACCCACGCGGGGTCAACGATCAGCACACCACCTTGGACTTTATATTTTCGCTGGGCAAAGTTAGCTATTTCGCTGGCTTGTAAAACATAGCTATTTGAAGACGAGTAGCACAGAAATAATTCGTCGCCACATTGCGCAAAAGATTCCGACAGAATTGGCGCATCATCACCGCACCAGATAGCCAATTGACTCGAAGACTCTATTAAATAATGTTTCATTAAATCACCACCTTTGCACCTTGGCGCGAGAAATTGACTTTGCTACCGCCAACATTGAGACGATTTGTGTTCGCCAACGTGACTGCTCCGTTTGATTTGTAACGTGTATTTGTGCCGTCTTGGCCATCAGAAATGCCGATGACATTGCCCGACTTGATATGCGCGAATTTGATGTTGCTGTTTGACGCTCGCCAAACCAGTGAGAAACCGTTTTGACCGGACGGTATGATGTTGATCAGCCCGTAAGAATTTGCAGTAACCAGCTCATCAAACAAGATGCCCGAATCATGTACTCGACCAGACACATCGAAACGCACCCAACGCGGGTACTCAGACGATGCACTGTTTGGCGCAAAAACACCTAAATAAGTACCGTCGCCAAGAACCTCAAGCGAAGCCATCTGCAAAGCGCTACCTGAGTTTTGTGGCTCTGTTGGAGTAATGTACTGTATGTTATTGCCAGCGTTGTATCCATTAATAGTTGTGGTTGAATTGTGAGCTGAAATACTTAAACTTAAACGGTTTGACGCTAAATAGGCTGAAGCGACTGTACTACCGCTCGCAGCAATTTTTTGCCCGCTCACAGCAGGAATCGCAACATCATTAGCATAGTCACCTGCTCCGTTATAATGTCTAGCTAACGATGATGTACCTAGGCTTACAATAATGAATCCACCAGACGTAGGTTGCTCGCACACATCCAATGCGACAGTTGCCGTGGTACCAGTCGCGGTTGGGTTTTTTGCAACCACACCAGTATTTGTATATAAGGCGTATTTAGTGCCTGCGGAAATTGCGTAAACTACTGCAAAACCTCCACCGGTCAACGCGTCAACTGCTGGACGAGTCTCAGCGTTTGCGGCCTCGATTACTGTCTCAGCCACTACCTGCGCCCCGGTTGGAGACACAATCTTAAAAGTTGAGTACCCTGTAGTCAGCGCAGCAAATACAAACACGATGTTACCATTTGACAACGTAGCAGCACGGACTTGCCCGCTACTCTGATTGTTGCTTGATACTATTATTGGCGCAACTACCGTCGCACCGGCTCGGTCTACTACCACCATATAGATATTGTTACCAGCAACCGACCAAAACACAGCAACATTATTACTCGCAAGCTTAACAGCACACACTGATGTCGCCGTGACTGCTTGGATGATTGCGGTTGTGATAGCTGCTACAGATTGACTATTACCCGAGTCATCTTCTGCAAGTAGATTGCCAGCAGCTACTACCTCGCCCGTTGTGATTGTGATTTTCTGAAAATCAGCTACATCAAAGAACACAGACCAATTTGCAAACGTACCACTACCACCGAAGCCTTGAACAGCCCCGACTAGCGCACCTGTACTACTGTTAAATTCAGTAATACGCAGCTTCATATAGTTATTTGGATTTGCTGTACTAGCGACGTTAATTAGCATGCCAACGGCATAGCCCTTACCAGCAGCTACCGTCAAAGATTTTGACGTGCCAACAGCTGTGATCGTCAAACTAGTAGTGCTGCTTGATGTAACACCTAGCAATGACGCATTGAGCGCAGCATTCATCTCTTCGGAAACATCGCCAAATTTAGAGGCGTTTTCTGTCAGCCAGCCCAGCCAATCTGTCATTTGCGTTTCGAAATCCGGTGTATAAGGCACCGGATTTGCTGGTGGATTTGGGATCACTGTTGTCATTAGATTAGTCCTGTTACGTCAATTGAAATCTCGCAATCACGTTGATGCTTCCAGAGCATTCGGTACTTGATGCGGGCATATAGAATGAGTGAATCCTTTTGACCATCCCCACCGATCACGATGCAAGGGCGACCTAGAATCGCTAGCAGTTTTTCGGCGATGTAATCCCAGCGATCAATCTTGAAGATCGCTTGCGTCTGAAACTCGTTGACGGTGAATTCATAGTCAATGTGGATCAATCCATCTTTGTCTTTGGTCACTTGCGAGTAATCGATGGGCGCTAACGTGAGACCTGTTAGCTCAGGGCCGACATCTAACTTTTTACCAACCGCACATACGCCAAGCTCAACAACATCACCTGGATAATCAAGTGTGATTTCGACGATCACCGAACCGGCTACAGGCACATTTAACTCAGACAATGCCTTGCGCAACTGACGCTCTGCGAAGCAATATTCTTCAATCGTTTGGATCACCGAGTGATTTGCGAAATCGTAGGTTTTATCAAAAATCACTAGCGCGCCTTTTTTGACTTTGATGTTGCCAGTCTTGGCACGCATCTTGATGAGTGTGATCGAGTTGACGAATTTTGAGTTGAACGAGACGGTTAAATTCTCTGCGCGCGAGGTCACAGTGTTGGATTCGCCATCAAACATGGCATAGCGATTGGCAGCTTCTACTTTTGACCAGTACGCTGGATTATCAGCGGGGGCTTTACCAATATTGGGTGTTTGCATTGATATGTAGATATAACCCGCATCAATCGTGAGCACATCTTTTGGATAGTCAAAAGTCAGATCGAAATCCGCTTGCTTCCACCATGTGGGGCTAGTATCTGGTTGATGCCCCACATTAGATGCTTGCAGCGAGGAATAGACGATTCCGGCAAAGCCGCGCAGACCGCCCACTGGATACGTCGTTCCAGCGTCGTACACATCGGTGTAATCGACCGCGTTAGTTGCGATAATGTCTGAAAGCGACACTTGATTGATCTCAGTCACAATCATGCTGTCACCCCTGTGGTTGGCAAGTTTTTACGCGCAGCTTCTGTTCTTGCACCTTGCAATTCCAACAGTTGCGAACGCATGATCGAAAACTGTTTATCAAAGCGATCGCTGATCGTCTTTTCTAGTTCTTTAATTGCCGCCACTTGCGGAGCGCTTGCATCACGCTCTGCATAACGGCTCAACAATTGCGAGTCTGCAAGCACACGGCTAAAGCCGTAATTTGCTTCTGCACGGCTTGAGTAGTTTTCTCTTGATGCCAGCTGAGCGCCTAGACTTTGAAATTGGCTAATCGCATTGGCATCACCCGCCATTGCACCGATCTTTGCCTGATCATATTGGCGCATGACTTCTTGCATACGCGCAGCATCTGACAGCGTGGTTTTCGACTTATCGATCAACAAGCTATCGGCAAAGCTTGTCATCGATTCGCGCAAGGTACCCATTGTTTTTGCAAGTAAGCTACTCTCAGACTCGACACCCTTGAACATATCTAGACTGACACTAAACAAGTCTTGATACTGCGCTTGATCGATAGTGCCTTTGTTGAGCGCATCAGAGATACGCAAGAAGCCAGCTTCAAACGAGTTTGGATCAAACTGCTTGACGCCCTCAATCAACAATGAATAATCGCGCAATTGCGTCGATGATGCACCACTGAATGCGGCTTTTTCTGCCAATTCTTTTGCCGCTTGGGCAGCGGATTGCGTCGTCAACACTTGCGCAGCGATCTTTGCGGATTGCGCTACCAATTCGGCATTAGCATCACCACCCGCTGCATTGGCAGATAGACTAAATACATCACTGACTGAGGTAAAACGACCAATAGCAGAGGTCACCAGCGCCAAGGGCTCTGCTGCTTTTTCCGCAGCTGCGTTCAAGCGTTCAACTGATAAGCCGATCTGATCAAAGTAAAAACCGATACTGTCGATACCTGCTTGTTTGATTGCCTCGTTGAGTAAATCTTGCGATTTGACGTTGTCTTTTAAAATCGCGTTTGCATCAGCCAATGCAGTGGCATATTGATCTTGCGTAACGATGCCAAGCCGCAGCATTTCATTTGCTGAGCTTAAACTGCGTCGATACGCTGACTGCAGATCTGTTTGAAATTGCAAATCTTCTTGCGCTGCGATGATCGACGTAATGCCCTTGCCGCGCGAGGTGTATTGATCTAGACGTATGCCGGCAATACTTGCGTCGATGAAGTCAGAAAACACGTATCCAACTGTCTCACTGACTTGGTTACGCGCATTGGCTGGCAAGGAACGACGTAGTTCGTTTTCGAATTCACGATCTTTTGTGAAATCGAACAAGCTCGATAAAACGCTAGTAATGTCTTCTACATTGATTGCATCGGCACTGGCTTGGTTAGCCAAATCAATCGCTAGTTTTGCGCGTTGGCGAATGATCTGAGAGTTAAACCCAGCGGCATTAAATTGACCTGCCGATACATACGTCGACATATCAATCGGATTTAAACCATAGTTATCCGACATGATGTCGCCAACTCTGCCAGAGCGCAAACGGCCTTGCAGATTATCGTCATACGCTTTTTGCGCTTCGATTCTGGCGGCTTCTTGCGTTGCCTTGGCTTGGGCTTCCAGTGCTTGGGTTGCAGCGATTGCGGCTGATTCAATGCGACGTTGCGCAAGGTATTGGCCATCGAGTGCCGTAGCTACCGACATCGCAGAATTCATAAAAATCGGCAATCCTGTCGACAGCGAATCTACGCCATCAAAGACACTGGCAAATGCATCACTCAACTTGAACAAGGACGCCAGCTGCTCTGGTGAACCCGTTTTGCTTACCTCTTCGACTAGCGCACGATACCCATCACGTGAGCTTGGCAACACGAGATTTTGTTTTTCTAGTTCTGCTGTGAGCGACTTGATGACATTGGCGTTGCGCTCTTCTTGCGTGTAGAAATTTTGGTAGTAAGACGATGTGACATTTTTAAACGCATCGATACCACCGACCAACTCAGTAAAGTTAGCCGCTGCGCTATACCCCGCGGTACCAATGTCATAAAGCTTGAGACCGAGATCACCAAATGCTTGATTGACTGTGCCAAAGCTGAGTGCAACGCGTGCCAGTGTAACGGATGCCGTCTCGTTCTCTTTGGCTAACTCTTGCACCGCTGGCAGCAGATCGGCAGCGATTGAATCGGCAATTGTGCCGAAGGTTTTTTGAATCGCTGCTTGCGTTTCTTCTTGTGTTTTACCCAGCGTGAGGCTGAGCGCATCAGCACGTGAAGCAATTGAATCGGCATTTAAGCCAAGTGCTTTGGCATAATCCGCAGACACTGCTTTAACCGACGCATACGTGTCGTTTAGCATCGTCAGCAACGCTTTATCACTTTGCAGGCTGGCTGCATCGGTGTAGGCCTTGCCGTCTTGGATTGCTGTTGAGTCTTTTAGTCCGTATGACCACACGCCAGAACGACTAGAACGGAATAATCCACCGTCTTGCGTCCATGATTGGTTGCGCATGAGGTTGTCGGTACCGAGCGTGCCCGTGACAGTTTGACCGCCTAGCTCTTTCTCTTTCATGCCGAATAGGCGTGGGGCGAACCCTAATAAGGCACCCTGATTTGCTGAAAGCCCACCTAGTCGATAATCACCGTTGACGTTCTTGGAGATCGCTAATGCAGCAGCTGCTGCGGCCGCATACGGCATGGCCGTAGCGATAGACGATAACCCCGATGACAAGGTACTAGAAATGCTAGTTCCCAGCGTGGATTGAATACTGTTACCGATTGAAAGTCCAAGCGACGACGTCAAACCACTGCCTGCACCAGCACCTTGCAAGCCACCCGCCAATGAACCTAGAAATCCATTCCCGAGCGTACCCGCTGCAGTAAAGCCCTCATACAGTGATTTACCCGCAGAGATTAGACTTGTTGGATCACCTAAGATATTGCCCGATTGACCTGCACTTGCTGGCCCTACTGCTCCAAAGCCTAAAATGCCGGTTGTGATAACCTGCGCAGTGATCTTGATTGCATTGGTTTTGAATAGGTTAACAATGCTATCGCGCATGGATACGCCAAAGCCTTTGCCATCTTCAAAACCACGGAACAAGGAGTCACTTAAACCTTCGTATAAACTATCTGTGAATTTTTGCGATTCATCTTGTAACTTTTCAAAATCGCGCTTGGCTTGCTCTGCTAGCTGACCATCACGCTCAATGGTTTGTTCTTTTTTACTTCCTTCACGTTTGAGATTGGCAAGCTTGCGCAGCTCTTCTGCCTCTTCGCGCAAGATCGCGATTTGCCGCGTATCGATGCCGATCTCTTCCAGCATTTGCGCATTGCGCTCTTTGCCCGCTGCAGTATCTTCTAGCTTGGTAGCTGCGAGCTCGGCTAAGGCTTCTTTGCTTAGGCCTAAGTTGTCGTTGTATTCTTGCTGGGCATCGACTTGGGATTTGAGCGAATCAATATTGTTGTACATGGCATCCATGTACTTTTTTTGCTCGTCTGCCATGCTTTTGGCGATACCATCCCAACGCTCTGTCTCTTTGATGAGCGATTTTTGGGCTTCGATATCAACTAGCTTGGCCTTGACCAAATCAAGCTGGCGACCTTTAATTCCAAGCAATGACGCTTCGTAAAGTTTGTTTTGTTCTGTTGTTTTACCTAAGGTTTGACGCTCTTTTTCTAATGCCGCGATAAATGATGTGCGAGCCTTGATCGCACGCTCAGCCTCAGCTTTGCCAAGACCATCACCAGCACCGATAAAACCTGAGATCGCATCGGAGGATGGCTTACCATTAGACTTTTGCCCGGGCTGTGTCGCTGGCAACTCAGCAACTTCTTTAGCTGTTTGTTTGGCGACCTTGCCCACATTCATAATGCGGGCTTCCCACTGATCGAAAGTTTCGCGCGCTTTGGCAGCGTCTTCTTTCATTGCTTCGCCAATGGCGATCGCTTGCTTCCATTCACCAGTCGATAAAGCGCTAATTTGCGCTGCGACACCACCTAACTCGGTACCGACACCTTTGAAGACATAAGCAATATTGCCACCGATGACAATCAATGCTCGAAAAGTCTCAGTGATAGGATTAAATGCAACCGCAGCATCCGCAGCCTCTTGCGAAGTGTCGGAAAGGCTGGTTGTGACTTCATTGAGTAGCGGGAGCAAATCTGCACCTAGCCGCGCTGCCGCCCCGCCCAATGCCGTTTGCATCTCTGCCAAGCTGTCATTAAAGGCATCGGAACTATCGGCAAAGTCTTGGGTCATGCCAGAGAGCTTAGTACCCTTCTCGACCATCTCACCGATAGCGTCGCCACCCTCTGCAAGCAAAGGCGCAGCGCCCTGCCATGCCTTGCCTAATGCCTCTGCACCGAATGCGGCTTTTTGCTGCGGGTCTTGGATTGAGTTGTAGACATCGGCAAGTTGCTTGAATGCCTCAAGCGGTTCTTTGGCAGTGATGCCGATTTTTGCGAACTTGTCTGCATCTTTGCCGATGTTGACAGATAGCTTGTTGATCGACTGTGCGATGCTATCGAGATTGCCGCCCGACTGGCGGGCTGCCAAATCCAAACCTGCTAATTGCTCGACCGCGATGGACGTGGATTTGCTGAGATCATTGAGGTTATCGGCAGCATCGATTGCGCCCTTAACCCAAGTCGCTAATGCACCCGCTGATAAGCCAGCGGCTAAACCGCCTAATGCGCCCTTTGCAGAATCGCCAAGCGAGTCAAACGTGTCGGCAACCGATTGAATATCGGACTTGGCACTACCGGCTCCGTCGACTCTTAGTTTAATCTTGGCTTCGCTCATCGTTCACCTTGTTCTTGCTTGAGTTTGTTTCGCTCTTCGAGCCACGCTGCTTCCATTGTGCGAATGTCTTTGAACAGATTTGTCCATCGCTTTTTGGGAATGCAGTTGAGTTCGAATACGGTTTTTACTGCTTGATAATCCAAACCTGTGGGGCCATTAATACCGACGCGCCATTGCGTTTGAAGATCAAAAAACACATTTAAACTGAGCCAGTTTTCTGCAAGCACCCATTGCCCCGACTCTTTTTGCTCTACAAAAAGCGCCTGCATATTCCCTTTGATGCCTAGCCGACTGAACATGGTGTCGTCGACTTTGGGAACGCCGCGCACCATGGCGCGGACGCAGGCTTTTAGTTTTTTGTTTTTACGCCCAGCAGTTCTTTAATGTAGGCGTCATAAAACTGACGACCACTTGCTGGGTAGTTCTTTAAGACTTTGGCGAGACTTTGTTTGTTAAATTCTTCGCTTGCGCCTTTCCAATCGTTGATGATTTCCATCAGGGCATCGATTGGCTCTTTCTCAACAATGGTTTGCGTCTGAAAAACTTTTAATTCATCGGCATCTAAGTGGTTGTATTGCACGTCAATCATTGCGGGGTCTTTTTGACCTGGTACGCTGATGGCGGCTTGTGCCCAAAATTTTGGGGATGGATCGATTTGGAACATGGTTGGCCTATTGAGTTGTTATGGTTGTGAAGTAGTTTTAAAAAGACCCTCTCAGCGTGCGAACACAACCGAGAGGGAAATGGCTACCGCTGGAAAATTAAGATGCGTAAACCGTTGGGACGTTTTGCGCTTCGATCGTGAGCTTGGTTTGCACCACGCCTTGCGCTTGACCTGTTGGCACACCCGCTGCTGATGCATAACCTGTCAAGAGCATCTTTGCACCCGTACCAAAGCGCAGACGCACCGCACGCATGGTTTTGGATTTGTATGCCTTGTTGAGCTCCATAAATGCCGGATCAGACAAATCAAAGATCGAATCGATACCGAATGACAATGGCGATGTGATGGTTGGCGCACGCTTGCGTGTGTTGTCATGAATCGTAGTCAAATCAGCGTATTCAGGCTCACCACCGGATACGTTGATGTTTTGCGCAGTTGTCATGGATGCGCCAAAGGTAATGACTTGGATGCTGCCACTAACGAATGTGCTGTACAGCGTGCTGTCTTCGCCTTCTAACTCAAACGTCTTTGGACCTGTTAAGACATTCGCGACACGGAAGATACGATCTGAGATTTCAAACATACCTGTCGCTTTGACGACGACGTAATCACCCACTAATGGCGCAGTCGCACCACTATAGGTGCAGACCGCTGTTGTCGCTTTTGAGACTGCTGTGATAGGGATTGCTGCTGCTAATCCGGTTTGTACGTCGATACCGACGTTACTCCAAAAAATTGCCATGATGGTTCCTTTATACGTAAATTGCGTTCAGTGTTTATGCGAGAGCGTCAGGAGTGCCGCCCTTGGTGTAGTAAGCTGCTAGCCATTGCTGGCGGACTTCAAATAAAACGGTGGCGCCTGATCCGTCTTTGTTGACGGTGCTTCCGCGCAGACGCAGGGATATTGCTTTGCCGTTGAGTGGCGGTGCGGGCGTGAGAAAAGCCGCTTCAATTTGACCTGCCAAATTGCGTGCTGCTTTGCCGTAACCGGCACCAGATACGATGCAAGACGTTGAGAAGCTAAATTGGCGCTGCTGAAACACTGGATGGCCAACTGTCTCATCGCTGACATCTTCATCACCTCCTTCCACATGAATCGCTGGCAGATCGGCTTCGAGTAGTTCGTCAACATGGTCTAGATAGACATGCGACCCCGCTGCGGTTGCTGCTGCGATGAGGATTGCTTGCGCGGCTTCGAGGATTTGCTGTTGACAATGATCTGCCATGCTTAGCCCCTTAGCTGCAATGTGGTGAGACCCGTACCGTCTGGCTCTACGCCTGTGACGCTATAGGTCTTGGCATTAATGACGATGGATGCACCTTGCTTGAGATTGGGAATGTCTTTATCCATCACCAATGCACAAGGACCAGTTGATTCCACCATCCCCATGAGTGCGCCGATGTAGGCTTTGTCGAAGATCACGGCAATCGTCGCCACCCCCAGCGTGGCTGGCACGCTGAAGTCGGTGAAGAATGCGGTGTGATCTTCGTTGAAAGCCATGATTACAGCGCGTCCACCATGGTTGCGAAGGATTCGGCATTGCGGATGGCGATATCGACATCTTGCAATGCAACGACACGCACCGTGCCAGCTGTTGAACCTGTGTAAGGATCAACCATCAGATCTAACGTGCCCCACATACCAATGATCAAGTCGGCAAAGTTACCGAAGATGATCGCAGAGCAAATCCCGTTGCTTGTGCCTTTGGTCAAATTGCTTGGTACACCGT
Organism: Affinundibacterium macrobrachii; assembly: GCF_014652415.1. Taxonomy (GTDB): domain Bacteria; phylum Pseudomonadota; class Gammaproteobacteria; order Burkholderiales; family Burkholderiaceae_D; genus Undibacterium; species Undibacterium macrobrachii. Next base: position 464,627 of record NZ_BMYT01000001.1, read on the forward strand.
TCGTGATACCAGCTTGGTAGCCGTTGACTGGCGTATTACCCATATCCCAGATTGGCGCACCGTTTGTGCCAGAGAATTTTTGCGTGGACTTCAAGCGACCGCGCATTTTTGCGTTGGTCAAGTAACCCATCGAACCAACATCCGCATTCGCAATCGCTACAGCCGATTCCAAGTCGATAATGTTTTGATAGGTTGGTGCTAAGCCGTTGGTACCACCGATGACCGTCGAGGTAATTGCAGTCAACAAACCTGTTGGTTGATTAGACGCACCCGAACCATTAATGGCCGCTTGCTGGATTGCCAAACCTAAGACAGTTGCTAAGTCGGTTTGCACCATGGACTCAACATCAATTGAAGATTGCAACAAGAGACGACGGCTGATGTCAGTAAATGCGCCAACTGTTTTTGGCGACATGGCGACTTGACCGATTGTTTGTTGCGATTCTGTCGGCGATGTATTTTCAGCGACCCAGTAGGCGGTCGCTGCACCAGTTTGTTTTGGGATTGCGACTTGGCCTGTTAAACCCGCCAAGGTACGCACGCCCAAGCCCGTTAAGACCATGGCATTGCGCAAGGCAGAGATAAAATCACCTGCCAACAAATTAGTGGCAACTGTATTACCGCCAGCCGTTGGCGTACCTGCCACTAAGTCACGCTTTTGCACATCAAATGGCAAAAACAAACCACGTGAGGATTTACCCATTTTGGCGGCAACCGCGTCGGAGCATTCACGCTCAAATTGCGCTGCACGCTGTGCGTTCGCGTCAGTTGGATTAGCAAGTGCATTAAGGACGCGCATGACGCTGTAGCTGCGCACTTCTTTATCGCTCATGCCGATATCGGCAGTTGGCACTGGCTTGTTGGAAATTGACTTGATCGCCAATTCTTGGAATTGTTCAACTGTGTGACCAGCTTGAATGGATTTCATTGCAAGCTCTGCACCACCTGGAATCGTTGCTGCGATTTTGGAGATTTCTGCTGCGTGATTACGCTGTGCAGGCACCTCGATTTTTTGTTCTGTGACTGTGTCCATTTTGGCTCTTTCATTTTGGATTGGAGGCGTGACCGCATCTGGCGCGGTCATGCTGCGACCGACGCCCACGGTGGGGTCTGCTGGGATTGATACGAGGGAAACTTCGAATGGCTCCCAGTCTGTGACGCGATAGGTATCCAACCCATCTTTAGTCCCGACCAGTTGCGCTGCGTGGATCATGTAACCTACCGAGACGTTGCGACGGATACCGTCTTTGACGTCTTGGTAGATTTCTTCTGCTTTGGCGCTCTTTCCAAAACGCACTACCGCACGGGCAACCCTGTCCGCGCCGATTTCAACAGATTCGATAACCCCGACCACGTCGTCGGGGCAATGTTCTAATAGGAGATTTGCGCCTGAGTACAAGCGTTGTTGACGCATCGCATTAGCGGTGCATTCGAGGATTTCGACTCCCCAGTAACGCTCGTATGGCGTTTCGCTTGCAAAGGCTAATGTGACGGTGCGGGTCTCATCGTCGATCAGCGCACGTTCAACAACGAAGCTGCGTTGCAGTTTTGCGCCCGGTTGAATTTCTGCCCGTAATTGCGTTTTGTCCATGGTGCTATTGGACTGCGGAACTAGTGAAATTTTTAAGGCGAAAATTTCACTAGTTTTGAATTATTTTTTTGGCTGATTTTCTGCGGGCGTAGTGACTTGATGCGCTTGCACTGCGCCCGGTGTTGCCTCGTATGCAGTAAGCGTGATGCCAAGTTGTTTGGCGAGATCTTGCGCGGCTTTGATTTGGTTGAGCGTATCCGCGAAGTCTTGTCCCATTTGAGCAGAGATCACTTGTGGTGAAATGAGCCCAGCGCGAACCGAGAGAATCTTGGCTTCCATATCACCTTTTGGGTCGACCCATTCCCATCGGCGGCCTTGCCACTCATGCGCCTGGAACTTGGTATATTTTGCAGCTGGCAAGGGGCTACCGTTAGGCATCACAATTGCACCTGACATGAGGGCCATTTTTAGCCATGCGTTGTATACTGGATCGAGAAATGCGGTGATAAACCACGCTTGATCTGCCGCCCAACGATCACGTTCTTCAATCACGCCAGAACGAATACTGGAGTAATTGACACCATCTAGATCATTAGCGAGGGCGTGGTAGGCAATGCGCCAACCGCTTGCGATACGCTGCAAGGTTGTTTTGACGAATGGACCAAATACTTCATTGGGATATTTGCTTTCATGCGGCTGGAAGGTCACACCAGCTGGCAAGGTATCGTATGTACCGGGCTGACTGGTGGTGATATTTTCTGTCCCGTTTTCCATCGCACCAATTGGTGCTCCACCATCTGGTGTCGTAAAGAAGCCAAAGTGGTTTGCGCCATGCTCTGCTGCGAGTAAGGCCGCCAACTTGAAACTACCGAGGTGGTGCAGCGATAACATGCCAGGTGCCATCCATGGGATGCCGCGCAACTGCTCTGCGCGCTCTACTTTGAATTTGTGCAGTAATTCGTCTATTGCCACTCTGACGCGCTGGCGACTGCTTTGCTCACCATCCATCGGATGCGCTGCGAAAAGATGCAAGGCAACTGGACGACGATAGGCATTGACCTCCACCCCCATGATGACAGCGTTGGTGTTGGCAGTAGCTGCGCAGTTGAAATTGGTATCGATGCGATCTACGTCGATGACTTGTAGCGCAAAATTGAATTTGTTGTTGGCATCGGCACCCATGACCATGCGCACTAAGAACTCACCATCGGATGGCAGGCCACCAACGAGGTTTTCGCATAGATCGCGGAAGCTGAGATTGCCTGTGATATCGCATTGTGACGACCACTCGCGCCATGCTTTTTCGATGGCGGCATTGGCTAAGTTATCTGGCTTGCCGGGTGAATCTTCGACGCGCACTTGGAGCATGAAGCCTTCGGGGCCGACGATATTGTTTTCGACCATGCCGCGAAACTTGCGTGCATAATCGTTGTTATTAATGAGATCACGCCCACGCGAACGGAGCTTATCCAAATCAGAACGCAGCTCTTGATTGATACTGGCGTTGGTCGTAAGCCAATCGCTTGTTAGGCGATCAATGCGGGCTGCTTGAAATTTGCGTTGTGCAATTGGCGCAATGAGTTTATTGAGCGCACGTTTGATGATATTCATGATCCGAATCTCACAAAAATCTTACGTGGATCGGACAGGCCTTTACTGATGCGCTCTGCTGCTTGTTCTTGACGAACGATGCCGCGGTAGAAGTCACGCAGCTTGAGCAACTCAACTGGGTTGATGTACTTTAGCTTGCGGCCTGCAATCTCATATTCTGCTACTGCGCTACTTGCACGGCCTTCGATAGTTGATTCAATCGCTTCAAGCGTTTTGACCGCGTGGCTGCGATTGTCGAATGTAGTTTGGCTGGCAAATGAAGGGTTGACAGTAATGTTGCCGCTATCAACCGTGTAGACTTCTGCTGCCTTGCTGACGCGCGATTGCCATGCGTATGTGCCTGCATTCCACTCCGCACTGGTTGCTGCTGTGACTTGTACGAGATGGTCTGCACCAGATGCCGTTGCATCGACAGTAATCTTGTGGGTTGCGTTGATAAGGGTGTAAGTGAGCTGCCATCCTGCGCTAGCAGGATAGTCGGCTAGTGACTTTGTCCAAGAGACAGTGTCACCAGCATTAACAGAGGTTGGTTCGGTTGGTAGTGGGCTCATATTGGCAGCAATGGTGCTGCCAATTGGGTGAAATGGTTAAGGCGAAGATTTCACCTATTATGTGTAAGCATCTTTGATAGCTCTTTGCAGTCTTTCAACTAGCTGAAGTACATCAGATTTCTCCCACACTGCAAAGAGCTGATCAGCATCAAATAACCCATCACGAACTTCACAATCAAGGTCAAGCTTTACACTCGTTCCATTTTGCGCAGCACCAAAGAGAACATCGCCAAACTCATCAGAATCGTTAGCATCCACTGCATCAGCAATTTGCTGCACGTAAAAATCCTTGCCGCAGACCGTCGAGCCTTTTATTTCCAGATCGCCAAAAATACAAGGCTCATACTTTGAAAATACTGTCCCCTTCGGAAGATCAAGAAAATCGGCTCTATTCACTATCCTCATGTTTATCTCCCAATCTCAGTGTGTATTCTTTTCATTTTGCTGGTCTGATGATCTGCAATATTCGACGACCACTTAGCTGATAACGACGCTCCAAGAGTTTGAGTCGCTCACCTTTGAGGTAATCGCGCATGATGCGGCTGTTGCGTTCGCTATGGTCTCCACCTGATTTGTGCTTTGCCACAAAGTAGCGATCTCCACCCCAGTCTGCACGAATCGACTTCTCTACTTCTTCGACGATTTCTGGCGTGATCTTATCCTCGTTTTTCTTACACTCGGTCGTGATGCGTTGCATGATGTCTGCGATGAGGTCTGTACTGGCTACCATGTTCTTCCCTGTGGTCTGATTTGTCGGCGCTGTTGCGGTTTAATTTGTTCTGGCGGTGGCAAGACTGGCTTGTCTTGCGGTGGCTGCTGGACGATGATTGGTGCAGCAAAGAGATCGCCCGTTTGCGGCTGCACTGCATCGGTGATTTTTTGCCACATCTTGTCGGTGAATCGGTGCAGATCGAGCATGTGGGCAGCGAACATGGCATAGATGGTGCAATCAAGTACCTCGTTACGTGCCGATTTTTTTACCCAGCGGTACTGCTCACCCGTTGAAGTCTTTTGCAGTACGCGCGCTTCTGCAGTGAGCTGCGCGTAGAACTCGGCAGGCAAGTCGCTGGAAAAGTGCACTTTGCCAGGGCCATTTTGTAAGACTTGTAAGCGACCGTGCAGCAAATCTTTTGCAGTGTCGGTACCAACGATCCAAAGCTTGACGCCATTCTTGATGATCTGGCCGCGCCAGTTGACATCTTGCATGCTGGCTTTGCCTTTAACTGGTGAGCCTTGCTTGCTATCACCTTTGATTGCGTAAATCCGTTTGGCGGTGCGCTTGCGGCAGAAGTCATAGACTTGGTGCGTGAAGTGACCGCCCGAGTCGATGCCGGTTGCTTCGATGGCGACCATTTGACCCGATGCGTGCTGGAATTTTGTTTCGAGATAGGTATCGAGCTTTTCCCAATCTCGTTCATCGGCTGGGTTGGCTTCTAAAACAACATAGTCAACGGTCCACATTTCTTCACCGCGACCCCAGCCCCATACGGTGACTTCGAATCGGTTGTCTTGTACGTCGACGCCAGCAGTAAGTACAAGGCAGCCCATCGGCAAGGTACGTAGTGCGAATGGCTCCGCTCTTGCCATGAGTGCGTGGGAGTCGGTTTGTTCAACTTCTTCTTCCCATGTTTCGCCAAGCGTTGTATTGACAAATGTTTTTAGCTCTGATTTGTCACCGACCTTGGCCTTGGCTTGAGCAGACATGAACTCACGGACGATTTGCGCCCAAGTTGTCATTGGGCTGTACGCAGTCCAAACATGGAAGCCAACCGAGCGCGGTGGCTGAATTGGTTCGCCGTGTGCGTTGTAGAATTTGCCGTCGTTACCGATCCAGCCACCGTCTTGGTCTATCCATTTGCCTTGAGCCGATATTACTTTAAACTCATTCTGTGCAATTGCTCCACCACAGTCCGCACAAACATGCACAACGGTTTCAGGATCGTCATTCACCCACTTGAACCCGTACTTAGCATCCTTGCCGCCCCAGCGTATTTCATGCACAACACCACAGTGGACGCATGGCACTTTGAATCGATACCGCTTTTCTGCTTGCTGCTCGCGAGATTCGATAAGGCTGAAGTGCCTGAGCTTTGGCGTGCTACCCAGAATTTGTTTCGGAAAGGTTGCCCCCTCTGTACGCTTGCGGGACAAGGTGACTGGCGATCCTTCCTTTTCAATATCTGAATCGAAGCCGTCGACCTCATCCATGTGTGCGACATCAACAGAGATACGTCGATAGTTCTTCGCGGCTTTGCCACCACGAAGATGCAGGATTGAGCCAAGAAAGGTCTTCTGACGCAGCGTGTTATTGCGATGGCGAGATAGATATTCCGGGAAAACACGCTGCATGATTTTGACATCGCGCAGCATGGGATCCACTTCGGTCTTGACGAAGTCGTCGGAGTCATCATCTGTCGGCTGCCAGATGGCCTGATTACGACGCTTGTGCTCAGCAAAGTAGCCGATGGCCGCGAGCATCATTTTGGTATAGCCTACACGTGCCGACTTTTTTACAACCACTTCGGTTATGTCATCGTTACTCATGCAGTTCATGATCCCAATTTGATACGGGAATGCCTCCCAGCGCTTCTCCACATAGGACGACTCAGCAGATAAATAGAAATGCTCAGTCGCCCACTCAGATAGGGTCATAGGAACTTCCGAAATAAACGCGGATAACCCGCGCTTAATCGCCTTGTGAATCTCCGACATATCCATTTAGATCATCCAAATTTAGTTCTATCTGTGCCGCTTTGTTTCTGGCTTTAACGATCTCATTCGAGATGTACTGCAAGTCTTCTGAAGAGATAGACTTTGAGTTTCGCTTTAGTTCAACTGGGATAGCATCAAGCTCTGAGATAATTTTTCTAGCAACATCTGCCAATACCAGCTCAATTAAATTTACTGGCGCCACTTCTTTTCGCGCAAGTTGGTTCTGCATCTCAACGCGATCCGCTTGTTCCTTAGCCAACCGCGCACGCTCTTGCACCAGATCAAGATCGCCCATAGAAGCACGACCAGCAGCTTGCTCTCGCAGGTTTTCGCAATAATGTTTCAACCAGACCGCACCTGTATCGCCAGAATTTAGAACGCCACGTCCCACCAAGCTGCTAATAGCCTGCTGCGAGACGCCAACTAATTCAGCAAATTGCGTCTGTGTCATGACCTTATCTAACAATACAACCCCCTTACAAAATCCTTGGAACTAGAGGAAACTCACGCTCGTTTCGACCCGTATATTGACTCCCTATGGAAGTACCTTGACAGGGGGGCTACCCCGTACGTCTTTGGTTGAACTTCTCTGTGTAAAACTTTACTTCTCGATCAAATATGACTGGGAACCGATCATTAATTGCATCGACTACAGCCTTATTGATCGTCTTAACGTTGAACATCTGAGCAACATCAATTGTTTGCAGCGCTTTGATCGGCAATCGCGCTTTACCCTCACGCTTGAACACAGTGCGACCACCATTACCGATGAATGCGCCAGGAATCAATTTGCGACCACCATCCCGACTGATCTTGATCGAAACGCCCTTCTTCGTTTGACGTGCTCCAAAGTTAATCAAGTTCAGGCTACGACCGCGCTGACTCGGTGACTCAAGGCTAGCTTCCATTTCGAACAAGCCACCTTTAGCCACCGCCTTATTGATCTTTAAAGACTCATTCACCTTTGCTGCAGATAGAACAAATTTAGCTCTGATCTCGCGACTCATTGCTGTCTTCGCTTGCGCCATAACACTATTGAGAGCCCGCGCAGTCGCTTTTGTTGCTACGTCACTATGCAATTCATTGATCTGCTTTGCGACATCTTTGAAGTTTGTTTGCACATCGATTCTCATTTGCTTCTCGCTCTCTTATTCCATTCAACCTTAATCGCAGCCTCTAGCGCCCTTCGCGCATCAGCACCACGCTTACCCTCAATCAATTCCAGATAAGCACGCCTAGCCATCAATCCACCCAACCCAAGCACATGCCTCGCTTCACACTCCAAACGCCACGCTTCGCTATTTGTATCCATTCACTATTCCAGCAGGGTTTTGCAGGGTCTCGTTTAAACCCTGCTGCTTTCTAAGTCTTATCTATTAACAATCTCAGCAGGGTATGCAGGGTTAGCAGGGTTCTTAAACATGGACAAATAAAAATAAAACACAAACTAAACACATAACAATATTTATTTCACACATGCGCGGAAACCCTGCTAACCCTGCATACCCTGCCGAAACCCTTACTGGCATTAGCTCAAAAAGCAGCAGGGTTTCCCTGAATGCCTGCATACCCTGCTGTTAATTGCCTGCACCATAGGTATCTGCCTGCCGTCTAAAATGCGTACACTGCTCATGCAGATTCAACTTCTCATTCGGTCTCTGTATCTCAAATATCATGTAAGATTTCTTTGGCTTACCATCCAAGGAAATCTCTTTCTTACACTTATGCTCACGGCTATCTAACAACCCCGCAAACTTCGTCAACGACAGCGGCTTCTCACCGTTACGATCACACCAACGCTTATAAGCAATATACAAATCAGAACTAAGACAAGAACAATAAGGCGCCTCAAGCAATCCCTCTTTCCATGAGAAATGAAACGCGTCCCAACTGGCACGACCAAACGCGATCACACGTTCTTTTGCTCTTGTCATTGGCGGCTTGGTATGCTCATTGAATTCACCCAAGTCATAATTCAGAAGAAAGTGATAAAACGCTTCCAATCCACCGCACTCAATGGATTTCACCACACGCTGATAAAATTCCTGATCGCGCACATGACGCGCCTGCACGACTAAAAAGCGGCGATCTTCTAATTCGATTGGGATAGGCTGCGGCTCATTCGACAAGAACACGCAATTCATATGATTGTTTTCTTCGCGCAAAGGAAGATTTTTAGGGTTCACCTGCATCCGCTTGCCGGTGATCATGTACTTCAAGGTACCGTTATGGCTAAACTTATCATCACGCGAAAGCACCTCTTCAAACAAAGTGAACAACTTACGTGAACGCCAATCAGTAAAGCCCGACTCAAGCTGATGTTGGCCAACGGTCGTACCATACTCACCATAGATCGGGCGCAAGATCGAATCAAACAACAAGCTCTTACCAGTCCCCTGCTTCTCACCAAAGACCAGCAAAGCCGTCTGCATCTTTGCTCCAGGTCTCTGCAAAGGCAATGCCATCCAACTAACCATGAACTTAAAGACTTCCTCATGGTTATCCTCAGACGAACACAATGACTCGATCAATTCTAGAATTGGTTCAACCAAATCCAAGTTCTCTTTCGGTACCAATGGCCAACCAAAAAAGATATTGACGTGTGTCTCAAGATCAACCGTTTGAGTTGGATCGAATACCAAATTCTTTTGTTCAACTGTACGGCGACGTGGGTCCTCCTGCCAGCGCGAGGTTAGGTCAGGCGTATAGTTAGCACGCACCGCGCCCAAACTCATCACCTGACGACCAATCATATCCCACACAGTTTCGGTACCGCGCAACAGCGTCAAGTTATCTAGCATCTCATTCAGACGCACACCCCCGACCCCTAACTGCGCAGCAGCACCGCCGATCAATGCTGGCAATGCTTCCTTCTGAATGATTTTCTTCGAAGGATTATCAAGCCAAGCCTTTGCCTCACGCTTACCAACATAAGCCTCAAAGGCAGCCCACTTAAACTTGCGCTTCTTATAGCTATCCCATACTTCCTTTGACCCAAACACCAACAGAAAGCGCGACAAAACGCCATCACCAACTGGCACCTCAAGATCTTCCTCTGGCGAATTATTCGAGTCGTTAGGCGCTTCATTTATCAAAGTGGGTGCGGGAGAAGCCAAGGCAGAAACGAATGAACACAATTGATCACGCAAAACTTCGACACCTTCAGCGCAATGCAAATCGTTGCAATCCGTCAGTTGAGGCAGACTCTCATCCGACTTTACAGCACGACGCTCAACTGAAAAGACGGGTAAAAATACATAGGCGCGATGCGCATCAGCCGCAGCCTTTGCCTTCACATAGCCAGCATTCTTAGTTAGATAATCATCATCTGCACAGATGATGATTCGGCTGTTAGGGTACAGCGTACGCAATGCCTCAACGCCAGGCATCAACATGCCAGCGTCAAATGTAATAAACACCGGAGAAGCGTAGTTAAGCGCTAAACGAATCGAACCTGCTGTCGCATAACCCTCACTGACAAAGATATCATCCCCATCATTAGGCGCATCACCCAAGCGGCACATCGCACCGTTCTTAGTCATACCCGAGCTAAATTTCTTGGACCCGTCTGGATTGATCTGCTGCTTGCCGACGATACGAGGTGGCGTATCGTGGTAACGGATCATAGGAATGATGATCGCGCCATCAGCCAAAAATCGGCAAGATTCAGCGCGAACCTTTTTGCGTACCAAGTAAGGACTAGAGCCTTCAGGCGCACTCATGCGCCATTGACTTGCCGCACGTTTAGCAGCAGCCTCAGCAGCTTTTACGCGATTTGCTTCGGCTTTGGCATCTTCTAATTCACGCTTCTTGCGACGCGCTTCCAGTACCTCGGGCTTAACTTCAACCTCATCAGCGGTAAATTCAAAACCACCCGACTTTGCCTCAGCAAACAACGAACCAATACCAACTTTGCCACCGCTCTTAAATGACTGCCACGAAGCCTTGCATGCCTTCGCATTAAAGCCTCGCCCAGAACTAGACCAATTGACCCACGCACCATAAGCGTCTTCACCAAACTCCGATTTAAGCGCCATACCCATGCGAACCCAAGTATCGCGATCATCCGGAGTCACAAAATCTAATGCCCGCACAGCGGTCGATAACGAAGCCCCAAGCATCAGACAACCTCACCGCTAGGCAATTTACGCGTCGAACCCATCAAAGACGGCTCACAACGATACGTCAAACCATCCGGACGCACATTGGCATACATATTCCCCAGCACCAATGGTCGCATCGCATAAGCACCGCCTACATGAACAGGTACTACTGCATTGCCGTTCATAAAATCAGCTAACGCAGCAGCCGTAGAAGAACGAGGCTTTTTCATTTCTCAGCCATCCCTTCCAAGCGAGCCAACATGCCATGCAAAGCAGTCACAGTACGATGCACAGCCTCTTTCACCTGCTCAACTTCATGCGGCTCAACACGACCATCTGCCAATGTTGTATTCACCTCAGAGCCAACATCACCATTCGTTTGCCACACCTTCGCAATCCACTCAAGCACAGCCATATCCGATGCCGATGCCGCCGTGTCAACACGCAACACAACACAGCCCTGCTCTTTCGCCATTGCGTGCAAAACAGACACATCACCGGTCAACGTCATCAATTGCTCAGCATCCGCCAGATAAGGATGATTCTGCGCACAATTCGGGTTCGCTTTGTTGCGCAACACCTGCGGGTTCATACCCAAACGCGGGGCCAACGACTCAAAGCCACCTGGATAGCTCTTGCATGTTTTGTAGAAAGCATCTTGTGCCGACATATAAACCCCGCGTAACAAATGTGACAAAAATAAAATAAGAATCGATACTGCAAACAACACAACTACTTAGAGCAAATACGTTTATGCAATTCAACGATATTCATGTACGTCGAACTAAGGCACTGTGTCTGCCCATTCAAGATGCGATGCACTGTCGGCTGAGACACTTTGATTTCCTTCGCAAGATCAATCTCACTCAGATTTGATTTCGCTTTAATTGACTTTAAGAGGTCTGAAATGTTATCCATGGCGTCAAATTATACGCGATTGAATAATTCATGCAATACGCAAATGAATAATAATTTGCTGGGGTTTAATACGTGCGCGTATATTCCGCAAATGGATATCGCCTCCCGACTAGATCAAGCCATGCACAAAGCTGGCTATAAAACACAACAAGCTCTCGCTGACGCCTCTGGCGTACCGCAACCCACCATCGCACGCATACTCAAAGGCAATGGCAAACGTGGACCAGAAAGCGAAACCGTCAAAAAGCTCGCAAACTCTTGTGGCGTCTCGTTCTCATGGCTAATGGAAGGCAAAGAACCCGACCAATACATAAAGCCCGTACCAGCGCCTGTGGCAATTAAGCAACCAGTGCAAGACTACGAAAAACTAAGCCTGTCTTACATCTCATCGATTGAGCTTGAACTACTCACTCACTATCGCCAAAGCACCACAGAATCACGCGAATTGATCATCAGAACGGCCGCAAAAGCACCAAAAGATCGAAAAAAACTCAACCTGACAATCAAATCAGTGTAGGATTAAATCCCGAATATGGAATTTTCTTGCAAGATTGGAATTTTGTTGAGATCAATGACGGGCTTTGATACAGTAAAGCGATATGACAATCGCACAACGTATCACTATCGCCATGAAATTGGCGGGCATTCACACTCAAGCAGATCTAGCACGCGCTAGCGGAGTGCCAACCTCGACCATCGCCAGGATACTTACGGGCGAATCTCAGCCAAATCCCGCCAATCTTGCAGCTATTGCTAACGCATGCGCAAGGAGCATTGACTGGATCGTGAACGGAACAAACATTGAAGACACGAGCAAACCAGAAGTTTCATTGGTTTACGTCACATTAGAAGAAATGAAGATCCTCACCGAATATCGAGAAGCCACAGATATGGGGAAGACCTTTATTAAGATTGCCGCAAAAAATGCAGAAAAACGATCACTGATCAGTGCGCCCACCGACCACTAGCCGCAAATGCGGAGCCTTGGCAGGGAACAAATCAGCGCAATCGCGCGCCATCCCCATCACCATTACCCAACCACTTGAATCCATACGTTGCTTAAGCTCTCGCAGCTCTTGCATATCCTTTTCTTCTTGTTCAACTGAGTTCATGTGAGTCCTTTTTTTTATTTTTAAGAACTATCTAGAATATTTAACACGTAAATTTACGTGTAACATTCAACAAGTTCAGACGTAAAAAAACCCGCATCATGCGGGCTGTTTCCAACAAAATTATGTTCACGATGTTGTAGATACCGCAGGCGTCGCAACGCCACACTTCTTGGCAATTTGCGCCTGCTCAATCGCGTCATGCTGCCCCTTTAGCGTGGCATATTCAGCCTCTTGTTGCTTATTACCACCCAGCGCAAACAAGGCAGGCCAGAACAACACAGCACCAACGCCCGCCAGCTTCTTATCGTTCGATGCGGCCTCATCCAAGCGACCGCCCAATTGAGCCACGCGAGAACGAATACGCTCAGTCTCCATTTGCAACTGCGTACAGTCATAACTCTGATACGCCAATGGCGAATGATATGTTGCAGGTATATCCTTACTCGCTGTCGCGCATCCCGCCAACACCGCAGCGAAACCAAAAACAATTGCGATTTTTTGCATAGATTTTCCTTGTAGTTATATTCCAACATGCAGACCATGATTGATCCAAATTCCTACAAGCAACTTCTATGCCCTACGTCTACTTTTTACCAGCCAAACCCCAATCTTTTAATAGCACTGAAACCCGCTTCATTTCACCTTCATTTCCATCTTCACCAATAAAAACTGGATAGATCTGATCGTTGCGCAATTCCAAAAAACACCAAAAATCTTTTTTTCGCATTGCACCAAAAGCATTCTTTGCACGAACACTTCGCACGACTACAGCACGCGCACCATTTGCAATAATTGAGGACTCCCTACTATGCTCAAACTGCGCAGAATCTGGGTCATGCAACATCTTTTTGATATACAACATACACGCACCATCAGCACTCGCATCTGAGAATACATCCGGCTTAGGCACCACTGGCGCGCTCACTACATTTGACATATCCATTTTCGGCTCATCACGACGCATAAAATCCAACACCAACGTCATCACGCCCATAAGCACTACAGCTGCAACCACAAGCCAAAATACAACTCTACCCAGCACATTGCGCCATGACCTTTTAGCATTTTCCATCGCCACCCCTTAAACAATAAATATTTTACAAGTCTATTCACGCCCAAAAAAAACACAACAAATTATTCATTCGCGTATTGACTTACATTATTCATTTGCGTATATTTGACACATTCCAAACGCGAATGAATAAAAAAATGCAACCAACAATCCAAATCCGCAGAGCATCACTAGACCAAGTGCTAGCGATCACCCAAGACCCGCCAGCGGGTCAATTGAGCTTACTGCGCGCATCAGATAACGCACGCATGATCGTTGCCGCCCTCACCGGCATCTTGGCCAACAACGAACCAGAACTAGACAAGACACTTGCATCACGCATCGGCCTCACGCCAGACACCATCGACAATCCACTACTCAAGGTGCCAGCATGATCCGCAGACTCAAATCAGCCGCGCGCGATTTATTCGTGACGGCATTGGTATTAGCAATCGCGATCGCCTTCGGATACATGGGAGAAGATCAGTTAAATGATCAATTGCTCAGCGAGTCTGTACTTGCTGATATTAAAAATTCGGGCAGCACCGAGATACTAGATCACCAAGACGAAATGGTAGCCATCGCCAAGCCCACAGCAAACGCAGAGGTGAGCCGATGAGAAACCAACTCACCGCAAAGATCGAAATCGCCTATGCACTTTACTGTGTAGGCCGCAAATTCGGCAAAAGCAAATGGCAAGCAATCCGCTATGCCATGCGCGAAATCAAACCTCGATAAAAGACGTAATCAGCCTTGGTGCCGGGCGTTATTCACCAGGTGTAGCTGTATTAGCCAAAGTAAAAATCGCGTGTTTCAAAGAACGAATTGAAAAACTGAGGCTGATTACGTGTTTTGTTGACTCTTGATGATGGAGCAAACCATGCAAAAAGAAGCAGATCTAGACCGCGCAACACTCGATAGAGCCCGTTTTTTCCTAAGGACGAATCAACCCTTGGACGACATGCTCAAAGTGCCAGCGCTCGCGATCTGCCTCAAGAACGTGGCCTTGATTCGCGCAAAAAGAGAAGCGAGACGCGATGTAAAAAAATTGCAGTCCAACGATATTGATTAATTTTTTTGGAGCCACCCAATGAGCAACAAAGCCTTCGCACTAATCGTGCAAGATCTCCGCGATGGACGCGTCCACGCAGAGCTCACGCAGCAATTTGGCGACCTTGTGAATAAAGTTCAAGAAACCGGAAAAGCCGGTGAATTGACTTTGAAGATCAAGGTCAAGCCAGCCACCCGCGGCAATGTCGACAAAATCATGATTGCTGACGCGATCACGATCAACATGCCAAAACCAGAGCGCGGCGAGGATGTTTTCTGGCTCACAGAAGATAACGAACTCTCACGCAACCACCCACGTCAAGGCAATCTCGAATTGCGCGACGCCACACCAACCGCACCAGTCACATTGAAAGAAGCAAACAATGGATAAGCAACCACAAGCAGTCGGTCAAATTACGGCCGATCAACTCCACATCACTGCAGACACGATAGATCGCATCACCGAGCTTGCGCATGCGGCGGTTTGTACACAAAAAGCTGACGGTATTACCTTTGCGCTAGTGCCCGAAAAGTACAAACGAGAAGACCTCACCGACGCCATCGAAAAAGCGCAGCCAGCACCAAACCGCAAAAAAGGCACAGTCGCACTCACCAGCATCGACAGCTTTTTGCAATACATTGCTGATCAAAACCAAGCTGCCAATGCGTACATCTATGCCGACCCAGAAAAGCAAACGCTGACGGCCGTATTCAACGAAAACAAAGAAAACGCGATCGGCTGGCGCGACCACCGCGCGACATTCAAGGCAGAGCTAAGCCGCGAGTTTGCTAACTGGATGCACCACAACAAGCAAAGTAAGAATCAAGAAGACTTTGCCATCTTCTTAGAAGACAACATTGCCGATATCGTTGAGCCTTCCGGAGAAGTTTTATTGAGCGTAGCAACTTCGCTGCAAGCCAAGACAGAAGCGGCATTCAGCAGCGCAAAGCGACTCGATAACGGCCAAGTGCAATTCATGTACACCGAAAATATCGATGCCCGCGCAGCTGGCGGCTCGTTAGAAATTCCACGTGAGTTTGCACTGGGCATCCGCATCTTCAAAAACGGCGATGGCTACAAAGTCAAAGCGCGTTTGAAATACCGACTGCACTCACAACAACTCAAATTCTGGTACGAGTTAGACCGTCCGGAGAACGTCATCGAGACCGCTTTCAAAGAGAGCATCGAGAAGGCGCAATCCTCTGGTTACACAGTGCTTTTCGGTTCGCCATGAGCTTAGGTACCGACTTACGCATCGGACAAAGTGTGGCATTCCGCTGCCACATTTTGGGCGAACTACAAGGGCAGATCAAGCACTTGATGCCATGCATTAGCAACGGCCAACAGCACGCATTAATTCGTGTCGTGCTCGATAGCGGTGTCGAAACAGAATGCCTTGAACCAGTCGTCAACTTAACCAAAGTATGAACGCCCTACTCCTATTTGCCAGCACTTTCATTCTCGTTTTTGCACTCGGGCTGCAAAGCATGCTGGCAAATAACAAGCACTACGTGGGCGCATTTTTAAACAGCTTCGTGATCGGCATCGCACAACTAGGCGCATTGCAAGTGATCAAAGCCCAAACGCTGACAGATTACGCAGCGTACGTAGTAGGCGGCCCCATCGCCATCGTTTGCAGCATGTTTGTATTTAATCGTTTTATCAGAAGGAAGTGATCATGGTACGCATGAGATCAAGAGACAAACGCAAAGCACGAAAAGCCAAGCAAAGCACACGATCAGGCCAGCATCTATCAGCGTCCGGATTGGCGCTTACAGACAGCCTATTTCGTCGCGCGGAACGCATCGATCGCGATCAATTTCTCAGCGCAGCACAAGTAACAGACATCATGGTTGCGACGCGCTTGGCACTCACAGCCATGGTCAATGGCGATTCAACAGAAAATGATTGCGGCATGATCTCCGGACAAATGGATTTTGCTGTCAAGATCGCTGAGCAAGGCACCGGCATTGATCACATCGACATATTTGAACGAGCACAAGATGCATGCGTTAGAGCAGTAGCGCGCGGCAAAGAAACAGGCCGCTGGCGCTTCGATGGCCCAGGTCTCCAAGATGTGCGAATCGCGGTTGATTTATTCGAACAACTTTGCAGCATCACTAAGCTTTACGAATTCGACATTGCACTAGAACGAGTCGAAGAAGCGATGAATGAAGGCAACACCATTACTTTTGAACGGGTGGCAGCATGAAACAGCGCCCTATTCTATTCAGCGCCCCGATGGTTCGCGCATTGCTGGATGGCACAAAGACACAAACGCGCAGAATTGCCCACTCAGATTCGACAGAAATGTTGAGACCGTCTCCATTCGTCAAATCAGGCATCGAGACAATTCATGGTTACGAAGTAAAAAATCCATATGGCAATCAGGGCGACCAGCTTTGGGTTCGTGAGACTTACGGAATTGAAGTCCGCAGCTACGGCGGCGGTACCGGAGAATTCTACGCATACCGAGCAACGAAGCCAGATGCTGTGTATTGCAAAGAGGCCAGCGGCACCACAATCCCGATCAAGTGGATCCCATCAATCCACATGCCAAGAAAAGCATGCCGCATCACACTTGAAATCACAAGTATTCGCGTAGAACGTTTGCAGGACATCAGCAAGGAAGACGCCATCACAGAAGGTCTATCGACCATATCCAAAGACGGCAAAACTTGGAAATACGGCATCCCAGACCGAGACGGACTCCCAGGCAGAGACAACGACGGCTGGCCTTGGTCAGACTGGGAAGAAGACCCGCGCCTCGCGTATAAAAAACTTTGGGAACGCATCAACGGCACAGGCTCATGGGATGCGAATCCATGGGTGTGGGTAATCGAATTCAAGCGAGTAGAACAATGAACACATCACAGGCCAGCAGTCTTAACACCCGTTTCAAGTTCCTCAGCATGCTTGATAGCCTCTCTATAGAGACCTTGAAGCTTTGGAAGGTAATCGATAAGAGCCGCAAGGCAATTTTGTGCTTTCTGAATATCGAGATGAAAATTAGTTCTTGCAGATACCTCGCTTGCTCTCGCGTATTCGGCCAACAGCATATTATTCATCTTAAAGGAAACCACAACCGACTGCATTGTGGTGTACGTGACGATAATTTTCTCTCGAAGATAAGTATTCTCAATCTTTGGGACAAGAATCGCACAACTAGAAAATATTGGGAACGGGCTTTCATTGATTGGCACGGTGTAAGGATAGTAGTCACCACTTGGCGTCTGCAACAGCTTGGCACCCATGCCATTGCGAGCAATTGCAGTAACCGTGCGGACCTCATCAGCCAAGCAACGTATAACCTGCTTCATTTCGTTCTTAGCCTGCTGATCTCTATCCTTTTGCTGAAAAACCAAAATAAAGAAACCAGCATAAATCGCAGCAATACTTCCAACCGCTTGTACCCAGCCAGCAACCTCTTGGGAGTTAATTTCCTTTTTTTCAAGCGTATAGATCAAGCCAGAGACAACCAAAGCCATCAATACAAATGAAAAGAAGTAAACAGCATTTTTCCGATGATTAGTAGGGGTCATGCAGGCCTCACCATATTTAAGAGCCAACATTAAATCAGATCAAGAAAATTTAGTCTACCGACCAGCACCACCAACCAACAGGAGCAATCATGCAAACAATCGAATCAACACAAGACGCACCAGCAACAACACCAGCCACCATCAAATTAGCCGACTTACCAAAAATCGGCACAGCATTTGCAGGCGGCATCTATGCCGGCATTATCGGCGGTACCGATAAGCAGCCAGACTACGCACTCATTCACGCCACTGTAGATTTTGAATTGTTCGACATGAACTGGCAAGACGCGATCACTCGCGCACAAGAGCCGATCAATAACCTTACAGATTGGTCATTGCCCAACCGCCGCGAAGCCCGTCTTTTATCGATCAACACGCGCGATAGCTTCGATGTTGGTGACTGGTATTGGACGAATGAGCAGCACGCTAACAGCAGCGACTATGCATGGATGCAGAGCTTCGACTACGGCGGCCAGGACTACCTCCCCAAGTCGTATGAAGGCAGAGCTCGCGCAGTCCGCAGATTATTAATCATTCAGTAATTCAATCATTCCACCCAACATCGGGCGTAGCCCGAATAAATTTTTTTGTTATTTTTCGGAGCGAAGCATGGAAATCACCATCGACCAAATTAAAAAAGAACACGCCAAAGTAGCGCAAATGATCGCGACTTTCGAAGCGAATCAAAAGATCGCATCAGCCTACCCAATCACGATCAATTTGCCCGAGCTTAAAGCTGGTGAAAAGTATGTAGGCGCAATTATCAGCGCAGACGGCACCAAGCGCGATCACATCATTTTGCTGCCAGAAACCAAGGTCGACATCAATTGGAAAGATGCCATGGCATGGGCACAGTCTATCGGCGGCGATCTACCAAACCGCTGCGAATCAGCCCTGCTTTTCGCGACGATGAAAGACCAATTCGAGCCACAGTGGCACTGGACGAATGAGCAGCACGCTGGCAGCAGCGGCTATGCATGGATGCAGACCTTCAGCGGCGGCACCCAGGACAACTACCACGAGTCGTATGAAGGCAGAGCTCGCGCAGTCCGCAGATTATTAATCATTGAGTAATTCAGTTATTTGATCGCAGCACCGGGCGAAGCCCGTCACGATTTTTTTTAGCATGGCTCTTCACACGCATCTACCAATTTACAAAGAAGCTTACGATCTGCTGTCACTGACGGCGATTGTCACTAAAAATATGCCCAAGGATATTCGGGGCAGTATTGGCAGTGAGATTCGCCAACTTTGTCTCAACAGCGTAATTCTGATTGCACGTGCCAATGCGGCTTTTGACAAGGCCCCGCATTTAACGACCTTGCTTGAGCATGTTCAGACCGCAGAGATTTTGTTTCGCTTATCGAAAGATCAGCGCTATATCTCCACCGGACAATATGCCAAAGCAATCGCGATCACTGATTCAATTGGTAAGCAAGCGAGTGGGTGGAAGAAACAAGCCGCCGCAGTAGCTGCGCCCGTTACAGAACCGTCAAGGCAGTCATGTCAGAGCGCTTTATTTTAATCTGGTCATGCCGCTTGGTTGCAAATAGCAGCCAACCGCCAAGCACACCACAGATACTACCCGCCCATGCGGACAAGTCTGGTGCAGTTTGCATCGTGATCGGCTCACGCCTTCGCCATGCCGACGTAGATAGCATGAAATTACGCAGCACGCTAACAACAGCGACTATGCATGGATGCAGAACTTCAACAACGGCAACCAGAACAACAACCACAAGTCGTATGAAGGCAGAGCTCGCGCAGTCCGCAGATAAGAACGATACTATGAGCAGCCATGCTAACTTTTCTTTTGAAGCACTTGTGCAAGCGTATTTTGATTGCCGCAAGCACAAGCGCAACACACCAAGCGCCCTCGCTTTTGAGCAAAACCTAGAGCGCAACCTGATCGCGCTAAGCGAAGAATTAGCCGACGGCAGCTACCAGCCCGGCAAATCGATTTGCTTTGTGGTCACACGTCCAAAAGCGCGCGAAGTATGGGCCGCAGATTTCCGCGATCGCATCGTGCACCACCTGCTATACAACCACATTGCACCACGTTTTTATGCCAGCTTTATCCAAGACAGCTGCGCATGCATACCTGGGCGCGGGACACTCTACGCAGCTAATCGCCTAGAACACAAAATCCGCAGCGCAACGCAAAATTGGTCAAAGCCCTGCTTTTACCTCAAATGCGACTTGGCCAACTTCTTTGTCAGCATCGACAAAAGCATTCTGCAAACACAGTTGGCCAAACGCATCACCGAACCATTCTGGATGCAGCTAACCAACACGATTCTATGGCACGACCCACGCACCAACTTTGAGCTACGCGGCGCACAAGCCCTACAAAGCAAAGTGCCAGCGCATAAGCAATTGAGCAACCAACAGCAGAACAAAGGCCTACCCATTGGCAACCTGTCGAGCCAATTCTTTGCCAACGTGTACCTAGACGCACTGGATCAATTCGCCAAGCACCAGATCAGAGCAAAGCACTATATCCGTTACGTTGACGATTTCTTGATCCTGCACGAATCAACAGCATGGCTGAACGATGCCCACGCCAAGATCAAAGCATGGCTACCAGCCAATCTCAACGCCAAATTAAACGATAGCAAAACCATCTTGCAACCAGTAAGCCGCGGCGTCGACTTTGTTGGCCAAGTCATCAAGCCATGGCACAACACCACAAGAAAACGCACCGCCAATGTCGCGATTGAACGCTGCAAACGTATCAACAAAGACGATTTTTACACCACAGCAAATAGCTATTTCGGCTTGCTTGGCCAAGCCAATAGCAGCCACAAACAACGCGCACAGCTAGCGAAGATCGCTTTGCTGCGCGGGCATTCAATCAATAAAGAACTCACCAAAATTTATCGAATTAAAGGGCAATCATGAAAACAACAGACCACGATTCCATAGACAACCTACTTTTGCGCGAAGGTGGGTATCCGCATCTACCTGAAGCACCAGACCATGTTGCTGATGTCACCAAAATGGAATCAGTACAGCCAATAGAGTCAATGCAAGGAGAGTATGAAGACTGGACTGCTTATCCTAGGCCTGCATTGGCAGTTAAAGCCGCATTTCCTGAGCGTGACCTAACGAAGCCTGCCGAGCAGCAAGGCGTGTTTAATAAATTTATCGTTCGGCGTGTTGATGGAAGTGACGCCAACGGCGGCAAGCATCACGGCTGCAGATACTTTGTTCTTGACCTCGACCACGATGTGAACGCACCAGCCGCAATGCGAGCTTATGCCGAAAAGTGCAAAGAGTCACACCCTGCACTTAGCCAAGAGTTGTTTGCGCAGTTTGGTCAATCAGCACAGCCAGAGCAAGAGCCTATCAACGTAACCAACTCGATGGCTTATGCGTTTCACCGCGCTCTTACAGACGGAACTTTGAGCGAAAACGAACTCGAAGAAATAAAAATTGGCCTTCGTGCAGCATTGTGCAATCTGTCGCAGCCAGCCACACAAGGAGAATAATCTTGCAAACTGAATTCATGCTCCTATCAATCTACAACAAACCTGTACTAACTTTAGAACAAGTTTGCGAAGTAGTTGGCATTGGCCAAGCGACCGCATACGTGCAACGATCAAACGGCACGTTCCCAATTCCCATGTTCGGCAAACCGTTACGCGCAGATCTAAGAGACGTTGCAAAATACTTAGACGAAATGCGCAAGTCCGCAAAATAAGCAAGCCGAGAACATTAAAAAAGACCGCACTGGCGGTCTTTTTTTTATCTAAAAATCGTATTTAACTACGGATTAATTACGGATTTAGAACATGCTCTCATAGGTAAAAACCACCTTATTCAGACCAATCCATCATGGGCGCCACGGAGATACGACGAGAGGGAATAATAGGAGAATTCACAATGGCAAGGCAGCAGAAAATCAAACAAACGCTATTGTACCGCGGCTACCAACCGACTGCCTGGCTATCAGACAATCAATACACCAAAACATAGTAAGTTAATAATTCGATCTTGTTACACGAAGCCTAACCATGTAGAGGAACGATCAGGCTTCCATTTCTAATTTACTGTCGATACCGACATGTTCTTTTTTTCAAAAATCTACAATGAAAAATCTTCCAGCAAGCTAATCGACTAATTGCGAAATCTCTTCCGCATCAATACGTTTTTCATTGAGCGATTTCTCACAAACAATTCCAGCAACTTGGATCGCAGCGCGTAGTTTTTCGATTTGCTCTTGCTGTGAGCAAACGTGCTCAGTCAGTTGGCGAAACGCTTTAGAAATGGGATCATCACCATTCGCACTAAGGCCGTATGCACTAAAGCTCAATGGCGATTTCTCTGCATCTTTATCTTTGTTTGACTGAACAATGTGAGCAGGATTACCAACCGCAGTCGCGCCCGCAGGAACAGGCTTAATCACAACGGAGTTCGAACCGATCTTGGCTCCCGCACCAACCGTAAATCCGCCCAATACCTTAGCGCCCGCACCTACAATCACACCTTGCTCCAAGGTTGGATGACGTTTAGCGCCCTTGGTCAATGAAGTACCGCCAAGGGTCACCCCCTGATAAATCGTACAATCATCACCAACTACCGCAGTCTCACCGATCACTACACCAAAGCCATGATCAATAAAGACACGTTTTCCTATGGTTGCGCCTGGATGAATCTCGATGCCGGTAAAGATACGTGCTAAGTGGGCGATAAACCGCCCTAGCCATTTCATGCCATGCGTCCAACACCATTGTGCCCAACTATGCATCACAATCGCCTGCAAGCCTGGATAACAAGTAATTACCTCCCAGGTATTACGAGCTGCAGGATCACGTTGAATAATGCTGGCGATATCTTCGCGTAGTTGCTTAAACATGGTACCAAATCAAATAAGGTGAGTTTGTGCAGAAGCGCACATGCAGAAAAACAAACAGCAGTGTAATGTTTTTTTTAAAATGACGCAGAGCATCACATATTTCTTGATATTAGGCACAACAAAAATTATGTGATGCAGAGGGAAATTATTGCTTATTTTGCTGCTTGTGCTGCTATACGTTGACGTCGTGCCTCGTATAAACAAACGCCTGACGCCACCGACACGTTTAAGCTTTCTACTGAACCCAACATAGGAATTTGTACCAGCATATCGCAGTTTTCTCTGGTCAAACGACGCATACCCTCGCCTTCATTGCCCATCACAATTGCGATACCACCTTTAAAATCGACATCGTAAATCGTTTTTTCGACATCATCTGAGGTTCCAATAATCCAAATATCGCGTTCTTTCAAATCACGAATGGTTCGCGCTAAATTGGTCACAGTAATGTATGGCACGGTTTCAGCCGCACCACTTGCCACTTTTTCTGCGGTGGCATTTAAACCGACAGCACGATCTTTTGGCGCAATCACTGCATGCGCACCCACACCATCTGCAACACGCAAACATGCACCCAGATTATGGGGATCGGTAATGCCATCCAAAATCAACAACAAGGGCGGGCCTTCAATCGCATCTAATAATTCATCTAAATTACGGGCGAGAGATAATTCCCCTGCTTTCGCAACCACACCTTGATGGCGACGAGTACCAACGATATTTGATAAGCGTTGATCATCCGCTTGAATAATTCGAATTCCCGCGGATCTGGCTGCATGAATCAATTCTTGCATACGGCGATCTGAACGATCGCTATCAACATAAATTTCTTCAACTGAAGACGCTTCATGACGAATACGGGAGGTCACGGCATGGAAGCCAAAAATCATTTTACTTTTCATTATTTCATTCTCTTACTGGATTAATTCTCAATCACACTAAAAATCACAATTGAGATGCTTCACCACTTGCACCTATGCATTCTTCGCTACACAAGTTTGTGGAATTAAAATACCAATGTGCTTTCATTCAATATGCGCGCACTACTACATGTCAGTAGTAACAGACAGCATCAGCGCTTTTTACGCGTGCTTTGCACCGATTTGGATTTACGCTCGTTACGTACCGCTGCGGCGCTCGCTTTTTTACGTTTTGGTTTATTCGACGAGGGATCCACATACGAAGCAAGCTCTTTTTGCGTTTTAGCTGTTGCCGCATTGGCGGTTCTACTGGTCGCAGCACGCTTTGTTTGGCGCGTCGTTGCAACCTCTTCTAATTCACGTGTTTTTGGATATCGATTCGGTATCGCACTTGTCGCCAAAGACAAATCAATTTTTCTTGCATCGATATCTACACGACTAACGACTACTTTTACTTTATCGGTCAATTGATAACGTTTTCCACTACGTTCGCCACGCAATTCATGTCGAGCTTCATCAAACTGAAAATAGTCCGCGCCAAGTTCGGTAATGTGAACTAAACCTTCAACGAACATTTCATCAAGCTGCACAAACAATCCGAATTGAGTCACGCCAGAAATCGTGCCAGTAAATTCCTCACCCAATTTACTCTTCATGTAATAGCACTTGAGCCATGCTTCCACATCGCGCGAAGCTTCATCGGCGCGCCGCTCATTCGCAGAGCAATGGGTTCCCAACATATCCCAAATCGTTTGTTCTTTTTGCTGACGCTCTTTTCCTGCTGCACGATCCGCGGCCATTTGCTTGCGTGCTGCATTTGAAATCGTGGTGTTTAAAATACTCGTATCGATTCCTTTAGGCTCGTATTTTTTGCCTTGCAAAATCGCCTTAATCGCACGATGAGTCAATAAATCGGGATAACGGCGAATTGGGCTAGTAAAGTGCGCATACGCATCATACGACAAGCCAAAGTGACCAATATTATCTGGGCTATACACCGCTTGCTGCATAGAACGCAGCAGCATCGTTTGCAATAACTGCGAGTCTGGTCGACTCTTAATTTTTTCCATCAATTGCGCATAGTCTGATGCAGAAGGCGAATCGCCGCCAGTCAAATTCAAGCCAACTTGACGCAAGAAATTGCGTACCTGTGTCAATTTTTCTTTTGTAGGACCAGCATGAATACGATACACACCAAAATGATCATATTCTTGTAACAAGCTCGCGGCACAAACATTGGCAGCCAACATACACTCTTCGATCAAACGATGGGCATCGTTACGTGTACGTGGCAAAATTTTCTCTATCTTGCCAGCCGCATTGGCGACGATATAGGTTTCGGTAGTTTCAAAATCAATTGCGCCACGACGATGACGTGCTTTCAATAAAACTTGAAACGCCTCATAAAGATGCAGTAAATGTGGCACTAAAGTGAGTCGCTTGTTGGCCTCAGGTCCTTTGGTGTTTCCTAAAATTGCAGCGACTTCTGTATAAGTAAAACGCGCAGCGGAGTGAATGACCGCTGGGTAAAATTGATAAGCAGTAACTTCACCATCAAGTGAAACCACCATATCGCAAACTAAGGTCAATCGATCGACATTGGGGTTTAAAGAACACAGGCCGTTTGATAATTTTTCCGGCAACATGGGAATCACGCGACGCGGGAAATACACAGAAGTACTACGCAATAACGCATCCTGATCAATAGCGTCATTCGGCTTGACGTAATGACTGACATCGGCAATCGCTACCAACAAACGATATCCTTTTTCTCGGCCAATTTTGCAAGGTTCACAATACACCGCATCATCAAAGTCGCGGGCATCTTCACCATCAATCGTCACCAATGCGATATCACGCAGATCAACACGTTCTTCAAGATCTTTGGCACCAACATCAAACGGCAATTTACTTGCTGCTTTTTGTGCAGCATCAGAAAATTCGTGTGGCACACCGAATTTTCGCACCGCGATTTCGATCTCAATTCCAGGATCATCAATCTCACCAAGAATCTCAACGATTTTTCCAAGTGCCTGCGAATATTTAGTTGGTTGTTCAACCAACTCAACACTGACCACTTGCCCTGCCTTCGCTTTGCCTGGAGAGCCCGCCAATAAAATGTCTTGATTGATGCGATTGTCTTCTGGCGCAATTAACCAAACACCGTTTTCCTGAATCAAGCGACCAATAATATGGGTATTAGCACGCTCAAGAATTTCCGAAACACTTCCCTCTAAACGTCCCTTGCGATCGGTACCGACAACCCGTGCGCTAACACGGTCACCGTTTAAAATACGCGCCATCTCACGTTCGGGCAAAAATAGATCAGGGCTTCCATCATCTGGCGTCAAGAAACCATACCCATCACGATGGCTACTCACTCTTCCGACGATCAGATTTTCTTGCGACAACGCAGTGAAATTACCAACCTTATCTTGAGCAATTTGTCCCTCACGCTCCATTGCTTTGAGCCTTTTCGCCATGCCTTCGATCTCCTCAGGTTTTACGCCTAATTTTTTTGCAATCGATGTTATCTTCAAACTTGTTTTTGAAGCGCGCAAGATGCCAAGAATATCTTCTCGACTTGGGATGGAATAAAGATGTTTATTCAAAACGTTGAAATCTCTTTGTAATTGATTAAGGCTACAACATTATGCAACCGTCAGTAGATAAACATAGTTTATCGGGTAAATTTAAAAATACCTAGCCTTTGCAAAAAGTGTCGCTACAGATCTACTGCTTATCTGCAATTGATACGTAGATCATCTTTGCTATCGATAAAAAAGCTGGCAGATGACATGCTTTCTGTTAGCGGGCACTACTTTTAATACATTGACTTTGTGAGGTATTACTTTATAATCTTGGTCTCCGTTGCCCACGTGGCGGAATTGGTAGACGCGCATGGTTCAGGTCCATGTGCCTTCGGGTGTGGGGGTTCGAGTCCCTCCGTGGGCACCAGCATTATTTGCTCGATTACTTAAAAAAGCCGTTGATTCGTCAACGGCTTTTTTATTTCTAATCAAAAAAAATACAATCGCTGAAAACTATCGCGAAAACTCCGCACTAAACATCAATCCATCAACGATCGCACTAGCAACAGAGGTACGTTCGATGAATAAAAAAGACGGATTTAATAATTAAAATCCGTCTTTGTTCTACGATCAAACTTGCTCAGACTACATACCCAAATGTTTATTTTTGTGTAGCAAGTTCCTGAATTGACAAGGTATCGTAGATCTCAAATGGCTGATGTATCCACGGTGAACCTTCTAAGTACTGCAAATAAAAATCAGGAACCACAACAGAAACTGACTTCACCCAGATCACCGCACTTTTCATCTCAGTGATCTCTGGATGATGACGTCTCAGCCATGGCTGTACTTCGCGAAAGGTAACGCCAGAATCTACCAAATCATCTACCAGCAAGACACGACCAGAAAGGCTTTTTTCGACACTGGCGATACTGCCGCCAATTTGAATTTGCCCCTGCTCTTGCCCAGCGCTACCGCGATAAGAACTGACTGAAAGTACACTCAATGGCAGTTTAAATAGACGAGAAAATACATCGCCTATTCTGAGACCGCCACGCGCCAAGCACAAGATATGATCAAATTGCAGACCAGATTCGTGAACCTTTAAGGCTAAAAGTTCAATTGCGCGATGGTATTCATCCCACGAGACCCACAAATCATTTTGCTCTGGATTCTTCAAATTCGACATCGTCTCTATCTTTATAGAAATGGATGACGAAGAACGATGGTCTCTTCGCGGTCTGGGCCAGTTGAAACCATATCAATTGGTACACCAACTAATTCTTCGATACGCTTGATATAGTTACGTGCATTCACTGGCAAGGCCTCCATTGATTGCGCACCAACAGTGGATTCAGACCAACCCGGCATTTCTTCGTAAACAGCAACACATCGAGCCGCTTCTTCCGCACCGACAGGGAAAATATCAACGGATTTACCATCGATAGTGTAACCAGTGCACAACTTTAATGATTCTAAGCCATCAAGCACATCGAGCTTAGTCAAGCACATACCAGATACACCATTGATTTGAACAGAGCGCTTCAACAACGCAGCATCAAACCAACCGCAGCGACGTGCGCGTCCAGTGACCGTGCCAAACTCATGACCGACACTCGCCAAATGCTTACCAACGCCTTGATCAGTCGGCAATTCAGATGGGAAAGGACCAGAACCAACTCGCGTAGTGTAAGCCTTAGTAATACCCAAGATATAGTGCAACATACCAGGACCCACGCCCGAACCAGCAGACGCATTCCCCGCCACGCAGTTACTTGAAGTAACGAAAGGATATGTACCATGATCGATGTCAAGCAAACTACCTTGCGCACCTTCGAACAGTAAACTTGCTCCGTTTTTGTATGCCGCATGTAAAGCACTAGAAACATCGGTCACCATAGGACGAATTCGAGCCACATCACGCATCGCATCATCATAAGTTTTTTGGAAATCGACCGCTTCTGCTTTTAAATAATTCACCAAGACGTAATTGTGATATTCCAGATTCTCTTTGAGCTTTTCGGCAAAGCGTTCTGGATTCAGCAAATCGGCTACGCGAATAGCACGACGCGCGACTTTATCTTCATAAGCTGGGCCAATGCCTTTTCCTGTCGTTCCAATCTTAGCTGCACCACGTGCCGCTTCGCGCGCTGCATCCAATGCAGTGTGGTAAGGCAGGATGACTGGGCAAGCCTCAGAAATTTTTAAACGCGAGCAAACCTCGACGCCATTCGCTTCTAACTTATCGATTTCACGCAATAGATCTGGAACCGACAGAACGACACCATTACCGATATAACATGCAGTGCCCGCACGCATAATTCCAGATGGAATCAATTGCAAAGCTGTCTTTTGACCGCCGATTACGAGAGTGTGGCCGGCATTATGACCGCCTTGAAAACGCACCACGCCTTGCGCATGATCCGTCAACCAATCGACGATTTTACCTTTGCCTTCATCGCCCCACTGGGTTCCAATGACAACTACATTTTTTGCTGGTTTATTTTGTGACATCGCTCATCAACCTACAGTTTTTAAAATCCATTGACTACCATCGAATTCGACCATGCGTGTGCATTCAAATTCGTCCTGTTCATTCTCGTGGCCGGGGAGATTTTGAATCACCACCTCACCAGCTTGACGTAATTCATTGATCTTCATCCGCAACGCGGGATCTTGATTCCAAGGCGCCAAGATCGCATTCTTACGCTCTGCCGATGGCATCAAACGCGCCAACTCACGTAAATCTAAAGAAAATCCTGTTGCTGGACGCGCACGACCAAATGCCTCGCCCACATGATCATACCGACCACCACGCGCCACAGCATTTGGCAAGCCTGGTACAAAAGCGTTAAACATCACACCACTATGGTAGTGATACCCGCGCAAATCAGCCAAATCAACCGTCACTTTTGCATTGCCAGCCAATTCAACCAAATAGGCTAACTCATTCAATGCTATCGCAATCCCATCCAGTTTGGGCAAAATTTCACGCGCTTTTTGAATAATCGATTTGTCACCATATAAATTTGGCAAATCCAACAAAGCTTGACGAACGACTGGTTGGAAGTCTTTTGTCAACTCTTTCAAAGCAGGCAAATCTTTCGCCTCTAACAAGGCGAACAATTGCGATTCATGTCGCTTCGCCGCTTCGTCGCTATTGAGCAATGCTCGTAATACGCCCACATGACATAAATCTAAACGCACTTCGGAAATATTCGCTAGCGCCAAAGATGCCAACATCAATTCTTGAATTTCAGCATCGGCTTCCAAACCAGCGTGACCATAGATTTCACCACCAATTTGCAGTGGTTCACGCGTCGCATGCAATCCCGATGGTCGCGTATGTAACACACTACCGGCATAACACAGACGCGTTACCGATTTGCGATTTAATAGATGCGCATCAATACGCGCTACCTGGGTCGTCATATCAGCGCGTACCCCCATGGT
Source organism: Affinundibacterium macrobrachii (assembly GCF_014652415.1). Lineage (GTDB taxonomy): Bacteria > Pseudomonadota > Gammaproteobacteria > Burkholderiales > Burkholderiaceae_D > Undibacterium > Undibacterium macrobrachii. Next base: position 494,571 of record NZ_BMYT01000001.1, read on the forward strand.
ACGACCAGATATTTGATCAACCAACTTAAAAGTACGTAAGTCCATATCTTGACCAGCACCTGTCAACAAAGACTCGATGTATTCAAGCATAGGAGGCATGACTAATTCATAGCCATAGCAACGGAAATTATCTAATAAAACACGACGCAATTCTTCGATCTTGCGTGCTTCGGAAGGCAATACGTCGGCTATATTTTCAGGGAGTAGCCAATTTGGCATAAGAAACAATCTTCAGTAATGACAATACTGCAAACATTAATAGATCGGGCAAAAACTAGAAAGACTGCAATTCAAAATGAAATGCAGTCTATCTAACGACACCCACTTTTAGGTTAAATTATTTTTTAGGCGCGGCTCCAGCACTGCCAGCACCAGGCGCTTTGAAATACTTAAAGAATTCAGAGTTTTGATCAACAACCATCATGTCACTCTTACTCTTGAAGCTAGCGCGATAGGCTTCCAAACTACGATAAAACTTATAAAACTCTGCATTCTGACTGAAAGCCTGCGAGTAAATCTTTGCTGCTTCCGCATCACCAGCACCACTAATCGTTTGCGCTTCTTTATATGCTTCGGCCAAAATGACAATCCGTTGACGGTCTGCATCAGCACGAATCTTCTCAGAATCAGCAAAACCTGTAGAACGCAATTCATTTGCTACGCGGCTACGTTCCGCCTTCATACGTTCATACACAGAATTATTGATTTGCTCAACATAGTCAACACGTTGCAGACGTACATCAACAATCTCAACACCAATTTGCTTCGCTTCGTCGGTTACTTTTTTACGAATAGCTTGCATGACTTTGTCGCGCTCACCAGAAATTACATCGCGCACCGAGCGCTTGGTGATTTCTTCGTTTAAAGCAGCTTTAACGATTTGCGACAAACGATCACGGGCACGCCCTTCTTCACCACCAAAACTAACGAAATACAATTTTGGCTCAGTGATATGCCACTTCACATAGGTATCGACCAAAATATTTTTCTTTTCAGCAGTAATAAAGCGATCTGCTTCTGGTGATTCGATCGTCAAAATACGCTTATCCAAAAACATCACGTTTTGAAATGGAGGTGGCAATTTAAAATGCAAACCAGGTTCACTAATCACGGCCTTCACTTCACCAAGTGCAAAGACAATCGCATGCGACCTTTGATCAACCACAAAAATGGTCGAATAAAACACCACGCCTGCGATGGCGAGCGCGATTAAAGATGAAATAAACTTATTCATTAACGAGACTCCCTGTCGCGAGAATCGCGAGTTCTACCATCTTTTGTTCCTCTTACTTCCACCGTTGTCATTGTATCGGACGGTGACGTTACTGGAGCCACAGGTGCGCTAGTACGATTACCGCTATCACCTTGTGAATTTAATTTATCCAAAGGCAAATAAATCATATTGTTCGAATTCTTTGCGTCCATCATCAACTTGGTCGTACTGGAGAAAATTTGTTGCATCGTCTCTAAATACATACGATCACGCGTGACTGCTGGCGCTTTTTGATATTCAACCAAAACCTGCTTAAAGCGAGAAACATTACCTTCCGCATTCGCTACCACTTTAGAACGATAACCTTCGGCATCTTGCAACATACGAGAAGCTTCGCCGCGTGCTTTTGGAATGACGTCATTCGCATAAGCTTGGCCTTCATTTTTCTGACGTTCTTTATCTTGCCCCGCTTTTACCGCATCATCAAATGCTGCTTGGACTTGCTCAGGTGGTTGTACCGCTTGCATAGTCACATTCGTGATCTGTGCGCCGGACTCGTAACGATCCAATACTTGCTGCATTAAGACATTCACATCTAATGCGACTTTCTCACGACCTTCATAAAGGACAAAGTCCATCTTGCTACGACCAACAATTTCACGAATTGCAGTCTCTGCAACCTGACGAATCATCTCTTCTTGATCGCGATTGCTATACAGCCATTTCGCCGCATCTTTCAGTTTGTATTGAACAGCGAATTGAATATCGATGATGTTTTCATCATCAGTTAACATCAAAGCTTCTTTTGGCTGTTTGTTTTTTACATTGTTTCGATATCCAACTTCAACCGTACGAACCTGTTGCACATTGACGATTTCATGCGCTTGTATCGGTGCCGGCCAACGCCAGTTAAAACCCGGATTTGCCTGATAGCTATACTTCCCAAATGTTGTGATAACACCGGTCTGACCTTCTTGTACGATAAAAAAGCCACTAATCATCCAGAAAAAAGCCAATACCGCGAGAATTACGCCAAAGCCAATCTTCGCGAATAGAGAATCATTCGGTGAACCACCATTACCACCATCAGCGCCGCCAGTCTTACCAAACATACGCGCGATCGACTGGTTAAAATCTCGCCAAAGCTGATCTAAATCTGGCGGACCGTCTTCTGGTTTTCTACCATCTGGCTTATCTCCTTTTGAACCGCGCCCCCATTGCGGGTCGTTCAAAGAGAGTAATGGCCTTAAGCGATTAAAAAAAGGAATTCGCATTCGTTGATTACCCGATAAATTGTTGAATTTAATTACTAAATGGACTTTTGCAAAACTTACATTTGAATCACTCATTTTTTGTTAGTGTAGATACGTTTCAACGATCAACACCTGAGCGACATCAATTTATTTAAGTCCTGTTTTTAAAATAGAACAAAAGAAACACAAACCGAAACCTAATCATCCATATCAATTACATCTGCAACTTGTTCGGAACTATCTGCATCCTTCTGCATCAGCTCAACGATCGCATTACGCAACAAATCAATACCTAAACCATTTTTTGCACTAACGAAAACTCTGCTAATTTTACCATATTCATCCCGCTCGATTGCAGGAGGCAAATCGGCCTGATCTATCTTATTCCAAACCAATAATTGCGGAATATGGTCGGCACCAATTTCCTTCAAAACATGATTCACTTGATCAATTTGATCATTGCGAACGGCACTTCCACCATCGACCACATGCAATAACAAATCTGCATGTATCGTTTCCTCCAGAGTCGCTCTAAAGGAAGCAACTAATTGGTGAGGTAAATCTCGAATAAAACCAACCGTATCAGAAACAACAATATTGCCAACACCATCTAAGTACAGACGACGCGAGGTGGTATCCAAAGTAGCAAACAATTGATTTGCGGCATACGTTCCCGCCTTGGTCAAAGTATTAAACAAGGTTGATTTACCAGCATTGGTATAACCAACCAAAGATACTGTAAACGTACTGCTCCGACCTCTCGAACGCCTCTGCGTCTCCCTTTGCTTATGCAATTTTTCCATCTTTGCCTTAAGCATCTTGACGCGCTCACCGAGCAAACGGCGATCTGTTTCCAACTGCGTTTCACCTGGACCACGCAAGCCGATACCACCTTTTTGTCGTTCCAGATGCGTCCATCCACGAACCAAGCGCGTGGCTAGATGCTGCAACTGCGCCAACTCGACTTGAACCTTACCTTCATGGCTTTTAGCGCGCTGCGCAAAAATATCAAGAATTAAGCTGGTACGATCCACCACCCGAATCTTCAGGTGACGCTCCAGATTTCTCTGCTGCGCTGGTGATAGTGCGTGATTGAATATGACCAGATCTAAACCAAGGTCAGTGACCGCATGCGCAATCTCATCAGCTTTTCCTGATCCGACAAATAAGGCGGCATCAGGACTAGATCGCTTACATGCAATGCTTGTGATACTCTCAGCCCCTGCAGAAAGAGCGAGCTGAGAAAGCTCATCTAAACTCGCAGCAAAGTCTCCTTTGCCGAAGTCCACGCCAACTAGAGCAGCGCGCATATGAACCTAAAAGAAATTCGAATACCTGAAAAATTCAAGAATAATTACTCAGCTTCAGATTCGGAATTAATGCTCACTGCACGCGCAGGAACAACAGTAGAAATTGCGTGCTTATACACCATTTGCGTAACTGTATTACGCAACAACACGACATACTGATCAAATGACTCAACATGACCTTGTAGCTTAATGCCATTGACCAGATAAATTGAAACAGGAATGTGTTCTTTTCTTAACGCATTCAAAAATGGGTCTTGTAACAGTTGCCCTTTATTGCTCATAACAGCTCCATTGTGTTGTTGTGATTAGGAGTTGGGGACACCTTTGATTATTTCAAGTGTCCAAAAGATAATTAAGATACCACGAGAAGTTCTTTTTTTAAATACTTCAAAGAAATTTAACGAAGTAAAGTTTGCGTAAACAGCCCTTTTACTTCGAATCTTTGGTGAACGGATTTTTACCCGAGCGCATTTCTATACGCAAAGGTGTGCCCGTTAAATTAAATGTTTCTCTAAAATGTTTTTCAAGATAACGTTTATAGACATCACCAATCGCCTCTAACGCATTACCGTGAATAACAATGATCGGTGGATTTTGTCCACCTTGATGTGCATAACGCATTTTCGGACGAATTGATCCTTTACGCTTAGGCTGCTGATGTTCAACAGCCTCAATCAATGCACGGGTCAATTTTGGCGTGGACAGATTGGCCATCGCCGCTTCATATGCGGAATCAATCGACTTCATCAACGGACCGATACCAGTCGACTTTAACGCTGAGATAAAATGGAACTTAGCAAATGTTAAGAAATTCAACTTACGCTCAATATCCATTTTGATTTCGTCACGTCGATCACTTTGCAAACCATCCCACTTATTGACACCAACGACTAGCGCGCGTCCAGACTCAAGAATAAATCCAGCAATATGCGCATCTTGCTCAGAAATGTCTTGTTGAGCATCCAGCAATAATAGAACGACATTCGCTTCAGATACCGACTGCAAGGTCTTCACCACGGAGAATTTTTCAATCGCCTCAAACACCTTACCACGGCGACGAATACCTGCAGTATCGATTAAGGTGTATTGCTGACCATCACGTTCAAATGGAATTTCAATTGAGTCACGCGTGGTTCCAGGCATATCAAACGCGATTACCCGCTCTTCACCCAACAGAGTGTTCACTAAAGTTGATTTACCAACGTTCGGGCGACCGACAATCGCAATCTTTATCCCTTTAGCTGCATCAAGATTTTCTTCTGGCTCATCTGGACGTGAGGCGTGAGCAATGTTCAGTGCCTCCTCAACCAAATCAGTAACGCCATCACCGTGCGCAGAGGAAATCACATAAGGATCGCCTAAGCCAAGTTCGTAGAAGTCAGCGGCAACGCTGGTATAACGCATCCCTTCAGCCTTGTTCACCACCAACATGACTGAGCGACCAGATTTACGTAAAAAGTCTGTGATGGTTTTATCGTGCGGTGTAAGTCCTTGGCGACCGTCTACCAAAAAAATAATGACATCCGCTTCGGCGACGGCTTGCTTGGTTTGCTTCGCCATCTCATGCATGATGCCTTCTTTTGCAACTGGCTCAAAACCACCCGTGTCAATTACCAAAAACGGGCGTTCGCCAACCCGTCCTTCTCCATAATGACGATCACGCGTTAAGCCTGGCAAATCAGCAACCAAGGCGTCACGAGTCCGCGTCAAACGATTGAACAAAGTGGATTTACCGACATTGGGCCGGCCGATTAAAGCAATTACTGGTTTCATTAATTTATTCCGTCGCGAATGCGACAACAGCACCTGACTTTGTTTGCACAATCAGGTTATTACCGGCAATCACCGGCGCAGACATAATCTTACTTCCATCCGTTGGCATACGTGCCAAGAAAGAACCATCTTCTCTAGATAAAAAATGCAAGAATCCCAATCGATCGCCAATCACGACAGCGCGACCAAACGACGTTGGCGTAGCTAAACCGCGATTCGTCAACTTATCATTCTTCCATACTGTGGCACCACCATTGATGTCGTAACCATAGACACCTCCGGCATTGTCGGCAGCAAAAGCAAAACGCTCGTCAGCTGCAACACCAACCTCGCTAGAAATACTCTTAGCCCATTTGACAGTACCATTCGCTGCATCAAAGCACGCTACACGACCTTGATAACTAGCAGCACAAACTGTATTGCCTACCAAGGCTGGTGCACCAGACATATCAACGATACGCTCTAATTCAGTTGCGCCTTTTGGCTCGGCTGCTGTCGCTTCCCAGCGCAAACCACCATTTTGCAATGCCAATGCGATCAACTTGCCACCAGGTGTAGAAACCATGCCAATTTGATCTTTGATTGTAATACCGGTCGCCATACGCAAAGTCAATACAGGCAATGGGCGCTCAACTGCCCATTTTAATGCGCCAGTATCTGCGTCAAACGCTGTAATTCGATTATCGATACTATGAACCAATACCAAAGAATCAGTTACCGCTGGAATCGACAAAATTTCGCTACTCGCTTGCGCTTTCCAACGCAATTTACCTTGCGTGTCATAGGTGAACAAAGCACCTTTTTGCGCAGCCACTGCAACTATTTTGGCATTCGCACCAACACCTGCAGTCAGAGGCAAATCAGCTTTAATCTTCCAGACAAGCTGCCCATTCGCGGCATTAACTTTAGCAATTGTCCCATCTGCACTTGCAGCATACAATTCAGAGCCGACTACCGCAGGACTAAAAAAATATTCTCCAGAACTTCCTACACTAAGCGTCCAAGCATTTTTTACCGACATACTTGGCGTAAAAATTTGCAAAGGTGCAGGCGCTGTTTTTGTATCTTCTTTTGCAAATGGATTAAGCCAAGATAAACTAGAACAAGCGCTTAATAAAGTAACGCTACACAAGGATACAACGAGGCTGCGAGGAAGCATAGTCAATTTCATATTATTTCTTGTCTGAAGTTACAGCAACTTTCATTTCGGGCGCACCACCTAATGCATCAAGCTTAATTTGCACTAGTTGTTTACCAACATGCTTTTCACCCATTTTATCCAATGCACTCTTATATGTTTCACGCGCTTCTTTGAGCTTATTTTGCGCAACAAAAACATCTGCTTTTCTGTCTAGTACATCAGCTTCAAATTCGGCAGGAAATTCGCCTGACAAAGTCTTTAAAGCCTCATCAAGATTTTTCTCATCAAGAAAAATCGCAGCCAAACGCAGTTTCGCTAATGCTTGAAATTCTTTGGTATGTCCATGCTCAACAACCCAAGACAATTGTGTTTTTGCTGTCTTCAAATCATTCGCGTCAAACGCGGTTTTAGCCGCAGTTAAAGCAGCCATCGTTGCGTACGAGGTACCAGCAAATTTGGTCACCAAGTTTGCACTAGCGCCCTGCACTTTTGCATTATCTTTCGATGCTGCTGCGCGTTGCACTTCTTCATAAATTGTTGACGCCTGACTTGCCTGGCCCAATTGATAATTCTTCCAAGCCGTCCAAGCCGCAAAACTGGATAAGGCAGCGATTAATAACCAAGTAATTAAATTACCATATTGTTTCCACCAAGCTTTGAGGGTGTCTATCTGTTCTTGCTCTTCGAGATCGTATGCCATTTTTTTATTAATGATGAAGGTGAATATGATTAGGATTATCGCACTGAGATTCGTCGTGATCAGCACCAACGATCTGATCAACTAAGTAATCAACAGCGGTATCAAAAGGAACACTAGTTTGATTATTTGCAAAGTCTTCCGAACGCATTGACTTTACGGTTACGGTTTCAGCAGCAGCTTCATCTTCGCCAATAATCACAGCAAATGCAGCGCCACTAGCATCTGCCTTTTTCATTTGCGATTTAAAACTACCGATTCCAGTAGCAGATGCGCAATGTAACACAACATCTAAGCCTGCATCACGCAAACGCTCACCTAAAACAAAAGATTGCATTTGCGCTTGCTCGCCTTGGTGCACTAAATACACATCACATGATTGAGCGACTTCCGCATCGCCGTTGAGTTTCATGAGCTCCAGCAAGCGTTCGACGCCCATCGCGAAACCACATGCTGGCGTATGTTTACCGCCAAACATCGTGAACAAGGTATCGTATCGACCACCAGCACAAACAGTGCCTTGCGCACCTAATTCATCGGTAACCCATTCAAACACTGTGCGATTATAGTAATCCATACCACGCACTAATCGCGGATTGATGGTAAATGGAATGCTATTGTGACGTAATATCTTTTGCACACCTTCAAAATGTGCTTTTGATTCTTCGCCCAAGAAATCCAACAACTTCGGTGCATTATTTACCAAATCTTGCATGCTTGGATTTTTCGTATCGAGAATACGCAAAGGATTTGAATACAAACGGCGCTGAGCCTCTGCATCCAACTGATCTTTGTGCCGTTCAAAGTAGGCAATCAATTCTGCACGATGTTGATTGCGTTCCGCCGCATCACCAATCGAGTTTAATTCTAAGCGTACATTTGTGAGCCCCAAATCATCCCACAAGCGCTGACACATCACGATCAATTCAGCATCAATATCCGGACCGGCAAAGCCCAAAGCTTCTGCACCGACTTGATGAAATTGACGATAACGCCCACGTTGCGGCTTTTCATGACGGAACATTGGCCCGTTATACCAAACACGCTTTGGTCCATCGTAAGTGATGTTATGTTCAAGTGCTGCACGCACAATACCAGCCGTGTTTTCAGGGCGCAGCGTTAACTTGTCGCCATTCATCGAATCTTCAAAAGAATACATTTCTTTTTCAACGATATCCGTCACCGCTCCCAAGCCGCGCGCAAATAATGGCGTCGACTCAACGATCGGTGTCCTCATTTGCTGAAAACCGTAACTCTTTAATACAGATTGCACCGTATTTTCAAACAATTCCCAAAGTGCAGCTTGCTCAGGAAGAATGTCATTCATTCCCTTGATACCACTGATCTTTTCTATTTTCTTATCTTCGGACATGCCGTCATTTCCAATTTACTTTTAATTAAACTATGTCTGTGCTTATAACAATTTTAAAATCTTAAACTTGTGGTGAGTAACGTGTCTGCACATAATCCAAAACTATTTTTTGGAAATCTTGCGCGATGTTTTCACCACGCAAAGTCATCGCTTTAACACCATCGATAAAGACTGGCGCGGCTGGTGACTCACCTGTTCCAGGCAAACTAATACCAATATGCGCATGCTTGGATTCGCCTGGGCCATTCACAATACAGCCCATCACTGCCACATTCATACCTTCAACACCTGGATACTGTGTTTTCCATACTGGCATTTGTTCACGCAAAAACGACTGAATGTCATCTGCAAGCTCTTGAAACACAGTCGAAGTTGTTCTGCCACATCCAGGGCAGGCAATCACCATCGGCATAAACTTACGTAAGCCCATGGTTTGCAAAATCTCTTGCGCAACAAACACCTCTTTGCAGCGATCACCACCAGGCTCAGGCGTTAATGAAATACGAATCGTATCGCCAATTCCTTCTTGCAGCAAAACCGATAGTGCAGCGGTTGAGGCAACAATGCCCTTACTTCCCATGCCTGCCTCGGTCAAACCCAAGTGCAATGGATAATCACAATGCTTACTAATTTCACGATACACAGAGATCAAATCCTGCACACCAGATACTTTGCAAGACAAAATAATCTGATCACCGGGCAAGCCCAACTGCTCGGCACGTTGCGCACTCTCAATCGCCGATGTTATCAAAGCCTGATACATGACAGTTTGTGCACTTAGCGGCACAGCGCGCTGAGAATTCTCATCCATGATGCGCGCCAATAAGGCCTGATCCAAACTGCCCCAGTTCACGCCAATTCGCACTGGCTTTTGATACAGACATGCCATTTCGATCATCTGTGCAAATTGCGTATCACGCTTTGCACCTTGGCCGACATTGCCGGGATTAATTCGGTACTTAGACAAGGCCTTCGCACAACCGGGAAAGTCTTTCAAAAGAGTATGCCCGTTGTAATGAAAATCACCAACCAAGGGGACATCAATACCCATGCGATCAAGTTGCTCGCGAATTGCTGGCACTGCCTGCGCTGCCTCAGGATTATTGACAGTGATCCGCACCAACTCAGAACCAGCGCGCGCCAAGTCTTTAATTTGAATTGCGGTAGCGATCGCATCAGCCGTATCGGTATTTGTCATAGATTGAATAACAACCGGGGCATCGCCACCAACAACAACAACCTTATCTCGATAACGAATTTGAACAGCACGAGATTGACGTCGTAAAGCTGCACCACAGGCAATTTCTTTTAAATCGACTAGCATATTTACTTCACAACCAGGTTAGCGACGTTATTGCCACGCTCAGACGTCACAGTCATTGGCGAACCACGCAAGATAGCATCAACTCCTGCAGCGTTACCAAGCTTGACGTATAGCACTTGCTTCACGCTAAATGCTTCCTCAGTTCCGGCTTTTGCCAAGTGAGAACTCAAAATAGTACCTGCTTCAGTTTTTACCTGTACCCAAGAATCTTGCCGAAACTTAAGAACAAACGATTCGCTAGCAGCAGGTGCCGTTACCGGTTCTGCCAATGAAGCTGCTGGCTTGCTTGAATCCATAGTCTCAGCTATGGCTGGACTAGCCACAGAAGCAGTACCTGCCGTATCAACCGTGCTAGCAGCCACCGCATTGACCTCAACAGATGCAACCGAAGCTGCGACAGAATTTGGAACCGTGCCGAGCACTTGACTAGCTTGAGCTACAGCTGGCTCATCCAGCGCTGGAGAAGAATCCAAAGCTTGCGTCACAGCGACATTCTCTTTTTGTTCAAAAGCACTACGAATGTTTTTACCGAACTCGGTAGATTGCAAAATCAAGAAAACCCCAATAATGACAATCAAAACGATGACACCAATGATATATCGACGATTATTATCGTGACTGCCGTGCAAGGATAAACGCGACTCCACAAATGGGGTCGACAAGGCCGGGCGCATCGCTGTTTCCAATTGCGTCGATTCTGCATCTCGCGGCAATGCGGCAACCAGATGATCTGCTTCAATCCTCAACAACTTTGCATATGCTCGAACAAATCCACGCACAATCACCATTTTAGGAAGTGCTGCGAAATTATCCGACTCCAAAGCGGTGACTTGCGCTTGCGAAAGCTTCAATTGTTCAGCGACGAAGGGAATTGTCCAATTTTTACTTTGCCGACTAGCAGCCAACTGTGCGCCTACCGAATTCAAAGTTGTTGTGCTATCTACCGTGATAATCGGCTTGCTTGAATCCATCACTTCAGTCTCTAATACATCACTCATTAAAAGCACCTTTTTGAAACAGAGCAAATTCTCTTGAATTTGGATGTCGACGTCGCAATTGAGTTCCCAAATTATTTACAGAGGTCTGATCACCTAATTTATGATCAATCTTTATCGCAATCCATAATACATCTGCCGCAAAAATCTCTTCTTTCAAAACGCGCTGAATGAATGGTCGCGCTTTATCAAATTGTGATTTATCGTAATAAACCTTAGCCAAATTCGCATTTGCAGAAGGATTCATCGGATCGAGCTGATATGCCATCAAAAAGTATTTTTCTGCGCTATTCAAATCTTTCATGCGCAAACTACAAACCCCAGCACTCATCATCGCCTTCAACGGCGTTGGATAACTACGATCACCTAAAATTCGGTCGTACAGTGGCAATGCTTGCTTTTCTCGTCCATTTTGGCACAAGAACCACGCATAGTTGTTGCGAATTTCTGAGTTACTTGGATCCAACTTCAATGCATGCAGAAAATTTTCTTCAGCACGCTGCGGATCGTTCATTTCCATCTGTATCAATGCACGCAAGCTATAGGCATTGGCGAACTGCGGCGAAATGGAGATGACATTTCGAATCTCTTCTAAAGCCAACTTGAATTGGCCTTCCTTAAAGTAGTCGACCGCCAATTGCATACGAATCGACACCCGTCGCTGCAGATCAGGATTCTCTGCAACAGTCTTCTCGTCATCGAGAGAATTTGAAAATTTTGAGCTTGAACAAGCCGACAATGACATCGCGCAAAAAGTAATTACCAGAACACAAGTCGACTTTAAAAATCTCATTATTTTATCTCCGTAATTTTCCCAAAATTTGGACCAAATTTCTTCTGATACTCTGACATTTGCTGCATACGCTCTTGTACTCGCGTTCTATCTTGCACCTCACCGGCCAACTGACCACATGCCGCATCAATATCATCACCGCGCGTTTTACGCACAGTCGTGACAATACCAGCGTCCATCAAAATTTGTGCGAATAATTTAATGCGCACATTGGGTGAACGTTTCAAACCAGATTCAGGGAAAGGATTGAACGGAATTAAATTAAATTTACATGGAACGGTTTTGACTAACGCAACCAATTCTCGCGCATGCTGATCGGTATCATTCACACCGTCCAACATACAGTATTCGAAAGTAATAAAATCACGCGGAGCAAATTCAAGATAACGACGACATGCATCCATCAACTCATGCAATGGATACTTCTTATTCAATGGCACCAAACCATCGCGCAATTGATCATTTGATGCATGCAAGGACACCGCTAAAGCAACTGGACATTCTTTAGCGAGCTTATCAATCATTGGCACCACACCACTAGTCGACAAGGTCACTCGGCGACGCGACAAACCATATGCATTATCATCAAGCATTAACTTTAAGGCAGTCACGGTGGGCTCAAAATTTAAGAGTGGCTCCCCCATTCCCATCATCACCACATTGGTAATTTGACGCTCACCTTTTGGGCCAGGCTCTATGCCTTTAGTCCGACGCAACTCGAACTCAGCCATCCATAACTGGCCGATAATTTCACCCACGCTCAAGTTGCGATTAAATCCTTGTTTTCCGGTAGAACAGAAACGGCAATTTACCGCGCAGCCAGCCTGCGTAGAAATACACAAAGTGCCACGATTTTCTTCCGGAATGAATACAGTCTCAACGGCATTACCGTTTCCGACATCGACTAACCACTTACGTGTACCATCTGCCGATGTATGATCACTGATTACCGCAGGCGCAGAAATGTGCGCGCGACCAGCTAATTTTTCTCGCAAAGATTTGGCGAGGTCGGTCATTTCATCAAAATTACTTGCGCCAAATTGATGAATCCAACGCTGCAATTGTTTTGCACGAAATGGCTTCTCACCCAACTCACCGCAATATGCTACGAGCTGTGCAGGATCAAAATCCAATAAGTTGGTGAGTACCGTCATTTAAATCTTCTCAATTAATTTTTTTACCACTGATTTCGCTCAATTATTTTTCCATAACTAAGCGCAATCACAACTGGGGCATTCGCCCCAGTCAAAACATCTATTTAATTCAACAAACCTAACACAGATTAACGTGAGTACACGTTCAATGCTGGGAAGAAGTAAGCGATTTCAACAGCTGCTGTTTCTGGCGCGTCGGAACCGTGTACTGCGTTTGCATCGATAGATTCTGCGAAATCAGCGCGGATTGTGCCTTTTTCTGCTTTCTTAGGATCTGTTGCGCCCATCAAGTCACGATTTTTCAAAATCGCGCCTTCGCCTTCCAATACTTGCACGAATACTGGACCAGAGATCATGAAGTCGACCAAATCTTTGAAGAATGGACGAGCTGCGTGAACAGCGTAGAAACCTTCTGCTTCAGCGCGGGACAATTGTGTCAAACGAGCTGCAACAACTTTCAAGCCAGCGCCTTCAAAGCGACTTACGATTTGACCGATAACATTTTTTGCAACTGCATCAGGTTTAATGATTGATAATGTACGTTCGATAGCCATCTAAAAACTCCAATAAAAAGAAAGGGTTAAGACAAAATTTCAAGAATTCATCTAACCTTAGATTTTAGCACGAAACCACTTCACCTAGGAAACATGTCTATTTTCTATTTACATGAAACTTTTGCGGCATAAGAAGCAAATTTCATTACTTTGACAATGCAGTACACCAAATACACATAAAAACTATTAATTAAGCTAGAAATGTAATCCACTTTGCAATCTCCAAACATTTCTAGAATATGACAAGCATGGTGTAGACAAGCAGCAACTGTTAGACTTCGCGCTTCTTTCAGAATTAAGAAAAAAGAGCAACGACATGACCCAAACTGTAAAACGTTTTTCCGACCTACCGCTAAGCCCTGCTTTGATCAACAATCTTAGCACTCTTGCATACGTTGAAATGACAGAAATTCAAGCGAACAGTATTCCGGTCATGCTAGAACAACGTGACTTAATTGCTCAAGCCAAAACTGGGAGCGGCAAAACTGCTGCTTTTGGCATCGGCATCTTAAGCAAACTCAATCCCAGCTATTTTGCAACCCAGGCCTTAGTAGTTTGCCCAACCAGAGAGTTGGCAGATCAAGTGTCGAATGAATTACGCCGATTAGCACGTGCCACCCCCAATGTAAAAATTCTTACTTTATGTGGAGGCACACCGATGCGTCCACAAATCGCCTCACTTGAACACGGCGCGCACATTGTCGTTGGCACACCAGGACGCTTACTAGATCACATTGGCCGCGATAGCATCAACTTGGCAACAGTTCAAACACTGGTACTCGATGAAGCCGACCGTATGGTGGATATGGGTTTCTTCGAAGATATCGTTGGCATTGTGGCAGCTTGCTCTCCGCGCCGCCAAACCTTATTGTTTTCAGCGACTTACCCAAGCGATATGCGGCATGCGACCGCTAGCTTTTTACGGGACCCCGTCGAAATAAAAGTCGAAAGTCAACACGCTAGTCAACAAATCGAACAATTCTTCTTTGAAGTGACCCCAGAAAACAGAAATGCGGCGGTCAGCCAATTACTGTTTCACTACCAACCGACTTCGACCATCGCATTTTGCAACACCAAGATTCACTGTGATGAACTGGCAGAAGAACTACAACACCAAGGTATTACTGCCCTAGCTCTACATGGAGATATGGAACAACGTGATCGAGATGAAATCTTAGTCTTATTTGCCAATCAAAGTTGCTCCGTGCTAGTTGCCACCGATGTTGCTGCACGCGGCATCGACATCCAATCTTTGGGCGCGGTAATCAATGTTGATGTATCGAAAGACACAGAAGTTCACATTCACCGCATTGGCCGCACTGGTCGCGCTGGCGAACGCGGCTTAGCACTGACGCTCGCAGCACCAAACGAGAAAAAATGGGTAAAACTGATCGAAGAATATCAAGGACAAGAGGCGATTTGGAAGTCACTGACAGATTTGAGTCTCAATAGAACTGAGCTGATCGCACCAAAAATTAGCATCTGCATCGCAGGAGGCAAAAAAGATAAATTACGCCCAGGTGATATTCTAGGTGCGCTGACTGGCGACGTCGGCATTAGTAAGGATCAAGTTGGAAAGATTAATGTATTTGAGTTTATGTCTTATGTGGCAGTGGATCGGGTGATCGCTGATCAAGTTTTAAGCAAGCTAGGGCGCTGCACGATCAAAGGTAGACAGTTTAAAATTCGAGAAATTACCTGATCGTCAGCGCAACCATTAACGCAAATATTTGCAAGCACCTAAACCTCGACTTAAAAAATATAGATCACTTTTTATGATAAGAATTTTAATCGCAGACGACCACACTATCATGCGAGAGGGGCTGAAACGCATACTCGATGGCATCGAAGATATTCAAGTAATCGGAGAAGCAATTGATGGCCATGACACCATTACTAAAGTTCGCTCAGAGAAATTTGATGTGTTGCTATTAGATCTTTCTATGCCTGGTCGTAGCGGTGTTGACTTAATTCACCAAATCAAAGAAGAGTTTCCCAAATTACCGATTTTGATTCTCACGATGCATGAAGAAGAACAATACGCGGTTCGCGCAATTCGAGCAGGCGCGAATGGCTATCTCACCAAAGAAAGCGCTGGAACACAGTTGGTGACCGCACTACGAAAAGTCGCGTCTGGTCGACCTTACATCAGCATGGAAGTTGCCGAACAACTGGCGATGTCAGCCATGCCATCGGCGAATAACGACCTTACTCACAGCGCCTTATCTGATCGAGAATTTGAAGTTTTCTGTCACTTAGCCAAAGGCAAATCCATCACCGAGATTGGTGAAATTTTGCACTTGAGTGTAAAGACCGTGAGCACGCACAAAACCAGAATTATGCAAAAGATGGAATTGCAATCCATATCCGAACTCGTTCAATATGCAATGACGCATCATTTACTGTAATTACTCACGATCATTTGTCGACATGTAGAGATGTATCAGATAAAGGCTGCTTTTCCATAAGCAGCCTTTTGCTTTTCTATTGCGCAACACCATCAAATAAAGCTCGCATTAATTGATTCATTCCGTTATTAGCAATCAAATTCACATCAAGCTTGACTCCCTCCCCCCTAATTCAACCATCAAAATAAATCGCAGTTGATGGCGCGCCAGCCGTAACTCTTACCTATCAGGTCTGAGCAATTACAGCATTCAACGCCACCCCACTAGGAATATTCCTACAAATCGCTGGAAAACTCCCACACTTTAAATCAGCGAACACTGATTTAAATCAAACCCATGTTTGCCCATAATGCACCCATGCCGATAACGCTAGTCAACTAGCAAACTACAAAACACACGCGCTATGAACTTGTTTATTGTCGAAGATTCACTTCTGATTCAAAACCGTTTGGTACGGTTTATCGAAGAACTACAAGATGTCAGTATCGTTGGCATCTCGCCCGACATTGGCAGTGCCTACGACAAAATCTTACAAGCACATGCAGATGCCATGATTCTTGATATACAACTCAGTGACGGTAACGGTTTAGTACTACTAAAAAAAATAAAACTAACTCATCCGGAAATTCGCGTTGTTGTATTAACCAATCATTCAAGCGAGGCAAATCGCATGCAAGCATTGCGCGCCGGCGCTGATAGTTTCCTCGATAAATCAACTGATTTCGAGCAAATTCCCAGCATCTTACATCGCTGGCAAGCAACTGGTTCCGCGCATTAAAGCTAACTGACAAGTCATCATTCAGAATTTAAAAATCCACTTTATAGAGAGTAAATCATGTCTAACTTATCTACAATTTCACAAGCAAGCCGTTTTACTGATGCATCTAACTTGTCAGATAATGCATGGCGTCAGCACGGTAGCCTTTGGTCGAATTTGCGCCAAGTTTGTGAATTACTCTCAATCCCAGCGCCAGTCACCGTGGATGACGAGAACACGCTGTTCCAGCATGTTCGTTTTAAAGCAGGTCAACGTATTCATCGCATCGGTCAAGCATTCGACACTTTGTATATCGTGAACTCAGGTTTCTTGAAAACCGTACATATTGATGAGTATGGCAATGAACAAGTATTGAGCTTCCCAATGAAAGGCGATTTGCTCGGCATCGATGGCATACACAAACAACATTACGCCTCCGAGGCAATTGCACTAAGTGACTGCGATATCATTCTTTTGCCCTACAAAGCATTTACTTCACTCGGTCGCACACACGTCGAATTAGAACAAGCAATGTTCAGTGTCATGAGTAGAGAAATCGTTCGCGAACAAATGATGATCAGTATGCTGAGCGCACTCAGTGCAGAAGCAAAAGTAGCACGTTTCCTTACCAATTTAGGTGAACGATTCAATCAAATGGGCTACTCTGGTCGCAGCTTTAACTTGCGCATGACACGTCAAGAAATTGGTAGCTACTTAGGTTTAACATTAGAAACTGTTAGTCGTACATTGTCCGCTCTAAATGAGTTGGGCATGATCTCAGTAGAACAGCGCGAAATTAATTTACTTGATCCTGTGGCACTTAAAACCTTACGCCGTCTCCCACCAGCTAAAGCACGAATCAAAGTCGCAGAAAAAGTCAGCGCACTCGTCAACAAAAATTTGCTTCCACAATGGAATGGTGAATTAGCAGCGGCGATGAATTAAGCAAAGGCTTCAAATTTCTAGGTTAAATCTAGGTTAAAATAAAGGCGTCTGCACTAGTCAAAGTCAACTAGTGCAAACGCCTTATATGCATTAGAAATCTGTTCAAAAATCTATTTAAAAAATTCCGCTACACAAACTCTTCATGTGAGGTATGCCATGTCATATAAAACCATCTTGGTACATGTAGATGAATCAAAAAGTGCGCTCAAACGTACACAATTAGCCCATCAAATCGCAGCAAAATTCGATGCCCATGTGACTGGCGTAGCACTCACAGGAATCTCACGTTATATCTTCGAAAGCACCGATCTTGGTGTTGGCGATCCAAATATGATGTTGCACCTGACTGGTTTACGCGAGCGCGCAGAGCGCGCAATAACGGCATTCAAGCAAGCAAGTCTCGACTTGGGCGCATCCACTAGCGAATGTCTCATTGCCAATGATGAAGCGAATGGCGGCTTGGGATTACGGGCGCGTTACGCTGATTTAATTGTGATCGGACAAACGAATCGAAACGAACCATCCCCGTCGGTGTTGTCGGATTTTCCTGAGTTTATGATTGTCAATTCTGGCCGTCCTGTTCTCATTACGCCTTATAGCACTGAAATCAATACAGTTGCAGAGCGCTGCTTGATCGCTTGGGATGGTAGTCGTGAGGCTGCGCGCGCTTTAACCGATGCCCTACCTTTACTAAAAACCAGTAAAGTAGTACAAGTTTTAATCATTAACCCAGAGAAGCAAAGTGAAGCGCACGGTGAAGAGCCTGGCGCTGACATCGCATTGTTCTTAGCTCGACATGGCGTCAACGTCGAAATTTCTACAAGATTTAGCAGCCAAGATACTGGCTCCAGTATTCTTGCCGCCTGCAAAGAATGGAGTGCGGACTTGTTAGTGATGGGTGGTTACGGTCATTCTCGTTTCCGCGAGATGATTATGGGTGGCACAACCAGAACTATTCTAGAAAAGATGACGATTCCTGTTTTGATGTCGCATTAATCTTTGCTAAGTCACGACTGAGACTAACTGCCTGACAGCAAGTATGATGCGCTGTCAGGCAGTTACGTTTCTATCTCGCCAATTGTGCCAGATACGTTATGCAGACTGGGGAAGCAATATTCTCCAGAAACCTAGCAATGACTAATTGCACTAAGTTTTGCAAACGCAGATAGTCCTGATGTATGTTGCAGACATCATCAAAAATGCGCTGAATCAAAGACTGAATTTGCCGATGTAGTCCAACAATCGTTCAACAATCACCCAACAATAAGTACGCAGCTTTTCCACTCTCGCTCAAATCATGACAAACGCTACCAGCATCGAACTCAAACGCATTACTTGGATTAGTATTGTCTTATTTCTTTTATCCTGCTATCTCTGGTCGCAACGAGAGTTTTTCTCACAGTTTAAAACTCCAAGTGCATTGACCATCCACACCGGTCTCGAAACGGCAACCATCATTATTTTTACCTCGGTCTTTATGGTTTGCTGGAATGCGTTTGGCAATCTACGCAAGCGCAGTAGCTTAATACTGGCTGTAACTTTCTTAAGCGCGTCGATTTTTGGTTTCTTTCATGCGATTTCATTTCAAGGTATGCCTGGCTTTCCGGCAGCAATCGACATGCATAAATCATTGAGTTTTTGGCTGCTCTCGCGCTATTTAATCAGCCTTACTTTATTAGGTTTGGTTCTGCAAACTCGTGATATCGATATTTCAGAATCCATCTCGAAGATTAGTGTGTATTTAGGATTGGTGCTCACTATCATCGCCACGTTTATTATTTTCACTTACCCTGAAATATTTCCAACCACCTATCAAAAAGGCTATGGGCAAACAACATTTAAAATTCATTGTGAAATGGTCTTGGTTGCGCTCAACTCACTTACCGCTGGTTTATTTTATCGACAAATAGTTCAATCAGATCGTATTGATAGTGAGGGGCATCTCAAAATAAAACGGAGTATGTTGTTCTTTGCCGCTGCGATGATGGCGATCTCAGAAACCTATTTTTCTTTGTACAGTTTTCCTGACGAAATTTTCGTGGTAATTGGACATGCGTTCCAAGTCATCGCTGCGCTGGCTATTTATCGCGGCATGGTTAGCATCAATATTCACGCCCCCTACTCTAGCTTGATTCAAACCACTAAAGATCTACAGCAAACGGCGGATGAATTGCTGATTCACAAGCAAAGATTGACCGGTGTGATTGAAACTGCCATGGACGGCATACTGACAATCAACGATCAACACAAAATCATATTAGTGAATCCTGCCGCGGCACAAATCTTTGGATACACAGTCGAGGCTTTAATTGGCGCCTCAATCGATATTGTGATTCCTATGCGCCACAGA
Organism: Affinundibacterium macrobrachii; assembly: GCF_014652415.1. GTDB lineage: Bacteria > Pseudomonadota > Gammaproteobacteria > Burkholderiales > Burkholderiaceae_D > Undibacterium > Undibacterium macrobrachii. The sequence goes on from NZ_BMYT01000001.1 coordinate 514,610, forward strand.
AACGTGCATAGCGCACACGTTCATCAATTTGGTGAGCGTGGCACTACGCGTCGCAAAATGGGGGGAAATTTTGATGATTATTACGTTACTGGATTACATGCAGACGGAACAGAATTTCCTATCGAAGCATCTATCTCTAGTTTGATTGAAAATGAAAAACGTTTTTACACCGTGATTTTCCGCGACATTAGCGAACGTAAAGCCGCAAAAGAAAAGATGGCGCAATATCATTCTGAGTTAACCCAGCTTTCTTCCGCACTGCAAAGTATTCGTGAAGAAGAACGTAAACACATAGCACGTGAATTGCATGACGATTTGGGACAATTACTTGCAGCCCTTCGCATGGATTTGTCTTTACTTCAGCGCGATCAAAACATGACCGATAAGTCGCGTCTAACAGTATCGAGCATGGATCAATTATTGTTGACCTCGATCACCACTTTACGTCGTATCGCAACCGATCTGCGGCCAAGAGCACTTGATGAAGGCGGTCTATTTTTTGCATTGCAGACCTTGCAGAAAGAATTCTCTCAACGTCACGGTGTTCATTGCGATTTAATCGCAGACGAAGAACAACTCATACTCGATGATGAACGGAGTACAGCAATTTATAGGATTATCCAAGAATCCTTAACCAACGTTGCTCGTCACGCAAAAGCAAATCACGTCGATATTCAATTCGAACGAACAGAGGATGCTCTCCAATTTGTGATTCAAGATGATGGTCGCGGCATCGAAGAAGGCGCAATGAACAAAACACGATCATTTGGTCTGGTGGGCATGCGTGAACGCATTAAAGCAATGCAAGGCAAATTCAAAGTTCGCAGTGAAGTTGGAAAAGGAACTCGAATAGAAATTCACATTCCATTAGATACGCCAATTTATAATCCTGCAAAAACATCAACTCATTTGGTGCAAAATTAATGATGCAAGGATGACGGTTTATTTATTCAAGGGTTAAATCATGCAGAACTAAGTTCAACTAAACTAAACCCAACTAATCCAATTCAACTTAATTTAGCTAATTGAAGCCTAAAAAACAAAGTTAAAATCTATTGGCAACAAACTAGAAATGCGATTATCCTGAGAGAATACGCGTACAGAATTTACAGGAGTTCTCGCCATGGCAATCTCAGCGCTCAACACTGGTTTATCCGGCATGAAGGCATATCAAGGCGCCTTAGATAGCAGCGCTAATAATGTTGCCAACGCGCTCACGAAAGCTTACCAGCCACAGGTAGCAAGTTTTCAAGAGGCGCCAACTAGCGGCGTGCGAGTCAATATCAGTAAAGAAAGTCAAGAATTAGCGGCGCAAGAAAATCTAGATCGTCCTAGTGGTACCGATCTAGCGACCGAGATTACTAATAGCCTGCAATACAAAGCAGGGTTTGAACTATCTGCCAAAGTAGTGAAAACTGCTGATGAAGTGCTTTCAAGCTTGCTTGATATTCGTAAGTAACTTGAATGTTGAAGCCTTTCAGATAGGCGTAATGCACAAAAATTCAGGCATATTCTTCATATCAAAATAAAAAAGACCGAATAGACCAAAACCTATCAAAATTGCGGCAAATAGATATTGCACGGCAAGCATCAAACCATGCTGTTTCAATGTCTTAGACATTGCTTGTGCAATCAAAAGGTGCGGCAAAGCAGCCAATCCAAATAACAGCATCAATACCGCGCCAGACCAGGCTGCGCCAGACAATAAAGCAAATGGTGCAACTGCGTACGACAATCCACAAGGCAGACTTCCCCATGCCATTCCAAGAAACAATGGATGCGCACTTGCTTTTTGCAAATTAGGCATAACGCGTGCATAAACGCCTTGAATTTTTTCATTCAGAAAATTGGGAACTAGAAGGTGTAAGCGTACACCTAGCAAACGCAGACCTAATATGATTAAGGCGATATTACCAACAACGAAGAAAATACTGGTGATAGGAAAATCAAGTTTCCAACGTAAACTAGCTGCCCCTATACCACCAAAAACAGCGCCGATCAACGCATAGGTAGCTAGGCGTCCGGTGTGCAATAGAATTTGATAGCTAAGCTGAGTAAGGTTTTCTGACTTCGACTGAACCAGGACATTGCCGGCAGCAGCAATTGGGATCACACGGCGAGGCGTAGAAACAGACGAACCATCAACGACATTTAAGATGGGAGTTGAAGCACTAGATGCAGTCGATGCTGCAGATCGAAAGCTAGGTAGCCTGCTCAAAATGCTCGCGATGCCACCGCACATTCCAACACAGTGAAAGCCGCCAATTAGACCAGCTGAGATCGCTGCTAAGATGAGCGGCAAGGTGAGCATAACTTTGAGAAACTAGATTAATTTAGAATACTTCGCACCGCTTTGACGTGACAAATAATGATCGAAAATCATACTAAAAGCACGCACGAACATACGCCCTTTTGATGTCACACTCACGCTCGCGTCATTCAGATCAAGCAAGCCCTCGTCAGCATAAAAGCGCGCACGTTCTAATTCGTCGTGAAAATATTCGGCAAAAGAAATCTGATATTTTGCTTCGATCTCAGCAATATTTAAGGTCGTACAACACATCAAATCCATGATAATTTCGCGACGCAATAAATCATCTTGACTCAGATGAAAGCCTTTCTCGACTGGCAAATGCCCAGCATCAAGCGCGGCATAATACTCATCCAAGGTACGTAAATTTTGCACGTAAGAAGCGCCGATCTTACCGATAGAAGACAAACCCAACGCAACCAAATCACAATCTGCACGCGTGGTATAGCCTTGGAAATTGCGATGTAAAGATTTATCTTTGACCGCCAAAGCCAAACTATCATCCGGCTTCGCAAAATGATCCAAGCCTATGTAGACATATCCCTCTGCGAGTAAACGACGCAAAGACATTAAGAAGATTTGCAAACGTTGTTCAGCAGATGGCAAATCTACTTCGTTAATGCGACGCTGCGGTTTAAAACGGGTCGGTAAATGGGCGTAATTGTACAGAGCAATGCGCGCAGGAGATAAGGCGATGACTTGATCTAAGGTACGCGCAAAGCTTTCCAAACTTTGCTTTGGCAGTCCATAAATCAAATCAAAATTAATCGACTGGAATCCAACTGCGCGACTTTGATTAATACATTGTTCTACCATCGAATAAGGTTGAATCCGATGAACCGCAACTTGTACTTGTTCGTCAAAATCTTGTACACCCAAGCTGGTACGATTAAATCCAAGCTCAGCTAGCAACTGTAGCGTCTGCGTTGTTACTGTGCGCGGATCGATTTCGATCGAAATTTCAGCATCATCTGCGAAATCAAAATGCTCGCGCAGCATTGCCATCAAACCACGCATTTCATCTTCACTCAAAAATGTTGGCGTGCCGCCACCAAGATGAAGCTGAGAAACCACTTCGCGTTCGGTCAAGTATTGCTTCACCAACTTAAGCTCTTGCGCGAGGTAACTTAAATAAATGGCAGACTTACTTCTATCCTTAGTAATCACCTTATTGCATGCGCAGTAGTAGCAAAGTGAGGCACAAAAAGGAATATGAATATACAAAGAGAGCGGTGGCTTATTATTTGACTGGTTTCTTTGCTGGAGGTACTGAATATACGAAGTTTCAGTGAAGTCAGTATGAAAACGATCTGCTGTCGGATACGACGTATATCGTGGCCCCAACGAATCGAAACGTCGAATCAAGTCTTCAGAAATTTCTAAGTGATCGTTGACCTTGTGCGAAGTGGCGTTTGAACTTGCGGATAATGTTGAGATTGACATTGTATTCTAAGAAGTTTTTTGTAAAAGTAAGGCGGTCAACCAACTAGAGAAAGTACCAAGTGCCCAGAAAATCAGAAAGCCGATAGTGTACGCGCCGAGCATATGCACTTGCAGGCGCTCATCTAACACAATCAACTCCATAGGATCGACCAAACTAAAAAACACGCCAGTTGCGACGCAAGCCATTAAAAAAGCAGGCCATAAAACGACCATCAAAGTCGATTTGAATGAGGTCTTCTCATGTTGTGCATTGCTCGATTCCAAACTTAACTCCTCTACCAAATACAAATTATTTATTCGAGAAACAGCCGACGACGATTTCACAACAATATAACATTTAAGGCATCGGTGACAACCGCAAATTTCTTTGTAGTGGCTCAACCCAGTCACCGGTTAAACGCCATTCATTTGTTTCCAACTTCACGTGCAATACTTGTAGCACGCCAGAATTAACAGCCGTCTCAAATTTCTTATCTTGCGCAAAATCAGCCTCAAATTGATCAGCTGAAACACGCTTGAGCGGAAGGCGACGAATGACTTCTTCTACTGATCCAGCGGCCGCACCAGAACTCGCCAAACTAACCTGCACCAGGTCAGGTAAAGCTTGCTTGGAATTCAATTGCATTACGATCTTTTTACTGGCCAAATCAAATTGCAAATTCGCCGCCAACGCTAACTCGCGCGCTTTCGCATCACGCTGCAAATTGGTATTAATCATCAAACCTTGTCGATAGTAGTCTTTTGCAACGACTTGATCTGCACCGCGAAAAGCAATAAAGCCCGTAACTACGCTGGCAAACACGACTAACAAAGGACCACCAACTACGAGTAATAACCAAGGTTCTTTATACCAAACATCTTTTTTAATTGGCTGCGTTAATATGCCTGAATTCATCTTTTTTCCTTACGTCCTAAATCACATCAAAAAATTGACTCAACATTATCTAGGAACTAAAAACACTGCTTTTTCAACCACTGAAATTTTCTCTTGCTCTGTATCCGCAATAACAAATCGAATTCGATTTGAACCAGTTGGAACCACTCCTGCTGGCACACTGACACGAACTGGAAAAGCTTGGCTAGTAGCCGACTTAATCGTAACGCGGTCTTCGCCAACAATGGTTGCACCTGAAATGCCCTTCACGCTGATACGGAAAGTTCTTGCCGCTTCTTGCGTATTCATAATTTGCAAACGATACACATTCTCGATAGCGCCAACTTCCGTAATTTTTGGCATTGCTCGATCTCGCAAGATATCTACTTTCAATGGTACTCGATAGGCAAGTGATACTGCGGCAACTAAAATAATTAAACCAAGTATCGCACCATAGACTAATGTGCGCAAACGGAATACTCGTTTCCACATCGCCTCTTTTGTCATTTTTTCGACTAGAGCGTGTTCTGTTGTGTAGCGAATCAAACCACGTTCATAGCCCATTTTATCCATGACTTGGTCGCAACCATCAATACATGCACCGCAGGCGATACACTCGTACTGCAAACCATGACGGATATCGATACCGGTCGGGCAGACCTGTACACAAATTCCGCAATCTACGCATGATCCTAATCCTTGCGCTTTGAAATCAATTTTCTTATTTCTTGATCCGCGCGGTTCGCCACGATCGGTGTCATAGGTAACGATAAGCGTATCTTTATCAAACATCGCACTTTGGAAACGCGCATAAGGACACATGTACTTACAAACCTGCTCGCGCATAAAGCCAGCATTACCATAGGTGGCGAATGCATAAAACAAGAACCAGAAGGTTTCCCATGGTCCCAAGTTAAAGCTAACTACTTCCGCCGCTAATATTTGAATTGGCGTGAAATAGCCAACAAAAGTAAAACCAGTCCAAAGTGCAATTAACAACCAAATCAGATGCTTAGTTGATTTGAGTCGGAATTTATTGAATGACATCGGCGCTTGATCTAACTTCATTCGGGCATTACGATCCCCCTCAATTTTTGCTTCCACCCACATGAATATCTCGGTGTACACAGTTTGGGGACAGGCATAACCGCAGAATAAGCGACCTGCTATTGCCGTAAATAGAAATAAGGAAAGTGCTGAAATGACCAGCAAAACGGCGAGATAAATAAAATCTTGCGGCCACAACACAAGGCCGAAAATATAGAATTTACGATTGACTAAATCAAAGAGGACAGCTTGTCTATCATTCCAAGTAAGCCAAGCCGATCCATAAAACAAAATCTGGGTAAAAAATACCAACACCCAACGCCATGATTGAAACCACCCTTTTTGAGAACGCGCATAAATCTTCTTTCGCTCTTCAAACAAAGCCAGTTCTGCTTCGTCACTAGGCACTGGAATAATAGGTATTTTTTTCATTTTTAATACGAACTCAATTTTACTATCTGACAGCAGCCAAACAGATCTTACAGGCTTAAAGCCTTAAGGTATGCGAATCTAGATTGTGGACTCGCACACCACTTTACATCTATTTACATCTTACAAACGTACTGCGTGTTACTGCTTGCATTAGTGATTGCTGCTTATATTACTTGCTTGCAGAACTAGCATCCGTACTTGCTGATGGTGCTGCATCACTAATTTGCTTCAATGCACTCGCTTCTGCATCCGTCACTGCGCCTGTATTTGACAAACCCCATACGTATGCAGTCAATAAATGGATTTTAGCATCTGTCAAAATTGCTTTATGCGCTGGCATTTGATTTGCACGACCTTTGTTGATGGTTTCCATGATGTTTTCAATACCACCACCATATAACCAAACCTTATCGGTCAAGTTAGGCGCACCCAAAGCTTGATTGCCTTTGCCATCAGCACCGTGACAAGCAGCACAAACACCAAACTTTGATTTACCAATTGCTGCTTTAATTGGATCATGTGCAGCACCTGACAAACTCATGACATAGTTGGCGACATTTTTTACGTCATCATCAGAACCGATCGCCGCACCCATAGGAGGCATTTGACCATGACGACCTTCCATCAAAGTGGTTTTAATCACTTCAGGCGTGCCACCATATAACCAATCGCTATCAGTCAAATTTGGATAACCCTTGCCACCTTGCGCGTCTGAACCATGGCATTGTGCGCAACTGTTCAAAAACAAACGCTGACCAATTTCAATTGCTTGCGGATCTTTGGCGACCAACTTTACATCGGTATTGAGATACTTATTAAATAAAGGACCGTATTGCTTCTCACCATCCTTCATTTCTTTCGCATAAGCACCTTCTTGACTCCAGCCAAATGTACCTTGATAAGAGCCCATACCTGGATACACAATCAAATACCCAACACTGTAAATAATCGTCAAGTAAAACAACCACATCCACCATTTAGGCAATGGATTATTTTGCTCCATCAAAGACTCATCCCAAACGTGCCCAGTAGTTTCTGCTGGCAGCGGCTTTCCGTCTGCACCAATTTTCACTTTGACTTTGGATTGAGACCATAACAACAATCCACAAGCAAGAATACTGATGCCTGTTAATACCGCAATCGCGGTACTCCACCATTCGCTAAAAAAATCTGCCATGGCTATTTTCCATTCTCATTATCAAGTGGCAATTTTGCCAATTCTTCAAAACGGGCTTTGTTCTTAGAACTAAATGCCCAGTACAGGATGCCAATAAAAGCAATCAGACTAACCACCGTCATCACGCTACTTAAAATTGTAAAGTTCATCTTCAATTCTCCTGAAAGATTTCCGACACCCTAGTTCTTGTTTTTGATTGCAGTACCCAATACCTGCAAATACGCAATCAAGGCTTCCATTTCTGTTTTACCAGATACTTCTTCAGCAGCTTTTGCAATTTGCTCATCGGTATATGGCACGCCCAAAGTCTTCATCGCACGCATTCTTGGTGCCATTCCGGCGCCATCAACCGTTGCCTTTAACAACCAAGGATAAGCTGGCATATTGGACTCTGGCACGACAGAACGTGGATCAGTTAAGTGATCTTTATGCCATGTGTCGCTATAACGTCCACCGACACGTGCCAAATCTGGGCCTGTACGTTTACTACCCCATTGGAATGGATGATCATAAACAGACTCACCTGCAACAGAATAGTGACCATAGCGTTCAGTTTCAGCACGGAACGGACGGATCATTTGTGAGTGACAGCCGTAGCAACCTTCACGCAGATACACATCACGCCCAGCCAATTCTAAAGCGCTGTAAGGCTTCATGCCCTGCACTGCTTGTGTCGTGGTTTTTTGGAAAAACAGCGGCACGATTTCAACTAAACCACCAACGCTGATCGTCAAAATGACCAGCACTAACATAAGACCGATATTGCGCTCGATCAAATCATGAGTAAATTTACGCATAGAGATTCTCCTGATGATTACTCGAGATTAGGCGTGAGCCGAATGTGCTGGCAATGCAGGAATCGCATTGTTCACAGGTTTTGCGAGCATCATCGTTTTTGCAACGTTGTACACCATCAACAGCATACCGCTCAGATACAAGACGCCACCAACGAGACGAATCACATAGTATGGATAAGTCGCTTTTACAGACTCAACAAATGAGTAAGTCAAAGTACCGTCTTCATTCACTGCGCGCCACATTAAACCTTGCATCACCCCAGCAATCCACATCGCCGCGATATACAAAACGATACCAATCGTCGCAATCCAGAAATGCATTTCAATCAAACGCTTGCTATACATTTCTGTTTGACCAAACAGACGTGGAACGAGGTAATACAAACTACCGATAGAAATAAAGCCGACCCAACCCAAGGCACCGGAATGTACGTGACCAACAGTCCAATCAGTGTAATGTGAAAGTGCATTGACCGTCTTGATCGCCATCATTGGACCTTCAAAAGTAGACATACCGTAGAAGGACAAAGAAACAATTAAGAAACGCAAGATAGGATCTGAACGCAACTTACTCCAAGCACCAGACAAAGTCATGATACCGTTGACCATACCGCCCCATGAAGGTGCCAACAAGATCAAAGAGAACAACATACCAATCGACTGCGCCCAATCAGGCAATGCGGTGTAATGCAAGTGATGTGGACCCGCCCACATGTATGTAAAAATCAATGCCCAGAAGTGAACGATGGACAAGCGATAAGAGTAAACCGGACGACCAATTTGTTTTGGAACAAAGTAGTACATCATGCCCAAGAAACCAGCTGTCAAAAAGAAACCAACCGCGTTATGGCCGTACCACCATTGCACCATGGCATCTTGCACACCAGAATAAGCGGAATAAGATTTCATGAACGACACTGGCATCGCCGCACTATTGACGATATGCAGAACCGCTACCGCAACAATGAAGGCACCGAAAAACCAGTTCGCGACATAGATATGCTCTACTTTACGCTTAACGATCGTACCGAAGAAGACGATCGCGTAAGATACCCAAACTACCGCGATCAAAATATCGATAGGCCATTCCAATTCGGCATACTCTTTACCTTGAGTAAAACCCAGTGGCAGACTAACTGCAGCGGCAACAATCACCAATTGCCAGCCCCAGAACACGAACTCGATCAATGGTCCACCGAATAAACGCGCATTCGTAGTACGTTGAACAACGTAAAACGAGGTCGCAAATAAGGCGCAGCCACCAAAGGCAAAAATCACCGCATTGGTATGCAATGGACGCAATCGCCCATAGCTCAACCAAGAAATACCGGATAAAAATTCTGGCCAGGCAAGTTGAGTTGCAATCAATACGCCAACCAGCATACCGACTACGCCCCAAACTACTGCCATGACAGAAAATTGGCGAACAACTCTATAGTTGTAGGTGTTTTCATTGTTTATTGTCATGATCTCACTCGGTTAAAAAAATACAGTTGCAGGATAACAATCGTTCCTCAGAGCTACATTGATACAAATCAAATATAACCTGTATTGCAAAGCAACTTTTCATTGTTTTGAGGATTTGCCGAAGATAGCTGCCAAAACACCACAAATTCTTCGTAAATTTCAGTTTTCGAGATCAATTGAATATGCCACTTTTAGGATCGATCCGACGAAAATAACTTGTATTTTTACAACCACGACAAAGCTGGATGAATTATTCGATTAAACATAAAAAAAGCAGCCCTAAGGCTGCTTTTTTTTCAAACCAATCAATAAGATATCAAGGTGCGCTTGTAGTCGATTTCGCGTTCAAAGCTGTCTTGTTAATTTCAACTTTTGCCTTTTTCTTTAAGGCTTCCACAAAGCTGTAAATATCTTGTTGCGCCGCTGCATTCTCTAACTGTTGTGCCTCACTTGCACGACGAGCAGGATCTGGCGTGCCGGCCGCCACTTTGGCAATACGATACACACTATAGCCAACACCAGGCACATCGACACCAACAAATGTTGGCAATTTTGAGACGTCGGCTTTCATGATCGCCAATAAAGCATCATTGCTTAAATCGGCCTTCTTCAAGCGAGACACTGTCTTCACTTCAGAAAAATGATTGGCACTATCTGCCGATTTCAATGCAGCTAATTTTGCCTCACCATTTTTCTTCGCCAATGCCAAAGCCTCAACTTCTAACACCTTAGCCTGGATCAATGTTTTAACATCGTCAAATGGGCGCTTTGAGGCTGGCTTGTACTCAACAACGCGGCCAGATACAAGCGTATTTGGTGCGATTTCAATCGCCTCAATATTATTCTTTTTCTTTAACGCGTCATCAGAAAAAATCGCGCTCAAGAATTTCGGATTATTTGCGACCATGGTTGCTGGCATACCTGGAATAGGCTGACGATTTAAGTTTGAAACCTTCTCGATTTTCAACTTCAATTTATCAGCGACTGCTTGCAAACTGTCAGCTTGCTCATCTACGGTATTGGTAAAAGTCTCAGCTGCTTCAGCATAGGCTTTCGTTGCTTTCTGCTTCTTAATATCGCTAATCAACTGCGCCTTCACTTCTTCCAACGGCTTCACAGCAGCTGGCTTAATCGCTGTCAATTGAATGATATGAATACCGAAATCGGTTTGCACCAAACCACTAATTTCACCTTCTTTGAGTTTGAATGCCGTTTCATCAAACGCCTTAACCATCGCGCCGCGCGCAAAGAAATCTAAGTCACCACCACGCTCAGCAGAGCCCGGATCTTGTGAATTTTCTTTCGCTAACTTTGCAAATTGTGACGGATCTTTACGCACCTGCGCCAACAAGGCTTCTGCCTTCGCCTTCACATTTTTTGTTTCGTCTGCAGAAGCATCTTTTTTCAAATTCAGCAGAATGTGGCTCGCACGACGCAATTCATCTGTCGAATAATTTTTCATGTTTTGATCGTAATGCGCTTTAACTTCAGCATCAGCAACCACAATATGCTCTGCCAACACGTCGTTACTGAGTACGACATATTCAGCATTGACCAACTCTGGAATTTCAAATTGTTTTGCGTTCTTATCGTAATAAGCACGCAACATCTCATCAGTGATCTTGATTGAAGCAGCAAAATCTTTCGCATTAAAATTAAGCGCTTGAACTTCGCGCTCTTGCTCTGAGATTAGCGCAATGCGATTCGCAATTGTTTTAGAACTGATCGCCGTATTTTGAACCGCACCAATTAACTGCTGCATGGTCATATCTTGGCGCAAACTTGCCTCGTACATCACAGGTGTCATGCCTTGCATCGCTAACAAACTTTTATAGCGCTCTCCGTCAAAAGAGTTGTCCTCTTTCTTCAATCCTGGCGTCTCCAAAATAGTTTGTTGCAATACTTGGTCAGATACGGTCAATTTACTCTTCACGGCTTCTGCAGTCAGTGCTTTTCGAGCGATCAAATCATCTAACACATTTTGGCGCGCTTCTGGCGTGTTCAACATCTGCGCATCGAATTCAGGCCCATAAGCTTGTTTCAAACGATCGAGTTGATTACTCAAAGCTTGATCAAATTCTTGTTGACTAATAGCTTGACCAGCGACCGTCGCGACATTGGTTCTCACATCGCGTTGCGTGAAACTTTCAATACCAAAGAAGGCAAATGAAGGGAAAATAATCACCAACAGCACGCCTTGCATGATGCGTTTATGGGTACGGATATACTCAAACATGATTGACCAATCAATTCGAAAATTTACGACAAAAAAAATAAATATAAAAAAAGGCGAACAGATGTTCGCCTTTTAGATGTTGGCGGAGCGGACGGGGCTCGAACCCGCGACCCCCGGCGTGACAGGCCGGTATTCTAACCAACTGAACTACCACTCCAAATTCTTGCTGTTTTATGTCTGGTGGGCGCTGAGAGGCTCGAACTCCCGACCTAAGCCTTGTAAGGGCTCCGCTCTACCAACTGAGCTAAGCGCCCGACATTAAAACGATTTGAGACCTGCCGAGGCAAATCACGAAGAACATTAGTTTACCGCATCTTTCAAAGCTTTGCCAGGCTTAAATTTAGGAACCTTAGCAGATTTGATTTTAATCGCTTCACCAGTACGTGGGTTACGACCTGTACGCGCAGCACGCTTGCCTACAGAAAAAGTACCAAAGCCAACCAAGGTCACGGTGCCGTTTTTCTTCAATGTTGTTTTAACTGCAGCAATCATTGCGTCCAATGCACGAGCAGATGCTGCTTTAGACAAATCAGCAGATTTAGCGATATGGTCGATCAATTCAGTTTTATTCACTTACGGTCCCCTCACAAAAAATTAAGACTACGATGATATTTCGACTTTTTAATTCAACCCGCAATCAGCATGCGGGTTAGCGGAAATTTTGCATCCGGTATTAGATCAATTCGATCCGCATTGTGTCAAGCAGTTTGCTAGCTTTTTTGAATTCCATTAAAAAAAAACAGAAAAAACCTGCAAACAATGATCAGCAAACATTAGAAAAGCGATTGAAATAAAAGTTCAACATGATCTTGGCACCCAATTCATACACAAAAAAACGAAGCCATACCGACTCTTAATGCAACCATAAAATTAATCAAAGTCACTGAATATCCAACTCAGTCATCTGCGGCATGCACATGGACAACAAAAATCGCATATAGTTAAGCCCTTTTTCGTTTTAATTTTCGTTTTAATTTATACGGTTTATTCTCATGATGAAATTTGATGTCGCCATTGTTGGAAGTGGTTTAGCAGGATTATCGGTTGCCTTGCATCTAGCGAAGACCCATAAAGTCGCTATCATTTCCAAACGCACACTGCTCGATGGCGCAAGCAATTGGGCGCAAGGCGGGATCGCAGCGGTACTAGACTCGCACGACAGTCATGAGCAACATATCTCCGATACGATTATTGCAGGTGGCGGCTTGTGTGACGAAGCAGCGACCAGAGCGATCATTGAGCAAGGCCGAGCGGCAATAGACTGGCTGATTGAACAAGGTGTCCCTTTCACCAAAGATCAACATGCAGAACTTGGTTTTCACCTGACACGCGAAGGCGGCCACAGCCAAAGAAGAATTATTCACGCAGCTGACGCAACCGGACATGCGGTACAAGTCACGCTCGAGCAGCTGGTTAGAAACCATCCGAACATCAGTTTATTTGAACATCATTATGCAATTGATGTCATCACTTCAAGCAAGATCGGCGATACATCTGCGACTCCACGTTGCCTTGGCTTATATGTGCAAGATGTAAAAACTGGCGCCGTCCACACTTTCGCCGCACAACATACTGTGATGGCAACTGGCGGCGCGGGCAAAGTTTATTTATACACGACCAATCCAGACACCGCTACTGGTGACGGTATCGCGATGGCATGGCGCGCCGGCTGTCGCGTCTCCAATATGGAGTTTATGCAATTTCATCCTACCTGTTTGTATCATCCTTACGCTAAATCCTTTTTGGTGACAGAGGCTGTGCGTGGTGAAGGTGGCATTTTGAAATTACCACCCGAAGCGGGTGCTGCTGCTGGCACAAGATTCATGTTAGCGCACGATGAACGCGCAGAGCTTGCACCAAGGGATGTAGTTGCACGAGCGATCGATTTTGAAATGAAAAAACGCGGGCTCGATTATGTTGAACTCGACATCAGTCATCAGCCACCAGAATTTTTAAAAGAACACTTCCCAACGATTTATGCGCGCTGCTTAGAATTAGGCATCGACATCACCAAGCAAGCGATTCCAGTCGTGCCGGCTGTTCATTTTACCTGCGGCGGCGTCGTCACCGACACTTTAGGGCGCACCGACATTCCTGCCCTATATGCAGTTGGTGAAACCGCTTACACTGGCTTACATGGAGCGAATCGCTTAGCAAGCAATTCGCTGTTGGAGTGTTTAGTCGTTGGCAAAGCCGCAGCGCAACACATCAGTGAACAAGAATATTTTGAGATTCCAGACTTACCTGCCTGGGACGAGAGCCGTGTATCGGATGCAGATGAAGAGGTGGTCATCGCCAATAACTGGGACGAATTGCGTCGCTTCATGTGGAATTATGTCGGGATTGTGCGCACCACCAAACGTCTAGAGAGAGCAAAACACCGCATCAAGCTACTCAAAGAAGAAATTGACGAGTACTACGCAAATTTCCGTATTTCGAATAATTTATTAGAACTGCGCAATCTAGTAGAAGTCGCTTCACTCATCGTCAATAGCGCTTTATCACGTCGTGAAAGTCGTGGTTTACACTTTAGTAGAGACTACCCAAATACACTTCCTAAGGCATTGCCAACCGTACTTTCACCAAAACAAAAAGTAAAAGCGCCAAAGAAATAATTAGTAGGTAAACACCGCACTGAAATCTGACTTATTTAAAACAGCGTAAATCATTGCACACAAAGATTTACGCTGTTATTTGCGCTGTTCTTGGCTCAAAAATACATCAATCACTGAATCAATCCACCAGCCCATCAACGTCACGGATTTTATTCAAGGCCTCATCAATGCGATCGACCGCAATGATTTGCAAGCCTTCTATTTTCTGTTTCGGAGCATTTGATTTCGGGATCATCGCAATCGAAAAACCCAATTTCGCAGCCTCGCGTAATCGCTCTTGTCCGCGCGGCGCGGGACGAATTTCACCTGCTAAACCAACTTCTCCAAACACCACTAAACCTCGCGGCAATGGCTTATTTCGCATAGAGGAATTAATCGCCAACAATACCGCTAAATCTGCTGCCGGCTCAGTAATTTTGACACCGCCAACCGCATTAATAAACACATCTTGATCAAACGCGGCGACACCGGCGTGACGGTGTAATACAGCGAGCAGCATCGCCAAACGATTTTGCTCTAGGCCAACCGATAATCGCTTAGCATTGGGTGCATGCGAGGTATCAACCAGCGCTTGAATTTCAACAAGCAGCGGACGCGTGCCCTCTTGTGTGACCATGACACAAGAACCTGGAACTTGAGCATCATGCTGCGATAAAAATAAAGCAGACGGATTCGAAACACCTTTTAATCCACGCTCGGTCATTGCAAATACGCCCAATTCATTCACCGCGCCAAAACGATTTTTTATCGCGCGAACTAGGCGAAAACTCGAATGCGTATCACCTTCAAAATACAACACTGTATCGACGATATGCTCCAACACCCGAGGTCCAGCCAACGCCCCCTCTTTTGTCACATGCCCCACCAAAATCATGGTGACGTTCATGGTCTTTGCGAGCCTAGTTAGCTGCGCTGCGCATTCTCGCACTTGTGCCACTGAACCTGGCGCGGAACTTAAGGCATCCGAATACATGGTTTGAATCGAGTCGATTACCACCACTTGCGGCTTATGTTCAGCAAGTGTGTTGAGCACTTTTTCCAGTTGAATCTCAGCCTGCAAAGATAGGTTTTTTGCATCCACAGCAAGTCGCTTTGCACGCAAGGCAATTTGAGCGCCAGACTCTTCACCGCTTACATAAAGCACTTTCTTGAACTTGCTCAAATTCGATAAGGCTTGCAGTAGCAAAGTCGACTTACCGATACCAGGGTCTCCGCCAATCAGTACAACGCCACCAGGCACCAAGCCACCGCCCAAGACTCGGTCAAATTCTTCAATATCGGTACCAAAGCGAGGAATGTCTTGCGCTTCGATATCAGCCAAATTCAACACTGGAGAAGCCTGCGCTAGACCTTGATATTTATTCGAATAACGATTGCCGCCATCCTCGACCAAAGTTTCGACTAAGGTATTCCATTGCTGGCACGAAGGACACTGCCCAGCCCATTTACTTTGCACACCACCACATTCTGTACAGGTGTAATTTGTTTTTTGTTTAGCCATTTGAATTGCAGATTTTTTGATGCGAAATGTTGATCAATGGTGGTAAAAGAAAATACTGATATTTTACTCAGTATTGCTGGTTTATTACATCGATTGATTGTCGCATTTCAATAAATCCTGCCTTGTTTCATGGTATAAAGCATGCCTGCTAGACAAAGCAAATTAAAAAAAGCAAAGGTCAACAGAACGAATGAAACGCGGTTTTTATACAATTATGGCGGCGCAGTTTTTCTCGTCGCTTGCAGATAACGCTCTGCTGATCGCAGCGATTGCATTACTAGTTACGATGGAGGCTCCGTTATGGATGACTCCACTGCTGAAATGGAGTTTTGCACTGTCTTACGTGCTCTTAGCCGCTTTCGTTGGTGCATTTGCTGACTCGCGGCCTAAGGGTAAAGTGATGTTTTTTACCAACTTAATTAAAATTATTGGCTGTGGCTTAATGTTCTTTAATGTCCACCCAGTGATTGCTTATGGCGTGGTGGGCTTTGGCGCTGCGGCCTACTCCCCAGCCAAGTACGGCATCCTAACTGAACTGCTGCCTGCGGAAAAATTAGTCGCGGCAAATGGTTGGATCGAAGGCCTAACAATTAGCTCTATCATTCTTGGGGTCGTGTTAGGCGGTAAGTTAGTTGACCCACAAATTTCCGCCAAATTATTAAGCTTTGATTTTCCTATTGTTGATGTAGGAATTACCACAACCAACCAATCAGCGCTATGCGCTATCACTATTTGCTATGTTATCGCGGCGATTTTTAATCGCTACATTCCCGATACCGGCGCCAGATATCAGCAACAAAAATCCAATCCAGTTTGCCTACTGAAAGACTTCGCACACTGCTCAATCAAGCTATGGCGCGATAAGCTTGGGCAAATTTCACTCGCCGTCACTACGCTATTTTGGGGTGCGGGCGCGACTTTGCAGTATTTGGTATTGAAATGGGCAGAAGTAAATTTGCATATGCCACTGAACAAAGGCAGTGAACTACAAGGGGTGTTTGCAGTCGGCATCGCAATTGGTGCGCTGTTTGCAGCACGCATTGTTCCGCTAAAGAAATCGCTGTCCGTTATGCCACTGGGCGTATTAATGGGCTTGGTAGTTACCACCATGATTTTCGTCAAAAACGTTTGGCTTGCGTATCCATTACTCATTTTTATCGGCGGCTTAGCGGGCTTTTTTGTGGTGCCAATGAATGCTTTACTTCAACATCGTGGTCACGTATTAATGAGTGCGGGTCATTCAATCGCTGTGCAAAACTTTAATGAGAACTTATCCATTCTCGTTTTACTTTCCATTTACGCGATTATGGTGTCCTTAGATTTATCGACCAATGTCGTGATCGTCATCTTCGGTTTATTTGTTGCATCCACCATGTATGCGGTGATGCTAAAACATAAGGCGAATCAAAAAATATTTGATTCAATTGCTTTAATCGGCGAAGAAAAACACTAGGCAAAAACAACTTATCGCTGAATTTGGCCTGCTTTGTCAGGCCAATCATTCGGCACCACCATGCCGCGACAAAATTCCTGCATTAAATCACCATTCTTTTTCATGATTGCCACCAATACTGGTGTTGAATCGGTATGGAAATAACGTTGTAAAGTATCGAGTATCATACTTTTATCCATCACCTCATCAGCCGAAACTTGTGCGGGCGCCAACCATTGCAAACGTTCTAATTTCAAAGCATAGGGAATCGCAAGTTGCTCAAACTCAGCTAAAGTCCACCAAAACCCTAAACAGTGATTTGCAGCCACACCAGAAACGACGCGTTTAGGTTCTGAACTGCGATAAAACAGCCAACCTTTTACCAAAGCCCGCGCTGCAATAATTCGAGATTGAACTAGTTTTCTGGCAGCCTCATGCTGCGACAAAGTTAACTGCCGTTGCAAGATTTTTTGCATCTTCGCTCCCAAACTATCATTCAAATTGGGACCTAAATAATCATACACGCTTGGCGCACTTGGACTTGCTTGAAGAGGAGAGTTCGTTGACGACGCTTGTCGCAAATGAGAAGACTTAGGCAGTTGCTGCTGAAATAAATAAAACTTTGTCGCTAATTCTAGGTGTAGCAATCCACCTTGTGCAAACAATAGGTAGTCGAATTCACCTATGGTTTCAGCTTTGTCGTTATGAACTTGCAAACCATGCGCATACAAAAGTCCTTCATGACTAAAATAATAGGTCAGCAAATTTTCGGCGTAATGTCCAAGCCTTAAGAATCGATGGATTTTCAAGGCCTCGTGCAGAGGACTTGGATGCGCGTCAAGATGAAATAACCAATTGCGCAATTGATTGTAATCAGGCACATCAAGTGAGCCTAATTGTCGCCACCAGATCGCAGAATCTTTATCCAATAAATCAGGAGAGGTAATCAACCAAGCTAGGGCACGCACGTGTTGATCATTTAACTGCCACCATTCTCTATGAAATTGTTCTTGAAAAGTATTCATCGCTCGCCCCTACCCTAGAAAGTGACACTTCAATAAAAATGCACCAAGCTATACGCACTGCCAAGCATTTAAAGAATTTTACGGAGTCTACAGAGATCTGCCCATACTTCCGACTTTAACTTCGGATTCAATAATATTGCCTCAGAACTATAAGTAACAATAACAGGAATATCTTGATAACTGTGTTGCATCTTGCGCAAACCAGCAAATTCAGGAGCATCATCAAGCGCCAGTAAAGCTGAAGCAGCAGTCTCACCAAATAGCAACAATGCGCGCGCTTGTGTTAGGCGAATCTCTTGCTCTAAGAAGTGCTTGCATGATGCAATATCCGACGAGGATATTTGCGATCTTGAGGAGTCCTCATGCGGTGCTCTTGCCTTCAGCACTGACGTTCTACGAACGCGGATATCGCGTTGATCGCTTAGCGCTCTGGCGATATTATCGAACAATTTCTCAGAGAGATTAATTTCTGCTGGCGCAGCGAATTCAGTAACCAACAGTACATCGAACGCTTCAACCCCAACGTCCCGACCAGCAGGAAGCTGCGTTGTTTTTCCTAGCAGTCCGCACTGCGAACATGCTTCACACTGTCGAATGCCGTCTTGCAGCATTTCCCAAGAATCAGGTTTTTCATGACGAATTTCTTCAGCAATTGTAGACCCGCCATCAGCTATCTGAACACCCGCATTAATTGCTGTGTGCGTGACCGTTTCAACGATCACTTCGGTGCTCGTGTCTGCGCCTAAGAATCGCTCCTGCCAAATCTCGCCGATACCTAAATTTTGTAGATAGTAGTTGCGAAGATCATTCATCATGATTCATTCTGAATAGAGTTATTATTGGTCGGAACCGCAATACGCATCACGATTGCATCCTCTCTTAATCCATCTTGTGCAGGGTAATATCCCTTACGACGCCCGATTTCCTCAAATCCAAATCGCTGATACACCGAGATTGCTCGATGATTACTCACACGAACTTCGAGCATGATGGAAACAAACTGCTTCTCGCTCGCAATCTGCAACATTTTCTTCAACAAAATATAGGCGTACCCTAATTTTTGTTTTTTCGCGTGAACAGCAAAGGTCAGCAAATGAAATTCATCAACCACTGGCATTAAAAAGAAATAGGCGACCAACTCCCCCTGATCATCACGAATCCCGTATGCCTCGTGCGCATTTTGCAAAGTATCGACAAAATTCCCATAAGTCCATGGATGGGTATAGACCGCCTGTTCAATCGCCAAAACTTCATCCAAATCATCTAAACCGAGAACACAAAACTGGTATTTGGCAAATTCTGCAATTGACTGAATGTTTCCACTCATATCGCATTCGCCAAAACACGTTCTGCCGTAGTTAACGCCACTTTATTTCTCAAATAAAGTGGTTGTGCTTGCGAGGCATCGACTTGCAAACCTAATTGCAAATGTCTCTCAGCAATACTTGCAATGTATTTTGCATGCGGCATTTCTGTCACATGTGGCAATTCATTTGCATGACTCGGCAAATCTAATCCATGCCCAAGCACAAGCTTAGTCGCATGATTTTTCGCATAGACCAACACATGCTCTAACACATTTAAATCTGGTGCATGTAACTCTCGCCAATCGCCATCATGCCATTGGTAATGTGCCCAATAAACTTCGGACATACGCGCATCCAAACAACAAACTACATTCTCTACGCGATGATGCATTCTTGCAGCCTCAGCCATCGCCAGCAGGCTAACCACCGGCAACACAGGAAGCTGTAAACCAAAGGCCAATCCTTGCACAACTCCGCACGCGGTGCGTACACCCGTGAAAGCGCCAGGACCACAACCAAAAGCAATTGCGTTCAATTGGTTGATACCAATTCCAGCCTGCTGCAATAATTCTTGTACAGCAGGCAGCAAGCCAAAAGAATGGGTTTGAACACCAGTCAAATCACGTTGCGTAATTTGCTGACCAGAAATTAAAGCAACTGAAGCCAGATCAGTTGAAGTTTCGAGAGCTAAGAGGATCGTCATTCCGCTATTTTACCGCGTACTTCGGCTAGAAGCACCGGATTTGCGTCAGATTAAAGCCGCCCAATACAAGCATAAACTTTGATCGGTTAAAATAAAGCCTATGAATACTCAAACTTATATCAGCGATGATTTGGTCGCAATTCAAAGCAAACTAAAAGAAAGTCCATGGTTGATTACCTGTCTTTGTGCAGCGTGGTGTGGAACTTGCAAATCCTATCGCGAGGCATTTGATTTATTACAGAATGCACATCCAGAGAAGTGCTTTGCATGGATAGATATTGAAGATCACGCAGACTTAGTCGATGCGCTTGATATTGAGAACTTCCCAACAATCTTAATTCAGTATGAAAGCAAACTTCTGTTCTTAGGGACGATGCTTCCAGATGCCAATCTAGTCAATCGTCTCATCTCATCTTTGGATGATAGCCTGCAACGACTTGGACTCGATCAAACACCGAGCACAATTCAAAATTCCGACTACCCACTTCCAGCAAACTGGAGCCTAAGAGAATTAATTGAGAGAATTGATTAAGAAAATTAACTAACAACCCGCAAACAACAAGGCAGTCAATGCAGCATGAAGAAGGTGCTCACTGCTTTTTAATCGCCCAAACGAAAAAAGGGATTAGATTTTCATCTAATCCCTCAAATCTGGTGCGGCTGGCAGGAATCGAACCCACGACCCCTTGGTTCGTAGCCAAGTACTCTATCCAGCTGAGCTACAGCCGCGAAGAACAAGATTATAGCAGAACAAAATACAAATATGAAGCGTTTTGCCTAAGAATTTCATCCAAGCAAGTACAAACACACTAGATTTTTATCCTTAGCGAAAGCCATCAGCATGTTCTGGCATCCCATCAAGCAACTCAAATCACAGAACTAGAGCTAGATACGAAAAAAGGGGTTAGATTTTCATCTAACCCCTTAAATCTGGTGCGGCTGGCAGGAATCGAACCCACGACCCCTTGGTTCGTAGCCAAGTACTCTATCCAGCTGAGCTACAGCCGCGAAGAACAAGATTATAGCATAGCAATTTGGTTTTTATAAGTCCCGTTCAATAATTCATACCTAAATCAATTAAAGTCTAATTTCGAACTGACAAATACACATCGAATAAAGCTCTTAATCGATAGGATCGCAGCCATTTTAAATTTCAACTTGCGCACCAACTTCGATTACGCGATTACTCGGAATTTGATAATAATCTGCGGCATCCCTTGCGTTTCTGGACATCGTCACAAACAAGCCTTCACGCCACATCGCCATCCCACCTCCAGGACTAGAAATAATAGTCTGACGAGAAATAAAGTAAGAAGTCTCCAATGGCTCAAACTCTAAGCCAAACGGTGCGCACAATGCCAACGCATTTGGAATATCTGGTTCATTTTTGAACCCATAGTAGACATCAACTTGAAAGCAGTTATTTTTTAGGTCAGTCACCTTGATTCGCTCTGAAAAAGGCACCCAAGGGATTTCTCGATTGTGCAAAGTAATAAAAACAACCCGTTCATGCAAAATCTTATTATGAGAAAGATTGTGCAGTAAGGCGTGCGGCACGCCATCAGCCTCACCACGAAGAAATACGGCAGTACCAGCAACTCTTACCGGAGGAGAAATAAACAAAGACTCCAAAAACTCTTCCAACGGAATCGCATGCTTCTTCAAATTATCAAACACGAGCGAACGTCCACGACGCCATGTCAACATCACTACACAAATGCCGAAACCAAGCGCAATCGGGAACCAACCGCCACTGAAGAACTTCATCGCGTTCGACGAGAACAAAGAAATATCAATCAATAAGAAAAAGGAAGTCGAAGCGATACACAACGCAAGGTTATATTTCCAACCATAGCGGATGACGAAGAAGGTCAAAATAGAAGTCACCAGCATCGTGCCCGTATTCGCAATACCGTATGCCGATGCCAAATTAGAAGCTGACCCAAAGCCGATCACCGCACCAACCACTGCTGCCAATTGCAACCAATTCACAACTGGAATATAGATCTGCCCAATCTCTTTCGATGAGGTATGAATAATTTTCATACGAGGTAAGAATCCAAGCGAAATTGCCTGCTTGGTCATAGAAAATGCGCCTGAAATCGTCGCTTGCGATGCAATCACCGCTGCCATCGTCGACAACACAACCAGGGGATAGATACTCCAATCACCCAATTGATTAAAAAATGGATTAGAAACAGCCGTCGGCTCAATCATCAGCAAGGCGCCCTGCCCCAAATAATTCAAACCCAAAGCAGGAAACACAATCAAGAACCATGCGGTACGTATCGGTTTTGCACCAAAATGTCCCATGTCAGCATACAAGGCTTCGGAACCAGTAAAAGCAAGTACAACAGCACCCAGCGCAATGAAAGCAGCCCAACGGTGATAATACAAAAACTCGAGTGCATGGATAGGATTAAACGCTTCCAAAATCGCCGGCACGCGCAAAATATTGTAGATTCCCATTGCCGCCAAAACCGCAAACCACAACACCATGACTGGCCCAAAAAATTTGCCAATAGTGGCCGTGCCTCTAGACTGAACCGCATACAAAGCGATCAAAATCACTAAAGTAATCGGCACCACAAAAGGCTTGAGCGCTGGAGTCGCAACTTTGATCCCCTCAATCGCCGACAACACGGTCATTGCCGGTGTCACCACGCCGTCACCATAAAATAATGAAGCCCCTATCACCCCCAAAATCACCAGAGGAAAATACATTTTAGAGTTCTTACCAACCGACTCCAAAGTCAGTGCAGCCAGCGCCATTATCCCGCCTTCGCCACGATTGTTCGCACGCAGGACTAACGTTACGTACTTTAAAGAGACGATAAAAATTAGCCCCCAAAGAATCAGCGACACAATTCCTAATATGTTTTCAGGGGTTAAAGACAAACCATGCTTGTGATCAAACACTTCTTGCATGGTATATAAAGGACTAGTACCGATATCGCCGTAAACGATACCGATCGCAGCTAATGTCAGCGCAGACAAGCTGCTCTTGGTGTGATCGTGAGCCAATTGAATTCCCTGTTATTATTGGTGCATTGCACAATAGACGAAGCCCAAATGAATTTCAAGACAGATTTACTGAAAAAAGACAGCGTACACGCAAAATAATTTTTTGTAAGCCAATTTTTGCAAGCTAACAAATGCAAACCAACAAAAGAAAAATGCCCGCTTAACTTTCATTAAGCGGGCACCAATTCTTTGGCGGAGACGGTGAGATTCGAACTCACGATCCAGGTTACCCCAGATGCTTCCTTAGCAGGGAAGTGCCTTCGGCCACTCGGCCACGTCTCCACACTCTCACAATGCAAAATTGCATCACAAGCGAGAACGAGATCATAGCGGGTACTTCATCTTTGGTCAACTACCCACAACGAAAAACTCGCTCGTAATGACGAATTACGCAGCTTCCAACTCAAATGCCTTATGCAAAGCACGTACTGCCAACTCCATATATTTCTCATCAATCAAAACTGAGATTTTGATTTCAGATGTAGAAATCATTTGGATATTAATTCCTTCGTCAGACAAAGTACGGAACATCTGAGATGCGATCCCAACATGGCTACGCATACCAACCCCCACCACAGATACTTTGGATACTTTGGAATCACCAATAATATTTCCTGCGCCAATATGCTCTTTCACACTCGCGTTTAATACATCCATCGCTTTGTTGTAATCACCACGTGGCACCGTAAAGGTGAAATCTGTTTTGCCGTCGACTGATTGATTTTGAATGATCATATCAACTTCGATGTTGGCATCAGCAATCGGACCAAGAATTTGAAAGGCAATACCTGGCTTATCTGGTACGCCAAACACAGTCAATTTTGCTTCATCACGATTAAATGCGATGCCAGTAATAGTGGCTTGTTCCATATTTGTATCTTCCTCAAACGAAATCAGGGTACCGGAGACGATCTCTTCGGCTAATGGCATTAATGGGTCAGTTAATGATGACAAAACGCGAGTAGGCATACGGTAATTTCCAGCAAACTCCACAGAGCGGATCTGCAGCACTTTGGAGCCCAACGATGCCATTTCCAACATTTCTTCAAACGTGACCGTGTTTAACTTACGCGCATCTGAAACGACGCGAGGATCGGTTGTATAAACGCCGTCAACATCGGTATAAATGAGACATTCTTGTGCTTTTAACGCAGCAGCGATTGCTACTGCAGAAGTGTCCGAACCACCGCGTCCCAACGTTGTAATATTGCCTAGCTCATCAACACCTTGGAAACCAGTGATGATGACAATTTTACCTTCGGCTAAATCCGCATTCACTTTCGCATCGTCAATAGAAGCAATGCGCGCCTTTGTATAAGACGAATCGGTCTTAATCGGTACTTGCCATCCGGCATAAGAAACTGCCTGCTTACCTAATGCTTGCAATGCAATCGCCAGCAATCCGACAGATACTTGCTCTCCAGTTGAGGCAATCATATCGAGTTCACGGGGATTGGGGTCTGCCATAATTTCTTTAGCTAACCCGATGATTCGATTCGTTTCGCCTGACATAGCAGACGGTACAACGACGATTTGGTAACCTGCATCATGCCATTTGGCGACGCGCTTAGCGACATTCTTGATGCGATCCGTGGACCCCATCGAAGTACCGCCATATTTGTGGACAATTAAAGCCATAACATTTCAAGAAGAGTGACGAAAAAGGGATAAATGCGAGAAAAAGAACGCATGACTTTACATGTTGCTCTGCAAAATAACAAGGCGCGATCGCCTATTTTTTAAGCGAGAATCGCACCGAAAAATTCAGAAGTGAAGAAAATTCTTAGAAAACCCAATCAAAATAAACAATCATTCTGTCATTTTTCTAGAAATGAAAATTTACATGAGCAGCCCAAACAGGACACCAAATAAAGCCACACCAAGGGCTTTATTAGATTTTATAGGAAGTTAGACGAAAATAAGATAGTAAAGCCGCTTAATACATCGACAAAACGGCCTCAATTTAGCTATAAAAGACTTTCATTCTCGGGAGAGTTCAAGCTTAAAAAGGAAATTTTTACATAACTAAAACAAATATCGATATAAGCAAAGAATTGCAGTGCATGAACGATGCAAAAATTGATGCAGACATCGACGAGTGTCGAAACTTAGCGCGCACATCAGATTTGACCTGACTGTTTACAGCACTTAAGCTCGCGCAAGAAATGCATAAAAACACAAACGAAACGGACATCTGGCAAGAAAAATCACGCCCATCATGCCCGCTTCAAAGTCACGCGCTTCGATTAAATGAATAATTTTTTCCAAGCTTCATGCCCTAATGCGCGCAGGGTCTGAATATTTTTATCGTAAATTTGCTCGGCTTCTGGAAACGCCTCAACCGCTTTATCTATGCTTTCTTCGCGTAGCAAATGCAGCGTTGGAAATGGTGATCGATTTGTATAATTATCGATATCATCAGGCGCCGCATCTTCAAATTGATATTGCGGGTGAAAACTCGCCACCTGCAATATACCGTCCAAATCCAACTCTTCTACAGTCGCATCAGCCACCTCAAGAAAATCGTTATAGTCAAGAAAATCTTGCATAACAAAAGGATGTATCAATAAGCATGTATCGATTTTTTCTGGATTCGCTTCCGCCAAAACTTCAAGCTCCGCTACCAAATCTTTCAATAAAGCCTCTGGCGTAGTCGCATGACTAACGAAATAGCGAATTTGATCTTTAATATGCACGCCTTTTGCAAACGGGCAGAGATTTAAGCCGATAACTGCTTTCTCCAGCCATAACTTAGTTTGTGCGATTACGACTTCATCCTTAATTTGCGCATCTTCCATCTTGTTACTTTCAATTGATTACTACCACGACGACTAAATTTCATTACGATCACGATGATCATTGCAATCGATCCAACTTCATTAAGTGCACTAGAACTGCAAAGTCTTCACACCTTCAGATGTACCCAGCAAACAAACATTCGCGCCCTGAACTGCGAATAATCCCACAGTGACAACGCCAACAATGTTATTGATCTGCTTTTCTAAAGCGATAGGATCTACGATTTGCAAACCATAAATATCGACGATCACATTTCCGTTATCTGTTAACAATGCAGCGCCATCTTTCATGCGCAATTTAGCCTCACCACCGATTGCATTCAAAGTGCGTATAACAGATTCGCGCGCCATAGGAATCACTTCCACTGGCAAGGGAAATTTACCTAATAAATTCACCAATTTAGAACCATCTGCGATACAAACAAAGGATTTTGCGACCGACGCAACGATCTTCTCACGCGTTAAAGCGGCGCCACCACCTTTAATCATTGCTCCACTCGCTGTAATTTCATCTGCGCCATCGATATAAACTGGCATTGCACTAACTTCGTTTAAGTCAAATACTGTAATTCCATGTGCACGCAAACGACTTGCGGTTGCTTCAGAAGAAGCTACCGCACCTTTAATTTTGTGTTTGATTTTTGCAAGCTCATCGATAAAAAAATTGGCAGTAGAGCCAGTACCAACACCAACGATTTCACCTTCAACGACGTAAGCAATCGCTGCTTGCGCAACTGCTAGTTTTAATTCATCTTGTGTCATAGCTATCACATAAAAAGGAAAGTAATCAGAATAGCGTGATTGTAAACGAAGCGTATGTATTTAGACGCCACATCAATACCATCCGCATAAATTTATCAAACACGTAATGGCGCTTCGTCCAACAATGCAATTTGCTCACGCATCTCCAAAATGCGATCTTGCCAATAGCGCTGCGTATTAAACCAAGGAAAACCTTGCTTAAATGCGGGATCGCCCCAACGTTGCGCTAGCCAAGCGGAATAATGCAACAATCGCAAGCTGCGCAATGCCTCAATCAAATGCAACTCCGACGAATTGAAGTGATAAAAATCCTCGTACCCCGTCAAGATATCGCATAATTGATCTTGCATTTCTCGTCGCGAACCTGACAATAA
Source organism: Affinundibacterium macrobrachii (assembly GCF_014652415.1). GTDB lineage: Bacteria > Pseudomonadota > Gammaproteobacteria > Burkholderiales > Burkholderiaceae_D > Undibacterium > Undibacterium macrobrachii. The sequence goes on from NZ_BMYT01000001.1 coordinate 541,935, forward strand.
CATCCACAAATCCTGAATTGCGGGTCCCATACGACTATCATCAAAATCAACAAAATGCGGCCCAGGATGTGCGCCCGCCTCAGTCCACAATACATTTCCCATATGGCAATCGCCATGCAAGCGTAGATTTTGCACATTGCCTGCCTGTTGATATGCACCATTTACCGCCGCCAACATCGTGCGAGCAGTGGATTCATATGCATGCAAAATATCAGCGGGAATAAAATCATGTCGCAACAAAAAATCCAGCGAGGCATCACCGCAAGTCTGCGGATTGATCGTTGGACGAAACTGGAAAGGTTCGCGCGCACCAATCGCATGAATACGCCCCAAAAATCGCCCTATCCACCCCAAGGTTCCAGAACGATCCAATTCAGGAGCACGTCCACCTTGTCTTACAAATACAGCAAAACGAAAACCGGCAAATTCCCGCAAACTATTTCCACTCGTATCTACGAGTGCAGGCACAACTGGAATTTCAGCTGCATGAAGTTGATTTACAAATTGATGCTCCTCGCAAATTTGCGCGTCACTCCAGCGCAATGGACGGTAAAACTTCACCACCAACGGTGGCGCGTCGTCCATACCTAACTGGTAAACACGATTTTCATAGCTATTTAAAGCTAACAGTCGTCCATCACAATGAAAACCCTGTGCATGCATTGCATCAAATACACAATCAGGACTTAAGTTGGAGAAGTCTGTTGGATTTAATGAGGTCGAAGCTCGATCATCCAATTGATCATGGAGCATTTTTTCATCAGGATTTAGAATATTTGGGCGCATAACACGCATTGTACGTGCTTTATCACCACGAAATAGAAACAAAGCGCTACACTTCTGCAATTAAATCAATGCGTAAGTCAATACGTAAATAACGCAACGATAAGATCAAAAAAAAACCACCTGGAAACGAGCAAGTATCATGCATCTAGATGAACCACTAAGTGACAAAGAGTTTAACGAACTCGACAAATTTTTAATGTCAGACGCTGTCGGCGATGATGGCATGACCATGGATGCCCTGCATGGCTACCTTACTGCAATCGCGCTTGGACCTGAGGCAATCGCAATGACGGAATGGTTACCGCACGTATGGGGTCTTCCAGACCAAGGCGAGCCCAAATTCAAAAACGCCAAAGAAATGCAGCGCATCACCAATTTGATAGCGCGTTTTATGAACGAAATTCAAATTACTTTTGAAGTCGCGCCACAAGAATTCGAACCATTATTTTGCGTGATGGAAGAAAACGGCAAAGAATTGATTGATGGCGAAACTTGGGCTTGGGGATTTTGGGAAGGTATGCAATTACGCGCAGAAGCTTGGGAAGCCGCATGGGAATCTCCAACAATTGCACCGCTGCTCGAACCCATCTACCTGCTCGGCGCAGAAGAAATTAAAGAAGAAGAGACTAAACTAGTTGATACAGCTGAAAAATGTCATCACTTAGCCTTAAAACTAGAAGCCTCGATAGGAGAAATTCGACGCTTTTGGGCACCAATACGTAAGTCTGGCGTAACTACCGTAAAACGTGATACGCCAAAAGTTGGGAGAAATGATCCTTGCCCTTGTGGCAGCGGGAAAAAATTTAAAGTTTGTTGCGGTGCAGAGCCAACCATACATTAATTTTCGCTAGGCCCAGACTGCATTGACTTAGCTACTTTCTTAAAACGCCAGAATAATCTGGCGTTTTTTATGCGCCCCAACTTTCTAAACAACAAATCAAAATCCAGTTTGAGGGATTCTTCTATAGGAAGGCAATAACAATACTGTTAAGCTTGGCTCTGGAAGCAACACAGGATCGAGCAACAAATGATCGCATCAATGCTTCTCAATGAATACTTCTCAGCGTTTTTATCCCTTTTCAGCATCAGGAGATCTTTATGAGCCTCGTCGAACAATTTAATCAAGCTCAGGCCGATTCCAAAAACTTACCGGAACGTCCTGACAATATGACTTTATTGAAAATTTATGCGCTATTCAAGCAAGCTAGTTCCGGTGACGCTAGCGGTGATCGCCCAGGTATGACTGACTTTGTCGCACGTGCAAAATTTGACGCTTGGGCAGAATTAAAAGGTACTTCCAATGAAGCAGCAATGCAGCAATATATTGATTTAATCGAATCGCTAAAAGACTAATTTACCAACAATTCTTGGCAAAAAAGCTCCTCATTTTTCGGTAAATCGGCATCTGTAAACAGGTACAAACCAACAATCTTTGTACCTGTTAATTCACCCCGAAAGCAGATCTAAATGGAAACTTCAAAGGATTCAAAAAGGATTAGATTTCCAACACCTCGGGATTGAGTAAATCTGGTGGCACCTCGCCACGTACTGCCGAAATCATGTTTTTGACTGCCCTATTCACCATTGCTCTACGAGTTCGCTCAGATGCGCTCGCAATATGCGGAGTCAACACCACATTCCTTAACCCTAAAAAATCAGGGTGAAATCGCGGTTCATTTTCAAAGACATCTAATCCTGCACCCGCAATTTGACCGTTACGCAGCGCTTGAATTAAAGCAGCATCGTCGACGATCCCTCCGCGCGCAATATTAATTAAGGTCGCGCTTGGCTTCATTTGAGCAAGTTCGGTAGCACCAATAATATGATGTACTTCGGGCGAATACGGCAACGCCAATATCAAATGATCGGCCTGTCGCAATAGTGTCTGTTTATCGACATAGCGCGCGTGATGTGCCGCCAACTCTTTCTCTTCACTAAGTTGACTACGATTGTGATAAATCACCTCCATACCAAAACCGCTGGCACGACGCGCAATTGCCTGCCCTATACGACCCATGCCCAAAATTCCCAAACATGATCCGTGCAAATCTGCTCCCACAAAAAAATCCACACTCCATTTCGTCCACAGACCGGCTCGTAAGAAATGCTCAGCTTCGGTGACGCGTCTCGCAGTTGCCATCATCAGCGACCATGCAAAATCAGCAGTGGTTTCATTCAACACATCAGGTGAATTAGTAGCCATCACCCCATGCCGCGTACATGCTCGCAAATCAAAATTATCGTAACCAACCGCAATAGTAGAGATTATTTTTACGCCAGATAACTTAGTCAATAAGTCTTGATCGACTTTTGCACTTGAAGTACAAATCATGCCAAATTTCCCTTGCAAGCTTTCTGCCAGTTCAATAGGCGAAAAAATTCTATCCTCTTGATTTAGCTCAAGCTCAAAGAAATTACTCAATTGCGCGAGCACATCGGGAAACATCGCACGTGCGACAAGCAACTTTGGCAAGGAAGTTTTCATAGTCTTTTGTAGTAAAAAGGCAGAATTTAAAAGGAGAAACTGATTATACGGCACAGTAAACCAGTTACACCAAAGCCTCACTTTGAAGAATTTAAGATCTTACGGCGCAGAATCGATTGCCAGATATCACATTTACTTATGCTAATTTTATCTAAGCCGCAATTGTGAGTTAGAACGATTTGCCTTAAAATACAAGGCTTTGCAGCTACCTCAATTTTCTAGTAGCGCTTCATCCCCCGATTTCTTTATTGATAGGCCTGTTATGACCCACGTTGTGACCGAATCCTGCATCCGTTGCCGTTATACTGACTGCGTTGATGTTTGCCCAGTGGACTGCTTCCGCGCAGGTCCAAATTTCCTCGTTATTGATCCTGATGAATGTATCGATTGCGCAGTCTGCGTGGCCGAGTGCCCAGTCAATGCGATCTATGCTGAAGAAGATGTGCCGCAAGACCAGATGCAATTCATCAAAATCAATGCTGATTTGGTTCGCAGCTGGCCATCTATCACAAAAACTACCGCTCCCTTATCAGATGCAGATGAGTGGAAAGATGTGAAAGATAAATTGCAATATCTCGAACGATAATCGTAATCACGCGATTATTTGATAATTGCGTAATTAGTGAACTGATTTAGTGAAATCAGTTTGCTTCATTTTTCTAAAGAATATTAAAGTCGTATGGACAATACATCAAATCCAGCAGTATCTACTCCAAGCAATGTGATCGAAGCCGATGCAGTCATCGTTGGCGCAGGTCCAGTTGGCTTGTTTCAAGTCTTTGAACTTGGCTTACTTGAAATCAAAGCACACGTCATCGACTCATTGCCAGTCGTTGGCGGACAATGTGTTGAGTTATATCCAGACAAACCTATCTACGATATTCCTGCCGTTCCAGTTTGTACTGGTCAAGAATTAACCGATAATTTGCTCAAACAAATCGAACCGTTTGAACCAACTTTCCATTTAAATCAAGAAGTCACTTTAGTGCAACGCCGTGCTGATGGTCGTTTTGACTTGGAAACATCCTTAGGTACAAAGTTCATCACCAAAACGATCTTCATCGCAGCTGGTGTTGGTTCATTCCAACCGCGCACCTTAAAAGTAGACGGCATTGAAGCATTTGAAGGCTCGCAGGTATTCTATCGCGTCAAAGATCCTAGCCGTTTCGAAGGTCGTAACTTGGTAATTTGTGGTGGCGGCGACTCCGCACTCGATTGGGCTTTAGCGTTAGCTGGCAAAGCAGAGTCTGTGATTTTGTTGCACCGTCGTGAAGATTTCCGTGCAGCTCCTGCCTCAGTCGCCAAAATGAAAGAAATGTGCGACAACTATGAAATGCAATTGATCATCGGCCAAGTGACCGGCATCGAGACCAAAGATGATAAATTAGCTGAAATCAAAGTAACTGGTGCAGATGGTGTTACACGTCGCTTGCCACTCGATGATTTATTGGTGTTCTTCGGTTTATCACCGAAACTCGGCCCTATCGCTGATTGGGGTTTAGAAATCGAGCGTAAGCAATTAAAAGTGATGGACACGGAAAAATTTGAAACCAATGTACCTGGTATTTTTGCGGTCGGCGACATCAATACTTACCCAGGTAAGAAAAAATTGATTTTATCTGGCTTCCATGAAGCCGCACTCGCTGCTTTTGGTGCTGCACCGTATATTTTCCCTGAGAAAAAAATCCACATGCAGTACACAACAACATCACCAAAATTGCATAAGATTTTGGGAGTTGAATCTCCAGTATTCGATTAAATTTAATTAAATTACCATCAAAAAAGCGCAAAGAATTTCTTTGCGCCTTTTTATTTAAAACACCACTAATGAATGACTAAGTCGTACTACGACGCACTAAGGCCGTCATCCGCAGAAACGATAGATCCGTTAATGAACCGAGACTCTTCCGCAGCTAACAAAAGTAACAATCCATCTAAATCTTCTGGTGTACCCACTCGCTTTCGGGGCAACATATCGATGAGTTTTTTCCCTTGTTCTGTTCTAAAATGTTCTTCGTTAATTTCTGTTTCAATGTAACCTGGGCAGATCGCATTTACATTAATTCCGAATTTACCCCACTCCACTGCCATCGCTTTAGTCATCTGCACCACAGCTGCTTTACTCATGCAGTAAATACCTAATTGTGGGATCACGCGCAATCCAGCAACAGATGCAATATTGATGATACGGTGCTGTTTTTTGTGATCGCCTTTATAGCGTGCAATCATTCGTTTAGCAGTTTCCTGTGCCACAAAAAAGGAGCCGCGCTGATTTGTATCCATCACGAACGCATAATCTTCTGGTGTGACATCCACTAATTTTTGCTGAGTCGAAACTCCGGAATTATTAATCAGAATATCAATCGGCCCAGCCTCTGTTTCCGCATGCGCAATTGCCGATTTAATGCTCGCATAATCTGTCACATCTAGCGTCACTACATGTGCAGCACCACCATCCGCCTCGATTTCGGCGCGCAGTTCTTTTAAACGATCTACTCGACGTGATGCCAGCACAACCTGAGCACCAGCCATCGCCAACACTTTGGCAAAGCGCGCCCCCAATCCACTAGATGCGCCAGTAACAAGAGCGACCTTACCTTCAAAATTGACTTCTATACCCATTTCGATCTCCAACAAATTATCAATATAAATTCCGCTTGCGCCAAATAACAATTTAATTGAATAAGAATTTCGTTACCCAGCGATTTCCTTGAAATCATACTCGCAATCAACATTGCGATGGGCAATTACTGAATCGTTAATCTACTGAAATCAATTTTTTATTGAAAAAGACTAGTCTTTGAATAGAAATTCAGCATTTTCTCGATGCACTTAGTTAAGGTTTAGAATGAAAATCTGGGATAATTCGAATTCGAGTGCGAATTCAAATTACAACAGCAATACCGCATTAGAAATCCACCACTAGTCGATCACCTTGCACATTTACGTAAGTGCCAATAAGATCGTGCATCAACTTTAGCTAGCTACAGCATTCAAATTAGAAAGTCCTTACTATGATGACTACTTCACAAAAATTACTAGAAGAATACGGACCGCGTGATGCGATGGAATATGACGTCGTCATTGTCGGCGGTGGCCCTGCTGGCTTGTCTGCTGCAATTAAGCTCAAACAATTGGCGTCGGAAAGCGGAAAAGAAGTGTCAGTAGTAGTGCTAGAAAAAGGTGGCGAACCTGGCGCACATATCTTGTCTGGCGCAATTATGGATCCGATTGCACTTGCCGAGTTATTCCCCGATTGGAAAGAATTAGGAGCGCCGTTAAATACACCTGTTACCGAAGATCGTATTTATGTTCTAACTGAAAATAGCGCATTTAAAACGCCAAATTGGTTGGTTCCAAAATGTTTTCATAACGAAGGCAATTACATCGTCTCGCTTGGTAACGTCACCCGATGGCTTGCACAGCAAGCAGAAGCGCTTGGTGTAGAAGTATTCCCTGGCTTCACCGCAGCAGAAGTGCTATTCAATGAAGATGGCTCGGTAAAAGGGGTTGCCACCGGCAATATGGGTGTCAATCGCGAAGGTGAAGCTTCATCATCCTTCCAAATCGGAATGGAATTGCATGCGAAGTACACACTATTTGCAGAAGGTGCACGTGGACATCTTGGCAAACAGATGATCGCCAAGTATGAACTTGATAAAGGGAAAGACCCTCAATCTTACGGTATCGGCATTAAGGAATTATGGGAGATTGATCCATCCAAACATCAAGAAGGCCTAGTGGTTCACACGACTGGCTGGCCAATGATGAGTGACTATGCTGGCTCATTCCTTTACCACTTAGAGAACAATCAAGTAGCCGTCGGTTATGTGGTCGGTCTAGCTTACGAGAACCCATACATTTCGCCGTTTGAAGAATTTCAACGGTTTAAGACTCATCCTACGATTCGTGGCTTCTTTGAAGGTGCCAAACGTATTTCCTATGGCGCACGTGCGATCACCGCTGGTGGACTACAATCACTGCCCAAACTAACTTTTCCGGGTGGCGCCTTAATTGGCTGTGATGCAGGCTTCTTAAACATGAGCCGAATTAAAGGAAGTCATGCTGCAATCAAAACAGGTATGCTCGCAGCGACCGCGGCATTTGAAGCACTGGGTGCCAATCGACAGCATGACGAGTTGATCGCTTACACAAGCGCATTTGAAGCCTCTTGGTTGCATGAAGAATTACATGTCGCGCGTAACGTCAAAAATTTATTGAAAAAAGGTGCTTACGGTTCACCTTTGGTATGGCTAGATCAAGTGTTATTGCGAGGTAAAGCGCCCTGGACTTTGCGCCATTCGACACCAGACCATGCCTGTCTGCGCCCTGCTTCTGAGTTCACACCGATTAACTATCCTAAGCCAGACGGTAAGTTAACTTTTGATCGCTTGTCTTCTGTATTCATCTCTAACACCAACCACGCTGAAGATCAGCCTATCCATCTGACATTGAAAGATGCTAGCGTGCCGGTCAACGTTAATTTAGCAAAATATGCAGGTCCAGAAAGCCGTTACTGCCCAGCAGGTGTATATGAATTTGTGAAAACAGATGAAGGCAACGATCGCTTGCAAATCAATGCACAAAACTGTGTGCACTGTAAAACTTGCGACATTAAAGACCCGACACAGAATATCGTATGGGTGACACCTGAAGGTGGTGGCGGGCCGAACTACCCAAGTATGTAATTGGTCAACAGTAAGATCCGTAATTGAATAGATCCATCAACAGATCCATTTCGGAACATAAAAAAACCGCTGTTTTCAGCGGTTTTTTTTTATAAATTCCATTCTTGGTTTACCAGCTTATCTAACCAAAACGCACCAATCACCGTTTTTACATCCGTGACTTTTCCTGCTTTGACCCAGTCCAACAATTCAGAAAGTGGCACCGTAAAGGTCTCCAAAAACTCTTCTTCATCGAGCTTTGCATCACCTGCGACTAAACCACGCGCGAGATAAATATCTAAGTGCTCATCAGCATAAGCAATTGCGTTATGAATTGTGCAAACAAACTGCCATTCACTAGCGGTATAGCCAGTTTCCTCTTTAAGTTCACGTTTAGCGCAGACGAGTGAATCCTCGTTTGGGTCAATCTTCCCAGCTGGAAATTCAATGAAGACTTGATTCAGAGGATAACGAAACTGACGCTCCATCAAGACCGAGCCATCATCAAATAAGGGAAGAATCACGACAGCACCAGGATGCTTGATGTATTCTCTGGTGACTAATTTGCCGTCAGGCAGTTTAACGGTATCTTTTTCTACTTGTAAAAAGCTACCTTGATAGACTGACCGACTATCAATTTTGGTTTCTGCTAATTGAGGATTTTGATCAGGTTCTAGATCAAGTATGCGCATGGCGATTCCAAACCTTAATCTGCGCTTTTTCGTAAATAGCGATAAACAAAACCAGGGAAAGCAAAGACAATGAAAAGACAAGCGGTAATCGCATAAAACTCCCATCCTTGTGGAAAGCGATTACCTGCATTCGATTCAAGTAGAAATCCAAGTGCACCGACGACAAAATAAAGCACAAGCAATTCTAACAATCGCAGCCATACACTTTTCTTGCTATTCAATTGTATTAAGCCAAAAACACGCTCTGTAAAGAATGGCAAGCTAGCGGCAAGAAGTGCCACGACAATCACAAGCGAACTTGATAGTGATGTATTCAAAGCACTTCTCGTCTAAAGGAATAGTCAACCAATTTAAGAAGCCAAAGTGCTCTTAATTGCGTTAATACAGCTTTGCAATAATGAGCCTGGCATGATACCCAAAATCAGCACTGCTAAACCATTCGCACTTAAGACGATCTTCAAGTCCATGTGGGCAACGATAGGAGAAGTATCAACAGGCTCATCAAAGTACATCACCTTAACCACACGTAAGTAGTAGAAAGCACCGATCAAAGAGAACAAGACAGCAACCACTGCTAACCAAATCTGACCCGCTGCAACGACTGAACTTAAGACCGACAATTTAGCGTAGAAACCCATCAACGGAGGAATACCCGCCAACGAGAACATCAGCAACAACATAATGAAAGCGAACCACTTATTGCGCTTATTTAGACCTTTGAGGTCAGCGATATTTTCTGCCTCAAAACCAGCACGTGACAACAACAAAATAATGCCGAACGTACCCAAAGTTGTCATCACATAGGTGATCGCATAAAACATCGACGCACTGTAAGCTTCTCCAGCTAAACTAATGTTGCCGTTTGAAACACCAGATAAGAAACCGAGCAGCATAAAACCCATTTGAGAAATCGTTGAGTAAGCCAACATACGCTTCAAATTGGTTTGAGCAATCGCAGTAATATTACCAATTGCCATAGATAATACAGCGAGGACCATCAACATTTGCTGCCAGTCGACTACTTGTGGGAACAAGCCTTCCACCAACAAGCGATAAGTAATTGCAAATGCTGCTAATTTAGGAGCACCACCTAATAACAGGGTTACGACCGTAGGCGAACCTTGATAAACGTCAGGCACCCACATATGGAACGGCACAACGCCTAATTTAAAAGCTAAACCTGCTACCAAAAATACGATACCAAACACCAAAATTGGTTTGTTTGCGGTGGCGGAAGCGGCAATGACAGACATTTCATTCAAGTTCAATGTACCAGTCGCACCGTAGAGCATAGAGATTCCGTACAACAAGAAACCAGAAGCTAAAGCACCCAATACAAAATACTTCATCGCCGCCTCAGTAGAAACCGTATGGTCACGACGCAATGCAACCAAGGCATATAATGCTAGGGACATCAACTCTAAACCAAGATAAATAATCAAAAGATTATTACCTGAAATCATGACCATCTGGCCCAGCAATGCGAATAAAGCTAGCACGTAAAATTCACCGCCAAGCAAGCCATTAGTCATTCCGCGGTCGCTTGCATATTGGCGACCATAAATCAAAGTGACGCCTACCGCAATGTAACTAAACATCTTTAGCAAGTTAGACATTGCATCAGAGACAAACATATTATTGCTGAGATAAACCGGACTAGATGTCGTTGCGTTCATCGTTAGCACACCGCATACGCCCAAAGCAATCAGGCTCAACGCATACGTCACATTGCGCTTATCGTCAGCCAGAAACATATCGATCAACAAGATCGCACAAATCGATAGCAGTAAAAATATCTCAGGATACAGTGATGTTGGAATCATGTTCATATTATTGATTTCTAATTTCTAATGACGATTATGGAGCAATTTTCGAAGTTGCAACATGCTTCAACAAATCGGCCACGGATACTTGCATAGCATCGGTAAATGGCGCTGGATAGAGTCCCATAGCAATCACAGCGATTGCTAACACACCCAACATAAAGAACTCACGGCTATTTAAGTCGCTTAATTTAGCTACATGGTCATGCGTAATCGCACCAAACACCACACGTTTAACCATCCACAAGGAATAGGCTGCACCGAAAATTAAAGCTGTCGCAGCTAATAAACCAATCCAGAAGTTAAATTTAACAGCGCCAATGATGACCATAAATTCGCCAACGAAACCAGAAGTAGCTGGAAGACCGCAATTCGCCATCGAGAATAAAACGAATAAAGCGGCAAACTTAGGCATGGTATTGACCACTCCACCGTAGTCAGCGATTTCACGTGAATGTACGCGATCATACAAAACGCCAATACACAAGAACATCGCAGCAGAAATAAAGCCATGCGAAATCATTTGTACAATCGCGCCCTGCACTGCTAATTCATTAAACATGAAGAAGCCAAGTGTCACGAAACCCATGTGGGCAATTGATGAGTACGCAACCAGTTTTTTCATGTCCTTCTGCACCAGTGCTACTAGGCCAATATAGATGACGGCAATCAAAGACAGCGTAATCATCATGCCAGATAAATAGTGGCTTGCATCTGGCGCAATTGGTAAAGAGAAACGCAAGAAGCCATAAGCACCAAGCTTCAACATAATCGCTGCCAAAACCACAGAACCACCAGTTGGTGCCTCGACGTGAGCATCAGGCAACCATGTGTGCACTGGCCACATCGGAACTTTCACGGCGAAAGCCATTAAGAATGCAATAAATAACAGAATTTGCTCATGCAAACTCAATGGCAATTGATGCCAAGTCAAGATATCGAAAGATTGATTTGACTTGAAGTAGAGATAAATGATTGCTACCAGAGTCAACAAAGAGCCGAGCAAGGTGTATAAGAAAAATTTGAATGCAGCATAAACACGATTCGGTCCGCCCCAAATACCTACGATGATGTACATCGGAATCAATGTCGCTTCGAAGAAGACATAAAACAACAATCCGTCTGTCGCGCAGAAAACACCAATCATGAGACCAGACAGAATCAAGAACGCGCCCATGTATTGAGCCACATTTTTCTCGATCACTTCCCATGCCGCAATAACGACGATAACCGTAATAAATGCGGTCAAAGGCACTAGCCACATTGAGATGCCATCGACACCGAGCGCATAGAAAGCATTAAATCGTTCGATCCAATTGAATTGTTCAACAAACTGCATACCATGCGCAGCGTTATCAAATCCTTGAATCACAGGAATTGTGACAGCAAAGCTAATTAGCGAACCAACTAAGGCAATCAGACGAACCAATGATGGGTTCTTATCACGACCAAAAGCTAATACGAAAACGCCAAATGCGATAGGTAACCAAATCGACAGGCTTAATAATGGAGAGTTTGACAGCATCATGATTATCTTATTATGGTCACTTATTTAGCAAACGGTGTAGGCGCAAAATGCATGAAATAAATCAAGAAGCCTAATACACCCAAAATCATTACCAGCGCATAGTGATAAATGAATCCAGTCTGGAACAAGCGAATTAATTTGGAGAACAAGCCAACTAATTTCGCACTACCATTTACGACTAAACCATCAATCAAACCTTTGTCGCCCACATTCCACAAGCCACCGCCCAATAAGCGCGCACCACCAGCAAATACGACTTCGTTAAATTTGTCCATGTAGTATTTATTATCAAGCAAAGCAAATACTGCACTGAACTTCTGCTTAATCATGGTAGGGATCAATGGTTTCACCATGTAGAAGTAATAAGACAAAGCAACGCCAGCTACCGCCAACCACAATGGCGCAGTTTGTAAAGAGTGCACAGCCATCGCTTGCCAGCCATGGAACTCTTGCTTTAACTCACTCATCGCATGATGTGCATGTGAATCAACAAAGATCACATCTTTAAAGAAATCACCATATAGCATAGGTTCGATCACGTACAAACCAATCAATACAGATGGGAACGCTAACAACACGAGTGGAACCCAAACTACAGCAGGCGATTCATGTGGTTTTTGTCCTGGTGCCAAGCCATGATGATGATCATCATGGTGGTCGTCGTGTCCATGTGCAGCATGTGCATGTCCGAAGTTTTCTTTGCCATGGAACACCAAGAAATACATACGGAAAGAGTAAAACGCGGTCACGAACACACCAGCCAATACCGCGAATTTAGCGAAACCAGAGCCAGGCAGATGTGACAACATCACTGCTTCAATAATCGAATCTTTTGAATAGAAACCAGAGAAGAATGGCGTACCAATCAAAGCTAAAGAACCTAGCAAAGATGTGATCCAAGTGATCTTCATGTATTTACGCAGGCCACCCATGTTACGAATATCTTGATCATGGTGCATACCTATGATGACGGAACCAGCTGCCAAGAACAATAAGGCTTTGAAGAAAGCGTGCGTCATCAGATGGAACACGGCGACAGAGTAAGCCGAAGCGCCCAAAGCAATGGTCATATATCCCAATTGAGATAATGTTGAGTACGCGACGACACGTTTAATATCATTCTGAATAATGCCAAGGAAGCCCATGAACAATGCGGTGATAGAACCGATAACCATGATAAAACTCAAGGCTGTGTCGGACATCTCAAACAAAGGAGACATGCGAGCGACCATGAAAATACCTGCGGTCACCATCGTTGCAGCATGAATCAATGCAGAGATCGGTGTTGGACCTTCCATCGAATCTGGCAACCAAACATGCAAAGGAAATTGTGCAGATTTACCCATCGCACCAATGAACAAGCAAATACATGCAACAGTAATTAACATCCAATCCGTGCCAGGCAACATCAAGGGAGCGAGCTGCTCTTTCTTTGCGAACACTTCGGCATAATCCATCGAACCAGTGTAAGCAACCAACAAACCAATACCTAAAATGAAGCCAAAATCACCAACGCGATTGACCAAAAATGCTTTCATGTTGGCATAAATTGCCGTCGGCTTGGTATACCAAAAACCGATCAACAAATAAGATACCAAGCCAACCGCTTCCCAACCGAAGAAAAGCTGCAAGAAGTTATTGCTCATGACGAGCATCAACATCGAGAATGTGAACAAGGAGATATAAGCAAAGAAGCGGTTATAGCCTTCATCTTCCGCCATGTAACCAACAGTGTAGATATGCACCATCAGCGACACGAATGTGACCACGCACATCATCATCGCTGTCAAACTATCGACTAAAAAACCAACTTCCAACTTCAAACTACCCACTGTCATCCAGTGATATAAAGTCGCGTTGTATCTTGCTCCATCCAAAACTTCGGATAAAGTCATACAAGACAAAATAAAAGCGATCAAGACCCCAAGAATCGTCGCAGAATGCGACACCTTGCGTCCAACCAGATTTCCAAAAAATTTGGTGCCTAACAGACCTGCTATTGCCGCACCAGCTAATGGTGCTAATGGTACTGCCAGCAATAAATGTGGGTTAAGTTGCCCCGCCATAATGACCCTTTGTTATCTTGATTCTTTTAAATTCTAGAATTGTCTTACTTGTCGCCGACTAAAAAAATTATCCGCTAAAAATACTAGCTATTAGCCTTTCAAGCTTCCCAAGTCGTCAACATTGATTGTGTCCAAATTACGGAATAAAACAACCAGAATCGCTAATCCTATCGCTGATTCAGCAGCGGCTACCGTCAAAATGAAAAACACAAATATCTGCCCCGCAGCATCCCCAAGATAGTGAGAGAACGCTACGAAATTCATGTTCACTGATAACAACATCAATTCTATTGCCATCAATAAAACGATGATGTTCTTGCGATTCATGAAAATACCAACTACTGAAATCGCAAATAAAATCGCGCCTAAAATCAAAAAGTGAGTTAATGTCAAAGTCATTTATGCACCTGTTTTTTCTGTATTTGTCTGTGCATCGTTTTGCGTCGCTGTGCGATCAGACTCCGCCTTCATGCTGACGATACGAATACGATCAGCGCGCTTCACTTTCACCGCCGCAGCTGGATCAAAATACTTGCTGTCTTTGCGACGACGCAACGTTAAGGCTACCGCTGCAACAATCGCCAATAACAAAATTACTGCCGCAACTTCAAACGCAAAAATGTAATTCGTAAAAATCTCTATACCTAATGCTTTTGTTCCGCCAATTTCAGACGCAGCTGCTGGCACTGAATTGTCAGGACGCAAAAAGCCCTTCAACAATACCGCGGACATTTCAAGCGCTACGATCACGCCAACGATTGCAGCTAACGGCAAACGCCCCCAAAAGCCCTCGCGTAATTTATCCATATTGATATCTAACATCATCACGACGAATAAAAACAAGACCATGACAGCGCCAACATAAACCAACACCAACACAATCGCTAAAAACTCCGCTTTCAATAACAACCAGATGCCCGCTGCAGTAAAGAACGACAACACTAAAAACAATGCAGCATGAACAGGATTACGCGCAGTAATCACCTGTGTCGCAGCGAGAATCAAAATCGCTGAGAATGCATAAAATAAAGCAGTAACAAAATCCATAATTCGGCTCTTCCAGTCTTAGCGGTATTTGGCGTCAGCTTGACGTGCTGCCGCAATCTCTGGTTCGTAACGATCACCCACTGCCAGCAACATCTCTTTAGTGAAATACAAGTCACCCCGTTTTTCACCGTGATATTCCAATACATGCGTTTCAACAATGGAATCAACCGGGCAAGATTCTTCGCAAAAACCGCAGAAGATACACTTAGTCAAATCGATGTCATAGCGTGTGGTACGACGTGAACCATCCTCACGTTGATCGGACTCAATCGTGATTGCCATCGCTGGGCACACTGCTTCACACAATTTACATGCGATACAACGCTCTTCACCATTTGGATAACGACGCAAAGCATGCAAACCACGAAAACGTGGAGACTGAGGTGTTTTTTCCTCAGGAAACTGCACCGTGATTTTACGTGCAAACATATAACGACCAGTCAAGGCCAAGCCCTTGATCAACTCGCGCAGCATTAAACTGCCAAAGAAATCCTTAATTGCTTCCATTATTTGCTTCCATTATTTGCTAGCGTTTTTCTTTAGCTGATTACTTCCAAATATTCCAGGAGGTTTGCATCCATGCAGCGACGATAACCAAATAAACCAAGGTCAGTGGGATAAATACTTTCCAGCCCAATCGCATAATTTGATCATAGCGATAACGTGGGAAAGAAGCACGTGCCCAAATAAACAGGGACACCACAAAGAAGGTTTTCACACCCAACCAAATCCATCCAGGTAAATAAGCCAACAAGCCTAATACAGGCACTTCGTGACCAATTGGAGAATTCCAGCCACCCAAGAACATTAAAGACGCGAGTGCAGAAATCAAAATCATGTTGGCATATTCTGCCAAGAAGAACATCGCAAAGGACATACCAGAGTATTCAACCATATGACCAGCAACGATCTCGGACTCACCTTCAACAACGTCGAAAGGATGGCGATTTGTTTCGGCAATACCGGAAATGATGTAAATCACAAACATCGGCAACAACGGCAACCAGTTCCAAGACAAGAAATTCCAGCCTTGCTCTGCGAAGTAACCTTTAGATTGACCATTAACTACATCAATTAGATTTAAACTACCAGAGACCATCAACACAATAACCAGAACGAAGCCCATCGCGATTTCATAAGAAACCATTTGCGCCGATGCGCGCATCGCACCGAGGAAAGCATATTTCGAATTTGAAGCCCAACCCGCGATGATGATGCCGTAGACTTCCATCGAAGTGATCGCCATGATCAACAACAAGCCTGCATTTACATTCGCCAACACCACATCTGGGCCAAAAGGCACAACCGACCACGCAGCTAACGCAGGCATAATCGTCATAATCGGAGCGATAACGAATAAAACTTTATTCGCTTTTGCTGGAATAATGATTTCTTTAAGCAGCAACTTCAAAGCATCTGCAATAGGCTGCAATAGACCAGCTGGGCCGACCCGATTTGGACCAAGACGCACATGCATCCAGCCAATCATTTTACGTTCCCACAAGGTCAAATAAGCAACGCAGCCCATCACTGGTAATGTGATGCAAACAATCTTGATCAACGTCCACACTAATGGCCACAAACCACCAAGGTATTGCACGCCGTAAGATTGAACCGTATCTAAGAAATTCATTATGCACGCTCCACATTAATTGGGCCGAACATCGCACCCAGTTGATGCGTTGCCAAAACACCGGCAGCCACGCGTACGACTGTCGCGGGCAAAGATTTATCAAGCTTGGCAGAAACCATAACTGAAGCACCTGCTTGTGTGAGTTTTACAAAATCACCATCTGCGATACCAAGGCGAGCAAACTCCGCAGCACTTAAACTCACTACGCTCACTTTTGCGTCAGCGGTACGCTGTAAGGATTCGGCACGACGAACAATTGCATCTGTACTGTAAATCGGCACATCAGAAACACGCTCTAAACCAGTAACCGCGGCAGAAGTCGCAATAGCAACATCAGCCCAATTAGTTAATTTATTCGACAAATCAGTTTGTCCTTGCCCCAACACCGCATCGCGAACTGATTCGGCTGTTTCAAATTCAAAGTTGTCCAAGCCTAGCAAGTTACCAAGTACGCGTAAGACCTTCCATGCTGGACGAGTGTCGCCCAAAGGTTTAACTACACCGTGGAAACTTTGCGCACGACCTTCACAGTTTACAAAAGTACCTGCAGTTTCTGTGTAAGGAGAGACTGGCAACAATACATCAGCATATTCCATGCCGTGCTTAAATGGAGACATGACCACAACCATATCAGCTTGCGCCAACACAGCTTGTGCTTGGCTTGGATTTGCAAAATCGTGTTCAGGCTCGGCATTCAACAAGATTACTGCTTTACGTGCATTACTCAAGACTTTTGCTGCAACTTCCGCACTCGCTGGTACCGCATCAGCCAAATAAGCACCGACAGTATTTGCCGCTTCTGTCAGATAGCCAAAGCCAGCGCCAGTATTCTGTGCAATCCATTGTGCTAAAGCGTGAAGTTTAGCAGCGTCAGGATGTTGCGCTGCTGTATTTCCTAGGAAAACACCAGATGAAGCCGCTTCCGCGCCAGACAATAAGCTGGTCGCAATTGCTTGTGCTGATTCTGATACAGTTACCTCTGCCAATCCAGCTGGTTTCGCAATTTGCTTAGTGTTGGCAACTGCGGTGGCAACTTCAGACAAGAAAGACAACCAAGCAGATGGCGCTAATACGGTCTTAGTAGCGACCTTCATTAACAGTTCATCGTCGGTTGCATGCAAAACGCTTAATTTCGCACCAGACTTCACTGCCTGACGCAAACGCGCTGCCAGCAATGGATGATCTTTACGTAAGAAAGAACCAATCACAAAAACATTTTTCAACTGCGCAAATGCCGCAATTGACATACCCAACCACGGTTTAATCTTTGCTGTCAGTGCAAAGTCTGATTGGCGCAAACGCGTCTCGATATTTTCAGAGCCCATGCCACGAACCACGCGTGCCAACAAACTCATTTCTTCCAAGGTGGAATTTGCAGTCGACAAACCAGCAATCGAGTTCGCACCGTGTTCATGTTTCACATTCTTCAAACCATGCGCCACATATTCCAATGCGGTCTGCCAGTCAGTTTCTTGCCATTGGCCGCCCTGCTTCAACATAGGCTTGGTCAATCGATCTGCGCTATTCAAACCTTCATAAGCAAAACGATCTTTATCCGAAATCCAGCACTCGTTCACTGCATCATTCTCTAAAGGAACAACACGCATTACTTTATTGTTTTTAACCTGAACGATTAAATTGGAACCGAGTCCATCATGCGCACTAACGGACTTACGACGAGACAATTCCCAAGTACGAGCAGAATAACGGAAAGGCTTAGAGGTCAATGCGCCAACAGGGCAAAGATCAATCATATTGCCAGACAATTCAGAATCAACAGTCTTACCGACAAAGGAAGTAATTTCAGAGTGCTCGCCACGACCCAGCATACCGAGTTCCATTACCCCGGCGACTTCTTGACCAAAGCGGACACAGCGCGTGCAATGAATACAGCGGCTCATCTCTTCCATTGAAATCAATGGGCCTACGTTTTTGTGGAAAACAACACGCTTCTCTTCTTGATAACGTGAACTGGTCTTACCATAGCCTACTGCCAAATCCTGTAATTGACACTCACCGCCCTGATCGCAAATCGGGCAATCCAATGGGTGATTGATCAACAAGAATTCCATTACATCTTTTTGTGCTTTAGTCGCTTTATCACTATTGGAGCGCACAATCATGCCTTGCGTAACTGGCGTCGCGCATGCTGGTAATGGCTTAGGAGCTTTTTCAACTTCCACTAAACACATGCGGCAGTTTGCTGCAATCGACAATTTCTTGTGATAGCAAAAGTGAGGAATGTAAGTGCCAAGTTTATTGGCAGCTTC
This sequence comes from Affinundibacterium macrobrachii, assembly GCF_014652415.1. Classification (GTDB taxonomy): domain Bacteria; phylum Pseudomonadota; class Gammaproteobacteria; order Burkholderiales; family Burkholderiaceae_D; genus Undibacterium; species Undibacterium macrobrachii. Next base: position 560,932 of record NZ_BMYT01000001.1, read on the forward strand.
CATGACCATGCTTCCCGCAGGGACTTCTACTTTTTTGCCGTCTATTTCAATTTCAACCATGGTGTGCTCTGGGTACGCTAAGCGAATAAATATTCAGACTTGAATGAAGTTTCAATTCAAGAACAAACTAAAGCCTTGTTTATAAATAAGTCGGAACCAAGCAATGTTTATGCTCGATATGGTATTCAAACTCTTCACGGAAATTCTTAACAAATGCACGAACAGGCATTGCAGCTGCATCGCCCAAAGCGCAAATCGTACGACCTTGAATGCCGTCTGCAATCGCATTCAACATATCTAAATCATCTGGACGACCTTGACCGTTTTCAATGCGATGCACCATGCGATACAGCCAACCTGTGCCCTCACGACAAGGCGTACATTGACCGCAAGACTCTTCGAAATAGAAGTAAGACAAACGCAGCAAAGACTTAACCATGCAGCGTGTTTCATCCATCACAATTACCGCACCAGAACCAAGCATAGATCCGGCTTTAGCGATAGAGTCGTAATCCATATCTGTCGCCATCATCACATCGCCAGTCAAGACTGGCATAGATGATCCACCTGGAATAACCGCTTTGATTTTTCTACCGTCACGCATGCCACCTGCCAACTCAAGTAAAGTCGCAAATGGTGTGCCAAGTGGCACTTCGTAATTGCCCGGCTTTGCTACGTCACCAGACATAGAGAAAATCTTAGTACCGCCATTGTTTGGCTTACCCAAAGCAGCATAAGCTTCACCGCCCATTGCTAATACAAATGGGACAGCAGCAAAGGTTTCTGTGTTGTTGATTGTCGTTGGCTTACCATACAAACCAAAGCTCGCTGGGAAAGGCGGCTTAAAGCGAGGTTGACCTTTTTTGCCTTCTAATGATTCCAACAATGCTGTTTCTTCACCGCAGATGTAGGCACCATAACCATGGAAAGCATGTAACTGGAATGAGAAGTCAGAGCCGTGAATGCGATCACCGAGCATGCCAGCGGCACGCGCTTCTTCCAAGGCTTCTTCAAAGCGATCGTAATCAGCGAAAATCTCACCGTGGATATAGTTGTAACCAACCGTGATACCCATTGCGTACGCGCCAATCGCCATACCTTCGATCAAGGCATGCGGATTGTAGCGAATGATGTCGCGATCTTTAAATGTACCTGGTTCGCCCTCGTCCGTATTGCAGACGAGATATTTTTGACCTGGAAATTGACGCGGCATAAAGCTCCACTTCAATCCCGTTGGGAAACCTGCACCACCGCGACCGCGCAAGGAAGATGCTTTCAGCTCTGCGATGACTTGCTCTGGAGGGATTTTTTCATCCAAAATACGTTTCAATGATTGATATCCACCACGTGCAACGTAATCTTGCAGATGCCAGTTTTTTCCATCTAAACCCGCGAGAATTAATGGCTTGATATGGCGATTATGTAGGCTCGTCATTATTTCCCCGCCCCTGTTGTCTGACTTAATTCACTAACCAAGGCATCGATCTTTTCATTCGACATAAAGCTACACATGCGTTTGTTATTGACTAGCAATACTGGAGCATCACCGCAGGCACCCATGCATTCACCTTCCATTAAGGTAAACTGACCGTCAGCACTCGTTTCTTTGTAATCTAAACCTAATTTTTGCTTTAGGTGATGCGCAGCTCGCTCACCTCCAGACAAAGCACAAGGCAAATTGGTGCAAACGGTAATTTTGTGCTTACCGACTGGCTTTGTGTTGTACATATTGTAGAAGGTCGCTACCTCTTGCACTGCAACTGCAGGCATACCAATATAATCGGCAACGAATTGCATAACCTCTGGCGACAACCAATTAGTTTCGTCTTGTGCAATCGCCAGCGCAGCCATAACAGCCGACTGACGTTGATCCGCAGGAAATTTCGCCAATTCGCGATCAATTTTTTTTAGTGCTTGCTCTGATAAGACCATCGCTTTTGCCTCAAATATCGGCGCTTACATAGGGCCGATCAACTATCAATATTAAATTTTACGATTCACGAATTAGCGGTCAATTTCACCAAATACGATATCTTGGGTACCAATAATGGTTACCGCATCCGCAATCATATGACCTTTTGCCATCTCATCTAGACCTTGCAAATGGGCAAAACCAGGAGCACGAATCTTCATGCGGTATGGCTTATTCGCACCATCTGACATCAGATAAATGCCAAATTCACCTTTTGGATGCTCAACTGCGGAATACACCTCACCAGCAGGCACATGAAAGCCTTCCGTGAACAATTTGAAGTGATGGATCAACTCTTCCATATTCGACTTCATATTAACGCGACTAGGTGGAGCAACCTTGTGATTCGTTGACATCACTGGACCTGGGTTATTGCGCAACCACTCAACACATTGCTTAATGATACGATTTGACTGACGCATCTCTTCCACGCGTACCAAATAGCGATCATAACTATCACCATTCACACCAACTGGAATATCGAAGTCAAGCAAATCATAAACTTCGTAAGGTTGTTTTTTGCGAATATCCCATTCGATTCCAGATCCACGCAGCATAGGCCCGGTAAAGCCCATTGCCAATGCACGCTCTGGCGAGACAACACCAATTCCAACCAGACGTTGTTTCCAAATACGGTTATCGGTCAATAGAGTTTCGTACTCGTCGACATATTTTGGAAAACGGTTTGTGAAGTCCTCAATAAAATCAAGCAAGGAGCCTTGACGATTTTCATTCAACAAACGAATTGCTTTTTCATTTTTCAAAATAGATGCCTTATGCTTTGGCATCTCATCTGGCAAATCACGATACACACCACCAGGGCGATAGTATGCAGCATGCATACGCGCACCAGAAACTGCTTCATAGCAGTCCATCAAATCTTCGCGCTCACGGAATGCATACAACATCACCGCCATCGCGCCCACATCCAAACCGTGCGCACCAATCCATAGCAAGTGATTCAAAATACGTGTAATTTCATCAAACATCACGCGAATATATTGCGCACGCAATGGAACTTCTAAGCCGAGCATTTTTTCGATTGCCATCACGTAGGCATGCTCGTTGGACATCATGGAAACGTAATCCAGACGATCCATGTAAGGAACGGATTGCAGGAAGGTTTTTTGTTCCGCCAATTTTTCTGTCGCACGATGCAACAAACCAATGTGCGGATCAGCTCGTTGAATAACTTCACCATCCAACTCAAGCACCAAACGCAACACACCATGCGCAGCTGGATGCTGAGGACCAAAATTTAAGGTGTAATTCTTAATCTCTGCCATGTCGCGTCCTTAACCCTTAATCCCGTAATTTTCTTCGCGAATAATACGTGGCGTATTTTCACGTGGCTCAATTGTGACAGGTTGATAGACCACACGCTTTTGATCTGCGTCATAACGCATCTCAACATATCCTGAAATTGGAAAATCTTTTCGGAAAGGATGACCAATAAATCCGTAATCAGTCAAAATTCGACGCAAGTCATTGTGACCATCAAACAAGATACCGAAGAAATCAAATGCTTCACGCTCGTACCAATTCGCCGTACTCCAGACATTCACCAATGATGCCACAATAGGAAATTCATCATCTTCCGCAAACACACGAACACGCAAGCGCCAGTTATGTTTAACTGAAGTCAAATGTGACACCACAGCAAATCGCTCACCTTGCCAAAGTCCATCACCATAAGTGGAATAATCAACTCCACAAAGATCGATTAATTGCTCGAAGCAAGTAGCAGCACTATCTCGCAAGTCGAACATCACTTGCAAATAATCTTTAGCCGAAACAACAACAGTCAACTCACCGAGCGCCAAATGCGACTGCACAAGTCGCTCACCGATGACACCTTTTACTGCCGACTCGAGATTTTCTAGTTTGGTAGTCATTTTGTCTTAATGTATAAATTTCTCTGCCAAAGCGTTTAACGGGCGATGGTATTGGTTCGCTTGATCTTGTTCTGCAACTGAATAATGCCGTAAATTAAGGCTTCCGCTGTTGGTGGACAACCCGGCACATAGATATCAACTGGAACAATGCGATCACAACCGCGCACGACGGAGTATGAATAATGATAATAGCCGCCACCGTTCGCGCATGACCCCATAGAGACCACCCAACGAGGCTCGGCCATCTGATCATAAACTTTACGCAAGGCCGGCGCCATCTTATTACACAAAGTTCCAGCAACAATCATCACATCCGACTGACGCGGAGATGGACGAAACACCACACCAAAACGATCCAAGTCATAACGAGAACAGCCTGCATGCATCATCTCAACAGCACAGCAAGCCAGACCAAACGTCATGGGCCACATCGAACCTGTTTGCGTCCAATTAATCAGCTTGTCCAAACTAGTGGTAACAAAGCCTTCGCTTAATACGCCTTCAATTGACATAAGCTTTTCCTATGAGGTCACTCCCAATCGAGTGCGCCTTTTTTCCAGATGTACCAAAAACCGACCGCAAATTCCAAGATGAAACCAAGCATCACCAAGAAACCTGTCCACCCCAACTCTTTCACAGACACAGCCCATGGGAAGAAGAATGCAGTTTCCAAGTCGAACAAAATAAAGAGAATTGCAATGAGGTAGTAACGCACATCAAACTTCATACGCGCATCTTCAAAGGCTTCAAAGCCACACTCATAAGCAGATGTTTTTTGATTATCTGGACGATGCGGCGCAAGAACGCGCCCAAGAACTTGCGGCACAATACCAACCGCAATACCGACCAAAATAAAGAGAAGAACTGGGAAATAATTTTCGAGGTTCACGTTAGCTTATCCGTATAAAAACGCAACATTGAGATGTTAATTGCATGCTTGAGTGATTGCTCAATTCAAACCTAAACGCAACCACTTCCTCGATCAAGTCAAGCGCAGAAAACTTAACTTATTCTTTTGGTGCCGACGACGAGACTCGAACTCGTACAGCTTTCGCCACTACCCCCTCAAGATAGCGTGTCTACCAATTTCACCACGTCGGCATAAGCCCAGCATTGTACTCGTTTCGACTCAATTGTTCAACGCACAATTGCAGTAATTCAAGATTTTTTTGCCGGACAAACTGATCTAAATTAATTTATTTTGGAATTTCCGCAGCTTGACCAGATGCAGAGGCTGCCGCCGCCGCTGCTGGCACCGACGCAGCCGTTGCAGAAGCACTTGCAGGAGCAACTTTAGTTACTGGCAAATTATCCATCACACCAACAGACGGTGCTTTATTTGCACCAAATGAAGTCAAGATCAAGGTCGCGATAAAAAACACCGCAACAGCTACTGCTGTCGACTTTGACAAAAAATTTGATGAGCCTGTTGCACCAAACAAACTACCCGACGCTCCCGAGCCGAATGAGGCACCCATATCCGCACCCTTACCATGCTGCAACAACACAAGCCCAACAATAATCAACGCAGAAATTACCTGAACGATCATTACCAACGTAGCCAAAGAAGTATTCATTTAAAACATCCAATCCAAATTAATCTTTTTTACAAAACACAAATATACAAACTGACTTTACATCTCAAAACCTATGCTGCCGCAACAATCGATAAAAAATCTACTGCTTTCAGCGAAGCACCGCCAATCAAACCACCATCAATATCCGGCATCGCCAGCAATTCTCTCGCATTCTCTGGCTTCATACTTCCGCCATACAAAATACGCACCCTCTCCGCAGCAAATTCACTACGCTCAGCCAAGGTGCTGCGCAACATCGCGTGCACATCTTGCGCCATTTCCGGCGTCGCAGTTTTACCTGTGCCAATTGCCCAAACTGGCTCATAAGCAACAACAATACGTGCCAACGCGCCATCATCAAGCAAGTCCATCACCGAGCGCAGTTGAGCAATAACAATTTCATTTGTTTTACCAGCCTCGCGCTGCTCTAAGGTTTCACCAACACAAACTATTGGACAAATATTTGAACGCAAGGCCTGCAAAGCCTTCTGCGCAACCAACTCATTTGACTCATGATGATAAGCACGACGCTCTGAATGCCCAACAATCACATACTTACAAGAAAAATCCGCCAACATCGCGGAAGAGACCTCACCTGTATATGCTCCGGCGCTATGCGCAGATACGTCTTGAGCGCCATAGACAATTGAGGTATTCGATAGCATGCTCTCGCATTGCGCAAGATATACCGATGGAACGCATACCAAAACTTCACATGGTGAATTAACGGATGAGCTAAGTAGCTCCAATAGCAAGCCTGCATTAACCGCTAAGCCGCCATTCATCTTCCAATTACCAGCTATTAGTGTTCTTCGCTTGAGTGTCATAGGCTTCAAAATTTGATTAACTCTCTATTGTATCTCTTTGGAGTGAGAAGGGTCAATTTTCCACCAAAATGCTTTGATGCAAATACACCCATCCTTACACAATACAACAAACAAACCCAAGCTCACCAACCGACATAATTTAGAAGCATTCCGTCACAAGTTAGTCACAGCTACATCACACCTCTAACACCAATTTTCCAATGTGCTGACTAGTTTCCATCAAAGCATGAGCATCAGAAGCCTTAGCTAAGGGGAATACTTGATGAATTACCGGCTTAATCCGACCTTGCTCCAACAAAGGCCACACATTCTGACGGAGCGCAGTCGCGATCTGTCGTTTAAATTCCACTGATCGCGGACGCAAAGTTGAGCCAGTCACATGCAAACGGCGACGCAATATTTGCGCCATATCAAGCTCAGCCTTAGTACCACCCAAAAGCGCAATGACAATTAATCGCCCGTCATCAGCCAAACTATCGATATTCTTGGACAAATATTTACCTGCAACCATATCAAGAATGACATCAACCCCTTTATTCGAAGTTTCTTCTCTCACAATCTGTAGGAAATCTTCTGTTTTATAATTTATTCCGCGCGCAGCACCTAAAGCCTCAATCGCACGACACTTATCATCAGAACCTGCGGTAGCAAATACCCGAGATCCCAACGCCGTTGCTATTTGTATCGCTGTAACGCCAATCCCCGAAGTACCACCATGCACCAACAAAGTCTCGCCCGGCAACAAGCGCCCGCGATCAAAAACATTTGACCAAACTGTGAAAAAAGTTTCAGGTAAGGATGCCGCCTCAATCAAGCTCACCCCCTTTGGAATTGGCAAACACTGCGCTAACGGCGCAATGCAGTATTCTGCATAACCACCGCCTTGCACTAAAGCGCAAATCAAATCACCGAGCACAAACTCACTTCCCGACAAATCTCCTGCAACAATCTCTCCGGCCACTTCCAAACCCGGCAACTCAGATGCTCCGATAGGCACCGGGTACAAGCCCATTCGCTGCAATACATCGGGACGATTTACGCCCGCCGCACCAACTCGGATGAGCACCTCTCCCTCAGCAGGAACAGGCATTGGTCGCTCGCATAACTGCAAAACCTCTGGCTTGCCAAACTGCGTAATTTCAATCGCTTTCATACCAATCCAATTTGCACATATACAAAAAAATAGCATAAAAAAACCGCTCGCAGTTTGCTACGAGCGGTTTTCATTTTAATCAAATTATGATGTAGATAGCCAACAATCCACAACTAACTCGAGTCGACTCATCATCGAATATGCATCACGCACACATCAATTAAGCGTCAGGCGCTGTCTCGGCTGCAGCTTCCGCAGCAACAGCCTCAACAGCCGCCTTCATTGATAACTTGAAGCGACCACGATCATCGGTCTCCAACACTTTGACGCGCACTTGCTGACCTTCTTTGAGGTAGTCTGCAACTGCATTAACGCGCTCATTAGCAATTTGACTGATGTGCAACAAACCATCTTTGCCCGGCATAATTTGTACAATCGCGCCGAAGTCCAACAACTTCAATACAGTACCTTCGTAAATCTTGCCAACCTCAACTTCCGCAGTCAATTCTTCGATACGGCGCTTTGCTTCTTGACCCGCTGCCGCATCAACAGAAGCGATCGTTACCACGCCCTCATCACTAATATCGATTTGTGTGCCAGTTTCTTCCGTCAATGCACGAATCACTGCACCACCTTTGCCGATCACATCACGAATTTTTTCTGGATTGATCTTGATTGTAATCAGACGCGGAGCGAAGTCAGACAATTCAACCTTACCAACTGGAACGGCTTTTTGCATTTCACCAAGAATATGGTCACGACCTTCTTTAGCCTGCGCCAAAGCGACTTGCATGATTTCCTTCGTAATACCTTGAATCTTGATATCCATTTGCAAAGCCGTAATACCTTCTGCAGTACCAGCGACTTTAAAGTCCATATCACCAAGATGATCTTCATCACCCAAGATATCCGTCAAAACAGCAAACTTGTTACCCTCTTTAATCAAGCCCATCGCAATACCCGCCACATGCGATTTCATCGGCACACCCGCATCCATCAATGCCAAGCAGCCACCGCAAACAGATGCCATCGAAGATGAACCATTTGATTCGGTAATTTCAGAAACCAAACGCACTGAGTAGCTGAAATCTTCTGGTGCTGGCAATGCCGCTTGCAATGCGCGTTTCGCTAAACGGCCATGTCCAATTTCACGACGCTTAGGCGTACCAACACGACCAGTTTCACCAGTCGCAAATGGAGGCATGTTGTAATGCAACATGAAGCGATCAGAGTATTCACCCATCAAAGCATCAATTTTTTGCTCGTCGCGAGAGGTACCCAAAGTTGCAATCACCAGAGCTTGCGTTTCACCGCGAGTGAACAATGCAGTGCCGTGCGTACGTGGCAATACGCCAGTGCGAATTGTGATTGGACGCACAGTGCGCGTATCACGACCATCGATACGTGGCTCACCATCCAAAATTTGAGAACGTACGATCTTGGATTCCAAATCAAACATGATATTGCCAACTTCAGCAGAATCAGGTGCATCAACGCCAGCAGCAGCGGCTTGTTCAGCCAAAGCAGCGGAAACTGCTGCACTTGCTGCTTTTAACTGATCAGTACGCGCTTGCTTCTCTTTAGTTTGATAAGCAGCACGCAACAAAGGCTCTGCCACTGCAGTGACCGCTGCAATCAAGGCTTCATTTTTCGGCGCTGGCGCCCATTCAACTTCAGGCTTTCCACCTTCGCTGACCAAATCATGAATCGCGTCAATCACAGTTTTCATTTGCGTATGACCGTAAACCACCGCACCCAACATCACCTCTTCAGATAATTGTTGCGCTTCAGACTCCACCATCAAAACCGCAGATTCTGTACCAGCCACCACCAAATCCATCGCGGAAGATTTTAATTGTGTCGCCGTTGGGTTCAATACATATTGTCCGTCGATATAACCAACACGTGCCGCACCTACTGGGCCGTTAAATGGAATACCTGACAAACAGATCGCTGCAGAAGCACCAATCATGGATGCGATATCTGGATCAATTTCAGGATTGACTGACAATACGTGCACGATAACCTGCACTTCGTTCAAATATCCTTCTGGGAACAATGGACGAATCGGACGATCAATCAAACGTGAAGTCAAAGTTTCTTTTTCTGAAGGACGACCTTCACGCTTGAAGAAGCCACCAGGAATACGGCCAGCCGCATAACTCTTCTCCATGTAGTCCACGGTCAATGGGAAAAAGTCTTGACCTGGCTTTGCATCTTTTTTAGCAACAACGGTTGCTAATACCACGGTATCTTCAATCGACACCATCACCGCACCAGACGCTTGACGTGCGATTTCACCTGTCTCCAAAGTCACTGTATGTTGACCATATTGGAATGATTTTGTAACTTTATTAAACACAATGTGTCCTTTCACTATTTACTGCTATTGCCGACAGATTTCCAGGCGCTGTCGTTCACCTCACCACATGCGATCCACACTGCATCGCCCTACTTCACAAACATTTCACATTTAAATATTTTCGCAAAATGATCGCTTTCACTTCCAACTACGCCACAATTTTAAGCAAATTATGGCGACTTAAAGGCAAAAAGCCTGCGACAGCAAAACTGACGCAGGCTTTTTACTTTAATTCTTTGCTAGGCTCAGCAAAATATTCTGACGAATAAATTACTTACGTAAGCCGAGTTTTTCGATCAATGAACGATAGCGGTTCAAATCTTTCTTTTTCAAGTAAGACAACAAACTCTTACGACGGTTAACCATCATGATCAAACCACGACGTGAGTGATGATCTTTAGAGTGAGCTTTGAAGTGACCGTTCAAGTCATTGATACGTGCAGTCAACAAAGCAACTTGCACTTCTGGAGAACCTGTGTCGTTTTGACCACGGGCATTATCCGCAACGATGGCGGCTTTTGCGCTTTTTTCGATAGACATCTTATTTCCTTTACATGCGATATCAAGAGTGAGGCTTTCGCCAAGACCTTCAATATCGTGAAATTACATTAATAAATCCCATCAAAATTTGATGAGACTGCGACTATAGCATGAAAAACAGGAGAAACTCAAGGCAAGACGTGAAATGACTTCCTGTGCGCCTAGCATACAAACGAACTCATTTCACCCCATCGTTTCAACAAATCATCCCAATTCAACCAATAATCGTCAAATCTGAGGATTCAACTTCTCAACCTTAGAATGCAATTTATTTAAGGCTGAAATATAAGCCTTGGCTGAAGCCACTACGATATCAGGATCTGCACCTACGCCATTGACGATACGTCCTGCTTTACTCAATCGTATCGTCACTTCACCTTGCGATTGTGTACCTGCTGTAATCGCATTAATCGAGAACAGCAATAGCTCAGCCTCACTCTTCACTTCCGATTCGATTGCATTCACAATCGCGTCTACCGCACCATTACCTTGCGCAATGCATGATTTTTCGCGATCACCAATCGTCATCACCACCACGGCTGACGAGCGCTCTCCAGTTTCGGAATGCTGGCTGATAGAGACCAAACGATAATGATCAGCATCGTGCGAATGCTCTTCTTCTGCGACCACCGCCATAATATCTTCATCAAAGATTTCCGCTTTTTTATCTGCCAAATCTTTAAATCGTGCAAACGCTGCATTCACCTCGGTTTCGGATTCCAACGCAATGCCCAATTCTTGCAAACGTTGTTTGAATGCATTACGACCAGAGAGCTTACCGAGAACAATTTTATTTGCGCTCCAACCCACGTCTTCTGCACGCATAATTTCATAGGTATTGCGCGCCTTCAAAATACCATCTTGATGAATACCTGAGGCATGCGCAAATGCATTGGCACCGACAATTGCCTTGTTCGGCTGTACAGCAAAGCCAGTGATTTGCGATACCATTTTTGAAGTTGCCACAATTTGTGCGGTGTCAATACCGACATCGAGATTGAAGTGATCTTTACGCGTACGTACCGCCATCACAACCTCTTCAAGTGCGGTATTGCCAGCGCGCTCACCAAGTCCATTAATCGTACATTCCACCTGACGCGCACCACCGATCATCACACCCGCCAAGGAGTTAGCAACTGCCATCCCCAAATCGTTATGACAATGCACTGACCAAATAGCTTTGTCGGAATTTGGAATAGTCTCGCGCAAATGCTTTAAAGTATTACCGTACAACTCAGGCACACCATAGCCAACCGTATCCGCAAAATTAATCGTCGTAGCACCTTCTTTAATCACAGCTTCGATCACGCGACACAGAAAATCAAAATCAGAACGACTCGCATCCTCCGGACTAAATTCAACGTCATCGGTAAATTGACGTGCAAAACGCACAGCTTGGATTGCTTGCTCCAGCACTTGATCGGGACTCATGCGCAACTTCATTTCCATATGCAATGGTGAGGTCGCAATGAAGGTGTGAATACGTTTGCGTTGCGCTTTTTCGAGCGCCTCAGCAGCACGAGAAATATCTCTATCATTAGCACGCGAAAGTGAGCAAATAATCGGTTCACGCACCGCTGCAGCAATCGCCTTAATCGATTCAAAATCGCCAGGAGAGGCAGCGGCAAAACCAGCTTCGATCACGTCGACCTTCAAGCGTTCTAGTTGACGCGCAATCCTGACTTTTTCGTCGCGCGTCATTGATGCGCCAGGGGATTGTTCGCCATCACGCAAAGTTGTGTCGAAAATGATGAGTTTGTCTGCCATATTTGCCTCCAAAAATGCCGCTATAAATAGAAAAAATTGGATAAAACCAAAAATAATTTAAGAAACTGTCGAGTAAAACTCGCTGACTTGAATAGACTTTTCCACCCCTTGCAAGACACACATGGGTGAAAGACTACACAAGTTGTGGGATAGAGAGATTTAGCGCGCGAGCGCTAGTAGATTCGCCAAAGATAGCGCTAGTAGAGATGCTAGGATAGTAGCAACTGGCAATGCGAACGACAAAAGCAGACCGGAGCGATCTGCTTTAATGTTTGCTTTTTGAGCAAAAGATGTCGTCGTTGGGAATGTCATACGGAAGACTATAAGCGGGAATGCAGCAAAGTGCAAGAGCATTACCTCAATTATTTCTTAATGTCGTCAACTTCATCGTGTGTTTCTGGAGTAAGTTGCACAAGGCTGACAGGACGTCCTTTACGCCAACGCCAAAGCAAAAGAACGTAACCAGATAAAGCGTACAAAACAAACAATCCAAAAAGAACTTTAGGTGGATCGCTAACCACCGCTACATAAGCCAACACGACTAAGAACAGAGCAATAAAAGGCACCGAGCGCTTCAAGTTCAAATCTTTAAAACTATAAAAAGGAACATTCGTCACCATCGTCAAACCAGCAAACAATGCCACGCCCCAAGCAAACCAACGCACATCACTACCAGGTATAGCTAAATCATCCATTAACAAAATGAAACCTGCAACCAAAGCCGCGGCAGCGGGACTTGGCAGACCTTGGAAATAGCGTTTGTCGACTACCGTAATATTTGCATTGAAACGAGCGAGTCGTAATGCGGCACCAGCGCAATACACAAAAGCAGCTAACCAACCTAGTTTCCCCATTCCTTTTAATGCCCATTCATAGGCAATCAAAGCTGGAGCCACGCCAAACGACACCATATCCGACAGGCTATCGTATTGCGCACCAAATTCACTTTGGGTATTGGTCATGCGCGCAACGCGTCCATCCAAACTATCAAGCACCATTGCCACAAAGATTGCTAAGCCAGAGTGTTCGAACTTCTGATTCATTGCCATGACGATCGCGTAAAAACCGCAAAACAATGCAGCCGTCGTAAAGGCATTTGGCAATAAATAAATGCCACGCGCTGGCTTGTTTGGCGCCAAGTTCGCTTGTCCTTGTTCGACAGCATTTTTTCTTGCGCCGCGCGGAAACAATTTAAAACTACCTTTGGGCTTACGATTTTTGATTGAGCTCATGCTGAATGTTAGATATGTATAAGAGAGACGTAGGCAACTATTTTTTGAAGCAAATAATGAATTATTGAATGTTCTTTTGAATTATTCGCCAATAACGGCCAACAACGCGCTGAAGTATAACCGTGAAAGTGTAATCAGAAAACTGTTTCAAATTAGGTTGAGCACTCGACAAAACGCCTTAAAAATCATGTATCCAACAAAAATTTATCATAAATTACGCGACTTTTAGAACAACATTTACATGGATTGCGCAATAAAAAAGGGCTTTGTCACTGACAAAGCCCTTTTGAATTTCCGCTAGCGGATTAAGCAATCAAATAATCACTTATTGCGCTTGCTTCAATTGTTCAAGAATCGCTGGATTCTCCAAAGTTGATACGTCTTGAGTAATTTCTTCACCTTTAGCTAATACACGCAACAAGCGACGCATGATTTTACCTGAACGTGTTTTTGGCAAATTATCACCGAAGCGAATTTCTTTTGGCTTGGCAATCGGGCCAATTTCTTTCGCCACCCAATTACGCAATTCCAAAGCAATTTGCTTAGCTTCATCGCCGGTTGGACGACTACGTTTCAACACCACGAATGCGCAAATTGCTTCACCCGTCGTATCGTCTGGTTTACCAACCACCGCAGCTTCGGCCACCAAAGGATTCGCGACCAACGCCGATTCGATTTCCATTGTGCCCATACGATGACCAGATACGTTCAACACGTCATCAATACGACCCGTAATCGTGAAATAGCCCGTCTCTTTGTTACGAATAGCGCCATCACCTGCGAGATAAGTTTTGCCACCCAACTCTTCTGGGAAATAACTCTTCTTGAAGCGCTCAGTATCACCCCAGATATTACGTATCATCGAAGGCCAAGGACGTTTGACGACCAAAATACCGCCCTGCCCGTTTGGCAAGTCCGCGCCTGTTTCATCCACAATCGCCGCCATAATGCCAGGCAAAGGCAAAGTACATGAACCTGGCACCAAGGGAGTCGCACCTGGCAACGGCGTGATCATATGGCCACCGGTTTCAGTTTGCCAGAAGGTATCAACGATAGGACATTTTTCACCACCGATATTGCGGTAGTACCACATCCATGCCTCTGGATTAATCGGTTCACCGACTGAACCAAGCAAACGCAATGAGGTTAAATCGTACTTATTCGGATGAATTGCCGCGTCGCCATCAGCAGCTTTAATTAAAGAGCGAATCGCAGTTGGTGCGGTGTAGAAAATCGTTGCTTTGTGCTTTTGTATCATGTCCCAGAAACGGCCAGCATTTGGGTAAGTTGGAATACCTTCAAACACAATTTCAGTCGTACCCATCGCTAGTGGACCATAAGTGATATACGTGTGTCCTGTAACCCAGCCAATATCAGCAGTACACCAGAAAATGTCACTAGGCTTCACATCAAATGTCCACTTCATGGTGAGCATCGCCCACAGCAAGTAACCACCCGAAGAATGCTGTACGCCTTTGGGCTTACCGGTAGAGCCGGATGTGTACAAAATAAATAAAGGATGATCAGCATTGACCCACTCAGGTTCACACTCAGTCGCTTGATTCGCAACTAAATCATGCATCCATAAGTCACGTGCCGGATTAAATGGCGCATTACCACCTGTACGTTTATAAACAATTACTTTCGCGACTTTTTCACACTCGCCTAAGCCTAAAGCTTCGTCGACGATTGCTTTCAATGGCAATTGTTTGCCGCCACGCACTTGCTCGTCGGCGGTGATAACGATGCTCGCACCAACGTCAACAATTCGTTCTTGTAAAGATTTTGCAGAGAAGCCGCCAAACACAACGGAATGCGTTGCACCAATGCGGGCGCAGGCTTGCATCGCAACAACACCTTCGACTGACATTGGCATGTAAATGACAACGCGATCATCTTTTTTGACGCCCAAAGAGCGCAATCCATTTGCAAACTGGCAAACTTTCGCGTGCAGCTCTTTATAGCTGACTTTGGTGACTTCTCCACCGTCTGCCTCGAAAATAATCGCAATCTTATCGCCCAAGCCTTTTTGAATATTTACATCGAGGCAGTTGTAGGACACATTCAACAAACCATCATCGAACCACTTATACAAAGGCGCATTAGATTCATCTAAGGTGGTGGTGAATGGTTTATGCCAATGGAGATTTTCGTGCGCTAATTTAGCCCAAAATCCTTCGTAATCATTGGCGGCTTCCGCACAGAGTGCGTTGTACGCATCCATGCCAGAGATCGCGGCGTTTGCAACAAAATTCGCCGGTGGGGGGAACACACGTGATTCAGTCTTTACTTCTTGATCCGACATAATTGTCTCCATGCTGTTGTGAATATCAAAAAAGTTCGAATTGCGCACACGGTAAATGTACAGACAAGCTCAACGTAGCGATCGACGAATATTTGCCAATTCGCCTTCAAGCCTTTTTGATATTCACCACTTATTATGTTTTGACGTTGATTCTAAGGCTAGCAGTCCAAAAAAGCTATTTTTTAGTGAGTGGTATTACACCCAAATTGTGACTTCTGCGACAGGTTTAACTTGATTTAACACAATAAAACCGCAATTAGCGTTAGCCGCAGACATTGCACCTTCATCGGTGTAAAATGCGGGCAAATTTTGCATCTACTTTATGTAGGATTTAAACTCAGATTTAAATTTTGCTTTAAAGAAAATTGGAATGCGAAAAGTGAATCACCTATAGTTTAGAAAAGGCCTCGAATGTCGCAAGCAACTCATACGCAAGAACCGCAAAAACTCTCCACTCTATCCAAGTTCATTTTCGCAAGTCGCTGGCTGCAATTACCACTTTATCTTGGCTTGATTTTGGCGCAGTGCGTCTATGTTTATCATTTTTGGGTTGAATTAGTTGATCTGATCCGTGCCGCGATGGGCAATGGCGTTGCCTTACAACATCTACTAGACGCAGTTTCAGTTGCTGGCTCAGAGACAGTACGCCCAACTAAACTCAATGAAACCACGATCATGCTGGTAGTTTTGGGTTTGATCGACGTCGTCATGATTTCAAACTTGCTTATTATGGTAATCGTTGGCGGATACGAAACATTTGTGTCGCGTCTGGGCTTGCAAAACCATCCAGACCAACCTGAATGGTTATCTCATGTCAATGCGACGGTTTTAAAAGTTAAATTAGCGATGGCGATTATCGGCATCTCATCCATCCATTTATTAAAAACTTTCATCAATGTGAAGTCTTATGATGCCAAAGAACTGATAGCACAAACTGTGATCCATGTAGTGTTTCTATTATCAGCATTAGCGATTGCGTATTGCGATCAACTTATGTCTAGAACACATCAACAGGCACAAAAACACTAACTCTTTTCATTCATTCCTTAGCCAAGAGCCAAAAATGACAACCACTACTACCATTATTAAGCAAGATGACCTGATCGAATCCGTTGCTGCCGCCTTGCAATACATCAGCTACTACCATCCCGCTGACTACATCGCGCATTTAGCACGTGCGTATGAAATAGAACAAAGCCCTGCGGCAAAAGACGCGATTGCACAAATTTTGACTAATTCGCGCATGTGCGCAGAAGGTAAACGTCCTATTTGCCAAGACACAGGTATTGTGAATGTGTTCCTAAAAATTGGTATGGGTGTACGCTTTGAAGGCTTCTCGGGTTCGATTATTGATGCCGTAAATGAAGGTGTGCGTCGTGGTTACGCTTATTCAGAAAATGTCTTGCGTGCATCTATCGTCGCTGACCCACAATTTGATCGTAAAAATACCAAGGACAACACGCCAGCGGTAGTTCATATGGAACTGGTTCCTGGTAATACCGTGGACGTACAACTCGCAGCGAAAGGCGGCGGTTCAGAAAACAAAACCAAGTTCGTGATGTTGAACCCATCTGACTCTTTGGTGGATTGGGTCATGAAAACTGTACCGACCATGGGTGCTGGCTGGTGCCCACCTGGCATGCTTGGCATTGGTATCGGCGGCACCGCCGAAAAAGCGATGTTGATGGCGAAGGAATCCTTAATGGAGGATATCGACATGCATGAACTCAAATTGCGCGGCCCACAAAATAAGACCGAAGAATTACGTATCGAGTTGTGCGACAAAATTAATGCACTCGGCATCGGTGCGCAAGGTTTGGGTGGCGTAACGACCGTGCTCGACGTCAAGATCAATATGTACCCAACGCACGCGGCGTCAAAACCAGTTGCCATGATTCCGAACTGCGCTGCGACACGCCATGCGCATTTTGTACTCGACGGCTCTGGCCCTAGCTACATGGAACCACCATCATTGTCGAACTGGCCTGATGTACATTGGGTCGCCGACACTGAAAAATCCAAACGCATTGATTTGAATACGTTAACCAAAGAAGAAGTTGCGTCTTGGAAGCCAGGTCAAACTTTGTTATTGAACGGCAAGATGCTGACTGGTCGCGATGCGGCACACAAGCGTATTCAAGACAAGCTGGCGAAAGGCGAACAACTTCCAGTTGATTTCACCAATCGCGTTATTTACTATGTTGGTCCAGTTGATCCAGTACGTGATGAAGCAGTTGGTCCAGCTGGCCCAACAACCGCAACGCGTATGGATAAATTCACCGATATGATGTTGGAAAAGACAGGTTTAATTTCCATGATCGGTAAAGCAGAACGCGGTCCAGCTGCGATTGAATCGATCAAGAATCATAAGTCTGCATACCTAATGGCAGTTGGCGGTGCCGCTTACTTAGTCTCGAAAGCGATCAAGACGGCCAAAGTGGTTGGCTTTGCTGATCTTGGTATGGAAGCGATCTACGAGTTTGACGTAGTTGATATGCCAGTCACCGTTGCGGTTGATTCGAACGGCACCTCCGTTCACAATACTGGTCCGAAAGAATGGCAAGCAAAAATTGGAATTATTCCCGTTGCCTAATACTCAAGACCAACTGAGCGCATCAAGCCTTCAAGCTGAACCCAAGCACGCCGACAGCAATGCGCCTGTCGGCGTGTTTGATTCTGGCATTGGTGGCTTATCTGTACTCAAACATTTGCGCGAGCATTTACCGCACGAAGATTTTTTATACGTCGCCGACACGGCCTTTGCGCCCTACGGCGAACGCTCAAATGAAGAACTAATTGAGCGCAGCATGAAGATCACCGAATTCTTTTTGCAGCAGAAAATTAAGGCCTTGGTGATTGCTTGCAATACCGCGACTGCTGCTGCTGTCGCTGAGTTACGCACGCGTTATCCGAATCTAATTATCATCGGCATGGAGCCTGGCATCAAACCCGCGGCAGCACGAAGTGCCAGCAAAATCGTTGGTGTGTTGGCGACGCGAAGCACTTTGCAAAGTGAAAAATTTCATCGCCTCAGTCAGCAGCTCAGTCAAGAAACTCAGACCCAATTTATTCCGCAAGCCTGCGTTGGCTTAGTCAATCAAATCGAGCGTGGCGACTTACAAGCACCGGCGATTTTCGACTTGCTGCGTCAATATGTTCCGCCCTTACTCGATCAAGGCGTAGATACGTTGGTGCTGGGATGCACACATTATCCTTTTGTTGAACAACAGATACGCGAAGTGATTCGTGAACATCAAGCGAATCAAACTAAGCCGATTCACATCATCGACACCGGTGATGCAGTCGCGCGTCGCTTGGCCGATCTACTTGAGAAACAAGGTTTACTGAACACAGACGCGCTGTCTTCAAAAATCTTTCAAGCTTGGACGACGGGAGATTCTCGTACCCTGCAAATGGCAATTGGATTTATCTCGTCAGCGCAAGAACAAATCAGCGCGCAGACTTTACATCTCTGAACGCGAGAATACCGACTCAAAGGTCGACACGTCACACAGAAAATGCGCAAGTCACAATACGTCTCGCACTTTAATTCACAATCAATAGGTAATAAAAAAGGACAGAAAAATCTGTCCTTTTAGATTCAATCGCGCAACAGGATTATGCTAAAACTGCCGCCATTGCTGCTGCTGTCGCCTCGACGTTACGTGTATTCAAACCAGCTACACACATACGACCAGAGCGCACCAAATACACACCAAACTCTTCTTTCAAACGATCACATTGTTCTGCCGTCAAACCGGTGTAACTAAACATACCGCGTTGCGTCAAGAAATAGCTGAAATCGCGACCAGGTACTTTCGCCACCAAAACGTCATGTAAAGCTTTACGCATTGCTTGAATACGATCACGCATCGCAACCACTTCCGCTTCCCACATAGGACGCAATTCAGGATCAGTTAACACAGTCGCTACCAATTGGCCGCCATGCATAGGAGGATTAGAGTAATTACGACGAATGATCGCTTTCATTTGACCCAATACATTCACTGCTTGCGCTGCATCTGGGCAAACCACACTCAATGCGCCACAACGCTCGCCGTACAAACTCATGCTCTTAGAGAACGAATTCGCTACAAAGAAACTCAAACCTTGATCCGCCAACAAGCGAATAGCGAATGCATCTTCTTCGATACCATCACCATAACCTTGATAGGCCAAATCGAGGAAAGGAATCAAGTTACGCTCTTTGAATACAGGAATCAATTGTTCCCACTGTGCTTTTGTCAAATCAACGCCAGTTGGATTGTGGCAGCAAGCATGTAATAAGACGACGGATTTTTCTTCTGCTTGTTTCAAGCTCGCCAGCATTTCGTCGAAACGTAAACCGCCAGTTTCTGGATTGTAGTAAGGATATGCTTTCACTGTTAATCCAGAACCTTCAAACACTGCGCGATGATTATCCCAAGTTGGATCACTCACCAACATCGTCGTATTTGGGAAATAGCGCTTAACAAAATCTGCACCTACTTTTAAACCACCACTTGAACCTACTGTTTGCAAAGTGACGACACGGCCTTCTTTGACCGCAGGACGATCCGCGCCAAACAACAAATGCTGCACCGCTGTACGGAAATTTGCCGCGCCTTCCATTGGCAAATAAGGACGCGCACCAGCAGCTTCAACCACTTTTAATTCAGCAGCACGAACCGATGGCAACATTGGAATCTTGCCGTTATCGTCAAAATAAATCCCAATCGACAAATTAATCTTGTTTGGGCGGGTATCTTTACCAAACGCTTCATTCAAGGAGAGGATAGGATCGCCTGCATAGGCTTCGACGTGCTGAAACATGTTAAAACTCCAATATGAGAAAAATCGACATTACAAAATAAATTTAACTAAAACAGCCAAACAAAACGTGAAGGCAACTCGGTTCGTTGACAAAAATATGTGCGACGATGAATTGCCGAACCATGCGCAGTTTCATTCTTATCGGTAATCTAGACCGATCAACTTCGAGCAAGTCGTACTCGCGAAGGCTCAAGTCAAACAGCATGGGTATGCTGTGATTACCATTTTGATGCTAAGGGAAAATTGATGTTTTCCGAGAAATTTTGCTCATATTGTGAGCAACGGCAGCAATAAGAAATGGATGTTGCGGAAAGTCGTTAAGCCGATATTTTGACACATTATCAAAGCGAAAATCCGTGGCATTGACTTTTTTTAACTGAAAATCCCGAAACATCAATAAATATTAGTAAACATTTTGCTTTCTCGTTTTATATTTTGCTTGCGATGTTCAGCACTGTTTTTTTAATCATAAGCGCCATTAAACAAAAAAGCCTAGTGAACGCATACAAACCCTCGTCAATGCAGCGACTAAATCCAGATTTGAATTCAAGTTAAATGAAAAGGGGCGAAACTTAGTTCGCCCCTTGATTGTTTGACTCAATCATTGAGTCACTCAAAACTTAGCTAAACTTAGACAAATCTATCTATAGCTAAGTTAAGTTGAGCAGCACAATCTCAATCCAAGTCGATCAATTACGACTTTGCACGGCCAAAACAACGCTTCATCCAATGCTCAAAATCATCCACATAAGTAAACACCGCAGGCACCACCAGCAGGCTTAACAGCGTTGAGGTGATCAAACCACCGATTACCGCAATCGCCATCGGTGAACGGAAGCTAGGATCCGCTCCCCAGCCCAAAGCCAAAGGCATCATCCCTGCGCCCATCGCAATGGTCGTCATAATAATTGGCCGACTACGTTTATGACAGGCATCCACTAAAGCGGCAAATCTATCCATACCCGCAGTGCGCGCGATAATCGCGTAATCCACCAATAGAATTGAATTCTTAGTCACGATACCCATTAGCATAATCAAGCCGATCATTGATGGCATCGACAGTGCGCGACCCGTCAATAACAATGCCACGAATGCACCACCAATACTTAATGGTAAAGCAGCGAGAATCGTCACTGGTTGCAAGAAGTCCTTAAACAACAAGACTAATACACCGTAGATGCACAGCACACCGATCAACATCGCAATACCAAAACTAGCAAATAAAGCTGCCATTTCTTGCGCATCGCCCAATTCGGCGATACTGACTGATGGCGGTAAGTTTTTCATGGTTGGTAAAGCACGTGCTTCTTCATTCACTTCACCTAATTGACGCCCGCCGAGCTCCACGTCCAAAGTCACATTACGACTACGATTTAAACGATCAATTTGCGCAGGCCCCGAATCCATCGTCACGGTGGCGACACTACCAATCATCACTGGCCCCGATTTTCCAGGCACCGTCAAGCGTTCGATCGCCGCCAAATCTGCACGCACATAGTCCGGCAGCTTGACACGAATCGGCACTTGGCGCTGCGCCAAATTCATTTTTGAAAGCGCCATATCGTAATCACCAGCGGTTGCTACACGCACCGTTTCACCAATACTCTCTGCGGTAACACCAAGATCAGCAGCTTTAGCGGAATCAGGTTTGACGATAATTTCTGGTCGCACCAAGGAGGCACTTGAGCTCACATTACCGACACCTTTTAGGGTACGTAATTCACGTTCGACTTGGCGAGCAGTTTCCAATAAAGCGACTGGATCTTCACTCTTCAATACCAGCTGCAATTTCACACCTGTATCCAAAGGCCCAACCGAGAACTTCGCACCAGAAATCTCATTCATCTTGCTACGAATCACATTATCTAAATCCGACATCGATTCTTTACGTTCATTTCTGTGTACTGCCGTGACGGTCAATACTGCACGACGTGCCTCCGCGGCTGCACCTGGAGCAAACGCATCGCCACTAGAACCACCACCAATTGAACTGAACACACCCGTGATACCTTTGACAGACATAATCGCAATCCGCGCTTGCTCAGCTATGTGACTCGTCTCGGCTAAAGTACTACCTGGTGGTAATTCAATATTCACCTGCGTTTGCGCGCGATCCGACGGTGGTACAAATCCAGTCGGCAACAAACCAACTAGCGCAATCGACCCAACGAAAAATACTGCGGCAGAAACGATCGTCACCAAGCGATGTCGCAAGCACCACTGCATGGTAGCCATGTAGCGTTGCATCATCCAACTATCAGGTTTTTCGTGAATTTTTCCGTCTGCATTTTTCTTCGGTGCTTTGAGAATATAGGCAGCCATCATCGGCGTTAATAATCGAGCGACTACCAAGGATGCAAGAATCGCGATTACCGCAGTCCAACCAAACTGTTTGAAGAATAATCCCGGCACACCGCCCATAAATGCGGTCGGTAAAAATACGGCGACTAATGCAAAAGTAGTGGCAATCACAGCCATACCAATCTCGTCAGCAGCTTCGGTCGCCGCTTCCATCGGTGTTTTTCCCATCTCTAAATGACGCGCAATATTTTCGATTTCAACGATCGCATCATCCACTAGCACCCCAACCACCAAGGCCAAGGACAATAATGTCACGGTATTTAAAGTGTAGCCAAAGTAATGTAAGCCGAGGAAAGTCGGAATCACCGATAGTGGCAATGCGGCGGCTGCAACCAAAGTTGAGCGCCAATCGCGTAAGAACCACCAAACAACCAACACCGCTAATAAAGCGCCTTCATACAATAACTCCATTGAGCCATCGAAGTTTTCTTCAACAGGTTGCGCATTGTCGATTGCATGTTTAAACAAAAATTTCGGATAGGCTTTTTGAAGCTCGTTCACCGCATCGCGCGTTCCATTCGCAACATCAACTTCTGAAGCGCCCTTAGTACGGAACACCTCAAAGCCAACCACCGATTTGCCATTATACGTAGCACGGGCGCGCGGCTCACTGACGGTGTCGGTCACTTGCGCAACTTGATCCAAACGAATGTGTCGCCCATCGGGCAAAGGAATATCTAAAGCTGCCAATTCTTCCGCGCTTTTCACGGTCGCGATTGTACGTACCGCTTGCTCCGCACCACTCACATCACCACGGCCACCAGGCGCTTCTTTTTGCACAATTTTTAAACGTCGCGAGACATCAAGCGCTGATACTCTTAAGGCAGCCATCTTGTTCGCATCTAACTCAATACGAACTTCTCGATTGACACCACCCATACGTTTTACAGCACCAACACCAGCAACACTACGCAAACGTTTGGAGACGGTATTATCGACAAACCAACTCAACTCTTGTTCATCTGGAACCGTATTATCACCAGCCACATTCGGATTCTCTTTAGTTGCTGGCGCGGCTTCCACGGTATAAGTCAAAATCACGCGTCCCGCTGTCGACATTTTGGTCACGGTGGGATCGCGCATCTCACTTGGCAAATCTGCTCGCACCGTGGCTACGGCATCGCGCACCTCATTAACTGCTTCTGATAGTACTTTTTCTAGAATGAACTCAACTGTAATAGAAACATTGCCGTCTAATACTTTGGTATAAATGTTCTTAACGCCTTGCAAACTGGCTACCGCGTCTTCGATTTTTCGTGCGACTTCGGTCTCTAGCTGCGCTGGTGCTGCCCCCGGCAAACTAGCATTGACAGTAACTAGTGGTAGTTCAATATCAGGAAAATCTTGAACGATGGTGCTACGAAATGACAAAATCCCTGCCAGCGTCAGCAGTGCAAACAACATGATCGCTGGAATCGGATTCCGAATAGATAAGGTTGAAAAATTCATGGTCAACCTCTATTTCTTTGTTGACGTAGTTGGGTTCGACGGCGCGACAGCGAGCTTAACCAAATCACCGTCATTTAAAAAACCAACGCCGCTTGCCGCAATCGACGTTCCGGCATTAATTCCACTCAGAATTTCCACTACTTCGCTACCGTTGACTTGCATACGACGCCCAGTTTGCACTTTCACTTGCGTCACACGTTGGTCGTTATTAAGCTTAAATACATAGCTAAATCCATCTCGTACCACCACCGCTTGTTGCGGCACTGTTAATGCTTGTGAGTTACCAAAAACAAATTCTCCACGAGCAAACATGCCAGCTTTGAATGCGTGTGCCTGCTTCTTATCTTTTGGCAAAATCAAATCAACATAAACCAAACCAGTGCGATTATTCACATCGACCGTTGGTGCCAATGAGCGCACCTTGCCTTGCGCCTGTTCGCCATTTGGAGCAATCACCAATGCCTGCATACCCTGAGAAATTTTGCTCAGTTCTGCCGAGGTAACCTCAGCGCGCCATTCCAATCGCCCTTGTCGAATCATGCGAAATAACTCCGCGCCATTTCCGACCACAGCGCCGACAGTTGCCGTCCGTGCTGAAATCACGCCGGAATCTGGTGCCAACACTTGTGTATACTTGAAACGCAACAGTTGTACATCGAGACTTGCTTTTGCTGCTGCAACGCGTGCTTTTGCGGTTTGCTCTGTGGTCAAATATTGTCCAATTTGTTGTTTACTAATTGCACCACTTGCCTGTAAACCACGAGCGCGATCTGCGTTGGCAGTTGCCTCCACCGCAGTCGCCTCGGCTTCAACTAAACCTGCTTTCGTTTGTGTGACGTCGGCATTGACTGCTTCACTCGCAAAGCGTGCCAATACTTGTCCGCGATTGACCGAATCACCCACATTTACCAATACCTCAGCGATCCGAAGTCCATTCGATTCCGAGCCAATGATCGCTTCTTGCCAAGCAGCGATGCTGCCATTGGCGACTAACTTGCTCGACATCTGCGACTGTCCAACCTGCGTCGAGGTCACCGTCAATGAAGGTTTGGCGGCACTAGCACTACTGCCAGCGGCTTTCGCACTAGCAGAGCTTTGCGCATGAACTGCAAATGCAAAATTAAGCATCACTACCATCAGCAACTTCATCGGCATTAAAGTATTTTTCATCATCACATCCTTCATCTAGTAATTTCGTCAAATCTGTCGTCTATTATTTATCCTAAATCATTCACGCATGACCACTCGAATAGTCAGGTCATCAAAGCATGCCGACGCTGTCGCTCTTGTTCGCACATACTTAAACCGTATTCCACAAGGCGATTGGCATATTCATCAATCGATTTTTCTTTGCTGATTAAACTTGGTCGTATCACCGCGATCACATCGCTGCTCACCATCAAAGTCAGCGCCAAACCAGATAGCGCAAATGCGAGTCGATGTAGATCATCATCAATACGTTGAACGTTGAGCTGCTTTGCCAAAAATTTGACCAAGGCCAAATGTGCAGGCTTGATTTGACGATCAATTTCTTCTGACCACAAACCAGTTGGCTCTAGCATTTCACGTATATGTAATTTCATACAGTTTTGCGCGCGCTCACTTTGTTTGAAGCTATCGACAAAGGTTTTCATCAATAGTTCAAGTCCTGCACGTAAGCTAAGGTCGGGCTGCAAAAACTGCGAAGGATGTATTGTGGGATTACCAACTGGATCATTAAAGATCGCTCGATACAAGTTCGCTTTATCGCCAAAATAGTAGCTAATCGCCGATATATTTACTTGCGCAGCTAAGGCAATTTCGCGAGTTGAGGTGCGGGCATAGCCTTTCTCTGCAAATAGGCGCATGGCACATTCGAACAAGCGTTCACGCGCTTCCTGCCCATCTGTACGCAAGCTTTTATCTGCGGCATTTCTTCCGGCACCCGACTTATCTGGGTTGGATTGCGCTATGACATTGAGGATAGAGCTAGGTGCAATCGTATTATTCGACCGCGACTTTTTTGATTTTGATGGTGAAATATTTTTCATGACGCGCATGCTAGCACATAAATCAAACGTTTGTTTGAACTAAGCAAGCACGCAGAAAAAATTATGACCGTGCAAATAGATACAGCTCGAATCGATTAGGTACAGTGAATCGCCAATACTAGATAGGCGATTCCACATGCGGTGATTTGGCAAATTTAGCGCATCGTACGGCGCTCTCTATATGCCGAGCGCAATAGACTCAGTGCAACAATCAGGACGACCACTAGCACAATCCAACGCACATAATCCAACGGGAGTGATTTGACAATGTAAGCAGCAAGAAGCACGGCGGGCACACCGCCAATCGCAACACCTAGTGCAGCGGATGGTAGGTATTTCTGATTACGAATAAATCCTATACTGCTAATCGGCATCAAAAACGCACACGACCCCATCATGATCGGAAACGCCGCTAATGGACTCATGCCAAGCAAGCTCACCATAATCATGCAAGGTGCATATAGTCCTATGCCTAAGGGCATCAATAGTCCTAATATAAAATTACCGATCACACCAACCCACCACTTCCAACCTGTCAATTCCAAGGCATCCAAACCTGCTGGCAAAAAGCCAAGCATAGCCATCAGCATAATGAACGCGGCCAACAATAACGCAGTGCCCATGCCTATTTGAATTTGAAACCGCGGCAAGCTTCCAACTACCACTGTTCCCAACCATGCTCCGGCACCTGCCGTCAAAATCATAGGGAGTAAAGTACTGGGAGCGACATCGACGATTTGGATAAAAATCAGCGCTTGTGTAATCGTACCTAGCGTGTGACCCACATTCAGCGTACCTGGAATCAGCTCGTCTGGAACGATTTTCCCTAAACGGAAAAACGCTGTGCTGGGAGCGAAAGAACCGATACCCAAGGTATCAAAAAAATCTGTAATAGCACCGATCGCAATTTCTACTGGGCGAGGCCAGTGCCACTGCTTACCGTCTTTGCGCATCAGATACAGACTTTTAGCCCAGATAGCTATGAATAATAAGGCCAAGCTTGCGAAGCAGAATAACAAACCGGAACTTAACTCCTTGCTTTGCAAGCTACACGCAGACAAAGAAAGCACCATTACCATCAAGATCCAACTTTTCATCCCTGCCCCACAATCATAAAAGTGAATTCAACAAAGCCTCAAATTAACAAACTCACGCAACTAATTTACGAACTAATTTAGGATCTAATTTGCGAACTAAATCGCGAACTAATTTTCGGCTGGATAAACAAATGATATGCACATATTTTTTAATATATTTAAAAAATATGTGCAAGTATCTAGCGAGGACTGCGCTAAGGCAAGGCATTTTTATTTGCTGCGATCAATTCAACAAATTCACCACAACTGTTAGTGCATTTTCGTAATTGTCATAACAAAATACGAGTAGAATAAAAAGCATTTACGGCTATTCCTGAAACATTGTGAATCAGTCAGTCCAACATCAATCAATGAATCGCTTCTTTCGTCAATTTATCTTGAGCATGGTAGCGCTCAGTTTATTGGCGCTCTATGCCAATGAGCATTGGATGACGCGTCGCCTACAAATTGATTTCATGTCAGACGAAAAAGTTTCTGCTATTGATGACCGTTCCGAAGGCGGCAAGAGCATAGCAAAGCTAATCAAAAATGGTCACGCATTAACAATGGAGTGCGACATCATCGCTGCCTATCAATGGCCGTTTTGTGAATTAGCCATCAAATTAAAAGACGATAATTCAGGAATAGATCTGAATCAGTTCGACACACTAAAACTACAAATTCGTAGCACTGGCCCACAGCAGCATAATCCGGTTAGAGTCTTTCTACGAAACTTCAATCCAGCGTATTCAATCGCAGATTCCCCCGGCTCACTGAAACCACATGAAGTGGTATACGACCCGAATCTAGTCGCGCCCGAAGTTGAATTCAAGTTGAATCAATTTATGGTTGCGTCATGGTGGACCCAATCACATCCAACCAGTATCGAACATCTTGGGCCACAGCTAGATCAAGTCGTCGCCATCAGCTTTATCACTGGAGGCAATGTGGTGCCGGGCAAACATAGCATTAGCCTTGAAGCGGTTGAGCTAACTGGGCAATGGATACCCACCGAACATTTTCGATTAGGATTAATTTTTGTTTGGTTGGCAGGCATCGTCATTTACTTAGTTTGGGACTCTCGCCAATCAAGACGTGAGCTAAGAGAATCTGATCGTTTAAAACAGGCGCTTGAGTTAAGCAACCAAGAACTAGAATCCCGCGTAGAAGAACGCACCCGCGCTTTAGCTGCTAGCAATGCGCAACTGATCGAGACTTTACAAAATCTGGAAGGCACGCGCTCAGAGCTAGTTCAAAATGAAAAAAATGCGGCGCTAGGTTCGCTAGTATCTGGCATTGCACATGAACTCAACACACCTATCGGCAACGCTTTATTAGTGAGCACCACCTTAGCTGACAAAATCAGGGACCTTGAAGTTATCAGCGAAACCAAATTCACACGCAAAGCGCTCAAAGACTTCTTTATAGAGACCACACACGGCACCGCGATTTTGCAGCAAAACTTAGAACGCGCCGCTACCTTGATCGCCAGTTTCAAACAACTTTCAGCGGACCAACACTCCGAACAACGTAGACAATTTCGTCTGATTGATGTGGTCGAAGAAACGCAATTGGCAATGCTACCAAGCATCAAGCAAACACCACATCAATTAAATATTGATATCGATCCAGCGATCGACATGGATGCTTATCCCGGGCCATTAAGTCAAATCTTCATCAATCTTATTAATAACGCGCTCTTGCATGCATTTGACAAAATTGAACATGGTCACATGCTCTTGAGTGCCAAATTAGTCTCGCAAGATAAAGTAGAAATCATTTTTAGTGATGATGGCAACGGCATCCCCGCGACCATTTTACGACGCGTATTTGAACCATTCTTCACCACCAAATTAGGAAAAGGTGGAAGTGGTCTTGGCATGCATTTAGCCCATACCGTCGTTACACAATTATTCGGTGGAAAAATCGAGATTGAATCCTTACCAAGTGAAGGCACTAGTATCCGCATGCTACTGCCATTGATCGCGCCACAAGTCGATCAAAACTTAATACGAATCGGCGTCCCTAAAGATGTACTCGAAGATTACCATCTATTTCTGGGCACTCGTTCGAATCAAGATATTAACGATTTTGGCGGCTTACACAGCCGGCGTGACGTGGTCGAGCTGACATTTTTTATTCGCGCTTTAGAGAAAGTACGGCCCAATGCAGAATACAAACTAGTTCCGATTGATAGCTATGCAAACGGTATCGAACAACTACGCCAATCTACTATTACTTGCCTAGCAACCACGTGCTGGGAATCGGATTTAATTGCTTACGCGGAAGAGATTTATATTTCTCCCGCCATGATTGCTGATGGCTTGTCTATCGTTGGCATTTATACGTCGCCGCATAACCAACATGCGCTCAATTGCAAAACACTGAATGATTTCCAACAGCTACGACTAGTTTCCAATCGTGACTGGAGCGCCGATTGGAATACCTTAAAGCAATTAGGAATCGAGAATTGTCTAGACGTAAAAACCTGGAGACAGATGGTCTACATGGTCAGCAGCAGCGAAGTAGATGCCCTACTCGCGCCCTTTGCCACGCATCACGATTTAAAAATTGAACTTGATGACTGCCAGCTGGTTCCCGTACCCGGCCTAAGAGTCGAATTAACTGGCTCGCGTCATTTCGCTTTTAGTAATAGTCAGCAAGCAGCTAACTTAGCGAAAGTGATTTTTCCAGAACTAGAACGCATGCTCGAAGATGGCAGCTTTATTGATGCATTACACCAATGTGGTTTCATTAATACGCACACGTCGTCGTGGACTATTTTAAATTCGCAATTCAGCAAGAATACTTAGCTTGTTCGAGCCGTCATTTTTATGACCGAAAAAAATCCCTGATACAGAGCATCAGGGATTTTTTTATAGAGAACTGCGCCGTTCACATCTCTACCACATAACGCATACTTATAAACTACGAAGTGATTTACTTTTTACGTTGCGGCGGTAGATCAGTACATACGCCTTTATACACTTCTGCCGCCATACCAATCGACTCACCCAAGGTCGGATGAGGATGGATAGTTTTACCGATATCCACTGCATCGGCGCCCATTTCGATCGCCACCGCAACTTCACCGATCATATCGCCTGCATGGGTACCGACAATGCCGCCACCGATAATGCGTTTGGTTTCGGCATCAAAGATCAACTTCGTGAAGCCTTCAGCACGGCCATTCGCGACAGCACGACCAGAGGCTGCCCATGGAAAGACGCCCTTCTCGATCGCCAAGCCTTTGACTTTCGCTTCGTCTTCCGTGACACCAACCCATGCCACTTCAGGATCGGTGTAAGCTACGGATGGAATCACAGTCGCATCAAAGAATGCTTTGTGTCCAGCCGCTGCTTCTGCTGCAACATGCGCCTCATGTACAGCTTTGTGCGCCAACATCGGTTGTCCAACCAAATCACCGATCGCAAAAATATGCGGTACGTTCGTACGCATTTGTTTATCGACGTTGATAAAACCACGATCAGTCACTGCCACACCGGCTTTGTCTGCAGCAATTTTCTTACCATTCGGACTGCGGCCCACTGCTACCAGCACCAAATCGTAGAGTTGTGGTGCAGGCGCGGCGGCACCAGCCTCCGCTGCTTCAAACGTGACTTTAATGCCTTCGGGCAGTGCTTCGACGCCGACTGTTTTAGTCTTGGTCATCACATTGTCGAAACGATGCTGGTTATGCTTCTGCCAGACCTTGACCATGTCGCGATCAGCACCTTGCATCAGGCCATCCATCATTTCGACTACGTCGATACGCGCACCCAAAGTCGAATACACGGTCGCCATCTCTAAGCCAATAATGCCGCCACCGATGACTAACATACGCTTCGGAATTTGGCGCAATTCCAAAGCACCTGTGCTATCCACAATACGTGGATCTTCTGGCACGAAAGGCAGTTTTACGACAGAAGAACCTGCAGCGATAATCGCTTGCTTGAACTGCACTACTTTCTTGCTACCATCTGCCGCTGTTACTTCGATGTGATGCGGACTCACAAATTGACCGAGACCTTGCACCACATTCACCTTGCGCGCTTTCGCCATACCCGCTAAACCGCCGGTCATTTGTTTGATGACGCCGTCTTTGTGCGCGCGCAAAGCATCGAGATCAATTTGCGGCTTCGCGAATGTCACGCCATGACCTGACATCGACGCGGTTTCATCAATCACTGCAGCAACGTGCAACAAGGCTTTGGATGGAATACAGCCAACATTCAAGCACACACCGCCCAAGGTCGAATAACGTTCAACTAGAACAGTACTTAAACCGAGATCCGCAGAACGGAATGCTGCAGAATATCCACCAGGGCCCGCACCCAACACCATCATGTCGCATTCGATGTCGACTGTACCGGCATAACTCGACGCTAATGGTGCAGCAACAGCTGGCGCACTGGCTAGAGGCGCTGGCGCTGCAGTCGGAGCTGCTGCAGGTGCAGAAGTAGTCCCTTCCACCACGATCAACAAACTACCCTCGGCAACTTTATCACCGACTCTAACTTTTAATTCTTTGACGACACCTGCATGGCTAGATGGAATTTCCATACTTGCTTTATCCGATTCGACCGTCACCAAAGATTGATCGACCTTCACCGTGTCGCCCACTTTCACCATTACTTCGATGACTTCGACTTCTTTAAAGTCACCGATATCAGGCACTTTGACTTCAATCGGACCACTAGAAACAGTCGCAGCAACGGCGAACGAAACTGGAGCAGGAGCTGCAGGAGCTGCTGCAGCTGGCACAGCGGATGGCGCTGGTGCAGCCGATTCAGCAGCACCCGCAGCTTCTACCACCAATACGACACTGCCCTCAGCGACTTTGTCGCCAACCTTGATCTTGAGTTCTTTTACCACGCCAGCATGGCTAGATGGAATTTCCATACTCGCCTTGTCCGACTCAACGGTGATTAAGGACTGGTCAACTTTGATCGTATCGCCAACCTTCACCATTACCTCGATAATTTCTACTTCTTTAAAGTCGCCGATATCAGGGACTTTGACTTCAATTGTACTCATCGTCTTCGCTCCTGATTACAGCATGGTCTTACGCAAATCTGCGAGTACATCCGCTAGATATGCAGTGAATTTCGCCGCCATCGCACCATCGATCACGCGGTGATCGTAGGACAAGGACAATGGCAACATCAGGCGTGGCACGAATTGTTTACCATCCCACACTGGCTTCATGGAAGACTTAGATAAACCGAGAATCGCCACTTCAGGTGCATTGATAATTGGCGTAAATGCTGTGCCGCCGATACCACCCAAAGAAGAAATCGTGAAAGTGGCGCCTTGCATATCAGCAGGTTTCAATTTGCCATCACGCGCTTGGGCCGACAACTCACCCATTTCATTGGCGATTTGCGACAAGGTTTTCTGATCTGCATTTTTCACAACTGGAACCACCAAACCATTTGGCGTATCAGCCGCGAAACCAATGTTGTAGTACTGTTTCAAAATCAGGTTTTCGCCGTTCGCATCTAAAGATGAGTTGAACGCTGGGAATTTCTTCAAAGCCGACACACTTGCTTTGATCACGAAAGCCAGCATCGTCAACTTCACGCCAGACTTGGCCAATGCAGCATTAGACGATTTACGGAACTCTTCCAGATCACTGATATCAGCTTCATCAAATTGCGTCACGTGAGGAATCATGACCCAGTTGCGATGCAAATTCGGTCCGCTGAGTTTCTTAATGCGTGATAAAGGCTGCGTTTCTGTCGCTCCAAATTTGGAGAAATCGAGCGATGGCCATGGTAAGAGGTTCAAACCAGCACCACTACCATTTGTACTTGCAGCGCTAGCAACTGGCGCACTCGCAGATCCAGCGATCACACCCTTGACGTAGTTTTGCACGTCTTGCTGCGTGATGCGGCCTTTCGGCGCAGTGCCTGGAACTTTGCTCAAATCAACACCTAATTCGCGTGCAAATTTACGGATCGAAGGCGATGCGTGTGCTTTGCCTGCTGGTGCCGTTGCCACTGCAGCCGCGCTTGCTACTGCAGGTGCAACGGAAACAACAGGTGCAGGCGCAGGTGCTACTGGCGCTGCTACAGGGGCCGGAGCAGTCGCAGCTGGAGCTGGCGCTGCTGGCGTAGATGCTGGTGCCGCTGCGCCATCCGCTTCAACGATCACCACTAAAGAGCCTAAGGCCACTTTGTCACCAACTTTAACTTTGACTTCTTTCACTACACCAGCATGGCTCGATGGAATTTCCATGCTGGCTTTGTCTGATTCAACCGTAATCAAGGATTGATCAACTTTGATGGTGTCACCAACTTTAACCATCAATTCAATGACTTCCACTTCTTTAAAATCACCGATATCCGGCACTTTGACTTCTACTGTACTCATCATTTTCTCCATTTATTCCCACCCCTTAAATCGGGGAAGGCTGGGGTCAAGGCTATTAAATTAAGCGCTGCTGTAGCTTTCGTAGGACGGGTGAAACCCGCGCTGCTTCAGTACGCAATCGTTGGGCGGCGAGGGTTGCACCCGCCCTACGATGTTGTACAGAGCAAGACGATCTACTAAACAGTCACCGGATTTGGTTTATTTGGATTAATACCGTATTTCTCAATCGCTTGTGCTACCACAGATGCAGAAATCGCGCCTTCGTCTGCCAAAGATTTCAAAGCCGCGATCGTCACGAAATAACGATTCACTTCAAAGAATTCGCGCAATTTCGCACGACTATCAGAACGACCAAAACCATCGGTACCCAATACTTTATAAGTACGATCTTTAGGGATGAATGCACGCACTTGTTCTGCATAAGTACGCATGTAATCAGTAGAAACAACGATAGGACCTGCCGTATCTTTCAAGCACTCAGCGATGTAAGGAACACGTGGTGTTTCTGTTGGATGCAACATATTCCAACGTTCCGCATCTTGGCCATCACGTGCCAACAAAGTGAAGGATGGTGCAGACCAAATATCTGCCGCGATACCCCAATCATTCATCAACAAATCGGCAGCAGCAATTACTTCACGCAGAATGGTGCCTGAACCTAATAACTGTACGCGATGTTTAGTATGTGCTTCGGATTTCTTGAAAGAATACAGACCTTTGATGATGCCCTCTTCTTGACCTGCCACCAAACCTGGATGCGCGTAGTTCTCATTCATCACCGTGATGTAGTAGAACACGTCTTCTTGATTCGTGACCATACGACGCAAGCCATCGTGAATGATGACCGCAACTTCATGCGCAAATGTAGGATCATATGGAACACAGTTTGGAATCGTCGATGCCATCACATGGCTATGACCATCTTCATGTTGCAAACCTTCACCGTTCAAGGTTGTACGACCAGCGGTACCACCGATCAAGAAACCACGTGCGCGCATATCCGCTGCGGCCCAGGCCAAATCACCGATACGTTGCAGACCGAACATCGAGTAGTAAGTGTAGAACGGAATCATCACACGATTATTAGTAGAGTAAGAAGTCGCTGCTGCGATCCATGAACTCATACCACCCGCTTCATTAATGCCTTCTTGCAAAATTTGACCTGCTTTATCTTCGCGGTAATACATCACCTGATCTTTATCGACTGGTTCGTACAACTGACCAACTTGACTGAAAATACCGATTTGACGGAACAAGCCTTCCATACCGAAAGTACGCGATTCATCGACCATGATCGGCACCACACGTTGACCCAAACTGCTATCACGCAACAAGGAGGTCAACACGCGTACATAAGATGCCGTTGTAGAAATTTCGCGACCTTCCGCAGTTGGCTCCAACATCGCTTGGAACGCGGATAATGGTGGCACCACCAATTGCTCGTCTGCTTGTTGGCGACGTTGTGGCAAGTAACCACCGAGTGCTGCACGACGTTCGTGCAAGTACTTCATCTCTGGCGTATCGTCCGCTGGTTTGTAGAAAGGAATCTCTGGCAACTTCTCATCTGCGATTGGTAACTGGAAGCGGTCACGCACTGACTTAATCGTTTCGTCATCAAGCTTCTTCGTATTGTGTGCCGTATTACGTGCTTCGCCTGCCTTACCGAAACCGTAGCCCTTAATACTCTTGGCCAAAATCACTGTTGGTTGATCGACGCTTTCTTGCGCAACTTTAAACGCAGCGTAAATCTTATGTGGGTCATGACCACCACGTGTCAAACGCCAGATGTCGTCGTCCGACATATGTGCCACCATCGCTAATGTGCGAGGATCTTTACCGAAGAAATGGGAGCGAACATAAGCACCGTCTTTTGCTTTGTAATTCTGATATTCACCGTCCACGGTTTCCATCATGATCTTGCGCAAGGCACCGTCTTTGTCTTTCGCCAGCAATTCATCCCAACCAGAACCCCAAATCACTTTAACGACATTCCAACCTGCGCCGCGGAAATCAGATTCGAGTTCTTGAATGATTTTGCCATTACCGCGCACAGGACCGTCAAGGCGTTGTAAGTTACAGTTGACTACGATCACCAGGTTATTCAGCTTCTCACGTCCCGCCATACCGATCGCACCCATAGATTCTGGTTCATCCATTTCACCATCGCCGCAGAATGCCCATACCTTACGTTTTTCGGTGTCAGCAATGCCGCGCGCATGCAGGTACTTCAAGAAGCGCGCTTGATAAATCGCCATCAATGGACCCAAGCCCATCGACACCGTTGGGAATTGCCAGAAATCTGGCATCAATTTTGGATGTGGGTAGGAAGACAGACCTTTACCATCCACTTCACGACGGAAGTGCAAAAGTTGTTCTTCGCTCAAACGACCTTCGAGGAAAGCGCGAGCATAAATACCTGGAGAAGAGTGACCTTGGATGTAGAGCAAATCACCACCGTGATCCGCAGTTGGCGCATGCCAGAAATGGTTAAAACCAATGCCGAGCATATTCGCCAAAGAAGCGAAACTGGACAAGTGACCACCGAGATCGCCATCGAGACGATTCGCTTTGACCACCATCGCCATCGCATTCCAACGCATATAAGAACGCAAGCGTTCTTCGATTTCCAAATTACCTGGGCAATGCGCGCCCTTATCAGCAGGAATCGTATTCACATAGGCTGTATTGCTGGAGAACGGGATATTCGCACCACGACGGCGCGCCAAATCCATCATACGCTCCATCAAATAGTGAGCGCGATCTGGGCCTTCCGTATCAATCACAGACTCCAACGCATCGAGCCATTCATTGGTCTCGATCACATCAGGGTCATTCGCGGCTTGCGCCAAAATTTGGTCTATTTGTGACATACGGTCTCCTCGTTGATCAATTGACATTCGCAATGTGCATTCGTAATTTAGATTCGCAATATAAATTTGCGGAATTTGCCTACGTATTTTTCTGTACCGACTGTTATTACTACTTCACGCTGCTATTCCAAAGTTGCCTAAAAATTCTTAGCGAAAAATTACTTTGGCTAGAATTTCCAGCTTGTCTGAATTAACTAAAAAGCGCAATGCAGGGAAACAAATTTCAGGACAGATTTTTAGAACTGAGGCATTCTAACAGCAGTTTTGGCAAATTTCAAATTACGATATGACGTTTCATATTATGAGATTTGTGACGCAGCGCAACATACACAATTACTGCATTCTTACTATTTTTTCGGTAAGCAGAGACTTCATTCACACCTAATTTAAACTTCAAGAATCGAAATAACTCATCACTTTCTATTTGAGATCTTCATATTGATGATCCAATTTCAAGCGCAAATCAATCGACACTTTTCTCAAGCCCTCCCACTTCAAATTAAGCATCAAACTGGGTTTCAAAACACACAGATTCTGTCTGTCGTTTTTTCGCATGCACAAAGTCATCTCACATGCGGTATTCAATCAAGTACAAATAAACACGCACTCACCAACATTTACACAAAGATCCTAATCACAAAAGCATCAGCTAATTTAAAGACTTTGCTCTTGTAATTGACCTCCACAAACGGTTTTTTGACAGCACTATCGACTGAAATAAGCCCTACATCCCGTATAATCACGGCTTATCCTTTCTTTGCAAACTTGGCTTAATTGAAGTTAATTCAAAAGCAATTCACTTCCACATTAAGCACTTTTCCGAGTCCACCACCATGACGGCACAAATCATTAGCGGCACCCAACTTTCCCAACAAATTCGTGAAGACGTAACTAAACGTGCAGCAGCATTAACGGCGCAAGGCAAACAGCCAGGTTTGGCAGTTATTTTGGTCGGCGAAAATCCTGCGTCACAAGTATATGTGCGTAACAAAGTCAAAGCCTGTGAAGATTGCGGCTTTTACTCAGTACTGGAAAAATACGACGCTGATTTGAGCGAAGCGACTTTATTAGCGCACATAGACCGCTTAAATAGAGATCCAAAGATCAATGGCATCTTGGTGCAACTACCTTTACCTGCGCACATCAATGCGAATAAAGTAATTGAAGCGATTGCCGCAGAAAAAGATGTAGACGGCTTTCATATCAGCAATGCTGGTTTGCTAATGACAGGTCAACCTTTATTCCGCCCATGCACACCGTATGGCGTGATGAAGATGCTGGAGTCTATCGACTACCCAGTACGTGGTGCGAATGCGGTGGTGGTTGGCGCTTCAAATATTGTCGGCAAACCACAAGCCATGTTGCTCTTGCAAGCGGGTGCAACCGTCACCATATGCAATTCTAAGACACGTGATTTGGGCGCCCATACGCG
This sequence comes from Affinundibacterium macrobrachii, assembly GCF_014652415.1. Classification (GTDB taxonomy): domain Bacteria; phylum Pseudomonadota; class Gammaproteobacteria; order Burkholderiales; family Burkholderiaceae_D; genus Undibacterium; species Undibacterium macrobrachii. The sequence goes on from NZ_BMYT01000001.1 coordinate 598,907, forward strand.
CAATGCTGACATTCTCGTAGTCGCCACAGGCAAACGTAATATCGTCACGGCCGATATGGTGAAACCGGGTGCTGTGGTGCTCGACGTCGGCATGAATCGCGACGACGAAGGCAAATTATGTGGCGATGTGGATTACGCCAATGTCAAAGAAGTCGCTAGTTACATCACGCCAGTACCAGGCGGCGTCGGTCCAATGACGATCACGATGTTATTAGTTAATACGATAGAAGCTGCAGAAAGAATTTAATACGATGAGTGAAATGACGACCCAATCAGTTAGCACCACCAATCCGCTACTCGACTTTAGCGACCTTCCACGCTTTGATGCGATCTCACCAGAGCATGTCAGCCCCGCGATTGATCTATTATTAGCGGAATGCCGTACGGTGGTATCGCAATTAGAAGCGCCAATAGCAAACATTGATTGGGACAATTTCGTCACACCATTAGAAACCGTTACCGAAAAACTCGGCCGTGCTTGGGGTATTGTGAGTCACCTCAACTCGGTGCGCGATACGCCAGAGCTTCGTGCGGTCTACAACGAAAACCAACCCAAGGTCACCGAATTTTGGACTGAGCTTGGACAAAATCTGCATTTGTACGAACACTACAAAGCATTAAGTGCGAGCGCTTCCTACCCGACGCTGAGTGCCGCGCGTAAAAAAATCATCAGTAATGCCTTGCGTGACTTCAAACTCGGTGGTGCAGAATTAGCTGACGATAAAAAGAAACGCTACGCAGAAGTTCAGGAAAAATTGGCCGCCCTCTCCACCAAATTCTCTGAGAATGTGTTGGATGCGACCAATGACTACAAGTTGCTCGTCACCGATGTGGTCGAACTCAAAGGTTTGCCGGAAGAAGTTTTACAGGCGGCTCAACACGCCGCCGAACAAGATGGCAAAACAGGCTATCAATTCAGCCTGCATTTCCCTTCGTATTTCCCACTCTTGCAATATGCTGAAAACCGCCAGCTACGCGAAACGATTTATCGTGCAAATGCGACCAAGGCATCAGAGCTAGGCGGACATCCTGAATGGGATAACACTGCCATCATCGAGGAGTTATTGAGCCTGCGCCAAGAAGAAGCCGAGCTACTTGGCTACCAAAATTTTGCCGAAGTCTCGCTACTACCTAAGATGGCGGAGAGCGCCACCCAAGTCGAAAGCTTCTTGCTCGATTTAGCACACAAAGCGAAACCTTACGCAGAAAAAGATTTGACGGAGCTACGCCAATTCGCCCAGGAGCAATTTGGCATTAGCGACTTACAAGCGTGGGACACGACCTTTGTTTCAGAAAAACTCCGCGAACAACGTTACGCGTTTTCTGAACAAGAAGTGAAGCAATACTTCCCTGAGCACAAAGTCGTCGCTGGTTTATTCAATGTGATTCAAACTTTGTTTGGCGTGAATATCCAAAGCGATAGCGCCGCTACGTGGCATCCCGATGTGAAGTTTTATCGTGTCGAGCGCGATGGTGAATTGGTTGGACAGTTTTATCTTGACCTCTATGCGCGCGCAGCCAAACAAGGTGGTGCATGGATGGACGATGCCCGCGCCCGTTGCCGCAAAGCGCATGGCATTCAAACACCGGTGGTTTATTTAACCTGCAACTTCAATGAACCAGTAGTGGTGGATGGCGTCACCAAACCAGCCACTTTCACCCATGATGAAGTGATTACCCTTTTCCATGAATTTGGACATGGACTGCACCAGCTCTTAACCAAGGTCGATGACATTTCGGTTTCTGGGATTTCTGGGGTTGAGTGGGATGCGGTGGAATTACCTTCCCAATTTATGGAAAACTTCTGTTGGGAATGGGATGTCTTGCAACGAATGACCGCGCATGTTGATACCGGCGCTCACTTACCGCGCAGCTTGTACGACAAAATGATCGCCGCCAAAAATTTCCAATCTGGCTTACAAACACTGCGTCAAGTCGAGTTTGCCTTGTTTGATATGCGTCTTCATGATGGTAGCGCCCGTTCGGCCAACCTAAGCGTTGCACAAGTATTGCAACAGGTCAGAGATGAAGTGAGTGTTTTGCAACCACCCGCCTTTAACCGTTTCCAACATTCGTTTAGCCACATCTTCGCAGGTGGCTACTCTGCTGGTTATTTTAGTTATAAATGGGCCGAAGTTTTATCTGCGGATGCCTACAGCGCATTTGAAGAAGCAGCGCAAACTGAAGGCACCAGCTTATCTCGAAAAGTTGGTCAACTGTTTCAAACCGAGATTTTAGAGATGGGTGGATCACGCCCGGCCTTAGATTCATTTGTCGCTTTTCGAGGTAGGAAACCGACTATCGATGCCTTATTACGCCATAATGGCATGATTCAGTAAAAATATTGTTTGGAGAATTTAACTATGTTTGCGCCATCCACTATCAAACTTCGCTTGCAATCTGCGAGTCGTTTGTCTTTCGCCATCGGCGTGTTGGCACTGACAATCAGTTCAATGTCGGCACAAGCACAAATGTACAAATGGGTTGGCGCTGACGGCAAGACTGTGTATAGCGACACACCGCCGCCAGCGAATGCAAAAAAATTGGGTACAAAAGCTTTAGATGGTGTTGCCAATATTTCCAACGTCAAACTGCCCGATACGCTTGCAGCTGCTGTTGCTAAAAATCCCGTTACTTTTTACTCTGCACCTAACTGTACTCCATGCAATGAAGCACGAAGCATGTTGAAACAAAATGGTATTCCTTTTTTTGAGAAAACCATTACGACGACCGAAGACGTCAATAAGTTAAAGCAAGTCAGTGGCGACACCCAATTACCATTCATGCTCATCAACAGAACAAAGTTTTCTGGATATGAATCGCAAGAGTGGCGCACCGGATTGAGCTCGGCAGGCTACCCAGAAACTAACATTTTGCCCAAAGACTACCGCTATCCTGATCCCGAACCCGCGGCACCGCCACAAGCCACAAACGCCCCACAAGACGATACGCCAAAGCTCGTACCTCGCGCTAAATCGAGTTCACCGACTGGCATTCGATTCTAAGTGAAGCAGATGACGAGAGTTGATTTTCATAGTCAAGTAGCCGACAAGATTCACTATAGTTGCCGGCTGATACGCAAGGCGCGCGCTGCCAATTGTCAAATCATGGTACTTAGTGAAAACTTAGAACAGGCAACGCTATTGAACGATGCGCTTTGGGATTTTTCTGCTGTCGATTTTTTGCCGCATGTTATGATTGATGATCCTCTGGCATCGCAAACCCCGATTGTGATTGCAACACAAATCGATAGCGCACTACCCCACCATGATTTGCTGATTAATTTGAGCCAAATGTTACCGACCACATTTGCCCAATTTAATCGTGTGATTGAAGTTGTATCACAACAAGAAGACGATGCGAATGCTGCGCGTCAGCGGTTTCGTCTATATCAACAACAAGGGATCAAACCCTCTCATATTGTCGCATCCGCATCATGAACGAACAAATTGATGAAAGCATCCCAGTACTGACGGAAATTATTAGTGATTCCGATGGCAAGCCAGCGAATCCGACACCGAAAGTACAAGAGTCGCATTTTCCTTTATCTGCACATACAAGCAATTTGGCCAAAGAGACTCCAATATCAAGCACCATCAAGCCTGTAAATGCGGCGATCGCTGCAGCGAAAGAAATGCTCGCACAAGTCACAGAAATTCCGACCGCCGAGCTGCAAGCGGACGCGACAAACACCGAAGTCGCGCCAACCATGAGCGCTGAGCAATGGAAAGAACTTGAAGTAAGTGTGCGAGAAAATGTACTACGTCAAGTTCTATCGCGCGTCGATTTTGTGCTTGAACATCGTGTCAGCGATAGCTTGGCAGACGTGTTGCAAACAGCGGTTGATAAATTAGCCGATGAGATTCGCGTTGGCTTGCGCAATAGTATTGAAGAAGTGGTCAAACGTGCAGTGACGCAAGAGTTAAGCAAAATCAGTAACGGCGTTCGTAAGTCTTAACATTTGCCAGATTAGACTTATGTTTATCTGGAAACGCGAACGCTTAATTCTGGCATTTTCTCATCGAATGCAATACGCGTAGAAAACTTTGCCCGTTTCATCGGAAAACGGGAATGAAAATGCCTTACATTACCTGAGCCAGAAATCGCACGTCTAACAAATTGATAATAAGCTTCCATATCAACTACGTGAATGACTAAGAAATAGTCGATCTCACCCGAAACAAAATAACACTGCATTACCTCAGGCTCGTGATTCATACATGCCTCAAAATCGCGCATGTGTTCATCCGATTGATTTTGTAGAGAAATCTCCAAAAAAGCCAGCATGCCATAGCCAATAGAAAACGGATCTACCATTGCCACATCTGCACTAATCACGCCAGCATCGCGCAATGCTTTTATTCGACGCAAACAAGTTGGTTGAGAAATATGTAGCTTCTCGGCCAAGACACGCGTTGGCGTTTGATTGTCTTTCTGCAGCATATTCAGCAGCTTACGATCAATTTTATCTAGCGTATGAAATTTTGGCATAGCGCATCTCAGGATAAGAAAAAGGCTCGGACGATACCGAGCCTTTTTCAGAAAATTCAAAGATTATTTCAAACTCAAAATCCATTTAACCAAAGTCTTCGCTTCAGCTTCACTCACTTGTGCGTTTGCTGGCATTGGGATTGCACCCCAAACACCGCTACCCCCCTTGATTACTTTGGCAGCTAACTTGCCTTCTGCTGCTTTATCACCAGCATACTTTTTAGCGACATCTTTAAATGAAGGTCCTAGAATTTTTGCATCTACGCTATGGCAACTCATACAATTTTTAGATTTTGCTAAATCGGCATTTGCCATCGCAGAACCAGATGCCAACATCATTACACTTGCTGCAATCATTAAAGTCGTTTTCATAAGAATCTCCAGTTAAAAAATCGAATCTGTGTATTTTACCGCTTTTTACCTCAGCTTGAGACAAGTAACGCGATTCAATTGCATTGGTTGACCTTGATCATTTTAGACCCTATGATAAAGCACCATTGAGTCAGCTTGAAACAACATGAGGCATGATCAAGCTGCAAAGACATAGATACCATTTAATTCAACCATCGTATCGCTAACACCATAAACACTATGAAACTTCTAGTCCCCGTTGTCGCACTGTATATTATGAAACTCCTTGAACTGAGCTTCATGGAGAATATTTCATGGTGGTGGATTAATGGCCTAGGATTATTTGCATTTCTCTGGTTTGAGTTTTTTGAACGTATGCTCGGTCTAGACAAGCGCAAAGACGAGATGTTGCATGAAAAAATGCGCAAAGAAAGACTCAAGCGCAGCTTCAACGACAAAGCAAAAAAATAATTTCCTCGTCATCATGCCGTCGTCATTTATGGCTAAAAATCTGATCATCGCATAGATACTCACATCACAACTTCACATCGTATGCACATCGAACTGCGCCAACTGAGATATTTTGTCGCAGTGGCAGAAGAACTTCATTTTGGCCGAGCAGCGCAAAAACTGCACATGACACAGCCGCCGCTATCGCAAGCGATACAAGGGCTGGAAGCTGAACTGGGCGCTGCTTTATTTCATCGTACGACGCGGCAAATTCAATTAAGCGCAGCCGGAGCAGTATTGTTGCCGGAAGCCAAACGACTGCTTGCACAAGCCGAATTATTGCCCGCGATTGCACAACATGCGGCAGCTGGCTCGATTGGTGAACTCAAGCTCGCCTTTATTTCGATTGCAGACTACAGCATCTTGCCGCCGACACTTAGACAGTTTCGCCAGCATTTTGAACAAGTCAAGATTGTGCTCAGTGAAGCAACCACTGATCGTCAACTCGCATTATTGGAAAACGGCGAAATTGACGTTGGGCTGCTAATCCCACCAATACCTGAACGATTGCAAGATGTCCTGCACTATCGCCAACTTCGACGTGAAAATCTGATTCTCGCTTTACCAGATGGTGCAGAGAAACGGCCATTTCCATCCAAATTATCGAGCTACAAAGATTTGCCTTTAATCTTGTTTCCGCGCAAAATTGCGCCTGCTTTACACGACACTATTTTGGGGTGTTTTCGCGAGGCTGGTCTAACCCCAGTGATTGCACAAGAAGCGATCCAAATGCAAACAATTATTGCGCTGGTTTCCGCCAATATGGGGATGGCCTTAGTACCTGAATCGGTCGCCAATTTACAGCGTGCCGGAGTACATTATCAACGCTTGGAATTGTCTCAATCGATGCAAGATAGTGTTGAACTTGGTATCGCATGGCGCCGTGATAGCAATTCCCCCGTTATTCAAGCCTTCTTAGACCTTTTAGAAAAATAAACTCATGTTGGATCATCCAAATTTTAATCCTATCGCGCTCGATCTCGGCTTTTTCAAAATCCACTGGTACGGCATCATGTATTTGGTGGCATTCGCGCAATTCATCGTGCTAGGACGTCTACGTCTACGCATGCCACATGTGGCAACGCGAGGTTGGACCAAAGAGCATATCGACGACATGCTGTTTTACGGTGTACTTGGCGTGATTGTTGGTGGACGCATGGGTGAAGTTATTTTTTATCAGCCTATGTATTTCCTACAAAATCCACTCGAAATTTTTATGGTGTGGAAAGGTGGTATGTCATTTCACGGTGGCTTCTTAGGTGTTTTAATTGCGATGTCATTATGGGCAAGACAAGCGAAAATGCCCCTGGCTTATGTGTACGATTTCATCGCCCCGCTCGTTCCATTAGGCTACGCTGCTGGTCGCTTTGGTAATTTCATCAATCATGAATTACCAGGTCGGATGGCATCAACAGATCTTCCTTGGGCAATGAATTGGCCAGGTGTCGCCTATCCAGTCCACCCATCACCTCTGTATCAAATGCTGGTTGATGGGATTCTACTGTTCATCATTGTTTGGCTGTTCGCTCGAAAAGCCCGCCCTGCACTCGCGGTTGGTGCCGTGTTTGTGATGTTATATGGCTGCGCTCGCTTCTTTACCGAATACTTCCGCACACCTGACTATGAAGTCAATTTGCTTGGTATCACGATCTCAGCTGGACAGATGCTCTCCCTGCCGATGATTTTAGTGGGCGCACTGTTACTGTGGTTAGCTTATACTGGCAAATTCACTCCAGTACAATCCTCTTCTGTGTCAGTCGAGACCAACAAAGCAGCCAGTTCAAAAAGTAAAAAGACCAAAAAATAAATCCAAGCAGCAATCTCACGCACTTTCAAGCAATCTCACGCACTTTCAAGCACTCTCATGCACACCAAAAAGCGAAACTAGAAGATGGATAATATTCGATGCGATATAGAAGGTAATCTCGCCTTCATTACAATCTCTAATCCTGATCGACTCAATGCACTCAACATGGCGATGTGGAATGCACTCACAACACATTTCACCGCATTGAATCAAAATCAGGATCTACGCTGCATCATTATTCGCGGTGCGGGTGGCAATTTCGCTGCGGGTGCGGACGTGCAAGAATTCGCCACGGTGCGCAACACACTTGCCGATGGTATGCGTTATCACAATCAAGTGATTGCAGCGTCGCTAAAAGCCATCAGTGAATGCCAACATCCGGTAATTGCTGCAATTGAAGGTGTGTGCGTGGGTGGTGGTTTAGAGATCGCGATTTCATGTGATATCCGCATCGCATCACCAGGCGCGCGCTTCGGCATTCCGATCAATCGATTAGGTTTTCCACTAGCGCCCAAAGAATTGCAAAGCTTACTGGGTCTAGTTGGCAAAGCTGTCGCTTCTGAAATCTTACTCGAAGGTCGCATACTCAACGCGATCGAGGCCAAGCAAAAAGGTTTGGTACAACGACTATCAGATGATGTTCCAACCGAGGCACGCGAGACTGCTGAGAGAATCGCACTAGGTGCACCATTGGCGGCACGATTAAACAAAAAATTTATTCGTCGACTTAGCTTTGTGCCTGAGCGGCTCAGTGACGAAGAACAACTAGAAGCCTTCTCTTTTTTACAAACCGAAGATTACCAAGAAGGTGTATTAGGTTTCTTAGCCAAAAAGGTTCCAGTGTTTACTGGTAAATGATCACAAGCTAATTGATATGAACGCGAATCTCTACGCTTTATTTGCAAACCACTTTCCCAAAGATTTATCACGCTGTTGCATTGAAACGCATGATGGTCGCTATTACAGTTGGTTAGATATTGATCGCGCTAGCGCCAAATTGGCGAACTTGTTGTACAGCTTAAATCTAAGCGCTGGTGCCAGAATCGCAGTGCAAGTAGAAAAATCACCAGAAGCCTTAATTCTCTATCTAGCAACTTTGCGTGCCGGTTATGTATTTTTACCTTTGAATACTGCTTATCAACACGCCGAAATCAGCTATTTCATTCAAGATGCTGAACCTGAAGTTGTGGTTTGTTCTCCACAAAATTTTGGCTGGGTTTCGCAGCTGGCGTTTCAAGCCGGCAGCAAACACGTATTTACTTTAGACGCACCATCGCAAGGCAATAATCGGGGTAGTTTATTAGATCGAGCTACTCGCATGTCCGATCAATTCACTACCGTACAAAGTGCGCCTACTGATCTCGCAGCAATTTTATATACATCAGGTACGACAGGACGGAGTAAAGGTGCGATGCTAACGCACCAAAATTTATCCTCGAATGCACTTGTCTTAAAAGAAGTCTGGAAATGGCGCGAGGGCGATGTGCTACTGCACGCCCTGCCTCTATTTCATGTTCATGGTTTGTTTGTCGCCTCGCATGGAGCGCTATTAAATGGCAGCAAAATGATTTTTCTGCCGAAATTCGATGCTGATCAAGTCTTACATTATCTGCCGCAAACAACTGTGATGATGGGCGTACCGACCTATTATGTCAGGTTGTTACAAGATATGCGCTTGAATCAATCATTGTGTCGCAATATGCGTTTATTCATTTCTGGCTCAGCACCGTTGTTGACTGAAACTTTTACCCAGTTCCAACAGCGCACTGGGCATACCATACTTGAGCGTTACGGTATGAGCGAAACCACCATGCTTAGTTCAAACCCTTATGACGGTGTACGCAAAGGCGGCACCGTCGGTCTAGCACTTCCTGGGGTGAACATAAGGATTCGAACGGCGGATGCAAAAGTTGGTGAGGCCAGTGCCGCTGAGGTAATCGGCGATATCGAGGTCAAAGGCCCTAATGTATTTCAAGGCTATTGGCGTATGCCAGAAAAAACGGCAGAAGAGTTCACGGACGATGGTTACTTTCGCACTGGTGACGTCGGTAAGTTCGATCAGGATGCTTATCTAAGTATTGTTGGTCGCAGCAAAGACTTGATTATCTCTGGTGGCTACAACGTTTATCCGAAAGAAATCGAAAGCCTGATTGACGATATGCCAGAAGTTCTTGAATCGGCCGTGATCGGATTAGCACATACAGACTTTGGCGAAGCGGTGAGTGCTGTGGTCGTATTAAAAGCGCATGCACAGTTGGAAGCATCAACCCTGATCGCTCGCCTTAAATCGCAAATTGCCAATTTTAAAGTACCTAAACAAGTTTTCTTTATCGATGAATTGCCTAGAAATACGATGGGTAAGGTACAAAAAAATAATCTGAGGCAGCAATTTCAAGATCAAAGTCGCGTTTGACTTTTTTTGCTTAACGTCTTAATTCAGCGCTTATTTGGATTGCGTATCTGGTTTCTTATTTAGTTTTTTATTTAGGTTTATCTAAAAGTTTTAAAACTGCTTTCCACTCTGTTGCAGTAACGGGAGTAATCGACAAACGACTCCCCTTCTGCAATACCACCATACTCGCCAAGTCAGGATTGGAGCGCATTTCTGCAAGACTTAATAAACGGGTCTTACGAATTGCTTTCACATCGACCAAGATCCAACGTGGATTTTCCACTGTCAATTTCGGATCAAAGTAGTGGCTGTAAGAATCAAACTGCGTCGCATCAGGATAAGCTGTACTGGCGACCTCTGCAACGCCTGCATTGGCTTGAAGAAGTGCCTTCTTTCTAAATTTTTGTGCAGTTAGAACGTTTGAGTTTTTCACATATACGTGACAGTGCCTCATCTACGTAAGGGTTTCCGTTCTGCTTTGCTTTTGTGTACCAAGATTCTGCCACTTCCAAATTCTTTTCGATTCCATATTTGCCAAATTCAAACAATTCGGCATAAATTTTCTGTCCCGATGAATTTTCTCCTTCGGCACTCTGCCTGATCCAATGCACACCCAATTTGTGATCCGCCTTGACTCCTGAGCTACCCTCAAGATAAATCTTACCAAGATTTCTCTGCGCCATCGTTTCGCCTTTTTTTGCGGCCGCCTCATAGAGGGATACTGCTTTTTTGACGTCCAAGTTAACACCACTGCCCTCCATATACTTAGCCGCAAGATTATTCATGGCAGCAGCGTTTCCAAAGTTAGCAGCACGTGTGTACCAATAAGTCGCCTTCTCCGGATCTTTGTCGACACCGATACCAGCCTCAAAATTAAGTGCAACTTCAAACCACGCTTCGGGCATGCCAGCTTCTGCGGCTCCCAGCAAAAGCTGGTGAGCAGATTGTAAGTCGTAATACTTTGATTTCTCATTTCTAAAAATTTGCGCTAAGCCAATATCCCCTTTTATGTATCCTTTTTCTGATGCTGCTTTAAAATACTCTAATGCCGCATCCTCATTTTTTTCAAGTCCAAATGTACCATTCAAGAAACGCTCCCCCTGAAGATACAATTCATGAGATGGTGCGGACATTGAAGCAATTTCGGGTGTGCTTAGTTCCACGCTGGCGGGCCTATTTGAATGATCAGAAAAAAAGCGCACAACGGTAGGAAGTAAAAAAATAAAGATGATGATCACTCTCAGATTGTCCGCAATCCATGCAAATCGGCTCTTGACGCCATCCAAGTTTAGCTTCGGCGGTTGAAAAAACTTATACTCCTCAGCCCGCCTATGCCAAGTTTCCAAATTCTCAAACTTGGTCACCATCGCTAACCAAGTTGGGTAACTAGCAATCATATCGTTGATAAAGTAGATGTTTTCCCGTAAGAACTGTTTAGTTGGCGGTGCGTCATTGCGTGCTAGACGAATCAGATTTAATTGCCGATTAATACGCGCCTCCTCTTGCAAATTAAAGGCACTCATTTCGTCAACAGCGCGGTCGAGGTAAAAGCCAAATTCTTGGAAGCGCAATAATCGGTTGCGATCTTGGTTCCATCCAAAACACATCACGGACGCCCCAAATAAATCGCCGTTACCGACTTGCCAGCCTTGCGCTAATCGTTCAGCGATCAGCCATTCGAATAAATCTCGGATTTCCACATTGATCAGACGATCGTCATCCATATAGGCTCGCAGGACTATTTCAGTCTGTCCTTGTTCTTTGGACTTTTCAGCTAATGTCTGTAAAAACTCAGCAAAAATCGCGCGTGCCACATCGATCGCGTAGACGATAGGTTCTAATGAGTCGCTGTCCTCAATCGCGACCGGATCTTCGGTGGCGACTGTCGCTTGACCAGCAGATTCAGGTGCGACATCTTCTACCGGGGACACCACGGGCACATCAGGCATTTCTGCACAAGCAGGCGCGGACGCATCCAACGAGTTCTGTAATACAGCAGTATCACTAGTTGTCGCATCTTGAAACTGAGCGTCGTCGGTGCACTGCTCAGCGATAATTTGTTCGCGCCATTCCTTACTACGCGCCCAAGCTAAGGCACGCTCATAACTTTCACGTAATTCTTGGAAACCAGCTAAATCATTGTCTTGGTCGATTAATTTGAGTGCCTTGGCATAAGCGCGCTTGATGGTGCGTTCATCGGCGTCTTGATCGACTTGTTGGTCGATAAAAAAAGCGGGAATATCAAACATAATACTTTCACCCGCTATTCAGAAAAACCAGGATGCAAGACGACGTCTTGCTCCATTTGATCGAGCACTTCTGCAAACTGTTTTTGCGCTGGCATAATCAATTTTTGATCCTGAGTTTCAATCACGCGTTCAAATTCAGCAATCTGATGATTAAGCCATTCTCGTGTATCGCCTTTCAACAGTTGATAAACCCGATCTGCCCGAGCCAACAAGGTACGTACTTCGAGCGCTTCACGCGGATGCATTTTCAGCTTTTCTAATTCGATGAGGCGCTTAGCAATATCATCTTCACTCAATAAGCCGGGATTACCTTGGATCACGGTCTTGTGCACTTTTTGCGTGCGCAACATGGTCGCCTGCACTTCCAATAAGCCATTGACGTCATATGTAAAGCGCACATCAACGCCATTTTGATCACGTGGCAAAGGTTCTAAACTCAATTCCAAAGATCCCAATAAAATATTGTCCTTCACCAGACGTGATTCGCCCTGATAGATATCGAGCTGCAAGATTTTTTGATTATCTTCAATTGGATAATACTGTGCGACACGACTAATCGGAACTGTGCTGTTTCGCTCGATGATCGGCGAAAAATGACCACTCACATTCTTATTGTTCGCCAAGCGCATCGCCACCTCTACGCCCAACGAGTATGGTGCGACGTCCGTCATCACCACTTCTTCGAGAGCAGAATCTTTCATCTTCAAACCAGCCTGTACTGCGGCCCCCATGGCGACGACTTCATCGGGATTAATCTCACTAGCAGGAAAGCGTCCAAACATCAATGTAACTAGGCGTTTGACGATAGGCATCCGAGTAGCACCACCGGCAAGTACTATGGTATCAAGTTGATTGCTGCGCAAATTGGTGTCACGCAAAGCGCGCTCGACTGGCTCGCGCAAACGTTTCATTAATGGCGCAGCGAGTTTAGCTAACGATTCTTCGTCAAATACTAAGTCCAAAGTTTGCTCTTTGGCTTGCACTTCCATCTTGGCGCTGGTCTCGCCTGACAACTCACGTTTAGCCTTTTCTGCAGCGGCGAAAAGCTGTTGCATAAAGCGCGGATCGTTACGTACTTTAGAAGTGAACCCATGTTTTTCCATAAAGGCATCCACCATCATTTTAGTGATGTCTTCACCACCTAAATAATTGTCGCCTGCCGATGCCCTGACCTCCATCACACCATCGAACATTTCTAGAATCGAAACGTCAAAAGTACCTCCGCCCAGATCAAATACAAGGAAACGGCATTCATCTTTGAATTCATGCATACCATAAGCCAAGGCGGCAGCGGTCGGCTCATTCACCAATCGGTCCACCTTTAGACCCGCTAACTGGCCAGCGGTACGGGTTGCCTTACGTTGTGCATCGGAAAAATACGCTGGTACCGTGATTACCGCCTCGGTGACAGTTTCACCAAGAAAGGCTTCTGCATCTGCTTTCAGACTTTTGAGCACAAAGGAAGATAACTCTTCAGCACGGAACTCGCGCTTGCCCAATTTAATTTTTTTATCACTACCCATGTAGCGTTTAAAAACTGCGGCTGTCAATTCCGGATGAGTTTGCAGACGCTCTTTCGCCGCCCGACCAACCAAAATACTACCGTCATCATCAACACTGACACATGATGGCGTCAAAGTATCGCCAAGACTATTCGGAATGAGTTGCGACTTGCCATCACGCCATATCGCCACCAGACTATTTGTCGTCCCTAAATCGATACCAATGATCATGTTGTCAACCTTTAATAAATGCTCATACAAAAACTAAAACGCAGCGCCCAAATGGACACTGCTCAGCGTCTTTATCTAAAAATAAAAACATTGTAAAAGGATTTAGATGCATTGACAATTTTTACAGACTTGTCACCAAGCCTGTGCTCGCATATAAACCTGACTAACATAGCTATTATTCCAATATCGATTCAAGCTCTATGATAGGCTGCTTTATTTTTTGCCTTATCAAGAAATGTTAACTACGGATCAAATCCTCGCCCTCGCGCCAGACGTCACCTCAGCTAAAACACGCAATGGGCAGGCGAATTCAGCTTTTAAAGTAGTTAATTGATCGTCAGCAGTCTTCTCACTTTCTGATATTAAACTTTCAATTTCTCTCTACATATATCCAGTAGCAATCGTTACACGTCTTGGCAAAATAATCGTTTTTAAACAGCTTTCAAGCACTAACTAAATTATGTCAATGAGAATCTGTTTGCAATCGTTTTGCATATAAACGGTTTGCGGCAGGCTTTGATATTCCAACCAAGTTCAATTTGTATTTACCGCGGGACTCAATGCGTGCTGTTCAAGAATCGCGAGAACATCTCGGACTCATCTACTTTTTTTGGAAGGGAGAAGAATTTGTGGCACTTGAAAATGATCAATTGTCCAGATTAGCGCATATAGATTCTGCGCCAAGCGGTGTATGCGATGGATGTGTGAATAGCGCACGTACAAATAAAATCGACTACTTTGTAATCTTATCTTAAAACAAATATTACCAATTCCAAAATTACCGAGCAATTTTTTTTGTCGATGAATTACCTAGATCTTTTTTGATTTCCTATTTAGACTTATCTAAAAGTTTTAAAACCGCTTTCCATTCCGTTGCAGTAACGGGGGTAATCGACAGGCGACTCCCCTTCTGCAATACCACCATACTCGCCAAGTCAGGATCGGAACGCATTTCTGCAAGGCCTAATAAACGAGTCTTACGAATTGCTTTCACATCGACCAAGATCCAACGTGGATTTTCCACTGTCGATTTCGGATCAAAGTAGTAGCTTTTAGAATCAAACTGCGTCGCATCTGGATAAGCTGTACTGGCGACCTCTGCAATACCTGCAATGCCAGGTTCATCGCAGCTAGAGTGGTAGAACAAAACACCATCACCAATTTGCATTTGATCACGCATAAAATTGCGTGCTTGATAGTTGCGCACGCCAAACCAAGGTGCAGCACCGTGACGTAAAGCGTCGTCAATACTCACTTCACTCGGTTCTGATTTCATTAGCCAATATTTCATTTACGCTCCCACACAACACTAGGCATCAATTTATTTTTGTGCGTTCAATACCCGCAACTCGCGCAAAAAGATCCTTAAAATCAAATCATACACCGCGCAATTCCATGCACGGTAACGCTGCTTTCAGTTCTAGATCGAATCAAGTCAGGACAAATTAATCTTCCTCTTTTGACCGAACGTGCTGCAAACCCGTCAATAGCAAGCAAACAATGAGAAGCACGCTGTACTCTGAACCATTTCGTCCAAGGCCGACCACAAACCAGCCTTCTTGAGCATGGACTAGTGCTATCCCCATCGCATAAATAAACGCTAGAATCGCGCACACTGGCGCCACTACGCGCCCCAATAAAAGAAGAATCGAGCCCGCAATTTCTATCGCTGTCACCAAGGCCGCAAAATAAAACCCAGCAGGGAATCCTTGCGCAATCAAAAACTCTCCAAAGGGAGGAACTCCTCCAGCAATCAAACGTGCCCAGCCATGCGCGGCGATCAAGGCGGACAATAAAACGCGAAGAATAAACCAAGCAAATATGCTGCGAGCCAAGGGCGACGACAGCGAAGGAGGTAAAGTTAGCTTCATAATTTGTCTTGATAAGCGAAGTCGGTTTTCGACCTTGCCACTATCTTTATTTGTTGAGGGAAGCAAAAAGATAGCAGATTGCATAAAAAAGAACAATTTATTACTACACAATCTATTACATTACAAAATCACGAGTCTAATGCTGCATGACATCAAACTAACTGACTCCAACCAAACACAACTAAACGCAATTAAACGCAACTAAGAAGAAGCTAACAAAACACATAGCGATTGGCTAAATCAAGAATAAAATCCGGCTGCAAATACGCATACAAAATCAGCAAAACAATCGCTGCAAGTAGCATCGCAATCAAAGCACGGCGAAATTTAGCGATTGGTTTCATCTTCAATATTACGCAGCAAGCGGAAGTTTCGTATCACGTTCTATTGCGCTTTCATCAATCGGAAGATTAATCAAAGTCGCAAAAATCCCGAGTCCAATCACAATCAACCAGACCGCATCATAATTTCCATTTTTGGTGTACATATAGCCACCCAACCAAGCGCCAATAAAACTTCCGAGTTGATGCGAGAAGAAAACAAATCCAGATAGCATAGACAAATATTTCAAGCCAAAAATGCCTGCGATAACACCATTAGTCAATGGCACGGTGGACAACCACAATAGCCCCATAGCGGCAGAAAATACATACACGCTATAGGTACTCAAAGGCGCTAAAACAAACAAAGCGATGACAATGCTGCGAGTGAGATAGATACTGGATAACAGATAACGCTTAGGAAACAAACCACCCAACTTTCCAGCGCCATAAGAACCAACAATATTGAATAGGCCGATTAAAGATAGAGCGATAACAGCCACGCTAGGATCGACGATGCCTTTATCTTTCAAATACGCTGGCATATTCACACCGATAAACACCAACTGAAATCCGCAGACAAAATAACCCGCTAACAAGAGTAAAAATGGTTTGTGCGTGAAGGCTTCGCGCACCGCTTCCATCGTACTTTGCTGAGGGCCTGTATCGATCTCACGTGCTGGCTCGCGTAATTTCCATGCCATCGGTAACATGACTATTAACATCAAGGCCGCCAATACATAAAACGCATTCTGCCAACCTGCACGCTGAATCAATTGCTGATCCACTGGCATCATAAAAAATTGGCCAAACGAGCTAGCCGCAGATGACATACCAAACGCCCAAGAACGCTTGGACTCAGGCGCTGTGCGCCCAATCAAACCGCTGACAGCACCGAAAGTGGTGCAAGCCAAGGCGGCACCAACTAACAAACCAGATCCGATAATAAAGGCCATTGGATGAATCACCAAGGCCATCCAAATTAAACCAAGTGCAAATAAGATCGCACCCAACACAATCACTTTCGCAGTCCCTAATTTATCGGCCGCCATTCCAGCAAATGGTCCAAACACGCCCCACATTAAATTCTGAATCGCAATCGCCATCGAAAAGGTTTCACGCGTCCAGTGATGTTCTGCTGAAATTGGTTGCAACCAAAAGCCAAAGCCATGACGAACGCCCATCGATAGCGTCAATACAAAACCTGTCGCAATTAAGACGGTAGTTAAATCAGGATGGCGATGCGGGCTGACAATAGTGCTCATAATGAATTTCTTATCAATTACTAGTTAATTGAATTAGTAGACAACATGTTGCTTGTGCCAGCAACAAATGTCATTGCTATATAAAGTGAGGGGATTGATCGGTCATCAGTTTAGCCGAAATTCGACTTCATTGTTTTAGGGCGCTCAATCGAGCTTGGCCCCTCGCTTCATGATCAATCGAGAATTAACATCTCACGCTGCGCTAACACGAAAGATTGCAACTGCGGAAAAAACTCAAAGAAGCCTTCACTCAACTCCACATAATTCTGTTCCAAATCAAGAACCGCCTCACGCAACAGATGACCATTGCGCGACAAGCGTGTTGAAACACGTTCAATCGCTAAGGCCACGCCATCAAAATCGACATACGAACCGAGCCAATCTTGCTGAACCATACGCGGTACCGCATACGCTAAATGCTCGGTAAAAAAAGATTGTCGCGTCGGTAGAGCACGATAAAAATCTTTAGTGAATTGATCCAAATCGACATCGGCATAATGTTGCCAATGTTTCGCCAATACATGATCATAAAAAATATCTAAGGCGATACCGGCATAACGTCTGCGAAGCGGTGAAAATAATTCTTTTGCTTGTTGGGTCAGTGGATGCTGATCGGTATAAGTATCAATCTTTCTATGCAAAATAATTTCTTGTGCAATGTGATTGGGATAATCTGCAGCCCCGTTCATTTTGACAAAATCGCCCAACAAGGCACCCAGCATCGCATCATGGCTATGCCGTGCTAAGAAAATGTGGGCTAAGTAATTCATGATGCAAGATTGAAAAGTTCTTGGTCGATGGCATGCCTACTGATGCGCCATAAGATCAAGATTGTAACGAATCTTCTCGCTTCGTGTTTGGCGTACAGCCTTAGTTTAGAGGTAGATCAAGACAAATCCAAGCGCCAAAATCAGGCGCTTCTAGCGGCCACTGTGCCGCCTGCTCTATCTCGCACTTTCGATGTTGTAAATAATAGGTCAATGCACGGATCACGCCTGCATGCGTGATCCATACGATATCTGTTGGCTGCTGTACTTGCTCTAACTGCTGCAGTGACGTTGACGATTGCAGCATCCGCAAACAATCTTGGTAAGCAGCGGCCACCCTTTGTAATACCTCGTTACAGCTTTCAACCCCACCAAATCGATACTCTCCAAAATCACGGGTCCATCGATCAATTTCATCTTTTGGAATATCTGACCACGCTTGCCCTTCCCAATGACCAAAATCCATTTCTTTCAAGCGTCCATCAATAGCGCATTGTAGATTCGGAACATGCGCTTGCAATGCATTTACAAATTGTTCTGTTCTCTGTAGGCCTGAAAAATAAACTAGTAGCGCGCGCTCTTCACCTTTATTAAGTTCGATTGCAAGATCTCTTGCAGCGTCAAAATTGGCTTTTATATCGACCGCAACATCAAGCTGTCCATAACAAATGCCTTTTTCTATTAGCGGCTGTGCATGCCTTACCAACCAAAGCTTATTTGCGAGCTTATTTGTAATCGTATGCATCATTGTATCTATCACTACCTCGGCCACGCCAACAATACACCCAAATAAAAACTCAACTCACTCAACTGTTGAGTTGCCCCCAAGGCATCTCCAGTAAAACCTTGGATTCGACGAAGTAAGAATCGGTACATCCACCAAGTAGCAAATAATGCGGCGATCAGACCAGCGCCCCATATAAACGCAGGTCGCCAGAACAACACCAATGCGAACGCGACTCCACACCAAAGTGCTGCAACGAGCAAGGTGGAATTTTCAATCGCATCAGCCAAAGGCTTCGATTTCGATTGCGGTGTATCCCCCACATGCGGTAAATATTTAATGATTAATAGAGGCATGGTACGCGAAACCACATGCGCCAAAAACAAAGCAATCACGCAGATGGACAGATTTAATTGTCCCAATAAACTGAGCAAGGCCAATTTGCTACTTAAAGCCAATAGCAAAGCCACCGCACCATAAGTACCAATGCGCGAATCTTTCATAATTTCTAAAGACTTCTCGCGACTAACATGGCCACCCAAGCCATCTGCTAGATCGGCTAAGCCATCTTCATGAAACGCCCCTGTCAACATCACGCTAAACACCGTACTCAAGGCAGCAGCTACAAAAACGGTAGCCGTCTGTTGCGGTAACAATGTGTATACGCCCAAAAAACTAAGCGCGCTTAAAGCACCAACCAAAAATCCTACACCTGGGAAATGACCAGCACTTGCGCGCAGCATCGCTGGGCTGTAACCAACCCACGAGGCCAGTTTTCCAGTAATAGGAATACGTGTAAAAAATTGGAGTGCAAGCAGATAATGGCGAACCATAAAGAATCAATCCAATTAGATCAGGCTAGATCACCATCATTGCGTGCTACGCCAGCACTCTCGAAACTTGCCATATCACACAAGATATCACTCGCCGACTGTAATAGCGGCCAAGCCAATGCTGCCCCCGATCCTTCACCCAAACGTAGCCCCAAATCAAGCAAAGCCGTAGCTTGTAACGTTTCTAGCATTAAGCGATGACCACTTTCGGCAGAACGATGCGCATACACACAACGTTGTTGTACTCGTGGCGCCAAGCGTGTCGCCACCAGCGCAGCGGAACTCGCAATAAATCCATCCACTACGATAACGCGATTTTCAGTCGCAGCTTGTAACACGATCCCGACCAAAGTAGCAATCTCAAAGCCCCCAAAACAAGCAAGCGCCTCTAGCGGTGTGCTTGCACCCGCATGTCGTTTCAATACCAAGCGTAAAGTCTCGACTTTTCTGGCTATGGCAAAGTGATCCAAGCCAGTACCAGCGCCTGTACAATCCGCAATATCCAAATCGCCTAAACGTGCCAACAACAAAGCCGCCGCTGACGTATTGCCTATCCCCATTTCCCCCAAGAGCACAGCATTGCCGGGCAAATTTTTTACAATTTCACGACCGTGTTGAATCGCTTGCTGACATTGTTCTTGGCTCATCGCAGCTTGTTGCAAACTATCTGCGGTGCCGTAAGCGATCTTACGAATGATCAATCCAGAGCGTGGTGCAAAATCGTGATTCACACCGCAATCAATCACATTCAATGCAATGCCATGTTGGCGTGCCAACACGCTGACCGCGGCTCCGCCAGCCAAAAAATTTTCTACCATCTGCCATGTCACATCACTTGGAAAAGCAGATACGCCGTGTTTGACGATTCCATGATCACCAGCACAAACCAACATCTGTGCTTGTTCTAGACGCGGCGAATCGGTTCGCAAAATTAAACCAAGTTGCAACGCGAGTTGCTCGATTCGACCAAGTGAGCCGAGCGGTTTCGTTTTGTTATCGATCTTATGTTGTAAGCGTGCGCGCAATTTTGGATCGTGTAAATCATCCATCTCGAAGGCTGTTGCATTGACTAAGTTCATATCTAGCCTTTATTTAAATGTTTTAAGTGTTTTAGGAAAATTGTTTTAAGAGAATTAGAGAGTCAGATCAATGCATCAAAAATCAGGTGAATACTGTTTCACCGCGCGATAAAACGCATCTTGCATCGGTGGCGATAACACACGCATACGAAAACAGGGATCAAGACCAAACGAGCCAGCATGGCGCAATTTCACTCCCTGCGCTCGCATCACATGTAAGAAATCGGTTCGATACTCTTGTATCGTTTTGCTTGGTGTAACGCAGAAAAAATTGGTATCGCTTGGCTCCACTTTCCAGCCCAAATCAACACATAAGGCGATTTGTCGCTGCTTCCAATCGCGCAAGGTCGTTAAGCTTTCGCGCAACCAGTCTTGCACCGATGGTAAAGTCCATGCATGCAACATCGTTACGGCATGCGTTCCCAATGGCCATGATGCTGCCATTTGCTCTAACTGCTGTTGCCAATGCTGTGCTTGTATCGGTGCAATCACATAAGCCCCGCGAATTCCTGTCAGGCCCAAAGCCTTATTTGGTGTGAACAATTGCCAGCAAGTGTCACGTTGTTGTGAATTCAAACTAGGACTCCCGGATAAACGCAATGCTTGATATGCGCAATCGAGCACGATCTGCACTTCACTAGAGCAATCAGCGAGAATTTCAATCATCTGCGCTAAACCGACTTGATTTTGTCCAAGTGGACTACCAGGTTCACAAGTCCAAATTAAATCCGCGTTGTGAAAATCGTCAACAATTGCCAAACCTGCCGCACGTCCAGCTAACACATAATCGCCATAGCTATGTGGTGGCACCCATACCGTTTTTTGCAAAGACGCTAGTTGCGTAGACCTAGCACTACTAGAAGCACTACTAAATGTACTTTGCCCTACCAACATCGAGATACGAAAAATAAATTCGCTAGCACTAGCCGCAAACAAAATACGCTGGGGCGAAACCTGATGCCAAGTTGCCAATGCGTTACGCAAATGATGGTACTCAGGATCAGGATAACTGGCGCAATCGCTCAAACGAATCTGCGTCAACACTTCTGGGCATGGCCCGAGCGCATTACTATTAGTCGAGAAATCGTAAGCCGGCTTACCCAAAGTATCCGTACCACCGTGCACACGAAGTCGTGATGCTTCACTTTTAGTTTTCGTTTGCATTTGCGTTTGTGGAGCAGATTTCATCAACAACATGATTTCACTTTTTCTCAATTCAATTCACTCATCGCGACATTAAAAAATACAAAGCCAATAACATCAGCCCAACCAGCGCAAACCACACCAAAATCGCGCGCTCACAAACCACTATTGCTTTCCCAATATGCTGTGCATTCACATTGGCGCCACACGCATGCAAGACATACACACTAGGTTTTGTGAGCCGTATATTTAGAATCAACGCGATAGCGCCCATAGGCCAACCGCCATTCGGCGAGGTAGTAGCACTGGCTTCTCGCCAAAGTGCCGCTGATGGTAGCCGTGCAGATCCCACAAACATCAGCAATGCAGTTAGCCTCGCACCGGGCCAAGACAAGACATCGTCAGCACGCGCCGCCCACTTGCCAGCCCAAGTCCATATACGGCCACCGTGCTCGCCGCGATATCCCCACATTGCATCAGCAGTATTCGCAAATCGATACAATAAAATGCCAGGCAAACCAGCCAGAACAAACCACAGCAAAGCAGAAATCACTGAGTCATTTAAGTTCTCAGTTAGGGTTTCAATCGCACTCTCGCGCACTTCAATTTCTGATAAATACTGAACATCGCGACTAACCAGACGCGCCAACTGCAACCGTCCTGCGTCTAAAGAGCTTGTTAGCGCCGACTCCACCGCAACAACTTCGTCTCTTAACATGCGCCAACTAAATAGTGGCTTCAACAAAATACCGAGACACAAAGCTTGCCAATACCAAGCGAATCGACTCACTACTTGCTCGACTTCGTTTGCAATAAGAACCAAAACCGTCGCAGCGAGCAACCAAAAGAATGCGCCCAAACAATAGGCTCGTAACTTCTGCAATGCTCTAAAAGTTTCGGGTATCCCCTTCACTGCAACTGGCGCAATCAGCTTGCCGAAGAAATGCAAATATTGCCCAATCCAAACCACGGGATGCCAAGCGGATTTGGGTTCCCCCAAGTAGCGATCGATCAACCATCCCACTAGCAAGGACAACGCGATCACTTGTGCCAACTCAGGATTTGAATTCAGATGAAGCAACATATTTCAGATCTTGCTATCAATGCGCATACAAGCTTATGCGAACTCAATCTTCGATACCACGCTGCGCCGGAATCCCAGCGCGAAACGCATGTTTTATCAAAGTCATTTCGGTTACTGTATCTGCCAATTCGATCAATTCGGGTGGGCAACGACGACCAGTCAACACCACATGCACATCAACTGGGCGAGATCGCAATGTCGCTAAAACATCTTCAAGCGGCAACCAACCATAGATCAATGGATAAGTGATCTCGTCCAAGGTCACCATAAAATAATCACCACTCATAATCGCCAGTTTGGCTTTTTCCCAACCATCACGCGCTAGTTGCGCAGAATGCTCTAAATCCTGACTTTTCCAACTAAAGCCATCACCCAAGCCTTCTACCGATAGACCCAATTGTTCGAACATACGATGTTCACCAAAACGGGCCGTTGGCACCTTCATAAACTGGAAAATTTTGACTGCCTTACCGCGCCCATGCGCACGCAAGGCGAGACCGAATGCCGCTGTGCTTTTCCCTTTACCATCGCCGGTATTAATGATGACGAGACCTCGGCGTTCGCCCTGAGGTTTTTCGTATGGTTTTTCTGCTGGTGGTGTTTCAATTTGCATTTATTTTTCTCCATGAATTCATTCATCTACTATCCGCTTGCGATATAAGACAGTTCACAAACTAGATACATACTCTGTTCACTTATTTGTTCAATTAGGTAGCGCGACCCACTGCCCCGCCACCGGGTGTATCGCAATTCGATGTTCAAATACTTCACACAAAGCTTGATGGCTTGCGATATCTTCGCAGCGGCCCTGATGCACTAAACGACCATGCTGCATAATCATTAAATAATCAGCTTGCAGCGCAAATGAAATTTCATGCAAGACGCTAATCACGGTCTTTCCTTGCGCGACTAATTGCCGGACCAAAGCCATCCAATCCGCTTGATGCGGCGGATCGAGATTTGCTAAAGGTTCGTCCATCAGCAAAACCTCTGCTTGTACCGCCAAAGCGCGGGCTAGTAAAACACGTTGTCGCTCACCACCAGACAATTGCGCAAGACTACGTTCACGCCATTGCCAAGCTTGCGTATCACGTAATGCTTGTTCCACTGCAGCATAGTCTTCTGCGCTTGGTGCAGCGAGCCAAGCTTGATGTGGTAAGCGTCCAAGCATAACCACATCCCATACGCGCATATCTTCTGCCGCACTTTGACTCTGGCCGAGCCAGGATAAACATCGCGCTTTTTCTCTTCTAGAAATTTGGTCTACCGCTTGCCCAAGCAACTGAATAGTTCCACCACTTGCCATTAAGCCTGCCAAGGCTTTGAGCAATGTGGATTTTCCGGCTCCATTTGGGCCGACGATACTAGTCCACGATGCTCGCGGAATTTGTACGCTAAGATCACGCAATATGAGTGCGTCATCTAGCACAGCACTAAGGTGTTGGGTTTGAATCGCGATTCCACTGACGCTAGGTCGGTCTAGAATCATGCTCATTGCCCCTCCAATCGACGCTGTTTATGCATCAGCCGCAATAAGTACGCACCACCCAAAATCGCAGTCACAACCCCTACTGGCAACTCTTGTGGTGCAATCATCCAACGACTGAGAATGTCGGCAGCACTCAGCAATACTCCGCCCGCTAAGCTCGACAAAACAATCAAGCCTGCATGCGTCGTTTTCATTACAGATCGCACCAAGTGCGGTGCCGCCAAACCAACAAAAACAATCAAGCCAGTCTGTGCAACCGCAGTCCCTGCACTCAAAGCAATAATTAAAACCAATGCCATCCGCATTTGCGATAAGGGCAAACCAAGACTACGTGCAGTTGATTCTCCCAGTGACAAGCCATCCAAAACCTGACTAAGCGCGACACTGACTAACAAACATATGCCACCCACAATCAGCATCACGGCGCAGCTTGACCATCCGACATAGCCAGTGCTACCCAGCATAAACGCCTGCATCGCTTGCACTATGTCTGGTCGCAGCATCGTGACTAGCGAACCGATCGCCGCTAACACGACACCGACGATCACGCCAGCCAATAACAAACGCAAAGTATGTTGAACGCCGCGCGCGAGTAACAAGGTCAAGAACACCGCTAACACCGCACCACAAAAAGCAGCACCAGTTAGTCCCATCCTCACCACCCATGCGGTCGCAAACGGAGATCCGCCAAAAGCCACCAAGGCAGTCGCGACACCAAGTGATGCACCTGATGCGCTGCCGAGCAAATAAGGATCAGCCAAGGGATTACGAAATAAACCTTGCGCTACTGCTCCAGATAAACCAAGCAATGCGCCTGCCGCCCAAGCACCCAAGGTACGTGGCAAACGGATATCCCAAACAATTTGCATCGCTAGAGATTGCTGCCACATGCTTAAAAGACTTTCCCAGCCGTTGCTACCTACACCGAGACCAAGCACGATGAGCGCAATACTAAGAACGATCAAACTGATCAACAACAAGCCAAATTTGCCACGCTGACGCGGCACAACTACCGAAGGACTATCGAGTTTGGCTTGAATATCAAATCCGGTCGCCATCGCGCTGCCACTAATCGGTGTCATATTGTCTTACCCGAATCTCGGCTTGATACATTGCTTGATTCTTTGCTCGGTTCTTTGCCAGCTTCATTCGTCGAGACTTTGCTCCTCAAACACTTTGCCATAATCGCCGCCGCCTCCGCCATGCGGGGGCCTGGACGCACTAGCACATCAGATTCCGCTGCCGAATAAACACAGACACGATTCTCGCGTAGCGCTTGAATACTCGACCATCCAGGACGTGTAGGCAAAGAGGCGTAACCTCGCTCACTCACCATGATCAAATCGGGATTTGCTCGCACTATGTATTCGGGATTCAATTTAGGAAATGGACCTTGATTTGCCGGAACAATATTTCCAACACCGAGCCGCGTTAACGTCTCTCCAATAAAACTACTCGCCCCAGCCGCATGCGGCGCCGTGCTTACCTCAAAATAAACTCGCCAATTTTTGACCGAACTCGGCAAAGTCTTTGCTGCGGCTGTGATGCCAGCGTCCATCTCACGCCAGATTTTTTCAACATTTGGCACTTCCAATAATTGTCCTAGCTTTAGCAAAATACGATGTACATCCGCTTGACTATCTGGATTCATCGCTAGCACTTTGATCCCGAGCGCCTGCAAACGCTCGGCAGCGCGTGTTGAAGTTGACATCAACACGACATCGGGCTTTAACGCCGCAATCGCTTCAATGCCAGGATCAAGACTGCCACCGACCTGCGGTAAGCTACGAACACTACTTGGAAAATTCGAATATCGATCAACACCAACCAAACGCGCACAATGACCTAGGGCGCAAACGGACTCAGTTAATGAGGGCAACACACTAACAATGCGTTGTGGCGCCTGTTTGAAATACACAGTCACTTGTCTATCGTCGGTGATCTCGATCGCCTGAACTACATTCATGATGCAGAGAATCAAGAGTAATAAAATTAAAAGCGAAAAGCTGCGCTCAAAAAGTCGCTTCGAAAACAAATTCATCCTCATTTATCGCCCCTCTTTATTTTTTAAACACAGCGGTATGCCGGCTGCCATTAAACTGACTCGATCAACAGTTGCTGCCAAAGCTTGATTCAATTTGCCAAGTTGATCGACGTAGGAGCGCACTTCGCGCCCCATTGGAATAACGCCCAAGCCGATTTCATTACTGACAATAACCACAGGGCCGCGCGCCGTTTGCACTGCATCAAGCAAATCCGCAATCACTTCCTTCATCACATTCATATCGATAGCAACTTGATCTATCGGCATCAAACAATTGGTCAACCACAATGTCAGGCAATCAAGCACAATCAAGCAATCTGCTTGACTATGCGTACGAATCGCAGCGGCGACAGCGATTGGCTCTTCTATCGTAAGCATAGTCGGTAAGCGCGCAGCGCGATCTGCCTGATGTCGCACTATCCGCGCTCGCATCTCATCGTCCCAAGCTTGAGCAGTTGCGATAAAAGTCGCATGATGATCTGCGT
This sequence comes from Affinundibacterium macrobrachii, assembly GCF_014652415.1. Classification (GTDB taxonomy): domain Bacteria; phylum Pseudomonadota; class Gammaproteobacteria; order Burkholderiales; family Burkholderiaceae_D; genus Undibacterium; species Undibacterium macrobrachii. The sequence continues at coordinate 625,544 of NZ_BMYT01000001.1, forward strand.
TTGCTTGCAACCAACTCCATGCCAACATTTCGGCACGCGCTGATTTACCACTCTTCTGCCCGCCCAAGATCAACTCAGAGCGGGCAATCGACAGATTGGTACTTACGCCGGCGCTCATGCCCGCACTCGGGTCCACGCTCACCTAGTATTTCCAAGACAAAGAAGCAAACGCATTACGTCCTAACGTGGAATAATTATTCGCTAACACGTAACGGCTATTGTTCAAATTATTAATTCGCAACAACAACGCCCACTGTGAATTGATTTGCCAATTCAAACCAACATTCAGCAAACTATATGCGGCCAATTTGTCGCGGCCAGTAAAGCTCAAATTATTGTCCTCACGATCACTAGAAAACTTCAATTCGGTGAACAAAGACAGCTCGGATAGTTGATGCTGCAAACGGAAATTTGCTACATGACGTGCGATCCGTAATAGACGTAGATTATTTGGTTGCGTACGCGGATCGGCATAATCATAGGAAGCGCTGATTTGACTAGCGCCGAACTGCCAACCGCCATGCAAGCTGACTCCACGCAATTCCGCCAATGCACTTTGCAAATTCGTGGATGGAGTGATAAACCCGCGGATATCGTTTTGATACACGGTCGCTTCAAAATTCAAATGTCCTTCGCGATATTTCAAACCAAGTTCATTCGACCGATTTTGTTGAGGTGTCAAAGTTGGGTTACCAAAGCCGGGGTAATACAATTGATTAAAACTAGGAGCCTGAAAACTCGTGCCAGCACTCAATACCGCACGCCAAGCTGGGTTCAATTGATATCCGCCTGATAAAGACCAATTGGTGAAGGAACCAAATTGTGAGTTGTGGTCACTACGCAATACCGCCAAGGCACTCCAATCTTCGGCGCGCAAGGCGTATGACAGCATCACACCACGTAAGTCTCTCGCTTTGACAGCATAATTCATACTACTATCGACTTCCTCGCGGCGCTCTTCAAGCGCAAATGACAACACATCCTGTCCAAGCGAAAAATCATTCTGCCAACTAGCGTGACGACGATCTGTATTGAATTTACCGCTACCACCAAATGCGCCATCCGTACTACGGAAATACTTCGTCACTGATTGATCTTCGGCAGTACCAAGTAATAGCGTTGACTTCCAGTTCGGCAACCATTGCGCTTGCCACTGAGCCGATAAATTATTTAAGGTGGAATACGCGCGCGCGTCTGTATTTGCTTTAGTCAGTTTCAAAGGATTTGGCGATGCGGCGCCATCAAATTGATAGTCGGTATCGCTGTGCAATATGCCCACACTAACTTGATGTTGCGGTGACAGTTGATAACGTAATTTCGCATCCACACTACTCGCTTGAAATCCATCGCGATCCGGATTAAACGCCGAGGATAAAGGATTGACCAAAACTGAAATGCCGTCCGCGCGCTCACGAGACCAACCAAGGCTATACCCCAAGTCGCTCGCACTACCGCGTAGCGCAACACTCGCTTGCCGCTGTCCATCGCCACCAATACCAACATTTGCGGTGTACACTGGTTTGCGCTCAGGTTCACGTGTAATGATTTGTATCACGCCACCGACCGCATCAGCACCGTACAAAGCTGATGCCGCACCACGCAATACTTCAATACGTTCAATTCTATCCAGCGGAATATTTTCTAAGGCTGGTGTTCCCGATGTCGCCGAGCCGATACGTACGCCATCCAATAAAATCACTGTCTGCGAAGACGTCGCACCGCGCAAGAATACGCCACTCGATGAGCGATAACTACCATTGCGAGAAATCTGTATACCCGGCAAATTCGCCAATACGTCGAGTAAAGAACTTTGACCTGCTAGATCAAGCTCGGATCGATCAAGCACCGTTACATCAGCTATCACATCCGTTAATTTAGTCGGGATACGATTTGCCGTAATTACCACATCCTGCAAAGCAGGCGTCGTAGCTGTTTGTGCGTTTGCAGAATTTATTACAAATCCTACAGTCGAAGCGGCACAGGCAACACAGATTCCTGCACGTGAAGTCAACAACAAAGCAAAATTTTTCATGGAACATCATTAGTGAAAAATCTTCGACTTTTAAACAATCAGACATCGTCGCAGCCGCAAACCGCTTGCGTTCACGACATAGACAAATTGCGCTAAGCAAATTGATAGGCTTATACCTGCCAAAGCTTTTAGCAATACTTTTAGATCAGATTGTGAAATTGAAGATTTCGATCAGCTCTCTCTGTCATCCCCGACAGAAAGCAAGCAAAACACGCGATGTCTAGCAAAGCTATCGACATCGCAACCTTGTTGGCCGGTATCCGGGCTGGCGGAGACTACCTCTGTCGCCTTCCCAGATGCTTGTTCAAGGCGTCCAGTGGCTTGTGTGACAGAAGCGGAGTCGATTAGGACTCGTCCGCTTGACCGTTGCGGGGGCAGCGCAGGTGAGCATTTTGCAAATACAAAACACCTCCTGCTTCCCGTTGAACTGCGAAATGTGAACCATGTCGCGAGCACCAACATGAATATTCTAACAGCTTACATTTATTTTTTATACGGCTAATTTTTGATGAATGAACATTCAACTAAAAAAAAGGAAGAGCTTTCCTTTTCTTGACTTAAATTAACTCAAGAAAAAATCACTTTACAAGGTAGGATCAAAATTCGAAATGTCAAAAAAACCTTGCGTTACTTGGGTTAATTGCGTTGATTGCGGTATCGCTAGCAGCTAAATTTAATTCAAATTTTTCTTGGCTTATTTATTTAAATACGACAGGCAAATAAAAAAGCACTAATCGCCAAAAACGATTAGTGCTTTTTAAAAAAATTAGTTCCCACCTGTGCCGCTATGCCGGCATCCTGAACCCGGCGGTTCAAGTCGGCCATGGTCAGTTCAAATCGGGTTCATCGGACATAAGCGACGCTCACGCCATTGAACAATTTCCACAGCCTATGCACATAAATGGTTCAAGGAATATATGGCACTGGCGAACACGGTAGGAGTTTGTAGTTTACTCCTTCCTCAAAAAAATCACATCAATTTTCTGCAAATTTTTTTGGGTGTTTTGATTGTATTAAACAATAAGGAGGAAATTTAAAATAGATTTTCTTGCGGTGTTAAAACTTGATCAATCGTGTCGTTCATACTTTGTATTTTTTGTTTTACTTCACCGATACTCATTCCGGATAATGGACCATCATGCGCTTTGGTCGACAACAAATCTGCTGCCATACTTAATGCTGCCATTACAGCAATACGGTCAGTACCTTTTACTTTAGACGCATCACGAATTGCGCACATTTTTTCATTCAGATAAGAAGCTGCCTCGCGCAATGCGCGGTCTTCACCTTCCTTGCAGGCTAATTTATAAGATAAGCCCATGATATTGACATCAATCTGAATCGATTTTGGCTCACTCATACTGCATCCTTCTCTTCTTCGTTAGGTAGTTGGGCCAAAATGGCTTCGACTCTGGTATGCGCTTCGGATACGCGTTCACGTAAATCTTTATTCTCCGAAGCCAAATCAACCGCGGTACGACGCAAAGCCGCATTTTCCAAACGTAAAGTTTGTGTCATTTCAGCGAGGCGATTGAGCTTTTCTGCGAGTAATTCAAATTCGGAAATCATCTTGGCTATCTTCGTTGGCAATCTAAGTTAACTATCATTGAACCTGCATCCACTTGTATCGATCGACAAACACCATCAAACGTGTAAGTTTATGCATGAATATGATACGGGAACTCGTTAATTATAAAGGGAATTGTTCTTCAATTATAGGCTGATATATGTTGATATTGGCTGAGACTGGATTAATTCAGCGGGATAAACTGCCCATTTGCCAAGATTAAAGCCATCCTTAGTTTTTTCGTAGGATATATTCTAGCTAGCGCCTCTGCATAACTCTCCAATTGTTGTTGATAAACAATGCGCTCCGAATCCAATAATTGGCGTTTGTAATCCAATACCCACAATTCATTTTCAAATACAACCACACGATCTAATCGCATCAGTTGTTCTTGATACACCACATCCATTTCATTTCGTGCAAACAGATACTGTCGTGGTTCAAAGAAACGCGCTAACTCCTTTGAATGCAGAATAGATAAAGCTTGTTCACGTACCAACTTTGCGACACTTAAAGCGCAGGGCAACCAGCTCGCAATAATCTCTGCGGAAGGAATACGAATCGGCCATACTTCGACACGATTCGTCAAACGCTCCATTAAGGTATGTAAAGCAATCCCTTCGATCTGCTCAAGCGATGATTCAGGTGTTGGCGTTGGTTTGGGCAACGCTAAATTAGGTGGGTTAAATAACTGGAACACGAATTGCTGTTGCTCCAATCCAGATTGCGCCCCCTGTTTTGGCGTTGTTGCCAGCACTTCATATTCCTCTACTGCAGAAAAACGTTGATACCAGCTACCTTGCTGCATGCCAGTTTCATCGGCATTCTTGTCACTCGCGATACCGCTAATAATCAAAATTTGCTTGGCTCGGGTTGCCGCCACATATAATAAATTCCAATTTTCTTGTTTAGCCTGTTCTTCCTCGGCAGTAAACAAAGCATCGCGTGCGGCGCCACGTTCGTCTTTTTTTGCAAAAACAGAAAAGTGTTTCTGCTCATCTTCTTGCAGAGGCCACGAACACAGCACACCGATATGATCTTTTGCCGATTCGCTATGATTGCAATCGAGCATCACAACCAATTTAGCCTCTAAACCCTTAGCGCTATGTATGGTCAAGATACTCACCGCATCCAATCCACTTGCGATACTCGATTCGTCCGGTGACTCGGTCTCAGTGCCTTGATCAAACTCATTTAACGCAGCAATAAATTTCGGCAAACTTGGATAACGTCCACCATCCATGTCCAAGGCCAATTCGGTGAACGCTGTGATATTGCCAATGACCTGTTGTCGATTTGTGCTTGAGGAAGCTTTTGCATAACGGTTTAATAATTCGCCTTGGTGCAAAATTTGATCAAGTAAATCATGCACCGGCAAATCGTGCGCAGCTTGCATCCAATTGCTTAGTAAATCGGTCGCCCTTTCTAGATGTGGCAAACTGGATTTATCAAGTGCTTGCAAACGCTTCCACCAAGCTTTCTCCTCGCGCTGCGCTAACATGATGAGATCTTCATCACTTGCTGCAAACATTGGTGACTTCAAAACATGTGCCAGTGAACGATTATCTCCAGGCGTCATCAAAAAGTTTAACAGTGCAATCAAGTCAGCAATTTCTAGCGTTTGCAGCAAACCTCCTCGTCGATTAGAAACAAATGGAATCCCTGCTTCACGCAAAGAAGTTTCATAAGAATTCAGATTGGTACGGCGTCGTACCAATAGCATCACATCCGACCAATTGAACGATGGCGCTAATTGTTCTTTTAATTCCAATAGCACTTGCGCTAATTGTTGGCCTTCTTGATAGCGACGTTGATCATCTAATTCTTGTGCAGGCGTAGTGAGTGGATCACGTATAGGAAACGGTGAAGCATCCGACTTTGTATTACCTGTACCTTCTACTTCACTCGCTGTTATCAACGGTAAGCGCAATACCTGGCCATCGATTTGTGTCACAGTAGTTTGCTGGGTATATATCGTATTGCCAAACATCGCTTTATTTAAGGCATCGATAATCGCTGGCGCGTTACGACGCGTTTGATTGGTGCGTAAAACCACCGCGCCTTGTGCCGCCAGCATATCGCGCGCGGCAGTAAATACCCGTGGATCAGCACGTCGAAAACGATAGATGGATTGCTTGGGATCGCCGACAATAAATACACTAGGACGACTTGCATCTGCACCGTAGGCATCCAGCCAAGCACGAACAATATTCCATTGCAGCGGATTGGTGTCTTGAAATTCGTCAAGCAAGATATGCTTATAGCGTGCGTCTAAACGTCCATGCAAATACGCAGCAAATTCTTCATTCGATAACAGACGGTAAGCCTGCCATTCGAGATCGGCAAAATCGAGTGAACGTTGTTCAGATTTTAGCGCCTGATAACAATCGACATAGGCTTGGCCAACGATAAACAAAGCTTGATTCAAACGCAGCACAGATCCTTCCTTGCTGCGTCTTTCAAATGCCTTAAGAGTTTCGGCAATCGCATTACATTCATCATGAAAGGCAGATAAATTATTCTCTCCCAACCAAGCAGCAATCGCCTGAACTAAAGCTTTTGTCTCGCGATTTTTACGATTCTTTCCATCACTGCCATAAAACTCATTAGCTAAAGCTGCAAAATGCTCTATCTCGACCACTGTTCCTGCTTGCTGCGCCTGCCTTGCATTGGTCAAGGCAGTTTCAATAGCCACGCCACGCTTTTGATTCTCAGGACTCCCTTTGCCCAAACAAATCGCGATATTTTGGATTCGTTCTATCAAACGGCTGTCTTGCCAAAGGCTCAGCCGCGCATCTCGAATCGCGTCATCCCCCATTAGGCTGCGTAATTGACTTAACGGGCCACCTTGTATACTGGAATAATCTTGCGAAATCGCCCACCACTCTGCCCGCTTCTCCAAAAAAGCATCCAGCATGATTTGCGTATTGAAATCACCCAACTCATCATATAAATAAAGCAGTGCTTGTTTTACAGAAGGCGTGCTATTAACTTCATCACCATCTTTATCGAAAGAAGACTCGGATGCTAAAGATTTAGACGTTAAAGAATCCGTTTGCAGCCCAACTTTCTGCATCAATTGACCCCAAGCCTCGCGCTGCAAATTGCTGGTTGATTCAAGCAAAGTAAAGCCATGCGGCACGCCAGAAGCCAATGGTGCCAACTGCAACAAACGCCCAAACCAACTATGAAAAGTATCCATCGATAATCCTTGCGGATTATTCAGAAGGCTTTCATATAGCTGTCGCGCACGTGGCAAACTGCTAGCAATTTGCGGCTCAGGCATACCCCGTTCGCGCAACAAATTCGCAGCAGTCGCGTCATCTACCAAGGCTAATTCTGTCAATAGCTCCATCAATCGATGTCGCATTTCTTGTGCTGCTTTACGCGTGAAAGTGATCGCTAATAATTCAGCTGGATCTGCGCCATCCAATAGCAAACGCAACATGCGCGCCACCAATAACCATGTCTTACCGCTACCGGCGCAAGCTTCTACCACCACCGAATTTTTCGGATTACAAGCAGCAATAGTAAAGCGCATCGCGTCAACCGCGGCACCATTCAGTTCGTAAGCTTGCGCTAAAGGTATCGAGTGCGTATTTTGCTCAACTTGCTGCACCATTACCATGCTCCTTTACGACATAAACCGCGCACGTCACAATACTGACAAACACTCTCCACTCCCTGCGCTGGCATACCCGCGCCCTGCTGTATCGCTTGCATATTCTTGCGTATCGCCACTTCTAATTCACGCTTCCAAGTTGAATAATTTTCTGCTTCTACATCGCCTGTTTTTTCTCGTTCTATTTCTAAAGCGACATAGTTTGCAGTATCGACTGGTTCCAAATAATGTATCGCTGAATCACTCGGTGTATTCAAATCAAAATCCGCTGACGGCGATACCTGCAAATCTTTATGCTCAATCTTCGCTTGTAACAAGCCGTAAAATGCTAACTGATGGTCTTCAAAATTTTTCAGTCGCGCTCTTAATGAGGTTTTGTTTTTTGTTTTGTAATCCAACACCGCTTGTTCAATTTCACCATTCTCTAGGTGTCGCTGATCGATTCTATCAATTCGACCACGCAGCATAATTGCGCCATCTTCCCAAGCTAACCGCGCCTCACCCCAAACCTCACCAAAGGCAAATTGCCATCCATCTGCTTCGCGCTGATTTGCCCATTCAACATATGCAGGAATCACCTTCTGCCAACGCATGCTATAGCCTAGCGCCGCAGGACTATGTTTTAAAACACGCGCAAACCAGGTAGCCGAAATTGTCTGTAACAGAGACACGCGATCATCCTGTAAAGACAAGCCATCACGCACAATTTGATCGTGATAATTTTTCAAAATGGCGTGTAACCAATCGCCATAGTCACGCTTCTCCGGCATATCGCTGAGTTCATCCAAGGCAGATAACTTCAACATACGTCCAGCAAAAAATTGATATGGGCAAGCCATTAAACTACTCAATCCACTAGCGGATAAGCTAGTTGGCATTATTTCTGCCGCAGATGGTTTAGGTTGCAATATCGGTTCAGCACTCAACTGCGCAGTGCTCAGCGAACATTTTCCATCCCCAAGTGGCGCCAAGCTTTGCCGTGCCAAATAAAGTTTGACTTGTTCTAGCCATGGACTGAGTGCATTCAGTTCGCCATTCACTTGCGATTGCCACGAGACCACGATTTCTTGATTCGATAAAATCAATTCAGCAAAATCACGTAACTGTTGTTGCTGTCTCTCTTCGCGTGTGATCAGGCCACATTCACGTCGCACAGCATTGGTAAAAAACAAGGTTTCTTGAGGCTTTGACGGCAAATGTTTGGCGTCACCACCAATTAGGTAGACCGCATCAAAACTACGAAGACGCGCACCGTTTAATGGCAACATCAAGACACGCTGATCAGTCTGTGCTTGTTTGAAGGGCGTTGACTCCATTTGCAAGTTAATCAAGGCACGCCACTCTGAAAAATTAAAATGTGTTTCCATTGAATGGCAGTCGCTTCCAAGCGCCTGCAACATTTGCACTAACTGTGCACCGGCAAGGTCGGCTTGCAAAGAGCTAAGCATGTCGAGCTCAGTCAACATCTGTAAAGTAAGCTGCGTCCAGTCTTGAATACTGCGTCGCGCTGCGCTCGCACTACTCACATAGCTATGCGCTAAACGAGCTATCTGCGCAATCCAAACTCGCGCATGCTCTTGCCGCTCCAAAACTGACAATACCGCATCCCAACCTCCAACTACGTTGTTGCGACGTAAGCTGAGTTCGATTTCCATCACAACATCAGATTTATCAATCGAGTTGGCATCTAGGGAATTTGTATCAACATCGGTCTGTGGCAATACTGTGGCTGGATAAGATAAAAATGGTGACTTTAAAAAATCCAAAAGCGCAATCGTATCGGCTCTGGTCGCAACCAATTCAAACCATGCATTGATGCAAGCAGCCGCGCGCGTTGTAGATAATTTCCACCCTGTTTCGTCGGCAACGTACACTTGCGCCCGTTCTAGTAATGCTCTCAAACGTCGCGAAATCACACGATCTTGGGCAATCACAGCGATTTTTTGTTTGCCTGCTTGCAGCCACTCAATTATGCACTGCGCCGCTTGTACCGCTTCTTCTTCCAAACTACCAACTTCGCAAAGTCGCAAACGCTGCCAATCAAATGGCGTCGCAGCGTTTGTATGGGCATCGACAACCGCATTGGATTGTGCCGTGAGCTTGTCATCATGTAACAAGCTCCAAGTTTGCTGCATCGCTTCTGGCAGCGCTTGCACACGCCAATCAATCGTAAAAACATGAACAGTTTGATGCTGTTCGTAGGCCTGCAAGAATGCTTGTTCTATCGGGTCAGGCGAAGTCGGGGCGATCCAAAATAATTCGCGATCTGCCTGCTGTGCTAAGCGCATCATTTGCTGAAAATCTTGCACCGTCTTATCGTGTTGATCCAGTTGACTTTGCCACAAAGTCCAGACCAATTGCGCCTCATCGGAGATCATTTTTTGTGCGGGTAATGGCAGCTGCGCAAGCGCTTGATGCCATCTGGCTTCAATCTTATTTGGCTCGAATTGAAAATCATCGTCACCAACCACATGCGGTAACCAAACTTGTGTCAATTCATCAGCTAAGCTCAACAAAGTTTGTGACAAAGGCAGTAAGTCGGTATTGCGTTTTGCACCGAACAAGGCTTTCAACCAAGCATGCTGACGTAGTTGCGCATATAAACTCATCAATCGTTCGCTATTGGCAGAAACCGCAGCATCTAATGGTGCTTGCATACCTAACCAAGCAAACATGGTTTGAATTTTGGGTGGAATAAAATGACCGCCAATTTCAGCACTTAGAGCACGCAGCAATAAATGTGCATGTTCGAAAGTTGGCACGATCACTAGCAAGTGCGAAAAATCACGAGGCGTTTCCTGCTCGATTTCGGCAAACAAATCCGTTGGCATCGCCTGCTTTTTTTGGATAGCCCAAAACTGCTTCGCTATCTGCGACCAAAATTGTGATGATGCTGGAATTGGATGAACTGTGCGCGCCATAAAGTTTATCTATCGAAACGAAGCTAAATCAAAGTAAGCAACCATTTTATGCGAGCACGCTAACAAATTAGACTAGCGACAAACAATATAAGAGAAAAAGATGACGAAATTTCCCAAAAATCAGTAAATAAGCCACTTTTTAAAAAATAGGGTATTATTTCTCGCTGTATTTGCAATAGTTCACTGCTGCTCTCAACACAAAACGGCACTTGAAATTTGCAAAGTCATCCCAAAATCCACATTCCTGCATTAATTTATTAAACTATCTCTCTTTTAGAGAGTAACCAGAATAACGAGAAATCTATGAGCGCAAATATCATTTATGTAAGCGATGCATCTTTTGAAGCCGATGTATTGAAATCTGACAAACCAGTCTTGGTAGACTTTTGGGCTGAATGGTGTGGCCCATGCAAAATGATCGCGCCGATTTTGGAAGAAGTTGCCAAAGAATACGACGGCAAAATCACGATCGCTAAAATGGATGTGGACGCAAATCAAGCCGTGCCAGCACAGTTCGGTATTCGTGGCATTCCAACTTTGATTTTGTTTAAAAACGGTGCGGCTGCTGCACAAAAAGTTGGCGCACTGGCAAAAGGCCAATTGACGAGCTTTATCGATAGCAATATTTAAGTTACTATTTGCCTTATATTCGGCTTGTGCGAAATAAAGTCGCAAGTAACTTATGTTTCAGACGGTGTTACAAGAAATTTTTTACATCGTCTGAATTAAGTTTTACAATACGCAAAATTTTTAAATAGTTTCAGTTTGGTTTTGATTTCCATTTATTGATATCTAAAACTTATTGTTTTGTCGTGGTTGGCTGTTAATATCGCCCCACAATTTTCTTAATCATCCAGTTGTTCGTTTTTTCACTTCTGTTCACTCCCCCACCTCACATTCCCACCTCGGGACACTCACAACATGCATTTATCTGAATTAAAGGCCTTACACGTCTCAGCACTGTTAGAAATGGCCATCGGACTTGATATCGACAATGCTGCGCGTATGCGCAAGCAAGAATTGATGTTCGCGATTTTGAAGAAGCGCGCTAAAGGCGGCGAGCAAATCTTTGGCGATGGAGCCCTCGAAGTTTTGCCAGACGGATTTGGCTTCTTACGCTCTCCCGATGCTAGCTACATGGCATCGACCGACGACATCTATATTTCTCCGTCACAAATCCGCCGTTTCAATTTGCATACCGGTGATTCGATTGAGGGTGAAGTACGTACACCAAAAGACGGCGAACGCTATTTTGCTTTAGTCAAAGTAGACAAGGTCAATGGCGAACCGCCAGAGATGTCCAAACATCGCATTCTGTTTGAAAACTTAACACCGCTACACCCAAATAAGCTTTTGCATTTAGAGCGCGATATGCGCGGCGAAGAAAATACCACGGGTCGGATTATTGATTTGATCGCGCCTATCGGTAAAGGTCAACGCGGCTTGCTCGTAGCTTCACCAAAATCTGGTAAATCTGTGATGTTGCAACACGTGGCACACGCAATTACCACCAATCACCCAGACGTCACGATGATCGTTTTGTTGATTGATGAGCGTCCAGAAGAAGTCACCGAGATGCAACGCTCAGTGCGCGGCGAAGTAGTCGCATCAACATTCGACGAACCTGCGACACGTCACGTACAAGTTGCAGAAATGGTCTTGGAAAAAGCCAAACGTTTGGTCGAAATGAAAAAAGACGTGGTGATCTTGTTGGATTCCATCACCCGCTTAGCCCGTGCATACAACACAGTGATCCCAGCCTCCGGCAAGGTCTTAACTGGTGGTGTCGATGCAAACGCGCTGCAACGTCCAAAACGCTTCTTCGGCGCTGCACGTAATGTAGAAGAAGGCGGCTCTTTAACGATTATCGCGACTGCCTTGATCGAAACTGGTAGCCGTATGGATGATGTGATTTACGAAGAGTTCAAAGGTACTGGCAATATGGAAGTACATTTGGAACGTCGCCTCGCAGAAAAACGTACTTACCCAGCGATCAATCTGAATAAATCCGGCACACGTCGCGAAGAATTGTTGATCAAACCTGATCAACTACAAAAAATCTGGATTCTGCGCAAGCTCTTATACGGTATGGATGAGATCGAAGCGATGGAATTCATCTTGGACAAAATGAAGTCAACTAAGAACAACGCAGAGTTTTTTGAGATGATGCGTCGTGGTGGATAATTTTATTATTCTTGCTTAGTTTGCTTAACATGAAAAAGCCGAACTTGTTGTTCGGCTTTTTTGTTTTTGGGATGATACATATCGAGCTCTAGGCGAAGCTTGCGTAGTGCTACTAGACCTACGAGGAACGATTCTTTTATTGGAATACCATAAATTCTATGGACGTTAGGCCATTAAATTTATTCCCACGCGCGTACATCGTTCACAGGTCGGGTGTGGCCCGACAGCCAATTACCTTTTTTGTTTCGCCAAAAAAGGCGACCGTAGACTCGCCCCTTCGGGGTACTTACGCTTCGCTTCAGCATAATTTGTGCATGTCAAAAAATGGGGTGTTGCGAAAACTCGCTACGCTCAAACATTCGCAACCCTAATCCCATTTTCTGCCAAGTACAAATTACATCGTCTCAAACGGAGGTAAGTCAAAAGCAAATTCAAAAACAACGATCTAGAACTGCTGTTCGAAAAATGAATGTCCGTCGGTAATGGACGTTTTGGTGTTGCCGTTGCTTTTGATTTTGACCTTCATCCACTTCTGACACTGCCAATTGTGCAAGACAGAAAATGGATAAAGAAAGCTTCGTTGTTTGAGCGAAGCGAGTTTCGAAGCTTTCCCATTTTTTTTCTTGCGCAATTGGGAAGCCGAAGGCCTATGGCAGCGTGGTCGCCTTTCTTTGCTTACTTTCTTTGGCGAAGCAAGAAAGTGAGTGGCCGTAGGGCCGCACCAGACCTACGAACGGTGAGCACATCAGAAATCAAATTAGCAAAAGAAAAAAGCCGAACCTGTTACAGTCCGGCTTCCATAAAACTCACTAACAATCAAAAACAACTACTGCCCCCAACCTCCCCCAACAGCCTTATACAAAGCCACAACAGAACTCAGCTTCGCACGTTGGCTATCAATCGCAGCGATTTCTGCTTGCATCAAATCACGCTGTGCATTCAAGACTTCGACGTAAGCACTGTAGCCACTTTGATAGCGCAGATTCGACAAACGATAAGTTTCACGAACGGCAGTTAAACGTGATTGTGTTGAGGCATCAATCGCTGCATTGCTGACCGCATTATTCAAACTATCGTGGACATCGCGGAAAGCGTTCTGTACAGTCTGCACATATTGCCCTAATGCTTGACGTTTGCGTGCTTCAGCACCATCAACTACCGCGCCGACTGCACCGGCACGGAACACCGGTTGTACGATGCTTGAAGCGACATTCCACAACAAAGAAGCGGGGTTAAATAAATCTTCCAACGCACGTGACTCGCGACCTAAAGACGTCGTTAATCGCACGCTTGGGAAATATGCCGACTTTGCTTGTCCAACATCCGCATTAGCTGCAACCAGTACCTGTTCGGCAGCAACCAGATCAGGACGTCGTGCTAACAAATCAGATGGTAGCCCAGCAGGCGTTGGCAAATTCTGTACCAATTGCTGTATCGTCAAACCACGTGGAATGTCAGGATTCATCACCTGCTTTGGTGAACGTCCTATCAATACCGCGAGGCTGGATTCCACATTCCGCGATGCTTGCTTTGCTTGCGTGAAAGCGATCTCACTGGCAGCCAATTCAGATTCAGCATAATGTAAATCGATATCACCAATTGCACCTACCGCATGTCGTTTGCGTTGCAAAGCTAGATTTTCTTGACGACTCTTTAATGTCGTTTCGGTAAATGCTAACTGTGCATCAAAAGCGCGCAAGGAAAAATAAGTTTGCGCTACATTCGCAATCAAACTGATTTGCACGGCGTCACGACTTGATTGTTGCGCCAATAAACGTGCCTTTGCTGCTTCATCTGCACGACTTAATTTGCCAAATAGATCAAGTTCATAGGCTGCACTTAAACCGAATTGGTAATTTTCTCCAATTAAATTGGCATTCGCTGGCAACTTGCCAGAGTTTTCACTGGTACGAGAGCGACTCACTGCCAAGTTAGCATCGATAGTCGGAAAGCGATTTGCTAATGCGATTCCCGCTGTGGCTTTAGCTTCCTCCATACGAGCAGTCGCAATCAATAAATCTTGATTTTGCTTGAGCGCGTCTTCAATCAATTGATTGAGCTCAGGATCTTGCAAACCCTTCCACCACGTTTTTAGCGCAGCATGTTGCGCCTGCTGAGCACTACTCGCTTGACTCGCTTGATTTGCTTGTGGCAAATCTAACTGTGGACGTTGGTAATCAGGCCCAACTGAAATACATCCAGCCAGACTGAGACTAAACACTAACGGTAATAATTTCACGCCAGTAGCTTGAGGAAAAATCTTCCCTAATTTCATGATTTCACCTCATTATTTTCTTTAACTGCATCCGTACTCTCAACTTTTCTAAATGGATTCTCGAATGGATCATTCGCGTAGTGATGCTCTGGATGATCAAAGTCACTATCTAAAGTTTTGAAACGACGGTCATAAATGAATTTAAAGAACAATGGCACCAAAAAGATCGCCAAGAAGGTCGCCGCGATCATGCCTCCTAATACACCTGTTCCTAACGATTGGCGTGCCGCGGCACCCGCACCACTTGAGAATGCCAATGGCACCACACCTAAAATAAATGCCAGTGATGTCATCAAAATTGGACGGAAACGCAGACGCGCTGCCTCGACTGCCGCAGCAACTGGTGCATAACCTTCATGCACTTTCATCACCGCAAATTCAACGATCAAGATCGCATTTTTTGCAGACAAGCCAAGCAAAGTCACCAAACCAATCTGGAAGTACACGTCATTATTAAAGTGGCGTAAATACACGGCAAGCAAAGCACCGAAAATACCAAACGGCATTGCCAACAAAACAGAGAATGGCAATGACCATTTTTCATACTGTGCTGCCAAAATCAAAAAGATCATCAACACACCTGCGGCAAGTGCCAAACCGCCTGCGCTGCTACTACGCTTTTCTTGGAAGGAGGCACCGCCCCAGTCATAAGTCACATCCGATGGCAATACATTTTTTGCTGCGCGTTCCATCGCCGCAATCGCTTGGCCTGAACTAAAACCAGGTTTCGCATCTCCGAGCAATTTAATCGATGGCAAAGCATTAAAACGTTGTACTGAATCTGGACCAGTAATGAACTTGGTAGTTGTGAAAGCGCGAATTGGAATCATTTGTCCTGTGGTTGAGCGCACATACAAATTCCCAATATCTTCAGGCTTAGCGCGATACTGTCCTTCCGCTTGTAATTGCACAGTGTAGACGCGACCATTTTTATTAAAGTCGTTCACATAGTAGCTACCTAAAGTCGCGGCTAAAGTATTGTAGACATCCGATAAAACGACGCCCATCGCGCGTGCTTTTTCATTGTCGACATCGACAAATAATTGCGGTGAGTTCGCTTGCCATAAAGTTTTTACGCCAGCTAATTCAGGCTGTTTATTTGCTTCGGCAATCAAAACAGGTAACAACTCTGCCAAACGTTTAACACCGCCCTCACCTTTGTTTTGCAAATAAAACTCAAAGCCACCAGTTTGACCTAAGCCTTGAATTGCAGGTGGGCTAAAGAATAATGGCAAGCCTTCTTTGATATTGCCAGTGCGCATAAACGATTCACCCACCAATTCTTTCGCAGACTTGTCGCGCTCATCCCAAGAACGCAACGGGAAGAACATCGTTGCAGCAGAGGATTTCAAACCGCCACCACCTAAGAAATCCAAGCCGATCAACGCGAAACGTGTGTCGATATCTTTATTCGACTCAAGCGCTGTTTCCATTTGCTTAACCATCATATTGGTGCGCTCTAAAGATGCACCTTCTGGCAAGATCGCAGCACCAATGAAGTAACCTTGATCCTCATCTGGAACCAAACCACCTGGAACAGTTTTCCACAATAAACCAGCCATCAAGATCATGCCAACGAATAAACTCACACCGAGCACGGCACGCTTCAAGAAAAAGGTCACGCCAGAGGTATAACGCTTGGTTAAATGTGCGAACGCATGGTTAAACCAATCGAAGAAGCGATTATGATTTTCCGCACCAGGTTTCAACAAGATCGCGCACAAAGCAGGCGTTAAAGTCAACGCAACGATACCTGACAAAATTACCGCAATCGAAATCGTGACAGAGAATTGACGATATAACTCACCAGCTAAGCCACCCAAGAATGCGATCGGCCCAAACGCTGCAACCAATACCAATACAATCGCGATTACCGGGCCAGTCACTTCATGCATCGCCTCAATCGCTGCTTCTTTTGGCGACATGCCTTCTTCATTCATTAAGCGTTCAACATTTTCCAATACGACGATCGCATCATCCACCACGATACCAATCGCCAATACCATGCCGAACAAGGTCAAGGTATTAATGCTATAGCCAAGCATGTGTAAACCAGCCATCGTACCAATCAATGAAACCGGTACAGCCAATGTAGGAATAATCGTCGCACGCCAACTCTGCAAGAATAAATACACCACGACAAACACCAAGACCATCGCTTCAGCCAGTGTCTTTAACACTTCATAAATCGATTCAGTAACAAACGGCGTCGTATCGTACGGTGTTTTATACGTCATCCCTTCTGGGAATTTCGCTTTCAATTCCTGCAGCGTTTTTTCTACTGCTTCACGGGTGTCTAAAGCGTTCGCACCGGTTTGCAAGAAAATACCAATATTTGCTGAAGGATGACCATTGATGCGGCCGTACAAGTTGTAGTCTTTCGATCCCAACTCAACGCGTGCGACATCACTCAAACGTATCGTGCTACCGCCCTTACCTGCTTTGATAATGATATTGGCAAACTCAGATGGTTCTAATAGACGACCTTTGGCGGTCACCGTCATCGTCAACTCTTCGGTGTTATTCGGTGGTGCGCCAATCTTACCGGCCGCATATTGCGCATTTTGTTCGCCGACAGCACTGGCGATATCGCTCACCGTAACGCCTAATTGCGCCATACGATCAGGTCGCATCCAAATACGCATCGCATAGTCTTTCGCACCAAACACTTGAACGTTGGTAGTACCAGGAATACGCTTAATCGCATCCAATACGTTTTGAGTTACATAATTCGATAAGTACAAACTGTCGTAACGATTGTCTTCAGAATAAAACGCGGCAACAACCAAGAAGTTAGATGAACTCTTTGATACCGTTACACCTTGTCGACGCACTTCTTGCGGCAATTTTGCTTCTGCCTGACGGACACGGTTATTGACGTTGACCGCCGCGATATCGAGATCCGTACCGACTTCAAATGTCACGTTAATCGATACGCGACCATCCGCCGCCGATACCGAATCCATGTACAACATATTTTCAACACCATTGATTTGCTCCTCAATCGGTGCTGCAACAGTTCGCTCCAAAACTTCTGCCGAAGCGCCTGGGTAGAAAGCAACCACATTCACCACTGGTGGTGAAATTTCTGGATAACGCTCAACTGGTAAGACACGCAAAGCGGCCAAACCAGCGATCACGATAATCAACGACACGACTGTCGCGAAAATCGGTCGATTAATAAAAAATTTTGAAAACATAGTGAGTCCTTAAATTCGACTGAAATGAACACCCATCCTAGACGGACTTAGTGCGCAGCTTTCGCACTTGCAGAAGCTGAAGCGGCTGCTGCCTTCGGTGCAGTCGTTAATGCAGTCGTTGGTGCAGCAGAACTAGGGTTCGCTGCGGCTTTAGCATCAATTGCCACTGGTTTAACTGTCATACCAGGATCATGTGCCTTGATGAAGCCATCCACCAAAACGCGCTCGCCAGCTTGCAAACCTTTAGTCACGATCCATTCACCGTTCGACCATCCATCCAACTGGACTGGACGTGGCACCAGTTTGTTATCTGGCGATACGCCAAACACCATTTTGCCCATCGGGCTATCAATCACTGCGCGCTGTGGCACCGCAATCGCTGCTTGACGCGTTGCGCCTTGCAACATCACACGTACAAATTGACCTGGACGCAAAGCACCATCTGGATTAGCGATTTGCGCACGAGCATCGAACCCACCCGTTGTCGTGTTAACTTTTTCACTTAAGAAATTCATCTTGCCTGCGGTTGGGAAGATTTCACCGTTCGCCATTTTTAACTTCACGTTAAAATCCAAACCTCCATTGCTGGCACGCTTACCTGGCAAATGCAATTTGCCGTTCGCTAAATCAGCATTCAATTTCAAATAATCTGCTTCGCTCACGCTGAAATTGACATAGATAGGATCAGTTTGCACGATCGTCGTCAACAAACTATCGGCTGGTGTCACCAAGCTACCATTCGGTTTGCTTGCTACGCCTGTCACACCAGAAATCGGTGCTACCACTTTGGTATAGCTCAAATTTAACTTCGCTTCGTTGACTTGCGCGCGTACTTGTTTGTAGCTTGCTTCTGCCATCTCTAACGCGGATTTCGCATCATCGTATTCGCGCTGACTGATGGCTTTCTCGGCTGCCAATGGTGACAATCGTGCAAACTCGCGTTTTGCTTGATTTAACTTTGCTTCACTTACGCCAAGTGCCGCTTCCGCCGACGCTAATTGTGTTTGATATGAACCCGGATCAATTTGAAATAAAACCTGGCCTGCTTTGACTTTGGCGCCTTCTTCATAGACACGCTGCTCCAAAATGCCGCTAATGCGTGCGCGTACTTCGGTTTCGCGTATGCCAGCAGTTTGTCCAACAAACTCAAAATCGATTGGCAAATCACGACCTTGCAAAGTCACAACATTGACTTCTGGCGGTGGCATCGCTGCTCCTGCTGGTGCACCGGAAGCGCCTTGCTTACCACAGGCGGTCAGACCAAGCACTGGTAGAGCCAAAGCAAATACAACCGCTAACTTATTGAATTTAAAAGAAAAAGCCGACGCATCGCGGCTGTTTTTCTGGTTTCGAATGACTGTCTTGCGCATGAATTTCCTCTTTAAATGATGTTTACCGTGTGCTATTATATACATACACGAATGTTTGTATAGTTTTAAATTGTAAAATCCCTTCAACATATAAAAATAAAATAACTGATAGAACGTGTATTTATCACGCGTCTATCACGACAGCGAGGAGCTCCACCGTGGTCAGAAAAACCAAAGAAGATACCCAACAAACTTATGAAGCTTTGCTCAATGCGGCTGAGCAGGTGTTCTGTGAAAAAGGTGTTTCGAATACAACCTTAAACGATGTCGCGTGCGCGGCAGGCATGACGCGTGGCGCGATTTACTGGCACTTCAAAGACAAAAAAGAATTATTTCATGCACTATGCGATCGCGCCTTTATGCCTATCGAAGTCATGCTCAATGAAATTACTAGCAATTCGATAGACGACTCGATAGCGGCAATACGCCAATTGAACTTACACTTTATAGCGCAAGTGACGGCGAACACAAGACAAACAAAGATGTTTGATATTATTTTTCATCGCTGCGAGAAAACTGCAGAAATGCAAACCTTTATTCAAGAACGAGAAAGTCGCAATGAATGCATGGATAAAATTGCAGACATCTTCCGTGCTGGCGTCGACAAAGGCATCTTCCCACCAGATACTGATATACAAATAGCAGTCCAAATCAATCATGCATTTTTAATTGGCTTGGTACACGAATGGCTGATTGACCCAAGCGCCTACGATCTAGCTGCCCATGCAGAGAGCATGATTGATGCTGTGTTATTTGGCTTAGTTAACCGACCACCACGCAAAAAAACTACGTAAATAAATTACCAAGCCAAGCAAATTCACCAGTTAACCCGGCAATTTCCAATCATGGCGCACTGCCATTAAACGTAAAAGCACGGTCACAGCAATCCCACTAATGACAGCAAATAGCTCAGTCGCACCTAACAAAGTTAAACCCAAATAAGCCCAGCAACCAAGGAAGGCACAAGTGGCATACAACTGGCCACGCCGAAACACCATAGGGATCTCATTGCAAATCATATCCCGTAACACACCACCGAAAATTCCCGTGATCACGCCCATCATCACACAGATGAACAAAGGCATTTTCATCGCATAAGCCAACGACGCACCACCAACGCTAAATAAGCCTAAACCCAAAGCATCTGCATAGAGGATCACACGTTCAGTGACAACCTGACGTAATTGCCGAAAAAATGGCGAGACAAGAATACAAAAAATAAAAATTAACGTTGGATATTCATAATTTTCTATCCAAAACAAAGGTCGTCTGTCTAACAAAATATCGCGCACCGTGCCACCGCCAAACGCCGTAATAAAAGCGACGGTAAAAACACCAACCAAATCCATTTTCTTGCGCCTTGCCTCGACTAAACCAGAGCTAGCAAATACAAAAACACCAATTACTTCAACCACGTGAAGTAAGGTACTCATCCCAGCTTGAATATTTGTCGACATACTTTCCTTAAGGAGCAAATGGCACAGTCAAAATCGTGCATTGGCTTTATTTTATTGTATAATTACCGGCTTAGCTTGACGCTAAGAAACTTTTAATATGATTTAACTACTGGCAAGTGATAAGCAATCGGGTCAAGAAGCTGGGCGACCGACGAAGTGCGTATTGGCTACCAAACTATTTTTGAGGCAAGCATGAAAGACGGTATCCATCCAAATTATCGTGAAGTGATGTTCCACGACGTTTCTAACGATTTCAAATTCATCACACGTTCCACTATTCAAACTAAAGATTCTATCGAAGTTGATGGTAAGACTTTGCCATTGGTAAAGATCGAGGTTTCTGCTGAATCTCATCCTTTCTACACTGGTAAGCACAAAATCGTTGATACGGCTGGTCGCGTTGACAAGTTCCGTAAGAAATTCGGTTCTGTTGGTTCTAAAACGTCTGTTTCTACTGGCGAATAAGCAACGAACTTGTACGATTAGTACAGCAGTATCAAGAAAAAAGGCAGCTACGGCTGCCTTTTTTGTATCATCGAGTTTTATCAAATAAAAAAACTATGAAGCCAGTCCGTTTACCTGCCTCTGCCACCATTGCATTGCCACGTTGGAGCATCTTCGCACTTTGCTTACTTTATATCCTACCCGGTCTAATTGGCCGCGATCCATGGAAAGGAGCAGATGCAGCTGGTTTTGGTGTGATGTGGACAATGGCGCATGGCACCCTGAATGATTGGCTGTGGCCGCACGTGGTTGGCTTACCGGTCCCCGAAGAAGGCCCACTCGCATTCTGGTTAGGTGCGATTTGCATTAAATTATTTGGCGGTTTCATTGGCGACCCAATGGCTGCGCGCATTTCAACTGGTTTAGCATTCCTGCTCGGCTCCATATCAGTTTGGTACACCACCTATTTACTAGGTCGCCGTGCTGAGGCACAACCATTAAAACTGGCATTTGGTGGACAACCAGAACCACGCGACTTCGGTCGTACTTTAGCCGATGGTGCATTACTTATTTATCTCGGCTGCTTGGGACTACTACTTCCTAGCCATACTTCAAGCAGTGGACCTTTGCACATCGCTTTAATCGCTTATTCGCTTTACGTTTGCGTGCGCTATTTCGATACACCCAGCAAGATCGGCGCATTCAAAATCGGCTTAGTACTGGGCTTATTAATACTCACGCGAGGCTGGATCATTCCACTGGCGATCTTGCTTGCCTTATTTGCGCTGTGCTTTTATCGCCAACAAAAACTCAGTAGCCAAATCATTGCCATCAGCTTACCTGCGACATTATTAGTTGCGGGTCTTTGGATCTTTGCGATACAAACTGTACAGCCTTACTCCAGCTCGCCCTATCAAGCTTGGATGGAATGGAACTATCGTCAAATCGGCCTCCCAGCACTCGATAACGCTTTCTATTTCTTACGTTACGGAATTTGGTTTGCCTGGCCCGCTTGGCCTTTTGCGGCTTGGGCGATTTATGCATGGCGCAAGCAAGAACGTACTTTGCACATCTCCCTACCTTTAAGCTTCTTGATCTGTTTCATCTTGCTGGCACTACTCAATCACAGCCATGAAGAAGGATATTTGCTGCCGATTCTGCCACCATTAGCGATCTTGGCGGCATTTGGTCTGCCGACAATGAAACGCAGTGCGATTAATGCTGTCGATTGGTTTGCTGTTATGGTCATGACAGGAGCAGCTGGCTTATTCTGGTTAGGCTGGATTGCCTTACAAACGGGCTGGCCTGCTCGCACTGGCAAAAAAGTATTAAGTTGGGCACCTGGCTACGTGCCAGAATTTAACGCATTTACTTTTATTCTCGGACTCAGTATCACGATCATTTGGTTTCGCATCGTGTATTGGCGCATTTCGCGTCAACCATCGGTACTATGGCGAGCGGTCGTACTATCGAGTGGCGGCGTGATCCTATGCTGGTTCTTATTGATGTCATTATGGCTGCCACTGGTAAATCATCGCGTTAGCTATGCAGCTGTTGCAAAAGAAATGGCAGAAAAAATCCCAACGCCCTATCGCTGCATTGACAGCAAACTTGGCGCATCACAACGCGCGTCTTTTGCCTACTTCAGCAAAGTTCACTTCGCTGGCTTCGATGAACAAAACTGCGACCTCTTACTGACACAGGGAAACCGTCGCTTCCAAGGAAAGTCCAAAGAACCTGTCGACAAGGATTTTCCAGGCAACTGGGAAATGATCTGGGAAGGTCAACGAGCGGCTGACAAAGATGAGTTCTTTACGCTCTACCGCAAAATAGAGAAAAAATAAAACGACTAAACGATTAATACGATTGACTGATGCGAAAACGAAAAAAATTCAATTCGCACAAAAAATAAGCAAATCAAACTGTTTGAAGAAGGAAACCATAAAATATAACAGCAAATTAAGCCAAGTGCTTGCAAAAATCGGAGCACCCTGTCATAATTCTGTTCATGCGTTGCCGAGATGGCGGAATTGGTAGACGCACCAGACTCAAAATCTGGCGCCGCAAGGCGTGCCGGTTCGATTCCGGCTCTCGGCACCAACAGTATTTAAGCCTCTTGAGAAATCAAGAGGCTTTTTGCTTTCTGGCTTAGAAAATTTGATTTACCAGAATCATTCAATCATTTAGCTCACACTCATTACACGCCGAACTTCATCGTACATAAAAAAATCGCGGTAGTTCAAACTACCGCGAAAAAATTCAGCTTATTTGTAATTTGCATTCAATAGACAAGGCTCAACCGTCTAGCTCTACGCTCCCACCACCATGCGTAAAAGCTGACCACATACCCAGCCACCATAGGTTCCCAATGCATATCCCAACACCGCCAATAACACCCCGACTGGCGCGAGTGCTGGATGAAATGCGCTAGCAACAATAGGAGCACTCGCTGCCGCGCCAATATTGGCTTGACTACCAACAGCCATATAAAACACAGGAGCTTTCAACCAAATGGCAACTAGGATCATCAATGCACCATGGAAGCTAATCCAAATTAATCCCAAGATAAATAATTCAGGATCGGAAAAGATCGATGCCAAATTCATTTGCATACCGATGGTTGCCACTAAAACATAAATCGCTACCGAACCGATCTTAGAAGCACCAGCCCCCTCTAATTTTTTAGCCCGCGTAAATGAGAGCATCAATCCAAATGTCGTCGCCAACACCGTCACCCAGAAGAAATTAGCGGTTAAGCTATAACGCTCCAAATGCGGCGCATGCTCTTTGATAAATGGCACGATAAAACTCGTCAACCAATGCGCCAGACCGGTTGCACCAAAACCTAGCGCCAAAATTTTGATGAAATCATCGGTCTTCGCAATTCGTGTATTTTCTAGACTGACCTTTTCTACTCGTGCACGCAAATCTTCTAGAGCGCGCGTATCAGCACCGCGCATGGCATCAAGCTTAATACTGCGTGCAGCTAAAAATAGTAAGAACGCCATCCAGATATTGCCAACGATGACATCGACCGCAACAAACTTGCCAAACACATCCGCTCCAACGGCATACACTTCTTTCATCGCTGCCTGATTTGCGCCACCACCTATCCAACTACCTGCGGTGGTTGTCATACCGCGCCAAATTGCATTCTCACCTGCCGGATCTAATAAACTAGGATCAAACAATCCCATAATCATCAAAGCCAAGGGCGCCCCCAAAATAACACCGACGGTTCCCGTCAAAAACAAAATCACCGCCTTAGGGCCAAGCTTTAAAATCGCATTCAAATCACATGCTAAACACAAGACCACCAAGGCCAGCGGCAATAAATAATCGCGTGCCATTGGGTACAACTTGGAAGCACCACCATCAATGACGCCAAAGGTATTCAACAAACCGGGAATAAAGTAACAAAGCAATAAAGCTGGTACTACAGCATAAAATTTTTTCCAAAATCCATGCTGCGATTTTTCTGTGACAAACACTACTCCCAACACCACCATCAATATTCCGAACACAACCGGATCTGCCGAAATCAATGCGGTATTACCCGCCTCTGCACTTGTTGCACCTGCCATAAAGTCTCCTTAATTTTCCGAGCCTACTGATATTTTTTGTGGACGGATTGTTGTGTGTAATAAAAGAGGCAAAAAAACCTCGGCGTGATTCTACCGCACACCGATGTCAGTATCCCTTACATGGCGAAGTGGTTATTTTCAATCAGATATTAGACACGGGAAGAAACAGAGAGCGCGCATGAAACTATCAAAACTCGCGCGACTTTCTTCAATTAATCTGCAAAGATCGACGGCAAACGAGACGACAATCTCTGCGATGCTGAATCAACACGAATGATCGAGCCAACTATAGTAGTATCAATTGATATTTAGCTAATTAGCTTGTCGCCATTTGCTGCTGAAAGGTGAAAACGATAAATTCTGCAGGATGCACTACCGCGACTTTTATCGTGACATTCATAAAGCCATTAAGGATGTCGTTCGCAGTCATTGTCGAACCCAATCCACAACTCACGCTAAATGCATCGGAAGCACTAGCGCCCTGCAAGCCACCTTGTTTCCATACCGAAGTTAAGAAGTTACTAATCATACTTGTCACCGCCGCCCAAGTATTCTTGTCGTTCGGTTCGAAAATATAGGCACGTACTGCTTCTTTACATGATTGCTCCAAATACGTCATAGTGCGCCGCACTGGTATGTAACGCCAATCATCGCTATTTCCATCAAGTGTACGTGCGCCCCAGACTAAAATACCTAGCCCATTAAAAAAACGTATCGCATTAATGGATTTACCCGTTGCAGTATCCACATTTAAATTTCCTTGCTGTGCATCACTTAAACGAATCGGCAGTGACACCGCGCCAACGATGCTGGTATTGGCTGGAGCATTCCACACACCATTTTGACTATCGTTCAAGGTATAAACACCCGCCATCGCCCCACTCACTGGCAAGATGTTCGCGTAGGCCAAGACGACATTTATGAGCTGCTGATAACTAGGACTAGCTGTCAACAGCGCCGCTTGTAACTGACTATTCCTCATGGGATTCGTTGGCGGATTCTGTATCATGTTCAAAATTGCTGCCGCAGCGGGATTAGGATTCGATGGTGGATTTAAGAGCGCGACCAACTGCGCGACATCACCACCAAATAAATTCGTAAAATCGATGTCAGCACTTTGCATGATAGTTGTGCCGATGAATGGGTAATAGCAAACTCCAAAGTCCAAACCCTGGCTACCTGTCCCATTACGGAAATTCTCTACGTCATTGGTGTACAAAACCGGATCAGGCGTATCGCCACCGATCACATCAAAAATACATACTGCGGTTTGCAATTCCGAAGCTTGCAGCAAAGCCGTTTGCATCAAGGTCGCATTCTCCGCCAAGGACAACAGCGTTGCCTCGGGAAACACATATATGGTCGGTTCCTGCTCGTTTTTCAAAGTCGCCAAGCCAGACGTCAAATCAGATAGCAAGACGTTCGTATTCACTGGTCGCACACTAGGATCAGGCAAAGGTGTCTTACTCGGCGCACCATAGGTGCCAACCGACACGATGTAGGCACGCCCGCCACCATTTTGAAAAAACAAGCGCAGACTGTTGACCATGTAATAAAGCGTATTCGGATCAGGCAAGATCGCATAATCTACGCCACCAATATTCACATAATGACCAATACTCGATAACGACGAATGCGGCGCTTGCGCCACCAGATAATACTCAGGCTGATACTGCTTCGCCGGATCAGCTGGCGGCGCAGGATCATCCAACAAATAGATCGCAGCAAACTCAGCATAAGAAGAAATCACTTGTGGCGTATTTAGGTAAGACTTACCTTGGTATTCTGCTTTGGGCGTGTAGCCGACGAAGGCAGGAATAGCTGTCGCGACTGGAACCACCGAATTAGGGAAGGCGTTGAGTTCGTTGATGTAGACGCCTGGGCTTGTATATTGTTGGGTCATAATGTCAGTACCATTTGAATTTATTAATGCTTGCTTAATGGATAGATTGATCAAGGAAATCGGGATCGATGTCATGCAAATGAGTCTATAAGAAACAGTTCGGCTTTCATGTTGGTCTTAAAAAATTCAAATCTACATAACGAAGTTCAACAACACTTTCACTATCTACGATCGCAGTAGCAATCCAGTCAATTTCTGAATTTAGGGAAGTCCAAAAGTCCATAATTTGCTTTTTACTTTTAGCTTGCTGTCGTAGATACCATATTTTCATCTATTTGCTTATTGCTATAAAAATAGAGATCTCGAACGGATTCTGAATCCTTTCGCCGTATTTTCTTCATGAACAACACAAACCAAATATTCGACTATTTCTTACACTTAGCAAGAAGCCAATCAAAATTCACCTTCATAGAAAGCAATTCTTGTACCAAATAAAAAAATAAGCCAAAGATGTGTTGCTCAGCTAAGAGCAACCAATTAATTACGTCATTACATCTAACTTTGTACTAATTGACACGTAAAACAGAATTCGCTTCACATCAACAAAACTCTTCCCACTGCCCCTTGAACCACCATTACCGAGACCAGTAAGAATTCACCACCTTAGTGTGAATGAAATGAATGTGCTTCGTCGCCGTATGTTTTGGTCTTTCACCAACAGAGCTCGACTATCGTTGAAGCATTGTAAGCGGCAACGCTCGACTAGTTTGTATAGCTGGCGATTGGCCTAGCCGATTAGATCATCGAGTGAGTATTGCTTGACCTAATTGCTGGTTTATTAGCGTCAGCCGCAACGCTTAGGTGATTAAGTTTCACTCAAAGTTGCAGAGTAAATTTTCGATCAATCTCACATCATTAAAGAAATATGGTCACCTGCATTCAATCGCTTAAATTCAAGCAGTAAAAAGTGGCGATGGAATTATTAAAATCTACTGCCATAACGCCAGTCAAATTTAACAACAATTCACAAAACTTAATGATCAACATTGCCACAAATCAACAAATATCGCATCCCCATGCATTAAAGTGAACGCATCACTTATAACTAGTTTTGAGATCTGTATTTGTGAAGAAAATTTACTATTTATTGAGTCATGCCCAAATTTGGTCGCCTGCATCATCATTCATGCGGCAGCTCAAATTTCCGATGAAGATCTCGATTATTTCGCTCGCATTTTTATTGCCGATCATGTGGATGTTCGCCAGCTATTTCAATGAAGTGCATCACAATCTTCAATTTGTAAAGAAAGAACGTATTGGCGTGCAGTATGCAAAGTCAATTTATGAAGCACTTGATCACGCTGCTGCTTGGCGCTATCAAGTTAGAACAGCCGATACATCAACATCAGAGAACGTTATTAAGGAAGCAAAAAGTCAGTTCACTTCTTCTTTGAAAAAAGTTGAGACGCTCAACACGCAATATGGTTCTGTGCTCGAGACCAATACGCAATTCGAACAGGTCCGTCAAAGTGTCATTGATGCTGAACAAGAAAAACTAAGTGCTGAGCAAGTATATAAATTACACACCACACTCTTCCAAAATTTAAGCAATCTACTCGATAGGACGACCGATGGGTCTGGGCTGGCACTCGATCCAGATCTGCAATCCTATTATTTAATGAGCGCGGTTCTGATGCGTGCGCCGGAGATCATTCGCAGCACGTCGCAGTTGCGCGGACTTGGGCGCAATGCACTCAATCAAAAGCAAATCAATGTTCAACAAGTCGCCGAAATTGAGCAGCATTTAGCAATTATGGAACACGAGCTTGCGTTGGCAGCGCGTGATATGGATAAAGTAAAACAGGCAGCGCCAACACATTTTTCTAAAATTGAAATTGCTGCAATCGAAATGACGGGTGCGTTCATCAATGCCATCAAGCGCGATTTGCTGTCCAACCCAAGCGAGTTGAATGCCGACCTTGCGAACTATATTTCAGTTGCCAATAAGACTTTGGAAACACAGTTCTCGCAAGTACAAAAAAATCTGGATGCACTCGATATGATGCTGGCAGAACGTCAAGCAAAGCTCAATTTCAATTTGTACCTGACTGCTGGTATTTCTGCCTGTGGCGTATCGCTGGCATTCTATTTATTCATGGGCTTTTATCGTTCTATGATTGGCGGCATCAAGCAACTTCGTCGTCGATTAATTAGCATTGCGATGGGTGATTTGCGCGTGGATATTAAGACCAAGGGTAAAGACGAAATGTCTGGCTTATTGAAAGAGCTAGCGAACATGCAAAAGGCTTTACGCGATACTGTGAATCAAGTGAAGTTAGCAAGCGACCATGTGGTGAGTTCGAGCATGGAAATCGCGCAAGGCACACAAGACTTATCAGCACGAACCGAATCGGCAGCAAGTGCGTTGGAGGAATCATCCGCCGCGCTTGAAGAAACCACCTCAACAGTGCAAATGACGGCTGATTCAGTCAAACAAGCCTCGAATATTGCGATAGACAATGCAGCAGCAGCGACGCGTGGAGGCGAAGTCATGCGCAATGTCGTTACTACGATGGAGAATATTCAAGACTCCTCCAAGAAAATTAGCGACATCATTAGCGTGATTGACGGCATCGCATTTCAAACAAATATCTTGGCACTCAATGCGGCGGTTGAAGCAGCGCGTGCAGGCGAGCAAGGTCGCGGGTTCGCCGTGGTCGCCTCCGAGGTGCGTGCGCTTGCAGGTCGTAGCGCGCTTGCAGCTAAAGAAATTAAAGATCTTATTACCCATAGTTCAGCACAAATCTCTACGGGCACCACAGTGGTTAAAAATGCGGGACATGCAATGACAGAAATCGTGCACAACGCCGATAGAATTAAAGATCTATTAGATGAAGTGGCGAATGGTGCGCGTGAACAAAGTTTAGGTGTTAGTCAAATTGGCGAAGCTGTGAGCGAGCTTGATCGTAATACGCAAGCCAATGCAGTGCTTGTGGAAGAAACCGCGACTGCCGCCAAATCACAATGCAATGTCGCTGTTCGCCTTGCTGCTCAAGTGGATGAATTTAGACTTCCTGGTCATACGGTTGCAGAAAAAGTTGAAGGCATCGATATTGATTCCATTATTGACGCGCATCGACAATGGAAAGTAAAACTCCGCGAAGCAATTGAGAATGGCGATCATGTCGATGTTAAAACCCTCACGCGCGATGATTGCTGTGCACTTGGAAAATGGATCTATGGTGATGGTCAACGACTTAGCTCTCGTCGTAGCTTTAAAGAGCTTTTAGAAAAGCACGCACGCTTCCATCGCGTGGCTGGACAAGTTGGCGAGTTAATCAATGACAATCAATTAGAAAAAGCCGAAGATGCCTTAGCGCATGGAACAGCATTTTCTACCGCAACCAGTGAGGTGGTATTGATACTGTCAGGGGTCAAGCGCCTTGGTTTTGACTGATGTGGCGATTATCCAAATTAGAAAAAGGATCGAAAAATAGATAGGCAGTTCACACTAGCTTAAATTGTGAGAATTCCTTGCGACAAAAGAGTTTTGTTGTTTCAAACACAGTCTGTTAGTGATCAAGAATTCACATGCAACTTGATCCAGCTCAACTCTTTTCAGGTCTGAATGCCTATACTCAATTTACACAATTGAGGAGAACGAAATGAAATTATGGAACACATTATTTTCAACTGATTATGGCCTAATGAGTATTGGTGTCATCCTGTTTATTATTGGCATGGCGATTTTCTTTATTCTCTATTTCCTAAAAAATCTCAAAGATGAAGAGGCCAGTACCGACGTTCAATAAGTACGTCAGCTTGCATGAATTAGCATGACCGCTTCAGAGAAAATCAGCGCCCTCATACTAAAAATATGAGGCGCTATCTCAACAAATCTACCTTTTACTTCAGTAATACATATGTTTGGCTGAACCATCGAATATGGGTCATGGCTCGTCGTTGCAATCATGCTCAATCATTAGTATTCAATGTGCGCTAAAGTCAATTGTGACTTAACGCAGCAAAAAGCATCGTCTGTCGATACGGCCGAATTTACATCAATGACTGACATGATTTCTCACAAGCGCAAACAATGCATGCGCTGGCTTCGTTCGTTGTGGATCCTATTGATTTTGGCTTAATACCACCATCATCAAAAAACAACATAAGCGAATCTTTTCTTGTATAGTCAACTTTTAGCAAAACGCTTGGCTGGCTTAGCTCTCCTAGGCTCCATAGCAATCAAGCAATTAATTTTTAAACTTCATCAAAAGAAAATCAGTTAAATTTCCACTCATCAAAAATTATTACGACACGTCCGAGCAATGATAAAATGTTTCCATGTGGAAATTTATCGCTACACAATAAATTAGTCGATAATTTATTTGACAGCATAGTTAATAGGATTTGGTATTGAATGAACAAGCTCGAAACCTCTCAGTCTTTTCATCAAGATCATTGGTGGCGATTGCATCCCTCGCATGAAATCACCACCTACAAATTAGTCCTTTTTCTCGCCCTCCTCGCCTTCATCCAGTTTTTATCTTGGTTAATTCCAAGCGCGCCTAACCATCAAGGGATTCCCTACTATCTATCGCTCCATACTTTAATGGAGACACTCTCAATTGCAGTAGCGATGATGGTGGTTGCGGTAGGCTGGAACTATCGACAATCACGTAACACGCAAAATTTGGTCTTGCTTGCCTGTTTATTCTTCGCCGTCGGCATTCTAGATTTCTTACACATGGTGTCGTACGCCGGCATGCCTGAATTTTTAAGTCCTAACGATACAGATAAACACTTAAATTTTTGGCTCTCAGCACGTTTTGTGGCGGCACTCGCATTGCTGGTTGTAAGTATCTGTCCTTGGGAAACTAGCGTATCAAAGAAATTTCAATACGCCTTGTTTTCTGCAACCTGCACCATTACAACACTGTTCGCGGCATTGGTCGTCTATCGCCAAGATTTGTTTCCACATTGGTTTATCCCTGGTCAAGGCCTAACACCACTGAAGAAACTACTCGAATACGTATTCATCTTGATGAACATAGCGACAGCCATCGTATTGTGGATCAAGATGCGGCAACCACAATCATTTAAAGCCTCGCTATTATTTGCAGCGGTTTGCACGATGGCGATGAGTGAATTCTTTTTTACGCTGTATGCAACCTTAACCGGCGCCTACAACGTGCTCGGGCATATTTACAAGGTCATTAGTTACTACTTCATCTATCGCGCTGTAGTTGTTGAAGCGATTGAGCAACCCTACTTAAAACTAGAAGTCGCACAACAAAATTTGGAATTGGCAGTACGAGCATCAAATACAGGTTTATGGGACTGGAATATCCAAACAGGACAAACTATTTACTCTAGCGTATGGAAAGCCCAACTAGGTTACACCGATGCTGAGCTCGACAATCATTTCAACACCTGGGAATCGCTGCTACACCCCGATGACAAGAAAATCGCGCAGCAAAGAGTGCAAGACTTTCTGGCATTTGATCACATTAAAATCTATGAAAGTGAATTCCGTTTACGGCACAAAGACGGTAGCTATCACTGGATTTTGGCGCGTGGCGAAAAACAATATGATCATCGTGGTCGCTTGCAGCGCTTGGTCGGCTCGCATACCGATCTAACCGAATTTAAACGCGCTGAGGATCGCTTCCGCAGCGCGCTTCAAGCCTCACCAAATGCAATGATCATGACCGACGAAAATGGACTGATCGTATTGACCAATACCGAGGCTGACACACTGTTTGGTTATGCCAGTTCTAGTCTACTAGGAAAGTCAATCGAAGAACTTATTCCGAGTCGATTGCGAGAGCAACATGGCCTACATATTCAAGGCTATTTAAAGCATGCTAGTGAAAGAAAAATGGGGGAAGGTCGAGAACTATTCGCCTTACATAATGATGGTCACGAGTTCCGTGTAGAAATCGGCTTAACGCCGATCTTCAAAGAGGAAAGTCGTTATATTCTGGCTTCGATTGTGGACATAACTAGTCAACTTCAATCTGAGCGCAGAATACGTCAACTGATTTATTTTGATTCCTTGACTGGGCTACCTAACCGCCACCTATTAAAAGAAACCGTACAAACCGCGATTATTCAAGCGCAAAAAAATGCGGTACAGCTTGGTTTACTATTCTTAGATATTGATCACTTTAAGAACATTAACGATACCTTAGGCCATCGTACCGGTGACGAATTAATAGTAGAAATTAGCCAGCGTTTGCGTGATAACTTATTTAAAGAAAATGTGATCTCACGTATGGGCGGTGACGAATTCGTCGTCATCATCAATCACTGCGATGATCAGGAGTTAAGTCGTATTGCCGAACGATTGCTCGACAAGGTATCTAAGCCCTATCAGTTGGAAAAACATACGCTTACAGTGACAGCATCGATCGGGATTGCAAGCTTTCCACGGGATGGCGACGACTTTGAAACCTTGTACCAGCATGCCGATATCGCCATGTATAACGCGAAACATGACGGCCGTAATGACTTCCGTTTCTTTAATCACGATATGCAATTACGCACGGCACGTGTGCTCGCGCTTGAAAATGCGATGCATCAAGCCTTGGAAAGAAACGAGTTTTATTTGCAGTATCAACCGCAGCTTTCAATCAAAAATCATCGTGTGATCGGTGTCGAAGCTTTACTTCGCTGGAAGCATCCTGAATTGGGTATGATCTCGCCCGCTGAATTCATCCCGCTAGCTGAAAATAGCGGACAAATTATTCCGATTGGAACTTGGGTAATACGTACTGCGGTCAATCAACTCAAGCAATGGTTAGATAAAGATTTACCACCTATGGTGATGGCGGTGAATCTATCTGCGATTCAATTTAAGCATCCAGATCTGCCTGGATTAGTATCGAGCATACTCGAGCAAGCGCAACTTGCTCCTGAATATCTCGAGCTCGAACTCACCGAAGGTGTTGCGATGGGCGATCCTGTGCATGCCATCGGTATTATGGATGACTTGCATTCACGTGGAGTCAGAATGTCGATCGACGATTTTGGCACAGGTTATTCTTCTCTCAGCTATCTCAAAAAATTCAATATCTATAAACTCAAAATTGATCAATCATTTGTACGTGATATTGCGACTGATGCCGATGACAGTGCGATTGTCAGTGCGATTATTCAACTCGCGCATAGTCTCGACTTCATCACGATTGCCGAAGGCGTAGAAACCGAAGCCCAAAGAGAATTTTTATTGAAGCAAGGCTGTGATGAGCTGCAAGGCTACTTATTCAGCAGGCCCTTACTTGCAGAAGATGCGGAACAATTCATACGACAAAATACGAAATGATGGAACTAAACACCGCTTAGCTTGATTTAATCAAAAATAAACTTGTATAAGTCTCAACAAAGATAAATCTTGCCTATTGACCTAATCAGTTTATATGCTAATGTTTTCAATTATTTCTAACTGTTTTTTATGCATTCCACCTAGCTCGGCTAATTTATCGTGGCTAACATTATGAAGCTAAGCAAATGCTGTTAACCACAACTGCCCAGCTGGTCAGTCTATTTGCATCAGCTAGTGTAGTTCGTTACATCACCAGCGATGATGTGTTTTTGTTGACGCGTTTTAGTTGACGTTCTATTGAATCATAGTCGATCCGCTCCTTCGCGAATCGAAACAGATAGTAAAGGCGAGATGAGACCAAATGCTTAATACTACAGCAAACCAATCTCCAGTCGTTTCCTTCTCGGATAAAAAGGTATTGATACTCGACGACATGCCCGATATGCGCACCACTATGCGTAATCAAGTGCAATCACTCGGTGTAAGCAATGTCAGCCTCGCCTCGAATGTCAAAGAAGCGCTGAATCAAATTCAACAAAAAAGTTTTGACATTATTTTTTGCGACTACTACCTCGGTGAAGCAACTGATGGTCAGCAGTTCTTAGAGTATTTGCGCACGAACAATGCGATTAGCCGCGCCACCTTATTCATCATGATAACCGCTGAAACCGGCTTTAATAGCGTCATCACAGCAGCCGAATGTATGCCCGATGATTACTTGCTTAAACCATTTACTGGTGAAACCTTAAAGCTACGGCTAGAACGCTTATTGGAACGCAAAACAAGACTTGCCGCGATTGATAAATTACAAGACAAAGGTGCGTGGCCAGAAATCATCAAAGCATGTGACGAAATTATTGCGTGCAAAGATAAATACATTGTTGATGCGATGCGAATTAAGGGCAATGCCTTATTGATGCTGCATCAAATCGATGCAGCAATTCTGTTCTATCAAAACGCATTGAAGATACGTGAAATGCCGTGGGCCAAACTTGGTTTAGCGCGCGCACTCAAGTTCAAGGGTGACGGGGAACAAGCTGGGCAATTATTAGAAGGTCTGATTACAGAGAATCCACGATTACTAGCAGCCTATGATTTGCTAGGCAAAATTCATAGCGAATCGGGCGATACAGAAAAGGCCTTAAGCGTACTCGACAGTGCCTGCAAAATAGCACCCCACTCGCTCGCTCGCCAACGCTCGATCGCGAATCTAGCAGAATCAACGGGCGACTTTGCCAAAGTCGATAAAGCACTGAGCATCGTCGTCAAGCAAACTAAGAATTCACCACTACGCGATTCAAAAGACTATGCCAAACTATGCAATGCGTTAACCGAAACCGGCGAATTAGAGCGTGCAGTCAACGTGATCAAAGACGCAAAAGATCATTTCAAAGAAACCACAGAAATGAAATTTTTAGCAGCTTACGAAGCGGTTGCACAGAGCAAATTGGGCAATAAAGATTTGGCAGAAAAAGCCTTAGAGCTTGCACTAACCGATGATGGTAGCATTCCCACCGAAGCGACTAGCTTGGCATTGGCAAAAGCCTGCTTGGCACAGAACAAACAAGAACTGGCGTTTAACATCCTCAAAGCAGCGGTACAAAACAATCCCGACTCGAACAAACTGCAAGAGGATATCGGTGCTATTTTTAAAGATCATGGCGGCGCAGATGTCGCGAAACAATTGATCGAGAGTTCCGTCAAAGAAGTGATTAACCTGAACAATGATGCGGTACAAAAAGCCCGTGCAGGTCAATACACTGAAGCTGCAGCGATGCTTACGGAGGCGGCGCTGCGCTTACCCAATAATTTACAGATTTTATCCAACGCAGCACTATCGATTTTGATGGATGTGTTCACAAATGGATTTGATCTAACTAAGTTTACTCGCGCCAAAGAGTTTCAAGATGCGGTCGTCGCGCAAAATGATCAGTATCCCAAGCTCGCAGAGATTAACGCGTTTCAAATTAAAATTCAAAGCAAATATCGACAGGAAATTGGCGAATGACTACGCGTGATATTTTTTCTGAAATTGCCGCTCTACATATCCATGATGTTAAAAATAATCTCGCGCAGTTAGCCGCAGAAGCGGATGCCCGCGGCGATTTAAAGAATCGCGAACTTGCGCTCCGCTCTTCACAAACACTGACCCAACTTCTGTGCTTTTATCGTTCTGAAACTCACAGCTTGCACGTGCAAATCGAAGCGCAAGATCCACATGAGTTGATTGCCGATCTCGTTCGACTCTATGCGAGTCAACATCAAGTTCCGACTGGGTGCACAATCGAAACCCAGCTTTCGCATGCACCAGAACTATGGTTCTACGATGCCAATCTGATTCAAATGGTATTAGCAAACGCCTTACAAAATGCGCTACGCTACACGAAGAAAAAAATTATCATCAGTATCAACGTGCAAGACGATTATCTTGAAATTTGTGTACAAGATGATGGTGATGGCTATCCGATTACGATGCTAGAAACGGCAATAGAAAACGTTCCAGTCAGTGCCGCTGGCACTGGTCTAGGACTGCGTCTAGCGCATAAGATTGTGGCGCTGCATACAAATCAAGGACGCGCTGGCGAGATAACTTTATCCAACTACCAAGGCGCGCGCTTTAGCTTGCGACTGCCGTAACTAGCAACTAAAACTTCTTTAGCATCCATACTGGACAAGCGCAGTGACCGGTATTCCCCATCGGTTGGTCAATATAGGCAAATCCCATCTTCTTGTATAAAGCTTGCGCCGCCAGCATATTGGGCAAGGTTTCTAAATAGCATTGGGTATAGGCCATTTTCTTGGCGTCTTCAATGCATCGCTCGATTAATTTTTGCCCCAATCCTAAACCACGCGTTTGGGGCAGCAAATACATTTTCTGTAATTCGCAAACCTCCGCTGGTGCACCTGGCAAACTACCAAATCCGCCACCCGCGACAACTTCTCCGTTTAGCTCGACAACATAATACTTGCCTTTATCTTGCTGATAATGTTGGTACATATAGTCTAAAGATGGATCGGCATAGGCTGATCCGACTTTGGGCACCTCCATCTCAAGCAACACACTACGAATCACGCGCGCAATTGCGGCATTGTCTTGTTCTTGGATTTCACGAATGAATGGAACATCTTGATTTGGTATGGTTGAAGCAATTGTCATAATTTAAGAATTAAAAGGGAGCAAAAAAATAGCACATAAAAAAAACGGCAGATATAGATCATATCTGCCGCTACTCAATTAAGAAATACGAACTTTGCTATCGCAAAAATTAATAGTTGGTTTTACTTCACTGGCACATAGTTAACTGGAACCCATGCGTAAGCTTTTCCTTCTTTGCGTACATAGCCCAGACCTGGAAATGATAAATGCGTCGCTCCTACCATATAGCCTTGCTTCGCCGCGTCGGCATAGGCTTTGAGCCGCTGTGCCATGGCGGCCTTGCTATCGCTATCAAATGAAATTGTCACAGTTGGATTTTCAAACTGCACCGCCGCAACGTGCATCAAATCACCCCATAGCATCAGCTTTTTCCCTTTGCTCTCGACAGCATACACACTATGCCCTGGTGTGTGACCACGCGCTGCGATTGCTTTTACGCCAGGAACCAATTCCGTATCGCCATTAAAGGTTTTAAACTTTCCTGCTTTGACATAAGGATTTATCGATGCCATCGCCCCTTGGAAAGCGCCCTTCGCTTCAGCTGGCGCTTTATCCATATTTGCTTGACTCAACCAGAAATCCGCATCGTGCTGATCAGCTCTGACGATCGCATTTGGAAACGCTAATTGATCGCCATTCATCAAACCACCAACGTGATCACCATGCATGTGCGTGATATAGACTTCATCGACTTGTTCCGGCGTATAACCAGCAGCTTTTAAACTATTCGCCAAACGCCCCAAAGTTGGCCCAAACAAAGTCGCCGCACCAGTATCAATCAAAACTAATTTGCTTCCTGTATTAATCAAATACCCGTTCACCGAAGTTGCAGTTGGTGTGCTCAGATGATGTTTTTGTAGCGCCTTGATGGTTTTTTCAGGCTGTGTATTCGTCAGCAGTTTATCGACAGGTAAAGCGACTACGCCATCAGACAGAGCGGTAACTTCGAAATCGCCCAACATCACACGGTAATAACCAGGCGCTGCCGACTTCGCCATCGGCGCATCAGCGAAAGCTGGCGTACTTGCCACAGTCGTGCCAGCAGTCAATGCTGCCAAGGCAAAAGCCATACTAGATAAACGGAATTTCATAATCACTCTCCAAATTAGGTTGATGAAAACGGTAATGACACTAAATCATGCCAATTGCAAACGATGGTATTTGGCTAGAATTTGAGACTGGGGATTATGAGGCTAAAAATAAAAGTTTGCTGGACGCGACTATTTTCACCATGTCAGTGAATACATGAAGCTAACACAAAAACACTCCAGCCAAACCACAGACCAACACAACAAATCAGTAAGATTTTGCAGCATACATCACGCTGAAAATCGAACCCGAAGATAGACAAAAGCGATGACTAAACTGAGTATCGAAAATCCAGCGCGCTTGGCTTTGAGTTTGACGTTGAATTTGAATTTGAGTTTGAGTTTAAGTTTGAGTTTAAGGTCAATGCTGGTACTGGCATTAAGCTCAAAGGCGCTCCAAATTAATTACCAAATAAACTCTTTAGCAAATCAGTCGCTTTACCTTTCTTTTCTTCTTTCTTTGGCGGTGACTTCTCGCCCATGTCACCCATACCACCTAAGATCGAAGTAAACGTCGACTTCACACGTACCTTGGTTTGCCAATCTGGCTCCCATGCGATCTTAGGATCTTCTGGCCGTGGTGGATAGGCAAAATACGCATCCGAGCCATAGGCAATCATGCGCAACATTCCGCCACTTCCATCAGGAAAAATTCCTTTCGGTACAGCACACTGTGTCGCATTCGCTGGCAAGATCACCTTTTCTTTAATCCATTTATCGATATCTTGATTCGATTGATAGTCCAATAAGCCAAAGCCAAAATCGGCAAGTTCACTCGATGTCCAAACAATCATTTCACCGCTGGCATCTTCACCCGTATTGCCATCCGATTTGCCACCCATCACTGCAAAAAAATAACCACGCGCATGCGGAATCGATTTCCATTCCAATGCAATCGCGCCCTCTTTTTTGCTTTGCTTTAGTTCTATCGCGGGCATCAAATCTTGTGGCGCACCTAGATTCACTTTAAAACTCTCAGGAATACCATTGCCGACAAACTGATGCTGTCCAATCAAGGATGCGGTATCAGGCACTTTTCTGTCGTCGACCTTATTCGGCCAAGCTGGATGTCCCGGCTGCGAGCGCGCGCCTTTTGTGGTTTTGCCGCGCATTACGAAAAATTTTGCGTAATCCTCTAATGATGCGGTCGCGATATCCAAGCTACGTGGCTGACCTGGACGGATAGTGTCACCACAGCCCCAATAAACGGAAATTTTTCCCTTTGGTTTTTCATACGTCGGTTCGATAGGATTTTCATCGACTGGTATGTGCACTGGCTTCTCTGGCACTGGTGCATTTAATTGCAAACTCTCACCTAAACTCATGACACTAGGAATAAGTTGCTTCGCTTCACTCAGTCCGGGATTTTTACTGGTATACACCGAAATATCAATAAACTTGCCACCAGCAAAACCCAGCCCGTGTGTATTACCAAATACATTGCCGCGATCGCTAGCACCACCAATTGCTCCTTTCGCCATGCCAGTCAAGGCACCAAAAAATCCACCACCCGATTGCGCTCCCTGCGCGGCACCAGCCATCAAATTGCCGCCAGGCATATCACTCGCAGTGGTGGCGACATCAATATATGCCAAGGCGAATGGCGGCTTCACAACTTGGACGACTTCTTTAGCAGCAGAGGATTTGATTGGAGCGGCGGCTTTATTTTTTGTCTGCGCCAAACTTGTCTGTGACAAAGTCGACAAACCAACGGCAATAAAAAATAAACTAAGCGTGGTCATGCGATACGGAATACGAACATCAGAACGGCTAGGTTTCATCATTGACTCCATTCAAGTTAGCAAACGACAAACTTCATGATGTGACGAACTGTGAACAAACTATGACTGCAATATGGACGCAGCCTATGCGCTGAGAAATATGGTGACATATTCGTCCCAAGTAAGCACTTCATCATAGCCTAAAAAATAGGCAAAGCTATAGATCTGTCTTCACTATCAATAAAGCAGACTGCACTTAGTACAACAGAACCACTGAGCATCCATCATTTCATTGACCTAAGACAAAGACGGCTAGCATCCCTATCGCTACCATCTTGCGCATGAAAACAATCGATCTCGTAGCGCCCGCTGGCAGCTTAGTTGCGCTCAAAGCCGCCATCGACAAAGGCGCGGATGCCGTCTATTTAGGCTTACGCAATGCCACCAATGCGCGTAATTTTGGTGGTCTCAATTTTACCGATGCCGATATCCGGCTTGGTGTCGAATACGCCCATCAGCGTGGCAAGCAGGTACTGTTCGCCATCAATACCTATCCGCAAGCACAAAAAGCGCAAGAATGGCACGCTGCCATCGATACCGCGGTTTTACTAGGAGCCGACGCCATCATTTTGGCCGACCCCGGTTTGATGGCGTATGCACGCCATCGTTATCCCGACGTACGGTTGCATTTATCGGTACAAAGTTCATCCACCACCGTCGATGCGATTGAATTAATGCGCGAACAATTTGGCATACGCCGTGCGGTGTTACCGCGCGTGCTAACGCTAACAGAAATCGAAAAAATCATACGTCAGACTGAGGTAGAAATTGAAGTATTTGGCTTTGGCAGTTTGTGCGTGATGGCGGAAGGACGTTGCCTATTATCGAGTTATGTCACTGGCGATTCGCCTAACAATAAAGGCGTCTGCTCACCTGGGCACGCAGTCAGTTGGGAAGAAAAAGATAAGGTTTTATCCGCACGTTTGAGTGGTACTTTGATTGATCGCTATGCACCGAATGAGGCGGCGGGTTATCCGACTTTGTGCAAGGGTCGCTTTGAGGTTGAAGGTCAAGTCGATTACGTCTTGGAAGAGCCGACGAGTTTAAATGCGATTGGCCTATTGCCACAGTTGCTCAAAATGGGCGTGAAAGCAATCAAGGTCGAAGGTCGTCAACGTAGTCCGAATTATGTATCGCAAGTGGTTGGCACCTTGCGTGCAGCTTTAGATTCTGCCGAGCGTGATCCTGAGCGGTATACGGCAAGACCGGATTGGAATGCGACCTTGGCCAAACATGCTGAGGGGGCGCAGGTGACGCAAGGGGCGTTCGAACGTCCCTGGAAGTAAGAGCAGTTTATAAATCCAATCTCAGGGACGCATTACTGCCTTGCCAATGCTCGCAATACCGACGTATTGCTGTGCTTGGCGCCTTGTACTGCATCCCTGACATTGAATTTCTAAACTACTCTTGGTACTACT
The DNA here is from genome assembly GCF_014652415.1 of Affinundibacterium macrobrachii. GTDB lineage: Bacteria > Pseudomonadota > Gammaproteobacteria > Burkholderiales > Burkholderiaceae_D > Undibacterium > Undibacterium macrobrachii. Next base: position 666,814 of record NZ_BMYT01000001.1, read on the forward strand.
GTAATCTAATTAAGAACACGAAATCCCCTCTCCCGCAAGCGGGAGAGGGTTAGGGTGAGGGCGGTTCAGAAAATGCACAAAACAACGTAATAAGGGTAAAACCCGCGGTGCACTTACATTGGTCACGCGTGCATCACGTCTTGGCGGCGCGGGTTGCCCCCGCCCTACAAAAGAATACTATTTCGCCACATACACTGCCCTTTATTTGAAAATATAAACAAAGCGAACTTATGAAACTCTCCCTCGCACCACTATCCTATTACTGGTCTAAAGAAGCCACGATGCGGTTTTATGTAGAGGCGATGCATTGGCCTGTGGATGTTATTTATCTGGGTGAAGTAGTGTGTTCACGTCGGCATGTCATGCGTTTGCCGGATTGGATTAGTTTGGCGAAGGCTTGTCGTGATACGGGGAAACAGGTTGTTCTTTCTACCTTGACCTTAATCGATAACCAAGCAGATCGCCGCGCCATGCATAAATTGATCGATGCCGCAGCGGCGGAAGACTTGCTAATCGAGGCGAATGACTTTAGCGCGGTGCGCGCGATGCAAGGACGGCCTTTTGTCGCTGGTCCGCATCTCAATGTGTACCATACTGGCACCTTACAATGGCTACGTGAGTTAGGTGCGATGCGTTTTACGCCGCCGATCGAACTCAGTGGTACTGATCTTGCTGCTTTACAAGCGCAACGTCCAGAAGGTTTAGAAACCGAAGTACAAGTTTGGGGACGCATGGCGCTGGCATTTTCGTCACGCTGCTTCACCGCACGTCATCATCGTCTGCGTAAAGATAATTGTGAATTTCGCTGTGAACATTATCCCGATGGTTTGGCCTTGCAAACCCGCGAGCACAGCGATTTTTTAACGATAAACGGCATACAAACCCAAAGTGCGAATTGTCTCGATCTAAGCCCGCAAATTCCTACGTTGAAGAACTTACAGGTGGATATTTTGCGCCTGCAAGTGCAATCCAAAAACATGGAACAAATTGTTCACGCCTTCGACACCGCGCGCCGTCGCGAACAAGCAGCTGTGATTGACGCGCAATTTTTACCGCCACAAGCAGAACGCTGTAATGGATACTGGAACGGCAGCTCTGGCATGCAATGGCAAACTATACCGATTCAAGCAATTTAATTTCGAGTTTATGATGAACCTCACTGAATTTCGCTTTCCCACCGTCTTCGAGAAAATCGGCCAACGTCTGCCCTCACCTATTGCGGGTGCGCCTTTGATGTTGATGCTAGAACTTGCGCGCCAACGTAGTTGGCTGATCGCACCGGAAAATCTATATGGCAGAACCTTTCAAATTCAGGTCGAAGATCTCGGCCTACGTCTATGCTTCCGTTGCGACCAAGGCCGTTTTAAGGCGATACCATTTCAAACAACTGACGTTAGCCTCAGCGCCTGTGCCATGGATTTCTTAAAACTTGCCACTGCCTTGGAAGATGCAGATACACTATTCTTCCGCCGCCGCTTAAAAATCGAAGGTGACACGGAATTGGGGATTGCGGTGAAATATTGGATCGATGCGAGTGAACGTCCAGCATGGCTAAATCGGCTTGCAGAAAAATTGACTGCGAGCGCGACCTAAGCGACAAGTATTCAATTGCACGCCCATGTCAAACAACACATCCATCTCAGCACAACTACCTTTGGTATATTCCTGTTCCGGCTGTTCTAGCGTCGCACAACTCGCTAACGATTGTGCACTCGATTTAGATAGAACTGGCCGTGCGCAAATGTCTTGCATTAGCGGCGTTGGTGGAGGCGTTCCATCCTTGCAAAAGCTAGCTCACTCAGGTCGCCCGATTTTAGCTTTAGACGGCTGCGCACTTGCTTGCGTCAAAGCCTGCTTACAACAAGCTGGCGTGAGCGCCACCGTGCATTTGATTCTGAATCAAGAAGGCGTGCGCAAACACTTTCATACCGAAGCGCATCCGGATGAGCGTGCCCATATCAGCAAGGTGATTGATCAAGGCTTGATCGAATTACATCGAATTGCATCGACTTGCAAATCAAACACAATTCAACAAAACTTGACCGACATCTAGTTTTTTCTCGTCCAAGTGCAGCTGCACTGGCACTCCCCCGCGCGAAGACTACACTTTCAACATCGCTCTTGTTCTCCGTCAAAACACGGCCGAGCGTTTGAGATTATGCTGTTTACCATTCCCTATGCACCACCCTAGCCTCAAGAGATTGCCATGAAACGCCTAGCCCTTGCTCCTCACCGTCTGTATTTTTTTCTCGGTGCGATTGCTGTATTGATTTTATTTTCATGGTGGTGGTTACATCTACAAAGTGGTCGAAACTTGGCTGTGCCTTTGCATGCCTTGTTGATGCCTTTAGGCGTTTTCCCTTTATTCATTTTGGGTTTTACATTCACTGCTGGGCCAAAGTGGTTAGCTGTAGATGAACCACCGCATAATTTTTTACTACATGGCGGTACTTATTTCGGTGGCCTGGTATTGGTCTTAATTGCATCCAGCTTAGAACTCCCTCCTTTACGCATGTCGGGCTTTGCTTTGACGTTGGCGGCTTGGTGCGCAGTGACTTTACGTTGGGCGCGGCTGGTGATCCATAGTCAAGTAAAAGATAAACGCCATCCACAAGCATTATTGTTGGCAATGGGTGGCGGCGTGTTGGCGATATTTTCAGCCTTGTTGTGGAGTGCTGGTTTAAGTGATGCTTGGATCGCAGCGCGTCAGTTAGCTTTTTTTGCCTTCTTGTTACCGGTATTTTTGACAGTCTGCCATCGTATGCTGCCCTTCTTTAGTAGCAATGTGATCAAGCCTTACACCATGTGGCGTCCATACTGGTTATTAGGTTCTTGGATCGCTGCTTGTTGGGGCTTGGCGATTGCTGGCATTTTAGGCGCGCACGTAATCGAAGCGATGATCGCGACTTTGCTCAGTTTTAGTTTTGCCAATACTTCATGGCGCTGGGGTTTATTCCGCAGCTTGCAAAATCGTTTATTGGCGATGTTGCATTTATCCTTTGCTTGGCTTGCGATTGTGTTCGCCTTGCAAGCAGCAAGCGCGTTCGGTGCGCAAATAGGTTCGGCAATGGTACATGCTTTGGCTTTAGGTTTTATGGGCACCATGTTAGTTGGTTTCGTGAGCCGCGTGAGCTTTGGGCATAGTGGTCGTCCGCTGCAAGTGAATAATTTATTATGGGCGATTTACCTTTGTTTACACCTTGCCGCTTTGTTACGGGTTGCCGCGAGTGTGACGACGATTCCCTATATGATGAACTTATCCGCTAGCGTTTGGTTACTACTTTTGCTTTCTTGGGTTGGCTTGATGTTGCCTATCTATATCAAGGCAAGAGCTGATGGGCAGGCGGGTTAAGCATAAGCCTATCCCCTCTCTTCATAATTGTAATTGATTGCGATTGATCGCAAATGTTTGCTAGCGATTGCCGCTGATTCCATTCGCTGGCTGAATCATGGTATGTTTATGCCCGTTTCTACTTTGGCATCGACACGCACATGCAAGCATTTACCCCGAATGAAATCAAGGCTGTTCGCGCTGAATTTCCTGCGCTTCAAATTACCGAACAATGCGTTTTTTTCGATAACGCTGGCGGCTCTCAAGTTTTAAAAATCGTCGCAGATCGAATTCACGACTATTTATTGAGTAGCAGCGTGCAACTAGGCGCTAGTTACGCAACTTCAAGCCTCGCCAGCACAAGAGTGTTAGAGGCGAGAAAGGCGATTGCTGAATTCATCAACGCCGCAGACGATCGCGAAGTAGTGATGGGCGGTTCAACTACCGGCCTCATGTTTCAACTGATACACGCGATCCTACCGAGTATCCAAACTGGTGATGAAATCATCGTCACAAATACCGACCACGAAGCGAACATCGGTGCTTGGAAACGCTTGCAGCAAGCTGGTGCTGTCATCAAAATCTGGCAAGTGAACACCGACACATTGCGGCTCGATTTAGATGACTTAGATAAATTACTTAGCGCTAATACGAAATGGTTGGCAATGACTTTTGCATCGAACGTGCTAGGCACGATCAATCCAATTGCCGAAGTCGCACGCCGCGTGCATGCGTTTGGCGGACGTGTCTGTGTCGATGCGGTCGCCTATGCGCCACATCGTTTGGTCGATGTACAAGCAAGTGGCGCTGATGTCGTCGTTTTTAGCTTTTACAAAGTATTTGGACCGCACTATGCCATTTTGTGGGGAAAATATGATCTCTTACTCAAGCTCTCCAATCTCAACCATTTCTTTATCACCGCAGACAATCTGCCTTACAAACTACAACCAGGCAATGTGAATTTTGAATTGTCATATGGCTGTCAAGGCATCGCTGACTATTTGGTCGCGATGGGCGAACGATTTGGTGGTGTAGGTAATCGTCGTCAATTGATGCAATTCGCCTTCGATAAGTTTGAGGCGCACGAAAATTATTTAGCGCAGAGATTATTAGATTTTTTAAACGCCAAATCGAGCGTGCGCATCATCGGTATGCGCCAAGTTCACGAAGGTGAAAACACGCGCGTTCCGACGATTAGCTTTGTCGTTCAAGGCACGCAGTCAGAAAGTATCGTGCGGTATATCGACCAGTTTCATATCGGCATACGGTTTGGTGATTTTTATGCGCGCCATCTGATCACTGCTCTAGATTTAGAAAAGCACGGTGGCGTCGTGCGCGTTTCAATTGCACACTACAATACCGTCGAAGAAATCGATTTATTGATTTCTCATCTGAACAAAATACTTCCCACTATCTAAGCAAATACACACATGCCTTATTCACTCGACAAATTATTAGTGATCGGAATTTCTTCACGGGCTTTGTTTAATTTGGAAGTCGAAGAAGCGATCTTTCAAGATCAAGGTTTGGACGCTTATCGCCAACACCAGTTAGCGCACGAAAATGAAATCCTCAAACCAGGTGCTGGCTTCGCTTTGGTGAAAGCACTATTAAAACTCAATCAACTAACAGCGGATAAGCGACTGGTCGAAGTGGTGATTATGTCGCGCAACTCTTCAGAAACCTCGCTACGCATTTTCAATTCGATAGCACATTACGGCTTGGATATTAGTCGTGCCGTGTTAGCAGGTGGCGCTTCTTTGTCGTCGTATTTGCAAGCGTTTAATGTCAGTCTATTTTTGTCTTTGCACGAAGATGATGTACAAGCAGCGATCAATGCTGGCGTGGCAGCAGCGCTACTGTATCAACTAGCAGAAAATGTGGTGGATCTTGAACAAATTCGGATTGCCTTCGATGGTGATGCTGTGATTTTTTCTGATGAAGCGGAAAAAATCTACCAATCACAGGGTATCGAAGCCTTTGAGCAACATGAGCGCGAGAATGCAAAGAAACCACTACCGGAAGGACCATTCGCTCGCCTACTGATTGCCCTATCGTATATTCAAAACAACTTCAAAGCGCCAGATGGACGCGCTTTACCTTTACGCACTGCCTTGGTGACAGCACGATCTTCGCCTGCACACGAACGCGTGATTCGAACTTTGCGAGCATGGAATATCGCGATTGACGAAACTTTCTTTATGGGTGGTGTCAACAAATCGGCTGTGCTCGCTGCGTTCAAGCCGCATATGTTTTTTGATGATCAGCATGGTCATTGTGTACATGCTTCAAGTGTCGTGCCCACTGGTCGCGTGCCTTACAAACAAGATTAAATAACAGGAAAAGTGTAATTCCATTGTGTCACCAAGTCATAACTTTATGTCCTTTGTTGCCAAGCACTAAAATCGCTACACTAGAAATCAACAGCACTTTGGTTTGAAACCTAGGCTTAATTACACTAGTAAAAAAGTTGCCTGTGAACATATTTGCATTGTGTAATGCGACAACGATGTTGATACTACTGACTATTTAGTGGTCAATTAGCGACTACTTAGTGGCTACTTATTTACTATTTGATGGCTCGTAATGCGGTCCAAACGCAATCCTATAACTATTCTACAAAATCAATAATCAATGAACGCTATGACATCCACAATTCAAAACTTATTTATCGAACTCGGCGTTACGCTTGCTGACTATGAAGGCAATGATATTGCCAGTATTTCACCGATTAATGGCTTACCACTCGCAAGCTTACGCGCCGACAATGCGACACAAGTCGCACAAAAAATTGACCGCGCCCACAACGCATTCTTAGCGTGGCGCAAAGTACCGGCACCGCGTCGTGGTGAATTGATCCGCGTATTTGGCGAAGAACTCCGCACACATAAAACCGCCTTAGGTCAACTCGTTACTTTGGAAGCAGGAAAAATTCTGCAAGAAGGTTTGGGTGAAGTACAAGAAATGATCGATATCTGCGACTTCGCAGTTGGTCTGTCACGCCAGTTATACGGTTTAACAATCGCCTCGGAACGCCCCGGTCATCGCATGATGGAAGTCTGGCATCCACTCGGCGTAGTGGGCGTGATTTCCGCGTTCAACTTCCCAGTCGCGGTTTGGGCTTGGAATGCCGCACTCGCCTTTGTTTGCGGCAACAGCGTGACGTGGAAACCATCTGAAAAAACACCATTAACCGCACTAGCAACCCACGCCTTATTTATGAAGGCAGTCGCACGCTTCAATGCAAGCAGCAATGATGCGCCAGACGGTTTAGCAGAATTGATTATTGGCGCACGCGACACTGGCGCACAAATGGTAGAAGACAAGCGTGTCGCTTTGGTCTCTGCCACTGGTAGCACGCGCATGGGACGTCAAGTCGCTGAAGTCTGTGCCAAACGCTTGACGCGCACAATCTTGGAATTAGGTGGAAATAACGCGATGATCGTTGCGCCAAGTGCCGATTTAGAAATGGCGGTACGGGCAATTACCTTTTCAGCGGTCGGTACCGCAGGCCAACGCTGCACCACCTTGCGCCGCTTGTTCGTGCATGACAGTATTTACGATACGCTAGTGCCACGTTTAAAGAAGATATACGCAGGCCTACCTATTGGCAATCCGCTAGAAAAATCGACCTTGATTGGACCGTTGGTGGATCAAGCCGCCTTTGAAGCGATGCAAACTGCCTTGAATGCAGCAAAGGCTGACCAAGGCGTTGTCTTTGGCGGAGATCGTGTGATCGTCACAGGCTCAGAAACCGGCTATTACGTGCGCCCTGCCATCGTAGAAATGCCAAGCCAAACTGCGCACATGCACCATGAAGTATTTGCGCCGATTATGTACATTGTGCGCTACCAAAATTTGCAACAAGCCGTAGACTGGAACAATGAAGTGCCGCAGGGTTTATCGTCCAGCATCTTCACCACCGATATGCGCGAAGCGGAGTTGTTTATGTCGGATGTTGGCAGTGATTGCGGCATCGCCAACGTCAACATCGGCCCCTCAGGCGCAGAAATTGGCGGTGCATTTGGCGGTGAAAAGGATACTGGCGGCGGTCGTGAATCTGGATCGGATGCATGGAAAGCTTATATGCGACGCTCGACCAATACGATCAATTACAGCCATTCTTTGCCTTTGGCGCAAGGGATTAGTTTTGATATTTGATTGTGGGGCCGTTTAGAAAATTGAACGACAAATGATGAGGTAAGCAGAAATTTTTATTTAAGACCTACAGTGCTTGAATTTTGCAATCCCCTCTCCCGCATGCGGGAGAGGGTTAGGGTAAGGGCGATTCAGAAACATAAAGGCCTGAATAACTCTTAACAATAAATTCTAATTTTTCATATTGCATTACTTTATCCGAACCAAAAAACCCCTCATCCCCAGCCCTTCTCCCGCTTGCGGGAGAAGGGAGTTTCTAACTTACACGGCTATCGCAATTTTAAGTAACTGCAGCATTAATCCCATCATAAACAATGCAAACCATCACCCCAGCACAAGCATTAGCCATAGTCGAGCAACACTGGCAAATAACAGGCACCGTCAAAGAACTACCTTCTTACGCTGATCGCAATTTTAAGATTCAAACCCCGCAGGCAAATTACGTTTTTAAAATCGCTAATCCAAATTGGTCGTATGCCGATCTTGATATTGAAAATGCCGCCTTACTGCACCTTGCCAAAACCTGTTCAGATTTGGCATTGCCGCAAGTGATGATAAGTCAATCTGGTCAACACATTCTGCCACTCACCACAGCAGACGGACAACTTTGTCACATGCGCCTACTCAGCTTTGTCGAAGGTGATATCTATGCAAATGTCGCGAAACGCAAAGAGCTTGATCAGCAAACGCTACAAACCAGTTTGGGTGTGGCAATTGGTAAATTAGATCGCGGCTTACAGAACTTTGAACATCCTAGTATGGATAGATATGTTGATTGGAGCATCAGCAATTTACCAGCGCTACGCGATGAGATTGCTTACATAGAAGAACACGATTTACGCGAATTGGTAACGCGCCATACAGATTATTTTGCCGAACATGAAGCGACTTGGAAACAATCTTTACCGATGTCGGTGATTCACAATGATGCTAACGACTTTAATGTAATCGTCGCCGCAGATGTGAATAACAACACAAACACCCAACTACGTGTCAATGCGATCATCGATTTTGGTGATATGTGTCGACATCTGCGCATCGTTGATCTGGCGATCACCATCGTCTATGCTTTACAGCATGTAGAAGAAGATGCCGAGGTACGTAATTGCATCTTAGCGATATTGCGAGGTTATCAGTCGCAATATCCCTTAACCGAAGCAGAAATCCGTGTTTTGCATCACCTAATTATGGCGCGTCTGAGTCAAAGTATTTTGATGGCAACGCGTGCATATCGCCGCAATCCCGACAACGACTACATTATGGTTTCACAAAAAGGTGTGCGTCGTCTGATCCGTCAACTCGATGCCATGAATTACCACGAATTACAGCACTTATTTTTAAGCGTACTTTAAATTCACTGATAACCCATCATGCCCACAACTGTCGCCCCAATTCCCAACCGCAGCCCAAGTGAAATTATCGCGCTGCGCCGTCAGCACATCAATCCAACTTTAAGTATGTCATACCAACAGCCCTTAAAAATGGTGCGCGGTGCTGGTGCATATTTATACGACCAAGAAGGAAATGCCTATCTCGATATGGTGAATAATGTCTGCCATGTTGGACATTGCCATCCATCGGTGGTCGCTGCTGGTCAAGCACAGATGGCACAACTCAATACCAACACGCGCTATCTGCATGACAATATTGTGGAATACGCGAAGCGACTCAGCGCAACTTTTCCGCCAGAATTATCAGTGGTATTTCTCACTAATTCTGGTACCGAAGCGAATGATCTAGCCTTACGCATCGCAAAAACCTATACCCAAGCCAATGACATTATCGTAGTCGATCATGCCTATCACGGCAATTCGCCGACCATGATAGAACTGAGCCCCTATAAATTTGACGGCAAAGGTGGGCGCGGTCGACCAGCTCACATCCAAGTAGCAGAAATACCAGATGATTATCGCGGGCGTTTCCGTAAAGATGATCCACAAGCAGGTTCGCATTATGCGCAAGACTTACAACGCGCCATTGCCGCAATTCATGCGCGTGGTGAAAAACCTGCCGCTTTTTATTGCGAGTCCGTACTTGGTTGCGGTGGTCAAGTCGTGCTCCCAGCTGGTTACCTAGAAGCAGCGTATGCTCATGCACGCGCGGCTGGCGCAGTCTGCATTGCCGATGAAGTCCAAGTTGGTTTTGGTCGAGCAGGCGATCACTTCTGGGCATTTGAAGCACAAGGCGTGGTGCCAGATATCGTCACCATGGGCAAACCCATAGGCAATGGCCATCCGATGGGCGCAGTCATCACCCGCCCCGAAATCGCACAAGCTTTCATCACCGGCATGGAATACTTCAACACCTTTGCAGGAAATCCCGTCTCTTGCGCGATCGGCTTAGCAGTGTTGGATGTGATTGAACAAGAAGGCTTACAAGCCCACGCCAAGCAAGTTGGCGACGTTCTATTACAAGGGCTAAATGAATTAAAACAGAAACATACCCTAATCGGGGATGTTCGCGGCATGGGATTATTTATCGGCGTCGAGTTGGTGAAAGATCGTCACAGCCTCGAACCGGCGACCGCAGAAGCCAATACCATCATTGAGTTCTTAAAAGCGCACCGCATCCTACTTTCGACAGATGGGCCTTACGACAATGTCTTAAAACTCAAACCACCGATGGTGTTTAGTATGGATAATGCGAGAGAATTTTTGTGGCGACTGGATCAAGCACTTTTTTCAGTTTCTTAAGTCTGAGCTCGACTTATAAGCTCTTTGAGAAAATCAATGTTTTTGGGGCGAGTTGACTTTCAAACTCGAAGGACCAAATAGATCCCCAAATTAGCGTGACAAGCTAAGCCATAGCGTATCACAGTCATTGGCTTATCTTTCCGCAATATATCGGCATTTGCAATTTCGTGATCCCGCTTTAAGCATCGACAAGCTTCACCATCACACTCTACTAATTGAACTCTACATCGCGATTTTAACGAACGAACAATAGTTTTAATTTAGTTATATAAATATAGCTAATCAAAAACAATCCAAATAACAATTAAATGAAAGTGACCACGTGAGATTCAATTGTTTTTTGGAACTATTATTACATTTTGAGCTCTGAGACTTGTTAATAAAGATAAATAATATTCTCGAATAAGATCAATTCCACACATCTCTAGGATAAAACTCTATGAAAAAAAATCTTACTATGTTGATTCTGGCTAGCAGCATCGCCAGTATCGGGATCAGTTCAACTGTTATTGCACAAGAAAATCTGCCTTACCAAAAACCACCACAGTCAATTCTTGCGCTAGCTGACGTTGAGCGCGCGCCTGCGGTGAGTATGGACTCGAAGAAAAATGTCATGTTGTTGACGTATCGCAGCACGTTCAAAACGCTCAATGAGTTAAATCAATCCGAAATGCGTTTGGGTGGATTACGAATTAATCCTGTGACCAATATTTCTAGTTCAGTCAACTACATTAACAATCTGAAATTGCGCAAAGTCAGTGATAGCGTGGAGCAGCAAGTCAAAGGCTTGCCAAAGGATGCGCTTATTACGAATTTAACGTGGTCACCAAATGAGAAGAAAATCGCGTTCACCCACACCACAAGCAATGCTGTTGAGATATGGGTAATTGATGTCGCCAGCGCCCAAGCAAAACGCTTAAGCACGGCGAAACTCAATGCAAATTTAGACAATCCTTTTATCTGGTTTAAAGACAGTGAAAATCTTTTGGTAAAAGTATTGCCAAAAAATCGCCCTGCGTTACTTGATTCCAGCAAGGATTTACCAACTGGTGCGATTATTTCAAACGCTGACGGTAGCGTTTCACAAAACCGTACTTATCCAGATCTACTAAAGAATCGTAACGACGAAATTAATTTCGAAAATATCGCTAGCTCTGAATTACACAAAGTGAATATCAATGGTACGAGCAGCTTGTGGAAGAAAGCAGATATGTATGCGGGCGAAAGCTTTTCTCCCGACGGCAAGTTAGTGATGCTAACTACAATTCAAAAACCGTTTTCTTATATTGTTCCGGTCAATCGTTTTCCTAGTAAAACAATTGTCACAGACCTTACAGGTAAACCAATCAAAACGGTCAATGAAGTTCCGTTGACTGAAACTATGCCAAAGGGATTTAGTGCGACACGTGAAGGTAAACGCAATATGGTTTGGCGTGCAGATAAGCCTGCAAGCTTGAGCTATGTGGTTGCACTGGATGGTGGTGATCCGGCGAAAAAAGTCGATTATCGCGATGAGGTGTTCAGCTGGGACGCACCTTTCGATCAAGCTCCAAAATCACTGATCAAAACAGCACAACGATTTTCTAATATTATCTGGGGCAATGATAAGTTAGCCGTCATTACAGACTCTTGGTATGACACGCGCAACGAGAAAACTTATTTCTTCAATCCATCGAATCCGGCAGAAAAAGCGCGTTTAGTATTTGATCGCAATTCACAAGACATCTACGCGAATCCAGGTCGCTTCGAAACCAAGCGCAATCAATATGATCGTCGTGTGCTCGCAATTGAAGATAATAAAGCTTACTTGATCGGCGCTGGTCACAGCAAAAAAGGGCAATTCCCATTCATCGACGCGATGCAGATTGATAGCTTGGAGAAAACTCGCCTATATCAATCTACTTACACCGACAAAATTGAGAACATTCAATCGATAGAAGATTTCGCTAAAGGCGATGTCTTGGTGCAGATTCAATCAAAGAATGAATATCCGAATTTCTTCTTCCGTAACATCAAGAACAATCAGCTAAACGCGATTACACAGTTCAAGAATCCGTATGAAGGTTTGAAAGACGTTTCCAAAGAAGTCATTAAGTACACACGTAAAGATGGCGTACAACTGTCTGGCACTTTGTACTTACCTGCGGGCTACGACAAGAGCAAAAAGGAAAAACTTCCTCTATTGATTTGGGCATATCCAGCAGAATTTAAAGATAAAGATTCAGCAGGTCAAAGCACACATAATCCAAACGCATTTACTGCACCTAGTTACGGTTCGTTTATTTACTGGGCGACACGTGGCTATGCAGTTTTGGACGATGCAGCCTTCCCTATCATTGGTGAAGGCAACACCGAACCGAACGATAATTTTGTACCGCAATTAGTTGATAACGCGGAAGCTGCAATCGATGCGGTCGATGCACTCGGTTATATCGATCGCAAACGCGTGGCCGTCGGTGGTCACTCCTATGGCGCCTTCATGACAGCCAATTTATTAACCTACTCAAAATTATTTGCTTGCGGGATTGCGCGTAGCGGTGCCTACAATCGTACCTTGACACCATTCGGCTTCCAACGCGAACAGCGTAATTATTGGGAAGTGCCAGAGGTCTATACTAAGATGTCACCATTCATGAATGCCGACAAAATGAAAACGCCTATCTTGTTAGTTCATGGTGAGGCCGACAATAATCCTGGTACATTCACCCTGCAAACAGAGCGTTATTTCCAAGCATTAAAAGGCTTAGGTGCGCCAGCTCGTATGGTGATTTTGCCGAAAGAAAGTCACGGTTACGCGGCAAAAGAAAACATCTTGCACCTATTGTGGGAACAAGATCAATTCTTGGAAAAGTGTTTAAAGAAATAAGCTACTGCAAATGAATTAAACGCAAAGTAAACGCTAGATAAAACAAATATCCCGATGCAAAGCCAATTTGCATCGGGATATTTTTTTATTCAACAAAAATACCTAAACTCTGCGGCGTAACATCCGGAATTGCTTCACATTCGCTAATCAATACACGTGGTCGCCCATCACACACGAAGACATGATGTCGACCTTGTGGCGTGCGTTGTGCAACACGAAAGATATAAATCTCGCCGTCACCGTTGCCGCGTACATCATCAAAAATACGGTTCAACAAAGCCATAGGGAATTTGCCTCCGCTATTCCTTGTGATTTTTTTTATGATCGCTTCGGTCTTGCCATAATTTACTTCACCATTTCCTTGATGTCTTACTGCATGCAACATTAAATAAGTTGGTTTGCCATCGTCGCTGGGCAATAAAGTTCGCCCAGATCCCAGCAAAAACGCAGCAGCACAAGCAGAGGCGCAATATCCTTGTGCCTCAGTGCGTAGTTCATATCGATGAATCAATGCCTCAAGTTGATCGAGAATCATAGTGGCGGCTGCACCAGCGCCCGGCGAATCTTCAAACTGCAAGGTATTAATAAGTGTTGGCTGTTTTTGTAGCGTCGCTTTCACTTGCTCAAGCATCGCCAAATTCAATTCACCAGTAAGTCGCAGGCGCGTTTCATCGTTGACGACTTTGTATGATTTCATCGCCACCAGTAACGCCGCTAAGGCGATCGTCAATATTTCTGCGACGAGTTGTCGCCAAGAGTTTCTATTCTTTTGCAATTCACATTCTCTTTTGTTGTTTTAATTTTTGCTTCAATTTTTTTGCTAATTTTTCGTTTTGATTTTTCAGTTCGATCTCAAAATCGCCTACAAATTATCTTCGATATCATTGTCGCGCTTAACAAGCACCCTTGCTTTCTAGACTTAAATTCAAACAAAGGCGCAATATGTTCCGAAAAAAATACAGTTCAAATAAATTTTTTTGATTAAGCACGAAAAAAATAATTTGCACCAAAAAATCACAAATCAAAAAACACTAGGCAAATATCCACCAAATTTGCACACATTTTGGGAATGCCATCATGAGGCAATTCGTTTTTGCACCAGATAAATGCAGTCTATAACTGAGGCTGCACTTTATACGATTTGCGAATAATCCACATGCGAAATCGTCATTTCATCAATTCAAAATCCACACGTATATTTGCTCCATCGACTTCACAAGGATCTCTACAGAATCTACGAATGTATTACACAGTACCTCGTAGCCTAACCAAAAGTTAATGTGAATTCGTCCTATTTCTTAACCTAAATGGAGCTACTATGAAAAACTCAACTATCTTCACTCGCGCGCTCTTTGCTTTATGCCTGAGCTTCACAAGTATCGCTGCAAGCGCAAACGAAACGAATAACCCATGGACCAATAGTGCCTGCAACGCACCTGAATACGACAGCAGTATGTTGCGTGGAGAAGAGAAAGGTATCGTGAAGTTACGCTTTACCACCGATAACAGTGGTAACGTCGTCGATGCAAAAATTGAAGAATCTAGCGGCTTCGCAAAATTGGATCGTGCGTCGATGGCGGCCTTAAAAAACTGCCGCTTTCATAGCAGCAACCCAACTCAAGCTAACAATACAAACAACCCGACTGAAAGCATGACATCACGTCTCATTAGTTTTACTTGGGCGATCAAATAGATCAACCTAACCTTCATCACCCCCTTCACGGATAAACAGTCGCAAAAAAATAGCCACAGAAAGTCGCATTGCGGCTACCTGTGGCTCTTTGTTTTACGCTTTACTCAATCAAAATGCACCACTTACACAAATTGCTCTCACCGTTTAAATTTGCGCATAATTTTGGTGTTAACGAATATCGTATGTACATTTAGCTGTTAGCTGCTAACTGTTCCAACGTCCGATCAATTCGCGTTTCAATCCACTTTAAAAATTAGTTATTAAAACGGCGATTGCCATTGACGAACCCAAGTTGGAAATGTGTCTGCAGGCATCGGCTTTGCAATACCATATCCTTGCGCCAAATCACAGCCTATCTCCAATAATTTCTGACCGTGCGCAATACTCTCGACACCTTCGGCAATCACACTACGCTGGAATGCAGAAGCTAAGCCGATCACACCGTGAATAATGGCCAAGTCGCCTTCGTCATCCAACATATCTCGCACAAAGCTTTGATCAATTTTTAATACTTCAGCAGGCAGTCTTTTCAAATAGCGTAAAGAAGAATAACCCGTTCCGAAATCGTCTAAGGCGAATCGTATTCCCAAGCCTTGGCACAGATAAATGACCTTAGAAACTTTATCGATATCGTCTAGCGCACTACTCTCTAAAATTTCTAGTTCCAACATCGAATATACCGAACGCGGATATACCGATAGCAGCTTCTCTAAGCTTTGCGTAAAATCGACTTGCTGCAATTGCATAGCGCTGACATTGACGCTCACAGCAACACTGATTCCTTGCTTCTGCCAAACGTGAATTTGTGCCAACGCGGTTGCAATGACCCACTCACCTAATTCGACACTAAATAAATGATTTTCCACTACTGGCAAAAAACTCGCGGGTGCAAGTAATCCCTTTAGCGGGTGCTGCCAGCGAATTAGGGCTTCTGCGCCAAATACTTGCCCTGTACGCATATTCACTTTGGGCTGGTAGTAAAGAACAAATTCTTGGTGCATTAAAGCGCGCTGCATCTGCGTCAAATCGTCGCGCTGTACTTTGATCGCCGCATCTTGGGCGACGTCAAATAAATGAAAACAGTTCTTGCCGGTCTGCTTAGACAAGTACATGGCTTGATCAGCATGCCGCAGCAATTGTTCTGCATCAACTCCATCTTGTGGATAAATCGTGACGCCGATACTCGCGCTCACTTGCAATTCAATATGATGCAAATTTAATGGCTCTGCGGCGGCAATCAGTAGCCGACTTAAAATCGGTTCGCAATCCTTACCATCTTCGAGATCGGTCAAGATCGCCACAAATTCATCACCGCCAAGGCGCGCTAAGGTATCGCCTTCACGTAAGGCGGCGCGCAAACGAGCTGCAATCGCAATCAGTAACTCATCGCCCATGCCGTGACCGTGCACATCGTTGACGGTTTTAAATCCATCTAAATCGAGAAAAGCAACCGCCAAAGAGTTTCCTCGGCGTTGCGCTTGTAGCATGGCTTGCTGCATACGATCTGCCAGTAGCACGCGATTCGGCAAATGGGTCAACGCATCGTAGTGAGCGATATGCTCAAGCATCCCGTTTGAACGCTCTAACTCGATATACGCATTTTTTAGCGCGAGCTGAGACATTTTTTGCTCGGTAATATCCTGAAAGATTCCAGTTAAACGCACTGCTTTTCCATCGTTCATGGTGACATGGCAAGTCGTTCTAACCGTAATTTTTCGCCCCTTTAAAGTGAACTTTTCAAGCTCTAAATCATAGGCTTCGCCAAACTCGGTTGCGCGTGCTAAGGCATTAACTAACCGGCTTCTGGATTCAGGTAAAAAATAGCTCAATCCGGTTTCTAAGGTCGGCGTAAATTCTTCAGGATGCGTGTCATGAATGCGATATGTCTCTTCTGACCAAGTCAGTTTTCTTGAAATCAAATCGATTTCCCAGCCACCGATTTGGGCGATTGATTGACACTCTGCGAGAAACTGTCGCGATACTTCTAAATCTTGCTCAATCTGCTTACGCTCACTAATGTCTTGTGCTGTGCCGGTTAACGCGATTAGATTTCCATTGGCATCAAACAAAGGTTCGCTTTTTGCCTCTATCCATAGGGTTTCACCTTCACGTGGTGAATAACGAAAATCCAATTGATGCGCTTCAAATTGATCTCGATATTGATGATACATTTGAATGAATGATGCTTGATCATCCAAATGCACGCGCGCAATCAATTGCTCGAATGTTGGCGGAGCATGGTCAGCATCAAAGCCAAAAATACGATACATCTCAGCAGACCAAATCGCTGTATTGGTTTTTAAGTCTCGCTGCCAACTACCAATTTTTGCGCGAGCCTGCGCTGCAATTAAATTACGCTCGCTATCGCGTAATGCTGCTGCATGCTGTTTGCTCAGTGAGATATCGGTGTTTGTACCGAACCACTGCGATACCGTTCCCTGTTGATTACGTAATGGTAATGCCGAAGCCAAATGCCAACGATATTCGCCATCATGGCGCAACAATCTGAATTCGACCTCATAGGGACTACATGTCGACACCGCCAAATGCCAACGCCTTCTCGCTTCAGGCAAATCATCGGGATGTATCAAATGCTCCCAGCCTTGACCAAAAATACTTTCGGCTGAAACTTTGAAATAATCTACGGTTCGCTGATTGACATAAGTGATCTCGCCATTCGCATCTGCCGTCCAGACCTGTTGAGGAATGGTTTCAATCAAAGTACGAAAGCCTTGCTCGCTCTCTAACAGCGCTTGTTCTATCGCCTTTTTCTTTGTGATGTTTCGACTGATACCAAACACAGCGACGATTTCGCCCGTCTCTGACCGAACTGGACTGGCGCGCATCTCCATCCAGTTTGAACATCCTTTCAAGCCAGTAATTCGAAAAGACAGTGTTCTTGATTCGCCTTTACAAACACAATCAAGCATCTCGATGAAATCAGCGCGAAACTCCTCATCGACTAACTGCTCTACTTTAATGCTTTGCACCTGCTCAAAAAATTCAGCTTCGATGATCGCCAAGCCAGCTGTGTTAATCTGCAATAATCGGCCATCTAAAGAGATTAACTTCAGACATTCGGCGAATGCATGATGCAGGCTATTGTCATTGATAATCTTAGTTAAATTAGAGAGCAAATTTGGCATATTTATGTAATACCGAAAATAAATCGGGCTTGTTCATTTTGACTATTCAAAAATACGGATTTAATATAATTTTCAATAGTTTCTCACAGACAAGCTTTAGACGCCACGAAAGTAAATCAAAGTTCAAGCATTTCGTCTCAAAAAACAAAAAGCCCCCAGCATTTATCGAAATCATCAAAATGCTGGAGGCTTTGAACGCAAAGATCGTTAATCCAAGCAAACGATCTAGCGAAACTGATTCATATTAATTAATCTTATTGAAAAGACCTTAAGGCTGTGTCTTTTGCAAATACTTCTGCTGATATTTCTCGGTTAAACGAGATTGCTTGGTACTTGTATCCACCGCACGACCTTGAATGTAGACTTGTTCAACTTGGGTTGTCGTTTCCAAGGGATCTCCGTTGGTAACAAAGAAGTTAGCCAACTTCCCTGCCTCTAAGGAACCCAATTGGTCAGCAACACCAAGTATCTGCGCAGGATACAAAGTAATCGCCTTCAAGGCTTCTTTCACATCCAAACCAAAGGTGGCGGCAACGGCTGCCTCGTATGGCAAATTACGCTCATTTGGCGCATCGTCATCGGTACCTGCTCTAGCGATACAAAATTGCACGCCAGCTTGGGCTAACTTCGCAGCAACGGTGTAGTAAGCGTCATAATCCGCACCACGACGCATAGGCAATTTATGGATACCAGTCACAATGACCGGCACTTGCTGTTGCTTGAGGAGATCCGCTAATACAGGCGCATCGGCACCACCAACAATCACCGCTTTCAATTGATAGCGCTTGGCAAAATTAAGTGCAAAACGAATTTGATTCACATCTTGCGCATGGAAAAACACCAGACGTTTTCCTGCGATCGCTGGCAGCATCGCCTCCCAACGCACATCAATCTTGGTTCCATCATTTTGCGCACGTGCTTCGCGATACGCGATCGCAGAATCAAAAGCATCTTCCAACATCTTTAAACGCTGCGCACTCGCTTTACGAATTTCCTCTAGTCGAGAATCAAATGGTGCAGGAAATAACTCAGGATTAAAGCGCAAATTTGGCAAACTAATGTGCAATCCAACTTCAGACTGCACCGACATTTCTTCCCAAGTCCAGCCATCCAATTGAATCAATGCCGATGTGCCATTGATTAAGCCAGCTGGTGAGTTAGGTACCGATAAAGTTGCCAACACACCGTTTGCTCTTGCCGTGGTGATCAATTCTGAATCAGGATTGACCGCAACTAAGGCACGTGCGTTCGGATTGATTGCACCAGCCTCCGCATAATCCAAAGTAGCGCGAACCGACTGTACTTCGGCTAGCCCCATCACCGTATTTGCGGCAATCATGCCGGGGTAAATATGCTTGCCACTCACATCGACTACTTTTGCATTGGCTGGAATAGTCAGCTGCGAACCTAGTGCGACGATTTTTCCCTTATCAACCAACATATTGCCATTGACAATCGATTCACCGCTGACTGTATGTAAGGTTGCACCTTTAAATAACAAAGGTGTTTTCTGCGCTGCCGCAGGAACATTGTCGGATGCTTGAGCAATACTCGAACTAAGAGCTAAAAATACGCTAGCACCAAAAGCAATGGTGAAACGGCGAGAGAGTGAAGTTTTCTTCATCATGTTTTTTGATTGTAGAGTTGAACCGGCAGAGAAACGATTTTGTAATTGATTCATTATTCTGCTCCTGTACATTCGTGCTCTTCAGCCCCCACCCAATATCCTGTGCGATGTTTACTGAGCATGTGCATCCAATGTTGCAACTCCAAATAAGCGCGATTCGCTTCTAACATTTCAGCTGCAGATTTTGGAGCACTGACTTTCTCTGAAATCGCATCTTTGGCGCGGTTGGCAGTTGCGGCTTGAGGTGTACGCGCAGCAATCACACTAGTTGCAATACGTTGGCGTTCTTCTTGCGCCTGTTGACGAAAACGTGCATCACTTGCCAAATCGAAATAACGACGACCTTCAATCCATGTTTGTTCTGCACGACTAAAGGTAGACAATGGGCTGGTATTCCAGATCACAAAGTCTGCATCTTTACCAACTTCTAAAGAACCGGTTCTGTCATCGATTTTCAATTGTTTTGCTGGATTTAAGGTGACAAATTTCAATGCCTCGGTTTCAGACAAGCCACCATATTTCACCGCTTTTGCTGCCTCTGTATTGAGGTGGCGAGCTAATTCATCACTATCCGAATTGAAACTCGTGACCACACCTGCTTTATGCATCAAAGCACCGTTGAAAGGAACTGAGTCGCTCACTTCCATTTTGTAGCCCCACCAGTCAGAGAAGGTAGAACCACCAGCACCGAGAGCCGCGATTTCATCAGCCACTTTGTAACCTTCCATCACGTGTTGGAAAGTGCCGACCAATAAGTTGAACTCTTTTGCCACGCGGGCAAACATCAAAATCTCATCTTGCCGATAAGAGTGAATATGGATCATGCGCTTACGGTCGAGCAGTTCTACCAAGGTATCCATTTGCAAATCACGTCGTGGTTCAACCATCGTGGTGGGTGATTTACGCCACGCTTCGCGCTCGGCTTTGTATTCACGTGCCGCCAAAAATCCGCTACGCAAGATTTGCTCAACACCCATACGCGTTTGTGGGTAACGTCCGGTCGCCTCATTACCCCAATTCGATTGCTTGACGTTTTCACCCAACGCAAATTTAATTCCAGGGAATGCACCATCCAATTTCAAGCCTTCTGCATCTGAGCCCCAACGCATCTTGATCACTTGATTTTGCCCGCCGATGGTATTGGCAGAACCATGCAATACATTGGCGGTCGTTACACCACCAGCTAACTGACGATAAATATTAATACTACTCGCATCAATTACATCACCCACACGAACTTCGGCAGTAATCGAACTACTACCCTCATTCACGCCTTGCATCATTGCAGTATGAGAATGCGCATCGATAATACCTGGGCTAAGGTGTTTGCCACTGGCATCAATGATTTCAGTATTCGCTGCTGCCTTTAAGTCTTTACCAATTGCGCTGATTTTTCCATTGACGACCAACATATCACTTTGCTCTAACTTGCCAGCTTTTCCGCTGGTCCAAATCGTTGCATTTTTAATTAACACCGCGGCTGGACGATCTGGTTCATTGATTGCATAAGGTCCAGCCGGATACAGTTGATTCCACGCGGCGGCGGCTTTCTCTACTTTTGCTGGCGTGGCATCGGCGGTAACGGCTTTCACGCGTGTCGCACTCCAACTGAGCGCTTTGCCCTGCCCTTGTTGTATCGTGCCAGTTAATTGATCTCCACGTCCTTCAGCGATAATCGCAGTATCGCCATAACGTGCCAATAATTGATTATCACGTAGGCTCAGATCAACATTCACGCCATCGATATTTAGCATAGGCTTTGCAGCGTTGCCTGTGATATTCCAGACTTGTGATTTGCCATTGCTACTGACATTCCAACTGCCGCGTAATTCGAATCGATTGTAGTGTTCGGTCACGAAAGCTTTGCCATCAACAAAAGTGATCTCAATATTCGCTTTATCATCACTAAACATGTCACCACTGCTGACCACCAAATTCGCTAAATGGCCTGGGGTCAAACTACCGAGTCGCTTTTGTTCACCGAGTAATTTAGCAGGCGTCGTGGTTAAGCCCGCTAGCGCTTGCTCGACACTTAAGCCACGACGAATCGCTTGACGTAAGCGATTCCAAAAATCCTTTTTAGGATCTTTTAAGCCAGCAGAGGTAATCGCAAATTCAACACCTGCTTTATCCAACATAGCGAGATTTGCTGGTGCTTGTTCCCAATGCTGCATCGCTTCCAATGAGGTATCAAGCAACATATCTGGATTGTCGACTTCCGGTGCATTCGGGAACAACAAAGGAACGATGACAGGCATGCCGCCTGATTTCAGATGCTGAGTCCGACGATATTCATAACCGTTACCCTGCAAAATAACGCGCAATTTAAACTCGTCGCGAATCTTGGCAACACGTTGATAAGCCTGTTCATTGTCGGTTGCATAGATAATCGGTTGCCGGCCTGCGAGTACAGGTTTTAAGGCATCTAGCGACTCATTCAATTGTGGACGCTCTTGCTTTAACTTACTCTCGGTCGCACGTTGATACCATTGCGCATCGTAAAAAGTTTGTCTAACCTGCGCGATCACGCCCATCAATGAACCTGGATAACCCGCACCACGCCCAAATTCCAACTCATTCGCCATGTGCTGTGCAACACGCGAATTGAGCACGACTGATTTTGCATTATCGTTTCCATTTAAGTTTAGCAAGGCACTTTGTCCGCGGAAAATACCAGCGCCTGGCGCCGCCAACACAGTGGTAAAACCAAGTTCACGCACTGCTTTTATTTCATCAGCGCGTAGCTCTAACTGACTAGCAACATCTTGTTCCGGACGAACACGGAAATTCTCACTGGCTAAAGCGCGACTATTTAAAACTCTTTGTGCTGGCGGCCGCGCTGCAGCTGCTGGTCCAGAGAGGACTGGCGCGGGTAATAATCCAGCTGGCACGCCGACCGTACTCGCCATATCGATAAAGCCGGGATAAACCGTCCTACCTTCTAATTTCCAGACCTTTGCACCATTCGGTACTGGCAAATTGGGTCCAGCTGCAACAATCACGCCATCACGCAAAACTAAAGTGCCATTCTCAATCACTTTACCCGGAGCGACCACCAATCGCGCCCCCGTCAAGGCGTGCCAACGCGGATTACTTTCACGCAGCCCTTCCACTCTCGAGGTAGCGATTTGGGCACTGGCACCGATTGATGCCAAACTCAGTGCACTCAAAATAAAAACAGAAACAGGCTTTAGTCGCCAACGAACTTGCATATAGTCTCCTCAAGTGGAAGCAAAATCACGACACCCATTCACTGAATCCGGTGTTGGGTGAATCATGTAGTCAATCATGAATAAAATAAATTGCCAGATCAAGGCGAAGAAACCGAGCGATGATCCGTTTTGATTTTTTCTACGTAAACAATAATTTAGCGAGATCACCAAATATTGCTAAGCGTCTTTGGACATAAAAACAGGGAATAAATTCCCTGTTTCGTATGCCATCATGTAGAAAATTAAATTGATTGTATGCGTGCTCAATGGCGAGCGGAAAGATCAAATGCGAGAACTAACAAAATACAACATCATTCGCACTTTGTGGTTGACAACAACACTTCTCGGTATTCAGAAGGCGTCATACCAACCGTCGATTTAAACATTCTAGAAAATGCACTGTGATCTTGATAACCACAAGTTGCGGCGATATCAGTAATGCTGCGCTGACGATCAACCAGCATTGCAGTTGCGGCATCTAGCTTCACCTTGATCATGAATTGACGCGGCGTTAATGAAAAAATCTTATGAAAGTAACGCTCAATTTGTGCCACCGATAAATTGGTAATTTGTTCCAACTCCACCATCGGTACGTTTTCACCGAAATGCGTATGTATGTGCCGAACCGCTGCAGCAATTCGGTGATAAACCGGATGTCGTTGATCTGGCATACCCAAATCGCGTGAAGTACCGCATAAACCGATAATTTGATGATCTTTGTCGCGCAGCGCGATTTTATTACTCAGGCACCAACCGGGATCACGATCTGGATACAAATGAAGTTCTAGCTGATCTTTAACATCATAGCCTTTTTGCAAAACAAGCTCATCTTGTTCACTGTAGCTTTCTGCTAAAGATGCAGGAAAAACCTCCGCTGCGGTACACCCGATTAGTTGCTCTTTATCTTTAAAGCCGCAACGCGACACCAAGGTTTGGTTGACCACCACATAACGACCTTGTGTGTCTTTAACAAAAAAAACCAAATCTGGCATTGCATCAAACAAGGGCTCAACAAAGAACACATCCGCAATATGATTGGCTAAAAGTTGTTTTCCAGAGTTTTCAATCAAACTCAATTTAGTTCGCATAGTATTTTGTAACATAAATAAGAACCAAGTTTAATATAAGTACCGCATATGACCCGTATATTCATAAAATATGCGCAAATACCAAGCGCACAAATCATTATTTAAATTTCAACTTATATTATCCTAAATTGGTTAAATTGAGTAACTTGAATACAACAAACATCGCCAAATTAAGACAAATACACACATACCAATCATCCTGATGTAAGCACTTATCTGCAATGCTTTCGTGAATCTACTTCTCCGCATATTGTCAGTACGAATAAAGTCTAGTGGTAATTTTTTTCACTCTTCACGTCAGAGTCTTCAGTTAAAAATCTGTCTATCTCGCCCAACTTACATGAACTTACTGCTTTAATGGCAAGTTTTACTTTAATACACCGCTATCGAGAGCTTGTGTTACACCGAAAAACTCCTTTGTCGCTTTTTTTGTATGAAAAAAGGGGATAAATTCAAAAGAAAATTGAGGAAAATGGGGCGAATAACTTATAATCCAATGATAAATTTCACAACAATCATTGTATGCAATCAACTAAAGCCTCAACTC
This sequence comes from Affinundibacterium macrobrachii, assembly GCF_014652415.1. Taxonomy (GTDB): domain Bacteria; phylum Pseudomonadota; class Gammaproteobacteria; order Burkholderiales; family Burkholderiaceae_D; genus Undibacterium; species Undibacterium macrobrachii. Next base: position 691,175 of record NZ_BMYT01000001.1, read on the forward strand.
CTGCCAAAATGCGTGCCGCTGATATCGCTTATGATGCGATAGAAAATATGATCGTGACCCTGCAACTCAAGCCAGGTGCGCCGATTGTAGAATCCGAATTAATTGAAATTACAGGACTTGGTAGAACACCCTTACGCGAAGCGTTGATGCGTATGTCATCTAATGGTTTGATCGTGCAATTGCCAAGACGAGGCTTGATCGTAAAAGACATCGAAGCGGCCGAACACGTGACCTTGATCGAGACACGTAGAGTCATCGAAAAACTCATCGCCAGCAGTGCCGCTAGACGCGCTAATCCGCAATTGCGCGAAAGTATTTTGTCCTGTGGAGAACAAATGGTGTTAGCCGCCAGCCATGGAAAGTTAGATGAATTTATGGCTGCCGATATGGCGCTAGATCAAGTCATTCATGAAGCCTGCCGTAATCCCTCAGCAGTTTCCGCAGTGATCCCACTGATCATCAAATGTCGCCGTTTTTGGTACGCATATCAGCACGAAGGCGATATGCATGAAGCTGCACGTTGTCATATGTTACTGGCGCAAGGTATCGCTGATGGAAATGAAGCCGCCGCGGCACAAGGTGCTGATAACTTAATGGACTACTTAGAGTCGTACACACGCAAAGTGATCAATGGATAAGCTAGCTTCGAGAGCTTAGATAGTTCATTACCGACCAAAGCAAATACCCAAATAAAAAGCTGCACAAGTTCTCCAACTTGTGCAGCTTTTTTGTCTAGCGGTAACATTAGAATCCACGCAAGCACTAACGACAAGGAGAAGCGCTAAGGGCGCAATTTTGCAAATGGATCTCCGACACGCCATTTTGGTTTAGTCTTAGCGTTCGCTAGTTCATAACCAAGTTCTAGTGTGAATTGCGCTTGTTGTTGCATACCGTCTAAATCCCAACTAGCGTCATAACGATCACGTGGCGTGTGATAATCATTTTTAAAGTGCTTCATTTTCTTTGCCGATTGTTCTGGCTCGTGTTGATAGTGAAAATGGCCATCACCAGAAAAAACTGCGGAACCAACATTAAATGCAGGGATACCAACCCGCGCAAAACTAAAATGATCAGCACGATAAAAAGCACCACCCAAATCGAGTACAGGAGGCGCAATTGCCAATTGCATTTTCTTCGCTACCTTCAATGCGCTATCATAAAGTGTGCTGCGTTCACTGCCTGCAATTCCAATATCCTTGGTCTTGCCAACAAAGTTCATACTATCTAAATTTAAATCTGCGATGGTATCCTTCAAAGGCCATGCTGGTTCACGTACATAAGCCAGACTACCAAGTAGATACTGCTCTTCCGCTGCTGGCCACAAAAAAAGCTGTGTGCGTTTAGCTGGTCGTTTCACAGCTTCTTGCGCCATCGCCAGCAAAGCCGCGGTTCCGCTTGCATTATCAATTGCACCGTTCCAAATCTGTGCTGGTTTGCCGACCTCTTCAACGATCCCTAAGTGATCCCAGTGCGACGAGTAAATTACCGCCTCATGTTTTAATTTTGGATCGGTGCCAGGTACCATTCCCATCACATTAAATTGCTCAACTTGCCGCACTTTGCTCTGCATATTGATCTGAATTTGTGCCGGCAATAGCACAGGATTAAAATCACTACGTTCAGCAGCTGCTCTCAAACTTGCCAAATCAAAACCAGCAAGTTGGAAGAAGCTTTTCGCACTTTCTTCACGCCACCAACCCTCAACCGCATTTCCTGCACCCGCCAAATTAAATCGCTCATGACTAAAACTAGTCTGCGGTACATTCCATTCATACGCGGCAGATTCCGTTGTATGTAGAATCAGTACACCGGCCGCACCTTGTCGTTTGGCTTCTTCAAACTTATACGTCCAACGACCGTAATAAGCCATGGCTTTTCCAGCGAAACGTTGAGGATGTTCAGCTGTTGGCTGCGGATCATTCGCCAACATAATCAGAAACTTACCACGCAAGTCTTGTCCTTTATAATCATCCCACTGCTCTTCTGGTGCGCGCACACCATAGCCGACAAATACCACTGGTGCGTTGACTATTCCTTGCGTGCTTCCATTGGTTGCACTCACCAATACTTCAGCCCCAAGTTCAGGCGAAATCGTCTTTCCTGCAACGGACAATTGAATAAGGCTGGATGGCAAAGTTTGTGAGCCGATCAACTTGACTGCTTGTCGATACGGTGACGCTTGCTGAGGATACAGCGGCTGTAGTCCAATTAATTTTGCCTGCGATTCAAGATAAGCGACAGTTAAATCACCGCCACGCTGTCCAGTGCCTCGCCCCTCTAATAAATCATCGGCTAAAAAAGCCAAATGCGCACGCAATACGGGTTCTTTAACGATGGGCGCTTGCAGCACTTGTGCTTGCGCAGAAAATGCCACTGAAGCAAACGCCAACTTAATCAACAGACGCATAAATTATCCTTATCATTTTTTTCGATGTGTTTACTTAATACACTTATTTGATGTACCAATTTCATACGCACAACCAAACTACCAATCAGGTACATTTATTTGATGCTCTTAGTCGCCGACTCCGGTAGTCGTTTGACATTCACAAATGCGCTCGATAAAAGCCAGCGCTTAAAACGAATCATCTTATAGTTGGTATGCCCGCCTTCTGTGCGCGTTTTAAGCAGTTCTAATAAGCCACCCTCGGTCACTCCATGCATATTTTGCTCAGGAATTTTCCCGTATTGAAGGCCTAATGCTACAACTTCATGCGGCTGTAATTTGGGTTCAAGAATACGCTCAACATCTGCTATCGGAATCCAAATAGTTTTAAGAACCAAATAGAACCGAATTTGTCGACCATCAAAACTAAAATACTTTCCATGCCAAGGCAACAGCGCAGAGCTATAGGCTGACCGCTTGATAAATGAGAATACACTAATGATTTCTCGCGGAAATAAACGTCCCCAAATCATACTAACCAACAGCAAGCCAATCGGGCCGTAGCCTGCTTTCAGTTTCTCAAAACCTTGCCAAGCGAGGTAAGAAATACCCGCACTAAAAATGAGTTTAGCGATGAAACGGGCTAGTCTATTTTCTTCCATAGAGAACGGTCAAAGATATGCACAACTAAGCAATTAATTTCGGAAGTGTCTGGTGTAATGCAATGATGGAGAAAATTATCCGACGGGATTATTCGTCTTCATCTTCCAGCGCATCTTCCATCATGCCGGTGTCCACGCTCTTGCCTTGACCTAGCAAAACAGGTGGCACGTAAGTCGCCAATAAGTGTTCACGACTTGCGGGTGTCTCTAAACTAACGCGACCGAGCGCACCGCTGCGATAATCGAGCAACAAAGTATGTGCTGCTTTTTCAAAATCCCAATCGCCGCCTTTCAAGCGATAAGCGCGTTTTTTAGCAACGGCCTCAATCACACTAACCGCGTCGATTCCCTCAGTTGAGAAACCATAGCGCGTCGCTAGAAATTGCGGATAGCGTTGCAACAAAAGTTCGGCTAAAAATGTAGCAACTTCTTCTTCGATCAAGGCATTCACACCAATCGCATGACTCGCAGCAAGCATTAAACCATCAGTTGGATGCTGAATCTTCGGCCACAACATACCAGGCGTATCGGTCAAAATCATATTTTTACCAAGATACAAACGTTGCTGTACTTTTGTCACTGCAGGTTCGTCGCCGACATTGGCAACGCGTTTTTTCAATAGCGCATTCATTAGGGTCGATTTTCCGACGTTCGGAATGCCCATAATCATCATACGCAAAGGCTTGGTCGGCACGCCGCGATGCGGAGCCATCTCCAATGCAAAACCCGGCACCTTGGCAACATCGGCAGGCTTTTTACAACTCATTGCCACCGCTTTAACGCCTTTTTGCGCGTTATAAAACGCTAACCATGCTTTGGTTGCATGAGGATCGGCAAGATCACTTTTATTGAGAATTTTCAAACAAGGACGCTGACGAAAGTTACGAAGTTGCTCCACCATAGGATTGCAGCTAGCTTGTGGAATACGGGCATCCAGTACTTCAATCACCAGATCGGTATTTTCCATCGTCTCGGCCGCTTTTTTGCGAGCCGCGTTCATATGACCGGGGAACCATTGTATAGACATACTTTTTCTTCTTTTGCGAAAATAACTTAAAGCGCTATTTTACGGACTTGCAGACATGCAGACGGCAATAGTTTGCGATTTTTATTCAATTTCACTGACTTTTTGGATGAATTACCAGAAATTCGGCTCAATTTATGTGGATTGCAGCAGAATTCAAATTTACATGAAGTTAAAATGCCAAGTGTTTTTAACCATCTGCTGAGGCAACTATTTTTGCAAGACCTCTATCTTTTGCTCGATAAACGCTTGTAACTCCGCGCTAATTCCACCTTGCATCTTTGCTTGCTTAAAGGCCTCAATCGCTTCCTGATTCATACCATCTGCTTGCAAAGAGATACCGAGTCCCATCCACCACACGCCATTCTGACTATGCTTCTTTAAAGCTTGGCGATATAGCTGAACTGCCTCTTTATGATGCCCAGTCTTTTGTTGAAGTGCTGCGAGAAAAGCGAGGTAATCTGGTCGATCTTGTGCCAGTCCCTGATTCTTCTGTAACACCTCAATCGCATCATTGAGTTTCGCGCGCTCGACTAATAATCGCGCCAAAATCATTGAAAAATTTAATTGACTTGGTTCGACCAGCAAGCCTTGCTTCAATTCGCGTATTGCTTCGTCGTGGCGCTTTGCCTCTAACAACAGTGATATTTTGAGTTGCCGTGCAGCGCTATGCAAAGGATCTGATTTTAGCGCTGCATCCAATGCCTGTAACGCTTCGGTTTGACGACCTTGCTGTTGATAGACGGTCGCTTGTCTATATTCTCCCTCTGCGCGCTGTTGCGCCGACACCTCTTTAATCATCACTGTCTGGGAATTTGGACTACTATTTGCTGACGCTTGAGTTCCCGCTTGCGTGAGTGATTTGTTTGCTAAATTGGGTGTAGTAATTTTTGAAATTTTCTGCGACTCTGCACTCGATATCTCGTCAGTTTTCAACACTGGCGCTTTCGATAATAAGGAATCGCTTGCGCGTTGCTGAGCATCTCGTGATCCATTATTCGGCATGTCACTGGCTTCAGCACGCTGATCTCGCTTTCCCATTTCTAATGCTGCATTTTCTGATGTGGCATTTGATAAGATGAAAGCGGATGAACTCGTTGCCGGTGGAACATTTACTTGCGTACTCAACTTTAAACTCAAACCAAATGTACCTGGGTCAGCAGGTATTTCTGACGCAGCCTCTGCCGACTTTGCGATCGCATCAGCAGGCGCGATGGATGAAGCCGATGGGCCGGACGCTTGCGATACAGCCACCACAGGTGTTGACACTGATGTTTTTTGACTTACCACATTGAATTTCGTAAATAGCGAATCACGAAACCAAACCAAGACGAACACCACAACGAAAGCAAAGAAAACAAAAAACCATGTCTTATTCGATGCAGAATTAGGCGCGTGATTACCTAATTGAGTATAACGAGCGGCAGGCTGTTGATCTTCTGTTTCACCACGTTTCTCCAGATCCTGCAGCATTTGATTGATCAAACTCATACGCCAAACTTCCAATTAAAGCCAAAGAGCAAAGAAGCTCCAACCACGAATGCAAGGCCGAACAAGGCCAGCGTTGATGATATGCGCTTCCAGCCTGGTGCGGCCTCGGTATCTCGAATCGCAGCAATGACTTGTCGCGCTCCGACTCCAGCGCGTCCCTCACCGTAGCTAAGCATCATCGCTTTATTCGCCAAAATATTCAGCATCCTTGGTACGCCAGCACTTGCTAACCAAAGTACGAAGATCGCAGATCGTGAAAACAAACGAATTTGACTAAAGCCCGCCACACGAAGTCGATGCTGTATGTAGAAACTAGTTTCTTCCCAATTCAGCGAACGTAGTCGGTAGTGAAAACTAATACGCTGAGCAAGTTGACGGATGTCATTTCTAGCCAAACGCTTATCTAATTCAGGCTGACCGAATAAAACAATTTGCAACAGCTTACGTTTCTCGGTCTCTAGATTACTCAACAATCTAATTGCTTCAAGCGTCTCTATCGGTAAGGCTTGTGCTTCATCGATGCAGACTAACACACGCTTTCCTTGCTTGGCCAAATTCAGCAAATGTAAATTGATCGCTTTTAATACTTCGTGTTGCTCGCTATCTTTTTCTTGCGGAATTCCGAGATCGTCTGCTAACACGAGTAACAAGGTACGCGGTTCTAAAAAAGGATTGGGAATATAGGCGCTAACAAAATCATCGCCCAGCATTTTCAAAAACTGGCGGCACAATAAAGTCTTACCAGTACCAACTTCGCCAGTTATCTTGATGAACCCTTCACCATTTTGCGCTGCCACCAGTAAGGTATTCAGTGCCTCCAAATGGCTACCAAATGAAAAGAAAAAACTGGTATCTGGTGTAATCCCAAACGGGGTCTCATGCAATCCGAAATGCGACTTATAGGTACTCATTCTTACCATGAAAATCGTTCCACAAGAACCGGCGCACAAGCGAACTCTTTACGTCGCCACAAATCAACTAAGGGATTCACTTTACCTTCTTTTCCAAGCGTGAACGCGGTGTCATCTCTTCGATGCGCTTCTGACTTTCCAATAAGTCTTGCTCCCAAGCGCCGTCGTTTTCGACGATGGTTGGTCGAATCAAAATAACTAATTCTCGCTTTTGCGAGATCTGATTTGTATTTCTAAACAAGCCACCGAGCAATGGCACTTCGCCAGCGCCAGGAATTTGTGAACGGTCATCTGAATTCGATTGGCGCATCAAACCACCGATCGCGACAATACGCCCATTTTGACCTCTGACGATACTATCCGTTTCAGATACGACACTCGACGCCAACGGCAAAACTACCGATCCAGCCGTACCTGCATTGACCGTCTTTTCTATTGTCGTTACTTTGCTCACAGATGGATGCACATGCAAAATGATATTGCCTTCGTCATCAATTTGTGGCGTAACATCTAGCGCAACTCCAGAGAAAAATGGTTGTACTTCAACGCTGACGGTTGGTGCCGTATTCCCCCCCGTGCTGACCACGCCTGGCGTAGTCTTTAGACTCGTTACAAAGAACTCATCTTTACCCACTTTCAAAACCGCTTTTTGATTATTCAAGGTGGCGATACGTGGGCTAGACAATACATGCACACTACCTTGCGACTCTAAAAACGACAACAGCGCAGAGAAATTAGATGTTTGAAATGCGAGGCCAAATAAAGAACCCGCAGCACGCGATGCTGCCCCTAAATTGAGACCAGTAATTGTGTCAATTCCAGTGCCATCGGTAGTCAATCTTGTCGTACTCAAGGTCGTACCTGGCGTTAAGAAACCAATCGATGCGGCACTATTTGGCGAAGATTTGAGCGACGCGAACGAAGCCCAATTGATCCCCGTTTGATACTGATCGTTTAACTCAACTTCTAAGATTTTCGCTTCAAGAATGACCTGTCTGTCGACGGACAATTGTGTCGCCTTCAAATACGCAGCGATATTGCGAATCTCGTCCGACATCGCTCTCACCACCACCACACCAGATTGCGGGTTAATCACCACTTGTCTGCCGTCTTGTCCGCTGCCGGCAAGAATATCTAGAGACGCCTTTAATTCTGACCAAAAATCATTATTCGAAGTCGTGTTAATTTTGCTGGAGTTCACCGATTGACTGGCACCATTGCTTGGCGCATTAGTTGGCGTGTTTCCTTGCCCATTAGAAGAGTTAGCACTTGGATTTCCAGTCAATATCGCATCCGCAACAGAGCCAGATGTAACGCGGATATCAGAACTACCTTTGCGCACGGAAGCTAGATAATTAATTTGGAAAACACGAGTCTGCAAAGTCAAAGGTTTGACGTAAATACGACTTCCCTCCACCTTGTACTCGTAACCGTATAACTCACGAATCGCATCTAAGGCTTCAAACAAAGTTACATCTTTTAAATTCGCGGAAATATTCCCTGTCACATCAGGATGCACCAACATATTGTAAGGAGTACCAGCGACAATTCCCATGAAAAACTGTGCCGCAGGTGCGTTGCTAAAGCTGAGATTAAAACGCTCTTCCAACGGTTTGCGTACAGGCGGTAAATCGACATTTAATGGCGGCAACAAAGAAGCTGCAACCGCTTCTGGTTCAGCTGCTTTCGCCTTGGAAGCTGTCGCCTTACTCATTTCGCTCTTGATCAAGTCGTAAGTTTCCTGACGTGACGGCGGCATCGCACACCCGGCGACCATACTAAACAGCAAAACTGATAGCCCAATTTTTTTCATTTTTAAACCCTTGGTCCAACTAATCTCATATTGTCGCTAACTTGATTCAATCGATATCTACACGTATGTTTCACCCACGTTTTCTAAGACATCGTTTATTTCAACTTAGTGCTTTCCAGACTTGGTTTTTTTCGAAGATCTGGATGCAAACTTAGCGTCTGCAATTGCTTTCCTCGTCTCAACACCACTTCTGACTCCGTCATCTTAATTAAAGTTTGGTCACCAAACTTACCATTCAGTTTAATCGCTTGCCCATCGATGATTGCAATCTTACGATTGGCCGATAGCAAGATCGATTGCAATACCGGTCCACTTTCTTGCTCGCCAATGCCTGCTGGGTTCAAAATACTCGCAGGCGGTTTGGTCGGATCTGGCAAATTTTGTGATACCGACGAGCTAGTGGCTGCAAAAGAATGTCCAACGCATAGCAAGGCACTAACTAGTAATAATGGATTTACAAATTGAGCCATTTTCTCTCCAAACTCAATGTAAATATCTGTAGGCTCAAACGCGCTTTTGGGTATTCAATCACTTGCAAATTCGCTCGACTCCAATACACCTGTTCTGGCATTGATTCTAAATCTTTGGTGTATGCCAGCATGTCGAGATAATTTCCTTCCAAAACCAACTCCACCTCATGTTTATAAATGCTGAGCTCGTCAGGGTTAATCGTAGTTAACTTATTCGCCGCTATTTGATTCACATCCGTCGTCGTTTTCACCGAAGCCTGCGTGCTGACTTGTGCAACAGTCGCGCCGTCATTGGGTTTCTCGATTTCGAATAAATTCGCCACAGGTAGACTCTTCAAAGAGATTAATTGCAAACGCTTATTTCGCTTTAAGATATTTTGCAACAGCGCATCCATCTTATCTGGTGCGACCAATTTCTTATGTAAGTTTGACAAATCAGCGTCCATTAACGTCAGCCTTGTCTTTGCCTCTGCCAATCTCGCTTTTACATCTGCATCAGGATCTTGCTGCATCGAACTCGACAATTGTGTGAGTTCTCCCTGCAACACATTTATTTGCATTTGATGTGTTTGTTGCTGTGTTTTAAAAGTCTTTTGCAACTTCAACTGTGGCTCAATCAAAAACGTAAAGCCAAGCAAGAGCACGCCAACACTACATAGCGCAAATAATATTGCGCGTTCACGCATGGACAACGCATCTATTTTTGCCAAGAGACTGGGCCATATTTTCTTCATGGTGTCTTAGCCCCCGCTGTTTTTTCTTTGTCTGCTTTTTCTGCCATGCCAGTCGAATGCAATTGAAATTCAAGATAAGGTGCGGGCTCTGGCAATTTTTTTGGATCAGCGGCACTGACGGCAGCAGGCACTGGCAACATCGGTCTTTCCATTTGCAAGGTCGAAAATGTCTTACCTTGCATAATTGGCTCACGCTTTAACTGTGTCACATATAGCGGTACTAATTCAGCTTGCAAAGTGCGTCCATTCAAAATCAAATCGTAACCAGCACCTTCCAAAGTAAAACCTGTAATCCACAAATTCTGCGGAATCTGACGCGCAAATGCACTTAAATAAGACGAGTATCCATCGGTATTTCCGAACTGACTATTTTGTAAAATTTGCGCAATTTGATGGCGACGTAATAGCGATGATTCAATTGCCGCTAGCTCTTGCGCCAGCGCCGGATTTTTTAAGCGTGCGGCATGCGCTTCACGTAAGGCATTGACTTGGTTGGTCAAAGTCGTGAGCTTGTTCGCGGCCTGCTCAGAATTCATTTTCGCCGTATTTACTTGCGCACGCGTATAAACAAATCCCAAGACGACAATCAGTAAACTGAGTGCTAATAAAACAAGCAAGTTCAAAGCAGAAAAGTAATCTTTTCGCTTTAATAAACTTGGGTTAAAAAGATTGATTTGCTGACTCATGTAGCACTCGCTTCTTGACGTAAAGCTGCACCAATGATCGACAAAAATGCCCCTTGTCGTTCAGCCGATTTCAGTTCAGGAATTTTCTCTAAATTGACGATCTGAGCGAGATCCATAATCTCAACAGGCAAATACATGTTGCTAGCCAAATACTGCTGTAACAATGTTGCGACCTCACCTAATGGAGACACCACCAACTTTGCTGTCGTAATGTAATTATGCTGACGATCAAAGTGATCCAGCGATCTCTGCAATTCTAAAGAAATTCGCTCAAAACTCGCATCACGTTCTCGTATATCTTGCGTGCCTAAATCAGTTGAGGTGATATCCAATCGCCGCGATAAATACAATTCACCACCATAGGTGACGGTTAATAATCCACCATGTACATCAAACGACAGCATTGCCAAACCACGCCCTTCGACCTCGAGGCGAACGGAAAGGTTTCGTTGCGCCATCTCGGGCACGTCGATCACACTCAAGGGTAACTTCGCATCGGCAAACAAGTTTTGCTGAAGTGACAACTGCTGATTCGCGATTACGATGGCAATTAATGATTGATTGCGTCCACCATTTTGTATATCACCGGGAACCGTTAAAACATCAAAACTGGCCGATTCAATTGGATAATCAATCAATTCTTTCAGACGCCAAACGAGTGAATTTTTTAATTCATCCGCTGGCACATTGAGTGCGTCCATCGCAAACCATTGGTAATCATTTGCATTTAACTGCAATAAACATTGCTTTTGCTTGGCTGGTGTCTCGCGCGCCAAGCGTTCTAGCAATACTGGCCACGCTTGTTCGGCTTTCGGATAAAACGATAGAAATTCTAAGACCGGCAAACCACCTGAGGAAAATCGAACCGAGGCAGAATAAAGCCCATCCTTACCAAGACGAATTGCCATGATTTCGGCGTTTTTCTTATTTTTTGAGAATAATCCCATGCGTAAACCCAATTCAGCAATATTGCTTGACGTTAAGATAATATGAGCTTGTTGTCAATCATTGCGCTTTGTTTTGTTGTCGTATTGATGATGTTCGCCCACTTGATCGACTTGTATTGTGCAAGTGCGAAATGAACGTGGCGCGATCGCTGCATCGCTGCAGTCGAACTCTCAGCTCAATGAACTTCTCTCACATAAATAAATTGATTTGATTTCTTATATGCTCCAAATTTGACTTTACCTGTTGGATTAATTGCCGTGGCACCACCTCGCCAAGGAAACTTAAGCCAATTGCTAACCGGAATATCCATATCCAAGAAACCACTATTACCTAAGCCAGGTTTGGAAAATTTTAATTGACTCTGACCAGCAACCAACTTCCCTGTCGCACTCACCGTCGCAATGGTTTCGCCCGCACTTAATTTGTTCGTTGCCGTTTCTGGACTATAAAAAATCAGGCCGTTACCGGAACTTGGCGCAAGGATAGGCGTACAACTATCATCACTATTTCTTCTCCATTGATCAGCGATTCGATATTCAGCAAAAAATGGCACAGGCAAATCCAACATTTCTGAACCGTAAGCACTTTGCAACTTCAAACGACCATAGCGTTGCAAACTCTTTCCTAGTAAAACCGCAGTACCTGCGGGAACCTCGCCATCACTTGGATTCGCCAAGACATCGATCAAGGTTTCATTCGCTAAAGCGGTTGGTCGAGAGATTTGATGCTTTGCTGACGCATTTAGCGTGCCGCTAAGCCATGTGCCGGTCGGTGCTGTCGCACTAGAACTTAGTACCGCGCCAGCAGGGGCACCGCTGATTGTGAATGCGTAACTTGCGTAGACTGTAGGAATAAATTTCGCGTAAACGCTGGTGTAATTTTGCGTTGTCGTGTTCGTGCTGTTTTGCGCAGTCATTGTGAAATTAGTGGTGAATCCATCTTGTCCAAAATAGGTGAATGCTGTGGCGGGCGTGCAGGCTTCAACAACAGCCGCACCACTAATTAAAAAGTGATGGGGAATAAATCGACCAAAATAATTCGTTGGTGCGAGGTTAGCGAACTGACATCCATACTTACCACCAACCAGGCTATTCGATGTGTCATTCGTACAATCGCCATTCGCCACGTCAGCGGATCCAGAACTGCTGACAAAACTATCGTCATAGACGCCGCGTGGTTTAAATCTAAAATAGCCAACTTCGTCATACTTAAATTCACTACCTGTAGCACCGTTTCCGTTTAACGAATTGGCGGCAAGCGTAAATTCTCCGGTTAGATTTCCAGTGCCAGGTGCTGGCCTACCACCATTGATCACGGACGGAACATTCAACCACTCAAGTAAAGCAGGATTCACTTTAGGCGTGCCATCGTAACCAACGACACTAGTATTTGCGGTTAAGCTAAAGTTCGCACCAGCAGTAATGATTGGCGTTGCTGTTGGGTTATTTCCTGCTGCATCTGCATTGGCGCTTGAAGTAATCGTTGTAAAGTTGGTTGGACGAACTGAGAATCCATCCGACGAACAAGCTGTCACAGGTGCAACGCCTGCGCTTTCACGCACTCGACATCCTACATGTTTGTAGGCTCTGGCAAGCAGCAAATCTGCAGTGAGTGTTTTTCTACCATTGTCTGCCGCTGCAAAAGTTAAATTTTGTGATGCGATTGGCGTTATAGCGGAACACGACGCTGCACTCGTTTTATCGTAGAGTTCAACAACGACATTTCCAGTATAGGCGTTGGCAAGTGCGCCAGATGCTTGCAGCGCTAAAACATCAAAACGAAAGCCTGTGTTGGCCAATTTCGTATACAGCGGAGTGCGGTCAGTCTCAACATACGCTAAACCAGTTTCCATACACTCGAATTTAGCAACACAAGGTGTATTGGCTATCGTTATTTGGCAGCTTGCTTGCGCTACACCATTCACTACACAGCGCGTACCATTCAGCGGCAATTTACTCAAACCACTAGCGAACATCGTGTATGTGCCAGCAGACGCAGCATTGGCTTGAAGAACGAGATTCGCGATGCTAGCAGCCGATCCCAAAGAAAAAGTCGACGGTGTCCAACTCGTTCCAGTTGCGGTAGGAGAAAAAGAAATAGATCCAGTTAACGTACCCGTATTCACAATATTCAAATCTGGGCATGGAACGATAGGAGAAGTACAGGCAAGCACTTGAACTGGTTCAGGACATTGCGTTGCACTGCCATCATGACGAATTTCGATATGATCGTAATCCGGTACCACGGTTGATCCAATCACAAAGTCATAACTGAAGGTGTACACACCGGGCGCGGTAAAATCATAGGCTATACCTATCCCTGTATCTTGCAAGGTCGTTGTAATGGTGTTGCTCAATGCACCTGCTTGTTGAACGGAGCAATTCGGAGAGCCATTGGAGAAAAATGTATTCCAACCCGCTGCACAATAACTACTGAAAGTACCGACAGTACTACCGCCAAGTGGCGGCGTTGGTGGCGCACGTTCGCGGAAAGACTCTACGATAGTTCCTGCAGTCGGTAATGCGGTGCTGGTTGGGCAAGGATTAGCACCACCCAGACTAGAGTAAGTTCCCACTATGCGATAGGTACCGGCAACATTCACACCACACCCACTATCGCTACCACCAAGGTAAGTATCAAACACATGATAATAACGCACTGGATTAGATGCGCTAACCGCATAGCCAGCGGGAATCGTCAAAGTCACTTCTGCGGTTAAAAAATCAAATGGTGTGGTGTACTTCCACAAAATTGATACTTGCGGGCCATTTGTAATACCCAATAAATTTGTCGCTCTTTGTTGGACGCCAGGAACAGCTGGATTAGCAGGTAATGCGGCTGAAATACTGTAAGTGTTATACATACCGCCACTTGGGTTAAAGGTGCTGACGGTGTGTGATGGGCCATACAAGCGTCCATTGGCACGAATGAACACACCATTATTTAAGCTATTTGGATTGGTTTGTGGTAAGGCAGTCGGACTATAAACTTGACCAGTATTATTCAAACGTCGCACTTGTATCTTGCTCGACCTGTCTATATAAAAATGCAGGCCATTCGTTGCATTCGTTCCGCCTGTGCTATTAAATTCTATGGTGGTTTGCGCACGAACTTCATGCATAGAAAAACCAATGATAGTGACCAAGAAAGACACGCAAAAAGTCCAGTAAATTCTGGCATAAGATTGAAGTAATTGATTGCGCCTTTGCTTACTCATTTTTAAGCCTAATAAAATCACACTTACTCAAACAAATTCAATTAAATTTAACAAGAAAATATCATTAACACGGTAGATCTGTTGCAAGGCCCGTAACACCAATTCTGCAAGTACTAATACTTGCAGAAATTTGCCGCTCAACAAAATCACTTGAAGGAGCATTGCCTGAACGCCCTGTCGAAGTAATTTGGTAAACACGTATCGTATTTTCAGCCTCTGTGGTCGTCGTAAGTTGACAATCAATCGTCACATTAAATCCGGTCAATGCGCCGTCCAAAGTTGGTGCGGCCATGCCCGCAGTACAGCCGTTAAAAATGGTATTCACAACTGCGGCATTCTCTGGTGCTAATATTGCATAGGTAGCCGCTTCAATTCCCGCCTTTGCTGCTTGATAAGCCAACACACCTCGCACATCTTGATTGGAAATCGTGCGTTGCGAGGTATAAATCGACAGCATAAAGATCCCTAATGCGGCCAAAATCACTAGCAAAAAAATAGCCGATATCAATGAAAAACCGCGAGCTGCCAATTTACGCGGCAACTTAGCTGGTGACCGGCTTTTCAATTGATTTAACACCTTATGGCACATTGCTAATGTTCACATCCTGATATAAGTTAACCGATTCACCTGCGCGCAATAATCCCAAACTAATCGATAACACGGCGCTACGCTCAGTAACGCCACTGGCATAATTAAAGCTACAGCTTGACACATGTTCCGCCAACAATGGTTGAGTCGCATTTGCAGGAAGTACGGGACAGGTGCCTAATGCTGACACAATCGCATAGTTTGACACACGATACAGACGTCCAGTTCCATTACCACCTGCATCGGTTCCTGCACCTTGACAAACAAAGCTGACCGCCGGACTCGCCCCTGGTAACACGAAAAATCGTTTAGCCGGCGACTCAATTGGATTTTGGATAGCTGTACTTAAATTGATCGTGGCATTTGTGGAACCGGCACCTACAATTCCGCGATAACTTGCCTGATAAGCATCGGCACCGGGTATGCCTAAGTTGTACACCACAATAAAATCACCTGCTTGTGGCGCACTATTCAGTGGACCAATCACATCAAACTGTGTACCAGAGGTACTCTCAAACTGCATGACATTGCCGGGTTCAGCAGCACGATAACGACCACCATCTTTGGTAATCAAAAATTCAACGCAAGTCGTATCAGCTTGACGCACACTATTTGGCAATGCCAAATGCAAATCGCGTGACATGCGCCGAATTGCGGAATTCGCACTTTCTGTGAGTTCTGCACGTCGACTCAAATCGCGATATTGCTCAATTGGTCGGCTAATAAAACTCGCGGCAACAACCGCCAAAATCCCAGTAATCACGATCACAATGATCGCTTCAACCAAGGTAAAACCACGCTGATAAGTAGAAACAGAAATTTGCATATCAAGGCGTCGCTCTAGGCGCGTAACGGTAACGATAACCAGTCAAACTAACGCTTAAATTATCAACACTAACAGTAACATCAATACGGATACGATCACCGCCTAAGTCTTCAGTTTCTTGCACGCTTGCGCTGTAGCTTCCTAATCCCACAATCACTTGCCCTTGAATATCTTTAATCGGATCAGCGGGTGTCATCTCGAAATTATGATAATCGCCAACATTATCAAAGCGCGGCGAACCATATCGTGTCTCGCCCGCAGTTGGCCCCAATCCCTGTACGCTGGTCGCACAACCAGCTGGATTATTCGCAGTCATTGCGTTAGCGTCATCTGGGTCGCAATAAGTAAATGCCTGTAACTGTACTTCTTCCAATAATGATTCGGCAATCGCCAGAGCTTGCTTTTCACGCAGAGGATCGGTGCTCGCCACGCTAGTTAAGTTCATAATTCGCGTCACCCCAATTACGGCAACACTGACAATTAAAATGAATAAGATTAATTCCACAAGCGTGACGCCAACTTGTCGGGCGTTGATTAGCCTTGTTCTAGTGATCTGAGCTTTAGTGTACATAGCCGGTCTCAGCTTCTACACGAATTGTGCCGACAGCTAGCGTTGCATTCTGAAATAAGCTCACAGTTTGCACAGTATTTGGATTGGGTTGGCCCAAGGCGTTAAATGAAAATACGGCACCTGCGCCAAAACTTACATCGGCGGGAGCGGTTCTGCGAAACCAATTTTGCTCACCAGGACTCATCACAGGAGCACCGGCGTCGTTCTGACAATTCGTATTCACTTGCACATACGTTAGGCAAATTACGCCATCTGCTTGTCCGATTTGCACCCAAACTGGACGACGCTGAGCAATCGCCGTCTTTTGCGCGAAACGAATCATGTTTTGGGTTTGATCAAAAAAACCGCGAGCATCAAAATCAACTCGATCTGAGAATCGAGGAAGTGCAATCGCGGAGAGAATACCAAATACAACCAGCACTAAAATCAACTCAACCATCGTAAAACCGTGATTGAATCTGGTTCTGCATGTGCTTGTAAATGTGTCTGTAATAGTGGGCAAAAAATTTCGCATAAGAAGGCAATCAATTTAAGCAGAAAAATAAATGACACCGAATGCGGAAGAAAGTCTGTTTTGAATTCTCCGTGTAGAAATCATGGACTAGATTTCTACACATTAAAAATTAATTTGATTTCAATTTAGATTCAAAACAGACTAGAAAATCTATAGCAGTATGATTACGCGCAGTTTGCTGCCGTCAATCCCGTGGCATTGTAAGTCGGTGGCGAACCCGCAGCGGCTGGAACCGTGTAAGTCACAGCACAGTTAGGATGATTGGCATCTGCTGAGACACGAAACACCGTTGCAGAGGTCACCGTCAATACGAAGTCAGGTGTGGATAAACCTGCTGCAACTGGAATACCAGTTAAGGCTGTTGTTGGGTATCCGTTCGCCATCGGAATCGTTGCGCCTTCCATCACGACAGAAGTATTAGGTGCGAGTTGCTGCGTCAATTGTATCGAACGCGCCAAAGCAGCACCTGATTTTAGTGAGGCCAATGCACCATTCATCTTGGCGATACGCGCTTCTGTTTGTAAAGCGGCAAATCGTGGCAATGCATAGGCAGAGAGCAATGCCAAAATCGTAATCACGACGATCAATTCAATTAAAGTAAAACCAGTTTGCGTCTTTTTCATTGCTTTTTCCAATCAGTTATTTCAATCTATCTATTCAAATACTTCTTGTCATTTTTTCGATTCATCCACAAAATCCACAATACCACTTTGATAAAGTTTCACTGTTTGACTTGTGCTCTTACATCATAACAAACTTTTTGATAAATCCTCTACGATAAATCGCAAAGGCACGTGACAAATACCAGAGTCAATATTATTGCATCACTATTTCTGCAGCGCGACACGACCAAGATCCCAAATCGGTAAGAAGATGCCCAGTGCCAGTATCAACACCATCACGCCCAAAGAAACAATCAAAATCGGTTCTATGTTTGCAGATAAATTCTTGAGTTCATACTCAACTTCACCTTCATACATCAGCGCGATTTCGTCCATCAACTCATCTAAGGCACCTGTTTCTTCGCCGACCGCGATCATTTGCAACACGACTGGTGTAAATACGCCACTTGCCGAAGCCGTTCTTAAAATACTATCGCCGCGCTCTACACCTTCTCGCATTTGATCGACGTGACTTGCGATATAAGTATTATCAACGGTACTCGATACGACAGTTAATGCTTGCACGATGGGAACGCCGCTCTTGCTTGATAAAGCAAAACTACGAGCGAATCGTGCTAGCGTCGCTTTTAATACGATGCGTCCAAATATCGGGAACTGTAATATTTGTCGATCCCACCAAAACCGACCAGCAACTGTAGAAATAAAATTTTTGAACAGGATTGCTGCACCGAGACTGAATCCAAATAGCAAAATCCAGTAATCAACAAAAAACTCAGACATATTCAGCAAAAAGCGCGTCATCAGAGGCAACTCAGCATTAAAGCCAGCAAACACTTTGGCAAACGCAGGAATCACAAAAATATTTACGATAATGATCGCAACTAACATCACGATCATCACAAACATCGGATAACGCAATGCAGTTTTAACCCGATTGCGCATCTCTCGTTCAAATTCCATGTGCTCAGATAAGCGCAAAAAAATCGTATCTAAACGCCCCGTCATTTCCCCAACGCGGACCATGCTAATAAAGAACATGGAGAACACTTTCGGATGTCTACGCATTGCTGCGGACAATTCGCGACCGGTATCTAAAGACTCACGCAGATCCTGAATCACACTACGAAAAGCCCGACTTACCGCAGATTCTTGCAACCCAGCTAATCCGCGCATAATCGGCACACCAGCGCGAATTAAAGTATGCAGTTGACGACTAAAGAGTTGCACGTCTAAAGCCTGAACTTTTTTCTCCCAAAAACTCTGCCACCAATTGAGTTCTTTGTTACCAGAGGTATTCGATGTCAATTCAATTTGCGTAGGCGATATGCCCATGCCGAATAGCTGTTTCGCAACGCCATCCGCGTCCGCGCTTTCCATGACGCCTTCAATTAATTCGCCACGCGAATTTCGCGCTTTATAAGCAAAAAATGGCATGCCTTGGCCTATTCTTCAATTTGATTACTAATACGCATCGCTTCACTTACCGTAGTCACACCACTGAGCACCAAATCGATCGCATTCTTACGCAAGGTTCGGCCGTTCATTTGACGCTTCGCCACTTCCATAAAATACGCATTGTCTTCGCTATGGGCAGCATCGACTACCGCCTTCGTCATTTCTAACAATTCATACACCCCCATACGCCCGCGATATCCGGTGCCATTACAATGCCCACAACCACGACCAGTATGAAAATGTGCCTGACTCAATGCTTCATCGAGCAAATCCACACTCATCCACTCTTGTTCTGCGGGGGATAATTGATGTGGAACACGACAACTCTCACAAATCACTCTGACCAAGCGTTGCGCTAGCACCGCTTGCAAAGAGCTCCCCATCATATAGCGCGGTACGCCCATATCTAATAAGCGTATTGGCGTACTAATCGCATCATTGGTATGCAAGGTAGATAGCACCAAATGGCCTGTCATCGCCGCACGCATACCAATTTGTGCGGTTTCCTGATCGCGCATCTCACCTAATAATAAAATATCAGGATCTTGACGCAACGAGGCGCGCAATACTTTGGCAAAGCTTAGATCGATTTTCTCGTTGACCTGAACTTGATTAATCCCAGGCAAGCGATACTCGACCGGATCTTCTACTGTAATCAGCTTGCGGTCTTCACGATTTAACTCCGCTAATGCACCATACAAAGTGGTTGTTTTACCGCTACCAGTTGGCCCTGTCACTAACACCAAACCATTCGGCCTTTGGATAATCGAACGGAATCGCTCAAGCATATCCGCAGGCATACCAATGCGGTCTAAATTTAAAATACCGCCACTTTGATTGAGCAAACGCATCACGATCGATTCACCATATTGCGTCGGCATGGTTGAAATACGAACGTCGATCTGCTGCTGCCGCACTTTGATGATGAATCTGCCGTCTTGTGGCAAGCGCTTCTCTGAAATATCTAATTCTGAAATGAGTTTCAAGCGCAATGCCAAGGCACCTGCAATTTTCATATCCGCTTCTGTTTGCAGATGTAAAGAACCGTCAATACGAAAACGAATTTGTAGACGTTTTTCTTGCGGTTCGATATGAATATCTGAGGCACGAACTTGGGTCGCATCATCAAATACCGATTGCAACAGCTTTACCACTGGTGCATCTTCGGAGCTGGCCGTCGCGCCCATGCTACCGAAATCAACATTCGCATCGCCTAACTCTTGTTCAAGTTCACGCGCTAAATCGGTAATCGCCTCGGTGTGTCTATATAGATTATCAATCGCTGCCAGTAGATCATTTTCATTGACTACAGCGAGATAGATATTGCTTTTTAAAATACGGCTAATTTCATCGTAAGCAAATAAGTCCGTAGGATCTACCATCGCAACGAGATAGCCGTTATCACGTTGTTCAAGAACGATTGCCCTGAATCGTCGCGCTTGTAACTCAGGCAGTTTCTTAACTACATCTGGTTTGATGTTGTAGTGCTTTAAGTTGACGAAGCTGATATTTAATTGCTTCGCCATTGCTTCTGAGATCTGATCTTCTGTCACAAAGCGATTTTCAACAAATAGACGACCTAACTTGCGCCCTGTACGTTTTTGTTCAGCTAAGGCAAACTGCAACTGATCTTCGGTCATCAGTTTTTGCTGCAATAAAATTTCACCTAAACGAATTTTTTCTGGCCTTGCCATTTTTTTCCTCGGTCTACACTGTCGATTTGTTCTTTAGCTGCTCTTTAGCTACTCTTTAGTTGTTCTCTTTTTTATGCCAACTACATGCGGGTGCTATTCCAGCACTATCCACTTTGCCCCACGATTTAGGGTTTGGGGAAATACATCTCTGTGCTAGTCTTGCACAATTCAAGCAATATGCAATATCTGATGCAACGATTCTATGGGAAAAGCACATGTTTTCAAAAGTCCATGAGGTAGCAAAACAACTGAACCAAGTCATTATCGGTAAAGAAGGTCAAATTCAACAAGCCTTAGTATGTTTATTAGGTGGTGGACATTTATTAATCGAAGATGTTCCCGGTGTCGGCAAAACAACCTTAGCACATGCGTTGGCGATTTCCTTAGGCCTTCAATTCAATCGTTTACAATTTACGTCTGATCTACTACCAACGGATGTGGTTGGCGTCTCGATTTTTGAACGAGAAAAAAGCCAGTTTGTTTTTCACCCTGGCCCTATCTTCACACAAGTTTTACTAGCCGATGAAATCAATCGCGCTACACCAAAAACCCAATCTGCGCTTTTAGAAGCAATGGAGGAGCAGCAAGTCAGTGCGGAAGGACAAACTCGGCAACTTCCCCAACCTTTCTTTGTTATCGCAACGCAGAACCCAACCCACCAAGTTGGTACGTTTGCGCTACCAGAATCACAGCTTGATCGTTTCCTGATGTGCGTTTCTTTAGGTTACCCCGATGCCGCTGCAGAAAGAGCATTATTATTAGGAGAAGATCGACGCAGTCTATTGAAAAATTTACCTGCGATTATGCAGCCTGAAGAATTACAAGCGATACAACATGCTATCCGAAATATTCATGCTTCGTCGTCTTTAGTCGATTACTTACAAAAAATCGCACAAAGCACGCGTGAAGCAGGTCTGTTTGCCGAAGGAATGAGCCCACGTGCTGCAATCGCATTATTACAAGCATCGAAAGCATGGGCAGCAATTGAAGGACGAGACCATGTTTTGCCCGAAGACATTCAAGCAGTATTGGTTCCGGTGATTGCACATCGCCTACGTCCAATCAAAGCGGTGAATAACAAAACAAATGCTAGTGCAGATTTGCTGGTGCAATTAATGCAAAAAATTCCCGTTTAATTTAAATAGCGGGCCGAGCACTAACTGCTTTCTTAATAATTAAATCGAACAAATTTCTTTTTCCGACATCAATACAATGCGCATTTTCCAACAATTCAAAACAAAATTTGAGCAGATTGTTTTACTGGAAAAAACAGCCGAGGTCGGAGAAGTCGTCTTAAAACAAAGGCGAGTATTTACCTTACCAAGTAAAGCTGGATTGGTTTACATTGGTTTATTGCTGATCCTGTTTTTAACCGCAACCAATTACAGCCTCAATTTGGGGTTGGGCATGACTTATTTATTGGCTGGCTTAGCTGCGGTCAATGCCTTGTTCACTTTCCGAAATCTCGCCTACTTGCGCTTAAACGCCGGGCAAGGAAACCCTGTCTTCGCTGGTGACATTGCCGAGTTTCCGATCCATATAGATAACCCCAAGAACCTTGAGCGCTACGCCTTGCATGTTGGTTTGATGGATAAAGCGGCAGTGACACAAACCGTCGACATTACTGGAAATTCTCAACAAACGATTTATCTTCAGGTTTTGAGCAATCAACGAGGCTACCTGCAATGCCCTAGAATTAAGTTACAAACATGGTTCCCACTTGGCTTGTTGCGCGCGTGGAGCACATGGATGCCAGCCAGCTCGATTTTGGTTTACCCAACACCTGAAGCGATTAGCCCACCATTACCCTTCGGTAGCGAGGGACAAGGAAATGCGCTGTCAAATTCAGGCAATGAAGATTTCTCGGGCGTGCGCAGCTATCAATCTGGTGATCCGCTGAAACAGCTTTCTTGGAAACACATCGCGCGCGTCGATCTAGAGGCTGGCGGTAGTTTGATATCGAAACAATTTGCTGGGTCTAGTGGTGGAAAAATCTTTATCGATTTCGACGCAATTTCACCGCAGCTAGACGTAGAAAATCGCTTGTCTAGAATGTGTAGTTGGGTTTTGCAAGCGGAACGTCTGCAGCTTGACTACGGTTTTAAACTCAAAGGCTTTGAGTTGCCGCCTGCTCAGGGTGAAATACACAGCCAAGCCTGCTTAACCGCATTAGCATTATTTGAAATTTCGTAAAAAAATCGCACTATGCTTAAGCATTCTCTTTTCAATACTGTTGCAACACTTAGTCGAGATAAACGCGATACTTTGCTATTGGTTTTTGCCTGCTTTTTGGTGATACTCAATCATGTTGATAGCTTATATATCTGGGTAAGTTGTAGTGCAATCGCACTCATGCTATGGCGCGCATGGTTTACTCTGCGCGGCAATCAACTACCCGCAAGGTGGGTATTACTACCAATTGCAGCGGCCTTAATGGCGGGCATTTTTTGGCAGTTTCGAAGTTTTTTTGGGCGAGAAACGGGCGTCGCCATGCTCGCCTTGCTGCTGGCTTGCAAAATGTTAGAAATGCATGCCGAGCGCGATTTGTTCGTGATTTTGTTTTTAAGCTTTTTTCTGCTACTCACCCGATTCTTTGAATCTCAGAGTCTTGTCGCTGCATTTCAAGTCGCAGTATCCACCATCGTTCTTTTATTGGCGCAACTCAGCTTTCAGTTCGAAAAAAAAACCATCAAGCTTTGGGCCAAAACAAGAATTGTGTTGAGCATGCTTGCTATCGCAATGCCATTAACGATACTGGCATTTTTCCTATTCCCCAGAATTCAAGGTCCGCTATGGGGCTTACCCAGTGACGCGGATGTCGCGCGCTCGGGCTTATCAGATTCGATGACGCCTGGGAATATCAGCAAACTTGCGATGTCGGAAGAACTCGTTTTCCGTGTGAAATTTCTTGAGCAAACACCAGAAAAATCAGCTTTGTACTGGCGCGCTTTAGTGCTCACACAATTTGACGGACGTCGCTGGTCACAAAATCGCTTCTCAAAAAATATTACACCACGTCAGCTAGAAACACGTGGGCCTGCGATTTCACAAGAAATTACACTCGAACCCAGCAATACAAGTTTCTTGTTCGGTGTCGACAGCATTGCCAATCCACCCTTGGTCGAAGGCACGCTCGCCAGCCTCAACTCAGATGGTGAGCTACAACACCGCGACAAAGTCACACAAAGAATCCGTTACCAAGTCACATCGTTCCCTGATTATCGATTCAATGTGTCGCCCAATCCTATAGAACTACAATTAAATCTAAGACTGCCGAATAATTTCAATCCACAAACGCGTAGTTTTGCACAAGAAATTAGGCGGCAAAATCCAGAGCCGCTGGCACAAGTCAACGCGGTATTAAATTTTTTTAGAAATGAACGGTTCTTCTACACCTTAGAACCACCTCAGCTGGGTCGACATAGCGCAGATGATTTTTTATTCAACACCCGCGCAGGTTTTTGTGAACACTATTCCAGCGCCTTTGTCATTCTAATGCGGGCTATGGGCATTCCGGCGCGCGTGGTTACCGGTTATCAAGGTGGAACACTCAATACGCAAGGCGGTTTCTATGAAATTCGGCAATCGGATGCACATGCTTGGGCTGAGGTTTGGCTGAGCGAACGCGGTTGGATCAGAGTCGATCCAACCGCAGCCGTCGCTCCCAACCGAATTCTTCGCAACTTAGAAGCAACTCAAGAAAAATCGGGGTTGGCTGGAATCGTTAACGACCTAATTAAAGAAAACGCTTGGAGTCGCGAACTACGCATGCAATGGAATGCGCTTAACTATTCTTGGAATCAATGGGTTCTTAATTACAACCAAACGCAACAAACCAAACTATTAGATCGACTTGGATTGAACCAGTTAGACTGGAGTACGAGCTTAATGTGGATATTCGGCATCGGTTTAATTATCGTCGGTTCATTAGCTATCCCGCTACTTCCCAAACGTATACAGAGGGCACCAATCGATCGTCTGTATTTACGCCTATGTGAAAAACTTGCCAAGCAAGGCTTCGTAAAAACAATCCATGAAGGACCTTCAAGCTATCTTGAGCGACTGCAAGCCACGATGGCTGCAGAAAAATATCAATTGGTAGACGAATTTATTCGTCACTATATCGCAATAAAATATGGTAAAACATCAGCCTCAGTTGAACAAAAAAATATGGATGAAGTGAACGCGCAGTTACAAGATATGCGACGCTTACTCAAGCGCATTTAATTGCCATCCATGACCCATTTATATCATTACCAGATCGCTATATTTTGAAAATTCTCTCTCACATTCTCTATGCTAGTGTAAGCGCCACAATGATTTTGTGTACCAGCGCTGTAGGAAATTTATTGTTATCTCATGACGCTGTGGCTGCAAACACAAAAAAAGTAGCCGCTAAATCGAATCAAAAAAACACCCAAAGTAAAGCAGCAGATGTGCATTATCTAGAGTGGCAAGAGGTACAAAGCTTTATCGCCGAAATGCAAGCGCAGCATCAATTTCCGCTCGATCAGCTACAACACATTTTCGATAATGCACGCTATGTTGAATCTGCGGTACAACTAGTCAAACCAGCACCGCCAGGCAAACCAAAAAATTGGAAAGCGTATCGAGCGCGCTTTGTCGAAAACGGTCGGATCGCCGCGGGCGTCACGTTCTGGGAAAGAAATCAAGAGACATTACAACGCGCAGAACGTCTATTTGGTGTGCCTGCTGGAATTATTGTTGGGCTAATCGGCGTAGAAACAATTTTTGGCAAAAATACCGGGAGTTTTCGCGCGCTAGATGCATTGACGACACTCGCTTTTTCTTACCCGGAAACGCCAAATCGTGAAGCGAGAAGTCAATTTTTTAAAAATGAACTAAGCCAATTATTGTTATTTGCCAGAGATAACAAACTTGATGTTTTCTCGATTAAGTCTTCTTACGCAGGCGCAATTGGACTCGCTCAATTTATGCCTAGTAGTTTGCGACAACATGCCCTTGATTTTGATAGCGATGGAAAAATCGATTTGAGAGAATCTGAGGCGGATGCCATTGGCAGCGTTGCGAACTATCTAGCCAAACACGGCTGGCAAAAAGACTTGCCATTTGCCTTTCCAGCGACATTACTCGATCAAGATCCTGCCTCACTTAGTCTGAAAGATGCCTTAAATCGCGGACTAAAATCGAGTTTTTACATTGATGATCTAAAATTACTGGTCAGCACTGCAGATGATAAAGCCCCACGAAATTTAAAGTACGGTTTAATCGATCTACAAAATGGTGATGATCCAACCGAATACTGGCTGGCGACAGAGAACTTTTTTGCGATCACTAAATACAACCGGAGTTATTTTTACGCAATGTCGGTCATTGATCTTGGCAACGTCATCGCACTCGCTCGCACCAAAGAATAAGCGTACTTAACACCAAATAATCCGTTGCCAAATTCAAATTCACCAATAAAAAATATTGCAAATAAGAATTTTTTGGTCTAAAGTAATGTTATCTAATGATACATTTATGATGGTTTACAGGAAAGTGTCAATAGATTTAACAATTTTCTTTCTTAATTTTTTCGTATTAAGTAGATAAATTTGTCTCAACGATATAGTATTACTGTTTAAATAATTGATTACTGCACCCTCCTGCACACTTAATAATCATCAACAATGAGGTAATGATGCCAAACTTGACACAATTAGAATCAGATGAAATCGACTACGATCCAAATAATCTTTTGGATACTTTGATCAAACAATTACATCTGAAAAATGACGCTGCGCTCTCTAGAGCCTTAGAAGTTGCGCCACCAGTTATCAGTAAAATCCGTCATCGTCGTTTACCTGTTGGCGCATCTTTATTGATCCGTATGCATGAAATCAGCGATGTCAGCATCAAAGATTTACGCGCATTAATGGGTGATCGCCGCGCAAAATTCCGCATCAGCGACAAACAATTCAAGCCTAAAGACACTGCAAATAACGGCTAAAACTTAGATTAAAATTTAGATTTAAATCTAGGTTTCGTTAAAAAAATCGAAGATCAGTTAAATACTGACTTCGATTTTTTGTTTTTCGTTGCCATTAAACAACAATCGAAAAGAAAGCTCCAAATATTAAGCGGGAAACACACCTGTCGATAAATAACGATCTCCACGGTCACACACAATAAAAACGATCGTCGAATTTTCGACTGTTTCTGCAATTCTTAAGGCAACTTCACAAGCTCCCGCAGCAGAAATACCGCAAAAAATACCTTCTTCCACAGCCAATCTTCTCGCCATTGCTTCGGCACTTGCCTGACTCACCGATTCAACAGAATCAACTAATTCATGTTGATAAATCTGCGGCAGGTATGCGTCTGGCCATTTTCGTATACCTGGAATTTGTGCACCATCTTCGGGCTGCACACCAATAATTTGCACTTGTTGATTTTGCTCTTTTAAGAAACGAGAGACGCCCATAATCGTGCCAGTAGTTCCCATTGCGCTAACAAAATGAGTCACTTGTCCATTGGTATCTCGCCAAATCTCTGGCCCCGTGCTTTCGTAGTGCGCTAATGGATTATCTGGATTTGCAAACTGATCCAGAATGACGCCTTTGCCTTCTTTTTGCATCTTCTCGGCCAAATCACGCGCTGTTTCCATTCCACCAGCTTGTGGTGTTAACACAATTTGTGCACCATAAGCCGCCATGCTTTGACGACGTTCGATACTCAAATGTTCAGGCATCAGCAACACCATCTTATAGCCACGCATCGCCGCCGCCATTGCCAAGGCAATGCCAGTGTTTCCACTTGTGGCTTCAATTAAAGTGTCACCCGGCTTAATTTGCCCTCGTTGTTCAGCTCGCCGAATCATCGACAAGGCGGGACGATCCTTGACTGAACCAGCAGGGTTATTGCCCTCCAACTTGCCTAAAATAATATTATTTCGACGTATCGCTTCAAGGCTAGGCAAACGCTGCAAACGAACCAAGGGAGTATTCCCTATGGTGTCTTCAATGGTTATATAACTCATAGTAATAAGGCGTAATAGAAACACAAATTCATATTCTAATACTTGTACACGTTTTCTGCAGAAATCAACTGTTTCTCTAGATCTAAAGCAAACAAAGCAGCAAACGAAGTAGCAAAAAAAAAATGCTAGATAATTGGAACAAAAACTGGCAACAGATTGAAAAAAACCTTACTTCGATGAAGTAAGGTTTTTATTTAATTTCAAACATCAATTAGATCAATGCTATTTGGTCGTTTTCGCTTTCGCTTGATTGGCCGCTTTATCGCTGGTCTCGTCCTTTTTTGCAACAGCACGCGCTTGTCCGTTCACAGTTAAACCTGCATCTGACAATTTCATTGCGCTCTTCTCACCGATACCTTTAACGCGACTCTCAAAATCTGCCCAATCTTTAAAATTTCCACCCTTCGCTCTCTCAGCTAAAATAAGTTTGGACTTTGCTGGACCAATGCCTTTAATACCGTCAAGTGCAGCTTGATCTGCTTTATTTACATCCACATCAGCAAACGCAAAACAAACACTTACACACAAACTTGCAACTGCAAAAATGATCTTTTTTAACATCGTAAGCTCCCAAAATAATTCAATAAATTGACCTGAATTGAGCAACAATAAAAAACTTTACATGCAAATTTATTATTGCAAACACATAATACATTAAATTTATTAAAAATCTACTTATTTTGGAATAATTCTTCTCTTGTTACGGTTGCTGTACCCAATTTACCCACAACGATACCACCAGCTTGATTTGCAATTAGCACGGCGTCGTGCAAGCTTTTTTCTTCCGCCAACATCGCAGCGACTGTTGCGATTACAGTATCTCCAGCGCCAGATACATCAAACACCTCACGCGCCATCGCAGGCACATGCAGAATTTCCTCATCGGTAAATAAAGTCATTCCCTCTTCTGATCTGGTCAACAATAAGGCTGCAATATCGAGCTCTTTACGCAGCGATTGTGCTTTTAAAGTTAAGTCAGCCTCGTCTCTCCATTCGCCGATAATTTGGCGCAATTCTGATTTATTTGGCGTTAGCAAACTAGCGCCACGATAAATCGAATAATCACTACCCTTAGGATCAACCAAAATATATTTTCCCAACTGCTTCGCATGCGCGATCATCGTCGCCACGTTAACCAAACTACCCTTAGCATAATCAGATAGTACGATCACATCGTGATCTGCGATCAAGCTATTAAATCGTGACAACTTATCCTGCAAAATTTGCGCAGTGGGCTTCTCTTCAAAATCGATGCGAATTAATTGTTGCTGTCTTCCAATCACGCGTAACTTAATAATCGTTGAGATACTGGGGTCGTGATTAAGATAGCTATGAATTCCAACTTCACTCAAAAGCGCTTCAACACTCTGGCCTGCTTCATCTTCGCCAATCACCCCTAGCAAGCTGGTTTCAACGCCAAGAGCCACCGCATTACGCGCCACATTCGCCGCACCGCCTAGGCGCTCTTCACGGCGTTCTACGCGCACAATCGGCACTGGCGCTTCAGGAGAAATTCGATTCACTTCACCGAACCAATAACGATCTAACATTACGTCGCCAGCAACCAAAATACGCTTCTGTGTGGTCATCTTCATTTGATTTCAATAAGTTGAGAACGGATTACTGACTCAATACAGCACGACCTATCGGATAGTATTCCATACCCAATGATTTCACTGTGCGTGGGTCGAACAAATTTCGTCCATCGAAAATGACAGGATGCTTCAATGTTGATTTGATCGTCTCTAATTCTGCAGAGCGGAAAATTTTCCATTCAGTCACAATCACCAGCGCATCAGCATCTGACAATGCGGTTTGTGCATCTCTAGCAAAATGAATCTGATTCAACAACACAGGTGCATCAGCAAAATCCAAAGCCAGCACGCGCTGCGCTTCCTCTGTTGCGACAGGATCAAACGCAACGATGTGCGCACCAGCTCGCAACAATTCTTGAATTAATACGCGCGACGATGCTGCACGCATATCGTCGGTATCAGGCTTAAATGCTAATCCCCACAGCGCAAACTTGAGCCCTTGTAAATTCTTGCCATACTTTGCAAAAATCTTGCTTCCTAACACATGCTTTTGATTTTCATTAACTTCTTCAACTGCTCGCAAGATTTTTAATTCATAGTCATATTCTTGCGAAGTCTTTACTAATGCTTGTACATCTTTAGGAAAACAAGAGCCACCGTAGCCACAGCCAGCCATCAAAAATCCTGGACCGATGCGAGGATCTGATCCTATACCTTGGCGGACCGCGTCGATATCGACACCAACTTTGTCCGCCAAATTCGCCAATTCATTCATAAACGAAATACGCGTCGCTAACATCGCATTCGCGGCATACTTTGTAAACTCTGCAGAACGTACATCCATCCAATAAATTTTGTGCCCTGCAGATTCAAAGCTCGCATACACCTCGCGCATGATTTGTTGCGCGCGCAAGCCTTGAGTGTCATTGGCATGCCCAATCACTAGGCGATCTGGTTTCATGAAATCCGCTACCGCAGCACCTTCTTTCAAAAACTCAGGATTGGAAGTAACGGCAAAATCCAAGGCTGACTGACGTGACTTGAGTTCTTCAGCAATCGCTGCGGATACCCGATCCGCAGTACCTACAGGCACCGTCGACTTATCAACCACAACTTTAAAACTAGTCATGTACTTACCAATATTGCGCGCCGCAGCGACCACGTATTGCAGATCCGCAGAACCATCTTCATCTGGCGGTGTTCCCACTGCGATGAACTGCACATCGCCATGCGCCACGCTAGCTTCAACATCGGTCGAAAAACGTAAGCGCCCGGCTGCAACATTGCGCGCTACTACTTCATCTAAACCTGGCTCGTGAATCGGAATCCCCCCGCTATTCAAAATAGCGATTTTGCGTTGATCAACATCTAAACAAAATACATCGTGTCCAACTTCTGCCAAACATGCTCCCGTCACCAAGCCGACGTAACCTGTACCAATAATTGTTATTTTCATTTTTAAAACAAATCCATAATTAATCTATCTAGCTGTGAAAGAAGCCGAAGCGCGTAGGTGCAAAAGCAGGTTCATACCATTATCGATCGGCGTTCTCACCCCACAAATGGCGATGTCTTGACTGACTTTACTCATCAATTTAATTCATCACGTTGAGCTCTTCGGTACGGCGCGGTGGATAAGTCTCCCACTTACTACATCCCGGACATTGCCAATAAAATTGACGCGCTTTAAACCCGCAGTGGGTGCATTGGTAACGCGTGAACTTCTGCGCGTAACCACTAACCAGATTTTTAACAATCGATAACTCTGGAAGCACTTCAGGAGGAGCAGTCATCATGCGCGCATCAAGTAATTTGTCGAGGCCCAATAAAGTCGGCGTACGGCGTAATTCATTACTGACTAACTGATTCGCCTCGGTGACACTCTCTAACTCCAAAGTGGCTTTGAACACGACTTCTAGCAAGTCGATAGAAGGTGCTTCTGCTAGATAGGATTTCAACAAATTCAAGCCCTCGTGCGGACGCTCTAACTTGCGATAGCCATCCATCAAGCGTTGTGCGACTAAAGCTACGTGTGGCACGCTTTGCTGCTCCACTCGACGCCACGCCAATACCGCTTGCTCAATATCACCCTTAACCAAATAGATGTCGCCTGTCAAAATAGCTGCTCGCACATTATGCCTATCAGTTGCGGTAGCTTTCTCTAGCATGGCCATCGCTGCTTCTGGGTGGGTATGCACCAATTCATCTTGCGCAATTTCACAGTAAAACTGAGCAATCTCTTTTTGTCGACCGCCAGCACCTGACTCTTGCAAAGCATGTGCAGCATCAATCGCGCGCAACCATTCTTTTTCTCGCTGATAAATTTCGAGCAAAGCTTTTCGCGCCGGAATCGCATATTGACCAGCAACGAGCTGATTAAAAGTCTCTTCGGCACGATCGAGCAATCCAGCTTTCAAGTAATCTTGTCCCAGTTCAAACATGGCTTGTGTTTGCTGTTCAACTGGCAAATCAGGACGGGATAATAAGTTTTGATGTACGCGAATTGCGCGTTCAGTCTCGCCACGACGTCGGAATAAATTACCAAGAGCGAAATGCAATTCAACCGTTTCTGGATTGAGTTTAAGTATCTCGATAAAAGCATCAATCGCTTTATCTGGCTGCTCATTGAGCAAAAAATTTAAACCTTTAAAGTAACCTTTCGGTAGGCTACTGGACTCAGAAATAAGCTGCCGAATATCGATACGGGCTGCGATCCAACCCAAGCTAAAGAAGAGCGGAATACCTAGTAACCACCAGATTTCAAATTCCATAATGACGGGTCTCAGTGGGGGTTAAATATTGATTTTAAGAGTTACGAATGGGATTAGAAACGGCATCAGGATTAGGCGCTTGATTTGCCGCAGCTTGTTCCTGTTGGCGCTCCTTTTCGATCTCTGCGATTGTCTTTTTATGACGCGAGATATCACGACGATGACGAAACATCATGGGTGTCATCGCTAGCAAACAAAACACCGCGCCAGCGACAAAAAAACACAACAATAAAATCACTAAAGGTGCCGATTGTTGATAGCCCCAGAAATACTCAAGCGTGACGATTTTATCGTTCTTTAATGCAAACCCTAAAAAAGCGATAAATACCAACAGCCAAATAATTTTAGAAATAATTTTCATGGTTAACCTAAGTGACCTATTTACAATTAATTCGCCAACCTATTTTCTTCTTATCGATCAAAGATTTAGCTGATAACGATTCAGAAAGAACATACAAGACGAAAATGAATATGTGAAATTGTACGTGAAAAAAAACGGCATATCGGGAAATCCCTTATGCCGTTTTGTTTTCTTAGTGCAAATTACTCACTTTTTTCCACAACTGCTAACAACTTAGTCACGCAGTATGGGCTGACCGACAGTCGCATCGACCCGCTCTCGCAATTCTTTACCAGGTTTAAAATGCGGCACCCGTTTTTCAGGCACCATCACTTTATCACCCGACTTAGGGTTACGACCGATACGCGGTGGACGGCTATTCAAAGCGAAACTACCAAAGCCACGAATCTCAATTCGCTGGCCAGTAGCCAGTGAATCAGACATCGCATCCAAAATAGTTTTGACGGCGATATCCACATCTTTCGCTACCAGTTGTGGATACCGCTCGGCCAGACGAGCAATTAGCTCTGACTTGGTCATAAATGCAGCCTTTGACTAGGTCGTTGCTTAGTTTTTGTTATCGAGCTTAGCTTTCAACAAAGCACCGAGGCTTGTTGTGCCAGAAGCAGCGTTAGAGTCTGTCGACATTTTTGCCATTGCTTCTTGTGTATCCGCTGTATCTTTTGCCTTGATAGACAATTGGATACCACGTGCTTTACGGTCGATATTCAATACCAATGCTTCAACTGTGTCGCCAACTTTCAAGTGTGTACCAGCATCTTCCACGCGATCGCGGGAGATCTCAGATGCACGCAAGTAGCCTTCAACTTCGTCAGCCAATTGAATTACTGCGCCTTTAGCTTCAACAGATTTAACTGTACCAGTCACCAATGCGCCTTTGTCATTCATTGCGCAGTAGTTGTTGAATGGGTCACCTTCCAATTGTTTTACGCCAAGAGAAACGCGTTCACGTTCAACGTCGATCGCCAACACAACTGCTTCCAACTCGTCACCTTTCTTGAAGCGACGAACTGCTTCTTCACCTGTTTCGTTCCAAGACAAATCAGACAAATGCACCAAACCGTCGATGTTGCCTGTCAAGCCAATGAACACGCCGAAGTCAGTGATAGACTTGATCGCGCCTTTAACTTTGTCGCCTTTTTTGAAGTTCAAGGAGAAGTCATCCCATGGATTTGCTTTGCACTGTTTCATGCCCAAGCTGATACGACGACGTTCTTCGTCGATTTCCAATACCATAACTTCAACTTCGTCGCCCAATTGAACAACTTTGTTTGGTGCAACGTTTTTGTTTGTCCAATCCATTTCAGAAACGTGGACCAAACCTTCAATACCTTGTTCAACTTCAACGAACGCACCGTAGTCTGTCAAGTTAGTGACTTTACCGAACAAACGTGTGTTTGCTGGGTAACGACGTGCCAAACCTGTCCAAGGATCATCGCCCAATTGTTTAACGCCGAGAGAAACACGGTTTTTCTCTTGATCAAACTTAAGGATCTTCGCAGTGATTTCTTGACCCACTGTGAGAACTTCAGATGGGTGACGTACACGGCGCCATGCCAAATCAGTGATGTGCAACAAGCCATCGATACCGCCCAAATCAACGAACGCACCGTAGTCAGTGATGTTTTTAACCAAGCCAGTAACCACTGTGCCTTCTTTCAGGTTTTCCATCAATTTCTGACGTTCTTCACCCATAGAAGCTTCAACAACTGCACGACGTGACAACACAACGTTGTTACGTTTACGGTCGAGCTTGATAACTTTGAATTCCATTGTTTTGCCTTCGTAAGGAGTTGTATCCTTAACTGGGCGTGTATCAACCAATGAACCTGGCAAGAAAGCGCGAATGCCGTTTGTCAAAACAGTCAAACCACCTTTTACTTTGCCGTTTACTGTACCAACAACCATTTCGCCAGACTCCAGCGCTTTTTCGAGCGCGAGCCATGATGCCAAACGTTTTGCTTTGTCGCGGGACAAAATTGTGTCACCGAAACCGTTTTCCAATGATTCGATCGCTACGGATACGAAATCACCGATGTTAACTTCCAATTCACCTTGGTCGTTTTTGAATTCTTCAACAGGGATAAAGGCTTCAGATTTGAGGCCTGCGTTCACGATCACGAAGTTGTGGTCGATGCGAACGACTTCGGCAGAAATCACTTCACCGGAGCGCATATCTTGGCGTGACAAAGACTCTTCGAACAAAGCTGCGAAGCTATCTGCACCAGTTGCGAAATCTTGAGACATGTAGACTGTAGACATAATATTTACGAGTTAGCCGGAATAGGACAAAAGGTCTATTTACCGGGTTGAGTTAAACAAACTCATTCAGACTTTGCGTCTAAATGAGAACCAAATAAGAAACTCCACGAATCCAGCAAACGAAACTTCATCATGGAATTCCTTTTTGCGAGCTCCAGAAATTCGATTTTAGGGTTGCAATGCTAGGCGCAAAACGGAGCAATACACGAGTATTGCAAGTATTTGCGACGACGCAGTGCGCCCTACAATCGGATTTATCGAGCTTCGCGAACAGCGTTTGTGTAGAGACTAAGTATCTGATGCACTGCTTCATTCGCAGTGATATGAGACGTATCTAAGATAAACGCGCCTGGTGCGGGTTTGAGAGGCGCTTCTGTGCGAGCCATGTCGCGAGCATCACGTTCTGCCAAATCTTTTACCAAGTCTTCCATATTAGCAGGAAAACCCTTTTCAATCAATTGCTTATAACGACGATTTGCACGTGCTTCCACACTTGCTGTCAAAAAGACCTTTTGGATTGCATCTGGGAAGATCACGGTGCCCATATCACGCCCATCAGCAACCAAACCAGGTGCTTGTCGAAATGACACTTGCAGCTCGACCAAGGCTTTTCGAACCAATGGCAAAACGGCAATTTTCGAGGCAGCGACGCCAATTGCCTCTTGCCTTACCTCATCCGTCACATCGTCACCAGCGAGAAATACATGACCTCTTTCAAATCGACATGGCAATACACGTGCCAAATCAGCAATTTGTTGCTCTTCCCATAAATCGATCCCGTGACGTATCGCGGACAAGGCAGTCAAACGATACAGTGCTCCGGAATCGAGGTAATGAAAACCCAACTGCTTCGCCACACGATGCGCGACCGTTCCTTTTCCGGAAGCGGTAGGACCATCAATGCTAATGACAGGAATATTGGTAGGACCGTTCAAAATAAATCCTCGTGTTTGATCTTCATAAAAGCTTCGAAGAAGTCTGGAAAAGTCTTAGCAACGCACTTAGGATCATTAATCCGCATCGCTGCACCTCGGCGCGCAACGCCATCTAAAGTCGCCAATGAAAAGCACATCGCCATTCTGTGGTCATCATAGGTATCTATCGTCGCCGGCGCAAGTTCGGCCGGTGGCGTGACCGTCATAAAGTCTTGACCTTCCTCAACAATCGCACCGAGTTTGCGCAACTCTGTTGCCATTGCCACAATGCGATCAGTTTCTTTAACGCGCCAGCTTTCGATATTGCGCAAAGTCGTGGTGCCGTTCGCATACAAAGCAGCGATCGCGATCGTCATCGCTGCATCGGGAATATGGTTAAAATCCATATCAATTGCTTTAAGTGGCCCATGCGTTTCGGCTTCTATCCAATTATCCCCCATGGTGATTTTGGCACCCATTTTTTCTAACGCCTCAGCAAAACGGACATCACCCTGTATGCTATTTTTGCCAACGCCTTCAACTCGAATCGGCCCACCCGCGATCGCACCAGCAGCTAAGAAATACGATGCTGAAGAAGCATCTCCTTCCACATACACCACTCCAGGCGACACATAATGCTGGCCTGCTTTGATCGTGAAACGCTGCCAACCATCGCGCACGACTTCGACACCAAAGCGTGCCATCAAATTCAAAGTAATTTCGATGTAAGGTTTAGAAATTAAATCGCCCACCACTTCAATCACCACATCACTATGCTGAGCGGCGAGTGGTGAAGCCATCAACAAAGCGGTCAAAAATTGGCTAGAAACATTACCCTTCACTTGCATCTTCTGTGCATGAATATGCCCGCGCTTAATGTGCAAAGGTGGGTAACCAGGATTGCCTGTGTAATCAATCTGCGCCCCGACGGCGTTTAAAGCATCGACCAAATCGCCAATCGGACGCTCATGCATACGTGCCACACCATGCACGGTATAGTCGCCACCTAGCACAGCCAGTGCAGCGACTAAAGGACGAATCGCCGTACCCGCATTTCCCATAAATAAATCTGCGTGATGATTTGGAAATACGCCATTTGCTCCAATCACCGTGTAGTTGTGGGTATTCCTTTCTTGGGTCCAATGTACGCCGAGTTTTTGCAAGGCATTTAACATCACCATCGTATCGTCAGAGGCCAATAAATCATGGATCTGAGTTGTCCCTTTGGACAAGGCTGCCAACAATAAAATTCGATTCGAAATACTTTTGGAACCGGGCAAACGAACTGTGCCCTGCACTTTCATTACTGGGTGTAAATCGAGATATGGTGGGTAATGTTTGCTGTGTTCTTTCATGCTCTTTCTCTATTCAAATACAACAGAATTTATTCGTGCAGGGTGGGCTGTGCACACCCTTTTTTTAACCAATCACCTCGATGCGCACGGCGTAAGTTATTTAACACTACTTATACCTACTTATACCTATTTAATCGCCGCCATCTCTATGCTGTGCTTCTGCTGCTTCGATCGCTGTAATCCAATTTAGCCGCGCGGTTTGTGCACGACTGTAAATTGCTTCTAAAGCAGCGCTATCATTAGATTCTAAACTTGCGCGCAATTGATTTAATTTGACACTATAAGAATCCAACTCCTCCAAAATCGCATCGCGATTAGCTAGACTAATATCGCGCCACATCTCTGGTGAAGATCCTGCAATACGCGTGAAATCACGAAAGCCACTTGCCGCATATTGAAACAAACGATCTGCGTGCGGTTTTGCAGCGATATCATCAACCAATGCGTAAGCCAACAGATGCGGCAAATGGCTCACAGAGGCAAATACTTGATCATGCTCCTGTGGGCTTAAATAATGAATGATGGCACCACAAACACGCCATGCTTGCGCAAGCAATTCAACTGCTTGATCACTATTTTCTGCTAGACGTGTGATCACGACTTTTTTGCCAACATACAAATCATCGATAGCTGCTTCAGGGCCATTTTTTTCACGCCCCGCAATCGGATGCGCGGGGATAAATTGCGCGATTTTTTCATGCAAGGCATTTCGTGCAGCGCGCACGACATCGGCTTTGGTACTGCCGGCGTCTGTGACTAAAGTGTTTGCACCCAAATATGGATAAATCGCGCTGAGTATCTTTTCGGTTTGCGCAACAGGTGTCGCGATCACAATCAAATCCGCATCGACAACCGCTGATGCGATATCGTCGGTAAAGCTGTCGATAATATTTAGCTGTTTCGCACTCTCCAAAGACGCTAAGTGGCGGTCTAATCCGACAACATGCGTTACTGCGTTCGCCTTTTCTAAAGACAAAGCGAAGGAGCCGCCAATCAGGCCAACGCCGAACAAAACAACTTTATTAAAGAGTGGACGCAGATGCGTCGCTTGTTTTTCCATCTTTATGCCAGTTCAAATGCTTTGCACTACTTTGTCGTTTGTATTGTCACCCCTGCGAAGGCACGAGCCTAATGTCTTTGCTTAATCAACAAACGCCACTAGATTCCCGCCTTCGCGGGAATGACAAACATATGAAATTAATGGGAAGCTACCGCACCTCAAACCGTGCAAGGATACGATCCGAGAATTTTAAAAAAGGCCGCATCCTGATTCAACTCTTCCATCGCCGCTTTGACCTTAGCATCCATCGCGTGCCCCTCGACATCAACGTAGAAGTAATATTCCCAATTGCCGGTGCGTGCTGGACGTGATTCGAAGCGCGTCATTGATACACCGTGCTTAGACAGAGGTGCCAACAAATTGTAAACAGCACCCGCCTTATTTGGCGTCGCTAACACGATAGAAGTTTGATCCTTGCCGCTAGGCGTTGTATTCAAATGCCCCACCACAGCAAAGCGCGTGCGATTATGTGGGTCGTCTTGAATATGCGCACTGACGATTCCCAGATTGTATTGATGACCGGCGATTTCACTCGCAATCGCCGCCACGCTGTAATCAGCACTCGCCATACGCGCAGCTTCTGCATTCGATGCAACCGCTTGTCGCTCGACGTGCGGGTAATGTTGATTGAGCCAAGCCTGACACTGCGCCAGTGCTTGCGAATGCGCGCAAATACGTGTCACGCCTTCCATAGTACCGGACTTACTCATCAGGCTGTGTTGCACAGGAATCGCAACTTCCCCGCTAATCGCCAAACTCGTTTGCAATAACAAATCGAGAGTGCGATTAATAGCGCCCTCAGACGAATTTTCAATCGGCACCACGCCAAAATCGGCCGTACCTGCTTCGGTCGCACGGAATACTTCGTCGATAGAAATGCAAGGCAAAGCTTCGATCGCGTGACCGAATTGCTTATACACCGCTTGTTCGCTAAAAGTACCAACGGGACCCAAGAATGCCACCACCACACGCCGCTCTAGCGCACGACAGGCGGACATCACTTCGCGGAAAATTAATTGAATATCTTCGTTGAGCAAAGGTCCCGTATTTTTTGCTGCCATGTTGCGCAAGACCTGCGCCTCACGTTCAGGTCTAAATACTGGCGCGTTAGTTTCTGCTTTCACATGCCCAACTTCTTGCGCGACCATCGCACGTTGATTGAGTAATTCCAAAATCGCCGCGTCGATCGCATCGATTTTTTCTCTAAGAGGAAGTAATTTATTGTCGTTCATTTGAAAACCTAAAAACCGTTTTGGGATAGGTCTTACGCAAAACAGACGCTGGCGTTGTTGCGTTCGCCTCGCCGTACATACGTACTGTCTTCGGCTCCGCGC
Source organism: Affinundibacterium macrobrachii (assembly GCF_014652415.1). Taxonomy (GTDB): domain Bacteria; phylum Pseudomonadota; class Gammaproteobacteria; order Burkholderiales; family Burkholderiaceae_D; genus Undibacterium; species Undibacterium macrobrachii. The sequence goes on from NZ_BMYT01000001.1 coordinate 730,384, forward strand.
CTAGCCAGCACAATTTTGCGTAAGTCCTACAAAATTCATTGAAGCACAAAGTTTCAATGAAAAATATTAAGCAAGACTATCAATCTTATTCAAGCTTTTGACTTGACCCATCAGCGCCACGGTTTCTAGGTGATGGTGGGTACCATGCGAAGAAAGGGCTGATGATGCAGATAAATTTTATTTATATCCAAGCGATCCAACAAAAAGCTCAAATGTAGGGCGGGTGCAACCCGCGCTACTTACAAGCTCGAGATTCTGGCGACGCGGGTTTCACCCGCCCTACAAACTAGTCGCCCGTAAATTTAATATAAGTATGTAATTGATCGATTGATCGTTCAACCAATCAGATTACTTTCTCTAAGTGCTCACGAAATTTCGAATCGTCTTGTTTTTTCGCCTCGCTCCGCAATTCTTCAAGTAATAATCTTATCTGGGCCTGATTAAAAATCGTGTCCCCTGCGCAATCAACAAACCGTAAACAAAAAGAATCCGATAGCTTTGGCCATGTAGTCATCGCAAGCTTCGAGATTACCTGTTGAGAATCGAAAACCTCCTGCTTTTCTTCGTGCCGTTCATTGATCCACGCAACATTAACGCCCATCATGAATCCTAACTCTTAAAAGTATTCTGCGTCGCAAAATCTCGCATAAACGCCACCAAAGCCTGCACACCTTCAATCGGCATCGCGTTATAAATCGACGCACGCATGCCGCCGACTGATTTATGCCCTTTCAGCTGCAACAATCCACGTTCTTTCGCGGATGTCAAAAACGCGGCATTTAAGGATTCGTCTTTCAAATAGAAAGGCACGTTCATGCGGGAACGGAATTCTTTCGCGACTTTCGTCACATAGAAATCGGTGCTATCCAAAAAGTCATACAGCAAATTGGCTTTCGCAATGTTTTGACGCTCCATCGCAGCTACGCCGCCCTGCCGCTTCAACCATTGGAACACTAAGCCAGCAATATAAATAGAATAGGTCGGTGGCGTGTTGTACATCGAATCATTGTCCGCCACATTTTTCCAATCAAAGGCCGACGGGCAAATGGATAAGGCGGAGCCTAATAAATCTTCTCGCACAATAACCAAGGTTAAACCCGCAGGGCCGATGTTCTTTTGCGCACCGCCAAATATCACGCCGTATTTGGTAACATCAATCTCGCGCGACAAAATATGCGAGGACATATCGGCTACTAAAGGGGCATTATTGGTTTGCGCAGCGACGTCAGGGACAAAATGATATTCGACGCCGTCTATCGTCTCGTTGGTGCACAAATGCACGTAAGCAGGGTCAGCACTCAATTGCCAACTGCTGAGATCTGGAACCACGTCAAAACCTGTCGCTTGGCTCGACGCTGCAACGTTCACATTTGCGTATTTTTGCGCTTCCTTAATTGATTTTCCACTCCAAGATCCGGTATGAATAAAATCAATCGTCGCAGGCTGTGCTTTACGCCCAACCAAATTCATAGGAATGATCGCATTTTCGCCAAGGCCGCCGCCCTGCAAAAACAAGACTTTATAGTTGGAAGGAACGTTCAATAGCTCGCGCAAATCGGCTTGGGCTTGCGCCAAGATAGACATAAATTCTGGACCGCGATGACTCATTTCCATCACCGACATGCCGCTACCATGCCAATCTAACATTTCACTCGCTGCCTGTTGCAAGACTTCTTTAGGTAAGACGGCTGGGCCGGCTGAGAAATTGTAGATCGTCGTCATGGCATTCAAGCTTTTGTATTCAAACGTAGGGTGGGCACGTTTTTGTGCCCACGCGTCCGGCAAACGCCGGAGATTTTTTCATTAGTTTTCGAAGTATTTTAAGCGTAACGCGTGGGCACATACACCGTGCCCACCCTACGATTATTCTTCGACAGGTGCATCACCGTTAGCATCACCAGCCTCAGTATCCGCGACTTCCGGATCAGCATCCGTTTCCACGATACGCTGCAAACCCGAGAGTTTGGTACCATCTTCTACCGCGATCAAAGTCACGCCTTGTGTCGCACGACCCATTTCACGGATTTCAGAAACGCGGGTACGGATCAACACGCCACCAGTGGTAATCAACATGATTTCATCAGTAGGTTCTACCAAGGTCGCTGCAACGACCTTACCGTTACGTTCTGAAGTTTGGATGGCAATCATACCTTTGGTGCCGCGACCATGACGTGTGTATTCCGTAATTGGCGTGCGTTTGCCGAAGCCATTTTCAGTTGCCGTCAAAACGGATTGTTGTTCATTTTCTGCCACCAACAAGGCGATGACTTGTTGACCTTCTTCCAGATTCATACCACGCACACCACGTGCGGTACGCCCCATAGGCCGCACATCGTTCTCATCAAAACGCACGGCTTTACCGGCATCTGAGAACAACATGACATCGTGCTTACCATCGGTCAGAGCAGCGCCGATCAAGAAGTCACCCTCATCCAAATCGACTGCAATAATGCCCGCCTTGCGAGGATTACTGAAATCAGTCAATGGCGTTTTCTTTACGGTACCAAGACTGGTCGACATGAAGACATAATGATCTTCTGGGAAGCTACGATTATCACCAGACAATGGCAAGATCACCGTGATCTTTTCACCCTCTTGCAACGGGAACATATTCACAATCGGCTTACCACGTGAATTACGTGAACCTTGCGGCACTTCATACACTTTCAACCAGTACATACGGCCACGGTTAGAGAAGCACAAGATGTAATCATGGGTATTCGCGACGAAGAGTTGTTCGATCCAATCGTCATCTTTCGTCGCGGCCGCTTGCTTACCACGTCCACCACGTTTTTGCGCACGGTATTCGGACAATGGTTGTGACTTCATATAACCAGTGTGCGATAAGGTGACAACCATATCGACAGGGGTAATCAAATCTTCGGTTTCTAAATCAGTCGCATTCAAGACGATTTCGGAACGACGTGCATCTTTATTGCCGATACCATATTCGTTCATGCAAGCTGTCATTTCGTCCGTAATGATGACAGTGACGCGCTCTGGCTTAGACAAAATATCCAAGAGATCAGCGATCTCTGCCATCACATCTTTGTATTCATTGACAATCTTGTCTTGTTCCAAGCCAGTCAAGCGTTGCAAACGCATTTGCAAAATTTCTTGGGCTTGGTCGTCAGACAATTTATACAAACCATCTGGCTGGATACCATAGTGCTTAGGCAAACTCTCAGGGCGGAATGCTTCGATACCACCTGGATTATCAGCCGCTGTGCGCGTCAACATTTCACGCACCATGGCGCTATCCCAAGCGCGCGTCATCAATTCTTGTTTCGCAATCGGTGGCGTTGGGGCTGCTTTAATAATCGCGATAAAATCATCGATATTTGCTAATGCGACCGCCAAACCTTCCAACACATGACCGCGATCACGCGCTTTGCGTAATTCAAATACGGTGCGGCGTGTGACCACTTCGCGACGATGCGACAAGAAGCATTCCAGCATTTGCTTCAAGTTCAACAACTTCGGTTGACCATTCACCAAGGCCACCATATTCATACCAAACGTGTCTTGCAATTGCGTTTGTTTGTACAAATTATTCAAGACGACTTCAGGAACTTCACCGCGCTTCAATTCGATCACAACGCGCATACCCGACTTATCGGATTCATCGCGAATATCAGAAATGCCTTCGAGCTTTTTATCGCGAACGTTTTCAGCGATACGCTCCAGCAAGGATTTTTTATTCACTTGGTACGGCAACTCATCAACGATGATCGCGGTACGGCCTTCTTTACCAAATTCTTCAAAGTGCGTCTTAGCGCGCATCACCACGCGACCACGGCCAGTACGATAGCCATCACGCACACCAGATACACCATAGATCAAACCTGCGGTTGGAAAATCTGGTGCCGGAATGATTTCGATCAATTCATCAATCGTGCATTCTGGATTACGCAGCACATGCAAAGCGCCGTTGATAATTTCAGTGATATTGTGTGGTGGAATATTCGTCGCCATACCGACCGCAATACCAGAAGATCCATTGATCAACAGATTTGGAATACGGGTTGGCAAAACTGATGGTTCTTTTTCTTTACCGTCATAGTTAGGCACGAAATCGACGGTTTCCTTGTCGATGTCTGCCAAAATTTCATTTGCGATCTTGTCCAAGCGACACTCGGTGTAACGCATCGCAGCCGCATTATCGCCATCGACAGAACCAAAGTTGCCCTGACCATCGACCAGTGTGTAACGCAAAGAAAAGTCCTGCGCCATACGCACCAAGGTATCGTAAATGGAAGCATCGCCATGCGGGTGATACTTACCCATAACTTCACCGACCACACGCGCACATTTGACGAATGGGCGGTTGTAGACATTATTCATTTCATGCATCGCGAACAAAACGCGTCTATGCACAGGCTTTAAACCATCACGCACATCCGGCAAAGCACGACCAACGATTACGCTCATGGCGTAGTCGAGGTAGCTCTTGCGCATTTCTTCTTCAAGGGAAATCGGGAGTGTTTCTTTTGCGAATTGATCCATTGGCGGTCAGACTTGTCTAAATGCTTAAATATTTGCTTAAAAATGCAGCAGTAAGCTTGGTTAAAATAACAAGCCAGCACGAGGCTGGCGGAAGACCTACATATGCTAACTAAATCTCAAGTGCCACTTACGCGAACTCTTTTTGGAATTTAGTATTCAACTGTTCATTTTAGCACGGCTACTATATGAAATTAGGGTTTTTATAGCCTGAGAAGACTGCATCACAGACTGATACAAAATTCACCAATAAAAAATCTATCAACACCACCACAAACCCGGCATTACAAAATCACATTCCTATCAACGGCACCTACTGCAAAAATCCTGTTGCCAAAAAAAGACATAAACATCGCAGACTCTAATTAGAGCGAAGACGAATTGAGTTCAACAAAGTGGACTTGTGGCAAACTCTTTCTGTCGCATCGCACAAGGTATTCATTGATTTAGAATAATTCTGCTATGACAGTCACACTGTTGTCATCGAGCACGTGATAAAATTCTACTGTTACAGATTTTGTATCTTGCATTTTTGCATCTTTTAACGCAGTTCATCTGCGATTATTCTCAACCGAGGAAAAATATATGAAACTTTTAGTCAAGCTCGCGATTGCAGCATCGGCTGTTGCATCATTTGCTGCATCAGCACAAACGATTACTGATATCAAAGCCAACACTCCATATAGCGCGTATGTTCAGGATGCACGTGGCATTATCGTTCGCGATCCGTTCGGTTTGTGCTGGCGCACTGGTTATTACACACCTGCAGATGCAGTAGCAGGTTGTGATTTGCCATTGGCACCTCCAAAACCAGTAGCACCACCGCCACCACCAGCGCCAGTTGCTCCTCCGCCACCACCGCCAGCACCGGCTCCAGCACCAGTTCCAACATCTGAAAAAGTCACTTTTGCAGCAGATGCTTTCTTTGACTTCGACAAAGCAATTTTGAAGCCAGAAGCTAAAGTAAAACTGGACGACATGACATCCAAGTTGAAAGACGTGAACTTAGAAGTAATCGTTGCTGTTGGTCACACAGACTCTGTTGGTACAGACGAATACAACCAAAAATTGTCTATTCGCCGCTCTGAAGCAGTGAAGGCTTACATCATCAGCCGTGGCATTGATGCAAAGCGTGTTTTCTCTGAAGGCAAAGGTGAAAAACAACCAGTTGCAGACAACAAAACAAAAGAAGGTCGCGCTAAAAACCGCCGCGTTGAAATCGAAGTGGTTGGTACACGTACAATCAATAAATAAGTCAGACTTATTTACGTTAAAAAACCCGCTTCGGCGGGTTTTTTTATTGGCAATCAAAGAAGTCTAAATTTCTTTTATAGCGAGCTCTAGTTAAAACAACTTCCAGCCTTATTTACTCTAAAATAGCGCGTTATCTTAGATTAGACTTGAATCGTCACATAACGGACTGCCAACATTAGCAAATTTTCCTATGACAATGAATACTTCGAACCATGCAGCAAGTAATGTCGATCCCTCTGAAATTCAGAAATTCAGCGACTTGGCACATCGTTGGTGGGATCCCAGCTCAGAATTTAAACCTTTGCATGAGATCAATCCCTTACGATTAGAATGGATCAACAACTTAGCGCCTTTAGCAGGAAAAAAAGTCATCGATATTGGGTGCGGCGGCGGCATTTTAGCCGAATCAATGGCAAAGAAAAATGCGCAAGTCACTGGTATCGATTTATCTGAAAAGGCACTAAAAGTTGCCGATCTACATAGCCTTGAGTCTGGCGTTCAAGTTCGATACGAGAAAATTGCAGCCGAAGACATAGCACAGCGAGAAGCCGGCCAATACGACGTCGTAACTTGTATGGAGATGCTAGAACACGTACCTGATCCATCTTCAGTCATTCGTGCCTGCGCAAGCTTGGTCAAACCCGGTGGAAAAGTGTTTTTCTCGACTATCAATCGTAATCCCAAAGCCTATCTGTTTGCAATCATTGGCGCCGAATATCTTTTACAAATGCTACCGAAAGGTACGCATGATTATGAAAAGTTCATCACGCCAGCGGAGCTAACACAAGACATTCGCAATGCCGGACTGATCGTTGATGCCATGAAAGGCATGAGCTACAACCCTATCAGCAAAATTTACTCACTCAATCAAGATACTAGCGTTAACTATCTAGTTGCCTGCACTCGCCCACTATGATTACACCAAAAGCTGTTCTATTTGACCTCGACGGCACCTTAGCAGATACTGCTCCCGACCTCGCCGCAGCGGTCAATTTAATGCGTACAAAACGTGGCTTGGAGCCAGCCCCCTACCTTAGCTTAAGACCATTCGCCTCGGCTGGTGCACGTGGACTAATTGGGGCGGCATTTCAGATAAACCCAGATCATGCTGAATATGAAGCTATGCGTGTAGAGTTTCTTGCCAACTATGAATCTGCGATTGCAGCTCAAAGTAAATTATTTTCTGGCGTGAAAGAACTGATTTCCGGCTTAGAAAATCTTGACGTCACATGGGGCATCATTACAAACAAAGCAGCAAGATTTACCACGCCATTAATTCCGCTTATCGGCTTAGAAAAAGCAGCTTGTGTGATCTCAGGTGACACAACTGCACATGCAAAACCACATCCAGAACCCCTCTTGGAAGCAGCAAGACAGATTAATATAGCACCGTCAGAATGTTGGTATGTTGGCGATGATTTACGCGATATTCAAGCAGCGCAAGCCGCAGGAATGACCAGCATTGCAGCGGCTTGGGGCTACTGCGGTGCGACTGAGCCGACTCACTGGAAAGCGGATGCAATTTTAGATTCGCCGCTTGAATTACTAGAACTAGTGCGTGGCAAAGTACAACAAACACAAATCGCCTAAATTAAGTTTTGAATCACGACTTGAAATTTGAAACACACGCTCTATATAGAGTATACTAAGCATTGCTTTGGGGTCGACCTGGTTTCGACAGGGGTTGCAAAGCAGCGCAGGGCATACCGAGGCCTGACTACCTCGTAAATACAATCAGAACTATATAACTGCAAACGATAATTCGTACGCATTAGCAGCTTAATCGCTCGCTAGCTCTACACCGCCTCTTCCCTAGGGCGGGCTGGCAACAGCAGTAGAGTCATTTATAGGGAATCGTCCTAAGTTGGGTTACTTAGCTTAGGCCTAAATAATAGGTAACTCGTTTTAACGCAGCGTGTGCGTCCGCGTCGTTAAGATTAAATTAAATGGCAGCACTAAGTATGTAGAACTGTCTGTAGAGTGCTTCTGGACGCGGGTTCGATTCCCGCCGACTCCACCAGAATAAATAAAAATGGCTACCCTCTCGGTAGCCATTTTTACTTCTAGTCTAAAAAAATCACGTTCTATATTTCGCGTCCACGGATGTTTTAGCGGCACAAGAAAATCTGCAAAATGCAATTCGAGGATGAAATAGCATCCTCGAAAACCACGCTCGAATCATGAACCGTCAAATACGAGCGTTTAACTTACTCAACCCAAACCGCAAGCGAGTGCCACTCTGTAGGTTATAAATGACGCTAAATAAGCCAAGCCAAATAAATATGTCAGCATAATCACGGGCATTTTCCAGCCACCTGTCTCGCGCTTGACTGTCGCTAAAGTTGAAAGGCATTGCGGTGCAAATACGTACCACGCCAATAATGACAATGCAGTTGCCAAACTCCATTGTTGTGCGATCAACGGTGCTAAAGCTTCAGCGGTGTCACTACTCGACGCGGCGAGTGCATACACCGTTCCTAAGGCGCTGACAGCAACTTCACGGGCAGCCATACCAGGCACCAAGGCGATACTAATTTGCCAGTTAAAACCAATCGGTTCAAATACCACGGCTAATGCTTTGCCGATATAGCCAGCAAAACTATATTCAATCGCAGCTCCAGTCGCACCTTCTGGAGCACCGGGATAGCTCGCGAGGAACCATAATGCGATGGTCATGATCATGATGATCCCGCCAACTCGACTCATAAAGATCACAACTCTTTGTTTAAGGCCAGTTAGCACATTTCTGATGGTCGGCAAATGATAGCTAGGTAATTCCATCATTAAAGTGCGAATCTGACTTTTGGCGGTGAACCGCTTAAGAACCCAAGCAACAGCAAGCGCACCTATAATTCCTGCTGCATATAAGGCAAATAAGACCAAACCTTGTAGCTCCAAAAATCCCCACACTTCACGCTGGGGAATAAAAGCGCCAATCAGCAAAGCATACACGGGCAAACGCGCAGAACAAGTCATTAATGGCGCAATCAAAATCGTCACCATACGATCACGTGGATTAGCAATCGTACGAGCCGCCATAATCCCTGGAATCGCACAGGCAAAACTTGATAGCAGCGGAATAAAAGAGCGTCCTGACAAGCCTACACCGCCCATCAATCGGTCTAGCAAAAATGCTGCGCGAGGCAAATAACCCGATTCTTCCAGAATTAAAATGAAGAAGAATAAAATTAAAATCTGCGGCAAGAAAACCACGACCCCGCCCGCACCAGCGATAATTCCATTCACAATTAAGCTTTGCAGCCATCCTTCTGGCAGCAATCCAGTAACCGTCTCACCAAGCCATTCGGTACCATCTTTGATCATGTCCATCGGGACATTTGCCCATGCAAACACTGCCTGGAACACTAAAAACAGAATTAGCGCCAATAGGGATGGTCCAACGACGGGATGCAACACCACTCGATCAATTTTGTCGCTAACGATATGCGGAATAATGTCATCCAAACCTAGCTTGGATAGAATCTGTCTTACTCGCTCATGGTCAAGATCGGTATGCGATTGCACTGCTGGATCAGCGTCACTCAAGTGTGCGCCAACACTAGCTTGACTCAAGGTGCCCACATTTTCTAGCATTGCTCTCAGTTCAGCTTCACCGCCCTGGCGAACCCCGACAGTGCGAACCACTGGAACGCCCAGCTCACGCGCTAAAGCTTGCTCATCAATATGAACTCCGCGCTGCTCCGCCATATCGGTCATATTCAACGCAACCATGCAGGGAATACCGAGCCGCTGTACCGCAATCACTAAACGTAGGCTGCGTCGCAAATTGGTCGCATCTACTACGCAGACAACATAATCTGGGCGCTTTTCACCAATAGCATTTCCATATAAAACATCATGTGTCACCCGTTCATCTGGCGAGCGCGGATGCAAACTATAAGTACCGGGCAAATCTAATACACGTATGGTTTTATCAGACGCTGTCTTAAATCGCCCTTCTTTTCTCTCGACGGTGACACCCGCATAGTTCGCCACCTTTTGCTTACTATCAGTTAGTAAATTGAACAGTGCGGTCTTACCACAATTAGGGTTTCCAACCAACGCAACCAAAGGACCACTTGCATGAAAATGAACGACTGAGGGTTTTGCTTGTTTCATGCAGCAACCTTATCTTGCAATACATCGACCAAAACACAGGCCGCCTCTGCCTTACGCAAAGCAAAAGTCGATAAACCAATTCGAATTACCATTGGATCGCCGCCTAAGGCACCGCGCGCCATTAATGTGACTGGTTCTCCTGCAATAAAACCAATATCTTCAAGCTGCGTTTGCCACTCTGGCATGTCAGAAGGCGCAATCAATTGACGAACCACACATCTCTCACCAATCATGATGTCTGACAGACTCTTCACCCGTTCAGAACTGACATTCTTCGCTACGATCGACGTAGCATAGTTAGGAGTATCAACATCCTCATGCGTTGCCAACTTGATATTTACTGAGTTCATAGACTTGCACTCTTAAAGATTTTCTTGAAGCAAAACTATAAACGAGAATCATTCTTATGTAAATCAAAGGCAGTGGACAAGTAAGGGCAAATTTCTTACGCAAGATCAATAGTTCAGAAAATAGACGATCAAGACCAGCATTTAGCGCAATTTGCTTATCCAAGAATGCTTTTGCAAAACAAAAATCTTAAATAAGTCCTTCATCAGCGACGCAAAAGAAATGCAATTAAATCAAAAATAGATAGCAACCCTAAATTGAGTCCCATCAAGGAAAAACCACGATAGAGGTCTATAATGAGATATTCCTTTCCGCTGCAAAGCATTACCTCCTCCAAGAAAAAACCATATGAATGCGAACGATAAAATCCTAGGATTAACTGAAATGTCCCCACAAGAAATATCCCTAGACGTACTTCTTGAAAAATACGCAAAAGGCGATGAGGCGACGATTCACGATGTGCAAGCGCGCGTTGCCAAGGCGCTCGCGACTGTCGAAGCACCAGATTATCAAGCATATTACGAAGAGAAGTTTTTATGGGCGCAAAAAAATGGCTTCGTTCCAGCTGGTCGAATCAACTCAGCGGCCGGTATGGATTTACATGCAACTTTGATTAATTGCTTTGTTCAACCAGTTGGCGACTCCGTCTCAAGCACAACTGATGGCAAACCTGGAATCTATACAGCATTATCCGATGCGGCTGAAACCATGCGACGTGGCGGCGGTGTTGGTTATGATTTCTCTACCATACGACCAAAAGATGCCTTAGTAAAAGGAACTCGCTCCCGTGCTTCGGGTCCAGTCTCCTTTATGCAGGTGTTTAACGCTTCATGCTCTACCGTAGAATCAGCGGGCGCACGTCGCGGCGCTCAAATGGGCGTACTTCGTTGCGATCATCCAGACATCCTCGAATTTATTCACGCAAAAGATCAAGGTGGCTTAACGAACTTCAATATTTCAATTGGTGTAACCGATGAATTTATGAGCGCGGTTGCCAGCGATTCTGAGTTTGCGTTGACGCATAAAGCTGAACCAAGCAAAGATAAAAAAGAAGCTGGCGCCTACCAAAATGATTCTGGCTTATGGGTTTATGAAACGGTTAGAGCGCGTGATTTATGGGATGCGGTAATGACCTCAACCTACGATCATGCAGAGCCAGGAATTTTATTTTTATCGCGCATTAATGCCGAAAATAATTTGTACTACTGCGAAACAATCGAAGCCACTAACCCATGTGGTGAACAACCACTACCAGACTATGGTTGCTGCTGCCTTGGTTCGATTAATCTGACCCGCTTCGCAAAATCGGCATTTACTGAACAAGCTAGCTTTGATTTCGAAGCTTTCCAAGCTGTTGTGAGTGTGGCGACACGTATGCTCGACAACGTGCTCGATGCAACTGCATGGCCACTACAACAACAGCAAGATGAAGCAATGTCGAAGCGTCGCGTGGGCTTAGGCTTTTTAGGCTTGGGAAGCGTTCTAGTGATGCTTGGCTTGCGCTATGATTCCGCCGAAGGACGTACATTTGCGCAACGTGTTGCTGAAGTTATGCGCGATACAGCCTACCAATCCTCGGTTGAACTTGCTAAAGAAAAAGGCGCATTTCCGCTGTTCGATAGCGAACTCTATCTGCAAGGTGCTTTTGCACAACGCTTACCAAATCATCTGCGCCAACAAATTGCGCAGCATGGCTTGCGTAACTCACACTTACTCTCGATTGCACCAACTGGAACGATTACTTTGGCATTTGCTGATAATGCGTCAAACGGGATCGAACCCGCATTTTCATGGGTTTACAATCGTAAAAAACGCATGGCGGTTGGCGATAGCAAAATTTACGAAGTGGCTGATCATGCGTGGCGCTTGTATCGTCATTTAGGCAATGACGTCTCTGACGATAGCAAATTACCGCATGCATTTGTCACTGCGCTCAATATGTCTGCCAATGACCACATGCTGATGCTACAAGCGGTGCAACCCTATGTAGATTCTGCTATTTCAAAAACTGTTAATGTGCCTGCAGATTATCCTTATGAAGATTTCCAAAATCTCTACATGGATGCTTGGCGCGCTGGTCTCAAGGGACTTGCCACCTACCGCCCAAACAATGTGCTTGGCAGTGTTTTATCCGTCAGCACTGAAAACACAGCACCCGCTACTAAAGTCATTCCTGACGATGATTTGTTACGCAAACAATTTGACGGCCGTCCATTTGGCGATTTAGAGTCAGTCACATCTAAAGTCCAGTACATGACTTATGAAGGCAAGAAGACGGTGTATCTCACCGTTAGCTTCATACATGTTCAGGGTATCGTCGGTGGAGAGCCAGCAACAATCGAACGACCATTCGAGTTTTTCATGCCAGCTGGACAAAAAAACGATGGTCAACAATGGATTTCCGCTAGCATGCGTCTCTTATCCATGGCAGCACGATCTGGTGGTTCGATCGCGAAAGCACTAGCAGACATGCGCGAAGTTGTGTGGGATAAAGGAACCGTACGCTGCGGCATGATTACCAAAGACGATGGCTCACAAGCACCACTATTTCACGAATCTGAAGTCGCGGCAATTGGCTATTCGCTGCAGCGCATTTTAATGAAACGCGGTTTCCTTGACGCCAGCGGCAATCAAGTTCCTATCGTTGTATTAGCAGAAAAATTCAAGAATAAGCAACTTGCCTATAGCATGGATGACTTAGCCTATGAAGTAGAATCCGCACCGATCAGCTACACAGCAACAGGTAAAAAGTGCCCTGATTGTGGTGCTTATGCTTTACAAAAAATCGATGGTTGCTCACGCTGCATTTCTTGTGGCTATGTTGGTGCCTGCGGCTAAATTTTTCCTCAAGCACGAAAAGTCTCAGATTCACCACCGAATCTGAGTGCAATAAAAAACCCGCTAAATTTAGCGGGTTTTTTTGTGACGTCATATAGCTATATTTATTGCGTCAATAAAGCATTCACTTCAGCCAAATCAGATTCTTTCAAGGATCCAGCCGCGGCTTTTAAACGCAAGCCACTCATGATCGAATCGTAACGCGCTTTTGCTAAACTTTGACGCGTGTTCGACAGCTTTTGTTGTGCATTCAAAACGTCAATATTGATACGCACACCAACTTGGTAACCGAGCTTAGTAGAATCTAACGCAGATTGGCTTGAAATTTCTGCTGCTTCAAATGCCTTAATTTGCGCTAAACCACTCACCACACCAATGTACGATTGACGTGCAGCTTGGGCAGCATTACGACGCGCCGTTTCTAAATCATTGCGCGCTTTGTCTTCTAAAGCGATGGATTCACGCACGCGACTGTCGGTACCAAAACCTGCAAAAATTGGGACATTTAATGTCACACCAATTGTAGTTGGCTTGGCGTAACCAGATGGTGTTGTGGCACCTGCATTAACAGAGTTGCGTCCTGTCGTCGCAGTCAAATCTAAGGTTGGCAAATGACCTGCACGATTCTTTTTGATCTCACGCTGTGCTACCTCTAAACCAATCTGAGAAGTAGCAACCACAAAGTTTTGTTTCTCTGCAGTCGTGACCCAATCATTCAACTGTGCTGGCACAGGTGCGGTCAATTGCACGCCATCTTTTAACTTCGCTAAATCACCTGCGTCTTTACCGATGATTTGACGCAATGCAGCGCGTTTTACATCCAAGTCACCTTGTCCGGCCAACTCTTGTGCAGTGATCAAATCGAATTGAGATTGTGCTTCATGAGTATCCGTAATCGTTTGCGTTCCTACCTCGAAATTACGTTTTGCTGAAGCTAATTGCTCGGCAACTGCTACTTTTTGCGCTTGCAAAGTTTTGAGGGTATTTTCAGCAGCCAACACATCAAAATAGGCTTGGCTTACTCGCAACATCAAATCTTGCTGCGCGGCTGCAAACTGTAAGTCAGTTGAGATTACCGATAACTTTGACTGTTCATAAGTTTCCCAGGAACCCCAGTTAAACAAGGGTTGCGTCAAAGATAAACTCATTGTGTTGCTGTTATTTGTCGTCTTTACTGTTGATCCAACGTCTGGATCAAACTCACTACGTGTGCGATTTGCATTTGCAGTCAAATTCACACGCGGTAACAAACCCGCACGCCCTTGAACAGAACGCTCTTGACCAGCCAATTTTGAGGCACGAGCTGCACTGAACTGTGCATCATTGACTAAAGCTTCTTTGTAAATTTGTAGCAAATCGCTAGCGCCAGCGTTTAAAGAAATAAACGCAGTCGCAATAAAAGTAGCGATAATAGATTTACGCATAAAATGCTCCGAAAAAAATTAAAAGCCGCTTGCTTGATTTACTCTTCAGAAAATCCTAGCAAAATCTAAGCAAAAACGACAATAAACCACCTACACCGAATGTCTTTAGCACCACTAAAGACAACTCTTAATATGTGGGCATAGAAGTATCAACTTGCAATGCCCACGCATGTACTCCACCGGTCAAATTGATGATTCGATTAAAACCATTTCTCTCTAGGAAATGTGCAACCTGCATACTACGTCCGCCGTGATGACAAATACAAACAATTTCGGCATCACGATCTAACTCTTCTAACCTTAAGGGCAAAATCGACATAGGCATCAATTGCGATTGCGCGATATGACAAGTTTCATACTCCCAAGGTTCCCTAACATCGAGTAGGAATGGCATTTTTTTTGATGAATCAGACAGCCAATTTGCTAATTCAGACGCAGAGATATGTTCCATAAATAAAATTTAATTAACAACAAATTATAAAGTGAAAGTAGGCGCAGGAACAGCTTGCGTCAATGCTGGCACCGAAGTTTCAAACAATGCCTTGGTATTAAAGAATAATTCCGACTCACGCGTAACTAAAGTTGCGGTCATTACAGGTGCCTTACCAATGATCACGAACAAACGTCCACCCACATTCAGTTGTTGCTGCAAATTCTCTGGTACCGCTTCAAGCGAACCAGTCACAACAATCACGTCAAAATTTGCGAAATTAGTGTTTTTTAACGCGTCGCCCCATTGAACATCAACATTCGTAATACCGTTTTTGCTAATGTTGTCCTGCGCTAAACTCTTGACTTCAGGTACCGCTTCCATCACCGTCACATGACGTGCTTGATGTGCTAACAAGGCTGCCAAATAACCACTATCAGCACCAATTACCAGTACCGAGTCCGTCTTCTTTGCTGCCACTTCTTGAACGATTCTTGCCTCTAATTTGGGACTTAAAGAAATCACACCAGCAGCTAACGGCAAACCTGTATCAAAAAACGCCAAACTTTGTTGTTCTTTAGGGAAGAAATTTTCACGCTTCACAATTCCCAATAATTCCAATACTTCAGGCGCGCTGACGTTGGTTGGACGAATTTGCTGCTCAATCATATTAAAACGGGCTTGTTCGATATTCATGTTCATTTCTCGTGGCATTAAATTAAAAAGTCAGTTTTCAGAAGTGACGAAACTCCGCATCTCCATCTGAACTGACGATAAGGTCGAAAAGCTTGGCTTAACGTCAATTGGCTTCGCTCAAGATCCAACCAAATTCGCCATTTTATCAAAGCGTGTCTGTAAATGATCGTTTTCGCGCTGGTTTTCACGTTTTCTATGCAGATTATTTGCGTATTTACTCAAAACCTAAAATAGATCAATATTTCCGTGATTATCCAGACAATAAATTAAGTGCGATTTTGATCAATCAAAATGCTGCGCAAGGCCATATCAATATAAAAATTTAAATATGCGCCCAGCTTTTCCGGCTCCACTTGGCACACACCGTTCGAATGCTTCCACATCATCATCATAATCATGGGCGACATTAAAATTTTTGGTGCAACTTCCAAGTCCATTTCGCGAATCTCACCGCGCTCAATGCCGCGCTTGAGCAAGGTTGTAACCAGTTTTTCTCCGCGATCAACGACTTCTTCCTGATAAAACTTAGCAAGTTCTGGGAAATTACCCGCTTCTGCAGTCATTAACTTCGGCAAACCAGAAAGTTTAGAGGCGCCCATGTTATCCCACCAAGTTTTGGTGATGATACGAAACAGCTCCTCGCTCGTTCCGTCAAACTGCTCAATTAGCCCTTCTGCTTCGCCTAATAAGGGAACTATCGATTCACGCACAACTGCCTTGAACAGTTCTTCTTTGCTACAAAAATACAAATACAAGGTTCCTTTTGATACCCCTGCAGATTTTGCAACATCATCTAAACGGGTGGCTGCGAATCCCCTAGCAACAAAATGATCCAAAGCCGCATCCAGCAGCTCTTGCGGACGCGCATCTTTTCGTCTTTCCCAGCGTGGCTTAAATGGACATGACATCATGACAAAAAACACTCTAAATTTAACTTACTCAAGAGTCAGTAATGTAAGCCTTCAGAGCAAAATGGTCAAGCTCAGCCCTTCTTCCGCTCCCTAACAATCGCTGCCACATACTTTCAATAAAATGAATCAGATAAAATAGCGTTTTGATTTCGTCGAATGATATGAGCGCATTTAATTGCCGCCCTAGCTGTGCAGCTTGTTGCACAGCACCGTCCATCAGTAGCCCTATCCCCGGAATGCCAAATGGCAAGCCAGCTGGCATGCCATGCATACAACTCACAGCTGATTTACGCTGTGCGATTTTCGGGCATGCTGAACGTCCAGCATGTTGTTCTGGGTTACAGGCTTCTGCGGAGATGTGCGGTGATAGCCGTGAATATGCGATTGCTTGGCTGACCCAGTTGGAACTAACGACATCACCATCGACTGCAAAATAAGTTAGCTAAGCACCACTGGCAACATCAGGGCGAGTAATTTACAGCTCAAATGACGCTCCTACATGATAAGCTTCGTCCCTTCGTTTTTTAATTAATCAGCACCAAACATGGATTTATCTCTCGCACTTAAAGTCATCATTATGGGCATCGTCGAAGGACTGACGGAATTTTTGCCCATTTCCTCAACCGGCCACCTGATCCTTGCTGGTAGCTTGCTTGACTTTACGGGAGAAAAAGTCAAAGTTTTTGAAATTGTGATTCAAGCTGGGGCGATTTTTGCCGTGTGCTGGGAATACCGCCAACGAATTATCAATGTTGTGGGCGGCTTGGGAAGTGATATTAAGGCACAACGCTTCGCTCTGCACGTCATCGTTGCGTTCTTGCCGGCCGCCATCTTGGGTCTGATGTTTAGCAAATACATCAAGGCATATTTATTTAAACCGGTGCCAGTTGCAATGGCTTTTATTCTCGGTGGCATTTTTATTCTTTGGACGGAACGCCGTCATCAACTAAACAGCCAACACCGCGCGCCGCACATTGATAATCTGGATGATATGCGACTGGTGGATGCACTTAAAATTGGATTAGCGCAAGCCTTTGCTTTGATCCCTGGAACCAGCCGCTCTGGCGCCTCGATTATTGGAGGCATGTGGTTCGGCATGTCTCGAAAAGCAGCAACTGAATTTTCATTTTTCCTGGCAATCCCGACCTTACTCGGTGCAACCGTCTACTCTTTATACAAAGCACGTAACGAATTGTCGAGCGCTGATATTCCAATGTTCGGCCTTGGTACGATTGCCGCATTCATCTCTGCATTCTTCTGCGTGCGTTGGTTGTTGCGCTATGTCAGTTCACATAGCTTCAACGCATTTGCGTGGTATCGGATCGCGTTCGGCTGCATGATCTTGATTACCGCTTACACTGGCGTCATCAATTGGGCGGAATAAGGCAACTCCATTCAATGCAATTGATATCTACGCCAGAACAAGATCAAGCACTGCATTTATTGCAGACGGTATTTGGTTATCCTGCTTTTCGCTCACAGCAAGGGCAAATTGTCGATCATGTGGTGAAAGGTGGTGATGCGCTCGTACTGATGCCAACCGGTGGCGGCAAATCTTTATGCTATCAAATTCCTGCCTTAATTCGCCATGGCGTTGGGATTGTTGTGTCACCATTGATCGCATTGATGCAGGATCAAGTCGATGCGCTTGCTGAAGTAGGCGTGCGCGCAGCTTTTTTGAATTCGACCCAGAGTTTTGACGAGGCACTCAAAATCGAGCGCATGATGCGCGAAGGCGAAATCGATCTAGTGTATATCGCACCAGAAAGATTAATGACGCAGCGTTGTCTCGAATTACTTAGCGTCACGCCGATCGCCTTATTTGCGATTGATGAAGCGCATTGCGTCTCGCAATGGGGACACGATTTCCGTCCAGAATACATCAAACTCTCTGTGCTGCATGAACGATTTCCCGATGTACCAAGAATTGCCTTAACAGCGACAGCTGACCAACAAACTCGCGATGAAATTATCCATCGTTTGCAGTTAGAAAATGCGATGCAATTTGTGTCGTCATTTGATAGGCCGAATATACGCTATCAAATCGTCGAAAAAGCCAATGGACGCAAACAACTACTCGACTTTATCAATGCGCAGCACTCTGGTGATGCTGGCATTGTATATTGTTTGTCGCGTAAAAAAGTTGAAGAAACGGCAGAATTTTTGAACGAAAATGGCATCACCGCACTACCCTATCATGCAGGCATGGAACAATCTGAGCGCGCACGAAATCAAGCTCGATTTTTACGCGAAGATGGCATCGTGATGACCGCCACCATCGCGTTTGGCATGGGAATTGATAAACCGGATGTGCGCTTCGTCGCCCACCTTGATTTACCCAAAAGTATCGAAGGTTATTATCAAGAAACCGGACGCGCAGGACGCGATGGCGCCAGCGCCAATGCTTGGATGGCCTATGGTCTACAAGATGTGGTTCAACAACGCCGCATGATTGATGAATCAGAGGCAAACGAAACCTTTAAACGCGTGCAAGGCGTCAAGCTCGATGCGATGTTAGGTTTGTGTGAAACGCTCAATTGCCGGCGCGTGCATATCCTTGACTACTTTGGTCAGAGTTCACAAGCCTGCGGCAATTGCGATACTTGTTTATCGCCACCAAGCTCTTTTGACGGCACCGTCGCCGCACAGAAAATTCTTTCTACTATCTATCGAGTTGATCAACGCTTTGCCGCTGGTCATGTAATTGACGTTTTACGCGGTATTGACACCGAGCGCGTTAAACAATGGCGGCATGACCAACTATCCACTTACGGCATCGGTTCTGATAAGAGCGAAGCGGAATGGCGCGCGATATTACGCCAAATGATTGCACTCGGTCTGGTATCGGTTGATTACGAAAACTATAGCGCGCTCAAACTGACTGGACGTTCGCGCGCCGTACTTCGTAGCGAAATCACGATTCAATTACGTCAGTATAAAAAAGCGGAAAAAGCCGTCAAACATAAGCGCCAATCGGCCAAAGACTTTTCTGAAGCCAATTTATCAGAGAGCGAACAAGCCATCTTCGAACGATTGCGCTGGTGGCGCGTGGAAACTGCAAAAGCCCACAACACCGCTGCCTTTATTATTTTTCACGACAGTACATTGAGAGAAATTGCCAAAGCCAAACCGCGCTCCATGGAGGATTTACGCGGTGTCACCGGCGTCGGCGCAAAGAAGCTCGAAAGTTATGGAGCAGAAATTGTGAAGCTGATTGCTGAGTTTTTATAAACCCAGCAATCTATCCGACTACACAACTACACGGCGCGACCAACAGGGAAAACATTCGTCTGCAAATGACCGCGCAGCCGTTTCCATAAAACATAAGTCGTACCGATAAAAATGAGCGGCGCGTATATCCATATCCACGCTGTATTCACGATCAGCACAAGAACAACGCCAAGAACAAACAGCGCGACGCACAATAACAAATTCTTTAACAAAGGATGATCATTCGCATTCTTCATCTTCGCGACTGGCGTAGCTAAATTGAGAATCAAGGGAAATAAGCAAGTAATAAATAAAACCAAAGCTAGCTGCTTCGTCTCACTCAAATCCACGTACATTAAAATCATCAATGCGGTAAACACACTAATGCTGTACATGATGGCAAATTGCCGAAGAAAAAAAGCCACGATAGAGCGATCTCGTTGTTTCGGATTTCCCGTACCCGGCGTCAGACTTAACAATCCCTGTTCGCCACGGGTTTGATATAAGCTGTAAAACAACATCAAACAGAAAAACAGTGGGATAGATAAAATCAATACACTAACGAAGCCAACCCCAAATCCCACTAAAAAATCTTTCGACTGGCGCACAGAGAAAAATTCAAGCAAGGACACAGCCAAAACACCGCCCAGCGCCATCGAGATCATTTGAAAAAAAATTGTGGTCCAGTGCAATTTCGGTCCAAAC
Source organism: Affinundibacterium macrobrachii (assembly GCF_014652415.1). Classification (GTDB taxonomy): domain Bacteria; phylum Pseudomonadota; class Gammaproteobacteria; order Burkholderiales; family Burkholderiaceae_D; genus Undibacterium; species Undibacterium macrobrachii. The sequence continues at coordinate 750,822 of NZ_BMYT01000001.1, forward strand.
AAAAAACCTAGCAATTTACTTTTATCGGGACTCAACTGCTTTCGTGCGTACCGAATGCTAAACGACATCCATCCAAAAAATAGAGTGGAGAAACTTAAGGTAAAACGATTATCAGCCATACCTTGTCCCAACAAACTCGCACGATAAGCTAACAGCTTTTTATGACGATCAAACAAGCTATCATTTCGCTTCGAGAATACCCAATGCACACCACCAATAATCAGCAAAGCCGAAGCGATCAACAAAGTTATCGAGGCAGACCAAGCAAACTCTCTTACGATCAAATCCTCCGTATCTTTATATCCAGCACGCCTCAAATAAACCGGTGCTTGAAAAAACAAAATCATGGGAAGTACTAGCCATTGTGATCGCACAATTAAAATCAAAAACATCATCAGTGTAACAGTGATAAACGTTGGCCATATTGAAAACTGTTTCTCAAAAAGAAAAGACAGTAGCGCAGCAATCGTCGCAAAAAACATCACTGGCAAAGCCAAAGCGATCTTCAAATAGAAATCCTGCCTCGGTAATAATCCAGCATTTGCCGGCGAAAACTGCAGGCCTACATTCTGCACTAGCGAGACAAACCACATGAAACACAGAATGGCTATATTCGCAGCAATACCAATCAATAAACTATACAAAAAAATATTCGCATCGACTTTATCTGGGCGAGAAACATAAAGAATCGCTGCAATCAATTGCGCCACCGCGGGCACAAACAATAAAGCCATCAGCAAGGTCTTTTTGCTATCAACATTCATCCTCGCGTACAAAGGCTGCATCCAAATGTTTAGGATAATTTTCATTTGGTCATCTCGATAAAAAGGTCTTCGAGACTCAAACGCTCGACCCGCAAATCTGTTCGTGCCAACAACTCTGTTGATTGCGTCGCACTCCACTGTCCCAATAGCCGCGAATGCGTCTCATCAATACGATAAGAACGCAGATTTTTTTGTGGTGACAACTGATTCACTAGGTCCGTGCTACCCGTCACTTGCAAACTGATTTCCATCAAATCATCAAGCGGCTGCTGATGCACAATGCGCCCATTTGCTAAAAAGGCGACCGTCATTGCGACACGTTCTAAATCCGACAAGATGTGCGTGGAAAACACGATGGTAGTATTTTTATCGATCACACTATCGACGATCTCACGCAGAAAATCGCGTCGACCTGCTGGATCAAGACTCGCTACAGGCTCATCCAAAATTAATAATTCAGGTTCATAAGCCAAGGCACGAATAATCGACAAACGTTGCTTTTGTCCACCTGAAAACTGACTAATCACTTTGTCATAAGGCAAATTCCAACGCTGCATCAAGCCGTCCACTTTGGCATCGTTCCAGCGTGGATAAAACGCCTTAAAATAATTCAGCATTTGTCGCGGTGTTAGCCATTCAAACAAATCACTATTTTGAGGAACGTAAGCAATCTTCGCCTTAGTCGCATCCGACATATGGCGAACGTCTTCACCAAATAGATACACTTCACTCTCAGGTTCCACATCACGCAAGCCTAGCAGGCATTCAATCAAAGTCGATTTACCAGCGCCATTTCGACCTAGTAATCCAACGATGCTGCCGGCTTCAATTTCCCAATCTAAATTTTTCAAAACACGCTGAGGTTTAAATTGCTTACTCAAGCCTTTAATACGAATAGGTGCTTGCATGATGCGTCCTAACTATTTCTATCGCAAAAAAATATCTATTTATCGATTAACGAATTTGCTGTACTTCTAATCCTTGCTTTTTCAACAGATCGACCACACTTTTTTCACCCGCTAAGTGACCAGCGCCGACTACGACGAACAGCTTTTTGTCTTCCTTCATCATTTGATTAATTTTGTTGACCATGCCTTCATTGCGGTCATCCATCAACATTTTCATCAAACGCTTGGAACCAGGATTTTTATTCGCTGAATCAACGAATAATTTTGCGACAGCTTCTGTATCCGCAGCCTTCCATGCATCCACAATCTTTTGCAACTCAGCCGCCATTTCACGTTTTTTAATCGAGTCAATCAAAGAAGCAATTAAAGCGTCGCTTTCTTCATCTGTCAGATTACTAACGATATCCGCTTGAAAACCCAAGCTTTCAAGTTCTACCAATGCTTTTTTATCGGCTTTAGCGCGTTTAATGAAATGCATGTCGATACCTTGCATAGGATCAAAACCCAATTGCATACCGATCTGCATCGCAATCGCGGAACTAATCATGAAGGGTTTTAAGGCTTGCATTTGCTCCGCACCAGGGCCGAACACAGCTTTAAAGTCATTCCAAGTTGCTGCACTCAAATGTTTCTCTAACTTATCAGGCGCGGTGTACATCAACTTTGGCATCATCGCTTGGGTCGCAGCAGGATCAGAAGTATCCGCTTCAACCGCGACTGTATCCGCTTGCATATATGCTGCTTCAACCTTAGGTGACATAGGATAAAAATCGGCTTTTGCAATGTGAATGGAGCCAAAAAGATAGGCAGTTTTCGAACCGGATTTAATTTCGAACAGCAATCCGCGAGTTGCTTCAGCGCTTGGCGCCTTGGCTTGCGCTGGCTTGTCGCTCGTTACTTGTGCATGACTTAAACTAGAGAAACAAGACAATACGATCAAAATGCAGCTCATTAACACTCTATAAAACACAGCTGATAGTTGTTGGATTACATTCATAAGGACTCCATTCAATGTTTAACTACAAAATTCAAAAACAAATCTTTAAAACTAAATCTGAAAAAGATAATTTCAAAATACTTATTTACAAGCAAGCAATTGCATCAAGACGAGAGGCTATGTTTTGATTTCTGCTCTCTAATTTCCAATATTGGATATCGAATTTAAGTTTTTTAAATGCTTACATGTATCTAAGAACTCATCAGTTCTTTCAACATTTTGATGACTGCGCTCGGTGCCAGTTTTAATTGCTGCGACTCTAAGACTACCCGCTCTAAACTAGGTCGAATTAACTCTAATCGATTCTCTGCTTGATCAAACTCTTCCGCCGGTTCTGCCACCACCATGCCCATTCCGCGACGACGTGTTAGCCAACCATCACTTTCTAATAAGCTGTATGCCTTCGATACCGTCATCGGATTAACACCCAATTGACTGGCAACTTCACGCACGGATGGCATTGCGTCACCGGCGCGTATCTGCCCGCCTAATATTTGGCGACGAAGTTGCTCTACCATTTGCCTATAGATAGGTTCGCTACTGCCAGTAACGATCTGAAAAATATCGGCCGGCAAATCCCGATCTGCGCTCATAGAAAAATTTTTAAAATTTACTGTATGCATATACTAATACAGTTAAATTGTATTTTCAAGATTTATTTTTCTTTAAGGCTTTTGTGTAAGTTTCTTAGACGTCCGCGCATGAGTCCTTAAACGAGCTTTCGTTTTCAATCAACAATGCTTAGGGGATTATTGAAATAAATGGCAAACGGATTTCGGTGTGAACACCGTCACTAGAGCAAAAATAAGTTTTTATCGCAATAGCATGTATAAAGATCTGCTCAATTGAGAACTGAAAAAACTGCTTTCTTCAGCTACACTTAGACATCAGTCAACCTCTCATTGATTTCATCATGGCCATACAGCTCAAAACCGAAATACGCAAACAAGCGACAGAATCATTGCAACGTTATTTTGATCTCAATATGGAGGAACGTTTAGGCAATTTACAAGCGAACGCCTTACTCGATTTCATACTCGAAGAGATTGGACCAAGTATTTACAATCAAGCCGTGAATGATGCACAAAACCATATGCAGACACGCGTGCAAGAACTAGACATTGACGTGCACGCCGAAGAATTCTCTTATTGGTCTCGTCAAAAGAAATCGAAATAAACGATGACCACTAATATAGCGAATATAGCGAATTTAAACTAAGCATCTTATCCAAGCTTTCCCGTGCATCTAACTATGAAAAACAGTCTCGACTATAGCCCGCAAGAACTGCAAGGCATCTTACAAAAAACCACCGATCTGGTGATGCAGCAATATGCCAATATCGATCGTCAAGACGGGTTTCATGATTATCCGCAAGCAGAAGTTGCGTCGTGGTTTGATGAGCCATTGCCAACCGAGGGTTGTGATGCGATTGCATTACTAGATTACGTCAAACAGCGTGTGCTCGATACGGCAACCGGCAATCTAGGGCCGAATATGTATGCCTATGTGATGGCGGGTGGCAATCAGATTTCTAGCATCGCTGATTTTCTAACATCAACGATTAATCAAAACGCGACCAAATGGCATCTTGGGCCTGCCATGACAGAAATAGAAAAACGCGTGATTAAATGGACTGCCGACATGATCAACTATACGCCAGAGGCAGGCGGGGTCATGGTCAGTGGCGGTTCGGCGGCAACCTTAACCGGATTGACAGTGGCACGCAACGTATTTTGTCGCAAGTTCAATGTGAATCAACAAGGCTTGTTTGGCATGAAGCCATTAACAGTCTATTGCAGCAGCGAGACTCACAGCAGCACCGACAAAAGTATTTCACTTTTAGGGATAGGCACCAAACAGTTACGCCGCATTGCAACCGACGAGCAATTCAAAATCGATCTACAACAATTACGCGAACAAATTGAAGCAGATCTTGCCGCTGGCTTTATGCCTTTTTGCATCGTTGGTAACGCAGGCACCGTCAACACTGGTGCGATTGATGATTTAGCCGCACTGGCAAATATCGCGAAGCAATTTGATATGTGGTTTCATATTGATGGTGCGTATGGTGGATTGGTCTCATCATTACCAGAACTAAAAGCAAAGTATGCGGGGATGGAATTAGCTGATTCGATTGCACTCGATTTCCACAAATGGTTGTATCAACCGTTTGAAATCGGTTGCACCTTGGTACGCAATTGGGAAGTCTTAAGAGAATCCTATTTTAAACAAGCGGATTATTTAGACACCGCGTTAGAGAGCAAAACCGACCGACTCGAATTTAACGAACATTACTTTCAGCTCTCACGCAGCGCTAAAGCATTTAAAGTGTGGATGTCGTTGAAAGCCTATGGATTTAAGCAAATTCAGGCAATGATGAAAAAAGACTTGGAGCTCACCCGTTACTTAGAAAAGAAAATTGCATCTGCGCCTGACTTTGAATTAATGTCGCAAAGTGATTTGGCGATTGCATGTTTCCGCTACACAGGTGAGCAACTCAGCGCCGAACAGGTGGTCAATATCAATCAAGCTTTAATTCCAGCTTTAGAAAAAGATGGTCGCGTTTTCATCACTGGCACACGCTTGCGCGGAGAATTTGTGCTGCGAGCCTGTATTATTAATCATCGAAAAACTACCGATTCCATCGACTACCTGCTAGACGTCATCCGTGATGTTGCGCAAAAAATATCGATGGAATAAATAGACGCAGCACATAAGCAGAATCAGAAGCAAAAACTGAAGCACAGACCACAATACGGCTGCGCTTTAGTCTGGCACTATCGCCGTGACTTCGATTTCTACACGCGCTCTATCTTCTATCAGTCCCGCCACTTGCACCGCTGCCATCGCGGGAAAGTGCTTTCCAATTACCTCGCGATAAGCAGCACCGATTTCTTTATACGCAGCGACATATTCTTTTTTATCAATCACATACCAGGTCATACGCACGATATGTTCAGGCTTGGCGCCACCTTCTGCCAACACCTCAACAATATTCTTTAATGCTTGGCGTGTTTGCCCAGCGATATCGTCACAATGAAATTGCTCCTGTCCATCCCAGCCTATCATGCCGCCGACGCAAATGGTTCGACCTTTAGCCGCAACGCCATTCGAATAACCTCGAGGTCGAACCCAGCCAGGGGGTTGTAAAAAGTCCATCGTCTTTCCTTTCAAAATAAATTCTTTGCACTGGCAGGCTTACGTCGCTAAATAATTCTGCATTTGTTCACGTAAGGCGATGGGTAATGCAATCGCTTTGCGCTCTTGCACCTGCGCCATCACCAGTACCAGCCGAGCTGTGAGTCGTAGATCTTGTTCTTGCCCCAGCATACGGATTTCTACCGTGGATGATGCGCGTCCTAGTTTGATGACGCGTAACTCAGCGATCAATTCATCCCCCATCACGCTGGTTTTCACAAAATCGGTTTCTATATGCACGGTCGGCAATCCTATGCCTTGCACCATATGCATTTCATGAAAACTCATACCCAGACCCTGCGCACACCAGTCTTCGACTACGCCATTGATCAATTCAAAATAGCGAGGATAAAACACAATGCCGGCCGGATCGCAATGCGCGAATCGTATGCTGATCGGCGTGCGAAACACTAAGCTCATAGCTTGGCATCCTTGTAGTCTTTCAGCATTTCACGGGCGATAATTAATTGCTGCACTTCGGTCGCGCCTTCGTAAATCCGAAGTGCGCGAATTTCGCGATACAGTCTTTCCACGGGTACTTCGCTCATCACACCCATGCCGCCGAACATTTGTACTGCGGCGTCAATCACTTGTTGCGCACCTTCGGTCGCGACCATTTTTGCCATCGCTGCTTCTTTAGTGACGCGCTGTCCTTGATCGCGTTGCCAAGCAGCGCGATACACCAACAATGCCGCGCTATCAATCGTGGTTGCCATCTGTGCCAACTTGGCTTGTGTCAATTGAAAATCCGCCAGCGTTTGTCCAAACATTGGACGACTGGTTGCACGCGCCATCGCTTCGTCCAAAGCACGGCGCGCAAAGCCTAAAGCAGCAGCGGCAACCGAGGTACGGAACACATCAAGCGTCGCCATCGCGACTTTAAATCCTTGCCCACCCTCGCCTATACGCTGACTGACGGGGATACGGCATTGATTGAATTTCAAACGCGCTAAAGGATGCGGCGCGATTACATCAATACGCTCCGCAATTTCAAATCCATCGATGTTCGCATCAACGATAAATGCTGAGATACCACGTGCGCCAGCCGCTTCGCCTGTGCGGGCAAACACTACATAAAAATCGGCGATGCCACCGTTCGATATCCAAGTTTTTTCACCTTCAAGCACGTAATAATCGCCTTGCGCTTCGTGTACCAAAGTAGCACTACAGTGCATCGCGGCGACATCCGAACCCGCGGTAGGTTCGGACAAAGCAAAGGCGGAGATTAATTTGCCTTGTCCGACTTTTTCTAGATAGTGCGTTTTTTGTTGCTCGCTTCCAAACAAACTAATTGCGCCCGTTCCCAATCCCTGCATCGCAAACGCGAAATCGGCTAAGCCAGAATAGCGTGCTAAGGTTTCACGCAAGATGCAAATCGCTCGAGTATCAATCGCGTCTTGATTTGCTCCGTAGGCTTTGCCACCAATTGCATGTTTCAGCCAACCAGCGTCACCTAGTTGTTTGACTAAATCGCGACAGGCTTGATCGACATCATTCCCGTGGGTTTGATGCAAATTCTGGCTCGCCCAGTTGTCTAATTTTGTTTGTAATTGGCGGTGTTCTTCGTTGAAGAAAGGCCAGCTTAGGTATGCAATGTCTGACATTTGTGTCCTGTTATTTTTAAAAGAGAAAAATGATTTAGCATCATTACCCCATCATTTACTCTTTAATTCTATTTCAAGCGATGAAACTCCCTTCTCCCGCAAGCGGGAGAAGGGCCGGAGATGAGGGTGCTTCAGCGAGTCGCAAAGTTCATTTAATTCCAACAATCCATTTTTCGATTCTGAATGCACAATTCACAAATCTGAATTACCCTCACCCCACCCCTCTCCCGCTTGCGGGAGAGGGAGCTTAGAAACTGTCCCAAAGGTCGCTCTGTCGCGCTCCACATTCAGGCGGCGCGGGTTGCACCCGTCCTACATCTTAAGTTCATCATCAACCTACGCAGAGAAATTCAATTCCGGGAATGCAGTACAAGGCGCAAACCGCAGCAATACGTTGGTATTGCAAGGATTTGCAACGCCGTAATGCGTCCTGCAATTGGATTTATCTTTAATTACCCTCAAACTTTGGCTTCTCTTTTTTCACAAACGCATGATAAGCCCTATGAAAATCATTGGTCATCATACAAATCGCTTGCGCCTTGGTTTCTGCATCGATGGCTTGATCAACACTCATATCCCATTCTTCATGCAACATTTTTTTTGTCATCGCATGCGCAAAAGTGGGGCCGCTAGCGAGATTACTGGCGTAGGTTTGCGCGGCGCTAATCACTTGATCTGGCTCAGCTAATTGATTAAAAAAACCCCAACGCTCGCCCTCTTCGCCAGACATGCTACGTCCGCTGTATAACAAATCAGAAGCGCGGCCTTGCCCAATAATTCGAGGCAAGATTGCACAGGCGCCCATATCACAACCAGCCAATCCAACACGGGTGAATAAGAACGCTGTTTTGCTGCGACTGGTAGCAATTCGAATATCCGATGCCATCGCAATGATTGCGCCTGCACCTGCGCAAATCCCGTCAACAGCGGCAATAATCGGTTGAGGACAAGCGCGCATGGCTTTCACTAAATCACCCGTCATTTGGGTGAAGCGGAGTAAGCCGGGCATGTCGAGTTGAGTGAGTGGCCCAATGATTTCATGTACATCGCCACCCGAACAAAAATTCTCACCTGCACCTGTGATCACAATCGCTTTGATATCGTCGGCATAGCACATCGCACGAAACAGATCGCGCAATTCTGCATAAGAATCAAAGGTCAGAGGATTCTTGCGCTCGGGTCGATTGAGCATAATCGTCGCGACTTTATCTTTGACCTGATAGGCAAAATGCGTGGCTTGATAATTCGCTAGTGATAAATGATTGCCAGGTAGATCACTGGTTTTTCCTGTTAGGTAATTCATAGTAATTTTGTTCTCTCATTCATGCTCATTGTGTTTGCTAGCGCTAAAGTTTGCACTCAAGTCTGATTTCACGCTCGATAGCAAACCAATCATTTGGCTTTTTTGCTCCGCATCTAATCCAGAAAATAGCTCAGCAACCCAACTTTCGTGCACGCTGGCCATGGTCTTAAAGGCCTTGCGTCCAGCTGGCGTGAGTTTCACGCTGTAAGCGCGACGATCTTGTTTATCCGTGACACGCATCACCAAGCCTTCTTGCTCCAACTGATCAGTAATGCCCGTGATGTTACCGCCCGTAACCATCATACGTTTGGATAACTCGCCCATACGTAATCCCTCAGGATGGCGTTCAAGTTGTGCCATCAAATCGAAACGCGGTAAGGTAATATCAAATTCGGCACGCAAGCGATTGCGAATTTCATTTTCTATCATGACGGTGGTCGATAACATGCGCAGCCATAATTTTAAAGATTGATGATGATCTTGGGTTAAACGGGTTTCTAGATCGATCGTGTCGTTTGCGATTTCGTGCTGACGCATCACATCACCTCACCACCAGCGATTGCAATCGATTGACCATTTTGTGATGCACTCGCTGGCGAACACAGCCACAATACGGCGTCGGCAACTTCTTCGGGTTGAATCAAGCGTTGCTGTGGATTGGCAGCTGAGAGTTCGGCGCGCGCTTGTTCTTCGCTGCGTCCGGTCTTTGTCATGATATTAGTAATTGCGTCACGCACGATATCCGTTTCGGTATAGCCCGGACACACCGCGTTTACCGTCACACCTTTTTGTGCCACTTCTAAAGCGAGGGATTTGGTTAAGCCAATCACCCCATGTTTTGCGGCGGCATACGCGGCGACATAAGCGTAGCCTTTCAGTCCCGCGGTACTCGCTACATTCACGATGCGCCCCCAAGATTGCGCCAACATCGCGGGCAAGACTTGTTGCGTACACAAAAAAGTGCCCGTCAAATTGACAGCTAACATTTGCTGCCACTGCGCTTCGCTGGTTTTTAAAAATGCAGCGGAGCTGGCTTGTCCCGCATTATTGATCAGGATATCGACGGTGCAGAAGTGTTCGACTGCCTGCGAAAATCCAGCAGTGACCGAAGCGCTATCGCTAACGTCCATCACGATAGCTTGAATCAAACCAGCATCATTTAACTGCTGTTGTGCTGTGTGTAGATTTGCTTCTGTACGTCCGGTGATCGTTACTTTCACGCCTTGCGCTAAGAGTGCCTGCGCAATTGCAAAACCAATACCGGTCGCGCCACCAGTGACGACGGCATGTTTCCCAACTAATGCAGGATGAAAAAAGTTCATATCAGCCTTCCAATAATTTTGCTGCAATTTCTTGTGGGCTCATGCCACGACTTGCCACTGCCACTTGCCGCTCACGTTCGAGATTGCGCTCTAATTGCAATTTGCCGGCGATGTATTGTTGCGGCCAACTAATGTCGCTAAAACCTAGCTTGGCTGCTTCGTGCAAAGTCCACGCAGGATCAGCTAAATGCGGTCTAGCAATCGCACACAAATCAGCGCGACCTGCGGCGATAATGCTATTCACATGATCAGCTTCAAAAATCGCGCCAACGGCAATTGTCGGGATTTGTACTTCATTGCGGATACGATCTGAGAACGGTGTTTGAAACATGCGGCCATACACTGGCTTTTCTTGTTTACTGACTTGGCCTGAAGAACAATCGATCATGTCGGCACCCGCTTGTTTGAACAACTTAGCGATTGCGACAGCATCATCCGGCGTAATGCCACCCTCCACCCAATCGTGGGCGGAAATACGCACGGACATCGGCTTATGCGCTGGCCAAACGACGCGCATAGCTGCAAATACTTCTAATGGATATCGACAGCGATTTTCCAAACTGCCGCCGTATTCATCACTGCGCTGATTCGTTAATGGAGAAATGAAACTCGATAAAAAATAGCCATGCGCACAATGCAATTCCAACCAATCAAAACCTGCTTGATTAGCGGCGATTGTTGACGCGACGAATTCATTCAACACCTGCCTCATTTGCTCCTTTGTCGCAGCTTTGGCGACTTGCGACACACCTAGCAAATATTGTTGATCAGACGCTGAAATCAAAGGCCAATTGCCTTCATCTAAAGGACGATCGATGACATCCCAAGCGCGTTTGGTGGAGCCCTTCGCACCTGCATGACCAAGTTGCACGGCGATCTTGGCATCACTATTGGCATGTACAAAGTCAACGATGCGTTTCCATGCCTGCGTATGTTCTGGTACATATAATCCAGGGCATGCGGGAGTAATTCTGCCTTCTGCCGATATGCAAGTCATCTCGGCAAACACCAATCCAGCACCACCCATCGCGCGGCTGCCGAGATGCACTAGGTGGTAATCGCCAGCGACGCCATCAACAGCGGAATACTGTGCCATCGGTGATACCACAATGCGATTTTTCAACACCACATCGCGCACTTTATAGGGCGTGAACATCGGTGGAATCGTCTGCTTTGTTCTGGGCATTTCAATACCAGCTTTAGCGAAGGCTTGCTCGGCAATCCAGGATTCAAAACTACGCACATAATTCGCATCGCGCAGGCGTAAATTCTCGTGTGATAAACGCTGACTGCGCGTCAACATCGAGTAAGCAAATTGCGGGGCTTGCATCGCGGTGTAGCGTTGTACGTTTTCGAACCACTCCATCGAGTTACGCGCTGCACTTTGTATCTTCAACACTTCTATTGCACGTAAGTCTTGATACGCATCCATCACCGCTTGCATGCCCTTGTCGCCATGTTGCGCAAAACAGTTGGCGAGCTCTATCGCGTCTTCCAGTGCCAGCTTGGTTCCCGATCCAATAGAAAAATGCGCGGTATGTGCCGCGTCACCCATCAAGACCACAGGAACGTCTTTGCCATTGATCTGATTCTGATGCACCCAACGCTGACAAATAATGCGCGGGAATTTAATCCAACTCGCTGAGCCTCGCAGATGACTGGCATTGCTCATCAAGGCATTGCCATCCAAATATTTAGCGAATAGCTTTTCACAAAATGCGATCGCTTGCGCCTGATCCATTTGATCGAGTCCGGCTTTCAACCACACCTCTTCCGGTGTCTCAACGATGAAGGTCGCAGTATCGCCATCGTATTGATACGCATGCGCCTGAAACCAGCCATGTTCCGTTTCTTCAAATGCAAAGGTGAAGGCGGAGAATAATTTTTTGGTACCTAGCCAAACAAAGCGACATTTGCGCGTATCAATATCGGGTTGATAGGTCGATTCATAGCGTGTGCGAATGCGACTATTCAAACCATCGCTGGCAATCACCAGATCAGCATCATAGGTTCGCGCTAATGCCTGATCATCTTGTACGTCTGTTTCAAAGACCAATTCCACACCTAGCTGTTCGCAGCGCTCTTGCAGAATATTCAGTAAGCGTTTGCGACCTATGCCGCAAAAACCATGTCCGCCCGATGTGACGACCTGCCCTTTGAAATGCACATCTATGTCATCCCAATGATTAAAGGCTTGCAATATGGTCCTGGCAGTGGGTTCATCTGCTTTCACCAAATTACCCAAAGTCTGATCCGAAAACACCACGCCCCAGCCGAAAGTATCGTAAGGGCGATTGCGTTCGACCACTACAATACGATGTGCGGGATTTTGCTTTTTCATCAGCAAAGCAAAGTACAAACCAGCGGGACCACCGCCTATGCAAAGTATGTTCATGATTATTTTGGCGTATTCGTTTTTAATTTGAAGCGCTGCACTTTACCGGTCTCAGTACGCGGCAAAGCGTCTTTGAATTCTATGCAGCGGGGATATTTGTAAGGTGCGACATTGGCTTTCACAAATTGCTGAATCTCGCTGACCAAAGCCTCACTCGCCAAAGGATCACTTACCTTACTCGCATCACGTAAGACCACAAAGGCTTTAACGATTTGCCCGCGCTCTTCATCAGGCAATCCCACCACCGCGCATTCGGCGACCGCGGGGTGTTTCAAAATGATTTCCTCGACTTCAGGACCAGCGACGTTGTAACCCGCGGTGATGATCATGTCGTCGGTACGCGCGCGATAATGGAAATAGCCTTCGGCATCAATTTCATAAGCGTCACCAGTCAGGTTCCAGCCATTCAAGACATAATTTTTTTGTCGTTCGTCAGCCAAGTAACGACAACCGGTCGGCCCCTTGACCGCCAGTCTGCCTGTCACACCTACGGGCGCTGGATTTCCCTGTTCATCCAGCACACAAGCTTGATAACCAGGCACAGCTTTTCCGGTAGCACCAGAGCGCGCATGCTCGCCCGCTGCCGAAATAAAGATATGTAACATCTCGGTAGCACCGATGCCGTCTATCATGATGAGCCCCGTCGCTGCTTGCCAAGCTTCACGCGTGGCGGCTGGCAAAGTCTCTCCCGCTGACACCGTTTTTTGCAGCGTCTTTAAAAAGAAATTCGGTACCATCGGTAGCATCTGTCGATAGAAAGTCGGTGCGGTAAAACAAACTGTCGCTTGATATTCGTCGATAGATTTGAGCAAGGTTTCTGGCGTGAGTTTTTCTAACAACACCGCTGTCGCGCCAATCCGCAATGGGAATAACAATAAGCCGCCCAGACCAAAAGTGAATGCTAATGGTGGCGTACCAATGAAGGTATCGCTAGGCTGTGATTGCAAGATCGAACGAGGAAAGCAATCACAAATCGCCAACACATCGCGATGAAAATGCATGGTGCCTTTCGGCATCCCTGTTGTGCCTGAGGTAAAGCTAATCAGACAAACGTCTTCAGCATGCGTATCGACGGCAGTAAAGCTCGTTGGTTTAGACTGCATTAATTGTTCGACAGAACCCACTTCCTCAGAATTAAAGTATTTAATATGCTGCAAGACCGGACTTAATTTCTGCGCTGCATCTAATTCTTCATGCAAGGCAGAGGAGCACAAAGCGGCAGAAATTTGCGCTTTATCGATAATCACACTCAACTCTTTCGCGCGCAACAAAGGCATGGTCGGCACTGCCACACAACCAACTTTCCACACCGCCAAAATACAAGCTGCCATCATGGGATTATTCGCACCACGCAATAACACGCGATTGCCAGGAACCAGACGCATCTCATCCACGATGACGTGGGCAATTTGATTCACTTTGGCGCACAGCTCGGCGTAAGTCCATACCTCGTTAGCGCTAGCACTGGAACTTCGAATCGCAACTTTATCGGCAAAGCCTTGTGCAACAATTTCTTCTAAAAAAGCATTCGCGCAATTAAGGCGTTCTGGATACTGCAATTCAGGTAGGTCGAATATAAGTTCCGGCCACTGCTCTGGCGGAGGCAGATGCTGAAAAGCAAAGGTATCGACATGCGCAGATTGAAAGAAGTGCTTGGACATCAGTCGGTCTCCATACGGTAGTTCGCGCATTTCTCTCTTTTTATGCTGTTCTTAGGAAGATCGCAGAGACAATGCATCGCTGAATAATTACTTTAAACCTAAACTATTTAAAGGTAAAGTAAAATGACCGAGTTCCACTTTTTATGCAGCCCATCACGTCATCGAGTCAAGCAAGCTAACCTGACCTTAGTCTAGGTTTTAATCAAGCTATAAGGAAGAGTCGTCCGCCAATAAAATACTTACCGCATTCCCACCGAAGCCAACCGAATTGACCAAGATTTGACATATTCTTGTTGGCTTCTTCACGGCAACTTACTTAGTTTCCTTAGGCTCGATAAAGACGTTAATAAAATAATCGAATCAAGCTACAGACCGAAGCTGTGAAGATTAACAGCAAGCCCATCAGAGCAGAGTTAATTCCTCTAAAGCGGCTATCAATTTCTTAGTCGCTATCAATTTTTAAACTATTTAGTGATTTGATATAAGATTAATTTATCAAACCTAGCCTTAGAAGATCACAATTTTCAGAAATTAGCAGGCAACATACTTGGAGTTTTCAGGTATATTCAGCACCTACTTAACTAATCATTCAGCAGACGCATAAAAAGCGCTGCATTTCCTGCCTTAATGCGATTTTTATACTCCCTTGCCTGGTCTCTTGCGCTTCCCTTCGTGATTCTGCGTTTATGGCTACGCGGCAAACAAGAACCCGGCTACCGCCAACATATCAGCGAGCGTCTTGGTTGGTATCAAGCGATCGATACACAAAAATTTATTTGGGTTCACGCAGTTTCTGCTGGCGAAACGCGTGCTGCCGAACCAATTATTCGAGCACTATTACAAGCCTATCCGCAGCATCATATTTTGCTGACCCACATGACACCAATTGGTCGCAGCACAGGCCAAAGTTTGTTTGCCAACGTCGCTGATCGTGTCACGCAAACTTTTATTCCTTACGATATCAATTGGATGATACGGCGATTTCTTCGTCACTTTAAGCCGACAATTTGTGTATTGATAGAGACCGAAGTCTGGCCCAATTTAATCGCGCAGTGCAAGGCGGCAAGTATCCCTGTCACTTTGGTGAATGCGCGTTTATCGGATCGATCACTAAAAAAAGCACTGCGCTTATCTCGCTTAATCTTGCCTGCCGCGCAAGCAATCGATTATGTTGCCGCGCAGTCTGGACCCGACGCGGAACGCTTACGTGCTTTGGGTGTGCGTGAGTTATGTGTCACTGGCAATATGAAATTTGATGTCACGCCACCACCATTAATGGCAGAACGCGGTGCGAAATTACGTGCTTATTTTGGACAGCGACCTGTTTTCATTTGTGCCAGCACACGCGAAGGCGAAGAAGCTTTGATTGTCGATGCATTTATGCGTCTGCAACTGCCACGCGCTTTGTTAATCATTACACCTCGCCACCCACAACGCTTTGAACAAGTTGCCGCACTATTGAGTCAGCATCAATTGCGTCTCGTGCGCCGCTCTACGCTCGATTTAAACCAAGAAGAATTACCTATTCCACCTGACACCCAAGTGTTTTTGGGCGATAGTATGGGAGAGATGTATATGTATTACGCGGCCAGCGATCTGGCGTTCGTCGGTGGAAGCTTGGTGCCACTAGGAGGCCATAATTTGATTGAGGCTTTTGCCATGAGCCGCCCTGTCATCACCGGACCGCATACATTTAATTTTTCTGAAATTACGGAACAAGCAATCAATGCTGATTGCGCACAACGTGCGAGCGATGCGGATAACGTGATGCAAAGGGCGCAAGCTTTGCTTGACGACAGCGTCAAACGTCAAGCGATGGGCACGCAAGCCCACGCATTTTTCTTACAACATCAAGGGGCAACGGATCGAACCATGCGAGCTATTGAAAAATTCATCACTTAGTCTGGCGTGAATTTATCGATCAGATGCGAATGTCGACTACGAATGTCGACTATGAATATCGGCAATTGCACATGCGGCATCAATTTATACTGAGGAGAAAGAAAATGCGAATGGTCTATCAAATTATCACCAAAAAATTTCTGCTTTGCCTCGCCTTCTTACTTAGCGCCAATAGCTTCGCTGCATGCCCGCCCAATGGCATGTCTCTCAACACATTAGAACATCTAAAAGCCGCAAAATGGCAAATCGTCGAAGCGACTCAACGCCAACAAACTGCCTTAGCACTACTCGCTTGCCTCAGCGATCCTAATCCACGGCTTCGTGATGAAATTGCGTTTGAAGCCTTGTCGTTTTGGATGCGCAACGAACTTCTCACGCTTGAAACGGTGCATCAAATTCGCGAACAGCTGCTCATACGCCTAGTTGATAAAAGCATCGTTGACGAGCATGGTTTTGCTAAACCTTTCGCTGCCTTGACTCTTGCCGAAGTGGCGCGAATTGATCGACGTAAAGCGTTTATGTCTGAGGCCCAACGACAAGAAATGGTTGAGATCGCCGCCTTGTATCTCAGCCAAATTACTGATTTTCGTGGCTTTGATGAGAAAAGTGGCTGGCGTCATGGTGTCGCGCATGCAGCCGACTGGATGATGCAACTTTCGTTGAATCCAGCACTCAATAAAACGCAACATGAAACGATGCTCGCCGCACTCGCACAGCAAATTCGCAACGAGCAACACTTTTATCAATACGGCGAAGCAGAACGCTTAATGACGCCGGTATTTTATTTGGCGCTACGCTCCACACTCAGCAACAGCGAATGGGATGCGTGGTTTACTAGTCTGTTGGAAACCAAGCTAGATTTAAAAAACACTAGCCAAGCAAGCCTTGCGCGCAAGCACAATCTGACTGCTTTTCTGTCCGCTTTGTATATAAATCTGCAGGAAAGTAAGCAAGCGGCCTTACAAGAAAAAATGCTTCCCATCGTCATTCGTTCTATGAAAAAATTGAACTAAGTCAGCTAAATTCAGTCTTAAAACGTCGACTTGTTGACCATTAAAATATTATTTTGTTTTATCCAACTATCAAGAAAAATCATTTGGAGGATCATCCATGAAACGCACTATTCCCTTGAGCGCGATTGCGCTGTCCATCGCAGCAAGCTTCGCTGCCAATGGCGCAGCATATGCAGGTGACGGCAAGCTCACATTAGAAATGTTGTATCACCCTGAACAACGCGTCAATTTTAATGCTGCACCACTTACTCGCTTATCTTGGGATAATCAAAATCGTTTGATCGAATCCAAAGTAAATAAAGGCGTTGCTGAATTATTCGTGGTTAACCCAAGCACTTGGGAAAAAACCGCCTTACCTGCGGACGGCAATGTACTGAGCATTTTGAAAGCGGCAAAGATTGATGAAAAAGAAGTCAATAAATTAGCCGATCAACTGAGTGCCAGAATTAAACCAGAAACCAAGAGCTACATTTTTACGCACAAGAATGACATCTGGCTGCTAGACCTGAATGCAAGCAAGGCACGTGCGCTGACCAACACACCAGATGTCAAAGAAGACGAAGCCTTATTGTCACCGGATGCAAAAACGGTTGCCTACTTAAAAGGCAATGACATGTACGCAACCGATGTCGCAACAGCCAAAGAGACACGATTAACAACGGGCGGTAGCGAAACCGTTTTTAATGGTCGTTTGGATTGGGTATATCAAGAAGAAGTCTACGGCCGCGGTGATTTCCGCGCATTCCGCTGGGCTCCTGACTCCAAAAAATTAGCATTTTTGAGTTTTGATGAAACCAAAGTACCGGTCTACACTTTGAGTGGCGATCATGCGCAACCAGTCAAAACTGATCGTACTCGCTATCCAAAAGCGGGCGACTTTAATCCTATCGCCAAACTTGGTGTGGTTGATTTAAAAGGTAAAATCAGTTGGACACAAGACCCCTATCCAGGCAAAGAAACGCTGATCGTCCAAGTCGATTGGACTCCTGATGGTAAGTTGATGGCGGCATGGCAAGATCGCGTGCAGACTTGGTTAGACTTACGTATTTATGACACCAAACTCAATAGCAAAGTCGTCGTTAAAGAAACGAGTCCAGCTTGGACAGAACGCCTACCACTGCCACACTTTTTAAAAGATGGTAGTTTCATCTGGCAATCGGATCGCACAGGTCATCGCCACTTATATCACTACGACAAAAACTTCCAATTAGTGAAAGCCTTAACCCAAGGCGATTGGGACGTACGTGCCGTACATGGCGTTGATGAAGCAAAATCACGTGTCTTGTTTGCCGCAAACGAACGCAATCCAATTGGCAATGATGCCTACAGCGTCAATCTCGATGGCAGCAATTTCAAGCGTCTGACCGAAGAAAAAGGTTCGCACATGGTGCGTTGGAATAAGACCTTTACCCACTTCGTCGATAGCTGGAGCAGCATGGCACAAACGCCCAAGCAAGCCTTATTCACTGACGCAGGGGTGCTGGTAAAACTCGTTGACGATGCAGGTGTTCCAGCCAAAATCAAAGACTTACAATTGGCAACAGTGAAGCATCAGCAAATCAAATCCCGCAATGGCTTCATGATGGAGAGCTTACTGTTCTTGCCGCCAAACTTTGATGCTAGCAAAAAGTATCCGGTTTATCAGCACTTGTATGCTGGCCCAATGGCACCACAAGTACGCGATCAATGGAGTGCAAACTTGTACTATCACTTCTTAGCACAACAAGGCTATGTGGTATGGGTCATGGATAATCAAAGCGCCAGCAATAAAGGCGTATCCAGTGCTTGGCCTATTCATAAGAAGCTCGGTCAATTGGAGTTACAAGATCAATTAGATGGCTTGGAATGGTTACGCCAACAAGGCTTTGCCGACATGGATAGAATCGCCCTCAATGGCTGGAGCTATGGCGGCTACTTCACCTCTTATGCGATGACACACAGCAAGGCATGGAAAGTCGGCTTCGTCGGTGCGCCAGTAACCGATTGGCGTTTATATGACAGTATTTATACCGAGCGCTACATGGGACTGCCACAAGAAAATGGAGAAGGCTACGATAAAGGCTCTGCATTAAAAGCAGCAAAAGACCTCAGCGGCAAAATCATGATCATGCACGGAACGATGGACGACAATGTTCACCCACAAAACACGGTCATGCTAATCGATGCACTTGCTAAAGCGAATAAAGACTACAGCTTACAATTGTATCCAGGCCAAGGTCATGGCGTAGCAGATCCATGGCAAAACTGGTCTATGCAAAAAGCAAAATGGAAATTCTTGCAGGATAATTTGTAAGCACTTCTTGGTCTGACTCAAGCCGAGTTTTCGTCAAAGTTTAGACCTTAAACATTTGTAAAAAAAGCGACTGCAATCAAATGCAGTCGCTTTTTTACTTTTAGATTTGATGTTCGCTACTAAATCAGTAAGTGCGGATGTGGATAGCGACCGAAGCGATCAATGATTACTTTATGCCGTAACTCAAACTGATAATTTCCTGGCGGCGCATGATCGCGATACAGTTGCTCAGCTCAAACGTGAATCAGTTTCGACTCACTATGCATAAAACTAAATAGAGGGAACAACAGTATTTCGAGTCGATGCATTGTCTGCACTTTAGACCACCGTGAGCAAAGCTTTTTCCGAAATTTCAGCTAATAAATCGACAATTGCTAGCCTAAATTTACGCAGCGTTGCTATGCATGTACCCAATTTGATATCGAATCTAACTCGATCAGAATTTACGCTAATGATCACGCGGTTTTGGTAGAATCTTTTAATTAGATTGTTTGCATCTCTGATCGACGACAGTGGCAACACTACGAAATTGAGGCACAAACTGCCAATCCCTCTTCATAGAAAGACATGTTGCGATGACATCTTGGAGCGACGGTTACGTCACCGACGTAGGTTATACGACAGGATATTACAAAGAACTCGCTCCTCACAGGCTAGGACTTGGTTTTCTGTCCCTTGGACTGATACCTCCACAAGTACAAACAGCGTGTGAATTGGGTTTCGGTCAGGGTGTATCGCTGGCTATCCATGCAGCTACTAGCAGCGCACAATGGTGGGGGACAGATTTCAACCCTGAACAAGTTGCATTTGCTCAAGATTTAATCACCAATTCGGGCACAAATGCGCATGTCTACAATGATGCTTTCGAAGATTTTGTTCATCGACGCGACCTTCCAAATTTCGATTTTATTGCTTTGCATGGCATCTGGAGTTGGGTCTCAGATGCCAACCGCAAACACATCGTCCGTTTCATCGATCAGCATTTAAACGTAGGTGGCGTAGTTTACGCGAGCTACAACACCTTGCCTGGCTGGGCCAGTATGCTGACCGTTCGTGAGCTAATGCAAACACACGCTCGACGCGAAGGAATCGCTAGCGAATCTATCCAACACCGCATTGAAAACGCTGTTAATTTTGCCACCAAAATATTCGACCAGTCAGAACGGTGGAACAAAGCAAACCCTGGTACGGTTGAACGCTTACAGCGCGTTGCTAAATCTCAATCGGCCTACTTAGCTCATGAGTATTTCAATCGAGATTGGCAACCCATGCACTTCGGTCAGATTCACGAGTTAATGGAATCTGCACGTCTGAGTTATGCAGGTTCGGCGCATTACGTAGACCACTGCGATATGATCAATTTCACCCCAGAACAACTGGGTCAGTTGGCTAGTTGCAGCGACACCGTGTTAAACCAAACGCTACGCGATATTTTTACTAACCAAGGATTTCGACGCGACTATTGGATCAAAGGAAAGCGTAAAGCGACACCATTGGCAACTCAAGATTGGTGGCGCGCACAAAACGTGCTGCTTACAGCGAACACAAATGCACTACCAAGTACGATAGATGGCGCGCTAGGCGCATCATCTCTGGTTGATACGGTCTACCAACCCCTATTTGAAGCCTTAAGTGGCTTTACAATTCGAAACGTTGGGAAGTTAGAAACGGAGTTAGCTACAAAAGGTATTGCAGCAGGTCAATTACGCCAAGCAATTCTCTTGCTCGCTGCGAGCCAGACGATCATTCATGTACAGCCCGAACAAGTGATTGCCCAGGTTACGCCGAAGACCCAAAGACTTAATGCATATTTTCAACACTTAGCCCGAGACAGTAACAATATTAGCTATGCTGCAAGCCCAGTCAGCGGTCAAGGGGTAGAAGTACCTCGAATGCAACAATTGTTTCTGGGGGCACGCGCCAGTGGTCGTAGCACTCCTACTGATTGGGCCTTATATGCGTGGGAGGTAATGAACGCCCAACATCAACGTCTGACTAAAGATGGTAGAACCTTGGAAACCCCATCCGATATGATCGCCGAATTGACATTGCGAGCTAATGACTTTGCCAACAACGATTTACCTATTTTATGCGCATTAGGAATTGCCTAAACAAAGAGACGACACACTATTCATGTAGGATCTCACGCGATAATAAAATAACTTTAAAACGATAAGCTATCAACCACACATAATAGATGATATGAACTGCTTCACGATGATGTAAGAACTGGTGAGTTTACAAGAAAAAAGTTCAGCACCCTTCACCAGACTGTGAACAATTCACGTGCGCAAGATGCCCTGCTCTAACCACAGAGCCGAATCACTCTCACATTGCGTCCGTATTGAATCCAGCTTGGGGCAAGCTTAATTAATGCGCGGTAGAAATCAAACGCTCAGGTGCTAACACGGAAAATTCCTGTAGCTGTGCCGAACCTAGCAATTGCCGCGATGAACTTTCATTGTCGATACGGTAAACCCGAACACGGCCTAGTTGTGAGGGATGCGTCATTCCTTCTTTCGCCAATGAGATACGCTGACCTTGCAAAAAACGGCGGGATAATTCTTCGTTTAAGACAACTTCAGGAAAACTCGAAAGCAAAGCATCCACTGGCGCCAACAAGGAATTACGTTGCTCCTCACTCATAGCGATCAATTGATCCAAAGTGACTGTATTTTCCAAGCGAAGATGACCAACTTGAGTACGGCGTAATGCATTTAAATGCGCACCACAGCCTAGCGCTTTACCAATATCTTCACCTAGTACACGAATATAAGTACCTTTACTGCAGCAAACGTTCAATGTCAGAAATGGCGCTTCATACTTCACAAATTCAAGTTGATGAATCGTAACAGGACGTGCCTCACGCTCCAACGTGACACCTTCGCGTGCATATTCGTAAAGTGGTTTACCGTCGCGCTTGAGGGCCGAATACATAGGTGGAACTTGCAAGATATCGCCTTTGAATTGTTCCAAGACAGCTCGAATTTGCGCTTCTGTTACATTCACTTCACAAGTTTGAACGAGCTCACCTTCGGTATCACCAGTATTGCTTATCACGCCAAGATGTACCACAGTTTGATAGGTTTTATCGGCATCTAATAAGTCTGCGGAAAACTTGGTAGCCTCACCAAAACACAGCGGCAATAAACCAGTTGCAAACGGATCTAAGGTGCCTGTATGACCTGCTTTAACCGCATTGAGCAATCGCTTTGCCTTGATTAAAGCATCATTACTCGACCAACCCACAGGTTTATCCAAAAGCAGTACACCATTGATATTCAAACGTGTTTTTTTCTTGATGACTTGATTCATTACGCAGATCGCCAACTATAAATTTCAAAACAAAGATACGAAAGAGATAAACGTGGCGAACTAGAACAATCTCGCCCATTTGCAATGGAATCGCGATGACGAACAGAAACCAACCACAGTCGCGTATTCGAAGCAAACGACTGATCTCTACCTATGCAAATTTCTTGCTTATTGTGGTTCTGCTTTCTTAAGATTGATCAGTCTTCGCTGTCGTTTTTATCTTCTGGCACATGCGTTGCATTTGCCTCATCGATCAGTTTCGACATCGCGATACCACGCATGGTTGATGTGTCATGGATGAAGTGTAATTGTGGAAGTGTGTGGATGCGCAACTTCAATCCCAACTGGTTACGCAAAAATCCCGCAGCTTTATTCAAGCCGTCAAAAGTATTTTTAATCGCAGTTGGATCATCTGCCAAGGTTGTGAAATAGACTTTCGCATGCGCGTAATCTGGCGTTAATTGAACTTCCGTCAGTGTGATCATGCCGACGCGAGGATCTTTGAGTTCTGCCCAGATAATTTCAGATAAATCTCGTTGGATTTGATCCGCAACGCGCAAACCGCGAGCTGGGATGGATTTACTATTTTTTGCCATAATATAAAAACAATACCTAATTCAAAACAACACTATGAAGCGCGAAGGCGCAGAGCACACAAAGAATAAAAACTAACTTTGCGTTCTCTGCGCCTCCGCGGTTCAATATTGTTTATTTTCTTTATTTCAAAAATCAAAGAGGAAGCTTTCGCTTCCTCTTTTTGCTTTTTTACAGCGTCCGCGCAATTTCTTGAATTTCGAAGATTTCTAAGAAATCTCCAACCTGAATATCGTTATAGGCTTTGAGCGACAAACCGCACTCCATACCCGCACGAACTTCTTTAGCGTCATCTTTATAACGCTTCAAAGAATCCAACTCACCAGTCCATGTTACGACATTGTTGCGCAACAAACGAACGGATGACGTACGTTTAACCATACCTTCAGTAACCAAGCAACCTGCGATTGAGCCGACTTTGCTGACTGAGAATACTTGACGAATTTCAACCATACCGATGATGGTTTCACGCTTCTCAGGCGCCAACATACCAGACAAGGCAGATTTAATTTCATCAACCGCATCGTAAATAATGTTGTAGTAACGAATATCCACGCCGTTTGATTCAGCTAACTTACGTGCGGAGGCATCTGCACGCGTGTTAAAGCCGATAATGACTGCTTTCGAAGCGACTGCCAAGTTGACGTCGGATTCAGAGATACCGCCAACCGCAGCGTGAACGACTTGTACACGTACTTCGTTGTTGGACAGTTTGACCAAAGATTGAACCAAAGCTTCTTGTGAACCTTGAACGTCGGTTTTGACGATAATCGGCAAGTTTTTGAGCTCACCTTCGCCCATGTTTTCAAACATGTTCTCGAGTTTCGCAGCTTGCTGTTTCGCCAATTTAACATCGCGGTATTTACCTTGACGGAACAAGGCGATTTCACGTGCTTTACGTTCATCAACCATGACCATCACTTCTTCACCGGCGGTTGGTACTTCGGTCAAGCCTTGAATTTCTACCGGGATTGATGGACCTGCTTCATTGATGTTCTTACCGTTTTCATCCAACATCGCACGTACACGACCATAAGATGAACCAGCCAATACAACGTCGCCACGCTTCAAAGTACCTGATTGAACCAAGATCGTCGCAACAGTACCACGACCTTTATCCAAACGAGATTCAACTACTAAACCTTTTGCTGGCGCATCAATTGGTGCACGCAACTCCAAAATTTCTGCTTGTAACAATACTTGTTCCAACAAATCATCAATGCCTTGACCTGTTTTAGCCGACACTGGCACAAATGGAGAGTCACCACCGTACTCTTCTGGCACTACACTTTCTGCGACCAATTCTTGCGTCACACGATCAGCATTCGCTGCTGGTTTATCAATCTTATTGATCGCAACGACCAAAGGAACACCCGCTGCTTTTGCATGGGCAATCGCTTCTTTGGTTTGCGGCATCACGCCATCGTCAGCGGCAACTACCAGAATGACGATATCTGTTGCTTTCGCACCGCGTGCACGCATTGCAGTAAACGCTTCGTGACCTGGTGTATCAAGGAAAGTGATCATGCCGCGTGGCGTTTCGACGTGGTAAGCACCAATGTGCTGCGTAATACCACCAGCCTCACCAGAGGCAACTTTAGCGCGACGAATATAGTCGAGCAAAGATGTTTTACCGTGATCAACGTGACCCATCACTGTGACAACTGGCGCACGTGGTGAAGACTCATATTCAGCATGTTCAGCAACGTCCGTCAACATCGCTTCAGGATCATCAATCTTTGCAGCAAATGCTTTATGTCCCATTTCTTCAACCAGAATCATTGCTGTTTCTTGATCGAGAACTTGGTTAATCGTGCACATTTGACCGAGTTTCATCAAATGCTTAATCACTTCAGACGCTTTTACAGACATCTTATGAGCCAACTCTGCAACTGTCAGTGTTTCTGGCACGTAGACATCTTTTACCACTGCCTCAACTGGCACTTGGAAATTCGATTCGCGTTCTTCATGGTGTTGGTTACGACGACCTTTAGGGCCGCTCTTCCAACCTTCGCGACCAACTGGTGCCGCTCCACGAGTTTTTAAACCACCGCTACGTTTTTTCGCAGCATCTTCTTGCCAAGTAGAAGAAACGTTTGCTGACTTGATTGATTTCTTATCTGCACTTGGTGCTGCAGCTGTTGCAGGCTTAGCTTCTTTCTTGTCGCCTGCCGGTTTCTTATCGCCCGCTTTTTTATCTGCAGGTTTATGCAAAGTACCTTCTGCAACTTTAGATGGTGCGGCAGCTGGTGCTTCTACCGGTTTCGGTTTGCGCGCGGCCAACATCATTTCTTTAATTTGTGCAACTTCGTCAGCTACTTTTTTACGTGCACTTTCAGCGCTTGCAGCACGTGCAGCGGCTTCTTTTGCAGCTTCTTTTGCTTCAGCCGCGGCTTTTTTCTTCGCTTCTTCTGCTGCTACGCGCTTCGCTTCTTCATCCGCAGCTGATACTTCGGCAACTACAGTTTTACTTGCTTTTGCACGTTTTTCTTCAGCTTGCTTCGCTTTTTCTGCTTCTGCTTTTGCCTTAGCTGCGGCTTCTGCTTCACGTGCAGCTTTCGCTTCTGCTTCTTTTTCTGCTTCCAACTTAGCTAGCTGTGCTTGTTTCTCGAGTAATTCAGCCTCGCGACGCGCTGCTAATTCAGCTTCGGCTTTCGCCTCTGCTTCACGACGTGCAATTTCTGCTGGATCGACCGCTGGAGTTGTTGATTTCAGATTCTCTTCAGGAGAACTTTCATCACGTTTTACAAAAGTACGTTTCTTGCGTACTTCCACTTGCACAGTACGTGTTTTACCCGTTGCATCAGCTTGCTTGATCTCGGTTGTTTCTTTACGAGTCAAAGTGATTTTTTTCTTTTCGGCATCAGGAGCCACGCCGTGTGAACGACGTAAATGTTCCAACAACTTGTCTTTATCTTCTTTAGACAAGATATCGGACGCAGACGCTTTTGTAACGCCTGCGGCATTCAATTGCGTGAGCAGTAAATCCGCTGACATTTTCAGCTCGGTGGCAAATTGAGCTACATTATTACTCGCCATTCAGTCCTCTTTCCTTGTTTTGTGCTGCGATTTAACATTCAATTGAGTTAAATCTACGCTTCAATATGGGTTATTCACTCGTGATTATTTTGCTTCAACGAGTTTCCATGCTTTTTCCAATACGGCTTTTGCATGTTCATCATATTTAGCGTCGATGAGTTTCATCTCATCATCAGTCACATCTTCAAATGCATTATCAATTAATTGGCGCGCACGGTCGGTAGACAGAGCCAAAATCGCACCAAATTCATCGTAAGCTAAGCCACCGAAAGCAGCGAGGGTCTTAATACCAGCCAAGCCCAATTTACCTGCTGTTGCACGGCTCATACCTTCCAGATTAATCAATGCGTCTTCCACACCTTCAACACCTTCTTCAGAAGCAATCGCTTCTGTCACAAGCGCATCACGTGCACGATTACGCAGTTCATTCACTGTATCTTCATCTAAGGCATCAATTTCCAGCATTTCGCTAATTGGTACATAAGCGATTTCTTCTAAGCTGGAGAAGCCTTCGTCTACCAGAATATCTGCCACTTCTTGATCAACATCGAGCTTTTCCATAAACAATTTACGGATGCCCGCAGTTTCTTGTTCTGCTTTATCAGCGGATTGCTCCGCGGTCATAATATTAATTTGCCAGCCAGTTAATTCGGCTGCTAAACGTACGTTTTGACCACTACGGCCGATCGCGATCGCCAGATTTTCATCATCAACCACAACGTCCATTGCATGCTTTTCTTCATCAACCATGATCGAAGAAACGTTCGCTGGAGCCAATGCACCAATCACAAATTGTGCTGGATCTTCAGACCACAAGACGATATCAACACGCTCACCACCGAGTTCACCGGTGACTGCTTGTACACGAGAACCGCGCATACCAACACAAGTGCCGATAGGATCAATACGTTTATCGTCAGTGTGAACCGCGATCTTAGCGCGTACGCCCGGATCACGCGCAGCAGATTTAATGACCAAAGAACCTTGTTCAATTTCTGGCACTTCGAGTTCAAATAATTTCATGATGAACTCTGGCGCCGTACGAGACAAGATAACTTGTGGGCCGCGCGCATTGCGATCGATACGCAAAATATAAGCACGAACACGATCACCAACGCGCAAGTTTTCTTTTGGAATCATTTGATCGCGTGGCAGACGTGCCTCAATGCGACCAGATTCCACCACGGCTTCGCCACGTTCCATACGTTTAATGGTACCCATAACGAGGGAATCACCACGCTCCAAGAACTCAGCCAAAATTTGTTCACGTTCTGCGTCACGAATACGTTGCAAAACGATTTGTTTGGTATCTTGCGCAAAACGACGACCGAGCTCAACAGACTCTACTGGCTCTTCGATGTACTCATCCACTTCGATATCGGCATATTGCTCAACCGCTTCAAAGTGCAAAATTTCCTGGTCAGGCAATTGCAAACCAGCTTCGTCAGCCACTACATGCCAACGACGGAATGTGCGGTATTCACCAGTATTGCGATCGATTTCAACGCGAATATCAACTTCGCCGTCATAACGTTTTTTGGTAGCCGTTGCCAAAGCATGTTCCAATGCGCCAAAAACGATATCTTCATCCACGTTTTTTTCACGCGCCAGCACATCAACCAATAATAAAACTTCGCGACTCATGCTTTGCGACTCCTAAAATCCACTTGCGGCACTAAACGTGCCTTATCTAAATCAGCGAGCGTAAACTCAAGCATCGCTGCGCCATCTTTTGTTTCAAATTCGAGCTTCAGAGTTTCCCCTTCTGGCTCGTGCAATATACCCTCGAAGCTTTTACGATTTGCCATGCCTGGCATAGGCAAGCGCAATTTCACATTGGCTTTTTCACCAGCAAAACGAACGAAATCAGCAAACTTTTTCAAAGGGCGATCTAACCCCGGAGAAGAAATTTCCAAGCGTTCGTAATTCACTTCTTCTACAGTCAATACGTGGGACAATTGATGACTGACTTTCGCACAATCTTCAACCGTAATGTGACCTTTTTCCTCAACATCTTCTGGCAAAAGGTCAATATACACACGAAACAAACCACGCTCTGCTCGCTCAAAATCGACCAGATCATAGCCTGTCCCATTGACAGTCTTCTCAATTAATTCCAACAATTGCAAGACAATTCTCCGATAAACACAGATTTCACTCTTGCAGCAAATCAAGCAATCATCAAATCACTTCCATTTGCACTCAAAAACGATTCGCCAAAAAAAAATGGGCACCAGCCCATCTTTTTAGCGCCTCAAATAAATCTTTAAAATAATTAAAAATCAACTTAAGGAAAAATCTGCTAACTACAAGATTATAAACGATTAATTACTCAATCGCAATGAGAAGTCGGTGAAAAACTCAGCCTAGACAACATCTTCTACCGACTTCCGAGCAGGATTTATCAACTACCACGACGGCGACGAGCCGCAATCGCCTGACCAATCGCCGGACCACTGCCGCGCACAGTTGGACCACGGCGGTTTTGATCTCGCGTTGGAAAGCCCAACGCTGTTTGCAAAGGATCTGGCTGACGGCTGCGCGACTTAGCATTTTTACCACCTGATTTCACACCCTGCCCAGCACCATTTGCTGGCGAACCAGCATAAGTAGCACGCGCCGGACGACCGTTTTGTGGATTAGCAAAACCTGCGCGCACAGTTGGCTCGTAACTTCGCTGAACTGGCGCATCAAATGGATTCACATTACGTGGGACTTTACCGCCCTGCACACGATTACCATTTGGCTTGCCGCTTGGGCGCTCATTCTTTTCACCAACCGTTTTTTCCAAGCCACTAATTTTAAGCAAGCTACGTACAGCATCTTCACCCAATTCATCCCAACGACCACGCTTTAAACCTGAAGGCAAAGTCATCACACCATATCGAGTACGAATCAAACGTGATACTGTCAAACCAACCGCCTCAAACATACGGCGAACTTCACGATTACGCCCCTCACCAATAATCACTCGATACCACTTATTGACACCCTCACCACCACCGTCAGAGATCTTGGAGAATTGCGCCATACCATCTTCCAACTCAACGCCTGCCAACAATTTTTGGCGCATACCCTCTTCTAACTCACCCAGAGTACGCACAGCATATTCGCGCTCAATACCATAACGTGGATGCATTAAACGATTTGCCAAATCACCGGAGGTCGTGAACAACAACAAGCCTTCTGTGTTGTAATCAAGGCGACCAACAGCCAACCATTTACCAACCTTCATTTGCGGCAAACTATCAAAAACCGAGGCACGCCCCTCAGGATCACTTGTACTAACAATTTCACCCGCTGGCTTATGATAAATCAACACACGTGGCGGCTTTTTACTCACTTTGCGCTGAATTAACTTGCCATTAATACGCACTTGATCTTGCGGCAAAATACGCTGCCCAATATGTGCTGGCTCACCATTCACAGAAACACGTCCTGCAATAATCAACTCTTCCATATCACGACGTGACCCCAGACCAGCTTCAGCTAGCACTTTATGCAATTTCGGCGCATCATCATCGGCAGTTAAATCACGGCGCGGCTTTTTATTTTTATCATGACGTGATTGTTTCACATCATCCATTGCGTCGTATGCATCGGAAGTTACAAATGAGAACACATCATCAGCATTTGCAACACTACGGGTATTTTGCTGCCCCGAGCGTCGTGGATTATTTTGGTTACGCTGCTCTCCACCACGATTTTGCCCACCCTGCGTTGATTTAGACTGTTGGCGATGACGAGATTGCCCCTCAACACGCTGCGCACCTTGCGCTTGATCATCACGAGATTTTGAATTACGAGTGCGATTTCTATCACCCTGAGCCTGAGTGCGACGTGGACGTTCGCCACCCTCGTCAGCATGAACTTGATTCGATGTCGTCGCTTGTGAATTATTTTGCAATTGCGCATTCACTTCTTGGACTTCGACCCGACGTGGCATGCGAGCTTGACGTGGCGCTCTAGATATTGGAGTCGATGACTCGACAGTATCTGATGCAGGAACTTCAGCATCTAAGCCAGCAACATCTTGCTTGAGCCTTGGCTTAGATCTTGATTTGCTTGGCGCTCGCTGCGTCTTCGCCGCTGGCACATCAGCACTTCCAACAATTACTGCTTCAGTGACAAACTCATCGGTCTTCGCGACCTTCGGACGTACAGCACGCTTTGCACGAGGGCGTGGCGCATCGGTCTCAGCGCTAGAATTTTGCTGGTTAAAAGTTTCGTCTGGATTATTTGTGTTCATTATCTGATTCTGGTTTGAAAGGTGTTAGAGCTTCAGCATCCGCTTCCACTTTTTCATCTAAATTCGTATCAGCCATCATTGCAACATCATCCAAGATCACATCACTGGCTGCATCATCTTCACGAGTGTTTGCCGCAGAATCTTCCACCGCAACTTGACTCAATTCCTCTTGCGCATTTACTTCAGCATCAGTTTCGCCTTCTACATCATTAACGACATCAACATCATTAACGACATCAACAGCAACATCTGCGTTCACAACTTGCGCACTTACATTAGTTTTATCTTCAATTATCTCAATCGAGCTATTTTCGGCTGTAATGTCTGACACATTATCGCTAGAGATATATACTTCGAAAGCATCCTCTGCCTGGGCCTGCGGCAGGCCAGTCCCTTCGACCACTTCAGCAACTTCAATATTGATGCCAGCCGGATCAGAGGCATCAACCAAGGATTCAATCCCATCAAACATATTTAATTCTGGGGAATCGTCTTTCGATGGTGGCACATCCTCAGATTCCTCTTGACCAATTTGCTGCAAAGGTGGCAATTGATCTAATGAAGCCAAGCCAAGATCACTTAAAAATTGCTTGGTGGTCGCAAACAAAGCTGGTCGACCTGGCACCTCACGATGACCGATTGTTTCTATCCAGCCTCGGTCCTCCAGTGTTTTGATCATCTGAGAAGCA
The DNA here is from genome assembly GCF_014652415.1 of Affinundibacterium macrobrachii. GTDB lineage: Bacteria > Pseudomonadota > Gammaproteobacteria > Burkholderiales > Burkholderiaceae_D > Undibacterium > Undibacterium macrobrachii. Next base: position 782,069 of record NZ_BMYT01000001.1, read on the forward strand.
ACAGCCACACCACGAATCTCTTCAATATCACCGCGTGTCACTGGCTGACGATAAGCAATAATCGCCAATGTTTCCAAGGTTGCTCGCGAATATTTAGGCGGCTTCTCGGGATTTAAACGATCTATATATGCACGCATCTCTGGACGGCTTTGAAAGCGCCACCCGGTCGATAAAGAAACCAACATAATTCCCTTATCAGACCAATCTTGACGCACTTCTTCCAGCATTAATTTAATCGTATCAGCACCGACCAAGTCTTCTTGATCACTACTTTCGACAAACAATTTTTTCATTGTATTAATGGTCAGCGGCTCATGCGCGCATAACAATGCGGTTTCGAGTACACGCTTGGCATCTGCAGTATTCATGCAAACTCTTTAGCTAACAGGTTGTGTTGATCTTAAGAAGTATTCAGTGAAGCACTCGGGATAATATTTATCCCAACCAGTCTAGTCTTATAGGACATTGCGCAGCATGATTCAAAATGTGCGCCTGGCGGATCAGTCTGCAGCTCACCTGCACATGGATCACCAACTCTGGTTCACCAATATAGGTCAGTCAAAACAGTCGATCAATTTAGTAGATGCCAGATTGTAGTCTAGAAACACGCTCTAAACGCAAACCAATCAAAAAAATTGTCAGCCTAACGAAAAAGCCACGATGAAACGTGGCTTTATTCTTGTAATTCTGGTTGCGGGGGCAGGATTTGAACCTACGACCTTCGGGTTATGAGCCCGACGAGCTGCCAGACTGCTCCACCCCGCGTCTGATAAGTAGAACTATACAGGACTTTGCTGCTTTGCGCAATTTCTTTCTCTGTTTTGCCTTAATCGTAAGCATTATTTTATTGCACGATAATGACAAGACATCGTTTTAAGCACGCTAGATCTAGTGAAATTAGCTGGCAGTGATACACTTTCATAGATTCAATTTCTGTCACCATCTTGAAAGATTCGCTTGATGAAATTTTGCTCCGCATGTGCTGCTCCCGTGATTTTAAAAGTTCCAGCAGAGGACACGCGCGAACGCTTTGTTTGTACCAGATGCGAGACGATTCATTATCAAAATCCGAATATGGTAGTCGGCACCTTACCAATCTGGAATCTGCAAGGTGAAACAAAAGTTTTGCTCTGCAAACGTGCGATCGAGCCGCGCTATGGCTATTGGACTTTGCCCGCAGGCTTTATGGAGAATCAGGAAACTTGTCGCCAAGCAGCGCAGCGCGAAACTATCGAAGAAGCTGGTGCGAATATTCAACTGCATGAGTTGTATTCAGTATTGAGCGTCCCTCACGTCGATCAAGTGCATTTATTTTATCGAGCGACTTTGATTGATACGAACTATCTAGCTGGTACGGAAAGTCTAGAGGTCGCACTATTTGCAGAACATGAAATCCCTTGGGAAGAAATCGCCTTCCCAACGGTAAGTCAAACCTTAAAATTCTTTTTCGAAGATTTAAAGAATGTTCGCTCCGGCGGGCATTTCCAGCTGCACGAACATGATTTTTACAAATCGCACCGACCTGATTAATGCTCGTTGCTTGAGACTTTTCCTTTCTTACTCATGATTCCTTGGTTAGAGATTGACAGCCCATTCCCTCACATTGACGAGGCATTGACAGCCGAGCAAGGTGCGGCAGGCTTGTTAGCTGCGGGCGCTGATTTGTCGCCTGAACGCTTATTGACTGCCTACCAAAATGGAATTTTTCCTTGGTTCTCTGAAGGACAGCCCATCCTATGGTGGTCGACCGATCCGCGTATGGTATTAAAGACGCGTGACTTTAAGATTTCGGATAGCTTGAAGAAGCGCCTCAACAAATCGCTTAAAGACGCGAACTGGAGTTTTCGCTTTGATAGCGCATTCACACAAGTCATGCGCTGCTGCGCGGCACCGCGCAAAAATCAAGATGGTACCTGGATTTCAGAAGAAATTATTCAGGGCTACTCAGCGCTGCACAAATTAGGTTATGCACATAGCTCCGAAGTCTGGCTAGATGGAGAATTGATCGGCGGTGTTTACGGTGTTTGTATAGGCAAAATGTTTTATGGCGAATCCATGTTTGCCAAGATCTCTGATGCCTCTAAAATGGCATTAAGTCAGCTGGTTGTTTTATTACGCAAGCATGATGTGGAAATGATAGACTGCCAACAAGAGACATCGCACCTCGCATCATTCGGTGCCAAAGCAATTAGTCGAGAAGAGTTCATGCGTCACGTAAAACGCGCAATCACACAAGAAACGATTGAGGCTTGGTCTCCACTCACTTTAGACAGTTTCAAGCACTACCTGCAATCGACGCATCCTCAGCCAGCAGAAAGATGAATAGCGATGCAATCACGTACTAAACCACCAATACAATCGATGTCGCCAATCAACGACGATGCGAATCAATATGATCGTGACGATGTAGATCACTGCGCCAATTCCGATAAGGTTGAAAACGCAGATGACGAGAACACGAACGATTACATCACCTTGCATTACTATGCAACCGCGCCGTACGCTTGTAGTTATCTAGAGGACCAGCAAGCACGTTCACAAGTCGCTACGCCTGCGCATTTAATTGGCAGTGAGGTTTATTCAGAACTGGTGAGCCGTGGCTTTAGACGCAGTGGTGTATTTATTTATCGCCCCTACTGCGATCAATGTTCTGCTTGCACACCGGTACGTACCGTTGTCAGTCAATTCAAACCCAACCGCAGTCAGCGTCGAGCATTACAGCAACACGCAGATTTATACACCGAAGTGTTACCTCTTGAATTTGTCGAAGAACACTTCGAACTCTATCAACGCTATCAAAGTCGCCGACATGCTGGTGGCGGCATGGATCAAGATGGACGCGATCAATATGCGCAGTTCTTATTACAAAGTCGCGTGAATACGAGACTAGTTAGTTTTCGCGATGGCAATCAGGTTTTGCGCATGATTAGCATCATTGATATTTTGAATGATGGCCTGTCTTCGGTTTACACATTTTATGATCCCGATGTACCACAAAGCGCTTACGGCACCTTTAATGTATTGTGGCAAATCGCACAAACCAAAATTCTCGGGCTTCCTTATCTTTATCTTGGCTACTGGATAGAAGCGAGCCGCAAAATGTCGTACAAAACCAATTTCAAACCTTTGCAGGCGCTTCAGGACGGCAGCTGGAAGCCACTCTCCATTTAATTTATTTACTATTACACTCTTATTATGTCTGATCAATTGCTCTATTCACTAGCCCGCCCTTTCCTCTTTTTTATGGACCCCGAAAGTGCACATGACTTAACGCTACCTGGCTTAAAGCGTGCACACAATATGGGATTGACGCGACTGCTCCCTAAGCCAGCAGCTGATCCACGTAAGGTAATGGGAATCACTTTCCCGAATCCAGTTGGCTTGGCAGCGGGCTTAGATAAAGATGGACGCTACATCGATGGCTTAGCGTCCCTAGGTTTTGGCTCCATTGAAATCGGAACAGTGACGCCACGCGCACAAGCCGGCAATCCCAAGCCACGGATGTTTCGTTTGCCGCAAGCGAACGCGATCATCAATCGCATGGGATTCAATAATGGCGGTGTTGATGCCTTTGTCGCCAATGTGCAGGCGTCGCGCTTTTACCAAGAAAAACAAGGCGTGCTCGGTTTAAATATTGGTAAAAATGCCGATACGCCAATCGAAAAAGCCGCCGATGATTACCTAATCTGCTTAAACAAAGTTTATCCATACGCTAGCTATGTTACCGTCAACATCTCCTCACCGAACACCAAAAATCTACGTCAATTACAAGGCGCATCAGAACTTGACGATTTGCTTTCCAAACTGAAAGACGCACAACAACGTTTAGCCGATCAACACAAACGCTATGTGCCGATCACCTTAAAAATTGCACCGGATATCGACAGCGAACAAATCAAAAATATTGCTGACTCATTATTACGTCACAAGATAGATGGTGTTATCGCCACCAACACAACCATTACACGCGACGCTGTCAAAGGTTTGCAACACGGCGAAGAGACCGGTGGTTTATCTGGCGAACCAGTATTTGAATTGTCCAATAAAGTCATCCGCGCCTTAAAGTCAGAATTGGGCGATGCCTTACCCATTATCGGTGTAGGCGGTATTTTTTCAGGTAAAGATGCAGTGGCAAAAATGGATGCTGGTGCGTCTTTAGTACAAGTCTATTCGGGCTTGATTTATCGCGGTCCGGCATTGGTACGTGAGTGCGCAGTCGCGATACGAAATAACAACTAATCTAGCTCAATGCGGCTGCAAAATTTGGATTGAATATGAAACTAAAAAAACTAGGTAGCAGTGATTTAATGGTGTCAGAGGTGTGCTTAGGCACCATGACGTTCGGCGAACAAAACACCGAAGCAGAGGCACACCAACAACTTGATTTTTCTTTGGCACATGGTATCAACTTCATCGATACTGCAGAAATGTATCCCGTCATGCCACGTGCCGAGACAGTGCATAGAACTGAGCAATACATAGGCAGCTGGATTAAGCAATCTGGTCAACGCGATAAAATTATTTTGGCTACCAAAGTAGCAGGTCCATCTCGCGGTATGCCATGGATACGCAATGGCGAAAACGATCTCGATGCAACAAATATTCGCACTGCAATCGACGCCAGCTTAAAGCGACTCAACACAGATTACATCGACCTCTACCAATTACATTGGCCAAGCCGAAATGCACCTATCTTTGGTCAAAAAGAATTTGATCCAAATCTAGAAAGAGAAAGTGTCGCAATCGAAACCACATTAGACGTACTCGATAGTTTGATCAAAGAAGGCAAGATTCGTCACATCGGTGTCTCCAACGAAACACCATGGGGAGTGAGCGAATTTATCAAACACGCCGAACGCAAACAACAAGCGCGCATCATCTCTATCCAAAATCCCTACCACTTGATGAATCGCAGTTATGAGCAAGGATTAACCGAAACTTGCTATCGCGAACAAGTCGGCTTATTGGCCTACAGCCCACTTGCATTTGGACGCTTAACCGGAAAATATGTCGATGATGTGCAAGCCAAAGGAAGGCTCACACAATTTCCCGCAACATGGAGCCCACGCTACATGCGCCAGGAAGTGATCGCGACTAGCGAACGCTACACCAAGCTAGCACGTGATTTTGGCTACACACCAACCCAGCTCGCGCTGGCATGGTGTTACTCACGTTGGTTTGTCGCAAGCACCATCATCGGCGCAACCAATCTACAGCAATTAGAAGAAAATATTCGTGCCACCGAAGTCAAACTCAGCGATGAAGTGATAGCTGCAATTCAAGCGATTCACGCGACATCTGCCAATCCAGCGCAATAATCATCTTACGGTATGTCTCAAAGCAAGTGATGGACTCTTTAAGCAAAAAGCCCATCACAAGATGCGAAAACTCTGATATCTATCCTATTGCAATCACCGGTCTCACTTAGCACTCGTCACTTCAGACAAAAACGCCCCATACGCCGCTTTCGTTTCAGGAAATAACATGGCATCCATATGCCCTGCATCGACGCTGATGAAACTTTTCTTGCTTTGTTTAAGTTCATCGAAAAGGACACGGGCGGTTGCTTCTGGTGTGGTGGTGTCGCGCTTGCCAGCGATGATCAAGATGGGAAACTGAATGTTTTGTAGACTGCGACGATTATCAACTTGGGCCACATCGCCGTCTAACTTGTAAGATACAAAAGGCTTAGCAAACCAAGGGGTGAGATTCTGCGCATAGGTTTTCGGATCTGTTCCGGTTCCTTCTAATACCACTCCATCTAGTGGACGTTGCTCGGCTAAATTGGCTGCAACAAAACTGCCGAATGAGTGTCCATGCACAATCAAACGCCCTTGCACCAAACCGCGCGCATAGTCATACAGAACTAAAGTATCCGTCTCGATTTCTTTTAAACCATGCTTCGCTGTGGTCGCATCGCTACGACCGAAACTACGATAATCAAAGGCAATCACGTTCAAATTCATGTCGGCGAACGGCGTCAGAAAAAAAGCACCACTCGCATCTAAACGAACGCCACTTCCAAGCAGATAAAACACGGTTGCTTCGGCCTTGGGCTGACTGAAATACACACCACGACTTACTGAGCCATCTGCTTGTACAAATTCCAAATCACGCAATTGATATGTTGGCGCCCTAGTTTTTAATAAAGCTAATTTATGAGCGTCACGAGGTACAAACTGATTAGAGCTGACGGTAACTGTCATACAGCCACTTAAAGCGGCAGTTAGAACGAGCAAGGGAACAAATTTTCTCATTGATTTATCTCGACAATACGAATGCCAACGTCTTACTTCACAAGCCTTACAGGCACAGGCACATTACACAGTTCAATATGATTGGCTGCAAATTTATACCAATCGCCAGCACGATTTCTTAGTGCTTCCACCAATGCTTTAAAACTGTTGGTGTCGGTGCGGAAAACTTCTAACTTACTACGTTCCACCTCAGGTACATCTGCCGCCAGACGTACAGTCTTAATCGGTGTTCGTTCTTCAGGTTTTTCATAAAATCCTAATGCACCAGTCCCGCGAGACAAACTTGAAAGTAATTCTATGCCGTGCATGACACGACCAACCACCGTAATATTTCGATCTAAATTGCGTGGGGCATGACCAGTTACCGCGTACAAGGAACCACCATTGCCGCTATCGATGTCATTTCCTCTTGCGACACCAATCGCGCCATAGCAATGAGTCAACCAGGTTGTTCGCGACTTTGGATCACGACCAGCGGCAAAGCCATTAACATGACCGACTTGCGGTGCATAACCATCTACATCTGGTAGCCGTGTAAATGGATCTGTTTGCTTATATTTGACGGTGAACTCTGCATCGACCTTCTTGCTGGCGTTTTTAAATTCTCGCTTCTCACTAGGATCCCCCCACTGCGCCACATAATTATCATGCGAACGAATGATCGCTAATCCATCAAAATATCCTTCCTTCACAAGTGCTTTGATATTCGCGACATTTTTTGGCGCGAACTCAGGCGCTAACTCGATGACGACACGACCTTTTTCTAATTCTAAATACAAAGTATTTTCAGGATTTAATGATCGCCAATCACTCGCTTGCGAGGCTTTTAACACATCTGCCATCGTCAATTTTGGTGAACTCGCTTTTTTTTCTTGCTGTTGCGCCATCGCCGATGTAGCCAATACCGTTGATACTAGCGCTAACACGATTTTCTTAGATGCAAAGTTTACATTCATGCTCTCTTCCTTTCATTTTTTATTCGATGTAAATCGGATTTAATTTCTGATTTTGAATTCATCTACTTGATTAAGAATAAACTACCGATCATAAGTTCCCAACACCATCAGCTGGTCTCATATGCTCGGGATACATCACCACTTGAATGTAATTCTCTGCATTCAAATAAACTTTGGCGGCTTCTAATAATTCCTTGGCTTGTAATTTCTTCACCCTTTCATTAAAGGTGAAGACATGCATCGGGTTTTCATTTTCTTCTTTGGCGTTAGTAAAAATCGTCATCCAAAAATCATTAGTTTTAATCTGCTCTTGGCGATTTTTTAGCCAATTTTCCCTTACCTTGTTGAGTTCCTCACTAGTCACGGGATTTGTCTTCAACTCGTCGAATAAGGCGAAGCTACTGCGCAATAGCTGTTCGACATGCTCTGGCCCACTCGGCAAGTACAACTCAATTACATATCCTTGGTAGGGGTTCAACACATTTCTATATGACACTTGCGGACTGTACACAGCACCAAGTTCCTCACGCATTTTGGCAGTGAGTCGCAATTGCAGAATTTCCATCAAGGCAGAAAAACGCATACGTTCCTTGATATTCATGCTGCGCTCGCCATGTAACTGCAAGCTAATCAAACTCTGGTTCTCTTTACCGACATAGACATTCTTTTTGACGATGCCAGAAACAGGTCGTAAGCCGTGATCTTTAATACCGACGTCAACATCGTGTGAAGGCAAACTTGCCAGATAAGTCAACATCAAAGGTTTAATTTTTGCGATATCAAAACTACCGACCAAAAAGAAAGTAAAGCCCTTTGCACTGGAAAAACGCGCTCGATAAAGATTCATCAAACGATCCAAATCAAGGTTCGCAATATGCTCTGGCGTAGTCAATATGGGTGCACGTGGATGCGCTGGATACATGGTGTGTATCAATTGATCTTGAAATACCATGAACGGTGAAGCCATCTGATTACGTAAAGCATCTTGCTGCTTACCGACAAAAGATTGAAATAAAGCCGGATCGCGTCGTGGTGCCGTCATCGCAAGATGCACCACCTGCAACATCGCTTCGAGATCTTTATTATTGGATGAGGCAGAAATACCTTCAGCATCTTCACCAAATTTGGTCGAGACACCCACACTCTTACCCGCCAAGAATTTCCCTAACTCGATAGGCGGCAAATCTTTCATGCCCATCGCACCGACTACTGTGGTCGCATAGCGCGCTTGTAAAAAATCGGCATCGGCAAGCATCGACATACCACCAACTCGCGTTGCACCAAGCAGTATTTGATCCTTTTTAAAATTGGTTGGTTTCATGACTAAAGTGGCGCCATTACTCAGTGACCAACTCGTCGTTCCTAACTTCTGATCTTTCACTTCACGAATAATGTGACCCGCTTTTGGCAGTGTATCGAATAGACTCGTCACCGCTTTTTTCTCCGTGTAGGCGGTCACTTGTTTTTGTTCGGCCGACTTGACCATTTCTATCAATTGCTGCGTATCCGGAATAGTATGGTCAGGCTTATCGCTGCCTTGATACACGATCAGCTTCGGTTCTTGATTAATTAAGATGCTGCGTGCAAATTGATTGACATCTTCAAGCTGAATTTGATTGACGATTTGTTGATGAAATATGTACTCAGCCTCAATACCTGGGATCGCCTCACCCAGTAAAAAATTGCGAATGAATTCTTCGGCCAATTCGTCTGACTGATTTTTCTCTTGTTCCTTATAAGCATTCTCCATATTGCGCAGAATGTTCGCTTTAACCCGATTAAATTCATCCGCACTAAAGCCAAATTGCGCAACGCGTTTGTTTTCCTGCATTAATGCATCGATCGCTGCCTGCACACCAGCCTTGCCAATTACCGCGACCGAATTAAACTCTTGGTACTGCGCAACCAAGCCTCTAACTTCGCTACTCGCAGCGATAAAAGGTGGCTGAGGTAGTTGCACCAATTGATTTAAACGATCACTGAGCATTGCATTAAAAAAGCGCTGAATACGACGCTCGCGATAGCTTCCAAACTTGCCATCATTGATCTTCAAATAGCGTCCTTGCGAAATACTAACGGCAGAATTATTCGCCTCTTTATCAGTCGCTACGATTGCATCAGCCATATTCTTCAGCGGCACCTCGGCGACGATACGTGGTCGCGGTTTTTGCGGATTTTTTAAACTAGCAAAATGCTTTTCTATCAGTTTTTTTGTCTGTGCGAGATCAATATCGCCAACCACCACCACGGTCATCAACTCTGGACGATACCAGTCTCGATAAAATCGCTTCAATGCATCGTAATCAAAATTTTTCAGGATGTCTTCTTTTCCAATTGGCATCCGCTCGGCGTATCGCGAGCCGTATAAAGTCTTGGGAATAATTTGCTTTTTAAGTCTATCATCGGCGCCTTTGCCCAAGCGGGCTTCTTCTAACACCACACCGCGCTCACGATCAATTTCTGCATCATCAAAGCTCAATCCATTTGCCCAATCCGCCAACACCATAATCGCTTTATCCAGATTGCTCGGTTTATCGGTTGGAATCGGTAAGATATACACCGTCTCATCGAAGCTCGTGTACGCATTTAAGTCGGCACCAAACTTCACTCCTATCGATTCCAAGAAAGAAACCAAATCATTTTTCTTGAAATGTTTGCTGCCATTAAATGCCATGTGCTCAGTGAAATGCGCTAAGCCTTGCTGATCATCGTCTTCCAAAATGGAACCAGCTTTAATCACTAAGCGCAACTCCGCCTTTTTTTCGGGTGTGGCATTTTTTTGCAAGTAGTAAGTCAATCCATTATCTAACTTTGCTTTGACTAACTTAGGCGAATAAGGAATCGATTGATGCGCAGCATAAGCAGCAGTTGAAGATGTTTGTGCAGAGCTGACAAACGGTGCGAAGAGCGAAGTCGCTAAAACAAACGCTGCAAGAATTGAAGGAGCAGGAAACCGGAGAGAAGATGCGCGCATAAGCTATTCACAAAAATAAATTAAGCAGGCAACTTACTCCAATTTTTATATAAATACAAATTAATCACGATGGGCGGATGCAGTGACATAGCAGCAATTTCTACGAGTCCATCGGACTTAATTTTTATTCTGATTAAATGAGTAGGCCAATAAAACTATGGCGATCAAAGAAAAAGTCCAATAGTCGGTAGGCAATCCCCACCACCAATGCTTATGCCAAAAGACATCAATAGGATTAAATCGTGTTAATCCAAATGCGGGGTTGAGCACAAACCACAAAAAATCCTCCACAATCCAAAACACCATAATGCAGGCAAGCGCACGCGCTTGTAGCCTCAATGACCATATTTGCAAAAAGAAAAACGGTAGATGAAAAACCATGGCAATGAATGGAAAAACCCAAGCGTGATAACCAGTCATCGCTCGCCCACCCCAAAAAATATCCAACAACCAATGCTGTTCAATACGCCAGGTTGGCAAACTTGTGGCCCATCCGGCGCCACCTTCGATCTGGATTTCCACTTCAGCGAAAAAAAACGCCATCAGTCCAACCCAGCATAAAGTGAGCAACAAGCCCTTCCACTGTAAGCGCATAAACTGTCCTTAAGTAATCTTGTTTAAATTGGTTTCATCCATATTGCAAGAATATTGATGAAGATTATTTCTCAACACAGACTAGCAAACACGCGCTCAAATACCGCTTGTGCCGCATTTGGTTTACCGAGCAGTTTTGCGCGCTGTGTCATTGTTGATAGTCGATCTGGCTGTGCGATTAATTCTTGAATACGGTAGATCAACGCAAGTGAATCAACCGCCTTTAACGCGACGCCCTGCTCCAGCACATAATCTGCATTACGTTCTTCTTGACCCGGAATCGGTGCATTCACAATCATCGGCAAACCCATCGCCAAACACTCTGAGGTCGTTAGCCCACCAGGCTTGGTAATCACTACGTCAGCACATACCATTAATCGTTCCACCTGCGAGGTAAAACCGATAGGAAAAAGGCGCTGTGGATAGGAGAGTGCAAGTGTCTGTAATGCCTGCAAGGCTCTATGATTTTTCCCGGCAAGTACGATTAATTGAAACTGACTAGAGGGATTTTCTGCGGGCAATTGCAAGCCCAATAAACGTGCCGCGACTTCATCTAAGTTGCCAAGCCCAGCACCACCGCCCATCAAGATCATCGTAAAGCGCGATGGTGCCAATCCAAATGCCGGCGCGCATTTTTCTCTCGATAAAGTCTTTGCAAATGCTGGCATGATAGGAATCCCGGTCACATGGATGGTATCTGCCGCTATTCCATGCTCGCGCATACGAAAAGCCACTTCCTGATTCGCGGCAAAATAGCCCGCCATTCCCTTGTGCACCCACATTCTGTGCAGGTCAAAATCCGTTACTTGTACCCAAACCGGACAATCTAATTCATGTCGCGCGATCAATCTCGCCAACATTTCTGCTGGCAAAAAATGTGTACAAATAATTGCATCGGGATTTAAGTTTGCGATTTCGCGTAGTAGTGCTTTGGCGTTCCAGCGTTCTAAGCTACGCCGCAATTTTTCCATTGAACTGTCGGCGCGCGCATCGTTGGTGAAGTTATATAAATAGCCCCACAAGGTCGGGGCACGATTCACCAAACGCACATAAAAATCAGTATAGATTTTACGAAAGCCAAGCGTCACAAAATCCATTACATCAAGATGAATCACGCGACAATCTGGCTTGGCACTCTGTGCATAAGCGCGAATCGCCTCGGCTGCACGGGCATGACCCGCGCCAGCGGAAACGCTCAAGATTAAAATCGTTTTGCCGAGTTGTGTTTGGTGCTCTGTCATAGGAGACAGATTGTAGAGACGCTAAGTGACAGTAGGATGACAGTGATTAAGCCCGACAAGCAAAATCACCAACGAATTCGCCAACTCGCACTAGGTGAAAAAAAACGCAGCCCTATTACAGGCTGCGTTTTATTATCTATCGCTATCGCAGTGATCGATTGCAAATGTTGATCAGAACTATCTACATCAAATGCGAGAAAAATTAAGCGTCAAAAATTGCGAGATGATCCAACTTACTTCTTCTCGAATACCAAGTCCCACACACCATGACCTAATTTCAAACCACGATTTTCAAACTTGGTGACAGGACGATAATCAGGGCGTGGCGCATAGCCATCTGCGGTATTTTTCAAGCTTGGATCAGCACTAAGCACTTCTAACATTTGCACAGCATAATCTTCCCAATCGGTCGCACAATGAATATAGCCGCCAGATTGAATCCGCGAGGCCAATAAAGCGACCATCGGTCCTTGAATCAAGCGGCGTTTATTGTGGCGTGCCTTATGCCAAGGATCAGGAAAAAACACATGCACACCAGCCAAGGATTCGGGCGCGATCATGTGCATTAATACTTCATACGCATCGTGTTGAATAATGCGTTGATTTTGCAGGCCAGCTGCGTCGGTCAGTTTCAATAAATTACCAACACCGGGCGTATGAACTTCGACGCCAATAAAATTTTTCTCAGGCATCAGGGCCGAAATTTTGGCACTGGTTTCGCCCATACCAAAGCCAATTTCAAAGATAGTTGGTGCTTGTCGTCCAAATGTCGCGTCTACATCGAGTAAGCCCTTTTGATAAGGAATCATATACTTAGCGCCCAAGATTTCAATCGCTTTTAATTGGGCATCAGAGAGTCGTCCAGCGCGGGTGACAAAACTACGAATACGGTACTCGGTTGGATCATAAAAAAGCGACTTACGTGGCTCTTCAGTTGGCGCAGTGGCATCGCCTGTTTTGGGATTTTCTGTAGACATGGATCAATTCGGTGGAGAAAAAAAGAAGCAATAACGTGAAACTTATGCGTTTAACTCAATACGTTCAGCTAATTTGCTTCAAGAAGGCGTTATTTTACGTGGCTTAAGGAGCGCTTGGCAAACCTATTCATTGCTCAATAAAGCTGCTTCGACAAAGCAGACGCTACAACAGATCACTGATTCACTGCAATAGTGCTTAAAAATATGCGTAGAAATTTGCTCAGAAATAAAAAAGGTCGATTCAAAATTGAATCAACCCTTCATAAAAATAGTTGCTACTTAAAATAATTTATTTAATTTCAACAAAGCTATTTGGTTGCTGTAAGTGTTTTCGCATCTTGTGAAGGAAATGCGCCTGAAACAACTTGGTGTTTAAACCAATCTTGCAACATTTTTTCTTCAAACTCGAATGAAGTTTTACCAGAAGGAATACGGACTCGACGCAAGTAGTCCATATCACGCAATTCTTCCTTGCCGCTGGCGACCACTTCTTGTTGCGCATTTTTCAACGCATAAGTGAATTGGATGCGTGGCCAATCAATTTCCTTCATCCAACGAATTTGATCGTAATGGATTGTCATTCCTGGTCGGATGTCACCTGCCAAATCAATGTCAGTAATATCTATTTCCAACTGATAGCCCTCTGGTAGTTTGGCAGCAAAGCCTGCAAACACCGAGGTGAATTCCTCTGTTAAACGTTCGCGAAAACGCTCTTTTTGCTCATGGCCAGCCTTGATATCTGTGAAATTATCAAGCTTCGCAAAACTCACTTTCGCTTCACCTGCGAATACGGCTGTTGAACTTAAGCTTAGTGCCAATGCGGCCAACAATAATTTTTTCATAATCTCACCTTTCCAATACAAATTATCCAATGGACTGCTGCATTGTAGTCCAAAAAAGATACGGGACAAGGCATATTACACTTACGTAAAAATTCTATACAAATCCATACAAAAAAAGCTGCCATCGCTGGCAGCTTTTTCTGAATTTTCAATCAAACTGATTGAGCAAATTAGAACTTATGGCGAATACCGAAGTTAAACAAAGTTGCTGTCGCGCCATTCACATCCGCTAAAGTCTTCACAGACTTTTCGTTTTCTACACGTGCCATTGATGCATACAAGTTTGTACGCTTAGACAAATCGTAGGTGTAACCCAAAGCGATACGATTTGAATCTGCATTTGTGCTAGTTTTCACTTTGGAATCTGTGTAGCTCAAGATGAAAGTGTTTGCACCTTCTTTGATCGAACCACCGATCATATACAACTGTTCTTTGGTTTCTTTCAAAACTGTCAAACTTGTCGAGCCTTTGATCTCTTCGTACATCGCGTTTAATTTCACGCCGAAGAAATCTTTACCGAGATCATAAGACATACCAGCCAGCAATTTTTCGCCACCAACAGCCAAATTGCCGTTTGTATCTTTTACTTGATCCCAAACGATGTTTGCCATCAAAGGACCATTTGCATACGCAGCTGCAACGCTAGTTACGCGGTTTGCTTTTGCATCGCCCGCTTTTTCACCGAAGCCATATTGACCAGCAACAGAGAAGCCGCCGCCAAAGCTATTGGATGTGTAAGTGATGGAGTTATCACGAACTGCATTGATCTTGAACATCAAATCTGTTTTACCCAACAAACCATCCATAAATGGATCGATCTGTGCGCCATAGATGTATGTCAATGATTTGTGACGACCCAAGTTCACAGAACCGAAGTCTGCGCTAGACAAACCTACCCATGCACCGCGTGCAAAAATTGCAGAGTCATTTGCACCCGTATCTGCTTTCAAGCCCATTTCCAAATTGAAGTTGGCTTTCAAACCACCGCTCAATGTTTCTGTACCTCTGAAGCCCAAACGGGATGTGGAGTTCAAGCCACTATCCAAAGATGTTAATGAACCTGCACCTGCTTTTTTGTATGCAACACCTGCGTCAACGATACCGTAAACCGTGACCGATGTTTGCGCCATTGCGGCACCAGAAAATGCACCTAATGTTGACAATGCGGCTAGTGCAAGAATTGATTTTTTCATAGCTAAAGTTCCAGAAAATTAAAAAATTTGTTTTTTTACAGACTATCGAGACAGCACTGCAAAAAGCGGATTACAAGTCTAATTTAAAGCCTTGAACCAGTTCAGCGATCCAACGACAGGCGCAAGTATAGAGAGTAAAAATGACATGTATGTGACACAACAGTGACGGTTATGTGACATGACAACAGAGAGAAATTTCAGCAGAAATAAAAAAGCCGCTTATAAATTTGCGGCTTCTTTTGTGACGCAATTAATAGGACGTAATTCATAGGCTAGCTGCGCCAGCTATCTACGTCACGCCATGAGATCATCTGAATGATGACGCAGGTTTACTGAATCTTAATATCGATAAGTATCAATAGATATCAATGCGTACCAATCACTTTATGCCTACGCGCATAAACACGGCCCGCATACCACAACGCCAAACCTAGCAAGGCAAAGCCAAGTTGCCCCAAGGCCAGCGATAACACCGAATGATCGAGCGCCGGTGCCATCACACCCGCAACTACCGCACTTAATAAAGTAACCGAGGCCGATTGGCAAGATGCAACGATGCCACGAATATGAGGAAACAATTCAAGCACCATTAAAGTTGCACCAGGAAACACAACAGACATTCCAAACGCATAAAAAAACAAAGGGATCACCGACCAAGGCAGCATCGGCATAGAAAAGAAATGAAACACCACATTCGCTATTGCCGCGCTCAACAAAAACATAAAACCGATACTCACCTGACGTGTGATGGTCAAACGTCCAGCCAAACGATTGGCAGCAAGAGAACCTAAGAAAATTCCACCAACCATGGGCACAAACTGCCAACCAAAACTTTGCGCATCTAATTTCAAGTGCTGTGTAACAAAGGCAGGAGCGGAGGAAATAAACAAAAAGATACCAGCAAAATTACACGCTATCGTTCCTGCCATAAAATGAAAGCCAGGCGATTTAAACACATCGCGATAACTCTCCCACAAGAAATTCACATTAAACGGTTGACGCTTTTCGACGGGTAAAGATTCCGGCAAATATTTATAACAAGCGATCAACAACAAAACCGTGTACACAAACAGCAGTAAAAAAATCGTACGCCAATCGGAATGCGACACCACCCAACCACCGATGATGGGCGCAATCGCTGGTGCAATCGAAAAGATCATTGTCACCAAGGATAACAAACGCTCTGCGGGCGCGCCTTCATACAAATCACGCACAATCGCCCGACCAATCACCATACCCGCACCAGCAGCCACACCTTGCATGATGCGAAACACCCACAAATAATGGACGGTGTGTGCCGAAGCACAACCAAACGAGCCGATTGCAAAAACCACCAAAGCAATCAACACCACGTTACGTCGTCCAAATGAATCTGACAACGCACCATGCCACAAAGTCATGGCGGCAAACGACAACATGTACGCAGTCAAAGTCTGCTGCACCTCTATCGAAGAGGCATGCAAACTCGCTTGTATAGAAGAAAACGCCGGCAAATACGCATCAATAGAAAATGGTCCAAGCATCGACAAGGCAGCAAGTAAAGTTGCCAAGCCCGCGTTACTCAATTTAATTTTGGAATGCATAAACTACTTTCTATTCTTTTCTATTTTGCACAAAACGATTTCTAACGAATTGCGAATAATTGCGAATTAATGACTACTAAAATGCTGACTAAAAAAAACTGACTAAAAATTGCGAATCAATAAGCATTAACAAATCGTGGCGAATAATTACAAATAATTGCCAATCATTGCCAATCTGAGATCAACATTATTCGATCGTTGATAAAGCTCCTTCCCCTTCAAGGGGAAGGCTGGGATGGGGATGGGTTTCAAACGACCAAAACTCGACTCTGAAAATACAGTCCATCCCCACCCTCTTCCTTGAAAGCATAGGTATCTATACAAGTCAGAGTTCTAATAACACTCCCTCTCCCGCAAGCGGGAGAGGGTTGGGGTGAGGGAGGCTAACAAGCGAGAAAACATATCAACTGCATGTGTTCTAAATACAGAACGCGGCATTTAAATATGCATTTCGTCAATCTGACCTACCCTCATCCCCGCCTTCTCCCGCTTGCGGGAGAAGGGGTTTCTAGGCAAATCTGAACTTGTATAGCTACCGATGCCTTGAAAGGGAGGGAACTTAAAACCCATTTCACCTTGCGAAGAAATCACAAAGAATAAAATATGAACACCTCTACGCTTTGTATTGAATCGAAAATCGATTTAAAAAATCAAATTCCCCCCAAACAAACATATTTCATTTCCAAATACTCATCCATCCCGTATTTAGAACCTTCTCGTCCCAATCCAGATTGTTTAACGCCACCAAACGGCGTCACTTCATTCGCGATCAAGCCAGTATTAACACCGACCATACCGTACTCTAATTTTTCAGCCACGCGCCACACGCGGCCAATATCGCGCGCATAGAAATACGCTGCTAAACCAAAATCCGTATCGTTGGCAGCAGCGATCACTTCTTCTTCGCTACTAAAGCGCGTTACCGCTGCCAAAGGGCCAAAGGTCTCTTCACGCATCACTAGCATCTGATGATTGACGTCGGCAATGATGGTTGGTTCAAAAAATAATCCACCTTTTTCATGCGACTTGCCGCCCGCCAAGACGCGAGCACCTTGCGCCACCGCATCAGCAACGTGCGCTTGTACTTTTTCCAAAGCCTGTTGATCAATCAAAGGGCCTTGCTTAACGCCGATTTGCGTGCCCTCGCCTACCACGACTTTCTTACTGGCGAGCGCAAACTTCGTTAAAAATTCTTCGTACAAAGATTCGTGTACATAAAAGCGATTGGTGCAGACACAAGTTTGTCCGGCGTTGCGGAACTTCGATTGCAAAGCACCTTCCACCGCAGCATCGACGTCGGCATCTTCAAACACAATAAACGGCGCATGGCCACCCAACTCCAAAGCCAATTTCTTCAAAGTCGGCGCACATTGCTGCATCAGGATACGACCAACAGGCGTCGAACCCGTAAACGACAAATGCCGCACGACCGAACTACCGCACAGCACACGACCAATCGCAATCGATTGCTCTGCATCGGCGGTCAGCACATTCAACACACCAGCGGGCATCCCAGCACGCAGAGCCAAATCCGCCAAAGCCAACGCGCACAAAGGCGTTTGCTCCGCAGGTTTAATCACGATCGTACAACCCGCCGCCAAAGCTGGCGCCACCTTACGCGTAATCATCGCTAACGGAAAATTCCAAGGCGTAATCGCTGCACAAACTCCAATCGGCTGCTTCAACACCATCGTGCGCTTATCTGCCCAAGTCGATGCCAATACATCGCCTGAAACCCGCTTTGCTTCCTCGGCAAACCATTCAACAAAACTCGCACCATACAAAACCTCACCCTTCGCTTCCGCCAAAGGCTTACCTTGCTCCGCGGTCATGATGGCGGCCAAATCGTCGGCATTCGCCACGATCAAATCAAACCACTTACGCAAGATGTTCGCGCGTTCTTTTCCGGTTAATCCTGACCAAGCATGCAAAGCGTCCTGCGCGGCTTGTATCGCGTCTTGCGCGTGGGCGGTATCGAGATTACTGACCTCGGCAATCAAGTCACCTGTGGCAGGGTTATGAACAGCAAATCGCTCTGGTGTATCTATCCAATTGTTTTGAATAAAAGCGTGATCATGGATTAATGCGCTGTCTTTGAGTTGAGGGCGAGTAGTGATAGTCATGGGAGTCAGTAAAAAAGATAGTGCGGGAGAAATGGCATGCCAGCAGCCAAATGCATGAAGTGGCCGAAATATGCAATGCGCAATAAGCATGCCGCACGGAAAGTAGAAGGATACGCCAAAAGTGCGCTGCCTGCTTGACTGCGCTTGATGCTTTGCCATGCTTTGTTGATGTGATCAGTGATGTTGGCGACCGCTGTGCCGAGCTGATTACTGGGTTCCTGCTGTTAAACCTTTTTTCACGAGGTATAACAAAAGAGAACTAGGCTGGATGCGGGATTCGAGAGATTTCAAACTTCATTGCTAATTTTTTAAGAATATGTTAACTTTGGTTTTTTCATCTTAATACAAGTTCCCTGGAAATAGAGAGCTAGTGTGTAAATTTGGGTAACCAAATATAGTACACAATAACTGTATGTTTATACAGCTCGAAAAAAATGCTATTTAGTGAAGCGATGAACACCAGCGCGAATAACGACAAGTCGTTGATTCGGACAGGCGATCATCGCTTCAGGTATAAAGCATTTGAACGGGCAAAATTTTGGNGATTTCAAATCTCGAATCGGATCTACTTATGAATTTTGGAAACAATGAAATTTTGCAAGAAATATCTCCAACATTTAAGGAAAGAGCCTCCAAAATTCCTATAGATGCTATTGGATTACCAACGCGTGCACGTAATGTTCTGCTGTCTCTTGGAGCAAAAAACAGCTATGAAGCCGTGTTCCTAGCTTTGTCTGAGCTATCGGAATCGACGGGGGTTGGTGTCAAGACAGTCTCTGAGACAAGGTCTGCAGTCTATAAGTTCATACATGAAGTCGAATCAGCTTCAGACGAAAAGATAAAGCTCTATGTTGATCCAAGAGAAGAATTTCTCTCGTCGACAAACGGTAATCTTGTCGAAGCGTTTCCAGCGATTGTTGAGTTGTAT
Source organism: Affinundibacterium macrobrachii (assembly GCF_014652415.1). Taxonomy (GTDB): domain Bacteria; phylum Pseudomonadota; class Gammaproteobacteria; order Burkholderiales; family Burkholderiaceae_D; genus Undibacterium; species Undibacterium macrobrachii. The sequence goes on from NZ_BMYT01000001.1 coordinate 801,737, forward strand.
CTATCCAAAAAGAAATCCTCGAATAATAAACGGGATACAGATGTTCTCAAAAAGCGTTTTGGTTTAAACGGAAACAAGAGATATACATTAGAGGATTTAGGCGCATTTTATGACGTCACGCGGGAAAGAATAAGGCAAATTGAAGAAAAGTCTATTAAAGAGCTACGACTGGTTTTACAAGATGAATTAAATAAATGCCCCTGGAAATTATCTTCTCAAATATATGCAGCTTACGCATCGTTTCAGGAAAGCCTGAAAGGATATGAATGGTTGATTTTGAAAGAAGATATAGAGCATATATTAGTGGATAAGTATGGAGAGACTCTAGGTGAAGAATATTTAGATTTGCTTATGGAGGTATCTGGGTACACTAAACTTCCTAAAAATATTGTCGGATTCAGAGGGGAGATATCTGAAGCTTGGTGCGTAACTGAGAAATACGAAAAGCGTGAGATCGAATCTGTTTTTCAAGCTCTTGATCATATATATGACAGAGCTGATTCTTTGCCGGTTTTCGATTTAATAGTGAGAGCCAAGCGAAAGAACGGAAAGAAATCGAATATTTCGAATGATTCTATAAAAATTGCCCTATCTGCCACCAAAGATATTGAGCTTCACAATGATAGCATTCTTGTAAAGTTTTCAAGGCTTAGAAGAGCCGCAGACAAGGCTTTCCGCGTACTCGAATCTTCCGGAAAACCCATGCACTTTTCGAAGATTTCTCAGGAAATAAATTTTTTGTCGAAATCGTCCATTTATTCAGATTTAACGAAAGAAACAAACTTGAAGAATCAGTTGGTAGCTGATGAAAGATTTGTTCCTATCGGAAAGAGCGGGGAGTGGGCGCTGGCAGATTGGAAAAATATAACCAATATAACGATAGTGCAAGCCATCGAGAACGTCCTGCACGCAGCGGGAAAGCCGCTTAAGTTCGCCGAGATAAAGCTGGCTATAGAAAAAACAAGGCCAGATGCTTCCTCAAACTCTTTAAAAGTCTATTTAAATGATCAAACGAAATTTTCTAGAGTTGGAAGGGGTGAGTATGCACTCAGTGCATGGAGGCTTCAATCGGTAGAAAAGGCCAAAAAGAGTGAATCCATTTCAGTTTCTGATTTTAATGAGTCCATTAAGGCCGTTATTAGAAATAGAAACCCAATAGATCTTTCCGAGTTGATACGAGCTGTATCTGCATCCACTGGTCTGTCTGAGGTAAGTGTTAGGCAAAGGGTATCTTCTACCAATGCGCTACAAATAACTCAAAAAAACGGTGAAAGAAACAAAATAGTTTATTGCAAAGACTCAGATCAATTGAGTGTAAATATCGAGGAGCGAACCCTTCTTCTAGATCAAGTTCAGCAAGAAATTAGATCCATTTTGTTTGAACAGCCAAATATTCCAATGAAAAAAGGGGATCTTTTCAAAAAGGTTTCGAAGAACGTTGAATGCCTTCGCCCAACGTTTTATCAGTATCTGGACAGGATGAAGGATATTCAAAAATACAAAGACGGAAATAATTTATATGCGGTTTACTTGCACAATGAAGATGTAGAAAAAATTGATATTGATGTAACTAAATACACAGCAAATAGTAAAACCATTTCCTTGCTTGGTAGGCCATTGTCATTGTTAACGATGGAGAACGTTGATATGGCGCTATTCGAGTTAGGGCTGATATTTGAAACAAGCATAAAAGATTATTTAACAAATAAGAAAGCAAGTGGATCATTAAGTGTAAATTCAAAGGACATGGCAAAGTTAGCAAGCATGATTGACTGCGTGGTTAGAGAGGGAGTTGTTACAAAAGGGCATCATTTGAATACGCTAAGAGAAGAAAGAAACAATAGGGCTCATGGAAAGACGCCGAGCGAGCAGGAAAGGAAGGAATTATTTAATAAAGCTCACTATATTGCTGATCTTTTTGTTAAGTACATCTGTTTTTTTCGCGACAATGCATAAAAAATCTAACAATCCGAAGCACTCGGACCTCTCTTGGTTCGGCCGGTGTTCGGGGCGTTGATTTCTCTAGCTCTACCTAGCACTGCCTACAAAGAAACCGTGGTACTTGACTCTGTTGAATTTCATGGATCAAGATATAAATCTGCTGTACTTCGTTTCAGGAACCAGCGGAATGGCAAATTGCAAAATGTCGAGCTATCAAAACGTATGTTCGAATATCAAGCTTTTTCTCCAGGGGACGCATTAGAACTTTATGGTAAGCAAGGTGTTGTGGGTGTCTACATTACTGGTTTTCGCCATAGGGACGACAAGATTAGAAACAATTAACAATCTCGTAATCATTCGAATATCTGTCTATAGACTACAATAAACTTAAATCGCAAAGCACACCAAAACCACCTACATAAATGCGAAAACACGATCTTATACGCGCCTAGCAAGAACTCGAACCCAAAACAGAACACGTCGCTATTTCACCCGCAACTTAGCATCAACACGAATGCTAATCACACTCGTACCTGGTTCAAAATCCGGCTCAACGATTTTGTCGCTTCGAACATTGCTAACGGTGGAGGTAAAAAATCGACCATAAGTACGATCAGGGCTACGATCAATTGCACCACCTTCAAAATCCACAGAGTCGATAATAAAGTCGGATGCTTGACGCCCCATCGCTTGTGCGATCATCGCAATTCTTTCATTCAGATTCTTATAGCCAGCAAGGATGCGTTCAGCTTCAACCCGTTTGCTCAATTCATCAGATACTTCAAATCGCACATTATTCAGTGCCAAGGTTTTCTGCAAATAGGCGACCATGGCTGGCAAGTTTTTTAAATCGCGTGTTTTCAAATCCAAATACTGCCCGACGCGCCATCCATTTGCTTGCTGCTTCACTATCGGCATACCATTTGCATTCTTGCTCGCAACTTCTTCATAAGTTTGTGAAGAATGATAGTTATGCGTACTGAGCTCAATCCCTTTGTATTTCTGTTTAATATACTCGATACTCGTTTTCATTTTTTGATTGACGCGGGTAGCGGCAAGCGTTTTGTCTTTATCCACTTCTTCCGCGTAAAAACTAATCACGGCCTGATCATTCACGACTTTAATATCTGCACGACCCGAAACTAATACTTGGCTTCCAGCATTCATTTGTTGCGCATGTGCAGAAGCGGTTAAGACGCAAAACAAGAATAGTCCTAAAATCTTTTTCACAAGTTTTCCTCTTCAAAGATAAATCAAAGACAGATATAAAGCAGCATCGTCATTCACCGAATTTTCGACGCGCTCTTAGGTACACAAAGCTACGAATAGGTACGAATGCGCTACGCTATTCGCACCTACAAAACATCAAAATTACTCAGCCTCTTTCGGCTTAGCTGCTTCTCTACGATTAAATCCCGCCACCATATCAAAGCGGAATAAACGACATTCCAAGGCACCGTTGAAGAATGGTGTTTTACGTGATTCTTTTAGACGTAGGAGTTTTGGTAAACCCAAATCGGCAGTGAACAAGAACACGCTCCAACCAGCAAAGCGTTGCTTCAATGTGGCGCTGAACGCAGCGAAAAATTCGCGTGCCAAATCGTCGGGTTCAAAACTTTGATCACCGCGTACGCCGATACGTTCGCCGTAAGGTGGATTGGTTAACAAGATACCTGGTTGCTCAGTTGGTGCTTTAATTTCTTGGGCCTCAATCTGCTTGAGCGGTACTTCAAATTTGATACCAGCTTTGTTCAAATTATTGCGCGTCATGCTGACCATGTCGCCAGAAATATCGCTGCCGAAAATTGTTGGTTCTGCTGGCAAAGGATTTGCGCGTATGCTGTTTTTGATGTCTTGCCATTCTTCTTCGTTGAAGGCGGCAAATTTTTCAAAGGCGAATTCGCGACGCATGCCCGGTGGAATGCCTGCGACCATTTGCGCTGCTTCGATCAAGATGGTACCTGAGCCGCACATAGGGTCGAACAAAGGCACACCTGGCTTCCAGCCGGAAGTACGAAGCAAACCTGCTGCTAAGTTTTCACGCAAAGGTGCATCACCTGTTTCTAAACGCCAGCCGCGTTTGAACAGGGCTTCACCTGAAGTATCGAGATAAACGGTGTAGTTGTGTGCATCTAAGAAACCGACGATGCGCATATCGGGTTGTTTGGTATCAACTGATGGGCGTTGCGTGAATTGATCGCGGAAACGGTCACAGATCGCGTCTTTAATTTTAAGTGTGGTGAACTCCAAACTCTTGAGTGGGGACTTCACCGCAGTCACGTCGACGCGTATCGTGTGATGATAGCCAAACCAATCTTCCCACGGCTGTTCCAGCGTCAAATCGTAGATATCGTTTTCGTTGGTGTAACCACCGTGCGCCATTCGCAACAGGACGCGGGAAGCAATACGTGAATGCAAGTTGACGCGATACGCATCATTGAGTTCGCCAGAGAAATGTACGCCACCCGGTACTTGTGTGTGTACGTGTATCGTCTTAGGGGATTTGAGATCGGCGATCTCGTTGAGTTCTTCAGCTAAAGCCGTTTCCAAACCGCGTGGGCATGGGCAAAAATAAGAATAACGTGTTTTCATGGGGGACCTTTTTTCCGTCATGGTTTTAAAAACTCTGAACACGCGGCGTGATCAGAGGGCTTACTAAAAACTAAATGCAAATACTTTTTTCGAACTAAGACGCAAATGCGCGCTCAAGAAAATCTAATCTATCTTGTCCCCAAAAGCCTTCGCCTTTGTACACATACCACGGGGCACCAAAGACATTCGCGGCGATCGCATCATTGGTGTTGCGTTCGTAATCGGCTTGTACTGCTGCGGTTTCTGCTGACTTTACCAATTGTTTGCCATCTAAATCTGCATCACAAGCGAGTCCAATTAGGGTCGCTTCGTCGGCGATATTTTTTTGCTCTGCCCACATGGCACGCATGATCGATGTCGATAAAGCCAATGCGGCTTCGTTACCATGCGCGATTTGTGCGGCGATGATTAATCGCGCTGCGGGATCGGGCGTAACCGGAAAAAACTGTGGTTGCACATGCATGGGGACTTGCAAAAAATCGCTCCAACGCTGCAACTCAATCAGACGATAAGCTTGTCGTTGCGGCGCGCGTTTGGCCAATGGTAAGCCGCCAGACGCGGCAAAAACACGACTTAAGTCACAAGGTTTTAAAGCGATTTTTACTTTGTATTTGCCTGCGATGTCGATAAAGCGTTGATGCCCTAAATAAGACCAAGGTGAATGGGGTGCGAAATAGTAATCACAAACTTTGCTCATGCAAGACACTCCACAAATTGATTATTCAAAACATTCACCTATTGGCGGTGATGGACTTGGCAGCATTCATTGTTGTTTGGCGATACGATTTTGAACTTAGAAATCGTATTACTCTTCATCGCTTAATACACTTTTGTTTCGACTGAACTACCCTCACCCCAGCCCTCTCCCGCTTGCGGGCGAGGGAGTGTTACTCGCATCAAGAGTTGCTTCAAGTAACAGATTAAAACGGCTTCACCACCACCAAAATCACCGCCGCAATCATCATCAATACTGGCACTTCATTGAAAAAGCGGAACCACTTGTGGCTACGTTTGTTTTGACCGCGTTCAAATTTTTTCAAGATACTGCCGCAAGCGTGGTGATAGCCGATCAGCAATACCACAATCGCTAACTTCGCATGCATCCAGCCATTCCCCGGCCCTTTACCGACACCATAGCCTAGCCACAACCAAAATCCTAAAACCAATGCGGGAATCATCAAGATGGTCATAAAGCGGTACAACTTACGTGCCATTAGCAGCAAACGTTCAATGCTGGGTTGATGAGTTTCCATCGCCAAATTGACAAAAATACGCGGCAAATAAAATAAACCGGCAAACCAAGAAGCGATAAACACGATATGAAATGCTTTAACGTAGAGCATGTGTGACCTTATTTCTGACTATATTTCTGTTATTGGCGAACTTCACCATGACCAAAGACCACGTATTTCAAAGAGGTTAATCCTTCCAAGCCAACGGGTCCGCGCGCGTGCAGTTTATCATTAGAAATGCCGATTTCCGCGCCGAGCCCATATTCAAATCCATCTGCGAATCGAGTCGATGCATTTATCATGACCGATGCCGAATCGACTTCGCGCAAAAATGCCATGGCACGACTATAGTCTTCGGTGATGATGCACTCGGTGTGCTTGGACGAATAGCGGTTGATATGTTCGATTGCTTCCTTCATATCAGCCACCACTTTGATTGCCAAAATCGGTGCTAAGTATTCGGTAGACCAATCAGCTTCTTGCACCTCTGCCAAATAAGGATAAGCGTGTAGGATTTGTGCTGCTTGTGCATCACAACGCAATTCTACTTTTTCAGTCAAATAACGCTCGGCTAACAAGGGCAAAACCTGTGGAGCAATTGCTTCAGCCACCAATAGGGTTTCCATCGTATTGCAGGTACCGTAGCGATGGCATTTTGCATTAAATCCTATATCGATGGCTTTTTGCAGATCTGCTTTATCGTCGATATAGACGTGGCAGATGCCGTCCAAATGCTTGATCATCGGCACAGTCGCTTCGCGCATCAAGCGTTCTATCAAACTTTTGCCACCACGCGGCACAATCACATCCACATATTCTGGCATGGTAATCAAAGCACCAACCGCAGCGCGGTCGGTGGTATCAACCACTTGCACCGCTTGTTCCGGCAAACCAGCGGCAGCTAGTCCCTCTTTCACCAATAATGCCAATGCGCGATTACAATGAATAGCTTCGGAGCCACCGCGCAAGATGGTTGCATTACCACTCTTGATACATAAACCCGCTGCATCCACCGTCACATTCGGTCGCGCTTCATAAATAATACCGATCACGCCCAGCGGCACGCGCATTTGTCCAACCTGTATGCCAGATGGGCGATATTTCATATTCGAGATTTCGCCGATGGGATCAGACAAGCGGGCAATTTGTTCTAGGCCTTCTGCCATCGTAGCAATCGCTTTATCGCTCAAGGCAAGGCGATCTAACATCGCGGCATCCATGCCTGCAGTTTTTGCGGCGGCCAGATCGAGTTCATTGGCGGCACGCAAAGAAGCGGCATCACGACGAATTGCTGTAGCTATAGCAAGCAGCGCTTTGTTTTTGGTGGCTGTGTCGGCCTTTGCCATCGCACGTGATGCTAAGCGCGCTTGCTGGCCTAGGGTTTGAATATAGATGGCGACGTCGCCAATATTTTTTTCAACGCTCATGTTTAGAACACATTAAATCAATTTGTTTAAATGACCCGCTATCGCCGAGCTTCACAAAATTGCTTTTTGGGATGCAGCGCTAGGCGCTCAGCGCAGCAATATGTCGATATTGCGAGCATGAGCAACAATGCGATGCGCCCAAATAAGCGATTTGGCGAAGCGTTAATTTGCTTTTGCTACGCGCAAACCCAGATGCAATAAAGCATCCCAAGCATCACCAGCAAATTTTGGCGCACGTAAGCCCTTCACCATTTTGTCGATTTGCGCAGCGTCTTGTAATGCTGCTTGCAGGGTCGCCAAACTCACACGACGTAATGCGGGTTCCATGAGTTTTTCTCTTGGCCCCCAGATACGGTACTCTTTTAAGAGTGCCCCCAATGGGCGTCCTTGTGCGACGCCGGATTTTAATTTGAGTAAGGTGCGTAGCTCTTCTGCCATCGCCCATAAGACCAAAGGTAGCGCTTCGCCCTCGCCTTTGAGTCCATCTAACATTCTGACCAAGCGTGCCACATCACCAACCAGCATCGCTTCGTTAAGTTTAAACACATCATAACGAGCGACGTTTAAGACCGCATCGTGAATCACGTCAAAACTCAATTTACCTTGTGGATGTAGCAAACCGAGTTTTTGAATTTCTTGATGCGCTGCGAGTAAGTTTCCTTCCACCCTATCCGCAATAAACTCCAAGCTTTGACGATCTGCGCTTTGGCCTTGTGCCGCCAATCGTTGTCCTATCCAATTCGGCAAGGCAACGCGTTCAATTAAAGGGATGTCGATATACACAGCAACCTGCTGCAACATCGTCACCCAAGCTGCTTTTTGCGTTGCCCAATCAAGTTTGGGCAAGGTAATTAAAGTGATGTTATCGGGCGAGAGATCACGTACATATTCTTGTAAAGCTGCGCCGCCGTCTTTACCAGGTTTGCCTGTAGGAATACGCAAATCAATCAGCTTTTTGTCGCCAAATAAGGATTGTGATTGGTTCGCAGCGAGCAGTTCGCCCCACTTAAAATAGCGTTCTACCGTGAGAATTTCGCGCTCTAAAAAACCTTGTGCTTTCGAGACTTTACGAATTTTGTCAGCGGTTTCTTGGACTAGCAAATGCTCATCGCTGGAGATAACATACATCGCCGCCAAACCTTTGGCGAGATGGGCATCAATAGCGTCGTAGCGTAATTGCATATTCTGTTTTGACTTTAGTTTGCTTAGTCTGCTTTGGCAGAAGCATCCATCTTCACAACGGCGAGACGACGCATAATCTGCTGGACCAATTCTGATTGCATATCGCGATACAACAAAGCTTCTTCCGCTTCTTTCGCGAGGACTTCATTTTCTTTAAAACTGAGATTGCGCTTCAAGCTAATCGTGGTTGGTTCTAATACTTCACGTCCGGCTTTATCGCGCAAACGAAATTTTAAGTTATAGATCAAATTAAATTCACGCACACGACCTTGGCTGTTCAGTGACAAGATCGTCTTATCACGCGACTCACCTAACACATCCAAAATCACATCCGCAACCGTCGCTTGAGAAGTGACTTCCGTTTTGCCGTTCGCACGTAGATTGCGTTTGAGTTCACCACCTAAGGCGGAACTGTCTGGCAAGCCGACGTAAATGCTTTGGAATGGAAACGCGACTGCGCCGCGCAGCGCGAAGCCGCACGCGCTAAGACCCATGATCAGAACAAAATAACTAACAATTTTTAGAAAACGCTTTATGCTCATGAGGCTTTCACTCTACTTAACAACTGGGATTTCAAACTCCCTTCTCCCGCAAGCGGGAGAAGGGTCGGGGATGAGGGTGGTTCAGCCTAGAATAAAATTATTGAAAACAAAAGACAGGGGCTTTTCACCTTCCTATGTTTTTCGACGACTATTTCAATTCTGAACCACCCTCACCCTAACCCTCTCCCGCTTACGGGAGAGGGGACTAAACATACGATATCTCTACGTACTCAGCATATCTGCGGCAATGCCGATTAAAGTTATAGCATCAAACTCAAACAACAATATTCACCAACTTACCCGGTACAACAATAATCTTCTTCGGTGCACCTTCGATAAAGCGCGCCGCGCTTTCATTCGCTACTGCTGCCGCTTCTATCGTCGCTTTGTCAGCATCTTTCGCTACCTTGATACTGCCGCGCAATTTGCCATTCACTTGCACCATCAATTCGATTTCATCTTGCACCAAAGCCGCTGCATCGACTTGTGGCCAAGGAGCGTCGATGATGTCACCGAGGTCGTTTGCGTAGCCAAGCTCATTCCATAAGGCATGTGTGATATGCGGACAAACTGGATATAAGCCGCGTAACAAAATACCAAAGGCTTCACGCATCGCGGCGGCGGAACCCTCTGCTTCTGACTTGAACGATTCAATTGTATTCAACAATTTCATCGCGCCAGAAACCACCGTGTTGTACTGCAAACGATCGTAATCGCCATCGATTTGTTTCAAGGTGCTATGCACTTCAAAACGTAACGCTTTAACGTCTGCTGCGTAGTTTGCTGCAGGGGTTGCGCCAGCGGCTATCGTCGCAGAGAATTTCAAGGCCGTCGCCCATAAGCGACGCAGATAGCGTGATGCGCCTTCCACACCACTGCTACTCCATGCGGCACTTTGATCTGGTGGGCCTGCGAACATGGTGAACAAACGCGCCGTATCTGCACCGAATTGACTGATGATATCTTTTGGCTCGACTACATTATTTTTGGACTTGGACATTTTCTCAATGCCGCCCATTTGCACAGGCTGTCCATCACTCTTCAAACTGGCGGAAATTGGACGACCTTTGTCATCATGCTGCACTTCCACTTCGTTCGGGTAGAACCATACTTTTTTACCGCTTGCATCTTCACGGTAGTAAGACTCATTCAACAACATACCTTGCGTGAACAAGTTCTTGAATGGCTCATCAATTTTCACCAAGCCCATATCACGCATGGCTTTAGTCCAGAAGCGCGCATACAACAAATGCAAGACCGCGTGTTCGACACCGCCGATGTACTGATCCATCGCCATCCAGTAATCGTTACGTTCATCGACCATCGTCGTCGCATCAGGGCAGGTATAACGCATGAAGTACCAACTGGAATCAACGAAGGTATCCATAGTGTCAGTTTCGCGATGCGCTGGGTTGCCACATTTTGGGCACGGCACGTTCAAGAAACCAGCATGCGTTTTCAATGGGTTACCAGAGCCATCTGGAATACATTCAGTCGGCAATACCACTGGCAAATCTTCGTAAGGCACAGGCACATCACCACAGTCATCGCAATGGATGATAGGAATTGGTGTGCCCCAATAACGCTGACGAGAAATGCCCCAATCACGCAAACGCCATGTGGTTTTCTTTTCGCCTACACCTTTAGCGACCAAATCAGCTGCAACGGCGTCGACGGCTGCTTTGTAGTTCAAACCATCGTATTTACCAGAATTGACCGTCACGCATTTTTGTTTATCGCCATACCATTCTGCCCAAGCATCGGTGGTAAAGCTCTCGCCCTCAACGGCGACGACTTGTTTGATCGTGATACCGTATTTTTTCGCAAACGCGAAATCACGTTCATCATGCGCAGGAACGCCCATCACAGCGCCATCACCATAACTCATCAAGACGTAGTTGCCGACCCAAACTTCAACTTGTTCACCAGTCAATGGATGCGTGACAAATAAACCTGTAGGCAAACCTTCTTTTTCTTTGGTCGCCATTTCTGCTTCTGTGGTACCACCCGCTTTGCATTCTTCAATGAATGCGGCCAATTTTGCATTGTTCTTTGCCGCGACAGTGGCAATGGGATGCTCTGCAGCGACGGCACAGAAAGTCACACCCATGATGGTGTCAGGACGTGTGGTGAAGACGTACATCTTACCGTCTTGTACCAATGCGCCAGTTTCATCTTTGATCTCGTGGCTGAACGCAAAACGCACACCTTCGCTCTTACCTATCCAATTGCGCTGCATGGTACGAACTTGATCTGGCCAACCTTCGAGTTGATCAATGCTAGACAAGAGTTCTTCCGCATATTGCGTGATACCAAAGTAGTAACCTGGAATCTCACGTTTCTCAACAATCGCACCAGAGCGCCAACCGCGACCATCAATCACCTGCTCATTCGCCAATACGGTTTGGTCGATCGGGTCCCAGTTCACTACTTGTGTCTTTTTGTAGGCAATGCCTTTTTCCAGCATCTTCAAAAACAACCATTGGTTCCAACGGTAGTAATCTGGATCGCAAGTTGCCACTTCACGTGACCAATCAAATGCCAAGCCCAAAGGCTGCATTTGCGATTTCATATCTTCGATATTGGCGTAAGTCCATTCTGCTGGGGACTTTTTGTAGGCAATCGCCGCATTTTCCGCTGGCAAACCAAACGCATCCCAGCCCATAGGCATCAAGACGTTATAACCCTTCATGCGTAATTGGCGCGCCAGCATGTCGTTGATCGTGTAGTTACGCACGTGACCCATGTGTAGTTTGCCAGATGGATATGGCAGCATCGAGCAAGCGTAGTACTTCCCTTTGGGGAAACGTGGATCGTTTTCTACCGTTTTAAACGCGTTAGTTTGTGTCCAATGCTGTTGGGCGGCTAATTCGACTTCTGCTGGGCTATATTTTTCTTGCATGACAATTCGATTGAAGAAATAAGTGAAATTGGTAAAAGATGAAGGCTACATTAACCTTAGATTATAAGGCTAAAGCGCGATGATATGAGGGAATACGCTGAGAAAAAGCCAGCTTTAACTTACTTTTTCAGGTTAGTGATGGGTGATTGCGAAGATAATTGCGAAGTTGCTTGCAAAGCTGATTTGGCGGAACTCGCAGCGGTCTTTGCTTCTGTCGCAAAGCCAATTTTATGCAAGCCATGCGCTTGCGCAGCAGACATAACTTGGGCAATTGACTCATATCGGGTTGACTTATCTGCACGCAATAAAATTTCTGGTTGCGGTTTTTGTTTTGCACTCAACTCAAAGCGCGAACCGATTTGTTCCAATGTGACTAACTCTGCATCCCAAAATAATTTACCCTCAGGATCAAAAGACAAAGTGATGGTTTTCAAATCTTGCGGTAAGGCTGACGATTCTGCTTGTGGTAACTCTAAGCGTATTGCATGATTGAGCAAAGGCGCAGCAATAATAAAAATCACTAACAATACCAACATCACATCGACCATCGGTGTGACATTAATATCGGCCATCGCCACCATCGGTTTACCAGAACGGCCACCAACACTTTTGAATTGACCAAATCCCATCAGTCAGACCTCAATCAATTCGCTTTGGTTAAATACGCGTGCAAATCGAAGGCGAAGCCATCTAATTCAGCGAAAGTAATTCGATTAACACGATTGAATGCGTTATAAGCAAGCACAGCTGGAATCGCCACGATCAAACCTAAGCCTGTCATGACTAGTGCTTCACCAACCGGGCCAGCGACAAGATCAATTTGAATCGCAGATGAGCCCGATACTGCAGTCAACGCGTGATAAATGCCCCACACAGTTCCCAGCAAACCAATGAAAGGTGCGGTAGCGCCAATTGAAGCTAGCAAAGTCAGTCCTGACTCTAAACGCACGGTGACGCGATTGAGCTCTTCTCGCAACACTCGCGTCACTAGATCACCAACATCCGTTTTTGCCATCAATGATTTAGCTCGGCTTGCTGGATTAACTGCTTGCAAACCTTGTTTTGCCAGCGGCGTATAAATGTCTTCTACATCGAGCGCATCTAGCAAGGTAACAGCATCCTCAATACTTGGTGCACTCCAAAACACTTGTAAAGCATGGGTACCACGTCGTATGCGCCAAAAAGACCAGGCTTTCGAAAAAATAGTAAACCAACTAATCAAGGACATCAAAATGAGAAAGACTGCAACGGCTCGACCTAACTCATCAAGTTGCATCCAATATTGGCTTAGTGTGATCGGCATAAACGAATCTCAACTTCCGTATTAAATTCAGTTCAAACCAAGCACATCGTACATATCGAACAAACCGGTTTGCTTATCCGCGAGGAAGCGTGCTGCACGTAAGCTACCGTGCGCGTAGGTCACACGACTAGACGACTTATGCGTAATCTCGACACGCTCACCAATTCCCGCGAACAATACAGTGTGATCGCCAACAATATCGCCACCACGTACCGTCGCAAATCCTATCGATGATGGATCACGCTCACCTGTTACACCTTCACGCGAAAATACGCCAACTTCTTTCAAATCACGTCCCAAAGTATCTGCAATAACTTCACCCATTTTTAGTGCAGTACCGGACGGGGCATCAATTTTGTGGCGATGATGTGCTTCAATAATTTCGATATCGTAGCCATGCGAAAAACTCTTGGCGGCCATTTCTAATAACTTCATCGTCACGTTAACACCAACGCTCATATTGGGTGAAAACATAATAGCGGTCTTCTTTGCCGCTTCAGCGATTGCAGCTTTGCCAGCATCATCAAATCCCGTGGTACCGATGATCATTTTAATACCGTGCTCGGCACAATATTTCAAATGCTCTAAAGTACCTTCAGGACGCGTAAAGTCAATCAAAAACTCAGCATCCGCCAAGCCTTTTGCTAAATCAGATTCGATTTGAATAGCGGTCGTTTTACCTAGCGACAATCCAGCATCTATACCCAAAAATGCAGATTGCGGAGTATCCAACGCACCAACAAGTTGCGCATCATCCGCAGCGACGATCGTTTCGATCAACATTTTACCCATGCGGCCAGATGCACCTGCCACAGCGATTTTCATACTAGACATAATTTTACTCAGTGAATTTTTAGCTTGTTTATTAGCTTATTTTTTAGCTGATTTATTGGCTTATTTTTTCTTAGGTGCTTCTTCTGTAGGCATCGATTCATTACGTGATGTAATTGCCGAACTCGTAATGTGCGCGAGATATTCTTTTTCAGTTGGCAAATTACCACCTTCAAAACGCGCTACCGTATTGTCTTTGAAGAAAATCGCCAAACGACTAGAGATCACTTCACCATTCGGTTTCAACATACGGAATGGATAATCCCAACGATCTTCGTGAAACATATCGGTCAATAAAGCAGTGCCCAATAAGAAACGGACTTGCTCACGTGTCATGCCTTCTTTCAATTGAGACACCATTTCTTGCGACACGAAATTACCTTGTTGAATCGAAATTCGATACGGCGAAATAAAACCAAACAACTTTTCAACACCAGTTGGCTTAACGATTTGTGTTCCTTTGACAGCATTTGCATCTGCTTCTGCAATTTCTGCTTTCTTTGTCGCACAACCAGACAGCACGACACACAAGGACGCCATGCCAACTAAAGCAAATCGATGAGAGATCTTTGTAAAACGGGTGAATTGCATAAACTACCTCAATTTTTCAAGCAAGAATGTCGAACTGGGAAACTTCATATAAGATAGCAGAAATTTCTTACGCAGCTCCAAAACCCGATATCATAAAGCACTTAGCCTTCTTTTGAATGAAAACATGACAAATAACACGCCTGACCTAAAAGCGAGCGGTTTAAAAGCGACTCTGCCACGTTTAAAAATCTTGGAAATCTTTCAAAGTAGCACAGTACGCCACTTAACTGCGGAAGATGTGTATAAGATCTTATTAACAGAAAACATGGATGTCGGTTTGGCGACTGTCTATCGCGTGCTAACGCAATTTGAACAAGCAGGTTTATTGCATCGCAATCACTTTGAATCGGGCAAAGCAATTTTTGAACTGAATGAAGGTTCGCATCACGACCACCTCGTTTGTTTAGATTGTGGTCGCGTCGAAGAATTTTTTGATGATCAAATTGAAAAACGTCAACATGCCATTGCTGAAGAGCGCGGTTTTGCCATTGCTGAGCACTCATTAGCTTTGTATGGAAATTGCACCAAGAAAGATTGCGCTAACAAGAAATAACTTGTACGCATCCAGAAAAGACAAAAGCGGGAAAAATCCCGCTTTTGTCTTTTCTACCGATGAAATTGATTTTTGCTATTTACTCGACAAAATCTTCAATCTTTAGAGAAGCTTTTCATCTACCTCAACCGCACTCAAGTCTGGGCTGGTTTTTGCTTACGATTAGCACGCACTTTACCAACCACATTTCCCACTGTATCGAGCACCTTTTTTGCATTAAATGGTTTAATAATATAGCCACTAATGCCACTTTTAACTA
The DNA here is from genome assembly GCF_014652415.1 of Affinundibacterium macrobrachii. Lineage (GTDB taxonomy): Bacteria > Pseudomonadota > Gammaproteobacteria > Burkholderiales > Burkholderiaceae_D > Undibacterium > Undibacterium macrobrachii. Next base: position 817,092 of record NZ_BMYT01000001.1, read on the forward strand.
CTTCAGATACAACTTCTTGGTCTGTACTTGCCGTCACCATTAAAACAAACACGTCTTGCATCACCATTCTGATGCTCTTTAATGCTTCGATACCACTCACTTTGGGCATCACCACATCTAGCAAAATAATGTCGGGCTTCAATCTAGTTGCCATTTCCAACGCAGCATCTCCATCCAAAGCCTCGCCGATGACGTTATATCCATCGTGACGCAAAATCACACGCAAAGTTTCTCGTGTCATGTCATTATCATCAACGATCAGCACAGATATGTCTTTATTGTCAGCCATTTTTTATACAAGATTTATGTTTAATCCAAGTGTGTCGAAGCTATCGACTCACTAACTCATCGTCGCCAATACCTTACAGTAGCTGACCCAAATTAAATACACCAATTAGTCATTAGAAAATTAATGATTCAGCGCATTTGATAAAAGTTTAGCAGTAATATCAACAATTTGAATTACTCGCTCATATGCCATCCGCGTTGGGCCTATGACCCCGAGAGTACCAACGATTTTACCATTGACTTCATACGGCGCAGTAACGACGCTCATTTCTTCCATCGGCACCAACTGCGATTCGCCACCAATAAATATTCGAACACCAGACGCATTACTTGATACATCCAGCAACTGCATCAATCCACTCTTTTGCTCAAACAAATCAAAAAGACGTCGCAAAGAACTCATATTCGACGACAAATCACTAACATTGAGTAAATTACGCTCACCTGAGATCACCATATCTTCGGCATTTTCTGCCATTGCCTCACTGCCCGCTTGCAATGCAGCATGCATTAGACGATTCATATCGCCTTGTAACTCACGTAATTCGCGCTTAATGTTGACCCGCGCCTGATCAAAACTTTGCCCGCCAAAATTTTGATTTAAATAATTTGCCGCTTGTATCAATTGAGTTGGCGTATAGTCAACATCGGTCAGTAATAAACGATTATGCACTTCATCGTTGGGAGTAACCACCACCAACAAGATGCGTTTTTCTGATAATCGTAAAAATTCAACCTGCTTAAACACCGATTCTTGCCGTGCCGTCATCACGACGCCTGCAAACTGCGATAAGGATGAGAGCACTTGCGCCGCATTGGCAATCATTTTTTGTGGCGAACCAGCAATAATTGACGATGGCATACGCGCGCCCAATGCATTCTCCAAAACAGTTTCGTCGAGCTCTTGCACGGTCAGTAATTGATCAACAAAAATGCGATAACCACGTGGGGTTGGAATCCTACCCGATGAAGTATGCGGACTCGTGACAAATCCCATGTCTTCTAAATCAGACATGACATTGCGTATCGTTGCTGGAGACAATTCCAAGCCCGAAATTTTGGAAAGTTCACGTGAGCCTACTGGTTGGCCATCTGCGATGTACCGTTCCACTAAGGCTTTTAATAAGGTTTGAGCGCGATTATCTAGTTGCATAGTTTTATTTTAGGCTAGCGGCCTCACAAACGGATCATTTTTTGCAAACCTCCAACAATCAATACGCAATTAACTTGAGTTCTCGCAATAATTCTTGCATATCGCGCACGATCAAATCCGGTTTGATGTTCGCATGCTCGCTCTCTGCCAAATTAATGCCCTTTCGATTTACCCATGTCGCCAGCATACCAACTTGCTGTGCACCGACTACATCCAAGCGAAGATCATCACCCAGATACATCACTTCCGCTGGATTTAACTGTAATTTTTCTAGCATTGCCAAAAAAATCCGTGGATCTGGCTTGGCACAGCCAAATGTATGCGCTGCTAACGATACAGAGAAATGCGTATCTAAACCTATAGACTCAAGATCAGCAAATCCGTTAGAGATGGATCCTAAAATGAAGCGTTGTTTTAAAATTCCAAGAGCTGGCATCACATCCTCATAAAACGTAACGCGATTCCGCGCATCGGCAAACACCTGCATCGCCTGATCTGCCAACTCTGGATGTGCATCGAATTCAGCAAATACTTGCTTTAGCAGCGTATGTCGCAAAGCCCATAAATCGTAAGAAAAACGATGCTCGGTCTTTTGTAAAATTTGTCTTTTTTCTCTTAACGCTTCAATTGAATAACGTGTCGTCAAGGTTGGCAATTGCTCAGCGATCCAATCATGCAAGCTTGCCTCGGCTTGCTGAATTACCGGTGCGACTGGCCACAAGGTGTCGTCTAAGTCAAAAATAAGTGCCTTGATCGTCATTTAAATCGCCTAAAAGAAAACCGTAAGTTCATGCATCAAAACAAGCGAGTGTAACCGAAGCGCCGCTGCCTATGCGACTCAATGCAAGCTAGTTTGATTCAATCTGACTTGATATGATTTGAATTGATAAAAATGCTTCAATGCGATTGAAATCAGTTCACATACAATATCAATCCAAACTCACGACTCTTGCCCAATTTAACTCCCCCGCCATTTATGACTATTCTTATCCAACAAGCCAATGCCAACGATGTAGAACGAATTGCTCCTGTATTTGACGCTTATCGCGTGTTTTACCAGCAACAGAGTGACCTTGATCTCGCGCGTCGATTTCTATTCGAGCGACTGAAAAATCAGGAGTCCATACTATTCTTCGCAAACGATGCATCTGGACAAGCTTTAGGCTTTGTACAGCTTTACCCCAGCTACTCTTCAGTCTCGGCACAACGCCTTTGGATACTGAATGACTTATATGTCCACCAATCAGCTAGAAGACAAGGGATCGCCCGAAAATTAATGGATAGAGCGCGAGATTTTGCCATCAGTACCAAAGCCAAAGGTTTGTTCCTTGAAACAGCGCACGACAATTATCAAGGTCAAAGCCTCTACACCGCATTGGGCTATCAAAAAAACAGCGAGTATTATTATTTTCTCGACTTACGTACCTACTAGGATACGCCAGAGACAAAGAATGCTTGAACCAGCACCAAAAGTAACGCGACCGGCAATTTGGTAAGTTCCATCAAAAATAAAATAGAAGAACTCAAACCAAACAACAGAACATATACATTCACCAACAATTTCTGCAAAGTGACTGAGAATTGGCTAAGAAGTCGCTGAGAATAGTGTAATCTTAAGAATTATTTAAACTTTGTTCCTACTCTATGACAACGATATCTAAAACCATAGCTTTGATCGGTAAGTACAATGCGCTTGGTATGGGAGAATCGTTAAATGAGTTAGCAAACTCTCTTGCCGATGCTGGGCATGTGGTTGTTTTCGATACCGACTCAGCACAAAATCTCGCTTTAAATAATTTCCCGGCCTTATCAGTTGCCGATATCGGTCGAAGTGCTGATGTGGCGATCGTACTCGGTGGTGACGGAACCATGCTAGGAATTGCACGGCAATTAGCGCCATACGATGTTCCCTTAATTGGAATTAACCAAGGTCGTTTGGGGTTCATCACGGATATCCCACGTGATCAAATGATTTCTGTGGTTGCGCACATCTTAAGTGGCAAACACATTGCGGAAGAACGTCGTATGCTGGAAGCGATCGTAGTGAGAGACGGCGAGCAAATATTCAGCGGTGTCGCGTTCAATGACATCGTACTGTCGCGCGGTGCAGGCTCTGGCATGATTGAATTGCGGGTCGAAGTCGATCAGCATTTCATGTACAACCAACGCTCTGATGGCTTAATCGTATCAACCCCTACTGGTTCAACTGCTTATGCTTTATCTGCTGGTGGTCCACTGCTACATCCTAGTTTAGGTGGAATTGCAATGGTTCCGATTGCGCCACATGCACTCTCGAATCGCCCTATTGTCTTACCAGACACAAGCGTGATCAGTGTTGAAATCGTTGCTGGGCGCGATGCTAGTGTGAATTTCGATATGCAATCCTTTGCCAATCTTAATCACAAAGATAAGATCATCATCAAACGTTCGACACATCATATTACTTTCTGGCATCCAGAGGACTGGAACTACTACCACACCTTGCGCGAAAAACTGCACTGGAACGAATACCCTTCCGTCGAAGGCGCGCTGAATTAATTCAGCGTCGCAAAATCTTGTCCCGCAAAGAACTGTAAATAAATACAGTGTTTTATCACACCCAGTACCTAGCACTACGGTAAAATATACCCACAAGTTGATACACTCACTTTAAATAATTTCGCTTATTCACCAATACTTCGATTTGATCCTATGCTTCGTACGCTTGCTATTCGTGACTTTGTTATCGTTGATGCGATTGAACTTGAATTTTCTGCTGGCTTTACCGTCTTTACTGGCGAAACTGGTGCTGGCAAATCAATTTTGATTGATGCACTAGCACTCACTTTAGGTGGTCGAGGTGATGCTAGCATGGTCAGAGAAGGTGCGCAAAAAGCGGATATTTGTGCAGAATTCTCTTGCAATAGCGCTGCTCTCGATTGGTTGAAAGAACATGATTTTTCTGCTGACGATGAGCAGCTATTGATTCGTCGAGTGATTGACAATGCCGGTCGCTCAAAAGCCTACATCAACGGCATCAATGCAACTGCAGCACAACTGCGGGAACTTGGTGAATTGCTGGTTGATATTCACGGCCAACATGCGCATCAATCTCTATTAAAAACCGAAGCACAACGCCAACTTCTCGATATGCAAGGCGGTCTGCAATCGCTCACAAACGAAATTGCTCAGCGCTTCAAACATTGGCGCAGTTTGGCAAAGCAAAGAGAAGAATTTGAGCAAAATGCAAAAAATATTTTGCAGGAACGCCAGCGCCTAGAATGGCAAGTTGGAGAACTAGATAAGCTACAGCTCAAACAAGGCGAGTGGGAAGAAATCAACCAAGAACATAGTCGCTTAGCGCACGCCGCCAGTTTATTGGAAGGCGCGCAAGAAGCTGCCGACGTTCTCGCCGAATCCGATCACCCAATATTGTCGCAAGTTTCTTCCACCCTACAAAGACTCAATAAACTAGTCGAGTTTGATAGCAAACTAACGCCAATTGTTGAATCACTTGAATCCGCCAGAATTAATTTACAAGAATGTGCTTATGCACTAAACGACTATATTGGTCGAGTTGAACTTGATCCAGCGAGATTAAAGCAAGTAGAACATCGGGTTGAAACCCTACACAGCACTGCGCGCCGCTTCCATGTCGAACCTGAGGGGTTGATTGGCGAACTCGCCAGTTTGCAACAACAACTTCAACAATTGTCAGGCGCGTCCGATATCGCGTCCTTAAAAAAACAAGAAGAATTGGCCTACCAAGCCTACCTAAACGAAGCGCAAAAGCTGAGCAAAAAACGCCAAGCATTGGCGCAAGAATTAGGACAAGCGGTAAGCGCAGCGATGCAAGACTTGAGCATGGCAGGAGGACGCTTTGCGATTCAATTAGTCAGTTGCGAACCAAGCTCGACGGGATTAGAAACGATCGAATTTATGGTTGCCGGACACGCTGGCGTGCAGTTACGACCACTGGCCAAAGTCGCTTCAGGCGGTGAGCTAGCGCGCATCTCTTTAGCCATTTCGGTGATTACTTCCTGTGCCACGGCAACGCCAACGCTGATCTTTGATGAAGTCGATAGCGGCATAGGCGGCGCGGTTGCTGAAGTAGTAGGACGTTTATTGAAGCGACTTGGGCAAGATAGACAAGTGTTATGTGTAACGCATCTGCCGCAGGTTGCAAGCCAAGCTAATCAACATTTTGAAGTGAGTAAAACACAGGAAAATAATCAAACCTTTTCCCAAATTACGGCGCTTGATAATAAGCAAAGAGTCGAAGAAATCGCAAGAATGTTGGGCGGTGTGGAAATTACCGCGACTACCCGCAAACATGCACGCGAATTACTCGCTTCATAAAAATAACGCAGCTACAAGATAGAAAGTTCAGAATGGCATTTCTTAAAGAACCTGATTATTCTCACGGTAAATTAGTCAATACCGCAGTCGTGCTGATCAACCTCGGAACACCCGATGCACCAACACCGAGCGCAGTAAAGCGTTATCTCAAACAATTTTTATGGGATCAACGTGTGGTAGAGATCCCACGCGCAGTTTGGTGGATGATTTTGCATTTAATTATTCTGCCATTTCGCTCAAAAAAATCAGCAGAAAAATATGCGACGATTTGGACCAATGAAGGCTCGCCTTTATTAGTTCACACCCGCAAACAAGCCATGCTGTTGAAAGGCTATTTGGGTGAACGCGGACACGAAGTAAATGTGGTGCATGCAATGCGATACGGCTCCCCTTCGATTCCCGACGTTTTGAGTCAACTAAAAACCGAAGGCTATGATCGCATTTTAATCCTTCCTGCTTACCCGCAGTATTCAGCGACAACTACCGCATCAAATTTTGATGCGGTCACCCAGCATTATCAACAAACGCGCAATGTACCTGAGCTACGTTTTATCAAGCATTATCACGATCATCCAAGTTATATCCTCGCCTTAAAAAATAAAATCCTGCAATCATGGGAGCAAAATGGCAAGCCAGAAAAACTGGTCATGAGTTTTCACGGCTTGCCCAAAGCCTTTTTGATGCGCGGCGACCCTTACCATTGCGAATGCTATAAAACCGCACGTCTACTGGGAGAACAATTGGGGCTAAGCAAAGAAGATTATGTGGTCACTTTTCAATCACGCTTAGGTCGTGCTGAATGGCTACAGCCCTACACAGAGCCAATTGTACAAGCACTAGCAAAACAAGGTGTAAAACGTATCGATGTGGTGTGCCCGGGATTTTTGGCTGACTGCTTAGAAACTTTGGAAGAAATTGCGATGGAAGTGCGTCAAGCGTTTTTAACAGCGGGCGGACAAAGCTTTCATTACATTCCTTGCTTAAATGAGTCCCCAGATGGCTTGCGCGCTTTAGCAGAAATCACCGAGCAGCATTTGATAGGATGGCCAACCATGATGACAAACAGCATGAGAGAAGAAGAGAAACAACAAGCACTAATTAGCAAAGCAGAAGCGAAACGTCTCGGCGCTGCGCAATAGCTCTCATGCATAGCACGTTCGTCATTGGCGATGTCCAAGGTTGCTACGATCAATTAGTCGAATTGATTCGCCTAATCGATACGGTCGATCCTCAGGCACGTTTACTATTTGCGGGAGATCTTGTTAACCGCGGGCCAAAATCATTACAGACGCTACGATTGATCAAGAATTTAGGATCTCGCGCTGATAGTGTGCTGGGCAACCATGATTTACACTTGTTGGCACTTGCGAATCAAGTTCGTCCCTCACATCGTAGCGATACCTTAGACGAACTTCTTGCAGCAAATGATTGCAAGGAATTATTAGACTGGTTGCGCCATCGACCGCTCGCCATCGATGTTGATCAACACCTATTAGTGCACGCGGGCGTGTTCGTTAATTGGACAAAATCTCAGACCCTCGCATTGGCACATGAGGTCGAAACACAATTACGCGGCGAGCATTACCTTCACTTGCTAAGTAGTATGTACGGCAATACACCAAAGCTTTGGCACGACCAATTGCAAGGAGCAGATCGCCTGCGCTGCATCATCAATGGCTTAACCCGCATGCGCTTTTGTCACGCCGATGGCAGTATGGATTTTGATGTGAAAGAAGGGGCTGAAAAAGCACCGCAAAACCTGAGACCGTGGTTCGATCTTGCCCAGCGTGCCACAAAAGTTTGCACCGTCGTCTTTGGACATTGGTCGACACTCGGATTAATTCAGCGTGACGACTTAATTAGTCTCGATACTGGATGCGTATGGGGCGGACAATTAACGGCAGTCCGTTTAGAAGACCGACTTGTATTACAGGTGAAAAGTCCGCAACATCAATCACCATTCTGACTTCAATGCGCAACGGATTTGACTCAAAAACCAAGAATCTTACAACGATACGCCCAGAGCTTTCGCCACCAATTCTCGAGAAACTTGTGCGACTTCTCGACGATGTGCTCCCTCGGTGGGAATCATTGGCAGTTGTATCAATTCTGCTGTCATCACATCTGACTGCAAAATCAGTTTCATACTTTCTGCAAACGTCATTTCGCCAATAAAATCGGCAGCTGGATGCAGCTGCCCTTGTGCATCCACATAGCGTAAAGCGAACGGTAAAACAGGCACTTCTGCTTCGATCGCTGCTTCAAATAAATTGGCATGAAATGGCAATATGCCGCCTTGCGCGCCGGTTGTACCCTCGGGGAAAAATGCAATTCGTTTATTGTCGCGTAGTTGATGCACCAATCCCTCATAGATGCGTCGAACTTCTCTTTGTTTTCCACGCGCCAAAAAAATTGTACCCGCTTGCGCACTGAGCCAACCTGCAATCGGCCAAGCACGAATATCTGCCTTGGCAACAAAGTGACAAGCCTGCCACGAATTAATCACAAAAATATCCAGCCATGACACATGATTCGCAATAATCAAAGCATGATCGGGAATCTGGCCTCCACTTTGGTCAAGCAAACGCACTTTCACTTCGCACAAAGTAAGAAGTTGCAAAGACCAGCGCTTAACTAAAGCCTCGCGTTTAACTGCCGCAACAAATGGAAAAATCAAGGCACACGTTAATACGCCCACGAACACATGCAAAAGTACACGGATAAATCGCAATTTAGGCATGCATCACCAAACCAATGAAATAAGGAAAACCATCAACAAAAAATCCCGCAAGTCTTACAACTTGTGGGATTTTCTTGAAACACAATTAAAGAGAGTTGTACGCAATTCGGCCGTGCACAATCGTCGCTTTGACGACAGCGGGCAATTCATACCCTAAGAAAGGCGTATGTTTACCTTGACTAACCAGCGCGTCTGCACGTACCGCCCATCGCGCATTCGGGTCGAAAAGGCATAGATCAGCAGCCGCTCCCAATTTAATTTGGCCACCAGCCAAACCAACTAATGCCGCTGGATCATGTGTAATTTTTGCGATTGCCTGCTTTAAGCTAATCGCCCCGCGACTATCATCGGCCCATTTGACTGCCAATGACAATAACAATTCCAAACCAGTTGCGCCCGCAGAAGCTTCAGCAAATGGCAAAGCCTTTTCATCATCATCAACCGGGGTATGATCTGAACAAATAGCATCAATTGTGCCGTCTGCCAATCCTAACAAAATCGCATCACGATCGCGCTGACTCCGTAGCGGTGGCGTTAGACGCGCATTAGAATCAAAATAGCCGATATCGTTATCGGTCAAATGCACATGGTGAATACCAACATCACAAGTTAAGGCGAGTCCTTCTTTTTTCGCCTGACGAATCAGTTCTAAACCTGCCGCAGAAGAAATACGGCATAGATGTACTTTTGCGCCTGTCGCACGCATCAACTCAAACAAGGTATGCATGGCAATCGTTTCCGCCATCACGGGTACGCCAGACAAACCCAAACGCGATGCTAACGGACCACTGTGTGCCACGCCACCTTTACCGACAAAGGCATCTTGCGGGCGCAACCAAACGATATAGCCGAATGTTGCGGCATAAGATAAAGCGCGTTGCAGCACATTGGTATCGACGATTGGCTCTTCCGCTTGCGAAAAGCCCACACATCCAGCTGCGGTCAATGCTGCCATTTCAGTCAAATTTTGCCCTTGCAAGCCGACCGTCAAAGCGCCCAAAGGATACACATTCGCCTTGTGCTGCATCTTGGCTCTTTGCTTTAACATTTCAACCAAGCCAGCCTCGTCGAGTACCGGATCAGTATCTGGAGGACATACCAAACTTGTCACACCACCACGCATTGCTGCTTGCAACTCGGATTCCAAGGTTGCCTTGTATTCAAAGCCAGGTTCGCGCAAACGTGCGCTTAAATCAACCAAGCCAGGTATGACCACCAAACCATTCGCATCAATCGTTTGTGTCGCGACAAATGCTGCTGGCGCATCGCCAATTCCGACAACTTTTCCAGCATCGATGAACAGATCTTTCACTGCATCTAAGTCACTTGCAGGATCGATCACTCGGCCATTTTTAATATGAAGATTCATTTAGCTTCTTTCCGAAAATTCTCGTCTTATCTTGCTGTTCGTTTTTTCTTGATCTACTGGGAAGACTGACTTAAGTATTGCTGCCAGAAACAATACTCATCACCGCCATCCTCACCGCAATGCCGAAGGTCACTTGCGACAAAATAACGGCCTGCGGACCATCTGCTACTGCAGAATCAATTTCCACACCGCGATTCATCGGACCCGGATGCATCACAATCGCATCTGACTTCGCTAATGCCAAGCGTTCTGGCGTTAATCCATATTGCTTGAAGTACTCTTGAGTCGAGGGCAATAATGCGCCATTCATACGCTCATTTTGGAGTCGCAACATAATCACGACATCCACGCCCTTCAAGCCCTCATTCATATCAGTGAACACACGCACACCCATTTGTTCTAAGCCACCCGGCAACAAAGTGCGCGGACCAATTACACGCACTTCGGCAACACCCAAGGTCGTCAACGCATGGATATCAGAACGCGCCACTCGGCTATGCAAAACGTCACCGACGATTGCTACCGTCAAATTACTAAAATCTTTCTTGTAGTGACGAATCGTGTACATATCCAACAAACCTTGGGTTGGATGCTCATGACGACCATCACCGGCATTCACCACATGGACATGACGTTGTTTTGTATCGTTCAAATGTTGCGCGATCAAAAATGGCGCGCCCGATGTCGCGTGGCGAACCACAAACATATCGGCATGCATAGCGGCCAAATTATCTATCGTGTCGAGTAAGGATTCTCCTTTACTCGCGCTGGAGGCTGCGATATTGAGATTAATCACATCAGCAGACAATCGCTTCGCCGCAATTTCAAACGTTGTTCTGGTTCGCGTTGAATTTTCAAAAAACAAATTGAACACACTTTTACCGTGCATCAATGGTACTTTTTTAAGCTCGCGTTCACCAATACTGACAAAAGATGAAGCCGTATCCAAAATTTGAGTAATGATTTTTTTCGGCAAACCGTCGATACCCAACAAGTGTTGCAGTTCGCCGTTCTTATTTAACTGTGGATTTTTCATCTTTAGTCTTCAAGTTATGTTTGATCAAAATATTGTTGCAAAATGACGGCAGCCGCTTGATCATCGATTCGTTCACCCTGCTTAGCGTGCAACACGGCGGACGAATAACGTTCATCAACCAACACGACCTGAACACCGTAACGTCCGTGTAATTGATTAGCAAAACGTTGACAACGCGTCGTCATTTCATGTGCGGTGCCATCTTGGTGCATCGGTAAGCCAACTACACACAATACTGGCTGCCACTCATGAATTAAGCTCGCAATCGCCACGAATTTACCGTCATTACTCGGTGCTTGAATAATCGTTAAAGCTTGTGCTTGACGCATCAAGGTATTGCCAACCGCGACACCGATCCGCTTTAGGCCAAAATCGAAGGCTAAAATTGTTCCACTGACATTGGCGTTATCGACAGTCGCCATCAAGCATGCCCCGCTTCGGCAGCTAACATCAAAGGATCAAAGCCCAGCAACTTCATCGCAGCATCAAAACGTTCTTCCACTGGCGTATCAAACATCACGCTTAAATCCGCCGGTACGGTTAACCATCCATTGGCCAGAATTTCTTTTTCCAATTGACCAGCATCCCAACCAGCATAACCAATACTTAGCAAAAGTCGTTGCGGCGCCTCACCAGCGGCGAGCGATTCCAAGATATCGCGCGAAGTGGTAAATGAAATTTCATCACTCACTTTTAATGATGAAGAAAACTTACCAACGTTCGCATGCAAAACAAATCCCCGGTCACTTTGAACCGGTCCACCAAATAAAACGGGGCGTTGTCCCAATGGATGGGAGTTCGGAATAATTTCTAATTGCAGGTCAATACGATCAAACAGCTCGGCAATCGTCATATCAGTTGGACGATTAATCACCATCCCCATCGCACCGCGTGAATTGTGTTCGCACATGTAAATCACGGTGCCACCAAAAATGGGATCCGCCATACCAGGCATAGCGATCAAAAAATGGTTACTCAGATTCAGTGCTTGCTCATTCACGACTGCGTCAGACAGGTTCATCCTTCGTTGAATTGCTTTTTCTAAAGTATCAGAGAAATCATGTACGAGGAGTTCAATTTCCTCGTCATCAAATTCTTCTTTAGGGGAATTTATTTGTGTTCGCTTCTTCATCCCGATATTTTATCAGTTTTAGTGTGCTTTTATGATCTGTGCTATGGTCACGGGCTAGGCTAACAGTGACACTTCTCTTTCCTATAAAAAACAAATCATTGGTTATTTGAAAATATGACCTATACAAAAAGCTTATTCTGGTTTCGTCGAGACTTAAGGCATTTTGATAATGCCGCCTTATATCAGGCATTAAAACAGTCGAGATCTTGCTATTGCGTATTTATTTTTGATACAACAATATTGCAAGCTTTACCAAAACAAGATCGCCGTGTTCAATTTATTCACCAAAGCGTACAAGAGCTACGGGAAGAACTAAAAAAAATAGGCACACATCTGATCACCTTACATGGTGATCCAGCCCTTGAGATTCCGCGTCTAGCGGCAAAGTTAGGTGTCAATGCTGTTTTTGCTAATCGTGATTATGAACCAACTGCCATCGCGCGCGATCAGCAAGTTCGTCAGCAATTAAGTCAATTCCAGTGCGACTTCATCGACTACAAAGACCAAGTTATTTTTGAACAAGGTGAGGTTCTGAGTCAGGCTGGGAAACCGTTCTCGGTATTCACACCCTATAAAAATGCTTGGTTAAAAAAATTAGCCTCAGAAACCGAAGGCGGAGCTGACTTTTATTTTCAATCCTATCCTGTCGCAAAATACGTCGACAACTTTGCAGAATATGTGGAGTCCCCCTTTCCCAGCTTAGCTGAATTAGGGTTTGAGGAACTCGATCAAGATGCATTGAAATTACAAGGTGGTATGTGCGCAGGTGCGACATTGCTTGATGACTTCCTGACTCGTATCGATCGCTATAGTCATGCGCGGGACTTTCCAGCGATTAAAGGTCCATCATATTTATCGGTACATTTACGCTTCGGTACAGTTTCAATCCGATATTTAGTAAGCCAAGCAATGCGGCACATTCGAACGGCGAGCGGCAACGACGGTGCCAGCGTTTGGCTATCAGAACTGATTTGGCGCGACTTCTATTTTATGATTTTGTATCACAATCCACGCGTAGTCGGAAATTCATACAAGCCAGAATACGATGCGATTCAATGGGAAAGCGGAAGCGAAGCGAAGCGCTTATTTGAAGCGTGGTGTGAAGGTAAAACGGGTTATCCCTTAGTCGATGCCGCAATGCTACAGCTAAATCAAACTGGCTACATGCATAATCGCTTGCGTATGGTCGTGGCCAGTTTTTTAGTCAAAGATCTTGGCATCGACTGGCGTTGGGGAGAAGCTTATTTTGCTTTGCATTTAAACGATTTCGACTTATCTGCAAACAATGGCGGTTGGCAATGGGCGGCATCCACTGGTTGTGACGCTCAACCTTATTTTCGGATCTTTAATCCGATCACACAATCGGAAAAATTCGACGCAGAGGGTAAATTCATACGTCGCTATTTGCCGCAACTCGCTAAACTCAATGCAAAACAAATTCATGCACCTTGGAATACTAGTCCTATCGAATTGCGTGCTGCAAATATCCAGTTAGGCGTCGATTATCCGCAACCAATCGTCGCACACGATGTTGCCCGCCTGCGAACATTAGAGCGATACAGCGTCGTGAAAAAAGTAAGTTAAACAAACCATAAAAAAACGCCTCGAAATTTTCGAGGCGTTTTTCTAAGTATCAAACTAAAACGTAATTTGACTTATTGCATCTGCTATCAGCTGACTAACTCCGTTTGCTTATTCACAAATCCACTAATCGCTGCCAACAAATCATCTTCGCGATAAGGTTTACCAAAGTACTCATTAACACCCAATTCAGCCGCATAGTTGCGATGTTTATCTGCGGTACGTGAAGTAATCATGATAATTGGAATATGATGAGTTCTTGAATCGCTGCGTACGTTGCGCGTCAAATCGAAACCATCCATACGTGGCATTTCAATATCAACCAACATCACATCTGGCGTGATTGATTGCAACTGTTCGAGCGCATCAATACCGTCTTTCGCCAACACGACCTGATAACCTTCACGCACCAACAAACGTTGCGTGACACGACGCACGGTCAAAGAATCGTCCACCACCATCACGATATGATGGGTACGCAAACCTTGCACTGGTTCGACGTTCGCTGGTGTTGCCTGCGTCTCCACCATTTCCGCCACGGCACCCATCTCTGGATTAGCGCTGTCAATGTGGGCGTCTGGTAATTTAGCACGTTCATGTTCGATCTTCTGCGCCAATGGAACTGGATTTAGAATCAACACGATATTGCCCGAACCAAGCACCGTCGCACCAGCAATACCAATCATACGCGCCAATTGCGGCCCAACGTTCTTCACCACCACCTCGCGGTTACCAATAATTTGATCAACGTGAATTGCAACACGTTCATTGTCGCTCTTCATAATCAAAATCGGTGTGTACTGTTGGGTGTCTGGCGTCGCATCACGTTCGCCCAACATACTTGGTAAGTAGTGTAAAGGCACGCGATTACCCTGCCACACAATCGCACCATCGTTGTAAGCACTTGCAAGTGCAGCGGACTTCAATTGCTGAACCTGTTCAACCAACACTGACGGCACCGCAAATGTTTTTCCACCTGCATTCAAAATAACTACTTGCGTGACCGCCAACGTCAATGGCAAGTGAATCGTGAAATGTGCTCCCTGCCCCTCGACAGTGCTGACCGAAACACGTCCACCCAAGGAGGCCGCTTCAGAACGCACAACGTCCATACCAACGCCACGTCCAGCTAATTCAGTGACTTCACTTGCAGTCGAGAAGCCAGGCTCGAAAATCAGATTGACGACATCCGATTCATTGACATAATTTTCGTCTGTCAACAGACCAACATTTTTCGCTTTCTCACGAATTCGATTGATATTCAAACCTTGACCATCGTCGGTGAAGTGAATAACAACCTCGTTACCTTCCTGACGAATTTCAATCAATAATTCACCAACTTCACTCTTACCACGTGCGATACGGTCTTGACGTGCTTCGATACCATGCACAATCGCATTACGTAACATGTGCTCGAATGGCGCAACCATTTTTTCCAAAACGCTACGGTCAATTTCAACAGAAGTACCGCGAATATCCAAATTGACACGTTTATCCATTTCCTTCGCGGTCTGACGCGCAATTCGGTACAAGCGTTCTGACACACTGGAGAATGGAATCATGCGGACGCGCATCAAATCTTGCTGTAACTCACGCGTTAATCGCGCTTGTGCATTCAAATCGATCGTTGCGCCTTCGATCGTACGATTTAATGCCGTTTGCACGGTAGCAACGTCGCTAACGCTCTCAGCCATCATCCGCGTTAATTCTTGCAAACGTGTAAAGCGGTCAAATTCCAAAGGATCGAATTCACGATCGCCTGAGAATGCCATACGTGAAGTAATCTGCGTCTCAGCTTGAATCTCTACTTCACGCAATTGATCACGCAAACGACTGACGTTTTCGGTCAACTCGGATAGAGACGCTTTTAGAGTATCAACTTCGTTTTCCAATTTAGAACGTGAGATAGAAACTTCACCGGCCTGATTCACCAAGCGATCCAAAATATCGGCACGTACACGTACCAAGGGAACTGGAGCGTTGCTCGCCGCGCCAACAGCCGTCGGCGTTTGCGGCATTGCTTGTCGTAAAGCGCGAGATACAATCGCTGGTTTTGTCGTTGCAACAGCCTCGACAGCTGGAGATTGAGCGATTGGCGCTTGCGCGTCGATCACTTGATCTACTGCTGGCTCAACTTCAGGCGATGTTTGATCCAATACTTGCGTCGGCACGCTAGTATCTTCATTAGATACTGCTACTACGGGCTCAGAATCTTGTGCTGAAGCACTTGGTTCTGCAAGTTCAAATTGATTTAATTCCTCGGTTGCTGACAAATTATGCAAGTCAGCTTCAGGCATCACCTGTATTGCCAAATCAGGATTTTGCAATCGCTCAAATAAGTGCATCGCATAATCGTGACGAGACAACAAATCTTCCAACAATGGTTGACGAATCGTGCTACCGGTGTGCATCAAGTTTTCGATGCGCGTTTCCATGTCATGCGTATGCTGACCCAGTTGCATCGCGCCAGCCATCCGCGCACTACCTTTTACCGTATGCATCAAACGCAAAATGGATTGAGGAATTGCATCATCATCCGGACTTTGCTGCCATGAACGCAATAACTGACCGATCATCGGCAACAGATCATTACCTTCTTCCAAGAACACTGGAAGTAAATCGTGATCAATCTCATCGCTAATTTTCAGCTCAATCTCTGAACTGGCACGATCTATCACAGCTTCTTGTTCTACATAAGCTGGAACTACTGTCGGCGTGATCAGCACAGGCTCGTCAGTGTTGTCTTCAGCAAGGAACTCTTCAGAAACAGGTGCAAGCTCAGGCACTTCTGCCGCAGTCACAGATGCTTGTTCCATTAAGGCTGGCTCTGCTTGAACTTCTGCCTCTACTTTTGCTTCAAGCTCTGCTTCAGCTTTTACATCATTTTCTAGCTGAACAGCATGTTCTTCCAATACTGGCAAACTGTCTTCTTGCACTGAAACAGCTATAGTGGATGGCTCTTCATCTATAAGCTCAATAGCCGAAATACTGAGTTCTTCAATATTTTCTACTGGCTCTGATGATAGTAACTCTGCTGCTGAATCAATCTCATCCGTTTCTATTGCAAGCAATAGCACATCTTGCTCAATTGCGTCTTGAATTAAGGATGTTTGCTCCGAATTTTGCTCGGAATTTTGCTCTGCGATTTGTTCTGAAACTGTTTCCGATACTTGTTCCAATTCAGACTGAGAATCGAGTAAAACCGGATCAAGGCGCTCATTTGTCGATGTAATGAACTCGCCATCATCACCAACTTTTGATCGCGCAATCACTTGTTCTAACAAGTGTGCTAATTGTAGGTTTTCTTGTGGAGCACGCTCTGCCATTTCCGACAAGGCAAACTTCTGCAGCATCCCTTTTACGCAATCGACAGCATGATCCAACAAATCAAATTCATTTGGCTCTAAATTGACAGGATGGCGCTCCAATCGTTGCAAGACATTCTCTAAACTATGCGCCAACTCTTGCACGGCGAACAAGCCAACCGTCGCAGAACTACCAGCTAATGAATGGGCAGCGTGAACAGCATGGCGAGAAACTGGGCGTGTTGGCTCATGGCGCCACTCTGCAAAATCTTGCGCAAGGAAACGCACAATCTCGTCGGTCTCTGCCATATAAATCGTATGTAATGGCAGACTAATTTCAATTTCACCAATTCGCTTCGTGTTATCAGCTTCGTTGGCGATTGGCATCGAGAAGTCAGGGAATTCAATAATCTGCGCCGTCTGTTGACGTGCAATATTGGGTTCAACTTCCGAAGTGGATTCTGGCTCGGAAGACGCTTGCAGATGCTCTTCAAGCTCAATCTCGCCATCAGTCACTTGCAGTGAATCTGATTCCCTCATTCCCACTTCAGGCGCCAAGTCTGGATTTATTTTTTGCTCAAAGTACTCAATTGGTGGCTCATTCAAATCTTGAGTTTCGTCCTGAGTATTGTCTTGAGCGTCGACTTGAATTTCGTCTTGAGATTCATCTACGTTCGCCAAAGAAATTGACTCAAGCTCTTGCGCTCCAGCTTGCTCGAGATTGCTAATTGGCTCAAGCAGGTCTGAAGTATCATCTGCCAAATCTAGCTTAGACTGTTCTTCAAATTCAAGAATATCATTCGACAAATCCAATGCCGGTAACATGACTTCAGAGGCAGGTTCAAGCGCATCTAGCTCTTCAGAGACATCTGTGAGCAATTCTGATTCTGGTATGTGAAGTTCCGGTATCTGGAGCTCTGCTTCTTCATCTGCAGGCAATTCCAATGCAACCGCATTGATTACTTCCTCGGTCACCTCACCCGATGCAAATTCCTCTTGCGAAGCAGAATCAATCGCAGGTGCAACAGCATCAATACTGAAATCCAAACCTTCTTTGACGCGCAGGGCCGCCGCAATAATTAAGTCGGAATTTCGATTCGAGCTACCTTTAGTTTTCAGCTCCTCAACCCAAGCATCCATTTGTTCTGTCGCGTACTCAAGCAGCTGATACAAGGCTTCTGTACCCGCACGCGATTCGGACAGCCACAAATTCATGACTTGTTCTATGTTCCAAGCGCCTTCACCGAACACCATCAAACCAACCATGCGTCCACTACCTTTTAAGGTATGGAAAGAGCGGCGTAGACGAATTAAGTACTCTTGGTTGCTGGTATCGTGTCTTGAAAGTGGAATGTTCTCACGAACTGCTCCAAGCACTTCATCGGCTTCCATCAAGAAGATTTCCAATAGCTCCGCATCAATTTCGGCTTCTGTTTCTGGAAGTTCTTGACTCAACTCGATAGCAGGAGCACTTTCTACATGAGTAGTCGCAGCGACGATTTCATCGAGCGCAGCTGCTTGACTTAAGTCCGCTTGAGCTAGTAGATCAATCGCGGTCTTTGCGCGCGCACTCGCCTCACTGTCATCTAACAAGGCTGCATACGAGCGCTCATGATCAAGTGAATCTTTTAATTTTGCTTGCAAATCAGAATCTTCTGGCGCTTCAACTAAGGAGGCTAATAAACGTTCAGATTCCTTTTGTTGCTGAATCAAATCTTGTTCTGCAGTTGCTTGCATCGCCTGAGGATTCGCTTCCAGCTCAATCGATGGCAATAGCTCTTTTTCTGGCGCTTTTTCTAATAGCTTCGATTGAAATGAGCCCGTTGCGGAATCAAAAACAAAGCGTTTCTTCGCCAATTCAGGCTGATTCTGCAAAGTCTCAATGAAGAATGATAAAGCACCGACATTTTGTGCAACCTTTTGGTGTAACGCATCTAAATCGGTAGGCGCTAAGTCACTATTACCATTCGCAAAAGAGTTCACTAAACCACGGGTATGATTAACCGCAGCTAATGCATCATCCTGATCCAAGATGGCTAAAGCTCCTCCTAATTGCGCCAAAATACCATCAACGGGAGCCAAAATCGCCGTATTGGAAACATCTCGAAAATGCTCATCTAATGCTTTTTCTGCTTGCTTCAAACTAGACTGCATTTCATTGACCAACACGCCCATGGTTTGACGCTGTTGCACCTCGCGAGAAATTTCGCCTATCCAAGTCACTTGGGCGTCTGGAATCTCACCGCTAACGACGGACAATAAGCGACCAGAAATTTCATCTGCACGCGCAGAAAAATTCGCTGGCAAGTGCGTAATTTGCTCTAAAGAGTTTTCCAAGAACAGTAAGCATGTGGCCAATTCCAAACCCATACGCTCTTTGTCTTGCGCGCGCACGGCATGGCTAGCGATACCATTTAATTCTTTTAATAGCTTAGTTAATGGTGGCGTTTGCAGGTTGACACCGAGATCCGCCAACTCCTTCATTTTTTGAAAGAACTTTTCGGATAAAGACATATCTCCATTTGAGATACGTCCCCACAAATTTTTGATATTGGCTAAAAGTTCCTTTGCACTTCCCAATACCTCGGGAGAGATTAAGCCATACCGTTTTTGGTCGTAATCCGTTGGTACATGGTGATCCAACTGATACGCTTTACGAATTTGAGTCACGAAAGCAGAAGGCTCACGAACTTGCGCAATAAAAAATAAAGCGTCTCGTAGCAATCGCTCAGGAATGCTACTATTACCTTCGACCAAACGACGAATCTGTAGATTAATCCGCCCCCAAATTTGCTTGATATGACGCTCATCTTTGGCATCAATCGATGCGGTAGATTCAGCAAAAGCGCGCATCACCAACCAAAATGCTTTTGATTGCGAAGTTGTTTGCGCTTGTTCAATCTCACGAATCAACAAACTCATTTGATTCGATGCTTCCAACTTTGCTTCGGGATTTTTGCTGGTTAACACCGTCAGCAGCAACTTCTCAAAACGCAAACGAATTGCACCGTAAGTGATTTCCGATACCTTGCCTGAAAGTGTCATCTCAGGAATTTTTTCCTGAACTGACAAAGAAGGAAAGAACAAATCTGCGGGATGGATGCGCTCAGCACCCTTTAATTCCAGCAAGGCGCGATACTCTGGAAACAAACGTACTGGCTGCTGAGGATTTCCAGCCAACAAATCTTCGAGATATCTAAGCACTGCATAAAATGCTTCGGTCATGTATTGAACAGCGGTGTCAGATACTTCTAACTTGCCGGCTTGCATACGTTCAATTAGCTCTTCAACTGTCTCTGTGACAATTGAAACACCCTCAACTTCAACAATTTGCAAAGCGCCATGCGCCTGATGTAAATAGCTTTTCGCCTGCAATAAAGCGGTCGATTGCGCATCAGCCTCCTGATTAAGCGCACCACTCAACAACTTACCTGCACTGGAAAGTGCTTCCCTTAATTCCGTCATGACCCAAGACAAGGGAGCAATATCAAATTGCTCTTGTCCTGAATCCAACGTTTTAGAAGAACCTGATGTCATTCTTAAACCCCGCGAACTCTTTGAGCGGAAGACAAAGTCTTCCGCGTTACGTGCATAATCAAGCTAACAACTGAGTAGCTTGCTGTCGAAAATTAAGCGGTCACTCGGAATCGTGATACTGAGTTTTTCAATTCTTCCGCTAACTTAGACAAGTCTTTAATGGAGAGAGAGGTTTGTTGGGTACCGTTCTGTGTTTTTTCGGTAATCGTCAAAATGTGTTGAATATTTTGCGCAACGCCGTTCGCGGATGTTGCCTGCTGTTCTGTGGAAAGTGAAATACCTTGAATCAGTTCCGCCAAGCGGTTTGAAACGCTACGGATCTCAGACAAAGCGGTACCCGCCGCGTCTGACAATTTAGCTCCTTCAACCACACCCTGTGTTGATTTTTCCATCGCGGCAACCGCGTCATGAGTATCTGTTTGAATCGTACGAACCAACGCACCAATTTGTTTGGTCGCTTCCGCTGAACGTTCCGCGAGACGCTGAACCTCTTCCGCAACAACCGAGAAGCCTCGACCAGCTTCACCCGCAGATGCCGCCTGAATCGCCGCGTTCAACGCCAAAACGTTGGTCTGTTCAGTAATATCGGAAATCAATTCTGTGATCTCACCAATCTCTTGTGAAGATTCACCGAGACGCTTAATACGTTTAGAAGTTTCTTGAATTTGCTCACGAATCTCGTTCATGCCCTTGATCGTGTTTTCCACCGCTAACGCACCTTGCTCAGCAGCAGCAACTGATTGACGCGCAACCTCTGCGGATTCATTCGCAGAGCGAGAAACTTCGGTAATATCGTTTGCCATAGTGGTAATCGCTTTACCTGCATCAACGATCTCGCGAGCTTGTTGATGAGAAGCTTCCAACAATTCATCTGAAATATTTTGCGCTTGAGAAGAAGCGGTTGTAACTTGTACCGCAGTTGTCGTAACACGACCTACCAGACCACGCAACTCTTCCACCGTGTAATTAACGGAGTCAGCAATCGCACCAGTAATATCTTCTGAAACCGTTGCTTGAACTGTCAAGTCACCATCCGCCACTTCTTGCAATTCATTCATTAAGCGCAAAATCGCAGCCTGATTTTGTTCATTAACAGCGTTCGCTTGTTCCTCTTGTTTCTGCGCCAATTGCATTTGCGCATCGGCCTCGAGACGACGTTGATTCGCCTCTTTCGCACGATTACGACTATCTTGCAACAACACAACTGCAATACCCGCTGCAGATACCAGCGCAACCGCTGCAGATAGCATCAAGAACCAGAAAGATAAGTTCGTTGAGTCTTGTTGTGCAGTGTAGGTTTTTTCCAATGTTGAAATTTTTTGTTTGAGATCTTCGTTCTCATTAAAAATTAACTGTTCAGAATTTTTCGCCGCAATAAACTCGTTATTTTTTGTCAAAATACTATCAACACTCTTTTTATAATCCACGAAAACTTTTTGCAACTCAACCAGCAATGAGCGAATAGCAGGGTCTTTCACGGCTGCCAATTTATTAATTTCACTCCCATTCAAGAAACCTTCAACCAATTCATAGAAAGTATTCGCATCTTTACCCAACAAGAAAGCCTTCTCTGGATTAATACCTTCAGGAGTCATAAATTCACTTGCGCTTCGAGCCAAACGCTGCGTCAACATAACTAACTGACCAGACGCGAAAATCGCCTGCGGAGATGCGCCGCCCTGCACTTCTTTGGTAGAAATATCACTAGTCAGGCTTTCCAAAGTCGGTGATAACAAGTTCATGTTTTCAAGATCTTCACGGAAACTCGCCAACTCTTTTTTCGTTTTGGTAATTGTTGTCGCGGCTTTATTAGAGTTTGCCCAAGCCGTTTTAGTAGCTTTCAAAATCGGTTCAACCGAAGAACTTGGCTTCGACACTGAACGCCCTTTGTATTCACCACCATTGAGCAAAATATCCAAGTTTGCATTAATCGTCTTTTGGCTCTCATCCAACTGAGAGAACGCGGCTGGTTTACCGTAAATCGCATTTGGCGCAGCTTTACCAATACGCTGGGAGTGCATCAAAATCTCACCAGAAATCTGTGCTTGAGTAGAAATTAAGGCAGATTGACTTGCGTTTAAATAAACGAACAATGCACTTAAACCCAAAGAAATCGCCATCGCACCAAGTAAATAACGAACTTGCTTTTGTAGTGGCAAATGTCCAATTAATGGCAAGCGAATATCGCGACCTGTCTCTAGCGCGTCGCCAATAATTGTCGCATCTACGCGATTGATCGTGCTATCAAAGTTTGGCTCTTTTTCAAAATTTAAGTTTGGCTTTGCTTCAGGCTCAGCAAAATCTTGTTCTGCGACCATGCGAACATTGTGGGCTTCTTCTATCGTTTCAATTGGCACAATCTCATTCTCATTCGATGCAACCGGTGTTTCTGAAGGCTTATTCGCAAAGTCTAGATCTTGGACTTCTTGATCCTCAGTCGAATGTGGTTGGTTATTCAATGCCATTACAAAATCTCCTAAACGATTGAAAAGCTAGGCTTTTTCTAAATTACTATTCCGTCAAATGCGTATTTGATACTTAAATACTTATAATCCGATTTGCAAAAACTCTTGATCTTGAACTAAAGACGAGAGGCTTAATTGCGACCAAATCTGACCATCTGAATCTAAAAAACGATTGATAATCCAAGTTTTTTTTTGCTGATCTGGCGTATTCATCGCTTGCTCATCAATCAGATCCATCTCATCCGCGTTACGCAGACCCAGAACTTTAGAAACCAACAGTCCACTATTGAAGGACAAAGAATTGGAAAAAGCCAGGATACGACACGACGAATCCACTGATGTAGGTTCACTTCCCTCAAAAAGCGAATAATCGATCACGCTCGTCAAACTGCCTCGCACATTCGAGAGACCGAGATACCAAGACTTAGTAAGCGGAACTTTCGTCAAATTACCAGCAGAAACAATTTCACCTGCCTCGCGTAAGTCAATCAAATACTTGTTCTTACCAATTTGTACACCTAGTTGATTTGCACGTATGTGAGCGCCTGATTTTGCAGCCTGCATTCGCTCCATCAACTGCGATTGGAAATCTCGCAATCGAGCGCGCCGAGTTACTGACGGCGACACCGCAGTCTCAGTACTCGTTATCGGTTTTTCGCTTGTGTTCTCTGTCATAAAATGACTCACTTAACCAAGCGCAGCAATTTTTGCAAGTAACTCTTGAGGATCAATTGGTTTCACCAGGTAATCTCTGGCGCCTTGACGCAAACCCCAAATCCGATCAGTTTCCTGATTTTTGCTAGTACAGATAATCACAGGAACATCTTGCGTGTCTGGATCACGAGAAATCGCGCGTGTAATTTGGAAACCATTCTGACCAGGCATTACGACGTCCATCAGGATTAATTGCGGCTTATCTGCTTTTATTTTCGCGAGCGCATCTTCGCCATTTTCAGCAGTGGAGACCGAGAAGCCATTTTTCACCAAGATATCAGTCAAAAAATAACGCTCAGTTGGAGAGTCATCAACGATCAGAATTTTCTGTATTGCCATATTCAACCTCAAAAAGTTTTTTGAATTTAACTAGAAATAGTCTCAGTGGTGTACTTTCGCACCGTCTTTAACAGACTATCTTTTGTAAAGGGTTTTGTGAGATATTCCTCAGAACCAACCATCGCACCACGAGCACGATCAAACAAACCATCTTTTGACGACAGCATGATGACAGGTGTGTCTCGAAACTTAGCGCTCTTCTTAATCAAAGCACAAGTTTGATATCCATCCAAACGTGGCATCAAAATGTCGCAAAAAATAAGATGTGGATGGGTATCATTAATCTTAGCAAGGGCATCAAAGCCATCTTCCGCTAACACCACTTTATAACCAACCTGACCCAAAAAGATCTCAGCAGATCGACGGATAGTACTACTATCATCAATCACCATAATTCTTAAATTTTCATTGCTAATGGATGTTGACATGCGACAATCTCAAAGTGGAAAAAATTTTACTATTCAGCACTTTATCAAAGTTTATCAAGCTTGCACCAACTTTTACGCGTTTCTTCACGACGAAACAACAAAGAAGCCTAGCGAGAGAATGAAAGGTAAGTAAATAGAGGGTTTTCCCTAGCCATTAGATGCAAACTTTAGCGTTTTTTATACCGGAACCATATCAAAGTCATCTTTTCTTGCACCACATTCAGGACAAGTCCAGTTCAATGGCACATCTTCCCACTTTGTCCCTGGCGCTATTCCATCCTCAGGCATACCCGCTGCCTCGTCATAAATCCAGCCACAGATAAGACACATCATTGTTTTATATTCCACGAGACAAATTCCTTTTTAATAACGACTTTCAGTTGGTGTTGGAGTAACATCAGCATTCTAATTTTTTCGAGATATATTTGAAAGCAATCTCCTTGAAAAAACTTGCTGAGAATAAAAACAACAACAAATCAAAATTGCTTCAACAAATAAAATTAGCGACGAATTTGAAATATAAACACTGACACCATTATAAAAATGCTCATGAACTAGTTTATATACCAGATATACCACCAAGTACACAGCCCCTCTTTTTTACTCTTCACGCAACGAGCAAATCCCTATGTCAAACAATGAAACACTATTCCAACGCGCTCAAATCACAACTCCAGGCGGAGTCAATTCGCCAGTACGTGCATTTCGCTCGGTTGGGGGCACACCAAGATTTATTAAAAAAGCACAAGGTGCGTACTTTTGGGATGCAGATGACAAACAATATATTGATTATATAGGTTCATGGGGACCTGCGATTTTAGGACATGCGCATCCAGAAGTGATTTCAGCAGTACAACAAGCTGCAAGCTTAGGACTTAGCTTCGGTGCACCAACGGAAGCAGAAGTTTTGATGGCGGAGGAAATTTGTAAACTGGTTCCGTCTATTGAGCAAGTTCGCCTAGTTTCAAGTGGCACTGAAGCAACAATGAGCGCTCTGCGTTTGGCACGCGGCGCAACCAAGCGCGATAAGATTATTAAGTTTGAAGGTTGCTATCATGGCCACGCCGACTCACTTTTAGTGAAAGCAGGTAGCGGCTTGCTTACTTTTGGCAATCCAACTTCTTCAGGCGTGCCAAACGACTTCACTAAACACACCTTGGTACTCGACTATAACGACTGCACACAGCTAGAGAACGCATTTAAAGAATTGGGTGATCAAATTGCCTGTGTAATCGTGGAGCCTGTTGCCGGCAATATGAATTTAATTAAAGCAAGCGAAGCATTCCTGCAAACAATGCGCCGCCTTTGCACCGAATACGGCAGCATCCTGATCTTTGATGAAGTCATGTGTGGCTTCCGTGTGGCACTTGGCGGAGCACAATCAATTTATAACATCACACCAGATTTGACTGCCTTAGGAAAAGTAATTGGTGGTGGACTGCCAGTCGCTGCATTTGGTGGCAAAGCTGAAATTATGGCGCATTTAGCCCCCTTAGGTGGCGTCTATCAGGCAGGCACCTTATCCGGCAACCCTGTCGCGGTCGCCGCCGGCTTAACCACATTGAAGCTCATACAAGCTCCTGACTTTTACACAAACCTAACCAACCAAACACAAAAGTTAGTTGATGGACTCAATGAAGTTGCGAAGGAACTCAATATAGATTTCTGCGCAGATGCGATTGGTGGCATGTTTGGTATCTACTTTTGCAAAGACGTACCAAGCAGCTTCAAGCAAGTGATGCAAGCAGATGCTGATAAATTCAAACAATTTTTCCATGAAATGCTCGAACTTGGCATATATCTTGCTCCATCCGCGTTTGAAGCTGGATTCGTGTCTGCGCAACACTCAAATAGCGTGATTGAAACGACAATAAGCGCTGCGCGTATCGCTTTGCAAAAATTGACATGTAAATAGATTTTGTGGAAAGTTTCTCTACGTTATTAGATGTGTTAATTTTTGAAAAATTAAGATAAAACCCTATAGATCTTCCTATGTTTGACGATAATTTTCTGATATCTTTCGCCCCAACATAAGTTTGACCTTTTTCCGAGAAAAACATGTCATTAAATCTAAAAACAATTAGTCTTGCGATCAGCTTACTCTCTTTAACAGTTTGGGCACCTGTCCAAGCACAAACACAAACATTAAAAGATTCGGCACAAAAAGCCTTGATGACCAATCCTGAAATTCAGGCAAAGTGGCACAGCTTTCAAGCAACAAAATCGGGAAAAGACGCTGCATTTGGTGCTTATCTTCCTAATGTAACATTGAGCGCGGATACAGGAAGAGATAATAGAGATAATCGTATAGGGAAATCAGAATTAAATCGTACCTCAACGGCGCTAAGCCTGAATCAAATGATTTATGACGGCTTTCTAACAAGTAATCAAGTAAAACAGCTTGATTATTTGAAGAGAGTTCGTTTTTTTGAACTGCAAGATGCTTCCGAGAATATCACTTTAGAAGTAGTCAGGGCTTACGCCGATGTTATCCGCTTTCGTAAACTGGTTCGTTTATCTGAAGACAACTATGTAAGACATAAAGCGGTGTTTGAACAAATTCAAGCAAAATCCAAGGCAGGTGTCAGCCGCAGAGTGGATCTTGAACAAATCTCTGGACGTTTAGCCTTAGCTGAAGCGAATTTAGTGACAGAGACCTCGAATCTACACGACGTTAGTGCGCGTTTTCAACGCTTAGTCGGCACGATGCCTGCTGCAGACTTAGAAAATCTAAACAGCCTCACCGCTGGTGTACCCACAAATATTGTCGGTGCGCTAAATACGGCATTTACTAGCCACCCTGGCTTGATGGCGAGCATAGAAAACATCGCATCTGTCAATAGCGGCCTTCAATCTAGACGTTCGGCTTACCAACCTCGCCTAGATTTTAAAGCACGTGCAGAACGTGGCAACAATATTGATTTCGTTTCTGGACGTACCAACAATAATTCTGCCGAATTTGTCATGTCATGGAATTTATTCAATGGCGGCAGTGATAAGGCAAGAATTCAAGAAGCAGCGGATCAATTAAATCTAGCCAAAGATCTCCGTGATAAAACTTGCCGCGATATTCGTCAAACTTTGGCGATCGCTTACAACGACACACGTAAGTTGACCGACCAGTTAAATTATTTAGATCAGCATCAATTATCGATAGAAAAAGCGCGTGACGCCTACCGTCAACAATTTGACATTGGACAGCGCTCGTTACTAGATTTATTAGATACTGAAAACGAACTGTTTCAAGCAAAACGTACCTTCTCTAATGCCGAGGTCGATTTATTCCTCGCCTATGCACGAACACATGCTGGCATGGGTAAGCTCCACTCTGCACTGGGTCTCGCCCGCCGAGACGATGGCAGTGATACCTTGAAAAATCTCGATACCAATACGAATGTGGGTGCAGCCAATTGCCCAATTGAAGCTCCTGAAGTCTACGTTGCGAACAAAGCACAATTAGACAAACGCGCTTTGGAAAGTCTAGGAAGCTTAGAACCTATCAAAGCACCTGCAACTCCCGTAGCAGAAGCTACTGTTCCAGCAACAAAATTAGAAGTGCCGCAAGATACAGTTGCTGCAGCAAGAAGCAATGTATTAAATGCATTGAAAGGATGGCGCGAAGCTTGGGTTAATATGAATCCAGATGCTTACTTCAGCTTCTACTCGACCAAATACACATCTAGAGAATCTTGGAAAGCAGCTCGTCGCGCTCGTTTATTGAATGCGCAAAAAATCAGCTTGGATTTGTCTGACATCAAATTTACGATGCAAGATATCAAGCATGCGACAACAATTTTCCAACAAGATTACCGTTCGAGCAGTTATCAAGATACTTTACAGAAAACACTGTACTGGGAAGAAGTGAATGGAAAATGGCAAATCGTGAACGAGATTGTGTCTGGCCCTCAGGCAAAACAATGGTAAGCGAAGTGAAATTTTGATCGAAAAAAAGCCCGCATAATTTTTTTGTGCGGGCTTTTTTCTGAACGCTTGCTTTTAAAAAGCAAAAATGCGTTTGCTAACAGCACCTGAAGAAAATGCTCAACATTTTTAGCAGGACTGTGTAACAAGCACAAATGTTTCCTAAGAGAAGTATTTTTTCTTGTAAAATCAAAGTTACACTATGACTCATGTCAGTATCTTTGCAATCGAGATGTACGATATGTGCATGACAGTAAGCAAGTAAAAACTCGAATATCCCATTGGAAGTAAGCGCGGTCCGTCGGATTATCGTTCATTCATACTTCTAGGTGAAAGTAAATTGGCCCCTGCTTTTCGTACACTTCGTGCGTTTCCTATTCGCTCTAAGCTGATCACGATTAGTTTTGTGATCGCTGCGAGCATGTTGTCGTTGACATCTCACGGCATCAACTGGGATCGCTTACGCACGAATATTCGCGCATTGAGTGGTGAAGAACAAATCTTCAACGACTGGTCGAATCTTATTTTAAGCAGTACAGAAAACACGACAGAGCTAAAACTTCAAAAGGTAAATAATTTCTTTAATCGACGATTAATTTATACCGAAGATATTGAGCTTTGGGGGCAATCAGACTATTGGGCGACGCCACTTGAGAGTCTCAGCAAGAAAAAAGCTGATTGTGAAGATTATGTGATCGCAAAATATTTTAGTTTAAGAAACTTAAATATTCCCGACGCACAATTGCGTTTAGTCTATGTTAAAGCACGTATTGGTGGCCCCAACAGCAGTGTTACCCAAGCGCACATGGTACTAGCCTACTACCCTTCTAGCGATGCAGATCCTTTAATTCTAGACAATCTCATTTCAGAAATTAGACCAGCATCAAGACGCAATGATTTGTCACCCATTTTTAGTTTTAATGGACAAGGTATTTTTGCAGGAGCAGCTGCCAACGCGACACTGGGCCCAGGTGGAACAGGTCGGCTCTCACGCTGGCAACAATTGCTAGAACGTGCAAAAAAAGAAGGATTTGAATAATGAAGCCAATCACCAAGCAAATAACGAAGCAAATAACGAAGCCAGTAATGAGACAAAGAATAAAACTAACTCAGTAATTAATATCAAAATCAGTCAGAGTAAAACTTTTTAGAAATCACCAAATAAACAAAGGAATCACCATGTCGATGTACCGCCAACTTTGGTTTGCTATCATCCTCAGCACTTTAATTGCGTTAGTAGGTAGTTTATTCGCATCGACGATGAGTTCGCGCGCCTACTTAAATGAACAATTAAGAATGAAGAACTCTGACAACGCGACCGTGCTTGCGCTCTCATTAAGTCAAAAAAATATTGATCCAGTTGAGCTTGAGTTGATCATTACTTCGCTTTTCGATAATGGCCACTACGCTTCGGTCAGAATGTTCGATCCCAATGGCAAAATCTTAGTCGAACGTCTTGCCCCTGATGAGCAATCCAATGTGCCATCGTGGTTCAAACAGTGGTTTCCTATTCAATCAATTCCTGGTCAGGCACAAATTTCAAATGGCTGGAAACAGCTCGGCTCGATTCACCTTGTTAGTCGCAGTGGCGGAGCTTACGAGACTTTGTGGAACTCAGTGAAGGACATGTTCGTCACACTATCAATCTCTGGCTTGATCGCCTGCTATCTCGGCGCTTTAATATTACGTCGCATCAAGCAACCACTAAAACAGGTCATTGATCAAGCTAAAGGCATGACCGAACGCCGCTTCATTATTACACCGGAATCCAGCGTGCCTGAGCTGAAACAATTGTCCAGCGCAATGAACTCAACCGTGACGCTACTCAAATCCATGTTCGCCGAAGAAGCGGAACGTTTAGAAGCGATGAGAATACGCGCCAATTCGGATGCGACTACCGGCCTGGCCAATCGAGCGCATTTTATTAGCCAATTACAAGCTAGCGTCGAGGAAGAAAATGCGCCATCTGGTAGCTTGATCTTAATTCGTTTAGCCGGCCTTGCCGCAGTCAATAAAACGCTTGGTCGCAATAAAACTGATGAGCTACTCAAGCAAATAGGACAACTCTTATTAGCGCACCAAGCTAAACTACCTGACGGTTTTGCCGCTCGCCTCAACGGCACTGATTTTGCACTGCTATTTAGGCAAAAAGAAGCCCGTCCTATCAGTCAAAATCTACTGAGCGAAATTCGTCAAATTTTCGCAGCAGTTGCTGACGATTTTATGGTTTCGATTGGCTTTGGTGATTACGAATATGGAATTAGTTCGAGTGGTTTGCTGGCGCAAGTCGATGCGGCATTAGCCAGTGCAGAGGCAAGTGGAATCAGCGACATTCATCAATCTGCACCGCTCAATATCGAACATGCTCCGCGTAGTGCAGAGGAATGGTCGAAATTAATTCTACGTGCGATTGAACAAAATTGGGTAAAGTTAGCCTACTTCCCTGTCACTAAATCAGACGGCGAATTAGTACACAAGGAATCAGCCCTACGTTTAATGTTTGGTGGTGAGTGGTTCCCTGCTGCGCGCTTTCTCCCCATCGCAGAACGCTTAGGGCTCACCGAAAAATTAGATTTAATCGCAATTAAACTTGCATTAGATGAGCTCAGCAAAACAAACTCGTCGGTCGATATAGCAGTCAATCTCTCAGCACAGTCGATACAAGGTGGCGAATTTAGAAGCAAACTCAAAGCCATCTTACAAAGCAAACCAGGCGCTGCAAAACACCTGTGGTTGGAGATACCAGAAAGTGGCGTCTTTGCGAATATTGATGCATTCCGCATGTTCCATACCGATATTGCCCCAACTGGTTGCAAACTTGGTTTAGAACATTTTGGACGCCAATTCGATAAGATTAATTTGCTGCACGATCTCAAACTAAGCTACGTCAAGATTGATGGCGGCTTCGTTCGAAACATTGAAGAAAATGAGGGCAATCAGGCATTTATCAAAGGCGTTTGCACCATCGTACATCGACTGGCACTCCTGAGTTTTGCAGAAAGTGTAACGAGCAATGCGGAATTTATCAGCCTGCAACAACTCGGCCTAGATGGTGCTACAGGTCCCGAAGTTGGACGACTGTTTCCGCTAAAAGATTAACAAATATTTTGTTGAACAAACACATCACTCGATATTTAAACTCATCGAGTGATGCAAAATGCATGTTCCGTTTTGCATGATTATGGCAAACGCAACCAAGCACGCTCTTGCACTCGAACTGATTGTGAGCGACCACCGTTGACTGAGTAAGTAAGCCAAAGTGTTTTTACGATGCCAGGAGCTGGATCGATCTGTCCTACTGTATCATTTTCAACGCGCATTTCTAATCGACCATCACGAGTGAGCAGGCGTAGTGCTGCAGTCACATCAACTTTGTATGACTCTGTTCCATATTGCGCGCTAATAATCGTCAACTGCGTGTTCGCTTGACGATCTGAGTTGCGTATCGATGTACGGTTTTCTCTACGTTCATCTTGCATTGAAAAATCATCGTTCCATCTAGACCCTTCATTACGACTTCCCCAATTTCCTCGCGACCAGCCCTTAAATAAACTGCCGTCGACCACGCTACGCTCGCGATACTCAAAAGTACGCATTTCTCCACGAGAACCACGTGTGTAAATCTTCAATGATTTGATACGATTTGGATGAGGATCAATGCCGAATGTGCGGTTACCCATACGGAATTGGCGATCACTACGCGCCAACTCTCGCAAACGATCAGTAACGTCAACATGACTCTCGGCAGTCCCATAACGCGCATTTAAGATCAGGTATTCACCATCGTCGGAAGCATAGTTACGACCATAATCTGAGCCG
This sequence comes from Affinundibacterium macrobrachii, assembly GCF_014652415.1. Classification (GTDB taxonomy): domain Bacteria; phylum Pseudomonadota; class Gammaproteobacteria; order Burkholderiales; family Burkholderiaceae_D; genus Undibacterium; species Undibacterium macrobrachii. The sequence goes on from NZ_BMYT01000001.1 coordinate 849,257, forward strand.
CCACGATGATCCCAACGGCCATGATAATCACCTTCCCGCCCCCAGTTTCCGCCGCGCCAACCGCGAAACATATTACCATCGACGACACTACCTTCACGATATTCGAACACCCGCACTTCACCACGCTGGTCTTTCGCATAGATACGTAATGTCTTTATGCGATTTGGATGTGGGTCAATACCGAAACTATGGTTCCCCATCCGAAAAGTGACATCACGTCGCGCTAAGTCTTTTAAGGTTTGGGTGACATCGACATTACTTTCTGCGGTGCCATATCGCGCTTGCAAAATTTGATAAGCACCGTCATCTCGCTGAGCGAAAGCGACACTACTTAAGCCCAACAAAAAGAACAATATCAAACAAATATTACGACTGGTGCTGTGCAAGTTCATTTTTATGCTCGTCAAAGAATTCGAATAATTCGATAACGGGCTTGTTCAAAGTTTGGTGCACCGCCTGCAAATAAAATTTGTTTTAGTAATAAAAACGATCAACCAGAATGACCGCCCACGTCGCCACCGCAAGCAGAAAAGTCAACAACACGGCAGCACTTCCAAAGTCCTTCGCATTCTTGGAAAGTGCATGGCGCTCCAACGAAACTCGATCTACCACCGCTTCAATCGCTGAGTTTAATAATTCGACGATTAACATTAAGACCAAGACTGCAATCATCAATAATTTTTCAAATGCTGAAACTGGCAACAATAGCGCGATGATAGAACCAATCACGACTAGGATTAATTCTTGACGAAAAGCATGCTCTTGCCGCCAAGCTGCTTGCAGACCATCTAAAGAATAAAAGAAGGCAGAAAAAATTCGTTTTAATCCACTCTTGCTTTTAAACTCACTGATTGCTTGTGGTGTCGTTTGTGTCGCTTTCATTACATTTTGTGGAGGTATCTCCGTTTGCTTTTCTGGAGCTTCGGGTTGTTGCGACGATGTACTCATGCGAGATCCTTAATCTTATGAAGCACTATTATTTGAGGAGTTAAAGGATTCTAACAGTTGCGTATGACATTATGAATAATCAAGACTCAACGCATCTAGCAAATAGATACGACCACTTGCCTTGAAAACCCACAGATTAATTTCATTTCTCGGCATTTTCATCTAAGCTTATTTGATCTTCAAGCACGCACGCCTACAAGGACAATCGCATGGAACACCGCCTGCAACGATTAGAAGCAGTACAAGCAATGGTTCTAGAAATTGGGAAAATTTCTGCTAATACAAGCGAGCTACGTGAGTTTTTGCATGCGATTCATGTTGCACTTAGTAGGATCATGTATGCAAAGAATTTTTACATCGCACTTTACAATCCTGATGATGAGTCAATTCAATTTGCTTATTTTCTAGATGAGGTCGATCCACCACCAGATCCCAACAAGCGATTTAAGCTTGAAGCGCCCGGCTCATCTCTAACCAAATGGGTGATCGTCAATCAAAAGCCCTTGACCGCTGGCAGCGCGGAAATGACGCGCATTACAGCGGAAGAAGTCAATACAATTACCGGTGCACCTTCAGAGCATTGGATGGGCTATCCCTTAATCGACCATCACAAGCGCACATTGGGTGCAATGGTCGTACAAAGCTATGACAAGAACGCACTGTATTCTGAAGAAGATCAAGCTTTATTTGAACTAATTGCCCTACATATTTCCAACGCTTTAGAAGCCTTTCAAAGTGTCGACAAACTTGAACGAGCAGTACAAGAAAGAACCGCACTCCTCGCCCACGAAATTGCTGAGCGGCGTCGTTCAGAAAAAATTCAAAGCGCACTGTACGCAATCGCTGAGCTTTCTTTTTCGACCGAAGATGCAAGCTACTTGTATCGCCGATTACATCACATCGTCGAAAACTTAATTGTTGCAAAAAATTTTGCAGTAGCGCTTTATCACGATGATACGGAAGAAATCAGTATTCAATATTTCGTCGACGAAAAAGACCCTATTCCTAGCCATTGTCGTTTCCCACTTGGCATGGGAATGACATCTTTTGTCGTGCATACCGGCAAAGCACAATTGATCGATCGCTTACGCCTACAGCAACTCATTCAAAATCAAGAAATCAAACAAGTATTAGGTGGACAAGATATTGAGAGTTGGATCGGGGTGCCAATTCTAATTAAAGAAAAAATTTATGGCGTCATCATTGTGCAAAGCTATGATCTCAATGTGACTTACGGTGTTCAAGATTTAGAGCTATTAACTTTCGTCGCTAGCCACATCGCGGTAGCAATTGCGCGCATGAATGCCGACCGTGACTTACGCCAAGCTAAAGCCAATTTAGAACAACAGAATAATGCCCTCAACGATGCATTACTCGCTTTAAAAGAGGCGCAATCAGAATTAGTCCGGCAAGAAAAACTCGCTTCTTTAGGTAGTTTGGTTGCAGGTGTGGCGCATGAAATTAATACGCCACTGGGAATCTGCGTTACCGCCACCAGTCATCTAATCGAAGAAGTAAGATTAACCCGTAAAGATATTCTTGCAGATCAATTCGATACTTCACAACGCGAACAGTTTCTCGACGTTCTGGATCAAAGCCTGCGCATCCTCAATACCAATACAAAACGGGCGGCTTCATTAGTAAAAAGCTTTAAGCAAGTCGCCGTAGATCAAACCTCCAATGACCGACGTAGATTTCAATTACTTCCTTACTTAAATGAAACCCTCGTGTCACTTCAGCCTAAGTTAAAAGGCCGACAAATTTCGATTCAAATCGATTGCCCAGAAGGCCTAGTAATCGACAACTATCCAGGTGCAATTTCACAAATCCTGACCAATTTCGTCATGAATTCATTACATCATGGATTCGAAAATTTAAATCAAGGTGAAATCCAAATCAAATTTGAAGTGGATGGGGATTATCTGAAATTTCTATATGCCGACAATGGTCATGGCATGAATGAAGAAGCACTAGGAAAATTATTTGACCCTTTTTACACCACCAAACGCGGCCAAGGTGGCAGTGGTCTCGGCACGCATATCGTCTACAACTTGGTGACAGGTCTATTACGTGGAACGATCAAAGCAAGTTCTATACAAGGTCAAGGTCTTCGCTATGCGCTGCGCTTCCCTATCAATCTTAGCTAGATAAATTCGACGAAGTTACTACCACAATCGAATCCAAATCGACTATACATCAATCAGGATAACGAAGATTAATTTCTACCGCTCGATCGACATTTTGCACAAGCAAATCGACGTATTGCGGATCGAGATGGCTACCACTAACACTTTTCAGATGCGCGATCACTTGTTCAACTGGCCAAGCAGATTTGTAAACGCGGGCATGCATCAATGCATCAAACACATCTGCCACTGCGACAATTCTGGCATAGGGGTGAATTTCTTCACCAACTAATCCTTGTGGGTAGCCAGATCCATCAAATTTTTCATGATGTTGGTGTGCGATAATCGAGGCCGCACGCAAAATGGGACGATGTGAGCCATCTAAAATCGACATCCCTACTTCCGGATGTTGTTTCATAATGTCCCACTCAAGCTGATCTAGTTTTCCAGGCTTAAGCAAAACAGAATCAGGGGTCGCAATCTTGCCGATATCGTGCATAGGTGCCGCTTGCTTTAAGATTGCCGCTTCGTCTGGATCCATGCCCGACGCAATCGCAATCAGATAGCATACTTCCGACATGCGTCGAACGTGGTTCCCAGCTTCAGATGAGCGCGACTCCACCACATCGCCTAAACGCATAATCAGCTCACCTTGCGTGTCGCTGATTTCTTGGTTAAGCAAAATATTATCAAAAGCAATCGCTACGCCAGAAGAAAACACTTCTAGTAATTTGGCGTCAATTTCGCTAACGCTTTCTACCCCTTTCAACACTAACAATGAAGCTTTACCACTTTCATTGGGAAAATATCCAACGTAAGTATCGCCAAACAAATGGGAAATTCGATTTACTGTGACTTGATGTAAATGATCGAGTAATTCTTGATTGAATAACTGGTCATCGTCATCGAAATTACCTATCTTTGCCAACACCTCATAGGAATTCTCACCCGATACTCCGCTCGCACCACGCAAGCGTAGTAGCATACTTTTTTCAAGGCGCAATAGAGCTACGACTTGCTGTAATAATCCATTCGCAAAATCGTGCATGTTTCTTTGTTGGTAAATATGTGCAGAAGCTTCGATAACTCGCTCAAGTCCCTCACGATAAGTAACTTGGAATCGACGTGCCTCTTCGACGGTATAGATATCTCGATATGCACGCAGAGCGGCAAAGGTGGTGGTAAATAATTTGGTGCGATCCAGCTCGGTTTTTTCTTTGTAATCATTGATATCATAATCAACGATCACACTCTCCTCTGGTGCCTGACCAGGCTGCCCGGTCCTCAAGATAATGCGTGTGAATTGATTCTTTAAGTCTTGACGCATCCAACGTGCGACTTCCAAACCGCTATTCTCTGACTCCATCACGACATCGAGAAACACTAAGGCGATGTCGGGCTCACGACTTAAAATTTCTTTCGCTTCTGGACCACTATAAGCATCTAAGAATTGCAGACGCCGCCCATCTAATTCAAAACGATGTAAAGTCAACTTCGTAACATCATGAATATCTGGTTCATCGTCGACTAGGAGAATTTTCCATGGTGCAGACTTAGAAGGACTTAATGAGGTGCTCGACATAAACTACGTTTCCTTAAAAGCTGAAGCAGTTAGTGTGATGCAAATGACAAAGAAGACTATCTGAATCGAAATCAACGAGTTACGAACGGCAAATGCGGTAACGACATTTCTAAGCTTGATCTTACACCGAAGCAACACGCGTGCGCAAAAAATGTAAGCTGCCAATCACCCGTAATGCATAAAGAATGTATGAAATATAGCCTGTGACGCTAGGCCTCATATCAAGATCAATTTCTATAAATTCAATCGAAATAACAACAAGTGAAGATTCACTATTCTGCTTTCGCTATATCCACTTACAACAGGTGACGAAAATAGAGAGTTCAGTTCAACACAGCCATTTCACATCGTGGTATAAAGGAATTTATTGCAATGCACCATTCACATGATGAAAAACGACGCTCCCATTTCCGCTGAAAAAACTTCGATACAAGTGATCGAACGCATGGTCTCATTATTGGACGCATTATCGCGCTATCACGACCCGGTCAGTCTGAAAGAACTTGCCAGCGTGACTGGCTTGCATCCATCTACTGCGCATCGCATCTTAAATGATCTCTGCATCACGCGATTTGTCGACCGTGCAGACACTGGCACCTATCGTCTAGGTATGCGTTTATTAGAGCTAGGTAACATCGTAAAAAGCCGCTTGGATGTGCGCGAAGCCGCTTTAGAATTCATGCGAAATTTACACCGGATTACCAATCAAACTATCAATTTATCGGTACGTCAAGGTGATGAAATTGTGTACATCGACCGCGCTTTTTCTGAGCGTTCTGGCATGCAAGTCGTACGCGCCATTGGTGGTCGCGCACCATTACATTTGACTTCGACCGGAAAATTATTTTTATCGATAGACGAACCAAAAGCATTGCGCGCCTATATCACTCGCACTGGTCTCGCTGGTCACAATAAAAATTCGATTACCGATGTCGCAAAATTAGAGCGTGAACTGGCTTCGGTGCGCAGTAACGGCTATGCACGTGATAATGAAGAATTGGAACTCGGCGTGCGCTGTATGGCCGCAGGTATACATGACGACAGCGGGAAAATGATTGCGGGCTTATCGATTTCCGCACCGGCAGATCGCTTGCAAGAAGCTTGGTTGGGAGATTTGTTAAGCACCGCTGAACAAATCTCAGCGGCACTTGGCTATGTGCCGAAATTGGCAAAATAAGTTAGACAGAATTTATCGCGGCCATGCTATTTGAAAAAATAGGATGGCAAGCTTATTGATCTAATTTAGCACCAATGCGTTCGATACGCGGCAAATAGTAATTGTCGTAATCAAGTGAAAACATCAAACGCTTGACCCGGCCCGTGATTAATTCACGTTTAACAAAACCATAAAAACGCGAATCATTACTATTGTCGCGATTATCGCCCAACATCATGTAATGCCCAGCAGGAACCGTCACCGCATCAAATGAGCGTAAGGCTGGACGCTCTGGCATCACGATAATATTGTGATGCAAACTGCCTAAGGACTCGGTGTACATCAATTGCTGATTCGGATATTCACGTGCCGGTGTTAAAAATTGCGGATCAGGCTGATCAATTTGCGCGTAATCCGCTACTTGTCCATTGATAATCAACTTTTGATCGCGCATCTCGACTACATCACCCGGCAAACCAACAACGCGTTTGATCAAACGCACACCATCAGCAGGTGAACTAAAGGTCACAATATCACCACGCTGCGGCTCACCAACGTGTTTTAAGATGACATCTGTGAATGGAAGCTTAATATCATAAGCAATACGATTAGCGATAACGCGATCACCTTCTAGCAAATGTGGATACATAGAACTTGATGGTACGACATACCAATCCGCCAATGCGCTACGCATCAAAATCATGCCCGCGACAAATAACAAGAAAGTCTTATTATCCGCAACTAACTTGCGTAAGTTTAAGTTCATGATCAACTCCTTAATTGAACAACAGATTCCTACTACCGTTTTGTACAAACAAAAGCCCCGGAACATCGGGGCTTTCATCTTACTTCATCTTACAACTAGTTGAATGCCGATCAAATTACTTCGCACTCATCAATGCAACAGTCGTGTCCAACATACGGTTAGAGAAACCCCACTCATTGTCGTACCAGCTAGATACTTTGACCAAACGACCATTTACTTTGGTCAATGTTTCGTCGTATGTGGAAGATGCTGGATTGTGGTTGAAGTCAACAGAGACCAATGGTGCTTTGTTGTAATCCAAAATACCTTTCAAGGCACCTTCTGATGCGTCTTTCAATACTTTGTTGATTTCTTCAACTGTGGTATCGCGCTTAGCAATAAACGTCAAATCAACTACGGAAACATTGATCGTTGGTACACGCATTGCGTAGCCATCCAATTTACCGTTCAACTCTGGCAATACCAAACCTACCGCTGCTGCTGCACCAGTTTTGGTTGGGATCATGCTCATGGTTGCAGAACGCGCACGACGCAAGTCTTCATGCATTACGTCTGTCAAGACTTGATCATTGGTGTAAGCGTGAATCGTTGTCATCAAACCGCTTTCGATACCGATTGCATCGTTCAATGGTTTTGCCAATGGTGCTAAGCAGTTCGTTGTGCAAGACGCGTTAGAAATAACGGTGTCAGTTGCTTTCAATACACCGTGGTTCACGCCGTACACGACTGTTGCGTCTACATCTTTACCCCCTGGTGCGGAGATAATGACTTTCTTTGCGCCGCCAGCTAAATGCGCAGATGCTTTTTCTTTAGTTGTGAAAAAGCCCGTGCATTCCAACACAACGTCAACATTCAATTCGCCCCAAGGGATATTCGCAGGATTACGTTCTGCGAATACTTTGATCTTGTCGCCATTAACGATCATGGTGTCGCCTTCAACACTCACTGTGCCAGGGAACTTGCCGTGTGCGGTATCGTAACGTGTCAAATGCGCGTTAGATTCTGCGTTACCCAAATCGTTAATCGCCACGATTTGAATTTCATTTTTAAACTTACCACCTTCGTAATGTGCACGTAGGATATTACGACCGATACGGCCATAGCCGTTAATTGCGACGCGAATCGTCATGGTTCAATCTCCAAAAAGACAAACAGCAACAAAAAATAAAACACAAAAAAACTTAAAATCCTTTGAACAAGGTTTATAGAAACCTCTTAGTCGGGATGCAGCGCTAGGCGCAATCCGGAGCAATATGTCGATATTGCGAGGAATTGCAACAACGCGATGCGCCCGAATATGAGGTTTATATAAACCGCTATTGCATAGCACGCGGAAACGGCATGGCATCCGCCGATGCCATCATCACGCTCAAATCATTCCAACCGTAACCCACCTCGGTCAGATCTAATCCATCCCAACTAAAATCTTGCTCGATGAGGATCTCTCCACCGAGTTCTTCGTAAAAATTGCGCGCTTGTGCATTGCCGTCAATCACCCAGATCACGCAACTCGTGCAGCCCATCGCTTGTAGAGAACGGGCTGCCTTATGCAACATGCGTTTACCGATGCCACAACGTTGCCATTGTGGGCGTATATAAATCGCATTGATTTCGCCATCTTTGCCCAGCTTTGGCTCAGGCAATTTCATCGCTGAGACGAAACCAACGATCTCATTATCACTCACCGCGACATACACACACAGACTGTCTTCTTTTACCGGCAACGCCTGCAAAATCGTACGCCAATGCAGTACGTTTTCGTTCATGTCCATCTCGTTGAGATAACTATCAGGAATCATGCCACGATAAGTCGTGCGCCAGCCCTCGATGCGGATTGCGGCGATCGCTTCCGCATCTGCGACTGTGGCACGACGTAATTGGATTTCCTTGATTTTATTCATATTGAGTTGGGTTCACTTGCGCGTAGTCAAAATATACTAAATTATTCAATCTACTCACGCTAAAACAGTTTTCACTTTCGCGACCACGTTTTCTACCGTGAAGCCAAAGTGTTTGAACAACACGCCTGCAGGAGCAGATTCACCGAAAGTATCGATACCAACTACCGCACCTTCCAAACCAACATATTTATGCCAGAACGCTGTAACACCAGCTTCGATCGCGACACGCGGCAAGCCTTTACCCAACACGGTCAATTGATAAGCTTTATCTTGGCGATCAAATACATCGGTTGAAGGCATAGACACCACACGTGCTGGAATGCCTTGCGCAGCTAATTCTGCTGCTGATTTCACCGCAAGTTCAATTTCAGAACCAGTCGCAATCAACACCACTTTCGCATCTGCTGCATCTTGCAAGATGTAGCCACCGCGAGCGATATCAGCAACTTGCTGTGCGCTACGCTCTTGGAAAGGCAAGTTTTGACGTGAGAAAATCAAGGTCGATGGACCATCGGTACGCTTGATCGCCTCTGCCCAAGCAACTGTGGATTCAGTCGTATCACATGGACGCCAGTTATCCAAATTTGGAATCAAACGCATGCTGGAAATATGCTCAACCGATTGATGTGTAGGACCATCTTCACCGAGACCGATGGAGTCATGCGTGAAGACAAACAAGCTACGAATCTTCATCAAAGCCGCCATACGAATTGCATTGCGGCTATAGTCAGAGAAGGTCAAGAAAGTCGCGCCGAATGGCAAGTAACCACCATGCAAAGCGATACCGTTCATGATCGCGCTCATACCGAATTCACGTACGCCGTAGTTGATATGATTACCTGCCTGGTTAGCGCGCACCGCGACGCACTCTTTCCAGTTCGTTAAATTGGAACCTGTCAAATCGGCAGAACCGCCGAGGAATTCTGGCAAGCTTGGAGCGAATGCTTGAATCGCATTTTGGCTAGCTTTACGGGTTGCAATCGTTTCTTTTTTCTCGACTGTTGTCGCAATCGCTGCCTTCACTACTTCATCGAAATTCGCTGGCAAACCATTGTTCATACGACGTGTCAGTTCGGCAGCTTTGGCTGGATGCGCAGCACTGTACGCAGCAAACGCGGCATTCCATTCTGCTTCTGCTTTCGCACCATCGACTTTCGCATCCCATGCACTGTACACATCGGCTGGCACTTCGAACGGTGGATAGTTCCAATCGATGTTTGCACGCACGGCAGCGACTTCTTTATCGCCAAGTGCAGCACCGTGCACATTGTGCGTACCTTCCATATTTGGAGAGCCTTTACCGATCACGGTACGGCAGCAAATCAAAGTTGGTTTGTCAGATGCTTTGGCTGCAATAATTGCTTGATTGACGGCAGCGACGTTATGACCATCGACACCGCGAATCACATTCCAGCCATAAGATTCAAAGCGTGCTGGCGTATCATCGGTGAACCAACCTTCTACGTGACCATCGATAGAAATACCGTTGTCGTCCCAGAATGCGGTTAATTTGTTCAGCTTCCATGTGCCAGCCAAGGAACAAGCTTCGTGCGAGATACCTTCCATCAAGCAGCCGTCGCCCATGAACACATACGTACGATGGTCAACAATATTCGCGCCATCCACATTGAATTCTGCAGCAAGTAATTTTTCCGCTAATGCCATACCAACTGCATTGGTGATGCCTTGACCAAGTGGGCCTGTGGTTGTTTCCACGCCTGGTGTGATGTGCACTTCTGGATGTCCAGCCGTTTTGGAATGCAATTGACGGAAATTGCTGATCTCAGACATCGGTAAATCGTAGCCTGTCAGATGCAACAAAGAATAATGCAACATCGAGCCATGACCATTCGACAACACGAAACGGTCACGATTCACCCATGACGGGTTGGTCGGATTGTGACGATAGTGCCCTGCCCACAGTGCCACCGCGATTTCGGCCATGCCCATAGGCGCACCTGGATGACCAGAATTGGCTTTTTGAACAGCGTCCATAGACAATGCGCGAATTGCATTGGCCATCTTAGAAGTATTTTCAGGCTGGAATGTGGATGTCATAGCGGCAGAGGAGAAAAGTTTATAAAAATCTTGCGGAACGCAAAACGATTAGGTCTTATAGGGCTCGGATTACCCAGTGTTACCAAATACCAAGCATTAGCCAAAGTGATCGTTTTACGTAATAAAGTCCGTTATTTTACCAGAGCAGCGCGCCACAGAATACAATTGCGACTTTCACATCATTCTTACTAAGATTTATGGAAGGTTTACACCTCACCGCAGATTGCTTTATGTGCCAATGCAATCCAGCACTTTTAATAGAAGAAGATCGCTTAAGCAATTTAGTTCGCCAAACAACTTTGCAGGCAGGTTTAACAATAGTAGGAGAAAAATTTCACGGCTTTACGCATCCGGATAGTAGTCCAGCGGGAATTACCGGAACTCTTTTATTAGCAGAATCACATGTAGCAATTCACACTTGGCCAGAACGCCAAGCCGTCACCTTAGATGTGTATGTTTGCAATTTTGAAAATGACAATAGCGCAAAAGCCATAGAAATCGTTGAACGTCTGGTGACTGCATTTCAACCGCAACAAGTCTCGCGGCAAAGTCTGCAAAGGGGAACACCCAGCGAAACAACAAAAAGTATGGCAATAGAGTATTTAAGTGCGCACACGGCGATGCAAACCCAAATCACTGAAGTTGTCGCAGAGGTACAAAGCCCATTTCAGCACATCCAAATCGCCATCTCGCCGGAATTCGGCAAGATCATGCGCATCGATGGCGCCATGATGACTTCAGAAAAAGATGAGTTTTACTATCACGAAGCTTTGGTCCATCCGGCCGCAATCACGCACGGTGGTCCGAGAACCGCCTTAATTATCGGCGGGGGCGACGGTGGCTCCACAGAAGAGCTACTCAAATACAAAAGTATTCAACACATCACCTTGTGCGAAATTGATGAAGAAGTCATTAAGCTATCGAAGCAACACCTAGCCTCAATACACCAAAACGCATTTGACTCAATCAAGGTCAATATCATTCATCGCGATGGCTTCGCCTACATTGAGGAATCTTCCGATCAGTACGATTTAATTCTCTTAGATCTGACTGATCCAATTACGGCAAATGGTAGCAATTTGGCGCAGTCTTGTATGACTGAGTCTTTTTTTCAGTCTTGCTATCAACGTCTAAATGAACATGGCCTCATCGTCTTGCATTTAGGCAGCGCGTTTTATCACGCAGAGCGTTACCAGACAAGCTTAGCGCGTCTGCGCGCAAGCTTCGATCATGTACAGACCTTCGACGTTTTTATTCCACTTTATGGCGCGATGTGGGGCATGGCGATGGCAGCTAAAGATGCGCAACATATGCCTACGCAGAATTATTTTCAGTTATCCAAACAACAAATCAATCAACGCATTCAGCAACTCGAACTTAATCAACTACAGTTTTACAACGCCGAACTACATCACCGCTTGCTAGCATAAAGAACTCGTCTCTTGAATTGAAAGACCTTGAAGCCTAAGCACGACGTTCAAAGAAACAACAAGTTACTGACAACGGTAAAACAAAAAGACGAAGACCGTCACAAGTCAGATAGGCAGTATTACAATGGCAACTCAAACAATTTGAATGTCTCAGAATATCAAGAAGGAATGCTGATGAGCACACAGCAAAAACATAAACGTCGCGCCTCACAAAGTTTGCCACTGATGTTAGTCACTTCAGCCACCGTCGCGAGCTTGACGGGCTGTGGCAGCAATGACCCAAACGCGCATCTCGCCAGTGTACGTGATGAATACCAAAGTTTAGAAGATTGCAAAGAGGATTGGGGAAGTACTGATCCCTGCCAACCGCAGCCAGCACCACCAAGTTCAAATTTAATTCCAACCACTGGCAATAGCTCTGGCGGACACATCTACACCGGACGTTATTGGGGGCCGACTTACTATGAGGGGCAACGAGATGCCGCTCAACGTAATTTTTTAGGTAGTCGATTTAATGGCAGTGCTGCGCAATTGAGCGACCGCGCTGTTAGCCGTAGCATCACACGCAGCGTTAGCCGTGGCGGTTTCGGATCAAGCTCACGTGGTTTTTCTGGCGGAGGCTAAACCGAATGATTCGAGAATCATTAACCCCACGCACGGCGTGGCAACGTCAATTCGAGGATCTTGGTTTTAGCTACCACTCCATTGATGGATTATATTGGGATGAACGCTACGCTTATCGTTTTACCGCAGATCAAATTGACATACTAGAACAAGCCACCATCGATTTGCATCAAATGAGTTTGCAAGCAGTTGAGCACGTTATTCGTCATGGTCAATTTGAACGATTTGCGATTCCACAAAGCTTTTGGTCCTACGTAGAAGAGAGCTGGCGCGAAAAAGAGTTCTCGCTATTTGGTCGTTTTGACTTAAGTTGGAACGGTACCGGCGCGCCAAAAATGTTGGAATACAACGCAGATACACCGACTGGCTTGGTGGAATCCTCAGTCGCGCAATGGTATTGGATGCAGGATGTCTATCCAAATGCGGATCAATTTAACTCTTTGCACGAAAAACTAATCGATCAATGGAAAAAGTTCGACGCGAAAGGTGTTGTGCATTTTGTTTGCGCGGATAGTGAAGAAGATGTTGGCAATCTTTCTTACTTGCGCGATACAGCAATTCAAGCTGGATTCGCAACCAAGCAAATGAGCATCAACGAACTTGGCTGGGATGAAGCCAACGCCGAATTGGTCGATGACAATGATGTCAAAATCGATAATTTATTCAAGCTCTACCCGTGGGAATGGCTATGTCGCGAACAATTTTCTAGCCATTTATTAAGCCGCCCTGCTCGCATTGTTGAGCCTGCATGGAAAATGCTTTTATCAAATAAAGCAATCTTGCCTGTACTATGGGAACTCTTTCCAGATCATCCGAATTTGCTGCCTGCCTATACCGAAGCATGGCGCATCAGCGGTAATTTTGTGAAGAAACCGCTGCTATCACGTGAAGGTGAAAATATTTCGATTTATGCAGATGGAAATGTCATACATACTGAAGGCGAATATGGACAAGAAGGTTTCATTTATCAAGCCTATGCGCCACAACCAAAGTTTGATGATGGCATTACACCAGCCTATACCTCGATTGGTTCATGGGTGGTAGGCGATGAGGCAGCTGGAATCGGAATACGCGAAGACGAAACGCTTATCACAAAAGACACTAGCCGTTTTATTCCACATTATTTTGTCGATTAAGTTTTATCCCCCAACACATTTTATTCATCGATTAGAAAGTACCTCATGAGCGCACAATTTTTAGCCTATGGCTTTCCAGCATTTATCAGCCACTTTGGTTCCGCACTCGCTTTTTTATTTCTCTTTATTGCGATCTATATTCGTATCACGCCCTATAAAGAAATTGCCTTAATCCGTGAAGGCAATACCGCCGCGTCTGCCAGCCTATCAGGTGCAGTACTTGGTTATTGCATTGCCTTAGCCTCATCGGTTGCGCATAGCGTCGATTTACCCGACATGCTTATCTGGAGCGCAATTGCTTTGGTCATTCAATTACTTGCGTTTGTAATTGCACGTATCTTGCTACCAGACTTAATCAAAGACGTACCGAATAACAAACTTGCTTCTGGCATTTTTCTGGGCGCCTTAAGCTTAGGTATGGGCATACTCAATGCCGCTTGCCAAACCTATTAATTTACATCGCTATTTTGCATCGATGAATTCATAAAGATTGTTAGAGCGCCACTTGTACAAACGCGCTCTACCTTCCCCTACTAGCTCGTACATTTACTGTCATCACATGCCTCGTTTTTATTGCTCTCTGCCCTTGTCTGTGGGCGCGATCGTCGATCTACCAAGCGATACCGCACATCATATTTTTGTTCTACGCTTAAACGTCGGCGATCGTGTTGAGCTTTTTAATGGCGAAGGCGGCAGTTATTTAGCAACACTGACAGCAATAAGTAAAAAACACGTCACTGCTGAAGTGAAGCTTTTCTTGCCAGAGGAAGTCGAACTACCATTTCATTTAAGTCTGGCACAAGCCTTACCAGAAGGCTCCAAAATGGATTGGATTATAGAAAAAGCGATAGAGCTTGGCGTGAATCACATCCAACCGCTCGCCGCACAACGTAGCGTCGTAAAGTTGAACCAAGAACGGGCAGAGAAAAAGATGGCGCACTGGCAAGGTATTATCCAAAGTGCTACCGAACAATGTGGGCGAAAACGCCTTGCACTTCTGGCTGAATTAATCGATGCACAAAAGTGGATGACGCAACAAGATATGCACAAACGCATCTTGCTCTCACCTCGTGCGAATCAATCATTAGCTGATTGGGCAAAGCATCACCCCGCGCAAGCATTAACCATCGCAATCGGACCGGAGGGCGGATTCTCAGAACAAGAAGAGCAACTAGCAGTAAATCAAGGAGCACTTATGTTAAGTTTAGGTCCGCGCGTGCTCAGAACCGAAACCGCAGGATTAGCCGCGATTACTGTAATTAGCGCTGCATGGGGTGGCATCTAAAACGAATGCCTCGTTTATTTGTTCAAATGGACCTGACTTTCAACATTCGAACTTTATCTTTCCAAATCGACTTGCCATATGAAAAAACATCTATTCACCGCCATCTTTGCAATCAGCATTGCGCAGATCAGCTCGGTTCAAGCGCAAATAAAACAAGAGGCACCATTGGTTTCTATCCCTAGCCATGATTCTTTCTTTGATCAACTACAACAATTATGTGGCAAAGCCTTCGAGGGAAAGGTCGTCGTTGATAATCCAAAATCAGATGGTTTTGAAGGAAAACTCGTCATGCATGTACGGAAATGCAGCGACACTCAATTGCAAATCCCATTTCATGTTGGCGACAATCACTCACGTACTTGGATAATCACAAAAACGGGTTCAGGTCTCTCACTCAAACATGATCACCGACATGCCGATGGCAGTCACGATGCACAAACCATGTATGGTGGGCACACCCTTGATGGCGGATGGAAGAATATCCAATCATTCCCTGCTGACCAGTATTCCAAAGAACTATTCGCACGTTTAGGCAGCGCTCAATCAATCACTAATACTTGGCAAATATTTATTTACCCGAATACTTTTAGCTACCGACTCATTCGCGAAGGACGTGAATTTAGAGTGAACTTTGATTTAACAAAACCAACAAGTATTCCACCTACGCCTTGGGGTTATTAAGTCCAAATTACCAGATAAATGAAATCAAAGCCATTGATGTACTTCACTAGTGCCGTACGCTAATAGTGCCGATAAGATTTCTATCGGCACTTGTCGATTATGTCAGTCAATTTGCTGCATACACTGTCGCTTTAATTGAAACTTCTCGCGAAACCAAATATGAGCAGGAGTATCAGCGACTCACTTTACATCTTTATCCCTTTTCAAGCGCTGCATTTGTTAAACTTCGGGCATATCGTTCTGACTCACCTCACCAATTGTCCCCATGCATGCTCCACATCCCGTTATAAGTTGGCTAGAAAATCAAGAAAAACTGACCTTGCTTTGGCACTCTGAAAACGCCAGTCCAGCACCCAAGCGAACACAAATCGCAGACGATACCTTAAATGCGGATACCGCATATAAATTGGCTTGTGAAGGAACTGCAATGCTATGGCGTGGTGATTTTCAAAATGCAAAGAACTTGTTACAGGCAATCACGAGAAGAATCGACAAAAAGCGCTCACGAGTAAAAAAATCGGTAAACCCACCTGTAACAGCATCCGACGCTTTTCATTTACATCGTCAAGCACAGGCACAACGAGCTCGTGTTTTAGGTATGCTTCTTATTCCGATCAATGCGGATTTCACAATTCCCTTGCGCCGCGCACCAGATGTGAAACAAGCCTGTTTAGAAGCTTACGGACAGATAGATCAAGATTTTGCGATTTCTTTACGCGAGCTACTGGGAATCATTGGTGCCCATCAATGGAGAAAAAACGGCATTGAAATTCCCGCGTTGGGAGACCGAATTCATCCGCATTACGGCGTCTTCTCTCCTGTGCGTGGCGAGTATCTTGATCTAGTCGCAAAAGCACCACTACCAAACCTAGAACTTGCCTTCGATATCGGCACTGGATCGGGCGTTATCGCGGCAATTTTAGCCAAACGTGGCATTAAAAAAATCATCGCGACAGATCAAGATGACCGAGCACTCGCCTGCGCCAAAGAGAACTTAACTAAACTCAATCTTTTGTCCCAAGTCGATCTCATCAAAACCAATCTATTTCCAGATGGTCAAGCTGCGCTAATCGTCTGTAATCCACCGTGGGTTCCGGCTAGACCAAATGCTGCTATCGAATATGCGGTCTATGATCAAGACAGTCAAATGCTACGCGGCTTTTTAGCTGGGCTATCAAAACACCTAACACCGGGCGGCGAAGCCTGGCTCATCATGTCGGATTTGGCGGAACATTTAGGATTACGAAGTGCACAGGAATTTTGGAGCTGGATAGATCTAAATGGACTTGAAGTCATCGGAAAAATGGATATACGGCCTCGCCATGCAAAAGTGAACGACAGCAGCGATCCTTTACATCAAGCACGCGCGGCAGAAATTACATCGCTGTGGCGCCTGCAACTCAAGTAACACAAAACCTTCCCCCTAAATAAAAAAAGCCGTCAGATTTCTCGACGGCTTTTCTATTTCAAACAATTTCTCGAACCTTAATCAAACAAACTCGTTTCAATTCAATTCAATTCAATTCATTAGAATAAACCGAGTTTGTTTAATCATTCCATCTCTTATTGAACTACTGCCTTAACACTTGCGTTTGACACCGCAGCATAAGCATTCACCAATAAATAGTATGTACCAGCTGTTGGTGCACTGAAAGTGATAGTTTCTGTATTTGTAGAACCATCAGATTTCTTAGTATAGCTAGTTGTTGTTGGTGCTGTTGTCATACGTGCATATAAATCACCATCGCCAGTGCCACCAGATAATGTGAAGGTTAAACTTGTTTTACCAGAAGGAACAACGATGCTATACACCTTAGATCCATTCGTCGCCAAACTCACACTTTGGGCAACACCGCTAACCAATACATTACCACTTGGTGGCGTTGTACCAGTTTGATAGCTCGCAACAATCGAAGCACCATTAACAGCTGCGTACGCATTTGCCAACAAGTAGTAAGTTCCTGCGGTTGGCGCAGCGATAGTGATTGTCTCAGCATTCGTTGAACCATCTGATTTCGACAAGTAAGAAGTTGTCGTTGGAGCAGAACCTAACTTGGTGTACAAATCGCCGTCACCAGTACCACCAGACATTTTGAATGTGAGATTCGTCGCACCGGTTGGTACGGCAAATGTATAAGTCGCGCTTTGACCTGCTGCTGCAGAGAACGCTACCGCAACATCTTTCGTCAATACGCTACCAGTTGGTGGCGGCGTCGTTGTTCCACAACCCCCAGTAACACCAACGGCTGCAAATGCTGCTGTAACATCAGCAACTGCATATCCACGATTGATTGCAGCCTTTTCTACGCCACACGCACCTTGGTTAAATGTGCTATTGGCAGTCCAGTACAGACGATTTGCATCAGCCATGATTTCAAATGCCTTACGTACAGTCCAACCAGATGAGGTTGCCAAGATATGGAAGGCTTTGTTAAATACGCCGCTGGAGTGATGCACGTCCATGCTACTCGTGAACTTGCTTGCATGACCAATTGAACGACCATCTAACTCTGGGTTATACATGTAACGCATTGCGCCAGAGCCCTTTTTGATGTCGTCACCGACCATAAAAGTTCCTGTACCACGCATATACCATGACGCCGCTTCACCCGCCATATCAGAGAAAGCTTCATTCATACCGCCTGACATGCCTGAATACACTAAACCAGAATTTTGTTCAGTAAAGCCGTGACTAACCTCATGTGCAGTAACGCCTAAAGAAACCAAAGGATGGAAAGTACTGCCGCCATCACCATAGCTCATTGCGGAACCATCCCAAAATGCATTCTCATAGTTAGTGCCATAGTGAATGCGCATTTGCAACTTGCCAGAAATTGGACGAATTCCCAGCCAAGCTTGATACATATTGAATACGACATTGCCAAAGAAATGACCATCATTCAATGGAGAATAAGCACCATTAATTTCTTTAAATGTGTTGGTAGGGCAAGTAAATTTGTACAAAGTTCCCGTGCCAGAAGTCGCGCCATTCATATTGTAAGTGTCGACATTTGGACTAGTCATTTGGCACGTGCTAGACACATTTAATGGACCATAAGTAGCACCGCTGCCTGCAGGACCATAGGTGTAACGACCGATACGCTGATTACCACCAGGGCCGCCAGCATCTAGATGCGTAATACCTTCCCATTGCTCTAACACCGCACCTGTATTCGCATCAATCAAAGCGTGTGGGCGGCTTGGTGTACCATCCGCAGCGATCGTGACATAAGAGGCTAAATAAACCAATTTAGCCACGCCATTTGACGCTTGCTTCACAAATAGTTTTGTTTGTTCGTTTGATGTGTTGCTTGCGCGCTTTGCATTTTTCAATAAACCTAGCGCTTGGCTTGCTGAGTATAAAGGCTTCACTGTTGGCAAGTCATTTGCCAAATTGCTTAACATGGCGCCGTGGAATGAACGCGCAGCAGAAGAAACAATCGATTGCGTCTCATCGGAATGCTCAACGATTACCTCACCCCAAACTGGCACTCCTTGGTGCAACTGTTCATAGCGAGTAACGAGCTTGTTGCCGTATTTTTGGCTGCGCAAGGCTTGCAGTTCTCCAGCACCCAAACCGAGCACCTCATGGGCTCTCGCGGATGCACTATTGGATGCCGAATTAAACGCCTTATTTTTCGCTGGAATACCAGCACTCAAATCAATACGATCAGCCGCTGAAACGCTGAATGATGCAGCGACTAAACTTGCTAAGATTGTTGGACGCAACACAGCTTGTAATTTCATACCTTTTTTCATCTTATTCCCTACCTTCTAGTTGAAAAACTCCCTAAGTATTGAATTGACCAAAGCTTGTGGCTTTAGTCCCCATTTTTTGCCTTTTTTAACTACCTTGATTTTGGGTTGTAGCGGCAAAATGCTCTTTTTATCTGAGAAAGCCGTACATATATTGATTTTTTGACATATCTCATCTGGCAAGTGCAAGTAGAACAGAGCGTGAGCTAATTGCAAACATTTTTAGTGCAGACAAGAGATATCTTTATAGATAATCAATAAAGCAATGACAGTATAAAATTTGGGCTAGAGGAAGTAAAACAAAGAAAATATCGAAAAAACTCGACTTAAAAATATTTTAAAAATGAGATTACATCATTATTTATCACAAGTATTTGCACATAATTGACAAAGATAAAAAAACAACAGCAGAAGTGGTATTAATAGTTTTTTTTAATAATTTTATTTCTTAATAGGAAATCTTGCCGATTTCCAAGATTTAAAGTTAAGTGGTATTACACCGCTAGCGATTGTGCCAAGTCATTCGCATGGCTATCATTAGATAAAAAAAGCCGTCAATGTGATGACGGCTTTCTTAAATAAAATGCAAATATAGACTAGCGCTGCGCCACTGCATCCACTACACATAAAGCAGTCATATTGACAATACGACGAACCGTCGCTGAAGAAGTCAAAATATGAACTGGCTTTGCACAACCTAATAGAATTGGCCCAATCGCAATATTATTGCCCGCAGCCGTTTTCAATAAGTTATATGCAATATTGGCAGCGTCAATATTCGGCATCACCAATAAATTCGCATCGCCCTTTAATGTAGAACTAGGCATCATTTTTTGACGATAATCTGAATCTAACGCTGTATCGCCGTGCATTTCACCATCAATCTCAAGATCAGGAGCATCGCGTTGTACGATCGCTAATGCAGCACGCATTTTCTTGGCTGATTCACTATTGCTTGAACCAAAATTAGAGTGCGATAACAGCGCTGCTTTTGGTTGTATACCAAAACGACGCATCTCTTCTGCGGCCAGAATCGTAATCTCAGCAATTTGCTCAGCGCTAGGGTTTTCATTGATATGCGTATCAACCAAGACCAATTGACGATCAGGCAAGACCAAACCATTCATAGCCGCATATACGTTCACGCCAGCACGTTTACCAAGCACTTGGTTCACGTAAAACAAATGTAAACTACCAATACCAAATGTTCCACAGATCATGCCATCAGCGTCGCCCTTGTGAACCATCATCGAGCCAATTAAGGTATGACGACGACGCATTTCTAACTTTGCGTATTGCTCTGTAATACCTTGGCGGCAGGTCATCTGATGATAGGTTTGCCAGTAATCACGATACCTTGCATCCATTTCTGGATTGATCGCTTCAAAATCGATACCTGGGCGTAAACGCAAACCAAACTTCTCAATTCGTTTTTCCAGAATATGTGGACGACCAACCAAAATTGGTTTGGCCAGTTTTTCATCAACGACCACCTGTACAGCGCGCAAAACACGTTCTTCTTCTCCCTCTGCAAAAACAATGCGCTTGCGAGAATCTGGTGCTTTCTTGGCGATTTGGAATAGTGGCTTCATGAACGTGCCACTGTGGTAAACAAATTGCTGCAACTTATCGATATACGCCTGCATATCCTGAATTGGTCGCGCTGCAACGCCACAATCTTCTGCAGCTTTTGCTACTGCTGGCGCAATCTTAATCATCAGTCGCGGGTCAAATGGCTTAGGAATTAAATATTCAGGGCCAAACGATAAGTTAGAAATTCCGTAGGCTGATGCCACCACATCAGATTGCTCAGCTTGCGCCAAATCGGCAATCGCATGTACGACCGCAATTTCCATCTCGCGAGTGATGGTCGTTGCACCACAATCTAGCGCACCACGGAAAATATACGGGAAACACAGCACATTATTCACTTGATTTGGAAAATCGGAACGGCCAGTGGCCATCACCGCGTCATCTCGTACTGCCTTGACTTCTTCAGGCAGAATTTCAGGGGTAGGATTCGCTAACGCCAAAATCAAAGGGCGTGCCGCCATGGTTTTCACCATGTCTTGCTTTAGTACGCCGCCAGCGGACAATCCCAAGAAAATATCAGCGCCTGAGATGACCTCTTTCAAACTACGTGCACTCGTATCTTGTGCGAAGCGTTCCTTATCAGGATCCATCAACTCGGTACGACCTTTGTAGACTACGCCAGCGAGATCCGTAACAAAGATGTTTTCAATCGGAAAACCAAGATCAACAATCAAATCCAAGCAAGCCAGCGCCGCAGCACCTGCACCAGAAACCACCAATTTACAGTCTTTGAGATCTTTACCAACAACTTTTAAGCCATTCAAAATAGCGGCCCCAACAATGATCGCAGTGCCATGTTGATCATCGTGGAAAACTGGAATCTTCATCTTATCGCGCAACTTACGTTCGATATAGAAGCATTCAGGTGCTTTGATGTCTTCTAAATTAATACCGCCAAACGTCGGCTCTAAGGAAGCAATAATATCCACCAATTTGTCTGGGTCTGACTCATTGATTTCGATATCAAATACATCAATTCCCGCAAATTTCTTAAACAAGACGCCCTTACCTTCCATCACTGGCTTGGAAGCCAAAGGGCCGATATTGCCTAAACCTAAAACTGCGGTGCCATTGGTAATCACACCGACCAGATTGCCACGTGCTGTGTATTTAAATGCCGCAGCAGGATCAGCCACAATTTCTTCACATGGCGCTGCCACACCGGGCGAGTAAGCTAGCGCCAGATCGCGCTGATTCGTAAGTTGTTTAGTTGGAGTGACACTGATTTTGCCAGGCGTTGGAAATTCATGGTATTCCAATGCGGCTTGACGTAATTGTTGACGAAGTAATTCTTTTTGTTCTGGCGAATCCATGCGAGTCCATTCCTTCTTAAACAAACAAATAGGGGGTTAATGATTCTAGCAGAGAGGCAACATTTGCTTCATACGTATTTATACGAGTTCTATGACTTTTTTGCATAAGCGATAGCTAGAATGACTAAATAAGGTCAAAAACATAGTGAATAACTATCAAACTAGGTCGATTCTATGGACTCATACCTGACATCAGAGCAATCATGATTGTTTTGTAGCTTGCATCTGCATCACTTTATTTCATTAATTACCTCATTAATTACCTCTCTAATCACTTCACTAATCAATTCGCTAAACAGTATCAAAAAAATACAACTACAAGCGTTCACCTATCTAAAGTCATTGGTACAAAACCAAAATAATTACCATAATCATTACATTTTTTTATCAGAATCATTTAAGCAATAAAAAATGATCAAACAACAAAAACGCGCGCTGAGTAAAAATCATCATGACAAAACCATGTCAAATAAGATTCAATATCACTATTGCTGGAATTGACACGAAAAAAGTTCGGCGTAATCCGATCTAAGTCAAATCAAGAAAATAAAACAATGAAAGAAATCGATGCGAGTACAAAAAAAGAACGAAAGCTTAATTTCAGTCGAACCTACTTCAAAGTACTCAATAAATGTGCAGCCGCGACACTTGAAGCCGATGCATACCAAGCAATTGGCAACTGAAAAACAATAGAGCGGCACAAAGATATGGTTAAGTTATTTCACCGCGAAAAGAATCTGGATGCATTTATTGCAGCTAGTGTTGATGAGGCACAAATTGCCAACATGCTACATAACGCAAATTGGCGACTAGGCGATGAGAAGTCTTGGCATTTAGATCAAAATAATGGCCAACTCTTACTCACATTCGATGATGGAACATTCGCACTTGCCCCGGCACAAATCATTGGTACCTTCCATCACAAAGATCATTCATTTATGTGGGCATGGGACCATCCTTCAGTACTACCGGCACTCAAACGCAATGCAACAACAGTCAAAGAATTTGGCAAAGAACAAAAAACAAAGGAACTCGTCAAAGCAAACATACACTGCACCGAACAACGTGCATGGGAGCTGACTGCGCTCGCAATGCGTCTAAACCAAGCAAAAGGCGCTTATCGCGTTGAAGTAAAACCGGGTGTGAGTCTGTTTTTAAATTTTGGTGAAGTACAAATCGCCCACGAAGCAAAATCGATCTGACATTTTCACCACGACGGAGAATGCATTCGATACAATGCAATATGCTCTCAGAATTCGACCTTATCAAACATTATTTTGTACAGAACTACGCTGAAGATCCACGCTTCGCACTTGGGATCGGTGACGACTGTGCTTTAGTCAATCCCGCACCCGATATGCAGCTAGCCATATCAAGCGACATGCTGGTATCAGGTCGACATTTTTTCCTAGATGCAGATCCCTATCAACTTGGCCATAAATGCTTGGCAGTCAATTTATCGGATCTTGCAGCGATGGGCGCGAAGCCACTCGCGTTCACTTTATCGCTGTCGTTGCCAGAAGCGAATCCAGCCTGGTTAGCACCTTTCTCACAAGGATTATTCAATTTAGCGCAGCAACATCACTGTCGTCTAATTGGTGGCGACACCACAAAAGGTCCACTGAATATTTGCATCACGATCTTTGGTGAAGTGCCGCCCAATTCCGCTCTGAGGCGAGATGCTGCGCAAGTGGGCGACGACATTTGGGTCTCTGGCAATATTGGCGATGCGCGTTTGGCGCTTGCCGCTTATTGGAAAGAATTGCCGCTTTCAACAGAAGATCATCGCATCGCTGCCACCCGTATGCACACGCCAACACCACGCATCGCATTAGGAATTGCATTACGTGGGATCGCCAATGCTGCGCTGGATATTTCAGATGGCTTGATTGGCGATCTTGGACACATCTTAGAACGCTCACAAGTTGGCGCCCACCTTTACGTCGACGATTTGCCAGCTGGCCCAATACTGCAACAACAAGCACAAGACAAACGACGTGAATTTTGTTTAGCCGGTGGCGACGACTACGAACTATGTTTTACAGCACCAGTTCATCAACGTGATGCTGTGATACAAGCGGGCTTAACTAGCCAAACCAATGTCACACGAATCGGCAGTATCGAAGTCTCAAAAGGCTTACGCTTACTAGATAAAAACCATCAAGAAATTCAACTCGCCTTGCGTAGTTTTGATCATTTCACCACCGAATAAATATGGATAGCAACCCTAATCCCATCTTAAAACCGACTGCGGGATTCATGCTGGCTCACCCTGCACATTTTCTGTCACAAGGATTTGGCAGTGGTTTGTCGCCCGTCATGCCCGGCACTGCAGGCACTCTGTTTGCATGGCTCAGTTTTACTGTATTAAGTGTACGTTGGCCTCAGTTATTTACACCGATGAACTGGGGAATCATCATCGTTATTGGATATTTTCTTGGCGTGTGGGCGTGCGAAATTACAGGAAAAAATCTTGGCATCGCAGATCACGGCAGCATGGTTTGGGATGAGATTATTGCGTTTTGGTTGGTACTACTGTTCATCACCCCAGCGCCATTCATTACCCAGTGCTGGGCATTCATCGCTTTCCGTTTTTTTGATATGGTCAAACCACCACCAATTGCTTATTTTGATCGCAAATTGAAAGGTGGATTTGGTGTCATGTTCGACGATATTGTTGCCGCATTCTTCGCACTCCTCGTCTTTGCTTTATGGCGAAATTGGTGAGCAAACAACAATGCTGATCGAATACAAAAAATCAATTTAAAAAATACCGCAAGCGAGTTTTGAAGTGCTAAAGTGCATCTATAAATAACAGATCAGGAGACCATCATGACTGACATGCTCAAGCTCGCAGAAAAAGTTGGCGAAGCGCTCAAATCAAAGAAATTATTACTCTCGGTTGCAGAATCATGCACAGGTGGCGGCGTTAGCTGTGCACTAACCGAAATTGCCGGTTCTTCAGAATGGTTTGATTGTGGTTTTGTGCCCTACTCTAATTCGGCAAAAACAGAGATGCTGAATATTCCAGCCTCGTTGATTGCGCAACACGGCGCGGTCAGCGAAGAAATCGCTGCAGCGATGGCTGAAGGAGCATTGGCAAACTCGGAAGCGCATGTCGCGATCTCGACAACAGGAATTGCTGGACCAGGTGGTGCGGTACCAGGCAAACCAGTTGGTACAGTCTGCTTCGGCTGGCGCGTTGGTGGCGTAACACATACCGAACGCAAAGTATTTAGTGGTGATCGCCATGCAGTACGTGAGCAAACTGTAGCGCATGCCTTGAGCAAATTATTGCGTTATGTTGAGGAAATTTAAGACTTCCCCCCCCTTAAGATTTGCTTTAACTGTTTTAGCACAATCTCACTAAATCCAATACCAAAATACGATATCAGTACAAAAAAAGGCGCGAAGAAATCAATCTTCGCGCCTTTCGATTTTCTACATTTCACAAACTCGATTATCGAAACTGATTAATCGCATCTCGCGTTTCTAAAGCAATTCGACGTGCCGCTTGCGCATAACTTTCATCCGCCACTGACTTTGCATACAAAATCGCCCGTGAAGAGTTAATCATCATGCCAGTACCGTTTGCGGTGCGACCTGCGCGCACTGTCGACTCGACATCACCTCCTTGCGCACCAACGCCCGGGATCAACAATGGCATGTCGCCAATCAATGCACGCACTTGCGCGATTTCATTTGGGAACGTGGCACCAACTACGAGCGCACATTGACCATTGATGTTCCATTTATCCGCCACCAATTGCGCGACGTGTTGATACAGAGGTTTGCCGCCCACATCCAAAAATTGCAGATCAGAACCACCTGCATTCGAAGTACGACACAGCACAATCGCGCCGCGATCTTTCCATTCCAAATACGGCGCGACGGAATCAAAGCCCATGTAAGGATTGACCGTGACCGCATCGGCATCGTAGCGTTCAAACGCTTCACGCGCATATTGTTCTGCAGTCGCGCCAATATCACCACGCTTCGCGTCTAACACGATAGGAATAGCCGGATAAGTCGTTTTGATATAACGGCAAATCGCTTCTAACTGGTCTTCGGCACGCAAGGCGGCGAAGTAAGCGATTTGTGGTTTAAAGCTACAAGCCAAGTCAGCAGTCGCATCGACAATCGCTTTACAAAAAGCATAGATCGCATCAGGCTGTCCTGCTAACTCCGCAGGAAATTTATTCACGTCTGGATCTAAACCTACGCACAACAAAGAATTATTCGTAGTCCAAGCGCTGGAAAGTTTTTGCAAAAAAGTCACGGTATATCTCTATCGTTTAAAATGAAATCAAGTCGATGATCTCAATAAAAAAGGGATAAAACTCACTATATCAGCAAGTTTTTATCCCTTCATTATAAACCATCGCTTTTTCTGGCTTTTTACTGCCAGCCGAAATACGATTAAAAAGCTGCAATCCCGGTCTGCGCACGACCTAAAATCAAAGCATGAATATCGTGTGTACCTTCATAGGTATTCACTACTTCTAAATTCACCAAGTGACGCGCGATGCCAAATTCATCCGAAATACCATTACCACCCAGCATATCGCGCGCGGTTCTGGCGATGTCGAGCGATTTTCCGCAAGAGTTACGCTTCATAATGGACGTAATTTCTACCGCAGCAGTGCCTTCATCTTTCATGCGACCGAGGCGCAAACAGCCTTGCAATGCCAAGGTAATTTCGGTTTGCATGTCAGCCAGCTTCTTTTGTACTAACTGATTCGCCGCGAGTGGACGACCAAATTGCATGCGATCCATCGTGTATTGTCGCGCGGTATGCCAACAAAACTCCGCCGCACCTAAAGCGCCCCAGGCAATGCCATAACGCGCTGAATTCAAACAGGTAAATGGGCCTTTTAAGCCTTCGACGTGCGGCATCAAATTTTCTTCAGGGACAAACACTTCATCCATCACAATTTCACCGGTGATCGAAGCGCGCAAACCCACTTTTCCATGGATTGCCGGTGCGGATAAGCCTTCCCAACCGCGTTCCAAAATAAAGCCACGAATACGACCATCATCAGTTTTCGCCCACACCACAAACACGTCTGCAATCGGGCTATTTGTGATCCACATCTTAGAGCCAGTGAGCAAATAACCACCGTCAACCGTTTTTGCACGCGTGACCATGCTGCCCGGATCAGAACCATGATTTGGTTCGGTCAAGCCAAAACAACCGATCCACTCGCCCGTCGCTAACTTAGGTAAATATTTGCGTTTTTGCGCCTCACTACCGAATTCATTAATCGGCACCATGACCAAAGAGGATTGCACACTCATCATAGAACGATATCCAGAATCGATACGCTCGACTTCACGCGCGACCAAGCCATAGCAAACATAATTTAAACCTGCGCCACCGTATTCTGTCGGAATCATAAAGCCCAACATACCTAACGCGCCCATCTCGCGGAAAATTGCTGGATCGGTACGCTCATTACGGAAAGCATCCAAAATTCGCGGTGCGAGTTTTTCCTCGCAATACACACGTGCCGCGTCTTGCACCATACGTTCGTCGTCGCTTAATTGGGAATTCAACAATAATGGGTCATCCCATTGAAATGATGCTTTTGCCATCGTAGTCTCTCAGATTCTTGTGGTTAGTCTTTGCGTGACAGCATGTAGGGTAGCCGACAAGGTCAACGCTTGTTTTATTAGACCAACATGCTAACCGATTTACGCTTGGTAGGAAATTTGAACTGTGCCAATTTAGCAATTGAAACTGACATAAATGTAGGAAATCTGGTCCCTCCGACAAGAATCGAACTTGTATCCCACGCTTAGGAGGCATGTGCACTATCCATTGTGCTACGGAGAGACTCTTGAAATCCGTCTCAGGATTTTTGCGACTTATCGATGCGCTGACTGATTATTAAAAAATCACCAGAGCACGAAGCCCGCCATCTTACCTGAGCGACCAATAACAATCAAATGCGATCTCGCTTGAGACGATGAAGCGATGAAACGACAGGCAACTAGCGTACAATAGCGCCTTTCCTCGTTTTTAACGATATTCATCTACACGCATCGGCTCTCTTTAGCTCGACAGAAGTTTTTTATGGCAGTCATCTCTCTTAGCAATGCGCAACTGGCTTTTGGTCACGTTGCCCTCCTCGATCACGCAGAATTTTCAATTGAAACCTCGGAACGCGTCGGTTTAATTGGCCGCAATGGCACGGGTAAATCGTCTCTACTCAAAATCATCGCGGGCAAATTCAAACTCGATGATGGCCTATTGGTTATGCAACAAAACATCAAGATTGCGTATGTCGAACAAGAGCCACAATTTGACCCTGATCAAACGGTATTTGATGCTGTCGCCTCCGGCTTAGGCGATTTGCCAAAACTACTGCAAGAGTACGAAGCGATCACAGGGCAATTTGGCGGTGATAATGACGAAGCATTGATGGAGCGCATGCACGATATTCAAGTGCAGCTCGATGCCGCCGACGCGTGGAGTTTGGGCAATACGGTTGAAACGACTTTGGATAAACTCAATCTGTCTAAAGACGCGATTATGAGCACGCTGTCTGGCGGTATGAAAAAGCGCGTTGCCTTGGCCTGCGCCTTAGTCAGTGCACCTGATGTATTACTGCTCGATGAACCAACCAACCATTTGGATTTCTCATCGATTAAATGGCTAGAAGCCTTACTAAAAGACTTCAAAGGTAGCGTCTTGTTCATCACCCATGATCGTAGCTTCCTCGACAATGTCACCACGCGTATTATCGAACTCGATCGCGGCAAAATCACCTCATTCCCAGGTAATTTCTCTACCTACCAAGTGCGCAAAGCAGAGCAATTAGAAATCGAAGAAGTCGAAGCTGCGAAGTTTGATAAATTCTTAGCGCAAGAAGAAATCTGGATACGCAAAGGCGTCAAAGCACGTCGCGTACGCGATGAGGGCCGAGTTAAACGCCTAGAACAATTACGTCTACAACGCGCAGCGCGTCGTGAGCAACAAGGGCAAGTACGTCTGGATGTTACGACCGGTGAACGCTCGGGCAAAATCGTGGCGGAATTGGAAAACGTCTGCAAGAGTTTTGGTCCTAAGAATATCGTCAATGATTTCTCCAGCATCATTATGCGTGGCGATAAGATTGGCTTGATTGGTCAAAACGGCGCGGGCAAAACCACTTTGCTCAAATTAATTTTGGGTGAAGATCAACCAGACAGCGGCACGGTTAAGCAAGGCAGCAAATTACAAATCGCTTACTTCGATCAAATGCGTACGCAACTCAATGAAGAAGTCAGCTTGGCAGAGACGATTTCTCCAGGTAGCGATTTTGTCGAAATTAATGGTCAGCGTAAGCACGTCATGTCTTATCTTGGTGACTTTTTATTCGCACCAGAACGCGCTCGTTCACCTGTCAAAACCTTGTCTGGTGGTGAACGCAACCGTCTGTTGTTAGCGCGCTTATTCGCAAAGCCAGCAAATGTCTTAGTTCTCGACGAACCAACCAATGATCTCGACATCGACACACTAGAATTGCTTGAAGAATTATTGGAAGACTACGAAGGTACCGTATTCTTAGTCAGTCATGACCGCATGTTCTTAGATAACGTGGTCACGCAAGTAATCGCATCTGAAGGCAATGGCTTATGGAAAGAATACATAGGCGGTTACACAGACTGGGAGAACTACAAAAATTCTCCAGCGGGCAAAGCAATTGCGGCACCAGTCAAAGCAAAAACAGAGAGTAAATCACCAGTCAGCAGCATGACTGCACCAGCGCCTAAAGCCGAAGCGAAACCAAAAAAACTCAGCTACAAAGAGCAAAAAGAACTGGATGAATTGCCGAATTTGATCAGCAATTTAGAAGCCGAGCAAAAGACGATTTCTGAAAAACTGGCAGATGGCGACTTCTACAAAGATGCGACACCTGATGACATCAAAAAGCTCAATGAACGCTTCGCTGAGATCGACGAATTGTTGATGGCAGCTTTAGAAAAATGGGAAGCAATTGGCGGATAATTTGCCTAAATCCCAAGCATAAAACAAGAGAAGCCAGCAACAAGCGCTTCTCTTTTTTTATGGGTATTGCGACTCGTCGTGACTAGTAGAACTTCAAAACAAGATTGACAACAAGGCGCACAAGCAAACGTACAAGCTAGCGCGTAACTTTTCTAAAATCACGTAAGCGAAAGCCCATCACAAACAGCGAACTAAAATACACCAACATACAAGTCAAAATCACACCGCCCATCAAAGCAGCTCTAATCCAACGATTACTCTGCAAGGCAATCCAATCCAATTGCGCAGCCAAGCCAAATCCAACGCCACCCATCAACAATAGTGCCACGCCCAACTTTGCAAAAAATTTTAGCCAACCACTAGAAGGCGTGTAAAGCTGACGTTGACGTAAGCCACGATACAGCAAGGCGGCATTAAAACACGCCCCCAAACCCACGGACAAAGCCAAACCAGCTTGATGGAAGAAAGGCACAAATAGCACGTTCATGATCTGCGTGATCACCAACACAATCAAAGCGATTTTGACTGGCGTACGAATATCTTGCTGCGCGTAAAACCCTGGCGCTAAAATCTTCACCAAAATCAAACCCGTTAGGCCAACACCATACGCAGCGACGGCTTTAGCCGTTTCATTTACCGCATGCGCATCAAATTTACCGTTATGAAACAAGGTCGCCGTCAACGCATCCGACAAAGTCAAAAGACCAACCGCGGCAGGCAATGCCAACAAGCAGGTTAAACGCAAACCCCAATCCAATAAAGAGGAATACTCAGTTTTATCCGCATGCGCTTTGGCAGAAGATAAACTTGGCAACAATACCGTACCAAGCGCAACGCCCAACATCGCCGAAGGAAATTCCATCAAACGATCCGCAAAATTCAATTGCGACGCACTTCCATCTGGCAAGAATGAAGCCCAAGTTGAATTGATCATGATACTTATTTGCGTAGCAGACACCGCCAACACAGCAGGCCCCATTTGCTTCAATACCCGACGCACCTTAGGATCGCGCAATGCAAATGCCGGATTCCAAGACAGTTTGGGCAGCATACCAATTTGAATCAGCGAGGGAATTTGTATCGCCAACTGCAATACGCCCCCAACAAAAACCGCGCATGCGAGCGCATAAATCTGTTTTTCTTTTCCAAACAAAGAGAGCGAAAAATATGCAGCAACGATAAAACACAGGTTCAATAAAACTGGCGTAAATGCAGGAATTTTAAAACGTCGCCATGTATTCAAAATACCACTCGACAATGCGACCAAGGACATGAAACCAATATACGGAAACATGATGCGAGTCAGATTGACGGTCAAATCAAATTTTGAGGTTCCCCAAAACCCTGAAGAAAACATCAACACCAACAGCGGTGCACCGACCACACCAAGCACGCAAGTAATCAACAAGGCACACACCAACACGGTGGCGACATGATCGACCAATTCTTTCACTTCGACATCAGAACTCTTATTTCGATATTCGGCAAGAATCGGCACAAAGGCCTGTGAAAATGCCCCTTCGGCAAACAAACGCCGAAAGAAATTCGGAATTTTAAATGCCTGCACATAGGCATCCATCATCGCCGTCGCGCCAAAATACGCGCCAAATAAAACATCACGAATCAAGCCCGTGATGCGCGACAACATAGTCATACTGCTAATAGCAGCCAGTGTTTTTAGTAAATTCATAGGGCGAGATTATAGCCGCTGCACTAGGCTAACATTCATATTCGTATAGAGAAATGCAAGCAAATTCGCAGAAACCCGAAAATTGGGCATTTACCGTCAAATTAAACTCTGCTATACTTTCGAGCTTCCCAAATGGCTTTAAGCAATTAAAGGTGTTTGACGAATTCGGAGAGATGGATGAGTGGTTTAAGTCACACGCCTGGAAAGCGTGCGTAGGTTCATAGCCTACCGGGGGTTCGAATCCCCCTTTCTCCGCCAGAATTTAAAAAACCGCATAATTTTGATTATGCGGTTTTTTTTCGTCAAAAATTCATTTTGGCGCATCGCCAACGACCCAAACTGCAACTTGCGGCAGTTTTAATAATGAAAAAATATTTTCATAAATAAGAACCAAATTAAATAACTATGGTCTATCGACGGTGTCTGCGCATCAGCATTCACGTTTCACAAAACATCTAGTAGGGCGATAAATTTAGATACTGATCTCATAGTCAAGCCTAACAAATTCGAACTGCTTAGAACTTTACTGAAATTACAGCACAAAATTTAATAGAAAAAAATTTTCATTCAGCAACTTCGTTGACAAGCTTTAATTTTGCATTCATGCTTGCCGCGCAGTGCTTTTTTCTTAAAATCGCTTGATCAATCTTCATATCTAAAACAATGAAAAAGACTCTCTTAGGATCATTAGCGCTAGTTTGCGCGATGGCTTCTCCATTCGCTTTTGCGGATGTGAATTATCAAATTAAAATCACCAACCCTGCGCAACATTTAGCCGAAGTTAGCATAGAGTTTCCTGCCGTTTCTGGTAAAACTCTCGATGTACAAATGCCAATTTGGCGCACTGGACGCTACGAGGTTTTGAATTTAGGTAAAAATGTTCGTCAGTTTGCTGCGAGCAATGGTAAAGGCAAGGCACTTTCTTTTGCGAAAACAGATAAAGGCACTTGGCAGGTCAAAACACAACCAGGCGACACCGTCAAAATTTCGTACGAGATTTTCGCTAATGCCTTAGGTGAACGTACCCAGCATATCGATGACACGCATGCATACCTTGATGCAAGCGGTGTCTTAATGTACGCAGCGCCATTCCGTAATCAAGCGGTGAAAGTCAGTTTAGACACACCGAAAAACTGGATATCTCGCTCCGGCATGGATAAAGGTAATTGCGACAATTGCTTCGTCGCTAAAAACTATGATGTGTTGATTGATTCACCAATTGAAACTGGTGAACACGAATTCCATAGCTTTGATGTTGATGGTCATACTATCGAACTAGCGATATGGGGACGTGGTAATTATGATGGCAAAAAAATGGCCGTCGATTTAAAGAAAATCGTTGAAGGTGGTCGTAAATTATTCGGTCCATATCCATTCAAGCGCTATTTATTTATCGTTCATGCGACTGATGGCGTTGGTGGTGCAACAGAGCATATAAATTCCACCGTAATTCAAAAGAATCGTTGGGGCTTTTCTCCTCGTAAAGAATACTTAAACTTTTTACGTACGGCTGCGCATGAATTTGTACACACTTGGAACGTCAAAGCTTATCGTCCAAAAGAGATGGTGCCTTACGAATATCAAAAAGAAAATTACACGCGCCTATTATGGATGGCTGAAGGTAATACGTCGTATTTTGAAGAGCTCTTGACTTTACGCGCAGGCATACAAACGCGCGACGAGTTCTTAGAGGAGTTATCAAAAGCGATGTTTGCATATGAACATCAACCAGGCCGTTTCCAACAAAGTGCTGCAGAATCGAGTTTTGATGCATGGATCGATGCAGGTGGTGAACGTGCGCGCAACGCCTCAGTAAATATCTACAGTAAGGGCATGCTACTGGCGCACGCCATGGATATCGAGATCCGTCGTCAAACAAAAGGTGCAAAAGGATTCGAACATGTTCATCAATACTTGTATCAACACCACACTGTCGATAAAGGTGGCTACACCGAGACGGACGTTCGTACAGCGCTCAAAACAGTCACGGGCAGTGACTGGTCTGCATGGTGGGCAAAATATGTTGATAGCACTGGTGAAATTCCATTCACCGAGTTACTCAACCATGTCGGCATGCGCTATGTAGTTGAAGGCGGTAAAGATGACGAACAAAAAGAAGAATGGTTCACTGGCTGGCGTACTCGTGACACCGGTGACCATCCTGTCGTGATCGAAGTTGAGCGTGATAGCCCAGCATGGAAAGCTGGCGTGGTTGCTGGTGATATTTTGGTTGCCGCAAATGGTTTGCGCCTGACACCAAAAGATATCAATGACAAACTTTGGTTAATGCAGCAAGCACCAATCAAACTATCGGTATTTCGTCGCGACGAGTTACGTGACATCATGCTGACTCCAAATCGCCAAGTCAAAGGCAAGGCAAAAGTCAAAGCAGTAGACGCGGTGACTGAAGAGCAAAAAGCACTGAATGCAGCTTGGTTAGGCGTCGCTTGGCCTGCAGCAAAGCCAGCTTCCGGAGCTGACAAAGCCAAGGAATAATCTTCACGGCTTGAGCTAGTTTTCGTCCTATAAATCAAAACGCCAGCAATTTGCTGGCGTTTTTCTTTTTATACTGGCTCAGAATATTTTCTAGACGAGCCCGTACTCCGAACATTTCTGTATTACATCTGGTGGAAATTATTTCCGCTCAATTTTCGCCTCGAATAGAAGTTTCACCATCGGATCTAAACTGATTGATTTAGGCAGACTCTGCATCGGAATCTTGAATTCACTCAAGCTATTCTGAATTCTTACACTATGTAATTGGAATTGCGCGTCATCACTTTGTGTTGCGAATTCCAGTGGAAAATCAAACTGAGCTTGGCTTTGTAATTGTTCAATTTTCAGATGAAGCTCTTTTTTAACGCTATCAAAGCGCCACTCCACGCCCAATTTTGGATAACCCGCTTGATACAGCCACTGTTGAAAAAACTGAGATAAATCCTTGCCAGATACATGTTCCATCGATGCTTGAAAATCGGCACTCATCGCATTTTTTTCCGCAAATTTAGCGTAGTAATGACGGATGCCTCGCCAAAAAATTTCATCACCAAGTTCTTGTCGCAGCATGTGTAAAACCCATCCTGCTTGTTCATAAGTATTTGGGCTTAAAACATTTTTTGGGTCTTCAATTGTGACGTCCACAATTGGGCGCACCACTTTTTGATGATAACGAATAACCTTGTCACGATTTGCTAATTGATGCTTGACGAAGCGCTCACGACCATAGGTATGTTCAAGATACAAATTAGTAAAATAGGTGGCAAATCCTTCACTCAACCAAACGTGGTGCCAATCATTCTCGGTTGCCGAATTTCCAAACCATTGATGCGCAATTTCGTGAGCAATCAAAGCTTCTTGCTCGCCCTTACCGGTAACAGAATTCTCAAAATAAAAAATTGTGTTCGCATTTTCTAAGCCACCAAAACGGGTTTTCGATTGCACGTTTGCGAGCTTTTTATAAGGATAAGGCCCGATGTTTTTTTGAAAGAAATCCAAGGCTTTGATGGCTACGCGGTAATCATGAAAGCCCTCATTTCTATTTTGCGGAAATACCCAACTCGTAATAGATACATCGTT
Organism: Affinundibacterium macrobrachii; assembly: GCF_014652415.1. GTDB lineage: Bacteria > Pseudomonadota > Gammaproteobacteria > Burkholderiales > Burkholderiaceae_D > Undibacterium > Undibacterium macrobrachii. The sequence goes on from NZ_BMYT01000001.1 coordinate 884,871, forward strand.
TAGTTTGGCGCTTTCTTGCATCGCAAATCGCGCTACACCGATGACCATCACCTTCACAGGAAGCGCGACATCTTCGCGCCAATGGGTCAATTTTCGGCCACCTGCTAAGCTACTTTCCTCAATCTTTAATCCATTGGCGACGACAGCATAATGTTCTGGCGCGGTGATGATAAATTCGACTGCTGCCTTGTCACTTGGATGATCAACGCTCACTAACCATTGTCTACCTTGATCTGGCCAGTTATCAGCAAAAAAAACTCTCTCTCCAAATTTATTTTTACTGATATGTAATCCTGAACGCGGCTCGCCTTCATATTCAATCACCAATTCCAACGCATCATTCACGGTCGACGCAGATGGCAATTGAATTTTTAATTTGTCACCCGTTTGCTGATGAGATAGTTTTTGGTCTAGGAAGCTCACAGCGGATACCAGCATCCCTTTGCCGCTCTGATCCACTCCTCCCAAGTCAAGCTCAATCGCATTGACGCTCTGAACACTACGCAACTTCACCAAAGCCTTTACCTTAATTTGTGAATTCTGGTCATTGAGTTCAATAAAATAACGATAGCGTTCAATATCAATCGCGGAATTTCGTACATAGAAGTCACGTGCGTAAGCGGATGTCGCAGCACATAGCGAAAGAAGACAAATTAAAAAAGATTTCATATAAAGACGTTAGTTATTAAAAGAGATGTGACAGCAGATTATTCACTAAATGCAAAAATAGAATAATGGCATATAGTCTGCGCAGACTATATCTAAATCATTACCAAGTCATTAGAATTGATATAGACAATACAAAAGTATAAAAAATTCGAAAAAGCTGAACTTTTTATATCGACTTATGTTCAAAGAAAAACAAAAAAACGCTTCATACAATTTGATACAAACTGTGCATAAGGTGGATTCTGTTCAAATTTCACTTTTTTTCACAGCATAGGGCTTGTTTCCTTACCGCGTATCACATATTATTAATTTGAAGTTTGTAAAAACATCCACGTTCAGGGAGCTACTGATGGAAACTCGCCATAGCAGTAAACAGCCCGACTGGAATTCGCACAAATTGCGCCCTATTTCCAGCAAACATAGTGCGACACAAAGTGGCATAAATAGCAGTCATCGCGCATGGCAGTTTATGACTGCTGATAGATTCCTTTTGTCTGACGACGACAATGACGATAACATCATTTTTGTCTCTGAAGGCGAAGAAGATGATGCAGACAAATCAAGAATATCGCCTTGGAAAATCTTAATCGCGGACGATGATAACAACGTTCATGACACGACAGTGCTCGCTCTTAGCGGTGTTGAAATCCATGGAAAACCACTAGAATTCTTGCATGCTTTTTCCGCAAAAGAAGCACAGGAGGTCGCTGAAAACCATCCAGATACATCCTTAATTCTATTAGATGTTGTAATGGAAACGGTCGATGCTGGCTTGAAGCTAGTGAATGTGTTGCGCGATGATTTGTCGCGCAAAGATCTTCGTATCGTACTAAGAACGGGGCAGCCCGGATATGCCAAAGAAAACATCATGGGCAACTATGCGATAGATGGTTATGCGACTAAATCAAAGCTAACCCGTTCGATATTAATCAGCATGCTCAACGAGGTGCTTGACTCAAATAAGCCAAAAGACAAACAAGAAAGCGAAAGCTCTCTGCCAAACTAATTTGGCTCAAATCACGACAGCCAGTAAACTAAAAAAGCCAGATTGACCTGGCTTTTTTTCATTCTGCATCAGCTTGATTCGCTGGAGCCGCTTTTTGAAACGCTTCTAGCGCAAGGCAGCGCTGATTAATTTCCATAATAATAGGCATTCCACTCAAATCAGCTTGGAATCGTTGCGCGTTATAAATTTGTGGTATGAGAAAACAATCTGCCATACCAGGTTGATTACCAAAACAAAAATCACCACGTTGAGAACTAGCTGCTAAACGCGCCTCAATTGCTTTCAATCCAACTTCACACCAATGACGATACCAGGTATTTTTTTGCTCATCATTGATTCCAAAGTTGGCGCTCAAGTACTTCAGTATCCGTAAATTATTGACTGGATGAATATCGCAAGCGATCGATAAAGATAATGCGCGAACGTAGGCACGATCAGCAAGATCAGATGGCATTAAAGCGATCGCTGGATACTTTTCGTCTAGATACTCGATGATAGCGAGCGACTGACTTAATGCCAACTGATTACCCTCATGTTCATCTACCAGTGCGGGCACCAAAGACTCAGGATTAATTGCGCGAAACGATTCAGAAAATTGCTCACCACCATTCTTAACCAAATGAACTGGAACTTGTTCGTAATCTAAACCCTTTAAGTTCAATGCAATCCTTACACGGTAGGACGCTGAACTACGAAAATATCCATAAAGCTGCATAGTTTTCTCTCTTATATTTTTCAATTAAGCGATCAGATTATGATCAATCTTTTCAAATAGCTGTTTTAATCGAGCATTACGCTGTTCAGATTGTATGGTTGGCAAGCTCAACAGCGACAGCAGCAAATGTTGCAATTGTTGTTGATGATCGCCATTCTTCATCGCTTGCTGCAATACCTCTACCTGCTTTTTCAATCGTTCACGTGCAAGCTCTGTGGGGCTATCAATCCCAAGTAAAATCTCTAAGTGCAAACAATACTCATCCCACAAACTGGCATTCGCTTGTATAACATTCTCAAAATCTTTTGCGTTCTCTGATGTTACTGTTTGCGCAAATTTGAATCGCGTCTGCAAGGCTTTAACAAACTTGTTCGTATTCAAAGTGAGTGCCTTCCACTGTGTAACAAGCACATCACGCTGCGCGCTTACATCATCATTTTGCAAAACAAGTTGCTCTAACTGCTGACACAAATCTAGGGCAATAAAAAATTGCACAGATTTACGTTGGCGCTCCTGCGCTTGCCAATCTGCGATAAACGTATTCAACTTCTGAATTTGTTGTCGCAGCTCTTGCTCTAGCTGCTGTTCCAGCGCGCGAGGCACATGTCCAATCGCGCGCCATTTTGTCGTCGCAGATTCAATTAACTGACGCGCCTGCAATGGATCTTCGCAATTCGCATTCGTTAATTCGGCACAGATTGCACGCTTGGCTTGCAGATTAAATTGACGCTGTTGATCAGCAGTTTCTGCCAATGAACGTTTTTTCTCAAAAATGGCATCGCATGCAGCACGAAACCTCTCCCACAATGCTTGCTCATCTTTGCGCGACAAAGGTACTGAAACTGCTTGCGTCTGCCAACGCTGTTGTATGCTACGCAATTGATCCATCGAGGACTTTTGCGCAAAATCTAATGATTCGACCTCAGCAATCATATCTTCGCGAGATTGGATTTCTTCTTGCTGCCTTTGCTCAAGCGGCGTCGTTAAAGCAAGCAAAAGTTCCTCAAACTCTTTATCAAGACGGCTTTTTTCTTTTCGATCGACTGGGCCTATTTTTTTCCAAGACTGTCGCATTTGCAGAATTTTTGCATGCAAGGATTTCCAATTCTGTAGATCATTCAAATGTTGCTGTACATCGATTCTACATTGCGACAAAAGTGCTTCTGCGTTCGCTAAATTTACTCGACGTAATTCCGCTTGCGCCTGAAAATGCTGTGCCGCTGGTGCATAGACATTGCTACATGCAGCATCAAAACGTAACCACAATTCTCTCGGCGCCCCGCCACTAAGATCCATTTGACGCCATTGCTCGCGCAAAGCAGAAACAGTTTCAACAATTTCTTGTGGCGACAAGCTCAATGATGCTAATTGCTCTGCTGTATTCACCAATTCATCACGCGACACATTACCGCTCCACTTCGCCCATGAAACTAAGTGCGCAAACTGGCTGCGAGCGGCGCTCAAGCGTTCTTTCAATTCCATAGTTAAACGCGGCTGCCCTTGTTTTTGCTTATTTTGCTTTATATCGATATGGCGTAACTCACGTTCATATTGACGAGCAATGTGCAAAGATCCTTGATCCAATGCTTTCTCTAGCTTTTCTAAATTTTGTTCTAGTTGCGCTGTACTCATTGCAGGTATCTGGGTCGTGACCACAGGCGCTTTGTTAGTTTGATGCGGCTCGACGATGTTTGTCGCTTTAAGATCTGAATTAAGATCTGAACTAATATAGAACTGTACGTCTGCCTTTGCTTCAGATTTGAGATCATCTGATGAATGCGCGATTGCCGCTGCGGTTGTCGCTTCGTCACTAGATTGATGCGGTGTAGCGAGGTGCGAAGTTTCATTCGAGACCTTTGCTAATCGCATTCTGTGTACTGCTTGTTCGAGCTGGTTTAGTTTCGCATCTGTATCAGATAACAAGTGCTTCGGTAGCGAAGCAAATAAATTGCTATCTGCGGCGGATTTCAGAATCAACTTCCACTTTGCAATTTGTGTTGGAATCTCATCGTCGGATAAATCTTGCGTCTGATCGATTTCTTGGCTGACCTGAAGTAACTGTCTTTGAAGATCCAATTGCGCATTCAAGCGCTGTTGAATGGCATCACGCTTGGCGTTGAAGCTTTTTGAGAATTCATCACTAATCAAACTAGTTGCCGAGCCACTTTGGGTAGCAATCGCAGTAAATTGTTTATCTAAATCAATCAATTGATTCGCCAAAATTACGCTCTGCTCCAGCAAAGCGTCTGCTTTTTCCAAGCACTTCTGAGCCGACTGCTCAACCTGTTCTTGCTGATGTATCTGCTCAAGACGAGCTTGCATCAGCTTGGCGGTACGTTTATCGATATTGCGCGTAATTTGTAACGCACGCTCCAAACTAGCTGGTGAGCTTAAATGTTGCGCCGCGAGAAAACGCCCATCAGCAAAATCGCATTCTGCCAATAGTGCTAATAGATTGTCTTCGTTGCCAATACTTGTTTGAATTTTTTGTAGATAGGCTTGGCGCTCTTGTTCTTTTACTTTTTGCTTATCTTCAATAGTCGCCTTGCTTAGTGAGGTTGGTAACGCGATCGGCTCGGTTGATGATGGAGTAGGCTTACGTGGAATAAATTTAGATAGAAATTCAAACATATCGATTTTGAAAGATGGCAGCAAATAGAGAAAGTAAACATCATAACAAGACTTATGACCGTTTCGCAAAATTTGATCACCGACTATCCGCAAGCAATCACAAGGGAAAAACACTAAATCTCAAATCATTGAAACATCTTGTTGCAATTTTAAGTGGCCTTATTGTCTGCAAATGCGTAAAGCATCGCGTTATTAGCTAACCGACAGTTCTCGGATTCAAATAAAGGAAACGATCATGGAAATCCAAGTCATCAGAAATCGGCTAATTAGCATCATTTGTCTATGTGTAGCTGGGATCAGCCTATCTGCTCAGGCATCTAATGGATATGACCGCTACGACGGAAGCAACAAATACGATAGAGTCCATCGCTCCGAGCATTTCGAACGTCAAGTACCGCACTACGAACGTCATCGCCCTAAATATGCGCATGTCTATTATCCAAGTTACCGCGCATATTATTCTCCACATTCAAGAACTTGGTTTTGGTTAGAGGGTGCACGTTGGCGCTCTGGGGTACGTCTTCCCTTCCATATCAATTTGCAAGTTGGTGGTGTTCCTATACAGCTAAGTAGCGCGATTCCTTACTACGAACACCGTTATATAGAACGACGCTATCCTCGTCCTATCTATATTGAGCGCGATCGCCACCACCATAGACACCACGACAGACATTATCGCCCTTGGTAACAGGTGTATTTGCTGTAGTTCTGATATGCAGTCCGCTGCATATCAGATCACACTCCATTCTTGCTTCCTTTCTACAACTCCCCACACTAACATTCGGTGCTAGAATAATTTCACCAGCTCCTGCAATGCAAGCATTATGCGATTGAGCAATAGTGTTAATATAAATCACTAAATTACAACAATGTTTCATATTTCTCATTGAAAATCATTACACTATTCCCATAGGAGATTTTTCATCATGAACAAGAAACATCGTTATGTAGACCTTCATCAAATCAGTCCGGGCGAGATACTCGCCGATGATTTGCTCGATAAGCTTGGTCATGTGTTACTTCCAGCAGGAACCGAACTGACCGCATCGATGTTGAAAGCAATTGCGAATCACGACATTCACCAACTGCCTTTGCACTATGTCACCGATCCAGATTCTGTCGAACCGCAGCGAGAAGATACAGATTCCATCGAACAGCAACTCAATAGAGTAAATCATCTATTCCGACATTCACCTCGTGAAGGAGCTACAGAAACGCTAAGAAACTATGTCGAATCTTATCGTCGAGGAGATGCATAATGGCTAGCTTAATCAACGATCCCAATGACGATCAAATTTCTATCGAAGAAGTCATCAACAAAATCAACGATCTTCCCAGCTTGCCAGAGCTAGCACGTGAAATGCTGAATGATTTGAATAACGAAGACATCAGCCTAGAAACGATAGTCGAGAAAGTCGCCATGGATCAATCACTAGCCGCGAAGGTGATTCAATTAGCGAATACCTCCTACTATGGTAATAATTCTAAAGTTGTCACGATTCAGCAAGCGGTATCGATGTTAGGTACAAAAAATCTGAAAGACCTAATCCGTACAACCATTTTCAATAAAAATTTACCGATTGCGCGTTGCCGAGGCTTCGACAACAAGAGCTTTTGGCGCCACAACATTGCCACCGCGATCTGCGCTGAAATCATTTCGAGAAAACTACACTTGAAGCACGATTTTGCATTCACCGCGGGACTACTGCACGATATTGGGCGCTTAGTTTTAGTATCAAAATTTCCTAAACACTACGAACAAGTAATTAACTGCGCGCGAGAAAATGACTGCGAATTGGTTGAGGCGGAGCGCGCCATACTCGGTGTAGATCACGTCGGTGTTGGACTTATCTTGGCTTTGCAATGGAACTTCTCTGACGTCATTCAAGATGCGATTCGTGGACACCACACCCCGAACGATGAAGAGCTGCATCCAATTGCTTCAATTATTCATGTCGCAAACGCAATCGTGCACGCACTTGATTTAAGTGAGTCAGAAGACGATTCCGTGCCGGCCGTATCGCAGTATGCTTGGGACAATTTGGGCTTAGATGAAGCAAGCTATCACGCTACATTTCACGAGACCGAACTGCGTTTCGAAGCGATGAATCAAATCTTGCAATAAGTGAGATCCAGTTCGTGTCTACGCCAGAATGATCGACATTGTTAATTCGAATATTCGTCACTAAGTTTATCGATTTACGAATAAAATAGACGATATTTTTTCAATATTTCCCACCGCGTTACAACCGAGGCTACTTTGGAACACTTTAAGGACTTTAGGCACACCAACTTCAAGGTAGGAGATATCCAGCTTTTTAAGAATATCAGCAAAGATGAACTCTTAAAGATAAAGCAGCAACTCGATTACTGCCCCGTGGTTACTGCAAAATCTGGCGAGATCGTTCTAGACAGTCAAAGCTCAGGTGCATGTTTATATGTCGTGCTCTCTGGCACACTTGCACTGACTTCCAATACATCGAAACGTCAATTAGAAAATTCTAGTATTCAATATTTCGCTGGTGAATGCGTTGGTGAAATTTCTGTGCTGGATGAAGAAGCCAACACTGCGACAATTGCCGCCGTGACAGATGCGCAATTGCTACTAATCGATTCTGTCATCATGTGGCGCTTAATTGATGATTCAAACGGTGTGGCGCGTAATCTTTTGCAGTTACTTTCATTTCGCATTCGTACCACGAACGCGCAACTACGCAATCGTCAAAAGGTTGGTGAGTTTTATCGACAATTGTCGATGGTCGATGGTTTAACGGGATTACATAACCGATCATGGCTCAACACCCAACTACCGGGCTTAATTGAAAATGCGCATGCAACTCAAACAGAGCTGAGCATTGTGATGGTCGATCTTGACCACTTTAAAAAATTTAATGATCAATACGGACATGTGATGGGAGATGAGGCCTTGCAAGTGGCAGCAAAAGTTGTCAGTGCAGGCTTACGTCCGAGTGACTTCGCAGCACGATATGGTGGCGAAGAAATGATCGTCATCTTGCCCAATACCAGCAAAGAATCAGCTTTAATCGTGGCTGAACGTCTATGCGATCGAATTCGGCATGCACAGGTATTCAAAGATACTGACAAAGCACTACCGCATATCACCGCCTCACTTGGACTTGCGACGCTAACCGAGGGGCAAGATGGTTTGGCGGTCATCTCAAGTGCAGATGCAGCGCTATACAGAGCAAAAGAACGCGGCCGCAATCAAGTCGCACTATAAAAAAAAGCGCATTTAAAATGCGCTTTTTTTCTCGCTAGGGATGTTGATTTCTAAACCAACTATACCTAGCTATTTGTCGTCAAACAGAAATTAGAAGCGATGACGAATACCGAATTGCAATACACGACCAGATTCACCAGGGAACTCGGTAAAACCGCCAGAAGCACTTGCCGCACCTGGAGCGTATTGTCCATCATTTTGGTTCTTGGTGTAGCCAACAACCGCATAAAGATCAGTACGTTTAGACATATTGTAGTTATAGCCTAACGCGTATTGCGTCACATCGCTGTTCGACAAAGTTCTATCATCTTGTACGCTATACGATGCCATCACACGACCATTACCTAATTTGTAATGCGCACCTAAGCTGTAGCTGTTTGCATCAAGCTTAAAGTTTTTTGTGATGTTGGTTCTAAAGATCGTTGTCCATGCAGCGATTACTGGTGCAGGTACACCACCAGCGCGTAAGCCTGGCGTAATTTCTAAATCCCATGCATCAAAAAATACTGGCAGGAGAATCGAGTTCTCATTGCGCATTGTTTGATAGCCAGCAAACAATTTGAAATCATCAAATGCATAAGAACCACCAACTGTCGTCGTTACCAAACCAGTTGAACCATCGGTGTTTGTACCTCTGTTGTAACCAACACCAACATCAAATCCATTTGCTTTGTAGCGAACATTACCAGCGATGAAATCTTTATCTAAGCCAATGTAGCCAGAATTTTTAAAGCCATACATCAAAGAACCACCAAAACCATTTGGCAATTCAATGCGATATTGCACAGATTTATTTGAGCGAATCGCCATACCAGCCGTCAACAAACCACCAGTACCACCAGTGATGCCGCCCCAGCTACCTGCCATGCCGCTTTCAAACGCGTCAGCAGAATTGAAAACTTCATAAGCTGGTGTGTACATACGACCTGCTAACACAGCACCAACTGGCGTAATCAAACCAACCATTGCCATACGATCAAACAAGCCACCATCAGGTCCGCCGCCTCGAGCCAAAATCAATGGTGAAGTCGCATTGACGTTGTATTTCGGTTGCAAAGCTGAACGTACGCCAGCCAAAGTTTGTGCAGCGGCACCTTTCAATGCAGCGCTACCAAAATCAGGAAAATTCATGCCCTTAGTTAAGGCGTATCCTTGGTAATCACTCAAGTTACCAGTTTTATTACTACCAGTATCTACTTCGACCCGCGCTTCCAAATTAAAAATGGCTTTGTATCCGCCGCCCATGTCTTCAGTACCTTTAAAGCCGATACGAGAACCATCAGCGATACCGCTTACCATTTTAGTTTGGGTATCTTTGCCAAGCTTACTTACTTGAATACCAGCATCCAAAATGCCGTACAAAGTTACATTGGTTTGCGCCAAAGTTGGCATCGCAAAGCATGTACCTAATGCCATTGCCAAAAGTTTCATTTTCATTTTTGTTGTCTCCATGTAGATACTTAAATCAATCCAAAACGAACGTACGTACTAATTTCATTTGTTAAAATATGACATTGATCTTTGCCCTTGTATAGGATCGAAGTGAAGTTTATAAAGCATGTCGTAAATTTTACATACATAAATTATTAGCTTTTAAACTCACTCTACACATCACAAAATTCCCTATTTTTCTCTATGAAAAATAGGGAATTTCATATCGAGATCAGCATCGCCGCAAATACAATTCCCCAGCAATTTTGGTTCTATTTTTTCGAGTACATATTCTAATTTTCAGTGTCGTTTAATTGCACCTTGCACACCCCATTTTGAATTCAATGGCATATAGTGAAGCTCTCAAAAAGCACAAGCGTTCGTTTAGCAACAATCCAATAATTAGTCAGGAGACAAAATGCGTCATTTAAAATATTCACTCACTCTTATAGCTGCGGCAGTTCTCGCTGGATGCGGTGGCAGCGGCGGTAGCGGCGCAACTGATCCTGCACCAAAAATCAAATTTACTTCACAAGTCACATTTGGCGATAGCTTAAGTGATGTTGGTTCTTACAAGGTTGGCACAGTAGCAGCACTGGGCGGTGGTAAATACACCATCAATAGCGCTACTGCGAAAAACTGGACAGAAATCGTTGCCGCAGATCTTGGCCTACCAGCGCCATGTGCAGCACAAACAGGTCTAGAAGGCCTCGCATCGCAAGGATTTAATGTGCCAGTAAAAAATAACGCTGGTTGCACAGGCTATGCACAAGGTGGTGCTCGCGTTACGAATCCAGTTGGGCCTGGTAACAAGTTATTGGGCGGCAACAATGCCATTTTGGGGCAAATGACAGTACCTGTTGTCAAACAAATCCAAAATCATTTAGATGCGAATGGCGGTAAGTTTTCAGGAACAGAAATCGTCTTCGTCAGCGGTGGTCCTAACGATGGCTTTATTCAAGCTAGCACTTTGTCCGCAGCAGCGACAGCAGCGGCAACAGCGGCAGTAACAGCCGCAGTGCCTGGCCAGATTCAAAAAGATATCGCAAGTGGCGTATGTAAGCCAACAGACGCGCAAGCAAGTAACTGTATCGCCGCAGCAGTCGCAACCTTGACACCAACTGTGGGCGCAAGCGCTGGTGCCGCATACGCAAAAGCCAATGCACAGACTTATGTCGACGCGATGGGCACAGCTGGCACTGAACTGGCTAGCTATGTCAACAATATGATTCTGGCAAAAGGCGCGAAGTATGTCGTCGTGGTCAATATGCCAGATTTGAGCAAGACGCCTGATGCATTGAAACAATCTGCGGATACACAAACTTTGTTGAATGGTATGACAGTCACATTCAATGCGCGTTTATTAGCTGGCTTGGCTGGCAATGACAATGTTTTGTTCATTGATTTGTTCACACGCTTCCGTGATCACGCTGCAAATCCAAGTGCATACGGAATCAGCAATGTAACGACACCCGCTTGCGATTTGACACCAGCAAAAAATCCTTTGGGCTCCTCCTTGGTTTGCAGTGTTAATAACTTGATCGCTGGCGATACAAGCAAATACTACTTTGCAGACAATGTACATCCAACTCCACTTGGACAATCTCTATTCGCAAGCTATATTTCAGAAGAATTAGCAAAGCGCAAATGGAAATAATCACGAGCTAAAGTTATTTGCATCGACAAAAAACGGGAAGTTTACTTCCCGTTTTTTTATGTCAATTAATTCGCTCGATGACACCCAAGATCCATCAAAAATTTCGACCTTGGTTCACCTGCCCTAACCAATGATCAAGACTCCATTTACCCGCGCCAAATACGATCACCAACATTAATAACACAGCCCAATAAAAATGATCATTGAGCCCGGCAGGACACTCTAGTTCCCATAGAATTGGATAAGAAACAACTGCCATTAAATTTACGAATAAAAGTGCAAGAGCGGACAAACTTGAGAACAAACCCAGGATTAGTAAAATCGCAAATAGTAATTCAGCACCGGTTCCTAAATACGCAGCTAATTCCGGTGACAAAAATGGTACTTGGTATTCATCTTGAAAAAGTGAGATCGTCGATGGCCAATCACGCAGTTTATTCAACGCCGATTTCAAAAACTGCCAAGCAATAAATCCACGCAGTACAAAACCAATTACGTCGCTAGCATATCGATGCAGCAAGACATCGCAGCGCATCAATAATTGATGCAAATGAAGAAAGTGATTCATAGAGGTCCAAAACAATCAAATGAGATTGCATTAGTCGAATTGGAACTAGGTGTTCTTACATGTCGCTTACATTTTGCTTCTATTTAAATTTGATAAAAACTACTGAACGCGCCAGCGCTAAACCACTTCGATAGGGCTGTTGCTATATCAAATTCTGCGTCTATCGCCAGCGCAGCATCCAATGCAGCTTCGAGCTTGCAGCCTTGATTTAAACTAGATAGCGCAACATATTCCGCGTGCGTCAATGCAAGCACATCGACTTTCCATTCTGCGCGACTGACTAAAGCGAAACTTGCTTGCTCCGTTGTGATTTGAAATTGTATTCCAGGCGCTTCGATCGACGCATCCATGTGCGCTAGGTAAATCTGAACGGCAGCGTCATTGACGTGGAATAAACTTGCGGCAGGATGAAAACGCAAACTAAATTCGCTTGCACTTTGCCCGCAGGTATTCAAAAACTCAGCCAAGCTGATAATCTCGGCATCGGCGCAATAATAAGCTTGATGCACTAGCCATTCTAGTTGCGCAACCGAAGAGAAATAAGGGAATGCTTTAACGCTAGGTTCTTGCTCTAAAAATTCTGGAAAATGTTGACCAAACTGATTTAAATCGCCCGCTAAAGATGGGAATTGCTGACCATACAGAATCGCCAACTGATCAAAAAAATGACTCCCCACCAATTGATCTATCACCGGATACGCATTGCGCAGGGAGTTACTCCAAATCGCTTGTAAATTTCCACGATAAATACGAGCACGCTCAGTCAATAACTCGCCATCACCAACAAATAAAGTCGATGGCACATCAAGCTGATCAGCCAATAACATAGCTGCAAAACGCGTCTGTGTAACCTCTAAAAATCTACTCATGTGACACGCAAACGGGCTGGCGGAAGGTATCTATTTTATTCGCATCATTCAATAGAACGGACAAGCTTGGTATTTGCGTATCCCACTCTATCAATGTTGGGATATTTGGACTAATACTTGAACATAGCTCTCGATATAAATCCCAAACTGGCTCGGCGACGCAGCTACCATGATCATCAATCACGCTGTGCGATAATTTTGTATGCCCTGCCAAATGAACTTCACCAATAATATTTTCTGGCAGTTTCGCGAACGCAGCAATTGCTTGTCGCGCATGCTCTTGATGATTACATTGATTGACATAAAGATTGTTCACATCCAACAAAATCCCACATCCGGTGCGCTGACTCAAAGCAATCAAAAATTCAGCCTCGGACATTGCATCGTCGACATATCGCAAATAAGTAGAGACGTTTTCTACCAGTATTTGACGCTGCAAAAAGTTCTGCATATAGTCAACCCGCTCACTCACTAAGTTCAAAGCCTGCTCTGACAACGTAAGTGGCAGCAAATCATTCAAATATCTGCCAGCGATACTACCCCAACACAAGTGTTCCGACACTAATGCTGGCAGCACTCGATTTACTAAATTTTTTAGTTTTTTTAAGTGGGATTCTTGGGCTCCATGCACCGAACCCAAGCCCAAACCAACACCATGCAAACTGATCGGATAGCGTTGCGCTAACTGATCCAATACAAATAAATCAAAGCCACCCTCACCGAAATAATTTTCCGAGTGAACTTCCAACCAATCGATATTCACTGCAGAACTTAAAAAATCTCGATAATGTGGCGTGCGCAAGCCTACACCGTTACCAGATAGCTTAGTCATAGGCTTGCCGTCAAAAATTTCAGAATCAATTAAGACTTTGGTGCTTCTAATTTTCCACCCATTTTTTCACATGTCCCCGCTGGTACTTTCTTCCATTCATTTGGATCCATGTCTTTTTTAGCTTGGCCTGCACAAGAATGACTACCGCTCTTGGTTGCGCAATCATTTTGGCCAGCTTTCGCGATTCCATAACATTTTTCAGTTTTGGCTGGTGCATCCATCTTCTTCGCATCTTGTGCCATCACAGCTGCCGAACCCATCAAACCCGCTAATGCAACTGCGATCATCGCTTTATTACTCATTATCTTCTCCAATCAATTCATAAAAGTTAAAACTAAATTCAACTCATCTCAAATTATTTAAGACAAGCAACCCAACTACCAACAGTAGTCGATTGAAACTTTGCTTCCTTACACACAGGTATATAAATTTCCGCGCATTTTGATTCTGCCTCGTTTCAAATGGTGAGTAAAGAGTAAAGGACCGACCTGAAAATAGTGTATCCTGCCAATTTTTATTGGCTGAATTCAGATTGGAACATCATGCAAGAAATTTCCTTCGCCGTGAATGGTGGATATGTCGAGTTAAATCAATTACTCAAGTTGGTAGGTTTGTGTGACAGTGGAGGCGCTGGCAAAGTCATCGTTGCCAGCGGAGACGTTACAGTCGATGGAAAACAAGAGTTAAGAAAGACAGCAAAAATCCGTCCGGGGCAAGAAGTATGTCTAGGCGATATCAAAATTCGTGTTACAGCTGAATGAATTGTCGAAGTAAAAAACTAGCAACTCAAATTTAAACCTGTAACAAGGTACTCAAGAAATCAGGCAAGCTCAGCGTTTGCCTTTTCTGTATCAACAATCGCTATTTGATTTGCGATCATAAATTGCGCAAGCATATTGTCCATGGTATCTACATGATGCTCGAACCACAAAGGCAACTCTTCTGCCAGGCTTTGTCCTAAATCATGTTCACCACCAGCATAGCGACGACGCACCTCTTGCATGACCTGCAACACCGCGTCATGCTCACCTTGATGACAGCCTGCCGGTGGAAATGCAAAATCGCGCATCCATTTATTCTCTTGTTCAAAATGTTCAATCGAATGTGCGATTAAGGCATCTAATCGATCAAGATACGGTATTTCAGACTCACTCAAAGACAGCGCGCCACACAGCGCAACAAACTCTTGATGTGTTTCATCCATAACATCATGTTTCAAACTCAAGCGATCAGACCATGCCCAATTTTGCTTCGACATACTTATTCCTTATTCTTTATTTCTTATTCTTTAAATCGATTCATCATAGCGATTAAATCAAATTCTTCGTGTTTCATTTTTGCTGCGATTCCAAGTTGGGCATTATTATCCCGCAAACAGTAAAAATGCGCTTGAAGTAAAACAAGCCAATAACGCCTTCATCAATTCAAAAGTACAAATAAAAACAGCGCTAGAAAGCGCTGTTTAAAACCTATTTGGCATTGAAAACTGACAGACAAATTCGCTAAGAAACTTCTTACTCACAGCGACTATGCTTATTCAGCTTCAAATTCAGATTAAGCTGTCGTATTAATATTACGACCTAAATTTGGTGGCAGATTTGGTACGTTTGCGTTTGAATTAGGGATAGCCTCGATCAAAGCAGTCGCACTCTCTTCGCTGACATCAAGCGCTTTTTTCAACACAGCAATGCTAACTTCTTGTCGTACACCGACATCAGCAATTGTGGTTGCAGATCTTGCAATTCCGGACACGTCCATGACAATTCTCCTTATCTACAAGCCTGATAACGGACAAAAACACCAAATACTTTAGGCCTTTAAAAAAATATTTGCGTAAATTGGTTCAATAAAGATGAAATTGATAGGAGCCGTGAAGCACATCACCAACTTATTGCAATTTTTTCCAATCACACGCCAGATTCCCAGCTGATAATTCTTGCAATATCCAATCTAATATGAATTGAGGAGAATTTAAATCCAACCACATCAATCGTTCAGGGCAAGCAATAGGCCTAGCGATATCAGAGGCCACGGCAATAACATGATCATCATTCGGATATATCGCAGGCTTACCTAAAGAAGGTCGATACACCTCGACTTTTTTCAAATTGGCCCACTTATAACCCTCAACCAAGGTGAGATCAGCGGGTTCAAGTTGTAGCAATAATTCGCCCAAACTAGGTTCTGGTGTTGATCGTAATTCTTTTACAATGGCATATCGATAAGGCGATGCCAACAAAACTTGCCCGGCACCAGCGGTACGCAATCTTGCACTATCTTTATGCATGGGCTCTAGACTAACATCGTGATGACTATGCTTGACGACATTAATCAGTTTGCCTGACTGCGACAACTGTTTCACCAAATATTCAAGCAGGCTTGTCTTGCCACTCCCTGACCACCCTACTACACCCAAAATAGCTGCATGCATGATGAAACCCATCAACAGAAAGGGGGAAAGTATACCGAAATACTTTCCCCCTCATCAGATTGCCCTCTTATTTCAAATCAAGATTTAAAATAAATCAACGACCTATTTACTTATCCACTATTCCGTAAGCCCGCCGCAATACCATTAATCGACAAATGAATCCCACGACGCACGCGTTCATCTTCGTCGCCTTGACGATAGCGCTTCAAGAGTTCAACCTGCACGTGATTTAAAGGCGATAAATACGGGAAACGATTGACGATAGAACGCTTGAGCAATGGGTTATCCGACAATAAATCTTCACGACCTGAAATCTGCTTCAAAACAGCAATTGTCAAAGCATGCTCGGCTTCTAAGCGCGGGAAAATGCGATTACGTAATTCCTCATCTTTCACCAACTGCGCATAACGACTCGCAATTCCGATATCGCTCTTTGCCAACACCATTTCCATATTCGACAATACAGTCGAGAAGAACGACCAATCTTTAAACATCGCTTGCAGAGTCTGCAAACCATGACTTGGATTCGCCTCTAAATACTGCTTCACCGCACTACCAAAACCAAACCAGCCCGGCAGCATCAAACGACATTGTGACCAACTAAACACCCAAGGAATCGCGCGCAAATCTTCAATCGCGGTCGATTTCTTACGCGACGCAGGGCGACTGCCAATATTCAAACCAGCAATTTCTGAAATCACGGTCGATTCCCAGAAATACTGTTCAAAACCTTCAGTCTCGTACACCATATCGCGGTACGCTTTAAACGCGTTTTTGGACAAGGCTTCCATGGTTTTGAGGAACTCTGGACGCGGTGCAAATTCCGTGTGCGAAAGCAAACTCGCTTCCATCGTTGCGGCTGCCAAGACTTCTAAATTACGACGCCCTACTTCGGGATTCGCATATTTTGCGGTGATAACTTCACCTTGCTCAGTCAAACGAATTTGGCCTTGCACCGCTCCCGCAGGTTGCGCCAAAATCGCTTGATAGCTTGGACCACCACCGCGACCAACGGAACCACCACGACCGTGGAATAAGCGCAGGCGCACTTGATGCTTAGCGAAGACTTCGACCAAATCAATCTCGGCTTTATACAGTTCCCAACCAGAGGTTAAGAAGCCGCCGTCTTTATTACTATCTGAGTAGCCGAGCATGACTTCTTGCGCATTATTTCGACTCGCCAACAAACGTGCATAAGCCGGAATCGCAAACAATCTATCCATCGCTGGCGCGCTGTTTTGCAAATCACCTATCGTTTCAAACAGCGGAATAATATTCACATCAAGACGCGCTTCGGCTGGATGCAATAAACCAGATTCTTTCAACAGTAAGGCGAGTTCCAACATATCGGAAACACCGTCGGTTTTCGAGATGATGCAATTCGGCACCGCGCCCTTACCATAACGCTGTTGCGCTGTACAAGCGGCGCGGTAAATTGCCAGCTCAGATTGAGTTTCTTCGGAATACGTTAAATACGGTGACGCTAATGGGCGCGAAGAACTGATTTCTGCTACCAAGACGTCTATGCGTTGATCTTCATTCAAAGACAAATAATCGATAGTTGGATTCGCTGCTTTGAGCAACTCTGCCACCACGCGCTCATGTACGTCAGAATTTTGACGCAAGTCTATCGGTGCGAGGTAGAAACCAAACACGCGAACCGCACGACGCAGATGACGCAAACGACCACGGGTAATACCGATCGAGCCATTGTCGGATAAAGATTGATGAATCACATCGAGATCGGCGACTAATTCTTCTGCGCTAGCATACGCATCGGCGATACCACAAGGTGCGATTACAGGATCAAGTCCCAGCAAGTTTTTAAAGGTACTTGCCAAGCGCGCATAGACGCCACTGACTGCCAAGCGATAGGGTTCATCCGCACGATGTGGTGAGTGATCGGGAGAACGTTCTGCAAGTGCCACCAACTCAGGCGACACTTTCACCAGCAAGGTCGCCATCGACAATTGTGAACCCAGCGTGTGTAATTCTTCCAAATAGAATTTGAAAGCACGCGTCGACTGCATGGTTAAAGTTTTTTCCAACACACTGGCTGTCACAAACGGATTACCATCACGATCGCCACCGATCCAACTGCCTAAGCGCATGAAGCTAGGCAATTCTATCTTTTCAAAACGCTTATCTTTACTTGCGAGTAAATCTTCTAAGCCTGCGTATAAGTGCGGCAATTCGCGCAAGAAAGTGTAGTCATAAAAACTCAGGCCATTTTCGACTTCATCAAGCACGGACAATTTCGACATGCGCAACATACGCGTCTGCCACAAAGTCAATACCGCACGTTGTAAAGCATCTTCATTGGCCCGCGATTCTTCTGGTGTCAATTGCATACGGTCACGTTCATCCAATAAACGTGTGATCACCATTTGGCAATTCAAAATACTCTTACGCTGAACTTCGGTCGGATGCGCGGTCAATACCGGACTGACTTCTGCGGTCTGAAAGAAGTTAGTCAGATTTTCTGCCGCATTCTCACCCGAAAATAAAGTCTCTATCGTATGCGCCAAACTGCCACGACGCGGCGCCGAGCCAGCAATCAAATGCGCACGTGTGCGGCGAATATGATGCTGATCTTCTGCTAAATTCACCAAGTGAGAAAAATAACTGAAGGCGCGAATCAAATGCGTAGTCTGATCATTGGTCAGCGTATCTAAGGTATTTTCCAATTCTGCACGCGCCGCCACATCGGCATCGCGACGAAAACGAATGGAGTTTTGACGTACCGTTTCAATCAGTGAAAAAACTTCTTCACCGTGTTGATTTCGCACCGTGTCACCCAAAATGCGCCCAAGGCGGCGGATGTCTTCACGGAGGCTCTGGTCTTTATCGTCAGCGATATCGTTCATGATCAGCTTTAAATGGTTTAGATAATATGGAAAATGATTAGTTTATGCGAAATGGAGCAAATAAAAAGTCAAAACATCTTAACAAAGCAGATCAGGCTGCGGCGGGTAAATCAGCTTCATTCAATATAAATCAAATGCCTACAATTCATATTGAGGAAAATGGTTTTTGAAGGGCGGGTGCAACCCGCGCCGCCAGCATGTGGGATACCCGAGTACAAAGTTTGGGCGGCGCGG
The DNA here is from genome assembly GCF_014652415.1 of Affinundibacterium macrobrachii. Lineage (GTDB taxonomy): Bacteria > Pseudomonadota > Gammaproteobacteria > Burkholderiales > Burkholderiaceae_D > Undibacterium > Undibacterium macrobrachii. The sequence goes on from NZ_BMYT01000001.1 coordinate 904,022, forward strand.
GTTGCACCCGCCCTACATTCTGAACCACCCTCACCCTAGCCCTCTCCCGCTTGCGGGAGAGGGAACTTCATCTCAACGATGACGCTTGGTCAAAGCTTTTAACAAACCCTTGGTTGAACTATCGTATTCTTCTTTCACCGCGGCAGGATCGAGGCTGATCAATTGTTGCGCCAAAGATTTACCCAACTCGACACCCCATTGATCAAACGCATTGATGTCCCAAATCACCGATTGCACAAATACTTTATGTTCATATAGTGCGATCAATGCGCCGAGCGAGCGTGGCGTCAAAGAATCAAGCAGCAAAGTGGAAGTCGGACGATTACCTTCAAACACACGTGGCGCCAACATTTTTTCAGGTAGATCACCTAATTCTGCACGCACTTCATCGATGTTTTTTCCCCATGCCATCGCTTTCGATTGCGCGAAACAATTCGCTAACAAAGCTTGGTTATGTCCTGGCAAACCAGCATCATCATCGGCGACTACTATAAAGTCGGTTGGAATAATCGTCGCGCCTTGATGCAACAATTGGAAGTAAGCATGTTGTCCATTGGTACCCGCTTCACCAAACAAAATTGGTGAAGTCGTGTAATCGACGCGCTGACCTTCACGCGTAACTGATTTACCATTACTTTCCATTTCTAGTTGTTGCAAGTAGGCTGGCAAGCGTGTCATGCGTTGGTGATACGGCGCGATAGACAAAGCTTGTAAGCCAAGGAAGTTGATATTCCAAACGCCAATCAATGCCATCAAAACGGGTAAATTCTGCTCTAGCGGCGCTTGGGCAAAGTGCAAATCCATCTCGTGCGCGCCAGCCAACATCTCTTCAAAACGATCTGCGCCAACGTATAAGGCAATCGACAATCCAATCGCGCTCCACATCGAGTAACGACCGCCCGCCCAATTCCAAAATGGGAACACATTTTCTTCTGCGATACCAAAGGCGGCCGCCGCTTTCACATTGGTACTTAAAGCGACAAAGTGTTGACGAATTTGATCTTCAGGACAGCCATGATTCAACATCCACTCACGTGCTGTGCGGGCATTAGTCAAGGTTTCCATGGTCGTAAAAGTCTTAGAAGCGACCACGATCAGCGTTGTTTCTGGATCGGCGTTTTCTAAAGAATCGGCAACGTGACGACCATCGACATTCGAGACAAAATGTAGCGACAGATTTTTTTGCGACCATGGTGCTAAGGCAATACATGCCATTTGCGGCCCGAGATCCGAACCACCAATACCAATATTGATAATCGTACGAATTGGCTTGCCGGTGTAACCCAACCAGCGACCTTCGCGCACGGCGTCGCTGAAGCTACGCATATGCGCTAAAACACTGTGCACATCCGCCGCGATATTTTCGCCGTTGAGCATGAATTTCTCGCCCTTAGGCAAGCGCAATACCGTGTGTAAAACGGCGCGGTTTTCCGTATTATTAATTGCTTCACCACGCAGCATCGCATCACGACGTGATTCGACTTCTTGTTGGCGCGCGAGAGCTAACAAATTGAGTTTCGCCGTCGTGTCCATGCGTTGTTTGGAATAGTCCAACAACATGCCGCAAGCGGAAGCAGAGAAGTGTGTAAAACGCTGCGGATCAGCGCGAAACAACTCTTTCAAGCTCGGCATATTATTCGCGCGTTGCTGTAACAAACACCACAATGGAGTACGGGAAACTGAGATAGCCATGATCAAACAACCTGAGAAAAATGAATTGAAAACCGAACTACTAAAATTTACTTACCTGCCGCTGCAGCCTGCACTGCCAATTGTCCAATTGCCGCCCAATCATTTGCACTGATCAAATTCGCTGGGCACATCCAAGAACCACCAACGCACAAAACGTTCGATTGCTGCAATAAAGTCGGTGTAGCTTCCACAGTGACACCGCCAGTCAAACAAAACTTCACATCAGGAAATGGTCCACCAAGTGCTTTGACCATCTTCACGCTACCGACGATATCGGATGGAAATAATTTGACGACATTGAATCCATTTTCCAAGGCCAGCATCAAATCACTCGCACCACCAACACCAGGGAAATAAGGCAAACCAGACTCGGCAGCTGCTTTTGCTAATACCGGCGTAATCCCTGGACTGATACCAAACGCTGCACCCGTATTTCGTACCGCATCAAGTTGCGCTGGCGTCAAAATCGTACCCGCACCGACTGTCACGGTTGGACATGCCTTTACCACTTCACGCAGGACTGTCATGGCGTTTGGTGTACGCAAAGTAATTTCAACTGCAGGCAAACCATTTTCTGCCAAGGTTGTCACGCAACGAATCGCTTGATCCACGTCATCGGTTACCAAGATAGGCAGCACACGTACTTGTGCCAGTTGGGAAATAATCGCTGCTGTCGTCATAGTCATCTTGATCTCACTTCAAAACTGTAAATTATTAAACTTTAAATTCATTAAAATCAAAAACTTTGCCGCAGAGGCGCAGAGAACGCTGAGAAAAACTTTCGATTGCAGTCTTTTACTCATTCAGCTCTGCGCCCTCTGCGGTTGAATACCTTTTAGGTCTTGCGTTCAAACATTTTCAGGTATTCATTTCTCAAATAAACAAAGTCGAAGCGCCCTGCTCTGGTGATGTGACGACGCGTCGTTGCGCGACGAACAAATCACGTCCATAGCCGTAGCTACTGTCGATACTGATAATTGGATTAGTACGACTTGCCCACACCGCGTCATCGACCAAAGCACGCAATTCACCGGTGTGCACGTTCAGTTCAATCATGTCACCGTCACGTACTTTACCGAGTGGCCCACCTTGTGCGACTTCAGGACTCACATGCAAAGCGGCTGGAACTTTGCCAGACGCGCCAGACATACGACCATCAGTGACCAAAGCAACTTTATAACCTGCCGACATGAGACTGCCGAGCACGGGTGTGAAGTGATGCAGCTCCGGCATACCGTTCGCTTGTGGACCTTGGAAGATCACCACTGCGACGAAATCTTGGTTCAATTGCCCTGCTTTATAAGCATTCACCAATGCGTCTTGCGATTCAAATACTTTAGCTGGTGCGCGCACTATCCAAGCCTCTTCCGGCACCGCCGAAGCTTTCACAATGGCGCGACCTAAATTACCTTGCAGTAAACGAAGGCCACCTGTAGCGGCAAATGGCTCATCTACATTACGAACAACCGCAGGGTCGCTGGATTTTTCAGGATGCGCGACGAATGCGACTTTTCCATCTTTTAATTCTGGGCGTGTTGTATGCGATGCTAGACCTTGGTCGCCAAATATCGTCATCACATCCGCATGCATCAAACCTTGCGATAACAATTCGCGAATCACGAAGGTTGGACCACCTGCATCTTCGAAGGCATTTACGTCTGCAGTGCCGTTCGGATAAACTCGTGTCAATAATGGAATCACTGAAGACAATTCATCAAAATCTTGCCAATCAATGAGGATGCCTGCGGCACGTGCTACCGCAATCCAGTGAATCGTATGATTCGTCGAACCACCCGTCGCTAACAAAGCAATTACCGCGTTCACTATCGTTTTTTCATTCACCACATGACCGATAGGACGATAGTCGCCACCCGCTTCAGTTAATTTCAAGACTTGCTCGACCGCTGCGTTAGTCAAGGCATGGCGTAATGGATCGGATGGATGCACGAACGCCGCGCCAGGCAAATGCAAGCCCATCGCTTCTAACAACATTTGATTACTGTTCGCAGTGCCGTAGAAGGTGCAAGTGCCTGCGCTATGATAGGCAGCACTCTCTGCCGCCAACAATTCTTCTTTAGTCGCCTTACCTTGCGCATAGCGCTCGCGTACTGCGGCTTTTTCTTTATTCGACAAACCTGATCCCATAGGGCCAGCGGGAATAAATACTGTTGGTAAATGACCGAATGCCAAAGCACCGATTAGCAAACCTGGCACAATCTTGTCGCAAATACCCAAACACAAAGTCGCGTCGAAAGCGTCGTGCGACAAAGCAATCGCGGTCGCTTGCGCAATCACATCACGCGAGAACAAAGACAATTCCATACCTGGACGGCCTTGCGTTACACCATCACACATCGCTGGCACGCCGCCGGCCACCTGCGCCGTTGCATTAAAACGCAATGCGGCTTCCTTAATTTGATCAGGGTAAGTGGCGTAAGGCTGATGTGCCGACAACATATCGTTGTAGGCAGTCACGATGCCGATATTCGGTTTTTGCGCCTGGTTCAGCCAAATCTTGGTATTGCTATCCGCGGCCGCATTTGCATGCGCTTGATTGGCGCATGACAAACTGGCGCGACGTGGCCCTCGATTGCGTAACTGCTCTAAGCGAGTTAAGTATTCCGCACGCAAAGATTTACTACGCTCAGTAATACGCCGTGTGACTGCATCAACCACCGCGTTGATTGCAACTTGTTGAGTTTGTTGTCCAGAAGTCGTCATAGTTTTGTGGGGGTATCTAATTCGAATAAGTGAAAGATAGCACAAAAACAGAAAAATACTGTAACAAACTTTCAGAAATGCGATATTTTTTCAATTAAAGCATAAAAACCATCAAAAATATCGTAATGAAACTACATTTTTGAAGAAATATGGTTTAAGCTATGGCATAATTTATTCAATCAAAGAACATTTTTTAACCGCAGAGGCGCAGAGTACGCAGAGATTTTTAAAAAGTACCTCCGCGCCATCTGCACCTCTGCGGCAAAAAAAGATTTTAAGTTTCTTTAATTTTTTCTCTAACTAGAATTATTCGGAGTCCACATGACTACATTTGTATTGTTTGGCGGTACTGGCGATCTGGCGAAACGCAAGATCATTCCTGCACTGTACAGCGCGTTCGTCAATGGGCGTCTCGATCCCGAATTTAGTTTTATTGGCGCAGCACGTGAAGCATTGAGTGATGATGATTTCCGCACCCGCGTCGCTGCGAGCATAGAAACCTATGCGGCAAAAGCAAATGGCACGTCTGAACAATTGGCGGCATTTCTGACACTGACAGGCTATTCAAAAATCGACGCAAAAGTGCCAACAGATTTTGATGCATTAAAAGCCCGTGTGAATGCCGATACGAGCAAAGCAAAACTATTCTATCTGGCGATTGGTCCTGATATTTTCATTCCCGTAGTTGAACAATTGTCGAAACACGGTCTAGTCGAAGGCAACGCCCGCGTCGTGGTAGAAAAACCTTTGGGACGCGATGCAAAATCTGCCAAGGAAATCAATTCTGCTCTACGCACCTATTTGAACGAAAACCAAATCTATCGTATCGATCATTACCTCGGTAAAGAGATGGTGCAGAATTTGTTCGCACTGCGTTTTGCCAATTCCTTCCTCGAACCCTTGTGGAATCGCAAGTGGATACAAGACGTGCAAATTTCGATTTCCGAACAAGTCGGGGTAGAAACTCGCGGTGACTTTTATGATAAGACTGGTGCCTTGCGCGACATGGTGCAAAACCACTTATTGCAATTGGTGTCCATCGTAGCGATGGAGCCACCAGTCAACGCCAACCCTGATGCGATCCGCGATGAGAAAGTCAAAGTCTTACGCGCACTACGCAAATTCACAGCCGACGATGTGGCGAAGAAAACCGTACGTGGTCAATACCGCGCTGGCGCAGTCGATGGCAAGCCCGTCATCGGCTATCAACATGAGCCTGGCGTACCTGCTTCTAGCCGCGCTGAAACCTTTGTCGCGATTCGCGCTGAGATTGATAACTGGCGTTGGGCCGGCGTACCCTTCTACTTACGCACTGGCAAACGCATGGCAAGTCGTTGCGCTGAAATTACGATTAATTTCAAACCAATTCCGTATTCGATTTTTGGTAAAGGCCAAGGCCCATTGCGTTCGAATCGTCTGGTCATCACTTTGCAACCCGAAGAAAGCGTGCAATTGTTTATGAAGGCGAAAGAACCGGGCGAAGGTATACGCTTATCCGATGTGGCTTTGAATTTGGACTTTGCCGAAGCATCGAACTTGCGCCGTGTCGAATCTTATGAGCGCTTGTTGCTCGACGCCTTGCACGGCGATTTGACTTTGTTCGTACGTGACGATGAATTAGGTGCGGCGTGGGAATGGATCGATCCAATTATGTCTGCTTGGGATAATGATGCGGAAGGCTTGAAATCTTATATCGCAGGCAGTTGGGGTCCAGCGGCGGCAAGTTATTTGTTAGCGCAACACGGAGCAGCGTGGGGCGAAGAGTATGTAGAAGGCTAAGTAAATAATGGAAGCCGTAATCAACACAAGTACAAGCACGCAAGCAGCTCACAATAGCAATAGGAATAGCTTTCTCATGGCCAAGCACCAACTCGACAATCAAGCGCAATTTCGCAGCTTTGAGAATTTTGCTGAACTCAGCCGTACATTGGTGAGTGAATGGCTGCATTTAATTGACGATGCCAGTCTGAGCAAGCGCCCTGCAGCGTTCGCCCTAGCGGGCGGTTCCACGCCAGCACCTATCTATCGCGAACTAGACCAAGCCCTAGCACAACGCGCAACGGCGAACGTATTGTTAACCGCCACCGATGAGCGCTGGGTGCATGACAGTGATCCACAAAGTAATGAAGGTCTGTTTAAAAAATGTTTGGCGCAAAGTGTTGGCAAACAATGGCATTTAATCTCCTTAAAAAATGCTGCGAACACGCCGGAAGTGGCAATGGAAGCGATTAACGAGCGCTTACAAAAACAAATCCCGGAGCGCTTTAGCGCAGTATTGTTGGGCATGGGCGCCGACGGCCATATCGCTTCATTATTTCCGGGCGCGCCAGTACAAGCCGATGGTTTAGACTGCCTCGCTGCGGTTCATCCGCAAACCCATCAGACACGTATTTCTTTGTCTCTGCCACGCCTATTGCAAACTGAAAAGATCTGGTTGGTCATTACCGGGAATGAAAAACGCGAAGTCTTTGAAAACGCGTTAAGCAGTGATCTGCCTATCGGTAATTTATTAAAGCAGGCACAATGTCGGATTGAGGTTTTTTGGTGTCCGTAAGCAATGAGTGCTGTTTTGAATTCACTACGAAACAGCAATGTAAGCGCGTCCCATAAGCTCGCACTTTCTTTAAACGTATATTCATTTTGACTTGATCAGCAAAACAAATCGTAAGAGACAAAAGGTAACCAAACCATGGTCAACGTTCTTTCCAATAAAAATACCACGACCAATAATCCTCCAGAAAAAGGATTATTAGCGCGCATACGTGTCGCCAGCACAGCATTGAGTCGCGCCGAGCGTCAAGTCGCTGATTTTCTATTGCAGAAGCCGCACGATGCACTGGAGATGTCCATTCGCGTGTTAGCGCAAGTGTGTAATGTGAGTGAACCGACTGTGGCGCGCTTTGCACAGTCCTTAGGTTTTGATGGTTTTAAGTCCTTCAAACTCGCGTTTGCCAAAAGTCTGGCTACTGGCATTCCCTATCTACATCTCGACGTCAATCAGGCCGATCAAGTCAAAGACGTGTTACCCAAAGTTTTTGATCGCACCATCGCGGCTTTGATGGAAGCACGCAATAACGCCAACAGTGCGACCTTTGAAGCGGCAGTTAATTTACTAGCACGCGCTCGTCGGATTGAATGTTATGGACTCGGTTACTCTGGCGCTTTAGCGATTGATGCACAACTTAAATTCTTCCGCTTTGGCATTCCGACTACCGTATTTTGTGATGCCCATTTGCAAGCACAATCGGCAAGCTTACTCAATAGTGATTGCCTCGTCGTCGCCTTCTCTCGCACTGGTCGCACACGCGATTTGATCCGTAGCGTGCAATTAGCAAAAGATACTGGCGCTAAAGTCTTGGTCTTGTGCGCAAGCGGCGGTCCACTCGCCGAATTAGCCGATGTGCATATTAGCGTGGACGTGGAAGAAGATCCTGATATCTATACACCGATGACTTCGCGCTTGGCGCATTTGACTTACATCGATGCCTTGGCAGTCGCAGTCACCTTGCTGCGTGGACCAGCCGCGATTGATATGCTTGAACGTGCCAAAGCAAGTATTTCAGAAAAACGCCTCGTGACAAAATTAGATGAAGTGAATTAGGCATGTTCTAACGGATACGTAGTCACAAACTCGATATCACGAACCCGATGTCATGAATACGATTACAACAAACTCTCGGTAATTATCAAAAAAAACATGCACTAAAACTGTAATTTCTGGCAAGCTATTCACATCAATAAAAAGGAATAGCCGCTTATGACTCAACTCAGTTTGCAGCAAGTTACTGATAACCTCAAAGATCTACCGACTTTGCCGGCTGTTGTGATGGAGTTGCTGAATAATCTTGAGCAAGAAGACGCAGATATCTCCATCCTCGCAAAAAAGGTCACACAAGATCTCGCCCTCACAGCCAAGACTTTGCGTTACGCCAATTCACCGTTTTATTCAACCTTAATCAAAGTCACAACCATACAGCAAGCGATTTCCTTGCTAGGAATGGAAACCGTCAAACAAATGGTCTTATCAGCCGCCTTATCTGGTTGCTTTCCCGAGAATAATTGCCGAGGCTTTGATCACAAAGCCTTTTGGAAACATTCAAATGGCGTTGCCTTTATCTCCAAATTGATTGCGCGACGCATGAATTTTAATGAGGATGTTGCATTCACAGCAGGCTTACTGCACGACATCGGACTGCTTGCACTAGTCACCTTATTTCCACAACAGTTTGAAGAAGTCATTGCATATCGCAAATCAGGTCTCGCAACGCAATTCGAAGCAGAACGAAAAATCTTGGGGATAGACCATGCCGCAGTTGGTGAAGCACTAGCAGTTGAATGGAATTTTTCTGAAGTGATGAAGAACGCCATCGCTGGGCATCATCATCCTGACCAACCTGGTATTGGTTTTTTAGCGTCGATCATTCATGTTGCTGATGGCATCACACATATGCTGAATCATTCTGATGAGCCTGCAACACAAACAATTTCCGTGTCAGTGGTGTCGTGGAATAGCTTAAATTTAGACCAAGCATCGCTTGATACTTTAATTGAAGAAGCAAGAATCAAATTTAAGAAATTAGAGCAAACAGATTTGTAGCTACGGCTTTGAATCTGAGTAAATGGAATTAATCGTTACGCTGATCTTGTAACAGTAGTTCCGTCACCATCACAGCCTGTATTTTATCTGTCTTAAAAACGAGGTTCAATTTACGCGTTAACTCGTCTTGTAATTCCTGTAGTCCTTCTTTGGTTCGCAAAGTCTCTAAATCCAAAGAAGTTAACTCTTTTCTGAATTGCTCGTTCAATGCTGCTTTATTCTCTGCAAGCCACTCATCATCGTCTTTACTCACTTGAACACTGACAGACAATCTAGCGACCATGCCTTGATCATTCACAATATTTTGCTGTAACTCGGCATAAGTCGAATTTGAAATATTTCTGTCAGCAACGCGCCCAAGATAGATGAATAACGCCACCCCTGCAAAAAATAGCAATACCACCGATGCCGCAATAATGGCAAATCGATCGGAAGCGACTTTTTTCTTTGGAGGAATCGTCTTATTGATTGGCATCGATTGAAGTCCTTATTAATCGGGCTCTTTATCTTCAGGCTTAGAAACGTTTACCTGAATTTGCTCAGCGTCAAATTGCTGTGGATTTTTACCCGTAAATCCTGCATAAAACTGTTTGATCAAGACCATATCTTCATCAATGTTGCCGCAAGGATAGAACAATTTGCCGACGCCGCCAATCTTTTCTTTAAAATCAACGTAACCTAAACCAAGCGGGACACCGGCACCTTGAGCAATGTAGTAAAACCCAGTTTTCCAGCGCGTCACTTTACCGCGCGTACCTTCTGGTGGAACGATGACTAACAGTTTTTCATTTTGATTAAAAGCCTCGATGGTCGCTTCAACCAAGTTCCCAGCACGAGAACGATCCACTGGAATCCCGCCCAACCAACGCATGATTGCGCCCAAGACAGGTGGAAACAAACTGGACTTCCCCATCCAATACACATCCAGTCGCAATACAAAACAAATCATCAATGCAATCGGAAAATCCCAATTGCTAGTATGTGGTGCCGCAATCAAAACACCTTTTTGAACATCTGCAGCAGTACGATCTACGCGCCAACCCAATAAGCGTAAGATCAGCATGGAAATCCAACGCATGATGGTGTTGATAATTGGCGTCTTAAAGATGGTGAAATGCATAAGGTGATCGCTTTGCAAGCCAAACGATATATAAACAATGATAGAACAGAAGAGAAAACAGAAAACCATCCAACAAAATGGTTCTTACATCGGTTTATCGTCGTTTGTTACTTGCGGTTTCAAGGTGAGTGTTTTTATGATTTTGTTTTATTTTTCTGCTGCATTATTTTGTAGCATTAATTTGGTCAACTACTTTACAGAATTCAATCTCACCAAACACACGGTGATCAAAAAATACCGCAATTTACTTCTTTGAGATCCAAGACAACAGTTCATCCCATTGTGCCAAATCTTTCTCCACTTTAGACGGTGCCACATCCCAAAGTGTCGCGCCATGTGCAGCTAATTGAATATAGTTCTGCGTGTCACGCAAATAGCCCAATACTGGCAAATCAAGTTGGGTGACATAGTGCGCCAACTGATCCGCTGCTTTGGTACGCGCATTGACGCGCATTCCCAATACGCCAACTTCGCACTTCTCATCACGCTTCGCCAGTTTTTTCAAAAAATCCTCGGTCGCCAAGATATCAAACATAGATGCTTGAAGCGGCACAACCACTTTGTGGGCGATTTTCAAAATGGCATCGAGCTTGTTCCCCTTTATGCCAGCAGGAGTATCAATCACGACGTGACTAGTTCCTTTTGGTGGCTTGACGATATTACCGTCAGAGATTTCCCAACCAGCAATCACCGGTAAATGTGCTGGACGCAGAGACAACCATGCACGCGAGGAATGTTGGGCATCGGCATCACCAAGCATAACTTGATGGCCTTGTGAGGCAAAATAACCCGCTAAATTGGTTGAAAACGTGCTCTTACCAACGCCGCCTTTAGGATTCATCACCGCAATTACGAGCATAGCTATTCCTTATCGAATCAACATATTAGAGCCAAGAAATTCTACCAACCGCAATGCTAGCAATACCGCAACATATGAAACAAGAAAATCAGGAGTTTTCCCAATTAGGAATTTTCTGCATCAGGCACCAACAAAGCCAAATGTTCCGGCTCCAAATAGCACCATTCCCCCTCTTCCAAGCCCAAGCTAGCCAAAGTTAATTGCCCGATTGCCGTGCGTGTTAAAGCAGCACAGTGATTTCCAGCTGCCGCCAACATACGTTTAACTTGATGGTATTTTCCTTGTTCTAACACAATTTGCAACTGAAATTCTGCAATCTGAACACAGCTTTGCGCTGCTAACGGTGCGGGTTCATCATGTAATTGCACGCCAGACAATAATTTTTGCACGAGTTCGTCGGTTACTGGCTCAGCGGTAGTCGCAACATACAACTTGGGAACATGTCTCTTGGGTGATGATTGTGCATGAATAAATGGACCATCATCCGACATCAATAACATGCCTGTCGTGTCATGATCCAAGCGCCCGACTGGTTGTACATCGCGCCAAGCAAGCTGTTCTGGCAATAGGGTTAACACACCAGGATGATGCGAAGGCTTGCGCGAACATTCGAAGTTTGCAGGCTTATTCAAACATAAATACACGTGTTCACGATAAGTCCATTCTTCTTCAAAAATGGTAAAAACCAAGCCCTGCGTTTCGATTAGCTCTTTGTAGTTATCGTGCACCACACCGGCAATAGAAACTTCACCGTCCTCAATCAACTCACGACAATACTTACGGGTACCGAAGCCTTGCGATTGCAGAACACGGTCAAACGACAATTTACTCATAAAAAATGCTCGCAATATGCTCAAAAAATGCAAGTCAGCATTTTACCTGCTAAGGATGACTAGAAGCAAAAAAGCCTGCACATGCAGGCTTTTTAAAGCACAGAAGATAGCAATCAAGCACTAACCGAAACACCAAACGGGGCATCGACGGCATGACTTTGCCCAGTAAACCATTTTGGCCCTTGCTCTGTCATATAAAAATGATCCTCTAAACGAATGCCAAATTCACCATCCAGACAAATCATTGGTTCATTGCTAAAGCACATACCTGCCGCAAGTGGGGTTTTATTTCCCTTCACCAAATACGTCCACTCATGAATATCAAGTCCAATTCCATGTCCGGTGCGATGTGGCAAACCTGGGGTTTTGTAACCTGGGCCTAGACCTGCGGCTTCCAAAACTCGACGTGCAGCCGCGTCAACTTGTTCGCATGGAACGCCAATTTGAGCCGCATCAAATGCTGCGGCTTGTGCCGCCTTCTCTAAATCCCACATGCTGCGTTGACGCGCGGTCGGCTCACCAAATACATAACTACGCGTGATGTCTGAATGATAGCGCTCTACCATGCAGCCAGTATCAATCAGCACCATGTCACCTTCCTTCAAATACTGAACACCGTCAGGGCCATGTGGAATCGAAGTCGGCAGGCCAAAGCTGACGATGCAAAAAGTCGAACTGCTGCCACCAAATGCGCGATGTGCTTGATTGATAAAATCTGCAACTTCAGTGGATGAAATGCCTTCGCGCAAAATTTTTGCAGTGCGTCTTTGTACTTCAAGGGTGATGTTTTTCGCTGCCTGCATCAGTGCAATTTCATTCGCCGATTTATGCATACGGCATTCTGCTGTAATCACCATGCCATTGACGATGGCATAAGAAGACAAAGCTTGACGCAATCCATCCGCAATAAAAAACGGCGCAGCTTCATCTAATGCCACTTTGCCCTGCAAGTTCTCATCTTTAAGTATTTGCGCAACTAAGGTGTAGGGATTTTCATCTTCTTCCCATAAACGAATATCCGCTTGGTCACCTAGCGTCTCACGTAATTTTGAATCTTCAAAGGCGGGACTCACAAAGATCAATTTACCGGAGTTGGTCATCACCGCGCCTACTAAGCGTTCACTTTGGTACCAAGACAAGCCCGTGAAATAATACAAGCTAGTACTCGCGCTTAAGACTAAAGCCGCGATCCCTTGCTGTTGCATCAAAGCGGTCGCTTTATCGCGTCTTTGTTGACGCTCTTGATTGGTAATTGGACGAACATGTGACAGGTCTTTGACAATGCCAGCCAATTCTGATGCTGCATTTGAGCCACCAATTGAACGCATGATAGATTTCCTTTGAGTCGATTCAAATTAAAAAACGATAATACAAAAGACTTTAACAAATTATGCCAACTTGGTCTTGTTCTCACGCTGAATAAGCGTGACGAAATCAGCATAACAAAAAAGGCTTGTCATTCTTTTGACAAGCCTTTTTTGTTGCGATTTTAGTGCGATTTAAGTACGGCAATTAAAATCAGAAAAGTGACTTCAAATATGCACTTATATATTCACTTATGTACTCACATGCGTGCTTTAATCAAGTTACCGATTTTTTCTATGCCTTCATTAATTTTCTCTGGCGATACCGTAACAAAGCTTAAGCGGAAGGTATTTGTCTCTGCCTCATTTGCATAGAAAGGTCCGCCCGGCACGAATGCCACGTTATTTGCGATTGCATCGGCTAACAAATCCTTGCTATGAATATGCTTAGGCAAAGTCGCCCAAATAAACATTCCACCCAGTGGTCGTGTCCATGTCACGCCTTCTGGGAAATGCTTAGTCATTGCTGCCAACATCACATCACATTGTGCAGAGTAAAAACGACGAATACTTGGGATATGTTCATCCAAGAATCCATCCTTAATCACTTCGTACACTGCCATTTGCGTCAAAGTCGAGGTATGCAAATCTGTTGCTTGTTTTGCTTGCTCTAACTTACGAATCAAAGGTACTGGAGCAACCATGTAACCGAGTCGGATACCCGGTGTCAAAATCTTTGAGAATGAACCAAGATAAATCACACCGTTGGGATTCATGTTTAATAGCTTAGGCAAAGGTTCGCCGCTATAACATAAATCACCGTAAGGATTATCTTCAATCAATGGAATACCCATGCGCGCGCATGTTTCTACCAATTCTTTACGACGCTCGACCGACAATGTGCGGCCAGTTGGATTTTGGAAGTTGGGCAGAGCGTAAAATAATTTCGCGCCCTCGCCTTTCGCCGCAACGGATGCCGGTACCACGCCATCGTTATCCATTTCGACCGATACAAATTCAGGGCGATACACAGAGAATGCCTGCAATGCGCCAAGGTAGCTTGGCGTTTCTACTAAAATCTTACTACCTTCATCGACCAGCACTTTTGCCAACAAATCCAAGCCTTGCTGCGAGCCGGATACCATCATGATTTGATCAGCGGTGATCGTACAATCTTGCGTCGATAAGGATTTTGCGATGAATTCACGCAATGGCGCATAACCGTCAGTCGTACCATATTGCAATGCGGTTTTACCATTTTCGGCCAAGACTTTATCGAAGGCTGCACGCATACGATCAACCGGAAAAGTCTCTGGCGAAGGTAGCCCACCTGCAAAAGAAATCACTTCTGGACGCATCGTTACTTTCAAAATTTCACGAATTGCCGAGCTTTGTAACTGCTCCGCACGTTCAGAAAATTTCCACTCAATTGGTTTTAAATTTTGCAGGCTCATACTTAATTCACTTCAGAAAAAATTTCAACACGATCGATTTGCAATACAGCACAAACAAATTTCTCAGACAAACTTATAAATTCAAGCGATCTCAGCGATCATTTCGATTTCAACACAAGCGCCCAATGGAATTTGCGCCACGCCAAATGCTGAGCGAGCGTGCTTACCTTGTTCACCAAATACTTCACCGATCAACTCAGATGCACCGTTAGTCACTAAATGTTGTTCAGTAAAATCAGCAGTTGAATTTACCAGACTCATTAACTTCACAATGCGTTTAACACGGGTCAAATCACCCCCGCAAGCGTCTTGCAGGGTCGCCAACAAATCAATCGCAATCGCACGTGCGGCTTCTTTGCCTTCAGCGGTTTCCATATTTTTTCCTAATTGCCCAACCCACACCTTGCCGTCTTTTTTTGCGATATGGCCAGACAAAAATACCGTATTCCCTGTTTGCGCATGCATTACATAGGCGGCAGCTGGCGCTGCAACTGCTGGCAATTCAATATTTAACGCTTTTAATTTTTCATAAACTGACATAAAAATTCCTCAACAAAGTGATTCCACAATCAAATTCTCTTGTGCGAATAATTCTCAAACAAAGACAGCCGACATTGTAAGGGGCAAGCACTAACAAGACCACTGGGGAAACGAAAAACAACTCAAATGCACAGAGGTTTCAGCACGCTTTTGAGTGAATCTTGATCAAAACCAAGCAATTCCAACAATTTAAGTATCGAAACTTCATGATTTTTGAATCATCTCTATGCCTAGCGAGTCGCCGTGAATGGTGTGTCGACAAGATTCAGCGATTCACTATCCGGTCACTGAATTTGGCATTTCATTATTTATATTTCATGCTATGCTAACCGCAAAAACCAATACAGTACCAATACAATTAATTAAATAGAATTCATACTGTCACGGCACTTTTACCAATACAGAACCAAAGGCTCACCCATGCGATCTAGCGTTCAACTCACTATCGGCAGTGTCGTCTCTCGTGATTCAGGTGGATCATTGGTTGAACAAATCGTGCGCTCGGTTGCATGTCGAATTGATGATAAGTTACTTCGAACTGGCTCCCGCATGCCTTCAATTCGACAATTTGCAGATGAACAAAAAGTCTCGCGCTTTACTGTTGTCGAGGCTTATGACCGCTTGGTCGCCAATGGCTATTTAGAATCCCGTCGAGGTTCTGGTTTTTTTGTACGTGAACGTGCCTCCTTAATAAATACCAGTCACCATCACACCCAAGAAATCCCCAGCTCACAACAACCCGATGTTGTCTGGTTAGTTCGGAATATGCTGCGGCAATTGCCGCCACAAAAAATGCCTGGGTCTGGTTTATTGCCGCATGAATGGTTAGATGGGGAATTGGTCGCAAATGGTCTGCGGGCAGTGAGTCGTTTAAACCAAAGTTTGCTTTTGCATTACGGCACGCAACAAGGATTTTTGCCATTCCGCCAGCAATTACAATTGAAGCTGGCAGAGCTTGAAATTGCCGCCGCGCCGGAACAAATTGTCACGACCAATGGTGTCACCCAAGCATTAGATTTAGTCGCACGCGAATTTACCCAGCCTGGCGATACAATATTTGTCGATGATCCTGCATGGTTTTTAATGTTTGCAACTTTCGCCACGCTGGGCACCAAAGTGATCGGCATTCCGCGCTTGCATGACGGCCCCGACGTCGCCAAATTGGCAGAGTTAGCAGCGCTGCACAAACCCAAGCTGTATATCATTCATTCCGTCTTACACAATCCAACTTCGACCTCGCTATCTGCTGCAAAAGCTTTTCAGGTCTTAAAGACAGCCGAGCTACATGATTTTATGATCGTCGAAGACGATATCTATTGCGATATGCATCCCGGCTCAGCGGTGCAAGCTGCCACGCGTCTATCTGCGCTAGACCAACTGAATCGCGTTATTTATTTAGGTGGATTTTCTAAAACACTCGCTGCCAACTTACGCGTCGGATTTATCGCAACATCGCGTGAGACCGCCATACGTTTAGCTGATCGTAAGATGCTATCGAGTTTAACCACCAATGAAATTAGTGAACGCGTCGTCCATAAAATTCTGTCCGAAGGGCATTACCGAAAACACGTTGATCGTATTCGCAGCAAACTCGATAGCGCACGCGACGAAGTGACCAATCGAGTTGAAAAAATTGGGATGCACGTGCAATATCGCACGCCTGCAGGCATGTTTCTATGGGTTGATACCGGAAAAGACACAATCGCGATGACCGAGCGCGCATTAGAAAAAGGCTTTCTGCTTGCACCTGGAAGTTTATTTTCGCCACATCAATTGCCATCAACGCATATGCGCTTAAACGTAGCTGCGATGGCAGATTCTGGGGTTTGGAATTTCTTAGAAAACGAACTCCGTTAGCTTAAAAATAGCTTAGAAAAACACCGACAGATCAAACGTAGATTGGTGTGAAAGCGGGGTCATTAAGCTATAAAATAATTATGCAAAAGCGACCGATGTTGGTTGCTTCATCACCCTAGTGTCAATATGATTTGCAAGACGTAAATCGGCTTCTGCTGTTCTCAGTAAAGATTCCATCGTATCGTTCTGCTGCATGTTTGCGATACCAACACGCGCGGTAATGTTGACCTCGTTTCCAGCAACAGCAATTGGCATCGCTGAAATTGTTAGCAACATTCTACTCGCGATCTTTTTTGCGACCTCTGCGTTTGCTTCTGGCAATACCACTACAAACTCTTCGGTCGCGTATCTAGCCAAGACATCGTAATTACGTGTGGTGCGTTGCATACGCTTAACCACTTCAACCAGCACCATGTCCGCCGCACCTGCGCCTAACTGCGAGGTTACTTGCTTTAAATTATCGACATCAAAAATTAAAACAGATAAGTGTTTTTGCAAGCGCTGATGACGCAACAATTCACTACTCAACAAACGCATTAACTCACGACGATTTGCAATTCCGGTTAGTGGATCTGTAATTTCTTTTCTTTGCAATTCAAATTCTGCACTGAGTAGTCGCAGTCGAAGTTGATGCATGTAGCGAGCAGCAACTTGACCCGTATAGGTACTCAACAAAAGTACGAGCAATACTATGATTTGATGCGCTAAAGAAGGAAAAATCTTAGTCAAGCAAAGCGCGGTAGCAACAAATAAGTAAGCTAGGGCGAGATGCCTAAGATGTCCCATTCGTAAAGGCAAAGCTAAAGAGCTGATGACACAAATCCAAGCGTCAATCACAAAATGCCCAAGATAAGTCACTGGCGACAAAAAATTACTGAGCAATTGCGAAATCATGACAACGCTTACCCAGTAGAAAAGATGTTTTTCTAATACATCTAAGGCCATCGTCCGCGCCATATTTCGCAGCATCCACCATGCATAGATGAACGCGAACAAACGTACTGAAGCGACTATCACAAAACTCTCACCAAAGCCCAAAATAGAAAAATCCATATACAGCAACGGCAGGCTAAGCCACATCAGTAGTTTCAACGCGCGCTGCGCTTGCATTTGGTCGGTTTTTGCATATTGCGCACGAAGCTCAGCCTCGGTCACAAATGGATAAGACGTCGTCATTTCCCACTCTCTTTTATCTATATATTTTTAGTGACATTTTTCATACGAAAACGTCAGTGATTCAGCAAATCGTCATGCTTTTAGTGTAGTGCTTCAATGGGCAAAATCCAGCAAATTGACACAAATTAAGTCAATTAAGTTTATTCAATGCACACTTAAATTTACTTTAAATTTGATTTCACAAGTGCGCTTTCGACGCTTGCTTTTGCAAGCAATCTACAAGCATTTTATAAACAAGCTAAGTCCACGCAAAAAATCATCGCAATTATTGGCGCTTTACTACGAGAAGCACAGGTTTTAAGCGATAATATCGGGCTAGCAGAGATTAAAGATCGCACTTCACATATTGATCGTGGTCTTGCGTGTGTTGATCATCCATCACTGCTTGAATTTAACTATCACCCAACCAATGACTGACCAAATGGAAATCCAACTTTACGACAATTGGGAACGCTCCCTACGCCCTTTCTCTCCGATTCATCAAGATTGGGTTGGTCTGTATTGTTGCGGTCCGACGGTCTACGACTATGCCCACATCGGCAATTTACGTACATATCTGTTTGAAGATGTGCTACGCCGCGCGCTCGAATTAAATGGCTACAACGTTCGTCATGTCGTCAACATCACCGATGTAGGTCACCTCGTATCGGATGGAGATGATGGTGAAGACAAAATGGAAAAAGGCGCACGACGCACTGGGCAAACTGCTTGGGAAATCGCAGAAAAGTACACTGTTGCGTTCAAAGAAGATATTCAGCGCTTAAATATTCTCGAACCAAAAGTTTGGTGTAAAGCCACTGATCACATCGTCGAGCAAATCGACTTTATCAGCGTGATCGAAGAAAAAGGCTATACCTATCGAACCTCTGATGGCATTTATTTCGACACTTCCAAACAAGACGATTATGGCTATCTAGCGCGTCTCAATCGTGAAGGTTTAGAAGCAGGCAAGCGAGTTGAACTCGGCGAAAAGAAAAGTCCAACTGACTTCGCACTGTGGAAATTTAGCCCAGAAGGCAGCACCCGCCAAATGGAGTGGGATAGTCCTTGGGGACGTGGTTTCCCTGGTTGGCATATCGAATGTTCGGCAATGTCTGCGAAGTATTTAGAGCCTTGGTTTGATATTCACTGCGGTGGTGAAGATCATATCGCGATTCATCACAGTAATGAAATCGCCCAGAACCAAGCATGTCATGGCACTCGTCTTGCCAACTTTTGGATGCATGGTTATTTCTTGCAAATCGATGCTGGCAAGATGTCAAAATCAAGTGGTGATTTTCTGCGTCTGCAAACCTTGATCGACGAAAACATCGATCCTCTCGCTTATCGCTGGTTGTGCTTATCCGCACATTATCGCAGTCAACTTAACTTTAGCTGGGATTCCTTAAAAGCTTCGCAAACCGGATTAAACCGCTTGCGTGAAACTTACTTCGGGCTGCCTACAGGTGGCACGGTCGATCAAGATTACGCCGCACGATTCAAAGCAGAAGTGAACCAAGACTTGAATCTGCCTAAAGCGATTGCCGTGATGTGGGAAATGCTGAAGTCCAACATCAGTGATGCAAATAAAAAAGCCAGTTTGGATTATTTTGATCAAATGTTAGGTCTGAATTTAGCAGCTTGGGAGCCAAAGAAAACGGCTATTCCAGCACATATCTTGGAATTAGTCGAACTACGCAAAGTAGCGCGTCAAAATAAAGTGTGGGCAGAATCAGATCGCTTGCGTGACGCGATTAAGGCGGAAGGCTTTGAGATTGAAGACACACCAGCCGGCATGGTCGTGAAAGCAGCTTCCTAATTTGTCATTTGATCTGAACTAGAGCTGAACAAGAAGTGATCTAGCTCGATCAAAAAATCGTTTTGAAAACAAGAAATGGTGTGAAGAATGTATTTTCTTCACACCATTTTTTATTGGGACTTATTATTAAGACTTAATGTTAGAACTTATTATTGGGACTTATTAATAGTCGTCTAGACTTACTTTGTCGGCCTAGATTTATGAAAAACCACAGGACTCAGCACCGTTGAAGGTGGTGGCGATTTTAAGATGTGTGGTTTCATCGTTCCCATCACATGCATTTCGCACGGTTTGCAATCAAAACGCAAAGTGATTTTTTCATCGCCATTAATCAAAGTCATGGGTTCTGCTTTTACTTGCCCTTGTACCCCCGTCACACCCTTCGCTTGCTTAGGGCATAAGTTGAAAGAGAACCGCAAACAATGCTTGGTAATCATGACCGGCACTTCACCCGCTTCTTGGTGCGCTTCATAAGCTGCCGCAATCAATTGTACGCCATGCTTTTTATAGAATTGGCTGGCTTTCTGGTTATAGACGTTGGCCAAGTAAGTTAGTGTTGTCTCTGGATATGCAACTGGCGGCTCCTCAGCCTCCGCGCGTAATGGCCGTTGCCATGCATGAACGCGCATTTGTTCATGCGCACTGACAGCGTCGCGTCGCAATGCATTGATTACTGAAGTCGGAACAAACCACGGCTGACTCAAATGCACATTCAATTGTTCTAGGTAAAACATCGAAGCACCCAACTTCGCGAGGTTTTCACGCAAGCTGGCATCCACCTTTTCCGCTTGCTGTGCGGCTTCTAATTTGATAGCGACCGAAGCACTGCTGGTGACACCGTCAGCATCAGACAAACTCAACACTAAGCCATGCTCATTGTCACTCAAGGTCATCCATAAACCGACTTTGCGATCTGATGACTTTTTGGTCAAGGCCATTTCCCATTGTTGATCGCGGTTTCGTTGTACCGACATGCCAACTTTTAGGCTCGCAAATTCTGCCATTTTCTCATTTGGATAGACGCGCCAAATAGTGCCATTCTCGTTGGTTTGTTTCTTTTCTACGGTGTTTGCATGAACGCCGACAACCTCGCGTTTATGCATGTAATTTAATCCATCGCCATTGGCTAAATCTTCATTGGTTTCTAATTCAAACCAATCTGGCCCTAATCGCGTGACATAGCCTATGTGTAATCCGACAAACTTCGGAGAATCAAATGCACCAATATTATCCAAGCGGCCATTCGCAAAATAATCGGTATGGCCACGATGAAAGGTCTTATCAACATTGGGCGTAAATGCGATCTGCGTGCGTCCACTGGAGGCCCGATAAAACTCAGGGCGACGCTCCAATATTTCATCTAATAACAAGCGATAATGAGCTGTAATATTTTTCACGTAGCCCATATCTTTATAGCGTCCTTCAATCTTTAAGGATTGAATACCGGCATCCAATAATGCTTCTAGATTCGCACTCTGATCGTTATCCTTCATCGATAACAAATGCTTATCGTAAGCCACTACACGACCTTCGCTATCGGTTAAGGTGTAAGGCAAGCGACAAGCTTGCGAACAGTCACCACGATTCGCACTACGACCATCTTTTGCATGTGAGATATAGCATTGACCTGAGTAAGCAACACACAAAGCGCCATGCACAAAATATTCAAGTGGCGTGTTGGTCTGTGCCTTGATCGCCTTAATCTGCGCTATCGTTAATTCACGCGCCAGCACCAATTGTGAAAAACCAGAAGCCCCCAGAAAATGCGCTTTGGCTGGTGTGCGAATATCACATTGCGTACTCGCATGAATTTGAATCGGTGGAATATCCAATTCCATCACGCCCATGTCTTGTACGATCAAGGCATCGACGCCAGCATCATAGAATTGCCCGATCAATTTTTGCGCTGGTTCTAACTCGCTGTCGTGCAAAATCGTGTTGAGTGTGACGAAAATTCTCGCATGATAGCGATGCGCAAATTCGACCAATTTCGCAATATCGCTAATCTCATTACTTGCATTGTGACGCGCACCGAAGGAAGGGCCGCCGATATAAACCGCATCTGCACCATGTAATATTGCCTCTCGACCGATTTCGACAGTCTTTGCTGGTGAGAGTAATTCGATTTCATTAATACGTAAGGTCATGGCAACACCCACATGTAGGCAAACATGCGAACAAAAGAAAGGGGTGGATTATAACGAAAAGCCTGATGCCACGCTTGTTTTGGGCGAGATAGTTAAGATTCTGCTTGTTGATTTAACCACGCTTGCGCTTCCTGCAGCGTCGTTTCCAATATAGCTTGCATTTCTACAAATAAGCTTTCAACCTCTACCTCTTGCTCGGCCAAAATGGCTGATTCAATTTGCCGCGAGGCTTCGACAAAAACGCCAGCGCCCAAGGTCCCCATCGATCCGCGCATGGTATGAAACACACGTGCAGCATCTTCAACCCTACGCTCATCCCAAGCCTTCCATGCAGAATCGAATTGTTCTGGCCCTCTTTTCAGCATATTTTGAATCAAGCCTATAAAAGTACTGCGATAGGCAGGATTGCCCTCGCAAAAAGCCATAAAACGATTTGGATCAAAATACCTTAGTGGTTCTGCTGAAGCATCTGAGGAATCTGAGGCAGCGGGCAAGGAAGCACCTGATTCTGTTTCGCTATTACGCCGAACTTCAAATCCTTTGGCGCGTAAGAACCGCTCTAAAGCTGCTTGCAACTCCGCATTCTCCAGCGGTTTGCTCACATAATCATTCATTCCTGCTTGCAAGCAAATCTCTTTATCGCCATGCATCGCTGCAGCGGTAACGGCGATGATTTGCGGTTGCTGAATTTGCGCACAGCGCACGATCTTAGTACTTTCTAGACCATCTAAAATCGGCATGTGTAAATCCATCCATACCACGTCAAACCTTTGCTTTTTCGCATCAGCCGCCAATATTTGATCGACGGCATCACGACCATCGACCGCACTACTTGTCTGATAACCTAAGCGCTCCAACATCATGCCGGCCACTTTGCGATTGGTCGGATTATCGTCGACCACCAACATACGCAGCGGGAAGCGATTACCCAAACTAGGAATCCCCTGACGTCGCTCTTGTTCTTGCTCATGTTTTAATTTGCCCATTTGCTTTGACACAAACAGTAACTGCAACAAGGCTTCAGTCAAATGCGATTCACGCACAGGTTTTAGTAAGCAAGCTGGATCAGCTGCACCTAAGTTGAGTTTGTAGTTAACATGCAAATCAGCTTGCATCGTCAAAGCCAACACAGGAACTTGCACCAACTTATCTGAACTTTGCATTAGTTGATGTAATTCTGGAAGTGTCATTGGACTATGTTCTACATCAATCACAATCAAGTCCAAGTTCAGCGCTGCCGCTTTTAAATGGGAAGTTATCTGCGTTGCGTCAGAAACGACTATCACATCCATTTGATAATCAAGCAATCGTTGACGCATGATGCGGCTGCTAGTCGCACTTTGGTCTATCAATAGCACTCTTTTACCAATTACTGATTTCAATTGCTCACGCGCAGCCATATCACTGGTATTTGGATTCACCGTCGCTTCATCAAAGAACGCTTCTGCTTGTAACTGCACTGTGAAAACACTACCTTTTCCTTCTTCGCTTTGTAAGCGGATTCCGCCGCCCATCAATTCGGCCAAGCGACGACTAATTGCCAAACCTAGTCCCGTGCCCCCGTACTTACGCGTGGTTGCCGCATCGATTTGGGTAAAAGCAGTAAATAAATGATCGATTCGATCAGCCGGGATACCAATACCGGTGTCCTTTACATGAATCTCCCACAAGTCTGTCTTTGCTGGATCAGCGACTGCCTTGCTCACTTGCACAGTGACTTCGCCGCTATCAGTGAATTTCACTGCATTACTCAATAAATTGAGAACAATCTGGCGCACGCGCGTGATATCGCCCAAGATAAACTTAGGGACATCCGGATCAAACTCATACAGCAATTCGAGCTGCTTTTGATTTGCAGTATTGGCGAGCAAAGCGAGACAATCTTCTATCATCTGCTGCAAAGAAAATGGCTCGCACTCTAAGGTCATTTTGCCCGATTCGATTTTGGAGAAATCTAAAATATCGTTAATAATCGTCAATAAGGCGTTTCCTGAGGTTCGCATGGTGTTGACGTAATCTTGTTGCTCACTGGTCAGCGAAGTGCTTGCTAACAAATCAGCCATGCCGATGACACCATTCATTGGTGTTCTTATTTCGTGACTCATGGTGGCCAAAAATGCTGCTTTCGCGCTCGCTGCTTGTAAAGCTTGTTCGGTCTGATGTTCAAGATCGATCGTTCTCTCACGCACACGTTGCTCCAACTCGGCGTTTTGTAACAGCAAAGAATCGCGTGACTGTTGCAACGCATCCGAAGCATGCCTTAATTCATCACTAATTTGTTGAAATTCAACAAAATTCGTCTGTATCTGCTCGCTATCGAGCTGTCCAGTACGACCGAGCTTCAGCGCTGCGCCAGCAATCGCTGAGATCGTTTTATTTAAACGACTCGCAAACAAGATACCCAAAATAGATGCAAGTACTGCCAACGCCAACGCAATCATCAATGTTCTTTGCGCTCGCTGCTTAATCACATAGTTGAAATCATCAACTGGTGCAGCGATCACCAAGCGCCAATCTGGAAAATTCACATCTTCTTGCTGGTGCTTCAGCAGCGCATTTGAAGTAACACTTCCACCCTGATTCAAAACCAATGCATGCGCAAGATACTGCTTGTCGTTTAAATTAAATTGAAAGCTCTCACAGACTCCGGTTTGCAAACAGGGCGCCGCGACTTTCGCAGAGTTCTTATCTGCACCATTGCGTCCAAGAATTGTTGTGCGTTCGGGTAATTTTTTTAATGCAGCACGAATCACTGTCGAATTCAAATCGGTATTCGCGACACCGTTCACTTCCAATAAGTTGTTCTCATGCGAAGTTGCAATGACTTGACCTCGCTTATCAACAATAAATGCCAACGCATTAGGACTCACTTCAAGATTACGTAACGAAGTACCTAATAATTTGAATGACACATCCAATGCGAGCACGCCGATGACTTCTTTTTTCTTATTGCGTACAACAGTGGAATGCGCAACTTGTAATTGTTTGCCAGAAAAAGACTGATAAACATCGGTCCAAGCACGTCTATCTAAACCTTGTCCAGTTCTATCTGCAGCTGCCATCGCCGAGCTAAACCAGGGGCGCGCACTAGGAACATAAACTTGATCCTCTGTGTGTAACAGATCGCGTCGATCTAAGGGATAGTGGCTACGAAAACGCTGACGTAAATCAGTATCTTTTTCTTGTACCAAAATTTCTGGTGCAGCCTCTTCATCATAAACATTAATCGCACGATAACCTCCGGCGATCGGTGCATAAGCAATAAATTTCACTAAGCGCGTGCTGTGCATCGCACCCCAAGCAACTTCTTCAAATCGATCAAGGCTGATGAAATTTTGCGGGTCAGGTTGCCCTTTTTCTGCGCCTCCAAACTGAGAAAAATAATTAAAAAGACGTGTGGGCTCAGCTAAATCGGCATCAGCTGCATCGCTAGCGCGCAAACCCGCTTGTATCATGACCGCTTTGGCCGCATCCAAAGTCGCCTGTTGCGCTGCACGGTAGCCAAACCAAGTGATCAGTAGTGCTGGCAACAACACCAATACACCAATTGCCAATGGTAGAAATAGCTTTAAATGGACTTTCTTCACACCGGATGTTTCCCAATTTAAGTCACACCAACGAGAGATTCTCGATGGAAACAAATTGAGTATCCAAGTTGAAAAAGCGAGTGTCAATCACTTTTGTATCAGTAATTGGATCGGGCCTCTATTCCGCTAACTTATCAATAAGAAAACGTTGAATTTAAGCTACAAAATCGTCCTTGCTCCAAGATTTGCGTCTGCGTAAGTAATATCTGCAAATTAGACAAAAAAACAGCCGAACTTGTTATCTGTTCGGCTGTTTTTCAGTTAGAAGAACTTATTAGTACTAAAAGTGCTATCCAGTGCTAACGATATAGCTACAAAGACCAACAAACACTCCGTAATAATTTATAGCGCTATTACAGTTTATGACCATTAAACGTGCCTTGACCTGCATGATCACCATCAAACTGCCACATACCGACCACTGCACCTGTTTTTAAATCAACGTTACCCATAAACTTGGCGTTCCCTGCTTTGCCACTTCCAGCCAAATGCATCTCGCCATCAGCGCTGACCGTACCAGTAACATTAAAGTTAAAGTTGTACTTGGTTGACTTGCCCATCCCTGTGACGCTGCCATTCTTGTTGATCATTACGTTGACGCTACCTTCATCATCGCCAGCGAATTTGACGCTATACATGCCAACCAAACCTGGGGTGGAAGCACTAGCTGAAGGCTGCACGGTCGGAGCAGGAGCTGCAGGTTGTGCATACTGCTGCGCTGCCACTTGTGAAGGCGGTGTTGCTTGAATCGAATTCGCCGCGTTATTTTTCGAGGCTTGGGAAGTAGCTTGAATCAATTGGTCTTTGTTTCTAACGGTTTGTACGATCTTGTTGTAATTATCAAGCAAACTAGCTGCAATCAACTTTCCTTCTGGCGTTTTGCTATAACCACCCGCACTCGCCCATCCAAAGCCGCCCCAGCCCCAACCACCTAAACTAAAATCCATCTTACTTGCTTGGCCTTCGGCGCTCGCCACTTGAATACCTGAACGTACATCCGCCAATAACAGTGTGGTTTCTGCTTCTTTAAATTTCACGCCACCTGCTAAACCACCTAAAGCGCCAAGTGCGCCACCAAATCGTCCGAGCAATCCACCTACTGCACCGCCAACACCGCCCGTATCACTAGCAAACTGTACTGATGGCGTCATCACAAAATCCGCCGCTTGTAATTGTCCACCACCAACATTCGAACCTTGCTGCAATTGACCCGCAGAAGCTAACTCGCGTTCTTGACGAATATTTTGCATCGCCACGCCACGCTCCACCACGGTGAAGCATCCTGACTCCTCAACGATCATACGCAGCATCGTCGATGGTGAGCCAAGTTTATAAGTAGAGAGTGAGGCCAACATATGACTCTGCGGTTCCACCACCGCTAAGGTCCCTAAATTTTTGCTACATTTCTCAATCGCTCCTTTTTGTATGCTTTGCGCCTGCGCATACTCTGTCACAGTCAAACCAACTGCAAGTGAAGCGGCAATCATCGAGAAGTGTGGGTATTTCATTATCGGCGTCCTTTAGCTTTGAAATGATCGATCAAATATGTCGAGTATTATAAAAAATCAAAGGCGTAAGTATATCTTAAACAAACACCAATACCGCTCAATCTCCGACCAGAGGTCGACTTCGGGCGATAGCAGTCAAACTACCGGTAAGCGATATAAAAAAATGGGTGAATAATTTTCTTATTCACCCATTTACTGTCTTTTGCCAGCAAGAATAGCCAAGATACTTACTTACCTATTTGCCTACTTAGCTACTTAGCTACTCAGCTACTTTATCGCCCTCGCCAAACGCGCCTTCGCCTGCACATCGGCAATCCAAGCTTCGATTTGCGGTTCATGTCTCAACAGCTTTGCGGCAGGATCAATCGTGAAAGTGGCGTGTACGGGTAGTTGTATTTGCCCCTTTCCCTTTTCCATCGCAACACGCACGATTTTATTATTGACGCTGACTTCAACTGGTAAAGGAAACTCACTACCATCGGACAATTTCCATTCTAGCTTCAACGCATTTCCATCGCGCTTGGACAAAAGTTCTGGCAATGCCGCATGCATCAAATAGCCTTTGAAAAACCAATTCCATTCTTTCTTGGTTATCTGGTTCACGATCTGAATAAACTCTTTGGTCGTTCTGTAACGCGGTGAAAAATTCCCAGGTTTGGGGTCATTGCGACCATAAATCAATAAGCGTACTGCTTTAAAAAATGCGTCGTCACCAATTTGTCCGCGTAAGGTGTGCAAGATATGCGAACCTTTAAAATACACGTCATTGCCCGGACCGTTCGCAACCTCTTTTTCACTCATGGAACGACCAGTTACCATCGGAAATTTATTTACAATGCGCAAACGCTGCTCATGCATTCCGACCTGATAATCACGCTCGCCACGTAAATATTGCAAATACAAAGGTTGCATATATGAGGCAAAACCTTCATGCAACCAAAAATCATCCCAATTCTGGTTGGTCATTTGATTGCCAAACCATTCGTGCGCAAACTCATGATGCAATAACCAATCATATCCATGCGGCGACTTTTTATACTCATTGCCATACGCATTGATCGTCTGATGTTCCATTCCAAGATGCGGTGTTTCGACCACACCCATCTTTTCATCGCCAAAAGGATATGGACCGAATTTGCTTTCAAAGAAATCTAACATTGGCGCAAATTCGCTCATCAGATCTTTGGCTTTTTCTTGATTACCAGGCAAATGCCACATCTTTAAAGCGATTCGATTGCCAAAGCGACTTTGGTAACTATCTTCAAGTAGTTCATACGGTCCCACGTTCATCGCGATTCCATAAGTACTTGGATGCTTAATTTGCCAGTGGTAGGTGCGCCAACCGTCTTTTTCGTCCACCCCCTGCGCAATACCGTTACCAGCAACCACCAATGGCGATGGAACAGTAATGTGTAAGCGCATCAATTTAGGTTTTCCCATCGGGTGGTCAATACAAGGCCAAAACAAATCGCAGCCCTCGCCTTGTACCGCTGAAGCAATCCAAGGTGCGCCGCTCGCAGTTTGACTCCAAACAAAGCCGCCATCCCAAGGAGCACGCTTGGCGATACGTGGCACACCTTGATAACGAATACTTACCTCAGCAATTTCACCTTTCTGCAGAGGTTGGCTAAGATTTAAAAACAAACGTCCTTCTAGATTACTAATCGCTTCGTTTGCTAAGGCTTTACCATTCACACTCACTGACTCGATCCTCAGATTTTTGTCGAGCTCTAACACCAGACGTTTTAATTCTGCATTAGCTTTAAAGCTCAACACCGCATTACCACTGACACTGCGTGTTTGTGGATCAAGCTTCAAACTCAAATCAGCGTTCTCAAACAGCATCGCCAATTGTTCTGGGGTACGTTCCGTTCCTGAACTCATGGTAAATGCGGTCGGCTCAGAAGATGCCGGCAAAGTCGCCTGCGCTTGAGATTGCGCTTGCGCGAGACCACTAAACGCTAAAGTCAGTGCAAAAGATAAAGTAGAAAGTTTCATAGTTAGGAATTAAGTAAGAATCAAATCGGCGTCAAACGGAAATCATCAATGAGAATAACAAGCTAAGCAAACAAACGATATCAGCACTCAGAGCGCATAACGCTTATGCTGCAATAGAAATGTATTAGCTTTAATTAATATATTTAGAGCATAAATGACTTAGTTAAGTTCCACAAGCAAGAAACCGTACAACTAAAAAATTCAAAATTTAAAACATCGTAAGTGTCAGCGTTTGAACTAAATATAAATCAAGATAGTCAAAAGCCCACATTTCCAACGGAGGATGACATGGTAAGACCTTTTAAAAAAACAGCGTTACAACTTGGTATAGGACTTAGTCTTGGATTGGCGACATTAACAGCCACCGCGGCAAATCCAGATTACCGCAATTTCGAAACCATAGAAAAACAAATTCAAGCCTTTGCTCAAAAACATCCGGATCGCATCAAAGTACAAGTAATAGGCAAAAGCTCAGGCGGTGATGCACTGTATTTTGTACAAATTGCGGGAGCCGGCAAGGTCAATCCCAACAAACGCCCTGCACTATTTGTTGGTGCAAATATCGCTGGCTTTCATCATGCTGGTTCTGAAGCCGCTATGCATTTAATCGAGACTTTGGCCACGTCAAAAGAAAAAAAAGTAGAAGACTTGTTGGCTAATCGCACTATTTACGTCGCGCCTGTTTTGAATCCAGATGCGCACAATGCACTGTTCGCCACACCTCGCCAATTACGTGCCGGTGTCGATGGCAAACTCGACCGTGATCTCGATGGTTTAATTGCAGAGGATGGTGCAGATGATTTAGACGGTAATGGCATCATCACGCAAATGCGCATCAAAGATCCAAGTGGCGACATGATGATTGACCCTAAAGATCCTCGACGCATGATTAAGGCTGATACCAGCAAAGGAGAACGCGGTACACATCGCGTTTATATTGAAGGCAAAGATGACGACAAAGATGGCATCTACAATGAGGATGGCATAGGTGGAATTCATCCAGACCGCAACTTCCCTGCGGGCTTTCCAGTCGCGGATACCAGCGCGGGTTCATGGCCAGGCGTTTTATCAGAAAGCAAATCCATCATGGACGCTGTATTGGCACACAAAAATATCGCGATGGCGGTGGTATTTGGTCCAGCAAACCAATTGCTATCAGCCCCAACAGGTTTTGAGCGCATCACACCACCAGGAGCAACACCAGCAGCAGAAGCGAATAAAATCGAAGCAGACGATTTGAAGACGTTAGCAAGCCTCAGTGAAGGATATAAAAAATCCTTAGAACAAGCAGGCTTAGATAGTAAGCGTAGTGCGAAGCAGACTGGCAAAGGAAGCCTCGCAAATTGGCTGTATTTCCACTATGGCGTGCAAACGATCGAACTTGATGTTTGGGGAGCACCAAGCACCAAACCAGCAACACCAGAAAACACAAACAGTGGAGCAAACCCAGCTACTCGCCCTAACGCAAATCCAGCTGCAACAGGCAAACCAGACAGTGAAAAAGATCTGCTCAACTATCTCGCTAGCAATGCACCTGAATCCATCATTGCATGGAAAGCAGTCAAATTACCAAATGGTACAGAAGTAGAAGTCGGTGGAGTTGCGCCATACGCAGAATATGCGCCGACGGCCAAAGTTTTAGAGCCAGCATTAAAGGTACATACCAGCCAAATTCTTGAATGGGGTAGTAAGTTAGCACAACTAGAAATTCTCGAAACCAAAGTCGTCGCACAAGGAAACGATGTATGGAAAATTAGTGCAGTCGGCGGCGTTCAAGGCGAACTACCTACACACAGCAAATTAGCCACTCGGATGCGTAATAAACTTCCAGTTCGATTAGAAATGCGTCCAGGTCAAGGTGTCACTGCCTTAACGCTGAACCGCGCAGCCACCGTCGAACGTTTGGAACCAGCAACCACGATCAAGGGTGAATGGTTGGTCAAAGGTAGTAAAGGCAGCACCGTAGACATTGGCTTGTGGACGAGTCAAGCAGGACAAGCATTGACGACAATTACTTTGGGAAAGGCAAACTGAGATGAAGACCAAACTATCAAACAAAATGCAATTTCAATTGTCTGCCATCAGCCTCGCTTTATTCATGTGTCACTCTAGCTTTGCGGATACGGTAAAGCCGCCGCAACCGCATTTCAATCGTGTTCATCACAACAAAGAAATTGTCGAATACATGAAGGGCTATGCGGCCGCATATCCAAACTTAGTCACACTAAAAAGTATCGGCAAAACTGCCGCTGGCACCGATATGTGGATGTTAACCATCAACAATGAAAAAACCGGTAAAGCTGGCGACAAACCAGCTACTTACGTCGATGGCGCGATTCATGCAAATGAAGCGCAAGCAGCTGACACCGTGCTTTACACAATCGACTATATTTTGAAGAACTACGGCAAGTTAGAAAAAATTACTGAAACTGTCGATCGGTCCACGCTTTACTTTGTACCCTCCGTAAGTCCAGATAGTCGTGCAAAATGGTTTGACGAGCCGTCGACTGCCAGTTATCCACGCTCATCACCATGGCCTTTCGACGATGACCGGGACGGCAAAATAGATGAAGATGGTCCGGTCGATATTAATAAAGACGGTGTGATCACCACTATGCGCAAGAAAGTGCAAATGGGCTTGGGCAACCGTAAATTAGATCCTAAAGATCCTCGCGTGTTACTGCCACTAGAACCAGGTGAACTAGGTGACTACCTGCTACTTGGGCAAGAAGGCATAGACCAAGATGGCGACGGCATGATGGGTGAAGATAGCGTAGGCTACGCCGATCCAAATCGTACCTGGGGCTATGACTGGGCACCACGCTATATTCAAAATGGCGCAACCGATTACCCTTTACAAATTCCAGAGACACGAAGCATTGCAAATTGGGCTCTCGATCACTTAGAAGTATCCAGCGTCATCAGCTTCCATAATTCTGGTCGCATGATTTTACGTGGGCCAGGTTCTCCAACCCAAACTCCCGTGAATGCTGCTGATAATCGCACTTTCGATTTTCTAGGTCGTGAGGGCGAAAAAATGATGCCCGGCTATCGCTACATGATTACTTGGCGTGATTTATACACCGCTTATGGCAGTACGACCGATCACTTCTATGGCATTGTCGGTGCATTTGGATTTGTCCCGGAATTATTCGGTCGCGTAATGGACGATGCTAACATCGTGCGTTTTGACCCGGCACCAAAAGTCGGCGATCCTGTACGTCCACCATCGAACGAGCCAAAAGGCTATGATCAAATGAAATGGAATGACATGCTCACATTTGGACGTCAATTCATTCCATTCAAAGACGCTGAACATCCACAATATGGCAAAGTTGAAGTCGGCGGTTGGCGTCAAAACACCGGACGCATGCCAGAAGGCTGGATGCTAGAAGAAGAAACGCACCGCAACGCGGCTTTCGTTTTACTCAATGCGATGCACGTACCTAAGCTACGATTCTTAGAACCGACAGTCAAGAAAGAAGGACGTAATTTATGGCGGGTAGAATTACCGTTGATCAATGAGCGAGCGATTCCAAGTGTCAGCAATATCGTCATCGCGAACAAATTGCATCGCGTGGATCTAGCTACGGTCAATGGCGGCAAAGTGCTAGCAAGTGGCATCGTACGCAATCCTTACACCAACCAAATTGATCTGCAAGAACACCGTCCTGAACGCTTGATGGTCAATGGCGTGCAAGGGTTTGGCAATACAACGCTGTACTTTTTAGTGGAAAGTAGCGGAGGTGATATCGTCGTTAATTATGACAGTATCAAAGGCGGCAAGTTAAGCCAAAAAGTGGCACTGAGATAATTAAATCAGTTACTAAATATAAGTCGTCAACACTGACATAAAAAAAGCCACCGTGATTTTTTCACGGTGGCTTTTTTAATTCATCTTAAACTCTACTGCCGCCCCTTCACTTCTCTCTCCATCAATTTGAAGATACGACGGTATTCATCCAACCAACTTTCTGGCTCACGGAAACCGTGCGGCTCAATTGGATAAACAGCTAATTCGAAGTTTGGATTTCTCAGTTCTATCAGCTTTTGCACCATGCGAACGCTGTCTTGGAAAAATACATTGTCGTCCAAGATACCAGAACAAATTAACAGTGGACGCTTTAATCCAGCTGCGAATTCTATCGGTGAGCTACGTGCATAAGCATCAGGATCAACGTCTGGCGTATTCAAAATATTCGAGGTATAACCGTGGTTGTAATGCGCCCAATCAGCGACTGGTCGCAACGCCGCACCTGCCGCAAATTTTTCCGATTTAAATAGCGCCATAAACGCCATAAAGCCGCCGTAGGAGCCACCATAAATACCAACACGATTACGGTCTGCATTGGCATTATCTACCAACCAATCAATGCCATCTTCGTAGTCTTCTAACTCTGGCGTGCCCATGCGTTGATAAATCGCGGTGCGCCAGTCGCGGCCATAGCCTGCCGAGGCACGGAAATCCATATCGATAACAACATATCCTTGTTGCACC
Source organism: Affinundibacterium macrobrachii (assembly GCF_014652415.1). Classification (GTDB taxonomy): domain Bacteria; phylum Pseudomonadota; class Gammaproteobacteria; order Burkholderiales; family Burkholderiaceae_D; genus Undibacterium; species Undibacterium macrobrachii. Next base: position 937,711 of record NZ_BMYT01000001.1, read on the forward strand.
AACAAATTGTGGAACAACATTTCACGGAAATAATTTGACCATCCATGATGAGCAGCTTGTAAATAACCCGCGCCATGAACAAACATAACAACTGGCTTGCGCTCGCCAGTCTGTGTTTTATTATCACGATAAACTCGAGAGTAAATTGGCGCGGCACCATGTTTAGACGGAACCGCAACGATCTCTGGTTTAATCCAATTAATTTGTGCAAATTCTTTTGAAGTCGAGTCCGTCAAACGAATTGCTTTCGCACCAGGATTTGCAGCTTGCACAAACAAATCTGGTTGGCGTAACGTAGTCGAATGCGTCAATAACAACTTGTCTTCGGTTGGCGCGAGTTCAAACTCCATGCCACCATTCATATCGGTTAAAGCCTCGTCACGCTTACCGTCAGAGGAGACGCGATAAACTTCATGAATTCCCGGATGTTTGCGATTAGCGCGGTAATAAAACCACTTGCCATCATGGGTGGGCTGAACATTGTTGACTTCAAATCGACCGTTTGTCAGAGCAAGTGTTTTACCATCACGCTGCAGATACAAATGACTATAACCAGATTCTTCCGACAAATACCACAGAGCTTTTCCATCGGAACTCCAACCAAACTCATTAAAACTGCCGTCATTTACCCAAGCTTGATCAGTTAAACGGTGCGCTAATTGCCATTGACTCTTGTTCTCGCCCGACAGATTCATGCGCAGAATCCAACGATCTTTATTGTCGGCGCTGAAAAGACTGAACGCAACTTGCTGCCCGATCGGACTCCAACGAATACCACGGAAATTGATATAAACCGCTCTTGGCACGCCTGCTTTCGGTGCTGGCTTAGAAAGACGTTTTGCCGCTTCCGTTTTCAAAGCGAGCAATGGGTCTTCGTTTATGCCAGCTAGTTGATCCAAACTCAGCTTATGTGCTTTTTTTGCTTGCACATCGATCACATAAATTTGTTCATCACTTTCCGCACCAGTGCCCACTTTGCTACGAACATCTTCAATTTTGACGTAGCCATCACTGCTTACGTAATGTGGCATCTTATCGGTACGCCCGTCCTTTCGTGGCGCAGCGGTGCTTACTAGGACATATTGCCCATCTGGTGACAAACTAAAACTACGAAACTCGCGCCCTTTTCCTAAATAAACTGGCGTCGGCGCGCTAGCACTTTGAATTGCCAATTCACGCTGACGCGCTTCGGCAGCCTTTTTATCGCTATCACGTTTTTTAATAATATCGAACAAGCGAGTTTGTTGTGCACTCAAGTAATCGTATGGCTCTTTTTTACTACTTGGATCATCATCGTTCTTGATGTTCACCAACATCGCTTGCTCACCATTTCGCAGATTCATGAGGATAATTTTTCCATCATTGCGAAATGCAAGTTGATCATTTCCAACAAAGCCCAGCAAACCACTTGTTTCACCAGTACGCGTTAATTGTTGGCGTTTACCGTCCTTCAAAATAAACAAATTCCCATTGCGCAACCATGCTGTTGATTGACGATCCGGGCTTATAAATTTTTGTTCGGACTCAGCGACAACCACGTCGGCAGCATCTAATTTTTGCGCCGTTCCACCATTCACACTGATGCGATATAAATCACGAATTTCGGATCCAGATGCCTTGCGCTGAAAATACACATGCTTGCCGTCTTGACTAAAATAAGGACGCTCAGGCGCGATTCCCATCCAATCTGGATGCGCCATAATCTGCTCCATAGTAAGTGGCTTAGTCACTTGTGCATTAGCACTTGGTATGAAACCGAGACTAACGACACTAGCTGCTAATAAAAGCACTACACCATTCTTTTTCATTCTCATTGTTGTTTCCCTCATCGGGTAAGATGGTCAATAAAAAAACGCTGAATCTTAAGCAGAATTCAGCGTTTATTGGACAGGCAAGTTCTAAAAAAATTCCTTATTCAGGTAACTTTTGATTTGCTAAATCCCCTTCTACATGCTGCCCCAATTCGCCCTCCCATTTGGCGACAACTGCCGTTGCCAATCCGTTACCAATCACATTGGTAGCAGAACGTGCCATATCCAAGAAATGATCGACACCCAACAACAATAACAAGCCTGCTTCTGGAATATTAAACTGCGCTAAGGTTGCTGCAATAACGACTAATGAAGCGCGTGGTACGCCAGCCATACCTTTTGAAGTCAACATCAAAATTAACATCATCGTGATTTGAGTACCCAGTGATAATTCGATGCCATACGCCTGTGCAATGAACACGGTCGCAAAGGTGCAATACATCATTGAGCCATCTAAGTTGAAAGAGTAACCAAGCGGTAAAACAAAAGATGCAATACGATTTTTCACACCGAATCGCTCTAATCCTTCTAGTGTCTTAGGAAAGGCCGCTTCTGACGATGCGGTCGAGAATGCCAAAATTGTAGGCATACGCAATTCACGCAACAAACCAACGACACGACCTTTTAAGAATAAATAGCCGATGAAAATTAATACCAACCACAATACCAAGATAGAGAAATAGAACTCCGCCATAAAGACACCATAGGTGCCCAACACAGCTAATCCACTCTTAGCAACCACACCAGAAACCGCAGCAAATACCGCGATAGGAGCAAAATTCATCACATAACCAGTCAATTTCAACATGATGTGTGCAACACCATCAATTGCCTCAATTACCACTTTACTACGTTCACCAACGGCTGCGGCCGCAGTACCAAAGAAGATAGAAAACACCACAATTTGCAAAATTTCATTCTTCGCCATACCGTCAACAATTGATGATGGAATTAAGTGCGTAATAAATTCCTTCATACTCAAATTGCTAGTGGCAATACCAGAAACTGCATCACTCGCTGGCAACATCGCATGCATCGCGTCACCTGGGCGGAAGATATTGACCATCACTAAACCTAAGGTCAATGAAATCAAAGATGCAATGATGAACCAGCCTAATGCTTTACCACCGACACGCCCGACCTCATTTACATCACCCATTTTGGCGATACCAACCACCAGTGTCGCAAACACCAGCGGCGCAATAATCATCTTAATCAAACGCAAAAACATGGTAGTAATTAAGGACATTGCATCGGCGAAATCAGTCGGCTTTGCCATGTGCGCGTTAACGAAATAACCAACGACGATACCAAGTATTAAGCCAAAAATAATGTAGCTAGTAAGGTTGAGGCGTTTTGTCATGTTTTATACGTCCTTATAATATTGAAAGCCTGCACTGATTTTCTATCAACTCCCGCCACGCAAGGTCTTAGGTCGGCGAAAAAATGTGGCTCAGTATACTTGAGGAAGCGAGTACAGACCACTTTTATTGAAATCACATGTAAGAAATTTTTCATTTCCAACATAAGTCAAAATGCAAATGTGTATAACAATCAATTGGGATACGAAAAAAAAACCCAGACCGCAGTCTGGGTTTTTCATCTCATAATTTATTATTGCGCAAAATTTAGTCTATCTCAACCACTTCTTGCGATGCGACAGGTGGCGGCACATCTCCTTCGGGAAATTCGAGCTTGATTTGGTCTTTGTCATCCAAATCCACACTGACTCGACCACCACTTACTAGGCGTCCAAACAAAAGCTCATCCGCCAAAGCTTTACGGATCATGTCTTGAATCAGGCGCGCCATTGGACGAGCGCCCATCAAAGGATCAAATCCTTTTTTCGCCAAGAATTTGCGCAAACTTTCACTAAATATTGCTTCGACTTTCTTCTCGTGCAATTGCTCTTCCAATTGCATTAAGAACTTATCAACGACACGTAAAATAATTTCTTCATCCAATGAGCGGAAACTAATGATTGAATCGAGACGATTACGGAACTCAGGCGTAAACATACGCTTGATATCCGCCATCTCATCACCTGCTTGCTTACTATTATTAAAGCCAATCGATGCTTTTTGCAGACTTTCTGCGCCCGCATTGGTCGTCATAATAATTATCACATTGCGGAAATCTGCTTTACGTCCATTGTTATCCGTCAAGGTACCGTGATCCATCACCTGCAACAAGATATTAAATACGTCTGGATGTGCTTTTTCTATTTCGTCCAACAACAACACGGCATGCGGTTTCTTGGTGATCGCTTCAGTCAATAAACCACCTTGATCAAAACCCACATAACCCGGTGGCGCGCCAATTAAACGACTAACCGCATGACGCTCCATGTATTCAGACATGTCGAAACGGATCAACTCAATACCCAAAGTAAATGCAAGTTGTTTTGCCACTTCGGTTTTACCAACACCGGTTGGACCAGAAAACAAGAAGGAGCCAATTGGTTTATCGGTCTTACCTAATCCAGCACGCGACATTTTTATTGCAGCAGCTAAAGCGTCGATTGCTGGATCTTGACCGAATACGACATTTTTCAAATCGCGATCGATTGTCTGCAATTTGCTACGGTCATCTTGATTCACGGTTTGCGGTGGAATACGGGCGATCTTAGAAATAATGTCCTCGATATCCGCCTTACCAATGGTTTTCTTTTGCTTCGACTTGGGCAAAATTCTTTGCGCCGCACCAGCCTCATCAATCACATCGATCGCTTTATCTGGCAAATGTCGGTCATTTAAGAAACGTGCAGATAACTCCGCTGCTGTCGTCAAGGCTGCGGCAGAATATTTCACATTATGATGTTCTTCAAACTTGGATTTGAGTCCACGCAAAATCTGCACCGTTTGTTCTACGGTTGGCTCGTTGACATCCACCTTTTGGAAACGACGTGCAAGTGCATGATCTTTTTCAAATACGCCTCGATATTCGGTATAAGTTGTCGCACCGATGCATTTCAACTGACCATTTGATAAAGCCGGTTTTAGCAAATTGGATGCATCCATCGTACCGCCCGAAGCAGAACCTGCGCCGATAATGGTATGAATTTCGTCAATAAACAGGATGGCATCTGGTGCATCTTTTAACTGCTTCAAAACACCCTTCAAGCGCAGCTCAAAGTCACCACGGTACTTTGTACCAGCCAACAACGCGCCCATATCAAGTGAGTACACGACTGCCTGACTCAAGATATCAGGAACATCATTCTGTGTGATTCGCCAAGCTAACCCCTCGGCAATCGCTGTTTTTCCTACGCCTGCCTCACCTACTAGCAAAGGATTGTTTTTGCGACGACGGCATAAGATTTGAATGACACGTTCAACCTCGTTATCACGTCCGATCAAGGGATCAATTTTTCCTTCCGCTGCCGCCTTGTTTAAATTCTGCGTGAATTGCTCCAGCGGATTTTCTTTTGCCTGCGCATCTGCCTGTGCATCTTCAGCACCTTCAGGCGATTTCTGCGGTTCGTTGTGGTTGTCTTTGCGCACACCATGCGAGATGAAATTCACCACATCAAGGCGAGTCACGCCTTGTTGATGCAAATAATAAACAGCGTGTGAATCTTTTTCACCGAAGATGGCAACCAAGACGTTCGCGCCTGTTACCTCTTTCTTGCCATTCGAAGCAGATTGAACGTGCATAATCGCACGCTGAATGACGCGCTGGAAGCCCAAAGTCGGTTGCGTATCGACCTCGCCAGTACCTTGTACTGTGGGCGTGTTGTCCGCAATAAAGTTTGCCAAGGTTTTACGCAAGTCTTCAATATTCACCGCACAAGCGCGCATCACCTCTGCTGCGGATGGGTTATCTAATAACGCGAGAAGCAAATGCTCGACTGTAATAAATTCGTAACGAGCCTGCCTAGCCTCAACAAAGGCCATATGCAAACTAACTTCTAATTCTTGCGCAATCATACTTCCTCCATCACACATTGCAGCGGATGCCCCGCATGCTTAGCGTGTGTTAACACTAACTCAACTTTAGTCAACGCGACATCTTTCGTATAAACACCACATACACCACGTCCTTCAACATGCACTTTTAGCATGATCTGCATCGCGGTTTCTTTATCTTTACTAAAGTACTCCTGAATAATCGCGACTACAAACTCCATAGGCGTGTAATCGTCATTCAGAAGCACCACCTGATACATCGAAGGCGGTTTTAATTTCTGCGCCTGTTTTTCGAGTACCGTACTATTTTCATGCTTTATTCCCATACGTCTATTCTAGTACGTTGATCGTGGTCGAAGTCAAAAATCAGACAAATAAAACGACTTCTATTCATTGTAAAGCGCTTGTGACATTCTTGCTTACACTTCAAAATATTTAACGCTTTCGTAGCATTCTTGGACCTATCTCTCGTTCTAAGAGAATTTTCTTCTTGGTGCTTAAATGGAGATCAATAGCGCTAGATCAAGAGCACCACTTTTCAAGTAAAAAAACAACAATGCTACAAGGACAAGCTAATTTTCTTGACTTTACTTTTTTTTCCGCCAAGAATGATATTTATTGATATCTAACTTAAGTTTTTATTATCAATATGAAGTGGGCAGGTTAAGAAAGGTAGCTTTATAGAGTTTTCTTGCTTTTTCGGCTCGTGTGATTAGTTTATATTTGAAAGATGTATTATGGCAACAGGTACCGTAAAATGGTTCAATGACTCCAAGGGCTTTGGTTTTATCACTCCTGATGATGGCGGTGAGGATTTGTTCGCCCACTTCTCCGCGATCCAAATGAACGGCTTCAAGACTTTGAAAGAAGGTCAAAAAGTGTCATTTGAAGTAACACAAGGCCCAAAAGGCAAGCAAGCTTCTAACATCCAAAATCCTTAATTCGATTTTGCAATGTTTTCAAAAACCCGCTGCGGCGGGTTTTTTTATGGGTGTTTGAAATGTATTCGAAACAAAATGAAAGTCTCGGTCTAATTCAAATGAAGAATACTGGCGATTTGTTTCACCAAACTGTCTAATTGAGCCGAACTTCAACCCATCCCCATCCCAACCTTCCCCTTGAAGGGGAAGGAGTTAACAACACAAGTCCGTCTCCAAAATACAAAAAAAGCCGACACAAGGTCGGCTTTTTTTACTAATACTCGACTGCATTTTTAAGCCTCGGAAAATTCAATTATAGGGATGCAGCGCTAGGCGCTTCCCGCAGCAATACACAAGTATTGCGAGGACAAGCAACAACGCGATGTACCCTAGAATTGGACTTAACGACGCTTAAAAATTACATGTTTTCGATCATTACATCACCAAAGCCTGAACAAGACACTTGCGTAGCGCCTTCCATCAAACGGGCGAAGTCATAGGTTACTTTCTTCGCAGTGATCGCTTTTTCTGTAGATGAAATCAACAAGTCAGCAGCTTCAAACCAGCCCATGTGACGCAACATCATTTCCGCGGACAAAATCAATGAACCAGGGTTCACGTAATCTTTACCTGCATACTTCGGTGCTGTACCGTGAGTCGCTTCGAACATCGCGATAGAGTCAGACAAGTTTGCACCTGGAGCAATACCGATACCGCCAACTTGTGCAGCCAAAGCGTCAGAAATGTAATCGCCGTTCAAGTTCAATGTCGCGATAACGCTGTATTCTGCTGGACGCAACAAGATTTGCTGCAAGAATGCGTCAGCGATGGAATCCTTAACGATAATTTCTTTACCTGTTTTTGGATTCTTGAATTTGCACCATGGGCCGCCGTCGATCAATTCAGCGCCGAATTCTTTTTGTGCCAATGCGTATGCCCAATCACGGAAGCCACCTTCGGTGTACTTCATGATGTTACCTTTGTGAACGATAGTCACGGATGGTTTGTCATTGTCGATTGCGTATTGAATCGCTTTACGTACCAAACGCTCTGTACCTTCGATAGAAACGGGTTTTACGCCAATACCAGAAGTTTCTGGGAAGCGGATTTTCTTGACGCCCATTTCTTCTTGCAAGAATTTAATCAATTTCTTAACTTGATCTGTACCTTGCGCAAATTCAACACCTGCGTAGATGTCTTCTGAGTTTTCACGGAAGATCACCATATCGGTTTTTTCTGGCTCACGTACTGGGGATGGCACGCCTTTGAAATAACGCACTGGACGCAAGCAAACATACAAATCTAACTCTTGGCGCAAAGCCACGTTCAAAGAACGGATACCGCCGCCAACTGGTGTAGTCAAAGGACCTTTGATGGAAACAACGTAGTCTTTCAGCGCAGACAAAGTTTCTTCTGGCAACCATACGTCTGGACCGTACACTTTCGTAGATTTTTCACCTGCAAAAATTTCCATCCAGCTGATTTTACGTTTGCCGCCGTAAGCTTTTGCAACCGCTGCATCCACCACCTTGATCATGACTGGGCTAATATCAACGCCAGTACCGTCACCTTCGATGTAAGGAATAATTGGATTTTCTGGAACATTCAATGAGAAGTCAGCATTGACGGTAATTTTTTGGCCTTCTGCCGGTACTTTAATATGTTGATACATCGTTTTCTCCGTAGATACGTGCGATCAAGCGCTACACTACACTTTGCGAATATAGAATCACGCTTTACTGTTAACATGTCTCTATGTCGTACATAAAAGATTTTTCTGGTGCAAACACGCCAAAACTTAAACTCTTATATAAGACAGAAGACCACCATTTCGTATTATGCACTACTATTTTACTTGATGCCATAATTTTGCGACACTCGCAAAACCGCTTTTGGCGTGCATTTTTACCGTTTTACCGATTAGATCAATGAAACTTATCTTATTTAACAAACCGTTTGATGTAATGTGTCAATTTTCACCACATCCGACACGCGCAACTCTAGCGAACTACATCAAAACCCCAAACATCTATCCCGCTGGGCGACTCGATGCCGATAGCGAGGGATTAGTTTTATTAACAGACGACGGCAAACTACAACATAAGATTAGCCACCCTAACTGGAAAGAAGCCAAAACCTACCTAGTTCAAGTTGAGGGCAATGCGAACTCCGAGCAACTGACCCGTCTAGCAAACCCACTCGACTTAGGCGACTTCATCACACTCCCCTGCAAAGCAGTCAAAATTGCGGAACCAGAGTGGATTTGGCCACGCACACCGCCCATTCGTGAACGAGCTAATATACCCACTAGCTGGCTGTGCATCGTCTTATCAGAAGGAAAAAATCGTCAAGTTAGACGGATGACCGCTGCGGTGGGATTGCCCACGTTACGTCTAATTCGTAGTGGCATAGGCGATTACAATCTCGCGACACATCCATTGCTACCTGGCGAAGCGATGGAAATTTCCACCTAAAATTGCATCAGCGTCGCATCAGCAAACAAATAAAGTGAACGAATTTCAAAAATAGTAGTCAGACTGCAAGTCATTTTTACCATGCATTCAAACTATCCATGTCCAATCGTTTCCTTACCAAAGTATTGGTTTTATCTTGCTCTGCGATTTACACACACATCGCTATCGCGACCGAACCAAGCTTAAAACGTCAGCAATTTCAAATTGCAACAAACATAATCGATGCTGAGTTGGCGCTCAATGCCGAAGAGCGTCAACGCGGCTTAATGTTTAGAGAATCACTAGGTGAAAATCAAGGAATGATGTTCCAGTTTGCGCATGCAGACCATTACTGCATGTGGATGAAAAACACTTTAATTCCACTATCAATTGCGTTCATTGATGAGCAAGGCAAAATCATTAACATCGAAGAAATGAAGGCCAATAGCGAGGAAACCACCTGCGCAAAAAACAAAGCACGTTATGCATTAGAAATGAACGCCGGCTGGTACCAACAGCGACATATTAAAGCTGGGCAGTACATTCACGGCTTACCATTAGATACTGACCAACAGTAATGCAAAGAAAACGAGTAATTTCCAGAAGAATACGTTCTTAATACTTCAGAAAAGACAAAAACCGCAATAAAAATTGCGGTTTTTTATTTTTTTAAGCTAACTACAAAGTAACTAACTTATTTTTTGCACCAATAAATCAGTGCAAATCAAAACAATTAAGCCAATGCTTTCAAAGCAGAAGCTAAACGGCTCTTATGACGAGCTGCCTTGTTTTTGTGAATGATTTTTTTGTCAGCAATGCTATCGATCTTAGAAACTGAGTTCTGAAAGATCACTGCAGCAGCAGCTTTGTCACCCGCTTCGATTGCCTTACGAACAGCTTTGATTGCTGTGCGCAATGCAGAACGTTGACTAGAGTTGTGTGCATTTTGTTTAACTGCTTGACGAGCACGTTTGCGTGCTTGTGCGGTATTTGCCATGAGATTTCCTAAACGTGGTCAACGCGACGGGTTCAAGATGTGAATTTAATTACTCACATGGCCGCGCCGCAAAATTCTGTACAGCTTTGCAGTATAACGGGTTTTAAATCCATGTGCAAGTCGCTTCATGCTTTTGCTGATGAAAACTGTGGCAGCGCTGCAAAAATCACAATAAAACCGATGCAATCCACCAATGATAGCTGCAGCTTGAGGCATTACAATAGCCGCATCTCCTAGCCTACAGCTAGCCCTATAGGAAGCACTATGTCGACTCACAATAACCAATTAACTGGCAAATTTGCTGTACTGATGCCGCTGCAACGCGAGCATTTGAGCGGACTCGCCGCCGCAGCCAATGATGGAAAACTTTGGGAGTTATTCTTCACCTCCGTTCCAGCACCAGAGACGATGACGAATTGGTTTGATAAAGCGATGGAGCAGAAAGACAAAGGATTGGCTATTCCTTTCACAGTCTTTGATCAATCACGCAAAAACATCCTCGGCTCCATTCGCTACTGCAATATTGATATTGCGAATAAACGTTTGGAAATCGGTTACACCTGGTATGCCCAATCCTATCAACGCAGTCCGATTAACACTGAATGCAAGCTTTTGCTATTAACCCACGCTTTTGAGGTACTCGACTGCAATGCAGTTGAATTTCGAACTGACTGGTTTAATCAGCGTTCGCAAAAGGCCATCGAACGCTTGGGAGCAAAACGCGATGGCGTACTTCGTAGTCACATGATCTTGCCCGACGGACGTGTACGCGATACGGTGGTGTACAGCATACTGAAACACGAATGGCCCGGCGTCAAAGCCAACCTACAATTTAAACTTTCCCGAGATCCAGCTAGCTTTACCAATCCTACAAAATAATAGGCAAACAGCGTGTTAATTGATTTTTTCTTCATTCTAAAAGACGCCAAAATCCCGGTATCGATCAAAGAGTTTTTGACCTTACTGGAAGCGATGCAGCAAGGCATCGTTGGCACATCAATCGACGAATTCTATTTTTTGTCGCGCACCATGCTCGTGAAAGACGAAGCCAATTACGACAAGTTTGATCGCGCTTTTGGTTTGTATTTCAAAGGCATACAGACGATTTTTGAAAAGCATCCTGAAATTCCCTTGGATTGGTTAAAGAAACGACTCCAACGTGAACTCACAGATGAGCAACGCGCCGCATTAGAAAAATTTGGCTACGACAAATTAATGGACAGGCTCAAGCAATTACTCGAAGAACAAAAAGAGCGACACGAAGGCGGCAATCGCTGGATAGGCACGGGTGGCACTTCGCCTTTCGGCAATGGTGGAAACAATCCTGAAGGCATACGCATAGGAGGCAAAAGCGAACGTCGTTCCGCAATCAAAGTCTGGGAAGCGCGCGCGTTCAAAGATTACGACACCGAGCGTGAACTCGGCACCCGCAATATCAAAGTCGCACTGCGTCGCCTGCGCAAATTCGCCAGACAAGGTGCTGAAGAAGAATTAGCCTTAGATGCAACGATCAAAGCGACCGCCAACAATGCGGGCTACCTCGATATCAAAATGCAGCCAGAACGCAAAAACAATATCAAGGTACTCATGTTATTCGACGTGGGTGGCACCATGGATGATCACATTGCACAGATTGAAGAGCTATTTTCCGCGGCAAAAACAGAATTCAAAAATATGGAGTTCTACTATTTCCATAATTGTGTGTACGACTATTTATGGAAAAACAACCATCGACGCCATTCGGAAAAATTTGCTACGTGGGATGTCTTACGTAAATACACGCCGGATACCAAATTAATTTTTGTCGGCGATGCCACCATGAGTCCCTATGAGATTTTGCAGGCAGGCGGCTCGGTGGAATACAACAATGAAGAAGCAGGTGCGGTTTGGATACAACGATTTACCGCCCACTTCCCCAAGTATTTATGGCTCAATCCCGAACCAGAAGGAATTTGGCAATATCGCCAATCTATCGACATCATGCGTAAATTACTTAGCAATCGGATGTTCCCGATTACTTTGTCTGGTTTGGAACAGGGAATGCGTTTATTGAGTAAATAATCAGCCTTTACCGTTAGGGCATTTGTCTTTTTCCCACGCAAACAAAAATTTAACTGTACATAAAACCAGTATTTCGCTTTACAATAATTCGTCAAATTGGCGGTTTTCCGTGTAGGATAAAAAAAGAACAGCGCCGTTCGAATTCAGGCGAAAGCAAATAAACAAGTCAATAAATTAACATATCAATAAACTTCTCACCCATTTCATCGCATGGCAACTAAAAAAACCACAACTCCATCCGACTACAGCGAATCATCCATCCGCGTCCTGAAAGGACTGGAACCTGTCAAACAAAGACCTGGGATGTACACCCGCACCGAGAACCCGCTGCATATTATCCAAGAAGTCATCGACAATGCCTCTGACGAAGCTTTAGGCGGACATTGCAAAAACATCCAAGTCACCCTGAACACTGATGGCAGTATCAGCGTAGAAGACGATGGGCGCGGCATTCCTGTCGGCTTACACCCTGAAGAAGGCGTTCCAACCGTCGAAATCGTATTTACCCGTTTGCATGCTGGCGGCAAATTCGACAAAGGTTCAGGCGGTGCTTATGCCTTCTCTGGCGGTTTGCACGGGGTGGGTGTCTCTGTCACGAATGCGCTTTCTAAGCGCTTAGAAATTACCGTATGGCGCGAAGGTGGATTACACAATCTCGTCTTTGCAGACGGCGAAGTCATTCAGCCATTAAGTACCCAGCCATTAGGTCGTGGCGATAAGAAAAACGGTACACGCGTCTCCGTCTGGCCCGATGGAAAATATTTTGATTCACCGAATATCTCCATCCCCGAAATGCAACGTTTATTGCGTTCGAAAGCCGTGCTGCTGCCAGGTGTCAAAGTCACTTTCACCAATGCGAAAACTGGCGAAAGTCAAACCTGGCAATACGATCAAGGCTTGCGCGGTTATTTGACCGAAGCATTAACACAAGCCTCACACGGCGAGCTCGTCATTCCCATGTTTGAAGGCGAACAATTTGCCAATGCCGACGCCGATGGCTTTGCCGAAGGTGAGGGCGCATCATGGGTGGTTGCGTGGACGGAAGATGGCGGCGTCGTACGCGAATCCTATGTTAACTTGATTCCAACGCCGGCTGGCGGCACCCATGAATCGGGCTTACGCGAAGGTTTGTTCGGCGCGGTAAAAAGCTTCGCTGAAATGCATTCTTTGCTACCTAAAGGGGTCAAACTTTTACCAGAAGACGTGTTCGCCCGCGCCTCCTTTGTGCTGTCTGCAAAAGTATTAGATCCGCAATTCCAAGGGCAAATTAAAGAACGCTTGAATTCACGCGATGCGGTGCGCTTAGTTTCGAGCTTCGCCAAACCGCCTTTAGAATTGTGGCTCAATTCGCACGTAGAGCTTGGTAAAAAACTCGCTGAACTAGTGATCAAACAAGCGCAATCACGCTTACGTTCACTGCAAAAAGTCGAGAAGAAAAAATCCTCTGGCGTCGCCGTTTTGCCGGGCAAATTAACGGATTGCGAATCGAACGACATCACTCGCAATGAATTGTTTTTAGTCGAAGGGGATTCCGCTGGTGGCTCAGCCAAAATGGGCCGCGATAAGGAATTTCAAGCAATTCTGCCATTGCGCGGTAAAGTGTTGAACTCATGGGAATCTGAACGCGATCGTCTGTTCGCCAACAATGAGATTCACGATATCGCCGTCGCGATTGGTGTCGATCCACACAGCATCAATGACAATATAGATCTGAGCAATCTACGTTACGGCAAGATCTGCATACTCTCAGATGCGGACGTGGATGGTTCGCATATTCAAGTCTTGTTATTGACGCTGTTCTTCAAGCACTTTCCACAGCTGATCGCACGCGGTCATATTTGCATCGCCCGCCCTCCTCTATTCCGCGTTGACGCACCAGCGCGCGGTAAAAAACCAGCGCAGAAAATCTATGCACTGGATCAAGGAGAACTCACCGCGATCGAAGATAAATTGCGCAAAGACGGCGTCAAAGATGGGGCTTGGGCAATTTCTCGCTTTAAAGGCTTGGGCGAAATGAACGCGAACCAGTTATGGGAAACCACCATGAACCCGGACACACGTCGTTTATTGCCAGTAGCTCTGGGTGAATTCGATCAAGAATTTTCCGAAGGCCGCTTCAATATGCTGATGGGCAAAGGTGAAGCGTCGGCGCGTAAGGCTTGGCTGGAAGAGCATGGGAATGAGGTAGAAGCCGACATCTAGCTTGTGGACTTCTAAAACCGCATACTTGGGCGAATTGCGGCGTTGCTTGTCCTCGCAATACTCCAGTATTGCTGCAGAATTTTACACAAGCGGCGCCTTGCACTTCATCCCAACTAAGCAGTTTTAGAAGCCCCCAAGTTTCAGTGAAAACATAAAGTGGCAAAATCCGCCATGCGGTAACAAAAAGCCAAAAAATGCGGGTCATACCCGCCCAAAATTAGATTGTAAGACTATGAGCGAACAAGCAAATTTATTTGATGAAGCCCCTGACAATAGTGGTGGTAATGGTGGAGATGGTGAGACACTGACGCTAGCGACTTTCGCTGAACGCGCTTATCTCGATTACGCGATTTCTGTCGTCAAAGGACGTGCCTTACCCGACGTGAGCGATGGACAAAAACCGGTACAACGCCGCATCCTGTATTCAATGAATGAATTGGGATTGAACTCGACGGCTAAACCGCGTAAATCAGCAACTGTGGTCGGTGATGTACTCGGTAAATTGCACCCCCACGGTGATCAGTCGGTGTATGACGCGATGGTGCGAATGGCACAAGATTTTTCTTTACGCTACCCTTTAATTGATGGTCAAGGTAACTTCGGTTCACGCGATGGTGATGGTGCGGCGGCGATGCGTTATACCGAAGCGCGTTTAACACCGATATCAAAATTATTGCTCGATGAAATTAATCTTGGCACCGTTGATTTCCAGCCCAACTACGATGGTTCTTATGAAGAACCGACCCTGCTTCCAGGACGTTTGCCGTTTGTTCTTTTGAACGGTGCTTCTGGTATTGCGGTCGGTATGGCGACTGAAATTCCCTCGCACAATTTGACAGAAGTCGCCAAAGCCGCGGTTGCTTTAATTCGCAATCCGAAAACGACGCATGCCGAATTGATGGAATTGATTCCCGGCCCAGATTTTCCGGGTGGCGGTCAAATCATTACGCCAGCAGCGGCGATTAGTGAGATCTATTCCAGCGGTCGTGGCAGTATCAAAGTACGCGCACGTTGGAAGATCGAAGAACTGGCGCGTGGTCAATGGCAAGCAGTCATCACTGAACTGCCACCAGGTACATCATCACAAAAAGTTTTAGAAGAAATCGAAGAGATTACCAATCCGAAAATCAAGATCGGTAAAAAGTCGCTGTCACCAGAACAAGTCAGCTTGAAGCAAGTGATGTTATCGGTACTCGACGCGGTACGCGATGAATCAGGTAAGGATGCTGCTGTACGTTTGGTCTTGGAGCCTAAATCCAAAAATCAAGATCAAGCTGAATTCATGCAAATGTTATTGGCGCACACATCGCTTGAAACCTCTGCTTCGCTGAACTTAGTGATGATAGGTGGCGATGGTCGTCCACGTCAAAAATCATTAACGGAAATTTTGACCGAATGGACTAGTTTCCGCTTTGAGACAGTGACACGCCGCACCCAATTTAAGCTGAAAAAAGTCAATGACCGTATCCATATTTTAGAAGGTCGCGAAGCGGTTCTATTGAACATCGATAAAGTCATTAAGATCATTCGTGAATCGGATGAACCTAAGCCAGCTTTGATCGAAGCTTTCCGTTTATCTGATCGTCAGGCGGAAGACATTTTAGAGATTCGCTTGCGTCAATTGGCGCGCTTAGAAGCGATCAAAATTCAGCAAGAATTAGCAGAATTACGTAACGAAAAAACTAATTTACAAAACCTCTTAGATGATCCTTCGGCGATGAAGAAGTGCATCATCAAAGAGATCGAAGCTGATGCGAAACAGTATGGCGATGCACGTCGAACCGTGATCGAAGAAGCGCAACGCGCCTCGGTAGAACAGAAAGTCATTGATGAGCCTGTCACTGTTGTGATTTCTGAAAAAGGCTGGGTCAGAGCACGTACTGGACATGATCATGATCCAGCGCAATTCAGTTTTAAAGCGGGTGATAGTTTATATGGCACCTTTGAATGCCGCACGGTCGATCACATGCTAGTGTTCGGTTCGAACGGTCGCGTTTATTCCGTACCTGTTTCCGCACTGCCGGGCGCACGTGGTGACGGCGTACCAGTCACCACCTTAATTGACTTAGCAACTGGCACACGTATCTTGCATTATTTCGCTGGCAAAGCTGAAACACCTCTTTTATTAGCATCTACCGCCGGTTACGGCTTTACCGCCAAACTCGGTGACATGGTTGGTCGAATGAAAGCTGGTAAAGCCTTCATGACATTGGACGATGGCGACGAACCATTAGCACCAAGTGCAGTCGCTGACGACGCCAGCGCCATCGCTTGTTTGTCAGAAAAAGGACGCTTACTGGTATTTGGCTTAAACGAAATCAAACAATTATCCAGCGGTGGACGCGGGGTGATTTTGATGGAACTAGAACCAAAAGAAAAACTCATCGCAGCAACCGCGATTAGCCAAAAAGGCGTGAAAGTTAGCGGTATTGGTCGTGCTGCAAAACCACAGGAAGTCAGCTTAAGTGCAAGTGGCCTAGCAATCCATATCGGCAAACGTGCACGCAAAGGCAAGGCCTTGGAATCCAAAATCAAAGCAACACATTTAACGAAGAACTAATACGTTTAAAGCGAATCCAAAAGTAAATTCAAGTAGTCGCAATAAAAAAGCCCTAGCAAATTAGTTTGCTAGGGCTTTTTTTGATCGTTTCAAGTCATCTATGCAAGAACGGAAGCGCAATAAAATTGAGCGACTAAATCTCTTGATCACCTAATACGATTTTATTCTTTCCACTGTGCTTTGCGCGGTATAGCGCAGCATCCGCAATCGCCAATAAATCATCTGGACTTGTCGTTTGTCTTGAATCAGCAACGCCAGCTGAAAAGCCAACACAAAACTCGCCTTGCTCTGAGCTATGGTGTAAATGGTTAAAAGCTAATCGTACCTTGTCCAATACAGCATAAGCGACATCTGCCGTCGTGTTTGGGAAAATAACGATGAACTCTTCACCACCATAGCGCCCAACAACATCGCTCTTGCGCAAACGTTGTCTCAACAAATGCGACAAGGTGCGTAACACTTGGTCACCAATTTGGTGCCCGTAGGTGTCATTAACTTTCTTAAAATTATCAAGATCGAGCATCGCGACAGAAACGCAAGTGACATTACGACTTGCGCTCGACATCTTCGCGATTAAATCTTCTTTAATTGCAGAATGGTTATACAAGCCCGTTAAACCATCGCGCATAACTAAAGTACGCAGCGCACGATAACGCTCAGCACGTGTCGAGAGCGAAGAGATCAACAATTCAGGCGAAATTGGTTTAACTAAAAAATCATCCGCACCAACTTTCACAGCAGCGAGTTGTTTTTGCAAATTATTTTCGCTAGATAGAAAAACGATAGGCACGTCCAGATAAGAACGATCCTGACGAATCACTTTGGATAATTCCACCCCATCACAGTCAGGCATATAAACGTCCATTAAGACCAATTCTGGTCTAAAAGTAGCCATTTTTTCCAAAACAAAGGCCGGATCATTGAGCACCTCGACAATCATTCCTGCTCCCTGCAAGACGCGACTGTAGTACTCAGCCAAATCAACATCATCATCGATAATCATGATGCGATAGTGCTTGGGATTAATACGACTTAAGATGTCTTCGACACTTTCGGTCAATGCGAGAATATCGATAGGTTTGAGAAAAAATGCTTCGCCACCAGCACGAACCGCCCGCAAGCGGGTCTCAAAACTATTCGTTTTTGAGGTGAATAACACTGGCGGCAAATTGACACCATGTGCTCTGAGACGTTTAATTTCATCGCTTCCAGCAAAATGTGAATGCTGAAAATCAGCATCAATAATCAGTAATGCTGGCTGTTTATGCTGGATCGCATGTTCAAGTTCATGAACTTGATTTACGTGTTGCACTTCAAATGCAAATTGCTCCAAGACTTGAGTAATCTCTTGATTCTTCTCGTCGACATCATCTGCCCACAAGATCATTCGGACTGAATCATGAGTCGGTGCTGGCGCAATATTCGTCGTTTGACTCGTTACTTCAGCCTGCGCTTCAATGACCGACGCATGTATGCCCTTTGCTGCAGCAAGATAATTCAGCACCTCAGCTACGAAGACGTGAATTTTGTTGCTATCCCAAGTCTCGCCACTAATATAGGCTTTCAGTTTAATCTCGAGTTGTCGCGCGCTATCGCCCATTTCAGGGAAGCCAAAAGTTCCAGCAGAACCGGCCATCGTATGTAATTGACGATGTAACGAGGTATAGTTTTCACGATTGGATGGATCGGATTCGAATCGCTGACAAGTCAGGCGCATTTCTTCCAGCTTTGCAGGAAGTTTGGCTATGTACAACTGAGCCAAAGCCTGTAAGGCATCATTCAGCTCCTGATCCCGCGCACTCACTTATGCCACCTTGTTCCAAAGCGCCCGCGCTTGATCTGCTAAGGCCATAGGGTCAAATGGTTTGGCGATAACACCAATTGCTCCCAGCGTGTAATAGTAATCCTGCTCGCTGGACTGTACTTTCGCCGTCATAAAAATCACAGGAGTAGCACTGGTCGCTGGTAACTTGCGCAAATGCGACAAGGTAGTCGGACCGTCCATATTAGGCATCATGACATCGAGCAGCAACAGATCAGGAACAAATCCTTGTTCAATTGCTGCGATTGCTTCAGCACCAGAGCTACAAGTTTTTAAGGTAAATCCGCCAACTACCTCTAAGGCAATTTGCGCGACAGCTTGAATATCTAAGTCGTCTTCTACGTATAAAATTGTGCTTAATGACTTTGCTGTCATACCCATCCTTTAGCAAAAACGATAATGATATTGAGCTTTATGTTCATCGAGAAATTATGACTGGCTCACGTGTGTCATCATAATAGCTCTATGACATATGTTATCAAAGCAATTTTACGTCATGAAGAAATTTTTCCAACAAGAAACTTCCGATATTTACTATAAAAACAATTCAAAGTTTGCAAATGGAGTGAAATCGGCGATTCTTAATTATATGTTCGTAGCTCACCTGCATAGACGCTGAATCGACAGGGATTTACGCCTATCATATAAGCTAAATCTGCAGGTCGCTCAATCTGCCATAAAGCAAAATCAGCTTGTTTTCCCAACGCTAAACTACCAATGGTCTGCTGTAAACCAAGTGCTTTTGCCGCATTTACAGTAAGTCCCTGTAATGCTTCTAAAGGTGTCATTCGAAATAGCGTACACGCCATATTCATCGTCAGCAAAGGTGATGTCATCGGGGATGTACCCGGATTGCAATCCGTCGCCAAGGCAATCGGCACATTCGCCGCGCGTAATGCAGCGATCGGTGGATACTTGGTCTCACGTAAATAATAGAAAGCACCAGGCAATAAAACAGCAACGGTGCCATGTGATTTCATGGCGGCGATGCCGGCTTCACTTAAGTATTCAAGATGATCAGCGGATAGCCCTTGGTATTGCGCGGTCAATGCCGCACCACCTTGATCTGAAAGCTGCTCTGCATGCAATTTGACTGGTAAGTTATGCTTTTTTGCAGCTTGAAAAACGCGTTCGGTTTGCGCAGGCGTAAAGCCTATCTTTTCGCAAAACACATCGACCGCGTCTGCTAAACCTTCCGCCACAATTGCTGGCAACATACGTTCACATACCTCTTCAATATAATCATCAGCGCGACCAGCAAATTCGGGCGGTATGGCATGTGCACCTAAAAAAGTCGTGGTAACCGTCACAGGTAAATCCCGCTGAATCTGGCGTGCGACACGCAATATCTTTGCCTCGGTTTCGGTATCAAGTCCGTAACCAGATTTAATTTCCAGCGTAGTGACACCCTCGCGCAAACTGCTAAGTACGCGCGGCAAACTGGCTTGCATTAATTCTTGTTCCGTTGCAGCACGCGTCGCTTTAACGGTCGACACGATGCCCCCGCCTTGTCGTGCAATTTCTTCATACACGACGCCATTTAAGCGTGCTTCAAACTCATTGCTACGGTTACCCGCATATACCATATGCGTATGGCAATCGATCAAACCTGGCGTTAGCCAACAGCCTTGGCCATCGTGCTGCACCTTTACCTTGTAATCTGTCGGTAAATCTTGGGCTGCACCTATCCAGGCGATCTTGCCATCTTTCACGGCAATCGCAGCATCACGAATGATGCCGTAATCAAGCGCAGCATCCATCGTGGCCAGATGAACGTTAAGCCATAAGCTATCCCAATTAGCTGACTGCATGAAGACCTCCGTGTTGCGCTGGATGATTCAAAAAACTAATTCGCATGACATACAAAAGACTCGCTTCTTCAGCTTCAATATGACAACGTATGCCACTCGCTTCATGCTCTTCTTCGAGCAACACCAACTCACCCGCTTCCAAGCTGGTTTGGTTTAACAATTGCGCACGGCCTTTTTCGCAGAACACCAAAACTTGCTGCGCATCTTCTGCATGGATCAAATGCTGGCCCGCACTCAAGCGTTGCATATAGTGCTGGCAAACATCGCGTCGCGTCATCAAATTCAAATCGACTACGGTACCATCAATCAGTTCCGCAAAAATATTGTCTTCACCAGCAAAACGATGCGGCAAACTTTCTTGCGTCAGACTAATCATCTTCTCCGCTACGCTACCCGCATCGGTTTTCAAGACCAAACCTGCTCCCGTCAAAATCGCCAAGCTACGATCAATTTGTGCGAAATGAGAAAACGGTCCATCTTGCGCCACCGTCGCCGTACTTAATCGCCAAACAAAGTGATCCATTCCCGTTCCTTCTGGAAAGATCGCCAATTCAGTGGTACTGCCACCACCGTTTTTCCACGGCATGGTGCGGAAATCTTTTGCGGTCCATTTACGCATAGCTATTTTCAAAAAATTGATGAAATTTTAGATCATATTCAAAAGCAAGCCGCAGAGACACAAAGATCGCGGAGTTCTTTAAATTTTTCTCTGCAATCTCTGCGCCTCTGCGGCAAAAAAAACTAATGTGAAAGATTTACTTAAGCCAGATACAAATGTGAATACAAATCGGCACATTGTGCGCTCAAAGCGCCTTCAACCACCAAAGACTTGGCAGCTTCAATATCAGGAGCAAAGAAACGATCTTTGTCATAAAACGCCACTTTAGAACGCAACAATTGATGTACCATCGTCAGTTTATCTGAGGTTTTTAATGGCTGATGGAAATCCACGCCCTGTGCTGCGGCCAACAACTCAATGCCTACGATGGTTGCAGTGTTATGTGCCATCTCATGCAAACGACGACCAGCATAGGTTGCCATACTAACGTGATCTTCTTGATTGGCAGAGGTTGGAATGGTATCGACGCTAGCTGGATGTGCATGCGATTTATTTTCCGATGCCAATGCGGCAGCTGTCACGTGGGCGATCATAAAGCCAGAATTCAAACCTGAGGATGGCACCAAGAATGGTGGCAAACCTGAGATCGAGGCGTCGATCAGCAAGGCGATACGTCGCTCAGAAATAGAACCGATTTCTGCAATCGCCAAAGCCAAAGTATCGGCTGCAAAAGCAACTGGCTCGGCGTGGAAATTACCGCCAGAAATCACTTCATTCGTATCCACAAACACCAAAGGATTATCGGTTACCGCATTCGCTTCAGTCAACAAAGTACGCGCGGCATTATTAATGATGTCCAAGCACGCGCCCATGACTTGTGGCTGACAACGCAAGCAATATGGATCTTGCACACGTTCATCATTCACCAAATGCGATTGACGAATTTCACTGCCATTCAACAAAGTACGATAAATATTTGCGGTCGCAATTTGACCAGGCTGACCACGCACAGCATGAATACGTGGATCAAATGGCGCATCGCTACCTTTTGCTGCATCAACAGACAAAGCACCGGTAATCGTTGCCGCTTCTAATAAACGCTCAGCGAGAAATAGACCATTCAATGCCAAGGCGGTCGACACTTGTGTACCATTGATCAGCGCCAAACCTTCTTTCGCCGCCAACACAACTGGCGTAATTCCTGCTTTCGCTAAGGCCTCTTTCGCATCAACCAATTTGCCGTCAACCCGCACTTGACCTTCACCCATGATCGCTAAAGTCATATGCGATAAAGGTGCTAAATCGCCTGATGCGCCGACAGATCCTTTGACCGGAATCGCAGGCATGATGCCGGCGTTGTAGGCAGCAATCATGGTGTCAATCACAGATGCGCGAATACCTGAAAAGCCTCGCGCCAGACTCGCAATCTTCATCGCAATAATCAAACGCACCACTTCATCAGCAATCAATTCACCAGAACCAACTGAGTGCGACAAGATCAAATTCTTTTGCAGTAATTCCAAGTCTTCATCTGGAATGCGCGTTTTCGCTAATTTGCCAAAACCAGTATTAATACCGTAAGCCGCGTCGCCTTTAGCGACGATACGGTCGATGGTCGCAGAGGATTCATTGATGGCAGCATAAGCAGATTCTGCTAAGGCTAACTTAAAAGGCTTTTGCCAGATCGCGCGCAAGTCTGCGAGTTTGAATTGGCCTGGTTGTATAGTGAAAGTTGTGCTCATATTCTTGTCCTTTATCTTTACATTCTTTTCGCCGCAGAGGCGCTGAGTACGCGGAGTTTTTTGTTTGTCACTCCTGCGTAGGCAGGAGTCTAGTGTCTTCGGTCGCACTACCAACCTCACCGGATTCCCGCCTTCGCGGGAATGACATTAATAAGCTAATCGCTTTTCTCCGCGTACTCCGCGCCTCAGCGGAAAAATATTCAAAATTTATTTAATCATCGGCAATTGCAAGCCATTACGTTTAGCACATGCCACTGCTTGTTCATATCCTGCATCGGCATGACGCATTACACCAGAGCCGCAATCGTTGACCAACACGCGCGCTAAACGCTTCGCGGCTGCATCTGTACCGTCTGCCACAATCACCATGCCGGAATGCTGTGAGTAGCCCATACCGACACCACCACCATGATGCAAAGAGACCCAACTTGCGCCACCTGCCGTATTCAACAAGGCATTCAGCAAAGGCCAATCCGACACTGCATCGGTGCCGTCTTTCATACTTTCGGTTTCACGATTCGGGCTGGATACAGAACCTGTATCGAGATGATCACGACCAATCACAATTGGTGCTTTCAATTCACCGTTTTTCACCATCTCATTAAATGCTAAACCAGCGATGTGACGCTCGCCCAAACCTAACCAGCAAATACGCGCAGGCAGACCTTGGAAGGCAATACGTTCACCCGCCATATCTAACCATTTATGCACGCCTTTATTTTCGGGGAATAATTCTTTGATCTTAGCATCGGTTTTACGAATGTCTTCAGGATCACCAGACAACGCTACCCAACGGAATGGCCCTTTGCCATCACAGAACAAAGGACGAATATATGCAGGAACAAATCCTGGGAAATCGAACGCGTTTTTCACGCCCGTATCGAAGGCAACCTGACGGATATTATTCCCATAATCCACCGTCGGAATGCCCATTGCATGAAAATCCAACATCGCTTGCACGTGGACCGCACAAGCTTGCGCCGCATCCGCTGTTAATTTCGCGTGTTGGCTCGCATCTTGCTGTGCGGCCTTCCATTGCTCCACGCTCCAACCGATAGGTAAATAGCCATTGATCAAATCATGGGCGGAGGTTTGGTCGGTAACCAGATCAGGCTTGATACCACCAGCTTTCGCGCGTTTTACCAATTCTGGCAAAATCTCTGCAGCGTTGCCCAGCAAGGCAATCGAAATCGCGTCTTTACGTGCGGTGTGATATTTAATCAGTTCGATAGCGTCGTCGATGTCTTTTGCTTGTTTATCGACGTAACGTGTGCGCAAACGGAAGTCGATGCTTGATTGTTGGCATTCAATATTCAAAGAAACTGCACCGGCAAATGTCGCTGCCAAAGGTTGCGCGCCACCCATGCCGCCCAAGCCTGCTGTCAAAATCCAACGACCGCCCCACTCACCGCCAAAATGCTGACGACCTGCTTCAGCGAAAGTCTCGTAAGTACCTTGCACGATGCCTTGGGTACCAATGTAAATCCAGCTACCGGCGGTCATCTGACCATACATGAACAAGCCTTTGCGGTCGAGTTCATTGAAGTGTTCCCAATTCGCCCATTTTGGTACCAAATTGGAATTAGCAATCAAGACGCGTGGTGAATCTTCCGTGGTTTTGAAAATACCGACCGGCTTACCCGATTGAATCAACAAGGTTTCGTCTTCGCCCAAGTCTTTCAAGCTCGCCAAAATCTGGTCATAGCATTCCCAATTACGTGCCGCGCGACCAATGCCGCCGTACACGACCAAGTGCTTAGGATTTTCTGCGACTTCTGTATCGAGATTATTTTGAATCATGCGGTAAGCCGCTTCGGCTACCCAGGTCTTACAGACTTTTTCTGCGCCGCGTGGTGCGCGGATTTCACGACTTGCATCCCAGCGTGGATCATTGTTCATAGTTATCTCCTAAAAATAAAGACATCAAAAACTCCCAACGACACCAACTGCTGCGCATACGCATAGGATGTGGCAAGGACATAGTAGGTATTTTGCGGCACAGTTTAAGTTGTATATACAACTTATGCAAGCGATTTTTTTGTATTCTGTGCGAAAATAGATGGCATTTACTGTTAGCTAGTAAATATCAATTCACCCATCGATTATGACTATGTCCACAACGCCTGCCGCAGTTCCCGCTTTTCAAATCATCAAAGACTTCTTATTAAAAGAAATTCAAGCTGGAACTTGGAAAGAAGGCGATGCGGTTCCCTCGGAAGCGGCATTGGCTCAGCAGTTTAATGTCTCACGTATGACCGTTAATCGTGCTGTTCGCGAGCTTACCAGTGAACAAATTCTGACCCGAATTCAAGGCTCAGGCACCTATGTGGCACAACAAAAATATCAAGCGACCTTAGTCGCGATTAAAAGCATTGCCGAAGAAGTTCGCGCGCGCGGGCATGAACACCGCAGCGAGTTGCACGAGTTAAACGCAGTTGAGGCCAATGATGCGCTGGCCGAACAATTTCAAGTCAATGTTGGCCACAGCTTATTTCATTCAGTCATCGTGCATTTTGAAAATGAAGTTGCAATACAAGTGGAAGATCGCTGGGTCAATTCAGCACTTGCACAAGATTATCTTGCGCAAAATTTTACTAGTAAGACACCGAATGAATATTTGATGGAAGTCGCTCCTTTGCAAGGCGTGGATTACAGTATCGAAGCGGTGATGCCGCCCAAATTAATCGCCGAGATGTTACACATCTCGAGCAAAGATGCTTGCTTAGTATTACATCGGAAAACCCGTTCACAAAATCAGATTGCAACCATTGTTACAATGTGGCATCCAGGAAATCGTTATCAATTTACTGGTAGCTTTTAAATCACGATATTAAGTTGCGCTTTTAGATCACAAATAAAGCGTGTTAGTGCAGTAATTCATAGCGTCGCTGTGAACGAAAAAGAGAAGCAAAACTTGTGCGGTACAAACGAAGCAACGCTCCCCTCAACTATGCATTGTTATTCTAAGCAGGTAAGTATGTTATTTCATCAGCGCTTAAAAAAACTGTCAGCAACTCTTGTATTTGTTAGTGGCATGTTTGTCCTAACAAGTGCTCATGCACAAGTTAAACCACATTTAGAAGAAAACATTACATCGATAAAAGAGCGCCCAAAGGTAGCTTTGGTGTTGTCAGGTGGTGGTGCGCGTGGATTCGCCCACGTTGGTGTACTGCGTGTTTTAAAAGAGATGCGTATTCCGATTGATTTCGTGGTCGGCACTAGCATGGGAGCAGTCGTCGGTGGCGCTTATGCTGCAGGTCGCTCAGTCGAAGAAATCGAAGATATTGTGCGTAATACCTCATGGGATACGGTACTAGCTGATCGCCCAGCGCGCGATGCTTTGGATTTTAGACGTCGTGAGGAAGACGTAAACCTTCCCTCGCGTATTGAATTTGCGGTCACTAAATCAGGTATCACATTTCCACCATCAGCCGCTGGAAATTCGGCGCTAGAACAGGCGCTGACTCGCTTGTTACCGAATGGCATGAAGAGTGAACACATCAATCATTTACCGATTCCGTTTCGTTCAGTTGCCTCGGATCTCGTCACAGGCGAAATGGTGGAATTGACCGACACGCCACTTTTTATCACCTTGCGAGCGTCACTTGCAGTTCCTGGCATGTTCGCACCAGTGCACATTAATAAACGCTTAGTGGTTGACGGTGGTTTAGTCCGCAATTTGCCAATTGATATGGCAAAAAAAATGGGGGCGGATATCGTCATCGCAGTCAACGTAGGTACTCCTTTAGCGCAAGAAAAAGAATTGGGTAGTGCGATCAGCGTAGCGCAACAAATGCTACAGATTTTGACCGAGCAAAATGTACAGCGCTCACTCAAAGAACTACGACCCAAAGACATTTTAATCGCGCCAAATTTAAGTGGAATCGATTTTCTGGACTTCGATGAACATCATAATGCGATGCTCGCTGGTGACATCGCTACACGCCAACTCGAAACTCGCCTACAACAATTAAGAGCAACGCCAGAAGAATATCGCCGTTATGAGCAATTGCGTACCGCTGAAAGCAGCTCACCTGACAAAGCATTAAAGATTGCTAGTATCGAAATCCAGGGCACACAAAACATCAATCCCGACATTCTTCTCAAGCAGTCTGGACTTCAATTAAATGAAGTGACCAGCGAAGAAAAAATCCGCCAAGTCACCGGCAAGCTGTATGGCCGCGGAGATCTCGATCACGTTGAGGTAGAAATCGATGATCGCGAAGATGAACGTGAAGTCGTCATCAAAACGCATGAAGCTGTATGGAGTAAAAATCGTCTACGCCTTGGTCTGGAATTATCCAGCGATTTCAATGACACGCACAAATTTTCACTCGGTGCGATGCACGTTGCAGCTTCTCAAAATAAATGGGGCGGCGAAGCGCGAGTCATCGCCAAAATCGGTTCAGATCGCATTTTGGGAGCACAATTTTTTCAGCCCTTAGGTGTAGGCAGTGAATGGTTTATTGCTCCTTCGTTGCAAAGCAATGCCTCGTCTACCGATCTATTTTCTGAAGGCCGCAAACTGATTCGCTATGGTTACAAAGCGAATAGCGTGATTTTGCCAATTGGTCGCCAAATCGGCAATTGGGGTGATATTCAACTAGGTGTACGGCGCGAACGCGTTGAAGTCAAAAAATTATTGCCTGAAGAAGTTGGACCAGACGTGCGTGTATTTCAAACCACTGAGTTTCTGCGCTATCGTGTGGACACTTTAGACTCGCTCGCCTATCCAACACGCGGCAATTATTTAACGGTCGAATGGGATCGCGCGCTCGATCGAGATGGCAATAAAAAAGCAATTTTAAACTCGTCGATATTAGGCATGACTGCGTTTAAACGCGGTGAATGGGCAGGTCATATTTATGGCGAGTGGTCACGCTCACAAGGTGATATTGCACCTTTGTCTTTAGGAGGTTTCTTGCGTTTATCAGGGACGCCAGCGGAGTCCCTCTCGAATAAGACAGTTGCCTTGGGTCGCGTTGTCATGGCGCATCGCATCGGCAGTATGCCAGCCGCTTTAGGTGGTGCAGTTCGTCTCGGATTTTCTGCTGAATTGGGTGGTGGCTTTAAAGAGAACGAAGCTGTTAAATTCAGCAAAATTAAACGTGCTGTTAGCAGCTTCGTTGCCTTCGATACGCGGTTTGGCCCACTTTATTTTGGCGCTGGTGCCACGCAAGGCAGCGGTTCCAGTTTTTATCTATTCTTAGGGCCGATCTGGTGAACCACACGCCCTTTCGTATTAGCCATGGTAGCGGGACGACGTAGTGCGGTGAACGCAGAAAATTCCCAAGATCGAAATCCCAACATCAAGGTATAACCATCACGATCTTCAGCAGGCAGGCGTCGATCTTCATGCTGAAGACGTGCAATTTCGGCAGTCAATTGCTGTATCTTTTGTTGTATCTCTTGCGCACTATTTTTGGAAAGGCGCGCTGGTACGCACATCAAAGTTTCGCCAGTACCGTCAAATCGACCATTGAAATAATCCGCAACAACCACTTCTTTGAAAAATGCTTGTATCGGACCATCTGCGCGCCAACGAAAAGCTGGTGAGACACGCAGACGATATCGGTTCATCGGCTTGAGTTCAATCAACTCATGCTTATCCAATTCAATCATACAAAGTATGCATTCGGCTTCGGTTAAAGTGTAGGTCTCAACGATTTGCTCAAATGTCCAATGACCAAGACAAGAGATCGCGACCAATAACAATTTCGGATTCTCCATCAAGGCACGCTCTTGCGATAAAGTCAGATGATCAGCTTGTGGCGTCACATCAGCGGCTTGACGCAATACATCCTCTAATGAAATCTCTGATACCTTGCAAATTTGCGCCATACGCGACAAGGTCATATCTTTTTGCCCAAACATACGTTTGATACTCGATTCGCTCATATCAATCAAACGCGCCAGCTGTTTGTAAGTCATGCCGACTCGACGCAATTCTTTTCGCAACACATCTAATAGCATTTCTGGGGAACTCATTTATTGCTCCTAAAATCTACCAACGAAGATTATTTTTTAAACTAATTGCTGTCTGGTTTGGCGAGAAACCGAATTTCCTGCGCGGTTTTAGTGCCGATCACAACACGATTCAGATGGCTAGGAATGACAGCATCAAACTGATTTAAAGCCAAACGTCCGCCCATGATCTCAGCAAAGCGCTGCGGATGTAAGGGGGTCTTGTCTGGCTCGGCATAACCATCTGGGAACACCGGAAAATCGGTGCTCATATCGTACTTATCCGTGGCACCCAAGGTATGAAGAAACTCGTGTGCAATCACAACATTATTTTTTTCACGCATTTCCGTACTAGCAAACACATTCACCTGACCGATCAAGCCCTCTTGCAAGGCAGTTGAATGATGTACCTGCTGTCTTTGCGGATCGAAATATTGAACAAACAACCGTACTTGGGTTCCCGGCCCCTGCACTTTCGCATTGCGATAAGCCCACCAACGAAATTGCAAACTCCACCACATCACTTCCAACACATTGGCATTTGCGGGTGGCGCGGGAGGACGTTTTGCCAGCTTTCTTTGTAAACGAATCTGGATCGAAGCATGCTGAGTACGCCCATACTTCTCCGCTTCGGTCAGCATAAACTGTTCAATCGACGCAAATTCATCATGCGTTAAGCGAGAAATATAATCCTCTGCGATCTCGCTGCCATCTCCATTGATCGGGTACAGGTTGACCATCAAAGTGTACTTCCACTCGACGGACTGTGTTTTAGCCCGATAACCAGAATAGCTAACAGCAGCTAAGATAAACAACAAAATGAAAATACGGATCGTTTTAAACATGCAAAGAATATTTTGAAATAATGCGCATGATTGTAACTGATAGGCTGATGAGCGACTATGCTAGTTTGTTACCATGTCGTCAGCAATTGCAGTGCCGACTTTTGGTCAAGCCCTGATCACGAGGCAGACCGAAATCAAAATTAAAGGACAAAACAAAAAAGCAGCCGAAGCTGCTTTTTTGTTTATTTTCCTGATGAAAAATTATTTTTTAGCTTTCTTACCCGCTGCTGTTGCTGGCAAATAAGCGAGTGGATCATTCAAACCACTTTCGTATGCAGTCATGACTGTTTTTGGACGCATACAAG
Source organism: Affinundibacterium macrobrachii (assembly GCF_014652415.1). GTDB lineage: Bacteria > Pseudomonadota > Gammaproteobacteria > Burkholderiales > Burkholderiaceae_D > Undibacterium > Undibacterium macrobrachii. Next base: position 967,671 of record NZ_BMYT01000001.1, read on the forward strand.
TTGCACCCAGAGTTGTGGAGTCAGCGGATACAGAATTCACGCAGACTTGCAATTTCATGATCTTGCTTTGTGGGATACCAGCTGCAGCAGCGATGGATACTACTGAGTGATGATTCGCACCGTTTGCAATCAGTTGATCAACTGTCTTTTGTAAATTACGGCTAGTAGACAAAGCAGTAAAAATACCGTCTACAGAGGTATCAACTGGTTTCGCTGCTTCAATCGCACAAGCGCTTCCTGCAACAGCCAATCCCAAACACGCGCCAATAATCATTTTCTTCATAGTAGTCTCCTTAATTCGACAAACAATTTTGCCTAACGACTTGATTCTAGTGAGTTTTTACGACACTGCAAAGAATTAATTAGAAAAATCTCGGAAAAAGATTTCGAAGTTAAAATTCAGACAAATACTCTGTTCTCGATTTACGACAAAAATCAATTATCCTGCGTTTTATGCAGCTTTCTCTGCATCAATAAATGTGTCGTTACTAACAATCATCAATTGCCCTCGATATTTTTTAGACAAAGATAAGCCTTAAGGTTTCAGCAATAGTCCAAGCTGGCCGGTTTATCTATACAGTGGCGCTAAGCGTTGCAAAATTTTCTTCACATCAATGTGTTTTGATTGACGCACCAGAACAGCAGGAATACAGTGAATCACTAGTAATCAGAATATCTCACCAAACTCTGCGTTGAAACACAATCTTAAAGGTCGTGATCGCCATGCAATGCCTTGGATTTCAAAGAGTATTCCACACCATCTGCTGCCTAATTATTTGGCTAGCCTGCACTGGCGCAGATCAAGCCTATGCCAATTCCAAACAAACCTTACGCTTCACCCATATTTCACAAGAACAAGGATTATCTGACGGCTCCATCCCAAGCATTTATCAAGATGAACAAGGATTGATGTGGTTAGGAACCTCAACTGGCTTAGTTCGCTTTGATGGTCGGCACGCACGTGAATGGAAGGCCAATCCTGAAGATGAAAATAGTTTGAGTGGTCCATTGGTGTCGGCCATCTTGAAAGGACATCAAAACTATTTATGGATAGGTACCTCTGGTGGTCTCGATAGACTTGACACTAAAACCGAAAAAATTGAACGCGTAGCGATGCCTAGCGAGCTCTCTTTTCAGCAAAAACGTATTTGGTGTTTAGCATCAAATATCAACGACAAAATTTGGATCGCGACCCAGCAACAACTTTATTTATTCGATCCGCATGCCACCAATCAACAAGGATTTACAGCCATCAAACTGACTGGAGATTCTGGTGCCCTACTACGCTCGCTAGCGAGTGACGGCCGCGGCGGCGTTTGGGCAGCCTTGGGATCACGGGTGTTCCATCTGAATGAATCTGCACAACTTGATGTGCAATTTGATGCGGCAAGTGTCACACCTAACAAAGCGCGAGTCGATGCATCGATACGTTTCATGCAACTAGATAATCAGGGGCGTTTATGGCTGGGAACCCAAACAGGTTTACAAGTTTGGAATGTCGCCAAGCCAGAACCGAAACTCGACATTATTGACACGCAAATCAACTTACCGAAAGAACGTATCTTTGCAATCCTCATGGATGAAGCAAAATCAATGTGGATAGGATTTGGTGGCAGCATTGGCCTCTATCGTATTCGTACAGATCAAACCGAGCAACCAATAAAGATAGAACAGTACAAAAACTATCCAACCTTAAGCTCAAGCATCATCAACAACTCCATCGCCTCACTATTTCAAGATCGCACTGGTACTTTGTGGGTGGGTACTTGGGGTTACGGTATCAGCTTAGTCAATTTACGAAGCAAAAGCTTCACTCATTATTTTCATCTTGAAGAAGAGAAAAACAGTCTTAGCAATAACAATGTCATGTCGATAAATGTGGACCGCGCAGGCAAGGCTTGGGTCGCCAGCTACGGCGGCGCACTCAACTATTTAGATCTTGAGACCGGCGAAGCGCAGCATTTTACGAGCACACAAACTGGCTTACGCTTTATGAAGGCATTACATTTAGAAACTGATCGTCGATTGTGGCTTGGTGGTGATGACGGCTTAACTTTATTTGATCCGCAAATCAAACGGTCGCAAAAAATTCCATTGTCGCCAAATAGCCCTAGTGCGGGATCAATCAGTTCCATCATCATCGATCGACATGGTGATACATGGGCCGGCAGTGGTAATGGTTTATATCGAATTTCTCCTGACCTACAAGTAAGGACCTATAAAGCCAATCCAAATCAAACCGGGGCTTTAAGTCATGACACTGTCGATTGCTTATTGGAAGACAAAGAAGGAAGAATCTGGATCGGTACCAAAGGTGGTCTGCAATTATGGGACCGTGGGAAGCAACAATTTATACAGGCGATTCGCCCCAATAGTGAACTAAAAAATCCAAACTCGCTATCAATTTACGGCTTACACCAAGATTCAGCAGGTCGCATTTGGGTTGGTACCTCGACTGGATTATTTCAGCTAATCCAACATCAAGATCAGTGGCAATTAAAGCCTTGGAACAAGATCAAGGGCATGCCTGCCGGCTGGGTCATCAGCATACAAGAGGACGCCATTGGAAATTTATGGTTAGGAGCCGAAAAGGGTCTAGTGAAATTATCGATCGATACCACAAGCGCGCGTGTTTACAGCAATTTCAATGGACCTGTGACGGGTAGTTTTAATTTTGGCGCTAGCACAAAAGCAAAGGACGGCCGCTTATTCTTTGGAGCATGGGGCTTGATTGCATTTCATCCTCAAGAGTTACAGGACAATCAATCGCTAGTGCAAGTCGTGTTGTCCGACATTTTAGTATTCAACCGCTCACTCAAGAATTCAAGCGTAGCGGATAAACAAATTCAGCAAACCCTGCAAACCAATTATGTAGCGTCAAAGCAGGCTGATACGCACCAGCATAATCTAGCGGAAATTGGTGTAAACACGCTGATACATGAAGCAAAGGAAATAAGACTCTCACCCAAGTACAGCATGATAAGTTTCGAATTCTCCGCTTTGCAATTTTATGACCACAAACAAAATCGATATGCTTGGCAGCTAGAGGGTTTCGATAACGAATGGATTTACGGCAAACCCGGCGAGGCACTCGCGACCTATACCAATTTGGATCAAGGTAATTACACGCTCAAAGTGAAAGTAGCAAGTTCAACCGGTGATTGGAACGAAACCGCGCTGACATTAAAGATCAAAGTTTTTCCACCATTTTGGAAAAGTTGGTGGTTTATCTCGCTCTTAACTCTAAGTATCTCTGCGCTGTTTATTTGGTTCTATCGGTTTCGTGTTGGCTTCTTAAAACGTGCGCGCGACCAACTAGAGCTGCAAGTCAATTTACGCACGCAAGAAGTACAAGTGCAGAAAGAACAACTACGCAGAGAAAAAGAAATTGCCGAACAAGAACGTGAAATCGCAGATAAAGCGCGGCACGACATTACGCTATTAAGTGAAATTGGTAGAGAAATTAGCGCATCCCTAGACATCGAAGCAATTCAAAAAGTGTTTTATACGCATGTCTCAAAATTAATGGACGCCGATGTTTATGGCATCGGCATGGTCGACTGGGATCAGCGTATCGTCAGCTTCGACAATGTACTAGACCGTGGCGTACAAACCAAACGCTATTACCGACACTTAGACGATGTAAATCAACCCGCAGCACAATGCATATTGCAAGCGAAAGAATTGAACATTGGGCAGTTTGAATACAACAATACGGTCGTCAATCACACACTTCAAGATTCCGTCTATAACCAGCGCATCGACAACTCAGAAGTAACGCGTACAAATTCAGGCTTATACGTACCGATGCTGATCGATGAACAAGTCATCGGTGTAATCACGGTATTAAGTGCGCGCCCTTACGCTTATGATTCAACCCATCTCGACATGCTTCGAACCTTGGGGGCTTACGCCGCAGTTGCACTTGATAAAGCGCGTGCTTACGAGCGAGTGAAATTAACCCAATCAAAACTGGTCGAACAGGAAAAACTCGCGGCCTTAGGTTCTATCGTCGCTGGTGTTGCGCATGAGTTAAATACACCAATAGGCAATAGCTTACTGGTGGCGAGCGCGCTCAAAGAAAAAAATGATGAGTTTATCCAAACAATACAGGGCGGTAATTTAAAGCGCTCAGAGATGGAAAGATACTGTCGAAACTCGACAGAAGCAGTCGATATTATCGTAAGGAATCTAGATACATCTGCCCAATTGGTAGCAAGCTTCAAACAAATATCGGCGGATCAGACTTCAAATCAACGCCGACGATTTGATCTGGCGAAAATATGTGAAGAACTTGCGAGAACCCTAGCTGCACGGATTCGGCGCGAGGGACATCAACTAGAAGTCAATATCGAACCCGGTATTTTGATCGATAGTTATCCCGGATCATTAGGACAAGTTTTAAGTAATCTGATCATTAACGCGATAGTACACGGATTCGATTCAGGTGAACCGGGACGCATCGTCATCACCGCCGAGTTGGCAAATAAATCCTTGGTTGTGATTCAATGCCAAGACAATGGCAAGGGCATTCCACAGAAAAATCTCAAACGTATTTTTGAGCCCTTTTTCACCACACGACTAGGACAAGGTGGCAGCGGCCTCGGCTTACATATTAGCTATAACATCGTGCATTCGATTTTAGGCGGCAACATCGCCGTGCATAGCAAAGAGCATGAAGGTGCATGTTTCGTCATAGAGCTTCCGCTAGTCGCACCGCAAATCGCCAACTAAAAAAATCAGAACTAACTAAGCGCAGGCAAACCAAGGTCGATGCCATCAAAGTCGAGTAGAGGAATTAAATTCGTCGCGTGTCCGACAAATGGAGAGCGTTCGTGCCAGCCTTGCTCTCTGGCCGGCACTAACCAATAACCATCTTCGTCATGCGCAACCCAATATCTGGGTTGCTGCGTGAACTCATAAAAAACTATCGTCATCTCACTCAACAATAGAATAGATAGGATAGCGACGCCACTCAGGTTCATGGAAGCGCTTGCCATTGGCGAAGATAAAACTCAATACAGCTTCCTGATTATCTAATAGTGAGGGATTAGCGGCTTTCCAAACCGCGAACTTCTCGGCTAACTCAGGTTCCGTCTGCAACATCTCATAGGCACTATCTTCAAACACGTAGTCAGAGAATGCTTCTTTCTTCTCCAAGACACTATTAAAGAATCCCCAACGGAAAAAACTGTCATGCGCTTGCGGCTCTAAAGTCTCGACCGCGTAACGCGCATTCGGCTGATTTAGCGATAACACATAATCTCCAGCTCTGGCATTGATTGTCTGCGTAGTCACCGACAATTCCATCGCATCATGAAACATATGTCCTTCATAAGCATTTGCGCGCGATTGCACATCCACAATATGGTAAGCCTGAACCTGCATACTGCGATCTTCGCTGAGCTTTTCCAACACCACACCATTCCATTGCAAACGCTCAATCACTTCACGCCATGCTTGTGGGATCAAATACGCTTTCGGTGCTTTCACCACAACATCTTCGACGAAGTGATCAAAGTACTCGATATCTTTTTCCCATACTTGATTACGGTCATAGGATAAACGCATGTAGCTACCGATCTTACTTGGGCTATACACCGCCTGATAGCCTTTAAAACGAAAGCGTGATGGACGAGAGTAATCGGCCTTCCAGGTGACAGGCCACTGCTTTTTCTGCGCTGCATTTTGCTTGGCTTCTAGTCGCAAAGTTTGAATCTGGGCTGCACGCGCAATAGTAAAATCTAACACCACTTCAACCAATGCGCGCATCGAATCATAGCGATCAGCATATGGTTTTAGCATATGCGTTTCTGGCATAAAACCAATAGTGTGATGTAATGCTGCAAATCCTGTAGAGAAACGCGGCACCTCTAAAAAATCTTCAATCCCATCATCGGGAGTCACTTTAACCGGATTCACATATGGGCAAGTCGGCCACCCACGTTGTTCCATCTGCGCATAAATTTCTGGCAGCATAGTTTCTCTGAGAAATGGTCCCAAACCATCGCCGAGTTTATCTGCCTGAGTTTGAATCAAGGTCATCGTGTAGCTGTAGTCTGCTCCATTTGAAGTATGGGTATCCACCATCACATCGGGATCCCACATGGCAAAGAATCGATTGAACACTTGCGCAGCCAAGCTATCACACTTCACAAAATCACGATTCAAATCAAGATTGCGGGCGTTTGCGCGGAAACCAAACATTTCCGGACCATCTTGATTGACGCGCGAAGTATTTTGACGGTTTAAACATCCATCAACGTTATAGATAGGAATAAACAAGAACACCGTTTTTCCCAAAGCAGCGAGACGCTCAGGCTGAATACAAAAATCACGTACCAAGGCCATGCAAGCATCGATTCCCTCAGGTTCGCCGGGATGAATACCATTGTTATTAAAAAAGATAGGACGCCCTGCCGCTTTTAAAGTTTCACGATCAAATACCGCATCCGCAGTGATTACGCCTGCATGCATAGGAATGCCGTTATCGGAAACACCAATTTGCGAAAAATGTAAAACCTGTGGAAAGTCCTCGGCCAATTTCTCATAAAACGCAATACAAGCATCCCATGTACTTGTTTGATTTTGATTCCCTATTTCATAAGGCGTTGGGTAGGATGAATTGGCAGGATGTAATGGCATATTCATGAGATTGAGTATTCGATAAAATGAGCAAGATGGGCTGCGATTGTAGCATCGACCCTCCAGAATTTTTCATGTAATCAAGACCGTCCAACCAAACGAAGGCAGCCATATGGCGATCAAAAACTATGCAAACAGATGATTTAATTTCTTTAGTCACAAAAACGATGCCTTACGGTAAATTTCAAGGTCGCTTACTCGCGGACTTACCTGGCCACTATTTAGGATGGTTTGCTCGCGAAGGATTTCCACGTGGCGAAATCGGCAGGCTGTTAGAACTGATGTATGAAATTGATCACAATAATTTACGTGAATTATTGACACCACTGAGGAACAATAAATGAGAAGCCACAAATAAGTCGAATACCATTGCCGCTATTGAGCAAAATGCCAACTACGCAAAAAAGTTCAAAAATCAGGAAAAGTATTGGTTAACAATACCCTCAATCTTATCTGCCTATCCCTAATAACTATTTTTGGTTTTCTAAGGCTGAACTGAAGACACTCCCTCTCCAGTAACAAACTTTGTGCACTTCACATGATCAAGGATGAATTCATGCCGATGTTTGTGACTAAACACTCGGAGCAAGTAATAAAAGTAAGCACGAGAAATACGCACAAGAAATAAACACTAAAAGTAAATTACAAATTTAAGACAATTTACATAGAACTTAACGAAATGCCGACAGTCTTAGCTCAGCGAATATGTTTGAATGTGAATCTAGTTGCATAAGCTTTAAGCCGACGATTGCAACAAGTAACAAGATAGGTCGCACCCATTTTTGATAGCTCTTTGACTGATCATAAAGAACCACTGATGTACAGAGACACACACCTACCTGTGAAAAAACAAGATACTCCCCTCCGTCTTGTAATTTCGTGTGTCTCTGTACTGATGGGGTTTATTAAATAGAAGTTAATAGAATTTCTAATCTGCATACTTGGCGTGATAGTAGGGTCACAGTAGCCTTATAGCTACATCTTAGCAGTACCCTCGCCGCAACCTCACCGCTCTCTTCCAACTTATTTGCGACTTACTTTCAACTTACTTGCAACTTATTTGCAATTTTTTTGCTGCAAATCAAATTCTCTCAAACACCATTCTGAACGCGCTTACGGACAAACTGTATGTGGCTTCGTAAGCCATATAACTCTTCTGCATAAGCTAAAGGAATAGAAATGTGATTCACTTTATTTTCGATTTCATTGAGTCTTTGTAATTGCTGTTGGGCGATTTGTTGCTTTTGCTCAGGCGATGCTTCATCTAGCGCGTGCTCTACCGCGCGCAATTGTCCATACCAACGATAGATACGCGAGCGCACACGCCACACATACAATGGAGGAATAATTTTCGATAGCGGTAACGCCAATGCACCAAAGGCGATGAACAAGACCCACATACGCTCCAAGAAATTCGACATCCAAAAACTCAGATATCGCTGCAAAAATGGTGGGCCACTTTTATAAAATTTTTCAGCCTGCGGTTCGACTGTAATTTCGGTATAACGGTCAGATGGGAATTCACCCTGCTTGCTAAACCAATTCGCGCCACCATGAATTTTCTTGGCAGCTTGCAAAAATAAACTGATTAAAGCTGGATGCAAACTTTCATGTGCGACCAAGGTCGCAGTCGGTGAAATTAAATGGTAATCGCGTGAAGGAATATCTCTTCCCATATCGACAATACCACGTGGCAGCACCACGTGCGACAAAAATGGAAAGCGACGGGTATAAGCTTCTGCCTGTACAAAATCAAATAACTTGACACCCGGCGTTTGTAATAGCATCTGAATCAATTGTGAATCCGATGCCGAACTCATTACCAACACATCGATCTGTTCATTCACAAATGCAACCGTTGCTGGCGTGCTCTCCAACTGATGTATCTCTAATTGATTTTCATCCAGATTATTCACTGACAGAAGCTGTTGAAATAAACGTCGCACGCCAAATCCATCAGGGCCAACATTCACACGCTTAGCTTTGAACTCGGTTAAGCTCGTGACTTCTTTTTTACCTCGATAAAATATCCAGATCGGTTCGTAAAATAAACTACCTAAAGAAATCAAACCTTTTTCTTGGGCATCTTTCTCCGTCGTTGAGCCACTCTGCACAAAGCCAATATCAATCTTTGAATCCAAGTCAGCGATGTGTTGTAGATTTTCTTGCGATCCTTGCGATTTGTGAATACGCAAGGTAATTTGGTTCTGCGCTAATTCTTCTGCATACTGCTTTGCAAAGCGTTCGTAAGCGCTATTTTCCTGCCCCGCACTAAAGTCCAATGTTCTACCCGGTGCTGGGTCAACCACATAATAGGCTGCCAGTATCACCGCAATAATCATCAGCGCAATCGGGCCAAATGCAATCAAGGCATCTTTGGTAGAAATCAGCGTAAATTTAATCTTAGGCATCGTTTATAAAAACCAAGTTGATATGATCCATTTGATCCATTTGATCCATTTGATCCATTTGATCCATTTGATCCATTTGATCCGATTGATCCAAGCGATTTCACTAAGCTAGTTTTTGATACTCTGATTGAAATTGATCTAAGCCTTGCAACATGTCAGCAAACGCCAATTGCACTTGCGTTGGATCGCCTTTAACGCCTAACTCAATATGCCGTCGCATTGTGTCGGTTCCAACACTGGGCAAACTAAACACTTTGATTAATGGATAACGCGATTCAAGTTCTTCCATCATCGGCGTTAACAAGGATTCTGCAACTTCGAATACTAATACCGCTTTTTCATCAGAGGCCTGTTGATGAAATAGATGTGCGTAGTGTGTATCCAACACCCAAGCAATCATTGGCCACGCCATTACTGGAAACCCTGGTACAAAATAATGCTGCTGTATGGCAAAGCCCGGAATTTTATTGAATGGATTAGGGATAATATCGGCACCTTCAGGAAACTCCCCCATTTTCAATCGATGTAAATGATCTGGGCTATTGAGATCAAGCGCATGTTCAGATCCTACATGCATCTCGGTAATGCGCTCTTGAATAAGTTTTTTTGCCTCAGGATGCAAGACTATCGGCAATCCCAAAGCTGCCGCTGCACACTGGCGAGTATGATCGTCAGGTGTCGCACCAATTCCACCAGTACTAAAAACAATATCACCACTGGCAAAGCTGCGCTTGAGTAGATTAGTGATTCGAACGCGATCATCACCAACATACTCAGCCCAATCCAAGCTCAAGCCACGTTCCTTCAGAATCTCAATCACTTTCGGCAAATGTTGGTCTATCCTTTTGCCAGAGAGAATTTCATCGCCAATAATAATTAAACCAATTCCCATCACTTACTCCTATATCTGTGAATTACCTTGTGCATCAATACCAACTGCCAGTCTCATATCTGGTGCAGAGGTTTGACGTAAGTCTTGTAGTGCACGCAAACAAAAATGTTGGTACCACAAGCCAGTAAAAATAAAAATCAAGAGATAAACCCAAATAGCCATGCTAGCGATGATGGGGAAGAAAAATAAATGCGCCACAGAAATCGCACTTCCCAGCCATAGCATGGATGGCAAAGAACTAAACCACCCGGCAATCAAACCAATTAATAAAAGCGAACCACGATATTTCGACACAATTTGCTTACGTTCTTCTGGTTCGGCAAACATCGCCAATGCATCATAGCTCATGACACGGTAGGTTAACCATCCCCACAGTAAGGGCTGCACAAAGACATAAATTGGTGGAATAAAAATCAGTGGCAAAGTGATTACCCAGCCCAGCACAAATAGAAAAACCGAGCCCAATGAAAAGCCAAAGCTGCGTAAAAATGATGCCCCATAGCGTTTTTCTAATGAGGGAAAATCTCTTTCTCCTACATGCTTAGAAATGACTGGCATAATCAAGACGCCGATAAACAGTAAACTGCTAATGATCACCACTGGTAGCAGCACCCACATCGCCAATAAGGGAATCACCACGGTTTTTAATGCCAATAAACCCAGTGAATTCAACACCTGCGCTGCACTCGAATAGGCCTCGTTTGCCGCAAAATAGGATTGAAAAAAGTCGATCACCGCTTGCAAACGCCACGCCATTAATCCGCCCCACAGCAATACAGAACTAATTAATGGAATTATGCTCAACAAGATTATTTTGAAGCGAAACTGCGTCGCAAACGCTTGCGCCCAAGATCGCATCAGTGCGGATAAATTCATGCAATTACCTTTATAAACAGAGAACAACACAGACAGGTATTCTACCTTGCATTAACAATATAGACACATGCACAAAGATACAAAGACCTAGGCTTTTGATCTACAATTGCGCCACCTATTTTTCATTACTCTTATTCAAGGATCAATTATGTCCTCTATCACTACTGTCAGCGGTCTGCAATACGAAGATAAAGTCGAAGGTAGCGGTGCGGAAGCCACTGCTGGTAAAAACGTCGAAGTACATTACACAGGCTGGTTACAAAACCCAGACGGCAGCGCCGGCAAAAAATTTGATTCAAGCAAAGATCGCGGCCAGCCATTTGAATTTGCACTTGGCGCTGGTCAAGTAATTAAAGGTTGGGATGAAGGCGTACAAGGAATGAAAGTTGGCGGGACTCGCTTACTAACGATTCCATCCGCCCTAGGCTACGGACCACGCGGTGCAGGCGGCGTGATTCCACCAAACGCAACTTTAATTTTTGAAGTTGAATTACTGGGCGTATAAACTCTCGCTCACTAACATAAAAAATGGCTGCTTCTTTTACGAGAAGCAGCCATTTTTACTTAAAGATTACAGATTCAATCATGTGCAACTTAGAGAAGATGCCTAAACATCGCTAAATTTGATGAGCAATCGCGCTGATTATTTAAACGGACTACTACTATTTAAAGGCGTTCCTTTTTTGGCGCATGTTGGTGGATTCGTCATGCCAAAACTCAGCAAATTACCACCATTGATCACGCAATTATATTCACCGCCATTTGCTTTAACTGCGACATAAGTATTGGTGCCATCGACGTGTTTATTCACTACAACGACGTCATTTGGCTGCACGCCTAAGGCACCCGCAGTCTTCGTCTTTACATCGTCATCTGAAAGCATATTTGTTTTCGTCGCAATCGTATTACATGCTGACAATAACAGCACCAAAGCTGACATCAGGACACTGGTTTTTACGCGTTTGCTAGTCATTGATTCCCCCTTAAAAATAACAAAAAAGAATCATCACTATACATATCAAATTATTTTTAAATTAAACAAATACTTCTCAAAGCGTATAGAAAGTGTATCTATTTAATAAAAGTAAAATACATTTAATGAATAGCAATTTATGATTAGCAATTAGCGCTCAGCGCAAACTTTCCTTAACTCAATACAATGACAAGCAGACTATGACGAATACAACTGCACCAATAAACGATCAAGATGCGATCGACTACTCCTTGATAAAGTGCTCGCGATAGTATTTTAATTCCTCAATCGATTCGATGATGTCGGCTAAGGCTGTATGTTTTTGATGTTTTTTAAAGCCACTTGCTAAGGCTGGCTTCCAGCGACGACACAACTCTTTCAAGGTCGACACATCGAGATTTCGATAATGGAAAAACTCCTCCAACTTTGGCATTCCGCGGAACATAAAGCGACGATCTTGGCAAATTGTGTTGCCGCACATCGGTGATTTTCCTGCTGGAACATATGCTTTCAAAAAGCTAATCAAGGCCTTTTCAGCGTCTGCCTCGGTTATCGTCGATGCTTTAACTCGATCTATTAGTCCAGAGCGACCATGCGTGCCTTTGTTCCAAGCATCCATTTTATTCAAGACTTCATCTGATTGATGAATCGCAAATACGGGACCTTCAGCCAATACGTTTAACTGCATATCGGTCACAACCACCGCAATTTCGATAATTTTATCGTTGTCGGGATCTAAGCCAGTCATTTCCATATCGACCCAAATTAGATTCATCTCATTTGGCTTAGCTGGTTTCACCGCGCTTGCTGTTGTGGTTTCATTTACTTCGATATTGCTCTCTTGTGACATAATTCTTCCTAGACGCTAATTTGCTTAATTTCTCAAAATAAACAAAAGCTTAATTTTGAGATAACTAACTTCACTATTTTTCTGATAAAGCAGCATTTTCCCATGAATTCATACACGTTTTCGGTTTTATTCATTGTTTTTCTTGGCATCACAGTTAGCCTGCAATTCTGGTTGTCGTCTCGCCAGCTACGTCATGTGAGCAAACATCGCGCAGAAGTTCCTGCCGAATTTAAAGAGAAAATTGCGCTAGATGCACATCAAAAGGCTGCCGACTACACGATCGCAAAAACCAAATTTGGTCTTTTATCTTTATTTTTTAGTGTCATCGTGCTGTTAGGCTTTACCCTGTTCGGCGGACTGCAATTATTATCATTGAGTCTTTATCGCTGGCTAGGCGATGGCATGACTTACCAACTGGGCTTAATCGCCGCCTTTGCCCTGATCAGTGGCGCATTAGATTTGCCGTTTGACCTATATCGCCAATTTGTGTTGGAGGAAAAATTTGGCTTCAATAAAATGAATTTAAAATTATTCATCAGTGACTTAATCAAAGGCAGTTTAATCGGCGCTGCGATTGGTCTGCCTTTAGTCTGGGTAGTGATCACCCTTATGGATAAATCGGGCGATTTGTGGTGGTTATATGCTTGGTTAGTGTGGACCGGTTTTCAACTCTTAATGATGTTAATTTTCCCGACCTGGATCGCGCCATTGTTCAATAAGTTTACACCTTTGGCGGATGACAGTTTGCGTCTACGCATCGAAGGCTTGATGCAGCGTGTTGGCTTTGCCTCTAGCGGATTATTTGTGATGGATGGCTCTAAACGTAGCGCGCACGGTAATGCTTACTTTTCAGGCTTCGGCAAAACCAAGCGTATCGTTTTCTTCGATACACTCATTGCAAGATTAGCGCCACAAGAAGTCGAAGCAGTGTTGGCACATGAGCTTGGGCATTTCAAACTCAAACATATTATTAAAAGAATGATAGTGATGTTCCTTGTTTCACTCGGATTCTTAGCTCTGCTGGGTTACTTAAAACAACAAGTTTGGTTCTTTACAGGTTTAGGCGTAGATCCAATTTTATTCTCCTCCTCCAACAATGCCATGGCATTAATTTTGTTTATGCTGACCTTGCCGGTGTTCACATTTGTACTGTCACCATTAACATCGATTAGTTCGCGTAAGCATGAGTTTGAAGCAGACGCTTTTGCAGTGAAACACACTAATGCAGGTGATTTAGTTTCAGCGCTTGTCAAATTGTATGAAGACAATGCGTCAACACTGACTCCTGATCCAATACACTCTGCTTTCTATGACTCGCATCCACCCGCGTCTATTAGAATTGCTCACTTGCACCAGCAAGCGAAACTAGCATAATTTACTAACTGCAATTAGCGTGAAATAAACTATTTTCCGAACGACTTAATCAAAACTCGCATATGAAAACTTCTGATCTCTTAGCAAAAAAATCAGCGCACACTGAAATGGGCTTACAAGAACAAGAACTGCCGACTTACTTTGCAGCGACACCAGGTTGGACACAAGATGGTCCGCGCATTGTCAAAACCTATAACTTCAAGAATTATTACGAAACACTCGCTTTCGTCAACGCGATTGCTTACACCATTCATGAGGAAGACCATCATCCTGAATTAGTCGTCACCTATAATCGCTGTGTCATCAAATTTGATACGCACACTGTCAATGGTGGAAAAGGTGGTATCTCTGAAAATGACTTCATTTGCGCAGCAAAAATCGATGTGATTTTTACGCAGACCTTCGGTTGATTCACCGCATGTCAAAAAAAATCGCTGCACAAAAAAAATCAGGTCCAACCGAGCAAGCTACGGTGATTGCCGCTCACGGGCGGCACTATCTGGTTCAAGCCAAGGGTATCAAATTACATTGCGTAACACGTGGTAAAAAGAGTGATGTTGCTGTTGGTGATATCGTTGAATACCAACTCACCTCTGCCAACCAAGGCGTGATTGAAGCGATCGTGCCGCGCAGCACTTTGCTTTATCGCTCGGATCAATATAAGTCGAAAATGCTTGCGGCGAACTTAACGCAATTGATCATTGTCGTCGCTACCGAACCTAGCTTTTCCGATGATTTGATTTCACGAGCCTTAGTCGCCTCTGAATCGTCTGGCATCAAAGCCCATATTGTTCTGAACAAAATCGACGTAGCTACAAGCTTGCCAAAAGCGAGAGAACGTATCGCTCTGTATGCATCGCTTGGCTATCCAGTGCACGAAGTATCTGTCACCGCACAAGCCGAAGCAACCCGCGAAAAAATGCTGTCGCTCATACAAGGTCAACGTACTATTTTGATTGGGCAATCGGGTATGGGAAAATCGTCGCTCATCAATCTCTTAATCCCCGATGCGGAAATTGCGACACGTGAGATTTCTGCTGCATTAGATACCGGAAAACACACCACCACCTTCACTCGCCTATTTCAAATGGCGGAGTATCAAGATCAAGCAACGTATGTGATTGACTCACCAGGGTTTCAAGAATTCGGTTTACATCATTTAAGCGAAGGTATGCTTGAACGCGCTTTTCCAGAATTTCTGCCACACCTAGGCCACTGCAAATTCTATAACTGCCACCATCATACCGAGCCAGGTTGTACAGTTCTCGAAGCACTTAAGCGTGGTGAAATTAGTCAAATGCGCCATGATTTGTTTAAACAACTAGTCCATGAAGCGGCGCAGACGATAGGCTATTGATGTGCAACTTGGCTAATCACGTTTTATTGTGATTGCGTGCATTTCGGCTGAGTAACTCAATGGATGAAATTTAGGGCATTTAAAAAATATAGAAGTGATTTAAATTTTTATTTAAGTCATTTCTAGTTTGATATAGACAAGCTACAAGACATCAAATTAAGGAACTGGCTTACTCCATTTTTGTTCCAATTTCGCGTAGATTCCATTCTTTTTAATCTTACGCAAACCACGATCTAGTAACTCAGCATATTTAGTCGAATCTGCTCTTTGACGTGAAAAACTCACATACAAAGAGTTTTGTCCGATACTACCGACCTGCTTAATCTTTCCACTAAATTCCTCAGGATAACGATTCACCAAATAGTCGACCACGCGTGTATAAATCAAGGAATACTCAGAACGTTGGCGCACTAATTTTCTAAGATTCGATAAGTCGGTTGGTGCAACCTCACGGCTGATACTTTGATCGGTGTCGACTTCATCCGTATAGGTATATCCATGTGTCACACCGACTTGCTTTCCGCGTAAATGTGTCACCTGTAAATTGCTCGCGGTAGAGCTCCGCAAAGCATAAATTCCGATCTCTGCTTTAAAAATAGGTTCGGTATGAAACAGCAAGACCTTACTTAGTTTGCTGTCTTTCAAGCTGTCAAAGCAGCCTAACTCTTGCCCGGTTTCGGCTAGCATCAAACATCTGGCATAAGGAGCCGATTTGAAATTCACCTTCACGTCGACGGCAGCAAAGGCCGCTTCTATGATATCCACTGCCCAACCTTGCAATTTACCGTCTTTATACGCGGCGTAAGGATACCATTCATCCTCGCCGACCAAGCTAATACTCTGCGTTTGCTCTGCCGCGTAAATAGATGGAACGTTCGCCATATAAATGACGAAACCAATAGCGATTAGGAGGATCTTTTTTAAGCCACTTAAATAAGCGCTGTCATGCATAAAATGCTCTCAATATTTACTACAAGCATTTAAACATAAAACTTTATTTGTACAAAAAAATAAGATCAGTTTTGTCTGAAATAACCAAATAGTTACTGATTTAACGCAATCTGTGCAGAACTAAATCACATTCTCACTGTCTGTAAAAATCAACGATATGATCTCGTGATGTCGAGTTCCTTGACCAAATCTTGGCTCGAATACCTAGGATGAGCCTTTTTATTTCAACCTTTAGATAAGAAAAATTATGAAACTTCAGCCATTATTTCTTAGTCTCTCCCTCGCAGGAATGATCTCTTCTGCTTATGCGGCGGATAACCAAGCGTATGCACGATTTCCGACAATTCGCGCGGACACGGTTGTGTTCACGGCGGAAGGAGATTTATGGAAAACAAGTACGAATGGTGGCACAGCGCAACGCTTAACAACGCACTTGGGTGCAGAAACGCATGCTGCAATATCACAAGACGGTCAATGGTTGGCTTTTTCGGCTACTTATGAAGGTGCGCAAGAAGCTTACGTGATGCCAATTCAAGGCGGCGTACCGAAACGGATTAGCTTCGACAATACCGCTGTCACGGTACTAGGCTGGAGCGCGCAAGGTGAAGTATTGGTTACTAGTCAGAACCAAGTGGGTCCGACTTCACAAACTGTGATCTCGGCGATCAACCCTAAAAATTTACAACGTCAGATTTTCCCGGTAACTGATGCAAATGAAGCCGCCGTAGATGACGCAGGCAAAACTTTATTTTTTACCCGACTTGGTCTGCATACACGCAATGACAATGCAAAAATGTACCGCGGCGGCGCGGTCGCACAATTGTGGAAGTTTGATCTGCAAGCGAAGAGCGAAGCTGTCAATTTATTTGCGACTGAAAAATCCAATAACCGCCGCCCTATGCTGTGGAAAAATCGCTTATATTTTTTAAGTGATCGAGATGGTGCCTACAATATCTATGCAGCCAATCTCGACGGTAGCGACGCTAAAGCCATAACCAAGCATCGCGATTGGGAAGTAAGAAATCCACAATTAGGCGATGGCAAAATCGCGTATCAGTTGGGGGCCAATTTACACGTACTCGATCTCAATAAACAAGACGATAAATTACTAAACCTCGCCCTAGTTTCCGACTTTGACCAATCTCGGCAACGTCATATTAAAAATCCACTCGACTTTTTGACGAATACACAGATTGCTGCAAAAGACGATAAATTGGTATTCACGGCACGCGGTCAAATCACCGTCGCCACTACCGGCAATCAACGTCGTGTCGACATCGTTTTACCAGAAGGTGCGAGAGCACGCGAAGCCGTATTCTCGCACGACGATCGTTATATCTATGCTTTTGCTGACAGTAGTGGCGAAAATGAAATTTGGCGTTTTCCCGCCAACGGCAATGGTAAACCAGAGCAATTAACCAAAGATGGCGAAACCCATCGTCTCACATTAGCGCCCTCGCCTGATGGCAAGTTTATTGCACATACCGACAAGCGTGGCAGACTGTGGTTACTTGAACTCGCAACCAAAACAAACACTGTCATCGATGATGCTTCGAAAGAAGGTCACGGCACCCACGATGAAATAGTCTGGTCGCCCGATAGTAAAACCTTGGCGATGGTACGTGGCAATAGCAGTCAAGGACGCAATCAAATCGGCTTGTACGATTTAGACAGCAAACAAACGCATTTTGTAACAACCGATCGTTATGAGTCAGAGTCACCAAATTTTTCTGGCGATGGAAAATGGCTCTATTTCTTATCGAATCGCAATTTCCAACCTGGTGTCGGTGCGCCATGGGGCGATCGTAACATGGGCACTTATTTTGACAAACGTGCTGGGATTTTTGCATTAGCCTTACAACCAGGAAATCGCTTTCCGTTTAAGCCGGATGACGAGTTGAGTAAAACTGGCGATAAGGCCAACGATAAAGCAAACGATAAGCCAACCGAAAAATCCAGTGACAAAACGGAGGCTAGCGATGCCAACAAAGAATCTAAAAAAGTAGAGAATACGGCGGCAAAAAAATCAAACAGTATTGTCTATCAAGGACTGGCTGAGCGTTTGTATGAAGTTCCTATCGCGGCTGGCAATTATCGTCGCTTAGTCACTGACGATAAACGCTTGTATTTCCTTGAGCGTGATCCAGTTGATCGTAGCCGTAGCCATGTAAAGACACTGGCAATCACGAAAACGGCGCCACAAGCGGAAGTGTTCGCGGCTGGCGTACGTAATTTTGACTTATCTCTAGATAAGAAACGTGTATTCCTGCACAGCGGTAATGGTACGGGTGATTTCTTCGTTGTCGATACTGGAGCAAAAGCACCGCCCGACATGAGCAAAGCCAAGCTCAAGGTTGACGATTGGACTTTTAGCTCCAATCCACGTCAAGAATGGAAACAAATGTTCACCGATGCTTGGCGTATGCATCGTGACTTCTTATACGATACCAATATGCGTGGCGTCGATTGGGTCAAAGTACGTGAGAAGTACGCGCCTTTGGTTGAACGAATCACAGATCGCGCGGAGCTAAATGACCTGCTTGGATTAATGGTCAGTGAAGTTAGTTCATTGCACTCACAAGTGCGTCCTGGCGATATCCGTCGCGCCACACCAGATGGTGTAGCGGCTGGACTTGGTGCGGTGCTGAGCAAGACCAATGAAGGCTATCGCATAGATCACATCTATCGCAGCGAGCCCGATCTACCATCGCAACGTGCCCCGCTCGACAATCCCGATCTAGACGTGAAAGTAGGTGACTTGATCACTGCAATCAATGGCAAAGATGTGAACACGGTGCGCGACATTTCTGATCTACTATTAAATCAAGCCGACAAGCAGGTATTACTTCAAGTGAAACGTGGCAGCAACAGCAAGTCAATGTTAGTGTCGCCGATCAATATGATGAAACAAGCGAACTTGCGTTATAGCGACTGGGAGCAAAGTTTATCTAGCAAAGTCGATCGCGCATCAAATGGCAAAATTGGCTATCTGCATCTGAGGGCAATGACCCCTGCTGATGTCTCCAGTTTTGCACGCGATTTCTATGCAAACTATGATCGCGATGGATTAATCATCGATGTGCGTCGCAATAACGGTGGCAATATCGATAGCTGGATCATTGAAAAACTCTTGCGTAAAGCGTGGGCGTTTTGGGCGCCGTCAGGACAACAAGCTTACGCAAACATGCAACAAACTTTCCGTGGTCATTTGGTCGTACTAATTGATGAGCTGACGTATTCAGATGGTGAAACATTTGCAGCTGGCGTCAAAGCGCTCAATCTTGGCCCACTAGTCGGTAAACGAACCGCCGGCGCTGGGGTTTGGTTGTCAGATAGAAATACGCTAGCGGACAATGGGATGGTACGCGCGGCAGAGAATGCGCAATTTGATGCGAGAGACGGCCGCTGGATGGTGGAAGGTGTTGGTGTTGCGCCTGATATTGAGGTCGACAATCCACCGAATGCTAGCTTCAAAGGCGAAGACAAACAGTTAGAAGCAGCGATTAATTATCTGCAGAAGAAACTGAAAGAACAGCCGATTAAACCACTACGACCACAAGCGATTCCGCCATTGAAGTAATCGGAATAGCATAAAAAATGGCGCAGAGATGATTAGATCTGCGCCATTTTTATTTTGATTTCTATCGAGAAAGATGCAACTCGTATTTTGGCTTTAGCTTATGTAAACCCGATATTTTCAAGAACGCTGATCCGCTGGGCCAACCACCTCTCGATATGCATGCCAAGTAGCATGCCCAATAATCGGCATCGCAATAATAAATCCCAGATTCCAAGTCATAAACCCTAATACGACAAAACCGACAATCGTTAAGCCCCAAATCATCGTCAGAGGAACATTCACAAACAATGCGACGATACTGATGATCATCGCGGTAATCGCGTCGGTATCTCGGTCTAACATCAAGGGAATGGATACCCAACTAATCGCAAATACAATACTCGCGAAAATAAAACCGATGCAGGCATACACCACCAAGAATTCGAGATTCTCTAAGGAGAATAATTTCGCCAAGAATCCTTCCATCGTTGGCATGCCCTTGTTGTAGAACAAAGCAAAAATAACTAAGGACGCACGTGCCCACACCATCATAATCACGGCTAGCACCACAGCAAAAGTACCGATATTACTCCAACGACCGCGCATAGAAAATGCACTGCCTAGCATACCAGAGCGCAAGTTCTCAATCCGACGGCTAACATCATACAAACCTAAAGCCAACAGCGGACCTACCAATAAAAAACCACAAGTTAATGCCGACAAATACTGCGGCGCATTGGCCAAAGTGAGTTTTAAAATGCCGCCCATGACGGCAAAGCAAACACCATAGAAGAGGCCTGCCATCGGTTCCGCGCGAAAATCTTGCCAACCTAAATAAAGCCAATGAAATGCGCGAAAAGCGCCCAAGCGCGCAACAGGCGGGAACGCACTTTTCTGATCAATTACCATACGAATATCGGGTGCAGCGCTGTCACCATCGCGCCCACTTGTTGAATCACTCATAATGTCTCCAGATTTTCTAATTTTTTTGATGTGGTTTGCTAGGGCCTGTTAACATTTAAATTGGGAGTGCGAATGTGGAAAAACGGGCACAGGGCTAGGCGTCAAGGCGCGCGGCAGTGCAAGCACTGTAAGCGACTTGCAACAACGCCATGTGCCCGTTTTTCCCATTCCCGAAGGGTTCAAGCCAAAACGCGCGATGGACAGCGTTGTAGCTCTTGCCGAGGCACCTGCCTCGGCGGCGAACTACGCCTTGCCATCCCACCTTTTGGCTTGAACGCATCTCCCAATTTAAACGTTAACAGGCCCTAGTCCTTGACCAAAATCAAATCACGAGCTCTCATGCTAAGCGAGTTTATATTCATGTCGCAAGCGCCACAGTCGGTTAACATTCGAAATGAACAACACTTTCTAGAAAAGTTTGGTGAAATTTCACACAAACCAGTAGTCCAAAGTTATTTACGGCAAATTTCATGCGGTTCGCGTTATAAAGTAACACTTACGTCGCAGAAATTTTCGAATTGTCGATAGCTCATCTACACTTCTCTATATCGAGCGAGATCTAATTTATAAAAAGACGCTACTGCACAATTCAACTTTGTTTCTCTCAAATGAAAAATCTCTTGTCTTTATCTACTATTCCTCATTTTCTCAATGAACACAAACGCTCGCTGATTTGGCTAAGCTGCTTTAATACCGGTGTCGCGCTATTCATTACGTTGGTATTACCGACCAAGCAAAGCTTTGCAGTGAATTGGGTGTTCTCGATGTTAATTGGCTATAGCATCAACATCGTCATCGTGTTAACACGGTGGGTCATTTGGCGCGATCAAAAACCACATCGCATCGCCTTTCTATTGATGTGTATGGCAGCAGCACCGATAGGCTATTTCATTGGCGGATCAATAGGTATGGTCTTTTATGGTCTGAAAATGCCAAGCTTTATAACCGTGATGAAAAATGGTGAAGGCATCTTAGTCATTATGAGTATCTTCATCAGCTTATTCGGTGGCGTATTTTTTTGGAACCAATCAAAACTAGCAGAACTAGAAGCCGAACAAGAAAAAGAAAAAGCGCGCATGGCAGCAATCGAACGTCAAGCAATGCAAGCGCAATTGCAGCTACTACAAGCGCAAATCGAACCGCACATGTTATTCAACACGCTCGCCAATTTACAAGGTTTGATAGCCATCGATACACAACGTGCACAACACATGCTAGAGCAGCTAATTCGTTATCTACGCGCGAGTTTAAATTCATCACGAATCGAACAAACAACGCTACAACATGAGTTTGATTTACTCGAAGCATATTTAGAATTGCTGGCGATACGCATGGGCAAGCGCTTGCAATATCAAACCAATTTACCAGAACAACTAAGGCGGCAAGCGATCGCGCCTATGCTATTGCAGCCACTCGTTGAAAACGCGATTAAACACGGCGTTGAGCCTAAAATGGAAGGCGGTAGCATCCATGTTTCCGCCGAAACTGACAGCGAGTTCCTGTACATTTACGTGATTGATACGGGTATGGGCCTGCCTCTAGATTATGATGAAAATAAACCAGCACCTCAATCGCAACATCCAAATCAAAGTCATGTTGGTAATGCGAATGTGCGTGAACGTCTGCTAGCGCTGTACGGTCCACGAGCGTCTTTGACGCTTAGCGAGAATCAACCGCAAGGCGTGATCGCTCATTTATGCATTCCCTTATCGACGCAAGTAAATTAACGACACTCCATCAATAAAGACAGAGCATTAACAACATTCTTGCCTCATCAAAATCGAATTAACTATCATGACTCAACTACGCGCACTCATCGCTGAAGACGAAAATATTCTCGCTTTAACTTTACAAAAAACTTTAGAACGCTTGTGGCCAGAACTGGAAATATGCGGTATTGCGGAAAACGGCGTTGAAGCGGTGAACTTGGCGTTTAAACATTTTCCTGAAATCGTCTTTCTAGATATAAAAATGCCCGGAAAAACCGGGCTCGAAGTTGCCGAAGAACTGACGGAAGAATGGCCAAGTGACAAACCTTTCCCGATGATCGTTTTTGTTACGGCCTATGACGAATTCGCGCTACAGGCATTCGAACATGAAGCCTGCGACTACGTGTTAAAACCGATCAGTGACGTGCGTGTTGCCAAGACAGTACAGCGACTACAAAATAAAATCACGGATCGCTCTGCGCCATCCAATGAATTAGAAAAAATGATCGCACAGTTAAGCAAATTAAGCCCTGCACTTTTAGGAAATCCGCAAACATCTGCATCGAATGAACGACTCAGCATGATACGTGCGGCAGTTGGCAATCAAATTCGCATGATCCCAATTGAGGACGTGCTGTTTTTTGAGGCGACCGACAAATACATCAATGTTGTGACAGCGGAACAAGGAAGTTTAATTCGAATGAGCTTACGCGAATTACTGCCACAACTTGATCCGCAATTGTTCTGGCAAATTCACCGCGGCTACATCATCAACACGCGCTACTTACAATACGCGACGCGCGATGAAACTGGAAAACTGACAGTGCAACTCAAAGGTAGTCAACAAAAACTACAAGTAAGTCGCGTCTATGCGCACCTATTTAAGCAAATGTAGAATAGCAATTTTCAGGAAATCACCATGCAAAATATCCGCTGGCAATGCTGCCGCTTTCACGAACTAACAGTCGATCAACTTTATGCGATTTTGCGTGCGCGCTCAGCGGTGTTTGTGGTGGAACAAAATTGTCCCTATCTCGATATGGATGATGCTGATCAGAGTTCGTTACATTTAATCGCATGGAGCGAAGATCAAAAAGTTGCAGCCTATCTGCGCATCGTTCCACCGGGTGTCAAATATGCAGAAGCTTCACTAGGTCGCATCATCACGAGCGATTTTGCACGCGGAACAGGTATCGGTAAATCGCTACTAAATCGTGGCATCGCTGTATGCAAAGAAGCGCATCCTACACATGCAATTCGTATCGGTGCGCAACAATATCTAGAAAAATTTTATCAATCTTTCGGATTTGTGACGGTCTCCGACATGTATCTAGAAGACGATATCCCGCATATTGAAATGCTGCTGATACACGCTTAAGTAATACATGCTTAAGTAAAAGACGTTTAAGTAAAACTCACTTCACGCCATAAAAAAAGCTGGTTCTTATTACTAAGAAACCAGCTTCAGTTCGATAAGCAGATAAGCCTATAAGCCAATGAGCAAGAGTTGCTTTGAGGCGAACGCGGCAGACAGGCTAACTCAGCTTAAAATTTGCTACATGCACTATATGCGCTGTAGACATTAATTATTCAGCAAATTCCGTATCCATTGGTGAATACCAAGCATCTTTTAATACGCCAACTTGCACATCTTTAAATTCAGGACGTGCTGTCATCCATGCTTTTAGTGCTTCGCGATCTTCATCGGTAGCGGAACCTGGACCAAAACTACAAACGAAACCTGAAGTCAGCCAACCGCTCAATGCCAAGTCACGTGGCTCGATCACTTCTTCCAAGAATGTATGAATCAATTGCGCTTCTTCATCGGAAGACAATTCTTTAGTCAAATCAGCTTTGTACTCAAAACCAAATTCTTGAAATTCACCAACGTGCAATTTTTTACGTTGACGGGCATTACGGGATTTTTTTGATGGAATCATAATTTTCTTTTATTGAATTAACATTCCTCACAACATGCGAGGAATCAACAGCTGCGCATTGTAAAGATTATGCCGAAACTACACAAACGCAAATTACCTTTCAATTATCTATAAGACCACGTTCTAGCTTTGAATCGCAGAAACTTGTAAAAAAGGAAGGAAGTTTTATAAAAATTTTCTATGCAACTTAAATTGCTCGGTGGCGCGCACCAGTTCCTTTGCGATTCCTGGCTCCATCGCAGCATGGCCAGCGTCATTAATCATGTGCAATTGCGACCCAGGCCAAGCTTGATGCAAACGATACGCCGACAACGGTGGGCAAATCACATCGTAACGCCCCTGCACAATCACCGCAGGTAAATGTCGAATTGTATGGATATTCTTAACCAATTGATCTTCATCCATAAACGCTGCATTTAACATGTAGTGTGCTTCCAAGCGACCGATTCCTAGACTGACTTCGTCAGATTCAAAGTCTTGTATCGCTTGCGCCTGTGGCTCTAAAAACAAACAAGATCCTTCATAGCGACTCCAATTGCGTGCCGCTTCTTTGTATATCGCAGGTTCTTCATCAAACAAACGCTTTACATAGGCTTGCAATAAATTGCCACGTTCAGAATGCGGCACCGCTTCAGCAAAGCGCTGATGCACTTCTGGATAGAAATGATTCATTCCATTAATAAACCAATCCACTTCTGCCTTGGTACACAAGAAGATACCGCGCAAAACAAAACCAAGACAACGTGCCGGATGCTCTTCACCATACGCTAGCGCCAGCGTCGAGCCCCATGATCCACCAAATACCAACCACTGTTCAATTCCCAACATCGTACGAATCTTTTCGATATCTTCGATTAACAACGCCGTTGTATTGTTCCGATACTCACCTAATGGGGTCGATTTTCCAGCACCGCGTTGATCGAACAATACGATACGATAATGTGCGGGATCGAAAAATCGTCGATGCGTCGGCGAGGTACCGCCACCGGGGCCACCATGTAAAAATAAAACAGGCTGTCCAGCTGGATTACCACACTCTTCCCAATACAAAGTATGTATCGCATCCACTTCCAGCATTCCTTGACGATAAGGTTCAATCGGTGGATACATTAAGGTATTTTCTGACATAAATTTTTCAATTTCAAATAAAGAAAACAGGTTTAAACCGATTGAAACAAACGCCAACTAGCATAGCCTGCAAAGCAACAGAGTATAGAGCCAAGTAAATGCAAAGTACTATGCCCGAAAGCCCATAGCCATTCTCCTTTTTGCAGAAGTTCCATCGCCTCGGCAGAAAAACTAGAAAAGGTGGTTAAGCCACCTAAAAATCCTGTGACGACAAATAAACGCCATTCAGGCGAGAGTTGCGGATTAGCAGAAAAAAAACCAACACAAATACCAATCACATAAGCACCACCTAAATTAGCAAACAAGGTACCCAAGGGCAAATTTACATGCACAGAATTCAGAGTCAGACTCAGTACCCAACGCAAACATGCGCCAATTGCAGCGCCAGCACTAACAGCAATAACCGACAATCCATTCATGGCTCTGATGCTCCCGGTTTATTTTTGCAACTCAGATGAGGACGCATTCCATTTGTGCTTAGCGACACTATCGGACTCGCGTGCATCGACCCATCGTTCGCCCTCTGGAGTTGTTTCTTTCTTCCAAAACGGCGCCTCAGTTTTTAAGTAATCCATCATGAACTCACAAGCAGCAAAGGCTTCACCTCGATGCGCGCCAGCGGCTGCCACCATCACAATTTGATCTTTGGGTTGCAACACACCGACACGATGAATAATCAATACGTCAAGCAGATTCCATCGTTGTTGTGCTTGCTCAGCGATTGTCTGCAAGGATTTTTCTGTCATACCCGGATAATGCTCTAACTCCATCGCACTAACAGTTTGTCCATCATTACGATCACGTACAAGCCCAACGAAATTGACCACCGCACCAATCGCTGGATTACAGGAGCGCATGATCGCCAACTCATTGCTGACATCAAAGTCACTGGTCTGAACAGAAATTTTCATAAAAAATCAGCCTCCAGTAACGGGCGGGAAAAATGCTAACTCTGCGCCATCTTGCAGTGTGACGTCGTCATTCAGCATTTGTTGATTGCACGCCATTCTCAAGGCCTTGTTCGGCGCTAAGACTTCTGCCCAAACTCCGCCGCGTGATATTAGTAAATCACGTACCTGATACGCACTGATGCTAGTGACATCAAGCTCCAATACTTCGCTTCCGCATCCTAATTTTTCTCGCACACTGGCAAAAAACTTCAACTGTATTTTCATTTTATTTTTCTGTTCTAATTTGATGTTTGATTCTCTATTTGATTCTATGTTTAATTTCAGTTTTTATTTTCAATAACCTGAATGTGTCTCAATAGAGCAATCCACTAAATGGAATAAACTTCACCATGTCGCCATGCGCCACCGTTTGCCCAGCAGCTAAATCAATTAAGCCATCGCCCCACACTGTCGATGTTAATACACCAGAACTCTGATTTGAAAAAAGTGTTAGGCCACCTTCAGCGTTCATCTTCGCACGTAAAAACTCATTGCGCTTATCTGCTTTTTTCAACTCAAAATCAGCACGCATTGGGTAACTGATTGGCGTAATGTTTTGTATCCCTTGCATACGTAAAATGAATGGACGTACAAAGAGTAAAAACGTCACAAAACTAGACACTGGATTGCCAGGCAATCCGAGGAAAAAAGCCGTGTTTGTCACTTGATTCATCTCTCCCTGTTCAACTTGATCAAGCTGAGCAGCACGACGCACTTCTCCAAACGCAAGAGGTTTGCCGGGTTTCACCGCAATCTGCCACATATTAATGTGGCCCTCAGCCTCGACCGCGGGACGAATATGATCTTCCTCACCAACTGAAACACCACCCGAAGTAATAATCAAATCATGTTGTTGTGCGACCTCACGCAAAGTTGCGCGGGTTGCCGCCAAGTTGTCTGGAACGATACCGTAATCAGTTATTTGACAGCCTAAGTTTTGCAATAAGCCAGTGAGTAAAAATCGATTGGAGTTATAAATTGAACCTTGTTTTAAAGGCTCACCCGGCATCGTCAGCTCATCACCAGTAAAAAAAACCGCTACGCGTAAAGGGCGTAACACAGGCAATGTTGCTAAGCCTACCGATGCAGCCAAGCCAAGTTCCTGCGGCCGTAAACGCGTACTGGCTGGCAGAATTTCTGCCCCCTGCTGAATATCTTCACCTTGCCTACGTATCCACTCGCCCGGTTTTACTTGGTGACGAATAGTCACAAAAGTCTGCTGATCTTGCCCATCGTTGAAATTTTCAACTTCACATTGTTCTTGCATCACCACCGCATCAGCGCCAGCAGGAATGAAAGCGCCAGTAAAAATACGCGCTGCTGTACCGGGTTCCAAAGTCTGGCCGACCACACCCGCAGGTATACGTTGCGACACTCTTAAACGCGCGCAGCCACTTGTACAATCTGCCGCGCGCACCGCATAGCCATCCATTTGTGTATTGTCCATCGGCGGTACATACAAAGACGAACGCTGCGCTTGCGCCAGCACTCGACCATTCGCTGCTAATGTTGAAACCTGCTCGATTTCTTGAATTGGCCGCACTGCTTGCAATAAAGTTTGCAATGCTTGTGCGACACTTAACATCGGTTTCTTTTCCATTCTTACTTTTTCTTTATCATGAGTTACTTACTGTCTAGTTTAACACTCTAGATTGCTGCCTTATTGAAGTGTACAAGCATATATCAAACACACTTGATACAAGTCTAATCAAGCATACCCGATAACAAAATTGCCTCAGTGCTGCAATTTGCATCATAACAGAGCAAGATTTACATTTAATTAAACCAAACCTAGGTCAAATAGGGAATAATGAATCATCGAAAAAATCAGCCATCGCTTTTGAGAGTTTATTCACCTTCGAATGCCAAGCATAAATAGGAAAAAATGCACAGGCTAGACCTTGAGCTGCACCTTGCCACCCCACTTTGGGCTCGAAAGCGCCTCTCAATTTCTCATTAAATAAGCTTAAAGTTATTTACGAAATACCACATCAACCCAAGGACAATTTAATCATGGCAAAGAAAAATGAAGAATTAGATGAAGAGACGCTGGCGGTAATTCAATGGTGCATAGAAGTCGAAGGCTTTCTCGTAAAGGGTGGCGCCACACAAGCGCAAGCACAAGAATTTATTGAAGAAGAAATTGAATTTTTAACCGATCAATTTTATGACCGATTAACTCCCGAAGAAGCTGCAAAGATAGCTCTAAGCGATGAATAAGGACATTGGCTGAATGGAACTTGGCGATAAATAAGCGGTCACAAGATCGTCGTTAAAACTACGAAAAACTTGGGAGAGCGTATGAAAAAAACACTAATCGCCTGTGCATTTGCAGGCATCTTTGGTTTGTGGCAATGCATGCCAGCACAAGCGCAAATTTTATCTGTACGTGAACAAGCGCGCGTGATTGATGAAAACTTAGCCGACCGCTTTGAAAACCTACTGCCAAGCATAATGCAAGAAACTGGCATTGATATGTGGATCGTAATCTCGCGCGAATACAACGAAGATCCCGTTCTCAAGACCATGCTGCCTGCGGAATGGCTAAACGCAAGGCGCCGTACAATTTTAGTGTTTTACCATAACCCACAAACGCGGACAGTGGAGCGTCTTGCAGTTGCGCGCTATGACTTCGGAAAAAATATTAAAGCGGCATGGGACACACAAAAACATCCTGACCAATGGGACGCCTTAGTTAACATCATCAAGCAAAGAAATCCGCAAAAGATCGGCATTAATACCTCGATGCATTTTGGCCATGCTGATGGCTTAGACTACACCGAACACCAAGAATTGATGCAAAAACTACCAACTGAGTTTAAGTCGCGTACCGTGTCAGCGGAACCTTTAGCGATTCGTTGGTTAGAAACACGCACTGCACGTGAGATGCAATTCTATCCACAACTGATTAACGCCACCCACAAAATTATTGAAGAAGGCTTTTCCGAAAAAGTCATTACACCAGGCATCACCACTAGCGAAGATGTGGTGTGGTGGTTCCGTCAAAAAATTCGAGATTTAGGATACGATACTTGGTTCCATCCCACTGTAGACATCCAACGAGTTGATCCCAAAACCGAAGGTGCTGAACGTAGTTTTGCAATCAAACCAAAAGCGGATGTGATTTTGCCAGGTGATCTAATTCACGTTGATATCGGTATTAGCTATTTACGTCTACACACCGACATACAACAACATGCTTACATATTAAAACCCGGCGAAACAGAAATACCGACCTCCATCCAACAAGCATTTAGCAAAGCGAATCGTCTACAAGATATTTTGACGACGCAGTTCAAATTGGGAAAGACGGGTAATCAAATTTTAGCTGGGGCGCTCGCACAAGCGAAGAAAGAGGACATCGCTGCGAGTATTTATTCGCATCCAATTGGCTACCACGGTCATGCCGCAGGACCTGCCATTGGTATGTGGGATAACCAAGGAAATGTCGTTGGCACTGGCGATCAAGCGCTCAGAAAAAATACTGCTTACTCAATTGAATTAAATGCCAGCAGCATGATTCCAGAATGGAAGAAAACGATCCGCATTATGCTGGAAGAAGATGCGTTTTTTGATGGCGAAACAGTGCGGTATATTGATGGACGACAAAAGAAAATTTATCCGATTCCTAGACCATCTTCCTACAATCAATAAAGTAAATCGCCTGCAAGGATAGCTCAAAACATACATTGACATCCGACGCAGCCAATAAACAAAACGCCACTCATTTAAATGCAGTGGCGTTTTTTTGTCTAGTTAGGTGCATCGCACTGATGCCTAGGAAGTGCAGACTTAGCGATCTTCACGACGATAAGTAATTTGCTCAACGCGAACCAATTGTGCATCTTCCGCCTCTTTATACGACCATTGTCTAGGCTTAAATTCTGAATCTGATTGCTGACGGCTGCGATTACTCGAGGTGACCACGATCAAAAACAGTTTCACCAGCATAAAGATCACGAACAAACTCAAAATTAACGGTATCAAGGTGATCAGTAGCGCTAATCCTATGCACAGTACTAAGATTCGTGGCAATGGTGTACGCAGTAATGCTTGTCCAGCTTTATTGCCGACTGCGCGTAGCTCTTGCCACGCTTGGCGTAAAACTGAGTACATATACTGTTTATTTGAATTTTTCATTTTTCATCCTTGAATTAAACAATCTGAAAGCACCGTCACTGTAAAACAAAGCATTAATTCTTGTTCCAGCTTTCCGACCAAATTGCATTTTTGAGGAATGAATGGCTGAGTGCTTGGGGTAGATGGATTATCAAGGCCTGGCGTAGAAAAGCCTACGGTAAAAAAATTCAAAAATCGCCATTCGACTAAATCACCACCAATCTTCAAGGTCAGCAATGACAAACTAAGTCTTAATACCGATGTTTCGGTACTTGAGCTAGCATTTTTCGCATTTCATCGCATAGCGATGGCAACCAGATGTAAGGACATTTAAAGTTTCATCATCGTCCATAACACAC
This sequence comes from Affinundibacterium macrobrachii, assembly GCF_014652415.1. Lineage (GTDB taxonomy): Bacteria > Pseudomonadota > Gammaproteobacteria > Burkholderiales > Burkholderiaceae_D > Undibacterium > Undibacterium macrobrachii. The sequence goes on from NZ_BMYT01000001.1 coordinate 998,727, forward strand.
CTATTTTAGGAGCCAATATGCTTCACTCACAAAAAGCCCGCGTCTTCTTTAGTACATTAATCCTAACGACTCTCGCATCCGGCAATTGCCTCGCTCAACAATTAGTCAGTACGCAGACACAAACCGTCACCATTCAGGCGAAACGTCTTAGCGCACAAGAAAAAACAACATATGACCAACAGCAAATGAACCTGCAAGTACAGCAAGTCATTGTCACTGCAAAACGCTTGAGTACCGCAGAGAAGCTTGCTTATGACAAAACGCAGGCTCAACAGTAGCAATTAGAAATTTTCAAAAATATAAATAACTGATACAAATCTATTACAAATTGTTTGACGCTTAAAGCAAAATTTGATTTACACTTCCCGCTTCACTGCCATTGAATTGGAGTTTGACTATCATGAATACACAACAATTTTCACTCGGTATTGCTCTCATCGCATTCGTCGGGATCGCACAAAGCCAAGAATTCGTGGTGGTACCAACCCAGTCAAATCCGCCGCCAACTTGTCAGGAAAATTGCCCGCCAGAGCAAGCGATGCAGATTGATCGCGGTGGCATGGACAAAGCATCTGTGCATTTGCAAATTCTACAGCAAACTTCGCAAAAATTCATTGAGCCTTCCGCGTCAAAGAAAAATAATAACGACGATAAAAAGACACCGAATAAGTCTCAAGACTAATTCTTCGTTGTGGATTGATCCAAGCGTTTAGTAGCATCAAGAAGACCTGTGTTTGCACAGGTCTTTTTCTATTATTTATCGTCAAATTCCTGAATCTAGATCGAAGAGCGATCAATCCGCTTACTCAAGATGATCGAAGTCGAAGTTTGTCTGACCCCCTCCAAACTACCGATCTGGTCTAACAATTTATCAAGCACTTCCGTACTCGCGCAACGCAAAGTCAACATGTAGTCAATTGCTCCACTCACCGCGCTTAGGCTTTCAACCTCAGGAAATTGCTGCAAGAATTTAATTAAAGAATTGGCGCACTTAGCGTCAATGGACAATCCTACATAAGCCCGCACAGCAGGCTGATACATAGAAGCATTAAGTTTCAAACCATATCCCGCAATCACTTGACGCTTCTCCAGTGCAGCGATTCTTGCAATCACCGTAGTACGCGCAATTCCCACCAATTTAGCGATCGTCGTGACGGGCAAACGTGCATCGTCCATCAGCAAAGCTAAGATCTTGTTATCAATTTCATCAAGCACTGGTTTCATTGTTTGCCTTCATTTATCTATGCATTTCGACATATAGAAAAACATCTTCGTCAATTTGTATTATCAACCAACATTATGACGATAATTTAGTCGCTATTATCTGACATTTCTTGCCTCTATACTATTTCTATTGCAAACAAAGATAAGCAAACGCGTTTTATCTTTCATTTTATTTGGAGACGATTATGGCAACGAAACTGATCTTATTGGGCGCAGGAAAAATTGGCGACGCGATTTTAAATTTGCTTTCTCATACCCACGACTATGTCATCACCGTGGCAGATAAAGATGCGAATCGCCTCGACTATGTCAACAGAGAAAACTTCCCAAATGTCACTACCGTATGCGCCGATCTCAACGATCCAACTATAGTAGAAAATTTAATTCAAGGACATCAAGTTACCTTATCCGCTTGCCCTTATTTCTTAACTCCAATGATCGCCAAGGCCGCGAAAATGGCGCAGTCACATTATTTCGATCTGACTGAAGATGTTGAGAGCACACGCATCGTTAAGCAGTTGGCCGCTAACGCGGATAGCGCCTTTGTACCGCAATGTGGTTTAGCGCCTGGTTTTATTTCTATCGTTGCCAATCATGTCGCACAAAAATTTGATTCACTACGCGACGTCAGCATGCGTGTTGGCGCACTACCGACTTTTCCAAACAATGCCTTGAAATACAATCTGACTTGGAGCACCGATGGGCTGATAAACGAATACTGCAATCCTTGCGAGGCGATTGTCGATGGTCAGTTCCGCGAAACTTCTGCATTAGAAGAAATTGAACATTTTTCGCTCGATGGAATTGACTATGAAGCCTTTAATACATCGGGTGGACTCGGCACCTTATGCGAATCACTTGCGGGTAAAGTCGAGAATCTGAACTATAAAACGGTTCGTTACCCTGGGCACCGCGATATCGTGAAAATGTTAATTCGAGATTTGGAGCTGGGCAAGATCGAGCGACGTCCAATTTTAAAAGACGTATTAGAGACCTCCATCCCTATGACAAAACAAGATGTCGTACTGGTTTTCGTTAGCGTGGTCGGGATGCGAGCAGGTCGTCTGGAACAGGAATCCTATGCGAAGAAAATCTATGCACAAGAAGTGAATGGCCGCTTGCTATCGGCAATTCAATTGACTACTGCATCAGGGATTTGCGCGATGCTTGATTTGTTAATCGCAAAGAAATTGCCGCAGCGCGGTTTTGTTCGTCAAGAGCAAGCGAGTTTTACTGACTTTATGTCGAATCGCTTTGGTCAGTATTACGCTAACTAGCGCGCATTGCAGAGCACGCTTGCGACACTTAATCGGAACAAATCAAAATACAACTTCGATAAAAAAACTGAAGCTGATGCACAAAACATCAGCTTCAGTTTTAGTCATCGCATTCTTTGCTTCATCTAGCTACAGAAAAGCCATACTTTCAGTAGCACCCCCACCTTATTCGCTGTCTTTATCAAGTTGTCGTAGATAGGCAAGTTTTTCGGCAATTTTAATTTCCATACCACGCGGCACAGGCTGGTAAAAGCCCACATCCTCCAAACCATCGGGCATGTATGTTTCACCCGCAGCGTAAGCGTGAGGTTCATCATGTGCGTAGCGATATAGTTTTCCGTAACCTAATTCTTTCATCAACTTAGTTGGAGCATTGCGCAAATGCTCAGGTACGACGCGAGACTTGTCTTTGGCGACCAGAGCGCGTGCTTGTTTGTACGCTACGTAGATCGCGTTAGATTTAGCAGCACAAGCCAAGTAAACCACGGCTTCTGCCAACGCGAGCTCTCCTTCTGGCGAACCTAAGCGCTCATATACCTCGGCTGCATCTAGACTAATTCGCAAAGCACGTGGGTCTGCCAGACCAATGTCCTCACTCGCCATACGAATGATACGCCGTGCTAAATAGCGCGGATCTGTGCCGCCATCCAACATTCTGACCAGCCAATACAAGGCAGCATCAGGATTGGACCCGCGTACCGATTTATGCAAGGCAGAAATCTGATCATAGAACGCATCTCCACCTTTATCAAAACGCCGTAACGCATCGCCTAAACATTCTGCGAGCAATTGACTATCAACTTCCAATAACTTTTTTGCCTGTGCAGCACGGGCTGTGATATCCAGATTATTTAATAGCTTGCGACCATCACCATCAGCGCTGGCGATCAAGCTCTGTTTCGCATCCGCTGTGAACGTGAGGCCACCCAACTCTTGCACGCAGGCCTTCTCCAACATCAAAGCCAAATCATCCTCGGATAAAGACTTTAAGACGTACACCGCAGCACGCGAGAGTAATGCGCTATTAACTTCAAATGAGGGATTCTCGGTAGTGGCGCCGATAAAAGTGAATAAACCACTTTCTACATGCGGCAAAAACGCATCTTGCTGACTCTTGTTAAATCGATGAACTTCATCCACAAACAAAATGGTACGGCGCTGTGAACTAGCGCGAATCAACTCGGCTCGCTCAACTGCATCACGAATATCTTTTACCCCTGATAACACCGCAGAAAGCGCGATAAATTCAGCATGAAAGGCTTGTGCCATCAAACGCGCTAAACTAGTCTTACCAACTCCAGGTGGCCCCCAAAGTAACATTGAATGTGGCTCACCCGATTCGAACGCGACGCGTAAAGGCTTACCTTCACCCAACAAATGCTGCTGACCAATAACCTCAATCAGACATGTTGGCCGCAACCGTTCTGCCAATGGTTGATGTAGCCTAGCTTGCGCTTCTTGCCCTAACATCATGGACGTAAAACTTCCGCGCCCTGAGGTACCACGAACTTAAATTGATCAGCAGCAAAACTAGGATTCTTCTCAAAACTTTTCAGTGTAACGATAGAGAGTTGACCAAAACTATCACGCAACTCCATTCCAACAGGAACTCCGTCTTTCATACCAATTCCGATGGTTTCAAATTGACTGTCTTTGGTCTTTGGTATCGCCTCCAACCATTCGACGCCCTGCTTCACACCGACATCTTTCATCACGAAATTTTTGTCTAAATCAACACTACCAAACAGAATCGCTGCGGGGCTAGATGCAATCGCATTGCCTAAGGATTTGATCGTTACTTGATTGAGATCTTTATCGTAAAGATAAAGCTTGTCACCATCTGCTTGAAGCACTTGATCGTAAGGTTTCACATAGGTCCAAATAAACTTGCCAGGACGAGCGAATTTAAATGTTCCTGACGATGTCTTACCCATCTTGGATACACCATTCACTGTCTTCATTTGCACCTGAACAAACTCACCTTTAGCGGTCTTTGTATTCACCACAAATGCTTTAAACTGTTCAACGCCAGAAGCCTGCGCAATGCTCATTCCAAGCGACAATAAACCGCCAACAATCGCGCCGTAGCACACACTTTTTTTAATGATATTCAAAATAAATCCAATTCTTTATGAAACAGTCTAGAACGAAATTTGTCGATTCAAGTCAACAATGTACTAACTCTACTATGTGATCTAACGCGGTAACTGCCAAGAAGGCTTACTCAGCATTACCAACTGGCACCAAAATTTCGCGATTACCGTTTGATTGCATGGTGGATACCACACCGCTCGCTTCCATTTGTTCTAATAAACGTGCTGCGCGGTTATATCCAATTCGCAGATGTCGCTGCACCAAAGAAATCGAAGCGCGTCGATTTTTTAGGACGATCGCGACCGCCTGATCATACAAAGCATCCGCCTCACCACCGCCCTCGCCAGGAGCGAGCGCATCACCACTTTCTTCGAGCACACCACCTTCAAGGATTCCCTCGATGTAGTTGGGCTCACCTTGTTCTTTCAAATGCTTGACGACACGATGTACTTCTTCGTCAGATACAAATGCGCCATGCACCCGAATCGGCAAACCCGTGCCGGGCGGCATGTACAACATATCACCCATACCGAGCAAAGACTCTGCGCCCATTTGATCTAAGATCGTTCGCGAATCGATTTTACTACTCACTTGAAATGCAATACGGGTGGGAATATTCGCCTTAATCAAGCCGGTAATAACATCCACCGAAGGGCGTTGCGTCGCCAAAATCAAATGCAATCCAGCGGCACGCGCTTTTTGCGCGATACGTGCGATCAATTCCTCAACTTTTTTCCCGACCACCATCATCAAATCAGCTAATTCATCAATGATAATGACGATCGTTGGCAGTTTTTCTAAGGGCTCTGGCGCATCGGGTGTTAGGCTAAATGGATTGGGAATATGCTCTTCGCGTTTCGCTGCCTCAGCAATTTTGGCGTTATAACCAGCCAAATTACGCACACCCAGTTTCGACATCAACTTGTAACGTCGCTCCATTTCATTGACCGCCCAATTTAAGGCATGTCCAGCTTGACGCATATCGGTCACCACGGGCGCCAACAAATGCGGAATTCCCTCGTACACGGACATTTCCAACATTTTTGGATCAATTAAGATCATACGTACATCATTCGGGTCCGACTTATACAGCAAAGACAAGATGGTCGCATTAATCCCGACTGATTTACCTGAACCCGTTGTACCAGCAACCAACAAATGCGGCATCTTAGCGAGATCAGCGACGACGGGGTGACCAGCAATATCCTTACCCAATGCAACCGTCAAATTGGACGCGCTATCGTTATAGACTTTAGAACTTAAGATTTCGGTCAAACGAACAATTTGACGCTTAGGATTCGGCAATTCCAATCCCATGTAATTTTTACCGGGGATTGTTTCGACGACACGTATCGATGTCAATGCGAATGAACGCGCTAAGTCGCGGGCTAGACCAACAATCTGACTACCTTTAACGCCAGTTGCGGGCTCGATTTCATAGCGTGTAATCACGGGACCTGGATAAGCCGCAATCACTTTGACATCAACCCCAAAGTCAGAAAGTTTTTTCTCAATCAAACGGCTGGTGAACTCTAAAGTTTCGACACTCACCGTTTCTTGTGACAACGGTGGTTCATCCAGCAAGGACAGCGGTGGCAAATTTGTATCAGGCATGTCATTGAAGAGCGACACCTGACGTTCTTTTTCAATTCGCTCAGACTTCTGTACGGCGACAACTTGCGGCTCGATTCGTATTGGTGGCGCTTCGACAATTTTTGCACGTTCTTGAACTACCGAGGTTTCACGTTTCACTGCGGCGGTTTCACCTAGTTTGCGATCTTCGTGATCGGTATATTTTTTTCGTACGAACTCAAAACTTGTTTCAATCAAAGTGCCAGTATTTTCAGCAATTTGCCACCAAGACAAATGAAAATACAAACTCAAACCTAAAGCAATAATCAATAGCAGTAATAGAGTAGCACCAGTGAAGCCAAACGCGCTTGCGCTTAAATGTCCAATCAACTCACCTAACACACCACCGTGCACACCAGGCAAAGCAACCTTCATTGAATACAAGCGCAATGATTCCAAACCCATGCTACCAATTAAGATAAATACGAAGCCTGCGATTTGAATAATTTTGTCAAAGAAATGTGCGTCTTCTTGTGCTGGATGGGATTCGTGATTCAAACGACGATAACTGCGCCACACCAAACGCAACAAGGCAAATGAGAACCACCATGCAGAGAATCCAAAAATAAACAAAGCTAAATCGGAAATCCGTGCGCCCACATAGCCACCTAAATTATGAAATCGATCGACTGTCACCGAACGCGACCAGCCAGGATCAAGTGGCGAATAAGTTGCCATCACCAAAATAAAATAGACGGTGAATGCAGCGAACAACATCCAGCGCACTTCGCGCAACAACACAAGCAATCGATTTGGCAGTGGAGCCGCAACAGCCGAGTTTCGATTACGTTGATAAACTTCGTTGGAATTAGACATAGATTTCAAAGTGAACAAGCAGACATGATTGTAGGGCAAAAGTCGGCAATTTAGCTACCTAAGAGCAAAGTCGTTTTGACGAGGATATCGGCATGACACCGATCTATGAGTGCCTATACTTTTGTAACAACTTAGCCACATCCAAGCATAAATAGCTGATACAGCTAACTATGGATAAATGACACACCTTCTCCGACACTTCAATTATTAATTAATCATCACACAATAATGTGGCTATTTCACAGTAGCCATTGCACTAGATCAATCAACAACAAACGCTGAACGCTGCATTCCTTGACCTGAATAAAGTCAAGTTGTCGCAAATCTGGGATAATTCTGTTTTTGATTTTTGCTTTCCTAGCTAAATTTACGAAAGCAAGCCTTTCGATTCTTTTTACCACTTTCATCGGAACCACTATGTCTACACCAAAATCAACTAAACACGCCCATGTATTGATTCTCGGCTCTGGTCCAGCTGGTTATTCCGCAGCCGTTTATGCTGCGCGTGCTAACTTAAAGCCTGTCTTGATCACAGGTGTCGAACAAGGCGGTCAATTAATGACGACAACCGATGTGGAAAATTGGCCGGCAGATCCAAATGGCGTTCAGGGTCCAGAATTAATGCAACGCTTTCTGCAACATGCTGAACGCTTCAATACCGAAATTATTTTTGATTATATCCACACCGCAAAACTGACCGAAAAACCGATTCGACTCATCGGCGATCAAGGTGAATACACTTGTGATTCCTTGATTATTGCTACAGGTGCATCGGCGCAATACCTAGGATTACCATCCGAAGAAGCTTTCATGGGTAAAGGTGTTTCTGCATGCGCAACTTGCGACGGCTTCTTCTATCGCGGTAAAGGAGTGGCGGTTGTTGGTGGCGGTAATACAGCAGTTGAAGAAGCGCTGTATTTATCGAATATTGCAAGCAAAGTTACGGTGATTCACCGCCGCGACAAATTCCGCGCAGAAGCAATCTTGATCGACCGCTTAATGGCAAAAGTTGCCGAAGGCAAAGTTGAAGTGAAGTGGAACCATACCTTGGATGAAGTTACTGGTGATGCCTCTGGCGTGACCGGAATCAATATCAAATCGGCTGATGGTGTCGTTACCTCTGTCGCTTTACATGGTGTATTTATCGCCATTGGTCACAAGCCGAATACAAGTATTTTCGAAGGCCAACTCGACATGAAGAATGGCTACATCATCACCAAAATGGGTAACGAGGGCATGGCTACAGCAACCAACATCCCTGGTGTCTTTGCCGCTGGTGACGTGCAAGATCATATCTATCGTCAGGCAATTACAAGCGCGGGCACAGGTTGTATGGCCGCTTTAGATGCGCAACGCTTCTTAGAGGAATAATCTTAGAAGTGAAATAAAGGCGCAATCAAAACAGCGCAGAGAATATTGAGTCATATCCCAATCATCTTTGCGCTTGTTTACTTTGCGCTACTCTCCTCGGTATTCAACAAAAATCATATCAGCAAACCACATCATGGCATCATCAATGAAATCATTTGCTGAACTTCAAGACGTTGCAAAGCAACTCAAAGTACAGCAAGAATTACGTGCAAAGGCAGAAGCTGAACGAATTGCACGTGAAAAACAAGCTGCCATCGAAGCCAATATTTTTCGTAGTACAGTCGGCGAAGTTCAAGCCTTAAAGACCACGGAAAAATTTCACCCTACACCCAAAAAACCACCACCACTTCCGTTCAAACATTTTGAAGACGAGCAAAAGGCTTTGCAGGAGTCGCTGTCAGACGAATTTGATGCGGGGACATTACTAGAATCGGATGAGAACTTAAGCTACACCCGACCAGGCGTTGGTATCGATGTCGCAAAAAAATTGCGTCAAGGTGCATGGGTCATACAAGCACAGCTCGATTTACATGGCATGCGACGCGATCAAGCACGCGATAATCTCGGCGAGTTTTTGCGTAAATGTATACGTAGTGGATTGCGCTGCGTACGCATTATCCATGGCAAAGGCTTGGGCTCGGTGAACAAAGAACCGATTCTGAAGAACAAGGTGAGAAACTGGCTAATTCAGAAGGATGAAGTAATTGCTTTTAGCCAGGCAACTGCAGCTGATGGCGGCTCTGGTGCCTTAATTGTTTTATTACGTGCTTCCTAGACTAACACGATGAATACGGCGTCCGCTTCATCAAGCAAAGACGCCGTAGTATTTTCCTTGTAACAAATACCGCTAATTACACAGCTTCTGCACCAGTTTCACCGGTACGAATACGAATTACTTGTTCGACATTTTGCACAAAGATCTTGCCGTCACCAATTTTTCCGGTGTGGGCTGCTTTGATAATCGCATCAACTACATCATCGCAAACCTTATCGTCGACAACCACTTCTACTTTTATTTTTGGCAAAAAATCGACCACGTATTCAGCACCACGGTACAACTCTGTATGCCCTTTCTGACGCCCAAACCCTTTAACCTCGGTAACGGTTAATCCAGTCACACCGACTTCTGCCAAACCTTCCCGAACCTCGTCTAACTTAAATGGTTTAATGATCGCAGTTATTTGTTTCATTCTTTCCTCACAGATTGACTCATATTTTAATCACGGAACTTCGAAGTAATGGGATAACGCCAATCGCGACCAAAAGCGCGATGTGTAATCCGAATTCCTACTGGTGCCTGACGTCGTTTATATTCATTAATTTTAATCAAACGCGTGATGCGTTCAACATCGGCTTCGCTGTACCCTGCCGCCACAATCTCAGCTCGTGACTGATTTTCTTCCATATAAGCTTGCATAATACCGTCAAGAATATCGTAAGGCGGTAAAGAATCCTGATCCTTTTGATCTGGCCTTAATTCAGCGGACGGTGGTCGCGTAATGATTCTCTCGGGAATAATATCGCCAATCGAATTTCTATAGGCACAGAGTCGATAAACCATGGTTTTGGCAACATCTTTAATCACTGCAAAGCCACCAGCCATATCACCATACAAAGTGCAATAACCGACTGCCATTTCACTCTTATTACCAGTGGTTAGCACAATTGATCCATATTTATTCGACATCGCCATCAAGATGGTGCCGCGAATTCGCGCTTGAATATTCTCTTCGGTGGTGTCTTCTTTCAGACCTGCAAACTCTTTGCTCAGTGTATTGTTAAATGCAGCAAAACACTCATTAATAGAAATTTCATCGTAACGCACACCAATCCGCTTGACCATATCACGTGAATCTAACCACGAAATATCAGCAGTGTATGGCGAAGGCATCATCACGGCACGAACCTTGTCGGCACCCAAAGCATCAACCGCGATTGCTAAGGTTAATGCAGAATCAACACCGCCGGAAAACCCAATCAATACACTAGGAAATCCATTTTTTGTTACGTAATCATGTACCCCCAATACCAAAGCACGATAAATCTGCGCTTCGACCGGCAAGTTTTCTAGCACCTGCCCCATCTGCGGCACACCATTTACAAAATCAAGGATTTGCAAATCAGCTTCGCAATGCTTCAACTGCGAACAAAGTTCCCCCTGCTGATTTAGCACGAAAGAATTCCCATCAAAGATTAACTCATCTTGGCCACCGACCAAGTTTGCGTAAACTAAACTCATGCCAAGTGAACTAATATTTTTTCGCATCACTTCGACACGATATTCGCTCTTATTCATGTGAAATGGCGATGCATTCGGTGCCAGCAAGACCTGAGCACCAGCCGCACGCGCCAACTGCGGCGCATCACCATTCCAAACATCTTCGCAAATATTGATGCCGAAACGCGTTCCTTTTACTTCAAACACTAGTGCTTCATCGCCTGTCGCGAAATAGCGCTTTTCATCAAATACCGCATCATTTGGCAACGCGTGTTTTAAATAAGTATGAATCACCGCACCATTCAGCAAAACGGAAATCGCGTTATAGTGATATCCATCTCGCTCTAATGGATGTCCAACTAACGCGTAGATATTGTGAAATTGCTGCAAGTCTTGTGCTAATTTCTGTAAAGCAACTTGTGTTTGCTGATAAAAAGCCGATCGCAACAATAAATCCTCTGGCGGGTAACCGACTAAAGAAAGTTCAGGTGTTACCACGATATCAGCAGACTGAGCAGCAGCGCGGCTTACATAATCACATATTTGCCGAGCATTACCGGCAAGATCGCCAACAATGCTATTCATTTGAGCAATCGCGACTTTTACTGTATTTGCTGTCATAAGATTTAAGGCAATAAACAATGAATTCTGAAGTGTCACATTATCGCATGCGCTTGCACGATTCTCTATCGGAGATTGGGCAAGTCAATTGGGATGAATTATTAAAACGCCAAACAAAACCAAATCCGTTTTTATCCTATGCCTTTTTGCACGCGCTACACGAATCTGGCTCCGCTTCCGACAAAACCGGATGGACGCCGCGCTTCATCGGTCTGTGGGACGATCAAAAACTGGTAGCGGCAATGCCTTTGTATGAGAAAACGCATTCGTATGGCGAATATGTGTTTGACTGGGCTTGGGCAAATGCCTATCACCAGCACGGTGTCGCCTACTACCCCAAACTTTTATCCGCCATTCCTTTTACACCAATCGAAGGAAGCCGTTTATTCGCAAGCGACAAAAAAGCACAAACGGCACTCATAAAAAATTTACAAGCATTAACACAAAGTGGTCTGTATTCCTCTTGTCATTTACTGTTCACAACAGAAGAAGAAATTGACACCTTACAACAAACAGGCTTTATGAAACGAGAAGGCGTGCAGTTTCATTGGGAAAATCAGGATTATCGAGATTTTGATGATTTTCTAATGCATCTCGATGCAAAAAAACGTAAGAATATTCGCGCGGAGCGTCGCAAAGTACAGGAAGCGCATATACAGTTTAAGCATAAACGAGGCTCAGATATCTCACAGGAAGATTGGGAATTTTTCAAACAATGCTATGACAAAACCTATGCTGAGCATCACTCTTCCCCATATTTAAACTTGGATTTTTTCCGGCGTATTGGGCAAACCATGCCTGGACACCTGTACTTGATAATTGCCACAAAAGACAATCAAAGAATCGCGGCAGCACTCTTCATCTATGACAGTCACACAATTTATGGCCGCTATTGGGGCTGTCTTGAATATCACCCCTGCCTCCATTTCGAAACAGCTTATTACCAAGCCTTAGATTTCTGTATCGCTGAAAAAATCCAAACCTTCGAAGGCGGCGCACAAGGTGAGCACAAATTAGCGCGCGGCTTTCTCCCACGTAAGACATTTTCTGCACACTACTTAAATGAACCGGCGTTTGCCAATGCTGTTGCCAACTTTTTGCAACGTGAGCAAGGTGGCATTGAGAACTACATTGATGAATTAAACGAACATTCGCCATTTAAGTAGTAATAATCACGCTTCAAAGTGGTATCAAAACCTCTTTTTTATAACGCAACTATTTTTGCAACATTTTTTGACAAATATGGATTTCATTTACATGTAAAGCAATCAAATCCTTTAGAATGTACAGGCTTAAAAAATCATCTAACAAGATGATTAAACGATTTAATTCAAGGTTTTCGTCCGTATGATTCAACATATCCATGCCAGTAACCCAGCCACACCAGGCAAATCACCGATGCGTAGAATCGGGCGCTTCACTGTAACTGATAAGCTTGGCAGCGGTTCAAACGGCAATGTTTTGCTGGGTCATGACCCGATCATTGATCGTGCAGTTGCAATCAAAATCTTAAACAATCCAGTTGGCGCAACCGACAAAAAGCAACGAGAACAACAATTTATCAACGAAGCGCGTGCGGCTGGTCGTTTGTCTCACCCAAATATCGTCACCATTTATGACGCATCGACAGAAGGCGGCACAACCTTTATCGCGATGGAGTTTTTACAAGGCAAAGACTTAAGAGAATTAATGGCAAGTGGAAAGCGCTTTGACGTGCTTGAAGTAGCCAGTATTGCCTACAAAATCGCTGGGGCGCTGGCGTTTGCCCATAATCAAGGCGTGATTCATCGCGACATCAAGCCAGCCAATATTTTTATTGTTGAAAATAATCAACCCAAAGTCGTCGATTTTGGTATCGCTCGTGTCCCAAATCGGGTGTTGGATGACAATGGTCAGCCACAAACCTTGTTCAAGGGCACCATCATGGGGACGCCGAACTATATGTCTCCAGAACAAGCATTAAGCCAGCCAGTCACGGCATTAACCGATGTCTATTCGCTCGGTGCAGTCATGTACGAAATGCTTACTGGCCAGAAGCCTTTCTCAGCTTCAGACTTTGATAAATTACTGTATAACATCACTCACAAATCACCAAAATCGCCAGATCTACTCAATCCCGATGTACCAGAAAAACTGGCGCACATCGTCATGAAAGCGATGCAAAAGAAGACCCATCGTCGTTACAAAAGTGCAGCGGAAATGGCGCTTGCACTGAACAAATTCTTATCCAGCGAAAAACGTGCGCGTCGCCAATCTTCTTCTGGTAAAGAAAACAACTCGGCGTCAACATCAGGATTATTCGCCGGTAAAAGTAATTTATTCTGGCTTGGTTGGGGAAGCTTTATTATCGCCGCGATCTTGGCTATACTGGCCTTCAAGTCGCGCTGATCTACTTGCCAAGTTGGGATGTCTTTGTGCGTTTAATTTTGACGAAAATCATCGCATAGAACAAAATTATCCATAATAAAAAAGGTAGCCGTAGCTACCTTTTTTATTGCTTCATTCAATTAAGCCTGAGACTTATTGTAGTTTTCTACACCATTCAAGATCTCAGCTCGGGCATCGTCTGTACCGCCCCAACCATCAATTTTGACCCATTTACCTGGCTCTAAATCTTTGTAGTGTTCAAAGAAATGCTGAATTTGATTCAAACGCAAGACGTTTAAGTCTTCTGGCTTTTGCCAGTGTTGATAGATCGGCAAAATTTTATCGATAGGTACAGCTAAAACTTTACCGTCCGCACCTGCCTCGTCATGCATATTCAAAATACCGATAGGACGGCAACGCACGACAACGCCTGGGATCAATGGAAATGGAGTGATCACCAACACATCAACTGGATCGCCATCGCCAGAAATGGTATTCGGAACGTAACCGTAGTTACATGGATAATGCATTGAAGTACCCATAAAGCGATCTACAAAAATCGCACCGCTTTCTTTGTCAACTTCATACTTGATCGGATCGGCATTCATAGGAATTTCAATAATGACGTTGAAGTCATTCGGCAAATCTCGACCGGCAGATACTTTATTTAAACTCATAAGACACTTTCAGGTTAAATCCAACACTATCACTAAACAATAACGGAATTATAGCGATATTTAAGCGCACTTGGTGCATTGCAACAGAATTTCTACATGCAGCGAACGATCGCGTTTGGCAAATAATTTTGACTAAGAAATTAGTGCTAGCAGTTCAACAGAAACCGAAGCAGCAAATAAGAAAAATAACTTATAAACTAGTCGCCAACGCACATTGGCGATAATGCTTAGTCGCCTCGGCGGTCTGTCCTAGTTTTTCATGTAATTGTGCCAAACTCAAGTTTGCTTCGCGCACAATGCGCGCTTCTTGCGCATGGCTTAACGCGTCTTCCATATGAATTTGGGCTTTACCCCATAATTTTTGATGGAAGCACAATACACCCAAAGTTAATTCTAATTCCGCATTCTTTGTTTGTTTCTTCAGCCAATCCTCACAATGCTCAATTTGCGAGCGCAAAGCAACAGAGCCTTCTGGACCAGCAGCTTCGCGATAACTTCGCAGCAGACGATTGTCCCATTCTTCAGCCAGTGCGCGCTCAACTATATTTCTCGCTTCTTCAAGCAATTGGCACTTCGTAAATGCCGCTGCGGCAATTACTGCAATGTACCGATTCTTACGTTCCGCCGTTGGCACTTCACTCCAGATACGACGCAATGACTCGGCATCATGTCCGTTTTCTTTCAACAAAGCTTCATAAGACATCTCGCGCAAACGGCCTGCCAAAGCGGGATGAATTGCATGATTCTTTTCCAAAGTGCGAACTAGCTTCACCACTTCAGCCCAATTCTTCGCTTGTTGATTCGCTTTTAAAGCCCAGCGTAATACTTGAATATGACGTTTACCACGCGCATTCAATTCTTTCACGGCTTCTAAAGCTTGTTCCGCTTTATGCTCATCGACATATAACTCGGTCATGGTGACTAAGCGCGCTGTCTTATAGGCAGCGTCGTCTTCAATCCCAGCAAACCATGCGTTACGGCGCTCAAACTGACTCATGTGATGCGCTGCTTTAGCGCCAACCAAGCTTGCGAGTGCTTTGTTTTCAGGTAATTCGAGCGCCTTTACTGCGGATTTTTCAGCGTGACCAAAACGACCTTCGAATAATGCTTTCAAAGCATCGCGTAGTGCGCGATTGCTTTCACGTTCACGTTTGCTTTGACGATATTCAGCCACTTTCGCAGGCATCTCTGTCGTGACAATGATGGTACGCACGATCAAATACACTACAAAAAACACTGCCGCCAAAATCAGCAAGAAGAAGTTAAGAGAAACATCAATTCTTGTTGGTGGATAAAACAGCACGACATTACCAGCATTAAAACGTCCGCCAATCGCAATACCGACAGCCAAGGCAAATAGAATGAGAATACGAATAAAGATACGCATGGGCTTATGGTCAGATTAAGGTTTCACCTTGAAATTGCGAACAGAATTGAGGCTCTCTGTTAATGCCGGCATTTCTATCGATAAATTATTACTTTGAATCTGCTTCAACAAAGCTTGCGCAGTTTGTGCTTGCTTTGAACGCACATCAAAATATTTAGAAATCAAATCTTGCGCAGAGATCATGTCGCTACGAAAAGCGCCCTCATTACGAGATAACAAAGCTAAACGGGCGTTCAGCAAACGTAACTTTAAATTCTCTTTGGCAAAATAGGCTTGCGAAGGATTAAGCAAAAGCGCATCTGGTGATTCAACATTACGCACGCGAATCAACTGCTTCATCTCACTCCACATTTCGCTAGAAAAGCTCTGCCAACGATCTTGCAATTGTGCAGTGAATGTCAATTCAGTAGCAGTTTCGGCTTTGTCATTTTTTGACTTGACCGACTTCGGCAGCACCCGCAATGGCGCTTTCGGCGGTGTCGATACCACCGGCGGTTTTTCATCTGACCACAGCGGGATATTATCAACTTGCGCAATCACGCTATCCAAACGCAACACCAAACCTGTCATATCTAGCTGTGGTAGCGCTTTAAGCATTTCTATGTCTTTAGCGATCGCTCTACGCACGGCGATAAATTGGGTTTTTTCCGCTTTGGCCAAACGCGCATCTGAATTTTGCAACGCAATCAATGCACCTTGTACGTTTCCAGCTAATTGCAGTTGCTGACTTGCGGTTGCTAACACTTGCTCGATTTCTGCCAGTGCCCATTCATCGCGACTCTTCGATAAATCTTGGTATAACTGTTCAAGCGCAAGCTGTTGACCTTGCGCCTCAGTTTGCTTGGCTTCTAGCACACTGACTTTAGCTTGCATATCGCGCGACGATTCCTGCACGCTCTTGGCAATTCCTTTAATCTCACTATTATTGATATCAGCCGTTTGTAGACGCCGCGCCACCTCTTCTCGCAAAGTGGTCATTTGATTCTGCGCGCTATACCATTGTGCCGCTAATAACAGTGCTAACACACCCGACAAAATATAAGGAATGTTATTGGCATTGCCGGAGTTGGTATTTCCTGCAGCTGCATACGTGCTCGTACCCACAGCTGCCTGTGAATTATCCACAGAAGCATTTACTGTGGCAGTCGTAGCTGCCGCAGTTGCTGCATTGACTTCAGTCGCATTATTGGTCGTTGACATGGCGTCGTTAGAAGATGTTTGTTCAGTCATAATGGTGATTGTAACGCGAGTAAGAGCTTTTCGTCGCCTGAAGCGGTTAGACGTACGTGTTTAAATCCTAATTCGCCTGCACGCTCTGCAATACGAAAATGAGGTACAAACAAATGTTGTTGTTGCATTTTGGCGACTGCATCTGCTTGATCTAACTGAGCGCACCAATTGAGCAAAGTGCTGAGCACTGCAGAACTAGTAATAACCCAATCACATCCTGCATTTAAGTAAATCTGTAATTCCTGCTGCTTCGTTGCATCAAATTGAGGTGTCACACGTCGATACGCCGTAATTGCCTGCACATCAACTTGGGCTTGACGCAAACTATCCGCTAGAAAATCTCGTCCCGAATCTGCACGAACAATCAACACTTTTTTTGACTTTAATGCTGGCAGATCAAGCTCAGGCAATAAGGTTTCAGAATCAGTGCGCTCCGTATTGCTCGGGCTAAAAATACGCACAGACTGATCATCGGCACCATGTTTATATAAAGCTTGTCGACTAGCAGTGCCCACCACCGCAATTGCCACTTCAGTCGGCCAACGCCAATCGGAGGCTTGACGCATAAAAAAAGCATCGACCGCATTTGGACTAACAAACACGACCATGGCATAACTGCTTAAGTTCAGTAATGCCTGATCAAGCACCGGATTATGCGCAATCGGCGCAATCTCAAACAAGGGGAATACAGCCACCGAGCGCCCCGCTGTCTCTAGCAAAACTTGCAAATTCTGCGCTTGGTGCGCTGGACGCGTAATGATTACCTTCGGCGCTGACATCGCTATCGTTAGGTTTCTATGCTTCAACCGAGAATCTCAAGCGTGCTCAGATTCGCGACAGACAGCCAAAATCGCATCGGCATTTTGCGCACGCAAGCTAGCGACTACTTGCAGTCCCAATTCATTAAAATCTTCTGCCTTGCCATGCACTTGCGCTTGACATGATTGACTACCATCAGGTGTCGCTACCATCGCGCGCAAGTACATTTGACCATCATTAATCTGCGCAAACGCCGCCAAAGGAATCTGACAACTGCCACCGAAAGCTTTGGATACAGTGCGTTCAGCGGAAACGGCTTGTGAACTAGACAAGTCATTCAAAGGTGCTAATGCATCAAATAGATCTTGCCGTGCCGATAAAATTTCAATTGCCATCGCACCCTGCCCCGCTGCGGGCAAACTTTCAGTTGGCTCCAAGAATGCCTTAATGCGCTCTGGTAAGCCCAAGCGTTTCAAACCTGCCGCAGCCAAAATAATCGCAGCATATTCACCATCATCTAACTTGCGCAAACGCGTGTCCAAGTTGCCACGCAATGGTTTGATAATCAAATGGGGAAAGCGAGCTGAGATTAAGGCTTGGCGACGCAAACTACTAGTACCAACAATCGCACCAGCAGGCAATTCTGCCAAAGATCCATACTGATTAGACACGAAAGCATCACGCGGATCTTCTCTTTGCAAGATTGCTGCCAATGAAAAGCCCTCCGGCAATTCCATCGGCACATCTTTCAGCGAATGCACCGCTAAATCAGCACGCCCTTCTTCCATTGCCACTTCTAATTCTTTCACGAACAAACCCTTGCCTCCTACTTTTGACAATGCGCGGTCCAAAATTTGATCGCCTCGTGTCGTCATGCCCAAAATTTGCACATCACAGCTAGGATACAGTGCACGCAAACGATCACGTACATTTTCTGCCTGCCACATAGCAAGACGGCTTTCGCGAGAAGCGATAATAAGTTTGGTCGGTGCAGAATTCACTTCAAAAGCTTTCTAATCTATTATTCAAAAAGACAAAATGTTGGCAAGCAATAGTTTGTGTCATCACGGATCTAAGCGCGCGATTTTACCATGAGCAGATAGACAAATCTTGACAAAAAACAGTGAAAAACGGCATTATGACTGCATGACATGCAGATTCAAACTCATCAGTAAGATTAGTAACTATTGGCGAATCACCTTTAAATAAGGGTGGCACCCAATTTCGACCATAGCAAATACAGGATTTCTGATGCCGCCCTTCTGAGTAAGCGCGGCATTTTTATTTTCGACCACCTATTTTTCATTCCCAACATTTTTTGGATTACCCATGAGCGAGCAAGCAGCAAATTCCACTGAAGTAGGCGCAGCATCTCAAGCTTCACATCAACCATCGGCAAATAAACAGCACTTGATTTTGACTGGTGACCGTCCAACTGGTCCATTGCATCTTGGTCATTTTGTTGGCAGCTTGCGCAACCGCGTTGTATACCAAAATCAATACAAGCAATACATCATGATTGCTGACGCTCAAGCCTTAACCGACAACATGGATGATCCAGCCAAAGTCCATAACAATGTGATCGAAGTGGCACTCGATTATTTGGCGGTGGGGATTGATCCAAGCAAATCAACGATTTTCATTCAATCACAAATCCCAGAACTGACTGAGCTCACGTTTTACTACATGAATTTGGTTACGATCTCACGCTTAGAACGTAATCCAACAATTAAGCAAGAAATCATTTTACGTAATTTCGAACGCGATATTCCAGCAGGATTCTTCACCTATCCAGTCAGTCAAGCCGCCGACATAACCGCCTTCAAAGCTAGCTTAGTGCCAGTGGGTGAGGACCAGATTCCAATGATCGAACAAACCAATGAAATCGTGCGTCGTTTTAATCGCTTGGCAAAGAAAGACATTTTGGTTGAGTGCGAAGCACTTGTGCCTGAAATTGGTCGCTTGCCGGGTATCGATGGCAAAGCCAAAATGAGTAAGTCGCTCGGCAACGTGATTAATCTCGGTGCTAGCGAAGCAGAAATCAAACAAGCAGTTCGCAATGTCTACACCGATCCTCTGCACTTAAAAGTGGACGATCCTGGTCACCTAGAAGGCAATGTAGCCTTCACTTATCTTGATGCGTTTGATACTGACAAAGAAGCGCTGCAAGCGATGAAAGATCACTATGTACGCGGTGGTCTTGGTGATAGCAAAGTCAAAGCACGTCTTGAAGGTATTTTGCAAGACATGCTGCGTCCGATTCGTGAACGTCGCCAAGAATATGAGAAAGACCGTGGGCATGTTCTACAGTTACTCAAAGAAGGCACTTATCGTGCACGTGAAGTCGCCGCAAAAACCAATGACGAAGTCAAAGCAGCAATCGGCTTAAAGCATTTCTAATTCTGTAAAGATAGAGAAAAACCTTGCCCCTAACGGAGCAAGGTCGGCGGCTTGAATTTTCACAAAGCCGCACATCTAGCGAATCGAAATTCACCAATATCTGCACACACGCCGCAACTCTACGGTTATGCTTTATGCTTTACTTCCACTTATGTAAGAAGAAGTCATGCAACTGAGCATAACCGCCGCTAGGCACATTCATCTCGCCGCACAAGGTTTATTACATCCACGCAAGCAGCGTGCTGATAAAGAGGCGGTTCTCAAGACCATCCGGAACATGGGTGTGCTACAAATTGACACCATTAGCGTGGTCGCACGCAGTCCCTATTTAGTGCTTTGGAGTAGGCTTGGTGACTACCAAACAGAATGGCTAGAACAACATTTGGATGAAGGCCAGTTATTCGAATATTGGTCGCACGAAGCCTGCTTTTTACCGATAGAAAGTTTTGCTCGCTATCGCCATCAAATGCTCAACCCCGAGTCTATGGGCTGGAAGTTCAATCAAGCTTGGTTGAAAGAAAATGGCAATCAGGTTCAACAAGTTCTCAAGCACATCAAAAAGTTCGGTGCTTGTCGCTCAGCGGATTTTGAACGCAAGGATGGTAAGTCAAGTGGCTGGTGGGAATGGAAGCCAGAAAAGCGCGCCCTCGAATTACTATTCACTACTGGCAAAGTCATGGTGACAAGACGTCAGAAATTTCAGCGTGTCTATGACTTAACTGAACGCGTCCATCCGACATGGAATGACAAGCGTGATCTAGGCAATTTAGTCGATGCACAACGCCTGCAAGTATTGGATGCAGTCAAAGCTTTAGGCATCTGCAAGGCAAACTGGATTGCTGATTATTTCCGTATGAAAAAACTTGCTCCCGCATTACAAGCAGAAAATTTATATCAGCAAGGCTTGCTCAGAAAAATTGCAGTACAAGGATGGGACGAGATTGCTTACTTCCATCCAGATCACCAAGACTTGATTGAGGAAGCATTAGCAGGTCAGTTACGTGCTAGCCACACCTGCTTACTTTCACCATTCGATCCTGTCGTCTGGGATAGAAAGCGTGCAGCAGAATTGTTTGGTTTTGATTACCGACTTGAATGCTATACACCCGAGGCGAAACGCCAATTTGGTTATTTTACTTTACCAATCTTAAGACGCGGAAAATTGATTGGTCGCGTCGATGCAAAAGCACATCGAAAAGAATGCGTATTAGAAATTAAAGCACTGCATCTAGAGGAGCAGGTTTTGGTTAGTGATGCACTCGCCAAAGATTTGGCAAAAACGCTGCGGGCATTTGCGAGCTGGCATAACACACCACAAATAACACTAAAGCGCTGTGACAATCTCGATTTCAAAACGCTACTTCAACAAAATTTGCAATGAATTTAGTAGCGTCCAAACGCTAGCAAAAGAACAGTCCAAATAAGCTTTAAATGCACTGAACTTTGCTAGTATTTTTAGTTAGGGCACCCGAAGTGTTACCTGACGACATTAGTCCGGCACACATTTATTGTGTTCTTGTACTTCTTAGTTGGCTTTATTTAAGCCTTTAGGGAGAGGAAAGGTCACATTTTCTTCCTCGCCATCTAAAGTACGCACACTTTTTACCCCAAATTTCTTCAGTTGATCGATTACCTGATTCACCAAAATTTCTGGAGCAGAAGCTCCCGCGGTAACACCGACCCGAACACAGTCGACTAACCACTGAGGATTAATATCTTCAGCTTTATCCACCATGTAAGCAGTCGTTCCCATTTTCTCAGCTACTTCGCGCAAACGATTGGAATTCGAGCTATTTTTGCTACCAACCACTAGCACCAAATCAACTTGCGGCGCCATAAATTTGACTGCAGCTTGACGATTAGTTGTGGCATAACAGATGTCACCTTTCTTCGGCTCTGCGATCAAAGGGAACTTGGCTTTGAGTGCAGCGATGATATCGGCAGTATCATCGACCGACAAAGTAGTTTGCGACACATATGCCAGCAATGTAGGATCAGTCACGTTCAGCTTAGCGACATCCTCAACTGTCTCGACAAGGTACATTCCACCTTCACTTTGCCCCATCGTTCCTTCGACTTCAGGATGTCCCTGATGACCAATCATAATAATCTCGCGGCCTTCCTTGCGCATTTTAGAAACCTCGATATGCACTTTGGTCACCAACGGGCAAGTCGCATCAAAAATCTTTAAGCCGCGTCGCTCTGCATCCTCGCGTATCGCTTGTGAAACGCCATGAGCCGAAAAAATCAGCGTATTTCCGGCAGGAACATCGTCCAATTCTTCGATAAAAATAGCCCCTTTTTGGCGCAAGTCATTGACGACATAAGCATTATGCACAATCTCATGTCGAACATAAATTGGCGCACCAAACTGCGCTAAAGCAAGTTCAACAATATCAATTGCACGATCAACACCAGCACAAAAACCACGTGGCTGTGCTAATAAAATTTCTTGATTCATTTCACTCATGGCAGCACTCACAAAATACCAATAATTTTGGTTTCAAACAGTACGCGCTGTCCCGCCAGCGGATGATTAAAATCAAATAGAGCAGACTCTTCATCCAACTCTTGGATTACACCGGCAAATTTGCCGCCAGATGGTGCAGAGAAATCAATCAAATCACCAACTTTAAATTCTTCGCCAAAAGCAGAATTTTCACGCAAAGTTTTTAAAGACACGCGTTGAATCAAATCTGGATTGCGCAAACCAAATGCTTGTTCAGGTGCTAGTTCTTGCGTTGTGTGCGAACCCTCTTCCAAGCCCAACAAAGCTTGCTCTAAGCTAGGCGCTAACTGCCCTTGTCCTAACAATAAAGTAGCAGGACTCTCATGAAAGGTCGAAATAATATCTTCCCCTTCAAGGGTTGCGAGCCGGTAGTGCAGCGTCAAATAAGCACCATTGTTAACGACAAGTATAGACTTTTCAGACATAATATATTTTTAACTTAGTTCAACTGAGTTTTAATCGAATATAAAGCGCTATTGTAAGGCAGTCCAGATGGAAATGCTTTGCCCGCGACCAAGGAAAGCTGAGAAATACCATGGGAATTAATCACTGGCCCGAAGATCAACGCCCACGCGAACGCTTGATCAAGCATGGCGCGTCGGCATTATCTGATGCGGAATTACTTTCTGTCTTTTTACGCGTCGGCGTTAAAGGAAAAAGCGCCGTTGACCTCGGGCGCGACATGTTGTCTCAATTTGGTTCATTACGAGCACTATTTAGCGCGAATCTAAATGAGTTCGCCAAAGTACATGGACTTGGCAGTGCCAAGTATGCGCAATTACAAGCGGTGCTAGAACTAGCGAAACGCTCAATATCCGAAGAGCTAGAAAGCAAATCCTCTCTATCCTCACCGCAAGCGGTCAAACAATATTTACAGCTACAAATTGGCAACAAACACTACGAGTCATTTACCGTCTTGTTTCTCGATGTTAAAAACCGCTTGCTGGTTACACAAGAGCTTTCTCGCGGCAGCTTAAGTCACGCTAGCGTATATCCACGCGAAGTAGTCAAGAGCGCTCTAGCGCACAACGCAGCCAGCATCATTTTGGCGCATAACCATCCCTCTGGCTCCGCCGAACCCAGTCAAGCAGATCTCAGTCTTACGCAAACACTCAAATCTGCACTGTCTTTGGTCGACATTCGCGTCTTGGATCATTTTATCGTCGCCAACAACACCGTGTATTCGTTCGCAGAGAATGGCCAAATTTAAGTTCTTCATAGGGAAAAACCAAATTGTTAAATTTTAAAATCAAACAAAGACACAATTGTTTTTCACAAGTCGTTGATATTTCAAAGTTTTTTGGATATACTCTTGTTTTTTCCAATTTCGGAAATCATTAAGGAGCTAAACATGGCGCGTGTATGCCAAGTTACTGGGAAAGGGCCAATGGTTGGCAACAACGTTTCCCATGCGAACAACAAAACTAAACGTCGTTTTTTGCCTAACCTGCAAAATCGCCGCTTTTTCGTAGAATCAGAAAATCGCTGGGTTTCCTTGCGTTTGTCTAACGCAGGTTTGCGTGTAGTTGACAAAATCGGCATCGATGCTGTTTTAGTTGACTTACGTGCTCGCGGCGAAAAAGTTTAAGCAGATTCTGCTTAGTACAGAACTCATTGTTAGGAAAATATCATGGCTAAAACTGGTCGCGACAAAATCAAATTAGAATCGACTGCAGGCACGGGTCACTTCTACACGACATCAAAAAACAAACGTACGATGCCTGAAAAAATGGAAATCATGAAGTTTGATCCAAAAGCACGTAAGCACGTTATCTACAAAGAAACAAAAATCAAGTAATCATTGCTTGAAGTTGTTTTGTAGAATGTCTAAAAAACCTGCGACTTTCGCAGGTTTTTTTTCGCCTAGCAAAAAATGAAAGTTTAAATCAAGATATTTGCAATCAATGTGGCGCTGCCGCAAAACACTTCCATCGCTCAAATATTGAATCCAAATGTAGCCGCTCTCTAAAAAAAAATCAGGCCATTATTCGATTCAACGCACAATTCATTAGACGAAAAAAATGGCGCCTATCGCGCCATTTTTAAATTCCAAAACTCTTAAGCGTAACTTCTCAAACGCAAAGAAAACTCTTGCAAAGTCTTGATTCCAGATGCTTCTGCACGCTGACACCAGTCTTGCAGTTGAGCGACTAATTGCTCGCGGGTAGCGCTTGATCGTTCCCAAATTGCATTCAATTCGACACGCATGTCATGCATCGTTTTCAAAGCAGCACTATGTGCAAATAATTCTAATAACTGTTCTTTTTGTGGCGCTTCAAGCTTTGCTGGTTCACGTTGCAAACTCTTTTTCGCTGCCTTCAAGAAACTCTTTTCGAATTGTGCTTTATCTCGTAACTGCTGTAATTCTGCACGCCAAGTTTTCTTGAGTGATTTCGCATATTTAGCCATCACGTCATAACGATTCGTGATCACCGCCTGCAAAGTTTCAACGTCAACGACCATTTTCGCAGCATCAAATTTTGGCTGCGGTGCTACTTTTTTGACTTTCGCTAAACCGATAATTTCTAGTGTACGAATATAGCCCCAACCAATATCAAACTCATACCATTTTGATGACAACTTCGCAGAGGTACCAAACGTGTGATGGTTATTATGCAATTCTTCACCGCCGATCAAAATGCCCCAA
This sequence comes from Affinundibacterium macrobrachii, assembly GCF_014652415.1. Classification (GTDB taxonomy): domain Bacteria; phylum Pseudomonadota; class Gammaproteobacteria; order Burkholderiales; family Burkholderiaceae_D; genus Undibacterium; species Undibacterium macrobrachii. The sequence goes on from NZ_BMYT01000001.1 coordinate 1,023,956, forward strand.
GGCATGATATTCGTTGCCGCGTCGGAGCATTCATAATTGCGATAGCCCCAATAGTGACCGATACCATTAATAATTCCAGCAGCAGTAATAGGAATCCACATCATTTGTACTGCCCAAACGGTAATGCCGATCACACCAAACAACATGAAATCAATGATCAACATCAAAGCCACGCCTTGCCAGCTAAAGCGAGTGTAGACATTTCTTTCAATCCAATCATCAGGTGTTCCGTGACCGTATTTACTAATAGTTTCCAAATTCTTCGATTCAGTCCGATACAGTTCTGCACCTTCTAACAAAACCTTTTTGATACCGCGCGTTACTGGGCTATGTGGATCTTCTTCAGTCTCACATTTTGCATGATGCTTACGATGAACCGCTGCCCATTCCTTTGTTACCTGACCTGTGGTCAACCACAGCCAAAAACGGAAAAAATGACTCGGGATCGCATGCAATTCCAACGCACGATGCGCCTGGCAACGATGTAAAAAGATCGTCACGCTAGCAATCGTAATATGCGTCACTACCATCGTAAAAATAAACACCTGCCAACCAGAAGCGCGCGTAAAACCATTGCTTAAAAAATCAACAGCCAAATCAATAAAATTACTCAAGATATAACAACTCCTAATGCATTATGCAGTCAAACTCAGCAACATCACTTTATAAGATTTGACTACGAAAAATTTCCCAACAACATCATTATTCTACGCTGATTCCAACTCAAGCTTTCGCTTGTGCCTGAAATACTGTGATTTCGCGTTGCGGGAAAGGTAATTCAATACCACGCTCGCGAATCAACACCAAAATAGCCCGATTTACATCCGAGATCACATTGGTTCGACCACTTTCTGGATCTTCGATCCAAAAGCTCACACGTAGTTCAAATCCATCTGCGCCAAATCGCAGTAAGTAGGCAGATGGTGGATTGTTTGCTGAAACCCGAGGAACCTGCGACACCAATTCAACCAAAGCTGGGAACAAGCTATCTAAATCCGTGTCGTATGCCACCGTAAAATCGGTCACTAGCACGACCGACCTATCTGTTAATGATAGGTTCTGCACCGGATTTGAGACAAACATCTCATTTGGAATAATAGATTCAACCCCATCCGAACCTTTTAACACGGTGTACCGCGTATTAATTTGCGTTACCGAGCCACTGAATTTATCGACAGTAACTAAGTCACCGATGGAAAGGCTACGATCAAACAAAATGATGAAGCCAGAGACATAACTACTGGTAATACGCTGCAAACCCAAGCCCAAGCCAACGCCTAATGCGCCACCAAATACAGACAATACGGTTAAATCAATCCCTACCAAAGACAAACTGATCAGAATCGCTAGCAGAATAAAAATAGCACGTCCTAAACGCGAAAGCACGACTCTGAGTGAAGAGTGCATATTGGGAATCAGCAGCAATCGCGCTTCCAGCAAAGCGCTAATCCACAACGCCAAGACAACGGTCAAAGCGACCGATGCTATCCCCTGCAATACCGCCAATAGCGAAACCTTGCTTTTTCCGATCGGCAAAATGATTTCTTCAAGCGCTTGAAAAATACTTTCCCACATCCCTGTAAAGTGCAGCACCAATGCTAACCATACCAAGGTTGCAAATACTTTTTCAAACAAAAGCAGCGCATTACCGACCGTACCATCGCGTACAAAGGCACGACGAAACACATAGAAGCTAAAGCGAATTAAGGCAAACGAGCTAAGAATCGGAAAAAAGAGCTTGAGTAATCCAGTATGCTGAAATTTACCAAGAATCAATTTAGCAAAAAACAAAAATACTAAGGCTAATAATGGCCACAACACGCGTGAAAAACTCTCAACGCCAATTTTCAATACACCCGAGCTTTGATCCACGGTTGCAAAATAGCGTTGTATTGAGCGCGATAAAAGCCAAGCCAATAGAAAACAACTCATCAGGGCAAGTAACTGAATGAGCAGACCTGGATTACCCAAGTCTGCCGAAATCTCTGCAATTAATCGCGATAATGAATGTGTTTCCATCATAGATAGGGAGGAGACTGCAATTAAATCTTTAACCAAAACGCAAACCCAAATTCAATAATTTTATCTACAACTTATTCTGCAGACTGATCTGCATCCGCTTCATCTTTTACAGCAGCTTTCGCGACACTCTTATTGCGTTGAAACACTGCGGCAAAAAAGCCGTCTGTGTTATGTTTGTGTGGGTAAAGCTTTAAATAATCACCCATCTCAAGCTGAATTTTTTGCTCTTCTAAAACTTGCGATGCGGGCAGCAAACTGAAGTCAGGATGCGTCGCTAAAAATTGCGCAACGATGCCCTCATTTTCTTCATCTAAAATACTGCAAGTTGCATAGACCAAACGACCACCAGCTTTCACCAAACGTGCAGCGCTATCCAAAATAGAAGCCTGTTTCACATTGAGCTCAGCTACGCCAGCTTGCGTCTGACGCCATTTCACATCTGGATTACGACGTAAAGTTCCCAAGCCACTACATGGCGCATCAACTAAAACGCGATCGAGTTTTCCTGCCAGACGTTTGATCTTGGCATCGCGTTCATGCGCAATGACGACCGGATGCACATTCGACAAACCACTACGCGCTAAGCGTGGTTTCAGTTTGGCTAATCGTTTTTCAGAAATATCAAACGCATACAATCGACCTGTATTGCGCATCGCGGCACCCAGCGCCAAGGTCTTGCCACCAGCACCTGCGCAAAAATCAGCGACCATCTCACCGCGTTTGGCACCCAACAACTGCGCTAAAATTTGGCTACCTTCGTCTTGCACTTCAATCGTGCCGTCTTTAAATAACGGCAGATTTTGAATCGATGGCTTCTTGATCACACGCAAGCCGAATGGAGAATATGGCGTCGGTTCAGCTAAGATAGGTGCCTGTGCCAGCGAAGCGATGACATCCTCACAATTGGATTTTAAAGCGTTAACACGCAAGTCCAATGACGCTGGCGTGTTCAAGGCACTTGCCAATTTCATCGCCTCATTTTCACCAAATTTGCTCGCCAATTTTTGCCACAACCAATCCGGCATATTCGATTTCAATGCTAAGGGCAAGTGCGCACGATCGATATCCATGACGCGACGCAACCAAGCATCTTCCTCTTCGGTCAAACCACCCAGTGCATCAATGCCAACCGCATCGGCTAATCCAAGCAACGTGATACGACGCATCACGGAACCAGAACCGGACTCGGAAAAACTGGTATACACACTCTTATTGCGCAATAAACCGTAAATCGCTTCTGCGATCACACCACGCTCACGGCCTCCGAGACGCGGATTCTCTCTAAAATAGCGTGACAAAGTGCCATCGGCGGGACCAGTAAAGCGCAAAACCTCACGCAATACGGCTTCAGTGTGGCCTATCATGGCTGGTGGTAATCTCATGTTCTTCCTCTGTAAATACGATTAGATCGCGCAGGTGTCTGCTTCGGATCCATTAACAATCACACGATTGCCTTCGACCACTAATTTGCCTTCAACGAATAAACGCACGGCACGTGGATAAATTTGATGTTCTTTGACAAGTAATTTTTGTGCTAGCGTATCTTCAGTGTCACCCTGTTCGATGCGCACACAAGCCTGATCAATAATTGGGCCATGATCCAATTCCGCGGTCACGAAGTGCACAGTAGCGCCGTGAAATTTCACACCGGCATCCAAAGCTTGCTGATGCGTATGCAAACCGACAAAACTCGGCAGCAAAGATGGATGAATATTCATGATGCGATTTTCATAATGCTGTACAAACTGCGGCGTTAAGATACGCATAAATCCAGCCAATACCACCAAATCCGCTTGAAAACCATCAATCACCTGCATCAACGCAGCATCAAAACTTTCTCGATTGGGAAAAGCCTTACTTTCGACGACGGAAGTAGGAATCCCTTGTGTGGCGGCATACGCCAATCCTGCAGCATCAGGCTTATTACTGATTACCGCAGCGATTTGTGCTGGCCATTGTTGGGATTGTGAGGCTTGGACGATCGCTTGCATATTGCTACCGCGTCCAGAAATAAGGATGACGATTTTTTTCATTGCGGCATTGTACCTCTGTCGCGGTCTAAGCCCAAGTAAAAAGCCTGAATTCCACGAAATTCAGGCTTTTTTAATATCACTAGATCAACTATTAATTAAGCTTTAAGTAAGCATCTATGAACTACTCGAAGGAATAAAAAACTCGAAATGCGACTTTCTTTTTCATCCAATAATCTGAGGCATCTCTAAACACGTCGAGCAAAGTTTCCCGCTGTTCTTTGTCAAAATCTTCTGTATTCGGCAAATGTTCTACCACAATAACAAATCCGTTTTGCTGCCCTGCCTTGTGAACCAAATCAGTCAAACAATCATACAAAGCATCAAAATTATGTCCAAAGTGCTGCGGAAAACCAAAAGCACCCGCGATACAAGCAAGTACCTCCAACTTATTCTTTGTGTCGCCACAATTAGCATATAAGAAATGCTGCCCAGTCGCAGTTGCTTCAGCCTGTAAATCTAAACTTCTGAAAGCTCTGATCGATTGAACCGCATTCGGACTAACCGTACTTAACAAACTCATTTCATCCTCATTCCAAATTTAGAATTCTTGTTTGCATTCTCAATAAAGCATTACTCTTTAATCCGTTTAAAGCTGGCATAGTGATCTGCGGTGTAATAGAACTCACGAAAATACGGTGGTTCGCCGCCCGCAACAATGCGCCTAGCTCCACGATTTCTGGCATACGGTGTCTTCACGGTGTATTCGCGATAATATCCACGCTGCTTCTTTGGGAGTATCTTTTCGAAATTACCAAAAGTAGATCCATCTTTTTCATAAGGAAAAGGACCGCCGCGCTTGATTAATACGAGCGTCTGTTGCGCTTCTTTTGGTAAATCATGAACTGAGATATCTGCGATACCGTTGGCAAAAGTATTGACGCTCAAGCCAAGCCATAAAGCAAAAAGAATTACGAATTGTTTCAAATAGGTTTTCATCAAAATATGAAGATCCAAAGCGAATTGATTTGATTCAAAGAAGCGATAGCATAATCGTATGTCAGATGCATAGCAAATTTCTTGAAGCCGACAACTCGGCTTCATCTACTCATTCTGCCTCAGCAGTTTCTTCAAGCAACTCATGGTCATGATGTTGCGCAGCGGATTGCACTTGAAAAAATTGGATAACTTCTTCGCGCATTGCCATAGTGTCTTTCACACCTAATGCGATTAACTCTTGCGTATAACTGGCCTCAAACAACAAATAGGACGCCAAAGCGGATCCGCGCACATCAGTCGCACCTATCCCTCCGAGCATGGTTCTAACTGGCAATGGTAAACTTTGCGTGTGACGACTCGCAATTTCATCCAAACGCTCTGATGGCGCGATGACCAACAAATCAACTGGCTTTAACGGCGTCTTCTTCAATAAATCAGGTGGCAACATCGATAAGGTTTTATTAATTCTAGTTAAGCGCTCAATATCCACCGCCAAGCTGTCCAAGAAAATGCTCGACATGGCATGACCAGCAATCTGCGCCAAACTTGGATAAGTTGCTGCTTCAAAATTCTGTCTCGGCGGTTCGGTCAGTCGTCCCGCTCCGACGATCAACACTTTGCTGGCGCCAAGATGAATCGCTGGAGAAATCGGCGCTAACTGGCGCATAGATCCATCCCCACAATACTCGAGGTGACCTCCCCAATTTAAAGGAATCGATGGAAAAATGAAAGGAATAGCCGATGAAGCCAACAAATGTTGTACGCCAATAAAGTCGCGCTGAGACAATCGCTGACTACGCACCCAAGGCGCAATGTCTTTTAAAGTCTGATAAAAAGTTAAATGATGACCCGTTGTATATGAGGATGCGGTGACAGCAAGAGCTTGCAGATCATCGGTTTCAAACGCACGATCAAGGCGTTCCATATCCAACATTCTATGCAACAAACCTGCCAATGGGGAATTATCAAGCAATGAGGTCGGCGGCGATTTACGCCATTTATTCAACAGCCAGCCAAAGGACATGATGGACAACCAACGTGCCCCAGAACGAATCACACCTAACGAGTCGGCACGATAGACTTGCGCAGCTTCAAAGTGACTCCACACATGGTGAAGACTGTTCACCGACTCTTGAAAATGGTCAGCACGAGAAGCCAAAGCGGTCGCATTGATGGCACCAGCCGAGGTTCCACAGATAATTCCGAAGGGATTTTTTTTTGCGCTCCATCCTTGTGTCAGCAAGATATCGGAGATCGCTTTTAACACCCCAACCTGATAGGCGGCACGTGCGCCGCCTCCGGTCAGGATCAAGCCAGTTGTAGCATTACTATTCATTCCTATCCAACTCCAAAAGCTACTTTTTTCTATGCATCTAGTGTATTCGTGTACAACATAAATGTCTGCAAGAAATCAAAAAAGTGTCATTTTTGAAGCGAATATACGGAATTTATTTTGGTTGCATACGGATCGCACCATCGAGACGAATTGTTTCGCCATTCAACATCATGTTTTCAATGATGGATTTTGCTAATTGTGCATATTCGTTTGGCTTACCCAAGCGAGATGGGAACGGTACCATTTTGCCCAAAGCGTCTTGTACTTCTTGTGGCATGCCCAACAGCATTGGTGTTTCGAAGATACCTGGAGCAATCGTCATCACGCGAATACCATTACGCGATAAATCACGTGCCATTGGCAATGTCAAACCAACCACCGCAGCTTTAGAAGAAGCATAGGCAGCTTGACCAATTTGACCATCGTATGCTGCGACAGAGGCTGTGTTGATAATAATGCCGCGCTCTTCTTGAATCGCATCGGTTTTACTCATAGCTTCTGCTGCTAAACGCGCCATATTGAAGGTACCAACCAAGTTGATGTTAACAACACGTTGGAATAATTCCAATGGATGCGCGCCATCTTTACCAACTGTTTTAACCGCTGGTGCCACGCCTGCGCAGTTAATCAAGCCACGTAAAGTGCCTGCCGCTGTCGCAGCCGCTACAACAGCCTGACCATCTGCTTCTTGGGTCACATCACACTTAACGAAAGTTGCATTCAACTCTGCTGCCAATTTCTGACCCGCTTCTACTTGCACATCCGCAATCACAGCCTTACCGCCATTTGCAGTAATCATGCGCGCAGTTGCCTCACCCAAACCAGACGCGCCGCCAGTGATAATGAATACATTGTCTTGAATTTGCATACTTTCCTCTGCTCTCAGTTAGAAAAATTTCGAATAAATTCGGATAAATAAGATTCGCCCAGCACTTTCATTGAATTTAACTCTCATTAAATTCAATCTACTGAAATACTATGACGTTAACGTAAACGTCAATTATCTCGCTTTTCGCAATTTGTAGAAAGAGAAAAATACACGTGCAATAAAAAAAGCAGTGATTGCATCACAATCACTGCTCTCCGCTACAAACCTACAAAAAATACTTCTAATTTGTTTGCAAGCAAATCAATAAATCTATCTTTATTTAGAAGCAGCCTCACTCGCTGACGCCGCATTTACTTTCACAACATCCAAACCAACTGGCGCTTCAATCTGTGGCAATACGTCGGCCTTATGAGTCACTACTGGCGCTGCCTGCACAGGAGTCTTCAACCAAGGGACCAAAGGTAACAGAGGAACCAACAACAAAGCCACAATATTGATAATCTTGATCAAAGGATTTACTGCTGGACCTGCGGTATCTTTGTAAGGATCACCAACCGTATCACCTGTTACTGCTGCTTTATGCGCTTCTGAACCCTTACCACCAAAATGTCCATCTTCGATGTACTTCTTGGCGTTATCCCAAGCCCCGCCGCCTGTCGTCATAGAAATCGCGACGAACAAACCAGTAATAATGGTTCCCATCAACATCCCACCTAAAGCTGCGGGACCTAAAGTTAATCCAACTAAAATAGGAACAACAACTGGCAACAAAGAAGGCAAAATCATTTCTTTAATTGCTGAAGCAGTCAACATATCAACCGCTTTGTCATACTCTGGTTTACCACTGCCATCCATAATTCCTTTGATGTCACGGAACTGACGACGCACTTCAACTACCACCGCTCCCGCTGCTCGTCCAACCGCTTCCATCGCCATCGCACCAAACAAATACGGAATTAAGCCACCGATAAACAAGCCAACAATCACTTGCGGATCAGATAAGTCAAATTTCACATCGAGGCCGACTGAGCTCAAAGCGTGCGTGTAATCGGCAAACAATACCAACGCTGCCAAACCCGCAGAACCAATCGCATAACCTTTGGTCACCGCCTTGGTCGTGTTACCGACAGCATCTAAAGGATCTGTGATTGCCCGCACCGACTCATCCATACCAGACATTTCGGCGATACCGCCTGCGTTATCTGTAATCGGTCCATAAGCATCCAATGCGACAATAATGCCAGCCATCGACAACATCGAGGTCGCAGCTACCGCGATACCATACAAACCGCCACCGAATTTGTAAGAGATGAGAATCGCCACACAAACTGCCAATACTGGATATGCTGTCGATTTCATGGAAACACCAAGTCCAGCAATGATATTGGTGCCATGACCGGTCGTGGAAGCCTCAGCGATATGACGCACCGGCTTAAAATCCGTACCAGTGTAGTACTCGGTGATGTAGACCATTAAACCAGTCAACACGATGCCAACAACAGCAGAAATCAACATCTGATGGCGCATCGCATCGTCTTTGAACAACATATAGGTCACGACGGCGAAGCCAATTAATGATAATCCTGCCGCCCACCACAATCCTTTGTAGAGCGCGGACATGATTTTTTGACCTGGCGTATGTTTCACAAACGCGCAACCAATAATCGATGCTGGAATCGAGACGGCACCCAGCATCAAAGGATAGACAATTGCTTCTGTTACTGCGTTCGTTACCATCAATGCGCCGAGTAACATGGTCGCAATCAAGGTAACCACATAGGTTTCGAACAAATCGGCTGCCATACCCGCACAATCGCCAACATTGTCACCAACGTTATCAGCAATCACCGCTGGATTACGTGGGTCATCTTCTGGAATACCTGCTTCAACTTTACCAACCAAGTCTGCGCCTACATCGGCACCTTTGGTAAATATGCCACCACCTAAGCGCGCAAAAATAGAAATCAACGATGCGCCGAATGCCAAACCAATTAGTGGCTTAATCAAATCATGCTGCGACATGCCAGCGGCAGTTCCACTAGTGAGATACATATAAAACAGTGCCACGCCCAACAAACCCAAACCAGCTACTAACATACCAGTGATTGCACCACCCTTAAATGCAACATCTAAAGCTTGGTTCATGCCTTTGGTAGCAGCTTGCGCAGTACGAACATTCGCCCGCACAGAGACATTCATACCGATAAAACCACAAGCGCCTGATAACACCGCGCCAATCAAAAAGCCGACCGCAGTGGTCATTCCTAGACCAGGCAGAATCGCAATCGCAATAAATAACACAACACCGACAATTGCAATCGTCTTGTACTGGCGCGCCAAATAGGCAGCAGCACCCTCTTGTATCGCAGTCGCAATTTCCTGCATACGGGCATTTCCCGCATCCTGTTTCAAAATCCAACTTCTTGTAATCAAACCGTAGAGCACTGCTAGCACTCCACACGCTACAACAATCCACAGATTTAATACCATGTTGACGCCTCCAATTTTTGTTGATGTTGAACGTGTTTAGCTTTTGACTTCACACTGATCACACCGTTTATAGAAATAAGCGAAATAGAACAACAGACATTTAATGTGTTTTAAAACTGAATCTACTTGAAACAAAACAGCTAGGGAAATAAATTGCGCGATGCCTCCATCAAAAAATAAAAGTAGTGGAACAAAAAAAAGCGGACATGAAGTCCGCTTTTTTTACTCTGACAAGGCCGCAAAAGCCGCGTCACGTATTGCTTCGACCGCCCCGACACCGGCAATCTTGCGGTACTTCGGCGCGCCAGGATTACCTGATTTTGCCCAATCACCATAATAACCAACCAATACTTCGGTTTGATTGTGATAGACCGCTAATCGTTTTTGAACAGTCTCTTCTTTGTCATCATCGCGTTGTACCAGATCTTCGCCAGTTTCATCATCCTTACCTTCAGCCTTAGGAGGATTAAACTTCACATGGTATGTGCGACCTGAAGCTGGATGTACGCGACGACCACTCATGCGTTCGATAATTGCGCTATCGGGTACGTCGATTTCCAACACGTAGTCAATCGCCACTCCCGCATCCTTCATGGCATCCGCTTGGGGAATAGTTCTAGGAAAACCATCAAACAAATAGCCATTGGCGCAATCATCTTGCTTCAGACGTTCTTTAACCAAACCAATGATGATGTCATCCGAAACCAAGCCACCAGCATCCATGACTTTTTTCGCTTCCACGCCCAACGGTGTTCCTGCCTTCACCGCGGCACGCAACATGTCTCCAGTAGAGATTTGTGGAATACCAAATTTTTCCTTAATGTAATTGGCTTGCGTGCCCTTGCCTGCTCCGGGTGCTCCCAACAAAATAAGACGCATTTTTATTTCCTAGACGAGTTTAATATTCTGTCAGTCCTGCAAATCGCTATTTGCAAAACTTAATAATTTTTTGAATCAAGCTTGATATTTATTTTTAGCGGTGAGGAGAACTCACCGTCATTTATTTTGTTCTTTACGAAATTTACCACAGTTTTTTCCGCTTGAAACGCTTTCGCACCACTAGCGCATGGTTTTTTATAACAAGCTCAAAAAAAAGTTCTGACGCGTTGTAAATCCTCAAGCGTATCAACACCAGCCACCGGACTCTGCTCAGTCACATGCACCGCAATTGCAATGCCATTCCAGAGCACACGCAATTGCTCTAAAGCTTCAATCTGCTCCAGAGGGGACATAGGCAATGTCGGATAGGTTTGTAGAAATTGATTTTGATAAGCATACAAACCAATATGCCTTAAGGCTTGATATTCAGATGGTATGACTTGTTGATTCTGCGCAAATGCATCGCGCGCCCATGGCATCGTTGCACGAGAAAAATACAATGCGCGAGAGAATTTATCTAAAACAACCTTAACAACATTCGGATTAAATAAATCTTGTGCTGTATGAATGGCGTGCGCAGCAGTTGCCATCGGCGTCTGCGCATTCACCAAAGCAGCAGTTGCAGCAATCAGTGCTGGATCAATCAGAGGCTCATCGCCTTGCACATTGACCACCACCGCATCTGCTGCCAGCCCCAAGGCAGCCGCTACCTCGGCAATTCGATCTGTACCAGATGGATGATCAGCACGTGTCATTTGAACCTCGACACCATGCTCACGACAGGCTGCGGCAATATCGGCATGATCGGTAGCAACCACCACTTGAGTAGCGCCTGACAACGAGGCTCTTTCAGCAGTACGCACGACCATAGGCTTACCCGCGATATCAGCTAGCGGCTTATTTGGCAAACGTGTAGATGCCAAACGCGCTGGCACAATGGCGATAAAACTCATGATCTGATTAAGGATGTTCTACAGGAATAACGCGCGCCTGATCTTCCCACATGATAGGAATACCATCGCGGATTGGAAACGCCAAGCGATCTGCTTTACAAATTAATTCTTGTGCAGCTTTATCGTAAACTAAAGGACCTTTACATAAAGGACAAACTAGAACTTCAAGCAGACGTGCGTCCATACTTTTTCTCCGAAATCAAGTTCAGCAGTTGGTGTTCAAATTCCGCATCAAGCTCGGCAGTCACTGGCACCAACCATATACGCGGATCTTCTCGTAACTCCGCAATTTGCCGACATTTTACTGCATCCTTCTCTGTGATAAGGATGATTTCCGCATCTTCATTCCGAAATAGTTCTGGGGTAAATGCAAAATGATCTGCCAAAGGCATCGTCTTAAACGAGATGCCTTGCTCCTCCAAGCTATCAAAAAAACGTTGAGGATTTCCTATCCCTGCGGCGGCAAGTATTTTTTTTCCGCGAATTGCGGACAAAGATTGACGAACTTCAGCTCGCTGTAGTTGAATAAGCTCACCAATTTGTAAGCGCATCGAAGTGACCCGATCACCGATGCCTAAAACGGGCTCAGTACCAGCATAATTCAAAACCGTAAAATCACGAGGTCTATGCGCTGACTCACGTAATGGACCTGCTGGCAACAGCCATCCATTACCAACACCGCGTTGATCAAACATCGCGATTTCAATGTCACGTTCCAAAGCATAATGTTGCAAACCATCATCCGAAATAATGATGTCTACCTCAGGATATTTATTCAGCAAATGCCGCGCACTTGCGACTCTATGTCGTCCAACCATCATAGGACAATTTGTGCGCTGTACGATCAATAAGGGTTCGTCGCCGACTACAGCAGCGGAAGAGTCTGCAAGTACCTCTTGAATTCGTTCGACGTTCACGCCATAGCCGCGCGAAATTACGCCAGGTGTCCACCCAGCTCGACGTAAAACATTCACCAACCAAATCACCATTGGCGTTTTACCAGTTCCACCAATAAAAATATTCCCAACCACGATCACTGGTACCGATAACTTTGTTGATGAAACCAACCCAAGTGAACGCAAGTAAAATCGGCAATATAAAATAATTCCGAACAATGCGGAGATAGGCCAAAGTAGCACTGCGACAATGCCGCGTTTCATCCACGTCTTCATCAGAAACGACTCTAGTTGGGCGCGCAAGCGACTTCTCCTTACTTAAAGTGTGCAGATCAATGAAAAAGAGAGAGTGAATCACTCTCTCTACTTGAAACATCTTATGTAACTTACAGCAACTGGCTTACTTTGCGTTTGCTGTTGCTTGCGCGGCGAAAGTAACTTTCGATAATCCGGCAATTCGCGCTGCTTCTAAAACATCAATCACTGATTGGTGACTGCTTGCGCGATCCGCGTTAATAATAACAACGGGATCAATCGGGTTGGCTTTTCCCGCATTTAAACTATCAGCAGCCTTTTTTAAATCATTTGCCAGCGTTGCCGCATCTAAAAAACTAACGACTTCACTATTGATTTTATAGCGACCTTGCGCATCAATCCCAATTTCAATTTGACTTGGTTTATCTTCTGCTTTTTCTGCATCCGCTGTCGGCAATGTGATTTGCAATTCGGTAAAACGGCTATACGTCGTCGTCACCATCAAAAAAATCAAAATCACCAACAAAACGTCGATAAAGGGAATCAAATTAATTTCTGGATCTTCTTTGCCCCGTCCTTTGCGAAAATTCATACGACTACTTTCTCGTGCTGTGGACGATATCAACAAACTTCACTGCTTGCTGCTCCATTTCAATCACAAATCCATCAATCAATGCACGGAAATGGCGATAAAAGAGCAAGGCCGGCATCGCGATAAAAATACCAAAGCCAGTGTTGTATAAAGCGACCGAGATACCGTGTGCTAATTGAGCAGGATTCGCGCCAGAAGCGTTTTGCGAACCAAAAATTTCGATCATACCAACAACCGTGCCGAACAAACCCATCAATGGTGCTAGTGAGGCAATGGTACCTAGCGTCGTTAAGAACTTCTCAAGATCATGCGCTACTGCACTACCCGCTTCCTCAATCGATTCCTTCATGACTTCGCGCGGTGCATGTACATTACGCAAACCAGCTGCTAGAACACGACCGAGCGGCGAATTGATCGCTAGCTGATCAATCACTTCTTGTTTAATTTTCCCACTTTGGTAAACCCTGATTACTTCCTCTAGCAGAGTCTTAGGCAATATCCTTTGTCTTCTTAAAGACAAGCTACGCTCAATAATCAAAGCCAATGCGACAATCGATGCCACTAACAAAAAATAGATCGGCCAACCAGCCGCCTGAATGATTGCGAACAAATGAAACTCCTTGCGAGAAAATCTAATTAAGTCTTGGTAATGACGAATAAATACTTAGCCCGCAATGTATCGTGTTGTTCGACGCTGGGCAAGTACGTGCACAGGATTATTTTTTGTTACATTCAACTTCTGCACATCCCATAATTTAATCACTAATCAAATAATTAAGTTCAAGCTTATTCACAGAAACTGTGCGCAAGATTGTGGATATCCTTTGGGCTAAATACTAAGCTATTGATTTAAAAAGAATTTAATTAGGCGCTTCTAAATTGAGCAGCAGCGACAAATCAACAATTCGCTGCTAAATAGTTGAACAAATAATTGTTCTTAACAAGCATCGAAGTTCTACACACAAACTGTGGAAAACTTTGTGAACAAGCACTTCACATCAAGCTAAATCGTTGATTTATATAATTTAAATATCTCTGCAAAAATTTTGAGCAAACAGTATTCAAAAGAAACTATCCGCAATTTAATGATATTTTTAGCTATTTATTTTGAATATTTAGCCCATTTTCAGTGGATAAAGCAGAAGTTCTACACACAAAATGTGGATATCTTTGTGAACAAGCCGGGCACATGATACTAAGTCACTGATTTTATGGAACTTTATTACCCTGCCGCAAAAAAAGGCAGTGAGACATTCTGTTGCCACATAGAATTCTTTGTAAAAGACAAGAATTTTCCTGTGGATAACTTTGTGCATAAGCACAAAAAATTTTCTTATGCGAATCAAAAGTTCTTGATGAATTCTAGAAATAAAACATTTGAAGCTTAAAGTTAAAGTAATTAATCATTTTAAATTCAAAGACTTACAAGCATCATCTAAAATTTTTTTGACAGTAAAGATCGCACATGACATGCTTGCGCCTTCTTTTTCAAATCTGTGGACAGCTTTCTCAGCATAAGGCTTATGGCATCAACATTTTCATCGCAAAACCCGCAAAAATCCGAGTCTGTTATTACAGTTTCGGCCTTAAACCAAGCAGTTGCGCAACTATTGGAGCGAAACTTCGCATTGACGTGGGTTTCCGGCGAAATTTCTAACTTTACCCGCGCTGCTTCAGGCCATTGGTATTTCACATTGAAGGACAGTGCTGCGCAAGTACGGGCGGTGATGTTTCGTGGCAGAGCACAATATGCCAATTTCATGCCACGTGAAGGCGATAAAGTAGAAGTCAGAGCCTTGGCTGGTCTATACGCGCCGCGCGGTGACTATCAAATTAACGTTGAAGCCATCAGGCGTGCTGGCGTTGGCAATTTGTACGAGGCATTTTTACAACTCAAAGCGAAGTTGGCTGCCGAAGGTTTATTCGACCAAGAACAAAAAAAGACAATCCCCAATTTTGTACGACGGATCGGTATCGTTACCAGCCCCAATGCTGCTGCATTACGCGATGTGTTGACCGCCCTGCAAAGACGAGTACCTCATATTGAAGTCGTTATTTATCCCTGTCCGGTGCAAGGTGAAGGTGCAGCTGCAAAGATTGCTCAAATGATTGCGCTAGCTGAAGCCGAGAATCGATGTGAGCTTTTAATCGTATGTCGGGGCGGAGGTAGCATTGAAGATTTATGGGCCTTCAACGAAGAGATTTTGGCACGCACAATCGCTCATTGCACACTGCCTGTCATTTGTGGCGTCGGTCATGAAACCGACTTTACCATTGCTGATTTTGTCGCCGATTTACGTGCCCCAACGCCAACTGCGGCGGCGGAAATGGCAGCACGACCACGTGCCGATTGGCTAGCGATCTTGGCGCAATGGCAATCCGACATGCAGCGACAAATGCGTCGTCAACTTGATTATCATGCGCAAAATCTAGACTGGTTGAGTCAACGCTTACAAAGCCCAAGTGCAACATTGGCATCAAAACGTCAACAAATTCAGCATTGTGCGCAAAGCTTGCGGTTTGCCGTGTTCAAGCCCATTCAAACGGCACAAAATCGATTATTACACTTGGAAAAAAGGTTGGCGCAGCAACGGCCGAATACACAAGCATTTCAGAACAGGCTTAGCTACCAACAAATGCAAATGCGCACCACGATGCGTCATCGACTGCAAAGGCAGCAGGCTCAATTAAGCAGCCTACAAGACAAACTAGAAATGCTCAATCCGCAGCGCACCTTGGAACGTGGTTATGTCATTTTGCAGCAAGCCGATGGTCAAGTCATTCGTAATGCGCAGCAAATTCAAGCTGGCGATTTCCTAAGTCTACGCACCGCAGCGGATAGCAGCGAACTTCAAATTGCTGCTATCAATACAAAAAAGAAACCCGCAACAAAAAAACCGAAATCAAAGGAGTAGCTGCAAGCAATCAGACAAAAGCTTACAATGCTGCTTTTGGAGCTTGCTGCTTCTAGAATAAAAAGCGGACCTTGCACTAATTTTTTACATTATTTTTTTGCATCATTTCGACTAATCAAAAAGGAACTGCCATGGAACATACTTTGCCAGCTTTACCATATGCCATCGACGCTTTGGCTCCACACATTTCTCAAGAAACTCTGGAATACCATTATGGTAAGCACCATCAAACTTATGTGACCAATTTGAACAATCTGATCAAAGGTACTGAGTTTGAAAATTCCACATTAGAAGAAATCGTAAAAAAGTCTTCTGGCGGCGTATTCAATAACGCAGCACAAATTTGGAACCATACTTTCTATTGGAATGGCTTAAAACCAAATGGTGGCGGCACTCCAAGTGGCGCATTAGCGGATGCAATCAACGCGAAATGGGGTTCATTTGATGCGTTTAAAGAAGCGTTCACAAAATCTTGCGTTGGTAACTTTGGTTCTAGCTGGACTTGGTTGGTCAAGAAAGCCGACGGCACTTTGGATATCGTCAACACATCCAATGCAGCAACGCCATTAACAACCACAGACAAGCCTTTGATTACTTGCGATTTGTGGGAACATGCTTACTACATCGATTACCGCAATGCACGTCCAAAATATTTGGAAGCATTCTGGGCATTAGCAAACTGGGATTTTGCGGCAGCAAATTTCGCCTAATTGTTTTAGATTGTAGATTGAATCAAGCCTGCGAGTTGAACAAACTCGCAGGCTTTTTCTATGGGTCAGGAACTTAAATACACTTTATCTGACTAAGTTATTTTTATACATTCATTCTAGTTATGCATACATTTACATCTGTTCGCGTTGCTCTAAGTCTGCTTGCCCTACTCGCTAGCAATGCCAGCATGGCACAATCAAAGCAATCTCAAGTCATGCAAGATGTGCAGTATCTCGCAAGTGAGAGGATGCAAGGGCGCGAAATCGGTAGCGCTGGCAATGCCTTGGCGCGCGAATACATACTTAAACGCATCTCAGAGCTAGGTTTAATACCTTGCGGCGAAACTTATGTACACGAATTCAAAGTGAGCGGTTTAAAGCAAGCGGCACAAGGACGCAATATTTTGGCGTGTCAGTACACGAAAGAAAATCCTGCTGCCAAATATCTGGTGGTATCCGCCCACTATGACCATATTGGCGTCAACAATAACAAGATCTACTTTGGTGCAGACGATAATGCCTCAGGCGTGGCGGGCGTACTAGCCGTTGCTGAAAGCTTGAAAGACAGCGCAACCCGACATCATATTGTCTATGCATTTTTTGATGGTGAAGAACGCGGCTTATTGGGAGCGCATGCCTTCGTCAAACAAGGGCCAATTCCGCGCCAAAACATTGCGGCCAATCTCAATTTCGACATGATCGCGCGTGGTGATAAGAAAGAATTATTTATTAGTGGCACTTACCACAATCCAAGTTTCAAACCATTATTAGAAAATCTGAATACCAGCAGCGACATCAAGGTACTGTTTGATCATGATCGCCCTGAACAAGGCAGCAATGACTGGACCTCACAATCTGATCATTACGCGTTTTTTAAAGCAGGTATTCCGCATCTCTACTTCGGTGTTGAAGATCATGCGGATTACCACAAACCAACCGACACTTTCGAGAAAATCAATCCACAATTTTTTCATGCATGCATCGCTTTTTTACAAAATGCAGTGAAACGAATTGATCAAGAATTTCTACGTAAAGACAAAGCTTAATTAATAAAATTTGCCACAAACAATTCAAAAAAAAATGGCTGCAGTTCAATCTGCAGCCATTTTTTTATCCAGCAATAAAGCAATAATTTTTTAATGTGTCATATTAATGGTGCTTCACCGGAAACAAGAAAGTCTCCAATAATTGCTTCCAACTCGGTTCTTTTCCGTACATGCGAATACCCAAAGTAAACACGCGCGTCGCCGCTGACTTAAACCACCACAAACAAGCAAGCAACAAACCAACTGATAAACCCCACTGCCACATTGGAACATCCGTATGTGCCATACGCAAAGGCATCGCCGCAAATGAAGTTAAAGGGAAGACACTCAACACTTGCATCATCATTCCCTCCGCATTGTCAATCCCACTGTAGGCCAAGCCAACTGGCAAGGCAGGCAAGAACATCATAATGCTGCGACTTGAGTGATTTGGATCATCAATCGTCGCAGCAAATGCAGCCATGAAACTGTTCACCAATAACAAGCCCAAAACCACAAACAAGAGCGTACTGAACAACTGAAACACGCTTACAGGAAGGCTGATATCTGGCTTACCTGCTATCACGGCAGCACCTTGAATAAAGGCGAAAAAAATCAAACCATAAGTGAGCATCGTCTTTAGACAAAACAAAGAGATACCAAGAATTTTTCCTTGTATCCACTGCGATGGCGTGATCAGAGTCAGTAATTGTTCAGTGACACGATTTTGTTTCTCACTAGTGATTCCTGTGAATAAATAACCAAAGCCAGAAAAAATTCCCATCATCAAAAGAAATAACACGGCACTACTTAAAATCGCACGTCCTTTCTCATCTTTATCATCCTTTTCTGGTTTCAACATCACTGTTTTTATTTCTGGTAACTGAGTAATTTGTTGTCGCTGTTCTGTACTTAACGGCAATTGTGCGATTTGTCGCTCTTGCTGCCAGCTCTGTAAATTCGATTTCAACTTCGCTTGCCAACTTGCTTTTTCTTTTAAGGTTAATTTGACTTGCGCATCTTCAATCTCAATCACCGCATGCCAAGTTTCTCCAACATTCTTTAACACTTCGTCACGCGTAGTCGGACTAACTTCACTGAATTGAAACCCTTCGAGTTTCGGCAAAGGACTGACACCGATCACCGCTACTTGATAATCTTTATCCAGTAGACCTTTGACATGCGGCCACACAAAAGAAAAGCCCATGCCGACTAACAATAAGGCGATAGAAATAATTTCTTGCTTCCATTTGAAATAGCGTTTGAATTCAAACACCGCAATATTCCAAGTATTCATATTGTAGTTTCCTCACTCGTCGTCGCTGATGCCACTTGTTGTCCATTATGATTTTGCACTGCGGTTAAATACAGATCATGCAAACTAGGTTGAATACGACCAAAATCATCTAACTCACCAAGCGCCATCACCTGCTGTAGTAACTGGTTCACACTCGCGCCTTCATGCAATTGCACCACGAATTGTGTCGCTGATTTGACTTCGACTTTCTTCACAGCTGGGCATACCGCAATCGCATCGCTGGCGACTGCCGATGCAAAACTCAGTTGATAAAATTTTTCTGGACTTAACTGTGCAATTACTTCACTCAAGCTACCCAAGGCAACTTGCTGACCTTTATTCAGCAATAGCATCGCGTCAGCTAGGCGCTCTACCAAAGCCATTTGATGTGCACTTAACAAAATCGTCGTTCCGCTTTGCTTGAGTTCATTTAGGATACTTAGAACATGCTCTTGATTAATCGGATCTAAACCAGAAAATGGTTCATCCAAAATCAGTAATTGTGGACGATGGATCAAGCAACTAATCAACTGTACCTTTTGCTGATTACCCTTGGATAATTTACTCAGATTATCTTTCACCTTATCCATCAAGTCGAAACGCGGTAACCAGGTCGCCAATTGTTCTTGAATCTGTTCTTTACTTAATCCGCGCAATTTGCCGATGTAGCTTAAATTTTCTGTTACCGTTTTATCGGGATATAAGCCACGATCTTCTGGTAGGTAACCGAAACTGGTTTCTGGGATTTTTGGGATTTGTTGGCCATTCGAAAAAATTCGAATCTCGCCCACGTCAGCCATCGTTAGACCAACCAGCATCCGGATTAAGGAAGATTTACCTGCGCCATTTGGACCGAGTAAAGCAAATATTTGTCCAGGCTCTACTTTAAAGCTCAAAGAATGCACGGCTTTGACTGTGCTATAAGTTTTCTCTACCTGATTCAGCTCGATACCTATCATTTTATCTCCTGTTAAAACGTCAAGTTAGGCGCCTTCATTCGAAAATTCACAATAAACGTACTGTATTTGATTTAACTACCAATACAAACGCACATGCGACAAACGACGAGAAACATTTAATGAAATACGATTATTCCGCAATAAAAAAGGCGGTAGGTGCCAACACCTTCCGCCTTCTAGGTTGGTTCTAAGCGTATTAGGTTTTCTTTTTAAATACGCGTTGAAAACCTGTGACACCCAACAACACAAATGCACCAGCAATCATACCAAACACGGCATCAATCAAACTCGGTACAATGGCTTGCAATACAGCGCCAACCCAAGCAATCGTGCCAGCACTTTGTGCAACTTGCATAGAGAACTCACTCACAGCATGCACACCATGTGACAGAATACCGCCACCAACCAAAAACATCGCTGCTGTACCAATCACGGTTAAGGCCTTCATCAAGCGTGGCGCGAAAGCGACCAAACCATTACCAAGTTGACGTTGAACGCGGCGCAACCAAGATGGATCTTGATTGCGTTGCAGGTAGAATCCCATATCATCCAATTTGACAATCAAAGCAACAAAGCCATATACACCGACAGTCATAATTAAACTAACGCCAACCAAAACAGCCACGCGAGTAGCAAACAAAGAAGCCGCAACGGTACCCAGAGTGATGATGATGATTTCACCGCTAAGAACAAAATCAGTGCGAATCGCGCCTTTGATCTTATCTTTTTCGAACTTCACCATATCAACTTCTTCGTGGCTGATTGCATCAATCAACTCACGATGATGGGCTTCGTCCTCCGCCTCATTGTGTAAAAATTTGTGTGCTAATTTTTCGACACCTTCAAAACATAAGTAGGCACCGCCAATCATTAGCAAGGGGGTGATTGACCAAGGGGCTAATGCGCTTAACAGCAAAGCGAGTGGAACCAGAATCACCTTATTCATCAATGATCCCTTTGCCACCGCCCACACCACCGGTAACTCGCGATCTGCGCGTACGCCACTGACCTGCTCTGCATTGAGCGCAAGGTCATCACCGAGTACGCCTGCGGTTTTCTTCGCTGCAACTTTGGTCATCAATGCGACGTCATCTAGAACGGTCGCGATATCGTCGAGTAAGGTTAAAAGGCTAGCACCTGGCATAAACGCTTTCTGTAATTAAGATAGTAAAAACCACGTTTGACCGTTGATAATTCAAACATCAAGGTCGTTCGCAAAATGAATTCAAAATTCTACTGTACGCAGCAATAATGTTCTAGCAATTCTGTTTGGTGAAATGCATTTAGAATAACCACAAAAAATTCTTGACCATTTCCACCACATGCCAATCAACTATTCAGGATTGAGCATTCTGTTCCACATCTATAGAGATATTGATTGGAACTTAGTCCCACGAATAAAGTCTATTCGTTCTAGAGTTGATGCATTTTGTCTGTGGCAAAATGCATCAACTAATCAATATCAAAACAACACAACAAAAGTTTCACACCCAAGAGAGGATTCTATGAAGAAAAAAGTGATCGCGCTCAGCCTAAGTCTCATTTATAGCAGCTTGATAAGTCTAAGCACGCCGATGATTGCCCACGCGGATACCAAAATTGCGGAAACAAAAATCACCAAAGTCAAAGCGTCTGAACTTAGTTTAGAACAACTGTATCGCAGCAAGTCTTACATGGGAAAAACAGCGAATCAATTGAAATTCAGTGATGACGCACGATTCCTAGCTTACGTCTGGAATCCCTATGGTGAAGAAGGTTCTGATTTGTATTTGCACGATGCGAGCACTGGCAAAACAACACGAATCACCTCTCCTTCCGTCATGAAAAATTATGATGCGCCTGAAGATTGGGATCGCTTTGAGAAAAAATTGCTGCAAAAAGAAAAAGAAATAAATGAGCGGCAAGCAAAAGCCGAAGCTCAAGCCGCTTATTTGCGCGGCGAGAAAGTCGATTTATTGCAATGGGAGCGCGCTGCCATCGAAGAAATAAAACGTGAGTTAGCAGACAAAAAGGCACGTGACGCAGCTAAGAAAGCAGAAAAAGACGCCGAAGCAGCGAAAGAAAAACTCGCAGTTGCCGCAATGAAAGCCAACAAAGCTAGCGATGCAAATTCAGATAAAAAAGAGTCGAACGAAGTTAAGCAAGACAATAAGCAGGAAAATAAGACAGTCAAACTCGACGAAGCAAAAAAAACCGAAGTCGATAAAGAACTGTGGGAATTGCGCGATGAATTAAAGAAAAAGCTAGCGAAAGAAAAACTCAAAAATACTGATCTATATCCAGGTGTAGAAAACTTAATCTGGGCCAACAAAGCGCAGGAACTCATTTTTCAATATCGCGGCGACCTATTCCGTTTGCAAGCACAGTCTGGCCAAATAGAGCGCCTCACCAAGACAGATAAAGTAGAACGCATCGTTGCCTATACCGCAGATGACAATGGTTACCTGTACATGGACGAACGACGCATCTATGAAGCGCACTTCAATCAGGGCAAACTGCGTCAGCTCAATCCTGAATTAATTCACGCCGATGACGCTGAAAAAAAATACAGTCTCAACAGCACAATTTTAAGCGAAGACAAACAGTGGATGGCGATCATAGCTAATGCTTCGATCGGGGAACCAGGTAGAACACCACCTAGCCGTCAAGTTGAAATTATGAATTACAACGATCGATTCGCAACTGCAAAAAAAGTGAATCGCGAAGTATCCGACGACAAGCGCAACGTACCAGCGAGCGCACTCTACATTCGTAAGGTCAGCGATGAGTCGATGCGTCAACCCAGCCCCGTATTCACAAACGATGGTGGTGATGTTTGGTTTGAAATGAGCCGTGTCGCATTTTCAAAAGACGGCAGTCAATACACCTTTTCAACTTGGGAAAGAGAAAAAGAATTATTACGTATCTATCACGGCAGCACCGCAGACAATACAAAACCGAAAGTCGTATTCGAACGCCGTGGCAACGTCGGTCATGAAGTAGTTGATGTCGTTTCTCCGCAATTTACGCCAGATGGTAAGCAGTTGATCGCCGTATTGGATGAGCTCGGCTTCCGTCAACCTTTTGTCATTGACACCAATAACGGTAGCGCCACACCCATTTTAAAAGGTAATTTTGAAGCACATCGAATCTTAAGTTTTACTGCGGATAGCAAAGAAATGTTTGTGCTGGCGAACCGCGACGATTTCGCAGCAATGAATGTGTTCAGAGTCAATTTAGCGACGGGTGAAATGACGGCACTTGGCGAGCAAGGTGATTTTCACCGTACCACAACTGTGGCAGAAAATGCGCAACGTCTAGCCAGCGTCGCTGGTCAATGGTCTAAACGTCCAGAGTTAAAGTTGTTTGATCTGACGAGCAACAAGGCAAGCATTAAAACCTTAACCGACAGTCATGATCCGCAGTGGAACGCCGTACATCTGCTGCAACCGGAACGCTTTAACTTTACCAATCGTCACGGTGACAAAATAGAAGCCTACGTATTCAAACCGCAAAATTGGAGTAGTAGCGACAACCGTCCAGCAATCGTCTACACCTATGGCGGACCACTCGGTGATCGTCACATCATTGAAACCGATAGCTTCCAACCGACGGCCTATTTATTTGGCATGTATATGGCAGCCAAACATGGTTATGTTACGGTCGCGGTTGATCCACGTGGGCACTCCAACTATGGTCGTCGATTTAGTGGTGCGAATTGGGAACAAGTTGGTAAACCGCAAACCGAAGATCTCGAAGATTTGGCGAAATACATGCAAAAGAAATTGGGCGTAGATGGCAAACGTATAGGCTTAAACGGCTGGAGTTTTGGTGGTTTTCAAACTCAATACACGATGTACACGAGCCCAGATGTTTTCGCTGCTGGCATCGCAGGCGCGGGTCCAACTGAGTGGGAAAACTACAATAGTTGGTACAGTGGTCGCACCATCGGTAAAGTTGATCGTAGCAAACCCAACTTGCGTCGCTACTCTTTATTGCCACTCACTGTCGGCTTGAAAAAACCATTGATGCTGGTACATGGCATGCTAGATCCGAATGTCTTGTATCAAGACACAGTCAATGTTTATCGTGCGCTACTGGAAAATGGTAAAGAGAGTCTAGTTGATTTGTTCCTCGATCCAGATGGTGAACACGGTATGGGCGGCGCCGTCAAACCGAAAGCATGGCATAAGAAGTATGAAAGCTTTTTCCTACAACATTTAGGTAAAGCCAAATAATGACTCAGATCGACATGCGTTGAATCAGCATTCAATGCTTTCATCACAAGAAAAGGGACGCAAAATTTGCGTCCCTTTTTTTCTTGAATACTCGGATCAAATGCTACGTTGTAATTGATCCAAACGTTCCTCATGGCGGAAACGCCAAGATTCTAAGTCATCTAAACTACGATTGAGATCTCGAATCGAACGTCGAATATCGTGACGTTCTTGGTCTCTCCGCTTCTCACGATTGCTTGCTTCTTTCACCGCATTTTGATCTTTACTATTCTTAATGATGTCTTGGTCTTTGCGAGAATCTTTATCAAGCTGACGAATTCGATAATCTGCATCATTACGTCGATCAAGTGCGTAACGAATATCGCGCTCTACGCGCTCTTTTTCACGCCAAGTGATTTCATATTTTTGTCCATTCCCATAAGCGTGCTTAACTCTGGCCTGTAGTGTCATATGACAAACACTTACTTCGAAATACTGTGATTGGCGACCAAAAGAAAACGCATTCTCAGGACTACAATAACGCATATTTTCAGCGTTCCATGCCTGCAGATAAAGATCCCTGCTCTGTTCAATCACAAACACTTTGTCTTTACGAGCGTTGGCAATGCGCTCGTCAATTCTTTGTGGTTTGCCGAAACCGTCATCCTTGCCAGCGTCACGCCAATACGCTTGCAAACGACTTTCCCACATCGCTTGGTATGCGTCCTCGACAAATCTAACATCCCGCCTTTTTGCATCAACACGACGCATATATCGATCCCAAGCATTAGTTGCATCTTCCCATGCGGTGCGCTTCCAATACTCAACAATTTCAGTATCCCAAGCAAGTTGGTATGCATCGCGGCGGATCAATACTTGCCGCTCTTCTGCCGCTTTTACATGCTGTTGCAGCATCTTATCGCTCACGCCTTGACGTGCATCTTCATAGCCTAAGCGCGTCCAATAAGCTTGATTGCCACGTGCCCATCCGCTCTGAAATGCCGTGGAGCTAAATGGAATATCACCCGCATTTGCTAGTCGTTGCGCTTCGATTGATGCTGGTAATCCCGCAACCCCGTCTTGATCACCAAGAGCGCTCCAATAATCGGCATTACCTTGGCGCCAACCACTATGATAAGCATCTGGGTTCAGTGGGGTTTTATTTTCTGTCACAGGCTCAGATTGAATTTGCGTTTGATAATACGTCGCGGGTCTAGGAAAGCGTCCATCCGCTTCCCCCAATTTTTGCCAAAATTGTGTGTTACCACTCACCCAGCCTGATTGATAAAAACTGGCTGACTCCGCCTTAATTTTGTCGCCATCAACGCCAGCACAAAACGAACGACGTTCTTCGAAATTTGCAGGCAATCCTTTCAAGCCGTCTTTATTGCCAATCAAGTTCCAGTCCCCTTGCTTACAATCCTTGATTTGTCGCATGGTCGATTGACAAGCACTTAAACTAAGACCAAGCAAGACGATAATGAAAATATTTTTCAGGTGCGAATTCAGGTGTGGAATTTGGGAAATGAACGACATGATGTGTAGAAATGTAATGAAAGTAAAACCAATAACGCCGCAACTGCATCTATGTTGACAACAATGTTAAGAATTGTAAAACGATCGTTTCACGCATTATTTGAAAAGCTGCCACAATATGCTGATATCTTCGAAAGCAATGATCATGTCAACTCCCTTACCTAGTACAAGTTCAGATTCAAGCAAAAAAAGCAGTATCGCCACACTACGTGGTCTACTTCCTTTTCTTCGCCCTTATCGCCAACAATTCATATTGGCAGCAATCGCGCTAGTAATTGCTGCAGGGGCGACACTCACAATTCCTTATGCCTTCCGTCAAATGATCGACTTGGGCTTTAGCAAAATAGGCGATGGTGGAACGCAAGGCATTGAACATGTCAACCTGACTTTTTTGGCGCTATTCGGTGTTGCCGTAATATTAGGGATTGCTACAGCAGCCCGGTTTTATATGGTGTCGTGGATAGGCGAACGGGTCACCGCCGATATTCGCAATGCTGTTTATGCCCATGTCGTCACACAAAGTCCAGAGTTTTTTGAGACTACGCAAACTGGCGAGGTCTTATCTCGTTTAACAACCGACACCACCTTGATTCAAGCGGTAGTAGGAACAAGTATCAGCTTAGCGCTGCGTAATCTTTTACTGTTTGTGGGTGGTTTGGTGATGCTATTCATCACCAGCCCAATGCTGTCATCGATCATCATCGTGATGTTGATCTTAGTGATTGCACCTATCATCTTATTTGGGCGGCGGGTTCGACAACTATCGCGAGACTCACAAGACCGTATAGCTGATGCCTCTGCCGTGGCTGGTGAAATTCTAAATGCGATGCCAACGGTGCAAGCCTATACACATGAGCACATTGAGGCGAAACGTTTTGCGGATTCAGTTGAACACGCGTTTGCCACAGCAATGCGACGCATTCGGGCTCGCTCCTTACTCACAATGATCGCCATCTTATTGATCTTTGGCGCGATCGTATTCGTTCTTTGGCTAGGTGCGCATTCGGTCATGCAAGGTGAAATGAGCGGCGGCAAATTAGGTCAATTTATTTTGTATGCATCCATAGTTGCGGGCGCCATTGGTGCCTTATCCGAAGTGATGGGAGAAGCACAACGCGCAGCAGGCGCAACAGAGCGACTACTTGAATTAATGTCGGTGCAATCACCGATTACCAATCCATCACTACCAATTGGATTGCCAAGTACAACACACTCACAAAACCATCATGGTGCTGCGGTCGATTTTGAACAAGTCACTTTTCATTATCCATCTCGACCTGAATCTGCAGCACTGGCTGACATTCATTTATCCATCAAAGCGGGGGAAACTATCGCTCTGGTTGGTGCATCAGGCGCAGGCAAAACCACGCTGTTTCAACTTCTATTACGTTTCTACGATCCACAACAAGGACGCATCTGCATCGATGGCGTCAATATTCAGGACTTAGATTTACATCAATTACGCGATGCGATTGGTATCGTGCCGCAAGATACCGTGATTTTCTCAGCAAATGCCTTGGAGAATATACGCTATGGTCGCGTCAATGCCAGTGACGAAGAAGTAATGCAAGCGGCCAAAATGGCTGCCGCCCACGAATTTATTGAACGCCTGCCAGAGGGCTATCATTCTTTTTTAGGTGAGCGTGGAGTCCGTTTATCTGGCGGTCAAAAACAGCGCATTGCAATCGCTCGCGCCATCTTAAAAAATCCTCGACTCATGCTATTGGATGAAGCGACCAGCGCGCTCGATGCAGAATCCGAACGCCTAGTTCAACAAGCCTTAGAAACCGCGATGCTAGGGCGAACCACCTTAATCATTGCACATCGCTTAGCGACCGTAAAACGTGCCGATAAGATCATCGTGTTAGAGCATGGTCAAATCGTCGAAACTGGAAATCATTCGGAGTTGATCGCACATGGTGGCGTCTATGCACACCTTGCTTCGCTACAATTTCACTTAAATTGAACCCAACTTTTCTGAGCACATAACTCTAAGCTAGAAGAAGCCACGAGCGCGCCATGGGTGATCAATCAATGTGCGACTATTGATCTATTCACCCACCGAAAAAAAACGCACTGCAAAAAAATTTCTACAGTGCGTTTTCAATCAAGAATTCAGCCGTACTTATTTTGCATAGACTTGCTTACCTGCCTGCCAAGTTTGTAGCACGATGGTCTTATAAATATCTTTACTTGGAATCGTAAAAATATCTTGGTCGATCACAATAAAATCAGCCCACTTCCCTTTTTCCAAACTACCGAGTGTTTTTTCTTGATGTCCAGCATAAGCCGCATCAAGCGTAAAGCAACGGAAAGCCTCTTGTACCGTCATCGCTTGCTCTGGGTACCAACCATTGACCGGCATTTGCTGATGATCTTGGCGTGTCACCGCAGCATAAATTCCCCAAAATGGATTCGGGCTTTCGATAGGAAAATCAGAGCCACAAGGAATTTTCGAACCTTGTTTCAAGAAAGTGCGCCATGCATACGCACCTTTGATTCTATCTTTACCTACGCGGTCTTCAGCCATGTTCATATCTGATGTGGCATGTGTAGGTTGCATCGATGGGATCAATTTTGCTTTTGCCACACGAGGGATATCGCTAAGCTCTAACACTTGAGCATGCTCAATGCGATGTCGCAAAGTCTCTGCTCCATACTGTTTAGGAAGTGTAGCCAAGGCCTCAATCACTTGGCGGTTACCTGCATCGCCGATCGCGTGCACATTCACTTGATAACCTTTCTCAGCTGCCTTACGCACCATGGCTTGCATTTGCTGATCCTGCACAAATAAAAGTCCTTTGGTATGTGGCGCATCGCTGTATGGCGCCAACAAAGCGGCACCACGACTACCTAATGCGCCATCCGAATATAACTTCACTGCACGCAATGCATAACGATCGTCTGCCAAACTTCTAACTGGACCAGCAGCAGAAACAGTATCAAAAAATTGATCGACGCCACCAATCATGCCGTACACACGGGTCGTAAGTTTTCCTTGTGCAGCGTACTCGCGAAATAGCTTATCCGACTGCGCATCAACGCCAGCATCATGCACCGTCGTTAACCCAACGCTACGCAATTGCTTTAAAGCGGCATCCAAGGCAATTCTTAACTCGGTATCATTTTGCGGAGGAATCACTTTTTCAAGAATATCCATTGCGGAATCAACTAAAATTCCAGAAGCATCTCCATTCGCATCCCGCTCAATTTTTCCGCCAGCTGGATCAGGCGTCGCTTTGGTAATACCAGCTAACGCAAGCGCCTTTGAGTTTGCCCAACCGGCGTGACCATCAACTCGACGCAACCACACTGGCCTATCCACCACAACTGAATCAAGTTCTTTGGCGGTTGGGAAACGATCAAGTTTCCAAATAGCTTGATTCCACTCACCGCCTAAAATCCATTGTTGCTGCGTTGCGCGTTTCGCATATTGAGCAATCGCGCTTAATGCTTCAGTTAAATTATTTGTGGCACGTAGACTCAATTGGCTTTCAGCGACACCTAAATTAAATACATGTCCATGCGCATCAATCAAACCAGGTAAAACAGTCTTGCCAGCCAGATCAACTAGCTTCGCCGAAGGCATTTTCTTTTGCAAACTCGACTGCGTACCAGTGGCCACCACCTTACCTGCATCATCCACCAACATCGCGTCAAACTTTTGCAATTGCTGCTTATGGTTGAATGTATAGCCATTTGCTTTTACGAATAAAGTATCAGCGCAAGCGTTCCAACTACAAGCACCAAGCACTAGCATAGTCATGAAATTCATTTTTAAATTATTTATTCTGTTCATTTTTGTCTTTCAAATGTTATTCATCGTTTTTGATACAGGATTGTCCGCGCTTGTATAGCAATACACTAGGCAATACACTAGGCAACACACTGAACAATACACAGAGCAATAAAACGGCGACAAGTTCAACATCGATAAAATAAGTTGTGCCAGCAATCAATATTTACCCACCAGAAACTACTTAATCGTCTGCCATCTAATCTATAGGGATATCAAGAACTTTCATCGATTTCTCAGCATTTTTCAGCTATTTTGCTTGACCTCCAATTCCCGCCTTGCGTACACTTCGCTGTTACTCATCTCACAGTCGATTGTATCGATTCTCGTCTCCATGAAACGATTTATTTACTGTCTCTACTGCTCCAGCTTTGCATTACTGTGCCAATTTCCAACATCATCTGCAGCGAGCACAGATGGCTTACTCAAACTCTCAAAAAAATTAACAGAACAAAAAGTTGAGTCGCCAATTGATGCAGACAACAGTATCGATGAAGAAAAATCGAATGGCAATGAAATCCTGAATTTTACCGAATCAGATTTATGGAACAGGATTCGGCATGGTTATGCGATTCCTAATTTAGACAATCACTTAGTTACCTACCAAACTAATTGGTACAGCTCACGCATCGATTATTTGCTACGAATTATCCAACGTGGCTCGCGCTATTTATATCATGTGGTTGATGCTTTAGATAAGCGTGGCATGCCCACTGATTTAGCGCTACTCCCGTTTATTGAATCTGCATTCAATCCGAATGCGATCTCGACCGCCAAGGCTTCTGGCATGTGGCAATTTATGCCAGCAACCGGACGTGACTTTAATTTGCGCCAGAACATTTTTAAAGATGACCGTCGCGGCGTGTTAGATTCGACCGAAGCTGCACTCGACTATCTACAACGTCTATACAATATGTTTGGCGATTGGCAGCTAGCCTTAGCAGCTTACAACTGGGGGGAGGGTTCAGTACAACGAGCAATCAAACGCCAACAGGCAATGGGCCTACCGATCGATTTCGATAGCCTATCGGCTTTAATGCCGAATGAGACAAAAAACTATGTACCCAAACTGCAGGCTGTAAAAAACATTATCGGACATCCAGAACAATTCAATATCGTTCTGCCTAGACTAGATAATGAACCGTATTTTACTAGCGTAAAAAACGAAAAAGACATCGATGTTCACTTAGCTGCAAAATTAGCCGAACTACCCTTAAGTGAATTCAAAGCCTTAAACCCGCAATTTAATCGACCGGTTATCACAGGCGGCGGCAACACCAGCATTCTTCTTCCTATTGAAAATGCCAGTGTGTATGAAAACAATTTTATGTCTTGGAAAGGCGCGTACTCTTCTTGGACCACGCTTAGCGTGAACAAATCTGAACGCGTAGAATCACTGGCAAACCGTTTCGGCTACAAACCCGATGTAGTAAGAGAGGTCAACGCAATTCCTGCAAAAATGGTTGTGAAAGCAGGCTCGACGATTCTAGTTCCAAAAACTGCGAAATCACCTGAAACCGATATTCCACAAGAGATTGCAGAAGATGCACAACTTCGGATCGAACGCGTAGTTCCCAATACACGCAAGCTAGTGATCAAAGTAGGGAAAAAAGATAGCTTAGCAAGTATTGCGAAACGACACAAACTAAGCATCACTGATATTAAGACGTGGAACGACCTCAATCGAGATCAAATCAAACCTGGACAAAAACTTGTATTACATTTAGCTAATCAGAGTTCCAAACAAAGTTCTAAACAACGCGCCAATAAACTCAACGCAAAGTCAGACACAAAACTAGCTAATAACAAAATCAAGGTTCAGAACAAGCGATCCAAAGTAAAAAAATCTGGTGTGACAACAAGCTCTAACAAGACCGTTCTTGCTGCAAGCAAAAAAGCAAAGAAGCAAAGCTAATTATGTCGCTTCTAGCTTCATTGGCATAAATTGCCGTGAATTGATATCAGTGAAGCTCTACTTGAAATAAAAAAGGCAGCTCAAAAGCTGCCTTTTTCACATCAAGCAAAATCAATTATTTTGATTGGCTCGCATAAATAACCCAGAAACGTGCCAACTCAGCAGTACCATCTTTGCCCTTAACATTTTTTAAAGTCTTGACACCTGCGGACTTTTTGCCTGCTAGCAATTGAGCAACACCCAAATGTAACTCCGCATCGTCAACATACTTCAAGTTGCCTTTTTTAATACCCTGTTCCATCAAGCTAATACCTTTATCGTACTCTCCTGCTGTCGCCAAAGAGAAACCTAAGTTCACCAAAGCAGTGCCATCAGCACTCTTCTCGGCTGCTGATTCTGCAGCAGCTAAACCTGCTTTAGCTTCCGCTACACGCTTTGCTGCCAAATCTTTCAAACGTCCATGACGCGCTGCTTCTGCGCCAGTGCCCAAAGCACCTGCTTTGTAGCCCTGATCAATAATTTTTTGCGCTTCACCAGCATTGCCGTCTTGAATCGCCATTTGTGCCATTTCCATGTAATCACTTGTTTTGGAAATCTGACCAACAGCCAATTTCAAACGATACAAATCCATCGACAAACGTGAAGAGAACTCTGGCTTACGTTCTACACTATTGAGCAAATTAACCCAGTACTCTTTTTTGCCGTAGTGCATAACCAATTTTTCTAAAGTGGCCAAGTATGCAGCTTTGTCAGATTTTTGCACGGCGTACGCGTATGCTTCTAAAGTCGATTGGCTTGGAACACGACCCGCTTTTTCAGCAGCTTGAATCTCAGCACGCGTATCTTTCAATGCACCTGCATTATCACCACTCATGGATTTGGATTGAATCAAATATTGGCGCGCGGAGCTATCTGTACCACCTTCGCTAAAATAGCGCTCATACATCTTAGCTGCTTTGGCAAAGCTATTCGCTTTGAAATAAGCGTTCGCTAAGACTTGAATCAATTGCAGTTGTTCTTTTGCTGGCAACTTATTCGCAGCCACAATGACCTCTGCTGACCGAATTACGGCATCATTATCACCTGCTGCAGAAGCAACTGATAAGCGCATACGCTCAATCGTAAAATTCTCGTTGACAGTTTTATTTCCGACGCGATCAGCTTCTTGCAACTTACCTAAAGCATCGCGATATTTTCTTGCTTTGTACAATTCATTCGCTTGCTGAACAATTTTACCGACTTCTGCGCGCATCGCTTCTTGAGCATAAGCAGTATTGCCAGCAATACCAGTTAATTCAGGAACAGTCGCACAGCCTATAGCGGCGATCAAAATAGCTAGTTGTGATAAGCGTAGGTGCTTCATATTTGATCTCTCAATCAATAAAATTAATAAATTTCAAACCTAGTTAAACGCTTCATACGACAAGTGAATCACAATGAAGGCTTATTCAACTCTGAATGATCAAAACTCAGAATAAGCATAACTCAGAATACAAAAAAAGGCAGGGAAATCCCTGCCCTCTTTCATGTAACAATCGTGTGAACTGAAAAAACCAATTCAATACAACAGTTAATTTTTCAAGAACTGCTCGTTACCAATCATACCCAATTTCGTGATGCCACGAGTTTGAGCTGCCGCCATCACTGCCGCGACGGACTTGTATGATACTAAACGATTTGGTTGCAAATGAACTTCTGGTTGAGGATTCATCGCAGCAGCTTCAGACAATTTTGCTTCTAATTGCGTACGATTCACAACTTCACCATTCCAAGTCATTGTTCCATCGAAATCCACGTCAATCTTCATTACCACCGGAGGTACCGGGGGGGGTGCAGTTGGCGTGTTATTTGGCATATTCAAATTCACCGCGTGATTTGCAATTGGAAGCGTCGTAATAAACATAATGATCAACACCAACATAACGTCAATCATTGGTGTCATATTCATTTCCATCATCGGTTCTGGATCACCACCAGAACCAGAGCTAATATTCATGCCCATGTGATTCTCCTGTTAGCCTTTTGGTGGTGGTTCGAGAACGAAACCAACTTTTGAAATACCCGCACGTTGCACTGTCAAAATCGTTTTACCGATTGACTCGTAGCGCGCATTTTGATCGCCACGAATATGTACTTCAGGCTGCGGAACTTTCACAGATTCTTTTGACATCAATTCAAACAGAGCTTCATCAGAGGCTACTGGAGTACGAACACCACCCCAGTAAATGTCACCATCTTTACTCACTGTAATAATGACGTTTTTTGCATCAGGATGATAATCTTCGTTCTTTTCAGCCGGCAATTGAACTTTTGTCAAGTCTAAAACTACTGGTGAGGTAATGATAAAGATAATCAACAATACCAGCATAATATCCACGAGTGGTGTGGTATTAATGGTGCTGTTGACTTGGTCTTCACCGCCGCCACCGCCGATTTGCATTCCCATAATATTTTCTCTTTAGTGAATTCAGTTCGCTGACTTCGAATAAATTCAGAATTGAATTTATTCGAAGCGAAAGAATTATCGTAATAAAAACTACTTACTTCTTTATTACTCAGATTATTTATTTGAGTTAGCTTTGCTCATTGCACCAGACAAAACTACAGAGTGCAAGTCAGCGCCGAATGCATTGATGTCTTCCATCGCTGCTTTGTTACGACGCAACAAGTAGTTGTAACCCAATACCGCTGGAACCGCAACACCCAAACCAATCGCAGTCATGATCAAAGCTGAACCAACTGGGCCCGCAACTTTATCGATAGAAGAGTTACCTGTAGAACCGATCGCTACCAAAGCGTGGTAAATACCCATAACTGTACCGAACAAACCGATAAATGGTGCCGTAGAACCTACAGTAGCCAAGAATGTCAAACCTTCACCCAAACGGCTTTGTACTTTTTCAACAGAACGTTGGATAGACATAGTTACCCAAGAATTCAAATCGATTTGTTCTAACAAAGCACCTTCGTGGTGTTCGCTAGCGCTGATACCAGATTCAGCGATAAAGCGGTATGGGCTACCTTCTTTCAAAGTAGACAAACCAGCAGCAACGTTTGCTGCTTTCCAGAACTTACGAGCTTCTTTAGCTTGTGTGTTCAATTTCGCCAAATCGATAATTTTTGTGATCAAAATGTACCAAGTGAACATGGACATGATCAACATGATTGCCAATGTAGCCTGATCAACTAAAGTACCTTCTTTGATCAAATGGGACAAGCTATATTGATCAACAACTTCTGGTTTTGGCTCTGCAGCTGGAACAGATGCATCTGCTGCTGGCGCTTCAGCCGCTGCTGGAGCTGCTTCTGCGGAAGCCGCAGTTGCTTCAGTTGCTGATGCAGCAGAAGCAGTAGTTTCTTGTGCAAATGCTGGTGCGGTTGTCATTGTTGCTGTCAATGCGAACAAAATTGCCGCCAGGAATGTGCTTACTTTAGCGCGGGTTTTCATGTAGATACTTCCTTTAAAAAAAATTTAATACTTACGTTGGTTGTGAGTAAAACGATACTTTTTTATGACTCTTGTTACATGTTGGCTCTGTTTTAATCAAGCTTCCAAACGTATTCAACTTGAGTCGTGGTAGCCTGCGGCTTGCCGTCCACTGTTCCAGGTTTATTTTTGCACGACCCAGACAACAATTGGGCACGCACTGCATTATCTAGCCCCCTGAATCCACTAGATTTTGCGATTACTACATCAGTGACAAGACCATCTGCACCAATAGTAACTGTCAAACGTGTAACACCTGTTTCTTCATTGCGCAATGATGCACGAGGATATTCAGGTGTACAACCAGCTTGTTGGAAGTCAACACGACCAGGAATAATCACTGGACCTGCTGGTGCTTTTGGCGCTTCCGCTACAGGAGCAGGCGCTTTAGTCAATACGTTACTGTCAGGCTTTACGTTCGATACCGTAGAAATCGCATTTGGCGATGGTGCCTGCTGTGCAACCTGAACCTCTGGAGGAGGAATAAATGGTGGCGGTGGCGTCGTCAATTTTGGCGGCGGTGGCGGTGGCGTATCTGGCGGTGGTGGTGGCGGTGGCGGTGTTTCTTTCACCACAGCTTCCATTGGCTTCTGAATAAACGCAGCTACCTTACTACCTAAGCCGTTCATCAATGCCCAGCCTAATATAATGTGAAAAACAATTACCAAACCCAAACCAAAAAATTTCTTTCCCGGTTCCTGTTGGCGTCCTGAAAAATCCATACCTACTCCTCCAATACCACAACAATTTCAATTAGGTTCAAACGCGCGAAACTTTAGTTTTAAATTAATTTAACCGAGAATCTTGAAATTCAAGAATTAACATCAATCTACACAACAATCAGCAATTCGCTTATCAATTAACAACATTGACTCACCGTTTGCGCCCCCATACTTATTTACCTGTGTTAATTAAGCACTTATTAACACATATAAGCAAGTATTACTATTTACTTACAAATCGTTTAGTCACCTTCAGACGACTGCACTAGCCTAGCAATCATCAAATTCAAATCGTATCTCTCGATACACTGAAAATTGAAGCGGTTGCTTTGTTTCATTTATCGACGAGAAGTTCCCTCGATAACATTCAACAAAACATTGTTTTTTTAAAATCTTTGCGAAAAACAGCGCTTATTTTGACACAACTAAAGCAATCAATGGAAGTTGCTTCTATGCTGCTTTGCAACATTAAATTAACTTCAAATCAATCTCTTCTGTCTATGACAACATCTATTTAAACACAATCAGAAATCATATTCACTAAAAAGTGAATTCATTCTTATTTACAAAAATCCGCCAATATATTTACCATCTTTTCTTGCGGCAACGATTCTAAAGGGAAATTACCTAAAAGTGTCAAGTAAAACTAAAAAGCAATTAAAACTAAAGCAGTTCTACAACAAATTGCGTTGATGCAAAAAAATGCTTGACCTATTACGAGATTACCCTATTAGCTACTTTAACGTCTGTCGATGCGTAAGGCATCAATATTAGTTATTCGACCAATCAAGTTAATATTTGCGGTATCAGTCCCGAACAACTACAATTCCGTCCTGTTTATATTTTTTGCGCCTGGATTGAGTCAATTTTTTTCTCCGTTAGAGTCGTCGATTTGTAGCATCCTACCTCTCAACTGAATTTGTTCGTCTATTTGACACAGAACAGCTCGTAGAACCAGATTCGTCTTCACCCACGCAAGAATTTCGTCTAAAACCTTAGCGCAAGCATACGTAGTTTCCTGTCATTCACTATGAAAAAACTACTATCTTACGGTAACACCTGGAGTTGATATGGCATTTTTGCAAGGCAAAAAAATCCTCATTACTGGTTTATTATCAAACCGCTCAATTGCTTATGGCATTGCCCAAGCTTGTCACCGCGAAGGTGCGGAACTTGCCTTTACCTATGTTGGTGAGAGATTTAAAGATCGCATCACCGAATTTGCAAAAGAGTTTAATAGCGAATTGGTGTTCGACTGCGACGTAAGTAGCGATGAACAAATTGCCGCGGTGTTTGCCGATCTGAACAAATCATGGGAAAAATTAGATGGCGTGGTACATGCAATTGGATTCGCGCCTCGTGAAGCGATTGCTGGAGATTTTTTAGATGGTTTCTCACGCGAAGCCTTCCGCATTGCTCATGACATCTCTGCTTATAGCTTCCCTGCTTTAGCGAAAGCGGCATTACCAATGATGAACGAAAATTCATCCTTGCTGACGCTTTCTTACTTAGGTGCGATCCGTGCAATTCCCTACTACAACACGATGGGTTTAGCAAAAGCTTCTCTCGAAGCAAGCGTGCGTTACTTGGCTGAAAACTTAGGCAAAAAAGGCATACGCGTAAATGGTATCTCTGCTGGACCGATCAAAACTTTGGCAGCAAGTGGCATTAAAGACTTCAGCACACTACTCGGGTTTGTCGCTGAACACGCACCATTGCGTCGTAATGTCACGATCGAAGAAGTCGGCAACACTGCCGCGTTCTTATTATCTCCACTAGCGAGTGGTATTACAGGCGAGATTACTTATGTCGATGGCGGTTTCTCGCACGTAATGGGTTTAACACCTGATTAATTTCGATTTTTGTTGGGCTAAAATTAGCCCAATATTTGTTGATGTTTGATTAGCTGAAAGTTTGGTGGCGATACAATTGCCTCACCTACTTTCAGCTTTTTATTTATGTGCTCGTGTTTTCGAAACAAAATGCTTTTTACTCATCACCTAATACTCCACACTTAACAAAAGCGCGCTTCCTCTTTCTAATAGATCCTCCTTTATTGCAAACATACAAGGCAACTAAAAATCTGTATTAGAAACACACTTATCACAGCCAACAAAATAATCCGTTTGATCCTATAAAAATCACGTTGTACTTCTAACGACTCCCAAAATACTGCTGCGCTATCACCAGACGGTGAGCCATGAATATACTATCTGCGCCACTAAGCTATTTAAACTAAATCAAGTTTTAGATGCGTTAATTCTGATTATGCTGTATAGTCTCGTTTTTTTGCAGTGCAATATTAATTTTGCGTTGCGACTAAAGTAACAGGTAGCATCGTAGCCCTTGCGTATCGTGATTGAGTGATACTGCAATGTAAAGCCCTCCCGCCCTGTATGTCTGGTTTCACACATAGACATCGTCCCGGCGCAAAGCTTTTGTGCCGAAATTTCATCGCATTCCCTATTTGTACCGTTTTCGGTATCGGT
The DNA here is from genome assembly GCF_014652415.1 of Affinundibacterium macrobrachii. GTDB lineage: Bacteria > Pseudomonadota > Gammaproteobacteria > Burkholderiales > Burkholderiaceae_D > Undibacterium > Undibacterium macrobrachii. The sequence goes on from NZ_BMYT01000001.1 coordinate 1,062,224, forward strand.
TTTCTTTGTTCATTTCGATTGGTTGACGCTGCTTTTTTGCGCGCTTGGCAAATGCCATGCGCAGATTAATAACGGAAGAAGAACACAATGACTTTTGAAACACTAGGCCTCCACACGTCCATCCTGCGCGCTATTGCTGATACTGGCTACACTACGCCAACAGCAGTACAACAACAAGCAGTACCTGCTGCAATCGCAGGTCGTGACTTATTGGTATCCTCACAAACTGGCTCGGGCAAAACTGCCGCCTTCATGCTGCCAGCATTACACAAATTTGCAGCAGCATCAGAGAATCTAAATGTTGTTAACGGCAAAACCCCAAACCAAGAACGTCAATCCGCACGTTCGCGTGGTGAGCGCCCACGTTTTCAAGCAGCAAAACCAAAAATGTTGGTACTGACACCAACACGCGAATTAGCTTTACAAGTAACCACCGCGACAGATAAATACAGCGCATATTCTCGTCGCGTAAAAGCGGTGTCAATTTTGGGTGGTATGCCATATCCAAAGCAGATGCAATTATTGTCCCGCAATCCGGAAATCTTAGTTGCTACTCCAGGTCGCTTAATTGACCACATGGAATCGGGCAAAATTGACTTCTCAGAATTAGAAATCTTGGTATTGGATGAAGCTGATCGTATGCTCGATATGGGCTTTATCGAAGACATCGAAAAAATTGTCGCAGCGACACCTGAAAGTCGTCAAACAATGTTGTTCTCTGCGACATTAGATGGCGTGGTTGGTAGTATGGCTCGTCGTATCACTAAAGATCCTTTGGTTATTCAAATTGCTGGCTCTGCTACTAAACACGAAAACATTCAACAAAAGGTTCACTTCGTTGATGACTTATCACACAAAAACCGTTTGTTAGATCATTTATTGCGTGATCAATCTTTGGATCAGGCCGTCGTATTTACCGCTACGAAACGCGATGCGGATACGATTGCAGATCGTTTGAATATCGCAGGCTTCGCAGCAGCAGCTTTGCATGGCGATATGCATCAAGGTGCACGTAACCGTACTTTAGATTCTCTGCGTCGCGGTCAGGTACGCGTATTGGTAGCAACGGATGTTGCTGCACGTGGCATCGACGTACCGGGCATCACTCACGTATTTAATTACGATTTACCAAAGTTCCCAGAAGATTATGTTCACCGTATCGGTCGTACTGGTCGTGCTGGACGTAAGGGTCTCGCAGTTTCCTTGGTAAACCATGCGGAAAGCATCAACGTAAAACGTATCGAGCGTTTTACTAAGCAATTAATTCCTGTTGATGTGATCGAAGGTTTTGAGCCTAAGAAAAGCGCAATGGCAGCACGCTCACCAGCGCGCAAGCCAAGTGGCTGGAAACCAGGCGACAAGCGCTCCACTGGCAATAACTTCGGTAATAGTAAGCCAGGTCAACGCAGCTTCTCCAAGCCAAATGCAGCCCCACGCAGTGAAGGCGGCGGATTTGGTGGCGGTGCTAAATCACGATTTGGCGACGCTAGCCGTCGTTCATTTAGCGACCGTTAATCGAGCCTAAGCAATAAAGCAAAAAGTACACAGCAAAAGAATAAGGCGATCCACAGTTGGATCGCCTTTTTTATTTACAAAATCAACTGCATCAACCACTATAAAAATCAAAAAAATCCTATCTTGGACTTTCACTAAATCGACATGCGATTTTCTCGCGCGATAGCGACACAGTATTCTATAATCGTTTATCCATAATCTCATTTCACGAAAAGTTCCAGAAACATGACAGATCCCAAGGAGTCCAATAACACGCCTTTTCGACTAACATCGTTTTCGCATGGAGGCGGATGTGGATGCAAGATTGCTCCAGGTGTTTTGGCTGAAATTCTTAAGAAATCAACAGGTTTCCCTGTACCACAAGCGCTCATGGTAGGTATAGAAACTTCTGATGACGCTGCGGTCTACCGTCTGAATGAAGAACAAGCATTAATCGCGACGACCGATTTTTTTATGCCGATTGTTGACGATCCTTATGACTTTGGTCGTATCGCAGCGACAAATGCAATCTCTGACGTCTATGCAATGGGCGGTACACCTATCATGGCGTTAGCTCTAGTAGGAATGCCAATTAATCAAATCCCGCTAGATGTAATCGGCCAAATCATTGAAGGTGGCGAAAGCATTTGTCGCGAGGCCGGCATTCCAATCGCGGGCGGCCATAGTATTGACTCAGTAGAACCGATTTATGGTTTAGTGGTGATGGGGCTCATCCATCCATCAAAAGTCAAACGTAATTCCGACGCGCAAATTGGTGACCAATTAATTCTGAGCAAGCCTTTAGGTGTAGGCATACTCTCAGCAGCCTTAAAAAAACAGCGATTAGACGCTGCAGGATATGCCAGCATGATTGCCAACACAACAAAGCTCAATAAGCCAGGTCAATTATTGGCACAACTGGAAGGCGTGCATGCGATGACCGATGTGACTGGATTTGGGCTACTCGGACACCTGCTAGAAATATGCAGAGGAGCACGAATCTCTGCCACAATCAACGCATCCAACATTCCTGTATTGCCACAAGTCCAAACACTCGCAGCTGCGGGTTGCGTCACTGGTGCTTCTGCTAGAAATTTCGCCGCGTACGGACATGATGTCATACTCAACTCAACCGACAGCGTCACCCATGCTTTACTCACTGACCCGCAAACATCAGGTGGGTTACTGATCGCTTGTGCCAAGGAATCGGTCGACGAAGTTTTGGCGCTATTACATAGCAATCATTTTGCTGAAGCCACCGTGATTGGCGAAATGATTGAAGGGCCAGCGCAAATCCACGTTCAATAAACCGGTAGCATAGCTTTCAATCGCCAATTAAACTCATTTCAAACTTTTTATATACTCATCATGAATCAACTCGAACAACTCAAAAAATTCACTACCGTAGTCGCAGATACCGGTGACTTCCAGTCGATGCAAGCTTATACACCGCGTGATGCGACAACTAACCCTTCCTTGATTTTAAAAGCTGTTCAAAAGCCAGAATATCAGCCTCTATTGGCAGATGCTGTTGCACGTAACACAGGCAAATCGACGGACGAAATCATCGATCAATTATTAATTAGCTTTGGTTTAAAGATTCTAGAAATCGTCCCTGGTCGCGTATCGACAGAAACCGATGCACGTCTATCATTTGATACTGAAGCGACTGTTGCCAAAGGACGTCAATTGATCGCGCTGTACGAGGCTGCTGGCATTCCACGCGAACGTGTATTGATCAAAATTGCCTCCACTTGGGAAGGCATACGCGCAGCAGAAATTCTTGAAAAAGAAGGCATACGTTGCAATATGACTTTATTGTTCTGCTTAGCGCAAGCAGCGGCCTGTGCAGAGGCAGGAGCACAATTAATTTCACCTTTCGTTGGACGTATTTATGATTGGTTCAAAAAGCAAACTGGCCAAGAAATTTATGGCGCTGATGATCCTGGCGTTTTGTCCGTTAAACGTATCTACAATTACTACCGCAAGTTCGGCTACAAAACAGAAATTATGGGCGCAAGTTTTAGAAATACGTCGCAGATTTTAGAATTAGCTGGTTGCGATCTACTCACTATTAGCCCCGATTTATTACAAAAACTGAGCGACTCCGAATCAAGCGTTTCATTAAAGTTAAATCCAGAAACAGCATCTGCATCCGACCTTGAAAAAATTGAACTCGACGAAAAAACCTTCCGCTTCATGTTGAATGAAGATGCAATGGCAAGCGAGAAGCTATCAGAGGGCATACGCCTGTTCTGCGCCGATACAGTTAAACTCGAAGCATTAATAGCTAGTATGCGTTAATCATTCGTTGCTTTGCTTTGCTAGCTTGCTGAATTTTGCTAAACACGTGGCTCTGTTTAGTAAAATTCAGCCGATTACCTGCGAAACTCACTTTCCAGTTCATCACACTCTTGAAATAAAGTCGATTGTCTATGGAAAAAATTCACGGCGAGTGGGAAATCAGCGTTATTCGACAAGTCATTATACGCAGTAGCGCGGGGGTGTTTAATGCGGAAGGTACACTCGCAGCGTTCAAAGAGTATCGTGATAAGGCCCCAATATCTGCGCCTTGGGCGGGATTGACCAATGCAGTCAATTGGGAAATGTCGAATGCGACTAGCTTGCAACGTATCGCTAAGATGCGCGAGTGGGCTTTCTCGAATAATTGCAAAGCCTTAGCGATCGTCATGCCTAGCAAGTTAAAGAAGCAGATCTATCGTACACAAACCGACGACTTCGAAGATGAGCGAATTGCGTATTTCTCGGATCTCGAACAAGCTTGTGCATGGCTTACAGCACAAGGATTTGAGATTTCGCCTGAGGAATATCCACATCACGATTTTATCGCCAGGACCCAACTACTTTAAGCGCAGACCGCAAGCTTATGCGTCCTCATATACGCCCCTGCTCCACCGTATCGCTTAATTTAATTTAATTTGAGTCAGTTTGATTCAAAGTGTTTTAGCATCTTATTCAAAAAATTCTGCGCCTCAGAATCTCCTTCCTTTGGTGCCCACGAGGCACGTTCAGAATCTGTAATAGCAGTGTACGGACCAGCCTTCGCTTCAAAGAAAACCGACCCAGTAGTGAGTGCAACCATGCTGTGAAATACACCTGTAGGAATATGAATTCCAAAATTTTCAGTTGCTGCTGCCAACACCACACTCTGCTGTACATTGCCATCGGCATCAAACAACAACACACCAATACGCCCCGCGACTACCACGAGTGTTTCATCTTTTTCTGGAGATAAATGGCAATGCGGCTGCACATAGGTGCCCGGCTCTAGTGCATTGAGCAGTCGATGGCAACTAGATTCATTGCTCGCATGGAAATTGAAGTTTTTACGTAGTCGTGTATTTTGCTTTGCTTGCTCGGATAAGTCTCGCAAAGACTGTTGATTTAAGATGTGTACTTGGTTCATGGTGAAGCTCGATCGCTAAGGTGTATTTGGTTGGTTTATCGCGGAGGCCTACTTCAAATTGGTATATTTTTGAGCGCTTCCACGCGCCAATGGCACGGGATACTTTTGCGCATTCAATTGTATTTTTTCATGTGCAGCAGCAAGCAAATCAATGTCCAGCCTATCGGCCAACATAACAAGATAATTCAGGACATCTGCCATCTCATGTTGGATCGCAGTGCGCGTTTGCGCATCGAGTTCTTCTGGTTCACCCGACTTCAACCATTGAAATGGTTCTAACAATTCTGCCGCCTCTACGATCAGAGCACTCGCTAGATTTTTAGGTGTATGAAACTGTTGCCACTCACGCTCGGCAACAAAATTGCGTAATTGATCACGTAGCTGATTTAAATTTTGATTCTTTTCCAACATCATTTTGATCCTTTATCCTGCATTTACTTGCAAGTTTGCGCACATTTTACGTTGCTTTCGATTCGATCATCATGCAACTTGCGCACCGTCAAATATTCGATGATTGAACTTAGTCCGCTAAGCAAATCTCGCCAGATAATGCAGGCAGAGCGATCTAAATGACTAAAGCCCAGATCCTTCGCACTTGTTTGTGGCATTCGATATGCAAGTAACACTCGCTATTTAGCGGATGAGCTACTACAATCAATCAAATGCTGCAATGCGGCATAAATTAAACGGATTCGATTTTATCTCGTCAATGAAACAACTTTCTTTGCTCAATCTATCACAAAGGAGAAATGATGATTTTCGTATCAAATAAGCTGACCAGTAAGCAAGTTCCCGATTTGGATCAGCAATTAGCCGCATACAACAATCTAACGCAATCCTTGAGCGAAGAATTTGATCGCGCCAGCGAATTACAAGCGCAGATGTTACATACTAACTGGGAAAGTTGGCATGAATTCTTATCCGACATGGGAGAATTAAAAGATCCTCAAGAATTATTTCTTCGAGTATCTGCGCAAGCCCATGCCGTGTCAGGACAAAGTCAAATGTACTTGCATGAGCTTGTTAATTTGGGGCAAAGAATTCAAGAGAAATTTCTTGCACTCGGTCAAACAGTTACGCCGTTTTCCTTAGATAGCGTCATCACCGTTTCTCCACCAGCTACCTCATCCATGTCCGCAAAATCAGAGACAAGCGACGCAACGCAAAGAGATAGAGTCGAAATTAAAGATATCAATCCCATCGAGAAAACTGCGTCTAGTTATCCGCGCGTCAAAAAAGCAAAGGCGACAAGCAATGAGAAGGCGAGCACGAAAGCAAGCACAATCGACGTGGACACCATCGTCGTGACAGATAATACAAGTGTCGACAGCAGTACCGCTCCCCAAAAAACATCCACACCAAGAGTCAGAAATATGAAAGCATCAAGCAAGGCTGCAAGCACTGCGATTGAACAAAACAATAGCCCTACAACGCCAGTGAAAAAGTCAGCAGTCGTCGGACTGCCATCCAAACCAGCACCAAAAACAGGTTTTGCCGGCGCTGCAGGGCAACCCGAATTTAAACCTAAAAGTAGTAAAGCCACGGGTGCGAAAAAACGTGTGCGTCAATAAAAAATTTTGATCTCGCCATAAAAAAATCCGACCTAGCTCAAACTAGGTCGGATTTTTTACTTTGTAATTTGGCCTTAATTTAAGCCACTAGGATCTACGACCAACGCAAATCATTCCGAGACAAAGGCAATTGTCGAACGCGTTTACCAGTCGCCGCAAAAATCGCGTTGCATACTGCTGGTGCCAAAGGTGGGAATGCAGGTTCTCCTAATCCTGTGACTGGGAAATTGCTCTTCAAGAAATGCACATCAATCTTAGTAGGAGAATCTGGCATGCGTAATAAACCATACTCACCAAAATTACCCTGCACAATACGACCACGCTGAATATCCAGTTCAGGGAACATCAAGGTGCTGATACCGTCGATGACAGAGCCTTGCACTTGATTTTCAGCGCCACTCATATTCACAATTTGTGACCCGATATCCGTAACAACGACGACGCGATCTACCTTTAATTGCCCCTCTTTCGATACCGTCACCTCAGCGACCTCAGCGATATAACCACGATGGCTAAAGTGGAATGCAATCCCCTGCCCCTGACCACGCGGGAACTTACGTTTTCCCCATCCAGATTTCTCCGCCACCATCTTTAGAACATTGCGCATACGGGTCACATTGTATGGCTGCCCACGTTCACCCGTGCCTTGCATCACATCTTTATCACCCAGTATTTCGAGACGGAATTCCAATGGATCACGATTGGCGGCATGTGCTAATTCATCGATAAAGCTATGGAATACCCAAGCAAACACATTGCTGCCTGGCGCGCGCCAAGGTCCCATCGGCACACCAGTTTCCATCGGCGTTTGCTCCAACAAGCAATTCTCCACCCATCGACCAGGAAACTCATCGCCAGATAAACTTGCGCCGCTACCGGGTTGCAAAATACTCTTACCATCGCGCGTGACACGATTCGCAAATGTAAGGAAATGATTGTGCCAAGCAGTCAGCTTACCTTTCGCATCAACCCCACCACGCAAGAAATGGAAGCCGCCAGCGCGATAATGATCATGTCGCATATCATCTTCACGTGACCAAGTTAGCTTGACTGGCGCTTTCACTTTCATCGCAATCGCCGCAGCTTCAATCACGTAATCGGCGCTCAAACGACGACCGAAACCACCACCACTACGTGTCATGTGTAAAGTGATTTTTTCTTTTGGAATCTTCAAAATATTGGTGACAATTGCCTGACCCGCTGCTGGATTTTGAGTCGGCACCCACATTTCCAAACTGCCGTCTTCTGGTTTATACCATGCGGTACAGTTCTGTGGTTCGATACTCGCGTGTGAGATAAACGGATAACTGTAGCTCGCTTCAACAGTTTTGGCTGCATTCGCCAAAGCGGCATTAACATCACCATCTTTTCGCAAGTTGATCGCGCCAGTTTGCTTTGATGCAGCCATCGCTTTTGCGCTGAAGTCATCCCAACTTTCATTGACAACCTTACCCTCGTCCCATACCACTTTTAACTGCTTACGCGCGCTAAAACTAGCCCAAGTTGATTCTGCAATAATCGCAACACCAGGCATCAAGCCATTTAAATTATCAGTACCTTCAATGATGAAAGCATCGCGCACACCGGGCAAGGCCTTAATCGCTTCTAAATTTGCACTGACGACTTTACCGCCAAAGGCTGGGCATTTTTCGTACACGGCATACAACATACCTGGCAATTTCACATCAATCCCAAACAAGGGCTTGCCAGTGACAATGTCAGCATTATCCACACCACCGATGCGGCTACCAATTAAACTGTACTTTGCAGGATCTTTCAATTTAACTGTTTTCACATCTGGCACAGGCAGACTAGCTGCTTTACTCACCAAACTAGCATAACTTGCTTGGCGCTTACTTGCCTGATGAAATACTTTGCTCTTTTCTGCATAACATTCTGTTGCGGCGACTTTCCAATTTTGTGCAGCAGCTTCAATTAACATGGTGCGCGCTAATGCGCCCAGCTTTAAAAACTCATCGTAATTCAAGGGTGTGGATAAAGAGCCGCCTGCAAATTGGCTACCATAGGCAGGGTTCAAATCACCCTGTACAATCTTCACGTCTTTCCAGTTCACTTCTAGTTCTTCGGCAATCACCATAGGCAGCGAAGTTTTAATCCCTTGCCCAATCTCTGGCTGTTTTGAAATTAAAGTGACACTACCGTCGGTATCAATTTTGATCAACGCGCTTGGTGTAAAGGCAGCACCCGCAGTTGATTTGCTAACCGATTGCTGTGCATTGGCATCTGTACTCCAAAAACTTGCTAGCACTAAAGCACCAGCACCTGCACTCGTTTGCTGTAAAAAATCACGACGAGAAGAATTGGCTAAGTCTAAATCTACTGTTTTCATTTTTTGCCTTTCTGTGTACGAGCAATTTCAGCAGCACGGTGTATGCCTGCGCGGATACGTAAGTAGGTCGCACAACGGCATAAATTACCGCCCATCGCAGCATCGATGTCAGCATCACTAGGATTTGGATTATCTTTCAATAATGCTGCAGCACTCATAATCTGTCCCGCTTGACAGTAGCCACATTGCGGGACGTCTAGCTCTTGCCAAGCTTGCTGCAAAGGATGCGCGGCTTTCGGATCAATGCCTTCTATCGTTGTCACTTTTTGACGACCAACACTGGACACCGGCGTCATACAGGAGCGCGTCGGCACGCCATTAATCTGCACCATACAAGCACCGCACTGGCCGACACCACAACCGTACTTGGTACCACTTAAATCCAATGAATCTCGCAGTGCCCAAAGTAAAGGCGTATCTGGCACTACATCAAGCGACTTGGTCGCGCCATTCACATTCAAAGTATATTTCGTCATAAAAGCTCCTCGTTTTCAAACACGAAAACATGCGTGCTTGTTTAGTCTGTATTACGTTAGTGTTGTATCAGTGTTGCGTCGGTGCTGCGATAGTCAGCAACATAGGCAAATACTCATTACGCACAAGTGGCGGCAATTTCTTTATCTAACTCTCTTTTTTGTTGATTCAACATTTGCATCGTTTGAGCATCTGCACCAGTACGCAAATTCGCCTTAATAATTTCCATTTGATTTTTTAAGTTTGGACAAGGCAGTCGTTTTTTTGCTGCCATGACCGTTGCATCTGGCGAGATTTGCTCGCTATTCACTTCTTTCACTTCCTTCACAACTTTATCGTTTGCTGGAGATGTCTGTGCGGCTCTCTGCGCTTGTTTTTGTTGTAGCTGGCGTAAGGCTTGGATATCAGCTTCAGTTGCCTCAGTTAGTGCGAATTGTTTATTTCTATCTTTCTCTTCCATACAATTCTTCTCTATGCTCGCTCGAATATCATTGATATTTCCACGCACGGCATAGACATCGGCAATCAGTCGTCTATTTTCTACATCTGAGGATTTCGCGAGCAAATCACTTTGCTGTGCGCCCGCGTCACGCATCCAAATGATTTTCTTCGCCTCTTCACTACGTCGCTTGCATGCTGGATCAACACGAACTGCAGAATTGAGCTCGTTTGTATCTGTTTTTTTTGCACTGCCAATCACAACACCCGCTTGCCCCGTACATGGTTTATCTTGATAACTACTGCCACATCGATACGTGGTCTGCGCAGACGTGTCGACAGCCACCAATACGCAAGCAATCACAAACAAGTAACGTAAAGGCAAGAGCAAATTAATGGTCATAGGAAGTTAAATTAAACGTATTAGGTAGTCATGCAACACAATAAAAAAGCCCAAATAACACATCGGTCATCGGGCTTTTCTATGGATTGACGAAGCGATTATGGCTTCACAAACTTGAGCGTCATACGATCACTCTCACCAATCGCTAGGTATTTTTCTTTATCCGTCTCTTTATTCGTGAGGACCGGTGGTAATGCCCATACGCCGCCAGGATGATTTGCCGTATCTTTCGGATTGGCATTGATCTCCGACTTTGCAGCCAATTTAAATCCTACACTTTCTGCCAGCTTAATCACAAAAGCTTCGTGCACATAACCGCTACTCGCCTTCGCATCTTGCGTGGCGCTGGCAGGCAAACGATGTTCAACCACGCCAAACACACCACCTGGTTTTAACGCATCGAATGCACTTTGAAACACCTCTTTCGCAGCCGTATCACCCGCGCTAATCCAATTGTGCACATTACGGAAGGTCAGCACAACGTCAACGCTATTTTTTGGTGCGTAGTCTATTTTCTTTCCCGGCGCAAATTCACCGTAAGCGACTTTATCGTACACCGCTGGCGTTCCATCGAGACGTGTCTTCAATCGTGGACTCGCGCCCGCCAAGATCAATTTGCCATCTTTACGCACATAAGGTGCCAAAATTTCCGTGTACCATCCGGCACCGGGAGCAAGCTCTACCACGGTCGATTTTGCCGCCACACCAAAAAATTGCAGAGTTTCGTATGGATGACGCGCTGCATCACGTGTGACGTTCGCCGGAGTCCGTTGTTCACCTGCGATCGCTGTTTTCAATGCATCATTCGCATACGCAGCCTGTGCGCTGATTGCGGTCAAAGCGAGAGCCATTAATAATTTTTTCATCGTTTCTCCAATTTATTATCGTTAAAACTGCTAATTTTTGCTTGGTTATTTTTGCTTGGTTATGGTCGCCATAATCGAGACCACTTCGATAATCACGAACCTTGTAATTGCACACCTCGACAAATCTTACTACCAATCGAAATGCCATGCAGAATCAAGAATGCGAACTGATTGCGGCATTTAGAACTAAACTCCTTAGATAAGTTCACTAATTAGTTCACTCATGACCCGATATTTTTTGACAATATCTCACGTGTTTAAGCAATCACCCGCAAGATCTGCGCCATTTCTTGCCGTGTTTCGGTCATCAAACGGCTTGCTGATTCTTCATTCAAGTCGAGATTTTTTAAAGCACCTGGTACGTTAGTCCAATCAATATCTTGCAAAGATTGCTTCACAAAGCCAGCATCTAAGAAATCGGCTGCCGCCACTACATCAGTTAAGGTTGGCCGCGTATGCAGCGGTAGATCTGTGCGTTTTCTATCCATCACAGCTTCTCGAATATCGTCAGAAACTTCCCAACTCTCAAGAATTGCAGCACCAATATCGGCGTGCCATTGATCGATTAATTCCCACAAGGCCTGATCGGACGTGAACAAACCTTGATATTGATGTGCGCGACTTAGGATGTAAAACTTTCCTATGTCATGTAATAGTCCAGCGACCATCGCCTTATCCGCGCTAAGTTTCGTTCGGTTTCTGGCGATCACATACGATAAAGCCGCAACGCGCATACTACGAGTCCACAGCCCTTCCATTTGTTCTGACTTCGAGGTGTTGTCCTGTTGGTCTTTTAATTGCTTCATGCCGACCGAAATCGCTACATTTCTAACGACACTGAATCCCAACAAAGTAACCGCGACACGTAGCTCTTCGATTTTCTTCGAACTTCGATTAAACATCGCCGAATTAGACAGCATCAGCACTTGTGCCGATAACACCGGCTCGGTGCTAATAATTCTAGCGACCTGTTCGGTGGGCATATCTGGGTCATCGAGTGCTTGACGAATTTTCATCGTTGCTTTCAATGACGTAGGAAAAACTAAGTTGCGCGATGAAAGCTCGGCACTTAATCCCTTGATAAACTCAAATTCAGATTCTCGTTGATTCATTGCTAAAAATAGATAAGTTCGTTGACGAAGATAATCATAACTTGCCATAGTAAAACAAATGCAGGATGCGGTCTCGATTTATCGAGAGAAGTGAAGCTTTTTGTGGAAAAATTAGAAATCGCCTCGTGCTAGCCACATGTGAGAGTCAATTCTTGCTAAAAACCACAGTTTCCGTTGGGACAGAAGTCACTTTCTGGTAATCTAACTAACAATACTTAAATACGGAAGAGAGCGTCCCGCATGTTTACCGAAGACGATTTTTTTGCCATCAGCAAGTTTCTGAAATTAGGGGTAAAAATTACTGTCAAAAATCCTATGGGCCAGCGTCCGCTATTTGCTTGTAATTTTCCCAATCCTAAGGGTGGCGTCGTCAATATTGAGGTTAGCAGTCTGTATGATGTAGAAAGAAAATTACGCGCGCTACTGGCCAGTGATATCCCCGTAAAAACGAAACTCACTCCGTTCACCTATTTGGGTACCAATTTCGAAGGTGTTTTATATTGCGTCAAAGGAACCAATGATTTTGTCGTGCAAGAGACACGCAATTTATTTGGTATGGAATCGAAAGCAGTCATACGCAGCGCAGAACACTTTATTCAATTATTACAATAAGAAATTGCCTCTACATCGCATTCGCAAATTAGTGGCAATCGAATTACATAGCAAAGGAAGTTCATGGCGGTTTCACTCAGCAATGAACAAATCGAGGAACGATATTTTTTACTTGGACAAGTAGAAATCCTCAGTGTTTTAAACGACCTCGCGCATCGACGTGAATCGGTCTCTGTTTATTTTAATGGCGGACAGAATTTTATATTGAGTCTAATTCTATCCGCTCGCCCAGAAGGCTTGGTGTTTGATCTTGGTGGTGATCCCAAAGCAAATGCGCTATTAGAAAAAGCACCGCAATGTGTGTTCATGGCGTTTCCGGATGGCATACGTGTGCAGTTTACTGGCGTCAACCCACAACGCTTTAGTTGGGGCGAGCAAGACGCATTTTGGGTTCCGATTCCAAGTCGTATTATTCGCCTGCAACGCAGAGAGAGTTATCGAAACCAGCTACCAATTGCCAATCCATTTCGCGCCAAATTGAGTGATGTTGATGGTGATTTAATCGCCAACTGGCCAATTCATGATCTCAGCGTCGGTGGTTTCGGTGTAATGATCGACGGTGAACCCAAATTCAAGGTTGGCGATACCATACACCGCGTCTGGATCACATTGTCACCAAAATCGAATCTGCATTGCCCAGTAGTAGTGCGGCACATTACACCGATTGATCAACACAAAGGAATTCGCTATCAAATCGGTTTTAGTTTTGTCGATCTGCCGCGAACGATGGATATTGCGGTACAACGCACGATTATCAATATCGAATATGAACGGCATCGCTTGCTCGGAAAGAAATAAACTATGCAGTCTTCTTTGTTCGATGTTGCGCAAACGGGTGAGCGAATTTTACTGAAAGATGCACAGCTAGATTACCACCCTAACTTCTATACACAGATCGCAGCAGATCAATTGTTTGATCAACTCGTGCAGGGAATAGCTTGGCGTCAAGATGCAATTACCATCGCTGGGATTCAACGACTACAACCACGATTAAGCGCTTGGTATGGCGACGCCAACGCCGAATATACCTACTCTGGTTTGCGTTTAACACCTATCATCTGGAACCAAGAACTACTGACCATCAAACAAGCGATTGAAGCGCATAGCGGCTATCGCTTCAACAGCGTGTTACTCAATTATTACCGCGACCAACATGACAGCATGGGCTGGCATAGTGACGATGAACCTGAACTGGGAAGGCAACCGGTGATCGCCTCGTTAAGCTTAGGTGGGATTCGAGAATTTATACTGAAACATAAATTCGACAAACAATTACGCTATAAAATTCCGCTAACGCACGGCAGTCTGTTGATTATTTCGGGTAACACACAAAGTCATTGGCAACATGCGATTGCCAAAGAAAAGCATCCCTGTGCAGCGCGTATCAACTTAACTTTTCGGCAGATTATTCCCAAATCACTCTGATTACAGTCTCACACACCGATTCGCCACTGCAAACCATACATTTAGCTGCTGTTCACCGTCTTTTTCGTTATTCACCGACCGATTGCTGTCATTCACCGAATACCGCATGACTTCTCAAAAGCACTGTTTTATCTTATCGATGTGGCGCAAACATGAGCGCGTTCAAACAATCAAATTCAAGATCATTGCAACATCGAAAGGAAATATCATGTCAGAGCAAACTATCAGCAAAACGCACAAAAGCAAAGACAGCTTCAGTTTCGGCATCATTTTGATTTTACTAGGCGGATTCTTCTTATTTGACCGCTTAGATTACATTGATGCACGTGATTACTTCAAATACTGGCCAGCATTAATCGCAATCTCTGGAATCATATGTGCAGTGCGCGCAGAACGTGTCTCAGAAGTGCTTGATGGCCTGATGCAAATTGGTATCGCAGCTTGGTTGTACGCAGTAACGCAAAAATTATACGGATTAACTTTCAGCAATAGCTGGCCATTATTTATCATCGCCGCTGGCTTGAGTATGGTCATTAAATATTTTGCGGATAAACCAAAGTCATAAACACACATCAAGAACTTACATCTCATACTCGAATTAGCCATTTAAAAAAACAGGATACCAACATGAAAAACGTCAATCCACAACAGCGCCTTGTTTTAGGTGCATTCATCATCGCGTTCGGCGCGCTGGCTCTACTAGATAACTTACACATCTTTAACACACGTGATTTAATCCAATTTTGGCCAGCGGTCTTTATTGTCATCGGTGCCATCAAACTATCACAGGCGAATACGCGTTCTGGTTACATTATTGGTGGCGGCTTCATCACCGCAGGCGTCATCATCACACTCAATCGCATTGGCATTATCAACTTCCGCATGCGTGATTGGTGGCCAGTATTGATGATTGCTGGTGGCCTCTTGATCATCTTTAAAGATAAGGCAAATCAAGTTTTCAAAGGATTTGGGGAAGAAGCATTCAAAAACAACGCGACGAACTCCAGTGATAACCATCTTGACGTCGTTGCGGTAATGAGTGGGCACCAAGGTAATATTGCTTCTAGTGATTTTCGTGGTGGCGCGGTGACTGCAATTATGGGCGGCGCTGAACTTGATTTGCGTAATGCCGTTATTCAAACCGAAGCAGTACTGAATGTCACCGCGTTTTGGGGCGGTATCACACTGAAAATCCCAAGTGATTGGACTGTCGTCAATAACGGTTTTGCGTTTTTAGGTGGCATTGATGATTCCAGTATTCCATCAATGAATGCAAACAAACGTTTGATCATCACTGGCACCGCAGTGATGGGTGGCGTTGAAATAAAAAATTAAGCCTAGTGTAATACGACATCGCATACGCAAATCAATCAGCAATGCTCATACAGATGCGAACGCGAATAGGCGAATAGACGAGTGCTAATCAAAATAGCTAATGCTTAGCAACAATGATTAGCACTCCAATCCATTCGCATCTAATTTTATATACAAGGCATTTCCAGATTTTCTAAAAATAGCGCTTAGACTACACCCTAATTTCTTACTCACGAAGTTAAGCTAACGATGAATCCTATCTTATCTAATCTGCGTAACATCACATTAACCTACGCAATTTGGCTGATGATAGGCTGTTTGCTGGCCGCCTTACTGGTTTTAACGAATCTGAGCGCATGGGCCAACGCCTTACTATTTGCGGTGCCGACCACCTTACTATTTGGCGGTCTCGCAGCATCAGCCTATTATGTCGCCCGCGCACTTCCAATGAAGAAACGCAACTTCTTTATCGTATCGGGGGTGTTCGGCGGTGCGGCTTTAATTTATGGTGTGATCTGGGCGGTGCTATGTTTTTTTTGGAACAAAGTCACTTTACAGTTTGACGAAATGTGGGCTGGGATCGAACTTAATCAGCATTTAGCTAGCCTGTTATTCATTTGTGGCACCCTACTCTACCTATTATCCATATTAGTCTACGACGTCTTACTTGCACTTGAAAATATCCGCCAGGCTGAGCGACGTGAAGCAGCTTCTGAAGTCTTAGCGCGTGATGCGGAACTTCAAGTGTTGCGCACGCAAATCAATCCTCACTTTTTATTTAACAGTCTTAATTCCATCAGTGCACTAACGGCAATAGACCCAGCAGGCGCACGCAATATGACGATCGAACTAGCGCAGTTCTTCCGCCAAACTTTGGCACTTTCAGAAAAACAAAAAATTCCACTGACAGACGAAATTGCGCTGTGCAATCACTTTCTCGCGATTGAAAAAATTCGCTTTGGTAAAAAACTGCAAGTACAAATGCAGATTGATCCTGATTCGGTCGAATGCTTACTGCCACCAATGTTGTTACAACCTTTATTAGAAAACGCGATCAAACATGGTATTCGTGATCTTGTTGATGGAGGCACAATCACGATCAGCAGTAGAGTCCGCGCACCTTGGCTTTTTGTAGCGATTGATAATCCCATCGATGCACAGCCAACCGAGGCACAAGGTACAGGCACGGGTCTAAAAAACTTGCAAGCGCGGCTACGCAGTTTATACGCTGATAAAGCACGAGTTGAATGGCAAGTAATCGATCAAGTTTTTAGAATTGAAATTGCCCTCCCTTTAGAAAAATAAAACAATACGACTATTTCTTCTTACCGACAAAGACGACTTTATGAACACCAAATTACGCGCCCTCATCATCGACGACGAAGAACTCGCTCGTCGCCTGACCACAGAATATCTGCGCAGCCACAGTGATATCGAGATCATTGGTGAATGTGAAAATGGAATTGAAGCAGTTGATGCGATCACGACGCTGCAACCTGATTTAATTTTTTTAGATATCCAAATGCCCAAGCTGAATGGCTTTGAAGTGTTAGCCGCAAGCGAACGCCAAGACGGGGTAATTTTTACCACTGCTTATGATCAATATGCACTCAAGGCATTTGATCAACATGCAATCGACTATCTACTCAAACCTTACTCACAACAACGATTTGACGAAGCGCTGACGAAGGCACGTAAATTGTTAGGTCAAAACAATCCCGCTGTGCAGGCATTGGTATCACAAACCAATGCCATCGCCGAGCGTCTGACCGTCAGAGATCGTGGGCAAACCTTTGTGATTCCGGTGGATCAAATTGACTATATTGAAGCGCAAGACGATTACGTACAAATTCACTACGCTGGGAAATCGCTGCTTAAAACGCAAAGCCTTTCCGAATTAGAGAAACAACTCAATCCAGAATTTTTCGTGCGCATCCATCGCTCGACCATCATCCGCCTTCAATCACTCAAATGTCTTGAACGTGCGACAAAAGATAGCTATCAAGCTGTTTTACATAATGGCGCTGTGTTACCTATCAGTCGCTCTGGTTATGACCGCATCAAAGGAATGCTGTAAAGTATTGGTCTTTAAAAAAAACCATACAACTTGGTCATGGCACAGCCCATACACTGTTTCTAGTGACCAATTCAGCATTATGAATATCATCATCAATCAAGCCTTACGTGATTACATCGACCCACTCACTACACAAGAATATTTAGCCTTAGAACGCAGCCTACTAAAAGAGGGATGCCGTGACGCTTTGGTGCTGTGGGGCGAAACGCTAATCGACGGACATAATCGATATGCGATCTGTCAAAAGCACAATATTCCTTTTCAGACTAAACAAAATGACCATTTTCAAAGTATCGAAGATGTCATGCTTTGGATGATAGATAATCATCTTGCACGTCGTAGCGTTTCCAGCTTCCAACGCGGGGTTTTAGCATTACGCAAAAAAGAAATTATTACCACGCGCCGTAAAGAGAAATCGAGTAAAGAAAAAGCCGCAGAAGCAGAACTAGCAGCTAAAGAACCGGATCCAGTTTCGGTTGAAACAAGAGAAGAAATTGCCAAGGTTGCTGGGCTCAGCAAACCCGCGGTCGCGCAAATTGAAAAAATTCGTAAAGCAGCGACACCAGAACTGATAGAAGCAGTTCGTGCTGGTACGGTATCAATCAACACTGCAGCAACCATCGCCTCATTGCCATCTGAACAGCAAGTAGCCGCCGTTGCTGGAGGCAAAAAAGAGTTACAACAAGCCGCTCGTCAGTTAAGGCAACCGCGAACGCCCAAAGTGAGTACGGAACCAGAAACAGCCAAGGCAACTAACCCAGAAATATCGGCAGAACATGCAGTAAATGCACCAATTTCTGAATTAGAACGCTTGCGCGCAGAAAATCAGGCACTCAAAGCGCAAATTGTTGAACTCAATGCAAAATTAGCCGCGGCACAAACGCATTCCACCTAAGAATTCCAGCGCAAACGCTCAAAATATCGATAAAATCACAGAAAACAGGCTTGAAAATGCCTGTTTTGCCCACAATTAGCCTCAGTCTTTAACATTTACTTTCGCTTTGGTTTTGATTCCATTGCTGCAATCAAGCTAAGCATTTATTTACATTTTTATTTAGGAACATTATGACTATTCGCGTCAACGGCACCGAAATTAACGAAACAGCGATCAATGCTGAAATGAACCGTGCCCGCTCCGCAGGCCATCCAGAAGGCGAGCAATTACGCGATAGCGCAATTCAAGAGCTGATCTTACGCAATTTGATGATCGCTGAAGCGGCAAAATTAGATATCAACGCAGGCAATGAAGAAGAAATTATCGGTACTTTATTGCAGCAAGAAGTCACCTTCGACGAAGTAGATGAAGCAACATGCCGTACGTTTTACGAAGAAAATAGCGCAAGCTTCAAACAAGGTGAAATGGCAGCAGCAAGTCACATTTTGTTCACACCAGGCGATGGCCTCGCTGCCAGCTTAGTTAAAGCGAAAGCCGAAGGTATTTTGGCTGATTTGCAAAAAAACCCTAGCGCATTTGCAGCAATGGCAAGAGAACACTCTGCTTGCCCATCTGGCAAAGAAGGTGGTGCTTTGGGCCAATTTGGTCGCGGTCAAATGGTACCTGAATTTGAACAAGCGGTTTTCAATACAGAACCAGGCAATATCACGCCAGAATTAGTTGAGACCCAATTCGGCTATCACATCATTCAAGTGACTGAACGCAAAGGTGGCGACATTGTGAGTTTTGACGAAGTAAAAGAGCGTCTGCAAGCGTACCTGACGGATATGGAAGGACGTAAAGCAACGCACGCTTACCTCGCCAAATTAGTCAGCGAGGCAACAATTGAAGGCTACGAGTTACCAGCATTTGCTTAATAAATTCGTCGCGATATACGTTGATTGTTCAGTTGAATAAAGATGGCACGCTTGCATAGTCGAAGTGGGAACGTATTTCCAAACCTACTTTGCAACTAATTTCACTGATTTCAGTGACGATCTTGATTAGCGATTTTAATTCACGATCTCGGCACGCAATCAACACCAGATAAAACGCACAAAGCACATCTCCTGTATGCTTTGTGCGTTTTTTATATTCACCTGCTATTTCACCTCTGCTATTTCACCTTAAAGGCATACTATGAGCATCACGATGTATTCAACTTCTATCCCCGTCTTCCAGCAAATGCTTGGCAGCTTGCAAGTGATTTTGCAAAAAGCACAGGCGCACGCCGCTGAAAAAAAGATCGAAGATCAAGTCTTTTTACAGGCACGTCTCGCACCGGATATGTTTAATTTGATTCGTCAGGTACAGATTGCTACTGATTTTGCAAAAGGTATTTCAGCTAGATTGGCTGGCGTTGATGTGCCGGATTTCCAAGATACTGAAAATAGTTTTGAAGAATTGCAAGCGCGTCTGCATAAAACCATCGATTTCATGCGCGAGCTGACACCGAGTCAATTTGAAGGAGCAGAAGAACGTGAAATCGTCTTGCGTCCAGGCACACCAAAAGAAAAGAAATTATCAGGTGAAGCCTACTTACTTTCGTATGGTTTGCCGCAATTTTTCTTCCATGTCACCACCACTTACGCCATTTTGCGCCACCACGGCATTGAATTAGGTAAGCGCGATTACATGGGCACTTACTAAGAAGTTTTCTTCAGGCAATAGAGCCGCTTAAAATTGAGCGGCTCAATCGAAACAAATCGATATAAATCGAAATAATCGCTGCCGCTTATCAGAAATTCGCGACCATTCACCTTATTTTGTCAGACATTAGCTTGCTTTATCTCATATTGAAAGTATATTTTCATATGTGATAAGTGTGTCGTATACCAAGTTAATTTTTATCAACAAATTAGGTGAAACGATGTTTTCTCATTTTCTCGATAAAGATTCAAAAGCGCTCCCGCAATGCGAGGCACGCAAATTCTTTGACGCAGACGAAGAAATTTTCTTCAAACGCATACAAAAAGCTTTACCTAACTGCCTCATTTTCCCGCATGTACAACTCGCGTCGATTTTGGATGCCCATGTCAGCAACGAGAAAAAACGCCAGCTAATGCGCCAAAAACTGCAAGAGCGGCATCTTGATTTTGGTATCTTTAATCAAGCATTGGAGCTACTGTGCGTGGTGGAACTTGAACGCGATCCAGTAGAGGATGTAGAAGAAGAATATCCAACTAGAAAATTACTCAAAAGCGCGGGAATTAAATGCATACGCTGGAGTCGTGCAGCTTTACCTACCGCGGAACAAATTCTACGAACCTTAGCCCCCTACTCAAATCTAGAAGCACCAAAACTTGAAACGAGTATGCAGACAATCGGAAAATTATTTTTAGATGAAGATTTGAAAGACCCTGCAAAACTCCAAAGCAAGGCATTTACGTATATTGAACACGGGAATCCCAATGCGCTCTCGTTAGCTGCGATTAATCGAATTACACCAGACAGCTTTATTAAAAATGAATACCCGCATATCTGGCAAAAAATCTGCCTATTTGCAGGTGACCCCGGTTATTTAAAAAATTACTTAGAGTCTTTGTTCATTCAAAACCGTCCCATCAAACGACGCGGACTTCCCAAGCATGTTGCCAACGAGGTGATTGCGATTCAAAGTGAAAATGCGCGCTATGTCATTCCAAAAACACCTGATCCTGTCTGGGATCCAACGTTTTTACACCGCTAGTTTCGAATGTCTTCATGTTGCCTTGATCATGCGCCGAACCAATCACGAGCGCCATCAAAAAACGCAGCAACAGAGGCAACTTAATCAGAGTTAAGTGCTACCACGCTCGCTTCTTATAACTCAGGAATAAGCATGTGACCAAGCTTGGTCGCTTTGGTGTCGAGGTAACGTTCGTTATAGGGATTTCGCGGAACAATCAAAGGCACTTGCTCTTGTACTTTCACTTGCAAGCCTTCTAGCGCCGAAATTTTACGCGGATTGTTTGTCATCAATTTCACGCTAGAAATACCCAAATGCTTCAGCATTGGATCACATAAAGAATAATTACGTAAATCTGCGGCAAAGCCTAGCTTCTGGTTCGCTTCAACTGTATCGGCGCCTTGGTCTTGTAGATGATACGCTTGGACTTTCGCCAATAATCCAATACCGCGACCTTCTTGACGTAAGTATAAAATCGCGCCACGGCCTTCAGCCGCGATTTTTTGCATCGCCAGCTCCAACTGTGGGCCGCAATCACAACGCTTGCTAAACAAGGCATCACCAGTTAAACACTCGGAATGTATACGCGCTAAAACAGGTTCACCATTGGCGACATCACCTAAGGTCAAGGCAATGTGCTCTTTGCCTGTTGTTGGCTCTCTAAACGCGTGCATCGTGAAATTCGCCCAAGTGGTCGGCAATGCGCACGAATCAACATACTCTAATGCCTGTTCTTGCAAATTCTCAGGCAATTCTTTACTTAACATAGTGTTCTCTCGGTCCATCTCTGCCATGTGCAGAGACCACAATCTTGCAAGCCTTATATTCCTGTCGCCTAGCTATGCTGACATGATATTTACAAGGCATAAAAAAGTAAGAGTATAAACGAGTCGCCGTATCTGAGTCGCTGCTGAACCAATTTAAGCTTTGAGCTGGCTCACTAATTTGCTGACATTTTCCGACAACAACCGACTATACCAATGTGTAAATGATCAATAGATCTCTTGATTTATCATCAAGTCAAGTTACGCAGGCGCTAGACCGTGCAAGATCAAGCAAAACCGCCCATTACATATTTATGGGCGGACTTCACAAAAATACAAGAAAAACACACTTTCTTAAAAACCGATTGACTTACTGTGCAACACACAGTACAGTGCGCCACATGGCTACTACAGATAATTTCGGAAAATTAGAACTCGAACTGCGACGCGGTGTGGTGGTGCTTGCCACGCTCTCGCAATTGCGCAAACCGCGCTACGGGTATGAACTGCGTCAAGCCTTGTCCGAACAAGGCATGGCAATTGAGGAAGGCACTTTGTATCCTCTGCTGCGCAGATTAGAAACACAGGGCTTACTACAAAGTGAGTGGAAAATTGAAGATGGGCCACCACGGCGCTATTACTCACTTAATGCAGATGGTAAGAAGTTATTGAAGCAACTGACGGAGTCATGGCAAAGCATGAACGAAGTCATGGGACGGCTATTACAGGAGGACTAAAATGAATACCAATGATGTCATTACATCGTATGTCAATGAGGTCGAATTGCAATTACCACGCAAGCAGCGTAACGACGTGGCGTTTGAACTGCGCGCTTTGTTGCTAGAGGAATGTCAAGCCAAAGCGGAAGAAATGGAGCGTCCACTTGATGCTGAGATCGTGATTGAATTTTTACAAGGATTTGGGCATCCCAATGAAGTCGCAGCACGCTATCAGCCAGTAGTGACCATCATCGATCCGTCAGATGGGAGCAAGTTTTTACGCTTAAGCATCATCGGCTTGCTCCTCATCTGGGGATTAGGCTTGATTGCGAACTTCAGTCAACCTATCAACTCAAGCACAGACTTTATTCGTGCACTCAGTTCATGGTGGGGAAAAACCGTCATTCCCTCATTTTGGTGGCCAGGAGTTTTAGTCGTTAGCTTTGGCATGGCGTCGTGGGCGCACCAACGACGTCCAACTCAATCTAAATGGAAACCACGCGCACCCGATCAAATAACTGGCGGTCGTGCCGCAATGGCTTTGGGATTAATTGCCATGTTGTGCGGTATTTATTTACTCATCAATCCTACTTGGATTTTAGATGTTGTCTGGAGCGGCAAAGCAGCACCCGCTGCATACACAGCATTAACTTATACCGATACGTTTTTACAGCGACAAGCGCCGTATTTATTTACTCTTGTATTGTTGAACATTCCCTTTTTCTTCGCCGTCATCATTCAGGGTCACTGGACGAATACACTACGACGTATTGAAACTGGTTTGAGTCTACTCACTTGTGCGGTAATGACTTGGGCTATAGTCGATGGTGCCATCATGATGTCCCCAGCCAGTGATTCAACCGCAAAGTTTTTCATGGGCGTGATCGTGGCGTTTTCCTTATTGACGATCCTTGTGCAATTTTTACGACAAGTAAAACCTAGTCCAAGCCAAGGTTTGCAAGCTTAGTTCAAACACTCCTTCTCATTGATGCGCGAGAAGGAGTGTTTTGTTCGAAAAAATGAATCCGTGCGCTATTGTTTAACGGCGTAATTGCGTAATATCGCGCACGGCACCGCGATCAGCCGAAGTGGCCAATGCAGCATACGCTTGCAAAGCCTGTGAAACATAACGATCACGATTCACTGGCTGCCATGCTAAAGCACCTTTGGCGTCCATTGCGGCACGACGTGCGGCTAAAGTCTCGTCGCTAACGTCCAGACGTATGCTGCGATTCGGAATATCGATGAGAATTTGATCGCCCTCTTCCACCAAACCAATCGCACCACCTTCGGCTGCTTCTGGCGAGGCATGACCAATCACCAAGCCAGATGAACCACCAGAGAATCGACCATCGGTGAACAAGGCACAAGCTTTGCCTAAACCTTTGGATTTAATATACGAAGTTGGGTACAACATCTCTTGCATACCAGGGCCACCTTTTGGACCTTCGTAGCGAATGATCACCACATCACCTTCATGCACGGTATCACCCAAAATCGCTGCGACCGCATCATCTTGGCTTTCAAACACACGCGCCTTACCGCTGAAAGTCAAAATACTTTCATCCACACCTGCGGTCTTCACGATACAACCTTTTTCTGCCAAGTTACCGTACAAAACGGCAAGACCGCCATCTTTTGAATAGGCATGTGCATAATCACGAATACAGCCATTTTCACGATCCGTATCCAAACTATCAAAGCGTTTGTCTTGCGAGAAAGCAGTTTGAGTAGGTACGCCACCAGGTGCTGCCATAAATAGTTTTTTAACCGCTGCGTCTTCGCTAACCGCAATATCATTGTGTGCGATTGCTTCCGCAAAGGTCGATGCATGAATCGTTGGGCGTGTCGTATCAAACAAATTCGCACGAGCCAATTCGCCCAAAATAGCGATAATACCGCCAGCACGATGCACATCTTCGATATGGTATTTATCGGTCATTGGCGCGACTTTGCACAGGCATGGAACCTTACGTGAGATGCGATCAATATCCGCCATTTTAAAATCAACGCCAGCCTCATTTGCCGCCGCGAGTAAATGCAGAACCGTATTGGTCGAGCCACCCATCGACACATCGAGCGCCATCGCGTTTTCAAAAGTCGCTTTGTTTGCAATTGAACGCGGCAAGATGGAATAATCATCCTGTTCATAATGACGCTTGGCCAACTCGACAATCAAGCGGCCAGCACGTAAAAATAAATCTTTCCGATCCGCATGCGTTGCCAAAATGGTGCCATTACCCGGTAAAGCTAAACCCAATGCTTCCATCAAACAGTTCATCGAATTTGCAGTAAACATCCCCGAGCAAGAACCGCAAGTGGGGCAAGCTGAACGTTCGATGCGACCAATTTCTTCATCGCTGACTTTGCTATCACCGGCCTTAATCATGGCATCGACCAAATCGATTTTCATAATCTTTTGCTCGCCAATTTGACCTGTCTGTTTAGGATGCAAGGTCTCCAAAACTTTACCCGCTTCCATCGGACCACCGGAGACAAACACCACAGGAATATTCAAACGCATGGCCGCCATCAACATACCCGGCGTGATTTTGTCGCAATTCGAAATACACACCATCGCATCGGCACAATGCGCATTCACCATGTATTCCACTGAATCGGCAATCAATTCACGCGACGGTAATGAATACAACATGCCACCATGCCCCATCGCAATACCATCATCGACGGCAATCGTATTAAATTCTTTTGCAACGCCACCTGCGGCTTCAATTTCGCGTGCAACCATTTGCCCTAGATCTTTCAAATGCACATGACCAGGCACAAACTGCGTGAAGGAATTAACTACCGCAATAATCGGTTTCTCAAAATCCCCATCTTTCATCCCCGTCGCACGCCATAGAGCGCGAGCGCCTGCCATGTTGCGACCATGGGTGGTAGTTCTGGAGCGGTATGCTGGCATAGTATTTCCTTCTATCTTCAAATAAGAAAAATCAATAGAGCAAGTGCATCTCAGCCTTATCTTGAGCGCTGATATGACGATCTTTTATCAAGAGTGCCTTAGCCCTTTTAATATGTCAAATATTTTAAAATATTCAAATTCAGTCGAATTTTATATTAATAGAAACGAGAAAATATAGCGCCAATTAGCACCACAACGCCAAGGCATGCAAAAAATGAGAGGCACACGAATTAGTACTGGGTAAACAAGCGGCTTAGTAGATTCATGCAGAACAGCATCACACAGAATTGATAACGTGTATGAGGTCGAAATTATTCTTCTTCAAACCCTAAATAGGCACGGGTACGTTGAATAAAATCGTAATGAGGGAAATCTTCAGGGAAAAAATCAAATCCCTTTAGACGCAACCAAGCTGTTGCATCCTCAAGATTGTCGAAGTAAGCAACTTGGTCTTCTGAGAAATTTCCGGTTTGACGTCGGTGTATCGTTTTGCGTAAAAAACTCGGAATGATGACTGCTAAACATTGGCACTGATGATCAAATGCGTAGCGCCGCATCTCCGCAAATATCTCCAAGCATGCAGCACAAGACATATCCCAATTTTCAGAGTTACTGAGTGCAGCCCATGGCTTGTCGATCACCGCTGTTGCTATCGCCTCTTTAAAATAAGCACGGGTTCCTGGCTCATTAAAAACACCCGCCATCGTTGTAACGAGTACGTCCTTGACCAAGGAGATTTGCCATTCGCCATGAATTTTTTGATGCATGATCAAGGACTTTCTTAAACTATTTCTTTATGTGAGAAGCATTTAGCTGATGTCAATTCAGTTCGACAGCGATATTGCAGACTGACGAAAGCAATCACAAACGCACCGACATTCCACGCAAGTAACTCGATATGGATATCAATCGACGACCACTGAATTTAACAAATTTTGACAATTGTCCATTGATTTCGTTCCGATAGGCAACAAATTTACAGAGTTTTTGAAAGCCTTCTATTTGATTCAATAAGGTTTCAATGGTTTTTTGACATTCAAAAAGGAAGCTTTGCCGCCCCTCTCTACTTTTTAGTCTCATAATGGGCAGCTCAACAAATCAACTTGATGAAACCGGATCAATAGAGAAGCACAGAAATATGCGCAAAAACTTGAACTTGAGTACCATCGCATTACTCAGTATTCCGCCTATGCTCTGGGCAGGAAACGCCATCGTTGGCAAACTTATCTACCAAGCAATTCCCCCGATTACACTAAATTTCTTACGATGGCTACTCGCATTTTTTATTTTGCTTCCATTTGCCTTTAGTATTTTCAAATCTGGTAGTGGGCTTTGGCGCAATGCGAAGTTTTATTTAGCGCTCGGCTTGTTAGGCATCGGTCTCTACAACGCCTTGCAATATCTGGCATTACAAAGTTCGACACCGATCAATGTCACCTTAGTGGCCTCTGGAATGCCAATATGGATGCTGCTAGTTGGCACGCTATTTTTTGGCGCCACGATCAATCGACAACAAATTCTAGGCGCTTTACTTTCCATTCTCGGTGTGCTGCTCGTGCTCTGTCGAGGAAGCCTGCAACAATTGTTAGCGCTTCAATTAGTACCCGGTGACATATTCATGATCACAGCGACTATCGCTTGGTCTTTTTATAGCTGGCTTTTAAACGATAAGTCGCAGCACGTCGAACTACGCCAGCATTGGGCACATTTTTTATTGGCACAAATTAGCTACGGTCTAGTTTGGTCTGCTTTATTTACCGGAGCTGAGTTGGCTTGGATTGATTATCACATTAACTGGAGCTGGAATTTAATCGCTGCAATTTGCTTCGTCGCAATAGGCCCCGCCATCATCGCGTTTCGTTGTTGGGACGCGGGTGTGCAACGTGCGGGGCCCAATGTGGCTAGTTTCTTCGTCAATTTAACGCCCTTATTTACTGCGTTATTGTCGTCTGTGATTTTGGGCGAGTTACCACATTGGTATCACTTAGTAGCATTTGGCTTTATCGTTGCTGGCATCTTAATCTCGTCACGCCAACAAAATAAAAGCTCGCTACAATAGAAACGCCAATACAACTAGCTTGTATTAGTCCACATCCCTCTAGAAAGAAGCTTTATGTCCATTCAACTCAATTCCAAAGCAAACGCTAAACTTGCGCAAGAAGTACACATCAAAACCCATACATTGACGACCGACATCGCAGTTGTCGAAGGTGGTGAAGATCTCGGCCCGAGTCCGCATGATTTATATGATGCGGCGCTAGCCTCTTGCAAAGCACTAACCTTAATGTGGTACGCAAAAAAGAAAAATATCAATATCACGCACATAGACACTCGCATCGAACGTGATGACTCACAAGAACGACAAGGTATTTATAAACTAGCGGCGACTTTGTTGGTGCAAGGTGAATTTAGCGACGAAGAATTCGCACAAATTAGTGCGGTTGCTGAAAAATGCCCGGTACACAAACTAATGGCGAGTGTGACCACTGAAATCACGACGAAAGTGGAGCGTGCATAATGGATACCAACAAAATGGAAGCCAACAAACTGCTTCGATCACATAACAAAGATTTAGGTGGCGGCTTTGTAGTGCGTCGCTTATTACCAAGTGCGACAAGACAAGCAGTCGGACCATTTATTTTCTTTGATCATTTTGGGCCTGTCACAATCACGCCAAACGACAATCATGATGTGCGCCCGCATCCGCATATCGGACTCGCCACACTCACCTATTTGTTCGAGGGGGTGATCATGCACCGAGATAATCTGGGCTATACGCAAAGAATAGAACCGGGTGCGATTAACTTTATGATTGCAGGTAAAGGCATCGTACACTCAGAGCGCAAGCCAGAAGAACAAAAAAATGATACCTACACCAATCATGGTCTACAACTATGGTTAGCGATCCCCGAAGATCAAGAAAAAACTTCTGCCTCATTTAGTCATACACCAGCTACAGCGATACCAATTGTCCACAATCATGAGGCAACCATACGCGTATTAGTCGGCAGTGCATTTGGTCTCAGCTCGCCAGTACAAACTTTGTCACCCACGCTCTATCTTGATATTCAATTACCAGCAAACAGCCAATGGCAACTTCCCATGCTAGCGGATGAGCAGGCGATCTACCTCATAGAAAATCAAATCAGTGTTGCAGGCAACGCATTAGAAATGCACACGATGCTGGTGTTGGATCAAGAACAAACAATCACCACAGGTGCACATCCAGCCCGCTTCGTCATCATCGGTGGAAAAGCACTCGGGCACCGATTTATGTGGTGGAATTTTGTCGCGAGTAAAAAAGAAGACATCGATAACGCAGCAATAGCCTGGGAAGCCGGCGATAGTGCACTAGGGATGGGACAAGTACCGGGCGAGACTGAAAGGATTCCTTTACCAAAACGCCTCTCTAAGTAAATCAGTGATTACAAATAAGCGCTGCCGATGCGAGGCGAACTTCTGAATTACAGCACAGAATCCACACCCATATTCGCTAACTGATCAGCACGCTCATTTCCCGCATCACCTGTGTGACCACGCACCCATATCCATTCAATTTTATGGACTTGGCGTGCTTGGTCTAACTGCTGCCAGAGATCGACGTTTTTTACTGGTGCTTTTGCGGCAGTTTTCCACCCTTTCGCTTTCCAGCCGTCGATCCATTCGGTAATACCTTTTAAGACATATTGACTATCCGTATACAAGGCAATCTCGCATGGTCGCTTTAATGCCTGTAAGGCCTGAATCACCGCCATTAATTCCATACGATTATTGGTGGTTTCACGCTCACCACCGAACAATTCTTTTTCGCGAGTTCCAGCAATAAGAATCGCTCCCCAACCACCTACACCCGGATTACCTTTGCAAGCACCATCTGTATAAATCTTAATTTTATCCATGTTCTTTTATTTTATTTGCGACTGGCACCGCACTAGTTTGCCGCACACGTTTTTGTTTTAATGCTGGGCCGACTAAATGCATACCTCGTACACGTTTAACCGCCTCAATCATATAAACCGCACCTAATCTTGGCCACCAACGTTGACCTAAACTTTCCATCATCCCTGAGTTTTGCAACCATTGTTCATTATTCACTGGAAGTGCATAGCAGCCAAAGCGGGTTTGACCTACTTCCATGCTCAACAACTTGAGCCAATCTCGCAGACGATGCGGGCTAATAAACTCACCCGCTTCAGGTAAAAAATGTCGTTTGATCAAGCGCCCAAAGAATTGTCGCCCGCCCCACAAACTAACACGATTCATTCCTGTAATAATCACGCGTCCTTCGGGTATGAGAATTCTATCCACCTCGCGTAAAATTTGGTGCGGTTCTTTGGCGAATTCCAGCACATGCGGCAAGACAATCAAGTCGATACTTTGAGAATCAAATGGTAGTTCTGCAAAATCGTGAACCAAGACCACTGCTTGACGCGCCTTAGTGTTTTGGTTGGGAAATGAACTAGCAGTTTGCCATTGATGTGGCATACGACTAGCTGCCAACGCTGGCAATTGCGGCAAACCAATTTGCAATGCATGGAATCCAAAGATATCCGCAGTTAATAGATCAAACTGGGCTTGCTCCCACGCGCAGATATAATCACCGGCTGGCTGCATCAACCAATCACCTAAGTCTATAATGGCGGACTGCGTAGAATTGGATACGTTCACTTCACTCACTTAAAAAATCAGGAAAATCCGAATATGAATAATCAGATAGATGACCAAGCGCTTAGTATATTGACTGTACCCGCTTTTGACGACAATTATCTGTGGCTAATTCATAATCAGCGCGAGGCAATTGTCGTCGATCCAGGCGATGCGACACCTATTCTTGCTGCGCTAGAAAAACACCAATTGCAATTGCGAGCCATTTTACTAACACATCACCACGCGGATCATATCGGTGGCGTAAATCAGTTAGTAGAACAGTTTCAAATTCCTGTTTACGGCCCTGCGCATGATGGAATTGATGCGGTAACAATTCCGCTTGATGACAATGATGAAATTCATATTGATGCGCTTAACTTACGTTTAAAAGTGATCGCTGTTCCAGGACATACATTTGGACACATCGCTTATTATTCCGCGCAACTACAGAGTCTATTTTGCGGCGATACTTTGTTCGCTGGTGGTTGCGGTAGATTATTTGAAGGAACGCCAGCTCAAATGCTGGATTCGCTCGATACACTTGCACGTTTGCCAGATGCCACTGCGGTTTACTGCGCGCACGAATACACCCTCTCCAATCTGAAGTTTGCACTTACTGTTGAGCCAAATAATCAAGATCTACAACAACGTATGGTGGAAGAACAAGAGAAACGCAACACTGGCGTGCCTACGGTTCCAAGCAATATCGGGCTGGAAAAACGTACAAATCCATTTCTGAGAAGCAGAATTTCCGCGGTAATAGACACACTTAAAACAAATGGCAAAATCACCGATACGCAAGATGAAGTTGCATGTTTTGCTGCGCTACGCGAGTGGAAAAATATTTATCGTTAAGTAAGACGCATCTCTTCAATCGTCGAACTTGCATACACAATCTGAACCCATGAATCTGGCACTTTTTTGTAAAGTCGTTGATAACTTTGGCGACATCGGCATATGCTGGCGGCTCGCACGCCAGCTCTGCAATGAGCACGCGATTAAGGTAACACTTTGGGTAGATGATCTACCAAGCTTCAAAAAAATCTGCCCCGAAGTTTGTATAGAAAGCGAGCAGCAAACCGTACAACATATTCAGATACAACATTGGCAGCGACAAGATCAGCAATTTGAAGTCGCCGACATCGCTGATATCGTGATTGAGTTTTTTGGTTGCGATATTCCGCCCAAGTACATAGCTACCATGGCGAAATGTCAGCCCCAACCAATTTGGATTAACTTAGAAGGCTTGACTGCAGAAGATTGGGTTGAGGGTTGTCACACCTTACCTTCTTCGCATCCGCAATATCCATTGACGAAATATTTTTTCTTCCCAGGTTTTAATAAAAAAACTGGCGGACTCATACTGGAAAAAGATTTACTTGAACAAGTACAACAGTTCAACTTAGCAAGACAAGAAAAAAACGCGTTTCTGCACAATTTAGGACTTGGTGACGACGAAATACACGCCTTCAAAATTTCCATGTTCTGCTATCCGCACGCGCCCTTAATGGATTTACTGAAAACATGGGAGCATTCAAACGAAAAGATTAGCTGCTTCATTCCTACGGGGGTAGCGCAAGAAACGATTGCTGGCTTCTTGCAATGTGAACCGCTGTCAGGATCAAAGTATCAAAAAGGGAATTTGTCTCTGCATATCATTCCCTTTATGCCACAAGCCGAGTACGACAAATTATTGTGGAGCTGTGATCTCAATTTCGTTCGAGGTGAGGACTCATTTGTTCGAGCGCAATGGGCAGGCAAGACCTTTATCTGGCATATTTATCCGCAGGATGAAAATCTACATCACAAAAAACTAAAAGCATTTTTAAATGTACATGATGCAGAAAGCCAAGCAAGCAAACTTTTCTCACTCGCTTGGAATGGCGTTTCTCAAGCACAAAACTGGCCTGAACTGTGGTCAAACTTTAGAGCAGATCTCAACAGCATCCAACAGCTAAGCCTTGATTGGCAGCAGCAGATGCGAAATCTAGGCGATATGAGCTCAAATTTATTGAGCTTCATCAAAGCAAAACAGGAATTGGACAAAAAAATAGGTTAAAATACGCGGTTAATTTTTAATGTATTTTCCGATTCAATCTAAGCTGAGCTTGCAGGGCAATATTTTCAATATTCCAGTAGGCAACAGATGATTTTTAAGCAACCTACTTTTTACATAAATTACTATGAAACCTGCAAAAGAAATTCGCGTTGGCAATATCATTATGGTCGACAGCAAACCAATGATCGTATTGCGTTCCGACGTTAACGGCTCTAGCCGTACTGGCTTCACTTACAAGTGGAAAATGAAAAACTTGTTGACTAACAGCCCATTGGAAAATGTATTCCGTGGCGATGACAAGTTTGATGTTGTTGTTCTCGACAAAAAACCAGTAACTTATTCTTACTTCGCAGATCCATTGTTCGTATTCATGGATGCTGAATACAATCAATATGAGATCGAAGAAGAAAACTTGGGCGATGCATTGCATTACCTCAAAGACGGCATGGAATGCGAAGCGGTTTTCTATGATGGCAAAGCGATTTCTGTAGAATTGCCAACAACGATCGCTCGTCAAGTCATCTACTCTGAACCAGCTGTAAAAGGCAACACTTCCGGTAACGTATTGAAAGAAGCGAAAATCGAAAATGCGATTGAAGCACATTGCCATATCGTACAAGTACCATTATTCGTTAGCCAAGACGACATTATCGAAATCGATACTCGCACAAACGAATACAAGCGCGTAGTACGTAATTAAGTTCGTGTTATAGATTCACAAAAAAACGCTGTTCAATTGAACAGCGTTTTTTTACGTCTTAATTCCGCATTATTATTTTGCTCTGCACTCTACAGACACAGGACGACTTAAAATCGCACAATAAAAAACCCGCCAATTAAAGGCGGGCTTCTATTTTTACTTAAAGCAGTCACTACAACCAAACAGCAAAAGATAGCAGCAGCAACAATAACATCCACAATAAAAGTGCTCGCCAAACCAAGCCTACCGCACTTTGCAGTGAGCGTGGATTTGCTTCCATGCCCGGCTGACTTTCCAACTCCAAACTATCAACGTCAACCGCACTAGCGTCTGCGTTCAACACCACCAAAGCCTTGGTTTCTGGCTCACCCAAACGGACACCAATTGCACCGCCACCCGCCGACAGAATAATCCCAAGCAGTTCATCACTCCAACGGCTCGCATAATTACGCCATGAATAAATCGCATCCTCAAAATTCCCAACTACAGCAAAAGCAACCGCAGTCAATCTGGCCGGCACCCAATCAATCCAATAGAACACTTTTTTCGCAAACTGACCAAACTCCTCATTTTGCATATGTTCAGGTTCACACCACTCTCTCGACAAAAATTCTGACATTCGATACATCACCGCACAAGCAGGTCCAACCGGCATCAAAAACCAAAAAAATACACCAAATACATTTCGATGCGAAGCAATCAAAGAACGCTCAACCGCACCGCGCGCCACATCAGATGCACTCATCGATGAACAATCCTTATTTATCCAATCGGACAAATATTTACGCGCAGCATCGTCATCGCCAGCATTCAACGCAACTTGTATCGAAGTAAAGTAATGGCTGTAACGACGAAACCCTAAAGTAAGGTAGACGATAAGAACATTCCAAATAAAGGCAGCAAATGGATTTAAGTGAAGACACAACCAATAAACCAAAGCCGTTGGAATTGTGAGTGCGCCAACCACAATAAACCAGCCAGTTCTTCCATGATGAGCTTTGCCTGCGTTACACCATGCTTCGACCTTTGCGGCAAAAAACTGTACTTGCGTATATACCGGATTATCCACTCTCAGTGGCTTGAGTTGCTCAATCAAGAGCGCGAAGAGTATGGAGAGAAATGTCATAGTGAGTCTGCAAACTTCCCTTTAAGGGATGACTTAGAAAAGGTCTCCAGTGTAAACTGATTTGACCCGTTTATGAAGTAGATCACCTACTCAATCAGGTAGATCTGCACGTAAAAAATGAAATAAGTTACGCAGCATGCCAGCGGTTGCTCCCCAGATAAAATATTCTTGATATGGGATCGCATAGAAACTACGCAGACCTCGGCCATCCGGAAAATCAAATTGACGACGTTGGTGATGTTGAGGGTTCATTAAGAAACTCAAAGGCACCTCAAAAATAGAAGCAACTTCAAATGGATCAGAACGAAACTCATAAGGCGGATGCACCAATGCAACCACCGGGGCAACCAAAAATCCTGTGCCAGTAAGGTATTCTGGCAAGCGCCCTAACACTTCAATCTGAGACTCCATCAATCCCACCTCTTCTTGCGCCTCGCGCAAGGCAGTATGCTCAACGGAAGTGTCGCTTGCATCTACTCGCCCACCCGGAAAACTGATCTGCCCTCCATGATGATGTAGATGTGCCGCTCTTTGCGTCAATAACACTTGCAAACCTTGTTCACGTACAAGCAATGGCAACAACACAGATGCGGGCTTGAAATCCATTCCTCGATACAAGCTTGATTCACCTGTATTTTCAGGCGACCAAGAAAGCTCCAACTGAAAACGTTGACGTAAAAATTCCAAAGTCATTTTACTGCTTGGAAGTGCCGTCTCATCTGCGTAGGAATGAATCGCTAAAGATTGAGGATCAAAGTTGAGTATCGCCATCATTACCGCGATCATGAAAAAAGTTTACAAACAAAAAAGGGATGCCATCGGCACCCCTCTTTCTAGAATCACAAAACAAACATTGTGTAGATTACACAGCTGCTGCTTTACGATTTGGCAATTTCTCTTTAATACGAGCAGATTTACCAGAACGGTCACGCAAGTAGTACAACTTAGCGCGACGTACGTCACCACGGCGTTTCACTTCGATAGAAGCGATCAATGGTGAGTACAATTGGAATGTACGCTCAACACCTTCACCAGAAGAGATTTTACGAACGATGAAGTTCGAATTCAAACCACGGTTACGACGAGCGATAACAACGCCTTCGTACGCCTGAGCACGCTTACGTGTGCCTTCAACAACGTTAACGTTAACAACCACTGTATCGCCAGGTGCAAATTCAGGGATGTTTTTACCTAAGCGAGCAATTTCTTCTTGCTCTAATGTTTGGATCAAATCCATTTTTTTCACTCCAATTACCATCTTGCTGACGCCTATATTCGCTTACGCTATTTTGCTCAGTAGAGGATGGGATTAAACATGTGAACTGATGACTGCTTCAGCTCACGCTAAACACATGCACTCATTTTGCATGCTTGACTCGCACATAAAGTCGCGAATTTCTTACATCGGTTTGAGCGATTTTAAAAATTGCTCATCCGCTTTACTAAGCAAACCCGCCTTGCGCGCTTGCTCGATTAATTCTGGGCGCTTTTGCCAGCTCACCAATAAAGATTGCTGACGTCGCCATTTTGCGATCTCTGCGTGATTACCACCTAACAAGACAGTTGGCACGCTTTGCTCTTCAAACACTTCTGGCCTTGTGTAATGCGGGCAATCCAATAAGCCATTCACAAAACTATCTTCAACTGCCGACGCTTCATCATGCAATACACCTGGCAATTGACGAATTACCGCATCCATTAATGCCATTGCGGGCAACTCACCACCAGACAAAACAAAGTCACCTAAGCTAATTTCTTCGTCGACTTCACGATCTAACAATCGTTGATCAACCGCCTCATAACGACCACACAACAAAACCAAACCATCTTGTGCCGCCCACTCCATCACGCGTGCGTGATTGATAGGTTTACCTTGTGGTGACAAATAAAGAACTTTGGGCTTTGTCAGACCTAGATTTTGCTGCCTTGTTTTCGCGGCATGCAGCGCCATCTGCAAAGGCTTGGCCATCATCACCATGCCAGGACCACCACCATACGGCCTATCATCAACGGTTCTATGTCTGTCTGTTGTGAAATCGCGTGGATTCCAAAACTGCAATGCACATTTATCTTGCTCAAATGCTCGACGCGTTATACCAGATTGCGTAATCGCAGCAAACATTTCTGGAAAGAGCGTAATGACATCAAATTGCATTCATCACGCTCCAATAGACGAACATCGATCGATTCCAACAAATTTTGCTT
The DNA here is from genome assembly GCF_014652415.1 of Affinundibacterium macrobrachii. Lineage (GTDB taxonomy): Bacteria > Pseudomonadota > Gammaproteobacteria > Burkholderiales > Burkholderiaceae_D > Undibacterium > Undibacterium macrobrachii. Next base: position 1,098,532 of record NZ_BMYT01000001.1, read on the forward strand.
TAATAATCGATGCCCCAGTCAACGACGATCTTCTTCTCTTCGCGATCAACCTCTTTAATGAAGTGATCCACGAAAGGAATTAAACGTTCATGCTTCATCAATTCCGCTTCGGGTACATCACTGCCAGCGACGCGTAAAATTGATTGAGCACCGTTGTCCATCATAGCTCGGACAACACCAAGGTCCTCACCTTGTAAATTCTGAACAGACAAGCCAATCAAATCAACCCAATAAAACTCGTCCTGCTCTAAAGCAGGAAAAGCTTCGCGCGACACTTTGACGACACATCCTTTCAAAGCTTCCGCAGCAGTCCGATCTGGAACTTCGTCCAATCTTGCCACGACATCTTCGCCATGCACTTTCGAGCTTAAGCGTTTATATTCACTTAAGCTTGAGGCACCAGCAGTTTGCGCGCTATATTCTAACCAGAACGACGGCGCATCTAACAAAGCATCTGCAGTCGTCGAGTAAGGACGAATTTTCACCCACCCTTGAAGACCAAATGCCCCTGAGACATAGCCAACAATGACCAGATCATCAGGAGCAGATTGATTTGCAGATACTTGCACTGCCTGTCTTACTTCAATTACTGCAGACAATTAAGCTGCTTTTTTTGCTACTTGAGCAGCCAAACGTGCAACAGCTGGGGACATTTGTGCACCAACACCTTGCCAGTAAGCCAAACGATCAGCAGCAATGCGAACTTCTTCTGCATTGCCAGTTGCTACTGGGTTGTAGAAACCAATACGCTCGATGAAACGACCATCACGACGATTACGTGAATCAGCTGCAACGATATTGTAGAAAGGGCGCTTTTTTGCACCACCACGAGCTAAACGAATAACGACCATAATATTTCCAAAAAATTGTCAAAGGACGGAAAAAGCCGCAAATTATAGCCTGCAAAGCAGTATCTCTGCAAGAACTATTGAATCGTGGCTTCATAAAACCCAACATTTTACCTGATTTTTGCCTTCGCTTTCTACGCTATTCCAAAGAAATTTACTACGCCGAATGAATTCGCCTCGATTCATCATGAATGCAGATCAAAAACAACAAATCCGATAAAATGGCTATTTACTCAAAAGCATTAAAAATTCCACTATGACAATCAGCAAACACAAAAACAAAACCCTTACTGTGTTGATTTGCCTCCTCTTTGGCAGTTTGGGAGCGCATCGCTTTTACCTATATGGAAAACGCGACAATTTTGCATGGCTGCATTTCATGAGCTTGCCAATTTCTTTTTTGATTTCAAAACTCTATTTCAATTTGAACTTTTTTATCACTTTCGGACCATGGATGCTATCGTTCTTAATCAGCATCCTAATGTGCTTAGTACTTGGATTAAAATCGGATGAACATTGGGATGCGCAGTTCAACCCGCACTCAGGAAGACAAAGCGCTTCCTCATGGCCTTTAGCGATTCTGCTTGTATTTAGCGTAGGCCTCGGTGCGATTTCCTTGCTGTTTGTAATGGCACGTGGATTTGATCTACTTTATACAGGTGGCGCTTACGGCTAACAGCTAACAATCAAAAAAACAAATGGCGCCAAGTTTTTTTAACTTTGCGCCATTTTTTTAACCCTATCGAATTAAAAATTTAAAACTGATCGTTGCTCAACGCCATCACACCAGCACTTCCATCCACAATCGACACACTTAAACCAAACGCGGTCGTCAAGATATGATCCGCAAAGAAACGTGCTGTCGCCAGTTTTGCCTGATTAAAGCTAGCATCACCATCACCCGCTTGCAATTTAGCGTGCGCAATTTGCGCAGCACGCGCTAACTGCCAACCACCGAAAACGACACCAGCTAATTTCAAATACGGAACGCTGCCTGAGAATACCGCTTTGATGTCAGCTTTAAAATTAGCAACCACGAAGTTGACGACCTCTTCCAAAGCCGTTGCACCAACTGCCAATTGCTTAGCAATCGCTTGCAAATCAGCATTGCTGCTCGCTGCCAATTCAGCTTGAGTAGCACGAATTTGGGCAATAAAATGTTTTGCTACCGCACCCGCATCACGTGCTGTTTTACGACCAACTAAGTCATTCGCCTGAATTGCTGTAGTACCCTCATAGATCGTCAAAATCTGTGCATCGCGATAGTATTGGGCCGCGCCTGTTTCTTCGATAAAGCCCATACCACCATGTACTTGCACACCAGTTGATGTGACGTTCAAAGACATCTCAGTCGACCATCCTTTTACGATAGGCACTAAGTATTCGTAGGCCGCTTGATTTTGCTTGCGTACTGCCTCGTCGCTTGCATGGTGCGCTTTGTCGCTCATCGCTGCAGCGACGTAAGCCAAGGCACGTGCACCTTCGATTTGCGCACGCATCGACATCAACATGCGGCGCACATCTGGATGATTAATAATCGCCACAGGACCTGGGGATCCAGCCAAATCACGTGATTGCACACGGTCTTTAGCATAAGACACCGCCTTTTGATAGGCACGTTCTGCAACTGCAATGCCTTGCATGCCAACGCCAAAGCGCGCGGCATTCATCATGATGAACATGTATTCGAGACCGCGGTTTTCTTCGCCAACTAAAGTACCAATCGCGCCACCATTGTCACCAAATTGCAGTACGCAAGTTGGGCTGGCCTTGATACCGAGTTTATGTTCGATAGACACACAGTGTGCGTCATTGCGTGCGCCTAAGCTACCGTCAGCATTCACCAAAAATTTCGGCACGATAAACAGTGAGATACCTTTGACGCCTTCTGGCGCATCTGGCGTACGTGCCAATACCAAGTGAACGATATTTTCCGCCATATCGTGCTCACCATAAGTGATGAAAATCTTGGTACCGAAAACTTTATAAGTGCCATCACCTTGTGGCACAGCGCGTGTACGAACCATCGCCAAATCCGAACCAGCTTGCGGCTCAGTCAAGTTCATGGTGCCAGTCCACTTGCCAGATACCAAATTTTCGAGGTAAGTCGCTTTGTCGGCATCACTACCAGCGGTCAACAAGGCTTCAATCGCGCCATCGCTGAGCAATGGGCACAAAGCAAACGACAAATTCGCTGCGTGCAGCATTTCCATACAGGGCGTTGCTACCAATTTTGGCAAACCCTGACCGCCAAATTCAGTAGGATGTTGCATACCCTGCCAGCCACCTTCAGCAAACATCTTGAAAGCTTCTTTAAAGCCTTTGGTAGTGAAAACTTGACCGTCTTTCCAATAGCTAGGCTCTTGATCGCCAGCCCAATTCAATGGTGCAACGACTTCGCTGGTGAACTTCGCACTCTCTTCCAATACTGCTTCTACCGTTTCAGGCGTCGCATCTTCACAGCCCGGTAAGGCATTCACATCAGCAAGACCCGCCAATTCATTCATGACAAACAAAATGTCTTTTAATGGGGCAACGTAGCTCATACAATCTCCGAATAATAAAATTAATTTTCTTGCCGAGGAAGCATAAAGGGCGCAGAGACCACCCAAGTTTTCTCTGCGCCCTCTTCGGCTTACGAATTCCTTGCGTCAATGTCGCCGTGATTTTTCAACATTTTCACGCATCTTGAACCGTCATTCCCGCAAAAGCGGGAATCCAAATTTAACACACTGACTTGAGCAAACATGGATTCCTGCTTTCGCGGGAATGACGTGTCCGCATGTTTTTAAACTTATCCCAATTCCGTTACCAATTGCGGCACGATTTCGAATAAGTCACCAACAATACCGTAATCTGCCACAGAGAAAATTGGTGCTTCTGGATCTTTGTTGATTGCCACGATAGTTTTAGAATCTTTCATACCAGCCAAATGTTGGATCGCGCCGGAAATACCGACCGCGATATACAAAGTTGGCGCAACGATCTTACCTGTTTGACCCACTTGCCAATCGTTAGGAACATAGCCCGCGTCAACCGCTGCACGAGATGCACCCATTGCTGCGCCGAGTTTGTCTGCTAATGGCTCTAAAACTTTAAATGCGTCTGCAGAACCCAATCCACGACCACCAGAAACGATGACTTTTGCCGCTGTCAATTCTGGACGATCTGATTTTGCTACCTCACGAGAAACGAATGCAGACTTGCCACTATCCGCTACCGCAGCAACCGATTCCACAGCTGCAGAACCACCTGTCGCAGCGGCATCAAAACCTGTTGTACGCACTGTAATTACTTTGATGCTGTCGGTTGATTGCACGGTAGCGATCGCATTACCAGCGTAGATTGGACGTTCGAATGTATCAGCAGATTCCACTTTCGTGATTTCTGAAATTTGTGCAACGTCGAGTTTAGCTGCAACGCGAGGCAAAATGTTTTTGCCGTAAGCGGTTGCAGGTGCCAAGATATGTGTGTAGCCAGAAGCAATCGTCAAAACTTGCTCTGCGACGTTTTCTGCCAAACCTTCAGCGAAGTAAGCAGCGTCTGCGTGTAATACTTTGCTCACGCCCGCGATTTGAGCTGCAGCTTGGGCAACCGCACCAGCATTGTGACCTGCAACCAATACGTGTACGTCACCACCGCATTTAGCAGCAGCAGTAACCGTGTTCAATGTACTTCCCTTCAAGGAAGCATTATCGTGTTCAGCGATGACGAGTGTAGTCATGATGTTTTCCACTTGTTTCCGCAAATTCACAAATGAATTTGCTTAAAAATTTGATTGAAATGAATAAAGAAAAATGTTCTCAAATAAGAAATTTAGCCGATGACTTTGGCTTCGTTTTTCAATTTGCTGACTAATGTCGCTACGTCAGGAACAATAATGCCGGCTGAGCGTTTAGCTGGCTCTGCGACTTTCAAAGTCTTGATGCGAGAAGTCACGTCCACACCCAAATCGGCTGGTTTGACGTTATCCAAAGTTTTCTTTTTGGCTTTCATGATGTTTGGCAAAGTCACATAGCGTGGCTCATTCAAACGCAAGTCGGTTGTCACGATTGCTGGCAACGTCAAACTTAAAGTTTCCAAGCCGCCATCGACTTCACGTGTCACAGTCGCCTTACCGTCCGCAACCGTTACCTTGGAAGCGAAAGTCGCTTGTGGCCAACCCAACAATGCCGCCAACATTTGACCTGTTTGATTGCAATCATCATCAATGGCTTGCTTACCTAAGATGATCAATTGTGGTTGCTCTTTATCAGCCAAAGCTTTCAACAATTTAGCAACTGCCAAAGGTTGTAGTTCTTCATCCGTTTCAACCAAAATACCGCGATCAGCACCGATCGCCATTGCTGTACGCAAGGTTTCTTGGCATTGCGCAACACCGCAAGAAACAGCGACTACTTCCGTTACTACACCAGCTTCTTTTAAACGGGTCGCTTCTTCCACAGCGATTTCATCGAATGGATTCATAGACATCTTGACGTTAGCAACATCAACGCCAGAGCCATCGGATTTGACGCGGACTTTAACGTTATAGTCAACCACGCGCTTAACTGGTACTAAGACTTTCATAGTTTTGCCTTTACTGTGCTTACTAAGATAAATAAGATAAAAAACGAAGAATAAAGCTAAAAAATTCGATTGCTAGTCTACGCACGCAGAAAATCAAAAATCAAATTTGCTGACACTAATTGACGTAAACGTAAAGCAGATGATTATAGATGTTAACAGGAAACGCGTCTGCATTTTTAGAACGTTCGTTCTTTTTTATGAAAACTGATGAATTCCTCTATGAAATCACTTCGTTTTGATAAAAAAAAACCACAAAATAATTTGTGGTTTTTGCACTTTTTCGAGATCTCTCGCTTCAAACTGTCTCAAAATTTCTCAAATAATCGATCTGAATCAAGATTGCGTATCAAGCAAAGTTGAGTTGTAGCGAGCGTCTCTTGTCTATTTGCGCTTCAAAAAATATTCGAATTCATTACTTGCTTCTAAATGCGACAATAATTCATTACCGGTTTGCTTGGAAAACGCTTTGAAATCGCGTACCGAGCCTGGATCGGTCGCTATTACACGTAAAACCTCACCAGTCACCATTTCAGATAAGGCTTTTTTTGCTTTTAAGATTGGAAGCGGGCAATTGAGGCCGCGGGCGTCCAGTTCTCTATTGAATTGCATGGTTTTTCCTGAAGCTAGAAAATAAACTTAAACCGATTTATCCAGCAAGCAAAGTCAAATCTGAATGCTGAAACATTGTGCAGATGATTTTACCGTAAATTTCTAAATATTGTGCGTCGCAACAAGAAAAATCACTTTTTCTTTCAAAATTTAGCAATTCAAAAAAACGAACGTAATAAAAAGTTGCGATTTTTTTATAAAGACAAAGGGTTAAACACAGTAATAACCCTTTGTCAGTTCACATCACCACCAACAAGTAATTACAGCTTAGCAGTCAACCAAGCAGGCACCGCCGCCAAAGCCGCAGGCAAACCATCTGGATTGGTACCACCAGCCTGCGCCATATCTGGGCGACCACCACCTTTGCCACCTACTTGCTGCGCAACGAAATTGACTAAATCACCCGCTTTCACTTTTGCAGTGCAATCAGCACTAACACCAGCGGTCAAACTCACCTTACCATCGATCACCGACGCCAATACCACTACCGCTGATTTCAATTGATCTTTTAGACGCGTTACAGAATCGCGTAGCGCATTTGCATCAGCACCGTCTAGTGTTGCCACCAAGACTTTGACACCATTGATTTCTTCGGCCTGAGACAACATCGCATCAGCTTGGTTAGCCGCTAATTTTGACTTCAATGCGGCAACTTCTTTTTCCAGCGACTTCATTTGCTCTTGCCATTGATTCAAACGAGCACCGATGTCTTCTGGTTGTACTTTCATTGTTGCAGCTACTTGGCTGATACGCGCATTCATATCTTGTACCAGATTAAACGCAACCTCACCCGTCACCGCCTCAACTCGACGAATACCTGCAGCAATACCGCCCTCAGCTACGATCTTGAACAAACCGATATCGCCAGTGCGATGAACGTGAACACCACCGCACAATTCGCGTGAAGTACCAATGTCTAAGACACGCACTTCGTCGCCATATTTTTCACCAAATAAAGCCATCGCGCCGTGTTTTACCGCGTCATCAAACGACATCAATTGCGCTTGAGTCGCGACGTTCGCCAAAATTTCACGATTCACGATCACTTCAACTTGACGAATCTCATCAGCGGTCATTGGTGCATTATGGCTAAAGTCAAATCGCGTTTTTTCTGCGTCCACCAAAGAACCTTTTTGCGCTACGTGTGAACCTAATACTTCACGCAAGGCTTTGTGCATTAAATGCGTAGCGGAGTGATTACGAATCGTATGCGCACGTAATACTTTATCGACTTGCGCACTCACCGCATCACCGACTGTTAAGCTACCAGCACTTAAAGTACCATGATGACCAAATACATCGGCTTGAATTTTCTGGGTATCAGCAACCGCAAAGGCCACAACGTTAGCAGCTTGCAACACACCCGCATCGCCACATTGACCGCCTGATTCCGCATAGAATGGCGTGACATCCAATACAACAATAGCAGCTTGGCCGGCTTCAATTTTTTGTACCGCAGCACCATCGACGTACAGCGCAATCACTTTACTGTCATAGCTCAATTGTTCGTAACCGACAAACTTAGATTTTTCACCGTTGTACTCGATCGCCGTGCTCATCTTGAATTTACCAGCAGCACGTGCCATCTGCTTTTGGTTTTCCATCGCGGCATCGAAACCAGCTTCATCCAATACCACGCCACGTTCGCGGCAAATATCGGCCGTCAAATCTAATGGGAAGCCATAAGTGTCATACAGGGTAAACGCGGTATTGCCGTCGAGATTTTTGCTGTCTTTAGCAAGCGCCGCTTCCAAAATCTTCATGCCATGCTCAAGTGTTTCGCCGAAACGTTCTTCTTCTTGTTTCAACACTTGTGCAACACGCTCGCTAGCTTCAGCTAACTCTGGATACGCTGCGCCCATTTCTTTAACCAAGTCAGCAACTAATTTATAGAAAAATGGTTTAGTTTGGCCTAGCTTGTGACCGTGGCGTAATGCACGACGCGTAATACGACGCAATACGTAACCGCGACCTTCATTACCTGGAATAATGCCATCAACAATCAAAAAGCCCGCGCAACGGATGTGGTCAGCAATGACTTTCAACGAGTTGTTGTTCAAATCGGTACAGCCCGTTTCACGCGCGGCTGCTTTAATCAAAGCTTGGAAAGTGTCAATCTCGTAATTGGAATGAACATGCTGCAAAACCGCAGCGATGCGTTCCAAGCCCATGCCCGTATCTACACATGGTTTTGGCAACGGGTGCAAAACACCTTGTTCGTCTTTATTGAACTGCATGAAAACCAAGTTCCATACTTCGATAAAGCGATCACCGTTTTCGTCAGGAGAACCTGGAGGACCACCCCAAATTTCTGGGCCGTGATCATAGAAAATTTCACTGCACGGACCGCAAGGACCAGTATCTGCCATTTGCCAGAAGTTGTCAGAAGCGTAGCGCGCACCTTTGTTATCGCCGATACGAATGATGCGTTCAGCTGGCACACCAATTTCGTTTTTCCAAATATCGTAGGCTTCGTCGTCTTCTTGATAGACGGTGACCGTTAACTTCTCTTTTGGTAAGCCATAAGTAACCGTCAACAATTCCCAAGCATAGTTAATCGCATCACGCTTGAAATAATCACCAAAAGAAAAATTACCTAACATTTCAAAGAAAGTATGGTGACGCGCAGTGTAACCAACATTTTCTAAATCATTATGCTTACCACCTGCACGTACACTACGTTGTGCTGTTGTTGCACGCGAATAGCTACGTTTATCTTGACCTAAAAATACATCTTTAAATTGGACCATGCCCGAATTAGTAAACAACAAAGTCGGATCATTACCTGGAACCAAGCTTGAGGAGCGGACAATGCTATGTCCTTTAGATTCGAAGAATTTGAGGAATTTTTCGCGAATTTCTGACGAGTTCATAGTGTATTTAAAGGCAAAGGCCATGCAAAAAGTGAATTTAACCTTTGATTATACGTGAAGAAGCAAGCATTTTTCTTCTCGAAATAAAAAAGCCACTTAGTGCACACACTCGAACTCTTACCAAGAATTTTACAAAACAAATGAATCAGTTTGCTGCTCAGATTAATTTACACTCAATCACAACGCTTTTTTATCCGCTGCGCAGGAGGCCAACTCCATAGCTAGTAGTTCTTCAATAACTTACTTAGAGAGCCATCTTTACTACCACGTTCGATTGCTTTGTCGATTCTCTCAATCACATCCTGAAATTGCTGTTTAGCGCTAGCAAAATGAATGGTATCAACAAAAATAGGATTCAAAGAAACGTTAAACCTACGCCCATTAAGCTCAGGATCGTTAAAACTTGCGATGATTTTTTCATGCAGTGCTTGATCAATCTGATCGCGACTAATAAGACGATTGAACGGAATTAAAATCACGTCGCAGCGTTTAGTAAGCAATTTCTTAAATCGCTCTTGATAAGACAAATAATCTTCTTGAACGGTAAACACCACATTGCGTGCGCGTTCATACTCGAGACCATGAGAGATTCCAACACTCGCCACGACGACTTTGTTTTTCAAATCATTAAGATCAGCGATCTGCGCATTTTCTTCGCCATAAGAGATCGCCCACAATGGAAAACTTAACACCGGTGCCGAGTAACGATATTGCGCTAATCGTTCAATGGATTTTGAAAACCCGTAGATGATTCCCTCACCTCTTAGCACTTCTCGTTGCGCACGCTTCCAAGGCAAAGTCACGATAGAAAATTTTACATGAGCTTGACGCTCAAAGTAATCAAAAACTCGCAAGACTTCTGGAGTGATGGGAATGTGCTTACCTTTTCCGTCGATATTTTCCGGGTAATACAACTTAATCTGACGAAGCGTTTCCGCTTCAGACTGACCATTGACGAGATAAAGGCAGGAGACAAGTAACAGGTGCAAAAGGAAATGACGCATAAATAGGATGAATATGATGAAAAATTCAGCACTAACAGGATGCGTCGAGTATCAACGATTTTTATCTTTTACCCAAGAAAATATTTCCACACCACATCAAAATTACCACAACACTTTCTTATTTTTCAATGCAAATTGATCTCGCTTAAGCTTAATTAATCGAGATCAAATTTTGCTCACTTCACTCAAGCTAGTTTAAGAAGTACATGAACCATAAGCAATTGGGGCATTGCAAGCTTTTATTGCAATGGATTTCAGCTAGTTAACAGGCTGAAATCCAGCCGATTAATCTGCGTAATCTGTGTAATTTTCACATTCAATGCACATCACGATCGTTGTGCTTCTTGCGATAGATTTTTCGGCTAGTCCGATTTTCTTGTGCATGCAGTTTAGCGCGCTCTGCATCTGTGACGACGCCGTCTGCTTTGGCTGCACGTTTGTCAGCCTGGATCTTCGCCTCCCGCAATTCTAAGTTCGCAGTCTCTTTCGCAGTTAGTTCCCCTGAACGTACACCATCAGCAATACGCTTTTGCTGTTGAATTTGTCGTTTAGTGATGTTTGGTGTCGCGGCTTCTTGCGCGAACGTGCTTACTGGAATCAAAGTAATCAAACCAGTTGCGAGTAATCCAGAAATAATTTGTGCTGTTTTCATCATGTATCCTTTACACATTGTGAATTCAAATACGCTGTAATTTGGGTATTCAATTTGTCGTTCATTCGATAAGACACTTATCGAGCTATGCAAATCAAATTGCATGGGACTATAACGTTATCCGAATCGATTTGACGACGACATTTTTGTAAAGGAAGTAAGTGTTTGTAACAAGGCAGCTTAGCCAGGAAAATCAGCTGGAATTAAATCAATTCTATCGGTGCAAAAGCCATCAACGCCCCATGACAAAATTTGCCTCGCTCGCTCGACCGAATTTACCGTGTAACAAAAAAGACCATACCCAGCTTGCTTTATTTGCGTCGCCCACTCTGGCGTTAAGTTTTCATGATTAGTATGCAGCGCTACAGCTTCCAATGTATTTAACGACTGCTGCCAAGTTGGCTCATAACTGTCCATCAAAAAGCCACGTGCAATTTCTGGTGCTTGTTGCTGAGCGCTGCGCAATGCATCATAAGAAAACGACGAAAACAATGGTGGAATCGCCTGCGCTCCACATTCGCGCATGAGTTCTTGGGTCAGAGCGGCAACAACGGTACCAGTCACAGCCTCAAATCCTGGGGCTGGCTTAATTTCTACATTCATCCAAATTTGATGTTTCTGGCAAAATCGGAAAACTTCTTCATAACTTGGTACTCGCACATCAGAAAATGCAGAGTCAAACCAAGATCCTGCATCCATTTTTAACAACTCTTCTGCAGAAGTTGCTGCGACTTCACCACTCGCTTGAATTGTGCGTCCAAATTCAGAATCATGCATAAGCACCGGAATTTCGTCCTTGGATAGCATCACATCAAATTCGACCGCGCGATATCCATGACTAAATCCGCAAGCCATCGCGGCCAAAGTATTTTCGGGAGCGAGACTTCCACCACCTCGGTGCGCTACAATTTTAGGATATGGCCACATTAGCTACTCTCCATCAATAGAATAAGAAAACTTCAAGAATCCATCATCAACACGACATGCAAAACTCTACACCACCACCTTCACAAAAGTCAGCACTTGGGCACATTCGCGTATTAGATCTAAGCCGTGTCTTAGCCGGACCATGGTGTTCACAAAATTTAGCAGATCTTGGTGCCGAAGTGATTAAAATTGAACGCCCAAGCGGAGGCGACGACACTCGTCAATGGGGACCGCCTTACCTCCGTGATGCAGACGGCAATAATACAAGTGAAGCAGCATACTACCTATGCGCAAATCGAGGGAAACGCGCGATCACGGTTGATATTTCTACGCCACAAGGACAAGAGATTATCCGAGAATTGGCAAAGCAATCTGATGTCGTCATTGAAAACTACAAAGTTGATCAGCTGAAAAAATACGGCTTAGATTATGCATCATTAAAGCAAGTAAAAACTGATCTCATTTACTGCTCCATAACGGGCTTTGGACAAACTGGGCCTTATGCGCATCGGGCTGGATATGACTTCATCATCCAAGGTATGGGCGGCCTGATGTCGCTCACAGGCGAGCGTGATGAATTGGCGGGAGGTGGCCCACAAAAAGCCGGCGTCGCAATTACAGATTTAATGACAGGCATGTACGCCACGGTCGCCATCTTGGCGGCACTTAGCCATCGTGACCGATGCGGTGAAGGGCAATACATTGATATGGCTTTGCTCGATGTTCAAGTCGCGATGCTGGCCAACATGGGATCAAATTACCTCACTAGCGGCAACGCACCAAAACGTTGGGGCAATGCACATCCGAATATCGTTCCGTATCAAAGCTTTACAACTTCAGACAGCCACATCATCGTCGCCGCTGGCAATGATGCGCAGTATCAAAAATTTGTACAAATTGGCGGCATGCCAGAATTAGCCGATGACGATCGCTTTATCAGTAATCCACTACGCGTAAAACATCGCGATCTTTTGGTGCCGATATTAGCAGACATGGTCCGACGAAAATCCAAGCAAGAATGGATCGACTCTTTAGAATCGGCTGGAGTCCCTTGCGGGCCAATTAATAATTTAGAGGAAGTCTTTCAAGATCCGCAAGTAATAGCTCGCCAATTGCAGCGTGAACTGCCACATCCAACTGCAGGCTCAGTTCCCTTAGTTGCTAATCCAATTCGCATGTCTGCAACACCAATCGAATACCAAAATCCACCGCCCTTGCTCAGCGAACATACCACCACGTGTTTGCGTGATTTACTTCATTTCGATGATGAAAAAATCGCAAAATTGAAACGCGATGGGATTATTTAACTCTCCCCACAGTATCGATCAGTAATACCGAGCAAAATCAACTGCGGATATGCCCTAAACACAGGTCAACTAAGCATCTTGTCACGGCGTTAGATCAGCAATTGTTTCAGACTTACCAGAGTTACTGGCCTGTCTGAACATTGACTTAGCCAAGATTCCAATCAAATTAATGGAAATATCATGCGAAAAATTGCTCTTATTGCCGCTGTACTGGTACTCACTCAACTAACTGGATGCGTCGTGCATCGATATCGATCCGAGCCAGTACGAGATTACAACGCAAATTACTCCAGCTACAACACACAATATCCTAGAGCTTATCAAGAGCAATACACAACTAGATACTCAAACCAGTATAGCGAACAATATTCGTCAACCTACCAAGAAGAAGTAGCGCAAATTGTTGATATTCGCAATATCAGCGAAGTACGCGAAAGTAGCGGTGGCGGTGCAGTGGTTGGTGCGATTTTGGGCGGTATTATTGGTAATCAAATTGGTAGAAGTGACGACCACTCCTCGTACCGTGGTCGCGGTTACAGCCGCCATCGCGGCCGCGGTCATGACAATGATGGGGCACGTGCTGTTGCGACGGTAGGTGGTGCGATCATCGGTGGTGTCATCGGTAATGAACTGGATCGTGGCACGAGTGAACAACGCGTTGTCACTGAAGTTACCATACGTCTGAATAATGGACAAACTCAGATCGTACAAATGAATAATCCTGGTCAATTTCGTGTTGGCGATCGAGTCAGAGTCAGTTATCGCAGTGGACGTTGGTTGATTATGTAAGCTGTCAACATTGCTATCCAATTAGCGACAGAGATAAGACACAAACTCACAGATTCGTATTGAGAATGAAAAAGCGCCATGTGAAAATTTTCACATGGCGCTTTTTTTGTAGCTCTAAACAAGTTGAAACGGATAAAACAAACTCAACTCAGCGCAAAAAAAATGCGAACAGTGTAGTTTCAGCCAATTTTCAATCTTGTGCTCAAGCAGTACTTACTTAGCAGCAGCTTTTTTCGCAGCACCTGCAAAGTCACCCGCGTAGTAATGTCCAATACGTTCCGGCGTAATGAATTTACGGATTGCTGCATTCACCTGATCCAAAGTCAAGGCAGCGATTTTCGCATCTAACTCTGCATCAAATGCCATGCTACGTCCCAAGAATAATTGACTACGCAAAGCACCTGCCAAGGCTGGATCTTGCGCACGACGCAAAGCATAGGTTTGTGCCAAAGCTTGTTTCGCATCTGCCAACTCGGTCGCGGTAATACCATCTTTAACAAATAAGTTCAGCTCTTCTTTGATCGCATTTTGCAAACGCTCTAAATTCTGCGGTGCAAACATCGCATACAAAGTTAAACCAGCTGTTTTGTCTAAAGCAGGAACTGAAACAGCACTGCCTACACCGTAGCTGATCCCCTCTTTCTGACGGATACGACCAAATAAACGTGACTTAATACCACCACCCAAAACGTTATCAGCAACTAATAAAGCTGGGTACTCAGGTGCTTGATCATTCAATTCAAATGGCAAATCGCCTAAGTAAAATGCATTTGCCTTATCTGGTGTTTCCAACTTAATTGAGGCACTTTCCGCAGCTACAGGCAAACTAGGCGCACGTGTGAATTTCGCAGGGCTATTCCAGTCACCAATCACTTTTGCCAACTGCGCTTTTACTGCTGGCGCATCAAAATCACCGACCAAAGTGAATTCAGCAGCGCTGGCACCGTAAAAGTTTTTATAAAAATCTTTTACCGCATCTAACTTAATCGCGCTGTATTCTGCGATACCGTCATCAATCGATGCTGCATAACGCACATCGCCTTTTTTGTACGGTGCGTTTTTCTTCACCTTCATTGCCTCTGATGCAGCAGTTTGTGGTTCGCTACGAGAACTTTCGAGAGCAGATAAGTTCTCCTTTACCAACAACTCAAACTCAGATTGTGGGAATGTTGGAGCACGCAAAACTTCACGCATGATATCTAATAAGGCAGGCAAATTCGCGCGCACAGTTTCGAAAGAAATCGCCACGTTTTGTCCAGCCCCAGAAATATTCAACTTCGCTTTTAATTCACCAAGCTTCGTATCTAATTCGGCACGAGTAAATTTGCTAGAGCCACGCATCAACATATCGGCGGCGATATTCGAAGCAACGACTTTACCAAATAAGGAAGTCTCGTCACCCAAGTGCAAATTCAAACGTCCGCTCACTGTTTCGCCACGTGTTTTCTTACTCAAGAGCGCTACTTTGGCACCATTTGGCAAACTCAATTTCTCGGTACGTTTGTCAATGTTTGCAGGTGTTGCATCGAAAGTTTCACCAGCAGCGACCTTTGCGCGGCCTTTATAACCATCGACTAACTTTGCGACATCTGGTGTATCTGGAACTTCTGCTCGATCTGGTGCCGCAACTGGAATAAATTGTCCGAAGCTACGGTTATCTTGTTTGAAGTAATTCTTCGCGACACGCTGTACGTCGGCCAATGTCAAAGCTTCGATACGATCGCGTTGAATGAAGAACAAACGCCAATCACCCATCGCAATCGATTCCGACATACTTACGCACAAACGTTGCGGATCATTGATCGTCTTTTCTAAGTCATTCAATAAAGTTGTCTTCGCACGTTTTAACTCTGCTTCTGTGACGGGATTTTTTTCCAAACCTTCGACCGTATCAATTAAGACTTTTTTCGCGGCATCAACACTTTGGTCTTTACTCAGCATCGTCAGATACATGGAATAACCTGGCTCAGCCAATTGGAAGACAATATTACCAACGCCAACCGCTTGCTTTGACTCTACCAATTGTTTATGCAAACGGCCATTCGGTGCTGATCCTAAGATATCGCCCAAGGCTGCCAAGGCTGCCGCATCCGCATGGCTACCTGGTGCAGTTGGATAAAGTACTGCGGCCATTTGTTGATCAGTGACGCGACGCACTGTCACTTCACGCACACCATCACGCGCTTGTTCACGTGTCCAAGTTTTTTCTAATTGACGGCTAGGCTTTGCAATTCCGCCAAAAGTTTTTTCGATCAACGCCAAAGTTTTGGCCGTATCAAATTTACCAGCAACCATCAACACGGCATTATCTGGCTGATAAAATTTACGATAGAACCCTTGCAGATTTTCAATCTTCACACCTTCAACGTCAGCACGCGCGCCAATCGTATTATTGCCGTAGTTATGCCAATCAAACGTCACCGCTGCCAATTGTTTCCATAACACGCGGAATGGATTGTTTTCACCAATTTCCATCTCATTGCGCACAACAGAAAATTCGGTATCCAAGTCACTGCGGGCGATTTTGGAATTGATCATACGATCCGCTTCCATACTCAATGCCCATTGCAAATTATCTTCGCTCGCTGGGAAAGTTTCGTAGTAGTTAGTACGATCATAGAAAGTCGTACCATTAAACTGCATGCCACGCTTACTTAACTGGTCCATCAAATTACCACTTGTTTTGGTGCCTTTAAACAGCAAGTGCTCCAACAAATGCGCCATACCGGTTTCACCATAACTTTCATGACGTGATCCAACCATGTAAGTCACATTGACTGTCGTAGTTGGCTTAGATGCATCCGGTGCGAGCAAGACACGTAAGCCATTGGCTAAACGATATTCTGTAATTCCTTCAACCGATGTGTATGCGACGGCAGCTGGCGACGCCTTTGTCGATTTTGCAGCTTTCGCCGCAGGCGCTTTTGCTTCTTGCGCTAACACAGGTAAAACAACCGAAGCAGAACTAAAAGCGAACGCAAAGGCGAGACAGATTGGTTTCAGTTTCATAGTATTCCCATTTGAAAGAGATAGTGAAGCAACAAAAAGAGTGTTCTTGGATTATTTTTATTGCGCCAAATCAAGTATTAATATTCTTATCGTTAATTTAACAAAACGATGTTCTCAGCATATCAAAAATGACATGCCATTAGGTGATTTCTGATCAAAATAGTTTAAACGCGGATGAAATACATAAAATGTGCGATGAGTTTCGATCCAAAATTACCAAGATGCATAATAAATTTCTTTCCAAGCAACTACATCAAGAAAAGATTTAAAAGAGAGTTAAATATGGCGGCCGAATAACTGTATTTTGATTTATCCGATTTACTAAGTATTCGACTCGTTAAATTGACGCAAACGAACAGCGACGAATAACATCAGAATTCCGGCAACAACCCCGATCCAGAGCGACGTGCCCTGCATAGCTAACCACGCTTGGTGAGTGATATTTTGCAAACTAAAATAATGTTCCGGCAAACCAATATTTCTCTGTTCAAACAGCCAACTTGCTGGGAAAACACCCGTTACGAGACGCGCGATCACATGCAATGCGTACCAGCGCACATCCCATTCAAATTTAAAGATTTGATTTATAAAGGCAAGAAACAATACAGACAAAATAGGTACTCCAATCGCCCATGGAAACACGCGTGATTTTGCCCAGGCGGATATCATTAAATACCAAGCTACACTGGGTAATGCCCAAAGTACATAGACTGGAAATAGCGCCAAAATTTTAAGTGGCGTTAAATACATTTCACGATTAAGCAACAGGGGCTCAACCATATTGACAGAGGTAAAAACTGAGATAAATGCATACAAGGATATGAAAATAAAAAATGATGCCGTTGCAATTAGCCACAGCATGGCAGGCAATATCAGCAAAGGAAAACTGCATTTCGAGAAAATGGTCTGCCAATCGGAGATAGGTAAAGATTTCCAGAACAAAATACTTCGATCCATTCGCTCTGAGTAAAGTGAACTCATTAGGTACAAAATGGAAATTACAGCACCGATACCTAAAATAAAGAAAATTACTAATTGAAATCGTATCGGCATCGCTTCTACGGTTGATGCGATAAACATTGAACTAAATTCTTTAGCCGCGAAAGGCTCTTTCTGCATTAACACAGTGTCATTCATCAAGCTATCATGTATGCGCCAGGGACTTGCCAGCAGATTGACCGAGAAATAAGCCAAGCAAATACTCAAAGTAATCACCAGTGGTCCCCAAAAAAACCAAGATTTATTTTCCCAATACTCGCGCTTTACCAACCAACCTAATGTTTGAAGGTAAGGCTTCAACTTAAAAGCGCGCGCATCATGGGTAATGCTATTTAGCGATTGAGCTTCTGTGTCTACGTTCATATTAGTAAACTCCCTTCATCATTGTGACAAACAAGTCCGTAATGGCTGGTGTCCGCATCTCCCCTAAATGTTGAAGCTGAATTCGTGACACACCATCAAATAGCATTATAGATTTACCCAACACCACGCGTTGATCGATTGGTTGCAATGCTTGTGCGGCATCAAGCATTGCCATATCAACGCTTAATTCGGCAAAGCGATTTTCAATCTCATCCATTGATGCTTGCAGCACAATCTTTCCATCTCGTATAAAAATCACGTCACTCAACATGTGCTCAATTTCCTCCACTTGATGCGTCGTAATGATGATGGTTTTGTTCTCATCAAAATAATCCTCCAACAAATGTTGATAGAATTTTTTCCGATGCATGATGTCGAGTCCCAACGTGGGTTCATCTAAAATCAACAACTTGGTATCAACCGCCATGATTAAGGCGAGATGCAATTGCACCACCATGCCTTTCGACATCGCCTTCACTTTCATAGTCGAATCCAATTTGGTCGTCGCCAAATAACGTTCCGCTTTTTCACGATTGAATTTGGGATGAACGCCCTCCACAAAATCGATCGCATCACAAACACGCATCCAGCGCGGCAAGATGGCAACATCCGAAATAAAGCAAACTTCATTCATAAGCGCATCGCGTTGTTTGCGCGGATCAAAACCTAACACGGACAACTCTCCATCAAATGGTGTTAGTCCGAGAACAGCCTTCAAGGTCGTCGTTTTACCTGATCCATTCGGACCAATTAAACCAACGATACGACCTGGATTAATTTCAAAATGGATCTGATGCAGCACCTGTTGCTTACCGAATTTTTTGCTCAACGACTTGGCCGATATCAATACGTCATTCATATAGTCTCCTGTCCGTCAGTCTCTTTTTGAGTTGACACCAGTTCACTAAGATCTAAGCCTAAACGTTGGATTCGCTGTAAAGTCGCTGGCCACTCTTCACGCAAAAAACGCAAACGCTCACTTTCAAGCAATTTTTCTTTAGCACCGTCTAATACAAACATACCTAATCCCCTCTTGGTCTCCACAATTTTTTCGTCCACTAGCTCTTGATAAGCGCGCGACACGGTAATGGGGTTTAATTGAAAATCGGCAGCGATTTGACGTACCGATGGCAGCGCATCTCCCGCCTGCAAACGTTCATCTAAGATCATCGCCACCACCTGCTCCTTTAATTGCCGATAAATCGGCGCTTTGTCATTCCAAATCACGGCCATAGGCACTCCTAAACACGATTGTTGAATTGAATAAACAATGGCAACTACATCGCTACAAAATCACTGTTGTAGTTAACTATAACACCAACATTCCATATTACAAATATTTTTAATTCATTATCGATATTATTTACATGAGATCAATTTCAAGCTGTCAGCTTGCAGCTAAAATGCGCAGTCTGGTAAATTCGCATGAGATAAACCAGCAAGAACACCCACAGGAGAAATAATGAAAATTAAAAAATTTGTTTTAAGTGCAGCAGTCCTTGCCCTATCAAGTATCGGCATGAGCTCTCACGCGATGGCCGATGGGCGTGGCTTTACAGTTGAAGATCTGGTCAAAATGGAACGCATTGTGAGTCCCGTTATTTCGCCTGATGGAAAACACGTAGTCTACGCACAGCGCACAACTGATTTGGAAAAAAATCGTGGTCGTTGGGATTTATGGTTAATCAATTTGACTGAAGCGAAGCCAATTCCTAAAAAATTGACCAATGTTACGAATAATAACGAAGGCAATAACTCAGGCCCACAATGGTCGGCGAAAGGTGATGCGATTTATTTCGTTTCAAGTCGCTCTGGTAGCGGGCAAGTTTGGCGTTTAGCCATTGCTGGTGGCGAAGCTCAAAAAGTCACCGATTTACCGCTCGATGTTGAGAGTTTCAAAGTTTCACCGACAGAGAATCAAATTGCGATGGCAATTGAAGTTTTCCGTGATTGTCCAGATTTGACATGCACCAAGGATCGCCTAGAAGCCAAAGCAAAAAATAAAGCAAGCGGCAAGATTCACGACAAACTATTTATTCGTCATTGGGACACATGGGCTGATGGTCGCCGCAATGTGTTGTTCTCTGCATCGTTAGACAATCAACATATCGCCAGCAAAACACCTGTCAATTTGTCTGGCACTTTAGAGGCTGATGTTCATTCAAAACCAGATGGCGATCATGAAGACTACGCATTTACACCAGACGGAAAACACCTCGTTTTCTCTGCACGTATCGCCGGAAAAACCGAAGCTTGGTCAACCAACTTTGATTTATTCAAAGTGTCTGCAGCTGGCGGCACCGCACCACAAAATCTAACTGCAGATAATCCAGCATGGGATGCGAAACCAGCCTTCTCTCCCGATGGTAATACATTGGCCTATCTGGCAATGAAACGTCCGGGCTTTGAAGCAGATCGTTTTCAAATCATGTTAATGGATGTGAAGACAGGTCAAAAACGCGCACTCGCAGCCAACTGGGATCGTTCGGCAAGCAATTTAACTTGGTCAGCCGACAGCAAGAATCTCTACACCAGTGCATTTGATCTCGGCCAGTTACGCTTATTTTCGATTGATGCCAATAGCGGCAAAGTGACGGCTTTAACCGACCAAGGCTCGGTAGCTGGCTACGACGTACAAGGCAATACTGCAGTGGTCGCCAAAGCAGATTTAGCATCAGGCGTGCAACTTTACAAATCCGCATTGACACCAAGCTCTTGGACACAAATCACCGAGGTGAATAAACAAGCCTTAGCGGATGTGCGTTTCGGTGAATACGAGCAATTTAGTTACGCAGGCGCCAAAGGCGAAAAAGTCTATGGTTATGTAATGAAACCATGGAACGCAAAAGCGGGACAAAAATATCCAGTCGCATTCATCGTCCATGGCGGCCCACAAAGTAGTTTTGCCAATAATTGGAGCTATCGCTGGAATCCACAAACTTATGCAGGCGCCGGCTATGCAGTAGTGTTTATCGACTTCCACGGCTCGCTTGGATACGGTCAAAAATTTACCGACTCTATTAGTCAAGATTGGGGTGGTAAACCACTAGTTGATCTCAAGCTGGGTATGGCAGCTGCAGCCAAGAAATTCCCTTGGTTAGATAGCAGTAAAGCCTGTGCACTAGGTGCATCGTATGGTGGTTTTATGATGAATTGGATCGCTGGCAATTGGAATGATGGTTTTAAATGTATCGTGAACCACGCTGGCATCTTCGATAGCCGTTCTATGTATTACACCACAGAAGAATTGTGGTTCACCGAATGGGAAAACGGTGGCACTTACTATGACGTACCTGCCAAACACGAAAAATTCAATCCATCAGCGCATGTTCTCAAATGGAAAACGCCGATGTTAGTAACACAAGGTGAATTGGATTTCCGCGTTCCAAGCGCGCAATCTTTTGCAGCATTTACTGCCTTACAACGTCGTGGAATTGATAGCCAATTACTGACCTTCCCTGATGAAAATCATCACATTTTAAAACCAGCCAATTCAATTTTGTGGCATCAAACCGTTTTGAACTGGATGGAAAAATATCTGAAGTAAAAATTAGCGTTGCAATTAAAAAAGCCCTTCAATCAGTTTGCGATTGAAGGGCGTTTTCTTATGTATCGAAAGGCACGAAACCGTAATAAGATCTCTAGATTACAAATAAAACTTAGTGCTGTGTTCGATCAATTGAAGCGAAACGCGCTAACTCGTCAGCACGCAAATTTTTCGCACGCGGAATCCACTTTAACTGCACGGCTGGGATTTGCTTCATCAAATTCTCCACTTGTGAACGTAGCTCAAGCAATGCGGCAATTTGCTTTGTTCTTGCGGATTGCAGATCCGTAATGACGACTTGGCTATCACCATAAATAATGAGTGTGTCCGCAGCATGTTGCACTGCCAATTCTAGTAGTGCGTGCAAAGCACGGTATTCGGCATAACTGCTATCGCCGTAACCAATCGAACGACTAATTTCCCAAACTTGCCCGCTTGGTGCTTTCAACACAACACCGATGTAGCAATCTCCTGGATTTGGTTGCGCTGAGCCGTCAAACCAACCGCACCAACTATGATCAAAAACCATGTTGCCTGCTTGTTTAATGGCATACTTGGTTTCGGCGACGCGCTTCTTCTGTAGTTTGATTTCCGCTTGTTTGGCGATATCTTGCTGGCGTTGCTGTAGCAACAAAGATAATCCCAATCCTGCCGCTTCCTTTGTCAAAACCTGTTCTAAAGCGAGATGAAAATCGATTCCTTGGTCTCGCGCCAAACGCCGGCTCTCGACTAGCTCACGACGAAACGCCAATCTTTGTAGGATTTCGAGATCAATAGGCATATTCTGATATTCATCCATATCCAATTTAATTAATCGCTTGCAGAAACGACGGCTAGCTGAGTTCGCATTACCACATTCCCTCTTGTGCACAGAAATTTAATCACACTTGTTGTAAGCAAGAGGCAATTTGATCTATCTAAATAACGTCAACACAGTTCCTATGATAATCTTCGAACACAATTGATGCACGGCATCTTCTTGGTAAAAGTGCGCTTGCCAAGTCTAACTATAAAAAAATGCTAAATGTTTTCCATGAATTACCTCTCCTCGATCAAGGACTTCGTCCTGAATATCAACAACACGAAGAATCAGCATGAGGCTGCCCATTACTTCATGCTAGCTTGATCGTCGCACTTATGTTTTTCGCCCCACTTCAACAAGTTCAAGCTATCCGTCGTTGGACAAACTCGCTATGGTCGCATCCGCAACGTCCGATTTGGTCTTGGTGGGTACTGGCATGCTTGATGATTGGTATTGAAGTTTTTGGTCACGATCAAATTAAAACAGCACAAATGCTGGTCTTGGCTTTGCCATTCTTACTGATTTTATTCATCCCACTAGCTAGCCCGCGACATCAACGACTCCGCGTTATTTTTGTATGCGTTGCGCTGATCGCATTCGTACTCGATAGTGTACTGAGACGTTTCATCAGCGAAGCTTATCAAGCTGCGCCAGATAGCTCGATGGTTTTAAGTGCTGTTGCCAATACCAGCTTATTAGAGTCTCGCGAGTTTATTGCTAGCTATGCGCTACCTATCATCCAATTAGTGATACTAAGTATTTTTTCTATCGGCTTTTTGGTTTTTCTCGTGTTTTCCGCTAGCGCAAGTAGCACAAACGCAAAACAATTTCGCATCCAGTCATTGTGGCTAAAAATCCTTCTCGGCGTGGCGATTATTTTGTGCGTCGTTGGCTATGCGAGTAAGCCTTGGCGCAAGCTCCATCCTCTGTACTTTTGGCCCAGAATTTCACTGGTTACGATAGAACTGAGATCGAATTGGCATGATCTGAAAGCACAACGTGAAAAGCAACTGAACTTCGCCAAATCACTACAAGCGGTAGCAGAAGGAAATACTTCATCGACCCTAGTACTGATCTTGTCCGACAGCCTCAATCGCGACAATATGTCGACTCATGGCTATCCGCGCACAACTACGCCACAACTTGAAAACCTCAGCAAACGTATGCCGGAGCAAGTAATCAATTTTCGCTATGCGTGGTCAGTTGAGGCTGCAACAATTGCTTCATTAAAGAGCTTGTTTTATCTAGATACACCGAACGCAAAACCAGTTCATTTATTAGCACTGGCAAAAGCGGCCGGCTACCATATTACTTGGATCAGCAACCATGATGGGCAAGCAATCGAACAAGAGCATGCACGATTTGCTGATCACTTAGAAATGCTGAATAACATACCTGGACGCGACAGCAGTTCCTCCGATAGCAGCACCCATCAACCACTGATCGCTGCACTAGCACGTCCTGTGCAACGCAAATTGATTGTTGTACACATGCTCGGTGCCCATCCTCAATACAAGATGCGTTACCCAGAGAATGCCAATCTATATATCGATAGTAAGGACAAAGTCTATCGTGACTTAGAGCGACAAAGACGTTCTAGTTGGTTGATCGAAAAGCGCAATGAATATGATGCAGCAATACGAAATCATGATGCGCAAGTTGTAAAAACGCTGGAAATTACCCAACAGGCGCTCGATAAAGATCAACGTGGCGCTTGGATTTTTGTCTCTGACCATGGGCAGGAAGTTGCACACACACGTAATCATGCAGGACATAGTGCAAGCACAGCGGCGGGCTTTCGAATTCCTGCCTTTATTTGGAATAATCATCCGTCAACAATCGAAGCGAATCAAGCACTAGCGCAAAGACCATTTCGATTGGATTGGCTAGGATGGACCATGCTAACGCTGATGGAAATTCAATGGACTGGACAACAAGAAAGCAAAAACATACTGAGCCCAACTTATCAGTTCAAAAATCCTGAGTTAGGTATTCCTATCTCGACGTTTCGTAACTGATCTAAGCAATTAAGCCAGACTAACTTGGTCCGTAGATGTCTTGCGTTTGGTTCCTTCATACGAATCATAATCACCGTAGAGCAGCGTCTTTAATTCAAGTCCACTAATCACAGAAATCAGATTTCTATATAGTCAAACTGCATATAAGCAAATAAATACTAAGTAGTTGGTTATAAAGTAAGCTGCACTTATCATGCAGGCTACTTTGTATGAGGCTATATGACACTCACCTACATCATCTCTGGATTCGCAGTTGGCACCTTGGTCGGATTGACCGGTGTCGGCGGTGGCTCATTGATGACGCCACTGCTCACACTCTTGTTCGGTGTGTCGCCTGCAGTAGCGGTAGGAACGGATTTGGCATTTGCTTCAATTACCAAAGCGACTGGCACCCTAACACATCGTCTGCGTGGTTCAGTCGAATGGCATGTGGTTCGCTTGCTCTGCATCGGCGCCTTGCCTGCAGCACTTGTAGCAACATTAGCATTAAAATATTTTGGTGGTTTAAGCCAGGAGTTAGGACAAATCATTCGTTATTCGATCGCGGTATCGGTATTGTTAACCGTGATTGCCATTTTGTATCGTAGTAAATTAATCGCATGGATCAATGCCCATCCAGAACGCCAGCTTGAAGGTAAAAAACTCGCGAGTGCGACGATTATTGCTGGTGCGATTTTAGGAATTTTAGTCACTATTTCCTCGATCGGCGCGGGTGCGATTGGTGCCACAATTTTGGTTTTGCTTTATCCCAAAATGCCAGCAGCACACGTTGCAGGCACCGATATCGCTTATGCAGTACCACTCACCGCGATTGCGGCAATTGGTCATTGGTGGTTAGGATCAATCAACTGGGAATTGCTAGGTTCATTATTGCTTGGTTCCGTACCCGGAATCACACTTGGATCACTGGCAGCCAAAGCGGTACCCGAAAAATTTTTGCGCGGAATTTTAGCGACAACACTCACTTTAGTGGCCTGTAAATTAGTTTTGTAATTGGCGACGTTATTAATGCTAAAACCAATCACAAAATTAATCAGAAAATCAGTTTCACTAAACAAGTTATTTATCCCATCAGCACGTTGATAATGTCGACGCCACTTTTTGGTAAGACGTTTTGAATAGGAAGTTTGAAGATGTATCGTTATGACCAACATGATCATTTAATCGTTCAAGAGCGCGTTGCGCAATTTCGCGATCAAGTAAGCCGTCGCATCGCCAATGAACTGACGGAAGATGAATTTCGTATTTTGCGTTTGCAAAACGGTTTGTACATGCAGCGTCATGCGTATATGTTGCGGGTTGCCGTACCATATGGTCTGCTGTCTTCAACACAGTTACGAAAGTTCGCTTTTATTGCGCGTAAATACGATCGCGGTTATGGTCACTTCACGACACGCCAAAACATCCAATACAACTGGATCAACTTAGAGGACACGCCCGACATCTTGGCCGAGTTAGCCAGTGTGGAAATGCACGCAATTCAAACTTCCGGTAATTGCATGCGCAATATCACGTCAGACGAATTTGCTGGCGTGGCTGCAGATGAAATTATTGATCCACGTCCGTATGCAGAAATCTTGCGTCAATGGACCACGTTTCACCCTGAATTTGCTTATTTACCACGCAAATTCAAAATCGCCATCAACGGTGCCAAGGAAGATCGTGCAGCGATTGCCGTTCACGATATCGGTTTAACCGTTGTTCACAATGATGCTGGCGAAGTTGGCTTTAAAGTGATGGTCGGTGGTGGCATGGGACGTACGCCTATTTTGGGCAGTGTGATTCGAGAGTTCTTGCCGTGGCAACACGTGATGACTTATTTAGAAGCGATTTTGCGTATCTATAACCAATTCGGTCGTCGCGACAATATTTACAAAGCGCGTATCAAGATTTTGGTAAAAGCAATCGGCGCTGAAGAATTTGCTCGTCAGGTAGAAGAAGAATGGCAAGACATTAAAGATGGTCCAGGTACATTAACTGAAGCAGAATTAAAGCGTGTGGCGGCATACTTCACTGCACCTGCTTATGCCAACATACCCGCAACTGATGAAAATTTTGTGCAATTACAACAAGAAAATAAGGCATTTTCGAATTGGGTGAAGCGGAATGTAAAACCGCATAAACAAGCAGGTTACAATGCCGTTTTGCTATCACTGAAGAAACCTGGCGTACCACCAGGTGATGCCAGTGCGGATCAGATGGATTTTGTTGCCGACTTAGCAGATCGCTATAGTTTTAGCGAAATCCGCGTCACCCATGAACAAAATTTGGTATTAGCCGATGTCGAACAAAGTCGCTTATTTGATTTATGGAAAGAAGCCAAAGCACATGGTTTAGCAACACCGAATATTGGTTTATTGACCGATATGATTTGCTGCCCAGGTGGTGATTTCTGTTCATTGGCGAACGCCAAATCAATTCCGATCGCGCTCGATATTACTGACCGTTTCAACGATCTGGATTATCTGCACGACATCGGTGAGTTGGAATTAAATATGTCTGGTTGTATCAATGCCTGCGGCCATCACCATGTCGGCAATATCGGTATTTTGGGTGTCGATAAGGATGGAAGTGAGTGGTACCAAGTGTCTATCGGCGGCGCGCAAGGCAATCAAGCAGCGATAGGCAAGATTATCGGTCCTTCATTTTCAGCCGGACAAATGCCAGAAGTGATCGACCGTATCGTACAAGTATATCTGCGCGAACGTGCCGAAGGAGAACGCTTCATCGATACCGCACAACGCTTGGGCATTGCACCATTCAAAGAATATGTTTATGCAACACCAATAAAAACGATCGAGCATCACGGAGAAGATGCCGGCTCTGCAGTAGTGTACTAGGGGGAGAAATACATGACGAAAATTATTAAAGATCGCGCGGTAGTGGAAGACAATTGGGAAATCTTGCAATTGTCTGAAGACGATACCGCCGACGCAATCGAAGTACCCGAAGGAAAAGTGATTGTGCCACTCAAAGTGTGGCAATTTCAACGTGACAAATTAATCCAACGCGCCAAAGAACGTCAAGATATCGCTGTCTGGTTTAGCAGTAATGAGCAAGCCAAAGAATTACAGCAAGACTTGCATTTATTTAACTTGTTAGCTGTCGATTTTCCTAAATTTGCTGATGGCCGTGGCTACTCTATTGCTTACAACTTACGCACACGCTTCAACTATACGGGTGAGCTACGTGCGATCGGCGACGTGCTACGCGACCAACTGTTTTATATGCAACGCGTAGGTTTCAACGCCTTTGCAGTTCGCGCTGACAAAAACATTCATGACGCTATCAAAGGTTTGACCGACTTTAGTGAAAAATACCAAAGTTCGGTTGATGAAAAAAATCCCTTATTCCGTCGTGCGGCAAGAACAGGTAGTTAAAGCCATGAACGAAACAAGCGAATACGAAATCCGATTAGCCAACACCGTCGCGATCTTAGAGAAAATTGCGAGTGAATTTACGCCCGCAGTGTTCGCCTCTAGCCTCGCGGCAGAAGACATGGTGCTAACGGATTTAATTTTGCGTCGCCAACTTAATATTGGTATTTTTTCTTTGGAAACTGGTCGTCTGCACAAAGAAACCTTGGCAATGCTAGACAAAATTCGCGCTACCTATGCTGTCGACATTCAATTGTTTAAACCGAATCTCGCAGCGGTTGAAGATTACGTCAGGCAGCATGGCATCAACGCTTTTTACGATAGCGTAGACATGCGTAAAGAATGCTGCAGAATTCGTAAGGTAGAGCCACTCAATCGTGCGCTCAAAGGTAAAAAAGCGTGGATCACAGGCCAAAGACGTGCACAGTCTGCGACACGTACCGAATTGGCCGTGCAAGAAGACGATGTCGCGCATGCAATGCAAAAATTCAACCCTTTGGCAGATTGGTCAGAAGATGATGTTTGGCACTATATCCGCAGCAACAACGTGCCTTACAATGCCTTACATGACAAAGGTTACCCTTCGATAGGCTGCGAGCCTTGCACCCGCGCCATCCAACCCGGTGAAGACATACGCGCAGGGCGCTGGTGGTGGGAAAATCCCGAGTCCAAAGAATGTGGCTTGCATGTGGTGGATGGAAAATTAGTCCGCATTAAAGCAATTTGAACGAAATTATTTGAAAACCGAATACTTAATTAAAAGGCTTAGCATGAACACCGTAGTAGAAAATCACTTCATTGATGCCGCGAGTAATCGCCATCTCGATTGGCTGGAATCCGAAGCCATCCACATCATGCGTGAAGTGGCTGCTGAATGTACTAACCCTGCCCTGCTATTTTCAGGCGGTAAAGATTCTGTGGTGTTATTGCGTATCGCTGAAAAGGCATTTCGTCCGGGCAAATTCCCTTTCCCTTTAGTACACGTCGATACCGGTCACAACTTTCCAGAAGTGATCACTTTCCGTGACAAACGCGTGGCGGAACTGGGCGAACGTCTGATTGTCGGTTCGGTTGAAGATTCAATCAAGCGTGGCACGGTACGCTTGCGTAATCCACAAACTGATTCACGCAATGCAGCACAAGCTGTAACCTTGTTAGAGACGATTGCGGAACATCAATTTGATGCTTGCATAGGCGGTGCGCGTCGCGACGAAGAAAAAGCGCGAGCCAAGGAACGTATCTTTTCCTTCCGCGATGAATTCGGACAATGGAATCCCAAAGCACAACGTCCTGAATTATGGGACTTGTATAACACCCGCGTTCACCCTGGTGAAAACATGCGTGTGTTCCCGATTTCTAACTGGACAGAACTCGATGTTTGGCAATACATCGCGCGTGAAAAGTTGGAATTACCGCCTATCTATTTCGCACATGAACGTGAAGTCATTCCGCGCAATGGCTTACTAGTTCCGGTAACAGATTTAACGCCACCACGTGCTGGCGAAACCGTAGAGAAACAAATTGTGCGCTTCCGCACCGTTGGTGATATTTCTTGTACTTGCCCGGTCTCTTCCGAAGCCGCGACTGTTGAAGCGATTATCGAAGAAACCGCAGTCACCCAAATCACTGAACGCGGCGCCACACGCATGGATGATCAAACCTCTGAATCCTCCATGGAAAAACGTAAAAAAGAAGGATATTTCTAATGAGCACCCAGCTACAACAATCCGCCACGGCCAACGACCTCACACGTGAACGCGGCCTATTACGCTTCATCACGGCTGGCTCCGTGGACGATGGAAAAAGTACGCTGATTGGTCGTTTGCTATTCGACAGTAAAGGCATCTTTGCGGACCAATTAAATGCGATTTCCAAAGCCAAGCATAAGCGTACCGTTGGTGACACCATTGATTTGTCATTGCTAACTGATGGCTTAGAAGCCGAGCGTGAACAAGGCATTACCATCGACGTCGCTTACCGTTATTTCGCCACGCCAAAACGTAAATTCATCATCGCCGACACACCGGGTCATGAGCAATACACACGCAATATGGTGACTGGTGCATCGACTGCCGATGCGGTGATTATTTTGATCGACGTCTCCAAAGTAAAATTCGGTGAAGATGGCAGCGTGGAATTGCTCACACAAACCAAGCGTCATTCCACCATCGCCCATTTGCTGCAAATCGAACACGTGATCGTGGCTGTCAACAAAATGGATTTGGTCAATTACGATCAAACGGTGTACGACCGTATCGTCGCTGCTTACCAAAGCTTCGCAGCCCAATTAGGTTTACGCGACGTGCATCCAATTCCGCTGTCCGCACTGGCTGGCGATAACGTGGTCACCAATAGCGACAATCTGGCGTGGTACCAAGGCCCGACTTTAATCGAGTTATTGGAATCTTTAAACGTGTATGACGACTGCCACGACGAGCCTTTCCGTTTTCCTGTGCAATTAGTCGCACGTCACAATGGTCACGAAGCGAATGATTTCCGTGGCTACATGGGACGCATAGAAGCGGGCAAAATCAGTGTTGGTGACAGTATCGTGGTCCAGCCTTCGGGCCAAAGCGCGACCGTCAAAGATATCCAAACTTTAGACGGCTCATTACAAACTGCAGTAGTTGGACAGTCCGTCACCATTTTGCTCAATGAGTACGTTGATATCTCACGTGGCGACATGTTGGCGGCGGCAGATCGTCCGGCGACCGTACTAAAATCTGTGAGCGCCGATGTATGTTGGTTGTCTGAAGAAGCCTTGGACTCGCGTCGCAAATATTGGTTGAAACATACGACACGTCAAGTCGCGGCACGTGTTGCGTCGATCGACACTTTATTGGATATCAATACCCAAGAACGCCGCCCAACTGATACACTTAAATTGAACGACATCGCTCGCGTCAATATCAATGTACAGCAAGCCTTAGCAGCCGATGCTTACGACATCACTCGTGCTACTGGCGCATTTATTTTGATCGACGAAGTCACCCATCAAACTGTCGCAGCGGGAATGATACGTCTTGGCTAATCTATCTGAATCAACTTCGCCCTCGATCCAACAGGAAACAGGCATCGTCTATTTAGTCGGTGCTGGTCCAGGAGCAGTTGATTTGATTACGGTGCGTGGTGCCAAACTGTTAGCGCAAGCGAATATTGTTTTACACGACGCATTGGTCACGCCAGAAATGCTGGAACTATGCCCACAAGCGATCAAAGTATCGGTAGGCAAACGTAGCGGACAACGCTCTGCTGCACAAGAACACATCAATCAACAATTGATCGAAGCAGCGCAACAACACGCCATCGTAGTGCGTCTAAAAGGTGGCGACCCGATGTTGTTTGGTCGTGCAGATGAAGAAATGACAGCGTTGGAACACGCTGGAATACGTTTCGAAATTGTACCCGGCATCACTACCGCAATGGCAGCCGCAGCCAGTGTACAACTTCCATTAACCAAACGCGGCGTAGCGCGCAGTGTCGCGCTTTTTACCTCCAGTACCGCACCCGGTGAGGCTGCGGAAACACGCATTCCAGATTGCGACACCTTAGTTCAATACATGGGTGGCAAAGAAGCGATACTCACTGCGCAACGCATGTTAGCGAAAGGTTTTTCACCTGATCTACCGATTGTGATCGTGCAAAGTTGCAGCCGTCCAGAAGAGCAGCACCTGCATCTGAAACTATGTGATTTAGCAAACGGCTTGCCTGCCTGTGATGGCCCTGTACTGGTAATGATGGGCGAAGCGATGCGTCAGCGCAACTAAGTTTGCGTACTTAAGTTTGTGAAACTAAGTTTGCGTAGCTGAATACGATTGATTATCTAAAATCAATAGCCTCATTCAATTCTTGATGAGATATACGCTTCAAGTTTCAAACATTTTGTTAAATCCATGTGAATACATGATTTCGCAAAAAACTTGCGCTAGAATAAGTTTCATTCTCGCAATGGCTCGTAAAATTGCCGTTCTGAAACTTTCGACTCTCAACAGTCATTAGGCGTCACATGGAATATTTTGAATGGAATGATAGCTTGAGTGTTCACGACAGCATGATCGATGAGGATCACAAAACCCTCATTGGTATGGTCAATGAATTGCATGACGCAGCTGACCTCGGTCAAGACTACATAACACTCTCGAACATTTTACAAAGGCTTGCCACCTATACGCAGGAGCATTTTCAGAGAGAAGAAGATCTCATGAAGTCCATCGCCTATCCTCGATTCAAGGCGCATAAAGAACAACATAGAAAACTATTGGAGCGCGTCACTGACTTACAGAACGAGTTAAATCGGGCGCGTGAACTAGTTGCAATCGAAACTGCAGAGCTCTTACGTTTCTGGCTTACTTCACATATTTTACTCAGTGACAAACACTTGGCAGATACCTTACACGGTACTTTAGTGATGTCGAAGACTGAGCAATTGCCGACTACGGATTAACCGCAACCGCGCGCAAGCAATAATCACGTATAGCTTGTAAAACGCCCGCATCCTCACCAGCAGCCGCCACTTGCTGAATCTGTAGAGTCGGATATTGCTGGCGTATCTCTTCCACCATCAAAGGTAAGTCACGTAATAAATGCCCACCCTGCCCTAAAAAAATCGGCGTAATCGTAATCGACTCATAGGACAGATCAACCAAATTTTTTACCACTTCTGGTAATTGCGGTTGCATCAATTCCAAGAACGCCAATTCAACTTTGAGTTCTGGTTCACTCTCTTGAGTTAATTTTTGCAGTCGTAAAAATGGCTCGGCCCAGCTCGCTGCACGTGCGCCATGTGCAAATAAAATTAATGCTTGTTTCTTCATAAAAACCTTAAAAATTGAGCTTTACGTAACTTCATGAAGTTAAGGACTTGAATGATTAATGTCGTTCAACATAACGCAAACCTGCGTAGGCAAGCAGAGAAAAAATTAGACTTGGAAAGAGCGCCGTCATCAAAGCCGGCCAAGTATTAATTTGTCCTAAATACGCAAACAAACTATTCACCAAATAGAACACCATTCCCAACATAATTCCACTAAAAATGCGCAAACTGATTCCGCCGTCACGCGCATGCAGATAGGCGAATGGCAGTGCTAAAGCCATCATCACAAGAATCGAAATTGGGTAGGTAAGCTTTTTCCAAAATGCGATTTTATAGCGTTCTGTCGATTGCTTGTTTTCAGTCAAATGCCTGGTGTAGGAAGCCAACTCAAACGCCGACATACGATCTACTTCCGTAAACAATACAGACAAAATATCTGGTGTGATTTCCGAATTTAATTCCTTAGTCGCTAATTTATGTGTGTCTGACTCAATCATGGTCTGCGTCGCTAAATTTTGCGGGAAGCTCGTCTCCACCACATCACTTAACTCCCAAGTATGCGATCGCACATAGACGGCTTGTTTCGCATTGATCTCGCGCAGCAATTGAAAATTGGTATCGAACTCGTAGATCTTCACACCAAGTAGTACGCGCTCAGGTGACACTTCACGCACATTCAAAAAACGCGTACCAATCACGGCAGCATTGCTATCATTACTGCGAATTAAGTCTTTCGTCCACAAGCCACTACGAAATCCTTGCGTGAGCGGTGCGGATGCTGCTTGCATACTAATTTGCTTAGAAAGCTTGGTCGACATCGGCGCGACGACTTCACCTAAAAAGTAAGTAAACAAAATAAATACGATAGCGATTTTCCCTAGCATTTTTGCCGCGGTCCAAGACGACATACTTGCCGCGCGCATAATCGTAAATTCAGAATTACTCGCAAATTGTGCCAACACGTAGATCGTGCCAATCAATACCGCAATCGGTAAAAAATCATAGGCATTGCCAGGAATATTCAACAAAACAGTGAAAATCGCGTGCTTTAACAAATAGCCATTCTTATTAACCGATCCCAACTCTTTCATCAAATCAAAGAAAGACGTGAGGACCAATAAGGCAAAAAGCACAAAAAACACCGAGCGAATGATTTCACTACCAAAATAGCGTTGTAGTACTTTCATTAGTTACCCACCATCTGATCGTGATCGACACATTGCTGTTTGGTTTTACGATAAATTTGGCACTTAATACGTCCCCAAACACTCATTGGATGGCAGCTGCTATTCACTTTTAGACGCCACATGAAAAAGAAGGTAATTAGAACTGCCACCACAAGATGCATAGGCCACGATGCTTGCCAAAAACTCATACGTCCCTGCACCACGGATAATTGCAGCATATTCAAAATATTTAAATTCACCGCAACCAAAATTAACGCAACGATCATATTCGCGGATCGGCCAACCCGTGGATTGACATAACCTAAGGGGATCGCCAATAACATCAATAACAATCCCATAAATGGTAATGAAACCCGCCACAACAATTCACCATCTCGCACGGGACTAGGCTCTTCAATCAGCGTTTTTGAGGGCAAGGCTTTTGCTGATTTATTATTCGCCTCAACACTGCTTTGGGTTGACAAAAGAACGGCATATTTTTCAAATTGCATCATTTGAAAATCGCCTTCAGTCGGCAAACCATCGTAACGCCGCCCTTGGCTCATGACTAAGAATCGATCACCATGCTCATCGATTTCGACTCTGCCCTCTTTCGCCACAATCACGCTAGAACGGCCATCGTTAATCATGCTTGTGAATATATTTTGTACCTTGCTTAAATCACCTGATACTTCTTCCACAAATGAAACACGACCACCGCCACGCGATTCTTGAAATTTACCTGGCGCAACTTTCGCAATATCTTCGCGTTTTTCGTAACGATTACGCACCTCTTGCATTTGCTCATTCGCCCATGGTGACACTAATAAGCTGAGCGTAGCAGCCACCAAAGTTAAGGGAATGGCGATACTCAAAATCGGGCGAATCCAACGCGTCAAACTCAAACCTGATGCGAACCAAACTACCATTTCTGAATCTTGGTAGGCACGGGTGACCACCAGCAAAACCGAAATGAAACCGGTGAGTATCAATAAAATGGGGAAGTAATCGAGCGAGTAAAAGCCAATTAAAATCAATACATCACTAGAGGCAATTTTGCCGCCCGCAGCGTCACGCAGAATACGAATCAGCATAAAGGTGACGGTGATGGTAAATAGTGTCGTAAACACAGCGCTGGCAGCACTAAATAATTCTCGTCTGAGCGCACGTTGAAAAATCATAATCGAGTAGATCTTATTAGTAGTTATGGAGACTAAGCAAGGGGGTTATAATAGTCGTTTTACGTATTTAAGCGAAATTCAAAAAAATAACGCTGATCGACAATAAGGAGCAAGACGTGGACTTTAGCATAAAAACACTAGCAGCCAAAAGCACAGCAGCAGACAATGCCAGCACCATCAAGACCGCTTGTATCGTCGTTGGCGTGTTCGAAAATAAAAAATTATCAACAGCTGCAACGCAACTCAACAAAAAAGGCGTCATCGACGCCGCATTGAAATCAGGCGATATTTCTGGGAAATCTGGTTCTACGCTAATGCTGCGCAATCTGGCTGATGTCAGCGCTGAGCGCGTCTTATTGGTTGGTCTAGGTGACGATCCCAACAAAGTATCTGAAAAAGCTTACATCGCAGCTGTACAAAACGCAGCGCGTGGCTTGAATAATCTTGGTGGCACTGACGTTAGCTTAATGTTGCCTGCAGTCGATGGACGCGATTTAACTTGGGCGATTCGTCAAACTGTGATTGCATTCAGAGAAGCGATTTTCCGTACCGACGCACACAAGAGCAAAAAAGACACGGTCGCCGCCAATGTCAAAAAAGTCGCGATCTATGTAGCAGCAAACGAAGCGCCTGTAGCAAAAGTCGCTCTAGCGCAAAGTATCGCTTTGGTGAATGGTATGGAATTGACCAAAGAATTAGGCAATATGCCTGCCAACTTCTGCACACCTACCCACTTGGCGAACACCGCGAAAAAAATCGCTGCTGATTTCAACATGGGTGTGGAAGTATTAGAGCGTAAGCAAATCCAAGCCTTAAAGATGAATAGCTTCTTGTCGGTGTCAGCTGGCACCGATGAACCACCAAAGTTCATTGTCTTGAAGCACATGGGCGGCAAAGCTAAAGACGCGCCGGTGGTATTGGTTGGTAAAGGCATTACGTTTGACTCCGGTGGTATTTCTTTGAAACCAGGCGCAGGCATGGATGAAATGAAATACGACATGGGCGGCGCAGGTTCTGTACTCGGCACCATGCGTGCGATTGGCGAAATGAAATTGAAATTGAATGTGATCGCCGTCATTCCAACTTGTGAAAACATGCCATCTGGCAGCGCGACTCGTCCTGGTGATATCGTCACTTCGATGTCCGGCCAAACGATCGAGATCTTAAATACCGATGCAGAAGGTCGTTTAATTTTGTGTGATGCATTAACTTATGTTGAGCGCTTCAAACCAGCAGCGGTCATTGACGTTGCAACTTTAACTGGTGCCATCATTACTTCACTTGGTCATCACACGACTGGTTTATTCACACGTCATGATGATACGCATGACAAGTTGGCTGAAGAACTTCTGAGCGCTGGTAAGCAAGCCAACGACGTTGCATGGCGTTTGCCAATTGGCGAGCTGTATAACGAGCAATTAAAATCCAATTTTGCTGATATCGCGAATATTGGTGGTCCAGCAGCAGGTTCAATCACAGCAGCTTGTTTCCTCGAGCGTTTCACTAAGAAATACACTTGGGTACATTTAGATATCGCTGGCGTTTCTTGGAAATCTGGCGCAGCAAAAGGTTCGACAGGTCGCCCAGTGCCTATGCTGGCGACCTTCTTGATGAATCGCGCAGGCTAAACTTCAGTATCTAATTACAAGACGCGCTCCATGCCCGCATCGAGCGCGTTTTTTCTTGTTCGCGCATCTATCGCCATCATCTGAGATTACTTATGAAACTAGTCACCTGGAATGTTAATTCTTTAAAAGTCCGCCTACCACAAGTGTTGCAATGGCTGGAAATGAATCCTGTTGATGTCTTGTGCATACAAGAAACCAAATTAACCGATGATAAGTTCCCTCAAGCGGAGATTGAAGCTGCTGGATATCAGGTCGTCTTCACCGGCCAAAAAACATATAACGGGGTTGCGATCATTTCCCGTCACCCAATTGAAGCCGTACAAAAAAATAATCCGCTATTCGAAGACGAGCAACAACGCATCATCGCTGCGACCATCGCAGGCATGCGGATTATCTGTGCCTACGTACCAAATGGACAAGCATTAGACTCGGAAAAATACCCTTACAAACTTAGTTGGTTGGCGGCCTTACGCGATTGGGTCAAGGCGGAATTAGAACAACATCCACAACTTGCGCTGCTAGGTGATTACAACATCGCACCAGATGACCGCGATGTGCATGATCCTGCTGCGTGGGAGGGCATGAATCTCGTATCCCCTGCCGAACGTGCTGCGTTTCAAGCGCTGCTCGATCTCGGCTTAAGTGATAGCTTCCGCCAGTTTGAACAACCTGAAAAAACTTTTAGCTGGTGGGACTATCGCCAACTTGGATTCCGTCTAAATAAAGGCGTGCGGATTGATCATGTATTACTATCAAAACCGCTCGCAGATCGCTGTACTTCTTGCGTCGTTGATCGAGTACCGCGAAAATGGGAACAACCATCCGATCATGCTCCCGTCATTGCAACTTTGGATTAACTTAGGCTAGCAAAAATTTAAGCTAGCGACCAATGCCTCAAAAGCCGATTAGAAAAACTAGTCGGCTTTTTTATTGATCTGTCACAAAATCATGAAGATTTGGCGTGTATATTCTTTTAGAAGCAATAAAAACGGCGATGTGATCGCTTTTCATGAAACTATGTAACAAGTAAATCAAAATAGAACTATTTTTTCATTCCTAGCCAATACGATACTCATGTCAAATCCAGATAATTTTCAAGGTCTAAGCGAACAAGAAGCGCAAGCACAATTTTTGATTGATGGCCCAAATGAACTGGCAACGGCAAAGGCGCAGAATGTTTGGCAAATCGCTTGGCATGTCATCTCAGAGCCAATGATTCTCTTGTTAATCGCATGTGGATCGATTTATCTCATTTTGGGTGACTGGCATGATGCAGTCGTTCTTTCTGGCTTTGTGATGGGCATGGTCATAATTAGTTTTTACCAAGAGCGTAAAACCGAACGTGCGCTTGAAGCCTTGCGTGATTTGTCCGATCCACGTGCAATCGTGATTCGCGCAGGACAACGTATCAGCATTCCGAGTAAGCAAGTCGTGACCGGTGATTATCTTGTGTTATCAGAAGGCGATCGTGTCGCAGCCGATGGGATTTTAATCTCTTCTCTCAATTTAACTGTCGATGAATCCTTACTCACTGGTGAATCCTTGGCTGTGACCAAAGTGACTTTCAACGAGTTGGCAACTGATCAAAGGCATGAGATGCATGATCGTGTTACTCAACTCCCTTCGTCAGAAGTACAACAGCATCATGACAAGTCTTTTCAACAGATCACTATGGGTGCCGCTGGCGGTGACAATACGCCGCTTGTGTTTTCAGGCAGTCTCGTCGTACAAGGTCAAGGTATTGCAATTGTACGAAGCACAGGGACGAACACAGCCATAGGCAAAATTGGCAACGCCTTAGCGGAAATTCAAGAAGAACCAACCCGCGTGCAAAAAGAGACTAAACACGTAGTCAAATACGTCGCACTGGCTAGCTTGAGCTTAGCTATTTTATTAGCGGTCTGGTATGGCTGGAGTCGCACAGATTGGACCCGTGGCATCTTGGTTGGATTAACGTTTGCAATGGCGATGATTCCCGAAGAGTTGCCCGTCGTACTGACAATTTTCTTGGGTATTGGTGCATGGCGGATTGGTCAAAAGAATGTATTAACACGCCGTATCCCAGCCATCGAAACACTAGGATCAGCCAATGTCTTATGTGTCGATAAAACCGGGACCTTAACGCAAAACAAAATGGCCTTGGCACAACTTGTAAAAGGTGAGCATCAATTCGATTGCGCTCATCAGAAAACTTTGCCAGAAGATTTACATGAGGTATTGGAATTCGCTGTACTGGCAAGTCAAAGCCAAGGTAGTGAACCAATGGACCAAGCCCTACAGCAAACTGGACAGGAATTACTCGGCGATAGCGAACATCTACACAAGAATTGGCAGCTACTACAAGAATATCCGCTGACCAAACAATTGCTTGCAATATCGCGCGCTTGGAAAAACACCGATCAAAATACAGATCAAAACACAGATCGCATCGTCATTGCCAGCAAAGGCGCACCCGAAGCAATCGCTGAGCTTTGCCATTTGAGTGTCGATGAATCCGCCTCGCTGATGCGACAAGTCAATACGATGGCGGAGCAAGGTTTACGCGTTCTTGCGGTGGCAAAAGCAGAGTTAACGTCAATATCCAATGGCACGGATTTACCTAGCCATCATCATGATTTCAACTTTCAATTACTAGGCTTGGTTGCCTTCGCCGACCCTATTCGCAATGGCGTTCCCGCCGCAATTCAAGAATGTCGCGATGCTGGCATACGTGTCATGATGATCACCGGAGATTATCCAGCTACGGCATTAAACATTGCCAATCAATGCGGTATCGATACGAGTGCTGGTGCCTTATCTGGCACACAAATGCAAGCCATGTCGGATGTAGAGCTACAGCAGCAACTACAGCATGTGCATGTGTTTTGTCGCGTCATGCCAGAACAAAAATTACGCATCGTTAGACTGCTCAAACAAAGCAATGCGGTGGTCGCTATGACAGGCGATGGCGTGAATGATGCTCCTGCTCTAAAAGCCGCGCATATCGGGATTGCGATGGGCAAACGAGGAACCGATGTAGCGCGTGAATCGGCTGATCTCGTTTTGCTTGATGATATGTTTTCATCGATCGTTGCGGCGGTGCGTTTAGGCCGACGCATCTTTGACAACTTACAAAAAACACTGAGCTTTATCATTGCTGCACATGTACCTATCGTCGCGCTATCATTTTTACCAGTGATGTTTGGCTGGCCCGTTTTACTGATGCCAGTTCATATATTGATCCTGGAATTAATTATCGACCCAAGTTGTTCATTGGTATTCGAAGCCGAGCAAGAAGAACAAAACATCATGCAACGCCTACCGCGATCTATGCATTCAAGCATTTTCCAAGCCAAAGTTTTATGGCGTGGTTTTTGGCAAGGTAGCATTATTTTTCTAATGGTCTTAGCAATCTACTGGTTCACGATTCAACATGGCATCGCCAACGATGAAGCACGCGCCATCACGTTCACCGCGATCGTTGTTGGCAATCTCGGATTTATCTTCCTCAATCGTTCGCTGAGTGGCAATTTACAACAGGCACTGAAGGCATCGAATCCGATATATTGGTGGGTCAATGGTGGAACGCTGATTGCCATGATTTTGATCCTAAGCATCGCCAATCTTCGACAGCTATTTTATTTTGGCAATCCAGATGCATTGCACTTATTATTCAGTGCAATGTTTGCTGCCTGCGTAGTGTGCGCAATCGCGATCATGCAAAGTGCCTTTCTAAAAACAAGAAATGTCAGCACGAAAGCCCCAAAAATTGCCATTTAAGATATGAAATATTTTTAAGAAATCTTATCTTTAAATACAACAGTTTAAATAAAATTTCCAAGAGGCAAGCTTATCTGCTACATTGTGATTTGACGAAATGCATAATCAAGCACAGAATTTGGATGAATCACTTAGCTGCAAATAAGTGCGGATCGCTCAGTGACAGGCGCTGAGCCAATCAATGCAAGATGAGGTGCGTTTTTCTCAATGTGGAGCGACACTGTGTCATGAATAAACCCGAAGCCCTAGCTTTACTGGTGGAACAAGCGCGTCAAGGAGAATTAATTTTTTCTGCGAGCGTTGCCACCTCCCTCAAAGTACAAGAAGCAATTGACGTTGCAGATTGCAGCCTTGATACAGCAACCAAAATTATTTTGAACGAACCGCTACTCGCTGCAAAAGTCGTTGCAGTAGCGAACAGTGCGGCCTACTCACGCGGATCTGAAGTAAGCAATGTACGTTCGGCAATCGCACGTTTAGGCTTTAACACCTTGCGTGGCCTAGTCGCTTCTGTGGTCATGCGACAAATTGCTGGAGCCAGCAGAAATCCCGTGATTCGCGCAAAAATCAATCAGTTGTGGGAACACTCCGCACAGGTCGCGGCACTGTCTCAAGTGATTGCCAGACGCGTCACAAAACTAAATCCAGATACAGCCATGTTCGCGGGTATCGTGCACGAAGTTGGTGGTTTCTACCTACTCTCACGCGCTGAAGAATTTCCCTGCTTATTAGAACCAGATGATTTATCCGGTGCCAACGACGATGAAAATTTCGATGAATTTAGCGAAGCCGCAACAAAAGAAGAATCGCAAGACGCCATCATCGGCCGCGCTGTCTTAAAAAACCTGAACCTGCCAGCCGAGGTAAATGAAGCGGTAGAAGCGATGTGGTACGGACTACATGCAATGCCACCAGAAACCTTGGGAGACACCTTACTGCTCGCTAACGATCTAGCAAAAACTGTCTCTCCACTAGATACCAGAACAGACTCCGAAACCAACCGCTGCGAATCAGAAATCGACTTTGTCGTAGGTGAAGGTAGTTTGCTTAGTATTCTTGAAGAGTCGGAAGATGAAGTAATTACTTTGTCTGCGGCATTGATTATTTGAGACGACAAAAATCTTTATAAACTCTTCATTTTGTAGAAAAGGGGTCTCGACTATGATGTCGCAACCCCTTTTTTAATTGAGATAAAAAAACTAATCTAAATCAATTATGCTTGCAAAGCATTTTTGATCTGTTGCAAAGATAAGGGATCTTCTATCGTCGTCAAATCTCCCGCATCTCTTCCTTCACACACGGCTTGAATCGAGCGTCGTAGTAACTTACCCGAACGCGTCTTGGGCAACATCGCCACAAAATATACGCGCGAGGGACGGGCTACCGCGCCTAGCTGTTTATCGACGACCGCCATCACTTCAGCTTCCAAAGCTTTTGCTAACTCACGTGTTGCCGCACGATCTGGATTTTTGATAATTGCAAACGCAACTGCGGCTTGCCCTTTCAATTTATCTTCGATACCGACTACCGCCACTTCCGAAATTTGTGGATGACTAGAAATGCTTTCTTCAATTTCACGCGTACCTAAACGGTGACCAGCCACATTAATCACATCATCGGTACGTCCCAAGATAAAGAAGTAGCCGTCTGCATCGCGTATGCCCCAATCAAAAGTGGAATACAACTGCTCATGCGCAAAGTTAGTCCAATACGTTTGCACAAAGCGTTGATCATCGCCATACACAGTCTGCATACAACCCGGTGGCAAAGGCCCTTTAATCGCCACCACACCTTTTTCATTCGGACCACAAACCGCACCCGTAGCTTCATTGATGATGGTCACGTTGTAGCCATACATGGCGATACCTGGACTACCGAGGCGCGTATCTTTGTGTTCGACACCACGCGCCACCGACAAGATAGGCCAACCCGTTTCGGTTTGCCAGTAGTTATCAATAATCGGCGCACCTAATTCTGTCGCGATCCAATTCGACGTCGTTTCATCGAGTGGTTCACCCGCCAAGTACAAAGCCTTGAGGGAAGAAATATCGTACTTCTTCATCAGCTCCACTGGATGCTTCTTCAATACCCGCACTGCCGTCGGTGCTGAGAACATGCGTGTGACTTTGTATTTCTCAACAATACTCCACCATACACCCGCATCAGGACGAATCGGCGTGCCCTCGTACATGATGGTCGCCATACCTGCAATCAAAGGGCCGTACACGATGTAAGAATGGCCGACCACCCAACCAATATCAGACGTTGCGAAATAGGTTTCACCCGCATTGCCGCAGAAGATATTTTTCATCGATGAGGCTAATGCCACCGCATAGCCACCGACATCACGCTGCACGCCTTTGGGTTTGCCTGTGGTACCCGAGGTGTAGAGCACGTAGGACATTTCATTCGATTCGAGCCACGTCACTGGCACTTGCGCGTTCATGTGTTGTTCACGTAATGCCGCATAATCAACATCCCGACCATCAACCAAGTTCATCGCATCCAGACCACGATTGACTAACAGTACTTTCGCGGGTTTGTGCTCAGCCAATTGAATTGCTTCATCGAGCAAAGGTTTGTAAGGAACGGCCTTACCGCCACGCATCCCGGCGTCGGCAGACACCACCAATACGGGTTTGGCATCGTCGATACGTGTTGCCAAACTCTTAGAGGCGAAGCCACCGAACACCACGGAATGCACAGCACCGATGCGTGCACATGCCAACATGGCAAATGCTGCTTCGGCAATCATGGGCATATAGATTAAAACTCTATCGCCCTTCTTGACTCCGAGATCCAACATCATCGCTGCCATGCGCTGCACTTCGACATGCAGTTCAGCGAAACTGTAGGTTTTCTCGGAATTGGTTTCAGTCGAAATGGCGATCAATGCCGCCTTATCCGACTGTGTCTCCAACCAACGATCAATCGCGTTATAACAAAGATTCGTCTCGCCACCGACAAACCATTTGGCAAAAGGTGGTTTGCTGTGATCGAGTACTTGAGTATAGGGTTTGTGCCAACTGATGAGTTGGGCTTGTTGATCCCAGAAGCTAACAGGGTCTTGAATTGAGGCTTGATAAAAATCTTGGTAGTTCATGGTGTCTCCAGTTTTTATAGCGTTTTGGTTTGAATTCTGTTTGGCGTTTCTTTTGATTGTTATTTGTTTTGCTTAATCGCCTTTTGTACTACATCAAGTTTGTGCTTTGATTCTTATATGGCTCATTCAACTTTCACTGTCTAACTGCGTTCTCTGGCCGGGTGTGGCCCGGCGGCCACTCACTTTTCTTGCTTCGCCAAGAAAAGTGAGCAAAAGAAGGCGACGCAGGTATCGCTGCCCTTCGGGTACCCAATTGCGCAGTGCAAAAATGGGGAGAGTCAGAAACTCGCTACGCTCAAACATCTGCCTCTCTTTTTCCCATTTCTGCCCAGCACAATTGGCAGCGCTACATGCGGGAACATCAAAACCTACAATCACAACGGTCATTGGTGACGCAAAAAAACTTTTGAGGCTGATTGTTTGGGGGTTGCTTTTGACCTTCATCCACTTCTGACACTGCCAATTGTGCAAGACAGAAAATGGATAAAGAAAGCTTCGTTGTTTGAGCGCAGCGAGTTTCGAAGCTTTCCCATTTTTTGTCTTGCATAATTGGGAACCCGAAGGGCAGTGGCAGCGTGGTCGCCTTTTTTGGGTTACCTTTTTTGGCGAAGCAAAAAAGGTAACTGGCTGTCGGGCCACCCCCGACCTACAGACCTCAATTCAAAACAGCAAACTCAAAAACAATCCCCAGGCACCCGCACAAACCCTTCCATCAAAACCCGAGCACTACGACTCATGCTCGCCTTCTTCACCACCCATTCACCATCGACCAACTGCGCCTCAGCACCCACACGCAACGTGCCAGAAGGATGACCAAACCGCACAGCAGAACGCGCACCACCACCGGAGGCTAAATTCACTAAAGTGCCAGGGATGGCTGCCGCTGTGCCAATCGCCACTGCCGCTGTTCCCATCATCGCGTGATGCAATTTACCCATCGACAATGCGCGCACGCATAAATCGATTTCACTGGCTTTCACTTGTTTTCCACTCGAGGACACATAATCCAAAGGTTTGGATACA
This sequence comes from Affinundibacterium macrobrachii, assembly GCF_014652415.1. Lineage (GTDB taxonomy): Bacteria > Pseudomonadota > Gammaproteobacteria > Burkholderiales > Burkholderiaceae_D > Undibacterium > Undibacterium macrobrachii. Next base: position 1,142,898 of record NZ_BMYT01000001.1, read on the forward strand.
AATGCGACTTTCGGAGTGTGCTGACGCTTCGCCGCTTCGTCGATGTGCTTGATCAAACCCATACGTACTGCGCCATAGGCTCGTATCGTTTCGAATTTGGCTAGGGCTGCGGTATCGCTATTGATCGCATCTTGCAGTTCAGTGCCGGTGTAGCCAATTTCTTCCGCATTCACAAAAATGGTTGGAATACCCGCATTGATCATGGTCGCTTTTAAAGTGCCGATGCCTGGTACTTCTAAATCATCGACTAGATTCCCGGTTGGGAACATCGAACCACCAGCGCCCTCTTCTTCGGCCGCTGGATCCATAAATTCGAGTTGAACTTCAGCGGCAGGAAAGGTGACGCCGTCGAGTTCGAAGTCGCCTGTTTCTTGCACTTCACCGTTAGTCATCGGCACATGGGCAATGATCGTCTTAGCGATGTTCGCCTGCCAGATGCGCACCACGGCGATACCGTTTTGCGGCACATTGTCGACCAAGCCCATGCTGATCGCGCATGAACCCACTGCAGCGGAAAGATTGCCGCAATTGCCGCTCCAATCGACGAAAGCTTTATCAATAGCGACTTGACCAAATAAATAGTCAACATCGTGATCTGGTTTAGTACTCTTCGCCAGCAATACTGTTTTCGAAGTGCTTGAAGTCGCACCACCCATGCCGTCGATTTGCTTACCATAAGGATCGGGACTACCGATCACGCGTAACAACAAGGCATCGCGTGCCGCACCGGCCTGTTGGGCTGCGGCTGGCAAATCTTGCACGCGGAAAAATACACCTTTACTAGTGCCACCACGCATGTAGACGGCGGGGATTTTGATTTGGGCTGGGTGGGACATGGTTTTCCTTACTCTCTCAATTTCTTGTACGGTTCAGCTACACGGCTGAGTGTGTTAGTCGTCACTCCTGCGAAGGCAGGAGCCCAGCGTCTTTCGTCGACTGATCAAGCTCACTCATCAACGTCACTGGATTCCTGCGTGCGCAGGAATGACAGTCGTTATTTACTCAAGCTTCGTAGGGCGGGTGCAACCCGCGCTGCTCTTTCCATCACCTTTGTTACTCAAAGTTCTGGCGGCGCGGGTTGCACCCGCCCTAGGTTTCTCTTACTCCTCCTTCCCCTTCAAGGGGAAGGTCGGGATGGGGATGGGTCTCGCACGAGAAACCTCGGTAGGTGTTCTATCCTCAACCCATCCCCACCCTAGCCCTCCCCTTGAAGGGGAGGGAAGTACCGAGCAAATCCGACACTGCTACGCAACCACAGGCTCACGCAGATTTCGAAGACGCCAAAAAGTCCTGCGCGAAACGTTGCAAGACCCCACCTGCTTCGTAAATCGACACTTCTTCGGCAGTATCTAAACGGCAAGTCATCGGTACTTCTAAGCGTTCACCATTTTTACGATGAATGACTAAAGTTAAGGTCGCGCGTGGTGTCCGTTCGCCAATCACGTCATAGGTTTCGGTACCATCGAGCCCCAAGGTCAAACGATTCACGCCTGCTTTGAATTCGAGTGGCAAGACGCCCATACCAATCAAATTGGTGCGGTGTATGCGTTCAAAACCTTCGGCAACGATGACTTCGACGCCGGCCAAGCGAACACCTTTGGCCGCCCAATCGCGTGAAGAACCTTGGCCATAATCCGCGCCAGCGATAATGATCAAAGGCTGCTTACGTTCCATATAGGTTTCGATCGCTTCCCACATGCGCGTGACTTTGCCTTCTGGCTCAATGCGCGCTAAGGATCCCGCTTTGATTTCGCCGTCAGCATCACGCACCATTTCGTTCTTCAAGGTTGGATTCGCGAAGGTGGCACGTTGTGCGGTTAAATGATCACCGCGATGCGTTGCATAGGAATTGAAATCTTCTTCCGGCAAACCCATTTTTGCGAGGTACTCACCTGCCGCACTATCGAGCATAATCGCGTTCGATGGAGACAAGTGATCGGTCGTGATGTTGTCGCCCAAAACTGCCAAAGGACGCATACCCTTCATCGTGCGCTCGCCTGCCAAAGCGCCTTCCCAGTACGGTGGACGGCGGATGTAGGTCGATTGTGCACGCCAATCGTAGAGCGGCGGCACACTCGCTGCTTGCTCGGTCGAGATCGCAAACATTGGCTCGTACACTTTGCGGAACATGTCAGGCTTGACGCTAGACTTCACAATCGCATCGATTTCTTCATCGCTAGGCCAGATATCTTTCAAGCGGATTTCTTTGCCATCAACCACGGTCAACACGTCTTTTTCGATATCGAAACGGATCGTGCCAGCGATCGCATACGCGACGACCAATGGAGGCGAAGCCAAGAAAGCTTGCTTCGCATATGGATGAATACGTCCATCGAAATTGCGATTACCAGACAAGACTGCCGTCGCATACAAATCACGGTCAATAATTTCCTGTTGGATTACTGGATCTAAAGCACCGGACATACCGTTACACGAGGTACATGCATACGCCACCACGCCAAAACCCAGCGCTTCCAAGTCTTGCATCAAACCGGCTTCTTCCAAGTACAAAGTGACGGCTTTGGAGCCAGGCGCCAAAGAAGACTTGACCCAAGGTTTGCGCGTTAAGCCCAAACGATTGGCATTGCGTGCCAACAAACCCGCAGCAATCACGTTACGTGGATTTGAAGTATTGGTGCAGCTGGTAATCGCCGCGACAATCACTGCGCCATCAGGCATTTGGCCTGGCACATTGTCCCAAGCCGCTGCGATGCCTTTTGCTGCTAAATCTGTCGTAGCAACACGGGCATGCGGATTCGATGGACCTGCCATATTGCGCACGACGCTCGACAAATCAAACTGCAAGACACGTTCGTATTCGGCTGTCACCAAAGCATCGGACCACAAGCCAGCGACTTTGGCATAAGTCTCCACCAAAGCAACTTGAGCATCTTCACGACCGGTCAATTTCAAATAATCGATAGTTTGCTGATCGATACTGAACATCGCTGCCGTCGCACCGTATTCAGGTGCCATGTTCGAAATCGTAGCACGATCACCGAGTGTTAAAGCCGCAGCACCGCTGCCGTAGAATTCGAGATACGCACCAACCACTTTGGACTTACGCAAGAATTCTGTGAGTGCCAAGACGATATCGGTCGCTGTGATACCAGGCTGCGGCTTACCGCTGAGCTCGACACCAATAATGTCTGGCAAGCGCATCCACGAAGCGCGACCGAGCATAACGTTTTCAGCTTCAAGACCACCCACCCCAATCGCGATGACACCGAGTGCATCGACGTGTGGTGTGTGACTATCTGTACCCACCAAGGTATCTGGGAATGCCACGCCATTTTGATTGTGCACCACGGGCGACATGCGCTCTAGATTGATCTGATGCATGATGCCGTTACCTGGCGGGATCACATCGACGTTCTTAAACGCCAATTTCGTCCAGTTGATGAAATGGAAGCGATCTTCATTGCGACGATCTTCAATCGCACGGTTCTTTTCAAACGCTTGCGGATCAAAACCACCGCATTCGACCGCCAAAGAGTGATCAACGATCAGCTGCACTGGCACCACAGGATTGACTTGCGCTGGATCCCCACCTTGTTCGGCAATCGCATCACGCAAACCCGCCAAATCAACCAGCGCTGTTTGCCCCAAAATATCGTGACACACCACGCGCGCTGGGAACCACGGAAAATCGAGCTCACGCTTACGTTCGATTAACTGCTTTAAGGAATCCGTCAAGGTCGCAGGATCGCAACGACGCACCAAGTTCTCAGCCAAGACACGCGAGGTGTAAGGCAGCTTGGCATAAGCCCCCGCCTCGATCGCTTCCACCGCTTCACGGGCATCGAAATAATCGAGTGAAGTACCGGGGAGGTTTTTGCGGAATTGTGTGTTCATTCATTGTTCCTTCTTTTGTTATTGCTAGCTCAGCATAGCTTTGATCATGGCTGCTCTTCACTGCTGAAATGGATCGTTTAGAAAATCCGTAGTCGGGATGCAGCGCTAGGCGGCAAACGGAGCAATATGTCGATATTGCGAGTATTGCCAACAACGCGATGCGCCCGAATACGGGTTTTAAAAATGATCCAAATTTACTTTCTGTCTTTCAATGGCACAAACGCCAAATCTTCTGGGCCAACATAATTCGCACTTGGACGAATGATCTTATTGTCGATACGTTGTTCAATAATGTGTGCTGACCAGCCCGATGTACGTGCGATTACGAACAAGGGTGTGAACATCGCTGTCGGTACGCCCATCACGTGGTAAGACACGGCAGAGAACCAATCCAGGTTCGGGAACATTTTTTTGATGTCCCACATCACTGTCTCCAAACGCTCTGCGATGTCATACATTTTGGTCGAGCCCGCTTCGACCGACAAAGTACGCGCGACTTCTTTGATCACTTTATTGCGTGGGTCGGACACAGTGTAGACAGGGTGACCAAAACCAATCACCACTTCTTTATTTTCAACGCGGCGTTTGATATCAGCTTCTGCTTCGTCTGGATTGTCGTAACGTTTTTGGATTTCAAACGCGACTTCGTTGGCACCACCATGTTTTGGACCGCGCAAAGCACCGATCGCACCCGTGATGGCGGAATGAATATCGGAACCTGTACCAGCGATCACGCGGCTCGTAAATGTCGACGCATTAAATTCATGTTCTGCGTACAGAATCAAGGAAGTGTGCATTGCACGTACCCATGAGGCTTGTGGTTTTTCGCCATGCAAGAGATGCAGGAAATGGCCGCCAATAGAATCATCATCTGTTTCGACATCGATACGTTTGCCGTTGTGGCTGAAGTGGTACCAGTACAAGAGCATAGAACCGAAAGACGCCATCAAGCGATCAGCGATATCGCGTGCGCCTGGCACATTGTGATCATCTTTCTCTGGCAAAGTACAACCCAAGACCGATACGCCAGTACGCATCACATCCATCGGATGCGAAGATGCTGGCAAAGCTTCTAAAGCTGCTTTCAAATTCGCTGGCAAGCCGCGCAAGGCTTTCAATTTTGCTTTGTAAGCTGCGAGTTCTGCCACGTTTGGCAATTTACCATGCACTAACAAGTGCGCGATTTCTTCGAATTCGCAATTGTCTGCCACGTCCAAAATATCGTATCCACGGTAATGCAAATCGTTACCGGTTTTACCGACGCTGCATAACGCTGTATTGCCAGCAGCAACGCCAGACAAAGCAACGGATTTTTTTGGTTTGAATGTTGGATTTTCTTGTGTGGTCATTTCTTTTCTCCAAAGTATATTCAGTATTTTTTAAACTTCTCAACACGAAGGCGCTTCTAGTTTGCACCCTCCCCTTCAAGGGGAGGGCTGGGGTGGGGATGGGTTTCGGTAGTCACTCAAACTGCCCCCCATCCCCCTCCCAACCTCCCCCTTGAAGGGGGAGGAGCAAATACCGCCAAGCCCCTACGTTAAGTGGTTTTGACTCTCAATCTATTTACTTCGCTTTTTGCTGCGCAAACAAAGCATCTAACTTCTGTTCAAAATCGTGGTAGTTGATGCGCTCGTAGAGTTCCATGCGCGTTTGCATGGTATCGACCACATTCTTCTGTGTGCCATCGCGACGAATCGCGGTGTAGACGTTCTCTGCTGCTTTGTTCATGGCGCGGAAAGCGCTCAATGGGTAAAGGACCAAGCCCACATCGGCAGACGCCAATTCTTCTACCGTGTACAAAGGTGTGGAGCCAAATTCTGTGATGTTGGCGAGGATAGGTACTTTCACTGCACTAGCGAATTGCTTGTACATATCGAGTTGGGTAATCGCTTCTGGGAAAATCATGTCTGCACCGGCTTCAACGCAAGCCAATGCGCGATCAATTGCAGCTTCCAAACCTTCTACCGCCAGCGCATCGGTACGCGCCATGATGACGAAGTTGTCATCGGTACGCGCATCCACTGCCGCTTTCACGCGATCGACCATTTCTTGTTTGCTGACGATTTCTTTGCCTGGGCGATGACCGCAACGCTTAGCGCCGACTTGGTCTTCAATATGCATCGCGGCTGCGCCGAACTTGATCATCGATTTCACAGTACGTGCCACGTTGAATGCTGATGAGCCAAAACCAGTATCGACGTCGACCAACAAAGGCAGATCGCAGACATCGGTAATACGACGCACATCGGTCAACACGTCATCTAAATTGGAAATACCCAAATCAGGCAAACCCAAAGAACCAGCGGCAACACCGCCACCGGACAAATAAATTGCTTTAAAACCTGCGCGTTTCGCCAACAAAGCGTGATTCGCGTTGATCGCGCCAACCACTTGTAATGGAGACTCTTCTTGCATCGCCTTACGGAAGGCAGCACCTGCGGAATATTGAGACATGTTTTTTTCCTTTTTTAGTTGGATGCAGCTACTATTGCAAAGCGCGTGCCAGCATCAAGACATATTCAAGTTAAAACACGGAGACATATTAGAAATCAAAGACTTAAGTGATGAGACATGAATACAATCCCGACTAAATCACTAGGCAATAGAGCGAAAACACGTTGCAGCCGCAACGCATTTGAAACATAATTGAAACGCATTTTGAAACACCACATGAAACATTGCTTGAAACACTATTAGAAACTCCACCCAAAACTCACCATGAGCCGTCGCCCTCCCATCCCGCGTGATCCACAAGATAAGCCGATTATTTGGACAGTCTCGATCTCACGCCTGTTCGACTTATTTCGCGACATCATGGTTGAGTACGACGCTAGCGCCGACATTGAGCCTATCCACCTTGGTTTTGAAGAGGCTGCACAAGTTTTACGTGAACGTCTACAAACAGAGCGTTGCGATGCAGTGATCGCGGCAGGCTCCAATGGTGCTTATCTTAAAAATCGCTTACCGATTCCCGTCGTCATTGCCAAAGCCAGTGGCTTTGACGTGATGCAAGCCTTGGCGCGCGCACGCAAGGTTTCGCGTCAAATTGCCATCGTCACCTATCAAGAAACCATGCCGGAATTAGCTGAGTTTAAAGCGACCTTTGGCTTTCAAGTGGAACAAAGAACTTATGTGACGGAAGAGGATGCTAAGAGCCAGATCAGTGAACTCAAGGCGATGGGGATACAAGCTATCGTCGGTGCGGGCTTAATCACGGATTTAGCCGAAGAAGCCGGAATGACGGGAATTTTCATGTACTCCGCAGGCTCTATCCGTCAAGCCTTTGACGACGCAATCGAGATTTCGCGCTTAACCCGCTTAGAGGCTTCAAAAGGACGGCAACAACCAGTGGGAGAATTACGCGCACGCCACAGTATCAATGATTTACGCGGCGATTCAATGCAGATGCAAGAAGTGCGGCAATCCATCATGTTATACGCGCGCTCACCTGCCACCGTATTATTACAAGGCGAAACCGGCACCGGCAAAGAATTGGCAGCGCAGGCAATCCATAAAGAAAGTGCACGTGCACGACAAGCATTTGTGGCGGTGAATTGCGGCGCCATCGCCGAGTCCTTGCTGGAATCAGAATTATTTGGCTATGAAGAAGGCGCCTTCACTGGCTCGCGTCGTGGCGGACACGCCGGTCTGTTTGAAGCAGCACATCGAGGCAGTTTATTTTTAGATGAAATTGGTGAAATGCCTTTGAATCTGCAAACACGCTTACTACGCGTATTAGAAGAAAGAGAAGTTGTTCGTGTCGGTGGCATACGCCCGATACCAGTAGACGTGCGCATCATTAGCGCAACGCACTGCGACCTCGAACAAAAAGTGCGCGAGGGACGATTTCGCGCCGATTTATTTTACCGCCTAGCGGTGCTACGTTTGCACTTACCTTCTTTACGTGAGCGCCCCGATGATCTAGTCTCACTAGCACAATGGAGCTTGAAGCAAGCTTGCGCGGCGATAGGCACACGCGCACATCCAAATGCACAAAATGAGTTGGCGCATTGTCACTTTATTTTGAAACAATATGCGTGGCCGGGAAATGTGCGAGAACTACGCAATGTGATCGAGCGACTGGCGCTACATCTATCAGCGGCACCACTACAAGCCATTACGCCAGGCTTTCTAATAAAATTATTACCAGAGCTGCAATCGGCTTTCACTACAAGTCTGGATAAACTAGGCACAACTTCTAACACCGGCTCATCAATCGAAACTGATAAATCAAGCGGCGATTCAGATCGCACATTAGATCGTGATTTAGATTCCGATTTAGATTATCTAATGAGAAAATTTAATAATAATCGAGAAGATATCGCGCGCCATTTAGGAATTAGTCGAACCACCTTATGGCGTCGACTCAATAACAAAAAATCTTTGACCGAAAAGAAACAATAAGTAACAAATCAAACAAAAAAAATGCAGTATAACTCAGTCTATTTTTTCAAAAAGAGACGCTTCGGTTAAAATTCAGTATTCCGAACCTTGGCCAAAACAGGATATCTTCATGACAAGCAATGCGACAATAAAAAAATTACTGATTGTTGATGACAGCAAAGTATCTCGCATGATTATTCGTGCTCGCGTGTTGGCGGTTTATCCAGATTGGGAAATTCTTGAAGCTAGTACAGGTGCAGAAGGCATCACGCAAGTGCGAGAGCATCAACCTGATTTCTGTACCATGGATATAAATATGCCTGGCATGTTAGGTACCGAAGCAGCAGAAATTATCTTGAAAGACTTTCCGCAGATTCGCGTGGTGATTTTTTCTGCCAATATTCAAGAAAGCTTTCAAGATAGAGCGAACGCCATGGGCGCCATCTTTGTGGCAAAGCCGATTACCGAAAAATCAATCGCAGAAGCATTACATTATTTCTTAGGATAATTGTGGACAGTCTAAGCGAACTCCATCTTGATGCGCTGGCAGAAGTCTTTAATGTTGGCGCTGGCCGTGCTGCCGCCAGCTTAAGTGAAATTGTTGGCGACGAAGTCAAGCTATCGGTACCTTCAGTCGAAATCAAAAAGAGCGCCGAAGTGGACTCGACGGTGATTGATTTCAACAATGCCAAATTTGGTGTTGTTAGCCAACATTTTTCAGGACCATTCGACGCACAAGCATTACTACTCTTTACCGAAAGTCATGCTTTAGAAATCGTGCGCGATATGATGGGCTCACAAATGAGCATCGAAGAACTTGCAGAGTTTGAACAAGAAGCGATGTGCGAGTTGGGCAATATCATTCTCAATGCCTGCTTATCCGCGATGGCAGATATGTTGCATATCTCGCTAAATAGCTCTCTGCCTGACTATCGTATCGCGTCAACGGAAGACATTTTTAAAAGTCTGCAAAATTCAGACGATCAACCGTATATCCTCGTATTACATATTGACCTCTCTATCGAGAAGCGTCATTCAGAAGGACATTTAATTTTCTTATTAAGTTCGATGTCACTTCGTAGTTTAGTGCAGCAATTAGAGCTGTTTTTAGGAAAAATTGAATGAATTTTGTAGAACAATACCAGAGTAAAATTTTTGATAGTTTGAACCTCGGCCTTATCGTTGTCGATGCAAACGAAAAAATTTTATTGTGGAATACTTGGTTAGAAAAACACTCTGGCATTACCAGTGAGAATGCGATCGGACAAACCATTGCCGACGTGTTTCCGGTTGCACCAAGTTCAGCGTTTCTATCTGCATTACGCAATACGATTAATTATGGATTACCTGCAGTGCTTTCAAATGCCTTGCATCGTTCGCCGTTACCTTTATTCTCGTTTGATGAAAGCTTCAAAAAGCAAATGGCGATTCATCAATCCATCACCATTTCCCCTTTGGTTGCTGAAGAAGTTGGACACTGCTGCTTAATTCAAGTGAGCGATTCCAGCACATCGATACGCCGCGAGAAAATGTTGCGCTCGCATTCTGAAGTATTGAAAAAAGATGCGACCACGGATAGTTTAACTGGACTTTACAATCGACGCTTCTTCGACGAACACTACAAAATCTCTTTAGGACAAGCGATTCGACAGAAGCATCCTTTATCGATTTTTATGGTCGATATCGATTACTTCAAGCAATATAACGACTACTACGGTCATCCGGCTGGGGACAAAGTGTTGATGCAAGTTGCGACGACTTTAAAAGCACAACTGTCACGTTCTTCCGACATGCTGGCTCGATATGGTGGTGAGGAATTTGTTCTGATCTTGCCCAACATGAGCAACGATCATGGCATGCAATTCGCGCAGAAATTGATTAGCGCAGTCAATCAACTGGCGATCCCACATCTCAAATCCAAAGCAGATAAAACAATTACAATCAGCATCGGCTTTAGCACCTACGATCCAAATCAACATCGTGAAGTGTCGACCCTCATTGATGCTGCTGACACCGCACTGTACAAGGCAAAACAGCAAGGTCGCAATCAGGCTTGCTTTATGCCTTTGGATACACTGCTATCGCATCGTCTACAAATTCACGCAGATTAATTATTGTTAAAATTACCACCAAATATCTTCTAGGTCGGCAGTCTACGTCAGGCCAATGAAGATAATGATAATTCTAAAGTTAACATCGTACTTTAATGATAGCCACGTAGGACTTGCGCCAAACTGCCATTTTTCTTGCCGCGTAGGATAGCGGCATCGATTTTCGCTATCACCTCAAGGTAACGCCCTTTTGCGCTGGCAAAGTGCATCGTGTCGAAAAACAGTGGTTGATCACTTACATCAAAATAACGCCCTGCTAACTCAGGGTCATTCGATTCTTGTACGATAATGCGATTGATGTATTTTTCCACTTCTTTTTGCGTTTCCATTCCACGCACAGGCCACACCATCACATCACTGCGTTTTGCCATCAATTTTTTAAATCGCGCATGTGTTGAGGCAGAATCTTCTTGCACCGTAAAAATGACATCACGTGCCAAATCAAATTCCAAGCCATGACTAAAGCCACGTCCAGTACTCACTACCTTGCCGCGTAAATCTTCAACTGTACGATACTTCGGCTTTGGCTTGCCATAGGTAATCCCCCAAATTCGCTCGACCACCACAGGCTCCGAAAAATGATAAGCAGCAATTCGTTCTCTTGAACGAGAAAAACCATAAATCACCCCTTTTCCGGCCAAGGTTTCTACTTGCGCACGCTTCCAAGGCAAAATGACTGGTTCGAACTTTAAGCCAGTCTGTTTCTCAAAGTATTTCAAAATCTCGATCAACTTTGGATCGGTCGGCAATTGTTTGCCTTGTTGATCTAGGCTTTCTTGTAAAAATAATCGAACTGGTTCTTGGGTAGCGGCTAACACTAAGTTCGGCAACAGCCAAACTAGCAAATAAGCAATTAATCTAAAACAAAAAACACGCATAAATAGGCAAAATATTTGAATAGCGCCCAGTATCGCAGCCATGATGCTTTTGAGCAAGAAACTGTTTGTCTTTAACCCACTTCAGTATAAATAAAGCTTCTAAAAAAGTAAGTAAATAAATTCATATGCTCGCATCAACAACACTTGCCTTGATGAGGAACATTTCTTCATGGATACTGTCACATCACATCGCGTCGAGCAAACTGATCGCAAGCGTTTGTATCACCATTTATTTCAACACAGGAGCACTCTGAATGGAATCACCCAAAATTCCTCAGAATGAAGAGTCCAGATTACAAGCACTGCGCGAGTATCACATTCTCGACACGCTCCCTGAAGAACGCTTTGATCGCCTTACTCGACTAGCACAACAGATTTTTAATGTTGATATTGCACTAGTCTCTTTGATTGACGCTGATCGTCAATGGTTTAAATCAAAACAAGGACTTGATGCTTGCGAAACGGATCGCGAAATTTCTTTTTGTGGTCATGCAATTTTAGAACGCGATATTTTTCATATTCCAAACGCCCTAAATGACCCACGTTTTGCCGATAATCCACTCGTTACAGGCGCGCCGAATATTCGATTCTATGCAGGCGCACCACTACGACCAGACGGTGAAAATAGCGTTGGCACCTTGTGCATTATCGATAGCAATGCACGAATGCTCAGTATAAAAGAGCAGCGTATCTTACGAGATTTGGCCGATAGCGTTGAACGTGAAATCGCCCAACTACAACAAAATTATCAGCACCAAGCCTTACTCGCATTAACCCAAATCTCATCGCTGCTTGATCCTGATTATGCGCAATTGCTGAGCAAGGGATTAAGCATCGCGCAAGAGTTTTTAGGAATGTCACAAGCGTTGATCAATCGCATGCGAGATCAACAACTAGAAACCTTGATTTGCACCGGCACACCGTGCGGCAAGCTTCAATCGCATAAATCGCGTTCACCAGTATTTGATCCGAGTTGCCAAAGCTTACGTCCGTTTTACATTGAGAACGATCAGCTTAGTTTAATTCCTGACCTAAAAAAATCGCCATATGCGGATATCGGGAACCAATCTCCGCTAAAAATTGGATCTTATATTGGCGTACCGATCAAATTTCGTGGTGAAGCTTATGGCAACCTAGTTTTTATATCGCAAGAAGCACGTGTCCCAAATTATTTTAGTAAGGTGGAGATAGAATTCATTCAATTATTTAGTGAATGGGTACATAGCAAGATTCACGAATGGGAACTGGATCAATCGCTCAAACTACAACAAAATTTAGCAAAGGCGATTTCACATGCGCAAGAACGTTTTATTCATGGACAAGATCAAAGCAAAGGATTTCAAGGATTGCTGCATGACATACTCGCTTTGGGGGATTGTCAGTTCGGTTTCATCGGCGAGATTTTAGAAGACAAATCTGGTGATCCCTTTGTAAAAACATTCGCGATCGAAACCATACAATCTGGAGCCACTGTCGATATTACTGCACCTAATGTCGACGAGCTTGGGCAAAAAACCGAACGATTGAATGAAGATAAGTTCGCACAAAGAATCGAACAAAAAATCGACATCAAACCACAGAACGATATTTTCACAGCGGCGATCCGTTCCAATTCTGTCGTGATCGATAATGCCGTCAGCGACCGCAAAGCATTTGCCAACTTTGTTCCACATGACTTAGAAATCCACAACTTTCTCGCGATACCAATTCACTATAACGATCAACGGATCGCCATGATTGGTTTGGCGAATCGGCCTTTTGGTTTTCAAGATTCGTTTATCCAATTTCTGGATCCGATCTTACTGACGATAGGCCAACTGGTTCAAGCGAATCGGGTACAAGTACAGCATACGGAAAGCGAACGACGCTTAGCTGATATTATCAAGGGCACCAATATTGGCACCTGGGAATGGAATGTACAAACCGGTGAATCTTCGTTTAATCAGCGTTGGGCAGAAATTATTGGTTACAGCATTGAGGAGCTTTCGCCTACGGATATTTCTACTTGGACTAGGTTCGCCCATCCTGATGATTTAAAAAAATCGAGTGAATTATTACAGAAGCATTTTGACGGCGAGCTCGATTATTACGAAGCCATCAATCGTATGCGTCACAAAGATGGGCACTGGGTTTGGATTTTAGATCGTGGCTGTCTTGTTAGTCGCACCGCAGATGGCAAGCCTTTAATGATGTCTGGCAGCCATGCTGACATTTCAAAACAAAAAGAGGCTGATGCAAAACTCGCCAAGGCATACGATCTGTTAGAGCAATCCAACACCATTGCACGAATAGGAACATGGGAAATTGATTTACAAAGCTCGACGCTGCAGTGGAGCAAAGTCACCAAAGAAATTTATGAAGTTCCTGACGACTTTGTCTGTACAATCCATCAAACAGCGCAGTTCTATCCCAATGAAAAAGATCAACATACCATCCAACAACTGATCCAACGAGCAATCAATCAAGGTATTTCCTTCGATACCGAATTATCTATTCTCACGTATCACAAGAAAGAGCGCTGGGTCAGAATTGTCGGCATGAGTAAATTTCATGATGACGTTTGCGAGCGTGTCTATGGCACTATTCAAGACATCAGCGAGCGCAAACGCGTGGAACGGATGAAAGATGAATTTATTTCCACTGTCAGTCATGAACTAAGAACGCCATTGACTTCGATTTCTGGCTCTTTAGGTTTGATGGTGAATGGCGTGATGGGCGCGATTCCCGACAAAATTTCTAGCATGTTGCAAATCGCTTATAAGAACAGCCAAAGACTAAGTTTTCTGATCAATGATTTACTCGACATGGAAAAAATCTTGGCAGGGAAATTAAGCTTCGCGATGGAAACACAAGCGCTGGCTCCACTGCTGCAAAATGCCGTTGAAAGCAATCTTGGCGCGGGCATCGAGCGCATGATTTCAATTGCGATTGATAATCCGCATCAAGAGATTCGAATCCATATTGATACACAGCGATTACAACAAGTCTTATCGAATGTAATCTCGAATGCAATTAAATATTCGCCGAATCATGGACATATTCAAATTACCGTATCACGACAAGACAAACAGGTGCGCATCACCGTACGTGACCAAGGTCCTGGCATTCCCCTTGCCTTTCAAACACAGATATTTAAAAAGTTTGCGCAAGCAGATTCATCGGATACGAGACAAAGAGGAGGAACTGGGCTTGGATTAGCGATCAGCAAAGAATTAATTGAAGCCATGCATGGCAAGCTCAGTTTCAGCTCAGTATATGGCGAAGGCGCTAGTTTCTATATTGATCTGCCGATACAAGAAACTTAAATGAAACACTGAAATAGAAACGCAAATAAGAAGCCAAAACAAGGACTCAAAACTTAATAAGTACCCTGTTCAATATGAGTAGCAAATCAAGCTAGCAGTAGCATTTATTAACCCAGCATCATAATAACGATAGAGACTGTCATATGAATAAATTGAAATCCATGAGCCTAGCCATTGCCTGCTGTGCATTGGCGACACCAGCCTTCGCTGCAAGCACCGTCGTCAATTGCGGCAAACTTCTGGACGTAAAAAATGGTGTGTGGCGCGATAAAGTTAGCGTAACGATTGAGAACAATCAAATCGTTTCGATTACACCGATGAAAGCAGATGCGGCAAGCGTCGATCTTAGCGGCTATTCTTGCTTGCCGGGCTTAATTGATATGCACGTACACTTATCACATGATCCCAAACCACAAGTAGAACAACTACGCGCACGCCTCACTTCTGATCCTGCGGATTATGCATATGCATCAATTAAATTGGCTGAGCGCACCTTGTTATCCGGCTTTACTACCGTGCGCGACCTCGGTGCGGGCGATGGCTTAAATGTGTCGATGAAGCGCGCCATCGAAGCTGGCAGTATTATTGGCCCACGATTATTTACTGCAGGCAAATCAATTGCGACCACTGGCGGTCATGCCGACCCTAGCAATGGCTTGTCAATGGCAATGCGTAATGCAATTGGCAAACCAGGTCCTGAGCAAGGTGTGATCAATGGTGTTGATAGTGCGCGCGAAGCGGTGCGTAGTCGTTATCAAGAAGGCGCTGATTTAATCAAGATTACGGCGACTGCGGGCGTCTTGAGTCAAGCCAGCAGCGGTGAAAATACGCAATTTACCGATGAAGAATTAAAAGCAATTATTCAAACAGCCAAGGATTATGGATTCCGCGTTGCAGCGCATGCACACGGCAATGAAGGCATCAAGCGTGCGCTGCGTGCCGGTATTGATTCGATAGAACACGGCACGTATATGGATGACGAAGCGATCGCCTTATTCAAAAAAAATGGTGCATGGTATGTTCCAACCATTTCAGCAGGTAAATTTGTTGCCGACAAAGCGAAAGTACCAAACTATTTCTCACCGTTAGTGCAACCTAAAGCTGCAGCGATTGGCCCTTTGATTCAATCGACTTTCGCGCGTGCATACAAAGCTGGTGTAAAAATCGCCTTTGGTACCGATGCTGGTGTATTCCCGAATGGCGACAATGCAAAAGAGTTTCGTTACATGGTAGAAGCCGGCATGCCAGAACTTGCAGCGATTCGTAGTGCAACTTTGAGTGCTGCGGAATTACTCAATCAAAGCAAACGACTAGGTTCAATCGAACCCAACTTTGCCGCTGACATCATTGCGGTCAAAGGCGATCCTTTAAAAGACATCAGCGTCTTAGAAAAAGTCGACTTTGTAATGAAGGATGGTGTTGTATATAAAAGACCAGATGCAAAATAAATGGCATTTATTGTCGCGTAAATGAAGCATTAATGATGCAACATTGATATACAAATGCAAAGATAAAGACTCGCTCTGATATTATCCAAGTTGAATTCAAGACAGATTCAAAGGAGATTCAAGGGAGCTTCAAAAGCACAAATCCCATTCGCAACTTGCACACCAGCAAATCTGCGAATGGATCCTTTGTTTTTATATGAAATCGAAACAAATCTGAGCGTTCCTTATTTTTGCATAACCACCTCTATTCGCCACGCCTTGTCATGCGCCCTCTGCCGATTCCTTACACGCCACTTCCACCAGTTCCTGCTACTGCCCCCAAACTTGCTTACGAAGCCATAGAGCAAGGCAAGAATTATTGGATTGTGGATGATGTTTTAGATAATGCCGAAGAAATCGCAGAACGCTGCTTCAATCAAGCGCAATGGGAGTACGGTGCGCCCTATCAACCAGAAAGTTGGCCGGGCATGCGTTTTCATGGCGCTTTATTGCCTGCAGAACTGGCACAGATCGAGGCAAAAGTGAAGGCTCTGACGGGCAAAGATCGCTTATGGACCGAACAACCGCCAAATGGATTACGACTCGATTGCAATGTCGCTCAACTTGTCGGCGAAAAAGAAAGCACACCGCATCCGCATACTGATAGCCGCAATTTATGTCGTTATGCCTGCGTCATTTATCTTAGCCCCAATCCACCGCCAGATTCCGGTACAAGTTTTTGTCGACTGCGCTACCCGAATGGCGCGATTGGCGGCAATATTGTACTGAGTCCGCACAATAATTTGGTCGATGCGTTGCAAGTAAAGGCTTTGCCAATACAGGCTTGGTATGAAGATTTGCGCGTACAAAATGTATTCAATCGCATGATTTTATACAAAGCCAATTTAGTACATTGCGCCAGTGCTTATTTTGGTAAAGAGTTACGAGAAAAGCGTCTAACCACAGTGTTCTTTTGGATGACAGACGATTAATCGAGATCAACGATCCACCATAGTGATCGCTTATTTTGCTCAATTTCCTCAATAAGCGACAGAAAACCCGCCTAATCTGGCGATCAGCTTGCCAAAATATCGCTACACTTTCAACATTCACTCATTTAGCCACGGTGTACCGCAGTCGATTCACTCGACTTCTGCACAGGACTTAACTCGAATTCAAAATGACTATGCGACAGCTTGCTCACTCTCGACCATTCACAACTATCATCAAACTGGCCTGTCTCTGCATAGGTATCAGCCTCGGTGGCTGTGGCGGCGGTAGCAAAGATGCTGCGACAACGACCACCACAACTACTACACCGAGCTTGGTGTCGATTAGCGTCACACCAGCGAATGCGACGATCTCGGTCGGCTTAAATCAACAATTTACTGCGACCGGTACTTATTCTGACGGCAGTAGCGCGGCCATTAGCAAAGATATTAGCTGGAGCACTGGCGGAACGATTTCTACGATCGTGCAAACTAGCGGTCTCGCCACTGGCAAATCGGTTGGAGTTGAAACTATTACTGCCACTGTTGGCAAGATCGTCGGCACCACTAAGCTCACGGTGCAAGCACCGTATGTCGGGGTTTCTGCCGGCGGATATCACTCTATCGTGTTGAAATCAAACGGTACTTTGATAAGTAGTGGTTTGAATCGCACGGGCCAACTCGGTAATGGCACTACCAATGATCTAGCAACATTCGCCAATCTTGGGGCGGTGAATACGTGGACACAAGTATCTTCTGGCGAATTTCACTCCATTGCAATTCGTAGCGATGGTTCAATTTGGGGCTGGGGATTTAATCAAAATGGCCAATTAGGAGATGGTAGTTTTGTTGATAAAGCCGAGCCGGCAAAAATTGGCAGCGCGACTTGGATTGCCATCGCGGCAGGCAAATCCCATACCGTCGCAGTAAAAAAAGATGGCACGTTATGGGCTTGGGGCCGAAATTTCTTCGGACAACTTGGTGATGGCACAGTCATCGACCGCGCGGTTCCGGTACAAATCGGAACTGCAAAAAACTGGACTACCGTCGCAGCCGGAACCAACCATACCATCGCTCGTCGCGATGATGGCAGTATCTGGAGCTGGGGCGATAACAGCGCTGGACAGCTTGGGATTGGCACCGTCGTCAAGGCGACCGCGCCAACACAAATTGGTACTGCAACTTGGGTGGCGATTAGTGCCGGCGAGAGCCATAGCCTTGCGATTCGCGCCGACGGTGCTTTATTCGCTTGGGGAAATAATACAAAAGGTCAAATAGGTATTCCAAGTTTATTTTTCACACTCACCCCAGCGCAAGTTGGTACGCAAACGACTTGGGCATCGGTCGCTGCAGGAGCGAATCATAGTTTAGCAATTAAGAGCGACGGTAGCCTTTGGTCATGGGGAGCAAATGATGAAGGCCAACTTGGTCTCGGCAACAATCAAACGCAAACTTCCCCTTTACAGCTTGGAGATGTCAAAACTTGGAGAGCGATCAGCGCTGGTCAAGCGCATAGCTTGGCAACTCGTTCCGATGGCAGTTTATGGGTCTGGGGTAGAAACATAGAAGGCCAATTAGGCGATAGCAAACGTACAAATAGCAACGCACCAAGCCAGATTCCTTAAGCATAATCGAGCAAACTACTGTCTTTCAGCGCCAACAAGGACTAAAATTCGCGTTATAACTCAATAAAATATGTGACTTAGTTTCGCTTAAAGTTTCGCCTAAAAATAGCGTCAGCTAGACGCTACACGCTGCTCTCGGAAAATCATCTTGCTTATTTTGCTGCAAAAACTAGTTATTGGCGCAATACTCTTCTCCTTGCCGATTCTTGGCACGGCTGCACCAACTCCATCAAAACAACATAGTCGCCCCACGGTGGCGGTTTTGATGGCAGAACAAAAAGGCGATCGCGAGCAAACGCTTCCACTTACGCGCAATGTCTTGCAACTGTTTACTTATCTCGAAGATGCCGCCCAGATCAAAATCGACATCCGCCGCTATCCTTGGCGCAGAGTTTTACATAATGGTGAAAATGGCGAAGGCTTAATTTTTGGTATTTATAAAACGCCAGAAAGATTAAAACTATTTCACTTTTCAGAACCCGTCTATTCCGACAAGGTTTGGTTGGTTAGTCGTTGCGAAGATAATCTTCAATTTAATTCGATTCAAGACTTAAAAGCTAAAAGAATCGGAATAGTGCAAGGATCAAGTGCTGGCAGTGAATTTGACAGTCAAGTCAATATCCTCTTCAAGGCAGAATATAACACCAGCAGTTTGGCGGGACGTTTCTTAAAGCTATACCAAAAACGTATGGATGCCTTCTTACTGTATGAACCGCGCACCAATCTTAAAGAAGTCCAGAAAGAATTAAATCAATTGTACGCAGCGGAATTAGACGAGTACAAAAAAAAGAAAACCGACGTTTTCTGCATCCTCCCTCGCCCAGTTTCCGTCATCGATGCCTACTTTGCGTTAAGCCTCAAAGCAGATCGCAACACACTTGATCTTATCGATAAAGTGCTGATTCAAGCAAAAAAATCGGGCGAACTTGACCGCATTTTTGCCAAGTAGTGACAGCCGTTTTACGCTTTTATCTGTCGCAAGTTGCTTTGGATTTTTCAAATTTTTCCTAATATCTCAATAGCTCAATCGATGACCATGTCTGATTTTCAAACAGAAATTCTCGCGCCTATCTCGGCTCATGCAGTGTATTTACATTGCTGCCGCCAACCGCAAGCATTGAACACAGAAATCAAGCAAACCCTAATCCAATTGCAAGAAACACTCGCAAGCACACCAGCGGTAATTGGCTTAGGTGCTTCCTTGCTCAATTTTTTGAAACTCGACATTCCAAATATGCGCAGCTTTCCGCACTTGCCAGCATCGCACATCGATATGCACGCATTTGATATCGATCTTTGGGTATGGCTAAAAGGAGATGATCGTGGAGACTTATTTCATCGTGCTAGAGAAATACAAACTTTACTCGCGCCCAGCTTCGCAGTTCAGCAGACTGTGAATGCCTTCAAATACAAATCAGGTCATGACCTCACTGACTACGAAGACGGCACTGAAAATCCGCAAGATCAAGCTGCTATAGCATGCGCTTTTATCGAAAGTAACAATCCCGCTCTGCATGGGAGTAGCTTTCTTGCAGTTCAGCGCTGGCAACATAATTTTTCCGCGTTTGATGCGATGAGCGATGCACAACAAGACGCTATGATAGGACGACGTCGTAGCGACAATGAAGAGCTCGATGACGCGCCAGAGAGCGCGCATGTGAAACGAACAGCACAAGAAAGTTTCAGTCCTGAAGCATTTGTGCTGCGCCGCTCCATGCCGTGGTCAGAACAAGACAATGCGGGATTATATTTCACCGCATTTGCACATTCATTTGATGCTTTCGAGGCACAATTGCAACGTATGTTGGGTTTAGATGATGGGATTGTCGATGCACTATTTCAAATATCTACACCGATTATTAGCTCTTACTTTTGGTGTCCGCCTATGCAAAAAGGGCGCCTCAATTTAAGCGCCCTTTTATCTACATAAAACCTCAGTATTCGACTACAGCCTTAAACGTTAGCATAAACCGTTCTCGCTAGAACTGATGTCAAGCATTTGTAAAACTAAAACGAGAGAAGTTGATGGCTAGCACGGTACTAGCCATCGCTACGCAAAGCGGCAATCGGGTCTAAACGCGATGCTTGTTTTGCTGGGAAAACACCAAACGCCAAGCCAACCGCAATACACATAGAAACGGCAATCAACAAACTGATCGGCGACCAAGCAACAGACCATCCGGCTAAGGTCGCAATGCTATACGCAGCAATCGCACCAAGCACGACACCCATCAAAGCACCCGACACCGCAATCACAAGTGCTTCTGCCAAAAATTGTTCAACGACATCTCGACGACGTGCCCCCAGCGCACGTTTCAAACCGATTTCACGGCGGCGTTCTAACACGTTCGCCAACATAATATTCATGATGCCGATCCCCCCCACCAGCAAAGATACGGCGGCAATCGAACTCATCACAATCGTAAAGATTCTTTGGGTTTGTTGGTTTTGTCGATACAAACCCATAGGCACAATTAAATTGGTGTCATCGGCATTCGCATGACGTTGCGCGATCACTGTTTGCAATACGCGAGCAGCGGTATCTGGCGCGACCTTGCCATCTAATCGTAGGCTAATACCATCCACTTCATCTTCAATTAGTGTGAATAAAAAGCGTGCACGCCCGCTTTCCCAAGGTACGAATAAGCGTTCATCATCAAGCCCGAGTTTAATGCCCTCGAATTCTGATTTTCCCGCCGAACGATCCGCCAATACGCCAACCACTTCTAGCCATGTATGATTTAACTTGACCCGTTCACCAATCGGATTTTGCTCACCAAATAAACTCTTGGCCAAGCGGGCACCAATCACACAAACCGGAGCCAAGGTCTCACTATCTTCAGTTTGTAGCCAACGCCCCTGCGCAATTTGCAAACCGCCGTGCTCAGCATAACTATGCGAGACTGCAAAGGCACGCCCCGCAATAATACTGGTGCCGTACACCAATTGATCAACTTTGATTTCTTTTCGTAAGGCCACTGATTGCGCACCGGGCACGACTGACATAGCGGCACTCGCATCGGCGGCAGACAAGCCTAAGGAACGCGTGCGAATATCCTTTAACTTATCGGTAGCGATGTTTTTTGACTCTAACAAAATATTATTCAAACCAAGTTCAGCTACTAAACGTAAAGCTTCACGTTTACTACCTTCACCCACTGCGAGCATGGCAACGATCGCGGCGACGCCAAACACCATACCTAACAAAGTTAAACCAGTTCTCAACTTACGCCGTTTTAACTCAACGATTGCCTCAAGGATTAGCGCGCGATTCATGATTTATCTTCTTTCTTTTCGGGTACTAACACCAATTTCGCACCAACACGTAGACCCGCTTTCACTTCACTACGTATTTGCCCGCGCAATCCTAGCTCAACTTTTTGCTTAAGCATGCTAGATTTTTCTTTGAGATAAACAAAGTAATCAGTGCCCTCTTGCACTAAAGCGATATTCGGTACCGTCAATACCTTATTCGCATCAAACAAAATCACTCGTCCGGTGATGGCCTGTCCAGGTGTTAATGCATACTTACGAACCACATCTTGTCCAATATTTGCTTCGAAATCAGAGTATTTGACTGGCGATTCTTTTGACTTAGTACTGGCAGTTTTCCCCAGTTTCGTCAATTTCAAATTGAGCTCGGTTCCGGTACCTGACAAACGCACTTTGACGGTTTGCCCCTCTTTCAATCCAAAGGCAGCACCTTCGGCAATACTGAATTTGGCGACTTGTTGTTCAAGATCTGGCAAAGAACCAAATTCCTCTCCCGCCCACAATTTGCTACCGACCTGCGGCAAGGAGCCATCCCAACGCGGTTTTAACAGAAACACGCCCTCGTGTGGCGCTTTCAATTCCAATGCAGATAAACTCTTACGTTGCTGCGCTATCGTCAAATTCACACTTTCTTTTTGCGACTCAACGACAGCCTGATCAGCGCGGCTACGTGAACCGATTTGATTATTCTTCCATTTTAAATAATCTTGCTTTTGATTCAGAAAGCCAATATCGACTAGCGTATCGAGAATTTTATTTTGCGCAAAAATTTGTAGATTTGCATTCGCGTAGCGTTGACTCAAATTCAAATCGCCACTCACTTTCGCACTATCAGAACTCAACTCAGCGCGACCTAGCTCTGCAGTTGACTGTATACCTAACTCCAGTAACTCTTTACGCAATAAATCCGTCTCAGCTTGCGACAATTTTGTTCTAGACTGCATCGAATCAAAAACCGCAATGGTTTGGCCTTTATTTACCATGCTGCCGTTCGCCACCATTGAGACCAGATTCCGCTCATCCCAACCTGTTCCAGGGACATTCAATTGGGTGCTCGCCGCCGCTTTAATCTCTCCGTCCGCGACAATTTCTTCTTGCCACTGACGCGCTTCAATGATTTCTACTGGCTCAGTGTCATTATTTGAATCACTGCATGCAGCTACACTACATACTGCAATCAACATTATCGAATTAAGCACTCGTCTCATTTCTTCGCTCCTGCTGGTGTAGCCACTGTTACAACGGCTTGCTGTAGCGCGGGCTTGTTGTTCGCTGAGGAAGATTGAGCACTTTGACCTGTATTTGTTTGATTCATCAGTTTCACCTGTACCGCGGTTCCGGGTTTCACATTCTTGGGCAAGCTATCAAATTCAATTTCCACATCACGCACAATGCTAGGCTGATTGGCAGACTTGCCATGAAAGACCGCACCAAACCCGACTACCCTTGCGATGAGTTCTGTATTGGTTCCCGGTGTCGTCACCGATACTAGCTGTCCTTGCTTGACCAGAGAAACCTGCGCTTCAGGTAATTTTGCTGCGACATAGATTTTCTCTGGATCAGCCAAATTTGCCACCGAGGTTCCCATAAACACTTGGCTACCAACGGCAATTTTTTCATCGTCATAGCCAACGTTGTGAACCACCATGCCTGCACGTGGTGCAAGAACTGTTAAGCCTTTTAATCCTTCTTCCAATATCGAAATCTTCTGCTGCAATTGCGCGATTTCCGATTTCAAGCTGCGTAACTCTGCGGTTCTAGCACGTAATTGGGCTTGGCGTTGACGCTCAGATAATTGAGCAAGCTGTTGAAACAAATCACGTTCGATGACCAACTTGTCATACTCAATTCGCTTGACCAATTCTTTGGGCAGAGAAGCTTTACGCAAAGCTTTCTCTGCATTACTTTTGGCTTCAACCACTGCAAGATCAGCTGCCTTCGCAGCCTCGGCATGATCTAATGCGGTCTTTTCTGCTAAGCGTTTTTTCTCATTGAGGGAACTACGATGCGTATCCAGTCGCGTTTTCACATCGTTGGCTTCAAAGATTGCAACTGGTTCTCCGGCTTTCAGATAACTGCCCTCTGGCGCTAGCATCACTAAGTTATAGTTCCAGACTTGACGGATATTCGGCGGGCCAACATTCAAAGATTGACGCGACAACACCTCGCCTTCCAAAATAACGTCTTTGGCTTTTTGATTTTCTACTGAAGTTTTTGATGCACTATCACTAGCATTTGGCTTCTTCTGATGTTCACTTTTCGCCAACGCTTTATTCGGCACGATTGTCTCGATAGACGCGCTCATTCCTTGTTGCAAGTCATAAGGCAAATTATCAGGTAGGCGAATTTCGGTTTTGAAATAACGCCCCTTGCCCCAGATCGCACGCGCTTCAGGCGCACTGGCAATCCGCTCAATCACCGCCTTGGTATAAGAACCTGGGATGGCATCGAAACGTACCTGCATCTCTTGCCCTTGCTGTAAAAACGGACGATCAGCTTCCAGTACCCAAGCAATCACTTTTAGCTTGCCGCCACCCAAAATCTGTCCAGCAACCGAACCAATTTGTGCACGCCCACCTTCGTCTAAACGTTTTCCACTCCAATTATCGTAGCCATGAATCAGCACACCATCACGCTGCGCTTTCACTTCGCTTTGCGCGACCTGCAACTTGGCAAAAGCAATTTGAATTTGCAAACGCTTGATCGCTAATTCGCTGTCTTCTAATTTGCGTTTCACCGCATCATTGGCGTTGTCTAGTGCTTTTTGTTTCACCACAAGATCGCGCGTTGCCCTATCCAATTCACCTTGATACTTGTCGTAATCTAGCGCGGATATTTGCGATTTTGGCAGAGCTGCATCGATTTTGGCTTTGGCTAAGGCTGCTTGCGCAGTAATCAAAGCCCGTTCAGCTTCTATGGTTTTCACTTCCAAATCAGCGGCTTCGCGCAAACCCTTCTCACGATTTTGTGAAATCTCAAGTTCGATTCTTTCGATGTCAGAATCACCCATAGAATCCACACGCAAAACGACATCACCTGCTTTGACCTTGCTTCCCTCTGGCACAAAATAACGCAAAGTAACGGGTGAGACGATCGCGCTCGGCACAATAATCGGAATTGAATCCGCTGCCTGCAACTCACCCGTTAACAACACTGGTCTTTGGTACTTAGGTGTCGCTGGCTTGTCGGCAAAGACGGGAAAACTAAACGCGGAGACTAGGCACATTAGCGTCAATGTGCTACCGAAATTTAATTTGCAGCGTGATGTGAATTTCATGCGACCACCTCAGCCACTTTGCCATCTTTCAAATGAATAGTGCGCTGCGCCTTCGCGGCGATATTTGGATCATGGGTCACCAACACCATGGTTTGCCCATTGGCGTGTAGCTCGGCCAGCAGAGCTAACACATCCGTCGCGCTTTTTGAATCGAGGTTACCAGTAGGTTCATCGGCTAATAGTAAGGCTGGCTGATTGAGTAATGCGCGCGCAATCGCGGCTCGCTGTAATTGCCCGCCCGATAATTCCCCAGGCAAATGCCCCATACGCTGACCTAAACCAATACGTTCTAGCAACACACGCGCACGATTTTCTGCTTCAGGATCTGGCTGTTCAGCGTAGCGCTGCGGTAGCAATACATTTTCCAACACCGTCAATCGTGGCAATAAGTGAAAAGATTGAAACACAAAGCCAATCCGACGATTACGTAAATCTGACGAGGCATCGTCATCCATACTACCGATCTCATCTTGCTCTAAATGGTAAGTACCACTATCTGGTTTATCCAAAGCACCAAGCACATTCAGTAAGGTCGATTTACCCGAACCAGACGGCCCCATAATCGCCACAAACTCACCACGCGCTATCGATAAGTCAACGCCATCTAAGGCACGGATTTCGTTACCACCTTGTTTATAAGTCTTACAAATATTTCTTAGCGCAATCATCGAACCATCCTGTCTGCACAATTTGCGTTGGTGAAAAATTGAAATCATATTAAGTGGCAGGAAGTATCCTTACTCAAATAACAATTGTCAATTATCAATTGTGCTAAAGAATGATTTTATTTTTTATTTCCGCATTCATAATTCGATGTCGCATCACGCACATGACTAAACATGCAGCTCAACACACAGCTAAATACAAATGTGGAAAACAAAAAACCCGCAATCACTTGCGGGTTTCTGTGGTCGAACTAAGCTACAAATTAGCAAGGCATTTCAGCATTTTTACGTGAGTAGAACCACCAAGTAATCACCATGCAACTGATGTAGAAAGCGATGAAGGTGTACAAAGCCATATCAGGAGCGCCTGTGATTTTGATGGAAGTACCAAAACCCTGAGGAATAAAAAATCCACCATAAGCACCAATCGCACCTGAGAAACCTAAAACAGCGGCAGATTCTTTTGCTGCATCCAAACGCGCTTGTCTAATCGCAGCTTCACCTTTGCCTGCGCTAGCACGTTCTCTTTCTGTTTGAAAAATAATCGGAATCATGCAAAACGTTGAGCCGTTTCCTAAGCCAGTCAAAATAAACATACCAATAAACGAGAATAAAAACACACTAAATTGATGTGCGTGTAACGCTGGCAATATACCGAAAGCAATCACTGCTGCCATTGCCGCGAAGACCCAGAATGTCAAACGTGCACCGCCCAATTTATCGGACAAGATACCACCGACTGGACGTGCTAAAGCACCAGCTAAAGGGCCGAGGAAAGCGAACTTTGCGACATCGACTTCAGGAAACTGTGCTTTAATCAACATCGCAAATGCTGCCGAGAATCCGATGAAAGAACCAAAGGTACCGATGTATAACCAGCACATTAACCAGTTATGTTTGCGTTTAAAAATGATTGCTTGATCAGAGAAAGACGCTTTGGCTGAGGCAATATCATTCATGCCAAACCATGCTGCAATCGTTGCCACCACAATGAACGGCACCCAAATAAAGCCCGCATTCGCCAACCAAAACATTTTGTCAGTATTGGTTTTAACATTGTGATACAAGAAACCATCACCAGAAATCGCCGCACCGAATACTGCAGATGAAATCACTAGTGGTGCGACAAACTGCACGACTGAAACCCCAAGATTACCAATCCCAGCATTCATGCCTGTGGCATATCCTTTACGTGATTTTGGGAAGAAGAAGCTGATGTTTGCCATACTCGAACTAAAGTTACCACCACCGAGGCCACACAATAGAGCGAGTATCAATAAGGTGGAATAACTGGTTGTGGGATCTTGCAAAGCGAAGCCCATGCCAATCGCTGGAATCAACAAACTCGCAGTCGATATCGCGGTGAAACGACGACCACCAAAAACAGGAACTAAAAAAGAATAAAAAATTCTCAGAGTTGCTCCCGACAATGCCGGCAAAGCAGTCAAGAAAAATAGCTGATCTTTGGTGAATTTAAATCCAGCCTTATCCAAGTTAGCAGCCACCACACTCCACAGCATCCACACTGAAAACGCTAACATCAAGCAAGGTATTGAAATCCACAAATTTCGATTTGCAATGCCATTACCTTCTTTTTGCCAAAATCCACTATCCTCCGGCTCCCAACGACTTAATACATGTCCCATCTCGTACTCCTTCACTGAATTAATCTCACATTTAATCTCAAATTATTTTTGATGTTAGAGACTCTTTATGCCTGCTGATTTGTACTTACCAATGACAGTTCGACTGCACAAAGAAAAACGCACCATCCTGAATGTCATCTTAAGGATGGTGCGTCTATTTGAGAATTCTACGTATGGGGATAGAACGATCCGCAAAAGTAGGGGTTGATCAGCCAAAAGAACTAGTCCGAACTCCCTGCTCTACATTTAATTCCGGCGTGATACGTCGCGTTAAGGGGCGCACATTATTTTTAGCAGCTGGTGTCTCTTGTGCTGCGCTAGTGCTTGCATACGCCTTCAATGCCGTCATGCAGTGAATATAAATTCGCGATGCGCTGACACGGATTAAGTTTAATTCACTTAAGTGATGCAACATCCGAGAGAAAGTCTCTGGCGTTAGATTGAGTAAAGATGCCACCACATTTTTCTTTAACTCAAGGCGGATGTCGTTACTGTCTTGGGTAACAGCAACCTGTACCAAATAATCGACCACCCTTTGCATGGCATTGTGCGATGATTGTCGTTCTACGCTGCGGATAAATCCTAGCAAACGATACGACAAACCCGTCATCATTTGACGTGCAATTGTTGGTGATTGGTCGAGCAATTTAAATAGCGCATTACGCGGCAAACGCAGTAGCAAAGAAGGCTCTAAAGACTCTGCATAAAATGGATATGGCTCGTCTAAGAACAGCATAGCTTCACCAAAACATTGACCCGGGCGAATTAACTCAACGATCTTGTCACTGCCATTGGACGATGGAATCGCCAATTTCACCAAGCCATAGACCAAAATAAAACAGGCATCTGCCGTATCGCCTTTTTGAAACAGACTCAGACCTTTATCTAACTCCATTTTCACGACTTCTTTTTTTAAGCTTTCTAACTCAAACGGCGAAATATGGCGAAATAAAGCCTGATTCGATAAAAGTCCATCAAGATTAATCTTACTCATAGCGAGTCCCCCATCTTATAAATGTGTGTGACACAGTGTAATGGGGGAAGATAAGCGTCGACTATACGTCGTTAGGAGTAGTTCGGCGTTGCAGATGGCTAGTCATTATTTGCCGAGTTGACAATCTTATGGGTAATTACTTGTCCATCCCATGCTCAACCGCATAGACCGCAATTTGCACACGGCTAGTTAGATTAAGCTTTTTCAGAATGTTTTGTACATGAATTTTGACTGTGCTTTCAGCAACATCAAGATTGCGCGCAATTTCTTTATTACTTTCACCACGGGCTAGGCACACCATCGTCTCGCGTTCACGTGGTGTCAGTTTTTCACGTTCTGGCGCGGTCGATACATTATTCCCTGATCGAAATTGCATGACCAACTTGGCTGTCATCGACTCCGCAATCACAGGCTCACCAGCGGCAGCGCGTTTAATCGCTTGGGTTAGATAGTCCGCTTCAATATTCTTCAACAAATAGCCACGAGCGCCATTCTTTAAAGCGGTTGTTAGGTCTTCTGCTTCTTCTGAGACTGTCAGCATCAACACTGCAGTGTCGGGCAAATCTTCGACGATCAATTGCATCGCTTCCAATCCAGATAAGCCTGGCATGTTTAAATCCATTAACACGACATCAGGCTTTAATTGTTTTGCGCGTTTGATACCTTCCAAACCATCAGAGGCCTCGCCAACAATTTCGAATTCGGGGTTACGTTGCAATAACAATCGTATGCCACTACGAAACAAGCTGTGATCATCGACTAATAAAATTTTTATGCTCATGTCTCTACAATTTCTTCGCTAGATTGTTTACTAAGTTTAAGCCACCAGAATTAAGCCACAAGAATTAAGCAACTAAGCGTTCTGCACGTTTCAAGTGCAAAGCAATTGTAGTGCCTTGGTCAACTGAACTCTCAATCGAAAACTGTGCAGCAAGACGCTCGGCTCGTTCGTGCATAATGCGTAAGCCAACGTGACTATCACCTTTTTGCGCGACCTTACTCATATCAAAACCAGCGCCATCATCATGAACCGTCATCACAAAATCACGATCGTTTGCAACCTTGACTTTAACCTCGCTCGCTTGCGCATGTTTACGCACATTTGATAAGGCTTCCTGCAAGATAAACAGCACTTGTAATTGCTGCTCAGGCGCTAATTGTGCGCCATCACCACTAATTTCTATCGTCGCGTGTACGCCAGTTTGACGCTGAAATTTAGACACCACGTTACGCATTTCAGATTCTAAATTACTGTCTTGCAAACGGGTACGGAAATTTAACAAAAGTTCTCGCACATCCTCGTAACTTTCTTGGATTCCTGCACGTAGCAGCGGCGTGATATCGTGAATTTCTTCGATATCATTGCGCTTCAATGAGTCTTCCAACATCTGCACTTGCAAGTTCAAGAAATTAAGCCCTTGTGCAATACTGTCGTGCAAACCTTGCGCCAACAAATTGCGCTCTTGCGACACCGCGAATTCTTTTTCTCTGGCGATTAAGCGCTGATTCTCAATCGATGAACCTAAGTTTTTACCCAAAATTTCTAGCAAGCGACGTTCCTCGCCTTTCACTACACGCTCTTGAGAAAAGTGCAAAGAGAAACTACCGATCACTTGATCACGCGCCTGAATTTGAAACACGGCTAAGGAGACATAGCCTTCTTCTTGGCAACGATAACGTTTTTGTTGATCCAATAAACGAAAATCGCGCACTAAAATAACGCCTTTCGAAGTAGCAGCACCACACAAGCAATCATCTTTTTTAATGCAATGCTCTTCCTCAATCATTTTTTCCGAAATACCTTCATGTACCGTGATATGAACATTACCTTTATCATTATCGAGAATACGAACCGTACCACCATCGGCATTCATTCTCTGCATAATTCTATGCAAGAATCCACGGCATAATTCTTCAATCGCATGAGGGCCAGAGAGAAATGCCGCGATCTCATACATCGTACTAATTTCGTGATTCTGCGCTTGTAGCTTTGCGGTTTTTTCTGAAACACGATCTTCCAAAGTTCTATGCACAGTTTGCACATGATCGGCCATTTGATTAAAGGCTTGGGCTAAGACGCCGAATTCATCTTCAGTTTCTATCGGAAGTCGCACGCTTAAATCGTCTTTACTCATACGCGCGATACCCGCTTGCATGCGCGTAACTGGACCAACAATCCACAAGTACAAAAGATAAAGTAAGGCAATACTGGCGGCGAGTGACATAAAAATCAAGGCGGTCTGACACAGCCTTAGCCACGTGGTTTTTTCTTCTAATTCGACTTCAACTAGCGAGACCAGTTGATTAATATTTTTAACGAATCCGGGTAATTGTGCAGCATAAACTTCTAGCGCAATTTGCTTTAATTGTGGATCGGTTTGCGCCACGACTTTCTGCGCGTTGACTTGAATATGTTGATGCCAATCTTGCTGCACCTTTTTCATTTGCTCGCGTATCGGTGTCGTTTGTGGCAAGAACAAAGGGCGCTTGGCATCACCATGTTCGAGATCGGATAAGGTGCGATTAAATTCTTGCAACTCTTGTATAACGCTATTACCCTTCTGCGGATGTTCCAAAACCATCGCCAAGCGATAAGAACGCATACGCAAACTACCCGCCTCATTAATCGCTGCGCCACCACCTTCTAACTGCCAAGACAATAATAAGGTGTAACCAATCGCAGCTAAAGTCAAAGCCAAACCAACTACCGTCGTCATTAAAATACGAAAAGTCAGGCGCTTGCCTATCGGTAATTGGTTGGTGGAATCCATATGGCTCTTCTCTAACTCGCTGTGTTTTTCACTTTGATTGATCTGCTATTGATCGACTATTGACCGACTATTGACTGACTATTGATCAACTACTCAATCAACCAACTCTGGATTTTTGCTAACTTCTTCTGTCGTTTCATGTGATTCAACAGCATCAACACTGCTCGCGTGCGGCACACCAAGTGGGCACACCATAGGCAGAAAGCTATCGGTACGGTCAGAGTATGCCAGCAATGCGCCGTTTGTCATATCGAAATACCAACCATGTAGTGCAATTTCGCCACTTTGTTCACGTTCTGCAACCCACGGGAAGCTACGCAAATTATTGAGTGACATGATAATCGCCCCAAGCTCGCAGGCGTGATTTTGTACTTCTTTGCTACAGTGACTTAATTGGCTTAACACTTGCTGTTTAACCGGTTCAACAATACGCATCCAACGACCAATAAAATCAATCTTACGACTCGGTTGATAACCCTGCATCAATGCCCGTATGCCACCACATTTTTCGTGCCCCATGACGATAATACGCTTCACATTTAAAGCTTCTACCGCAAACTGTATCGCTGCACTAACCCCTTGTTGATTGCCAGATTCATTACATGGTGGCACTAAATTCGCCACATTGCGAATCACAAAAATATCGCCAGGATCACAATCAAGTAGTAAAGCAGGATCAACCCGCGAATCACAACAGCCAATTAACAAGGTAGTCGGATTCTGACCATTATTCAACTTATTATAAAGCGGCTTTTCACCAGCAAAATATTTGGACTGAAAGCGTTGAAACCCTTCAATAAATTGGTGAATATTACGCACTTCCATCTTCAACCTCACTCTATTTTACTCAGTAGACTATCCACCGGTTTGTGACATAAACCGGATAATTTTATGTCTTTGTGTCGTGAACTCGTGGCGCTCTGGTTTGAGTTCTATCGCTTCTCGTATCGCCTGTTCAAGCTCTGTATCACTGATCCCCGCACGCAATAAAGGACGCAAAGCAAATTGTTCGTCTTGCCCCAAGCACATATACAGCGTGCCATCGACCGCCAAACGTACGCGATTGCAACTGGCACAAAAATGTTGGCTAATCGGCGAAATAAAACCGATCGTTCCTTGCCCATCTCGACGTGTCCAATAGCGTGCCGGACCGCCACCCAATTCTTCAGCCGCTGGAATCAAATCAAACTGACGCACCAATTGGTCTCGAATTGGACCAATGTCGCGGTATTGACTATTTTGTCCAGTACTACCCATCGGCATCGCCTCAATTAGGCGCAAAATGAAACCTTCGTTAAAGCAAAATTCCGCCATACGGGGAATTTCATGCTCATTAACACCGCCCATCACTACCATGTTGAGCTTAATAGGCTTAAATCCTGCCTGCTTACCAGCTTGCAATCCCGCCATGATGCTGGCGAAGCTATCGCGCCCCGTGATATTTTCCATACAAGCTTTATCTAGACTATCTAGACTAACATTGATGCGGCTCACACCAGCCTGATACAAAGCCTGTGCATGCTTATGCAATTGCGTCGCATTTGTCGATAAAGAAATGTCTCGAATCTCCTCATGGCTAGCCAAACGTTCGACTAACTGTGGCAAATTGCGTCTCAATAATGGCTCGCCACCAGTCAAGCGCACGCGCGCCACGCCCAAGCGACCAAAAGCAGCAACCACTCTTTCA
The DNA here is from genome assembly GCF_014652415.1 of Affinundibacterium macrobrachii. Lineage (GTDB taxonomy): Bacteria > Pseudomonadota > Gammaproteobacteria > Burkholderiales > Burkholderiaceae_D > Undibacterium > Undibacterium macrobrachii. The sequence goes on from NZ_BMYT01000001.1 coordinate 1,175,784, forward strand.
ATCTCCGCGAAGGTGAGCCAGTTCTCCGGCTCCTCAAAGCCGTTAAACCCTTTAGGCATGCAATAACTGCAGCGCAAATCACATTTATCGGTGACCGAGACACGCAGATAAGTTAATTGCCGACCAAAGCGATCAATCAATTGCGCTCCAGAAGCCGATGCTGGGGATATAGAGAGATTTTTCATGCTGTCATTTTGTGCCGATTAAAGCCACAGCACAATTCGCCGCCAAGCTAGATCATCTAGTTCTTTTGGGGGATAAATCTTGTCCCAGATCAAATTTTGTCAGTGTTTGCAAATACCAAAAGTAATTGGAATAGACATGCTTGAAAGTTTGCGCACTTACATCATCAAAGAATAACGAAAGCACAACGGCAATTGCAAAATTGTGCGATAAACAAGAAAATCAATTGATCAACTATCAAAAAATTGCTAGCCTGATTCATAGACGCTATGACAATGCATAAGCAAAGTTGTGCACATTTATATCTCTATAGCGACAGAACATTTTTCATACGATATTGTGGTTATGCATAAAGTAATTAAACTGCTTTTAATTGTATTGTGTTGGCAACTCTTTGATTGCTCAATCGGCCACGCTACAGCCAAAGTACTGCCTCTACAAAATAGCACTAATGCTATTAACTTAAAATCGCATTGGCAGGTTCTAGAAGATAAATCAGGCTCCCTCACAATTAACGACATCTTACGACTAGAGCAAGCAGATTCAAGCAAGGCTGAGCGCACTCCAAAAGCTGCAAACGGATTTAGATTATTGAGTGGTAATCTAAGCGCCTCATATACACGTTCAGTCTTTTGGTTAAAATTAGATTTGCAACGCCAAGACCCAGCGACATCAACAGAGTGGTGGATGGAAGTAACTCCGAATATGCTCGATGATGTGCGTGCATATCATGTACAGAATCAAAACATCATTAGTACACATCGGTCTGGTGACCATACCCGCTTCGTCGATGGTGAAACACGTCATCGTCTAGCAGTGTATCGCCTCGCAATAGCAGATACTGAAAAACACAGCATTTATATACGCATACAAACTAGCAGCGCTTTGTATTTCAGTGCGCACTTATACACCCCTCAAGCTTTTGCCGAGGCCAGTAATTTTCAATCGAGCTTGTTGGGCGTGTTCTACGGCATCATGTTGGCGATGATTGCCTACAATCTCATTTTGATGTTCGGGTATCGGGACAATGCTAATGTTTTTTATTTGCTCTTGTCCGTACTCACATTGTTAGTTGGCTTCAACAACAATGGTCATCTGGCGCTGTATTTTGAACCCGATAATGTCTGGTTAATTGAGCTAATTCAAAGCCTCGCGGTACCCAGCCTTTTACTGTTTTATTCGCTATTCATTAACAGCTTCTTACAGCTGCCCAAAATCATGCCGAATATCGCCAAAGGATTTCGGATATTACAAATATTTGCGGTACTGATCATGATTGCCGTACTAGCGGGATATAACAGCTACGTTGCCGCCACTGCGCAAATTCTCGCTTTTATTCAGATGATTGTAGTGATTCCTATCGGCATGCTGATAGGCTGGCGTGGCTACCGCCCTGGCTATATTGTGGTGGCTGCGACAACCGCATGGATCGCTGGCGGCTTATTAGTCATCTTACGCAATCTCGGTGTAATTGAAAGTTCTTGGTTAAGTGAATATGGTTTCCAAATTGGCGCTGCCATTGAAATCATCCTACTCGCCTTAGCGCAAGCAGATCGTATCAATATCATTAAGAATGAAAATGCACTCGCACAAGCGCAACTGCTTTCTATCTCGCAAAAAGCCGAACAAGAATTAGAAAGCAAAATCCAGCAACGCACCAAAGAGATGGCAGAATTAATTGAACGCTTGGAAAAACTCGATAAGCAAAAAAATGAATTCTTGGGAATTGCCGCCCATGATTTAAAAAATCCGCTAACCGGCATCATTGGGCTCAGCGATTTAATGCGCAAACTCGAACCAAGCATCACACCCGAACAGCGCTATAGTTATCTAGAAAGAATTAGTCGCAGTGGCAATCGCATGATGCATATCATCACCAATTTGCTCGACGTAAATGCGATGGAATCGGGCAATGCCAAACTCGAAAAAAATACGATCAATATTGTCGAACTTTGCCATCAAGTCTTAATTCAATACGAACATAATTTGCGCGCAAAAGAATTACAGTATCAACTAAATTTTTCCGACACAGAATATGCAAGCAATCCACCTAGCCTGATGGTGTTAGTCGACCAAAATGCGTGCTTTCAAGTGTTAGATAATTTGATTTCGAACGCGATCAAGTATTCACCTATCGGCAAACTGATCACCATTCAATTATCGCGACATGAAGAGTTCGCGCAAATTTGTATTCAAGATCAAGGACAAGGATTAACAGCAGAAGACCAGCAACGTTTGTTCGAACGCTTTAGCAAGCTATCGAGCGTGCCAACTGCAGGTGAACATTCAACTGGCTTGGGACTGTCTATCGTCAAGAAACTCACTGAAGCGATGGGCGGTACCGTCAGCTGCGAGAGTGAGTTTGGCAATGGCTGCAGCTTTGTTGTTGAATTACCTTTAGCCAAACAGAAAGACAGTAAAGACTAAGTCATAGCCGCTAATGTTAGCTGTGATAAAAGTTGATTGAATAGCGCGACCAATTCAAACTGAATTTAAAGCCCATTCAAAAAATAGTTAGGATCAATTTTGATCTATCTGATTAACACGATCAGGCGCAATAAGTGGCAACACCATAATGAAGCGACTACCTTGTTCAAGCTCACTTTGAACTTGAATACTTCCGCCCAAAATAGAATGAATAATGTTGTAGCAAATATGTAGTCCTAAACCACTACCGCCGGTACCAAGTCGCGTGGTAAAGAAGGGCTCAAAAATTCGTTCTCTATTTTCTTGCGCAATGCCGACACCGTTATCTTCGACAATCAATTCCACCCGCGCCGCATCTAAAGCGCGACCACGAATCAAGATGAGCCCATTTTTGCGCTCATTAAATCCGTGCACCATAGCATTGATAATCAAATTATTTAGAACCTGTCCTAAAGAACCTGGATAACTATCGAGAACCAAGTCTGCTGCAATTTCTACGCGAATCTCATGGCCTTCTCGCTTGCTGCGATTAAACAAGGTTAAGGCGACTTCCTGACAGAAATGGTTTAAATCAAAACTACGACGTTGGTCTGAAGTCTGATCAACCGCAATTTGCTTAAAGCTACTCACTAAATTGGCAGCACTCGTTAGACTACGTACCATTAAATCCGAGGAACTAATGGCACTCAGCGTGTAGTTCTCTAAATCAGAACGCCGTAATTGATTTTCCTTTACTTTTTGCAAGAACTCCTCAGTCATTTCCTGCATCGTACTCGCCATCAATAAGCTATTGCCGATTGGTGTATTTAGTTCGTGTGCGACACCCGCCACCAATGATCCTAGCGCGGCAAGTTTTTCTTGCTCGACCAACTTCGATTGCGTGATTTTTAAACGACGATAGGCTTCAGCATTGTCATACGCAACGCCGGTGTAAGAAGCTAAGGTACGCAAGATGTTTAAATCATTTAAGCTAAATGCATTCGCCTCTTTACTTAATGCCCCCACCACACCCATCACGCGACCACCTAAAATAATCGGCACGTATACGCCAGAACGCGAGTCTTCAGTCGGAGTACCATCTTCCAAACGCACATAGGCTTCTCCGCTACGTTTCGCGATGATGGAATCAATCTCACGACTATCGTGCGCAATTTCGTTGACGATCAACTCCTGTCCGCTCAATACACAACGCGCGGCTGGTTGCTCCTCTGCGTCTAAACTACGCTCGTACGGCAAAATCAACTGATCTCCTTGCACCGTGTATTCAAAGCTAATTACCCGTCTATCCCAATCGACAATACCAACGCCAAATGTACTAGCACGCACCATGCTGCGAATATTTTGATACAGCGTATTAAGAATCTCTCGTTTATCAAGCGAGGAAGTAATTTGCAAACCGATTTCACTTAATCGCCCGATATCATTACGCGCACGTTCAGCGATTTCTCTTTGTGCTTCGGCTAATTTTTTTTGCGCTAATACCTCTTGCGTTTGCGCCTTTACCTGCTGCTCCAGATACAGTTGATTCTCACGAATGGCTTTTAAACGTACATGATAGGCAAAGCGTAACGCACTCAAGCCGATCACCATCCACATGCCATACCACCACCAAGTTCGCCAAAACGGTGGGGTCACAACGACAGTTAAAATTTCGGTGCTTTCCCCCCATACACCATCAGGATTGGCGGCTTTTGCCATTAATCGGTAAGTACGGGCATCCAGATTGGTGTAGGTGGCGACGCTACGATCGCCTTGTCCATAAATCCAATCTTGGTCATAGCCTTCCAACTTCCACGCATAACGATTTTGCGTACGATTATAGAAATGTAAGGCGGCCAATTCAAAGCTGACCATGGTTTGCGTGTGATCTAGCTTGATTTGTTTGCTCGCGCTTAAAGGGCCGTCTATGCCTAAACTTTTTAAATCTGCTAGGCCGTTCTTTGCAGCGGTTTCGGCATCACCAACTTTACTCGTATTTTGCTTGGTGTTTGCCGCACTATCTGTTTGATTGTCGGCCATCGTCAGCGACTTATTAAACAGCAAAATATCACTCAAAACCACGCGTGGTGCCACTCTATTTTCCCAAATATTTTGTGGATGAAAATAAGTCAAACCGACCCCACCAAACAGCATACTGCCATCTGGCATTCTCGTGGCAGCAGCAAAATTGAAAGCGCCATCAAAGCGTCCAAAAGATGGAAAGTTATGCCCCTCTCTCGTTTCTGGACGCACGCGCATTAAACCGCGTTCACTACTCATCCAAATTTCGCCGTTTTCAGCATCTTGCATGGCCTCGATCACATCTTTAGGGATTTGCGGGATATCCGCCCAAGAGACGAGTTCCCAAGCGTTAGCGCCAACCGCCCCTGCCACTGGTTTCACTTCTAATAAGCCACCTAGAATCGTCGCCGCCCAGATACGACCATACTTGTCTTGTCGTAAGGCGGTCACACCTAATTTGTGTGGAGTTGGTAACCACGCAGACGGCTTACCGATCGCTAAAAATTTTTCCGCTTGTGAATCGAAAATAAACAAGCCGCCTTTACTGCCTACCCACAAACGATGTTGTTGATCAATCAAAAGACTATCAATTGCATCATCGTTTATCCAATCTGGGCGATTCAGTTCCGCTTTATAGATTCGAAAACTGCCGTCCTGCTTGATTCGATAAAGACCAACACTAGTACCGGCCCATACGTCACCGTGCTGGTCTTGTACCAATGAGGTAAAGCGCGCACCGATAGGAAAACTTTTATCTAATTCGAGATCACGACTAGATTGTGTTATTGGATTAAAAATCTGCAAGCGCTCGCCGCCTACCCATAATTGCTTCTTGCTATCCAACATCATGGCTCGTATATATTCCACCCCCATTTGTTGTTGCGTGAAGCGCTGTGTTTCTCCACTAGCGAGATGCAAACGATTTAAACCACCGCCCAAAGTACCGAGCCAAGCATGCTCGTTTCCGTCTGGTAAAACAGCTGTGACTAAACGATGAGATAGGCTGCGTTCATCGCCCGGAATATTCAGATAACTGGTAAAACTGCGTCCCTTCAAATCCACTAAATTTGCACCATAGTCACTGGTACCAACCCATAAGCCACCGCTCGCGTCTTGCATCAACGAGGTAATCGAATCGCCACTTAAACTACTATTGACGGATGGACGATTACGGAATTTTTCCAGCATCTGTTGATCATCGCGCCAACGTAATAATCCTTGATCATCTCCCATACCCAACCACATAGCATGTTCATGATCTTGCAATATCGCAGTGATAGTTGCATTCGGCAGCTTTAAATTGGACGGTAAAGTCAGCGATTTGAGCTGATTTTGCTGCAAAGTCCATATCTGCAAGCCATCGGTCAATCCAACCCAAAGTTGCCCATGACGATCGAATGCTAGACTACGTACTTGTGCAGATGATTGTGCCAACGCCTTAGCTTTTGCGTGCGCTGCGCTGATGTTGACACGATGCGTCAACTTTCCTTGATGATCGATACGCGCAATGGTTTGGCCCTGTCCTATCCAAATCGCGCCTACCTTATTACCTGTATTATTTGTATTATTGGTTTGATTATCGCTAATCAATGCGCGCACTTCACCAACAAACTCGCCAGATACCGCACCTTCAGCTCGCCAGCGAGTAAATTGCTGACTAGTTGGATCAAACAACATTAATCCAGCCGCAGTCGCTATCCACAAACCACCGCGATCTGCTTGCGTGATGCCATACACCACTTGCTGTTTCAAATCCATATCGGTAGGCATCGCGATCCGCTGTATCGACTCTTTACGCAAATCCAAAACATTTAAACCGCGTCGCGTTCCTATCCACAAGCGCTGTTGATCATCTTCAAATAAACTGAAAATACGATCGTGACTAATGCTGTTCTCGTTTGCAGGTGCATGTGAAAATAAACGGATATGTCGGCCGTCGTAACGAACCAAACCATTCGCGGTTCCCATCCACACAAATCCATTGCGGGTTTGATACACGGTCATGATGCCAGTACTCGGCAAGCCTTGATCGATACTAAAATGATCAAAGCGCAAACGATGCAAGGAGCCTGCATTAGCAAGACTACAAAAAGTCATTTCGGCTAACAATAATACAAAGCCAAGCAAGCAATTTGCGAGTAGCGGACGCAAAGATGGGACAAAAAGAAGTTGCAAGTGTAAACCCCTTATTGAGAACCTGACTCACGGATCTGAATGACGAACCTGAATGATGAGAGCACAGTTAGCGAATCGCCAAGCTGAATCGCTATGCCCTTTGATAGCAACTATAACAGACAAAAAGTACATAAGAAAAATACTTCTGAGTCGTCTAGGGTCTCTTGATAAAACTTCTGCAAGAATTTATTTTATTGCTTGGGGAGCACCTATAAAGTTATGCCCTGAGGGGTGATACAGAAATATAGTACTAACGAGGGCGACACACTTTATTCAACTGATTTCAGCTGATGTCGGCACTTTTGGTGGAAATAAAACACGTCGCAACTCACGACGGTAACGCGCTAAACTCATCAATAACATCACTGCCAACATCGCTTGGGAGAACGCGAAGGTAATGCCAGCTACATATTTCCATGGTAGCGGTGAAATCGGCAAGCACAAGAGGCAAAGCAAAGCCAACACAGCGCTATACGCCTGCCAACGTAAACGCGTCGGTGGCAAAACCACTTGCATACTTGGAACCCGTTGTCCCATAGGAGTTTGACGACGCAAATGTAAGAAAATCAAAAACGGAATAATTTTCCCTAGCATCGCATTGACTGGCATCACTGCACCACCAACCAAGCACAATACGCCTATCCACCAAGGTAAAAAACTCAGCCATTCACTTGATAAATAAGATGTCAGATGAAGGAGTATCAAAAGCAGACCCGCTGCACTAGCCCAACTCATGGCGCAAACCAGCCACAATACCCATGCTGGATCAAAACGACGCTTTGCACCAAGTAAAGCGCGCATCGACACCAACGCCAAAGCCATCACAAACAAAGCCAGTGCCGATAAAAAACCATCCAACAAGCGCTCAGAGAGCGGCACAAACAACAACAGCAAACCCAACCAAATATCCCAAGGTAAGCGTCGATGCCAAGTCAAACTAGGACGATTAGTTTGCCAAAACATGGGTACCACAGTTGACGCAACACCAAGTACCAGACAGGCAATCCAGCCAACCAACCCCCAAGCAACATGCAAGCGTAAAAAATAAGCGATATCGACTTGCCACCATGCCGCAAATGCACCCGCCAACACCACCCCGAGTCCAATCACCATGCTCAAGGGTAGGACAATTCCACGTAAAGTCTTGAGGCTAGCATCGGGATGCGATGGCAACACAATCCGCCAAGCCGCTGGCGCTAATGCCAGCACGATGGCACCATATAAAAATACGGCGAGCCAAGCGGCCACTGCAAAACCTTGGCGATCACCTGCTAAAAATCCTAGACTTAAACCAGCAGCAATCGCAGTCGAGCCAAGCGCAACAAACGGTGCAATCCATTTTGCGGGTCGTACCACCTGCCCTGCCACCACTGGAAACAATTGAAATAAAGCACCAACCATAATCGGTGCGAGCATTCCCAACACCAAGACATGGGTGACGGCTAACACTAAAGGTGAAAAACGGTTAGGTAATCCTGCTTCGGGACCAAAGGCGAGTAACAAGCCTGCCGCCACACCTAACCATGGCGCGGGCAACAGACATCCAAAAATCGTTGCTGGCGAAGGTGCTAGTTCATAGTTGAGAATTTTTGGAGCTGACATCGCTTCGCCTCTGCGATTGGAACATCTGCTTGCTGTCGAGCAGTTTAGCGCAACGTACTATTTAACGCACAATATAACGCACTATTTATGTGAACTTCAGCCTGAGTTTAAGGCATCCGTTTTTCAAATTGCTCCGCCTAAGCAAGCTTTGCTAGCTTGCGCTGAGCAAAGAAGCTTGCTAAATCGAGATGGTAATTAAGCTGCGCAAGAACACGCGCCACCACAACCGCCCATACCAAGTACCGACATCAAATTCGGCACACTACCACCGCACATAGGGTAGAGAATATTTTCTTCTTTCACATTATGCTGTTGAATCAAAACATTCAGTGTATCGATGGTTGCCAAGGCCGATTCAATTTGTCCTTGTTCAACTTCATCCATAGCTTGATCGCGCAATTGACGGATCTCTGCATGTTCGCCACGCATCACCACGGTAGGGCCGTTGGTCATGCCTGTGGCTTTTTCAAACGCAGGGAATAAACGTTCTTCTTCCAGACGGAAATGGTGTTCTAACTGTTCATCAAACAAGCGAAAATTTCTACCAGCTGAAGACAGATCTGCTTTATGCAAAGCGGCTTCAACCCGATTTAATTGATCATCACATTCTTGGTGTTGCTTCACCAAACTCATCATTGCTTGCGACATGATTTGCTCCTACCTAAATTGAAAATCTTTGCCGCAGAGGCGCAGAGGACGCCGAGAATTTCTATTTACCTCGTCAACACTTAAATCTTATAAAACTTAACAAACTTAAGCATGATTTAAAGAAGGCTCGATCTCGATAAAAATACCTCTGCGTACTCTGCGCCTCTGCGGCGAAAAAACTACTGCACCAAAGGCGTGTTCGCCCCTGCCAATTCGATACCACTGATCTTGGCTTGTCCAACCATTAATTGTAAATACTGACGCATCGCATGATCGTGGCTCGCTCTTTGCATCGCATCGGCGATCTTGCTTTCAACTTGCTCAAATGGCAGTAATTTACCTGCCAATTTACGACCCAGTTGCACGATGTGCAGACCAAATCGCGTTTCTACCAAACGTGGCACGATCTTATGTTCTTCTGCAGAGAAAATCACTTTTTCAAATTCAGGAACGGTGTCACCACGCGTTAATTGGCCGAGATTGCCACCGACTTCGCTTGATGGACAGTTTGAATTCGCTTTTGCCATCGCGGCAAAATTGGCTGGATTGTCCAACAAATCTTGCAAGACTACTTCGGCATGACGTCGCAAATTATCGAGATCGAGCGCAGGTGTCACTTGGAATAAAATGTGATTTGCTTCAACCAATTCACCCACAGTAAAACGCTGTGGATGCGCTTGATAGTGACGCAGACATTCTTCTGAACTTGGCTTAGGTACGACGACTTCACGTACTAACAAAGCTTCGATTTTGTCTTCATCTTCACCTGACAAACCGAGTTCATTTGCCTTATCCAACAAGACACGACGCAACACCAAAGCCGTCATCGCACTCTTCATCGGATCTGCCGTACCTTGATGCTCAGGCAGCTCTTTTTCCATCTCAGCATCGCTGAGTTCGTAACCATTAACTATGACGGGCATGATTGCCTCCAATTTAGTTTTATTCGCCGCAGAGGGCTAAAAAATTTCATGAATTTCTCCGCGTACTCTGCGCCTCTGCGGTTCTAAGATTTATCGTGGGCGAACGAGTTGCCATGCACGGCTCAAATAACCGACAGAAGCAAAACCACTCCATACATGCACTAAACGAGTGAACGGGAAAATCACAAACAAAGTCAAGCCCATAAACAAGTGCGCCTTAAACAAGAACGGTGCAGTGACGATATAACTAGCCGCATCACCTTTGAAGGTAACGATGTGCTGCGCCCAAGTCATCAACAAGACCATCATGTGTCCATCGCGATGATGCAAAGATTCGAAGATGGTAGACAAGCCCAAGCCCAAGGTGATGAAAATCCACAGTAACAAGACTTTGTCACCGGTTTTGGTCACGGCAGAGATACGTGCATCGGTAAAACGGCGGTGCATCAAAATCAACAAGCCAACCATACACAAAGTCCCAAACACGCCACCCATCACAATCGCGATCATTTGTTTGAAGCCATGTGACACACCCAAGGTATCCCAGACAATTACAGGTGTCAGCAAACCGACCATGTGACCGAAGAACAGGCCAAGTACGCCGATGTGGAACAAGATATTACCCACACGCAGATTACCGGCATGCAGCAGTTGAGAAGAATCACTCTTCCACGTATATTGCTCACGCTCGAAACGTGCCAAGCTACCGAACAAGAAAATCGCTAAAGCGATGTAGGGATAAATCCCGTATAAAAATTGATGTAAGTAGTCCATGATGTTTCCTCTTTATTGATTCTGCATTCTAAAATTCACGCGTGAATGAAATTAACTTACTTAATCCCCTCCCCTTCCAAGGGGAGGGTTAGGGTGGGGATGGGTTTCGGTTGATGTATTAATGTGGGTATATCCCACTAAAACCCATCCCCATCCCGACCTTCCCCTTGAAGGGGAAGGAGTAACACATACAAACTAATCAGTGCTAGCTTGGCAATTCAGAACCTGCAACCTTGGGTTGACGTGGATAAAAATTCACTGCCTGCGCGCCACCTGATGCGCCACTAGATGAGCACGACAATCCCGGTTTCAACAAAGGCTCAACACCATCGACACCTGGACCAAATGTTTCCATTGCGTCGTCCATATCGCGCACTGGTGGCTCACCTTGTTCTTGCGGAACCACATCGGTAAATGCTGTCAACAATAAGAACGCGTTGGCGTACGGACTGTCTTTGCGTTGCAAACGAATACCGATAGCAGCCAATACATGGATCGCGTCACCAAGTAATTTCTCAGCGGTTTCTGCATCGACCAAGCTTAAAAATTCCAAGAACAGTGGCACGTAATCCGGCAACTCGCTCGCTTCTGGCTCAAAACCATAATGACGATATTCAGAGATTAAATCGACCATCGCTTGACCACGATCACGACTCTCACCGTGAATATGCTCGAACAAGTGCAGAGCCACTGAAGGGGTACGATCGAAGGTTCCCACGTAATTTTCTTGCACACTGATCAAATCACTCTGTTGCAAATAATTTAGCAAAGGCTGGAGAGCATCAGCAGCCTCTTGATCTGATGCTAATTCAGCGCGAATCTCTGGCAAAGCAGCGATCAGATCGGGCTGCGGGTAACTCAGTAGTGCGGATAAAATGCGATAAATTTGCATACGATTTCCTTTATTCTTTGTGATTTTGTTGGCGTTATCTTGACTTTTAACGTTCCCTCTCCCGCAAGCGGGAGAGGGTTAGGGTGAGGGGCGTTGAGAAATCCGAAATGTTTAATGAAAAGCCCAAATGTTCAAATAAAACACATCACGCTCGCTTAACCACCCTCATCCCCAACCCCTGTTCTTCTAAACCCGCCGCTTGCGGGAGAAGGGAGCTAAAAGCTACTCCGTCGTTGAAAGTTTTTTTCTCGACTTCGGCATATCCACAAAAATCACACTACCCTGCGGCTTCTTACCAAACAAGGCGCCATCAGACGTACCGCCTGAGCAACCATTACCAAAAGTAAATCCGCAACTACCTTTTTCGTTGAAACTATCTTCCACCATTTCTTTGTGTGAAGAAGGAATCACGAAACGGTCTTCGTAGTTGGCAATCGCCATGGTTTGATACATGTCTTCGACTTGTGCTGCTGTCAAACCGACTTGTTTCAAGACATCATGATCGAGTTCACCATGCACGACTTCTGAACGCTTATAAGCACGCATCGCCAACATTTTTTCCAGCGCTTCTAAGACTGGCTCTTCTTTGCCCGCTGTTAGCAAGTTCGCTAAATAGCGCACAGGAATACGCAAGGATTTCACGTCAGGAATAATACCGTTCATGCCCATGTGGCCTGCTTCTGCGGCTTTTTGAATTGGTGACAGAGGTGGTACATACCAAACCATAGGCAAAGTACGATATTCAGGATGCAATGGGAAAGCAATCTTCCACTCCATCGCCATTTTGTACACAGGCGATTTTTGCGCAGATTCAATCCAGCTTTCTGGAATACCATGTTTGCGCGCTTCAGCGATAACTTCTGGATCATGCGGATCTAAGAAGCAATCTAACTGCGCTTGATACAAGTCTTGCTCATTCGGTGTTGATGCCGCCGCTTCAATCTTATCGGCGTCATACAACAACACGCCCAAGTAACGAATACGGCCTACGCAAGTTTCTGAACAAACTGTTGGCTGACCTGCTTCGATACGTGGATAGCAGAAAGTGCACTTCTCAGCTTTGCCTGAACTCCAGTTGTAGTAAATCTTTTTGTAAGGGCAACCAGAGATACACATACGCCAGCCGCGGCACTTGTCCTGATCGACCAACACGATACCGTCATCTTCGCGTTTGTAGATCGAGCCAGATGGGCAAGATGCGACACAAGCCGGATTCAGACAGTGTTCGCACAAACGTGGCAAATACATCATGAAAGTCGATTCAAAGGTGCTGTACATTTCTTTTTGTACGCCTTCGAACAACTGATCACGACTACGTGAACTAAATTCGCCGCCTAAGTCATCTTCCCAGTTCGGGCCCCAAACGATCTTGTCCATTTTCTTACCAGTGATGACAGAGATAGGACGTGCTGTTGGCGGTGTTTGTGACAATGGCGCGTTTTGCAAGCGCTCATAGTCATACGTGAACGGTTCGTAGTAATCGTCGATCTGTGGCAAGTTAGGATTGGCAAAAATATTCGCCAAGATGCGCAATTTGCCACCTTGTTTTGGCTCTAATTTGCCAGCCTCATTTCTATGCCAACCACCTTTCCATTTCGCTTGATTTTCCCATTCTTTAGGATAACCAATACCTGGCTTCGTTTCGACGTTATTGAACCACGCGTACTCAACGCCGTCACGGCTGGTCCACACGTTCTTACAGGTCACGGAACAGGTGTGGCAACCGATACATTTATCAAGGTTCAACACCATGCCTACTTGTGCGCGAATTTTCATGACGCTGCTCCTTCAGATTCTTCTAACTTGCCTTCTAACCAATCCACTTTTTTCATCTTACGCAAGACCACAAACTCGTCACGGTTACTACCTACGGTGCCGTAGTAGTTAAAGCCGTACGCTTGCTGCGCATAGCCACCGATCATGTGCGTTGGTTTCAACACCGCACGGGTCACCGAGTTATGGATACCGCCACGCATACCGGACAATTCTGCACCTGGTGTATTGACGATTTTTTCTTGAGCGTGATACATCAAGCACATACCTTTTGGCACACGCTGACTGACCACCACACGCGCTGTCAAAGTACCGTTACTGTTAAACACTTCGACCCAATCGTTATCCACCAAACCGGCTTCTTTCGCTTCGATCTCAGAAACCCAAACGTGTGGGCCACCGCGACTCAAGGTCAACATACGCAAGTTATCAGAGTAAGTAGAGTGGATACCCCATTTTTGATGCGGTGTAATCCAGTTCAACACGATCTCTTTTTCACCATTCGGTGATTTATTCAACATCGGCGCCACAGTCTTGGTGTCAATCGCTGGTTTGTACACGCACAAACCTTCACCAAAATCGAGCATCCAACGGTGATCTTGGTAGAACTGCTGACGACCAGTGAGCGTGCGCCATGGGATCAATTCATGTACGTTGGTGTAACCAGCGTTGTAGCTGACTTCTTCCGATTCCAAACCAGACCAAGTCGGTGCAGAAATAATCTTACGTGGTTGCGCTTGCACATCGCGGAAACGGATCTTGTCATGTTCACGACCCACCGCTAAATGCGTATGATCGCGGCCAGTAATTTTCGATAAGGCTTCCCACGCTTTGACGGAAACATGACCATTGGTTTCTGGTGCAAAGGTCAAAATCATTTCGCAAGCATCAATCGCTGTTTCCAGACGTGGGCGGCCTTTTGATACGCCCTCTTCTGTCACCACTTTAGTGATACCGCCGATTTCATGGACTTCGTGTTCGGTATTCCAATTAATACCTTTACCGCCATTGCCGAGTTTGTCTAACAAAGGCCCAATTGAGGTGAACTTTTTGTAGATCTCTTTGTAGTTGCGTTCTACGACCACAAAGTTTGGTGCAGTCTTACCAGGAATCAAATCACACTCGCCTTTTTTCCAGTCTTTTGGCTCAAAGGCTTGACCCAATTCACCCGGTGTATCGTGCATCAATGGTTGCAAGACGATATCTTTGCGGGTACCAAGGTAATCACCACCGATTTCAGTGAATTTCTTAGCGATACGTTTGTAAATTTCCCAGTCAGTTTTGCTTTCCCACAGAGGTTGCACAGCTTCACTCAATGGGTGAATGAATGGGTGCATGTCAGAGGTATTCAAATCGTCTTTTTCATACCATGTCGCGGTTGGCAACACGATGTCGCCATACAAGCAAGTCGTGCTCATACGGAAATCCAAGACCGTCAACAAGTCCAACTTACCTTCCGCTGCTTCTTCACGGAATTTCACTTCTGAAGGTTTAACCGCTTCATCTGGATCATCAAACAAGGCGTTTTGTGTACCGAGCAAATACTTCAAGAAGTACTCATGGCCTTTGCCTGAACTACCGAGAATATTCGAACGCCATACGAACATATTGCGTGGGAAGTTCTTAGGATTATCTGGGTCATCGCAACTCATATTCACTGCGCCAGATTTCAAACTTTGTTTCAAGTATTCTGCTGGCTCCATGCCCGCTGCTGCCGCTGCATCACAAACGTCTAATGGATTAGTTTCCAACTGCGGTGCAGATGGCAACCAACCGAGACGCTCAGACTTGGCATTCATATCGATCATGCTCATGTGGCTGACTTTGGATTTATCCGCAGTCGGCGCGAGGATTTCATCGATGTGCAATTTCTCATGACGCCATTGGCTAGTATGCGCATAGAAGAAACTAGTGCCGTTCATTTGGCGCGGTGGACGTGTCCAATCAGACGCAAACGCTAATGGAGCCCAACCGAATTGTGGACGAAGTTTTTCTTGGCCCACATAGTGCGCCCAACCACCACCGGATTGACCAACGCAACCGCACATCATCAGCATATTGATTATGCCGCGATAAATCATATCGTTGTGGTACCAGTGATTCAAAGCGGCACCGACGATGACCATACTCTTACCATGCGTGTCGTGGGCATTTTGCGCGAATTCACGCGCTACCTGAATCACTAATTCACGTTTAACGCTAGTATGTTTTTCTTGCCATGCTGGTGTGTATGGAATGTCGTCATCATAGGAATGCGCGACCGCGCCGCCGAGACCTTGATCGACACCGTAGTTAGCCATCGACAAGTCATACACAGTCGCGACTAAAATTTCAGTGCCATCTGCCAATTGCACTTTACGTGCAGGTACATTGCGCAACACCATGTCGTTTGCATCAGCACCACCGAAGTAGTTAAAGCCAACACTAACAACTTCATCATGCTTAGCAACCAGACTCAATTGCGGATCGATCTCACGACCTGAACCACCATCTTTAGGTTCCAAGTTCCAACGACCGACTTTCTCGCCGTCGTTAACTTTCCCTTCACCCCAACGATAACCAATCGAACCATTCGGTGCGACGATGTTATTGGTATTCGCATCGATCGCGAGCGTCTTCCAATCGCCATTATTCGCTTCATTCAAGCCACCTGGCAATTGCGAAGCACGCAGCATTTGATCTGGCACGAAACAACCGTTACGCTCAACCAAGCGTACCAACATAGGCATGTCGGTATATTGTTTAACATAGCTGCGGAAATAATCAGACTTGCCACCGAGGTGGAATTCTTTCAAGATCACATGGCCCATCGCCATCGCTAAGGCTGCATCAGTACCTTGTTTTGGTGCCATCCAAATGTCACCAAATTTCACCATCTCGCCGAAGTCAGAAGACACCGCAACTGTTTTCGTTCCTTTGTAGCGAACTTCAGTATAGAAGTGCGCATCGGGTGTGCGCGTTTGCGGTACGTTGGAGCCCCACACCATCAAGTAAGTAGAGTTATACCAATCGGCAGATTCTGGCACGTCGGTTTGCTCACCCCAAATTTGTGGGCTCGCTGGTGGCAAATCGCAATACCAATCGTAGAAAGACAAACAAGCGCCACCGATCAAAGACAAGTAACGTGCGCCCGCTGCATACGACACCATCGACATCGCTGGAATTGGTGAGAAACCAATCACGCGGTCAGGACCGAATTTCTTCACGGTGAAAGCATTCGCCGCTGCGATAATTTCTTGCGCTGTATCCCAATCAGCACGCACAAATCCACCAAGGCCGCGCACAGATTTATAGCGTTTAGCTTTTTCTGGATTTTGACTGATCGACTCCCACGCCTGAATTGGGCCCATGGTCTTGCGCGCTTCTTGCCACATCTCCATCAAGCGACCGCGAATCATAGGATATTTCACGCGCTGTGCAGAATACACATACCAGCTATATGAAGCACCACGTGGGCAACCGCGTGGTTCATGGTTAGGCAAATCAGGACGAGTACGTGGATAATCGGTTTGTTGAGTTTCCCATGTGATCAAACCGTTCTTGACATACACTTTCCAAGAGCAAGAACCCGTACAGTTCACGCCGTGCGTAGAACGCACAATCTTGTCATGCTGCCAGCGGCTGCGATACGCATTCTCCCACTGTCTATCCTCATCTACCACCGCACCATGTCCGTCAGAATAGGTGGATTTCACCTTAGACATGAACTTCAATCTATCCAGAAAATGACTCATCTCAAGCTCCTTGTTGTTTGAGATAGAGCGAACCTAATATTCACTCTACTTTGACATGATCAAAGTTTAGAGAGTTGAGCCGACTACGCCCATTCTTCAGAGCGGTGTCTGAGGATAAGCATTGGCACTAGGGTGGGATAGTTCTTTGGAACTAGGCGGGGGATTTCTGGTGCTGGATTTTGAATTAACTCAAAATTGGGCGGAATATGATGAGTCGGAACTTGTAATCTGTGGAGCTCATTACCTGAAAATGTAATTGTTGGGTTATGAGTCTTTTTCGCAACATAATCGCGATGACAAAAAATGAAGATTAACGGAAATATCCGGCATGCATACGACTGCGCTTTTCTAAGAACGCCGAAGTAAGTTTAATGTTGTCGAATAAATAAATGCTTATTCAATATCTAAAACTCCAACGCGCAATTCGTCGATAGGGATCTCAAACTCAGGAATCCCTACTACTTCCAAATTTGCTTCCATTATTTGACCAAAATCGATCCTTAAATCTCTCAGAATCCCATTTCGCAGTATGGGCAATTGGGAAACATCAACAGTAACAGATGCTCTATTCTTCGCCTTAGTTATTTCTATACCTATTCCTTGAACCTTCTCGTAAAAAACACTTCTTTCTTCAAAATTAATTCCGGGCTCTCCATATGCCAACACTGACGCCATATGATAATCAACACTTTTCAAAGTTACATTTGCTGAAAAATTTACAGCATTAACTTGATACTTATCAATCAACAAAGGGGAATTTGTCAAAATCTAGCCTTGCAGGGACAAGTAAAATCTATCTTGAGTTTATCGCCTAAAGAATTAACAAACTGCTGGAAGAGCTCGAGTAAATTCGACGCACTTTTGCGGACATACCTTTCTGCGCTTGAAAGCTTTTTTTCTAAATCGTTAGAAGCGGGCATCTCAAACTGCAAAGAAATGTCTTGAAACTCCAAATACGTTATGTACACTCGTGAGCCCAATCCCCAAGCACTTATCTCGAAATCAGAGAGTAAGTTTAAGTCTCGCAGAATGACGCCGAAAGCTTTTGCTTTCGCGATCGCACCTGCGGTAAAACCGGAATTAGACACACCAATAATCGTATCAGCGCCTAAACTGACTCGACGACCAATCAGTTCTTCGACCCACTTTACGTCCTGAATCTTTTTATGAATTCGGCATTCAATTATCGTGAGAGAATCATCTCGTCGAATCGAAATATCAATTTGACGTAGCCGACTAACATTATCAGGATCTGGAATTTTATCGTTCCATGTGATGACACTATCTTCACGTTCTAAAAGCTTATGGAATCGTGCGATGGTCTCTTCAAAGTTATCAGATGTCTTTGTCAAACTCTATCGAACCTTCAAAAAATTTAACTCAATACAGAGTGTTACAAGATTAAGACAACCCGCTAATCACACCATTATCATCAATATCAATATGCAAAGCAGCAGGTACCGCAGGCAATCCCGGCAAACGCATAATCGCGCCTGTGATTGGTACTAAGAAGCCAGCACCAGCAGCGATTTCGAATTCGCGTACTGTGAGTTCAAAGCCGCTTGGTCTTCCGATTAAGGCTTCATTATCCGAGAAAGACTTTTGCGTTTTCGCGATGCAAATTGGTAGATGCCCCAAACCCAAACCTTCGATGTGTTTGATGTCAGCCAAAGCTTTGGCTTGAAAAACTACAGAACCGGCGCCGTAGATTTTTTTGGCGACAGTTTCGACCTTGGTTTTGATATCGCTATTCCAATCGTAAATTGGCGTATAGCGTCCGTTGAAGTTTTCTGCGGTTTCCACTACCGCACGGGCTAAGTCGGTTGTTCCTTCACCGCCTTTTGCCCAGCCTTCTGATAGCGCCACTTTGGCTCCACGTGTTTCACACGCTTGTTTTAAGAAAGCGAGTTCTTCGTCGCTGTCGCTGCTGAAGCGATTGATAGACACTACCGCTGGCAAACCGAATTGGGCGATGTTTTCTAAATGCTTTTCGAGATTCGCAAAACCTGCTTTGAGCGCATCTATATTCGGTGTTGTTAGCGTTTTGAGATCTTGACCACCGTGATATTTCAACGCTCTAACTGTAGCGACAATGACGACTGCCGATGGGCTCAAACCGGAATAACCGCATTTAATGTCTAGGAATTTTTCTGCACCTAGATCTGCTCCGAAACCAGCTTCTGTCACCACATAATCGGATAAAGACAAACCAAGTTTGGTTGCTAATACCGAGTTGGTACCTTGTGCAATATTCGCGAATGGACCGCCATGAATAATCGCGGGATTGCCCTCTAAGGTTTGTACCAAATTCGGTTTGATCGCATCTTTCAACAATGCCGCCATCGCGCCTTGTGCTTTCAGATCACGGCAGTAAATCGGTTTATTGTCGTAAGTATCGCCGACATAAATATTGCCCAGTTTGGTTTTGAGATCTTGGAAGGATTCTGCAAGGCACAAGATCGCCATGATCTCGGACGCTGCCGTAATATTAAAACCCGCTTCACGTGGGTTGCCGCCAGGACGCCCACCCAAGCCGGTAATGATGCTGCGCAATGAGCGATCATTCATATCCATCACGCGTTTCCATTTGACGGTGCGTGGATCGATGCCTAGGCTTTCTTTTTGAAAGTAAATATTATTGTCGATCAAAGCGGCTAATAAATTATTCGCCTTTTCGATGGCTGAAAAATCACCCGTAAAATGCAAGTTGATATCTTCCATCGGCACCACTTGCGAATAACCGCCACCCGCTGCGCCGCCTTTAATGCCGAACACTGGGCCTAATGATGGTTCGCGCAACACGACCGTGGTTTTTTTACCGATACGATTGAGGCCTTCGGTGAGGCCAATTGATGTGGTGGTTTTACCTTCGCCCGGTGGCGTTGGTGTGATGGCGGTGACCAAGATCAATTTGTTCTTTTTGATTTTTTCTGGGTCAATCAAGTGCAGTGGCAATTTGGCTTTGTACTTGCCATAGTGTTCGAGATCATCGGTATCCACACCCAATACTTTGGCAATCTCGTTGACGTGCTTGAGTTGTGCGCTTTGCGCGATTTCTAAATCACTTTTGACTTCTTGGTTTGCCATATTAATTTCTCTCATGAATAAACAAAGGCGTGAAAAAATAAATTCCATCTCTTTTGAATAGGAATTTTGTGCAAGCACAATATACATAAATTCGTGCAAAAACTCTTATGATTTCGCAGAAATTATCTGCAAAAGTCAATTAAACCAGAGTAAAGTATTGCGAGACGTTCTATAAAAATTCCAAATGTTCATGGAGGCCATATGCGCAGTATCTTTCTTTCGCTATGTGTACTTGGATTAACTGCCTGCGCAACACCTGAGCAGACGCAAGTGACTCCAAGTGCGATAGAAGCAGTTGCTGCAGCGCCCAACAAAGTCATTTGGCATGACGAATATTTTGATGAAGTACCCGCGATTCCCATCATCTCAAGAGCAGAAGTTTTTGAACTATCTGATCAATTGAAGCAGCGAATAATTCAAGCTGAGGTTCAAAAACTGGGCAACATTTCGAAAACCCGTTTTTTACTCGACTTGGTTTACACCAAAGATTCAGCAGAGTTCTCTTATAACAATAATGAAACGACGACTGCTAAAAAGACCTGGGAAAGCAAGCGTGGTAATTGCATTTCCTTAACGATCTTGGCTTATTCGATCGGCCGCGCTTTGAATTTGCCAATCGTGATGCAAGAAGTGGAGATACCGGTTCAATTCGATCGCCGTGGCAACTTAGATTTTTTAAGTTCGCACGTCAATGCAATGGTAATGCAAAAAGATTTTTGGTTTGAACGCGAAGGTGAGAACCGAGGCTATTTGATTATCGATTTTGAGCCACAGACCATGGTGTTACATAAAGGTCGAGCCTTAAATGAAGATGAAATTTTATCGCGCTTCTATAACAATCTTGGTGCCGAGCACCTTGTAAAAAATCAGAAAAGCGCAGCCTACGCATATTTCAAAGCAGCGATCCTGGCCGCACCGAATAATTCACTGGCTTATAGCAATCTAGCAGAGCTGTATCTGCAAACAGGTTGGCATGAAGAGGCTGAACAAACCTTGGCACACGCTTTACGAATTAACGAAAATGATGTTATCGCTATGCGCAATATGCAAAAAATTATGCAGATGCAAAATCGTGATGCCGAGGTTTTGATGCTTGCAAAAAAAATTGAGGCTAGCAATGCCGAAAATCCTCACTATTGGATAGGCTTGGGGATTCAGGCGATAAAGAATAAGGAATATCTCAGTGCAGTAAAGTACTTAGAGAAGGCGAAAAAAATGGCGCATGGCTACGCTGAAATTCATAGAAATTTAGCAGAAGCTTACTTACATACAGGGAATATGGCAGGCGCAAAGTACGAAATTAGTCAATTGATCGACTTAGTGCCAGACCATCCTAAGTCGATCTTATTGCGCAATAAATTTGCGATGCGCTAAAGAGTCATCAAGCTGCATCAGACCTACGTACTTCAACCTGATGCAGCCATATTACATCGTGCAGATGAATGCAAAACTGCGGCCGCCTAATTAGTGATGATCTTTCCGTCTTTCATCACCAACTTAACTTGTCGCACACGTCGAATATTTTGACTTGGATCGCCCTCAACAGCGATTAAATCTGCCAACATACCGCTGCGAATGCTACCAATTTTGTCGGCATAGCCAAATGCCTTCGCATTCAAGGAAGTTGCCGAGCGCAACACCTCGATCGCACTCATGCCATAGTCAACCATCAATTCCATTTCACGCGCGTTATCGCCGTGCGCATAAACACCGACATCGCCGCCCATACAAATATCCACACCCGATTGCAATGCCAACTTAAAACATTGGCGCTTAGCTAATAGACGAGCAGGCTCGGGATCGACGCCTTTTTTCCAACCACGATATTGCTCAATCGCGTCACCCGCTGCCAAGGTTGGGCACAAGGTGACATTCTTTTCTTTCATGCGTTTAAAAACTTCGGCTGTACCGCTGTCGCCATGTTCTATGGTCGAAGCGCCTGCTTCAATTGCGCGTAACATGCCGTCTGGGGTAGATGCATGCGCAACCAATTGCCGCTTACCGCTATTGGCAATACTCGCCATGACTGCCATCTCTGCCACAGAAAAGATCGGCACGGCTTCACCATCTCGTCCTGCACGATAATCGGCATATACTTTGATCACATCAGCGCCCTTGCCAATTTGGCTGCGCACTTCAAGCGAAATCTGTTCAATACCCGATACCTCAGCAGCACCTTGCGGCAAATCGATATCAGGATTTTGACTCTTAGGTCCATAAGCCCCCTTGGCAACGAGCGCCTTGGTGGCGATGATCATGCGCGGGCCAAGGATTACTCCTTTTTCTATCGCCTTTTTTAAACCAACGTCGTCGTATTCCGCGCCTTCAGTTCCAAGATCACGCACAGTCGTAAAACCAGCAGCCAATGTGGCTTTTGCATGATTCACCGCACGTACCACGCGTTCTGCGCGACTTTCTTTTAATACTTGGTCATCCCAACTAACTTCGTTATAAGGGTGCAGCAGTAAATGCGAATGCCCTTCGATTAAGCCGGGCAACAGGCTTTGTCCCTTCAACTCAATCACACGGGTATCTGCGGGCAGCTTAAAACGCATAGGACCGGCTTCAACGATCTTATTGTTTTTCACCAGCACGACCCAATCTTGCTGCATTTTCTGTCCATCAAATACACGATCAGGCTTTAATAGAATCATCGTATCTGCGGCTTGAGCGCAGAGCGGAACGAACGCAAATACACTGCCCATCAAGCTCATTTTCCATATCGTTTTTTTCATGCCTTCATCCTTTATTGAAGCTTCTATTTTTGAATCCAATAGCAAGCATCTAAGCTCCCATCTTGACGCCAGTGAACGGTAACAAATCAATGCTGCATACAACTTATGCCGACGAACAATAGCAGGATTTATTGCCGTCAAGCACGCTTATTTCCCTGCTTCAACAGAAGTCAAAGCGATAGTGTGGGATTTATACAAACATCGGCAAATAAACGCGGAATATTTATTGCTGATCAAATTTATCAAACAATCTAACTTAAAATTCATGTCAATTATTTTAAGAATGGGTGAATTATGGAGACGACTCAATTATCTTCACACAAACGAGGATTTTGCTTCGCCAAGCTGTTTCTGAGCTTATTGTTTTCTTTATGCTTGTGCTCGCACCTGATCAGCGCGGCATCCGCACAAGAAGCTAAACCCACAACGGCAACTCAAGCGGCAGAATTAAGTGATACAGATAAAGCACAGCAAATTCAATTGCAGCAAGAACTGACCAAATTGTTGGCGGAAAATTCGCGTATCAACAAAGAAAAAATAGAATATCTTGAGGCGCAATCGCAAAAAGTCTTTTGGACGCAATGCTTGATTGGTTTCTTGGTCGTGATGATGTTGGTCTCTTTATTCTCGTTCTGGCGCTTGCATGTGCAGCATAAATTTCAGGATGGTATCGATGCCCTAACTACCTCAATCCGAAGCTTTCAAGACTCCCTATTCTCGCTCTCTTTCATTGATACCTCACAACTCAGCACGGTCGGTAGTATGTCGTCATTTCATACCACTGGAACAGATGCAGAGAACACGACGCAAGGCGGCAATAGTCGTTTTAAAAAGACCTTAAATCCCAACACCGGCGATGAATTTTCTGATATTCGTGGTTTTTTTGATGCTTGGCTCAATGTGTATAAGCCTGGTGATCCAAGCTATGAAGAAGCCTTAGCTGCTGCGATCAAACCAAATTCTCCCAAGCCTTGGCTACAAAAATTAGATAGCTCACGTCAAAACAAAGATCAATCTGCATTTGAAGCTGTCAGTAAAGAGCTAAAAAAGTTTTTCAACATCCGCTTATTGCCGTGGCAAACACCTGCCACGCCGATGCAGAAACAATTGAGCGACTATCCACACGTGATCAATAAAATCATCGAATTGTGGCCGAAAGATGAAGTCGTCATTTATCTCGAACGTTTATTAAACAATTCAAGAATGAGTCCACGTGAAGGATTTGATTTAAACATCTTTCTGCAACTAGAAAGCTTATTGGAACTGGCGCAGCGTGAAGACCGCCCACGTCAGATCAATCAATTACGAGAACTAGGTGTCGCCGAATTTTTATTCGTTACACCACCTTCTACGAATGTATCTGCCACACTCGCGCCACAAGCAAACTTAGCGCCAGATTCTATCAGCCGCCCAAAAAAAACACTTGAAGCAGCACCTGAAACCAGCATAGCTAAACTTGAAGAGCTTGCTGCACCAAAGACGATAAACCCAGAAAAAATCACCCCGACGATCATCGAAGACAAAAACACAGCATCGCGCATAACACCAACCAAAAATGATCCGACTCAAACTGCGAACGCGCATGAAGTGCGTTTGCAGTTAGCGCAAGCCTATCTGGAAATGGCAGACTCCGAAGGAGCATGTTTGTTATTAGAAGAGATCATTCGCGATGCAACGCCTGCACAACAAGCGCATGCGAAACGCTTATTGGCTGATATTGAAAAGAAGCGCGCGAATTTAGATCAGAGCAGTCGCAATACTTACTTCCACTAAATACACTAAATACACATAAACCCAAACAGATCTACAAGCTAAACACTCGCTCATTTAGTCGCTTTATTTTCCGCGAGCTGCGCACTAACCGCAGCAAAAAACGCTTGATCGTCGACCACAGCGCCACCTGTCGGTTTGACTTGCGCGCCCCAAACGACGATCACGATGTTATTGCGTGGATTCAGATATAAATACTGGCCGTGTATTCCTATCGCCATATACGCGCCATCTTGAAACCCTTGTTCGCTGTTCACAGGCCACCACAAATAACCATAGGGAATGAAATCACCTTGGCGCAGACGCTTTGGCGTTCCAGCTTCATAAGTCCATGCGGTGGGCAAAATTAATTCTTTCGCCGCCAAGCCACCACCCAACATAAACAAACCAAAGCGTCCATAATCACGCAAGGTAGCACTGAAGCCACTACCACCAATCTCGACCCCATTCGGCGCGTCTAACCACCAAGTCGCATCGGCTTCCATGCCGTACTTTGACCATATCCGTTCCTGCAAATAAGCAGATAAAGACATGCCTATCGCATTGCGTAACAGTTGCGCGGCAACTTGGGTTTCACCTGTGCTGTAATTAAATCGACTGCCCGGCACAAATGCCTGCGGCAAACCAGCCATCACTCGCATACTGGAACCGGCTTGTTGCGCGATCTGTGCCTCCAATAACTTACGACGATCTGATCGAGGATCTGAGTAAGCCTCGTTCCAACGCACGCCTGAACTCATCATCAATACGTCTCTGATAGTCGCCTGTTGATAAGCGCTATCTTTTAGCTCAGGGATATACTTGATCACCAGATCATCAAGTCGCTGAATCTTGCCCTGCTTGATTGCAGCGCCAATCAAAGTCGAGGTAATCGACTTTGCAATTGACATTGACATCCAACGCGTCTGCGCTGAATTTCCATAACGATATTTCTCTAGGTGGATTTGGCCATCTTTAAGTATCAATAATCCGGCAACCTGATTCCATTCAAG
Organism: Affinundibacterium macrobrachii; assembly: GCF_014652415.1. Classification (GTDB taxonomy): domain Bacteria; phylum Pseudomonadota; class Gammaproteobacteria; order Burkholderiales; family Burkholderiaceae_D; genus Undibacterium; species Undibacterium macrobrachii. The sequence continues at coordinate 1,201,500 of NZ_BMYT01000001.1, forward strand.
ATACTGTTCAAGCGAAACCCGACGCCCACGATCGATAAAGTAAAATTCACTAATCGACTTTGCCGCGACCGGTAAGGCTTTTGGCTTTGCCGATTTTAGGATGCGATGAGACGGAAATAAACGATCAATATTACGAAAGGTATTAACTGCGATGGCAGGCGACAATGTGCCATCATAGATTTCGCGCACTTTGCCAATTGATTCTTTCGCATGCGGATAAGAATTCTTTACTTGCGCGGTGGACGTGGTAGTTGTGGAGGCCTGCGCTACTGGCTGTGCCGATGCGAGCGGTGATGTAGGCAGCGCAATTGCGCTGATAAGGAGCGCAATTAACAGAGGTCGAATCGGCGTCATAAGCCCTCATTTAGAAAATAGTCAGCGTAAAAATATCGAAACAGTATTCTTGGTGTTGTTTAGTTTTACTTCATTTTGCTTCTTTGTCTTCATCAAGCGCTGATTGTATCGTTGATCCTTCCTGCAAAAATACGAATCCAATCAAGTAAGTACCGTCTAGATTGCATTTCTATCCTCGCAAGAACGACACGATCATTTTTGGCTTAACTCAACAACACCAGAATATTATCCCTCTTTTTACGCTGCTTATTTACACCGCTTATTTACAAAAATTGTTTAATCTCTAGCTTTGTGTACATCCTAAAATACGGAGTTGGACAGCTTTGAAACTGTCCCGACAGGCTATTTCTTTAGCGCCTGACTGAGACTCAAATCAAGCGTCACTACTTCCTTAGTTTTGTTCGACCACATCCAGCAATAATCCTGGCTTTGAGTGACTTCAAATTGCTCAGCCGCAGAATCACGTGCTTGATATTTGACGGGTAAGCTCACTTTTTTACCTTCGTGAAAATGGATATTAAAATCCAAAGGCTTCGCACTTTGATATTGCCAATCGATTTTTGTGCCGAGCATGAGTTTGCCGCAGACTTCGAGTATGCCTCCTGCTTTAATCTCACCACGATGTTGAAAACGCCCTTGCTCATCCCATTTTAATTCGACCAAGCTTGCATTTGCCGTAGCCGACAATCCCATGCCTGCAGCAATCACCACGCAGATGGTGGCGAAGCGGACGCTAGCGGGCTTAGAGTTTAAGAATTTAAAGCGCATCATCTTAGTGCTTATGCTCGTGCGCATGTTCAGCTTCCTTACGATTTCCCTTTTCCGCTGCTTTAGCGTTGACTTTTTTCGCCATAGCAAATGGCGTAAAACGCGCTTGTTCAGCTGGTTTACCCGCCATCGTTACTGTCAATGCACCCTTCAAATTCGCGGTTGAAGCATACGTCGCTTTACCGACAAAACGATTTTCCCCTTCTGGTACTAAATCAACCGTGGTCTTTTTGGTTCCCTGCACTAAAGTCAGACTGGCGCTTGCTCCTTTAGTAGAAATACCTTTATTGGCGTGATCAGTGACATACACCGTGACTGGATTTTCTTTGGCGGTTTTGCTGTCTTGTGCCAACACCAATTCAAAGTGATACACACCCGCCATGCGAGTTTGACCGCCATTCGGTGACTTGATCGAATCAAAGTATTTGTCATCATGAGCGTATGCGCTAGTAAGGCTGGCTGCACTAATTGCTACACTGGCTAAAGCTGTAAAAACGAATTTAGAGAATTTCATGCTATTTCCTTTTCTAAAAAATGATCACTTTACTTCAAATTAAAATACTTCTTGCTGTTCTTTATCTTTCGTCGCGGCTAATAAATTCAACAAAGGCTTCTCACCCCAGCGCCAGAACATCAATGGGGTTAACACGGTATCGAGCAAAGTAGAACTGATCAAACCACCAAAGATGACTACTGCCACAGGATGCAAAATCTCTTTACCCGGTGCGTCGGCTGAAATCAACAAAGGTAACAAAGCAAACGCCGCGACTAAAGCAGTCATCAAGACTGGCGTTAAGCGTTCTAGTGAGCCACGAATAATCATCTGTTTGCCAAATTGCTCGCCTTCAAACGCACACAAATTAATATAGTGGCTAATTTTCAAAATACCATTGCGCGTTGAGATACCAGCCAAGGTAATAAAGCCAACCAAAGCAGCCACTGACAAAGTTTGTCCTGCTAACCATAGCGCTATTACAGCACCAACCAAAGCCAGCGGGATATTCCCCATAATCATCATCGTTAAAGCAATCGAACGATAACGGCTATACAGCACCAAGAACATCAAAGACAAAGACACCAGCGACAACAAGGCAATCAAATTCGAGGCTTTTTCTTGTGCTTGAAATTGCCCTTCTAAAGAAGTCGAATAACCAACTGGCAAATTCTTTGCAGCCAATTCTTCACGTATATCTTTGATCACTTCAGTCATATCACGACCATCAGTATTTGCCGACAAGACGATACGACGACGCGAATTTTCGCGATTAATTTGATTTGGGCCATCACTCTCCTCCACCTTGGCGAGTTGCGATAGCGGTACATGACCACGCGGGGTTTCTATCAATAATTGCTGCAAAGCTTGTAGATCGCGGCCGTTTTCTGGTAACCGCAAAAGCATATCGAAGCGCCGATTTCCCTCAATGATTTGAGTGATTTTTTCGCCTTCAATTTGTTGCTGCAAGCTGCGTAATAGCACACCAGGCGCAATACCGTAACGCGCCGCTTGATCATAATCGACATGAATTTTAATCTGCGGAATTAAGACCTGTTTCTCAATTTGCAAATCGGTAATCCCGGGAACGCGGCTCAAACTTTCGCGTAAATCATTGGCGATATTACGCAGTGTGTCGAGATCATCACCAACCACTTTCAAAGCAATCTGCGCACGCACACCAGACAACAAATGATCTAGACGATGCGAAATCGGCTGACCGACATTGCTATTCGCAGGCAAGACTTTGAGACGTTCGCGGATATCCTGAATAATCTCATCACGACTACGTTTAGATTTCTTTAAATCGACATCCATCTCGCTATAGTGCACGCCTTCAGCATGTTCATCCAACTCAGCACGACCGGTTCGGCGCCCGACTTGTGTCACTTCTGGAACTGCTAACATCAATTGCTCAGCCAGACTACCGAGGCGGTTCGATTCTTCCAATGAAGTTCCGGGATTCAATACCAAGTTAACAGTCAAGGTGCCTTCATTAAACGCAGGCAAAAACGCGCGAGGGAAAAATGGCACGGTGATCGCCGCCAAAACCACTGCGACAATTGCCACTGCGAACAAGCTACGTACATGTTGGAAAGACCAATTCAACAGTCGCGTGTCCCACTTTTTCAACCATAGCACGAGCGCACTATCGCCATGACCTAGCTGCTTCATCTTTGGCAATAAGAAGTAGCACAATACTGGCGTTACCGTCATCGCCACTGCCATGCTAGCCAGAATCGAGACTACATAGGCGATCCCAAGTGGTGTGAATAAACTGCCTTCAATCCCCGGCAAAGCAAACAAGGGCACGAACACCAACACCACAATCACAGTCGCATACACAATCCCGCTGCGCACTTCTCCGGAGGCACTGGCAATCACCTGCAAGCTAGGTAAAGGTTGTGCCAGCAAACTATTTTCTTTAAGTCGCCGCAACACGTTTTCCACATCGACCACGGCATCATCGACCAATTCACCAATCGCAATCGCTAATCCGCCCAGCGTCATGGTATTAATCGATAAATCCAAATAGCGGAACACCAAGATAGTCGCCAACAAAGATAAAGGAATCGCCACTAAAGAAATGATCGTGGTACGAATATTCAACAAGAATAGGAACAATAAGATTGCCACCATGATCGCGCCATCACGCAAGGCATCATTCACGTTATCGAGCGAATTCTTAATAAAGTCAGCTTGGCGGAACAAGAATTGCGGTTGCTCTACCCCTTGCGGCAAATTCTTTCCTAATTCGGCGATTGCGCGTTCAACTTCACGAGTCAATTTCACACTGTCTGCGGTTGGTTGTTTTTGCACCGAGAGTATGACCGCTGGTTTGCCTTTATAGCCACCATCACCACGTTTAAAAGCTGGTGCAATTGCCACATCAGCGACTTGTTTCAATAAGATCGCTTGCCCTTGCTTTACCGCTACTACGACATTTTGCAAATCTTCAATACGACTGGTGCGACCGATTTGACGAATCAAATATTCGCGCCCATTTGCCTCTGCAAAACCACCACTGGTATTGGCGCCAAAATCTTTGAGTGCAGCTTCGACTTTATCGAGTTCGATACCCAATGACTGCAGTTGTGCGGGCTTGATCTCAACCCGATACTGACGAACTTCGCCACCAATCGGCGTGACCTGCGCTACGCCCGGAATATTCAATAAACGTGGTCGCATCACCCAATCGGCATATTCACGTACTTGCATCGCGGATGTACTCGCAGCCGCATTGGTTGAATTGGTCTCGGTACTATTGGAATCAGCACTATGAGAATCTGCACTGACAGGCAATGCAATCAACAAGATTTCTCCCATAATAGAAGAAATCGGCCCCATTTGCGGTGTCACGCCAACTGGTAATTGCTCACGCACCAAACTCAAACGTTCTGCGATTTGCTGACGATTACGGTAAATGTCGGTCCCCCAATCAAACTCAACATAGATAATCGATAAACCGACACCCGATACCGAACGGACACGCGTGACGCCGGGCATGCCGTTCATGGTTGATTCAAGCGGAAAACTCACCAGTTGTTCGACTTCTTCCGGTGCCATACCGCCGGCTTCCGTCATCAAAGTCACTGTAGGCTTGTTCAAATCAGGAAAAACATCGACCGGCATTTGACGCATGCTGAGCAAGCCGTAAACGATCAACAAAATTGATGCAGCGAGTACGATCAGCCGTTGGCGTAAGCTGGTGTTAATAATGAATTGGAACATGGGCAGACTTCCTTACTTCACTTGCGCTAACAAACTTGCGCCAGCGGTCACCACGCGTTCATCTTCTTTTAAGCCGGAGACGATAGCGACACGCTCAGCGTCCAGACTATGCGCCACCACTTTACGTTGTACAAAACGTTCCGCTTCCGTATGTACCCATACCGCTGATTCACCGCCTGTCAACTTCATCACAGCGAAATTCGGTACGGCAAATCCTGTTGTTAAGCGCTTGGTTTGAATAATCACTTTTATCGCCTGCCCAACGGCTACTGCGGTCGGTTTGCCTGAGACTCTGAACAGTAAAGGTATTGCTTGCTCACGCATTTGCTGACCGCCCCCGACAAAGTTCAGCGATAAACCGAGTGACGCATTTGCTGACACCGAAGTCTTTTGCTGCTGCCAAGTCGCGGTTGCATTCGCAATGTCTGCGGTCAAAATAGGATCGTAAGCCAAAGCTTCTACCATCAAACGATTCGGATCAATGATTTCAAACAAGGTTTCTTTGGCATCAAATACCTGTCCTGTGACCGCATTCGCCACACTAATGATGCCTGACACTGGCGCGATCAAGGCTTCACTTTTTGACAGACTCGCTTCAACCGCTGCTTTACGTTTTTTCAGCGCTTCATAATCAAAACGTGCCGCTTCCACCGTAGCTTTAGGCAAAGCTTCGGATAATTGTTCATAGCGTTGCACCTTACGTTCGGCAATCGATAATTGTGAATCGATATCCGCCAAAATTGATTGGCTATTACCTCGATCCAAACTACTCATCACCGGACGTAAATACGCTAAGACTTGGCCTTTACTTACACGTTGACCTAGACTAGGCAAACCAGCTGGCCCCGCTTCTAATCGACCTGGCTGACTAGCCTGCACACGACCGCCCGCATTTGGGTCAGCGATAATTTTGCCGTTGAGTTCTATCGTATTCGGTAATTCTGCTTGCTCGGTGAGCAGCGTGCGCAATGCCAGTTGTCTTTGCACAATCTTAGGCACAAACAAACTGCCGTCAGATAAACGCTGCGCCGCTGTCGCATCCAAAAAGCTTGGCTTGGCGTTCGCACTAGCATTAGGTTTTGCAGCAGCTTTGGCCGGCTTTTTACTATGATCTTCATCGCCATGTGCTTGTACTAAGTTAGCGTGAGTCAACAAGAATAGTGCAGAAAAAAACGTCGATAACTTCATGGCGGATTTCAAAATGGATCGTGTTTGCATGACTTACGCTCCCCAAGCAGAACGGTTTTGGCGACGCTTGAACATCAAAATAGCAATGGAAAATATCACAGCTAACAGTAAGCCCAGTACAATCCACCAGCCAGTTTTCGATGTTTCTGGATGATCATGCGCTTGCTCGCTGAGATCAGGGATCTCTAAACTCGCCGTCATCACATCCCCTATTTCACCCGCCTGTACCGAAATCGACAAGGGATATTTACCCACTTTTTCCATCACACCCTTCGCCAACTCGATCACATACACACCCGGTGCAGTCTGTTTAGCGATCGCTTTCAACGAGCCACCGCTCTCAACTTCAATTTGTGCATCGGCGACCAAACTATTGTCGGCAAAACGATCTAAATAAATGATCAAAGAACGGCCTTGCAACACCGCGACCAACTCAAAATCTTCAGTTTGAGCAGTAGCGCGCGGCGCGACCTGCGTCGTAGGTGCGGCGGGAGTGGCATGTTCGTGGTCATCATTACCGTGTGCGATCGCCGTGCTGGCGATTTGCATACTCAGAAAAAAAACAATTAAACAAAAAAAGGATTTCAAAACTCACTCCTTGATAGCGTGAAATCGTCGTCAAACTTGCGCAGAGCAAAACAAACCAAAGCAAAATGACAATCAACAACATCAACCATGTTAAAAATAACCACTATTATCGCTTTCGCATCACGACAGTTAGCTGACTGCAAGATTACAAATCTGTAATCTGCGGGCGCAAAAATGAGACTCTTAAAGTTAGCTAGGGCATTCTGGGGATTAAAGGGGAATTTATTGGAGTGAAGTGGAACTTCGCGGGTAAAATTGGCAAAAAGGGGAAAAATTCTCCAAGCTTTTCTGTTATCGCATCAAAATCACATCAAACATCCAAGTCCTACATGAAAATCCTAATCGTTGAAGATGAACAAAAAACTGGCGATTACCTTAAACAAGGCTTAAGCGAATTCGGCTTTAGCGTTGATCTCGCCCGCAATGGTTTAGATGGATTGCATTTAGCCAAATCAGACGACTATGATTTATTGATACTCGATGTCATGCTGCCGGAGCTAAACGGCTGGCAAGTGTTAGAAACCTTGCGTCGTCAAGGCTTACAAACCCCGGTCTTGTTCTTGACGGCGAAAGACCAAGTCGAAGATCGCGTCAAAGGCTTGGAACTCGGTGCTGATGATTATTTGGTTAAGCCATTTGCATTCTCTGAATTAGTCGCACGCGTCCGAACTCTACTTAGACGCGGAAAAAATCAAATTGAATCCGCCACTTTGCGCGTAGCTGATCTTGAATTAGATCGTCTCAAACATCGGGTCACAAGAAATGGACAAAGAATAGAATTAACCGCCAAAGAATTTTCATTACTCGAATTATTCATGCGCCGACAGGGCGAAGTGCTGACCCGCTCACTGATCGCCTCCCAAGTTTGGGATATGAATTTTGATAGCGATACCAATGTGATTGAAGTGGCAGTTCGCCGCTTACGTAGCAAAATCGATGACGCTTTTGAACCGAAGTTAATTCACACACTACGCGGCATGGGCTATGTGATGGAAGTGAAAGAAATATAATGCAGCAACTCTCACTGACAGCGCGTTTAACGCTATTTTTCACCAGCCTATCGTGTATCGTTTTGCTCAGCTTGGGCTGGTTGATTGGTGCGTCCATCGATGCGCACTTCAAAGAGCAAGATCACCATGCGCTAAGCGGAAAATTAGAACTTGCACAGCACATCATTGAACGTGTGAATAGCGAGCAAGAAGTACGCAATCTAGCAGATCAGCTCAGTGATGCCTTAGTCGGGCATCATGATTTAGCGATCACCATTTTAGATAAACAAGGCCAAGTAATCTTGGCATCAGAGACGGTTAAATTTCCCGCTGAATATTTACAACGAGCACGAAGCCAAACCAGCCCCACCCTATTTTCTTGGGATGCCAATGGCGATCACTATCGCGGCTTGGTCAGTGTTTTTACTACCAAAGATCCGCAATATGCACCCATCACCGTGGCGATTGCAACCGACATTGCGCACCACCAAGAATTCATGGCGAGCTTTCGTAAGACTTTGTGGCTGTTTGTCTTTGTAGCTGCTGCACTGACGAGTGTGTTAGCGTGGTTTGCTGCCAGCCGAGGCTTACGTCCATTGCGCATCATGCGAGAACGCGCAGCCAAAGTGACCGCCAATAAATTAGATCAACGCTTACCATTAGAGTCAGTGCCGCCAGAATTAGCCGACTTGGCACAGAGCTTAAATCAAATGCTAGCAAGACTAGAAGAAGCGTTTCAACGTTTATCTGATTTTTCTTCCGATCTTGCACATGAGTTACGCACGCCTATCAGCAATTTAATGACGCAAACCCAAGTGTCTTTATCGCAAGCGCGCGATGCACAAAGTTATCGCGAAATCTTAGAATCAAATGCCGAAGAATACAGCCGTCTGGCGCGCATGATTGCGGATATGTTATTTCTTGCCAAAGCAGAAAATGGCCTAAGTCTCGCCAATGTAGAAGCGGTCGATATCGTGCGCGAACTGCGCGATTTATTTGAATTTTATGAGGCACTAGCGGACGAAAAAACGATTCGCTTTGATCTACAAATTGAGCAATCAAATGCCGCCAGCTGGGTGATACGCGGTGATCGTTTGATGTTAAGACGAGCACTCAGCAATATCTTATCTAATGCCCTACGCTACACATCAGAAGGTAACAGTATCCAAGTGCATCTACAGCAACAAACCTCGTGTATCGAGCTGAAGATTTGCAACCCCGGCAGCACCATTCCTGCACACCATCTGAGTCGTCTCTTTGAACGTTTTTACCGCGTCGACCATGCGCGCCAACATGCCGATGGCGAGGGTTCTGGCTTAGGTTTAGCGATCGTGAAGGCGATTATCGATGGGCATCGTGGACAAATCAGCGCAAGCTCGGAAAATCAACTAACTTGTTTTACCATTCATCTTCCGCAGCAAAATTAAGCATCGCCAAACCAAGCAGATCTAAAATAAAAAAAGCGCCTTGTGCATTGATACACAAGGCGCTTTTTTGTCTCAACGGGATTTATTTTTTAGTGTCATAAAATCGGTTTTACTGACTAAGACGTTTCGCCAATTCATATAAAAACCGTTGACCTTCATACAGCGATTTCACCGGTAAACGTTCATTCAAGCCATGCGCGTTCGAGCCCTCGGGGTAATGGAAAATGCCGCTCACGCCATAAGTCCAAATTCCCGCATTATTCAAGAAGCGACCGTCAGTGCCACCCGGCGACATGGTCGGTACTACAGGAACACCTGGCCACATTTGTTGCGTTAAATCAGTCACGGCTTTCATCAATTCAGGATGTAAGGGCTGTGCAGGCGATGCTGTGGCAGTACCGACTGGCGTCACTTTTATCGCACTGTCCGCCAATACCGATTGGATGCTGGCTTGCGTCTGCTCGACGGTTTCACCGGGCAGAATACGACAATTCACATTGGCCTGCGCACGCTGCGGCAATGCATTGGTGGCGTGCCCTGCATTCACCATGGTCGCCACGCAGGTGGTACGCAAACTGGCGTTATAAAACGGCGTGGTCGCACTTAAACGTGCCAAGGCTTCTGCGTCGACTGGCTCACGCAAGATGGCCTTCATATCCGCGGCCAATTGCCCGCTCTCTATATTCGACATGGTTTCAAAAAAACCACGTGTGGTTGGCGTCAAGCGGAAAGGGAAATCATATTTACCCAAACGCGATAAGGCATCTGATAATTGATAAATCGCATTGTCTTTGCGTGGCACCGAGCTGTGTCCTCCAGTATTCGTCACCTCTAAACTAAAACTTTGAAATATCTTTTCGCCTGCTTGTATGCCGTGACGCACTGGTTTGCCATTTTTATCTAAGCTACCACCACCGCCTTCATTCAAAGCAAGTTCTGCATCGATTAATGCGCGATGGTTCTTTAATAAATATTCGACACCATTAAATTCTGCTGGGACTAACTCTTCATCGCAGGTCAAGGCCATGATGATATCGCGCTTGGTTTTCAATTTTTCCTGTTTATAACGCATCATATTGGCAATGAAAATTGCTGCCATTGGCTTATCGTCAGACGAGCCACGCGCGTAAAAGAAACCATCTTCTTCTATCAATTTAAATGGATCGCGCAACCAATCTTCACGTTTCGCTTCGACCACGTCGATATGCGCCAGCAGTAACAAAGGCTTTTGTGTTGCACCAGCAGATGCCTTATAACGCGCGACTAAATTGCCTTTCTTGGGTGCGCCGGGTGGCACAATGATCTGCATATCGGTATCAGCAAAGCCAGCCTTTTTCAAATGTGCCGCCATCGCCTTTGAGGCCGCAGTGCAACTGCCCACTGAGTTGGTGGTATTTATCTCAACCAATTCTTGATAAATCGCGCGCAGTTGATTTTGTTCTGGACTGAGGTTCTTTACAGCATTCTGTGCGTGGGCTTGCGCACTGAAGCCAGCGGCAACGCTACTTATTGCAATAGCGATGATGGCACGGCTTATTTTGCTACGAGATATCGACATAGTGAGTTCCTAAATTAGCCTACAAATAAGTCTCGAAAAAAAGACATGTACCGAATGATAGATGCCATGGAGGTGCTACAAACAAGTATGGACTAGAGCTGCACGCCAGAGTTCCCAACTCACAAAAAAAGACGCAAATCCATCGAAGCTAGCGGTTTAAATGAGCAATCGACTATTCTCAAGCTACTTCAACCAACACATCAATTGCAAACCTTAGAAAAACATTTAGAAAGAAATTTAGATACAAGTCTAAGAAGAAAACCACACTGTAACAATCAAGCCCTGCCCCGCTGCCTCACCCAGTTCAAGTTGCGCATCATGGCTGTGAACTATACTCTTGACGATCGACAAGCCCAAGCCACTTCCTGATGCGCTCGCGCCGGGCAAACGGAAGAATCGTTCAAATACCTTTTCACGCATCTCGACTGGAATCCCTGGACCCGTATCTTGAATGCGTAAGAAGGCGCGGCCATCGACACTTCCACAAGATAATGCAATCTGACCACCAGCAGGTGTGTAGCGCACGGCATTATCGAATAAATTACGCACCATAATCGCCAGCGTATCGGGATTTATTAAGCAAGAAGCAGCTTGCAGCTCGCTGGTAAAAGCTAACTGTTTTTTCCCTGCGATAGCGGTAAATTCAGCGACTTGCTTGGCTAAAAATGCTTGCAAATCTCCCGTCTGTAATGCAGGATCACGCGCTGCTTGTGGGTCGAGTTTAGATAAGGTCATTAACTGCCCAACTAAACGGGTTGCACGATCAACGCTAATCAACAGACCCGCAGCTGCTTCGTCACGTTCATGATCATTGCGAGCGCGTTGGATGACCTGCAAGTTTGCTTTAATCGCCGCTAATGGCGTACGCAATTCATGCGAAGCATTTGCGGTGAATCGTTGCTCTTGCTCCATCGCGTGACTAACCCGTTCAAACAAGTGATTCAAAGCAGTAAGTAAAGAGTGCAATTCAATCGGCGCTCCGGCCAAATCGACTTTTTCTAAATCATTGGGCGTACGTTGACTAACTTGATCAGCCGAGTGTTGTAGCGCACGGAATAAGCGATTAATCATCCACCAGATCGCACCCGCCATCAAGGGTAACACCAGTAACGCAAATACCAGTAATTTGTAAGCAAAACGGCCGCTAATATCTTTACGATGACTAATTGGTTCAGCGATCTGAATTTGCAAACGATGCGGCGCATTCCAAATCGAATAAGTACGCCAAGGCTGCCCATGCAATTGCGTCCAACCGAAACCACTGTTGGTATCGGTGGTCAAGGGCGTTTCTGGCGCCGCATTATTACGATAAAGTAGCCGCTTTTGCGTATCCCAGATTTGCAGCAACAAATACTGGCTATGCTTTTCCACATTTGACTCTGTCAAGGTATCAGCAGTCGAAGCTAAACGTTCCTCGGCTTCATGATCGGCAAGCGTCAACAGTAGATGCGCAGTCTCGGCTAAGGATTGATCAAATAATTCTTGGCTTTCTTGATCGGCCTCGATGTAAACGACGATGCCACTAAAGCCCCAAATTGATACGGTAATCGCTAACACAATTGCCAAGATCGAACGACGCAGCGACCAGCCCTCGCCTTCTTTCTTCGCCAAATTTTTCAACTCGATTTTACTTAAATTCATATCTGCTTCTCTTACTGTGCCGATTACCCTAATCGGTATCTCTCAACATTATTCTTTATCGATCACGTAACCAACCGCATGCAAAGTGCGTATCAATTCCTTACCAAGTTTCTTACGTAAATGATGAATATGTACTTGTATCGTATTACTTTCGATTTCATCACCCCAGCTATAAAGTGCTTGTTCCAGCTGATCTTTGGTGATGATTTGTCCTAAATGTTCAAACAGAATTTGTAAGATATTAAATTCCCGCGTCGTCAAATTAATCGACTCACCATGCAATTTAACTTGTCTTGCGGCGGTATCAATTTCGACACCACGATGGGTTAAGATCTCTCGACTACGCCCAACCAAGCGCCGACGAACCGAACGGATGCGGGCAGCTAGTTCATCTAAGTCATACGGCTTGACGATGAAATCATCAGCGCCGCTATCCAAACCCATAATACGATCAGGAATCTGATCTCTCGCCGTCAATATTAAAATCGATTGCTCAAAACCCGCTGCTCGCAATTTTTTCAATAAAGACATGCCATCTTGGCGCGGCAAACCTAGATCCAGTAACAAACATTGATACTGATGGAGTTTGATAGATATTTCTGCATCTTCTGCCGACTGTACCCAATCCACTGCATAGCCCAACTGATCCAAACCTAACTGCGTAGCGCGTCCTAATTGCGGATCATCTTCTACCAACAAAATACGCATATACCTCCTCAGTTTTGTTTTTACTGTGCCGATTGATTATTCGCAAATATAAGCCTAACTTGTTAAGGAGTTCTTAAGAACCGCTAACTACAATGGCTTCACTTTCCCCTTATTGACACTCTTTGAGACCACTCGAGACTATTATGCTTACTTTCATCCATCAAGAAAAACAATTTAGCAAGCTTATCCTGCTCAGCGTAATTGGCCTGAGTAGTATTGTGTCGACGAGCAATGCACAAACAAATTCCCAAATTCATATCAGCCAACAACAAATTGCGCGTTCTGGCATCAAAATTGAAGCTGCCACGGTTGCTAGCGATGGTGCATTGTCGGCCAATGCCAATCTATCGGATAAAGGCTTACGCTTGTCTGGCACCGTAGTCGCAGCCACCTCGGCAACGCAATTACTCAGCGCCGTCGTCAGTGGTGTGATTCAAAGCATACACGTCAATCCCTTACAAGAAGTGAAAGCAGGTACTCCGATCGCGACTATCTTTAGTCAACAATTAATGGAAATGCAAAGAGAATACTTGCAGTTCGCGACGCAAGCGCAACTTGCACAAGACAAAGTAAATCGTGACGAAAACTTGTTCAAAGAAGGAATCGTGTCGCAAAGCCGCGTGCAAGAAAGCCGAGCACTAGCCATACAATCCGAAGTTGCGGCGAGTGAACGTCGACAAAGCTTAAAAGCGGCTGGATTAAGCGATAACGCCTTGAAGCAATTACTTAAAACCAGAAGCTTAGTCGCTAACACGGCTATTTATGCCAAATCAAAAGGGACAGTATTAGATCTGCAAGCCCAACTTGGACAAAGAGTCGAAGCGGGAATGCCGATCGCCAAGCTCAGTGGCGATGCGCCGTTCTGGATAGAACTTCAAGCATCGAAAACACAAGCTGCACAAATACGCATTGGTGATCTCTTGCAAATAAAAGACTGTGGCAATGCCAAAGTCATGGCGATCTCGCCACAAATTGAAGCAGGCAATCAAAGCATCACAGTTCGCGCACAAGAAATTATCCAAGCTAAGCAAGCGTCATGCTTACGTTTAAACCAATTTGTCGAAGTCAGTCATATCGGTCATCAAGTCGTCAAAAATAGCTATGGTGTGCCTGCGAATGCTTTAGTGCGTAATGGCAAACACCAATACGTATTTGTAAAAAATAATCATGGCTTTGAAGCGATTGAAGTCAATGTCGTGACAGGTTCGCCCGATAAAATTTGGGTGACTGGCAATTTTGCGAGTAATCCACAAATCGCCACCCAAGGCTTGGTAGTTTTAAAAGGCGCATGGATGGGATTGGGCACAGAAGGCGAGGATGCTCCACCACCAGCCGCTACTAATGCAGCTGCTAATGCCGCTGCTGCCAAGGCACCCGCTAAAGACGCAAACAAAGAAACAAATCAAAAACTAACGACAACCAGTGAGAAGAAATAATGTTAGCTCGCCTAATCGCCTTTTCACTAGCGCAACGATTACTGGTATTGGTCATTACCATCGTATTGATTGCTGCTGGTTTTCAAGCATTTCATAACCTACCGATTGATGCGTTTCCTGACGTCTCCAGCACGCAAGTAAAACTCATCATGAAGGCGCCCGGTATGACGCCGGAAGAAGTTGAGACCCGCATCGTCGCGCCAATTGAGCAAGAATTACTCGGCATTCCACATCAAGTTATTTTGCGCTCGCAATCAAAGTATGCGCTAGCGGATATCACTTTAGATTTTGAAGATGGAACCGATGTCTATTGGGCGCGCCAACAAGTCAATGAACGCTTAAACGGGGTTTTAAAAGATTTACCCGCTTCGGTGAGTGGCGGTCTCGCACCGATCACCACACCGCTCGGTGAAATTTTTATGTTCACCATTGAAGGCCCTTTATCTTTAATGGAAAAGCGTACTTTGCTTGAATGGACGATACGCCCTCAACTACGTAACATCCCCGGTGTTGCCGACGTAAATACGCTCGGCGGCTTAGTCAAGAGTTTCGAGGTCATTCCTGATCCGGTTGCTTTGGCCGCGCGCAAAGTATCTCTACAACAATTACAAGATGCACTCGAAAGCAATAATCGCAATGATGGTGCAGGCCGTTTGAATAGCGGTGAAGAATCACTATTGGTGCGCAGCGATGGCAGTATCCGCAGCATAGAAGATGTGCGCGCGATTTCGATCGATCAACAAGATGGGGTCGCGATAAAAATCGGTGACGTCGCCACGGTAAAGATAGGTCAATTGACGCGCTATGGTAGTGTGACCAAAGATGGCAAAAACGAAGCGGTTCAAGGCCTGATCTTAGGAATGCGTGGAGCAAATGCGCAAAAGGTGGTTGAACAAGTTAACCAACGTCTCAAGTTGATTGAAAAAACTCTGCCACAAGGGATTACGATCAAACCCTTCTACGATCGTGGCAACTTGGTTGAACGCGCTGTGAATACCGTTACTAAGGCGCTTGCTGAAGCGACGATTCTGGTCGTCATTCTGCTGTATTTATTCTTAGGTAATGTTCGTTCCGCTCTAGTGGTCGCTTGTATCTTACCGCTGGCGGCGCTTGGTACATTCTTATTGATGCGCCAATTTGGCTTGAGTGCCAACCTAATGTCCTTGGGCGGACTCGCGATTGCGATTGGTATGTTGGTCGATGCGGCGGTAGTAGTGGTTGAAAATATCGAAGCCCATAGCGCAGACAAGGAACGTCCTAACTTTTCCAAACTACATATTATTTATCGTGCTGTACGCGAAGTCGCAGTGCCAGTGACCGCAGGGATGGTTGTCATCATGATCGTGTTCTTGCCACTGTTATCACTGCAAGGTTTAGAAGGCAAATTATTTGCGCCTGTCGCTATGACGATTACCTTTGCAATCGCAGCGTCTTTAATTTTGTCGCTAACAGTGATTCCGGTTTTAGCTTCTTTTATGATGGGACAAGCACATCATGAAACGCCGTGGTTAGTGCGCAAATTAGAAACTGCGTATAAAAAATTATTGACGCAAGCACTCAATAATGCCAAGAAAGTGATGCTGGTATCGGTGCTGGTGTTGATCGTCACCGCAGCGCTATTTCCTTTCATCGGTAAATCCTTCATGCCTAGCTTGGATGAAGGCGACATCATTATGCAGATCGAAAAGCTGCCTTCCGTGAATTTGGATGAATCGACCAAGTTAGATATGGCAATTCAAAAACGTATCTTGGAAACCGTACCCGATGTGCTGAATGTGATTGCACGCGTTGGCTCGGACGAACTCGGCCTTGACCCTATGGGCTTAAATGAAACCGATACCTTCTTGGTGCTCAAACCACATGACCAATGGAAGAGCAAGAGTAAAGAAGCCTTAATCGATCAGTTACGCACAGTCACCGCCGAATTCCCCGGTGTCAATTTCAGCTTCACGCAGCCTATCGAAATGCGTACCTCGGAAATGTTATCGGGTGTACGTGGTGATCTAGCGATCAAAATCTATGGCAGCAATAATCAAACATTGGCGCAACTTGCAGAAAGCATAGTCAAAACTGTCGAAGGGATTCAAGGTAGTGAGGATGTGTTGACGATCAAAAATAGTGGTGTGCAATATCTGCAAGTCGACATCAATCAAGAAGCCGCTGGCCGACTTGGTTTAAGCGTTGACCAAATCCAACAGGATCTACGCACCATGGTAGAAGGACGTCAATCTGGCATCGTGATTGAGGATGGTCGTCGCATTCCTTTATTGCTACGCGGTAGCGCTTATTTGCAGATGTCAGCTGATCTATTTCAACAAATCCGCTTACCGATCGCGGATGGTAGCTCAATCGCTTTGAGCCAAATCGCTGAATTAAAGATGGTGGATGGCCCAGTCAAAATCGAACGCGAAAATTCATCGCGCATGGTGGTAGTACGTGCCAATGTGCGTGGTCGCGATCTGGTCGGTTTCGTTGATGAAGCAAAAGCTAAAGTAGCAGCACAAATCAAGCTGCCAGAAGGATATCGCTTATCTTGGGGTGGCCAATTTGAAAATCAGCAACGCGCCGCGGCACGTCTAGGCATCGTTGTGCCAATCGCATTATCTTTGATTTTCTTCTTGCTATTCGCCACGCTTGGTACGGTTCGCCAATCAGTATTAGTGTTTGTGAACATTCCGTTTGCGATGTTGGGCGGTGTGATTGCTTTAGCGATCACTGGAGAATATTTATCCGTGCCGGCATCGGTTGGCTTTATCGCCTTGATGGGGATTGCGGTTCTGAATGGTCTGGTAATGATCACCTATTTTAATCAACTGGTTGCGCGTGGCGTGGCGATTGGTGAAGTGGTCTCAGAGGGAGCCTTGCGCCGCTTCCGTCCAGTGATGATGACAGCAAGCATTACCGCGTTTGGTTTAATTCCTTTGCTGTTTGCAACTGGTCCTGGTTCAGAAATTCAACGACCGCTAGCGATTGTGGTCATTGGTGGTTTATTATCGGCAACGAGTTTGACTTTGATTTTGTTACCGATTTTATTTCAACGATTTGGAGTCGCCAAAACGGAAACCACCTCGACACAATTAGCGACAAATACTAACGCAAACTCGAATACCGACACTGTCTCAAATTCAGGTAACCAGCATGACTAACACGACTTCACAGCACGCGATGAACAACAAATTTGACAGTATGTTGACACTGGCGATTCCGCTAGCGCTAACCGAAGAAATCTGCGATTTCCTTCTGCTTAATCCGCAATGGGCTAGCGGCTTTTCTATCGTCGATGCACAAGGCATGGGACAAGGCGCGGCATTACAGACCGCCATTGAAAAAGTACAAGGCCGCAGCAAACGCAAACTGATTATGGTGGTTGGTGAACAAGCGCAATTATTCGAATTGGTGGCGGCACTTGGGCAGAAAATTAAGAACCCAGATGTGGCGTATTGGGTCACACCAGTTCACCGTTTCGGGAGATTTTGATGTTCAATCTTAAGCATACCAAGCGTACTTATTACACTAGGCACATAAAGCGCACGCTGCTTAGCGCCTACTTAGTCGCCGCAGGACTTGTTGCCCAACCTGTGTTTGCCAATAATGATCCTTTATCGATTCTGCCGCCAGAAACCTTGGTTAGAAAAAGTTTCTCCAATATTCCGCAACTTCGCGCTGGCAATATGGGAATCAATCTAGCGGGCAATCAAAAATCACGCCTTGAAGCTGGTCATTATGAATGGACCGCCCGAGCAGGCCTAAGTCGCCGAACCGATTTAAACGGTGGGCGGTATCGTGAACAAGAATTTGCACTCGAACGACCTGTGCGTTGGTTTGGTAAAGCAGATAAAGATCGTGCCATTGGTGACAAAGGTATTGAACTAGCAAAAGCCAGTTACGCGGATCAATGGCATGAAACCAGCCGTGCATTGCTGAAGGATTGGTTTGAAGTATTACGTGAAGACTTCACTCTAAAACAATTACGTCAGCAACTCGAGATCACGGAGCAATTGAGCGCGATCGCAGCAAAACGCGTCAAGGCCGGCGATGCCGCCCACTTCGAACAACTCTTCGCCGAAACCGAATTACAGCGGGTACGTGCATTGTTACAACAAACAGAGCAAAGATTTGAGTTAGCAACGCAAGCGTTACAAGCAAACTATCCAGGCCTACCACTACCAAGCGCTGGCAGTTTGCCACAACCGCTGAGCGTAGACTCACAAGACCCGAAGGCGAGCGAGCATTGGCTCGATAAAATATTAGAGGACAATCACGAACTCGAATTAGCACAAGCAGAAGCCGACTATATGGGACTGCAAGCCGCCAGAGTCGATCAAGATAAAATGCCAGATCCGACTTTGGGAATACGCTCCAGTCGCGAACGTGATGGTCAAGAGCGCGTGGTCGGTTTTAGTATTTCTATG
The DNA here is from genome assembly GCF_014652415.1 of Affinundibacterium macrobrachii. Lineage (GTDB taxonomy): Bacteria > Pseudomonadota > Gammaproteobacteria > Burkholderiales > Burkholderiaceae_D > Undibacterium > Undibacterium macrobrachii. The sequence continues at coordinate 1,220,293 of NZ_BMYT01000001.1, forward strand.
CCCTTCCCCGGCGCAGCACGCAGCAGTGAAAGAAGTGCAGCACTGACAAAGGCGCAGATCGCCAATGAGAAATTACAGCAAGTACAAACCAAGGTAAAACTCATGGCAAGACAAGCGATTACAGACAGCCAACGCACCTTTACCACGTGGAAGACCTTGGACAGCTTGCGTCAACAAAGTATGCAACAAGCGAATCTAATGCAAACCGCCTACCGATTGGGTGAAGTCGGCATTACAGAAGCACTGAATACGAGAAAGATGGCACTGGATTCGGCAATCGCAGCCGACACAGCACAAATCGACGCACTCTCAGCCTATGCGAGACTACATCTCGACGCGCATCTGATTTGGGCTTTGGATTAAATCATTTTTAGATTCAATGCATTGTCAGACTCAATGCATTTTCAGGTGAAATGATTCGATTTAGTTTTTATTGACTAAGTAAATAAATCAAAACGCTCCAAGAATGAGACTACATTCTTGGAGCGTTTTATTTTGTAGAACTACGATGCAAAGGGATCATCAAACATCCAACAACAAGCGATCACTTTGCAACAAAGCCATCAAGCGTATCAAGCATTTGCTGTATTTAAAGCTGTTTGTGCAGATTGCATAATCTCTTTACGGAATTGGAAGTGCATCCACACCAAAGATACGCAAACTGTGCCATACAAAAGCATGAAACAAGAACTACGTACACCGGTCAAATCAACCATTGCGCCAAACATGATCGGCAACACGAAACCACCAAGACCACCAGCGAGGCCAACCACACCAGACACTGCGCCAATATTATGCGTGTATTCATCAGAGATAAATTTAAACACCGATGCTTTGCCAACCGCCATAGCGATCCCAACTACAAATAATAAGCTCGTAAAAATCACTGGCGTTAAGGCGATATTAAATACTTGTGGGCCAGTCACTGTTTTGATTGTAAATTCAGTCTGCGGATAAGATAACAAGAAAAACGATACCCAACATACCCACATCACCCACCAAGTCACTTTGTACGCACCATATTTATCGGATAACCATCCACCAAAAGCACGCAATACGCCACCTGGTAAAGAGAAGCACGCAGCCAACAATGCAGCGTCTTTCATATCGAAATCATACTCAGTGACATAGTATTTCACCATCCACAAACTCAAGCCTACATAGCCACCAAATACCACAGAATAGTACTGGCAATAGCGCCACACTTTGGGGTCTTTCAGCATCTTCAATTGCGCTGTAAAACTCACACTCGACTTCACATTATGACTGGGGTCGGTCGCAGAGAATACCCAAAAAATTAAAGCTGCTGCCAACATCAATACCGCATACACTTTCGGCACCATCACCCAGCCAGCCGAAGCAATGATCGCGGGTGCAATAAATTTATTCACCGCTGCACCAGAATTGCCCGCGCCAAAAATCCCCATCGCCAAACCTTGACGATCTTTTTTGAACCAACGCGCAACATACGGCGTACCCACCGAGAACGAGCCACCAGCCAAACCAACAAACAAACCGAGCACCAAGAAGTGCCAATAGGCGGTAGCGTAACTAATCAAATAAATAGGGATGACGGTACTAATCATCAACATAAATAAGACGATACGACCACCAAAACGATCAGTCCAAATTCCCAGTGGAACGCGAATCAAAGAACCCGTTAAGACCGGCATCGCGGTCAACAGTCCAAACTGCGTTTCATTTAAACCCAAAGATTTTTTGATTGGAATGCCGATCACGCCGAACATCATCCAAATCGTAAAACAAATAGTAAAAGCCAAGGTACTGGCACCGAGTACCGAATTGGCTTTTCCTGAACTATTTACCTGCGTAGTCATTATTTACTCCCTTAACTTTTTTCAGTACTGTCAGCTTAGGGGAGTTTTACACTTTGATAAATTCGCCTGAAGTAGGCAAAGGACTAGGCTAATCAGGCTAGGGATACGCCAAAAGAACTAGACTCGCTTTGGGAGCATGGCTTAAGAGTGTTAAACTGTCGCCTGCGAAACATCTCATCATAAGAAAATCACAATGAATCAAAACCTCAGTATCGACGAATACAATGCACTAGAAGAAATCACCAAATTACCAAAAGGTGCGCGTCCTAGTGCTTGTATCTCACGCAATTCAAAGCGTTTAATCGGTATCAAATTAATTGCACATCGCCGCGATGGTAGTTTTGAACTGACCGAAAATGGTCGCCAGATTTTGTTTATCAAACAATGTATTAATGGCTTGCGCGCTATCGCAGAAAATCCAGACTTTGAGTTAAGTGCACCAGTGGCGACTTTTTTAGGAAAGAAAGCCCACATCGAAATCGATGCAGGCAGCGGCAAGCACCGTATCACTGCACGCGGCTTAGAATGTTTGGCGGATATTGAAGCGACGATACAAACAAGCGCGACAAAAGGATTAGGCAAAAAGTCTTAAGCGCTTATTGCTGCAAACGACGAGGGCGGCGTGCGCTGATAAAGTAGGCTGCTAACAATGCTAAGCCAGCAAGCAAAGCCATAGTCGCATCACCAAAGCGAATGTAAGGCGTGAGTCCTTGCATGCCCTGCACCTGTCCCGCCAAGCTGCCCAGAGTCAATGTCGGCAATTGTGCGATGATCTCGCCGCGTTCATTAATGATCGCAGTAGCGCCCGTGTTGGTCGAACGTAGCATCGGCCTGCCCGTTTCCAAACTACGCATTTGAGAAATCTGTAAATGCTGCGGAATCGCAATCGAATCACCATACCAAGCCAAGTTCGACACATTCAATAATATCGTTGCCGCGCCTTGCGCTGTCTGTGCCTGCGCTCGCAATTGCAAAGCGATTTCATCGCCAAACAAATCCTCATAACAAATATTCGGCATCACGCGTTGATCTTTGACTCGCTGATTGGCTTGTAACACGCCTGGACTCGCGAACTCACCAAGCGGAATTTGCATCATATTCACAAACCAACGGAATCCATAAGGTACAAACTCACCAAATGGGACTAAGTGATGTTTATCGTAACGATACACTTGAGTATCATGCGCCGAATATCCCAATACGCTATTGGAGTAACGATTATTCCCATCATCAGTCGCGACTCCGACAAACAAATTGCTGCCTGATTCACTCGCATATGTTTGTAATTGCGGCAAATAATCTGGAGGTAACTGCGAAGTCAAAATCGGTAAAGCAGTTTCTGGTACCGCGATTAAATCCGCGGGCTTCTCAGTGATCATGCTGCGATATAAGCTCAAAGTGCTATCGATGAAATCAGCATCAAATTTAACGCCTTGATCAATATTGCCTTGCGCTAAACGAACGCTTAAAGGTTTTCCATGCGGACTAGTCCATGCAATATTTTGCAAACCAAAACCAAGACCAAACACGACTAACAACAAAGCCAAACCAGCAGTACGTTTGCGTCTTGAGGCTTTCAACACAAACAAACTGACACAAGCTGCGATCAAACAAACGATCCCACTCAGACCATAAACACCCAGCACTGGCGCGAAACCCGCCAACGGACTAGCAACTTGTGCATAGCCTAAAGACAACCACGGAAAACCTGTCATCAAATAGCCACGCAAGTATTCAAATAGCGCCCACAATGCAGGAATCACCAATAATAGTAAGACCGAATTCGGGATAGACCAACGACGCCGTAAGCTACGCGCAAACAACAAAGTCAACGTCGGAAAAAGCGCCATATAACTAGCCAAAAAGGCGAGCGCAATGATTGCCAAAATCCAAGGCATGCCGCCATAGCGCGTCATCGCAATTAAGAGCCAACTGACACCGCTAAACATCATGCCAAAAGCGTAGCTAAAGCTGACGACAAATAACTGCTTCTTATTCCACTCAGGATGAAGCAGCACAATAGAGAACAGCAGTGCAAGCGTAACAAACTGCAAAGGCCAAACAAAAAAAGGCGCGAATGATAAAACATTCATGCCTCCTAATAGCAATGCCACGAGACTAGCTCGTGGCACTGAAAGTTTTTGCAACCAAGTATTAACAGCGAACATGCCGATCTATTCTTCCGAACTATAGTTAGCGCTGCGCTTTTCAACCAAAATAATTTGCACCTGACGCGCATCTGCACGTAAGACTTCAAAATGTAATTGGCCGATATTAAACTCGTCCCCTTTGTGCGGAACACGTTGTAAATGATTAGTAATAAAGCCGCCAATCGTATCCGCGTCAGCATCGGTAAATTCGGTACCGATCACTTCATTGAATTGCTCAATTTCAGTCAAGCCTTTTACGCGCCAGCGTTTACCATTGCCTTGATTTTCCAAGACGATGATATTGTCTTCTTCCTCATCGAAATCGTACTCATCTTCGATATCGCCGACAATTTGCTCCAGCACATCTTCAATCGTAATCAAACCGGCGACCGCTCCATACTCATCGACCACCATCGCCATATGATTACGGTTAGCACGGAAATCACGCAATAAAATATTCAAGCGCTTGGATTCGGGAATATACACAACCGGACGCAACATCTTGTGTACGTCAAAACTCTCTTCAGCGTAATAACGCAACAAATCTTTCGCTAACAGAATGCCGACAACTTTATCGCGATCACCATCCACCGCAGGGAAACGCGAGTGTGCGGTTTCTAGCACTTCTGGCATCCATTCAGCGATGGGTTTAGAGATATCGACCACATCCATTTGCGAACGCGGCACCATGACATCACGGGCAGATAAATCAGAGACTTGGAAAACCCCTTCGATCATTGCCAAGGCATCGGCATCAATCAAATTACGTTCTTGCGCGTCGTGCAGAACTTCTAACAGCTCTTCACGGTTTTCGGGTTCAGGAGAAATTAAGGCGGTCAATCGTTCAAACAATGACCTATGTGGTTTAAGGTCAGCTGATCTGACCTTACTAGAGTGCTCTTGCATAATGGGCTTAACGCCGTTGTTTCAATCCTACAGGATACAACATCTGCGCGGTTTTCCCAAATTTTGCGACAAGTTTATGCGCTAAATTAACTGAACTTGGCGTGCGAAGAAGACAAAATTACCTAACTCGACACATGTAAATATAGAACGCAGGTGGCCTTAAGAATGCAAATCAGGCGCAACACAAAGACTAATAAGCCTGAACAAATCAAAGTAAATTCAACTACTTAGCCTCAGCACTTCGCCTAAAATAGATGATTCGTCTCAAACAATGAAAAGCCCAATAATGCCTAAGCGCGTTTTTATAGAGAAGGCAAATCGACTAAGAAAATGATGAACACCGTTTTATATTATTCAGTCGCGAATTTGATTTGTTTTGCGCTTTTTGCCTGGGATAAGTGGGCAGCACGAACGCAACAACGCAGAATTGCCGAATTCAACCTGCATCTAAGCTGCCTACTTGGCGGTGCAGCCGGAGCTTTAATTGCCCAACAATTACTCAGGCACAAAACCAAAAAATTCTTATTTACACTGATCATTTACTTGAGCATCGCGCTCCATAGCTTATTGATCATCGCCATCAGCAACGAGCCTAGCCTTCTTCACTACGCTCTCAGCTAATATAAAACATTAAAAAGAACTTCTAGTAACGCAACACGGTGTAAGTTGGCAGCGCATTTTTATTCAAATGCACGACAATTAAACGATCGTACTCATCGTCGGCAACCGTCTTTGCGTTTTGTATTCCCAATCCTTGTAGGATATCAAGCAAGGTATTCGAATGCCCTACTACCAAGGTATTTACCTCTGTCGAAGCTAATTTTTTTCCAAAAACACGTGATTCCTTGGCGGCGTATTGGCTGAGGCTGAGTTGTGCGCTTTGTGCCAATGGTGAAGCAGTCATTTGTGTGCGTTGAAACTCGGTCACATAAATACGCTTCACTTCTGCATCACGCAAGATATTGGCTAAATTCAATGCCCTTTGCTTGCCCTGCGCACTCAATTCAGGATCGCGACTCTCATCGACTTTCTCGCCATGTCGCACCATAAAAATTGTTTGAAACGACCACGCTTGGGTGCTCAACAAACTCAAAACAAGCCACATAGCCCAATATGTTTTTTTCATGCTCATGTCCTGTATCTAAAATTTCCACTCATTCAAACGCTTCAACTTGACCATACTATGACGACTCTTATTCCTTAAACTCCCACTTCTTCCAATTTGCCAACACCGCATTTGGATATTCTGCACGCCCACGACTACCGTTATATCGCCCTAATGCCAAAAACAAATTGCCACCTTCCATGTCGATATACATTCGAAGAATAGAACAACCATAGCGCAAATTTGTTTGCATTTGAAACAGTTTTTTAGGATCACCATCACCAATCACGCGCGACCAAAATGGCATCACTTGCATATATCCACGAGCACCAACAATCGAAACCGCATATTTCTTAAATCCAGACTCGACTTGCATTAGACCCAACACCAAGCCGGTATCCAAACCGGCTCGCTTTGATTCGTACCACACCGTTTCTAAAAATTCGATACGCGTCTGCTTATCTGGCATACGACGTTTTAAGCGATCCGACATCTCACCCAACCAGTGCAAGTATTTAATGCGATCTTCAATTCGCTCGAATGTCGGTTTGGGCGGATTGGGATCTGCCACCAGTTTTGCCAAAGCCAATCTGACAGAATCTGCAATCGCTTCCTCTTTCTGATTTCCTGCAATGGCAACTTGGCTCAAGCCAAACAGCAGAACAAAAAAACAAACGCGAGTTTGTTTCTTGAATAAACAAACTCGCGTTCTCACTACTTTCAACAAATTCATGCGCAACTTACTTCGTCTGCAGTTTAGTCGTGAGGAAATTGAGCATCTCAGTCACTGCAACATTGCTTGCCTCTGCATCACGACGACCTTTGTATTCTAAATTGCCTTCTTTCAAACCACGATCTCCAATAACAACACGGTGCGGTACGCCGATCAATTCCCAATCCGCAAACATCGAACCTGGACGCAAATCACGGTCATCCAACAACACATCAACGCCAGCAGCTAATAAATCAGCGTAGAGTTTTTCTGCTTGCTCTTTAACTGCTGGACTCTTTTCCATACCCATAGGGCAAATCACAACTTCGAACGGCGCAATCGCTGTTGGCCAGATGATGCCTTTGTCGTCAAAGTTTTGTTCGATTGCAGCACCCAAGATACGGGTAATGCCAATACCATAGCAACCCATTTGCAAAGTCTGTGGTTTGCCATTTTCATCGAGGAAAGTCGCTTTCATCGCTTCGGAATAGCTAGTACCCAATTGGAACACGTGACCAACTTCGATACCACGCTGAATCGCCAACACACCTTTGCCATCTGGTGACGGATCACCGGCAACCACATTGCGTAAATCAGCGACCATAGGTTCAGGCAAATCACGGCCCCAGTTTGCGCCAGTGAAGTGGAAATCTTCCTCATTCGCGCCACAGACAAAATCGCCCATCATCGCCACCGTGCGATCCGCCACTATTTTCACTGGCAATTTGGTATTTACAGGGCCAAGATAACCTGGCTTAGTGCCGAAGTGTTCGACGATTTCTTCTTCGGTCGCAAAACGATAGTTCGCCAAACCTGGTACTTTGCTGGCTTTGATTTCATTCAATTCATGATCACCGCGTAACAATAACAACCAGACTTGTTTTGTAACTTTATCTTTCTCTTCGGTTTCTACAGTCAAGACAATCGACTTGACCGTGTTTTGCAAAGGAATATTCAATAATTCGGCAACGTCTTCACACTTAGCTTTGCCTGGGGTTGCCGTTTTTATTAAAGCTTGTGTTGCTACTGGGCGCTCGCTATATAAAGACAAGGCTTCCGCTGCTTCCATATTTGCCGCGTAATCGGACGTTGGGCAATACACCAAAGCATCCTCACCAGTTTCGGCAATCACGTGAAACTCATGCGAACCAGTTCCGCCAATCGCACCGTTGTCAGCAGCGACTGCACGGAACTGCAAACCAAAGCGATTAAAGATGCGGATATAGGCGTCATACATGGTTTGATAAGATTTTTTCAAACCATCCAAATCTCGGTCAAAAGAATAAGCGTCTTTCATCGTAAACTCACGACCACGCATCAAACCGAAGCGTGGGCGGCGTTCATCTCGGAATTTAGTTTGTATGTGGTAGAAGTTAATCGGTAACTGGCGATATGACTTCAACTCTGAGCGCACGACGTCGGTAATCACTTCTTCTGAGGTCGGCTGAATCGCAAATTCACGCCCATGACGATCTTTGACACGCATGAGTTCAGGGCCCATCTTGTCCCAACGGCCGGTCTCCTGCCACAACTCAGCTGGTTGTACCACAGGCATCAACATTTCAATCGCACCAGAACGATCCATCTCTTCTCGCACAATTTTTTCCACTTTACGAATCACGCGCAAACCCATGGGCATGTAGTTATAAATCCCGGAGCCGAGACGTTTAATCATCCCAGCGCGCATCATTAATTTGTGGCTGACGATTTCAGCATCAGCAGGAGCATCTTTTAAAGTAGAAATAAAAAACCGTGTGGCACGCATGAATTGTTTCTTTTCAATAATTGAGGTTTAGGAATAGCATCAAACTAGGATCAAACTAAACAAAATCGTAGCACCGTGAGCAGACTTCCGACATTGGATTTTTTGAAACAACAACGCAGGAACTTTTTTGTTGAAGTCCTAGGTTATAATCAGCTCAATTTTAAAGGATATGCTGGCTCATGCGCTCACTCTTTGTGTTTTTGATGATGGTTTCGACGGCTTAATTGCATTTTTTTCGTCTGAACTGGTGTTTTGATCGGAATTTTCGGCAAATCTCCAAGTTTTCAGCGTAAAAAACTTCGCCTCTCAAAATAAAGAATGTGCCCTGACCACGTTTGGGAATACTTGATCATTTGTTTAGGGACACAAAAAATTTCGCCGATATTGACCGAAGCGGATTTTTTACAGACATAGTTTTACTATTGAATTAATCAGATAAAACGCGCTCATCCTGAACAGATATTAATTATTTCCCAAGAAATAATTGGGGTTATACCATGTTGGATCGTGAAGGCTTTAGGCCTAACGTAGGCATTATTATGCTGAACGCCAATAATGAAGTCTGGTGGGGTAAACGGGTGCGCGAGCATTCTTGGCAGTTTCCACAAGGCGGCATTAAATACGGCGAATCGCCGGAACAAGCTATGTTCCGCGAGCTTGAAGAAGAAACTGGCTTGCTTCCTGAGCACGTCAAGATCTTGGGACGCACCCGCGACTGGCTGCGCTATGAAGTGCCCGATCACTTTATCAAACGTGAAATCCGTGGTCATTATCGCGGACAAAAACAAATTTGGTTTTTATTGCGCATGGTTGGACGTGATTGCGATGTCAATTTGCGCGCAAGCACGCATCCTGAATTTGACGCTTGGCGTTGGCATGATTATTGGGTGCCGCTTGATACGGTGATTGAATTTAAGCGTGGTGTGTATCAAATGGCATTGCAAGAGCTATCTCGCTTCATTCATCGTCAAGATGGACAACGCAAGCCCTATCATCACAAACGCCGACATCAAGAAAACAAAGTAGATGCGAGCCAAGCGAATGTGGGCACAGTTATTCAAACGAGTATGGAAATCCAAGTCGAACTGCAATTGACGAGTGGAACAGAAACACCTAAAACACCTAACACTGCGATAGACTCACCAAAAACCGAAAGCTGATTATGTACGCACGCACAAACACCACAACTTTCCAGCTTGATTTTAAGAAGCTCTTACGTTTCTGCGGCTTGTGCTTGTGCGTTTCTGTCGCTACAACTACTTATGCACAGGATGAGGAAGATAAAGTAGTCAAAGTGTGGGTAGATAGTCCTGTAACACTGCCAGCTGCGCCGCAATCAGAAAATCTCTTACGCTTCTACAGTAATGCCAATCAGGTTTTCTTCATCGATAGCAAATCGATTAGCATCGTGGCCGATGGCAGTGTGCGATTTACGCTAGTATCCAACAGTCAAGCAGGAGCCAAAAATATCAGCTACGAAGGATTGCGCTGCGATACCAACCAAAAACGCCTATTCGCATTTGGTCGCGCCGATGGCAGTTGGTCAAATTCCCGTCGCAACGAATGGGATAGTTTCAACAACAAAGGTGTGAACCAACATCACAGCAGCCTAGCTTGGGACTTTATATGCGAAGGCGGTAGTGTTGCAGGAAACGTCGACAAGATCATTCAACGTATTCGGCAAAATCAATCATTGCGACAATTTCATTAATTTCCAATTTCAGAAAAATTAAAGACATGCCCAGAGCGACTAAGTCATTCTGGGCATGTTTGCTTTTTCAAACGACTACTTCAATTAAAACTTATACTCCCCCCATAATTTCAAAGAAGTCCCGCGCAGTGGCAAAGGACCGCCCGCACGGTTTTCAATTTGTGTTTTACGATTCATGACGTTAAACAAATTAAAGCCGATTCGCAAATCTTTGAAGCCGGAGTAAGAGCCGTAGATATCTACGGTGAAATCAGCGCCAAGCTTACATCCACTGGCACTTACCTTACGCTCAGCACACGCCTCTATGGTATTCGATGTGTCATCCGCACCCCATGCTAGCTTTCGCTCACTTTGGAAATAGCCGCGTGCACCTGCACTCCACACCGCTTTCGACCAGTTTGCACTGAGGTTGCTCACTACACGTGGATAGTAGCGATAGCCAACATAATTTTCACTGAAGCGCTGTTTATCGGTATCAAACCATAAGGTATCAATTTGGATGGTCGATTCCAAATTGGTCGTTAGACGACCATACTCACCTAAGTTCCAATTGCTACGAACACTCAAGTCAACCCCTGCCATCTTACTCTTTGTGACATTCGAATATTGATCGCGAACACCTTGTACTGGTCCCACTTTAAAACCCAATGGAACGCCGGCAAGCTGACTTGCCCGTTGACCAAATTCAATATCCTGAGGCGATAACGCGCCACGAACTACCAAGCCCGGTCTGATATCCTCATTCGCCAGAATATAGTCAGAACCTCGCACTGCGATTTCATTAAATCGCGACACATTCCAATAGTCCAAAGTAATCGCGGTATTTTTTGTCGGTTGCAACACAAATCCTAGGCTGTAGATACGAGAGCGTTCAGGCTCCAAGTTGGGATTTGGTGTCACGGTTGAGGGAAAGCCCGTTTCACATCCAGAATAATAAGCAGTCAAGGCATTCGAACGATCAGTCGCATCTCCTAGCATCAAGGCATCATAAATTTTGTTGGCCATGTCGCAGCGTTTAGGATCATCGCCACCAGTGAACCACGATGCGCCACCATTGCCGGTCTCTGGCAAACTAGGAGCGCGATAACCGCGAGACATCGTGCCGCGAATTTTCAATTGATCAGAGACTAAATAGCTAGCATTCGCTTTCGGAATCACTTCCAAATCTGTGGGGCCAGACTTGTCTGCACGCAAGGCAAAATCTAACTCTAACTTTTTGGTAATCGGCGCATTCAATTCGGCAAACGCAGCGCTGACATTGCGTGAACCATCTATCGACACTCCGCTAAACTGGACGATGCGTGCTTGCAAAATATTATCCATGCTCTTGTGCAAAAAGGTCTCATGACGTACATCAGCACCCAGCACCAAAGTCATAGGACCACCCGCTAAATTCATGACTTCTTTACTGGCTTTGAAATCCAACCAAGATTCGCTTGATTTTCCATCCGAGCCCATCACTGGGAACATTTTATCTAGCAAAGCACGTGGATTTTGTTGACCAAATTTATATTCACCACTGGTAATTGCTTTCGTGTACTCATAACGATCACGATATAGTTGTTGTCTTTGATGCGCACGCCCTCCCATATAACCAATTGCAGCATCCCATTCCCAACCCGCCGTTTTACCAAGCAAGCCAGCAACTGCGCGGTATTGTTGAGAGCCGCCAATGTTTTTGAACATGTCGGGATGATCTGCAAAACGATAGTTCAAACCGATAGGAAATGTGTAAGGATTATTTGGATGCCCTACAGGCAAAGTTGGGTCCACAAAATATTGCAACTCGCCCTTAATTGAGTCATACCAAGACAAACTAGAACCTGTCACATTACTACGCGGAATGGCGGTGTTATAGGTCGACTTAGTATCGGCTAATTGAATCTCCGCCCACGCTGACATATCATCAGAAATCTTCAGATTTGCCATAGAATAGAATGCAGCGCGCTCGGCGCCTGGCATGGCATCACTGTCTTTCCAATAGTTATAACGACATAAGCCATCAATCAAATTCTCTGCGGCACAGCCTGGCATAGCTTTACTAATTCTCGTACCAGCTAATTTAGGATCAGCATAATTCGCTGGATAGCGACCGGTATAGTTTCCGGGAAATGCACCTGTAGACAATGAATCAATCTTGCCCGTATCTCGTGCGGGATTGAGCTTCAAATACCATTCCGGTAAACGACGATTCACAAAATCATCTTTATACGAACCGCGTTTGTACAAATCGAGACTGGCAAATAAGTTATAGCCATCTTTATCAAGATCGCCGAAGCCCGCCGTCAGGTTTGCAAAACTTTGGTTGTTTAATTTGCGGTTGATCACCGATTGCTGCTTACTAGCACTGATCTGTACGCCTTTAAAATCTTTACGTGTGATGATGTTAACGACGCCAGCAATTGCAGAAGAGCCATAAATCGCTGATGCGCCATCACGCAAAATTTCCACACGCTCAACAGCGGATGCTGGAATCGCATCGACATTGACGAAAGTATTTTGCAGGCCATCGGCAAATCCAAAACTCGGCAAACGACGACCATTGATCAGCACTAATGTCGCACTCACCCCCAAATTGCGTAAGGACACGCCAGAAGCTCCACTGGCCCAAGAATTCGCGCCACTCAAATCCGAAATCGCACTTCTGTCATTCGAAGTTGATAATTCCAGAATATCTTTCACCGTCACGGCACCACTTTGCATAATTTCGGCTTTGGAAATGATCTGCAAGGGCGCCGCTGTTTCTGCATCAATCCGTTTGACGTTTGAACCAGTCACAACAACTCTTTGTGCGCTCGACTTTTCATCTGCATTGGCTTTCACCAAATCTTGCGCCCACCCCGAAGAATGTGATCCAAACGAGAGTGTCAGTGCAATGACGATCGCTTTTACTTTAATTTGTTTTCTCAAAATAACTCCTTTATTTTCTATCGTTTTCAGCATCATTTAAAAGCTGCCTAATGATGTGAAACGCTCACTAAATTTTTGCTTCAATCACCACGTAAATTGAAGAAATAATCAAAAGCACATGCTTCACATGCACGCACATTTAAATATATTTAGAAAATATTGCAAAGATATTTAATGAAAATCAAGAAAAATAGTTGCAAAATAGGCTTATTTATTACCGAATTTAAACTAATTGCCAATTGAAAGCGCTCTATTATGATCGATAAAATATGTATACTATTATAATTATCGTAATAACAATTCGACTAATCTGAATCCTTCTAAGTATTTTGGATGGCAGCGCATCTGTTTCATCAACAGACCTCGGTCATCTGTAACTTTTCCTCAATAAATCCCTCAGAAATCATAATAAATAGTCATTGGTTGCACATCAACCACAAATATATTTATTTAATATTTACGATATATTTTAAATTGTGACTGCTTTATACTTAGCAAAGGTGAACTTGTTTTTTGCAAGTTTGAGTTTTATTTAAAGAAATTAGATTCAAGCCGTACTCAAAGCTACAAAGGCGGACAAGAGAGCGCTCACCAACATGCACACCACTGCAATGCCTTATTTTGAGAAATCTCCCCAAGCACTTCTCAATTTTTCATTTGAAGTAATACCAGCATATGCGCCGCTAAAAATTAGCGCGCCAAGGCATTTAAAGAAAGAGAATCATGAAAGAAAAGAAATTATCGAAAACCGTTCGCGCCCTGTTTAGTGGCGGGGCGATCATCACCGCAACTAGTTTCGTCATTCCAGCTTCAGCACAAGAAGCTGTACAACGCATAGAAATTACTGGCTCTGCAATTAAGCGTATTGCAAAAGAAGGAGCGTTACCAGTTCAAAACCTCAGTGCCGCTGACATTCAAAAATCAGGTGCAAAAAATGTGGAAGAGTTAATCCAATCCTTACCATCTATGCAAGGCTTCACTACCGCATCTGAATCCGTCAACGGTGGTGGCGGTGGCGTACAAAATGCTTCGATTCATGGCATTGGTGCTGGATATACTCTAGTGCTTTTAAATGGTCGACGCATCGCATCTTATGGATCAGGTAGTGCCGTCAATTTGGCCAGTATTCCTATGAGCGCAGTTGAGCGCGTCGAGATTCTTACAGATGGTGCATCTACCCTGTATGGATCTGATGCGATTGCGGGGGTTATCAATTTTATTCTGAAGAAGAACCAACAAGATTTCCGATTTGAAGCGGGCATGAACAAGCCGAGCAAGCAAGGTGGTAAGAGTTCCAACGTCTCACTATCCAAAGGTTTTGGCGATCTTGATACCGACGGCTACAACATCTTGCTAACATATGCGCGCGATACGCAAGATGAGCTGAATGCGAAGGACAGAGATTTTGCAAAATCTGGTCTACAAAAATTCACAGAGAATGGCAAAACATATTCGACTTATCTGCTTGCTGGCAATACAGCACCCGCATCTGCCACACTGAGTTTAAAAGACAATTCTGTCAAAATTTTCTCACCCAGTTACTATAAAACCGGAACTTGTGGACCGAATACATCTTTCATTGGCACCGATACCGACAAGTCATGCTGGTTTGACTATGCAGCAACCGTGCAATTGATTCCAAAATCTGAACGCGACAGTTTTTTCTCGTCTTTAAATGTCAAAGTGAATCAGAATCTGAATTTATTTGCCGAGGCAGTCGCCTCTAAGTTTGTTCAAACTGCGCGCTATGCACCAGGTGCGCAACGCCTCGCCTTGCCATTAAACAGCAATACCTATATCACCGAAGTACTGCCTTACCTTTCAAAGATTGGTGTATCGCCAAATGATGTTGCATCAGCATCGATGAACATACGCTTTACCGATGCTGGTGGACGTGCACGCGATTATGTGACGAAAGCGAAACATCTGGCTTTTGGAGCGAATGGCAACTACCAAGGTTTTGATTATTCAGCTTCTTATACGCACTCTGAAAATAGCCAAGAATCTAATTTTGTAGGTGGGTTCCTTAGTCGAAACAAATACAATGAGATCGTCAACTCCGGCAAGTTCAATCCCTTTGGACCGTCTGGTAGTTCTGCAGCGGTTCTCGCCCCTGCTATCCTGAACACCAATGAGAATACGACTGACGTCAAACTCGACAAATTTAGTGCATCTGTGAGCCACGAATTATTCACTGCTCCTGGCGGTGTATCACAAATCGCGATCAGCGCTGACTATTCGAAACAGCGATATGACTTCATGCCAAGTCCTATCTCGCAAGGACAGAATGCACAGCAACCGAACTTTACGGATACGCCGCTCGGTGATTCCGCCGACAATCTCCCTGTTGCTGCTAAACGAAGTAACTGGGGTACTTCGGTCGAGTGGATGATTCCTGTAAGTAAAACACTAGAGGTCACGGCAGCGAGCCGCTATGACTCCTATAGTGCTGTCACGAATAGTTTGGTGTTTGATCCATCCAACGGCAAGTTATTGCCGCCTGCAGAACAAGGAAATGCGAATAAAAAAGCAACCTATAAATTGGCGTTTCGCTTTAACCCAGTCGACAATCTCCTAGTCCGCGGCTCTTATGGCACTGGCTTTAAAGTAGCCAACATGGATTCCATCACTTCGCCGATTAGACAAGCGGGCAATACCTCTGGTGCCTATCCATGTCCAGTCAAAGCACCTGATCCACGTGCTGCTTACTGTACTGGAACGACGCAGCAATATTTGCTCTCGGGCGGTAACAACCTGAAAGGACCTAGTGGTTTAAAACCAGAAACTTCCAAGCAATACACAATCGGATTTAGATTAGATCCTATTACTAATTTGTCGCTCGGTTTAGATTTATGGTCTGTCAAAATGAAAGACCAAATCACCTCCTTGCCTGAGCAATTTCCATTCGCAGATCCAGTGAAATTCAATAATAATTTCTCCATCGTCTACGACCAAGGTATTGGCTCCAACAAATTGGTGACTTTGTTACCAACTTTTAATTTGGCTGGAGCACGCTATCAAGGGCTTGATTGGGACAACACCTACTCAACCAGAACCGAATTTGGCAAACTCAATCTGAAATGGAGTGGAACCTTGATGCTCAAATCAGAGGTCGATGTACCAGGCTCTCCCACGGAAAGTAGTCTAGGACGATTTGATGCGTACAACAATGCGACGTCCAAAGTAATTTCTCAGCTCTCGGCCAGTCTCAATAGCAAGGATATGTACACCAATACATTGATGATGAATTATCGCTCTGGCTACCAAGATCAGGTGTTAACAGCTGACGATAATGCACTCAAACTGGTTAATAGCGATGGTAGTTTGCCAGTGGGATTTACGGGGCTAAAACGCGATGTCCGCGCATTCATTACGTTTGATTGGCAAACCCGCGTACAGTTTAAAGAGTACAACAATCTGACACTGAGCCTCGGCATACGCAATCTGTTTGATAAAGCACCACCATTGAGTATTCGAATCGCGGGTGGCGGCAATCAAGCGGGTTACGATGCACGCTACGCCAATCCTTTAGGGCGCCAGTTCTATATCAATGGAGGTCTTAGCTTTTAATAAGTGAGGAAATAAAGGTGACGGGGTATATGTTGAATATACCCCGTCATTTCCTATATCAATGTCTTACATACAAGTTGAAACCCGCGGTTAATATTGGCAAATGATACTAGCAAGTGATCAATCAAATAACTTCGTCCAAACTTAATTCTTTTGATGTCCAATTTCTTCCAACCAAACCGCAAATTCTGCGTCAAAAGAAGTCCCCCATGATTTCACTAAAGCTTGATAACGTGGATAGTCACCAACACGAGTAAAACTTAACATTCGGTCGACTTCATTGCGATGACGTTCAAACATAAATCGAACGGCCAAATAACCCCAGCTATAAATACGGGTGCTGTCATTATTTTTTTCATAGCCTGTGTCGAATAATTCACTCAAGCGATAACTCTTTTTTGTCGCGAGCTTGAGTGCTGCGACATGCGCATTGCCATGGGCGATGTATTCTGCCAAACCTTCGCTCCACCACACCAAGTAAGGCGTTTGTGGAGCTGGTTTAGGGCAATTTTCTGGGGCCGCGTGAGAGTCATGCAAGTTGGCACAAAAGTCGCCGTACAAATTAAAACGTCCGTCTAAGTAGTGAACATATTCATGGCCTAAGTTATGGACTACTCCCTGCTCTCTTTGATAAGCGACAAACTCCGCGTGATTGCCAGCACGTTCGGGCGTGCCTTCCAAATACATACCGCCATTATTGACAGGCATACCGAAATGCATACCAGCGTGTTCAGCAAAGCTATTTTTGTTGCGATAAATGTTTGCTCGTAAAGACTGGTTATTGTCATGTTTGACGGGAACTAGGGTTTTGCCATCTCCTGCAAATAATTGATGAAAATTCTTCTCTAGTTGACCTAATTGTTGACAGACACTTTGTTCTTGCGCATCACTCAAGGCTTCGGAACGTAAGCTCAAGGTTTCACTACAAACATGAGCACGTGACAGAATTTGCTCGACCGCTCTTAATGATGGCGGCGCTTTGAGCTGCTGTTGCTGCCTACTTTGTGCATGAGTATTCATGTTAATTCCAACTCCCAATAGACTCAGGATCAAGATAGTTCTAGCTGATGAGAAAAGCGATGGAGATTTTGATTGGGGTGCATTCGGCATCGTAAATTTGTCCTTAAGATTTGAAAAAAGAGGTAAAATTCACATTCATTATAAATATATTTAACATATATCGATAGAATATCTTAGCAAATTTGCTGTATATTGCTGACATTACTGACGCAAAACAGCTAGCGCGGACAAAAAATGACGAGCGATCAATTTCAAAATAATGCGAGCAATGGTCGAGACAGCGGAACAACACTGACCAAAGGTTTTGGCAACTGGCGAGCACCTTCACATTGGCTAGCGATTTCAACATTGGATTGCCACACAGGCGGTGAACCTTTACGCATTGTGACTGGTGGCTTCCCTCTGCTATCCGGGGACAGCATATTAGCGATGCGCCGCGATTGTCTGGAGAATTACGATCATCTGCGTACTGCTTTAATGTTTGAACCACGTGGACATGCGGATATGTATGGTGCATTGATTACACCAGCAGAGCGAAGTGATAGTCACTTTGGCGCACTGTTTATGCACAATGAAGGTTACAGCACCATGTGTGGTCATGCGATTATCGCGTTGACCAAAACAGCAATTGAAGCAGGCGTGGTTACGATCACGATGCCAAGAACTGCCATCAAAATTGATGTGCCTTGTGGGCAGATCCACGCCTATGCTGAGCTAAATGAAAATGGGATTCAGCACATTTATTTTGATAACGTGCCCTCCTTTGTTGCCGCGCTGGACCAACAAATTGAGGTTGAAGGGCTGGGCGTTGTGACTGTTAGTTTAGCTTACGGCGGAGCGTTTTACGCTTATGTGGATGCCACCTCAATAGGTCTATCTTTGGAGGCCGACAACCATAGACAAATCATAGATTTCGGTCGCCGTATCAAGCGCGCGGTGATGGCTAGTATCGAAGTCATCCATCCATTTGAAAGCGATCTTAGTTTTTTATACGGCACCATATTCTCAGCACCTTCAAACACAGTTGGCGTGCATAGTCGGAATGTGTGCATATTCGCAGACGGTGAACTAGATCGTAGCCCCACTGGGAGTGGTGTATCAGGACAAGCTGCCATCCTGCACGCGCGTGCTCAGCTTGAAATCGGACAATCAATAACAATAGAAAGTATTTTAGGCTCGCAGTTTCAAGTGTCTGTAACAAGCACACTTGACTACGGTAATTACAAAGCCATCATTCCTCGAGTGCAGGGAAATGCACATGTCACGGGAAAACACACTTTTTATATCGATCCTGAGGATACGCTACAACATGGTTTTATATTTCGATGAACTTAATTAGCGGATTGCACAGATAAGTATGAATACACCTCTTCAAGCCCAATTTGCCCAACGCTTACAAAATCTGCGTCAGCAAATGGCCAATGCTAGACAAGACGCTGCCTTGATTTTTTCTTTGGACAATCTTCGTTATCTCTACAACTATAGTGGAGAAGCCGCATACGGCTTAGTGACGCAGACTAATTTGTATCTGATTACCGATTATCGTTTTCTTGAGCAAGCCGAAGACGAATGTGTGAGTGACCGCATTCCGACCAAAGTCATTTGCCGTGATCGCGATAAACAAAGCCTAGGGCAAGCAATTGCAGTGATCTTGCAAAGTGAAAAAGTGGAACATGTTTGGTTTGAGGCCGAACACATTAGTGTTGGTGTATGGGACACAATCGCGAAAGACAATCCACAAGCGATTTTCACACCCAGCACCGGAGCCTTGGAACATCAAAGAAAAAGCAAGGATGCGTGGGAAGTTGCGCAGATCAAAGCTGCGGCTCACATTGCAGACCAAGCTTTAGCAGCGCTGCTGCCACAGATACAAATCGGTGCGAGCGAAGCTGAGTTGGCTTTAGAACTTGATTATCAAATGCAAAAGCGCGGCTCACAAGGATTGTCATTTGTCACCATTCTGGGTTTTGGTGCGCGCTCGGCTTTACCACATTGCATCCCTTCTCAGAAGCGATTACAAATCGGCGATTTAATCGTGCTCGATTTTGGTGCTGTGGTAAATGGCTATCGTTCAGATATGACACGCAGCTTTGTTGCCGGTCCAGCGAGTTCTCAACAACAGGCGATGTTTGATACTGTCAATGCAGCGCAGCAAGCCGCTTTCGCATTATTACGCGATGGCGTCGCGGCACAAGAAGTCAATGCAGCATCGGCAGCTGTACTTCAAGCATCCAAGTTTGCCGAGTTTGCTGGCCCTGGTTTAGGTCATGGTCTTGGGATAAAACTGCATGAGCAACCCTTCATCAGCCCAGTATGTCGTGAGAATCTACTGCGCAATTATGTGGTGACGATAGAGCCTGGCATTTATATTCCGCAGTATGGTGGAGTACGTGTTGAAGACGACGTCTTGATTACTGAGAACAGTTTTGAATTCCTGACTCATGCGCCTAAACATTTTGAATTATCGCTATAAATCATGAAGATTATCGATGCTCAACAAGTCAATCAAATTCTAGATTTTCCAAATTTGATCAATGCCTTAGATGCTGGCTTCAAACAAGAATTTGGGATGCCACAAAGACAGGTATTTGCTTTGTCCGAAGATCCAGCGAAACATGATGGGTTTGCAGTATTGCCCGCTTGGAATGAGGATGTGATTGGGGTTAAAGCCTTCACCTATTTCCCCGATAACGGCAGCAAATCTTTACCGACACTCTTCTCGAAAATTTTGCTGTTTAGCCGTGCCGATGGACAGCCATTAGCGATGATCGATGGCACCACGGTGACCTATTGGCGCACTGCCGCTGTGTCGGCGTTGGCCAGTCGTTATTTAGCCAGACCAGAATCAATGCGCTTGCTTCTACTAGGCACAGGGAATTTGGCAATCCCTCTGGTGCAGGCGCATTTAGCTGAACATGCGATTTCACATGTCATGGTGTGGGGACGTAGCACTGAGAAAGTACAGAATTTATTGCAATCCTTACGAACACGCTTTCCTCATGTTGAATTCAGCAGTGCTGATCAATTAGCAAAGAGCGTACAAAACGCGGACATCATCGTTAGCGCCACAGGATCATCACAGCCTTTAGTTTTCGGTCGAGATGTTACAGAAGGATGTCATGTAGATTTACTCGGCAATCATAGTCAGGACAGACGAGAGTGCGACACAACTTTGGTGACGCGATCTTCGGTGTATGTTGACTATCGAGCGAATGTATTGAAAGAGGCGGGAGAGTTGCTGATCCCGATCAGCGAGGGTGTATTTTCTTCTGGTGATGTTAAGGGAGATTTGGCGGAGTTATGCCGACGTGGCCAAACTTCTCGACGTGATGCCTCTGAGATTACTTTGTTTAAGTCAGTTGGAACAGCTTTGAGTGATTTGATTTGTGCTAAGTTGGTGTTGGATCGTTTGGGGTAGCTGTTTTTTTGGTTTTGGTTTTGGTTTTGGTTTTGTCGTTGTTTTGCGGCCTGTTGGTCGGGGGTGGCCCGACAGCCACTCACTTTTCTTGCTTCGCCAAGAAAAGTGAGCAAAAGAAGGCGACCACGCTGCCACTGCCCTTCGGGTTCCCAATTATGCAAGACAAAAAATGGGAAAGCTTCGAAACTCGCTTCGCTCAAACAACGAAGCTTTCTTTATCCATTTTCTGTCCTGCACAATTGGCAGTGTCAGAAGTGGAACTGCGTTAAAGTCAAAAGCAACGGCAACAACCAAACAATCAGTAACCACGGTAATTCATTTTTCTATTGGCAGTAGCTGGTCGTTGTTTTTGATTTTGCTTTTGATCTACCCCCGTTTGAGACGATGTAATTTGTGCTTCACAGAAAATGGATAAGAAAGTGTTGTTGTCTGAGGTGAAGCAGGGAATTCGAGGCGCATGCGCCTCGCCTGCGGAACGATGTTCGCTTGCAAGCGAACATTCCTGAGAACAGTTTCAACACTTTCCCATTTTTTGTGATGCACAAATTATGCTGAAGCGAAGCGTAAGCACCCCCGCAGGGGCGAGTCTACGGTCGCCTTTCTTTTGCTTACTTTTTCTTTGGCGAAGCAACGAAAAGTAAGTAGCTGTCGGGCTACCCCCGACCTGTAAACGATGAGAGAGGATGAAGCGAATCTCACTTCAGCAGACGAAGAAATGGAATTCGATAGTGTGAATTTACGGCCGCTTCTTTTCCGAAGCAAAAAGTGAGTGGCTGCCGGGCCACACCCGACCTGTATCCATAAAAAATTCCGAAAAATATTTAAGACCTTAGAAAACCAAATCCAAACAAAAAATCATAAACCAAGAGACAACAACATGACCACCATCAACCGCAATCCCTTCCACCGAGCCTTCTACGTAGCCAACACCATGGAGATCTTCGAACGTCTCGCTTGGTACGGTTTCTTCACACTATCCTCACTCTACATCACCAGCCCAACCGCCCAAGGAGGACTTGGATTTAGCGACCAAGAACGTGGCTTCCTGCAAGGCATGATTCCTTTTTTACTGTATTTACTCCCCGTGATTACCGGCGCTTTAGCGGATCGGTTTGGTTATCGTCGCATGTTCTTGATTTCGTTTGCGATCATGTGTCCTTCCTACTATTTGCTCGGACAGGTCCATAGTTTCTGGGCATTTTTTATGGTCTTTTTGGCGGTGGCAATCGGTGCCGCCTGCTTTAAGCCAGTCGTGGTCGGTACCATTGGACGTTCTACCGATGACACGAATCGTGGCCTAGGCTTTGGTGTGTTTTATACCATGGTCAATATCGGTGGCTTCATCGGCCCGTTTATTGCCGGATATGTACGCGCTGTCAGTTGGGATTTGGTGTTTGTGATGTCAGCGATTTGGATAGGCATTAACTTTATTCCCGCTCTATTTTTCTATAAAGAACCGGAGCACGATTCGAGCAAAGATCAACGCAGTTTGAAAATGGTTCTGCTAGAAGCGCAAGAGGTTCTTGGTAACGGACGATTAGCCTTAATGGTGATTCCAGCCATTATCGCTTTGATGGTGACAACACGCATGGGTATCGGATTTCATTATTACCTGATGGGTGTAGCAGCGTGGGTTGCGCTCAATTTTGCTTGGACAGTATCCATTAAAAATTCTCCATCTTCAGCTTGGTATTTGCAAAAGGTTAAAGTCGGCAATGTGCCCTTCGTCTTGTATTTATTGATATTGACTGGCTTTTGGGTCGTGTACTTCCAATTGTTCACAACACTTCCGGTATTCATTCGCGATTTTGTCGATACCAAAGATCTGGTAATCGCTCTGCAACAGTTCGCACCGTACTCTGTTGACTTCTTGGCTGGCGTAAATCTAGATCAATTAAGTGGCGCATTACCGACTCTGGCGAAAAAATATCATGCGGGTATGGATGCAGTCGCTTTGCAGCAATTAGCATTTGATTTGGTCAACTATAAAGTGATGGTTCCAGACGACGCATTACGCGCTGGCCTACTCGCATTACAACAAGGGAATGTATCGCCAGCGACACTTGCCGAACAATGGGCTAAACAATATCGACAAGTCAATCCTGAATACATTGTGAATATCGGTTTTGGTTTGATTGTCTTATGCCAAATCGCAATCAGTGCATACATTCAACGCTGGCGTGCATTACCCATCTTGGTGTTTGGAACCGTGATACTTAGCGTCGGAATTGCCTTGTGTGGCTTTGGCGCGGGTTTAGCGATTGGTGGAACAACAGTCGTGATTGCCGTCATCGTTTTCTCAATTGGTGAAATGATCGCATCGCCAAAAAGCCAAGAGTACGTCGCCGCCATCGCACCGAAAAGCAAGACCGCCATGTATATGGGGTATTACTTTGTCTCAATGGCTCTTGGCAATTTATTCGCAGGATTGTTATCGGGTTGGGCATATACCGCGATCGCCAAAGAGATGAATCGCCCCTTGTGGATGTGGCTATTATTTGCTGCAATTGGTTTGCTAACCGCTGCCTCCCTACTCATTTTTAATACATGGTTGAAGCGTCGTTGAATCTAAATTAGCGATGGACTATTTCACTTAAAAATTTAAGCAATCAACTTATATTGAATTCGTAATCAAACTACTCCTTGATCGCCTCAATCGCAAAACGCAGCGTCACCTCATCGCTCACAAACGGCGCATAACGACCTAAGCCAAATTCGCTACGCAATATTTTTGCGTAGCCATTTGCGCCACATGCTGTTTTAAAATAAAGCGGCATAAAACGACAGTGGAAATGCGTAAGTTCAAATCGCACTTTTTTACGCGTTCCCTTGATAGTCAAATCGCCCTCGATGGCAATCACCTTATTAGCGTCGTCAAAAAGAAAGTTCTCTGATTTGAATTGAATGCTAGGGTAAACGTCGGTCTCAAAAAAGCTAGCTGAGCGCAGCGCCGTATCAAACAAGCTGCTACCGGTACTGACTGAGTTCGCATCAATAAGCAAATCGACTTTGCCGACGCGCTTTTCTTCATCAAATTCAATCGAACCCGAATTTTTATCGAAACGCCCCTGCTGCACTGATAGACCCCAGTGCATGTATTCAAAGATTGAATAGGTATGCGTGCTATCAATCACATACCGATCTGAGGCGTTCGCCAAATGACTGCCAGCACAACTGGCGCAAGCGACGACAAAAGCTAGCAGGTTGCGCACAAGACTCTGGCAATTTGGTTTCATGTTTTAGCTTTCATTCTGCTTTAAAAGAATTTCAATCTAACATAAATAGGAAATACTTGAGGCAAACTGGCGCCTTTCAAATCGGGTCACAAAACCAAGAGATTACAGACTACAATCATTAACTTCAAAGGATGACAACATCAATCACCAACCATGCGCTTAGTTTATTTCTTACTCTTCCTTGTTACGCTTTGCCCATCAGTAGTGAGCAAAGCAACGCAGACACCGTCAACCACACGTACCGAAATTCAAGTCCTTCTGAAAAGATTGCAGGACTCTGGTTGCCAATTCAACCGCAATGGCAGTTGGTATTCGGGCGCTGAGGCACAAACCCATTTGAGCAAAAAACTCGACTACCTAGAAAGAAAAAATATGCTCAAGTCAACCGAAGACTTCATCAAACTAGGCGCTTCAACCAGTAGTTATAGCGGCAAAGCGTATTTAGTGAAGTGTGGTAATACACCCGCGGTCGAGAGTAAATTATGGTTGGGCGAGCAATTAAGAATTTTGCGCGAATCTAAATAACTGACCTTAAGAGAAGAACTTTACGAAGCACAAGCTTAGAAAAATAATGACATTAATCATCTGTATCAAAAATCTGATTTAAAGAAAAATGAAACGAGCGCTCTTTATTTGCACCCAAAACCGACTCCGCAGCCCGACAGCGGAACAAGTTTTCGCGTCGTGGCCAGACGTGGAAACAGACTCCGCTGGTATAGGCAACGATGCCACCGTTCCACTCTCTTCAGAACAAATCTCTTGGGCGACGATTATCTTTGTGATGGAGAAAACGCATCGCAATAAATTGTCAAAGAAGTTCAGATCGTATCTAAGCAATAAGCGGATTATTTGCTTGGATATTCCTGATGAATATGAGTATATGGATCCGGTGTTGATTACTATTTTAAAGGCTAAGGTGGGGAAGTTTTTGGTTTAAGTTGTTAGTGATCTTATTCGCTTTTTCACTTGCTCATCATTCACAGATCGGGTGTGGCCCGACAGCCAATTACCTTTTTTGCTTCGCCAAAAAAGGTAATCCAAAAAAGGCGATCGTAGATACTTTAAGTTATTTCAGTAAAGCCTCGCTGCGTCTATTGTCGTTCCCGCGAAGGCGGGAATCCAGTAGCGTAAAAGCCTAACGTCACTGGATCCCTGCCTACGCAGGGATGACGCCTCGATTTTTCGAGTCTAATTGAACGACTTCACGGTCGATACTGTTTGTTTTGCTGTTGCTTTTGACTTTAACGCCGTTCCACTTCTGACACTGCCAATTGTGCAGGACAGAAAATGGATAAAGAAAGCTTCGTTGTTTGAGCCGCAGGCGAGTTTCGAAGCTTTCCCATTTTTTGTCTTGCACAATTGGGAAGCCGAAGGCCAGTGGCAGCGTGGTCGCCTTTCTTTGCTTACTTTCTTTGGCGAAGCAAAGAAAGTAAGTAGTTGTCGGTCTACCACCGACCAGCAAACGATAAGACAGTTTATCAACAAATATTCTTATTAAAATTCGAGGCCTGCTCGCAATTATTCGGCTATCAGAGCGTGGGCAAAAAAACCTACCCACCCTACTAAACTAGCCTACACTTTTCATCGTAGTCCTCAGCAAAAAATTTAATTCTTACACAAGTAAAAATCTATAACTTAGCCACTGATAATGACGATTGACTTATCACATACCTACTATTACGCTACCCTAATCTCTGTTGCGAGATATACAATTTCCGACATGCCAAAATAAATTATAAATTCTATGAAATTGAAAATCCAAAATCTTATCTACACTCTGGAGACACTACTGATTCTGCTTCCGGCGACATTATTTTTGATCTTCAGTGCTCCTTGGTTATTCGTAGGTATCGAATTTAAAGCGTGGACAGCTACTTTTTATGCTTTTATGTTGTGGATTGGTGGATGGCTCGGAGTCATCGCATTATTTCAAATACTCAGACGTCTACTATTAATCAAGAACTCAAAAATTAATTACTTATGGATTAAATCAGCAGCTGGTACGACTTCTGTGCTGACATCCATTCTGTTTGTATACGATTTACCTTTACGAAGACAAGATTTTATTGGCATTCTGATTTTTATAAGCCCAATCATTGTCGGCGCCCATTGGCTCTCTGTATTGAAAATCTCCAATAAAAAAGTCGTCCAATAATCTAAATAAATACAAACTTCTTCAACACCATCATTTACACGGACATTGTGGTAGATGAATTCTTCCAAACAACCAATCTTCAGTACCATTTCGTGCAAGTGCAATTCACCAATCAGACATACTAATTCAAATAACAAAAAGCCCGCAAAATCCAAAGATCATGCGGGCTTTTTCACAAGCAATCAAAACATAGAAAAGCTAATTATTCCACAGCCTTCACCATATCCTCAATCACCTTCTTAGCATCCCCAAACACCATCATCGTCTTATCCATATAGAACAACTCATTATCCAAACCAGCATAACCAGATGCCATAGAACGCTTATTCACGATAATCGTTTTCGCTTTATACGCCTCAAGAATCGGCATCCCAGCAATCGGTGATTTTGGATCTTTAGCGGCTGGATTCACAACGTCATTCGCACCGAGAACCAAGACCACGTCTGCTTGACCAAATTCGCTATTGATATCTTCCATCTCAAACACTTGGTCATACGGCACTTCGGCTTCCGCCAATAAGACGTTCATGTGCCCTGGCATACGACCTGCCACTGGGTGAATCGCGTACTTCACTGTGATGCCTTTGTGCGTGAGTTTTTCCGTCAACTCCTTCAAAGCATGTTGCGCACGCGCTACCGCTAAGCCATAGCCAGGAACGATGATCACCGTCTCCGCATTACCCAACAAGAAAGCAACGTCATCAGGTGAACCAGACTTAACCGTGCGTTGTGCGCCACCGCCTGCGGCTGCTTCTGCTGGTGCGCCGCCGAAGCCGCCCAAGATCACGTTGAAGAAGGAACGGTTCATCGCTTTACACATGATGTAAGACAGAATCGCGCCAGACGAACCAACTAAGGAACCAGCAATGATCAACATCGAGTTATTGAGTGAGAAGCCAATCCCTGCTGCAGCCCAACCAGAGTAACTGTTCAACATCGACACCACCACTGGCATATCAGCGCCACCGATAGGGATGATGATCAGCACACCCAACACAAACGCAATCGCTGTCATCAAGATGAATGGCGTCCATGCAGGAGCCACGTCACCATCAAAACAAAACACCAAACCCAAACCAACCATCGCAATCGCCAACACCAAGTTCAACATGTGTTGACCAGCGAAACTAACTGGCGCACCTTGGAACAAACGGAATTTATATTTACCAGACAATTTACCAAAGGCGATCACCGATCCTGAGAAAGTAATCGCACCAACGAAAGTACCAATAAATAACTCGATACGGTTACCAAATGGAATTGCCGCATCACGTGTCGTGATATTGAAAATCCAAGGTTCTGCAACCACCGCAACCGCGATACAGACTGCCGCTAAACCGATCAGTGAGTGCATCGCTGCAACTAGCTCTGGCATCTTGGTCATCTCTACGCGCTTCGCTAAAGTGGCACCAATTCCGCCACCAACCACGATACCGAGTATCACCAAGCCGTAACCCAAACCAGCGCCACCTGCTTCGTTTTTCAATTTAACGATCAGCGCAACTGTAGTGAAGGCTGCAATCGCCATACCAATCATACCGAAGGCATTGCCTTTACGTGCGGTTGATGGATGCGATAAACCTTTAAGCGCTTGAATAAAACAAACCGATGCAATCAAATAGAGCATCGTGACGAGATTCATACTCATTATTTGCCCTCCTTCTGTTCCGCCTGCGCTTTCGGTTCTTTTTTCTTAAACATCTCTAGCATCCTTTGGGTGACTAAGAAGCCACCAAAGACATTCACCGCCGCGAGTGCGACCGCCAGGGTTCCCATCACTTGGGCTAGCGCACCTTCGGTTAAGCCTGCGGCCAACATCGCACCAACAATGATGATCGCAGAGATCGCATTCGTCACCGCCATCAAAGGTGTGTGCAATGCGGGTGTTACGGTCCAGACCACGTGGTAACCGACATAAATTGCCAGTACAAAAATGATCAAATTAGTGAGTGTATGACTTACTACATCCATGACGTTCTCTCTTTATTTACGTTAAAAGGGACTTCAGTAGTTATGCTGTTCAGATAAATTTTCTCTCTGTCGTCGTCATCCCTGCGTGGGCAGGGATCCAGTGTCTTTGAGCCTTTACACCACTGGATTCCCGCCTTCGCGGGAATGACGCCTCGTTGTTTCGAGCTTAGCTAAACCGCATTAAACTTCAGTAATTCTCTTATTTCATCGCATCTGAAAATCTCTGCAAATCAATATTCTTTCAAGCTAGTGATTTTATTTCTCGCATCAACGAACACGACTTTCGGTTTGAAGTTTTCTGCGACTTCATCGTCCATCGGTGCGTAGGTGCAAATAATCATTAAATCGCCTAACTGTACGCGTCGAGCTGCCGCACCATTCAGGGAGATTTCACCACTGCCGCGTTTGCCTTTAATCGCGTAAGTAGCAAAACGCTCGCCATTATTGATGTTGTAGAGTTCGATCCGTTCATGTTCCTTAATGTCGGCTGCATCGAGCAAATCCTCGTCGATGCCACATGAACCTTCATAGTTCAAATCACATTGAGTTACAGAAACGCGATGAATCTTGGCGCGTAACATATTTCTTTGCATAATTTCCTCAAAACTTCTATGTAAAACTTACTTACTACAACTGATGATAAAACCGGATTAAATCCTTTTTTCGCCGCAGAGGCACGGAGGACGCAGAGATTTCTCTTTATTCAACTCTGCGTCCTCTGCGCCTCTGCGGTTCAAATGTTTTTCATCGTTTTCAAATTTATTTCTTCAACACTTCGCCACCAGAGCACATCATCGTAGCGACGACGATTTCATCTTCTTTGTTGATCGCTAAATTTGCCTCTTTATCGATAATCAATTTCAAGAAATCGAGAATATTGCGGGCATACAATGCGGAAGCATCGGCAGCCACCAAGGTCGCTAAATTCGGCTCGCCAATAATGTGGACACCGTATTTCGTGACGGTTTTATTCAGTTCAGACAAAGGACAATTACCACCCTGCTCGACCGCCATATCCACAATCACAGAGCCCGGTTTCATCGCCTTGACGGTTTCTTCTGAAATCAAAATCGGTGCTTTGCGACCTGGGATTAATGCAGTAGTAATAATGATGTCGGCTTGCTTGGCACGTTCATGTACCAACGCAGCTTGACGCGCCATCCATGCGGCTGGCATAGGACGCGCATAGCCACCGACACCTTTGGCGATTTCGCGTTCTTCATCAGTTTCGTAAGGCACATCGATAAATTTCGCACCCAAGGATTCGACTTGCTCTTTGACTGGTGGGCGTACATCGGAAGCTTCGATCACTGCACCTAGACGCTTAGCAGTCGCAATCGCTTGCAAACCCGCAACACCGACTCCCATAATCAAGACCCGCGCAGCTTTTACAGTACCGGCTGCTGTCATTAGCATCGGCATAAAGCGTTGGTAAGTATTCGCTGCCAACATTACAGCCTTGTAGCCAGCGATGTTTGCCTGTGAGGACAGCACGTCCAATGACTGCGCACGTGTAATCCGCGGTGCGGCTTCTAAAGAAAAAGCCGTAATGCCGTGCGCTGCCATCGCTGCGATGTTGTCTGCATCAAAGGGATTAAGCATACCAACCACCACCGCACCCGATTTGATCAAAGCACGTTCTTCTGCCGAAGGCGCACGCACTTTCAAGATCAACTCTGCGCCGAATGCATCAGCAGCTGTACCTATCGTCGCGCCAGCTGCTTGATAGGCTTCATCGGTAATCGAGGAGGCAATACCAGCACCAGCTTGTACGACGACTTGGTGTTTGGCACTCACATATTTCTTAATTGTTTCTGGGGTCGCCGCAACGCGCGTCTCGCCCGACCGGGTTTCGGCGGGAATGCCGATTTTCATAAAGAACTCCTTTTATTGTTGATAGCCTTAGGTTCAATGACAAAAGTGATGACTTCAGGTACACCATGTTGCGCAGAAATTTCCTACTTGGATAAAGCAAGAAACAAAACCAAAACTGACAAGGATTTAAACCACTTGAACTACTTACAAAGCTGTTGCCAGCGACTGCGAACTGCATACAAATTTGAACTGCCGGAGGGATCTTACATTTAATATTCGACAACGATATTACACGAAAAACGCACCAATCTGGCACAAGAAAAGCACACTGAAGCAAGCTACTAAGAAATAACTTGCACCACTTCCGCGCACAGTGGCTCCCTATGCAAGACAAACAAAATCTGCGCAAACCTATGCCAGACAAGGCTTTACCGAATAGGAAACAAAAATGGCTTGGGCCTAAGCACACTACATTTTTATTTAAAAATTACTAACGAGTCTGATGAATTTTCTTATAGATAGAATCTTTATTAGTAAATTCGAATCTTGATTTGACCCAGCTCGCGCTAAGAAAGACACTTAAAAGGGTAAAATGTTGGCTTGATTGATTGTCTGCCTCGCTTATGTCTGAAACTTGGAAACCCTCTGTCACTGTTGCTGCGATTGTGCCGCGCCAAAACGGTGAGCGCCTAGAATTTTTGATGATAGAAGAAACCACAGCCGATGGAGTGCGCCTGAATCAAGCGGCAGGTCATCTTGATCCGAATGAAAGTTTAGAACAAGCCGTAGTCCGCGAAACTATGGAAGAAACTGCGCATGAGTTTGTACCGGAAGCGCTAGTTGGCACGTATATGTCGAAATTTATTTCACCAAATTCAGGCAAAGAAGTGACGTATTTGCGTTTTGCATTTTGTGGCAAAGTGATCGCCCAGCATGATAGACCTTTAGATCACGGTATTTTACGGGCCTTGTGGATGACCTATGAGGAAATTTTGGCATGCCAAGAGATGCATCGCAGCCCCTTAATTTTGCAGTGCTTGCAGGATTATCTGGCCGGACAGAGAGCGCCTTTAGATTTGATGTATACGCATCCTAGTGTAACGAATTCGGCAAATTAAAAGACATCAAGCGATTTTGAATTCACCTTCTCAGATTTGTAGCTTAGATGAGAAGAAACAAATAAATCGTAGGGCGGGTGAAACCCGCGCTTCTAAAGTAATAACTGCAGTAATAACTACAGTAACAAAAATCAGTAGGAATATTCATGAGTAAAAAACGTGTAGTCATCGGTATGTCCGGTGGAGTCGATTCTTCAGTCTCAGCTTGGCTCTTGAAAGAGCAAGGCTACGAGGTCATTGGCTTGTTTATGAAGAACTGGGAAGACGATGATAATTCCGAATATTGCTCAACGCGCGAAGATTTAATTGATGCAGTTAGCGTCGCCGACGTGGTTGGTGTTGATATTGAAACCGTCAACTTTGCGAGTGAATACAAAGATCGCGTGTTTGCCGAATTCTTGCGCGAATATCAAGCAGGTCGCACACCCAATCCTGACGTATTGTGTAATGCTGAAATTAAATTCAAAGCCTTTTTAGATCACGCGATGAAGCTCGGTGCCGACTACATCGCAACTGGTCATTACGCACGTGTACGCGAAGTCAATGGTGAATTTCAATTATTAAAAGCACTTGATGCCAGTAAAGACCAAAGTTATTTTCTGCATCGTTTAAATCAAGCTCAACTCAAAAATACGCTGTTCCCGCTCGGTGAAATCAATAAAACTGAAGTCCGTAAAATCGCTGAACAAATCAATTTACCGAATGCGAAAAAGAAAGACTCAACTGGGATTTGCTTTATCGGTGAACGCCCTTTCCGCGAATTTTTGAATCGCTATTTGTCGTACGCGCCGGGTGAAATCCGCACCGCCGAGGAAGAAGTGATTGGTCAACATGTAGGCTTAAGCTTTTACACTTTAGGCCAACGCAAAGGTATAGGCATAGGTGGCATTAAGTCACACCAAAATACTGATGGT
This sequence comes from Affinundibacterium macrobrachii, assembly GCF_014652415.1. Lineage (GTDB taxonomy): Bacteria > Pseudomonadota > Gammaproteobacteria > Burkholderiales > Burkholderiaceae_D > Undibacterium > Undibacterium macrobrachii. Next base: position 1,252,607 of record NZ_BMYT01000001.1, read on the forward strand.
AGCAGTGATGCTTGGTATGTGGCACGCAAAGATGTACCGAACAATCGTCTGTACGCAGTACAAGGTCATGATCATCCGTGGTTGCTGTCTAATTCGTTAGAGGCAGCACAAGTCAGTTGGATCGCTGGACATGCGCCAGATCTAGAGAAACTATCAGCCAAGACACGCTATCGCCAACCTGATATGGCTTGTCGTTTCAATGGTAATAACGAGCTATTTCAATTGCATTTTGACGAAGCGCAATGGGCAGTCACCCCGGGACAATCTGCGGTTTTATATGATGGCGATGTTTGTTTGGGTGGAGGGATTATTAACTCGGCCTCAGCAGAGAATAACTAAAACGTATTACTTTGATTCGCAGCCACTAACTTAAATAACTTGGCTAACTTCGCTAAACAAAAATAGCCGAATGCGAAAGCACAAAAGACAGAGGGCAGATACACGATGTATCTGCCCCTGTTTTATTACAAAGTCTAGCTAAGTCGATTTAATCCTCATGCGCCTCATCACCTTCAGCGCGCGCTTTTTCAAATGCTTTTCCAAAGAACAAAGCATTTTCCAAAACACGACGACTACCGAGCCAACCGCTTCTAAAGCCCAAAGCTGCACTTGCCAAAATCACGCTACCGCTACCGACACGTTGCGCTGTGATTGCCGCTGATCCAGCGATACGCTTGGCGTTCTCTGCCGAAGCATATCCGCTCAACACGGGTGAACTTGTATACGCAGCGACCGTGCCATAACGATCCCCTTCTAATTTGTACACATCCGCCTGCCCACGGAATACTGGCAAGATATCGCGTGGAATGCCCGCGGCAATTGGATGACTGCGATCAATTTCCGTTTCAAAGATCACGCCAGCAACCAAATCTTTGGCGGCGTTTGCATCTTGGTCTTTATAGGCTAAACGTCCTTCTTTGGCTTTCTTATCCTCTGCCTTATCTGCATCCGATTTTTTACCTGCATCGCCTTTCACTAACTTGGTTTGCAAATAGGATTGATTGCTCGCCCAATTCAAAGCACCTTCAACACCGATGATGACGCCGCCTTGCTTCACAAAGCGTTCGATGTTTTTGTTGGCCTCGTCGGACAAACGATAACTACCATCACTCATCACGATGTGTGTGTAGCGCTCTAATTGCGTTGACGCTAAACGATCTGTGCTGAGCATGGTTGCTGGCAAACGCAAATGGGTATCAAGCCAATGCCACAATTCACCAACCGAAGTCGAATCCAAGCCTTGACCAGTGAGCACTGCCACGCGAGGGCGTTCTACCGTTTTCAAACTGGCGCTACCTAAATCTACACCAGTACTACCAGCGCCAGAACTTAATGCCAACACTTCAACACTATGATTGGCTGTCGCTTTACGTACTATCTCTGCCACATTCGCGGCTGACGTGCTTTGCATCGCGACTGGAATCACGATACTGCCGATACCTAAATCCTTACTACCTTCAGTCGTTTGCACGCGCATTGGCTTGGTCACTGTGCGTAAGCGCAATCCGGTCTGGCTTAGTTCTGCCAGCAATGGTGCAGCATCATCATTGACCCATGAAAAAGCGTAAGCAATATTCGACTCAGCTTTTAAACTCGCTTTCGGCAAATCCTGCACCGGATCACCAATCACATCAGCCGCACTCTTAGCACTTGCCAAGTCATACGCTTTGGTAACACTCCATGCGGATACATCGTAAAAAGTATTATCTTTGAATTGCGTACGCAACTCAGTGATTCCTTCTAACAAACGACTTTGACGCTGATTCAATGGAACCGCAATCGCATTGCGCGCATCGTAACGTTGACCATTAACGGTGACGCTACCTTTCACTTGATGCACCGCGATTCCGTGTTGCTTCAACAAATTCGAGAAATCACGCAAGCGGGCTGGATTGCCTTCAGCCGCAAATAACATGGCGCGATTAGGATCCGCCTGCGCCATTTTTTTCGCTTCATCATAGAAATTCTTTTGGTGCGAAATTAATTGATCACGAATCGCATCTGCTGCCTGTATCGTACTAAGTGAAGTCGTAATTTGATTGGCGATGGTGTGATCAAATTTCAGCAAACCATTACGAGAATCCTGAATATGACCGCGCGAACTGGCTTGCTCAAACAGGATACCAACGCTGCCTTGCAAATCTGGATAAGTCGAACCTTTGCCATAGTAAAAATCATCAAAGGCTTCACGGCTAAAATACAATTCGCCACGCGCATCTAATGCTTGGGCATGGAACTTCGCAATCGCTTCAGTTAAGGATTGATTATTCGCAGGCGTCAAAGGATGGGTACGCGTTGGTACGCCAGGTTGGAAGAAGTAAGTCGCGTCCGTACCTTGCTCATGAAAATCACCAAACACATGCGGGCGCCACGTTTGGAAAGTGGCGACGTGCGCGCGTGATTCAGGGTGTTGCAACCACAACCAATCGCGATTCAAATCAAACCAATAATGATTACCACGACCACTAGGCCAACCTTCACGATGCTCTAATGTATTTGGATCACTAACCAAAGTCTGACCGCGATTGCTATTCGCCCAATTTGCAAAACGCGCTAAACCATCCGGATTGAGCATAGGATCAATCACAATCACGGTACGCTCTAACATTTCACTAACCGATTTGTCGATTGAACTTGCGAGATGCCATGCCACTGCCGGTGCAGCATTTGCACCACTAGGTTCATTGCCATGGACGCTATAACCAAGATACACAACCAACGGGGTATCGCTTTCACCACGTCCGCGTGCTGCTTCGATTTCACTCAAACGTTGATGATTTTTTTCACTGGTGATAATCACATTCAAAATCGGACGACTCTCATGTGAATAGCCAACCACACGCACTTTGACCCGCGGTGATTGCGTTGCCAATAGTTGATAGTAGGAAGTCAATTGCTCTGGCCGTGCGTGCCACTCGCCCAGTTCATATCCAAGCACAGAAGCAGGCGTACTAATTTTATCGGCGCGCGCATGCGCAGGAATAACTGATTGTGGTGTCGCCGCATAAGCAGAATAAATAGGTGCAGCGCTAACAGAAATACAAAATGCGAGACTGACCGCTTGAGCGATTTTTTTTAGAGACATGGGATTCCTTCTTATAGTGAATTACCGACTGGAGGTTGCGCTATGCGGCGATGGATTGCGGCATTAGCTTAGCGCGTTTAGAACGCTTGCTGAACATTTAGTTCAAACTTGCAAATTCGAGTTAATCAATCTACAAGCTCATTTCTATGATCAACTTCTAAAGAGTTGGCGCATGCCCTGCATATAGACAAGCACAAAAAAATCCCCCGCCAATCAGAGCGCGGGGGATTTATCCTTTTATGAAGGATCAAACTACTTATCTTCTACTTATCTTCTACTTATCTTCTACTTATCTTCTACTTGTCTTCTACTTATGTTCTACCTATTGACTACTTATCTAAGCGTTCAATACCTAGCATTTTCAATACGTATTTTTCATAGACAGGTTCAGAATTTCCGGTCTTCATTTTGCGAATGAAATATTTCTCAAACGCGATTTTGGCATAGTGCACCCATTTGCCTTTTTTAAACCAATTCACGTTACGTGGAGGAATCTGCGGTAAAGCGACAAAGGCCGCGCCCGTATCACCCATATCGGCCAAACAAATTGCATTCCAACTGCCTTTCGCGGTCGCGGGTTCGCCCTTTAAGTCTGCCTCAATATTATGCACAATCGCAGTAACCATGGTTTCTATCATATAGCCAGTCTTAGGCGCACCAGTGGGAACCGGCGTCACTTCGACTGGCGGAATCGCGATACAGACACCAGCAGAATAAATATTCGGATATTTTTTGCTACGTTGATGATCGTCTACCATCACAAAGCCACGTGGATTGCACAAGCCTTCCACTGCAGCAATCGGATCAACTCCACGGAACGATGGCAACATCATGCTGTATTTAAATGGTAGTTCATGTTCTTTTTTAAGATTGCCCATCTCATCCATTTCACTGACGAACATCTTGCCATCTTCAACCCGCGTCGTCTTCGCGTTACAAATCCATTTGATATCGTTGTTACGTAATTCGCTTTCTAACATGGATTTAGAATCCCCCACGCCACCCAAGCCTAAATGTCCGATGTAAGGCTCGCTAGTCACATAAGTAATTGGCACCTTATGACGTAATTTACGACGCTTCAAATCAGTGCTAAAGATAAAAGCGAATTCGTAAGCAGGACCAAAGCAAGAAGCGCTTGGCATCGCGCCAATGATCGCAGGGCCCGGATCATCTAAAAACTTTTGATAAGCAGCATAGGCATGCTCTGCATGATCTATCGAGCAAACTGATTGGGTAAAGCCGTTTAATGGGCCAGCACCAGGCACTTCATCAAACGCCAGTTTCGGCCCAGTAGTGATCACTAAATAATCATAATTCACGGTTGTGCCATCAGCCAAAGTCAAAGCGTTTTGTTCTGGCGATAAAGCAGTCACGGCTTGGGCAATAAAGTTGATCCCCTTTTTTTCCAAATAAGGACGGATCTCGAAGGTGATTGCATCACGTTGACGCCAGCCGACCGCAACCCAAGGATTCGACGGCACAAATTGAAAATAATCGACAGCGTTAATCACCGTGATTTGATGCGCACTACCGAGTTTTTCACGCAACTCGTATGCAGCTGGCATACCGCCTGTGCCTGCGCCGAGAACAATAATATGTGCCATGTCTACTCCTTATTTGATTTATCAGCATTCACCCTAATTCAATACCATTCAAGCCACACCATTAAAAACTTCTTTATAAATATTGCCGTGCCCAAGCTACAATTTGTGCAGCTGGCATCACACCACTTTGACGCGCCAGCTCGCGTCCACCCTTCACTAATAGCAAAGTCGGAATACTACGTATGCCATAGCGCTGACTAGCAAGCGGCGCTGCATCGCTATCGACTTTCACAAAGCGAATATCCGGCGCCATATGCGCAGCCTGTTCAAACTGCGGTGCCATCGCACGACAAGGACCACACCACCCTGCCCAAAAATCGATCAATACCGGTAATTCGGTATGAGATAAAAATTTTGGCAAAGCCTGCTCACTAATCGCCACTGGCTGCGCCGCCATCAAAGCATGGCCACACTTGCCACAGACTGGCGCATCACCCAAACGCTCGTCTGGAATACGATTCGTTGCTGTACAACTAGGACAAACTAAATGCATGGATTTACTCCTTTCCACTTTCCAATTTTTGATAACGCTGGCACAACACGTGCAGGTAGCGAAAACTAATCACCAGCCTTAAATCCAACTTTGCGCATGATTGTCTCCATCAAACACCACTTGGTAATCCCACTCTGCAAAATATTGACGCCAACAAAAGCAGTAAATGCCAAGAACCATTGATTCATAAATATTGGGCTACCAGGAATACCTAAAGCCAAACTCAAAAGAATAAATACACCAGCAACCACTCTCACCATTTGCCATGAAGTCATGCTATTTCTCCTTAATATAAACACGTAAAAAATTTCTGATCTGGTCTTGCTACCGCCACTAAAACCACGTTTTTCAAGTGCTATTTAAACTAAGCACTAAGCTGATTTTTAAACTACCTCCTCATACTTCTTTCGATAAGCCATAAAGTACAACAAAGGAATCACGACCAAGGTCAACAACGTCGAAACAAAAATGCCGAAGATCAAAGAGATCGCTAAGCCATTAAAAATAGGATCATCAAGAATAAAGAAAGCGCCCATCATCGCTGCTAATCCAGTTAAGGCAATTGGTTGTGCGCGTGTGATCGCAGAGTTGACTACCGCTTCTTTAAACGCAATACCTTCCGCGATTTGCACATGAATAAAATCCACCAACAAAATCGAATTGCGCACGATAATGCCGGCCAAAGCGATCATGCCTATCATGCTAGTTGCTGTGTATTGAGCACCCAAAATGGCATGCCCAGGCATCACCCCGATGATAGTCAAAGGAATTGGTGCCATGATGATCAATGGTGTTAGGTAAGAACCAAACTGCGCTACCACCAATAAATAGATCAGGATTAAGCCGACCGCATAAGCAGCGCCCATATCGCGGAAAGTTTCATAGGTAACTTGCCATTCGCCATCCCATTTCAAACTAAAGCCACGATACGGATCTTGCGGCGCACTGATAAAGAATTCTTCTAACTTGCCACCACCAGGCGTTACCAATTTGGCGATTTCGCCACGCATACTAAACATGCCATACAGCGGACTATCGATTTTTCCAGCCATATCCGCCACTACAAAATTTACGGGCAGACCATCTTTGTGAAACAAGGGTTGTTCACGTAAGGTATCGGTGACCGTGACAAGTTCACGAATCGGCACAATGTTGCCTTGTGCGTTCTTCACTCCCAAAGACAGCAAGGTATCCAGATTGCCTTGCTCACTAATCGGCAAGTGCAAATTCGCTGCAACCGGATATTTACTCTGGTCATGCAAATAAGCGGCAGAATCACCAGCCAAACCTGCGCGCAAAGTTGTTACGATGCTGGACTGAGCAATGCCCAATTGCGCTGCTTTTTTTCTATCGATGATCAGCAATTTACGTGGTGCATGCAAGATACTGCTGTCATCAACATCGACGATGCCTTCAGTTTTTTCAAACACTGCACGTACTTGTTTGGCGACTTGACGGCGCTCCACATCGCTAGGTCCATAAATCTCAGCCACTATCGGTGCTAACACTGGTGGACCAGGTGGTACTTCCACCACTTTGACATTCGCATCTGGGTCTAACTTTTTCGCCAATGCTTGCAAATGCGGACGCACACGTGTCGCAATCACATGACTCTTATCGGAGCGATGACTTTTATCGACAAGATTGACTTGAATATCACCAACCTCACCACCGGCACGTAAATAATATTGACGCACCAAGCCGTTAAAATTGATCGGTGCGGCAGTGCCGGCATACGCTTGATAATCACTAACTTCTGGCACTGTCTGTAAATAACTGCCAAGCTCACGCAAAACCGCTGCAGTCTTTTCTGCTGGCGTACCCGCTGGCATATCAACAATGACTTGGAACTCTGACTTGTTATCAAACGGTAGCATTTTCAATTGCACCCAACCGACCACTGGCAATGCTACTGACAAAGCAATTAATGCAGCCACGCCAAGACCGAGCTTTTTACGATTTTTACTTCCAGCGCTGTCGTCTAAAAATGGCTTGAAAATCTTACGGAATGTGGGCTCTAATTTGCTCGCCAAACCATCTTGTGCATGGTGACCTTCTTTCATCCATATCCGCGCTAACCAAGGCGTGACTACAAAGGCAATCGCCAATGACAACAACATACCCATGCTCGCATTAATAGGAATCGGGCTCATGTAAGGGCCCATCAAACCACTAACAAAAGCCATCGGCAACAAGGCCGCGATGACGGTCAGCGTTGCTAGAATCGTTGGGCCACCAACTTCATCCACCGCACCTGGAATAATTTCTGCCAATGTTTTATGAGAGAATAAGGCTTGATGACGGTGAATGTTTTCGACCACCACAATCGCATCATCCACCAAAATTCCGATAGAGAAGATCAGTGCGAATAACGAAACCCGATTGAGCGTAAAGCCCCATGCCCATGAAGCAAACAATGTGACTGTCAAAGTTAAGATCACAGCCGTACCCACAATCGCGGCTTCACGACGACCCAGCGCGATAAACACTAAGGCAACCACCGACAAAGTCGCGAACAAGAGTTTTTGTATCAGCTTTTTCGCTTTATCGTCCGCAGTCTGTCCATAGTTGCGACTGACAGAAACTTCGACATCTGCTGGAATAACCGCATTTTTCAAAGTATCAACGCGATCGATTACCGCATTCGCGACTTCGACTGCATTTTGTCCGGGCTTTTTAGTAATCGCAATGGTAATAGCGGGATATTCAGCAGCCTCTTTTCCCGCAGTGCCGTGCCACACGTAGCGACTTGCTGGTAAAGCACCGTCTTCGATTTTTGCAACATCTTGCAAGAAGATTGGACGCTTGTTTTTCACGGCGACGACTAATTCGCCGACACTTTGCGCATCACGCAAAAATGGTCCCGCTTCAATCGCCACAGTTTGATTGCCCGCGCTTAGTTCACCGCTAGGCAAACCCAAATTCGCTGCGCGCAAAGCGCCTTGCAAATCCATCACGGTCAAGTCATTGGCGGCCAATTTAGTTGGATCGAGCTCAATATTAATTGCGCGTCCTGGCCCACCAATGCTGACCACTTCACGTGTTCCTGGTACACGTTTAATATCCGCTTCAATACTATGGGCGACACTCTCTAAAGCGGCAGCACCAGTTTCTGTATTTTTGCTCCACAGGGTCAGGGAAACGATAGGCACATCATCGATGCCTTTAGGTTTAATCAAAGGCTCTAAGGTGCCAAGATTGGCAGGCAACCAATCACGATTGCTATGAATGGTGTTATACAAACGCACCAATGCCTCGGTACGTGGCACGCCCACTTCAAATTGCACGGTGATGATCGCGATACCTGGACGCGCCACCGACATCACGTGTTCAACATTGGCAATTTGGCTCAAGACTTGCTCAGCAGGAATCGCCACCATTTGCTCAACATCTTTGACCGAGGCACCGGGGAAGGGAATCAACACGTTCGCCATCGTCACATTAATTTGCGGTTCTTCTTCGCGTGGCGTTACCAATACCGCAAATAGTCCTAGTAGAAACGCGACTAATGCCAGTAAAGGCGTAATTTGCGATGCTTGAAAAAATGCAGCAATCCGGCCAGATACGCCCATGGTTTTCGCTTTGATCATATCGATGTCAGACATGTTCGCTCCTTATTCTTTGGGTACAAGCTTATTTAGCGACAAGTTTGCTCGCATTTGCCGCTGCTAATGGATCTACCGCGACCATCTCACCAGCAGCAACGCCACTTAATATTTCCTGTTCATTCGCCATCACTGGGCCAGGTTTGACCTGACGCAAAATTGCTTTTTCTTGGGAGTTAATAACGTACACAACGTGCAACTCCGCACGACGAATGACCGCACTGCGCGGCACATACAAACGCTGGGCACTTGCTGATTTCGTTTCATTCGTTTCGGCTTGCAAAGCGAAATTGACGCGTGCAAACAAGCCAGGGTTGACCGCTTGTACATCTGCTGGCAGGTCGAAGCGGACTTGTACCGTATGGGTAGATGCATCGGACAAAGGTAAGACCGTCATCTTTTTAGGTTTCACAAAACGCTGTGCAGCAGGTAATGAAGGAAATTCAATTTGCAGATGCTGATCCGATTTCAATTGACTCACACGTGCTTGCGGTACCGTGACGATCACACGCAATTCTTTGGGATCATAAACCGTCATGATTGGTTTGCCTGGCATCACCATTTCACCGACTGCTGACGGCATTTCCGAGACGATGCCGTTATATGGCGCATTGATCGTATAGAAGCCTGACTGCGTTTGCACCGCGCCAGCTTGGGCAATTTGGGCATTCGCTTGCGCGCTGGCTGACTTAAACTGCGCTAAGGCACGATCCAATTGCGCTTGGCTAATGTAATTTTTTTCAAACAATAGTTTTTGACGCTCGTAGTCTTTTTCTGCGACGGCGAGATTGGCTCTGGCCGCATCCACTTGCGCTTTACTTGCATAGAACTCTTGTTGGGCTGCACGTGCATCCATACGCACTAAGAGTTGGCCAGCTTTGACCACATCGCCTGCTTGCACCGGCAATTGCACGATGGCACCCGCAATTTGCGCAGAGATCACGGTGTTACGCACAGCTTCCACCACACCATCAGCACTCAAATTGCCGTCAGCATTCACGGCTCTCACGGCAACTGACGTCAAACTCGACTTAGCCACAGGCGATACAGGTGTCTGGGGCGACGTTGATTTTTGTGCATAGGCTTGCGTTTGCACCAAGCTAGTAACAATCAAGGTAAATAGCACAACAGATCTACGCAGCTTCATGGTCATCAATGGTGTCATGGCGTTGACTCTCTCAAGTTTCATAAAAATCAAAGTTAAAAATAGCCAAAAAAATTTAATTGCTATCCGATACTTCGCATAATATACTTATTTGCGTACATGCGCAAATAGTAAATAAAGTTTTTGCGCAAATAGACAAAAATTCATTATAGAAGGTATCATGCTGCTTTCAACACATCATTCATGCTCGGTTATGGAAGGCTTGTCAGAACTTGCGCTTAATCACGTCGCTCAATACTTTTCTGCGTTATCAGAACCAACGCGATTAAAGATTTTGAATAATTTGCGTGACGGCGAAAAAAATGTTGGCGACTTAGCCAGCGCATGCGACTGCTCACAGGCGAATGTCTCTCGCCATTTATCAACACTGGCAAAACACGGCATGGTGGTACGCGAGGGACGCGGCACTGCAGTGTATTACCGCATTGCGGACGAATCGATTTATGCCTTATGTGATCTAGTCTGCGGCAATGTGGCGCGACAATTGGAATCACAAGCGTCGTTATTGGGTGGTTTGCAGGCTAAAAAGTGATAGCCGCTGCTACGAATCTTTAGTCTGCACAAAGACGCTCTTCACGACCAACAGCCACGCACAATTAACAAACGTGAACTTGATTTAGCTTCGAGCGCGGCTGTCACACGAACTTCAGTCAGCCTCGAGTCGCCAAATTGAAGCATCATAAATGCTTGAGTAATCAGGCACACAAAAACTGTCTACACCGACCGCCCTTAAAAAATACAACTTACCTAAATCCTGCTCATGTTCGGTATGTACATACCATGCCGCTTGTGTTCGATCAGGAAAATCTTTGTAATATTTTGCGCGTTCAATTAGTAACCAACGCAAAAAGACTTCGTTCTCGGCGAGATTCAAACCAATAATCAGCAAAGGCTTATGAAACAAAATTTGTAGCCATGTATTCGCGCCCTCCCAGTCATTGATCGCACCACCAGCCGACAAGCGTTTACTACCTTTGTGCAAACGCGCGCGTGCTCTCTCGACTGAACCCATGTAATGTGTCAAACCCAATCGAATACTACGATGGTATTTCTGCATACCATTAATATGCCAAATACCAAATCCGCCGCAAGGATGGTCAAGTTCACTGTTACTAAAATAGGTTTCCCAGGGATAAAAATCGGTAAACGCGTTTTTACTAGTGACAAAGGCGGACGCCTGCACCGACTCACTTAGCGTATGTTCAAAATTCGTCGTCAATATAGGACAAGCAAAATGCCGTGCCCAACGTGCAATGCTTTGGTGTTGAACAGCAGGTTTCCAATCCGCCATTAATTGACAAAATTGCTGCTGCAAACTAGGTAGCTTCGTAGATGTTTGAGGATCTTTCAGTTGTCGACGCGAACCCAGCTCTAGCACATCATAAAACTCAGTCAATGAAATTCCTGCAGGGAGTTTGCCATTCAATTCTGGCAAGCTACTTTTCGCCAACGTGCTTAACAGCGCATCCCAAGAGTTGGTATTTGCACGACTGTTATAGCGATTGATGCCGTTCCCAATCAATAGTGCCAGTTGATGTTGATGATGTTGAATTAGATCTCTTAGCAGCATAAATTTTTCTCAAATGAAGCACTTCTAAATTCAGCAAATCGTCAAACTGCCTTCAAGAGAAAGCTTAGAGCAACGCCGCTCAACATCGTAGCGAAAATCAATTGCACCGTTTTAGGATCAAGAAAATTCGCTAATCGACGCCCTATCAACACACCAGCAATCGAAGCGGCAGCGAACCATAAAGAAAACACTATGGGCAATTCGACACCATGAAGCACTGCTGAACCTACGCCTACTGCACCTACTAACGCGATCACCATCAAGGAGGTCGCAGCGGCACTCTGTATCGTCAAATTGGTGAAGTGACGCAATAGTGGAACAATAATAAAACCGCCACCGACTCCCAATAGTCCGGTCGCAAATCCAGCACAAGCACCAATAAGGCCGATGATCGCCGCAGTTGACCAACTCCAATCAAAGCGTCCTGTCTGTTGATTGACCATTGCCAACGCTTCATTTTTTACTGCAGCGCTAAGCGCGGCACGAGCGTCGGCACGCACTTGCAAAATCAAACGCGTGACGACTAACATCAACACCAATGAAAACGCCAACATCAAGCCGCGCTGTGACATTTGCTGCGCAAGCAAAACACCTAGGGCCGTCATCGGTGCGCCTGCGACCGCCATCAATGTCGCCGCTTTATAACGAACTTGACCACGTCGCAATCCATCGATCGCACCGATCATCGCGCCGATACTGACAGCCAATAATGCAACTGGCGTTGCCTGCTGCATGGTCCAGCCTTGAGAATAGACCAAGGCTGGAACCGCCAACATGCCACCACCTGCGCCGGTCAATCCCATAATTAAACCGACCATCAGACCGATCGATAGAAGTACAAATAAGGCAAATAAACTCATGAAGAAAAAAGAGGTAATTAGAAGTCACTGTAAAAAGTCACCTTACCTTAGAAAAGAAATTGCGACAAGCAAATCACAAGCGCGCATAGAAAATGTATTTTTCATCCTATGTGAAAAATCAAATGAACGCCAATTGCTTGTGGTTTCACACGCAGATAACTGAATTTGTCTTGCATTCAAAAACTGGTTTGCTATGATTGTCTGTCACGACTTCTATCCAAACCAAACAACGTATCCAATTGACGTGTTCAATTAACGTATTCAATCAAAGTATCCAATTAAAGTATGAGACCGCAGATACAAAGTTTTTTTGATCCTAGCACTTGCACAGTCAGCTATCTTGTTTTCGACCACGTTGGCGGCCATGCTGCCATAATTGATCCCGTGCTTGATTATGATCACAAATCTGGTCGTAGCAAAACGGTTTCTGCGGACAAGCTCCTGCACGCGCTCAAAGAACAGCAATTAACGCTAAGCTGGATCTTAGAAACCCACGCCCACGCCGACCACATCTCCGCAGCACATTACTTACAACAAGCGGCTGGTGGAAAAATCGCAATCGGCGCGCATATCAATCAAGTACAAACTGTATTCAAACAGATCTTTCATCTTGAACCAGCATTCGCGGTCGATGGCTCACAATTTGATCACTTGTTTCAAGAAGATGAAATTTTCAATATCGGCGAATTGACTGCTAAGGCTTTATTTGTCCCCGGCCATACGCCCGCTGACATGGCATATCAAATCGGTGATGCAATTTTTGTTGGCGATACCATGTTCATGCCCGACGTTGGTACCGCGCGCTGCGATTTTCCTGGGGGTGATGCACAGATGTTAATTGCATCAATTAGAAAGCTCTTGTCCTATCCCGATGAAACACGACTCTTTATGTGTCATGATTATCCGCCGAATGGACGTGAAGTTAGTTTTGAAACGACCGTCTTTCAACAAAAGAAAAATAATATCCATGTGCATGATGGCATCAGCGAGGCCGATTTCATTGCGATGCGTAAAGCGCGCGATGCAACACTCGATATGCCACTCCTGATTTTGCCAGCAGTGCAAATCAATATCCGAGCGGGCAATTTGCCACCACCGGAAGCGAATGGAATTAGTTACTTAAAGATTCCATTCAATGGTATCTAAAGTAGCATCAACAAAACAGTCGCAACACATGCATATTTGTTTTGATCAACGAGCTTTACTTTTCATTTTTTACTTCAATAGGAGAGCGCTATGAAAGTCAACGTCGGAACTACAGATCGTCTAATTCGAATCATTGCTGGAGTCGCTTTAATCGCAGGCGCTGCGACAGGCTATATAGGCATGTGGGGCTACATCGGCATCGTCCCTATACTTACTGGTACTTTACGCATTTGCCCTGCTTATTTGCCGTTCGGTATCTCTACCTGTAAAAAAGATTAATCCACTTCGTTTGCATCTGGAGTTTGCATGACTAATAGCCCTGTTCCAACCACAACACTCAAGCCAATTCGACGAATCGCGATTAGCACCGGCGGTGGCGATGCGCCGGGCTTAAACGCGGTGATTCGAGCAGTGGTGCTCGCTGCGTTACAACGTGGCTGGGAATGCTTTGGGATACGCGAAGGCTTTAACGGTATTCTTCGGCCGGATCGCTTTCCCGTCGATGGCGTATTCAAAATCAGTAAGGACCAAGTGCGCGGTATTAGCCATCTCGGCGGGACTATGCTGGGCACCACCAATCACGGCAACCCCATGCGTTTTGTCATGAAAAATGCAGATGGTAGCGAATATGAAGTTGATCGCACCGATGATATTATTCAACACCTACGCCAGATGCAGATCGATGCATTAATTTGTGTTGGTGGCGATGGAACGCTGACCATCGCCCATGCTTTGCACCAACGTGGATTAGCACAAGGCTTACGCGTGATTGGTGTGCCGAAAACGATTGATAATGATTTAGACAAAACCTACACCACGTTTGGCTTTGATACGGCAGTCGCATTTGCCACAGATTGCATTGATCGCTTGCATAGCACGGCTGAAAGCCATCGCCGTATTATGGTAGTTGAAGTGATGGGGCGTTACGCAGGCTGGATCGCCTTACATGCAGGAATGGCGAGCTCCGCACATGCGATCTTGATCCCAGAAATCCCCTACGACATAGCACAAGTCGCAAAAAAAATTCATGCACGCACCAAAGCTGGTCGTCATTACAGTATCGTCGTAGTCGCAGAAGGCGCGCGCGCAAAAGACGGACAACGCGTGCTAGAAGAACAAGCGCAGCTGGGCGGCGTTGAACGCTTAGGAGGCATAGGTGAGCAACTCGCACGCCAACTCGAAGCGCTTACTGGAAAAGAAGCGCGTGCAGTGGTTCTTGGCCATTTACTGCGTGGCGGTAGCCCCACTTCTTTCGATCGTTTATCGGCATTGCGTTTCGGTGCAGCGGCAGTTCGCGCATTGGACCAAGGCTTTTCCGGCATTATGATCTCGCTGGCATTCCCGAATGTTGAATATGTCAACTTAGATGAAGTCGCGGGCAGAATGAAAGCAGTTCCCTTAGATGGAGATACTTTGCAAACAGGGCGCGATATTGGTATTTGCTTCGGAGATTAAAGATACAGATACTGACTCAGCATTGCTAAACGATCTCGCATATATACATGCACATACAAGCGCATACACGCAAGCTCAACTAAATATTTTTACGTCCCTGCATGAATTCTTGAAACTTGAGCGCATCTAATGGCTGGGCAAAAAAGTAGCCCTGTACTTCGTCACATTGATGCGCTTGCAAAAACTCAAGCTGCTCATTGGTTTCAACGCCTTCGGCAATCGTGCGCATACCAAGACTCTTCGCCATACTAATCACAGCGCTGATGATCGCCTTATCTTCGGGATCGGTGCCGATATCTCGTATAAACGATCGATCGATTTTTAATTTAGAAACCTGAAATTTCTTGAGATAGCTGAGGGATGAATAACCGGTTCCAAAATCATCAATCGCCATTCTGACTCCGCGATGATGTAGATCATTCATGGTTGCAATGGCAGCAGGTGGATCAAGCATCGCAACACTTTCCGTCAATTCTAATTCCAAGAATTGCGCATCTAGGCCAAGCTCTCGCAAGATTTGCGACACCGTTCCAGGTAAGTCGGTGTGCCGAAACTGAATTGCCGACAAATTCACCGCCATACTCAATTCGCGCCAACCGGCATCATGCCATTGACCTAACTGAGAAACCGCAGTGCGCAACACCCATTCTCCGATAGCCAAAATCTGTCCAGTTTCTTCCGCCACCGGAATAAACTCAGCGGGTGAGATTGAACCCATTTCAGGATGATGCCAGCGCAGTAAGGCTTCTGCACCAATCACTTTACCTGTCTGCAATTGAATTTGTGGTTGATACAAAACTTGTAGCTGATCACGCTCTAAGGCATAGCGTAGTGCATTCACCAATTCGAGATGACGTCCAGATCGTGCCTGCATTTCTTGCGTAAAGAATCGGAAGTTATTGCGTCCATCTTGCTTGGCTCGATACATCGCTGTATCCGCGTTACGCAGCAAGGTTTCTAGGTCTTCACCATCATCTGGATAAACCGCGATGCCAATCGATGCAGACACATTTAGATCGTATTGGCCAAGTACATAAGGCTGATTCACCGTTTGTAATAATTTTTCTGCGACGCGCTCGGCACCAACTTCATCAGCGCCCGCTAATAGCAATATGAACTCATCGCCACCAAGACGCGAAATGATATCGTCTTCTCTGAGGACATCACGCAAACGACGCGACAATTCAACTAAGAGCGCATCACCAGTACTATGCCCAAGCGAGTCATTGATATTTTTAAAGTGATCTAAATCGAAAAATATCAGCGCTAAATTATTCCCCTTACGTTTAGCTGAATTGATCGCAAACTGCGAACGCTCTTCCAGCAATACCCGATTCGGCAAACCCGTCAGCACATCATAGTGAGCCAAGTACTGAATTCGCTCCTCGGTACGTTTTTTATCGGTAATATCCTCTTGCAAGGATAAGAAATGAGTCACCACACCATTCGCATCACGTACAGGAGAAATGTGCGCCAATTCAATATGTTCTCGACCATCACGGTAACGGTTGATCAATTCACCCTGCCAACTTTCTCCTCTGCGTAAGTGATCCCACATTTCTTCATAAGTAAACAAGGGCGTTTTGCCAGATTGCAGAATGCTCGGCCGTTGCCCAAGCACTTGATCTAAACTGAGACCCGTCTTGGTGACAAAGGCTTGATTCACATACTCAATTTTTGCATCAATGTCCGTAATGATAATAATGTTGGGACTTTGTTCGACTGCTTGCGATAGCTTACGCAAATTACTTTCTGTGCGATTTTTTTCTATAGCAAGCGCCAAAAAGTGAGACGCCATTTCCAGCATATTCAAATGCCAGGCTTCAGGCTTCGCTGGCTTTGCGTGATAAATCGCGAATGCACCAAGAATCTGATTATTCGATGCACGTATCGGCTCCGACCAACACGAAGCCAATTGCGCACGCTTTGCTAATTCTCTAAAAGCAAACCAATAAGGATGATTGTCGATATCTTCAACTATCGTCCTTTTTCCGGTCGCCATCGCATGACCGCAGGAACCAATACCATCTCCAATTGCTAATCCATCTATCGCTTTCGCAAAAAAATCCGGCAAGCCTGGAACAGCACCAACACGCAAATGCACCCCATCACGATCTAACAAAACGATAGAGCAAATACTTTCCGGTATCAGATCTTCTAAATGCAATATCACGTCGCGAAACATGTGTGCTAGCGACTTGGCGCTATTAATCTGCTCCAACATAAAACTACGCAAAGCTTCGGTTTGCCTTGACCGTTGCCGCCCCATTTCGAGTTCAAATCGATTCAGTGCGAAACTCAAATCCATCGCCAATTCGACTAATAATGTTTGAATCTCTTTATCAAATGCATTGACGTTTCCGGCATATACATTAATCACACCGTACACAGCCCCATTTTTAAATAAGGGAATCGCAGCTGAGGCTGCCCATCCATACTGTTGCGCCAACATAGCCCAATCAGCGTCGTGATTTTCATTCACAAAATCTTGTGACCAAGTGGCAATCGCATTACGTACCGCAGATACGCAGATATGCTGAGGATCGTCTACGTCCTTCGCCAAATTCGTATCGGCTTCAACATGAAGATTCGTAATAGCATCCGCCGCACGATCAAGTAAAAATTTCTTACGTTCGAGAATTTCGATCCCCGTGCCGAAAGCAGTCGTCGGCACGATCTCATTTTTCTCTGGCACATACACGCCTATCCACGCCATTTTGATGCCAGCGTATTGCACCATATCGCTACAAATTTGCTCAAATAATTCTTGCTCAGAATGACTACGAACAATCGCTTGATTGCATTGGCTTAAAACATTATAGAACTGCGTCAATCGCTGATTACGTAATTCGACCCTTTGCCGACGTGCCTCAATACTGGCGAGAGCGGTGCGTGCAACCGCGATTAAGCCCAACACACTGCGCTCTGATTGCTCAGGCACCAAAATAGGCTGTGAAAAATCTCCGCGCCCCAAATTATCTAAATGGCCGCGTAGCTCAGAAATTGGCGCCCCCAAAGTTCGATGCAAACTTTGGTAAGCACGCCAAAGCAAGGCCGTCATCAAAATGCCAGTGCTGATCAACAAAACTCTGAGCCACATCGCCACCTGCTGCGCATTTTCAACCGCGCTACGCGTGCGTGCTTCCATTAATTGATGATACTCAGCAATCGGCCACATCACCCCTGCTTTGGCAACCCGATACGCTTGATTGGTTAGCATGCCCAAAGCAATTGCAGAACTTTGGGTGTTATTAGATTTGGAAAAATGTTCCTGCGCTAACGCCATTGCTTGGCGTTCGATCACGCTTAATCGATCAGAATTGTCTAAAGCTAATTGCAGTTTGGCGCGCTCGGTTGAATTGATCGCAGCTCCCTGCATTAACTCTTTAAAGGCCATTTTTTTACCGCTTGATGGGCGCGGTCTTTGCTCATCGACTAGCACCAAGTCCCAATAAACTTCATCATAATTGATGGGACGCTCTGCGCTGCCGTTCCGAATCGCCAGCACTTCCTCGTAATATTGTCGGTAGATTTGTTGGCCCGACGTGACATAAGCGCGAGACATGCGCGTTAAGTCTTCCGAAGATTGACGTAGCTCGTTACTCAGTGCATGCGCAGCGAAGCGCGCTTCATTCGCCGAATCAACACGTTTTTCTGCTTGTACATAAATTGTAAAGATCAGAAAAAAAGCCAATATCATGACCAAACTGAGCCAGAAATTTCGTGTGAATCTCAGCAAATGATAGGTGATGATCATTAATTTTCTCGATAGATAGCTATTAAAAAATGTATTTCATAAGAAAAAACATTATTGATGATCACAGTCGACAAATTGCAAAAAAATAACACACAACAAAGAGCCGCTCTAGGTACCATTTTATTCATTAAAAGGCACCGTATCTCCTTTGTTTATAGCAGCTAAACGGCTCACCACCTTGATCGAAAACAAGAAAACTGTCTAGTTTCAGTGTGCAAAAACAACAACACGAAAATCCGCTATTTTGAAGCTTCTAGATACAAAAAAAGGATGCTGTACGTACAGCATCCTTGCCACTATCAATTTCCGCAAAACCACCGATTCGAGTACAAAGCCTCAAACACAATTCAGCAAAAACTAATGCTCGTATTCAGAGCGCCCGAGCTTTGGATGGACGCGCACCAAAATGATTCTTGGTCCATTCATTTTCTTCACCACCACGTCAAATTGCGGAAACTCAATCTTTTGCCCCTCTTCTGGCAAATCCCCTAGCACTTGCATGATCAAGCCGCCGATGGATTCAACTTCTTCATTATCAAGATCAATGCCTAGCGCAATTCCTAATGTAAACAAAGGCAAACTACCTTTACCGATCAATGTGCCATCATCTAATAACGTCCAATCGTTATCGTTTTGACGGAACTCATCACGAATCTGACCAACCAAGGCACTTAATAAATTATCTAAAGTGAGAAAGCCAACCGGCTTACTATCGCGATACCCTACCATTGCGAAGTGCGGCGCACCTTTACGGAAGCGGCGGAATAATTCTAATGCAGGGGTATTTGGCGGCACGTATTCCACATGACGTAAATGCTTCGATAAGTCATCTAAAGATTTGCCGCTCTGCTGCGCCAAAAATAAATCTTTCAAATGCAACATTCCCAATACCGTTTCACCATCACTATCGATATACGGATAGCGGCTAAATCGATTGCGCGCCGCCGTCGCCATATTTTCTTCTAAGCTGACGTCTTTATACATCGCCACAACTTCATTGATGGGTCGCATCAAATCAGAAATTTCAAGATCACCAAAATCGAGCATCTGCGCCATGATGCTCCATTCGTCTGGCGTCAACTGCTTACTAGCGTGACTACCACGCAAAATCATTTTCAATTCTTCTGGCGAATAGTGCGCATCGCTGCCATGACTAGCATCCAGCCCCAACCAACGCAGCACCGCATTAGCGCTTTTATTCAGCACCCAAATCGCCGGGAACATCATCCAATAAAACAAATATAAGGCGGGAGCAGTCCACAAAGAGACGCGCTCTGGGGTGCGAATCGCCATCGATTTCGGTGCGAGTTCACCGACCACAATGTGCAAGAAGGAAATAACAAAAAAGGCAAAAAATAAGGAGATGCTATGAATCCATTCGGCGGACTCGATACCAATTGCGGTCAATAAAGGCTCTAAGATTTGCGCAAACGCAGGTTCTCCGACCCAACCCAAACCAAGCGAAGCCAAGGTAATACCCAGTTGGCAAGCAGACAAATAAGCATCCAGATTCTGATGCACGGCAACCAATAAGCGCCCACGTAAGCCGCCCACTTTGGCTAAACTGCGCACACGCGTTGCCCGCAATTTGACTAATCCAAACTCCGCAGCAACAAAAAAGCCATTCAACAGCACCAAGAAAATTGCTGCGACGATATACAAAATATTATCCAACGCCTTGCTTTCAAAAATGAACAACCGTTACTTTACCCTAGAAATACGACAACTCTGTGGCAAAAACCATAGAAGCACAAATCAATCCTGACTAAACGCCAGCTCGTAAGGCGATCCCCCCCATCAGTACATCAATTTCGGAAATAACTCCCGTTCACGCCGCGATTTTGTCATTTCATGATTGTTAAATTCTGTGTCATCGCATTTCTATTGACAATCGTTAATGCAAAAGTGACACTCCTCAGCATTCAAGCACTTGATTCAATTGTCATTTTTTAATGGAATAGCACAATGAACACAATCGTCCGCGACTCTTTATTACTCACATTACTCACTTCAATTGGCTTTAGCATCATCGCCCAGCAGGCACACGCACATGAATACGAAGCCTTAATCAAAGCGAAAAAATATGCCGAGGTAGAGAAAGCCACTAGCCTTAAATTAGCAACGGAGCCGAATAATCCTGACGCGCTTGTGGCAAAAACCGAATTGATTTTGATTGAAGGCAAAGAAAATCGACTTGATGAAGCGAGCAAAATCGCTGAACAATGCATTGCGCATAATCCCAAAAACTCTGAATGCCATGAAGCCTTGGGCAATGTGCTAGGAACCAAAGCGATGCGCGGCGGCGTGATGTCAGCGATCAGTTACGTTGGCAAAATTCGCGACTCTTTCCGCAAAGCGATTGAACTCGATCCCAACAATTTCAGTGCGCGTAGTTCCTTAATGCAGTTCTACCTACAAGCACCTAGTTTTGTTGGTGGCGGTAAAGACAAGGCAAAAGACTTAATAGTCGAGACAATTAAAGTCAGTCCATCGGCAGGCGCGTTACTGCAAGCCTCTTTAGACTTATATGAGGACAATTTTGATCGCGCAAGTTCAGTCGCATTGGCGGTAAATACGACGCAGTCAGAAGCCTTGGCTAAACATCAGCGCAATGTCTTATCTGGGATCGGTCATGCACTGATCACGGAAAAAAGAATGGCGCAAGCTGAGAAGATTTTTCAAGAATTATGCAATCGCTTTCCTGACTCGATTCACGGCTATTACGGTCTCGGTAAGGCACTGCAAGAACAAGGCAAAATCAAAGACGCCTTACCACATTTAGAAAAATCATTAGCAATCGAAGCCAATGCGAATGTGCTGTACCGCTTAGGCAAAGCATGGCAAAGCTTAGGTGACAAAATCAAAGCCATCGCTGCATTTGAGAAAGCACTTAGTTTCAAACCGGAGTTAGCGAAAAAAACCAAAGCAGATGCCGAAGAACAGTTAAAGGCTTTAAAAGGTTAACAGGATAAATAAATTTACTTGCATACTTACATTAGCGCCGCACAACCGCTGCCCTAAAAGTTGCAGGTTCTGCCATATTCCTCGCAATACCAATCTGGTCTAAACGATGCCAACAAAGTCAATCACCGCGGCAGTTTGACACGTATCAAGTAAAGCCTGAAAAGACGCCACCAAGCGCCTTTTCGGGCGACAAGCAAATTACAATGCGCAATCTTTCCTATTTTGCTTAGTATTCGCTTGACCATGAAATCTGCAATGTCTACCCCACCACGCCCACCTGTTGCCGTCCCACATAATTTGTTTGAAGACGTATTGGCGATCTTGACGGGAACATTGTTGGTATCGCTCGGCGTTGCCTTATTTAATCAAGCCGGCTTATTCACAGGCGGCACTGCAGGTTTAGCATTTCTAATTCATTACGCTAGCGACTATTCTTTCGGTTCGGTATTTTTCGTCTTGAACTTGCCTTTCTATTGGCTGGCTTGGAAGCGCATGGGATGGCGTTTCACACTCAAAACATTTATTTCAGTTGGCTTGGTTTCAGTGATGTCTGGCTTACATCCGAAAATGGTGCAACTTAGTCAACTCACTCCGTTTTACGTTGCCTTAATTGGTGGCTCTTTAATGGGAGTGGGCTTTATTGTCTTGTTCCGCCATCAAGCCAGTTTAGGCGGTATTAATATTCTGACTTTGTATCTGCAAGAAAAGCATGGTTTACGCGCAGGAAAAATCCAAATGGGTATTGATCTTTGCATCGTCCTCGCCTCGTTTTTAGTGGTCTCACCGGTTGCCATGCTCGCGTCTATCCTTGGCGCGGTCGTGCTCAACTTGGCGATTATGCTCAATCATCGGCCTGGCAGATATTTAGCGGTTTAATATCGGTATTGGTTGGAATATTTCCTCTAAGTTTTGCCCATATTTAAAGCACTTACAAAATACCCGTGTAAAATCGGTGTGCTAAGCACCGCCTACAGAAGCGCTGCAATTCACTACGCCAACCGAGGAAACCCAGATGAATCAAGTCGTCATCAGCGGCACAGGTCTATACACGCCGACCGAATCTATCTCCAACCAAGAATTAATCGCCAGCTTCAACGCCTATGTTGAACAATTCAATCAGGATAATGCCGCAGCTATTGCGGCTGGCGAAATCACTGCACTCGAACCATCAAGTGAAGCCTTTATTGAAAAGGCTTCTGGTATCAAATCACGCTATGTCATCAATAAATCAGGTGTGCTCGACATTCATCGCATGGTGCCGCATATCGCAGAGCGTAGTGATGATGAACCATCCATCATGTGCGAAATGGCGGTCGCGGCAGCGAAGCAAGCGCTGGAACGTGCAGGAAAAACCGCCGCCGATGTCGATGCCGTTATTTGCGCGGCGAGCAATATGCAACGCGCTTATCCGGCCATGGCAGTCGAAATCCAAAATGCACTTGGCATCGATGGCTACGGCTACGACATCAACGTTGCCTGTTCTTCCGCCACTTTTGGCATACAAGCAGCCATGAGCGCAATTCAAAGTGGTCAAGCACGAGCTGTGTTGGTGGTTAATCCTGAAATTACGAGCGGACATTTAAATTGGCGCGATCGCGATAGCCATTTCATTTTTGGCGATGCATGTACGGCGATCTTATTAGAACGCGCTGATCTAGCGACTTCTTCTCACCAATTTGCAATTTTGGGTATGAAGTTGAAAACCCAATTCTCCAATAATATTCGCAACAACTTTGGGTTTTTAAATCGTGCGGATGAAAGCGGTATCGGCAAAGCGGATAAATTATTCCGCCAGCAAGGGCGTAAGGTTTTTAAAGAAGTTTGCCCTATGGCTGCGGAGACCATCACCAATACAGTCCAAGCAGCGGGCTTAGATGTCAACACAGTGCAACGCTTCTGGTTGCATCAAGCGAACTTGAATATGAATCTTTTGATTGCTCGATTGATTTTAGGACGCGACGCAACGCCAGAAGAATCACCGACGATTTTGGATATCTATGCGAACACCTCATCCGCCGGTTCTATCATCGCTTTCCACAAACATCAAGATGACTTAGTCAAAGATGCAGTTGGCGTCATTTGTTCTTTTGGCGCAGGTTATTCAATCGGTTGTGTGGTGGTGAAGAAACTCAACTAAAAGCGACACTAGCACCAAATAAAAACGCCAGCCGGTGGAGACAAACAACTGCTCCGGCTGGCATTTTTTTATGCGTTCTTACTGGTTCGCAATTACACCGCGTTCCACCTATTTCGGTGCTGTCAGTTTATCTTTTTGTGCTTGCGCAACCAACCAATCCAATACGGGGAACAATGCTTGATTAGCCTGATCTTCACTTGGTCGGCCATGTTCACTACCGGCCATCGATGGAGAGGTTTGAAAACGTCCATCGACAATCAAAGTCGGCCAAGAATTGATTTCATAATCCGACATCACGCGTGGCGCACGTGCTTGTTTAGTCTTGATCGTAAATGAGTTATACGCACTAAAAAACGCTGCTTTATCGATCGTCGTTTTATTGATGAAATCACGTACCTGCTCATCCGTCATCAGGCGATTACGTTGCACATGATAAGCATCAAACACTTGATTATGTAATTCTTCTGTCTTACCAATCGCATCTAGCGCAAAGAATAATTTTTGCTGAGTCTCAGCACCAGGGTTCAGAACATGGATACGTTTGAACGCAATTTTATCGCTGTTTTTCTTTACCCATTCCGCAAGGCTAGGTTCTAAATGGTGACAAAAGTGGCAGTAGTAAGCAAAAAATTCTATCACTTCAATTTTGCTTCCCGCATTGGCGGCTTGCGGTTGCGACAGCAATCGATATTCCTTACCAGCCTCTGGTTTAAGAATGCTGGCATTGCTTGCCAAGTTCAGCAAACCCAATCCAGTTCCTGCAATCAATTGAGAAAACCGACGTCTGTTAATTTGAATAGGCGACATATTTTTATCCATAGAAGCAAACAAAAACTCAGTATAAACGCAAATATAGTTTCGCGTGCATGCTTCAGGATGCCATTCTAGTGACGCGCAAATCTGACTTACAATTGACCTTAGCGCGTGCAGTCAAACTCAAAGATGGCGTTTGACACCTATCCACGCGCCAAACGCGGGCAACAATAAACGAGCCTCTTCTTTTTGCCCTGCCAAGCCATGACCAGACAATGCGATTGCGTCTTGAATTAATGGACACTCGAAACTTTGAGGATCAGGCGATAAATTGAATATCGCGACTAAAGCAGGAGCGGCATCGGATTGGCGACTCAAGGCCAATAAAGGTTCTGGCACATCGTAGAATTGAATATCGCCACGCAGTAATTGCGGAATACTCTTTCGCCAACGCATCACGCGGCGCGCAAAATTCAAGACAGATTCCGCATCCTTCTCTTGCTCAAATACAGCCAAACTCAAATGCTCCATTGGCACAGGCAACCACGGTTTGGCCTTAGAAAATCCTGCATATGCTTGCTCACTATCCCACACCATAGGCGTACGACAACCGTCTCGACCTTTGGATTCTGGCCAGAAAGTCAGCCCAACCGGATCTTGCAAATCCGCATAAGCTAGCTCAGCTTCGGTCAAACCTAATTCATCGCCTTGATAAATACAAGGTGTGCCCTTCAACGTCAATTGCAAAGTCAAAATCATCTTGGCAAATGCGGCACTGGCATCGCGGCCTCCCCAACGCGTATTTACGCGAGCCACGTCATGATTCCCAACCGACCACGAGGCGCAGCCATCTTTGACTCGTGCTTCAAACGCCTCAACTTGTCGCCGGATATGTGCGGCAGAAAATTCTGCTGTCAACAAATTAAAGCTATAGGCCATGTGCAAACGTTTATCGCCTTCGGTGTACTGCGCCATCACTTCGAGCGCATCGTCCGCACCAACTTCGCCAATCGAAATCGCTTGGTATTCATCTAACAAAGCACGCACACTTTCCAGAAAAATTAAATTCTCTGGACGGGAATTATCAAATATGTGGGCTTGCATACCGTAGGGATTAGACGCTGCAACATTCACGGTATTACGTTTTTCTGCGACCGGATTATCACGCAATTGCTGATCATGAAAATGATAAATACATGCATCCATGCGGAAGCCATCTACACCGCGATCCAACCAAAAACGCATATTTTCTAAATGTGCTTGTTGCACCTCGGGATGATGAAAATTCATATCCGGCTGGCTGCTAAGGAAATTATGCAAATAGTACTGGCAGCGACGTGTATCCCACTGCCAAGCTGATCCACCAAAAATCGACAGCCAATTATTCGGCGGCGTTCCATCTGGTTTTGGATCAGCCCAGACATACCAATCTGCCTTGGAATTATGTCGATTACTACGACTTTCAATAAACCACGGATGCGTCTCAGCGGTGTGCGATAAGACTTGGTCTATCATAATCTTTAAACCTAGCGCATGCGCACGCGCGATCAATGCGTCAAAATCAGCTAGGCTGCCGAATATGGGATCGACATCGCAATAATCGGCGACATCGTAACCAAAATCTTTCATTGGCGAAGTAAAAAAAGGAGAGATCCAAACGATATCAACACCCAAGCTTGCAATGTAATCGAGCTTTTGTGTAATGCCGCGTAGATCGCCAATACCATCATCATTACTATCCTTAAAACTACGCGGATAAACTTGATATATGACGGCTTCACGCCACCAATTTGGATGCTGAGTAGGAATCATAGGTCGTGCGATTTAACAGATGACACTTCGTAGTAGGAATGACGATTAATATTAAGCTTTGCCGTTATCGTCACCGAAACAAACATATCGTAGATAAAAAAAGCCCCTCACTTACTCTCGTAAGGAGGGAGCCGAAACTCATCATCGAGCTGATTACCCCTCCGATGTGAGCAAGAAATACCGTAATAAGGCTGTAACAATAAATACTGTATCAAATACTTGTCAATGAGTAGCTTACACCAAACTAACGCGCTACTGTCAATAGCTGTCGCGCCGGAATGCGCATTTCTTTGCCACTGACATACAGCATTAATCCCAAGTCGGATTCATTTTCTATCATGATCGTATTACTTGCAACTGTCACTTTCAACAAACTACCACGGAAAGTAATACGGAAAGAATAGCCTTGCCACTGTTTAGGCAAACTTGGATTCAGATGCAGCACGCCTTGACGCACACGCACGCCACCAAAACCTTCCACCACCGACATCCACGTACCCGCCATCGAGGTGATATGCAGGCCATCGTCGGTGTCATGGTTGTAATCATCTAAATCCAAACGCGCGGTACGCAAATAGAATTTATATGCCAGATCCTCGTACCCTAATGAGGACGCTAAAATCGAATGAATACATGGCGACAGCGAAGACTCATGTACGGTCAGCGGCTCATAAAAATCAAAGTTCTTTTTGATCGTCTCTTTATCATAGTTCGCTTCAAAGGTATAAATCCCTTGCAATACATCGGCTTGCTTAATGTAGCAAGAGCGCAAAATCCTATCCCAGGACCAGTGTTTATGAATTGGATATTCGCCTTTAGGAATCGCTGTCATTTGCAGCAATTCTTTATCCATAAAACCATCGTGTTGAATAAACACACCGGTTGGCGCATCCACTGGCAACACTATTTTTGCCGCCACATCTGCCCAGATAGCCTCTTCGTCTTCGTGGCCACCAAATTGAGTTTTGGCGACAATCTCGGCGTAACGCTCTGGATCACTTGCTTTAACTTGTGCTAGAGATTCGCGGGTGTAGTTTAAAGTCCATTGCGCCAGCAAGTTGGTGTACCAATTATTGTTGACGTTATTTTCGTACTCATTCGGTCCAGTGACGCCCAGCATGATGTAGCCATTCCGACGATCTGACCATTGCACACGTTGACGCCAGAAACGAGAAATTGCGATCAACACTTCCAAACCGTATTCCGCCAAATAGCCGACATCACCGGTGTGATTGATGTAATTGTAAATCGCAAAACTCATCGCACCATTACGGTGAATTTCTTCGAAAGTGATTTCCCATTCGTTATGGCATTCTTCACCATTGATGGTCACCATAGGATACAAAGCCGCGCCATGTTTAAAACCCAGCTTAGCGGCATTTTCAATCGCGCGACCGAGATGCTTATAGCGATACACGAGCAATTGACGCGCTACTTTAGGATCAGCGGTTTTCAGATAAAACGGTAAGCAATAAGCTTCGGTATCCCAGTAAGTCACACCGCCGTATTTTTCACCTGTGAATCCTTTCGGACCGATGTTCAAGCGCTCATCTTCACCTGTGTAGGTTTGATTCATCTGCAAGATGTTGAAGCGTATCGCTTGTTGAGCCGCGACATCGCCTTCAATTGTGATATCGCACTCTGCCCATTTTTGCGCCCAAGCAGCACGCTGCTCGCTGAGCATCGTGGCAAAACCTTTGCTATAAGCAGCAGCCGCAGAAGTTTCTGCATTTGCTTGTATCGTCGCCTTATCTGCATACAAGGAAGAAATCACGGCGACATATTTAATCAGGCTAACGGATTGCCCTTGTTCTATATTGCAATTAACTGTATTGCCGACTAGCTTTTCTTGAGAAAACGGTGCGATCGTGTAAGACGCATCATCACCATCATGCTCCAGCGCTAACTTAAATGCACAGGCAACGTGAAAAGCTGTCTTCTTAGTCTCACCCGTGATCGCTGCACTTCCTTGCGCTGCAGTACGTGAAATTTCGATCCAAAATTGTTCGTCGTAATTGGAATCTTGGTTGACGACATTCAAGTCAAGTAAAGGTGAAAACGTGAGTTTTCCGCTGAAGTTGAGCGCTCTCACGGTATAACGAATTACTGCGTTGTCCGTATCAACAATGCTTGTAAAACGTGTAGCTTGCACTTCGACTTGCTTACCAGAAGCGAGCGTAGCGACGAAACTACGCTGCAAGATGCCCTCTTGCATATTCAGTACACGTTTAAAACCAGTGACTTGTGCTGTCGCCAAGTCTAACTCTTCACCATCAATGCTGACGTTAATGCCTATCCAATTGGTCGCATTGAGAACTTTCGCGAAATATTCTGGATAGCCATTTTTCCACCAACCTACGCGTGTTTTATCGGGGTAGTAAACGCCCGCTACATAGCTACCGCGTAAGCTGCTACCGCTATACTTTTCTTCAAAATTCGCGCGCTGGCCCATCTTGCCATTGCCTATCGAAAAAATACTTTCGGAGATACGATTCAAAGCAGGATCAAAGCCTTCTTCGATAATATTCCAAGGGTCTTTTTTGATGTAGTCTCTCATCGCTATCTCATCCGTATTGGTCTAACTAATTTCTTTTCTGAGTTCTTTTCCGAAGTCTTCTCTGCATCGAAGTTTGAATCGGCACTGGTAACGACTAGTTACAACTAATTACGCGAATTTAGCGAGCACATCAGTAATGCTCAATCCCGCAAAATTCGGCAATACAAAATGCGCTTGATCGAGCACATTCGCAGCACCAATTCCCACCACTTTCATACCCGCGTGACGCGCTGCCAAAACACCCGCCACAGCATCTTCAAACACAATGCAATCGCTAGCTGCCACACCTAACTCTTCTGCCGCTTTTAAAAATACTTCGGGATCTGGCTTTGCTTTACTCACTTTATTGCCATCGACAATCGCATCAAACTGATCGAGTAATTGAATGCGCTCTAAGATCAGCACTGCATTCTTGCTCGCTGACCCCAAAGCTACTTTCATGCCTTGTGCTCGCGCTGAATTTAAAAATGCAGCGGCTCCTGGCAAGATTTCTTCTGGACCAATTTGCTGGATGTACTCCAAGTAGCAAGCGTTCTTACGCACCAACGCAGCCTCAAACTCTTCCGCATCCAATTGCTTATCGCCTAAGCGCAAAATCAACTTCAAGGATTCAATTCGACTCACGCCCTTGAGTTGTTCATTGTCATGCTCAGTAAAATCAAACCCCAAACTATTCGCCAAACGCTTCCACGCTAAATAGTGATACTTAGCGGTATCTACGATTACTCCATCGAGATCAAATATGCAGGCTGGTTTCATAGGCTTAAGCGTCAACAAATTTAAATAAATAGCGCTCAATTGATTTTGCTTGAACTTTTTCGACAACAAAATTCAAAGCGCTTTGGATTTACGCAAAGTTTAATTCAAAGCGCTTTGAAAAGTAAAGAAAAAAAGCGCTTCTTTTGTTGTTTTATTCAATTACAGAGAGAAGGCTTGATCACCGTCTCATTAGAATCAAGCTTAAAAGGCAACGCATTAGAAATCTTCAACAGTAGCTTGAATTTTAATTGTTACATTATTGCAATTCAGAGTAATATTATTTATTGCAAATCTCTTATTGATTTAGGCAATCAGGCATCAATCTGCCGTACGATGCACTGCTACTCGGCATCATCGTAGTTGGATTGATACAAAGCATAGGAATCTATTTTTTTGTCACTCTACTCAGCAATCAACTTCGAAATCGCACATAAATTGATTTGAAAAATTTCTTGTAATGTTCCTTCCACATTGACACGATTCAAATTATGAACAAAGCCAATAAATCAGCTCAAAAAGCCAAACTCAAAGCTTGGCGTGAAGGTGAACGCATGAAGGCGCAAAACTTGTTCCCCCTAGCTGATTCGAGATTACAAGAGTTTTTTGAGATGTTAGAAAAGCTAAGAGCTAAGCATGGATGCTTTCATGATATTCGGCATGCTTTGCATGTCATTCAAGCGATGCGGTTAGCAAAAGAAGACGCCGATGGATTACTCGATTGGTGCAATCAACATGGTGGCTATTGTGATTGCGAAATTGCTGCGAATACATTTATGCATTGGCATGAAAATCGCGTTCGAACTTAAAAAAACAAACTTAACAGTTTCAATTTTTTGAAGTGAACTTCACAACATGAAATTACACATACTCGCAAAGTCTTACGATACGCACGGCGCACATAGTACGCTTTCCCCCATAGGCGACTTTTTGCTAACTGATGCACCGAACTTTGGCGACGCAGTTGAAGAGATTACGATCACACTTTGTTTTCATGATTCTGGTCCAGCAAAACGAGGTTTACGGGGATTGCTGGAACTACATCAAGCTTATCGGGCATCACTGCCCAAGGTCACTTTCCGAAAATCAAAACGACTTTTTGAAATTGAGATCGCCAGCGAATTAATGGATGGAAGAGATTGGAAATCTGCGGAAAAAATATCTCTGCCCTTATTTCAAGCTGGAGTCGAAGAAGTCTGTCACGCCTTGCAGTTGATAAAAAAACGGATCACGGCTGCGGATCAATTTGATGTCGGTGCTTTCTTAAACTACTGCGAGAAAAAAAAGAGCGAACTACCGACATCACTAAGCGCCCTACAAAAATTGTTGAAAGAATTGGAGATGCGTGCACAAGCATCACTTTCTAGCGACTCACTCTGGGAAACCCTAGACATTGACTGGGACTGCTTTCATCCAGATGCAATTCACACCCTTGATTCAGTGTTTTTTTGGGACGACTGTAACGATTTCTCTCCGCATGGCAATGATACCGGCGCTGACGTACTCGCTGAATATTTGGAGTGGATAGAAGCACATCCAAAATCAAACCCACTAAAACTACTTGAACTGCTCGCAAAACAATGGGGCTACGAATCATTTGCATCGATAGAAGAGGATGTTCGTGCAGATATGATTCTCGCTTTAACGTTTGCCGAAATCAAAGTGAAGAACAAATGCGATGAGACTTTGCGGCAAATGGCATTTTCTACACTTGAATGGCAAGGTCAACAAGCTGAGGCGGCGAAAGATTGGGAACATCGACTCGACAGAATCAAATCAATCAAAATCATAGAGGATAAGTTACGTTCATTAAAATTGACCGGACACAATCCATAACAATCCTTGACAATCCATAACAATCCATAAACAAGCTACACATTCAGTATGAAGAGAACATAGCATGAGTACTTTCAAATTTCACGCAAATTGTGTTGTCACGCAAGACCCGAATTGCGAGGGTCATTTAGTGGGCTTCGCCGATCAAGATGCAGCACAAATTTATTTGATGCTGCAACGTGCGTATGAATACGACGAGCAAGATCGCGAGCTTGGTATGGATACCTATTATGTCGAATGGTGTAATCAAGAGAATTCAGGTTATGGAGGCATTAGTCAATTCAGCTTACATCGTAACTTGGCAGAACTCATATTCGATCCCGATGTCAGTGCAGAATTAGACGACTTACATCAGATATCAATCAGCTTCAAGCTTGACGAAAATCAGTTTGAATCACTCAAACAAGCGCTGCAAAAAATTTTTGAGAATAGCAATTGTTTAAAAATATAAACGATCATTTCATCACCTGCGTTGTGAGAAAAGCCTACAACTCACACATGCAATCAAACATTCGCATGACTTTTCGCTTCAGGTCGACCACAATTAGACTTTCCAACACACAATTCGGAGTAGCTATATGAAACGCGTCACTGGCATAGGCGGCATTTTCTTCAAAGCAAACGATGCACCAACTCTACACGCTTGGTATAAGCGCCATCTTGGCATTGATGTACAGTCTTGGGGTGGCACCGCGTTCTCGTGGACTGATGAAGAAGGTAGACCGACTGGTGGCTCAACAATCTGGTCAATCTCGGCGAGAGAAAGCGATACGTTTGCGCCTAGCTCCTCCGCTTTTATGATTAATTATCGCGTCGAAGATTTGCATGGCTTAGTCAAATTATTGAAAGAAGAAGGCTGTCAGGTGCTCGATAAAATCGATGAGTCCGAATACGGAAAATTCGCTTGGGTGATTGACCCAGAGGGAAACAAAGTCGAACTATGGCAGCCTCCAGAAGGTCAGTGAATTTCATCACTTTTCATCGCGTACAAATGTCTGCTTGCGAGGTGCCGCTGAGCTGACCAAGATTAACCATGGCTGCGTAAGACTAACTAAGGCGTACTATAATGCGAGCCCATTTGATTTTAAGGAATCTTTATCTATGATCGATGCATTAATCGCTGGACGCCTGCACGGTATTGCCGAACAGAGAACAGGCCATGCTGGTTCTGTTTACGTTACTTGCAAAATCAAAGCGATGACCGATGATGGTGACAATATTATTTGCAATGTGATTGCGTTTCATGACGCCGTTTGCGCCCATCTACTACAACTGGAAGATGGTGCGAGTGTCAGTGTATCCGGTGCGCTAACACCCAAGGTCTGGACTGATAAGCAAGGCAATGTGCGCCCTGCCTTAGATTTGGTTGCGCACAGCATACAAAAGCTAGCTGCACGCAAAGACAATTAAAAAACGGCGACTTTGAACTGAAGCCCAATCATGTCGCCGTTTATTCTTAGAGGATTTCTAAAGATTTTCAACAGATCAATCGTTACGAACCAAGCGTCCATCTACAAGTTTCACGCGATCTCCACTACGCCACTCAGGTTCGCTCTCTGATTTTAAAGTACGCACTTCACCGTTTTCCAACTTAACACGAACCTCATATGTGATTCGTGTATTGCGGCTCTTTTCAATTTCATTGCCCGCATAACCACCACCAACCGCACCAGCAACCGTCGCTAACTTACGGCCATTACCTCCGCCAATCTGATTACCGATCACGCCACCGATCACCGCTCCAGCGACTGCGCCGACGCCACTTCCCTTTTCTGCTTTTTGCTCAATACTGCGTACAGACTCGACCGTGCCGCATTGAAGGCAAATCGGTTTCTCAGATTTTTCAGCAATAGAATTGGACGAAATTTTCTGCGATGCTGCTTGTGTAGAATTTTGATTCGCAGCCTTGCCTTCTGTCTTGGTCGAACTCTGCCTTCTATCAGGAGTAGATGTAGGCTGAACAACTTGTGCTGTCGCGGATTTTTCAGCATTCTTTACATCAACCATCGAAGCATCAGCTACATTAGAAACGGTGCCACTGTCACTTACACTGGCGATCTGCTTATCGACCTCAAGCTGGGGCTCGCCATTCGAACTAGGCAACAAACCTGTCATCGCAGCAACACCCACCAAACTGAATACAATGACAGAGCCAGCAGCGACCGCGATTAAAGGATGAAGAGATTTTTTCTGGTGATCACTCATTTTGTACTCGTTTTGTAGTTAGAAGTAAGAGTTTAACGGCAATACCTAATGCCTGGTTGACTAACATAAATCTCGACCAATTGTTCTTACAAAAAATATCGATGTTGAACTCTATACAAAACTCTCATAAGATGCGAGTCTCACTGTTTTATTTATAAGGATTTCTATGTCCCTACATCCATGGTCCGTATTAGGCGCCACATTCGTAATTGCATTAAGCTCTTCCGCCAATATCAATGCTCAAACAAACGTTCCTCCAACAGTTAAAGCACCAATGACAACGATGCCTGTTCCCCCAATCGCAGCTAAATCCAATTGGTCTGAAGTGCGTCACGGCGAAACCGTGACCGATGATTATCGCTGGCTACAAAAG
This sequence comes from Affinundibacterium macrobrachii, assembly GCF_014652415.1. Taxonomy (GTDB): domain Bacteria; phylum Pseudomonadota; class Gammaproteobacteria; order Burkholderiales; family Burkholderiaceae_D; genus Undibacterium; species Undibacterium macrobrachii. The sequence goes on from NZ_BMYT01000001.1 coordinate 1,286,740, forward strand.
AAAGAAGACCCCAAGGTCATCGACTATTTGAATGCAGAAAATGCCTACACCCAAGCAATGACATCTGGCGTGCAAGCACTTGCTGATAAGTTGTTTGCTGAGACTAAGGGGCGCATGAAAGAGACCGATTTATCGGTACCTGTACGTCGCGGAAAATACTACTACTATTCACGCACCGAAGCTGGCAAACAATATGGGATTAATTGCCGTCGCCTCGCTGACGCAAAACTCAACTATGATGAAAAAGCGGTTGAGGAAGTTTTATTAGACCAAAATGAATTGGCAAAAGGACAGAAATTCTTCATGGTGGCGGGCACTTCCGTTAGCCCAGATGATCGTTATTTAGCATATCTAACCGACACTACAGGCTACCGTCAATTCAAATTACAAATCAAAGATTTGAAAACTGGAGAGCTGCTCAAAGATACAGCCGAGCGAGTGACTAGTATGGCATGGGCGGCAGATAACAAAACCATGTTCTATGTGCAAGAAGATGCCACGACCAAACGTTCTGATCGTTTATTCCGTTTGATACTGGGCGACAAAGCGAACGAAATTTATCATGAAAAGGTTGAGCAATTTAGCATTGGCGTTGGTACAAGCCGAGACCGTAAGTTCATTCAATTGCAAGCATACGCAACAGATACCAGCGAAGCGTGGTTACTACCTGCAAATCAACCGCAAGCGAATTTTAAATCGGTATTGGGACGTGAAAAAGGACATCGCTACAACGTGGAACATCGCGATGGTAGCTTGTATATCCGCACCAATAAAAATGCAAAAAATTTCCGCATTGTTACAGCACCGCTGACAAATCCAACTGAGAAAAATTGGAAAGAAGTAGTTAAACATGACGACAATGTCTTGGTTGGCAACTATGAAGTGTTCCGAGATTACTTGGCCGTTACCGAAAAAACGCAAGCATTAAATCGTACCCGCATCTTCAATTTCAAAACCAAACAATGGAAGAGCGTGCAGTTCAATGATGAAGTGTATTTAGCAAATAGCGCAGGCACGCCTGAATTCACTGCACAAAAATTGCGTATGTCTTACCAATCGCCAACCACGCCACCAATGGTGATGGATGTAAATATGGCGACGGGTGAACGCACGATCTTGAAACAACAAGAAGTCGTCGGTGGTTTTGATGCGAGCAAATATGAAGCGCGTCGCTTGTGGGCGACGGCCAAAGATGGTGTCAAAGTGCCTTTATGGGCAGTCTACAAAAAAGGCGTTAAATTTGATGGCACCGCACCTACACTATTGTACTCGTATGGTAGCTACGGCATTTCTACCGAGGCGACTTTTGCTTTGAGCCGCTTAAGCTTGCTTGATCGTGGTGTGATTTATGTGCAAGCACACATCCGTGGTGGTACAGATTTAGGTGAGCGCTGGCACGAAGACGGTATGTTGATGAAGAAGAAAAATACCTTTACTGACTTCATCGCCGCTGCGGAATTTTTGATTCAAGAAAAATGGACTAGCAAGGATAAATTGATTATTCAAGGTGGTAGTGCTGGCGGTTTATTAATGGGCGCAGTTGTAAATATGCGTCCTGATTTGTTCAAAGCTGTCCATGCTGCGGTGCCATTCGTCGATGTCATGAACACCATGATGGACGCTAGTTTGCCGTTGACTACAGGTGAATATCTAGAGTGGGGTGACCCAAACAACAAAGCGGCCTACGACTACATGCGCAGCTATTCTCCTTACGACAATATCGAGAAAAAAGCCTATCCAGCGATGTTGGTAACGACCGGTTTAAATGACAGTCAGGTGATGTATTGGGAGCCTGCAAAATACGTTGCTAAATTACGTGCGCATAAAACCGACAATAATCCACTTCTATTGAAAACGAATATGGCTGCCGGACATGGCGGCGCGTCGGGGCGTTACGATGCGATTAAAGAAGGTGCATTTAATTTTGCTTGGATGCTGTCGCAATGGGGTATCACGGAATAACGCCAACCCAGAATCGCTCTAATTTTTTCGAGATAAATTAGAGACTTAAAATGCTAGCTTATTGTTAGCCGAATGCCAGCCTTAGTGCTGGCATTTTTTTATCTCAAATCGATTGATCAAGATCGCCACAAAAGCATCGATAGCCGTTCCCAACACGGTACACAGAATAAAACCCAATATCGACCGCTCACTACATCCCATAAAGAACGCTTTAGCTTCATTTAAAACAACGACTACTTAAAAAGTATTGATAAAAATAGACATTTATTTACCTATACATTACTCTGCGACTTAAAACCGTGCCTAAAAAGCATATTTTAAAAACACAAAAATAAGTCGTCAGGGAGATCACTATGGACATCGCTACAAAAATCAAAACTTGGGCAGGCAATAACCTGCCACTCATCTTCGCCATACTACGTTTCATCAAACCGAATCTTGTCCTCAAAGAATTTGCCTTGATCACTCGCTTTAGCGATGTGCAAGAAGCACTATCTCGTCCGAATGCGCTCGGCGTGACTTATGCAGAGAAGATGGAGAAAATTACCGCTGGCAGTAACTTTTTTCTCGGGATGAACGACACCCCACAATACACCCGCGATGTATCCAATATGCGTTTAGTAATCCGGCGCGATGACCTAGCTCAAGTCGTCACCCCTATGGTCGAGCGATTTGCGGAACAGCTGGTTAACAAAACGGCTGGACAAATCGAGATGGTTAGTCAACTCAGTAGCATCGTTCCTTGCCAATTTAGTGCTGCGTATTTGGGTGTTGCAGGACCAAGTCAAATAGAACTATTCGACTGGACTAGTAGTATGTTCGCTTATTTGTTTTATCCCGATAATCCCCCAGAAGTGGATCAAGCTGCACTCGCCAATAGTGTGAAAACTTGTGCCTATTTGGATCAACTCATCGCGCAAAGAAAACAAGCAATAAGACAAAATACCGCATCAAGCCAAGTCAGTGACGATGTACTTAGTCGTTGTCTGCAATTACAAGCCAGTGGCACGCCAGGCATGAGCGATCTGGATATTCGTAACAACTTGATTGGCATCATTATTGGTCTAATGCCGACCACTTCTAAATGCGCGGTCTTGGTCATCGACTATTTACTCGATCACCCCGCATTACTTGCCGAGGCACAAGCAGCAGCGCTACAAGACGACAATGAAAAACTCCGTAAGTTTGTACTTGAGGCATTACGATTCAATAGCTTTGGCGCCGGAATTTTCCGTATCGCCAATGAAGACTATGTGATCGCCAGTGGTAGTTTGCGCGCAAAGAAAATCAAAAAAGGCACTAAGGTCTTAGTCGCATTGCAATCAGCGATGTTGGATGGACGCGCACTCGATGATCCGAAATCTTTCCGACTCGATCGCCCTGATTATCATTACATGCACTTTGGTTATGGCATGCACACCTGCTTTGGTCAATACATCAATATGGTGCAAATTCCAATGATTATCAAAGCCTTGCTTCGCAAAAAAAATCTACGCCGTGTACCTGGAGAAGACGGCAAAGTTAGCTATCAAAATAGCTTCCCGACTAGTTTGCATTTGGCTTTCGATCATGTGTCATAAGTGACTCAATAGATCTTGGCATACTCAATGCCAATCGCTAAACCCGAATATTCATTAATCCTCATCACAAATTGAGAGGTCGAGATTATGCAAACCCAGCACCAACTTTCCCAAGAAGTGATTGAGGCCGAGCTGGAAGAAATCAATCAACGTCAATGCTTAGACAATGACGGCAAGCTGTTATCACGTCATGAACAAGCCTTGATCGATTTTGAACGTATCTTGCTTGCGCCTGAAAAACGTTCACCAGTTCTGAATGATGTGCTGGACGAAATTCACAACACCCAAGCGGCGTGGGATGCCGATCCTGATGTGGCACATCGAGGATTAGTTGGCTTAGCGTTTTCTGGTGGCGGCATACGATCAGCGACGGTCAATTTAGGCGTGATACAAGGGCTACGAAAACTAGGCTTGCTGAAAGCGGTCGATTATCTGTCTACGGTATCTGGTGGCGGCTACATTGCCTCTTGCTACAGCGCAGTACACGCGGTTGAAACGCAACAACAATCGGAACATGCAATTCGCACGAAAAAACAGACTGACAGCAATTTGCAAACTGAAATAGGAACAAGTCAGGAAGCTGAAAAAATCAAGCAAATACGCGCCCATGAGACCTTATTTGGACACCAGCCGGGCGTTCCAGAAAACGCTGTTTTTCGTCATTTGCGAAATAATGCAAATTACATGGCACCCGGCGGATTGATCGATGTGCTACGTGTACCAAGCGTGTTTTTGCGCGGCATGTTTGTCAACTTCTTGATCGTTTTTCCACTATTGTTGGTAATGGCCGCAATCAGTGTTTTACTCATCTCTAACACCTCAAACCCACGTCATCTAATTGCCTCGTGGTTTACTCAATTTCATTTACCTATCATTGAAAACTTCGCCATCACGCTTGCGCTGATTTATGCAACGATAGCGATGTATTTACTCTCTCCGATCGCTAATTTACTACTTGCATCAATCAAACAAAAAAGAAAACTAACGACAGGAACTGAAAGTAAAAACGTGGACTGGATTCGTCGCGACAAAGCAAGCAAAGTGTTAGGCTGGTGTATCGCTGCCATACTAAGTAGTTTCTTCATCGAGTTACAAGTCATCGCAATTCGGCTGTACGGCACTGAAGTTGAAGGTCGATTCAGCTTTCAAACTTTAATTCTGTTCGGAAGCTTCTCTGCTTTCGGGTTGAGTTATTTGGCGTCCAAGCTTTTGCCTAGCATCGCAAGTCTCGCATCACGACTAACGATCTATTTCTTGGGCTTGATTGGTTTTGCGGTGTTCTGGCTATTCTATCTTCATCTATGCAATGACCTACTGCGCACCGCGCCCTCCCCGCTACTTGAATTTACTTGGAAGAGTCCAATCGGTTTTTTCACTATTGCTTTGATCTTGTTCTTATTCAATCATTACACGGCGAATGTCAACTTTACTAGTTTTAGTTGCTTCTACCGAGATCGCTTAAGTAAAGCCTATATCTTTGGCTTAAACCGACAAGCCACGGTGCAACAAGCAGATGAGCTAAAACTATCGAAATTAGATTCGACATTCGCTCCCTATCACTTGCTCAATTGCACCTTAAATCTGAATCGCACTAGTCAAGCCTACTGCGATGACCGACGTGGAGACTTTTTCTTCTTCAGTAAGCGCTACGTCGGTAGTGTCAGCACCTCTTACTGCCGTACCGAAGAATTAGAAAAACAAAATTCTGACCTCAACTTAGCCACCGCAATGGCCATATCGGCAGCGGCGGTCGCACCAAATCTTGGAAAGAGCACTATTAAGCCACTAGTATTCATCTTGGGCATGCTCAATATTCGCTACGACTATTGGTTGGCAAATCCCACTTGGATTAAGCACAAACGAGTAGTCAAAAACCGTCCAGGTCCAAATTACTTTCTGCGCGAACTAACTAGTAACTTAACTGCCGACACCGCTTATATCAATTTATCCGATGGTGGTCATATCGAAAATTTAGGGATCTATGAATTAATAAGGCGAGAATGTAGGCTCATCATCGCTGCCGATAGTGAGGAAGATTTAGGCCTGACTTTCTCTAGTCTTGCAGATGTCATTCGTTTGGCGCAAATCGATTTCGGTGTAATCATTGTGATGCAAGGTTTAGACAAGATTCGCAATGGTCAACAGCACTATGCGATTGGCAGTATTTATTATCGCAATGAAAAAGTGGGAAAATTAATCTACTTAAAAACATCCTTGTTGGGTGATTTTAGTTTGCGAGATAGTTTGTCAGCAGACGCCTATTTATCCTCACATTTGCGCCGCGATAATTTCGCCTTCGATCACAATCCCTATATCGCGCATTACAAAATGCAAGACCCCGCATTTCCACATCAATCGTCAGCAAATCAGTTTTATGACGAAACTCAATTCGAGTGCTATCGCTCCTTGGGATTTCAAATCGCTACCGAATCACTAGGAAGACGCTGATACGTATTTTTTTAACGTCAACCGACAACTTAGCTTCTTCGTTCGATTCCCACTTTTCTAATCGCATTCACACGTAATCAATATTTTGATTACGTGTAATGAAAAAATCTCGCTCTTAAAATCACACCCTTACTAGTGGCAATAGCCAACCAGTATTGGCAATTCTGTTAGGCACAAAAAATGCTAAAGCATCTACACCAGCCGATTTCACTTCTCATTCAATCATAAAATAAATCGGCAAATTTGACTTCATATCGGGTAAAAAAACGGGGGTGCCTCAATGCCAAATCAACGTATTGTGGTGCAAGCGACGCAAGCTTGGACCGATACTGGAATCATGATTTCAGCAGATAACACTGTCATAATCAGTTTTCAAACAGGCGCATGGACTGCCGATCCGCAAACCAACCAGCAGCAACTTTATGGTCCCGCTGGCGACTCACAAATTATTGTTCCGCTGACTCAAACACAATATCCTTTAGTCGGTGCACCATTGGGCGCCTTAGTTGGACGAATTGGCGGCAATCCGGTATTTCTAATTGGAGCAGGTCCGACCGAAGTACCTCGCGACCAGACTGGCTCTTTGTGCTTGTGTATCAACGATGATATTCACGCGGTGTACGGTCCGGGGCTTGCCGACAACCGAGGTCAAATTACTGTCTTCATCTATCACAGCAACACGATACCCAATCTAACCCGCAGCATCATCAATGAGCCAGTGCAAGCATCACCAGCAGCGCCAACATCTAGTTTAGGTCCACTCGAATATTTAATTGGCACATGGACGAATAAACTCACCGATACAGACGATCTGCCCTACTCATACAATGTCATGCCCTTGCCTCAGCTTGACCCTAGTTCACCAACAGGCTACATACTCAAAAATTTTGCCTACTACGAAGAACTTAGCTTCAGCGCGATTCATGGCAGTGCAGCAAATCGTGGTGGAATCGGTACACAAAACTGCAATGTCTTATTCTACGAACAGCGCGTCTATTTCGCCGAAGGTCCGAATAAGAATGCGTTAGTACATGCAGAAAACGGATCACTACTCTTTATCAACGATCAGCTACAACTGCTTGGCCCTTACGGTAATGGAGACCAAGCAGGATTAGGAAATCAAACCGTCAAAGATAACGTCGCGCCTTCACAGCAGTTTAATATTATTAAGCAAATATCGGTACCACATGGCAATTCCATTTTAGCTGCAGGTAGCTATCAACAGCACTCTGGTGCGCCAACGATCCCTGTTGTTTCAAGCCTGCCAGAGGGTGTCGATACACAGCAATACACACAAATCCATCCTATTTCCAATCCCAACCCAAGCTACACACGCAATCCCAATCAAGCACTCGCCGATGCCTTACTCGCTGCACCGGTAACAACATTTCTTACATTGAATGTCAACAGCAAGAACGGCGGCGGAGGTGTCACTAACATAGGCTTTGAACAGCAACATGCGCGAGTCGAATCTTACCAATGTACCTACTGGTTAGAAGCCTTGAATGAAGCAACAGAATTCACTCAACTCCAATACTCGCAAACCATCATGATGCGCTTACCGATCGGTGAACAATTCATTCTTTTCCCACATATAGCGACGAACACCTTGAGCAAAACCTAGCAAAGTTTGAGAATGCGATTTCAAAATCCATTGCTTGATTTCAAATTGCTGGCGTAGAAAAAAACGCACAACAAACAATTGAGAAAAACAAGATTATTCAATGCTATGATGCATGTAAGTTTTTTTCAGTTGAACTCTCATTTGAACTTTCATGCAGCCATCTGATCCCCGCTTTGTTTCATCAAATCGCCCCCTCAATCGTCGTACTGCCTACCTCGCTGCGCGCAAAACACAAGAGATCAATCCGACCGTGCAACGTCAACTCGCTGCAATCAAGGCTAAGCATACGCTTGGACTGCCCTTACTTGATCAAATACAGACACAATCCAGCACAGTGACTCATGTTCAGTTGCATCCAAAACAAATAATCCTCGGCATCGTCGCTGCGACTTCATTTATCGCTGGCTTATTAGCAGCGATAGAGCAATCGATGCTAATTGCGAGTGCTAGCGGCTTGTGCTTTTTGCTTAGTACAACTTGGCTTGGACTTACGCGCCGTCACAATCGACAAACTAGTTCGACACAATCTACTTCAGTGGCTTTATTCACTGTTGACAATATCATCGCATTTGATCGTGCTATTGCTGCACTTTACGATACACGCGAAAAAGCTGAGCAGCCGCCACACGATTCTGAACTACAGCACAAATTAGATAAGCTGAAATCGATTTTGCTTTCGATCAAAGCGCAGTTTGTTCGCATCCACCAACTGACAGCGAAGTCTGATGCAACGGAAGTGTTGAGTTATGACGATCAGTTTTATTTGAATGCTTGCTTACAACGATATTTACCAGATAGTCTAGAAAGTTATTTACGCGTGCCGCAGGCAGCTCGTTTCACGCAAGCGGTTCAAGGAGAACAAACCGCCTTGGATTTGCTGCTGCATCAATTGCATCTCTTGCACAACGAAATTGATCAACGCGAACAAGCACTAACAAAAAACGCTGCTGAGCAATTAATGCGTCAGCAGCGTTTTTTAGAAGAAAAGAGTCGTAGCTCGCGCTAGTATTACTGCGTAGATTGCGTTGATTGCGTTGATTGCGCCTGAACGTCGCTGGCAGCGAGGTCGGAACGTGCCATCAAATCTGCCTCATGCGCATCGCGAATTGTTTTTGCTAAGGTAAATGTGGTGCTGATCAAGAATAACCAACTGACTACCATATAATTCTTTTCCGCAGCAGGAATATTCATACGCCACAGTCCCCAAGCTGTTAATAAAACAGCGGCTGCGAATGCAACCCAAACGGTCATCACCCATGAAGGCGTATCGACTTGCCCATCACGATTGTCACGGATCATTTTAGCGACCGCAAAGCAGGCAAATAAGCTAAAGAACAAACCCAAAGCAACGAAAGCCCGATCTAACTCCTGACCAGGTAATTGAATCGTGCCAACCGCACACGCCACCACTGCGATCGCAAACGCTAACCAAACCTGCAAACGCCACGCATTACTATCACGATGCATAATGTACTGTGTTGCCATACTTAATTCCCCTTTTTTATAAGTCATCACTGCATTCAAAAACTCATCACACCAAATACTATTTTAAAAACCTAGTTGAGCGACTACAAAGCGACTGGTCCAGATAATTCTAGCTGTGTTGCTGCACGCGCCTGTTGTTGACGATGCTTATCTAGATAGTGTTCTGCCTTTTGCAATTGCTGTTGCAGAATATGATTGTTCTGTCCCATCACATCAATTGCCTTCGAGCGAAACGTATCCATCGCATCCATCGTTTTAAATGTTTGCTCAAACATTTCTTTCAGTTTGTCGATTCCCAACATCGGATTTTGTGCAAACTGACCAACCTTATCCGCATGTTGATTTAATTGTCGGCCTGTTTCTGCGACCAAATTCTCTATCGTGCTATTTATTCCGCTTAAGGCATCCATCACTTTCATTTGATTACCAGTTGCACGAGCCAGCGTTTGCGCCACCGCCAATGCACTCATGCCAGTTGTAGCGACGCGACTACAACCATTCATCATTTCGCGGCCGGTCTTCTTTAACACATCTAAGGCCAGATAACCATTGGTACAAACTGCTTGTTGCGTCAACATATCTTGTAGATTCTGCCTTGCATAAAACAATACCTCTTGTTCTAGAGCTTGCGCACGCAATGCATCAGTAGTCTTAAGAATTTGTACGCGTTCATGCAAACGGCGATCTAAGGTTTCTGCAAAGTGAATAGCGGCATTCAGTTTTTGCATGGCTTCCCATAACTTTTGACGCGTCGCTTCAATATCAATCACATCACGTTGCATATCGTCACGCGCGGCATACAACTGTTGCATACTCTTTTGCAATTGTCCTGCCGCGCCCTGATATTTACGAAAATAACTTTGTAATTTATTCCCATAAGGAATCAAACCAAATAATTTTTTCGCTTGAAATAAATCCCCCTCTTTACCTGGATTTAAACCATCCAAATGTCCGCGCATCTCTTGTATCGCCTTAAATGCAGAACTATCTTCCATCCCAATAAAATTGGCTTGCATTAAGCGACCTTGCATTAATGTGGAAGCAATCGAGATTTCCTCGCGACCAAGTGCAAAAGCACTGTCAAGCCGTGCCTTGAAGCCCTCGCTTTGCAGATCTTCGGTCAGCAATCCTTGCATAAAACGATCAACTTGCTCTTCCACCGCGTTTTTCAAGTCATCGGTCAACGGTACGGCTGTCTTTGCCATTTGCTCACTAACAGGTGTCATCACCTCTGGTGCTTGCAATACAAATGTATCGTTTGAACTACCCACAATCTGCTCGGTCATCTGATCCCTTTCGGTTAGATTTAAGATATTGGCAATTTAAATTGAATATGCCTAGATAGCAACAATTACTTTGGTGTGCAATCTCGATAAACTGCGCTTCACTACCTCTGTAAATAGTTGCGTGGGCCGGAGTTTGGAATTGATTGCGACTGATTTCCACTCAAGATTAAATAGTTTCAAGTTCTTACTCAAAAGGTGTCTGGATACGATACTCGGCGGCGACTTTTCAGAATGTCGCCAGAAAATTTATACGCAACCGAGATTCTACGGAATCAGTTTGCTTGTAAAATGAGAAACTACTATCAATCGCTATTTCATCTCATCTGGCTATGCGCCCTGCAAACAAACTCAAACTTAGTTTCGCCATCTTTATTTTGCTGTGTCTATTTTCTTATTTAGACCGACCATTTCCCAACTCGAAAACGGTCTACGACAGCGTGCCTTTGCCCGCAACAACAGCGGGTAATCTGCAAGCGAGTTTCGAGTTTTTATCTGCCGACAAAAAGAATGCGCAATCGTGGTCATTACCAGATTACATCAACTCCGTCACCGCCGAGCACCCGCAAAAAACCGGGGCGTATATTTTAGAAAATGGATTCGAAGCGTTACTCGCGCGTGCATGGTTGGCCGACCATGCAACCAAGAGCATCGAGGTCCAGTATTTTATTTGGAGCAATGACAACATCGGTACCTTAGCCTCGGAAGCCTTAATCCGCGCGGCCAATCGCGGTGTTAAAGTACGCGTCATCGTTGATGATTTGCTCATCGAAGCAGAAGACAAAACCATACTCGCGTTAGCCAAACATCCCAATGTAGAAATTCGCATCTACAATCCCAAACATCGCGTTGGTACCAATATTGGTAAACGTTTATGGAATATTGTCGCTGACTTTAAATCAGCCAATCAGCGCATGCATGACAAAACCTTCGTGGTCGACGGCTTGGTCGCAATCACTGGCGGCCGTAATATGGCAAGTGAATATTTTAATTTCCATCATGAATCTAATTTTCGTGATCGCGATGTATTAATACTCGGCAGCGCCGTCGCCAAAGTCGGTAACAACTTTAATAATTTCTGGCGACACCCCTTGAGTGTTCCTGTAGAAACCATTTTTGCGGAACATCGCTTCATGCAAGCATCACCGGAAATTAGCAATCAAGAAGTGGCCAACATCTATCAACAATTGCATGCCTATGCGAATCTCGATAGTAATTTTGATCCCTTACTCAAACAAGCGATACGTAGCATCCCAGAATCATTCGAACGCTTGTCAAAAGAAATTGTCTGGACAGACGTGGAATTTATTCATGACATACCAGGGAAAAACCGCAGTGCGGATTTGCAAGGTGGCGGTGATAGCACGCGCGCATTAGCGACTTTGGTGAATCAAGCGCAGCAAGAAATCTTGATCCAGTCACCGTATTTAGTTTTATCCGACAAAGCAATCGCGATGATTAAACGCAGTTTAGAGCGAGGCGTAAAAATCACCATCAATACCAATTCCTTGGCTTCTACCGACAACTTACAAGCCTTTAGTGGCTATCGTAACCAGCGTGAAGAATTGTTAAAGATGGGAGTAAAAATCTTTGAATTTCGACCAGATGCAGAAAGTCGAGGGAAATTACTCAAGTCTCCTGTCATCGACAAATACAAACCCGCGGTATTTAGCCTGCACGCCAAATCGATGGTGATCGACAATAAGATCGCTTATGTGGGAACATTTAATTTCGATCCACGTTCTGAGAATCTGAATACCGAAGTCGGCGTGATCATCCGCAACCAACAAATTGCGAAACAACTGGCACAAGCGATAGAACAAGATATCCAACCCGGCAATAGCTGGAACGCCGAACTCGATGATCCTGATCAACACGTCGCATACTCGAAGCGATTTCAGGTTTGGCTAATGCAGTTACTGCCGCTACGCCCCATCTTATAATTGACATGTGAAAACGGAATTTACACGTAAAAAAACCTTAAGACCTAAGCATTTAAACCTCAGCCGAAAAAAAGAATAAGTCTTATTGTCATTCATAAAAGACTCGCACATTTTTTCGATTCATATTTAGTCAAGAATCTTTCTTTAGAGATATATGCGGCATAAATCGTGCTAGCATAAGATGCAAACTTCGCGAAGGTGGCATCATGTCAGATCACGTCAAGCTAGATGAAGAGCAGCATAAGACGGCCGATGTTCACTATCGGCTATTAGTCGATAGCATCACCGACTATGCCATCATCATGCTAGATGCAGCCGGATATATTCAGAGTTGGAATGCTGGCGCACGACACATTCTGGGTTACTCGCTAGAGCAGATTTTGGGGCAGTCCGTATTGTCCTTGTTTTCTGAAGAGATACTGAACAATCACTTTCCCCCATCATTATTAAGCCATGTCGCCCAACACGGGCAATACGACGTTGATACTTGGTTACACCGGCAAGACGGTTCTGAATTTTGGGCTAATGTGTTGATTACCGCACTGTTTGAGCCTGACGGGAAGTTAATCGGCTACAGCCAAATCATCAAAGACCTCAGCGAGCGGCGCCGCATTGATGAGCGTTTTCGACGTGTAGTTGAGTCCGCACCTAACGCGATGGTGATGGTGAATCACCACGGCAGTATTGAAATGGTGAACACCCAGGCAGAGCGTTTATTCGACTACAGCCGTGCTGAGATGTTGGGACAAAAAATCGAAATTCTTGTGCCTGATCGCTTCCGTCATGGACACCCAACAAAACGCGATATGTTTTTGCATGCACCACAATCGCGACCAATGGGCGCGGGACGCGATCTGTTTGGCAGACGCAAAGACGGCAGCGAATTCCCGATTGAGATTGGCCTCAATCCGATTGAAACCGATGAGGGCATGATGGTGCTGTCTTCGATTGTTGATATCTCTGAACGCAAGCGTTTGGAAGAACGTTTTCGCCGTGTCGTCGAATCCGCTCCGAACGCGATGGTGATGGTGAACTCGCGAGGAAAAATAGAAATGGTGAATACGCAAGCCGAACTATTATTCCAATACGCACGTGCAGAGTTACTTGGCCAGCTGATAGAAATTTTGGTGCCTGAGCGATTCAGACATGAACATCCCGATAAACGTCGACAGTTTTTCGGCGACTTGCAGTCGCGCCCTATGGGCGCTGGCCGAGATCTATTTGGACGTCGCAAAGATGGCAGTGAATTCCCTATCGAAATCGGCCTCAATCCGATAGAAACGGAAGAAGGCATGATGGTGCTATCGTCAATTGTCGACATCTCAGACCGTAAACAAAAAGAGTTACGAATTCAAGAGGCACTCGCTGAGAAAGACGTCTTGCTCGGTGAGATCCATCATCGCGTTAAAAATAATCTCCAAGTCGTGCACAGCTTACTTAGCTTGCAATCCTCATTGATCAATGACGAAGCGGTCAGAAATATGCTGATGGATAGTCAGAATCGGATTCAATCGATGGCATTGATACATCAAACACTGTATCAATCAAATAATTTTACGCGTGTCGACTTTTCTGATTTTTTAGAAGCCTTAATTCCAACTCTAGTAAATTCTTACTCAATATCGGGGAAAAATATCACGCTTTCGGTGAATGTCGATGAAGTTTATCTACCAATCAATTCAGCAATTCCTTGCGGCTTACTCATCAATGAATTAATCACAAATGCACTAAAACACGCATTCACAGATCGAAGCGAAGGCACAATCAGTGTTGCCTTATCAGCCAAAGATAACAAGGAAATTCAATTAATGATCAGCGATGACGGCAATGGCATTGCTGATCATCTGAATCTAGATGAGGTCGAGACCTTGGGCTTGCGCTTGGTAAATTTACTGTCGCAACAACTGAATGGCGCGCTACATATACAGCGTCAGCATCCTACACAGTTTGTATTGCGCTTTCCACTGACAGAACATTAAACGAGGGCTTCACCATGCTGACACGTGTTTTAATCGTTGAGGACGAGAGTATTGTTGCTCTTGATCTGCAACGACGTCTGATTCGACTTGGCTATGATGTACCTCGCGTCGCTGCTAGTTGCGAACAAACTCTCAAGGCTATACAAGAAACCATGCCGCATATCGTACTGATGGACATCAATATTGCTGGCGATATTGATGGCATAGACACTGCAGCAAAAATCGAGCTACCTGTCATTTTTCTAACCGCATATTCTGAAGAAAGTACCTTACAACGTGCCAAAGCCAGCAAACCTTATGGTTATCTGGTTAAACCATTTTCAGAGCGAGAACTACATGCGACCATACAAATGGCATTGGAACGCCATCAAGTCGAGACCCGCTTAAAGATGAGTGAAAATTTGCTGGCTGTTGCCTATGCAAAGATGGAAAGTGCAAAGCGTGAATTAGAAATCCATGCAGCGGAATTATTCAAAGAAAAACAGCGCCTAGAAGTTACGCTCAATTCCATCGGCGATGGTGTTATCACGACTGATCATGCAGGAAATGTCACGTACTTAAACCCAGTTGCCGAGAAAAAAACTGGTTGGTCGTGCGCTGAAGCGATCGGTTTGCCGATCTCAAGAGTACTCACATTAATCGACGAGGAAACAGGACTAGAGGGTGTTTCGCCAATTGAAACAACACTCAAGACTGGGCAAGTCACAGGCATGGCGCATAAGAGTGCATTAGTCAATCGCAATGGCAGCCGTTTTTCTATCGAAGATTCGACTGCACCAATGTTAGACCGCAACGATCAAATTATCGGTGCCGTAGTCGTTTTTCATGATGTCAGCGAAACCAAACGGCTGGCAGATGAGATGACTTACCAGGCTACGCATGATGAACTTACCGACTTAGTGAACCGTCGCGAGTTTGAGAAGCGTCTGCAAAAAGCGGTACAAGGTAGCGTTCTGCATCAACAGCAACATGCACTCGCCTACCTTGATCTCGACCAGTTTAAGATTGTCAATGACACCTGCGGTCATAATGCTGGCGATGAATTACTACGTCAGATCACCGGTTTATTGCGTTTAGCTTTACGCGCTAACGACACCCTAGCAAGACTGGGCGGTGATGAGTTTGGCGTGCTACTTGAAACTTGCCCACCCTATGTCGCCTTACAGATTTCGGAAAAATTACGAAATATTATTGGCGATTTCCATTTCAGTTGGGATGGCAAAACTTTCCCGATTAGCGTCAGTATTGGTTTGGTCAGTTTTGGCGGACAAGAAGCAGAACGGCAAGGCGTGCATGAAATTATGCGTTTCGCTGATTCCGCTTGCTACACCGCTAAAGATCTTGGCCGCAACCGAATTCACATCTATCAAACCGAAGATAATGCCATCACAAAACGACATGGTGAACTAGATTGGTACACCAAGATTTGCAGTGCCCTAGCGGATAATCGCTTGGCATTGTACGGACAAAAAATTGTCGCATTAAATCCATCAGTGCATGGGCAACACCAAGTACACGTAGAAGTATTGCTGCGCTTGATTAATCTAGAAGGAAAGGTAATTCCACCAATGGCCTTTATTCCAGCAGCAGAGCGATATGGATTAATGCCTGAAATTGACCGCTGGGTGATCCACCACGCATTTTCCTTTATTTCGAAAATAGCTGCACCTGAAAATGCGATGTTCTCCATCAACCTCTCTGGCGGTAGCTTAAACGACGAAAAGACACTCAACTATATTTACGAGCAACTCGCGATAAGTGGTGCTAGGCCACAAAGCATTTGTTTCGAAATCACCGAGACCGCAGCAATCGCCAACTTATTAAATGCACGTGCATTTATCGTGAGTTTGAAAGAGAAAGGCTGTTATTTCGCATTAGATGATTTTGGCAGTGGTATGTCTTCGTTTGCCTATCTCAAACATCTGCCAGTCGATTTTCTAAAAATTGATGGCTGCTTTGTCAAAGATATTATCAGTGATTCTGTTGACGCCGCGATGGTCGATGCGATTAATAAAATTGGCCACGTGATGGGATTAAAAACCATCGCCGAATTTGCCGAGAATCAGGAGATCATTAATCAATTACAAATGATGGGGGTCGACTATGCTCAAGGCTATGGCGTTGGTTATCCTGAGCCATTAACTAAATAAAACGCGTCCGACAAAAATTAGCAAAGGATTGCACCAATTTTTTGCGGGTTGTCGGCTAAATCCTCATCACTAATGGTATAAACCGGCGCGAAGCCGCCGCCAGGTGTACGGAAGTTAGTAGTTTGTCCTTGATACACGCGCGCCGCTGTCCACTGTACGCGCGCATCATAGGTGTATTGGCGAATATCAAATTTCATCTGTTCGGGTAATTCAGGTGATCCCGAAATTCGCTGCCCCGGTGTGATGATGCTTTGTGCGATGTAATCAGCGGATAAAATTTCATCCCATACGCGTTTCGTTAATTTATCACCGCGATACGCAGCGCGTCCTCCATAACCCGCATTTGGTTTAAAAAACAAATGGCGTCGATTTGCCCATAAACGCTCGGCTTGATCTGGGCGCACGAGCTCGGTGCGTGGGATATTTTCTAACAAACAAGCTTGTATTTCAGGGCTGACGCCAAGTGCTTGCAATTGTTCAGGATCAGTCCAAATCGCTAAATTGGCCTTATCAGCGAATAATGCATGCACTTGCGGATGCGGCGTTAAGACAACCGCATCCGCCAGATAAGCCTGTCTTAGCGCGTTCGTATTTGCTTGTTCTAGATAAAAATCAGTCAATCGGTTGTATACCAAGTCGATCTTGATATCGCCTTGCCACAAGCGACCTTCACGCCACGTCAAATCCTGCGGTGCGGCGATTAGCATATGTATACCAGCACGCTGAAGCAATTGTTGGAACAATAAAAATTCTGGGTAGAGATACTGCTCAGTCGGCGCATCGTCGACAATCGCTATCACACGCAGTTCAGCAAACGAAGTATTCGCTTGCGACTGTTGCGCCAGCATCCACTCATGCCGAAACATAGCAACAATATCTTGTTCAAGCGCTTGTACAGTGGAACGATCGTGTACGATATCATCCATCACCGCACAACAAGCTCGTTGGGCGCGTGCCAATACCGCATTGAGCATGGCGCCACCTGCGTTTGTATTAACCTCGATCAAACCAATTTTTTCGTCATGTAAATGAAAGTCGTAACCGAAAAAAACACCCTTTGCAGCCGGCTTTCCATGTTGCGCAATTGCTGGCGCACGACTTAAGATCTTGTCGCGAAACGCTGGCATCGCCACCACAGATTCTATCGCTTGGATCACCGCAGTCATGGCGCGTTGCTGGCTCGATGAAACAAATACTGGCTGCGCAGAAAACAGATGCGGACAACGTTGTTCAATTAAGTCGAAAATCTCAGGCGCGGCTAGCTCCACCTTAATCGCCTGCTTTAAAGCCCCATCGGGCAAGCTCAAACAGAAGCATTGGCTATTTAATTGTTGTATCGCCTTTGCAGCATCACCCTGCACATGACAGGCATGACAAACTTGGTCTGCGAGATTATTTGTTGCGCTCATTTAGTATGACTGAAGTAGATTACAAGCTTTGATAAGCAAGCTTAACGTAATGCATTACATGCTTGTTTTTAATATCAGCAAGTGTCGTCAACTTGATATGCCGACGAAACTTGCCTTTACCTTCTAAAACACCAAACTGATCGGGTAAACCTGCGCCTTCACCAAACTCCAATGACACATGATTCGCGTACGCAAAGATCCCGCAAAACGCCTGCTCGACTGCGAACAGAATACCACCATATTTAATTTCTTCTTGAACTGTTTCATCGTTCGAAGTGCTTAGGCTAAGAATTTGTTGACGTAATGCTTGTACCAGTTCATAGCAAACCGCATTTGTTAGGCGCAAATCCTGCAAATACAGTTCAACACGATTTCCCATGTCGTTACGATCCTGCGTTGTCATAAATCACTCCAAACTTGACGTAAGCCAATTGCATGAGCAGCGGCCAGCAACAAACAAATTGCAGAACTGGTCCACCAAAAAAGATCACTATTCCCAACGAAATAAGGCTTTAACCAAGGAAATGCCAAAGCACGTGCAAGTAATACGATAATCAAACCAAGTAAAACCAAACGTCGCAGCGGCAGCACCATGATCAAACCAGCAGCGGATAAAGCATAGGCAGAACAAAGCAAGAGCGCAATACCAACGATCGCCGCCATCAATAAGGGTTGTGTGTGACCACGACTCAGCATCGCAACAACTGCCTCACCGGCGCCAAGCAAACGAAACAAAGGCGCGCCCCAAATAAGGCAGGCAAAGTGTAACAGCGCAGCGACTAACGTCATTGCCGCAGCGATACATAAATAGAGATTGTAGGTCATTTGCGTAGTCTTATTGTGTGGCCAAATTCACTGAAAATTCATCCACAGTTCGATCTCTGATTTATCGAAAAAATCACTTCTTCTCTTCACGCAATTTTGCCATTGCTTGCATCATTTCTTTTTGTATCACCGGCATGATCTCGCCCATGTACACGCCAAATTTTTTCATCGCACTAGCACCTTCTTTTGATTCATAGAAGCTTGCGATCGCGTTTAATTCATCTGCCGTAAACACCTTGACCATTTTCTCTTTTGAGATCGATTCGAGAAATTCAATCCGTACAATACTGCGAATATCTTTTAAAAATTTCTCTCTTTGGTCTGCTGGCATCTGCTGCGCAAGCGACGCATAGGCGTCCTCTAGCATAGCCGACATCGGAACACTTTTCAGATAACGATCCGCCGCCTTCGCGCGTAACTCTGGACTATCTTGCGCAACCGCCACCGAGGAAAAACTCGCGCACGAGAAAAATAAAGCAACAATTAAACAGCTGAATTTCATTTTGATCTCACCAATTAAATTAATAAATACTATTTTACCGATATTCAATTAAATAACTAAGTAAATTAACTGGAAAGAAAAACTTACATTTCTTCAACTTAATTTGGCTTAACTTCATTCGGTGCAATTCAAGACGCTTATTCCTCATCGATTGCTTTAAATGCTCTTAACCAAGCCCCCGAAAAGACGAAACGTGGAAAATTAATCCACTGCTCTATCAATAATCTAGCGACTGCATTGAACTTACTGGTAAAAGGAACGGGTGGTAGCGTTTCAACTGCATGACCACGTCCTTGCAAGATAAGCGATAGCAGCATCAGACCGATACTGACTAGCACGCCGATTAATGAAGCCGCTGTCAGACTCACAATCAAATTCAGATTTCCAATCCAAAACAAGGGCACAGCCACAATATGAATCATCAAATTTTTTCGTGATCGATGATAAGAAGAATAGCTGTCCCATTGCCAGCGAATCAGTTCATGCAATTGCATAGTTTTGCCTCCGTACTAGTTAGTTATTAGTTAGTTTTCTTGAAGTAGCTGAATCAGATAAACATCCGTTTTACGATTGGCATCGATACGCAATTATTCTGGATCGGCGTCGAGCAATTGTTGCAAACGACGTTCGTAGAAATTCAGGAAATCTTTAGTTAATGCGTAGTGCTCGGTATCCTCATACTTTACCTCTTCTATTCCGTTACCGCTAAACTGAAAAATTTTTGCATTCGGATAGGCTAGAAGAATCGGTGAATGCGTTGCAATAATCAATTGCGAATCATTTTGCACTAGCTGATGAATTGCCGATAATGCGGCGAGTTGACGATTTGGCGATAAGGCTGCCTCTGGTTCGTCTAAGAGATACAGACCTTCACCGCGTAGCTTCGTCAATAAAAGCGCCATAAACGCTTCGCCATGTGAACGTGCATGCAGTGATTTGCCACCATAACTATCGAGGTAGCCCATCTTATCCATATAAGTGGCGACATTAAAGAAACTTTCCGCGCGTAGAAAATAGCCATCAGCTGGTCGCTTAGAACTCTGCGCCAATCGCAATACGGAATGCAGCGGAGAAATCGTATCAGCAGTTTGAAAACGCACGTTTTTAGTACCGCCTTCAGCACTAAAACCTAGGGCGATCGCGATGGCTTCTAAAATGGTCGATTTTCCCGAACCATTTGCGCCTACAAAGAAAGTGACATCGGGATGAAACTGCAAGTTGTTGATCGCCTGCACTGCCGGCAAATAATATGGGAACTGGTCTTGATCTAAATCCGCGTCGGCGCGTATCGATACGTGTCGCAAATAGGGTTTCGCTTGCAGACTACTCATAACAGGTGCGCCTCAAATTAGGGAAGCAAGCACCTTAATGGAATATGTAAGAAAAAACAAATCGAATGTTAATATCACTGGCTAGGTAGGCTTTACATTGCAGATGAACGCAACAGGTCAAAAAATCAACTGACGGTTTCACCAGCAATCAATACCGGCTGCCATAACACTTGTAGTTCTGATGGCGGCGTGCCGTTCTGCAAAGATAGCAGCATCTCTACCATTTTCTTACCTGCCAAATCGGGATTCGGTTGTTCTATCGTCGTTACATTGTAACCAGCCAAAGAATCTTCCATCTTGCCCCACACGATGATCGACATTTGCTTGCCGATGGTGACACCCGCATCGAGCAAAGCGCGCATCGCACCGACGCCAGCCATATGGTTATCGACAATGACGGCACTTGGCGGCGTGGCACTAGCAAGTAACTGTTGCATGGCGGCGTAACCACCACGTCGGTCATTTGAATTATCTTTGAGGTAATCTGGATTCGGCTTCAAACCTGCATCGCGCATCACGTTCTGAAAACTATCAAATCGCTGGCGCGCAAAATTCATTTCTAATGGCGCACTCATCAAGGCAATCCGTTGATGACCATACGCGAGTAAATGTTCAACCGCAACTCGCATACCGCTCTCGTTATCGTAATCAAACCAAGCATGTGGCTCATTGACACTAGTCCGACCATGCGCAACAAATGGCAAGCCATGTTGAGCGAGATACGCGACGCGTTCATCATACAATCGAGTACGCCCCACAATCAAACCATCCACTCGGCGCTCTTTCACCATATGCTCGTAAGCACGTAATTCATTCTCTGGTGAGACTGGCGCCATGATTAAATCCATCTGACGATATTCCAATGCCTCGACCATACCGCCGACAATTTGCATGAACATAGGATCAGCCAAATCGTTTGCGATCAGCGCATGAATAATACCGATCACATTGGTACGACCTGATGCCAAGCTGCGCGCCATCGGATTAGGACGATAACCAAATTGTTCAGCCGCCTCTAAAACACGTTGACGAGTGCGCGCACTGACTTCTGGATAGCCGTTCAATGCACGACTAACCGTGGTTTCAGAGATGCCGAGATTTTGTGCCAAACTTTTGAGGTTCATGGTACCAAATTCAATATTGATGAAGACAGGCGACTTACAAAAAAGCGAAGTTTAATGGCATGTAGCATGCAGGACAAGGTATTTTGTCGGCGTCTTTGCAGATCATTAACTTCACCAAATCAGAACATCTTAATTACCAATTCACACGAATTAAATTTGTTGATTTCGCGTTTGCACGGACTTGGGCTGTAAGTAACTTTGACTTTGGGTTCCAGCTAAATACAGCTTTCTTACCGTTCACAAGCACGTGATTTGGTGCTTGCTCCACATTATGCAAAAACAGGGAAACTTGTTTGCTTACAACCTTCATTTTTTTTCCGTTGCGCTGCTGTATCTGAATTTGCAGTGAAGGCTTGCCATTGCTTTGGGTCTGCAATGCACTTGTAAATTGATGAAGACGATAGCGGCCTTGTTGATAGGACTGCGCGGTGATGCCATCATCTTCATACATGCTCCCCTGTGCACTGCTCACCGCTGCGTCATGATAGTAATGCAGCTCTAACGCACTCTCATCATAAAACTGCGTACTTTGCATAGGCTTAGCCATAGGAATAAAAGCACCAGCACGCACAAATACGGGAATATGCTCTTGATGCACTTCTACCGTATGCTGCGTACCACCGTTGTAAACCTGACCGCTATAAAAGTCGATCCAGGTTCCTTGTGGGAACATGACGTCGGCCTGCTGTTGCCCTGCTTGCATAATCGGTTGTACTAAAAAATCATTCCCCCACAAATACGACGCGGAATGAGAGCGCAATTGCTCTTTATCGGGTTCAGCAAAAAATAATGGTCGCATCAAAGGCAAACCTAATTGCTGATTTTCAAACGCGAGGGTGTAATTGTAAGGCAGCAAACGGTAGCGTAATTCAATCGCAGCTTTTGCTAACTGCTTAGCCTTAGCAGCACGAAAGATCGGCTCTGAAGCAACTTCTTCTTGCGCATGTGGGCGGAAGATAGGCTGAAACACACCGTACTGCAACCAGCGCGCATACAACTCATCGTCTAAATTCGCGCCAGCAAATCCACCTAAATCCGAATGCATGTATGCCAAGCCTTGCATACCCATTTGCAATGCGATTTCTGGCTGCGAGCGTAGACCACCCCAAGTACGATTCACATCACCCGACCAAGGAATCAAGCCAAAGCGTTGCGAACCAGAATAACCAGCGCGCATCAAAATAAAAGGACGTTGTGTTGGAAAATCTTTCTGATACCCCTGTGCGATTAACTTCGCCCATTCATGTCCATAGATATTGTGCACTTGATCTGCGCCGAGCTGTCCGTTCGCATGACGCAACTCACTAGGATGCACTTCTGGTTCACCAAGATCACCCCAGACCCCAGCAACACCTTGCTGCGCTAAACCTTTGTAGATATTCCAAAACCAGTCACGCGCTTTTGGTTGGAATAAATCAATTAATCCCGTATTACCAAAATAGAAGTCATAGGTGAAAGGCTTGCCTGCGTGATCCGTCGCCAGTATTTTTTCTTGTACCGCTTCTTGCCAACGATTTGAGGTAGTCAAAATAAATGGCTCAGTGATGAGTACGGTTTTCACACCTTGCTGATTAAAATCCGCAATCATACTTTTCGGATTTTTAAAATTGTCTTGGTCGAAGGCGAGATTACCCATCGTCCCCTTCACTTCTTTTCCAAACCAATACAAATCAAAAATAATCGCATCAACGGGAATTTGCTCTGCACGATATTGCGCAATGACTTGACGAGCCTCGGCTTCTGAATGATAACCAAATCGACTGGCAAAATTACCGAACGCCCAGCGCGGTGGCAGTGGTTGGCGACCAGTGAGTTGGGTGTAGTTAGCAATCAATTTCGCCCAGGAGGCGCCTGCAATAATTTGATAGATTTTTCGTCCACCTATGGTTTCATAGCTGAGTGAATTATCCTTATTGCTATCGAGATCAAGTGTGCCGATGGCGGCATTATCAAAATGGATGCCATACATCTTGGATGAATATACCAGCGGTATCGCAAAGTTCATTTGACTCGATTGTTCTTCGTAGCCGTAATGCGCTTTATTGTAGAGCGGTAGCCGATGCCCACGCCGATTCATACCTAGCGCCCGTGCCCCAGCTCCATACAAAGCTTCGTTAGCATCTAAATGAAAACTTAAACGTTCTTTATTTTTCTCTACATTATCAATCTTTTCATAGCCCATTTTTTCCGAGGTTAATAATTTACCTTGATAAAAATAGCTGATCTGAAATGGTGCTTTTTGTATGCGTACAGAAATGCCTGCGCTTGCATAATCTATCTGCTGCGCGGCTTCTTGAAGCTGCATTTTGACCACTTGCGGTTTCGCCACCACCGCATGTGATTGCTGATCAAATGCGGAAATCACCTCACCTTTAGGGATAAACTGAGTCTCAACAACTTCAGTCGAATAAGGACGGATTTGATATTCACCATCGTTCGTCACGATGACTAAATGCGCTGGGCTTTGCTTTACTTGCAGCACTTGGCGTTGCGGATTTTGCGCGTAAGCAGACGTACTCAAAACAAACGTATTAAAAGCAAACAGAATCGCTGCGGAGATGAGACTCACAGGCCGAAAGTGGTGTGTAGCTTGTTTCATAGTTTACCCAAAAGAATCATTGAATGTTTAGTTGCAATTTGGACTTTGCCAGATTGAACGATGACACTTTGGCCAGAGTAGTAATCTTGCAAACGCTCGCCATCTCGGAACACCGTGTCGACAGCGATCGTATGCGTTTTCGCTCTGGGCAAATCGAGTGCAACGATGACCTGATCACTCACACCGTCCTTTTGATAACTGCGCTGAAAGATATACGGCTTAGCAGAAAGTTGTTGATGTACACCAGCGCCAACTGCGATATGCGCGGCACGGAATTGCCCTAATTTTTGCCAATGCTGGAGCAAGTCCCGATAGCTGGGAGTAGCTTGATAGGTAAATGGTATTTGCGTCGATGTTAGTGGTAAACGCACATTTTTTTGCAGCACCGACCAATCCATCATGGATCGCAATTTTGCATCACCTTGCGCTTCAGCGATGTTTAATAATCGCGCGATTTCATCGCCGTAATAAATCTGCACAGAACCCGGCGTCAACATCAATTTAGTTGCAGATTCAAATGGGCGTTGGCGCGCTGGATCAAACGGACTGCCATCATCATGCGAACTAATGTAATTTAATACCGAATAGCCTTTTAAATCCTGTTGCAAGTAGTTGGCATAACGACTAAATAGAGTTTCGTAATCTTGCTGCGCATCCGATTTAAAACCAAAATTAATCATGCTGTCAAAGCCATTTGCATAATAATTGACGCGACTGCCGCCATCCATACGGAACTGCAAACCATCGCTGATTGGATAGTTATACGCCTCGGCAGTCATGAAAAATGGCGCATCGCTAAACTTCTTTTTAGGATGGGCGCGCTTCCATTCCTCAAAAGCGATATGCGCTTCTTGCTTCAATTCTTTCCAAACGCTGGCTTCCACATGCTTAACTGTATCAACACGGAATCCATCAATGCCATATTTGCGTATCCAATCAGTGTGCCATTTCATCAGATGATAGCGCGGCGCACGTGGGAAACCGGTGCGCGCAAAATACGCGTCTAACTCTTTTACTTCGCGTTCATACCGCCCCTCTTGCTTCCACTTTTGTACCAGCTGTGGAGGCAAATCAACTGGCTTATCACTCTCGGTCAAGATGTCAGGTAAGTTTTTTACCAAGGTACATTTGATTGCACCATCTGCCGTTTTGTAATCGCAAGTTGGTTCTGTACGCACCCAATCTGCAGGCCACGCCGTGTCGGTTGCAGTCACTGGTCCAATATGATTCATCACCACATCAAGCAAGATGCGTATGCCATGTTGATGTGCGACTTCGACTAGCTTTTTAAAGTCTTTATCACTACCTAAATTGGCGTCTACCTTGGTAAAGTCTTTGGTCCAATAACCATGAAATCCATACGACTTGCCCGTACCTTCATCGGTTCCTTCATGAATTTGTTCGACTGGCGGCGTGATCCATAAAGCATTCACACCCAAACGACTAAAATAACCATCCTGAATTTTGGCAATCACGCCTCGCAGATCACCGCCCATAAAACCCCGCAGAGGCGCTGCATCGGCTTGTCGACCGTATGCCAAATCATTTGTCTTATCTGCGTTATGAAAACGATCTGTAAGCAAAAAATAGACAGTCGCGTTTTCCCATAAGAAGGGATGTTTGTTTGTTCGCTTATTTTCAGCCGCGCTCGCATGTTGAGTCAGGCTCAGGCTCAATAGCGATAAACAAATTAGGGTCTTACGAAACATAAAAAATCCTATCTTAGAGAAAATACCCACGCGATCTATTTTGTAATTGCCTTCTCGGCCTCGTCTTGTACAAACAAAGTCAATACGCCTGCGAGCACCATACAAGCACCACCAAGCATCAAAATCTTGACGGATTGATTGGCAAAAAAGTGCTTCAAAATCGCCCCTAAGACAACGCCAGCAACAATCTGCGGAATCACCACAAAGAAGTTAAACAAACCCATGTAGTAACCCATTTTATTTGCGGGCAAAGCGCCCGCCAAAATGGCATATGGCATGGTCAACACACTCGCCCAAGCAATACCCACGCCAACCATAGGCAGCAATAACATCTCTTTGGAGGTGATCGCAAAAATACTAATCAAACTAAATCCACCAATCGCTAAACACAACAAATGTACAAACTTGCGGCTGGTGACTTTGGCCAACATCGGTAATAAAAACGCGGCAATTGCAGAGACACCGCCATACATGGCAAACATGATGCCAACCCAGTTACCTGCCTCTTGATAAGCACTCGATTGCGCGTCACTCGATTGGAAAACACCAGAGGCGATCGAAGGTGTGGTGTAGACCCACATCGCGAACAAGGCGACCCATGTAAAAAACTGTACTATAGCCAGTTGTACCATGGTCTTTGGCATCTTAAAGAAGCCACCTAAGATTTCTTTCACCGCCTTACCCAAGCCTTGATTCGCCGCACGCTCTGCTAAAAAGGCATCCATGTCGGCGGGTGCATCTTCTTTACTCAACAAAACTGTCCACATGACCGCCAAGAAATACACACTGCCGCCCACATAGAAAGAATAACGTACAGTATCGGGAATCGCGCCATTGACAGGCACATTGCTGACGCCAAGATAGTCAGTAAAAATCGTTGGCAATAATGAAGCGATCACGCCACCACAACCGATAAAAAAAGTTTGCATCGCAAAGCCACCAGTTTGCTGACTCGCATCTAACTTGTCGCCAACAAATGCACGGAACGGTTCCATCGATACATTGATCGAGGCATCCATCAACCACAGCACAAATACTGCCATCCACAACACACTGGAATTTGGCATCAGAAACATCGCAATCGATGCCAATACCGAACCAATAAAAAAGAAAGGACGACGACGCCCCCATTTTGGATGCCAAGTGTTATCGCTTAAATAGCCAATGATAGGTTGCACTAACAAACCAGTAATCGGCGCCGCTAGCCAAAGAATAGACAGACTATCGATATCAGCACCCAAGGTGGCAAAGATACGACTGGTGTTGGTATTTTGTAGCGCAAAGCCAAATTGAATACCGAAAAAGCCAAAGCTCATGTGCCAAATCTGCCAAAACGACAGTTTAGGTTTTGCTAGTTGATGCATAAATGTCCCCTCAAAAATTCGGTAGTTGGTCTATTCTTTGTATGTATTGCTTATGTGTATTGCCTAGTACCTTGCAAAGCGTGTTAAGAACTGCGTCCTATCAACTCGCGCAAACGCATTAGTTTTGGTTGCACCACTGGCACGGTTAACATCGTGCTGGCAATTGCCATCAGTAATAAAGCAGTAAAAGTAGCGTTCGTGATGATGGCCTTATCTAACAAAATATTGGCAAAAATAATCATGATCAGGGCCTTGGTTTGCAATAACCAGCCAATGATGCTGGCTTCACCCTTTTTCCATTTCAGTACACGTCCTGCGATTTGTATGCCGATCAATTTGCCAGAAACGGAGGCCACCAACAGCGCAAACGCGGCAATGAATACACTTGCCCCACCCATCGTCCAATTGGTTTTTAAACCGGTACTCAAGAAAAAGACGGGCATCATTACCAGCAAGACATGGTGACGCAATGCATCCATTTTTTCTTGAATAAACCAAACCGCATCCATCACAGCACCGGCCAAAAATGCCCCCACCATAAAATGTAAGCCTGCCCAATCCGCCGCAAACGCGCAGATAGCCAACCAAATCAATGCGGCATACCATCGATCTGCTTCTTGTAAGCGCAGCATCAATTTTCTAAACAACCATGCGGCAACACCAAATACCATCAGAAAAACTACTTGACGACCAACTCTGGTCCAATCGAGCAAGATCAAAGCCAATACGCCCCAAATCGCAATGTCATCGACACTGGCATAGCGTAAGATTCTTTGTCCTAATGGTTCACGCAAGATCTGCATTTTTTCCATCAACAAAATCAGAATCGGCAAAGCGGTAACCGCACATGACATGCCGATACCAAGCACGAATTGCCACGACAAAGCTTTTTCACCAATCCAACCTACCATCGGCAACATGCCTAGCGCTACACCACTTCCAACTAGCAATGGCATACCTAACGCCAATCCCGCAGTGATTCCACTCTCGCGTTTGTGTTCCCAAGCTTGCTTCAAATCCAATTCAACACCAGCGATCATCACAAAAATCATAACCGCCCAAAGTGCGATTCCATTTAGATGCTGTACCACCACTGGGTTAAATACGAATTGGTACACCTCAGGTAAAGCATTGCCGAGCACTCCAGGCCCAAGCAAAATACCTGTGATGATTTGCACTACCACCAAAGGGGCGAAGTAATCAGTTTTCCCGAGCCGCCAAATCAAATAAGGCAGGCTGAAAATCACGAGCATCGCAATCAAAAAGATTTCGGTGTTACTCATGGCAGATTTCCCTATCCATCAAGAAATCCACACAGAAAATATGAAGCAACATCATGATAGACGTACAGCCGCGCAATGTTTAGCGATATACGCAGCATGATCTGGCATTACCTTGACGCACTTAGCGATGACGTCGCGTACACTTTCGAGATACTCCAAGGTATCGGCTTCAGTTTGTAGATTGACCAAAGAATGAAAACTCTCGACTGGCATGTTTTGTCCTTCAAGCACTTGCAGCCAGCCGACTTC
The DNA here is from genome assembly GCF_014652415.1 of Affinundibacterium macrobrachii. Taxonomy (GTDB): domain Bacteria; phylum Pseudomonadota; class Gammaproteobacteria; order Burkholderiales; family Burkholderiaceae_D; genus Undibacterium; species Undibacterium macrobrachii. The sequence goes on from NZ_BMYT01000001.1 coordinate 1,315,589, forward strand.
AGCAAACAATTCATCATCCACACGCAGTAAGCGACCGCTGGCTCGATACATTTCCATCTTATGCATCAAGCTTTCTGGCACCGCCATCTCGGCACAATTTTTCCAAAATGGCGCATCTTCACGTTGATTTAATTTGTAATGCAAGATGACGAAATCACGAATGCGTTCATACTCAAATTTGCTTTGACGATTGTATTCATTGATATCGACTTGATTAAACACTTTGCCTGGGAAGAAACTAATCAAACGCGCGATGGCGGTTTGTATCAAGTGAATACTGGTGGATTCTAATGGCTCCAAGAAACCACTCGCTAAGCCAATCGCAACAACATTCTTATTCCAACATTGCTTACGCATTCCCGTGGTGAACTTCAACAAGCGTGGTTCTGCCAATGGCTTGCCATCCAAGTTTGCCAATAAGCTTGCAGCAGCTTCATCCTCACTAGTAAATTGGCTGCAAAACACGTGACCATTACCAATGCGATGTTGCAAAGGAATACGCCATTGCCAACCTGCTTTATGCGCTGTCGAGCGTGTGTAGGGTGTTAATACTGGCGCCGATTCGCAAGGTACCGCCAAAGCGCGATCGCATGGCAAGAAATGCGTCCAATCTTCGTAACCAGTCTTCAATGTTTGCTCGATCAAAAGACCACGGAAGCCTGAACAATCGATAAATAATTCGCCAGCAATCACCTCGCCATTTTCCAACACAATGGATTCGATAAAACCATCAGTATCGCGTTGCTTTACTTGCGTGATTTTTCCTTCGGTGCGGACCACACCTAATTTCTCTGCATACTTGCGCAGATATTTCGCGTACAAACTCGCATCAAAATGATAGGCATGGGCGATTTGATTTAATGGTGAATTTTCTACCTCATGATTCGCTGGCATAAACTTATTCGCTTTTGCCGCCATTCGTGTGATCGAATATTCTTCTAACGGTGCGACCTTGCCTTGTTGGCGAAACTTTTGCCAATATTGGTCAAAACGTACCGTGTAGGTGTCTTGACCGATAGTGCCGAAACCATGCATGTAGCGATCACCAAGCTTGCCCCAATTGACAAATTCAATCCCTAATTTAAAGGTGCCTTGGGTTTCTCGCAGAAACTCATTTTCATCAATGCCCAAGACATGATTGAAGCGCTGTATCATCGGAATCGTGGCTTCGCCCACACCGACGATACCAATTTCATCAGATTCGACCACGCGGATCTTGACTTGCCCTTGCAGAGTTCGGGCTAAGGCGGCAGCTGTCATCCAGCCTGAGGTACCACCACCTACAATCACCACATCTTGAATTAATGGATTATTCATCTTGAGCTCACACGCTAAAAAGAGTTGATGGAAATTTGCTTCGATCAGGCTTCGATCAAGCTTCGATCAAATTGGAAAATTTTCTAGAAATCTTAGTGTACTGCACCGCATTCCGAGAAACCCATTTACCAAACTTATTTTCATCAAGTCTTTTCTGTTTTTTCTTTTTCGATCGTTAATTTCGAAACACAAAGAAACCAACAATATCGACAAAATCAAAAGCTAAAAAAAAGACCCCTGCCATGCCGCGCAGGGGTCTTTACTTAGTTCAAATTAGAACTTGTAGTTTGCGCCGAACAGATAAGTTCTACCGTAAGTCACTTTATTTGTGATCACGTTAGGATCGGTGTTGTACTCTTGGAACGGTGTGTTGTTCCAGTTGTTTGCTTGCACCAACAAAGACAATCCTTTCAACCAGCCAGATTGGAATTCATAAGATGCTTGCAAATCAACCAGCGTTTCCCCCTTCACCATCGTCAACTGCATATTGTCTTGGTAATCGCTTACTTGACCTAAGAAGTCAGAACGCTTACGTGCTGCCCAAGCCACTTGGAAGCCATTTTTTTCATAGTACAGACGCAAGTTCGAAACTTTCTTCGACAAGCCTGGCAATGGAATATTCAAAGATGTCACTGCCACATTACCAAATCCAAAACCTGGCAAAGTAATTTTGCTGGAGGTGTCAGAGTGATTCAACATCGCGCCGAAACCATCGAGGTAGGAACTAAACATATTGAACGGTACGTTCACAGCCATTTCAAAACCATGGATGCTACCGCCTTCGCCGTTACGTGGAGCAGTCAACAAACCAACTGTTGAACCTTTATATGCACCAGTTAATGGCAATGGTGTTTTCGCACTAACAAATGGCGCGAAATCAAATGTTGTTGGTGAACGATAGATGTAGGTATCTAAAGATTTGTAGAAACCTGCGAAGCTGAAATAACCTTTGTTACCAAAGTATTTTTCATACGACAAATCTAAAGCTTTAGCCAAAAATGGTTTCAAGTTTGGATTACCGCCGCTACCAGTCAAGATTGGATTATTGCCTTGCGTTGTGACACCAAATGCTTGGCTTGCACGCATATCATCCATATTTGCGCGTGACATGATCTTGCCTGCACCAACACGGAAGTATTGATCACTACCCAAATTAAACGACACGTTCAAGCTTGGCAGAATATTGGAGTAAGAAGTGCCGCCACCAACCACGCTAGATGGGCAAGTTGCTGCTGTGATACCTGTACAGTTAGCTAAATCAACTTGGTTACCAGTAGAGGACTGATTGGTATGAACAAATTGCACACCGACATTACCGCGATAGTTCAAGCCCATCAATTCACCGTCTAAGTCACCCATCGCGTAAGCGGTAGTCACTTTTTCATGAACTGACCAATCTTTTGCCAACACCGATGCATCAACCCAGCGAGCTAGATCATAAATTGAACCCAATGAACCCTCTGGATCAAATGAAACGATAGGCAAACCAGTTGTTCCAGCAACACCCACTGCTGAACCTGGCACGGTTGCGGTTGCATAGCCGTTAGTGCCTTTTACAACCAAACGACCTTCTTGACCTGCACGAATTTTTTCACGATCTGTACCATTCACGCCAAAACGTGCAGTCACAATCGGACCAAACTCAACATCGCGGCTAGCCGTCAAACGGAAGCTCGTTACTTTGTCATTCACAGTTGGCAGCGCAACATAACCAGCTTGTGGAGAATCAACACCACCGCCCCAACCATTCACGTCAGTCAGTTTCGCAACATTGCGGTCACCAAAATTTAAGCTGGTTGTGTACTTCACATCATTGAAGTTACCGCCATTGAAACCTGTGTAGCTAATCGATGACAGACCAGTCGCATTACCTGGTTGACCTGCCGTTGTTTCGTAGCGTGATGCGTCTTTTTTCGCTTTGGAATAAGCCAAATCCGCGTTCAAAGTCCATTCATCTACTTTCAAATCACTATTCCAACCGATGGATGTGAACTTATCTTTTGCAGATTCTTTATGGTTACGCACAACACCTTTGTAGTTACTAAAAGTACCTGCTGTGACGACGCCGTTGACAATAGTCGCATTAGACAACACGCCATCTGGATCATAGCCACCAGCAGAACCGGCAATCGCACCTTCTAACCCAGTCTTTTTCAAGCTAGAGCTACCGGCTGAGTAGAATAAGTCGATTGTCGATTTAAAGTTTTTGTTTGGCTTAAATTGCAAGGTCGCAGATGCGCCATCGCGATCGCTCTTGCTGGTTTCTGTGTCCGCACCGAAACCACCGATGGTCTTTACTTTAGCACCGTTGTAATCGACTTCTGGAGACCAACCACCCCAAGTATTAAAACGTTGTTGCGCGCCGCCATCTTCTTTGAACTTGGTAAAGCCTAATGACAAACCAATCGTGCGATCTGCGAATTGATCAACATAAGAGAAGGAAATACGATCGCCGCTACCTTCTGATGCAGTTTGCACGCCAGTACGTTGTTTACGATATGCGGCAGATACAACTTGCTTGCCAAAATCGAGTGGCTTCAAGGTGTTCAAATCAATCGTCGCTGCCAAACCTTGACCAATCAAGGATGCATCAGGTGTTTTGTAGATCATGACTGAACCCATCAATTCTGCTGGGAACAAATCAAACTCTGGTGCACGAGCATTACCTGTTGATGCTTGTTCGCGACCATTGAGCAATGAACCATTAAATGATGGCGACAAACCACGCACACTAATATCGGCTGCTTTACCAGAAGATCGACTACGTTGTGCTGTCACACCTGGCAAACGAGAGATGGATTCTGCAACGCTAGAGTCTGGCAATTTACCAATATCTTCAGCAGAAATCGCTTCTACGATGGAGGTGGAGTTTTTCTTCAAGGAAATCGCTGCTTCAATACCACGGCGAATACCAGTAACAACCACGGTCTCGGTGGTTTGCTGTGGGTCTGCCTTTGCCGCTTCTTTAGCTGGCTCAGCTTGCTGCGCAAACGCAGCACCTGAACTTAGCGCCAACATCACTGCGCAACCAGCAGCAATCGGGGTTAACTTGACCATCGCACGGTTCAGACTCGAACTCTGCTGGCGCTTGCTTAAATTCAGTTCCATTTAAATCTCCAAATGTTTTTTATCACTGCAATCTAGGGGGGGGAGGAAATCAACAACTACTTCTTATTTTCAGCATCGAATTCGAATCCATGAACTTTTGGTCTAAATTCAAATCTTGGCTCAAGTTTGTACCAAAACTAAATTTAGTGTCAATCAGAAAAATCGCAGAATTGAGGAAGTATTTTTACTCTCCTATGAGGAAGTTATCTATTACGTGGCTTGAAAACCACAGTTACATCATCATAATTTATGTAGTCAAACTACATTTTATAGATTTCATTGCAAAGATTTTACCAAAAAATTCAAAGCGCTTTGTATTTTTCACTGTAATTTATTCAAAGCGCTTTAATTTTTTATCGTCTTATGGATTGCGTACAAGATAATTCAAATAAAGGGAGTTCAAAACGAAACCATATGCGAACTTAAGACGCAATCAATGGCCACACACCCAGTCTAGGATGAAATCTTTGTTTCGCCCATAAAAAAACCGCGATATGCAATCGCGGTTTTCGGTTCAAACTAAAACACTCGGGATGATACTTAACCCAATTTAGGGCGTCCTGCTTTAAGTGTTTGCAAATTTTCCACCAAATTTTTCAGTGTACTGATCGGTGTTTTCTTCAATAACACTAAACCTACGCGCAATAGCTGACTCTTCTTCACTTCAATCCCTGCGGCGATACAAGCTTTTTTCACTTCCCCTAGCACGGCATACTCAGCCTCTGGCATCGTAAAGCTATCACGTACTAATTTAGGCTTCTTGACTTTCTCTCTAAGGTTGGATTCAGACTTTGCGCTTGGCACCGATTTCTTCGCCACAGACTTGCCATTCTCTAGTTGAACAGCATCTACTGACTTTGCCGCGCCTTTTACTACTACCTTCTTAGTGACCTTTATCCCTGATTTAGACTGTGTCTTCGATTGCGACGCAGGTTTATCAGATGGAGATTTGATCGCAGGAGCTGTCTTCGCTACAGTCTTAGCTACAGACTTGGCTGCAGGTTTAACTGAAGCTTTAGTCGCTGACTTATTTACCGGCTTATTTGCAGGCTTAGAAGTTGCCTTCGCAACTGGAGTCTTTAACTCATCCGCGCTACGCATTGCTGCCGCCTTTGCCGCTGTATTAGCAATCGTTTTTGCTGGCACTACGGGAGGTTTGGCTTTCACCGCAGCCTTCACAACCACTTTTGCCGGCGCTTTTTTCTTCGCTGTCGTTACCATCATTAACTCCTTCTCGGTTACTACTGAATTACTACTGAATAACTACTGAAAATATCTATCAATACAAAACCAACGATACACATCCAAATAAAATAAATAATATAAACAATTTACATCAATAGTACAAAGAAGGCAATCGATTCAAACTAGACTCAAACTCGAGCACGTACAACAAAGTCGATACCAATTTCGCGCCAACACTCAATTTCCTTACGTAACCAGAAGGCAACTGTCGGATGCAGGCTAACCCAATCTGGTTTTAACTCCAGCTCGATCTTACTTTTCATCTTGAGACTGAAATCCATGTAATCAAGTTCAACGCGTGAATGCATAAAGCTCACAGCCAATCGTAGTGCCAACACCGCTTTTGCAAAATCGGCATCAGCGAATGCATCACCCAATTTTCGTAAATTACCTTTCTGACTTAACACCAAGCGACTCATCAACTTTTGTTCACGCGTGGTAAAACCAGGGATATCTGCATTTTCAACCAGATAACTTCCATGCTTGTGATATCCGGTGTGAGAAACCACCATACCGACTTCGTGTAACAGAGCACTCCAATACACATAGTTACTTAAGTAATCAGACGCGGGCTTTAGTTGCGCAAATAATGAACGCGACATATCTGCCACCAACTTCGCACGATTAAGATCGGCGCGAAATAAGTTCAACACATCCAGCACGGCTTGTTCGCGTCGATCTCGCTTGGTTGAACGCAAATACAAATCCCACATCACACCCATACGCAAACCCGCTTCGATGGGTTGCAAAACTTGGATATTCAATTCTTGGAATAAGCCGATCAAAATCGCTAAACCGCCAATCACCATCGCGACACGCTCTGGCTTAATCCCTTGCAAATTCAGATCATCAATTTGTCCGCGTTGTATGCAATAGGCGCGTAATGCCTGTAACTTTTCTAGCGTGACTTCCGCATCACCGAAGCCGTTTTTATACAAGGCATCAGAGATCGCTCTCACCGTTCCCGATGAACCATATGCATTACGCCAAAACTCAGGTTGATAAGCTGGTGTGGCATCTTCCAACAATGATCGTACCGCTAACACCGCAGCATCAAAGCCCTCTTCCGTGATAACACCTTGCGGAAAGTAATGAGAACTATGCTTGACCGTTCCCATTCCAAAGGACTCGACCTTCACGATCTCATGTCCACGCCCCAAAATAATCTCAGTCGAGCCACCGCCAATATCAATTACCAAACGACGCTCGGCTGGTATTGCTAACGAGTTCGACACACCTAGGTAAATTAAGCGTCCTTCTTCTTCACCTGAAATCACTTCAATCGGCAAGCCTATTGCTGCTTCAGCTGCCGGCAAGAAATCAGCCGCGTTCTTCGCGATACGGATGGTGTTTGTCGCCACCACCCGAACAGAATCAATGGCGTAACTCGCCAAGATTTCTTTGAATCGTGCCAAGCAAGCGATCGCTCTTTGCATTGCTTCTGGCGTTAAGTTTCCATCTTGATCTAATCCAGCAGCCAAGCGTATAGGATCACGTGCGCTACGAATCACGCGGATTGCAGTGCCTTCATGACTACCTATATGTAAGCGAAAACTATTTGACCCAAGATCTACCGCTGCAAACATGCGCTTTTTCCTTCATACATTGAATACGATGCGGCCATCGACGCTCTGACCACGAAAGAACTCATCATATCGCACAGCTTGATACTGACAAGTACCTCAGCAATCGGATAAATGATATTAATGATTAATTGTGACGCGGATGTGACAGTTTTCTGCACACCAAATTATTCGCCTAGCTGATGCTTTCAGATGCGGGCAAGAAGAAACGAGGACGTAGATTATCGAGTCCAGTTGAATTGAGTATCTCGCTCAAACGCTGAGCCGATTTATTATTGCGATTACCTTTATACTCGGCGATGATCAATTCGTTTTTCATCGAGTGCTCCCAACCGACCAATTCGGTTACGCGCACGTGATAACCGTGGGACTCCAATTGCAGACAACGCAGTACATTAGTAATTTGGCTGCCAAACTCGCGCGTATGCAATGGATGGCGCCACATTTCTGATAAAGGGTTATTTTTTACCGCATCCCCTTTGGTCTTTCGCAATTCGGCGGCAACCTCAGCCTGACAGCATGGCACCAACACCATAAATTTTGCTTTCTTTTTTAACGCAAAATCAATCGCATCATCGGTTGCGGTATTGCACGCATGCAGCGCAGTAACGATATCAATTTGCGCAGGCAAAGCTGTCGATTTAGTCGACTCTGCCACTGACAAATTCAGAAACTGCATTCCCTGAAAACCAAGTCGCTGCGCCAACTCAGTTGATTTAGCGACCAGCTCATCGCGTGTCTCGATACCATAAATGCACGAAGCATTGTCTTTGCTTAAAGCCTTAAAAAACAAGTCGTACAAGATAAATCCCAAATACGATTTTCCTGCACCGTGATCGACCAAGCTGAGCTGTCCTTTTTGCTCTAAGACTTGCTGCATCAAGGGTTCAATAAATTGATATAGATGGTAAACCTGCTTCAACTTGCGACGACTATCCTGATTCATCTTGCCGTCACGCGTCAAAATATGTAATTCTTTCAGCAACTCCAATGATTGCCCCGGACGGATTTCGTGCTTGTCGTTGTTGTCGATATTTTTTTTCGGGGATGTGGATTTCATGCTGGTACCTTATGCGGCGGAGACTGCGCTGATCTTGCGTAAGCCCGTATTTTACTTGATGCCAGTCTACAAAACAAAAAAGGCGATGAAATCAACTCATCGCCTGGTTACCTCAGCTAGCAAAAATCAATGATCATCCACGCTCGATTTTTGCAACTTTACAAACCCAACACTGGCCGCTGCAAACAATAAAAGTATGCCAGCCAGACGAATTACATTTTCTGGATTAGCTCCTAGCAAGCCGCGATAAAACAATGGCAGTGTAAAAATCTGAATGATCATGGGAATCACAATAAACATATTAAAGATTCCCATATACACACCAGTGCGCTCTTTGGGAATACTGCCCGCCAACATAATGTAAGGATTACCCATAATACTTGCCCACGCCAAACCGATTCCCAACATAGGTAGCCATAGCCATTGTTTATTCTGAATTTCGGGGATCAATAACATCCCTATGCCAGCCAATACCAAACAAACACTATGCACAATCTTTGGCCCTAAGCGCTTCGCAAATGGCACCAAAGCAAAAGCTGCGATAAAAGCGATGAAGTTATAAAAAGCGCCGAGCTGCCCATTTAATAATCCCGCATCACGAAAGCCCTCAGAAGCAGGGTCATTGGTCGCGAAAATCGTTTTCGCCAGACAAAGCATAATGTATTGCCAGTAGCAAAACATCGCATACCATTGAAACAACTTCATCCATGCTAATTGCTTCATGGTCGAAGGCATTTCTTTAATCGCCACAAAAATTTCAGTCAAGGTGTGTTGAAATCCCTGCGCCTGACTACGTATCACCGCGATTTCTTGTTCGCTCATGGGTAACTCTGGCGTAGTCTTTAAAGTCCATAACACAGAACCCAAAGAAAACACCGCGCCAATCAAAAAGGCGGCGATCACGATGTGCGGAATATTACTAGCATTCACCGCGTTTTTATTCATACCAGCAAATACCAAAATCGATGGCGTCAGGTAAGCTAGTGTTTGCCCCAAACCAGTGAATGCACTCTGCGTCAGAAATCCGATTGAATGCTGGCTCTTATCTAGCCGATCGCTAACATAAGCACGATATGGCTCCATCGTCACATTATTAGCGGCATCTAAAATCCACAACAAACTCGCTGCCATCCACAGCGTTGGACTAAATGGCATCGCCAACAAACCCAAACTACAAAGAATTGCGCCAATCAGAAAATACGGTGTACGCCTTCCCCAGCGACTAATAGTGCGATCACTCATCGCGCCAATAATCGGTTGTACTAGCAAACCCGTGACTGGGCCAGCCAGCCACAAATACGGCAAACTTGCCTCATCTGCACCGAGATAACTATAGATCGGGCTCATGCTGCTTTGCTGCAGACCAAAACTAAATTGGATACCAAAAAATCCAAAATTCATATTCACGATCTGCCAGAACGACAGATGTGGCTTTTTTATTTGCATTTATTTGTCTCCCAATTTATGCATTTAAGTGCGTGAATGCGCATAAGTAGCTACACAAAATTTTTTCGACTGCTTATGCTGCTTATTCCGCTTAATCTGCTGATTGCGCCAAAAACTGACGATAAAAATCAAGGTGATCGGCAACCGCACCGCGCACCGTACAAATCGCAGCAGCAAACCGATTCGCCATCGCCATCGTTTTTTCGATTGGCCAATTGCTCTGCCAACCATGGATAAACATCGCGGTAAATGCATCGCCTGCACCCACTGTATCAACAACTTGCACAGCAATCGGTGTTTGCTGCAAACTGTGTAAGCACACGCCATTTGCATCGAAATAAAAATAGCCCTTATCCCCTAAAGTGACGATGACGGCTTGCATATAAAATTCTGCCATTAGCGCTTCGCAAGCTTGCAGCAGACTACTTGATTCGCACACGAGTCGCTTATCTTTAGCAGCTGGGCAGCAATGTTGCAGCACAAACTGCAATTCATCTTCGTTCAACTTCACCATATCGCAGTAGTTTAAAGACGAAGTAATCGTCTCAAGCGTTGCTTGACCATCACGTAAATTCAGATCTAAAAACTTACTTGCACCTTCAGTCAAATCAGATTCTAAAATCGAGATCAAGGTCTGCTGTGAAGTCGCACTCCTTTGAATCAAAGAACCGTAGTAAATTAAATCTGGTGGTGTTTCGGAAAAATATTGCTGTAACAGCTTATCGACTAATTCACTACCGATGTAGTCATAGGCTTGATTTGGCAAAATCTCAAAACGATGTGCGCTCGCATTTTCTTTTGCATCCATATGAACAATGACACGTCCAGTCAGATGCTCAGTATCAATCTGCAAACCATCGAGCAGCAAGCCAGTTCGCACTGCTTCATCACGAATCAAGGCCGCATCTGCATCTTGCCCAATTCGCGTGATCATCAATGGTTTCGCGCCCAACAAAGCCAAGCTACGCGCCACATTAAATGGTGCGCCACCAATCACTTTTTGCTGCGGGAATTCATCAATTAAGGTTTCACCATAAATCAGTAAATTGGGCTTGCTAGTAGTCGTCGATGAGTTCATTGCTGTGGTCACTTTCATGGAATAGGCGAAAAATGTTGCGCATCAGTTGTGTTACGTGCATTCAACAGTCTGCCATTAAGCACCGAGCAAGCGCAACCAACGTTGCGAATATGCTGGCAAATCGATCTTCTGCCCGATCAATTCACCACTCAATACATCCACATACGCAACTTGACGGTTTGTCGCAAATGGAATTTGCCTAACGATTTTCTCCGCATCTAAAGTGCGCGCTAACTCGCTAAAATTCGACAAATAAATAAGGTGTTCTGCACTGTTCACATCACCACGCACAAAGCCCAGTACCTGTGCTGAATCCGTGCTTAATAATTGACGAGCCGTGTTCGCTGCCAATGCTGGCAATTGCTGACGCTGTCGAATCAATTCACTAAGTTGTGCAAATACTTGGCTGGAGCAACGCGACATATCATGTAAATGCATTTGCGCATCATGATCAAAATAGGGACGTTGCAACCAACGACCATCCATACTCTTGGCAGGATCATCTAGAAAAGAACGGTCATTTGTTTGAGCAAATTCATCGCCCATATAAATCAAGGGAATACCACCAAAACTTAAGCTCAAGCCATACATCAAAAGAATACGACGGATCGACAACTCGGTAACCTCGGCAACAATTGGATCTGGCGCTGCTGATGAATGTACCAAACCGCAAAGCGATGCAGCCATACCCACCGTGCCATGTACAGCTTCAGGATCACTCGATTGGAACTGCAAACCATCGGCATAACTAGCACTCTGATCGGAGAAAAAAAGTGCCGCATGCTTCAAGCGTTGTTTCGCCAACTGCGCATCACCATCGGCACCAGCAGCCTCGGCACGTAGTACATTCCAACCTATATCATCATGGCAACGCACGTAATTCAGCCAGCTCGCTTGAGCGGGCAAATCTGGTGTCGCGGCAATCACCGCTTCAATTAAATCTACTTTTTGCTCAGCCAACGCAACCCAAGACGAAGCCATCAAACTGCTGTGATAAGCGATATGACACTCCTTCACTCCCTGTGCTTCGCTACCTAAATAAGCCGGTAAATCAGCGGTCGCAACAATTGCTTCGGCTTTTAAAAGCACGCCAGGCGCGGCAATCTCAATAATATCGCGCAGCGCTTGCAACAATAGATGTGCCTCTGTCTGATTCATGCAGCTCGTGCCAAGTCGCTTCCACAGAAAAGCAGTCGAATCTAAACGAAACGCCTCTATCCCCAAATTCGCCATACGCAACATCACGATCGCAATTTGCGCGAACACCTCAGGATTACTGTAGTTCAAATCCCATTGATAAGGATAAAACGTCGTCCAAACCCATTTTTGTAACTCGGGATTAAACGTGAAATTACCTGGCGCAGCTTGCGGGAAAATTTGCCCTAAGGTTTGCTCATATTGATCTGGGAATTCACGATCAGCAAAGGTGTGAAAATAGGCTTGATAACGCGTATCACCGTGCTTTGCAGCGAGCGCCCAAGGATGATCATCTGCGATGTGATTTAAAACGAAATCTGCACACAGAGAAATCTTGTTCTGACGTAGTGCCGATGTGAGTTCAAGCAAATCATCAATACTGCCCAAGCCATCTTGAATTTGATCAAAACTAGCGACCGCAAAACCACCATCGTTCTCGCCACATCGCGCCTGAAAAAACGGTAACAAATGCAAATAGCGTACTCCCAAATTTACCAAATGCGGAATCTGCTGTTTTACACCTTGCAGATTGCCAGCAAAGCGATCGACGTAAGTGCAATATCCGAGCATATCTTGCTGCAAAAACCAATCTGGATTGTGCAATCTTTGATTATCTAATTCGACTAAATCTGAACTACGTTGTTGCGCCAACTCAGTGACTTGCGCAATTAATTGCTGCATCCATGTATCGAAGTTTTCATGCTGCCCATAGACCTGTGCCAACTTCTCCCGCAAACTCGGTGAATATCGCTGAATGCGTAGCTGAAGCAGAGTCGCCCGAGATGAGGTTGACGGTGTCGGGGAAGATGAAGAACTCATGGCAATAAACTTAAAGAGAATACGAACAGACATTTCAGTGTTGCGGCAAGCAAAGTGAAGTAACTACTTTGCTTGCCTTTCAACACAACAGATCAATCAAATCGATAAAACGATTTGTGGCTAGCGACTGGCGATCAAAAACTATACGTCAGCGTAGCGCGAATGGATCTTCCATTGACGGAACGTGCTGCATGACCATCACCCTCAACTTCGGTATATCCGATCGCATTGAATAGATTGTTCGCATTCAGCGATGCCTTTAAACGCTCATTGATTTGATAGTTCACAAACGCATTTACCACCTTAAATCCTGGCATAGTAATCGTGTTGTTATCGTCACCCCATGACTTAGATGTGCCGATCACACTCGCACCGAGTACCAGATCACCAGCACTCCAAGTTGGCATCAATTGATACACCGTACGTGCTTGACGACGCGGTGTCTTACCGATGATTGATTTATCATTGGCGTTCACAATTTCCGCATTGGTAAAGGTCGCACCACCACTCAAACTAAATGCACCAATGCGATAACTCGCCTCAATTTCAGTACCTTTGGCATCGTAACTATTGGCGGTGAACTTCTGCGTCGTTGCTTCGAAATTCGACTCATCGGTTTTGGCTTGGAAGAAAGTCACAAAGCTATTGAATCCACCGGATTTCCATTTAAAACCAGCTTCATTTTGCTTCACAATATTCGTGCTAATCGGCACAGAGCCATCGAGCGGATTGCCAAACATAATGCGATCTGCATTAAATGCGATGCCTTCACTAGTACGCGCAAAGAATGCGAGATTTTTATCGAAGCTGTAATTTACACCTGCAGAGTACGAAGTATGATTGACCGAGTAATCAATCGTTTTGGAATTCTTCTGTTGATAGCTTTGATTGACCGCTTGATTGTATGTACCAGAAGCATCTTGGCTATCGCGGCGGATGCTGGCATCGACGTTCCAATCACCAATCTCATATCCTAAGCTCGCGTAAGGTGAGGTCGTTTTGTATTGCGCGTCAATCGCGCGATTGCAGCAGCCGCCCCAAACGTCGGTTCCTTGCGCTAGCAAGCCAGCAGAACCAGCGACCGTCGCAGCAGAATTTAACAAAGCAGGTTTGTCGCCACTCGCTTGCAGTAAATAATGATTAAAGTTCCATGTGAGAGAAACGTTTTGCAAAGAGGTGAACAAGCCACCAGTGAACGCCAGCTTGCCATCACCCAATTGGAAACTATTCGACACACGTAGATCATTAACCGTACTTCCCAAATCATCAATCGAAGTATTGAAGACCGCAGCAGTCACCGCCGCGCCGGAATAAGCTTTACCTGCATTAGGGCCTGTTGCGTAGCTCATATTCTTTTGCGGATTACCATTATCTGCAGGGAAGATCGAAATAAATCGGCCGCTATTGCTGGATTTACGGAATTTATCATCCAGCTTCCATCCTTGGCCTAGGTTGAACGATGCCTCGACACCAAACGCATTGTTCTTAACCTGTAAACCATCATTGATATTGGCAGCAATACGCTGGTTATTTTTATCGAGGACAATATCCTTCACCCAATATGGCGAATAAAAACTCGCGGTACGCGGATCGATACCAGGTAATTCTGTAATCACACCATTGATGGTTTTGACCGGCACCGGCATATTCATCGGCGTTTTATCATCAAGATGTTTAAAGCTCAAACGCAGATAGCCTTGATCTAATTCGTGCGTGATGTTGGCGCGTAATTGTCCGCCATCTTCAGCGGTAACACCTGCTGGACGAGAACTATCACCAATACGATAATGTCCGCCAATGAAGAAACGCGTTTTTTCAGAGATCGCAGCACCATAGTCGAAGTCATAGCGCGTTTGATTAAAATCTAAACCTTTGGTGAGACCGATGCTGCCACCTTTTTCTTTACCGTTACGAGTGATGAAATTGATGATGCCACCGGGCGCATTGGTTGCAAGAGTCGATGCAGAACCGCCGCGAACAACTTCCAAATGACTTAACCCACCATCCGCGCGCAAATACATATCTGGCGTGACAAAAGCGATATCACCGAACTGCAATACCGGCAAACCATCTTCTTGAAATTGCACATAACGCGCACCACCAGCCGACACAGGCACACCACGTACGGTCAAGTTAGCGTTGCCCTCCCCCCCGGAAGATTCAGCGCGTACACCTGGAATAGAACGTAAAATTTCTGCTGCATTGGTTGGTGATGCTTGCATGATCTGATCAGATTCCAATGTACTGACCGACACACTCGCTTTCATTTTGGACTTGCCTATAGGTGTTCCGGTAACCACCACGGTCTCCAGATTCAAGCCGTCTTTTTCTTTCACTGGTGCTGCCGTTTGTGCCTGCGAACTTGCCATTGCACTTAAAGCCAATGCAACCGCAAGAGTCATCTGATTTAATTTACCCGTCACTTCTGTTGTTAATGCACGCATCTTCGTCTCCTTGGTGTTCGATTAAACGCTTTATGCCTATTTGCTCAATGCGGATTGATGCAATTCATCAAAGCGAAATTCCTCAGTAAGAACTCGTTTGCAAGCACTTTTGGCACTTGACCATCCAGCCATCTAAGCTCAATTAGGCTCAAGTAAGCTAAGGTATGGCATCGTCATTTCCGCACAAGAAGTCGCTTCTCGGGATAAGTGGAAGACGATTACAGTTTTTCTTTACCGATGATGGAATTATGGGTTGAAAAAATAATTTATGCAATCGATTGCATAAATTATTTTTTGTGCGATACAACAATAAATCGTTTTCAAAAACTGTTTAATTGGATGCAGAAAAATTCAGAAATAAAACTATTTCTCACTATAAAATCATATAGATAGAGATGTTCAATCTTAGTTTTACACTACGTTGACGTACACTAAGATGCTGCAATGCAGCAGAGTTATGGGCGCTACAGAGAGCGCACCAAGGTGAATGTGGCAAAAACGATGCAAACGATTGCAAACATAACTATTTAAACTCACGCATATTAATTTTTTATATTGATGTTTTAAATTGCTTGACGATCGAAAGTTGAGCTTTTTTTACAAGAAACCATGGATAAAGCGGTCGTTAAAAACAAACATAAGACCACCTTAAGAGCATCGCATCATTAAGCCTAATTAAGTGCCCGCAGAAAAACTAGGCACTTACTAGGAAGCAAAATAGGAAGCGTTAAAATAAACTTACATCACGCTAGAATGGCGTACGACAAGTTCAGTCGGTAACAGAACTGGTGGCAGCACTTGCCCTTCCGCCAAAGCCAACACAGCAGAGACTAAAGCCTCGCCAGCAGCAACTAAGGGCTGACGTACGGTACTCAGGGGAGGATGAAAATAGCGCGCTAACTCGATATCGTCATAGCCAACCACAGCAATATCCTGTGGTGTCACCAAGCCACGTTCGCGAAATGAACTAATTGCCGTCATCGCCAAAAGATCACTACAAGCAAACAGTCCATCAAAACGCGTTTGACGCGCCAACAGTTCCGCAACCGCAGCGCGACCACCCTCCTCGGTAAATACAGCGGGCAAAACCAAAGTAGGATCAAACGGAATTTGATATTGCTGCAAGGCTTTCTGATATCCCTGAAAGCGATCGGCAACCTCAGGCAACTGAGTATCACCAAAGAAAGCTATTCGACGACGTTGATTCAACAGCAGATGTTCAGTCGCCAAAAATCCACCAGCAACATTATCGCTACCGACAGTCACATACAATTGCTGCTGAATTTGCGCACCCCAAACCACAATAGGTACGCGTCTGGCAGCCATTTGATTCAGTTGATCATGATGTCGCCATTGACCAATCAAAATCACGCCAATCGCGCGCCCAGTATGGAATATCTGCGCTGCTGCATCTAACTCTTCAGCATCCACACGCGTCAACAACATATCAAATCCTCTCGCTGTCAGAGCATCAGCGATACTACCCAAGATACTAAGAAAAAAAGGATCAGATAAGTGCTGGCGCGAAGTACTATCAAAAGGCACGACCACCGCGACGGTACGATTCTGTTTTAAACGCAAATTTTGCGCACCGACATTGATCGAGTAATTTAAAGACTTCGCCAATTGCTCGATGCGACTTCGGGTTTCCTCGTTGATCAAAGGGCTTTTGTTTAATGCGCGAGAAACTGTCGAGGTTGATACGCCCGCCAATCGCGCGATATCCGCCATTTGCAAACGCTTCTGTTCCGAAGCGGAAACTGGATTCGATGGGACTGCTACAACTGAAACTGGCGACTTGCTCATTGACTTGATGCTCGAAATTAGGATATTTCAAAAGTATCACAGAATAGCGCTTCACCGCTATGAAAAACAAACGTCATAGCGCATATCAAACAGCAAGTGCGCACAAGAAAAGTATCAACGTGCACCAATGTCCACCACCAAAAAATGAGCAAAAAAAAAAGACCCAGCCTAAGCTGAGTCTTTTTTGTTTTGGTAGGCCGTGCGGGATTCGAACCTGCGACCAACGGATTAAAAGTCCGCTGCTCTACCAGCTGAGCTAACGACCCAAAACTTGTTGCAATTTACCGATTTTTTAAACTACGACACGAAATATCCGGTAAATGAAAAGGACTTAGATTTACACCTAAGTCCTTCACTGAATTCGTGGTAGGCCGTGCGGGATTCGAACCTGCGACCAACGGATTAAAAGTCCGCTGCTCTACCAGCTGAGCTAACGACCCGAAAGAACGAGATTATAGGATGATTCTATCAAGCTGTCAATTGCAGCACGGGATTATTTTGTCGAAGCCAATCGGCTCTTCGCCGCTTGAGCTGCTTCTGTCCCCGGAAACTTTGCAATTACGGCCTGTAAAGTTTTCCGACCTTCTTTCTTATCCTTCAACTCCAACTGGCAGGCAGCGATATTCAGCATGGCATCAGGTGCTTTAGCATTATCAGGATAGTTTTTTAGTAGCTTGTCTAAAGCGACGATGGTGTTTTTACAATCGCGCTGGGCGTAATGAGAATTACCTAACCAATATTGCGCTTGACTGGCAAAAACGGAATCAGCGTAATTTAAAGTGAACGCGGTAAAAGCCGATGCCGCATTCGCGTATTGGCCGGCTTTATATAGGCTCATCGCCGCATCAAAGCTTCGCTGCTCGCTTTGCTCAATCGTCACTTGGCGCCCATCCACAGTCAAGGTTTTAGGCTCTAAAGCACGTAAGCGCTTATCCAAATCCACATAAAAATCTTGCTGACGTTTTTGCAAGTTCGCTAGATCATTCAACAAAACCTCGATTTGACCACGCAGAGTCGCAATTTCTGCTTTCAATTGTTCGTTCTGATTATTCAGTTCCAACACACTTGTTTTATCCGCTTTATCATCCAGCCTTGCTTCCATTTTTGCGGTTAATGCAGTGATCTTCGCTCGAAGATCAAGAATTGCTTTACGCGCCTCTTCATCATCAAACAATCCAGCAGAAGCGACTGCAGGCATTAACAAGCCGGCAAATACAAGCGCCTGCATTTTCTTTGTCAAAACAGATACATTCATTTTGCTACCTCAATCAAAATACGGTCAAAATATAATCACGCACAATCACTCAAACTACTATGCATGCAAACCCACACAAATACCATTGAACCATAAAAAACGGACTTTGCAGTATGACACTGCAAAGTCCGTTTTCACTTACTGCAATTAAAAATAATTTAGAAAATTATCTTTAAGGAATTATTGGTAAACGATGTCAGAACGACGGTTTTCTGCCCAAGATGCTTCGTCGCTACCAGTTGCTTTTGGTTTTTCTTCGCCCAAAGATACTGCTTCAACTTGCGCTTCAGCTACGCCCAACAATGCCAATGCTTTACGCACTGCTTCTGCACGTTTTTGACCCAATGCGATATTGTATTCACGGCCACCGCGTTCATCAGTATTACCTTGAACCAAAATCTTACGACCTTTGTTTGCAACTAAGTATTTTGCATGTGCTTCGATAGTTGCTTTGAATTCTTCTTTCACTACATAGCTGTCGAAGTCGAAGTAAATACTACGTTTAGCCAATGCGCCTTGTGTCAACGGATCAACTTCAGCAGCAACTTGTGGCTTCACTTCACGTGTATCTGCCTTTACTGGCTCTGGTTTTGCTTCAACGATCTTTGCTGGCTCTTCCAATTTTACTGGAGTGCTGCAAGCACTAATTAAAGCGACACTTGCCAACAAAACGGCAACGGTTTTGGATGCTGATGTAAAACGCATGAAACTCTCCTGATAGAAATTTAAAAACTAAAACAAAGACTTAACTCGAAATTGTACCCTAAAAACGGTAAAACTCCACTATTTCATGAAAGGACCCCAAGTTGGCTCACGAATTTCACCTGCTTGAATTGTCAATTTTTGCTTTACTTTTGCATCTGTTGAAACCATTCCGAGAGTACCACGACGTCCAACCTGTGTTGCATACAAGACATACCTTCCATTTGGAGCAAAACTTGGTGACTCATCCCGATTAGTATCAGAAATCTTCAATTCTTGACCATTGTTTAACAAATCCATCGCATAGACTTGGTCGCCACCATCGCGACGTGAGATATAAACCATGGTGTTGCCATCAGGCGAAATACGTGGAGAAATATTGTAACTACCTTTAAAGGTGATACGTTTAACATCACTTCCGTCAGCGTTCATGCGATAAATTTGTGCACCGCCGCTACGATCACTCACAAAATAAATATAACGACCATCTGGTGAATAACGTCCCTCGGTATCTATCCCATTTGAATTACTCAAACGTTGAACATCAGAACCGTCTGCGTTGATCGAGTAAATTTGTGCAATTGCGCCCTTGGACAAAGTGACCAGTAATTTGCTGCCATCTGGCGACCATGATGGCGAAGAATTATTACCTTTGAAATTGGCGACCGTAGTACGTTGACCCGTCATCAAATTTTGAATATAAACAATCGGCTTCTTTAACTCCATCGAAACATACGCGACTTTAATTCCATCTGGTGACCAAATTGGAGAAATGATGGGTTCTTTCGAGGTCAAGGCAACTTGAACGCCGTCACCATCAACATCAGCGATCTCTAAACGATATTGATTGCCCGCTTTCGTCACATAAGCAATCCGTGTTGAAAATACACCTGGAATGCCAGTCAATTTCTCATAAATATCATCCGCAATCTTGTGTGCGGTTAAACGTATCTTTGGATTTGGTGTATCCATAGAAAAGCCTGACAACATCTCATTTTTAAGCACGTCAAACAGCTTGTAACGAACATCATAACGGCCTTCGCCTTTCTTCTGCACGCTGCCCACCACCAAGGCAGTTGCTCCACGCGTTTTCCAAGCTTCGAAATCGACAGTTGCAGTTTCTGATATCGCTGTGCCAACTTCGATTAAACGAAAATATCCGCTACGATTCAAATCATCTCGAATAATTGTCGAAACTAACTGTGGTGATAGTTCTTCATTCGCAAATGCAGCGACCGCAATCGGGATTTGATTCGAACCCACACCCGAAATTTCTACCCGCATTTGTGCTTGCACCAAACCACAAACTAGCGTGATTACGCCCGCAATCAGGGCTTTAAATATCGAAGAATTTTTCATCAAATTTTAATCTTTCATTCTATGAACTAAATTAAGACTGCTTGGAACTTCACCCGATTTATCGCGTGGAAATGGCTGTGATTTTTCAATCGCTTTTGCCACTGCATCATCAAACGCTAATACCCCAGATGATTTGGTTTTCTTGATCGGTCCTTTTAACGAACCATCAGGAAATAATTGAATCACAAACTCGACTGTTGGATTGTTCGATGAATTATCACTCACGACATAAATCGTATTCGATTTAATTTTCGCTGCCACCTTCGCGTTATAACTTGGATCACCACGATTATTTCCAGTGGATTTCAAGGCATCACCTAAACCGCCCGAACCTGACTTTACCACTTGACCATTCAAGCGACGCATATTTTCTTCGAAGATCTTATCCTGTGCCGCTTTTTCTCTAGCTAGACGTTTCTTCTCTTCTGCTGCTTTTTTCTTCGCTAACTCAAGCTCGGCTTTTTTTAATTCCTGCTTTTCAAGCTCAGCTTGTTTTTCTTTCTCTAATTGCTTGCGCTTCTTTTCTTGCGCGATGATGATTTCCGGATCTTCTTTTTCAACAACTTTCTCGATCTCTTTAGGTGGCTCAACGACAGGCTTTGGCTCTTCAATCGGTGGTTCAGGGGCAACTGGCAGCGGTGCAGCTTCTCTGGTGGTTAAGTCCCAAATTTCCGCTTCTACTGCCACCGTTTCACTGCTTTGCCATTGCACACCAATCACAAGAAATGCGAACAGCAACAAATGCACGAGTCCAGCCAAGCCGAGCGACTGCCATTGCATGCCGTCGCGAGGATGCATTTGTGTTGCGGCGTTGTAAGTAAATTCATTCATTGATTTTCAACTACTTCTTCATTCTAGCTACAGATATTGAACGCACAAATCGTGTCAATATGAGAAATTGGCGATTATACTTTTAGCGCATGATTATAAACGGTCTTTTGCAACAAACATCAGAGCAAGCTTTTCCAAGCTCGATCCCACTAAACTACCCAAAATTCATCCGGAACGACATCAGTTAAAAGAGAAACTGTACTTCACATCGGCTGAATTATCGGTGCCAGATCGGCCTATAAATCGTATACGACGCGTTAACTGCCAGCTTAATTTCAACGCGCCACTCGCATCCGAGACACCGCGCTCAACCGAAATAACCAAACCCGGTTTCAATCGTTTGCCGATATTCACTACCTTATCGTTGGAAGACGATCCGACCGAAGTAGCACCTGCGACTGTCTGACTAGGTAATTTTGATGCGCCACCATTTTCTGCTGGGCCGATAGAAAACTCATCAAAACCTAAACCTTGAACCAACTCGCGCGGAATATTTCGACTTCCATCACCACCAAAAATGGCACCAGCAGCCGACAGTAACAAGGACGCATCGGCGGTGCCCACTTGATCTGATTCTCGCCCTAACACCAGCCAAGAAATTTTTTCACTGTCGGGCACATTTGGCTCTGAAACCAAACGCACCTGAGGACTCGCGACAGTACCGGTAACGTCGACCCCTGCCTCGACTGCCAAACCTTTACGTAAAGCGCGAATATTCAGCGCTGGATTATTTGGTGCGCCTTGGAAATTCAAAATCCCACGTTCAATTTCTAATTGCTGCCCATAACCCTCGTATTGCCCGCCATTGGTGATGATAGAACCGCTTGCATAAACTGGCGAATTATCATTGCTGCGTAATCGCAAAGTACCCGTCAAAGCGGTATCTAAACCTCGACCAACAAAGACAAAACGTGATCCCATATCGATCTGTAAATCCAATTTGGTTTTTAAGCCTTTTTTGCCACTATCAAGCTCGACTTCCTCATCGCGCAACTTAAGGCCTCTCGACACCAACACGTCACTAGACAAACTCGGAGGCGGCAGCTTCGGCAATTTAAAATAGGCCGCATCGGCTTTCAATTTACCAATCAGCGCCCAGACCTTATCAACTTGCTTAATATTTGCCTGACCACTCACAACTAACCAGCGATCTTTACGCTGCAGCAAAGGAAAATCTTTCCAATCCGCTTGAATAACGCCTGTTTGCTCGCGCCAGTTGACTTCTCCAGAAGCAACGAACTCTCCTTCGCGACCAGTCCAATTCAAATCTTGCAACTGCTCTAGCTTAGGCACAAAATTGACTTTATTCGCAAATCGCAATTTCTCTAATTTCAGAACATCTTGATTCAAATGCGCGCGCAATTCGCCATTCGGAAATAGCAAACCTTCTGAAGCAAATGCGAGCTCTAAATTACGCCCATCTAGAGTCGCTTGATACACGGGCTGCGAAAATTTTCCACCAAAGCTCGCATTTAAATTCAAGGCTCCTTTCACCGCGAAGTCGGCACTCAGTTGCCCAGCAAGCCACTGCAATTCTGGAATGGTGGCCTGTAAATCACCTTTCATCGGTGCATCTGAATGAAATGTCCACTTGTCATTGACTCTTTGGATTTGCGTATCCAGATTTGCACGCCATTGACCAACCCGATCCCCCACGCTCTGCATACTTAACCGAACCTGCTCGGCATCACTACCAGCGATTAATCCACCAACTTGCATTTGCAAGTTCAATTGACTCAAGCCCAAACTCATCGCTTGACCGGTACCATCCGCATCAGGAACATACAAATCACCCGCTTGCCTACTAAGCCGTATCTCTCCACGAGCACTATCCTTGAGCTGCAAGTCCCAATCTAAACCCAAGCGTAAATCGCCGTGAAGACTCTCTTGTGGCTTCACCAATCTTGTTAGGGCCATGACTGGAATGCCATCCCATTTCGCTTTTGAGCTTAAGGATTTCGGCGTCCATTCCAAATGATTTAATGCCAGCTTGCCAAAACCGCCGACCAATTGCGCGGAACCTAGTTTTACACCAGTAGAACTAAGTTGGATTGGCATGGGTGCTTGCAAAGTCACATCCTCGTCGGCCATCGTCGAATCGACTTTTCTTCCAAAGCCAGTTAACTGCATTTGATGCAGACGCCCGCCCCATGCCATATCGCCATCCGAGGCAATCGGATTAGATCGTTTCTTTTCGGGCTTGATTTTCTCGTCAAGCGCAGCCATGAGACCGCCTTGCGCACTGAAAACCAAGCTACGTGCTTTATCAAATTGCGCGCGCGCATTAATCGTATGTTGATTACGCACGCCATACATTGACAACTCCAGTTGTTCAATCAATTGATGGCGCTTCTCTATGGACAAGCCTTGCTGATCTTTATGTACCGGATCTAAAGAAATATTGGCGCTTTTTAACTCACTAGCGACAACGTGAATTCTCAAAGGATCTTGTAGGCTCAAACCGAGTTCGACATCTGCATTAAGCCTAGACAAAGCCCAGCCCTGCGCAGAGCGCAAATCATCTGCATGCAACTTTGCTTTAATAATTGGTGCATTTAACCTGCCACTCAACACCGCCTCTGCATTCGCTTTTCCCACTAAGGAAAATCCCGTTATGCTTTCAAAATGCGTCAGATCATCAGCGACAAGATTCAACTGCAACTGCGACTGCGCACTTCCCAAAGCACCATTCGCAGACAAACGATTACTACCCCATTGCACTTGCAATTGATCCAATTTGAGTAAAGATGACTGCTGCCAATCCGCTTGCCCTGCCGCGAACATTTTTTGACCTGCAAGCTCACCGGTCAAGCTAGGAATCCGCAATTTGATCGTCGTTTTCCCCGCAAGATTACCACTCAAAATAATGTCACCATCAATTCGACCATGTGGTGCCAACCACCAATGTGCCGGATCAAATTGCGTCATTTTGGCCTGCATCTTAAAGGCACGCTCACCATCAAAATGTACCTCGCCGCTCGCATTCAATCGCGCTTGTTCCGCTTGCAACTCCAATCGCTTAAATCGCAATAAGCCACTATCTCCAACACGATTAAAGATAAAACTCGCCTCTGCATTCAAGTTCGCTCTAGGCTCGGTTAATTGTGCTTGAAAATCAATTCCTTGCTCAGCTTTCGACTGCAATTGCACTTCACCTTGAATACGACTTTCGCGCATGCGACTATCGATTTGCGCCAAATTCAAATCCTTCAACACAAGCTTGGAATCTAGCAACGGTAACTTCGCCGCCCGTAATTGCAGCTTGCTCTGTGCACTGACACTACCGGCAAGTAATTCAATTTTGGTTTTGATTAAATTCAACTGCATATCACGCCAATCAACACCTGACTCTATCAATTTAAATGGCAAGCCTTGTTGATCAATCGTCCGTGCAGCACGATTGACGATGCGTATCGTGCCATTTAAATTGCCATTGAAAGTATCAGGCTGGCCTGCCGACTTGATATCAACTTGAGACTGCGTGGGTAGTTTTGGTGGAGACGTCATTGGTGATTTCAATGCTGTAGCGCTTGGCTGCAAATCCACATCAATATCAAGCATTGCAAATGGTGCATGTTGATTAATCCATTGAGGATTTAAACTGAGCACCTTCAAGTGCGCCGCATCGATAGGATGGGTAGAGAATGGCGACAAATGCAAATCCAGATCCGCACTTGCTTGCTGTTGTGGATCGACGCGCAATCCTTCACTGGTAGCAGTCACTGAACGAGCCTGTATCGATAATGCTTGCAAAGATCCAGTTAGATTGCCTTGCACCAACACCTTTGGCAAGTCTTGATTGAGCTGACCATGATAAGTAAAGGTACCGCCGAGCGAAAAAGGGCGTACCGTCTGTATCGCACTTTTTAAATGCAAACCACCCCATGCGGAATCAAGCTGCATCGCGATTTGATGTTCACGATTTGAGGTTTGCAGATTTGCCAAAACAGACTTCAACTCTATCGGCTTGATCTCTTGCCCATCGCTAGTTAACTCACTTATTACGATGCGCCCTATGGCGGCCTGTTGAATCGCCAGATTAATCGGTAACTGCAAATTCACCGGCATTGCGGCTGGCGTCGTACTAGCTTGGCTAGCAACTCTTAGTGTCGAAACATTCAATTGTGAAATAACGAGACGTCCACTGAGAATTGACCATAACTGCCAGTTTAATTGCAAACCATTGATACGGATTCTTTGTTGCGCATCTTGATAAACAACTTCATCGATTTGCAACTGATCTGCCAAGCGACCATGAAGAGGACTGAAAGTCAGTTTGCCGCCACTTAAACTTGATAGACTTTGCAAAAAAAATCGGCCACCGGCTTGCGTTTGCACGACCCCAATTAGTCCTAACAATAATCCTAAAACAAGGACAAGCGACGCAAGGAGAAATGGACGTCCAGTATTTTTCGACTTTGTGTTTCGACTCAAAGAAACTTGCGAAGCCGCCTCACTTTCGACAGCGTCTTTTTCAGTTACTTGTGCAGATGAATTTTGATCCGTCATGCTGAGAAATTCTCTTTAAAATGTGGCACAAGCGAACAATTAAAATGCGATCGCGATAGAAAAATCTAAGCGGAATCTTTTAACTTCTTTACCGTATGCGACGTCCAAGGCAATCGGTCCTGCTGGGGTTTTAATTCTCGCACCTAGGCCCCAGCCCTGTTTCATTTTAAATTCACGCCAATTACGCGCGGCATCTCCTGCATCAACGAAAGCAGCGACACCTAAAGTATCGGTACGCCAATGAACATATTCGATACTCGATGCGGCCATCATACTACCGCCAATGATCGCATCACCACTACGCACACCCAAGCTTTGATAAGCATATCCACGTACCGATGTACTTCCACCAGTTCGAAACATATACTCTTCTGGAATACCTTCGACACTTGGGCTAAACACTTTACCAAACTCAACTCTCAATAGAACGCTATCGCGCTTAGCGACCGGCCACCAATATTGATACTTGCCATAGAGACGGGCGAAACGTTGATCGGACACAATCGCCCTCTCTGACATTGCCAAATCTAACTGCGCACGTTGGCCTTTTCGCGGTGCAAAAACATCATCTACATCACGCCAAGTCCATCCTATACTGGCAACCAAAGCACGACTCTTACGCTCCAGCTCTACAGACGTATCTTCATTTTGTACTACTTTTTCTTGTACATAGTTGAGTCCGAGACGTTGCTCAACCATGCCATGCGTAATGCTGCGCTTCACACCAAGCGCTGAATGTGTCTTTAAGATGCCTTCAAGATTGGATCGCTCAAACAACACACCGAATGAGTCTAGACGATTATTATCATTCGGCGGCAGATATACATCGGCATAGGAGAGTTGGCGTTTTTGTTCAACCCGTAGCGCTGAGCGTAAATCCCATACGCGATCAAAAAAATTCCGATCGCGATAAGTGACCTCGGTACGAAATCCCGTGCTTGAGCTGTAACCGGTACCAAAACCTAAATCACGTGTTTGACGCTCCTGCAAAGATATTTCAATCGGCAGCGCATCGGCTTTTGTACTATCGGTATTAATATTAAATGCCACCGTCGAAAAGTAAGCTGAATTCTGCAAAGCGCGCTGAAAATCCAACAAGCGCGCGCTCGAATACACATCGCCTTTCTTAGGTGGATTGAATCGATCGATCAACCATAAGGGGTAACGTTCCAATCCGGTGACAGTTAAATCGCCCACAGTAAATGCGGCGCCACTGTCAACATCCAACTCTAGCTGCGCTGATTGCGTTTCTGTATCGATATTCGCGCGACTATCCACCAAAGTTGCCCCAGCATAACGATAAGCGCGCAAACTTTCGATCAGCATCGTCTTTGCACGACTCCAGTCATCCTGACGAAACGGCTGCCCTTGTACCAAGCTCCAAGTCTTTAGTAGTTGGTCGCGACGTTCAATCGCTTCCTTTTCACCCGCTTCCACGGCAGATAACAAAGCCCCCGTGAAATTGATGTTGACCGATTTAATCGTAGTGCGCAGACCGGGATCTACTTGAATATCTATCCGAGTACCATCGACACTTTTATCAAATTGCACTTGCGGGGAAAAATAACCTTCAGTCGCTAAGATTTCGTTAATATCGCGCTGTAGCTTACGGATAAAACCGGGTGTCGGGATCTGTGGTTCTGCATTTGCCGACAAGGCAGGGATGTGCTCTTCTAACAAATTAGCGAGTGAGCCGTTTAATTCCCCTAGATAAAACCGCGCAAAAATCCCATCGATTTTAATAGAAGGTGCTTCAAGCGCTTGCACTTGAACTGGTACTTGTATGTGGGGCGGTTTGGTCGCCACTTGCGGTGATTGCGCGCAAGCCTCAGTGCCAGCAAATAGCGATAAAAGTGCTGACGCCACGATGTTTTGTGGGTATCGAATTTCTCGCTTTAAATGATAAATCATGACTACACACTACTTAGTAGCGAGCCCCACACGTTGTATGCCTAATTTCTTTGCTTCAGAAATCACTTGTATCACTTCATCGTATTTAATATCTTTATCACCCGACACCAACACCGATAACTCTGGTTTTTCGGCATGATACTCACGCAATTTTTGTAGCAGCTGTTTACGATCCAAGCCAGTTTCCTTGGCTTCTTGTTTGCTATTACCGTTAGTGCTACCGCGCGTGGTGATGCTAATCGTCGCAGAGGCATCTGGGCTTAATGTGATTTCAATAAAGTCTGAAGGCGGCTTAGTCGATTGTCCTGCAGTCGGTAAATTAATCACATTTGGATTCGTCATTGGTGCCGCAACCATAAAAATGACTAACAGCACCAACATAACGTCAATATACGGCACGACATTGATCTCAGCTTTAAATTTGCGTTTACGTTCGCCACGGAGTGAACTCATCAATCATTCCTAGGCTGATTAGCGTGATTGTCTCTGCAAAATATTCGAGAACTCTTCAATGAAAGTTTCGAAACGAATCGCCAAACGATCAATATCGTGGGAATAACGGTTATAAGCCAATACCGCAGGAATCGCCGCAAACAAACCGATTGCGGTAGCAATCAATGCCTCGGCAATGCCTGGGGCGACCGCACTCAAAGTCGCTTGCTGCACGTTTGCCAAACCACGGAAGGAATTCATAATCCCCCATACCGTTCCCAACAAACCAATGTAAGGTGAGACCGAACCGACTGAGGCTAAAAACGATAAATGCGATTCAAGATGGTCCATTTCACGTTGGTACGATGCACGCATAGCACGACGCGCCCCATCCAACATTGCTCCCGCATCGAGACTGGCTTTATTCGCGGCTTTCACTTTATGGTATTCATTCATACCAGCTTCAAAAATACGCTCTAATGCGCCGGTCTTATCGCGGCTTCCACGGTGATTGGCAGTCGCTTGTTGATAGAGTTCAACTAAGTTACCACCCGCCCAAAATTGTCGTTCAAACTGTTCAGTCTGAGTTCGCGCTTTTTTAATCGCAAACATTTTACTGAAAATATAATTCCAGCTCATGAGCGAGACCAACAGCAAAATTGCCATCACAATTTGTACCAATGGTGAAGCATTTAAAATTAATGCGGAAAAAGAAAGATCGTGAGTAACTGTCATGATTATTTTTGTAAAACACTAAAATCTTAAAATGCAGATGATTGCCACAATAATGTTTAACTATGGTCTAACCTACTGCTGTTTTTTCGGTGCTGGCTAATAACGCTAAGCTGGCTCAAATTAAAGGTTTGGATTGATTTTCGCCAACACTGAACTAGGTAAAGGTATAGATCGCCATTGTGCCACGTCAACGCAACAAATTGTCACTTTCGCACTAGCTAATCTCCGTTCTTCGCACCAGGCTTCTTGTGCAAACACAATTGAGGCTCGCCCAATTTTTTCAACTACCGAGGTAATACGCAAAGCGTCATCTAGCCTTGCGGACGCATGATACTCGACTGCAGTCGCTTTGACGACAAAGATCGCGTTATGTTCAGCCCGCATATGAATTTGGTCTACGCCAATTTCACGTAGCCACTCAGTTCTAGCACGCTCAAAGTAACGAAGATAATTGGCGTAATACACGATGCCACCAGCATCGGTATCTTCGTAATACACCCGCACCGGCCAATTAAATACACTCGTCATTGTTCCGCTCTCGCAAAATCGCTAATTAAGTTCGTTGAATGGCTAAAGGGCCAAAGCCCTGACACATCGGCATCATCTCGATGTAATTGATATTCACATGCGCCGGCAAACTGGCAATCCAAAAAGCGGTCTCTGCAATATCAATCGCGGTCAAGGCTTGTGTACCCTGATAAACCTTGGCTGCAGCAACATCATCACCTTTCAGGCGCACATTTGAGAATTCGGTACCACTACACAGTCCAGGAGCAATATTCGTTGCACGAACGCCAGTGCCAATTAAATCAGCGCGTAAGTTCAAGGTAAATTGATCAACAAACGCTTTTGTCGCACCATAAACATTGCCGCCCGGATAAGCGGTTGAACCAGCAATGGAGCCAATGTTTAAAATCAAACCAGCTTTTCTTGCGATAAAGTGTGGCAGTAATGCATGGGTCATGCGTACCAATCCCTTATTATTGGTATCGATCATGGTTTCCCAATCTTCCAGACTAGCATTTTGCGCGGGTGCTACGCCCAAAGCTAAACCGGCATTGTTGACCAAGACATCGATGTCACGCCAATCTTGCGGCAAGCTATCTAACATCGTTGCAATCGACGCTTTGTCAGTAACATCTAATTGAACGGCGTACAAGGCACTACCTAACTCGGATTGCAATTGCTGCAAGCGCTCCAAACGCCGCGCGGCGGCAATCACACGATGTCCATGCTGCACAAACTTACGTGCCATTGCCTCACCAAACCCAGAACTAGCACCTGTAATTAACACTAACATATGAAGCACCTATTTTTGTCACAAGTAAAACCGACATTTTAAAGCTTTTTAACAAAGGCCAGTCTTTTACCTAGAAAATCCCTAAAAGCCCAAAGTCTAGGCAATTTCACTAACCATGCACCTGATCTCATGTTCTTTCGTTTTTATTGTCATTTCAGTTTTAACTTATGTAAAAATTTCAACTTTACAATCGGAGTTTGCCTTCTAAGGTCTGCACATGACCAAATCTAAAAGCGAGTCTAGCAAAGCTTATCCGCCCTCCGAAAAGTTATTGATGCTTTACAAAAGCGAAGCATTTTCACTGCTTTCGAAAGCTGTATTTACCTTTACGTAACTTGCCGAAACACCCCTATTCACGTAAAATTCGAACACCATTTTGTCTCACGCAACTGGCGAAAATGCAGCAACTTTTTATCCAAAAGTGCTCGCAGAAGATGGAGTTCCATCGTGAAGCGTGAGATTTGCAGAGTCGATTCTTGATTCTGGCCGTACGCCTGGGTATCTCGATGGTAAAAGTGATTGAGACTTGTATCAGCAAGCGTTCGCATTTTTACGGATCAGTCCCAATCCAAGTTCATTTTTTCACGCTTTTTCTACAGGAAACCCATGTTCTCCAAGAACCACACTCTCGCTAATATCGATCCAGAATTGCTCGCCGCGATTCAAGCCGAAAATGTCCGTCAACAAGAACACATCGAGTTGATTGCCTCTGAAAACTATACTTCGCCAGCTGTCATGGAAGCACAAGGCTCGCAATTGACAAACAAGTATGCTGAAGGCTATCCAGGCAAGCGCTACTACGGTGGTTGCGAACACGTTGACGTAGTTGAGCAATTGGCAATCGACCGCCTAAAACAAATCTTCGGTGCGGAAGCGGCTAACGTCCAACCAAACTCTGGCTCACAAGCGAACCAAGGCGTGTTCTTCGCTGTCTTGAAACCAGGCGATACCATTATGGGCATGTCCTTGGCCGAAGGTGGTCACTTGACACACGGTATGCCATTGAATATGTCTGGCAAATGGTTCAACGTGGTTTCTTACGGCTTGAACGACAAAGAAGAAATCGACTACGAAGCAATGGAGCGTTTGGCACGTGAATCTAAACCTAAGTTGATCATTGCTGGTGCATCGGCTTACTCTTTGCGTATCGATTTCGAACGCTTCGCTAAAATTGCAAAAGAAGTTGGCGCGTATTTCATGGTCGACATGGCACACTATGCAGGCTTGATCGCTGCTGGCGTTTATCCAAATCCTGTGCCACACGCTGACTTCGTGACTTCGACCACGCATAAGTCTTTGCGCGGCCCACGTGGCGGTATCATTTTGATGAAGGCTGAACACGAAAAAATTATCAATTCTGCGATCTTCCCTGGTTTGCAAGGTGGTCCATTGATGCACGTAATCGCTGGTAAAGCGGTTGCGTTCAAAGAAGCACTCAACCCAGAATTTAAAGCTTACCAAGAACAAGTCGTGAAGAACGCTGACGCTTTGGCAAAAACTTTGATCGAACGTGGCTTGCGTATTATCTCTGGCCGTACTGAGTCTCACGTGATGTTGGTTGATCTACGCTCTAAAAACATTACAGGTAAAGCTGCTGAAGCTGTACTTGGTTCTGCACACATTACTTGCAACAAGAACTCTATTCCTAACGATCCAGAAAAACCATTCGTCACTTCTGGTATCCGCCTAGGTAGCCCAGCTTTGACAACACGTGGCTTCAAAGAAGCGGAAGCAGTAAAGATTGGCCACTTGGTTGCTGACGTACTGGACAATCCAAACGATGCAGCAACAATTGAGCGTGTGAAAGCAGAAGTGAAGAAACTCACTTCTGCATTCCCGGTCTACGGAAATTAAGACGCAGCAAACAAAAAGCCACTTTCCAAAGTGGCTTTTTTTGTATTCACAGAGACGGAACCTCAACCAAACTTCTCCCGAATCAAGCATAATTCATGAAAAATTGAATTGCCTTCACAATTCATTGTGCCAACACACTCATCAAAAAATATAACAAGAATATCTAATTAAAATAAGAGTAAGCAAACAGCGTATTAAAGCTGCTAGGAGATAATCATGAAATGCCCTTATTGCCACCACGACGAAACGCAAGTCATCGATACAAGAATATCAGAAGAAGGCGACAGTATCCGCCGACGTCGCCGTTGCTCTAGTTGCGATAAGCGCTTCACCACCTACGAGCGAATAGAACTAGCAATGCCGGTGATTGTCAAAAAAAATGGCAGTCGCTCCGAGTATGAATCCTCAAAACTACGCGCTAGTTTGATGTTGGCGCTTCGAAAACGTCCCGTATCTGCTGAAGCTGTAGATACAGCAATTCAGCATATTGAAGAAAAACTTTTGGCAAGTGGTGAGCGAGAGATTATCTCTGGTCATCTTGGTGAATTGGTAATGCGTGAATTAAAACGTCTAGACAAAATCGCATATATTCGTTTTGCCTCAGTCTACAAAAGCTTTGAAGACGTATCAGAATTTGTTGAAGCGATTCAAGAAGTCAAAAAAAATAGCAGAGCGTAATTTATTTACGCTCTGCTATTTTTCACTCATTTAAAACTTTTTACTGATCAAGCCTCGATAGTTATTGCACTAAATTAGCCCATGAATCTGTCTAGGCAATTACTTAGACCAACAAGTATCGGTTGTCATTCCACCTGTTAAAGTTCCCTCGGTGCCACGTTGCCCAAGATGATTATATGTGAGCGTCGCACATGCATCACTTGCCATACCATTTGTAGGTACCGCTTCAATTGCGAAAGTTGTTGCAGTACGTGCAGGCACTGCTCGGAAGGCGATGTTGTAGTTTATCCTTGTTCCAGTCGCACCTCTTGGAGAAACCGTGTTTGGCAATACAGGTGGGGTTGGTGCAGCACCGGCTGTCTGCAAATATGAATTATTTTCAGTAAAAAAACGCTCCATAAATTGCGCATTTTCCAACATCAAAGCCCTTACCTCGGCACGATTACCACGTCGGATATTTTCTCGATAACTTGGATAGGCAATCGCACTGATGATAGAAATGATTGCAACCACAATCATTAACTCAACTAGCGTAAATCCCATTCTTTTATTTCGCGTATTCATAAACTTCCTCTGTCATATTTAGCAGTAAGACATTATCACTCACTACTGTTTCCCAATCAATTGTCGCCACAAACGCACTGTTGGAATACCATCAGACAACTGCCTGTCCGATCCTGCCGCAGGTACGGTACCAGTCCTCGCGTCAGCTTGGAATATTTTTACCTTGCGGTTACCAAGTCGAATAATCGTCGTACCAAAAGTTGCACTCGACTGGCGTCCACTAACCATAGTGTCAGAGGCATTCACTACACCATCCCCATTTGTGTCGATAGACTTGTAACCTAATGCACCACCATTCAAAGGACTAAATTGCATCGTTGTGGATAATGCATCAATAACACACAAATCCGTACTATTCCCTGGAATTAAGCTGGTGAAAATGACTTGATCTTCAAACATGATTGGGTCATTTACAATACGCTCACCATTAATTACTTTCAAGGTAGTAAACCATCCTCGCTTCGTCGTCCAATCGACAACATTTTGAGTCACTTTATAAAAACTTCCGCTCGTTGAAAGTGTTTGCTCAACCAGTTGGGATTGCGTCACTTGACTCGCTGGTACCTTGTCCCAGATACCATATAAAGTTTCTTTATCGACGGTTGAAGAATCTGTATCTTCGAAGATTTTGCCAGTTCCAAACACGACCATGTAACCACCCTCGGGATGCGGATACAACTGTGGTTGCGTCGTAATTGGTTGTTTTCGTCCAGAATCAACTGCGCTAAACAACGGAGCACCAGTTCCAAATGCCAGCGTAGGTGTAGTAGTGAAGGACGGTGCAGAACCTGTGGTAACAAAATCAAATTTCCATAAATTACCAAGCTTATCACCTGCATAAACAGCTTTAATTGTGGCATCTGCATTCAGAAGAATTTTTGGTGTAGAAAGCCCATTTGGTGATCCGGCTCCACCGACTCCTGTGTCTATTTTTTGCACAGCGGCAGTTTTCAAATCCACAATATATAGAACTGCTTTTTGATTTGTACTCTCAAAGCCATTTCCAAAAATAGCAACCCAGCGTCCATCACGCATGACACCAACCTGTGCAGTACCAATAGTGTAACCTAGGTCATTATCAATTGAAGGAGTAGTCGAATTAATCTCCCACAGAACCTTAGTTTTATCAAATGACTCAGGATTAGTTACATCTAGTGCAAAAACAGACTTAGCACCTGCTCCAGTAGTTCCGACGAGAACGGTTCGCCATGGCGATGAACCCGTCCCTATTGCGGCATCAGCAATCATAGGTGTTCCATCAACATAGAATCGATGAACATAATTCGGCTTCGCCAATTCATGCAGATTTGGGATCACAGCCTTAGGGATATAAGCGAATCTCTCCGTACCGCCCGTTACCGAGTTGGTGGCATCAAATGCATGCAACATTCCATCATTACTACCAACATAAACTGTTGGCGCGCGATTATTTCTGTTATCGGTTAAAAACTGATCGTAGGTGGTTTTACCGTTGATGTCCGATGGTAGGAAAATATAACCACCATCTCTCCCATCTTTAACATATTGAGGATCAGAATTCACTAAGTCTCCAAGTAGAACTTGTCTGGCTCGGAATGGTTTAGACTCCTTAGACTTATCACCTCGAATGTAATCAATAATATCGGCGCCCGAAACAGTATACGCCGGAGCATAAGCCGCCGCTGCGGTATTCATAATGCTTTGATCCGCAGAACTCAAATTACTAAAAGCAAAATCAGTCCCACCAATACCACTTAAATTCGCTGTGACAATTTTTCGTGACGCTGGCACAGGAATCTTGTTATCGGTATCCCAATCGTTTGGCGAAATAATTACACCTGTGGTTGGATTTACTGACTTTTGCTCAAGGCGCCCAGACCAATCAGACGTTTGATAAGTAGAGGTATAGAGTTTCAATCCCACATCTAAGGTATTTTTAGATGTTGCAACAGCCGCCGCATCACCAGATCTCGCAGCAATTTCATTGAGTGCATCATTCAATGCATCTGAAAATGCTTGTGGATTGCCCGCATTAAAATATCGGCCGCGAGAATTTAGTGCAGCGTGCCATAAATCATCGACTTGATTCGAAGCAGCCGTGGGCCAATTTTTTGTACCCGCAGTCAACGCTGCTAAATCGGTAGCAGGATCCAATGTCCCTTTAACGCCAAGTCCAACAGTATATTGAACTAGATGTTGCCAAAATGCGGGATCAGTTCCATCTCTAGACGGTGGCACATTCTTCTTCGCCTGCGGCCAGTCAGGGCGCAAATCATTTACCCAATAATACATAGCAATATCGGCTAAAGTATCCGATTCTGAATCTTTATATGGTTTAGTGGCAACATACTTATATGTAGCTCCGTCAGAACTCGTTTTTGTAGAACCATCTTGCCCATCCCAATCACCAGTTCTGCCTGATCCCGCCGCAGCACCATTCCAGTACCCGTCAGTCATTAAAATATTATAATTTTGACGACAACTTAATTGGTCAGAAGTTGCGCCAACGCCATATTTTGTTTGCCAAGGGCCATTAACTGTCGTGTCCTTGAAATATTGTCCAATATCGTCAACCGCTTTTCTCAATGGCGTACCAGCTGCAGGAACTTTTCTCTCATACAATGTCTTCAAAAAATTCTTCTTATTTGTGACTCCAAAATCATCGGAAACATTAGAAACCTTAGTTCCTGTCGTGTTAATCGTGCCGAATCCAACACGTAAGGTGGAAGCTTGATTTGCAAACGCACGACCACTGCCAGCACGCGCAGTCAGCATGCGAGAACGATAGTATTGGAACCAATTCGCAAAATTCTTTATTTCTTCATTGTAAGTGCAGGTATTAGCGGCACAATCTGAACGCGTTGCTGCTTTGGTCGTTAAAGTCATACCTGATTTAATCTCAACCCGTTTGAAGCAACTTAATTGACTAGTTGTACATGTAGGTAAATTATCCGGATTGTATTGAAAATATGTTGCGGGGTAAAAAGTCGTTTTAGAAGTACTGTTCACCGTCCAAGTTGGCGAAGTCGTAGTTCCATTTGCTGCATCATTAAGCCAAGCATTGGAGTGCAAACTTCGTGGTTGTTCAGCAGTCAAATTGAGGGTAGCGGTTGACATACCTGAAATTGTCACCGGATTGTATCTCGCTGCCGTAGGATCAGCATTAGGCATGGGATTTCCATATGGATTTGTCAATGAAATCGAATTGATATCTATCCAAGGATCATAGCGAACCGCAGGGTTATAATAAACTTTATTCGTTTCGGAAGAGCGCCACCGGGCGACTGTAATATTGTCTGAAAATCCAACTACGGTCTCATTTGTTGTGCCATAGTTCCCATCACCGTTAATGTTATAAACATCGTCTGGCGATGGAAATACTCTAACCACCCAGCAAGATGATCCACAGTATTTCGTGTTATCGGTTCGCGTACCATCAAGTGAGGCGTTTCCAGTTGGAGTCAAGGTGTCCGGCATAACCTCGAACATCATTGAACCAGAATCATCCAAAGTATAAAAAACATTTGGCGGTACGTTCGCCTTCACCAGAGGAGGTAAATTAGAGATCGCTGCAAAAGTTGGAATTGGTAACAACACTTGCGCAACCACCAGCAAATGAATTACGAACGCCGAAATAGGGGATTTTTGAATAGCCATAATGAACCTCTATTAATTATTTCCACAACGAATAACTTCTTGCAGCCAGACTACTGCGGTATCCACGCTTCCGACACCTCGTGCAGTGATCACGTAGGGATAAAAATCACGTCCTCGCTCGTTCGGCATTTCCCATCGCTCGATCATGCATTGCGGCTGAGCAGCGACATTAGCAATCATATTTACACCTACTAAAGTAGTAGCGTTATGTGAACCACCACCTTTCCAGTTCAATGGATTATTCCACTGATCAGGAAAATTTTTTGTTACATCACTCATATCAGCTTGCTTGGTAGATGGAGCGACAATAATTGTTGAACCGACACGGAGCTGGCACATTTTTAAAGACCCAACTGCAAGCTCTAAATTGCTTTCACAAAATCGGAGGGCTTTTTCTGCAGCATGAAAAGCAAGATCATGTGCGCGCAAATTGCCAGTCACTTTCTCATCCATCGTCGCTTTCTTAATCGCAGTAACAGCCAACATCGTCATTACAATTAAGAAAATCATACTAATCGCAAGTACAAATCCGGCTTGCTTAGCTCTAAAATTATTCCTCATGTCGCCCCCACAGAACGACTACGAATTGCCACGGTCGTTGAAAAAACGCTTCTTAAACGCCTATCTGTAGCAACCACTTGATTATCATTACAGTCCCGATATGCCTGCTTCGCGGTGGCCACATTATCATTGGCGGAACGCACTACTATACAAATACGCATAGACACTACTTTTTCCCAATCACCTGGCCCCATTAGATCAGCGGTAACATACTTATTAATATTTTGTGTCGTCGCACTACCAGTTGTAGACAAACCGTAGGTAACCTTCATGTTTTCGACATTTTCTGCGACTGGTTGCGCAGGATTAACGAGATTCGTACCGGGAGGTGTATTCCCATTGCCACGACAGTACAACTCAGGAGCACCAGTTGTCGCATTGTTTTGCACAAAAAATCTGTTCTCAATTAAGTAATACGCTGCCGAGCCAGGTCGGCCATTTTGCTCAGGAATTGCTGGCGATAAAATGACATTTGCTCCCAAACAGTCGGTGGGTAAAGCTGCACCAGCAGCTATAATATTTTGATCGACAACGTATCGAACCAGAAAACTGTCAGAAGTCGTTCCAGCTGCACAAACAAGAGCTGTCGCATCCGTGGCAGAATCAGCAAATCCTCCAGCGCACCCTCTGATCGCATTAACCGCGGTTCCGGTTTTCCTATCTGCATAATTAGTATAAGTTGCAGGTAATGCTTGGTTATAAGTTGCTCCTGGGGCCTCGCTAGTATACTTTTCGTCGGAGGTCATCATTGTTCCATATCCCGCCATACGAACATGGAATGCCATCAAACTTAGCGCCAATCGCCCTTCTTCATCAAGTCTGGTTTTATCGTCGGTCGAACGAAATGTTTGCCGATTTCCTATAAAAAGAGAAGAAATCGCAATTAAAATCACCATGCCTATCGTCAAGGCAATCATTATCTCAACCAAAGAACGGCCAGCTACAGCCGTCCGCTTAAATGTAAAATTCGCTGTGTGTCTCATATCGAAAATCTCAAATTAAAACAACGAACACCTGCTGGAGCTCTAGCGACAGCAGGGCAAGTTGCATCAACGTCGACAAAGCCTGGTTCACGCCACATCACTGTAACGTCAAAAGTCGAACCTACACCACCGGCCACTGGGACAATAACTCCTGTACCGCCAATTAAACGACGTTGTAGCGAGCGCAACCACTCTTGTACATCATTTGCAGCTATCTGAACTGTGGAACAAGTCGCTGTTTTGCAATTATTGGGTGGCGTATGTGCGGCACTCGAGCTCACCAAATATTCATCATTAAATGTGTACTTTGCCTCATTCGCTGTTCGATCTGCCGCAATGTTGGCGGGATTTGTTCCCATCACCCAGTTACTTCGCATCCGCTCACCAAGATCGTAAGCTGCTTGCGTAGCTTCTGAGCGTTGGCTTGCAGTCTTTTGAAACTTCATCGCATTTACTTGCAAACTAGCCAAGCCTAAAAGACCTATTGCCATCACCAATATTGAGACCATGATCTCAATCAGCGTTGCGCCTCGTTGATTTCTAAGTTTTCTCATGTCTAACCTCAAATTTATGAGCAATCAGGGGCTTTACCGACTCGAGCACGCCCGCCAACAGCGACACAGACAGCCCTTTCCAAATTTGCAAATCCGGTTGGCGCTGAAATCTGAAAATTCACTGCAGTGAATGTTTGACCAGTGACGCCAAAACTAATAAATTCAATTCCATTTGCTGGGACTATCGCGCCGTCTTGAGTATTCGTAATTAAGCGCCCCTGTGCGCGTAAAAGTATGTCATCACCATTAAGGTTTCCATCCCGATTAATGTCGACAAACATAATCCAACCGCTGCCCCAACCAACGTTACTTCCTGCCACACTAGGGGATGGATCACACGATGCCCCTACAACTTCAGCATTTGCGCTTTTACATATACTAACTGTTGTCCCACGCTTCAAGGCTTCGGATCGAGCCAATAGCAAATTACTATGAAAATCAGAAACTATACTAGATATCCTGTTTGATATCATTAAGTTACGATATGACGGCAGGGCGATTCCAGCAAGTACTCCTGCAATCGCGATAACAACCAATAATTCAACCAAAGTCACGCCTTTAAGACGACTCAATTGATGATTTGCATTCAGCATTTTTCACTCCTATCATGCAACGAAGTATACAGAAGGAATGCTCGAGTGCAATTTATTTCAGATAAGCGGTAACAAAGTGTTGATACGAGGATTTTTCAAAGAAGCTAGCCAATTTCAAAGAGTCATTTAACGTTGCACTGCACCTTATCCACCCTAGCTCGCCCTCCTGATGCGATACAAATGTAGCGAGCTCCATCTGAACTGGAATTTTGATTTGGGCGGCTGATTGCAAACTGTAAATAGGTTCCATAAACCTGCCCCAAAGAATTGAATTTTATATACTTACGTTTTGGCGTGGGAATAATCGAACCTTGCTGCGGAGAGGAAAATAGGCGTCCTTGTAACCTTAAAATTTTATCTTTATCGGATAATTTCCCATCACCATTCAAGTCTTGATAAATTATCCAACCATCACCCCATCCAGAATTCGAATTTGAATCGCTGTTATCGTCATCACATCGAGGATTACTACTTTCAGCATTCGAGCTTCTGCAGATAACAACACTCAATCCATGCTTTATCGATTCAGAACGTGCATATAACAGACTGGCATGCAATTCACTTGCTGCAGTGTAAATACGCATCGAATGAACTAGACTTGAATAAGAACCAACAGCAAGAACTGAAAGTAATCCTATAAGGAGAAAGACAAAAAGAAGCTCAACCAGTGAAGCACCACATTCTTTTTCTTTTAAAATAGTATGCATTACTCCCTCCAAGATTAAGATAAAGGAAATAAAATATCATAAATAAGTATTAATAAAAACATTTATTTTTATTAATTAAAGTTTATGGTATTAATCAATTCATGATGCAAAGGGTATTAACGAGGGATTAAAAGGACAATGGAACAAAAACAAAGAAAGGAAATCAAGAATATTTAAACAAAGCTAGCGTGGAATCAGGTAGGTAAAAGGTGCTCGGAAGAGAGTCGGTACAGCAAGTTAAGAGGAAATATAAGAGTAAAGAGTAAAAAGTAAGAAGTAAAAAGTAAAAAGTGAGAAGTAAAAAGCAAAAGC
>NZ_BMYT01000002.1 GCF_014652415.1 Affinundibacterium macrobrachii
ACCTAAGCAACTAGTCGCTATCACTATCAAGTGCCCACATTTATTGACTGTTAATTGTTAAAGATCTTCAATTCTTTTCTGCTTTTGCTTCGAAGCGTTGTGTTCGTCAGCAGCAGAGAAACGAAATTATGCAGCACTTCTAACTTCTCGTCAACCCCCTGTTTTTAGTTTTGATTTAAATCGTTTCTTGCTACTCGATTCAAACCTCAGGAATATCAACGCCTTACTGTTTGCATTACTCTTATTTCAAACCCAGCATTTCTGCGGGAGGCGAACTATAGCAAAACAAAAGGCATCTGACAAGCAAGTTGTCAGATGCCTTTTTATTATTTTTACTAATCAGTGAAAGGCCAGAATTAACTGCGCTTCACGCTAATTTAGGGGCTTCAGTCACATCAGCTGATTTCAGCAATGACTGAACCGCACGCTCAAACAAAGGTTCCGTTTCCAGAAACTTGACCCTTCCATGCGCGATCATACGTCGGAACATACGAACACTCAGCATCGATGGTTGCTCTTGTCCATCCAAAGTTAAGATGACATTGGTCAAGGCTGGGTCGATCCAATTTAATTTTCCCTGGCTAGGCTCACCACCCAAGTTAATTTCAACCAAGACACCCGTCTTCAATTGCTCCATCACTTGATCAATGCCCGCATCTTTAACAGCCGGAATCTCTTCACTACTCTCTTT
Source organism: Affinundibacterium macrobrachii (assembly GCF_014652415.1). GTDB lineage: Bacteria > Pseudomonadota > Gammaproteobacteria > Burkholderiales > Burkholderiaceae_D > Undibacterium > Undibacterium macrobrachii. Next base: position 692 of record NZ_BMYT01000002.1, read on the forward strand.
TGGCAATTCTTTGACATAAACTTGATCGAGTAATTGAACCTTGATGTCTAGTTCTTTAATCGCATTATCGAGAAACTTGTTTACATCAGAATCATCAGGCTTCTTCAGTGCATCAAAATTCTGTAAATCAGGATCCGCGAAAAAATTATTGAAGTGCTGATGAATCGCCGACAACGAAACTTGCTTATGAATTGTGCCTGAGTGATTTAATCGCATGGATTTAGTATGCGCATCTACCAACCAATTCATGAGGCCTTCTTGCAATGCGGGATTACAATTGATACTAGCCATCCCTTCTTTCAGCGTGCGCAAAATAATCGGCAATAATGCCAGTAGCTGCGTGCGCTCTTCTTCATTCGATTTTGGAATGATGCTCCACAGAAGATCCGGTACTAGCAAGCGCAGGCGATGCGCCAGCTTAGGATCTTCTCGATCAGCAAGCTCTAAGGCATAAACCCAAACCGTTTCAAAGAAGTTTTGCAAGTATGGGTCGATTGTCAGACCCAACAAGGCTTCATGCAGTTGTGCGGAAGTATGTGCAAAGCGTAATGTGCGATTACGAATTTGCTCGGCACCTTCAATTGCGCTCTCGGTTTGACTATCACTAGCACGGAGTTCTTGCGCAATGAAAGCATCGAATTCATCGAGCATTTTTGAAAAAATATCAGGGTTTTCACTCTCATCCTGAAGAATAATTTCAACAATACGGCAAATTTCTTTGGTGATCTTGATGCCACTTGGATCAACTTGCTTTAAGCCCAAAGAAATCGAGCCAATTCGATTTACCAACAATCGTGCTGGATGACCTTTTTGCGTCAACAGCGTATTGTCTTTTAGCGCTAACTTTAAAACCAAGAATTGAAGGCGTCCAAGTTGAGCACGAATCTCGGCGGGCACTTGCGTATCACGCAAGATAAACTCAAACAACATAGCAACAATATCGATGGTCATCTTCTCATCGATACTAGAAGCTAAGTTATTCAGCGCCCCTCGCTGCTCCAAAATCAAATTACGCAGGCCACCTCGTCCATCAAACATTTCCTCACCGGATGGCGTGTATGTCTTCTGGAAACTTGGAATAGAACTAGATAGCGAACCTCGATCAAGCGAAGAACCTGTGTGTGAGAAATCACTTGTTGAATGTGTTGAGGATTGCGTCACACCTGCAATCCCGCCTGCTGCGACACTCGCACTAGACGAAAATTCACCCGCTTGCTCAGAAGAAGCACCACCCCTTGATTGATTAACCGACTGTGAGCCACCGAAAAATCCACGGATTGCATCACTTACCGCTTCACCATTTTTCAGCCAAGAAAACGGCCCCGTCGAAACAGCTTCATGACTACCTGAATGCCCCACTTCGGCTTGCCCAACGACGCCATCATAAGACGCGTCACTTGGCGTAGCTTCACTTCTTTTACCCGTTATTAAATTCGAGGCACGGTTCATCGCGGAACTAAAGAATTGCTCAAACTGCGAGCCACGTCGCACTTGTGGCTGCGGCATAGCCGGCATTCGAGGCGTGGACGCTCCACCAAAAGTCTCATCAGCAACATCTGAGGTCTCGTCGACTTCTTGATCAGTATGAGGCTGTACGCTATGTCCTGAGGCAGTTGGCGATTTACGTATTTTTAGCTGGAGCTGTGCAGCGATTCCATTTTGTGCCAAGTAGTTATTTACCGATGCGTAAATAGATGGGACAAAGCTTAAAAAATTATCCGAAATACGATCAAGCAAAATATCAAACAGAACCGGATTGATTTCCAAGCGCTCAATCGTGCTCGATATGCAACGAGAAAATAAGTATGGCCTAAATGGATTTTCTCGTTCGTTAGTAACTTCTTGTTCGAAGATTAAAGCGATTCGAATATTGAGATCTCGCAGTTGATCCTCGGCCTCACTTCGGAAGCGACTTGTAATCTCTTCTAAACGCAAGCCACCCTCAAACGCGGTGGGATCAATTAGGGTGAGGTTATCCGTATTAAAGTTTGCACTAGGTCGATAAGTACTATAAGTAGTCTGAAAACTGCGCGCCAACAAATGTTCCATGCCATTTGTCAGTTGCTCAACCAAGTAGGCGCCTCGCTCAACCAAGACCGTCCGAGCATCGAGTAAGCGACCTTGCTCCAATGAAGAATAAGTATCGTCTGCTTTAATAAAGCAATCTTCTATACAACGCGGCACGGTGCGTTGCATTGCTTCAGTAAAGCTGCGCATAAACTCAGCACGTGCGTTCGTTAATAGCACATTCGGATCGACACTTCCCTTAATCACGCAGCCTCCCTAGGGTGAGAAATTTTCCAGCGCAACACTAAACCGCCTTCTTCTTCCTTGCCACTGCCTTTTTAACGGGCGCGGCAGCTTCATCACTTTCTACTTTCTCATTAGCTGCGGACTTCGCAGCCGATTTTGCCGGCGCTTTCGCTTTGCGCTCCTCAAACTCGAAACTTGTCTTACCATCTTTTCCGCGCACTAAAAATGCTTTAAATGGACGACGCGTACGTTGAGAGACAAATCCTGGTAGCAAATCAGTCTTCCCTTCGACCAGTAACTTGCGCATTTGTTCGGGCACGATCTCTTGCTGCAAAATAATGCGTCCACTTCTAAAATCACAAGCTTTCGGCTTCGCAACAGTTTTTTCGCATACGTATGCCAAGCCTAATTCAAATACATGACTGCCACATTTTGGACATGCACCGAGCGGTTCGGATTGCGAGAAATCATGATCTTCAGCTTCATCACCTTCGTCTTGATTTTGCCCAAAATCAAACTCGAGTTTCAGATTTTTAATCTCTTCGTCACGCACAATCTTTAGAATTGCAGCGAATGGCCGCCCCATTTTTGAACGGAAGCCCTGCAAAGGACCAATTTCGCGTTTCTGTAAAAGCTCTTCAACCTCTGCGATCTCAAACTGTCGACTTCCCGGTGTCTTACTCATCGAGAATTCACATTGAGTACAGGCAAAACGACGGTAATTTTCTTTTACAACGCCACCACAATTTGGGCACGGAGTGTGTAAGGTCGCGTAATCACCAGGAATCGTATCGTTATCAAATTCTTTCGCGCGCTTAACGATAACTTGTGTCATCTGCGCAATCTCGCGCATGAATTCATCGCGGGTAATCTTACCGCGCTCCATTTGCGCTAGTTTATTTTCCCACTCGCCAGTTAACTCAGGCGACGTTAATTCATCCACACCCAATCCGCGTAGCAAAGTCATCAATTGAAATGCTTTTGCGGTTGGAATCAGTTCACGACCTTCTCGCAACAAATATTTTTCGTACAGCAGACCTTCAATAATGGCCGCACGTGTAGCTGGCGTACCTAAGCCCTTATCAGACATCGCTTCACGCAATTCTTCATCATCGATCAGCTTGCCTGCGCCCTCCATTGCCGACAATAAGGTCGCTTCTGAATAGCGCGCTGGGGGTTTTGTCACTAAGCCATTAGCAAAAACTTTTTCTGTTTTTACTTTTTCACCTTTTGCTACCGCAACCAAATTACCTTTATTTTCAGGATCGCTCTCGTCCTGCGCTTCCTTGCCATAAATCGCCAACCAACCTGGATTGGTCATGACTTTGCCCTCAGTCTTGAACTGATGCCCTGAGACCTCGGTAATACGTGTTGTCACTTGATACTCGGCTGCAGGGAAGAACACAGCCATAAAACGTCGCGTCACTAAGTCATATAACTTTTGTTCTGGCTCCGACAAATTCTTCGGCAAATGGCCCGTAGGAATAATGGCAAAGTGATCGCTAATCTTGGCGTTATCAAAAATCCGCTTATTTGGCTTAATCCAATTGTTATTTAATATCTTGGCCGCAAACTGCTGGAAATTATTGATTTCGCTAATCTTGCCGAGCGTGTCTTTCACTGTTGGCAAATAATCTTCCGGCAAATGGCGGGAATCAGTACGCGGATAAGTCAATACTTTATGCTTTTCATACAAAGCTTGTGCCAAGCCCAAAGTGTTTTTCGCGGAGAAACCAAATTTGGAGTTGGCCTCGCGCTGCAAACTGGTCAAATCGAATAATGCAGGCGCCATTTGGGTCGCAGGTTTAGATTCTTCAGTGACATTACCTTGCTTGTTACGGCAAGCAGCCACAATCGATTCTGCAGCAGCTTTGCTCCACAAACGCTCGGCTTTTTTCTCTGGATCAGTTTCATCTTTCTTAAACTGATGGTCTAACCAACGTCCCTCATAAATTCCCGCAGCGCAAATAAATTCAGCACGCACTTCCCAAAAATCACGTGGCACAAAATTTTTGATCTTTTCTTCACGCTCGACCACGATCGACAAAGTTGGCGTTTGAACACGTCCAACCGTCGTCAAATAGAAACCGCCTTCCTTTGAATTAAAGGCAGTCATAGCACGGGTGCCATTAATCCCAATAAGCCAATCTGCTTCGGAACGGCAGCGTGCCGCATCCGCTAACGGTAACATTTCCTCATCACTGCGCAACTTTTTAAATCCGCTACGAATCGCATCGGCAGTCATTGACTGCAACCACAAACGCTTCACCGGTTGCTTCGCTTTTGCGTGCTGAGCAATTAAACGAAAAATTAATTCACCCTCACGCCCCGCGTCACATGCATTAATGAGCATGGAAACGTCTTTGCGCTTAATTAATTTATTCAGCACCTTTAGACGAGACTCAGTCTTGGCGATTGGGTTCAAAGCAAAATGCGGCGGAATCATCGGCAAATGTGCGAATGTCCATTTACCACGTTTAACGTCGTATTCTTCAGGAACCGCAATTTCCAATAAATGACCTACTGCCGAGGATAAAACGTAATCATCGGACTCAAAGTAATCGTCGTGTTTGGTGAACCCACCCAAGGTCTTTGCGATATCATTCGCAACCGAGGGCTTCTCGGCAATGATGAGGGTTTTTGTCATAGTGGGCTTAATTTTTTTATATTTCGTGCGATTGAATGCAACTTAGAAAAGATACTGATGCCATTCTTGCCACTTCAGCAAGAGAAACGCTATATATCAGCGGGGAATAATAAACGGAATGAATCAACTACGGCAATAGAGACACAATATTTGTCACAAATAAAGAATAATTATGTGAAAACTTAGTGGAAAAGCCGCGAACTACCACTTTCATCACTTAATAAAAACTCATCAAACATCAATATGTCGGTTGCTTGCCCCTGACTCCACAGTATCATTAGTACAATAACCTTAAACTTTGACAAGGACAGCGGTGCTTCATCGACCGCCATTGCTCGCTCAATGACTATCTCTCGCTGTTGTGCATCTAACACTTTGGTGCTTTGCAAATAATACAAATAGCCAATTGCCTCACTACCTAAAACCGAGGCCTCTTCTTCGGTAAAAACACGAAAGCCTGTGGTATTCACAAGCGAAGATTGTGCCATTGACACATCAATTGCATCAGAAGCAAGTTGGTTGCTGGTGTCCGCCAAACCACTCAACCAATCGAGCGCTGCAATAATCTCATCCTCATCAAAACCCACCGATGACAACTTTTTTGCCAGTGCGATCGAATCCGGACAAGTATCCGGTCGGTAGTAGGTCTCGTACAAGTAAACCAAAATGTCAAACATATACTTCAATCAAAATCATTTGTTACTAAGGGAAATTATGATGCGTTCTACAACACAAGTTGCACCATCAAAGCTAGTACCCACTTACACGTTGAAACATACCAGAAGGTAGTGTCTCGATCAGTCCTTGTAACTCTAATGTCAATAATTGCGCGGATAAATCAGCCATATCAATGCCGCTGCGCAAGGCTAGGTGATCAATGTGAACCGGATCATACCCGATAATCGATAAAAGCTCGTTGTCGGCATGATCGGGCACAGACTGTTGGAGTGGTACTTCAACTTGCTGGGATGGCATCGAGAATCGCAACTCATCCAAAATATCTTGCGCGGATTCGACCAACTTGGCACCTTGCTTAATCAATTGATGACACCCTTTTGCCAATGGTGAATGGATCGATCCAGGAATTGCAAAAACTTCTCGCCCTTGCTCCGCGGCCATTCTAGCCGTGATCAACGAACCTGACTGTGCGGCAGCCTCAACCACCAAAACCCCTTTTGCCAATCCAGAAATAATCCGATTTCGACGCGGAAAATTCCCAGCAATCGCTGGCGTACCTAGCGGATACTCACTTAACAAACAGGCTTGGTCAACGATTTGATGCGCCAATTGTCGATTGCGTGCAGGATAGACAATATCAGCACCAGTACCAATGACAGCAATAGTTGCACCTTTTCCCCGCAAGGCACCTGTATGTGCGGCGGCATCTATTCCGGCAGCAAGTCCAGAACTAATGCAAATACCAGCATCACTTAAGCACTCGGAAAATTTCTCCGCATTCAAAACACCTTGTGCTGTCGCATTACGGCTTCCAACAACTGCGATTGTGTCAACATGAAGTAAATCGATCCGCCCCTTCGCGTACAGCAACAAAGGCGGATCGGGAATCGTCAACAGTTGTGCGGGATATTCTGTATCGGCTAGTGAAAGAAGGTGATTACCCGACTGCTGCAACCACTGCTGAGTCAAGGCAATCTGCGCCTTCATCGCATCATTTGGCGCCTGCAACAAGGCATGTGCCAGCTTCGCTGGAATATGTTCGACTAATTGGGAAAACTCAGTTGAAAAAATTTGAGAAGGTAAGCCAAACACACTCAATAACTTCCGCGCTGTCTCATTCCCAATGCCTTTGGTTAGAGACAAGCGCAGCCAATCGTATTGATCTTGTTCGTGTTCGCTCAAATGCAATCTCAATCTAATTCAATACAAACACTTATTTGACTGGGGTACGAACAATATCGCCAACGCTCACTACATCTGTCACTTGCATGACTAAGCCATATGAAATGTTATTAAATACACGGAAAATAAATAACTGTCCGTACATTTCGTCAGGCAATCGAATTGGTTTTTTATCATTGGTACGATCTGGAATGATTTTGCCGTAGCGTCCCAATTCGAGCACGGTACCAACGTCGATACCGGAACTGCTACCACGATTGATACTCACAATATTGTTCTGCCCCGCAAAGCTAACACCACCATAAACCGCCACTACGCGTGCGGTAATGTCTTTATCAGGTGCATGCGGAACATAATTAATGATCGGTGTTGGCGGAATCGGGACTAGACGATCACCAATTCCCATTTCTTCTTTTGAAGTAACGATGGTGAACGAATCGACGCCATCTTCAGTTTTTGCAGTACGCTCTAGCTTAACCGCACCGATATACACAGCCTCATAACCGATGATGGCTTTGGTATCAGGGTCTTTGAGCGCTGTACCAGGTCGGAAAACTTGGAATGAGGTGCCTTTTTTGAGATCACCTTTCACATAAACTTTATCCCCACGCCCCACATACACGCGCCCCTCAGGCGCAGCAACGATACGAGGCGCATTAGCAAACTCATCCTTCTCAATAATCAAGGGTTGAGATAAATAAGGTTCAATCAGATTATTCGGAATCGCAGAAATCGCGTCCATCCCATTGCTGGTCACACTTCGAGTCTGCGGTGTGAGTTTTGTTACACCTGTCACACCGTCACCCAATGGATTTGCCAAGCGTAGACGTCCATTCGCGCGATCAAAATAAACAATCTGCTTAGGATAAATCCAATGCGGATTACGAATTTCTTCTTTATTCATGCCCCAAACTTCTGGCCAACACCAAGGATTCTGCAGAAACCGTCCAGAAATTCCCCATAAAGTATCGCCTTTGACAACCACATGCTTATCCGGCGCATCGGGCAAAAATGAACACTTACTACTCAAGGCTGGCGGCTGTGTACTTTCATTCTCTTGAGCGAAAGCGGACACAGAAACCGCGAGCGGAAAGGCAAAAGCGAGGGCGATTGTGCTAAACTTTTTCATGAAATTTTTCCGATGCAGGTAACTGATTTCAGGGAATGGCAATTAAATTCTTTTGTTAGAGAAACTTCTAAACAAGAAAGGTTCTTGCCAAACTTACCAAATTGAATCAAATTCTGCCCATAAATCCTTGAACTAGCAAGAAAAACCGCAATCTTGGCATTCTTGCTTGTTGTGAATTGTCTTATGCCGATACTAAATATTCTCCGTTATCCTGATCCACGCTTACACAAAGTTGCTAAGCCAATCACCATTTTTGATGAGCGCTTGAAACAGCTCGCCGCTGATATGGCCGAAACCATGTATGACGCACCGGGCGTGGGCTTGGCAGCATCACAAGTCGATGTCCACGAACAACTGGTTGTCATTGATACTTCCGAAGACAACTCGCAATTACGCGTTTTTATCAATCCAGAAATTATCTGGGAAAGCGAAGAACGCAAGGTCTATGACGAAGGCTGCTTATCCGTACCCGGCGTTTATGATGGTGTTGAACGTCCAGCAGAAGTCAAAGTACGCGCACTTGATCTTGATGGCAAAGCTTTCGAACTGCACGCGGATGGTTTGTTGGCCGTATGCATTCAACATGAAATGGATCACTTGAAAGGCAAAGTTTTTGTCGAATACCTGTCGCCACTCAAACGCAATCGGATCAAAACAAAAATGATCAAAGAAGAACGTGAGATGAGCAAAAAGGCGAACCGTCGATGAAAGTGATTTTTGCCGGCACGCCAGAGTTTGCAGCTGTCGCTTTAAAAGCGATTATCGATGCTGGATATGAAGTTACTTTGGTGCTGACTCAACCTGATCGCCCAGCAGGGCGTGGCATGCAGCTACAGGCTTCCGCCGTCAAACAGTTGGCGCTCGCCCATCAAATTCCAGTCGCGCAGCCAATCTCGCTGCGCTTAGATGGTAAGTACCCAGAGGTCGCACAAGAGGCGCATGAATTGCTACGCAATACGCCACATGATGTCATGGTAGTGGCGGCCTACGGTTTAATTTTGCCACAATCCTGTCTAAGCATTCCTCGTTTGGGCTGTATCAATATCCACGGTTCTTTATTGCCACGTTGGCGCGGCGCAGCTCCAATCCATCGTGCAATTGAAGCCGGCGATGCAGAAACAGGTATCACCATTATGCAAATGGAAGAAGGCCTAGATACTGGCCCTATGCTGATGCGTCGTGCAATCCCAATTACAGCCACCGATACGACGGCGAGTTTGCATGACCAATTGGCGACATTGGGCGGTGAGATGATTGTTGAGACTTTAGGTCAACTAACAGTCGCGCCGATGCAAGCGACAACACAGCCAGAAGATGGTGTTTGTTACGCCGCCAAAATTAGCAAAGAAGAAGCTGCGATCAATTTTGATGCGAGCGCAACTGAGATCGACAGAAAGATCCGCGCATTTAATCCCTTCCCAGCGGCCCACGCCAATATCGATGGTACGATCATCAAGTTTTGGCGCGCCGAAGTTGCCAAGGGCGACAGTCAATTACCGAGCGGGAGCATCATCGATGCGTCTGGTCAGCAAGGAATATTCATTTCTTGTGAAGGTGGAAAATCTGTTTTGCGTGTGCTTGAACTGCAAAAGCCGGGAGGCAAACGCTTAGCAGTCCAAGATTTCTTACAAGGCTTTCCGCTTAAAGCTGGGCAAGTGTTTCAGTCTTAATCAGCATTGCAGATCCTCATCGTTCTTGCGAAGACATTTTCACCACTTCGCAAGAACTGTCATATTGCCATCACTCAAAGCCTTTACAATTACCGGCTAGAACAGAGTTTGGAATGGCTATGAATAAAGAACGCTTACACTATGGCTCCGATCAATCGGGCTTAATTTGTGCTTATCTTTTTACTGGACAAGAAGCTGGCAAAGCCTTGCGAGGCGATGAGGTATTGCAGTATTTAGATCAAGCACAAAGCTTAGCGCCGACCCATTTCATCTGGCTACATTTCAATCTGGCAAATGCATCCACTGAGAAATGGCTGCGCGAGCACAGCCAATCGCCCGAAGAGTTCTATGAAAGTCTACATCAAGGCTCACGCTCAACACGGATTGAGCATGCCGATCAACATCTAATTGCCATTGTCAACGACGTACTGCATGACTTTAGTTTTGATCCTTCAGAAATTGCGACACTATGGCTCAATGTCAGTCGCAATATGATGATTAGCACCCGTCGCAAGCCACTGAAATCAGTTGATCACTTACGCAACGCCGTTAATGCTGGAGAAATCTTCCATTCACCTATGGAGTTGCTCACGCACTTATTACGCGATCAAGCTGATGTACTGACAGGTATCGTCAGAGATGCGACCACCAAAATCGATGAAGTTGAAGACCATTTGTTAGCGGAACGATTAAGTCGTAAACGCGCGAATCTCGGTGAGCTGCGTCGTCTATTAGTTCGACTACAGAGATTACTCGCTCCCGAACCTGCTGCACTGTTTCGACTGCTACAAAAACCACCTGCATGGATGGCAGATAACGATGTGCATGAACTGCGCCAATCGACGGAAGAATTCTCCGTCGTTTTAAGCGATATGGCATCGCTACAAGAACGCATCAAATTACTACAAGAAGAAATTGCTGCCCATGTTGGTGAGCAAAATAATCGCTCACTATTTGTACTGACGATTGTGACGGTGCTCGCACTTCCGATCAATATCACTGCTGGCTTAATGGGCATGAATGTCGGCGGAATTCCGTGGGCACAAGATGAAAATGGTTTTTGGATAGTTGTTGCCTTGATCAGTTTGATTACAGCGATTGCTGCTTGGGTCGCCCGACATTTTAAGAACAAAGATTAATGCAGAAATGGAAGCACATTATTAAATAAACTTTTTAGTTTACTTAATAATGTATTTCAACTATGCTTGCGACATTCACCCTGATTGATGTCGTATGAAAACACCCTTACTTATCGCCGCGGCTTGTCTACTCACGCTACTCTCAACTGTGGGTGCAGCATTACCGTATCCAATTTTGCCGCCACTCTTTGCGGCCAATGCTGCGAATGATTTCAACCACTTTTTAGGATTACCACCAAAGCTGTTGTTTGGAATTGCTTTGAGTATTAACCCTTTGGGTTTATTAATCGGTTCAACCTTACTCGGTCCATTGTCAGATCGTTTTGGTCGTCGCCCAATTTTATTAGCCAGCGCAACAGGTGCCGCACTTGGTCATGCGATTACCGCATGGGCACTAGTGCTGCAATCCTATCCTTTATTCATCTTAGCGCGCTTTATCACCGGCCTATTAGAAGGCAATATGCCGGTAGCACGCGCCATGCTCGCAGATCGCTTAGAAGGCAAGCTGCGAGTACAAGCTTTGTCATGGCTAAATGGTGCAAACTATTCTGGTTGGTTAGCTGGTCCTTTGTTGGCTGGACTCACATTAGGCTGGGGCATCACCGTACCATTTTGGATAGCCGTGATTGCCTTGCTAGGCGCTGCTGTTTTAATTGCGGTTACGCTCCCGCGCGAATTACCATCGACACATACAACTTCGTGGTTGCAGGTCGCCCGCAACAAACATGCATTTCAGCTTCTACGCACACCTAGCTTGCGCCAATTATTTTATATTCAGCTAGCCTACACCTGTGGCGTCACGGCATTTTATGAATTTTACCCACTATGGTTAGTCGAATTTGGTGGCTATCACTCCAAAGGAATCGCGTGGATGACAGCAGCCTTGTGTGCAGTGATGACGCTCTCCTCATTGGTAGCAGGACGCTCAAGCGAAATAATGCCATTGGAACGCGTCCGATTTCACGCCTATGTGGCAGCAGCCGCTATTGCGGTTGTTGGCTTCGGCAATACTTGGTTAGGTTTAGCTGCGATCATCTTATTTGGATTTCCAAATGCGTTTTATAATGCACTCTTACCGAGTTGGTGCGCCGAACGATTTGGCCACCACGGACAAGGCGCAGTGATGGGATTAATTTCGACGACCTTCTGTCTCGCCAATATCATCATGGCGATTATCGGTTCGGTACTAACGCTAATTGATACTCGACTAATTTTGATCTTGGGTGCGGCACTGAGCGCATGGGCAGCGTGGCGCATCGGTCATTGGCAAAAAGAATTAGCAGAGCTCGATCAAAGAGAATTGGAAGCTGTATGAATACCGCAGAGCGTATTTTGTTTTTGCTGAAAACACGTGGTGCACAAACCGCACAAGAGCTCGCAGATCAACTCGAACTCAGTTCTATGGGCGCGCGTAAACATTTAGAGAGTTGGTATGAAAAAGGCTTAGTCAGTTTTGAAGACAGTGCGGAGAAACAAGGTCGTCCATGTCGACGCTGGCAACTAAATGAAACCGGACACGCTCGCTTTCCCGATCGACATAGCGAACTCACAGTACAAATGCTGCAGCAAATACGTCAATTGTTCGGCGACAAAGGACTAGATCAAGTCATCACTGCACGCGAATCAGAATCGCTACAAAACTATACGCAAGCAACTAGTAAACTAAAAACCCTCAAAGGCAAACTACAAGTGTTGGCAGAAATACGTAGTCGAGAAGGTTATATGGCAGAAATTTTGCCACATGAAGACGAGGGTTTTTTACTGATAGAAAATCATTGTCCCATCTGCGCGGCAGCGAAAGAATGTCAGCAATTTTGTCGATCTGAGCTAAGTGTTTTTCAACAAACCTTAGGCGATAGCTTTATCATCGAGCGTACAGAACATCTGCAAAATGGCGCGCGTCGTTGTGTCTATTGGGCAAAGACGCGCTAAGCAAAACACTCACTTGCTAAGTAAATCTTGTGTCGATTTTCCTTGTTGCGCTAACAATGTTTCCAATGCCGGCATCAACGGACCCAAAGTTTCTTGCAGCATATTGCGCACGGTATCGACCACCACCTGAGTCTGTCTTTCGATTTCAATATTCAGTGAATCACCGACCTTTTTCTGTCCAAATACCGTCATGCGCAAGGTCTCAGGAATCAACCACACCTCAAACCAATTCGCGTCACGATCAACTTCGGCAATCGTTAAACTCGCGCCATTGATGGCAATATAGCCTTTCGCAAAAATGTAGCGCATCCATTCTTTGGGCACAGCGATGCGCATCACATAGTTATTCTCTAATTGACGAATTTGCGCAAGTTGAGCGACAAAATCAACATGCCCCGATAAAGGGTGACCACCGATTTCAGCACCGTCTTTGGCGGCACGCTCTACATTGACTTGTGCGTTCTCTGCATAACTACCAAGTGTTGTGATCGCTAGAGTTTGCTGCATGATGTCAAACTCAGCAGCATCTTCAAATAGCTTGGTCACAGTTAAGCAAACCCCATCAGTCGCCACACTGGCGCCGATTTGTAAATCGTAATCAAACCCAGCTGGAAAGGCGAGTTGTATCGTCCGCAAGCCGGTTTGATCTTGGATTTTCTTAATATTGGCGACGCCTTGTACAATTCCTGTAAACATAATGTGTATTTCACCTGATTAATTCAAATTCGGATTGCCGGATTTTTTCATCTCAGCAAGTGGCGCAAACATTTCATGCGTCATATTCACGAAGTGATCACGCAACCATTTATGCGCTGGATTGCGCGCATCGCGTTCATGCCACAACATATCGACATGCACATCAGGCGTTTCAAAGGGTAACTCTTTCCATACCAAGGCATCGCTCATTCCTGTCGAAGCAATGAAGTGGAAAGGCAAGACCGTTAATAGATCCGAATTCGCCACAACCTTACCGCCAGTAAAGAACTGGTTCACCGTCAACAAAATGCGCCGTTCGCGTCCCATTTTCATTAGTTCATCATCAATCAAACCATGCGCTCGACCAGAAAAACTGACGAGGCAATGATTCGCGGCACAATAAGCGTCAAGCGTTAATTCTTGATTGGCGAGTGGATGATTCTTACTCATCACACAAACGTAATGACCGGAATACAGACGTTCATGGCGAATCGGACTACGTGCCGCGCCCTGTCCACCAGACAATTGTGCTACCACACCTGGGAAGAAACCAACTGCAATATCAATATCACCCTGTGTGAGCAAAGGCCGCGGTTCACGCGTCGTGAGCGGCACCATACGCGCATTCATATGCGGTGCTTCGCGCTCAAATGCGGTGATCAAGGTCGGCATCCACAAGGCGGCGGTGGAATCGGCCATCGCCATTCGAAAAGTCGCCACGGCTTTAGAAGGATCAAAACTACTAGGTGCAATCGCTGCTTCTAAGGTTGATAGCGCTTCACGAATCGACGGCCATAATATTTCAGCACGGGGCGTCGGCTTCACGCCATACGCAGTACGAATTAATAACTCGTCATTAAGCGAATAACGTAGCCGCTTAATCGCATTCGACACCGCGGGCTGCGTCATCGCCAATTTGTCTGCAGCGCGCGTTAGATTTTGCTCGACCATCACAGTATCAAATACACGCAATAGATTTAAATCTAAGGTCAGAAAATTCATCGGCAGCCTTTCCGCTTATGCAATGGAGTGAAAGATTATCCCAGATTTAAGCAAAATTTTGCAATGCACAAAAAAGCGCACTTCAGGTTACCCCGAAGCGCGCTTTTTCCTAAGACGAAAAATTGATTACGCTAAGCGACTCGCCAATGTCGCTTTGGTCGCTTCCAAAGCTGCAGGCAAACGGTATTTCAGCTTATCAAACAATTCGGTGTGTAAATCCAACTCGGCTTTCCATGCGTCTTTATCAATAGAAGTGATGAGTTCAAATTGTTCAGACGTGAAGTTCAAGCCATCCCATGTCAGATCTTCATATTTTGGGCTGATACCAAAGATATTTTCTGTGCCGCTGGTCGAACCATCGATACGTTCTAACATCCACTTCAACACACGCATATTGTCGCCAAAACCTGGCCATACAAACTTGCCATTGGCATCAGTACGGAACCAGTTCACGCAGTAAATGTTTGGTTGTTTGCCACCGAGCGCTGTAATCTTCTCGCCCATATTCAACCAATGCTGGAAATAGTCGCTCATGTTGTAGCCCATGAACGGCAACATTGCGAACGGATCACGACGCACCACGCCTTGTTGACCAACTGCTGCTGCCGTAGTTTCAGAACCCATAGTTGCAGCCATGTACACGCCTTCGACCCAATTGCGCGCTTCTGTTACCAATGGCACCGTGGTCGAGCGACGACCACCGAAGATGAAAGCTGAAATTGGTACACCAGCTGGATCATCCCATGCTGGGTCGAGCACTGGATTTTGCGTTGCCGCCACCGTAAAACGCGCATTTGGATGCGCTGCTTTACGACCAGTTTCTTTCGCGATTTCTGGAGACCAATCTTTACCTTGCCAGTCGATCACGTGCGCTGGTGCTTCTTTCGTCATACCTTCCCACCACACATCGCCATCATCGGTCAAAGCAACGTTGGTGAAAATGGTGTTCGCAGTCAAAGACGACATGCAATTCGAGTTAGTCGCGGTATTCGTGCCTGGAGCGACACCGAAATAACCGGCTTCTGGATTAATCGCATACAAACGACCATCGGCACCCGGCTTAATCCAAGCGATATCGTCGCCAATCGTTGTCACTTTCCAGCCTTTAATTGCTGGAATCAACATCGCAAAATTCGTCTTGCCACAAGCGGACGGGAATGCTGCCGCGACATAATGTTTTTTACCTTCTGGAGATTCCACACCCAAAATCAACATATGTTCAGCCAACCAACCTTGATCGCGTCCCATGGTGGAAGCAATACGCAATGCGAAGCATTTTTTGCCCAACAATGCATTACCACCGTAGCCCGAACCAAACGACCAGATTTCACGTGTTTCTGGATAATGGACGATGTACTTCGTGCTATTGCATGGCCAAGCTACATCTTTTTGACCCGCTGCCAATGGTGCACCTACAGTATGTACGCAAGGGACGAAATCACCGTCTGTACCCAATACGTCATAAACCGCTTTACCCATACGCGTCATGATGCGCATATTCACGGCAACATACGGCGAATCCGATAACTCAACACCGATATGCGCGATTGGTGAACCAAGTGGCCCCATCGAGAATGGCACTACATACATCGTACGACCTTGCATGCATCCGTCAAATAATGGATTTAATGTCGCGCGCATTTCCGCTGGTGCCATCCAGTTATTAGTTGGCCCTGCATCTTCTTGTTTTTCGGAACAGATATAAGTACGATCTTCAACACGTGCTACGTCGGAAGGATCAGAACAAGCGAGGTAGCTGTTTGGACGCTTTGCTTCGTTCAATTTTTTCATGGTGCCAGCGGCCACCATTTGCGCGCACAGGCGATCATATTCTTCCTGTGTACCGTCGCACCAATAAACGTTTGCTGGCTTGGTCAACGCGACCATTTCAGTAACCCAGTTAATGAGTTTTTGGTGCTTGACGTGTGCTGGCACATTGATTGCCGTCACACCTTGCATGCTAGGTTGATTCATAATAAATACTCCAATGCCATTTCAATAAAAAAATCGGTGTAGCGGCACGGCAAGAACGGCTAGAAGGCGAGTAGATAAGGCAAGTGGTATTATTCTGGTTATAATTGTTCATCCACACTACTGGCACGATAGCGGCATTTTTTGTCGGAATCAGGAAGGCAGACGAGGTAACAACTATGGTCTGAGATCCAAGCTTTCGCCCGGTAGACTGCACGGTACGGAAGATTCAAAAAGCTACGTGCAACGTATTCTACACCGACATACGACAATCTGCTGAGTTTTACGTCACAAACAGTATCAAAAAGAAATCATTTTTGAAAATATACTTACCTACAAGACAAGCTATTCCCATGAAAATCGCCATCTTAGATGATTATCAAGACGTCGTTCGGCATCTTAAATGCTTCTCTATGCTCAACGAACACGATGTGAAAGTGTTTAACAATAAGGCGGTCGGTGTCGGTCAACTCGCTATTCGTCTCAATCAATTCGATGCACTGGTATTAAATCGTGAACGAACCAGCTTGAGCCGTGCACTGCTAAGTAAGTTGCCAAAACTAAAGCTGATTTCTCAAACGGGCAAGGTGTCGGGTCACATTGATCTCGACGCTTGCAAAGACTTCAATATAACCGTGATGGAAGGTGTTGGCGACCCCTATGCTCCAGCCGAATTAACTTGGGCATTAATTCTAGCTTCATCAAGAAAAATCCCGCAGTACACTACATATTTACAAGAAGGTTTATGGCAAACTTCATCATTACATCCAGCACAAAATCAACTTGGGCGTGTGCTGCGCGGTAAAAAAATCGGTATTTGGGGCTATGGGAGAATTGGTAAGTTAGTCGCCCAATATGCCAAAGTATTTCAAATGAAAGTGGAAATTTGGGGAAGTATCGATAGCCGTAAGCAAGCAATCAAAGATGGATTTGGGGCTAGTGAATCGAAAGCAGATTTCTTTCGTACATGCGACATCATTTCCTTGCACTTACGCCTGAACGAAGAAACCCGCCACTTTGTTCGTCAAGATGACCTAAGCAGCATGAAAACGGATGCACTATTCGTCAATACCAGCCGCGCTGAACTGATAGCGCCGAACGCACTCGAAATAGCATTAAATCTTGGCCGCCCCGGCTTTGCTGCACTCGATGTATTTGAAAGCGAACCGCTATCACAAGAATATGGCCTGAGAGGAAAGGAAAATGTTTTGCTCACGCCACATTTAGGTTATGTCGAACAGGATAGTTACGAATCCTATTTTTACGCAGCCTTTCAGAATATTTTGACGTTTTGCCAAAAGCGAGAAAGTAGCAGCACTTAAGCATAATAGCTCTCAGGTATTGTTTACAGCGCAAATCAAATCTGCGCAGGCCAACCACCTATTCTTACTAGGATTGGGATGACGGTTGTTTCAACAAAAAATCCATAAGCAAAGAATTTTTTCTACGTATCAATTTAATAAAGATATGGGCTAGAATGCCCAATCCTCGATAACTAAAAAAGCAAAGCAATGAATTCTCACACTTTCCAACTCATTCTCAATATCAGTGTTGCTGCAGGTATTTGCGGACTTCTTTATTGGCTACAGAACAAACATGTATCGTTCACAAAACGTGTGTTTGTCGGTTTGGGATTGGGTGTGTTGCTTGGCGCAATATTTCAGTTTATCTATGGCCTTGAATCGAGCACCTTAAAAGATACTCATGCCTACCTTGACGTCGTTGGCACAGGATACGTCAAGCTCTTACAAATGGTAGTGATACCACTCATATTGGTTTCTATCATCAGTGCTATCCTCAAATTGAAAGATGTGAGCTCGCTAGGAAAAATCAGCAGCTTAACGATCGGCACTTTAATTGGGACAACCATCATCGCTGCATTAATTGGCTTATTGATGGCAAAAGTGTTTGGATTAACGACTTTAGGTTTGAATTACAGCTCTGCTGAATTTGCCCGCGGCCAATATCTAGAAGGCACCTTAGCTAGCGCAAAGGCGATTACCTTGCCGAGCATGCTACTCAGCTTTATCCCTGAAAATCCGTTTCTTGATATGACAGGTGCACGCAAGACATCCACCATTGCGGTGGTCATTTTTGCCATTTTGATTGGAATTGCAGCAACCGGCATTGCGGAGAAAAAAGCTGAAGCATTCAAATCATTCAGTCACTTTATCGAAGTTGCACAAGCCATCGTGATGCGTCTTGTCACTATCATTTTACGTTTAACTCCTTACGGCGTATTCGCATTAATGACGCAAGTAGTCGCAAAATCGAACAAAAATGATATCTTTAATTTAATTAATTTTGTACTGGCCTCATACAGCGCCATCATCATCATGTTTGGCGTTCATCTTGCAATTGTTGCTGCATGCGGACTCAACCCAAAACGCTATCTACAGAAAATTTTCCCTGT
Organism: Affinundibacterium macrobrachii; assembly: GCF_014652415.1. Lineage (GTDB taxonomy): Bacteria > Pseudomonadota > Gammaproteobacteria > Burkholderiales > Burkholderiaceae_D > Undibacterium > Undibacterium macrobrachii. The sequence continues at coordinate 19,404 of NZ_BMYT01000002.1, forward strand.
CCTTGTGTTCGCTTTCACATCACGCACTAGTGCAGGCGCCATTCCTATGAGCGTACAAATTCAGCACCAACGTCTAGGAACACCTGAAGGGATCGCCAATTTTGCAGCCTCATTTGGCTCCACAATAGGACAAAACGGCTGTGCTGGCATTTATCCAGCCATGCTGGCATTCATGATTGCACCGACCGTTGGCATCGACCCAATGTCATTTTCTTTTATTGCATCCTTAGTCGGCATTATCGCAATTAGCTCGGTAGGTATTGCAGGCGTAGGTGGCGGTGCAACTTTTGCGGCGTTAATCGTGCTCTCATCACTTGATTTACCTGTCGCGCTAGCGGGGTTGTTGATTTCAATTGAGCCATTAATCGATATGGGAAGAACCGCACTGAACGTGAGTGGATCTATCGTATCAGGAACCGTTACAAGCAAAATTATGGGCTCCACTGATATGTCTACGTTTAACCAAATCGATTCGGGAGAACTTGAAATGAAATCAGAAAGTTAATTAAATGACTAATATCTAGCTCGACTTGTAAATTTTCACTTAAATTAATTAAAAATATTTTTTTGCAATTTATTACCCTGATTTCTGTCGCAAATTTGTTGTATTTATCACGCATTTTATAGCGAAAGATTGACACTTTACAGGGCAAAGTGTTTCCATACATAGCGGTTGTTTTTGTGAGTATTTTTTTTAATTCACAAGCACAAAGTATTAATGCGATTGTATCCATTAGTAGGAGGGGGAGTCCCTACTAGTACCCGCTAGCAGGGTTGGTCTTAAATTTATAAGTGACCAACTTGTAAATTTATGTTTTATTTTTTAACTTAGGAAATTACATGTCCAAGAATAATTCTGTATTCAAGAAAACCTTGGTTGCACATGCATTAACAGTTGCCTTTGGTTTCGGTTTTGTTGCCGTTACCGTTCCAACTGAAGTTATGGCGCAATCCAATGCTGCAGGTTCTATTTTCGGTAAAGCGAAACCAGGTACTACAGTTCAAGTCTTGAACTCTGACAACGGTGTTCGTCGCTCCGCAACAGCTGACTCAACCGGTCGCTTCCAAATTACTGCGTTGCCAATCGGCACTTACAAAGTGGATCTGATGAACGGCGGCAAAGTTGAGCAAAGCACAACTGTTGATGTTTCTTTGGGTCAAGGTTCAGAGGCTGTATTCGCTGCGGCAGCTGGTTCTATCCAAGTTGTTCAAGTTTCAGGCGCACGTAAGCCGATTGACATCTCCTCAACAAATAACGGCGCAAACTTCACTGCACGTCAATTAGAGAACTTGCCGGTGGCGAAGAGCGTTGAAGCGATCGTTCAGTTAGCACCGAACACAACTCGTGGCGATACACGTTTTGCAGGTAACGGCGCATCTTTTGGTGGTGGTGCAGTTACAGAAAACTCCTACTACATCAATGGTTTCCCAGTCACTAATCCATTAACAGGTTTCGGTGCATCTCAATTGCCATTTGGCGCGATTGCTGAAGCGCAAGTTCTGACTGGTGGCTTCGGCTCCGAATTTGGTCGCTCTATCGGTGGTGTGGTCAACGTGATCACTAAGTCCGGTAAAAATCGCTGGGAAGCTGGCGCGACAATGGCTTGGACACCAGATTCATTGCGTTCTGATCCAAAAGATATCTACTATCCAAAAACAGGTCGTACATACAATGCTGCGACTGATGGTACTTTATATTTGCGCCGCAACCAAAATACTGCTGACTCTAAATTGTTCGGTGGCTATGTAAGTGGTCCGATCATTCAAGACAAGTTGTTTATGTTTGTTTCTGCTGAGCAAACTAAAACAGATCAAGGCTTCGTGAATGGTTTGCGTACGTCTACATCCAACGCAGTAAATGGTTGGAATGATACAAAAACTACAGTTAATCGTTATTTAGCAAAGTTTGACTGGAATATTGCAGACGAACACCGCTTAGAATTCATGTCTATTGGTGACTCTCCAGTCGTTAAGATTGATCGCTCTGGCTATGACTACGCTACTGGAAAGCGTGTTGGTGGTGTAACTTCCTCACAAACAAATCGTAATATCAACGACAACGGTAATCAGTTAAATGGTTTGAAATATGTTGGTGAAATTACACAAGATTTGACTTTCACAGCGGCTTACGCACAAGCAAAATCGAAGCATGAAACAACCTTAGTTGGCTACAATCCAACAGCAATGGGTGTTGTTGCTGATCCAGCAAACCGCGTTCCTGGCTTGACTTATACAAATCCACAATCATTTTCCGCAAATGTACCAGGTGCTGGCAGCCAAGATCTTGTTAAATCTCTTCGCCTCGACTTAGAGTACAAGCTGAATAGTCACACTATTCGCGCAGGTTACGATAAATCCAAAGTTGACTCACTGGGCGGCTCTACTACACCAGGTGGCGGCACATGGACCTATTTTAAAACTGACGATCCAAACAAGGCCATTCCAGTCTCTGGTGGCTCAGTTCCTCCAACTGCCTCTGGTGGCGGTTATGGTGCGCAAGGTTATTACGTTGCAAAAACATACTTCTCCGACGTAACAGAATCACATGGTGAACAGACAGCGCTGTACATCGAAGACAAGTATCAAGTAACTAAAAACTTGATGGTTGTTGGCGGTATTCGTTATGAATCCTTCTTGAACAAGAATAAATTGATGCAAAAATTCTTGGATCAACCAGGTGAAATTAATCCTCGCGTAGCTGTGTCTTGGGACGTTAATGGCGATGCGTCATTGAAAGTGTTCGGTACTGCTGGTCGTTACTCTGTACCAATTCCAACCAACATCGGTTTGCGTGCTGCAGGTGCAACGTCTAATACAACGCAATACTTCACTTACACTGGCACTGATGCAAATGGTCAACCGCAAGGCTTGAAACAGTTGACAAACCCATTGTCTCCAAACAATGAGTTTGGCCAACCAAAAGATGCTAGATCATTTGCTGTAAAAGACATGAAACCAACTTTCCAAGACGAAATCACTTTCGGCTTCGAAAAGCAATTGGCTCCTGAATGGAATTCTGGTGCACGTGCGACCTACCGTACTTTGAAATCGACTATCGACGATTTGTGCGATGCTCGTCCATTTGAAGCTTGGGCAAAACGTACGAACACAACGATTACCAATCCAACTTTTGGTCATGACTGCTACTTATTCAACCCAGGTATTGCAAATACTTTCGTATTCGATATCGATGGTAAGGGTAATTACAAAGAAATCGCTTTAAGTGCAGCAGATTTGGGATTTGAAAAAGCGAAACGTACTTACACTGCATTGGATCTGTTCTTAGAACATCCATTCCGCAATGGTTGGTATGGTAAAGTGAACTACACTTGGTCACGTAGCTATGGTAATACTGAAGGTCAAGTACGTTCAGACAACGGTCAAGCTGACGTTTCTGTAACAGCGACTTGGGATTACCCAGAGATTATGCGCGGTGCAATGGGCTTGTTGCCAAATGACCGTACACATCAAATCAAAGCATTCGGCTTCTATCAGTTGAATAACGAATGGTCTGTTGGTGGTAACTTATTGTTGGCCTCTGGTCGTCCACGTTCTTGCTTAGGTGGTGATCCTAATCCAGGCGATTCTCCAAACTACAACAACCAAGCATTCTTCTGCTTCGGTGAAACTAGTGCGCAGAATCAATTGGTACCACGTGGCAAAATCGGTAATTTGCCATTTGACAAACGTTTAGATTTGAATGTAACTTACAAACCAACATTCTTGAATGGTATGGCGTTCAAGATGGATGTATTTAACATTACAAATACTCAAACATTGCAAAACGTGATTGAAGCATACAATAGTGGTACACGTATGAGCAGCCAGTACGAACGTCCAATTAGCTACACAAACCCACGTTCTGTACGTTTCACAGCTGAATACAACCACAAGTTCTAATCTTGTAGTTTGATTTAGTGTTGGCAGAAAAAGCCCCGACTTGTCGGGGCTTTTCTTTTGGAAAATTCCAAATTGATGTATTTGAAAATATGGAAGCTAATTCAAGTTAGAAAATAGGTCGAGCCTTCAAATACAATAGGCAAGTTAATATACGACATGAATCACAACTATTCACCCTACTATTTACTCTATGAGATGTGGTTCTGCTAAGAAATCTCGATACTCACCCTGCACAGCCCAAACCAGAAGATCTAGATGAACCTCTACAAAGACTACTTTTTAGATTCTATCGTCGATTATATGATCCGAATCGGCACATTTTGATATAAGAATCCAATATTTGGCATTTACTTGCTAGCTTTTTATCAGGCAACTGAATCATGAAAGTCAAAGCCTAGAGGGATTCAACAGTTCAATATAAGTTCAAACTTACGTACCGCATAAGGCAGAAACCATCTTTCAATTAGAACTGGTATTGCGGTGACCCAACCACAAAGCGAGTCAGACATCGCTATTTCAAAGGTCGGTAGAACAGCACTGACATTGTCTCGTAAATATGGCCATCATTACTATATGAAATATCGAGATGCAAACGCTCATGCGCAGCAATCAAATTAATGAAATAAAAATCAAGATCCAAAAATAAAAATGCCCGATGAAATAATCATCGGGCATTTTTTCACCAATTAAAACAAGTGAATCTTAACTTATAAGATAAGAATCAACCTATTAGAACTCGTAACGTGCAGTGAAGCGTACCGAACGTGGTGGTTGGAATGAAGAAGGCAGACCGTAATCTGGATTACGCTTACCTTGATCTACCGTATCACGGCTATAGTCACGACGCTCTACAACCTCTTGCACTTGTTGGCTGTTCAACAAGTTGAAGATATCCATAGACAATGTTAACTTACCATCACCAACTTTAGGCATGTAAGACAATTGCATATCAACTCTTGCGGACCATGGTGTACGACCAGCAGTACCACGTGGCACCAATACTGACTGACCTTTTTCATTCAAGCAGTAGTAAGAAGATGCTGTTGTGTAGCCAACTGCGTCAGAGAAATCTAGACGAGAAGCTGGTACAAAACCGATACAGCTATATGGACGACCAGAGCTTGCAACTGCATTCATACCCAAACGGAGTTGGTCGTTGATCATGTAGTTACCAAACACTTTAATAGTATGGCGACGATCATTAGACAAGTAGCCATTGGAGCCATCTGTCAAAGAACCAAAGTCGAAGTCTTGAGAAACACCTGCATCTTCTTGGTTAATAACAGAGTTCACATAGCCTTCAGCTGAACCACGAGTTTTTGCCAAAGTGTAAGAACCTTGTACACCCCACTTACCATCAAATGGACGCTCCAAAGTAAATTCCAAAGCATTATGTGTACGTGTATACTTAGATAAACCGAGGTACTTCGCTGGCATTGTTGATTCAACCAGTTTGCCGTCATTGTTGACATCAATCATCAAAGTAACGTCTTTACTTGAGTTCAACAAGATACATTGCGCCATCGTGCTGGAATCAAAATTCGCGTAACCCTTGTCTTTTGCCCAGTTTTCGAAACCGATATGTGAGCAATAATCGTCCATACCGCTATTGATACGGCGACTGATACCCTTCATACCAAAGGTCCAGTCTTTGGTCAACGCTTGTTGGAAGCCCAAAATCAATTCGTCTTGATTCATAGGACTCAATTTCCTGTCAGCGATTGTTGCTGGATTTGCTAATTTTCCGTCGCCAATAATTTGAGCGGAGCCAATTTCTGGACCTAAACCCACTGGAGCCTGTGTGCGAGGATCTTTGCTCGCAAAACTGTAGAAGCGATGTTCAAACAGCTCGCCGCGAGTCATACGAATGTTGGTATTTGACGCAACAGGGATGTAATAACGACCCAAGTTACCGTAGATCTTCAATGATCCATCGCCCTTCGCATTCAAAGAGAAACCTAAACGCGGTGCGAGCAAATTATCTTTTTTTACAAAACTAACGCCGTCACCGTTACGGTTATCGAACGATTCTGAACGCAAACCACCGTAAGCCATCAAGTTCTTATTAACTTTCCATGTATCTTCAATGTACATAGCGTTATTTTCAACCTCGAATGCACCTGAAGTACTCAATATCAAACGGCGACGCACATAGCTCTTGCCTGGGGCAACAGCATTCGCAACACCATTTACTGTGCCGTTCGTGCTAGTAACATAACGCCAGTACATACCACCAGAATATGTGGAGGCACCAGCAGCAACCGAAGTAAATTTTTGATTATCAATACCAGCACGAATTACATGATCGCCAATTGAATAATCAATATCGAAACGGAATGCACGGCGTTTGTCTTCATCATCAAGTGCGTTGATGTCACGAATAGATGGCCCAGGGAATGGTTTTGCCTAGCACCCAACCTCGTTCAAACCTTCATCCAATACCACTGGACAATCCAAATTGGCCATGCGAGCGCCAGTAGTCTTGGTTACTTTGTCATTAACACTACCTACCAAAGCAGACACAGTCAAGTTATCTGTCACGTAGCCTGTGTACTTACCAATCAAAACATCACCACCGGAAGTTTGAATACTCTTACCTGCAGCACCGGAATGGCTCGTTTGATAATTTGTGGCACCGACTGGACGAATATAGTCAATAATCTCTGTTTCTTTCTTATTCGAGATACCAGTAAACTCTAAACGGTGTGATTCATTTGGCGTGAAGTCAATCTTGATAATGCCATTTGGTTTACCTGCTTTAAAGTTAGTGCTGCTATTACGACCAAATGTATCGGTTTCGTCGCGATTACCAGTCAAAGCGCCGAAGAAGAACAAAGTATCTTTGATGATTGGACCACCGCTATACGCGTTATATTCCAAAGCGGAATCTTTACGCGCACTGCTGAATACAACATAACCTGGTGCTTCCGGATCACGTGATGCAACATCTTTACCATCGCTGCGTAGTGCATCCGGTGCCCAAATAACTGATACACCAGATTTCCATTTATTTGTTCCGCGTTTCGTCGCCAAGCTGATAACACCGCCCAAAGAACGGCCATACTCCGCACCATAACCACCGGATTTAACTTGTTGTGAGCAAATCGCATCAAATGACAATCAGCATAAGACAAGAAGTTACGAATGTTGGTAACGTCAAAACCGTTAATCTAGTAGCCATTCTCTGCGACGGATGCAAAGCAAAATAGCCTAAAGCCGAGAAGATAACGATGCAAATGATTTTTGGTTCACTGAAATGATGCAACGTGTGCTCAAAAACTGCACCTTATCAAAAGTTAATTTCTTCATCAATTGGGAAGCACTATGTCCTCAACTGACACTCAGTCAAACTTTTGGAGTCCCCCGGCAAAACTGGGGGATTACCCTATTTATTTGCTAGTGAAATAATTGGATACAGGCCCTAGCAATTATCCCGATTTTTTTGTGGGAAACTACATGGGCACTCAATAGTCTCTATTTCCACGAATGGACTTTCTGTTCCTACCATCGATCTTGCTCCATTACAAAGCATAACGCGAGAACCAACTTGAGTCGTTTTGGACGCGTCACTATAGTATGTTATGAATGCTGCATGAGTTGGTACTGCGAAGACATAGCCGATAGACGAAAAAAGTGCGCCTAAAATGGATGCGGAAAAAACTATTTTCTTTAGTTTTACATTCATGTTTTCTATCTCCTAAAAGTTGGTATAAGCACGTACTGTGCGAGTACATTTTGATATAAATTTAATTTATTTACAATAAATATTATTACCTTGTTGTGCTTTTGTGATTTTTAACAAACCTTTCAAAGCTCGTGGGCTTTTATAAATCTAGTTTGATTAGGGGGCGCCCTTAATCATGGTTAAGTGATTGAAAGAACTTAAATTTTTGCTCATTTCTGAGATTGTTCGATAGTTCCTAAGATTTTCATCCCTCGCAAATCGATTCAGCACAATTCGAGCTTACGCAAAACTGACGCTTACATCACAACCTTCGCCTGGCCGTAGAACGGCGCTGTCTTCAACTTCATACCGAATCAGCACAATCCCGCATAAGTCCTAACGATTGTGTCTGAGTATGACTTCGCTTAACGACGAGACCTTTTCTCTATCCTTCCGATTCTTCCTTCCTATCAATCTTTGCCATCGACAAATTATTTTAATAAAAGTTTAAAATAGTTTCTCTTTCTTAAAATGCAAAAAAAAATAAAAATTTCTTTACAAAATTATAGACATATGCAATCTTTAATTAAAAAAATAATCAAATTAAAAATATTATTTATCAAAAAAAATAAAGAAACCTTGGAAATGTTTTCAAAGATGTCGTCTTGAGACCACAAATTACCCCTTCAAACTAAGATCGTTGCGATAATTCTCAGCGGTTTATGAATTTACATAAATGATGTTTAGCTTTATTTCGCATTACTTGGGCAAATTTTTGTTTTTGTAATTCAATTTACTTATTAATATCATTAAATTTGTAGAATTCGTAAATGCTTCTTTCAGATACTTGTCTGTAAAAATAAATCGATCGGAAAGAACAGCAAACACGCCACAATCGTGTAGAAACTCAATAAAACACATCGAGGAGTAAATCTTGGCTAGTCAATTCACTTTAAAACGCAGCGTTATTGCTGTGGCGCTAACTTTAGCGTCGTCACAAGTTGTCTTCGCGCAGCAAACAGCTAGCGAGCCAGTCGTACAAAAAATTACGGTTACTGGCTCCAACATCAAGCGTGTTGATAAAGAAGGCACATCCCCAATTCAAACAATCACAGCGAAAGAAATTGCTGAGAGTGGTGCAGGTAATATCGCTGAATTGATGAAGCAAGTCCCATCAATGGGCTCTGATATTAATCAAGATTTAACTGGTGGCACTTTTGCTGCAGGTGTTTCTACGGCATCATTGCGCGGCTTGGGCTCTACTTCAACCTTGATCTTGTTGAACGGTCGCCGTATGACACCATCGGCTTATGCCGATCCAAACAATGGCAACTCAACACTGTATGACTTAAACAGTATTCCTTTGAGCGCGATTGAACGTGTTGAAATTTTCAAAGACGGCGCATCTGCTGTATACGGATCCGACGCGATCGGCGGCGTTATTAACTTCATCACAAAGCGTAACTTCCGTGGTGCAGAAGGCGGCGTCAATATTGCAGCCAACGACGATGGCAAATTTGGCCGTAAACGCGCCAATGCGACTTTTGGCATGGGTGACTTCGAAAGCAATGGCTACAATGCCTTCTTCGCAGTTGATTACTCCAAGCGCGATCGCGTCGCACGTGCTGACGTGACCGATATCGAATATGACAAATATTTGATTATGAATGGTCGCTATGCGTCTCCATATTCCAGCACTGTTTCTAAATATCCATGGATTTATAAAGAAACAGCACCAGGTAGCCGCAACTTCGGTGTGACACGAGCGACAATGGCAACCAATCTGATCACAGATATGAGCTGCCCTGACTCTCAAAAATTAACTTTAGGTGCACGTGAAGCTATCGCCCCAACAAGTATTTTGTTTGGTCGTACAGTTTGTAACTACAACGCTGACCTATATAGCGAAGCACAAGGTGAAGCAACCGACTTGAGCATGATGGGTGTAGGTAGCTTAAAAATTACCGAAAACGTCAGCGCATTTGCAGAAGTTGCTTATACCAAATCCGAGCGCCCATATACTGGCGCTGGTGCTACTCTAGGCACAGGACAAACAACCAATTTCAAATCTACAGGCATCGCTGATCCATTTCAGATCATCTTGCCGATTGGCCACCCAGACAATCCATTTCCAACCGCACGTGCTTCGGTATCTGTACGCTTGGAAGATAAATTGCGCACACAAACCACGACGAACGAAAATGCGCGTGCATTAGCTGGTTTGAAGGGTTCCAATTATGGGTTTGATTGGGAAACTGCGGTCTTGTGGAATCGCTCAGAGCGTTTGCAAGAGTATGATAATTTCTTCTATATTCCAACTTTAAAGAAGATCAATACCGGCACGTCAATGGCAGAACTGTTCAAAGATCCAACTTTGACAAAGAATGTTAAAAACAACGGTAGTGCAGAAATCATGCAGTGGGATGCGAAAGCAACGACTGAATTCGGGAAATTGGGTGGTGGTGCAATTGGCTTGGCAACCGGTGTTGAGTTCCGCGAAGAACGTATCGTTTTGACACCAGATACCGATTTAGCATCAGGCAATATCTTGGGCTTATCCAACTCTGTTATCGATGGTAGCCGTAAAGTATCTTCTGCATTTATCGAATTGCGCACACCATTCCTGAAAAACTTCGAAATGGATTTCGCAGGCCGTTTTGATAAATACCCAGGTATCAAGGTCAACTTCGTACCTAAAGTTGGTGCCAAATGGAATGTCAACAGTAGTCTGTCTTTCCGCGGAACTTATGCAGAAGGCTTCCGTGCACCAGCATTGGTTCAGGTTTTACCAGGTGGCTCTCAGTTCTTCTTGAGTGGTTTGTGGGATCCAAAACGTTGTGAAGATGATGAACAAACACCAAAACCAAATGCGACAGCAGCTGACTGCTCCAAATCCGCATCTGGTACTGGCGGTGCCAATCCTGATCTGAAACCAGAAACAGCAAAAAGCTATTCTTTCGGTTTGATTTTCTCACCTACACGTAACTTTGACGTGTTAGTGGATTGGTACAAGATCCGTAAAGAAGGCGAAGTCATGTTGGGTAGTGAATTCCAAGCCTTGAAAGATGAAGATCGCTTCCCACAGAACATCGTACGTGATCCAAATCCAGTTAACTGGGTAACAAAAGATGGCGTTCCAGTTCCAGGTACAGGTCCATTGCTGTCAGTAAAATTGCCATGGATTAACCAAGGCGCGACCGAAGTTACTGGTCTCGATTTTGAAATGCGTATGCGTAATAACTTAGGTACTTGGGGTAATTTATCCTCCACGTTCCGCGGTTCTTACCAAATCTCTTACAAGATCGCGCAAGTTCTCGGTGACATCGAGAACAATGTAGCTGGCAAACGCCCAGGTTTGTATGACTGGAATTTGAGCAGCGGTCCAGACACACCACGTTTCAAAGGTGGTTTGTCAACCAATTGGTCACAAGGCCCACATAGCGTTTCTGGATCTATCGCTTACGTTGGCAGTGTTTCCTTAATGCGCAATCGCGATGCTGGAACAATTTATCCAGCAGAGTTCTGCCATTACGGCACAAGAAAGGCAACAGATGCAGTGCCAAATCGCAATACTTCTAACCCACGTTTTGAAGAATTCGAAGAAAGCTGCAAAGTACCAGATTGGACAACAGTTGGTTTGGGTTACACCTACACTGGTTTCAAAAATTTAGGCCTGTCTATCAACATCGCCAATATTTTCGACTCCAAAGCACCGTATGACCCAGCATATGTGACATCTGGCTACAACACAGGTTTACATAACAACCGTGGTCGTTACTTCACATTGAGCGCGAACTATAAGTTCAACTAAGTTTGCTCTCAGTAAAAGTTAAGCCTGAATAAGGCTTAATTAGCACAATCAAACGCCCCGGCAACGGGGCGTTTGTGCTTACACCGTATGAATATAAATGCTTATTTTTCTCAAAAGGGATTTTTTTAAGCATTCATCAAATAAAAAATCAGGAACTTCATATGAAAAAACCAAATTGGAAATACCTCTTGATTGCAGCCTGCCTTTGCTACAGTTCGATTGCACAAGCAGAAACCAAAGCTGTTCCAGCCATCGAAAGTTTTTTTAAACTAGATAATTTCGGCGGAGCGAGCTTAGCGCCCGACGGCAAGCATGTCGCCATCCTCTTGGCTGGACCAGATCAGCGCTTAGCGCTGACCATCATGGACACCGCGACGAATAAATTACAGGTGATTGCGAGATACTCAAATCTCGACATCACTAGTGTTTCTTGGGTTAATAATCATCGCGTCGTTTATAGCATGGGTGATCGTCAACTTGCTGCGGGCCAGCAAAGAATGGGACCGGGTCTGATCGCCATCGATATCGATGGTAAAAATGAACGTGAAATCATCGAACGTACCAGCACAGGTAGTGCAAAATTTCGTGTACTAGGTGCTCGCTACCAATTCTATAGCGTCGTTGGAACGCCGGACTCCAATGATATCTTCGTGATTCAAGGAAGTGGCACGCGGAAGAACCCATCTGCCACTTTAATGCGCGTCAATACCGTTGATGGTGTGATGACAGGAATTAATAGTCCTCTCAATACCAGTGGCTTCTTGATGGACTATCAAGGAGAACTTCGCATTGCCGTCCGTCGCATCGAAAAACAAACTGCGATTCTTTACAAAGATCCTAAAAATGATACCTGGCGCACACTAACTGAATTTGATAACGTCAATGAAGATGGCTTCTCCCCTTTGACCATCGGTCCAGATGGAAGTCTCTATGTGGTCTCACACAATGGTAATGATACGAAATCCGTCTACAAATACGACTTAGAAAACAATCGCATTATTTCCACCCCATTAGTTGAACTTAGCGGATTTGACTTTAATGGAAGCCTGATTTTTAGCAAATCAAAAAACAAACTGATCGGTGTACGCTATGAAACCGATGCTCAAGGTACGACTTGGTTAGATGAGAACATTCAGAAAATTCAGGAAAAGGTAGACGCTCTGCTGCCAAATACCATCAACCGCATTACTACTCCACGCAATAGTGGGGAAATCGTACAAATCAATTCTTTCTCCGACACGATCCCTGGCTTATCGTTTATCTACAACACGGTTAGCGGAAAATTATCACCGTTAGGAATGAGCCGCCCAGAAATCGATGAACGTCAAATGTCTTACAAAAATTTTGTCAGAATTAAGGCACGTGATGGCTTAGAGATACCGAGCTACATTACCTTACCACGCAATTCCAACGGCAAAAATTTACCCTTAATTGTGATGGTTCATGGTGGCCCCTATGTACGTGGCGGTTCATGGGGTTGGAACCCACAAGTTCAACTGTTAGCATCTCGCGGCTATGCAGTGATCGAACCAGATTTCCGTGGCAGTGAAGGTTACGGCAAGAAGTTATTCCAATCTGGCTGGAAGCAATGGGGATTAAAAATGCAAGACGACCTTGACGATGCGCGTCAATGGGCAATCGATCAAGGCTATGCCGATCCTAACCGCGTATGTATCGCTGGTGCCAGCTATGGTGGCTATGCGACTTTGATGGGTCTCATTCGTAACCCCGATTTGTATCGTTGTGGCATTAGTTGGGTTGGTGTCTCTGATATCAATCTCTTATACGATGTTTCTTGGAGTGACAATTCTGAACAATGGCAAAAATATGGCATGCCATTCTTGATTGGCGACCAAGAAAAAGATGCTGCACAGCTCAAAGCTACTTCACCATTAGAACAAGCCGCTCGCTTGAAAAATCCTTTGCTGTTGGCTTATGGTGCAGCGGATTACCGCGTACCTTTGGTACATGGAACCAAGTTTTATGATGCGATCAAAGATCATAACAAAGAAGTCGAATGGGTCGTGTACAAAGATGAGGGACATGGCTGGCGTCGCTTAGACAACAATATTGATTTCTGGAGTCGCGTTGAAAAATTCTTAGATAAACATCTAGGTAAAAAATAAGCAAAAAAAGGCCGCAAACAGAAATGTATGCGGCCTTTTTTACATGCCAATATTTATCAATTTTTTCCACATCAGCTGTTCAACCTCGAATACGCTAACAATCGCGACACGCTTTGATCAAATTTCCACAAATCGCAAGTGTATTGCTTGATGAAAGCGGACTTATGTTTGATACTCAATATTCGAGCTAAATAACCAGTCTCGAACATAGATGTTGTGATCTTAGGATTTCATCATGAATACGAAAAAAATCTACCAATACACCTTCTTATTTGCCTGTCTGCTAAACATCAAGTTCGCTTTAGCCGATACCAATCATTTCCAAGTCACGCCCGCTCCAGCGCGTCAAGAAGGGCAAGGTCCCTATTCTCAATTGATCTTGCGAGAAGTTACCGTGATCAATGGTACTGGTGCACCTGCGTTTGGTCCAGCGGATATCGTGATTGAAGGTAACAAGATTACACAAGTCGCGATCGTTGGTACGCCGACTTCGACTGTTCGTAGTGGTCGTCCAAAATTAAAAGAGGGTGGTAAAGAGTTAAATCTTGCGGGGCATTACGTGATGCCGGGCATTGTGGATATGCATGGGCATATTGGCGGCAGCGAACAAGGTACGCCAGCAGAATACGTCTACAAGCTATGGCTAGGGCATGGCATCACCACAATTCGCGATCCGTCTTGTGGTAATGGTTTAGCGTTTTGTTTGAATGAAAAAAAGCGCAGCGCCGATAATCAAATCACTGCACCTAGAATTCTCGCCTATCCATATTTTGGACAAGGTCAAAAGACCGCGTTTACCGAACCCGAACAAGCGCGTGCTTGGGTGCGTGAAATGAAAAAGCAAGGTGCCGATGGCTTGAAATGTTTTGGTTATCGTCCAGATATCTTGCAAGCCGCTTTAGATGAAATCAAAAAACAAGGCATGCGCTCGGCATGTCACCACGCCCAAATCGATGTTGCACGGGTTAATGTTCTGAACACGGCTCGCTGGGGATTGACCACAATGGAGCATTGGTATGGTTTACCTGAGGCCTTGTTTGATGGGCAAACGGTACAAGACTATCCAGCAGATTACAATTATCAAAACGAACAACAACGCTTTGGACAAGCTGGACGCTTGTGGGCGCAAGCGGCAAAACCTGGTAGCGCCAAATGGAATGCGGTGATGGATGAATTGCTCAAACTTGATTTTACGATCGATCCTACCTTCACGATTTATCAAGCAACACGAGATGTCATGCGCGCTCGCCGCGCGGATTGGCAGGATGCCTATGCACTGCCAAGTTTAACGAAATTCTTCACCGCCAATCCAGATTCACATGGCTCCTTCTTTTTCGATTGGGGAACCGAAGAAGAAGTCGCTTGGAAAGAAAATTACCGCCTATGGATGCGATTCGTCAACGAATACAAAAATCGTGGCGGTCGTGTGACAGTAGGCTCTGATTCTGGCTACATTTATAAAGTGTATGGTTTTGGCACCATCGAAGAACTAGAGCTATTGCGCGAAGCTGGTTTTCACCCGCTCGAAGTCATGAAAGCAGCGACACTGTCTGGCGCGGAAGCGCTCGGTATGCAACAAAGCATAGGCAGTATCGAAGCTGGTAAATTAGCTGATCTAGCGATCTTGGACGAGAACCCTTTAGCGAACTTCAAAGTTTTATATGGCACAGGTCATATGCGTCTCGATAAAACTGGCAAAGTAAATCAGGTTGGTGGCGTAAAATACACGATTAAAGACGGTATTATTTATGACGCAAAACAATTACTTAGCGATGTCAGAAATATCGTTCTTAAAGCGAAGCAAGCTGATCAAAGTAAGCCTGTTCAGTAACAAGGATGGATCGCTTTGACAAAGATTCAATGCATATCACGGCATGAGGAAGTGCGCATCGAAAAAATTGCCCACAAAAGTGATCCATTCAAACTACCGAATTTATCGATGAAAAAATAGAATGTCTGATGACGCAAAACTGATCGCGATTGATCAACTCAAAATTGGCATGTTCATTAAGCTCGATTTGAGCTGGTTCGAGCATTCGTTTCCTATGAGTTCGTTTAAGATCACCAATCAAGATCAGCTCAACGAGCTACACGCGCTGAAATTGAAGCATGTACGCTACTTCCCTTCCAAATCGGACTTATTGCAGGTAAATGCGCCAAGCAACCCAAATGTCGCAGGCAAATCGACCACAAACAATCTTCCTCCAACCGCACAAGTTTTCAACAATATCATTGAGGCGAAACGCGCAAGATTTGAAAAATTAACTAAGCAGCGAGAAGAACTAGCACGTTGTGAAGCAAAATTTGTTGAAGCGGCGACGGTGGTAAAAGGCATCAACAAAACAATATTCTCACAGCCAGAGCAAACCATTAAGGAAGCGAATAAATTAGTTGATAGCGTTGCTGAGATATTTCTCAATTCAAATGACACGGTAATGCATTTGATTCAGCAGACGGGCGCCAATGAAGAGTTGTATTTTCATACGCTAAATGTCTCGGTGTTAGCGATGATGCTGGCAAGTGAAATGAAATGCACCGAGGCGCAAATCAAATCGGTCGGCTTAGCCGCTTTGTTCCATGATTTGGGCAAAGTGAATGTGCCAGAAAAAATTCTAAATAAAACAGAAGCACTGACCAAACCAGAACAAAATTTCTTCGAACTGCATCCTCAATATGGTGTAGAGGTCGGCAAAAAAGCCGGCCTACCGAATATCGTTTTAGAAGTAATCGAAAGCCATCATGAACATCTAGACGGCAGTGGCTATCCAAAAAAACTCAAAGCAGATGCGATTCGGATGCCAACAAGAATCGTCACGATAGCGAATGTGTACGACAATCTCTGCAATCATATCGATCCCAACCAATCACTAACGCCACACGAAGCACTATCAACCATGTACGCGCACCGACGCGCGCAGTTTGACCCTGCAGTGATGGCCACCATGATTAAGAGTTTAGGTGTCTATCCACCTGGCACCATCGTGCGACTTTCGAATGAAGCGATAGGTTTGGTAATGAACGTGAATATCGGGAAGCCATTGCGACCTCGCGTATTGGTCTATGACGCAGATATCCCGAAAGAAGATGCGATTATTTTAGACCTTGCCGAAGAAGGAAGCGATCTATCCATTAGTGCAAGCATACGCCCAGGACTGTTACCAAAAGCGATTTTCGATTACTTAAATCCGCGGAAACGCGTCAATTATTATTTCGACTCTTCAGCAAAACAATCTGGCAACCAATCGCAAGCTGGTAAGGCATGAGCAATATGACCTCGACCACGTTCACCTCGCTTAGTCAGCATGTATTGCAGCATATCCTGCAGCATGTCGATCAAGCTTTGGTCGTGGTATCTGCGGGTGATTTAGTCATTCTCGAATTAAATCAAAAGAGCTGCGAACTTTTAGGCCGCACGCGTGATGAGCTTCTGGGTCAAGCATTATCAAACATCGAATGTGCCTTGCAGGACCTCTTTTTTTGGGATGATATTAGTGCGAATCCACCGTTGAGCGGGCAACGGATAGCGGAAAGCGAATGGCTAACAGCAGATGGCGTAGCGCTTCCCATCGAGAAGCGTGTATCGGCTTTTCAAGATGGCGAAACGCATTGTTGGTTGATTCAAGCAGAAGATCTCACTGCACGTCGACACATTGTGCAAGAACAAATTCAACTTGCTTCGCAATTACAAAGTTCCTTAGAGGCGACTGCCGAAGGGATTCTCTCTGTTGACTTACACGGTAAAGTGGTCAATCTAAATCGCCGCTTCAGCACGATGTGGGGGCTCAGTGATGATTTGATTGTGACGCGCGATGAAGCAGCAATGATGGCTCACGTGCAGACTTGTTTATGCGATGCCGATTCGTTTACTGCGAGGTTAAGATATCTGGAGGAAAATCCCGAATCAGAGAGCGAAGATCATCTCAGTTTATTAGATGGGCGGCATTTTATTTCAGTATCCAAACCAGAGTATCTGCGTGATCGTTTGGTCGGACGGGTTTTTAGTGTGCGCGACATCAGTGCCATGAAAAAAGCGGAAAATGAATTAGTCGATGCACTAGCACTAGCTGAACAAGCCGTGCAAGATAAATCACAAATGTTGGATGCACTCAAACTAAGTGAATCACGATTGCGCCGCTTAATTAATTCGAGCATGATCGGCATCTTTCAAGGCGATATGAGTGGGCAGTTAACGCTCGCCAACGACGTGTTACTCGATCTACTCGGCGTCGAACGACATGAACTGTTGAGCAAACAAGTACAATGGCTGCAATTGACATCGCCAGCCTATCACCAAGCGCACCAAGCAGCGCTCAAAGAATTGCAAGAGCACGGACATGCAGAACCATTCGAAGCTGAATTAAGTCGATCTGACGGCAGTAAAGTGCCAGTGATGGTTGGGCTCGCGCAACTCGAAGGCTCTCGATTTGAGTGGGTAGGATTTGTACTTGATCTCACCGCACAAAAAAATGCGGATCGTGTCAAAGCCGAATTCATTTCCGTTGTCAGTCACGAACTACGCACTCCGCTGACTTCAATTCGTGGTGCCTTAGGTTTACTTGAACATGGCGCTGCTGGAAATCTTTCACCCAAGATCCAACATTTAATTCAAATCGCACATAGAAACAGCCAGCGTTTAGGTAGTCTGGTCAACGATTTGCTCGATATGGAGAAATTGGTATCCGGCAAAATGGAATTCAAATCAGAGGTGATCGATTTAATTCTACTCACGCAGCAAGCGATTGAATCAACCAGCAATTATGCGGCGGCACTAGAAGTGAGTTACCGCTTTCAAGAGCCAACTCAAGCAGCGCGTGTTCAGGGCGATCCGCAACGCGTCATGCAAGTCTTCGCCAACCTCTTATCGAATGCTGCTAAATTCTCACCGAAATCGGCGTTTGTCGAAGTTCGTCTGATTAAAGAGCAAAGTCTCTGGCGTGTGGAAGTGGAAGATCGCGGTGCGGGAATTCCGCTTGAGTTCCGCGACAAAATATTTTCTAAATTTGCCCAAGCCGATGGCTCAAGCACACGACAACAAGGAGGCACTGGATTGGGCCTCAATATTGCAAAATCCTTTGTTGAAAAAATGGGCGGCGAGATTGGCTTCGAAAGTGAAGTTGGAAAAGGTAGTTTGTTTTGGTTTAGCTTGCCATCAAGTACCAACTAATACATAGAATAAAAAAATACTTAACTATTTCGACGAGAACTTCTGCAAATTCTTCGCGGCTTGCGCGCGAATCTTATTCTGAACAAATGGTAATCCGCCTAATAGCAAACCCTTCACCCCCATCGCTTGTTGACTCCATTTCCACAGATCGAAATGATCGCGATGACGGCAAATTTTTCCATCACGGAATTCAAATTTAGCGTGAATATCGTTCACAATGAAACGTCCTGTTTGACTAAAACTATAGCTAGCGACCCAATGCGCACTGCCTTCAAGATCGTTGGCTTCTATCGAATCAAACACCAAAGAAAAATCCTGTGCCCGTGCGGTTAACATGCGCCACATATTTCCTGCTTGCACACCGCGCAAGTCTGTGAAAACCGGATCAGAGAATTGAATATCGTCGGTATAACATGCGCACATTGCCTCGGCATCTAAGCGTTGAAAAGCCTGATAAAACTGTGCGATCAATTGTGCGTTCGGATGCATAAAATTCCTTCTATTCAATCAAATTTCTTTTCGAGATCTTAATTCAAAATCTTCAGTGCGCACTGGCAGAAGCAGATGCTGAGGCGGATGCAGAAGCTGCCTCCTCAGAAGCCGCACTTGCCGCGACTTCGACGCTAGGTTTAACCTCAGCGATATTATTTTCGCGCATGTAGTCGTTCATTTCTTTCCAGCCCGCATAAACTGCGGCACGAGCTGCCTGCGGATTCAAGGCGTAACAATCTTCAATGCCACGTCCAGCATGTCGACATGCACTACCCGTGGCGCGCGCATCAGCTTCAAGTATTGCGGCTTCTTTGGCAGGATCGGGAATACCCAAACGATCACATGCTGCCAAACTCAAACAAGCTAGGCTGAATAAGATTTTGAAATAGGTCGTCATCGTGTCACCCATTGTTATATCAATTTGACATAGAAAATTCATGCTATCACAAAATAGTTGCGAAGCATGCTTCAAACAAATCTATCTAATGCTGCTTATTCCCACTTCTTATAAAAAATCCAGCCAACAAGGCTGGCATTTATCTGCAATCACATCCATCGAACTTACTTACATGAGCACTGTCCTAAGTTCGATCGCTATCATCTGTCAACCAGATCAAATTCGCTAGCGTTAGGCATTGCCAACTCAGCAGTAAAAATACACGGTCACAATTGAGTTATATAATCGACCGCCTTTAGCTTTAATTCGGCTTTATTTTAGGATCTTTTTCATGTTTCAAATCCATCTGCGTCAATCGCATTACGCTCTCGCAATTGCTTTTTGTAGCCTCTCGTTCAGTCAACTCATTAGCGCTCAAACCTTACAAGATAATCAATGGCATGGTGGTATCGCGATTGGTGGAAGTTACGCATCAAGCAACAATGTCGCTCAAACATTCAACTTAAGTGCGAATGGAACCAAGGCGACTATGGAAGATAAGTTAGGTCTCTATTCCGTCATAAATTACGGCAGTAACACAGTCAATAAAGTAAAAACCAACACAGCACAGTTACTACGTATTGGTGGTCGATATGACTACAATATGTCTGCCAATAGTTTCTTCTTTGGTGGTAGTGAGCTTGAAACCAATAAAATCCAGAACATTGACTCCCGTTACTCGTTCAATACGGGTGCGGGTTTTAAGTTGATCAAAACCGAAGACACTTCATTTGATTTATTCACGGGTCTTGGTTATTCGAATACACGCTTTGGGACCACCATACCACCGTCCCCCTCAAGCAAAAAAGGTGTTGAATTTTTGCTCGGTGAAGAATCAACGCACAAACTCAGTAATACCTCTAGTGTCAAACAGCGCTTAGCAATTTATCCTGGTAGTTCGGATATTGGTACACGCGGTACCTTCGATGTCAGTTTAGCGACGGTCGTTGCAAACGGTTGGACACTCAATGCGAGCGCAGCGGTCAGCTACACCAGCAAACCCAGCAATAACTTCAAACGCACCAACAGCTTGGTGACGTTTGGCTTTGGCTACAAGTATTGAAAATCTCGACGATCGGTTAAAATACTGGATAAATAAACAGTGCCTTAACCGATCCTATGAAACCCGCTCAGCGCAAAATTATTCACTGCGATTGTGACTGTTTCTACGCGTCTGTGGAAATGCGCGATGATCCTCGTTTACGTGAATTACCGTTAGCGATTGGTGGACAAGCTGATCAACGTGGTGTTATCGCAACCTGTAATTACGTCGCGCGCAAGTTCGGGGTGCGCTCTGCAATGCCTACCTCACAAGCTTTAAAGCGCTGCCCTGATCTTGTCGTGATGCGGCCGAACATGGAAAAATATCGCCTTGCTTCACGCAAAATTCTTGATATTTACCGCGATTACACCGAACTCGTAGAGCCGTTGTCCTTAGATGAAGCTTATCTCGATGTCAGTAGTGCCAAACAATTACATGGAAGTGCCACCCGTATCGCTCAAGAAATACGACAGCGTGTATTTGCTGATGTCGGTATCACCGTATCCGCAGGCGTAGCGCCTAACAAGTTTCTCGCCAAAATTGCTAGTGACTGGAATAAGCCAGACGGCATGTATGTGATTTTGCCTGAGCAGGTGGAAGGATTCGTCAAACAACTTGAGGTTGCGCGTTTATTTGGCGTTGGTAAAGTCACTGCGAATAAGCTACACCAACTTGGCATTCGCACTTGCGAGGATTTATTGCAATGGTCGTTACCAGATTTGTTAAAGCAATTTGGTAAACTGGGAGCGAGTTTATTTTCGCTGTGTCGCGGCATTGATGAACGGGCAGTAGTGTCAAGTCATGCCAGAAAATCCGTCAGCATCGAAGAAACATACACGCACGACTTGCTTGATTTTCAGCATTGCATCGCAGAGTTACCAGTGCTGTACGCTTCATTGCAAAAACAAGTGGAACGTACAGGTAGCGCTAATCTAATACACAAATTGAATATCAAAATCCGCTTCAATGATTTCAAACAAACCACTGTGGAGTGTCGCGCGAATCAACTAGATCAGCAAGTATTCGCTGATCTGTTGCAAATCGGCTACCAGCGTAAGCAATTACCCGTGCGTCTAATTGGATTGGGAATTAGTCTTTGCGAAGAAAAAAACGACGAGCAATTACCCTTATTTTGATTCAGCTGTCAAGGTCACACGACAGCAAGGCTTATGCTTGGTAAATCTACAGTTTAATTAGAAGAAGCAGCTTCAACTCCTCAAGGCTTGGGAAGCTGACTCAACTGCCCACCAAATCGCAGAACCGCATCCAACATTTGATGGATGTCTTCTTCACGCGTACGATGGTTCACAAGCGCTGCACGTATCGCCAAGTGTCCATTCACTTTGGTGGTGGAAGGTGCGGCAATACCTGATTCATGCAATTCAAAAACAATGTCACGATTCAATGCATCCAAATCGAGCTCACTATCTCGGTAGCGAAAACAAACAATATTCAAGTTCACTGGCGCTAACAATTCTAATTTAGGTTCATTTCTTATCCGCTGCTGCAAGCGCTGTGCCAATGCACAGGTGTGTTCAATCATCTGTCCTAAGCGTTCAACGCCATAAACCTGAATCGTGAACCAGGCTTTTAATGCACGAAAGCCGCGCGACAAATCAGGACCAAAATCACAAGGCCAACGCTCACCAGCAGCAATACCGCGAGTTTCACGTTTCAAATAACTGGTAGGCGTAGCAAAGGTGTCGAAATGGGCTTGACCATCTCGAACCAAAATATAACCTGCGTCGTATTGCACCTGCGCCCACTTGTGAAAATCAAACGCAATCGAGTCAGCACGTTCAATCCCTTTTAGGCGCGGCGCAATTGCGTCGGACAACATCGCTAGAGCACCGTAAGCACCGTCAATATGAAACCATAGTCCATGTCGCTGCGCAAGCGTCGCAATCGCATCTAAATCATCAATCGCACCAACGTCGACCGTGCCTGCGGTGCCGGCGATGAGGAAAGGTGACAAACCAGCAGCACGATCGGCTTCAATCTGTTGTTCCAATTGCTGCAAATCCATCGAGAAATCTGGGTTAACTGGAATCAAACGTAAGGCATCGATTCCAATACCTGCCATATCAATCGCCTGTGACACACAAGCATGCGCACCAACCGATGCATAAGCAACCAGATTTTTTTCGCTGTTTGCAATGCCTGTCCTACGGCTGGCCAAACCCAAAGCCTTGGTACGCGCAACTAACACAGCAATAAAGTTAGCAATCGAGGTACCCGTTACGAAAAGTCCGCTCGCGGTGGATGGAAACTGAAATAACTCACGCATCCACTGCGTTACTTGATTTTCCACCTCAATCGGCATTTGATCACGACCACCCAAATTGGCGTTCAAACCAGCGGCTAACATTTCTGCCAACATACCGACCGGGGTACCACCGCCTTGCACCCAGCCCATAAATCTTGGATGTGAATTCCCCACCGCATACGGCAATACATCTTGCATAAAACGTTGATGCACTTGTGCCAAGTCACTCGATTGCTTAGGCAAGTTTTGCTGAAACTTGCCTCTAACTTGCTCGGGAATATTTTGCCAAACGGGTCGCTCACGAATGCCTTCGATGTAATCGATCATATCATCGAGCATACGATGTCCTTCAGCACGCAGGCTGGTCCAATCTTGTGGGTCTAAGCTATGAGATGGTTCTGTCATGACGCAGTTGTCGCTATAAAAATTCGCCCAAATCATCAGGCAAAATCGAATGAAGCCGAAGAATAGCAACTATTTTGAGTTTCTGCCGCAAAGCTAGCGGACAAATCGTTTGAAAAATTTAATAGTGATTAAACTTATTGCATTTTTTTGTGAGTAAAGCGGCGAGTACAGTCGCATTCGATTAAATGCAAGGCAAGGCTAGGCAAGTTTTGAATGTAGATTTGAATGTTGGTTCGGATTTGTAAAAAGATTGTTTTTACTCAGGATACTTACGGTACTGGCTATTATGGCCACAACAGCAAGTAGTTAAACCGCGCGCGGATCTTATCGACTTCCGTTGCAATGCAAATTGTAGATATGGGTTATCTAACAAGATCACCATTCACCTGTTTAAGGATACAAAATTCAAAGCTAAGCGCAAAAAAGTTCAATCAAGCTTATTAAGCTTGTTCACGGATGAACATGCCATTTTTTTTATCGAGATCTTTTGCCATCTCGATTACCTCTCTCGAAGGAATTTGACGGATAACAGTATTCGTTTCTTTATCAACAATCTGGACTAAAACTTTACCGGTCTCTTGGTCGACATTTAAATTGACGCTGTTATTAGCGTTTAAAAATCGATTCACTATTTCTACCGATTTTTTCAATTCTGCATCGCTAATTGGATTCGATGCATCAGCTACCAAAGGCGCTTTAACATCTGCTGATTTCCCTGTGTCTTTTGTCGCTACGCGCGACTCTGCGGTAGAAGAAGCCCCAACAACAGCCGCAACGCCAGCAATACGCGAGACCGCCGAGCTAATTTGATTGATGCTCATTATCTTCCCCAATACTTAATGACTAATTAAAAATTTGTGCGGATTGACCCATATAGTGATTATCGGAACGAATCACGAAAAGTTTAGTGACTTGCGCGAATATTCAGCACCATCGGACTTCCCTAATGAATAAATGAATACCGTGTGTTGCGAGAGGGTTAACGTAACCACTTCTGGAGTCATATGCATCGCTTTCAATGCGTCATTAACTAAGTGACACTAAGAAAAACTTTGCAAGAAAAATAGTGAGATGTCGTCGAGATGAGACTAGTGGCGCGCCAGACACGATTCGAACGTGCGACCCCAGCCTTCGGAGGGCTGTACTCTATCCATCTGAGCTACTGGCGCTATGAGAAATACAAAAATAGGCGCGTATTCTACCCCAATTTACCCCGCAGCTCTTGAGCAATTCTTGCCTATTTTGTGGATATATTCTTTAAATGAACCGACTCCAATGCTGCAAAACCCTATTTTTCATTCCAAAACACTGGCTTTAGCTCTATAATCTGATGTTTTACGCTTGGTATGATTTGTCATACTAAGAGCAAACTTCACATTATTTTTGTATCGAGGAAACCATGAGCGACGCCCACGACGAACACGAATCAGCGATTAAGACGCCTAAGCAACTGATCGTTGCCGTTCTTGCTGGATTTATAGTTCCTATTATGATTATTGTTTTGCTAGTGAAATTTGTTGCTAGTGACGATACAGTTGGCGCAGGTTCAAACGCGCAAACACCAGAAGCGATTGCCGCAAGAATTAGCCCAGTTGCCAATGAAGGTTTCACTTTATTAGATGCAAATGCACCAAAAGTATTGCAAACTGGTGAAGCTGTTTACAAAGCCGCATGTGCAGCTTGCCACGGCACTGGCGCTGCTGGCGCACCGAAGTTAGGTGATGCTGCTGGCTGGGGTCCACGTATTGCACAAGGTTACGATACTGTATTGAAACATGCGATTGAAGGTATCCGTGGCATGCCAGCAAAAGGCGGCAATCCAGATTTGGACGAAGTTGAAGTTGCACGCGCAGTTGTACACATGGTCAATGCCAGCGGTGGTAAATTCAAAGAGCCTGAGGTCAAAGCGGCAGCAGCTACTGAAGCATCTGCAAAATAATTCACCGAATTTTCTGCAATAAAAAAGCCAGTCGACGACTGGCTTTTTTTTCAACCTGAAATCACGATCAAATTACAAAGAAGCTGCTAACTCAGCGCCTTCTTTGATCGCCCGTTTCGCATCTAATTCGGAAGCTAAAGCAGCGCCACCAATCTTATGAAACCGCGGCCCAGTCTCACTGGTTTGCACTGGCATAAGTTCAGTCAAGGATTCTTGACCTGCACATAGAATCACATGATCCACATCCAGCACTTGGTTTTTTCCACCAACGCTAATGTGCAAACCTTGGTCGTCGATTTTTTGATAATCAACACCCGCTAGCATTTGAACATGATTCCGCTGCAAAGTAGCGCGATGTACCCATCCTGAAGTCTTACCCAAACCAGCACCTACTTTACTTGCTTTACGCTGCAACAAATAGATATCACGAATTGGATGTGCTTCTTCTGGCTTGATCAAACCACCATTTTGTTTTGCTTGTAAATCAATACCCCATTCACCTAGCCAGGTCGACAAGGGAATTGGCAAGGGCGTTGCAGGATCATGTAACAAATACTCCGCAACATCAAATCCAATACCACCAGCACCAATGATCGCCACTTTTTTACCAACCGCTTTTTTGTGTAACAACACATCTAAATAAGATAGCACTTTGGGATGATTGATCCCTTCGATACGCGGTGTGCGAGGCGTAATGCCAGTGGCAACGATAATGTGGTCGAAACCTTGCGCCAACAACTCTTCACGTGTTACACGCTTACCCAGATGAAGCTTAACGCCGGTCACCTCTAAACGTTTGGTGAAGTAACGCAAAGTCTCTTTAAATTCTTCTTTGCCGGGAATTTGCATCGCGATCTTAAACTGACCACCAATGCTGTCAGAGCTATCAAACAAACTAACATCATGCCCACAAGATGCTGCCACTGTTGCAGCAGACAAACCGGCAGGTCCAGCACCAACCACAGCGACACGTTTCGATACTGATTTTTTTAAATACTGTAATTCCGTTTCATGCGCAGCACGTGGGTTGACCAAACAGCTCGCACGTTGATTTGAGAAAGTATGGTCTAGACAAGCTTGATTACAAGCGATACAAGTATTGATCTCATCAACCCGACCTGCTGCCGCCTTGTTGACGAATTCAGGATCTGCCAAAAATGGTCGCGCCATTGACACCATATCGGCGGTACCACTGGCGATAATCTCTTCAGCCTGCGCTGGCATATTAATACGATTAGACGCAATGACGGGAATAGAAACCGCTTGCTTTAAACGACCAGACACGGCGGCAAAAGCAGCACGAGGAACCGATGTAACGATAGTTGGCACGCGTGCTTCATGCCAACCAATCCCTGTATTAAATAAAGTTACACCGACTTTTTCTAAAGCCTGTGCGACCGCAACCACTTCGTCCCAACTATTGCCACCTTCAACCAAATCGAGAATCGAATGACGATACATAATAATAAAATTGGGACCTACCGCGGCTCGCACACGACGCACAATCTCTACTGGCAAGCGCATGCGATTTTCAATTGAACCACCCCAACGGTCAGTTCGGTGATTAGTGCGTACGCACAAGAATTGATTCAGCAAATACCCTTCACTGCCCATGATTTCCACACCATCATACCCAGATTTTTGCGCCAATTTAGCGCAGCGTACATAGTCACGAATCGTGCTTTCTATGCCCGCTTCGCTTAAAGCTTTCGGTTTGAATTTGGAAATGGGCGCTTTTTTATCGGAAGCAGAAACGATGAATGGTTGATAGCCATAACGACCAGAATGCAGAATCTGCATCACGATCTTGCCGCCCTCTTCGTGAACTGCGCGCGTCACTTTGCGATGATTGAAAATGTCACCCAAACTATTCATGGTGCCGCCAAATGGCAACAACCAACCACGTCGATTCGGCGAGATTCCACCGGTCACGATCAAGCCCACACCACCGCGCGCACGCTCTCTAAAATACGCGGCTAATTTTCCGTAGTGATAGAAACGATCTTCTAAACCGGTATGCATAGATCCCATCATCACGCGATTGCGCAATTGAGTGAAGCCTAAATCCAATGGTTCGAGCAAATGAGGAAAATGTGCGTTAGCCATACCTGAGCCTATGTAAAAAACAAGATCGAATAAGAATACACAAGCTCAGCCTAAATGGCGACGATTTAGCTAGGTGAGATTCTCTAAATTGCACAGCGCAATAGCGACTAGATGAAATCAAACAGAATTGCCTTTTTCTTAAATGATGAGTACGGGAAAAGATTTATAGTGGCAAGCACCACTTATCACTAAATTTTTGTATCAACTGTAAAGAGATGTAATAGTTTTTGAAATCATTCGATATGGCAACTAACCTGCCTAGTGAAGTTTCAATCTAACTCATCGCTATGCAGAATATTTTCATTAATCAACTACCGCCTGGGCAATTATCCGAAGATCTGACCCAGCTCGTCACCGATTTCGACTATCTTGGTCTATTCGACGAATACGGGCGCTGCTGCCTTTTTATTAATCAACTTCTGCAGCAAGTTTTACAGTCAATGAACTATGAAGTGCGGCTAGTCGAATGTTATGCGAAGATGGAGAGCGGGAATCAGCGTATATTTTTGGGGCATCGTGATTACATCCAAGCAGGCCAATTGGCTGGCCACCTGAGCTGCTTAGTAAATCAAACCTATATTGTCGATTTTGGATTAGGCAATTTACATAAGCTTTACAATAGCGCTCCACAAGCAATTGCCAGCCAAGCGACGCCAAGTCAAGAGCCATTCGGCGAACTCTATTTCGACAACGTGACCAAAATAACTTGGCACACAATCACGCAAATTCCCAATTTAGAATATGAAATCTTGCGACAACAGCTCAAGCTGTCGGAAGTATTCAAAGGGCTGCAAGACTATCAACGGAATCGTCTCAAGTTCGCTATACATCGAGCCTTATTCAAAAAGCGCAGAAAATCAAACGCAGCCAAAATACTTGCGCGCACCAATTTTGATGAAACTTATTTTTAAGCTCCAGAATTAAGCTCGAAAATTAAACCAAGCTAAACGAAGGTATTGATAATTTCCAAGGCGATCAAGGGCTGTATTTGTAACGCGGAAAAATCATCTTTAAAATAGGCTTTATACGCGGGATATTGCTCAAGCTCCTGCTCTTGCACATGCCGAAAGCCCATATTCCAATGTGCGTAGGCGCGTTCACTAATGGCTTGCTCCATCAATAGCGTGACATCACTATGACGTGGATCCGCTTTGATATGCTCAAACGTACGATGAACTTGCGCAGGCTCTCCTTCTAGCACTTGCAAAAATCGACCACTGCAGTACAAAAGTTTACCTGTGATTACATGCGCCGTATTGTTTCTAACCGCATGACTATGAATAGAATGCAGTACCGATTCATCGCCCACCAAACGACTTGCGTAGACCAATTGTATTAAGTGCATATTGCTACTCCAGCGTAGATTGATGAACACCATTCTACGCTCGAAGTTAACGAATCACTAGTCGGCAATTGGTCCCTCGCACGAGCTAATTAAATGGGTGCGCCAGGTGGAATTGGTGGCAATGGGCGCAATTTGATACTTGCGGGATCGCGTAAATAATTCAACACCATGTCAGCTGCTTGTTGACGACTACTTGCAGTACTTCCCTTGCCAGGATTCTTTTGCATCCATTGTGCCAATTCGGTAAGGCTTTGACGCACCTCTGCCTGCACTTGCGGATGCAGTCGACCGCCATCAATTAAATTTAATACGGCATCAAGAATCACCCAATTAGAAGCGAGTTGTACCGTATCCGCGGCCACTGCCTTTGCAGCGACTTCGTTACGCTGCCAAGTTTGTTTAAATACTTGTTGGAACAGCTCACGCACACCTAACTGTTGCGAATCAATTGCATGTTGCCACGCTAAACGATTGATGCGCGCAGCGTCGAATAAAAACAAACTACTCTGCGCAGCACCGGCTTCGACCGCCGACAGCGCATCGAACACGATATTCATGCGCCCCGAAAAATACTCCGGCGTACGACTATAACCTTCTGAAGGTGGTGTCAAAATATTGAGCACATTTGCTGGCAGCGCCAAATTCTCGGCGCGCAAGCTATCAATCAGTTTTTGTAAAGCTTGTCGTTGGATGCTAGCCGCAACAGGTTTGGTACCTGCGGTAATTCTTCCTGCATTCGCATCGCTTGCTAGGCCATATTCATATTCCGCTCCACCAATTAATCGCGCTACCGCTTCGGTTTGATAACGATGCAGTAAATACACAGGAACTAAGCGAGCTTCGAGTTCACCCACTTGTCGTTGCGGCGGCAATACCGCCAAAGAAAAATTATCTAAGGCACGTTGCCGCACCTGCATTAATTGATCGTAGGTTTTTAAGGAATCAGCGCCAAAATCCCACAGCAATCCATTTGGATGTGCTGCGCCAGCCGCGCGCGAATCTGTATCCGAAACATATTGCAAACCTTGCGCCTTCGCTTTCTCGCGTAAGCTAGCCAATGCAGCATCTTCATCTTGTCCTGGGAAAGTTGCGTACAAATGCTTAACGACAAAATCATCCCAAGGTCCGACACCAACACCATAAGCGTTTTTCAGTTCTACTTCGCCTTTGCTGTTTAAGCACAGCATAGGATGCGGGTAATCCATCACTGAGCCATTGCCATGACGACTAGGTGCAAAGTTATGTGCGATACCCAAGGTGTGTCCAACTTCATGCGCGGACAACTGGCGCAAGCGCGCCAACGCCATCTGTTCAGCTGCTTGTTTTTTTTCGGCGCTAGTGGATTTGCCATAAGGCGCAAGCAAACTCTCAGCGATCAAAATGTCTTGTCGCACACGTTGCGATCCTAGTGTTACCGCTCCCTTAATAATCTCACCGGTACGCGGATCAGTTACCGCATTCCCATAAGACCAACCACGTGTCGCCCGATGTACCCACATAATGGTGTTGTAGCGAACATCCATAGGATCTACACCTTCGGGTAATAACTCGACCCGATAAGCATCTTTAAAGCCCGCTTTTTCAAACGCACTAGTCCACCAACGCGCCCCCTCCAACAATGCGGTACGCACTGGCTCTGGTGCACCGCGATCTAGATAATAAATAATTGGTTTTTTCACCGTGCTAATTGCGGCGTTTGGATCGGTTTTCTCTAAACGATATCTGACCTGCCACTGCACATTAATACTATCTGCTAACGGCGTTGCAAAATCCATTTGTTCGCTATCTAAACCACCTGAACCTGGGTGATAGACGCGTGGATTGTATCCTTCCGGCAGACGAATCAAGCTAACATGTTGGTGCACTCGCAAACTTTTTGGATCGGCGGCAACTTGGCGTACAAACTGTCCCTCACCCTGCCCAGCAAAAGTGAGTAAAGCTTCCAGTTCAGTATTATCAGGAAAACTCTTCGCTTGCTGACTTAGTACCGCACTGCGCTTGTCGTCAACCATGTAATTTCCTTGACGCGTGCGGCTAAGTACATCGGCGACGCCGTGTCGATCCGCGATCAGGAACGAAGAGAAGTCGATTAGGTTGGTGTTATTTTCAGTTGCGATGATATCGCCAGCCCACAGCACTGCACCTGCAAAAGCTTCGCGTACCGAGGCACGCTCATCAGGATTAGTTGACTCTGCGACGAAACGCGTATTTTCTTGTACCAAAAATAAACGTTTGCCATGGCGTTCGAATTTAACTAATTTACTTCGACCTGCTTGTCCTCGGTCTAAGCCAACATCATTCGATCCCAAACCAAATGGAAGTGAAGTCACCAACAAGAACGGCTTATCTGATTGTGGTACGGCCATCAGTACTTTCGCTTGCTCTTGGCTAGTCCAAATATCAAACAAACCGCTGTGTTTCTTCATCCCCATAGTCTGTGCCGAAAAACTGGCGGCGCCAGCCGCGTTCGATACTGGCGCAGTAGCAACTTGTGCCTGCAAGGAGGAAGCGAACGTGCCGCTGCACAAGACGATGCTGGCAGAGATCACGTTCAACACAAATTTGGATGATAACGACGATGGCATAAGAAGTCCTTTAGGCAAAATAAAGAGCATTGGTCGGAACTTAAGTTAGTTTGATTAGACACGCAAGTACTGCAATTAGTTGCGTCGATTTACATTCGTTTTGCTGCAATTTGATTACTTCTATTTTGATCAGATCGATCAATTCGATCGAAAGCACACATTCTCAATACTCGGATTCAACATCATTAAGCAGCATAACAAAAAATCTAACCAATCTTAAAAACCGACGGATAAGCAACATCAAAATGATTTATACGATATTTATGCAGACAAATAGTTGGCAATGTCAGCTGCTTTGCTACAATCAATTATCAAATCCGAGACTTAAGTGCTATGAGTTTCCAGACCGTTCTTCGCTGCTGCATCGTCGTACTAAGTTTGCATCTTAGCGGTCTCTCACATGCCCAAGAAATTGTGCAGCTACAAACCATCGAAGAATTTGATAAAGATGGCAAACCTCTCGCGCTCAACAAAACCAGTCGTGATTTACTCAATTACATAGAAAAGTCGCTCCACATTCGTTTTGAAGTCAAACGAGTTCCATGGAAACGTGCGCTGGATAACGCCCTACACCAAGATATCTTGTTAATGGGAATGTCCTACACCAAGGATCGTGCGCAACGCTATACATTTTCAGAACCTATCAATGCCAACGGCAACTGGTTAATTACCAGATGCGATACAACATTCAAATTTGATAGCATTCAAGACCTCAAGGGGAAACTCATCGGCATCGTGCGCGGCACCAGCGCTGGTGAAGATTTTGATCGGCAAATGGGTGTTTTATTTAGGGTTGAAGACGACGTCGGTGCCGGCATCTCTCGCTTAAAAAAGCTGATGGCAAAACGCATGGATGCGATCGTTTGGTATGGCGTCACCGGAAATCAACGCGATATGCAAGCATCCCTCAATCAAAAATATGCGGCACTCAACAAGACGACAGACGCAGCCAATCAAACGAATTTTTGTGTCTTACCTAAACCAATTGCGATTGTAAATAACCATTTTGCCATGCGCATCAATCCCCACAATCAAGCTTTACTCAATCGCATCAACCAAGCCGTTTCAAAAGGACGCAAAGAAGGCGTGATTCCGCCCGTCCAAACAACAATATTGGATTAATCCGTTACACTGGCGACTTCATGTTGTGTAGGCAGATGATGTCATGACCAGTACCCCAACGATACACGGAAAATTTGTACAAGGCTCAACCATGCGCCATGTCATTAATATGACTGCGACTGGTTCGATAGGTTTAATTGCCGTATTTTTAGTCGACGTATTAAACCTGCTCTACATTTCCCAGTTGGGCAAGCCTGAACTCGCCGCAGCGATAGGTTATGCAAGCACGCTACTATTTTTTCATACGTCAATTGCAATTGGCTTATCGATTGCGACCACCGCAACCGTATCGCGCGCCATCGGCAGCGGTGACAATGAATTAGCGCGCCAGTTTGCTGGCACATCCTTGATTTTAATTGCTGTCATTTCAGTATTCCTTACCATCATTACCTACCCCTTGCTCGACAGCTTACTCACGCTACTCGGTGCGCAATCAGAAACTGCATTGCTTGCCAAACGCTTTTGCCAACTCGTACTGCCGTCAATTCCGTTAATTAGTGTCGGCATGGGCTTAAGCGCCTTATTGCGTGCGCTAGGTGATGGCAAAGGTGCGATGTACGTGACTTTGGGAGCCGCTTTCGCAACTGCAATCCTCGATCCTTTGTTTATCTTTAGCTTGAATCTTGGCTTAGATGGCGCTGCTTTTGCGAATGTATTAGCGCGCCTTGTTTTAGTCAGTATTGGTGCATACAGCATCTTTTTAAGCCATCGTTTTTATAGCAAGCCAAAGCCAGCGGTTTTTCGTCGCGGAGCAAAAGCCTTCGCCACTATCGGCATTCCTGCAATCTTAACAAACGTTGCCACCCCTGTTGGGAATGCGGCAGTCACCTCCATGATTGCGAAGTATGGCGATCAAGCAGTAGCTGGTTGGGCGGTTGTTTCGCGTTTAATTCCGATGGCGTTTGCTGGGCTATTTGCGTTATCTGGTGCGGTCGGCCCAATCTTGGGACAAAATCTTGGAGCCAAACGCTTTGACCGCTTACGCTCCACCATGCGCGATAGTTTGAAATTAACGCTCATCTACGTCCTGATTGTCTGGTTTTTATTAGCAATCTTTAGTCACCTGATTGCACGCGCCTTCGATGCGCAAGGCGTTGCCGCTGACGTGATTGTGTTCTTTTGTGTTTTTGTTGCAGGCAGTTTTCTATTTAACGGTAGCTTATTCGTCGCCAATGCAGCATTTAATAATCTAGGTTATCCCTTGTACTCGACCATGCTAAATTGGGGTCGATCCACACTAGGCGTCATTCCATTCGTTTGGTTTGGTGGCCTATGGTTTGGTGCGCGTGGTGTGATTGCTGGTTACGGACTTGGCGTAGTGTTGTTCGGAATTGCTAGTGTCTATTTGTGTTTTCGGGTTTTAGGTAAATTAGAGCAACAAGCGCTTAACCATTAACTTGGTGCTTTCCGCATCCATTCACTAGCGCTGAATCAAACAGCAAGAAAGTTAGCTTTCTATATGATGCTTGCTTCGTTTTCATAAAGAAATTTCTTTTAATACATTTACATCCTATCCAAGCGATTAGCAAAATATACAAATCGATTGGATAAGAGCGCAGAAAATTGCGGCAATGGGCAACAAATCTTCCTTTCCTACATACGACAAATTGGTCTCACTGCGCCCATTTCTAGTTTAGAATGCACCGTCGTTGAAAATCCCTGTATTTTTTACAATCTATGAATACAGTCGATCTTGTCTGGCGAATGGGAAAGCCTAGCCATTTCAACGGAAATCTAAGCTTTTAATAAATTCAACAAATGTTTTGCAAAATATAAACAGGAGAAAATTGCATGAGCGGTGCTGCAATCACACCGGGTCAAGAGACCCCAATTCCAGAGTTTAAACAAATCATGGGGCACCCTGCTCCACTCTGGATGTTATTCATGTCCGAGTTCTGGGAACGTTTCGCGTTCTATGGTATTCGTTGGGCCTTGGTACTCTACATCGTCGAGCAGTTTTATAAAGGTGACGGTTCCGGCCAAGCGGCAGCGAATTTGACCTATGGTTCCTACCTCGCCTTGGTATACGCAGCAGCTTTGTTCGGTGGTTATGTGGCAGATCGCGTAATTGGTTATCAGCGTTCTATCTTAATCGGTGCGGTCTTTATGGCATCCGGCTTGTTCATGATTTCTATCCCGAATGAAGAAATCTTTAAACTAGGCTTGGCAACGATCATCATCGGTAACGGCTTATTCAAACCAAATATTTCAACCATGGTCGGTAAGTTGTACAGCATCGCTGATACACGTCGTGATTCTGGTTTTACTATTTTCTACATGGGTATTAATGTTGGTGGTTTCTTGGCACCAATCTTCACACAATTCCTGGCGCAAAAAGTATTCAGTACTGGCGATACACCTGCATACAAGATCGTGTTCATCGCAGCTGGTATCGGTATGTTGTTGAGTTTGATCTGGTTCGCGATTGGTCGTCGTACATTAAAAGGTATTGGTGCACCAACAGAAGGTACGGAAGGCATGTCTCGCGTCATCTACGTTGCGCTTGGTGGCTTATGCGTAATTCCTGTCGCCTACTTCTTGCTGTCTATGGGCGCAGCGAAATTGCAAGGTATTTTGACTGTATTGTTCATCGGTCTGGCAGTAATGTTGATGATCGAAGGTATTCGTAACGGTAAAGTAGCACGCGACAAAGTGATCGCGATGTTATTGATCTTTACTTTCAATATCTTGTTCTGGATGTTCTTTGAACAAGCGGGTAGTTCTTTCACATTCTTAGCTGAAAGCATTGTGGATCGTAACTTGGGCGGTTTCGTATTCCCAACTGCATGGTTCCAAAGCGTGAACTCCTTAGCGATTATTGGTTTCGCACCAATCGTTGCGGCTATCTGGGTGATGTTGGGTCGTCGTAATTTGAATCCATCTATTCCACGTAAATTTGGCCTCGGTTTGATCGGTAATGCTTTAGCATTTGGTTTGTTGATGTACGCGCTGACATTCTTGGTCGATGACAATAGCAAAATCCCATTCTGGACTTTGTTCATGGTCTACGTCATTCAATCCATCGGTGAATTGTGTTTGTCGCCAATTGGCTTGTCGATGGTGACCAAATTGGCACCAGTACGCTTGGTTGGCTTGGGCATGGGTGGTTGGTTCTTATCAACAGGCATCGGTAACAACTTGTCTGGTATTTTTGCCAGCCACGTGAGTGGTGATAGCGGTATGTCGGTTGCTTCTGCATTGAGCGGTTACACCTTCGGCTTCTATTCATTGTTAGGCGCTGGTATTGTCTTGTTCTTAATTGCACCGTTGATGCAGAAGTTGATGCATGGTGTGAAGTAAGCTGAAAAGCTAATCGCCTCAAGTAATAAAGTAAGAAAATATCCACCTTGATAGAAGAACTTCCGTTTTTCTGTCAAGGTGGAACAAAGAAAAAGAGCTGGAGTCCTAGGACTCCAGCTCTTTTTTTATGCTTCATCGAACAACTTATTCATTGAGAGATAGCTTCAAACTCTCTCAATGGCTATCAACTGGCCAGCAAATTTCAAGCACACTGTTATCGCATTTCCATCGGTGCAGCTTCTGCGCCAAGTGCGGCTGGATCAACAGCTGGTTTTGGTGGGAATGCTTTGCCATTCACCATTAGCTGCCCATTCTTCCAACTGATTTTAGAATTCAAAACTTTACCTTCACGTTTCAAGAAACCTTCTTTTTCCCACGCATCAATCTGCGAATAGTATTGACTGCGCATCATCGCGCGAGCATCAGGATCAGTCTGGCTTCCATCAATCAAATCATCGATCATCGCATCGGCCAAGCTGACTTCACCTGCGCTTTCGATTTTTGACAAAAGCAGCATAGGATTATCAAAGTCTTGCGCTTGCACACCGTTAAACTGGAATTTTGCTGAGGCCTTAAACTCACCATTCTTGCCAGCTAGGCTGAGTCGATCAAGTGAGATCACTGGATTATGCTTCAATATTTCTATGCCGTATTCTTTCCACTGTTTCTGCATTTCTAGCATTTTTTGTGGATCATTCTTATATTGATCGATGGTCGATAATTCAATAAACAATTTATTCACGCTCGGTCCATGCAAGCGTTGCAATGAATAGTCGTAGTGAAAATTCCCGATTTGCGTATCGTTCATCGTGATATTGGCAATGCCAAACTTCAAACCAGAATCCAACAAATCATTCTTCGCACTTGTCGTACTTTCCAAACTAATGTCTTTAATGCTGAAGCCTTTATTTGCTGCTTGTGCGTTCGAGAAACTCATAGACGCAATGCTCGCTTTCGATGTGCCGAGATAAATGAAGCCGTCTGGATAGATGCGCTCTGCATCACCTTGCATTTTGGTCTCACCGACTTTTACTGACGTTGCGCCTTTAGCGGCCAGCACATCCAATCCTGCAGAATACAAATCGAACTTCAATTTTTTGTAGGCGGCATCAAAAGCAACTTCCAAATTGACACCTTTCCAATCCAATTTATCTTGATTCATTCCAACTGTGGTATTCACGGCAGGGCTACTGATCTGCAATTTACCGCCACCACCGTAATTCAAAATGGTGCGAATTTCTAAGAATTTTTTATCGCCAAAAATACGTTTGATCTCTTCCTTAGTCGTCGCGTCGAGCACAAATTCGGTTTCTATCTTGCCAGCCGCTACGCCAAAGATCGCTGGAACTGGTCCATGCTGGATGTAGTTCACGACTTGGAACTGCAAGGGCTTGATCAACTTGGGTGCTGGCATTACCTGTTGTTCATCGAGTGCCGCTTGCGGATCAGCAGCATCTTGTTCACCTTGCTCACTTTGATCTTGCAAACTCATGGGTGCAGCCGCTGGTGACATGCTAGCTACATCAAATTCAATCGTACTCTCTTGCTTTGATGAGAAAATCCCGCGTGTATAGGTTTGCTTCACAATTTTAAAGTTGCTAAACAAAACATCCTTTTTATCGGATTGTGTCAGCTTGGTTTCCAGACGTTTTCCGGTCACCCATGAAGCGGCCGGATAAGCAATCGCTAAGGCGGCGACGACGGCGAGCGCAACTGAACTTTTTTTCATGCGAAGAAATCCTTCATTAAAGTAAGTGAATAATCGATCAATGCTTTTAAAGCAAAAAAGCAAAATACATATTGAAATAACAAAGCAATAGTGTAACGACAAATCCACGCAGGATGACGTGAATGTCCATAATATTTACGGTATGCAGACGCTGATGGCGAAATTTGTGGCGAAGTTGGCGACGACTAGGGCAAACAAAATCGCCAAAGAACCGAAGTGGCAAACCACAAGCAGCGATCACAAGCAAAGAAACTCGTTCACGGCCTCACAATACTCGCTTGTTCTAACGCTGTTTCGCTCTGTAAAAATCTCGCTTCAAACTCATGCGGATTAAGTGCTTTTGCGATCAAAAATCCTTGAATCTCATTACAACTTAACTGACATAGCAAGTCTTTTTGCTCTTGTGTTTCGACGCCTTCTGCGATCACCGCGAGCTTTAAAGCATGTGCCAAGCTAACAATCGCGGTCACGATGGCGACATCACTTTCATCTTTCGTCAAATT
The DNA here is from genome assembly GCF_014652415.1 of Affinundibacterium macrobrachii. Classification (GTDB taxonomy): domain Bacteria; phylum Pseudomonadota; class Gammaproteobacteria; order Burkholderiales; family Burkholderiaceae_D; genus Undibacterium; species Undibacterium macrobrachii. Next base: position 57,339 of record NZ_BMYT01000002.1, read on the forward strand.
CATGATGAAAGAACGATCAATTTTTAACTTGTGTATCGGGAAGCGCTTTAAATAACTGAGACTCGAATAACCAGTGCCGAAATCATCAATCGACATTCTGACGCCTAGCTTTGCAATCGCATTGAGTTTCTTCAGCGTTTCTTCGACATCCCGAATCAAGATCGACTCGGTTAGCTCCAATGCGATGCAACTAGGATCGAGATGCGCATCATCTAAGGCATTAGCCAGATTATCTACAAAATTTGCTTGTTGAAACTGTAAGGCCGACACGTTGACAGAAATACTCAATCGCCGTCCATCTTTATTCCACGCTGCAGCCTGTGCGATTGCGGTGTGGATCACCCAATTCCCGATAGCGACGATCAAACCACTTTCTTCCGCAATGGGAATAAATTTAGCTGGGCTCACTTCCCCCATGTCTTTGTCGTACCAGCGAATTAAAGCTTCAGCACCAAAGACTTGATTAGTCTCTAGGCAAAGCAAGGGTTGGTAGTGCAAGCGAAATTCTTGATGCTCTAAGGCCTGTCGCATTGCATGATCAATCTTCATACGCGACAGCAAACCGATATTCATTTGACGCTGATAGAAACGAAAATCCGACCGACCGCGCTCCTTCACGTAATACATCGCGCTATCAGCGTTCTTAATCAAATCTTCGATTTTGCTACCATCAGCAGGATACAGCGCGATACCAATACTACAGGTCACACTAAATTGAATGCCATCCAAACTAAATGGCGCGGCTAAATCAGCTAACACTCTACGGGCACAAATCTCCGCGCCACTTGCATTTGCTTGATGTAGTAGCAGGACAAATTCGTCACCACCCAAACGTGCTGCGGTATCAACCTGGCGCAGACAATTTTTTAAACGCTCGGTCACTTCAATCAAGACGCGATCACCAAAGGGATGACCTAAGGAATCATTGATCTGCTTGAAATTATCAAGGTCAAGAAACAGCAGCGCAAACTCACCATTAGATCGACTGGCATGCGTAATCGATTGATTGATGCGCTCTTCCAGCAAGAGTCGATTTGGCAAACCCGTTAAGGCATCTGAAAACGCTAACTCTTCTATCTTTTGTTTTGCGTTATAGCTTTCTGTACGATCCTTAAAAAAGCCTATCGTGTGCAACACTCTGCCGTGCTCATCATGTACACGCACCAAAGAAATCATGCATAAATAGGCATGTCCATCTTTACGTCGATTCCAAATCTCACCTTCCCAAAATCCATGCAGATCTAATTCGCGTTGCAAAGTTTTGATTAACTCTGCATTACTTTGATTCTGTAAAAACTGTTCGATACGCAAGCCCATCATATCGCTCTCAGCAAATTGCGTGAGACGTTCGAAACTTGGATTGATGGTGATAATTTTTTGATCTTGATCGGTAATAAAAATCGCGTCGGTGCTGGCTTCAAACACTTTTGAGGCCAGTTGAATCCGTGCTTGATCTGCCAATCGTTGCGAAATATCGCGGAAAGAATAAACGCGCCCTATCGGTCTACCACGTGCGTATTGCGGCAGCGTCACGCGCTCCAATACTTTGCCGGAATGCAGCACCAACACATCACTTGACTCCAACAAAGGCGAACGGCGAATGATCGCTAAGCGTTCATTGTAATGACTTGCATCAACGATGCATTGATCCATCCACGCGTAAACCGCGGCGTCAGCTCTTTGCGTCAATAACTCCTCGGGCAAATTCCATAACTTAGCAAATAAGTGGTTGTAACTGCGTATGCCGCCATCGAGGTCAGTCACCAAAATCCCATCGGCAGTTGACTCTAAGGTCGCACGTAACTCGGCAATCAGTTTTTCAAGTTCGGTTTCGACATGACGCTGATCGGTATGATCACGAATCGCCACCACATACAGTGCCGTTTCAATATCTAAATGCACCAAACTCACGCGTCGTACTACATGCACGATGCTGTCATCCGAACGTTTTAATAAAGTTTCGGAATAAATATTGTTTGATAAACCGGCCGCCACATCTTCCCAAAAAAACACATCTTCTGGCGACGAAGCTAACTCAACAACAGGCGCACCAATTAGGCTATTCGCTGGCGCGCCCAGTAATTTATGCGCCGACCGATTCGCTGCAATAATATGTAACTGCAAGGGATCAACTAGCAATACGCCTTCAATCATGCCTTCGATCAAGGCTTCCCATTGACGTTGCATCATGACAATGGTCCCTTCATATGATTCGCAAGCGAAAGCGGATCAGTTGCACGTTCAAAGAAATAGCACAAGCGTTTGCGTGGCGATAAATAATCGTAGGCGGCTTTCGGCAGTTGTATCGGCTTTAAACTACGGCGAATGCCTATGCTGGTTTCATGTTCCAGATTAATCACCAAGGCTTCTTCGGGTGGGATAGATGGATCGTGAATAATGACCTTAGGCTTAATTGGTCGTTCAGAATTGACCGAGACTACCAAGGCATAGCGTTCATCACTTAGCTGGACAACCGAACCAGGCGGATAAATGCCCATCATTTTGATAAAGGCCGTCAAGGTTTGCGTATCTGACTGGGTTTTACTCTTGGTAAATAATTGGGACAAGGCTTCATGCGGCGTAATCGCATGTGCTACGTTGATTGGATTACATAAATTATCAAAACGATTGACTAAAGAAATGATGCGGCTCAAGACCGTCATCTTTTCTCCTGAAATATGTCCTGGGTAGCCACTACCATCCGCATATTCGTGATGTTGTGCAATCAGTAGCATTGCGTGTGAGGACAATTGTAATTTGCGCGCAATATTCACTCCATGCGCCACATGGCTTTGATAAAGCTGACGTTCAGCCGCACTACTATGTTCATCTAACCAGCGCAAACGATCTGGCAATTCCATCTTGCCGACATCGTGTAATAAAGCACCGATGCCTAGCTCCAACATATCCTCTTTCGACAATTCCAAAACTTTGCCCAAGAGTAGCGAAATCAATGTCACATTCACGCTATGCAAGGCAGTTTTTTCTCCGGCTTTTTCCGATAACAAACGAATTGCCGATTCTTCCTCGTTGAGAATGCCTTCCAGCATACCTTGCACTAACTTGGTTGCCGATTCGCGCGCTAGTTGTGGTTGTGCGTGCACAATTTCGGTTAAGTGTTTGAATTCTTGCGTGGCATGTCCAAATTGTTTCTCGGCTTGCAGCAGACTCGCTTGTTGCTGATGCAATAATGCACGGCGCTGTTTAAGCGCTAACTCTTCGGCTGATTCCTGCGGCTGGCTTGCATCTTGCGAACTTGGTTTGGCTGAAGACACTTCTGCATTTGCTTTGTTTAGATGGCTCTTCTCCGGCGCGTAGCGAATTTTTTGCAATCCCAACTCGCGCAGTTTTTGTATTTGCTCTTGCGTGCGTACTTCAAAACTATTCACTGGAAACGGATGTTCCATCCATCCCATATCAAGATAGATGTACATGCCAATCTGCAAATCAGCTGGACTAACAAATTGAGGATGAGCTTCGGTCATTGCGCGCACACTGGGAGAGTGAGTTGTGAAATAAGAAAAGTTTCCTTAAATCAATTTTTTAAGTATAACTTAAAATAGTAAAAATACTCCATTGCACCAAATTAAGCTGTGAAATTTATGCAATTTCATAAATTAGCGTTGTATTCATATCGGTGAATTCCGTCTTTTTTTGCCTCATTTGGCAGTTGTCTGATTTCCAATCGCAACTCGCCCTAAAATGAAGTCTGTTCACTATTTTCAAGAATGAAGGTTATTCCCCATGTTACTTGCTGTACTCACCGACTTACATGCGAACCGCGAGGCAGTCGAAGCCTGCCTAGCCCATGCCAAAGAACGCGCTGCAGATCAATATGCTTTTCTCGGTGATTTAGTTGGATATGGCGCTGATCCAGGCTGGGTCATTGATACCATCATGGCGTATGTAAATCGCGGGGCGTATGTCTTGATGGGCAATCATGATCTTGGCGTATTACAAGACGACCGCAAGGATATGAATCCAACTGCTCGCTTTGTTGTCGAATGGACGCGTCAAAACCTAAATGAAGTACAAACCAATTTTATTCGTGAATTGCCGATGCAATTCGAGCTTGATCAATGCTTATTTGTACATGCCAATGCGTGGGCGCCGGAGCGCTGGGAATATGTCGATGGCGCGATGGAAGCTGCAAGGAGTATGCGCGCTACCAATGCACAAATCACCTTTTGCGGCCACGTTCATACTCCTAGCTTGTATCACATGAACCATGCAGGAAAAGTCGCTACGTTTACTCCGAGTCCTGATGTCAGTGTGCCTTTGAGCAAATTGCGTCGTTGGCTTGCGCAACCAGGCTCAGTCGGGCAACCGCGCGATGGCAATCCTGCTGCATGTTACGCACTATTTGATACACAACAATTAGAGCTAACTTTTTTTCGCGTACCTTACGATACAGAGACCGCATCGCAAAAAGTATTGGCAGCAGGCTTGCCTGCCAGTTTAGCCCATCGTTTAATACACGGAGCTTAGAACCATGTCCGCAGATATGCCGCCAAAAGACCTCAGCCAAATGACTGATAGCGCAGTGCTGGAGAATAAGCCACCAGTCGCAAAAAAACTCAGTCGCTTACAAGCGGGCATGATCGTCGATGATTACCAGCTTGAAGAGAAACTTCACACCGGTGGCATGGCGGCGCTATGGCGCATTACGGATTTGCGACAACGGCATATCAATCCCGATGGCAGCTTTCCGGCATTAATCATGAAAGTGCCGCTGATGTTTAGTATTGATGATCCAACTGCAATCGTCGCCTTTGAAGTAGAGCAAATGATTATGCCGAAACTCAAAGGTCGGCATGTCCCTAAGTATTTCGCTGCGGGTGATTTTGATACCCAACCCTTTATCGTGATGGAGCAGATCGGCGGCGTCTCCTTGCGTGCTCGCTTTGATGCTTCACCACTGCCGATTGATGAAGTGGTCAACGTCGGTATCAAAGTTGCGACCGCTTTACAAGATCTACATCGGCAACACGTGATTCATCTTGATCTAAAACCGTCAAATATTATGTTTCGCTCAGATGGTGAAGCGGTACTGATTGATTATGGTTTATCACGCCACGACAAATTACCTGATTTGCTTGGTGAAGAATTTCGTTTGCCTATGGGAACTGGCCCTTACATCGCACCGGAACAAGTGCTTGGTATACGCAACGAGCCACGTAGCGATCAATTTTCTTTGGGAGTCTTGCTGTATCACCTAGCCACTGGCGAACGCCCCTATGGCCACCCGACTTCGGTGTCGGGTTTGAAGAAGCGCTTATATCGTGATCCGATTCCTCCACGTAGTCACAATCCTGCGATCCCTGATTGGCTACAAGAGATTATTCTGCGTTGCTTAGAAGTTGATCCGAAAGCGCGCTTTGATACTGCCGCGCAGTTAGCTTTGATGCTGCAAAATCCAGAGCAATTACGCTTGACCGCACGCGCTGAAAAAAATAATCAAGACGGTTTCATGTCGGTTTTAAAACGGCGTTTTCAAGCGGCGGGGGTTGAACCATTTGCCCAATACAGCGTGTCGGATCAGTTATCACAAGCACCGATCATTATGGTCGCCTTGCATCTGAGTGAGAGCAACACAGAACTGGCGGATGATATTCGTATGATCACACGCCGCTTATTACAAACCGAACCAGGTGCCCGGCTCGCTTGTGTGACGATACGCAAAACTAGTCGCATCGGCCTTGACGATGGCATGGTGCAAGATGGACAAAATGTTCACGTTAAACAGTTAGTAGAACTTAAACATTGGGCACGTCCGTTGCAGGTGCGCAACGATAAAATTACCTTTCATGTATTGGAAGCACACGATCCTGCCGCTGCGATTATCGACTACGCGCATAATAATAATGTCGATCAGATTATTATTGGTTCGCGTGGTAGTTCGACTATCCGTCGTTATCTCGGTAGCGTGTCAGCACAGGTTGTCGCTGAAGCCGAATGTACGGTAACGGTGGTCAAGCAAAGGCGTGAATAGATTTTCCTTTTCTCTTGTTGGAAGATAATGCATGTCTTGTTTCGCGTACTTTAAGCCTAGCTTGTATCGATTTTCGAGGTGTCTGCGTCTTCGCTTTTGTTCTCACATTCTGAGCAGTTTTCTGATCTGTAGCTTGTTTGCGGCGAATATCAGTACGCAGGCGCATGCCTTGTATCCTGAAGCTACTGAAAACACCGACGCAGCAGCCTCCGACAAGGCCAAATCTCCTTCCCACAATTGGAATAATTTGGCGGACATGGTGTTCCGCCATTTCACCACCCAGCAAGGTTTGCCACAATCCAGTGCCACCGTCTTAGCGCAAGATGGTGAAGGTTTTATTTGGGTGGGTACACAAGGCGGTTTAGCGCGTTGGGATGGCTATCGCTTTCGTAATTATTTACCGATCCCGAATGATCCAACTAGCTTGCCCGACAATTACGTATTGTCGCTATTTAAAGACCAACAGAATCGTTTATGGATAGGCACCAATGGTGGTGGCGTCGCACGTTACGATGCTCAGACAGATAGCTTTGTCAGAATCCCTGTTGGCGTCAATGGTAGTAGTCATGTCACTGTCAATGCGATTGCCGGTGATCGTGATGGTGGCTTATGGTTCGCCAGCCGTGGTGGGCTTGATTATTTTCACCCCGACACTGGTGCGGTCCAACATTATCGGCATGATCCGAATAATCCGAATAGTTTGCCTAGCGATTTCACCCGCGCTGTGTTGGTCGATCAACAAGGGATTGTTTGGGTAGGCACCAGCAAAGGCTTGGTTAAATTTGATGTCACAAACCAACGCTTCACCCGCATACGCTTACCCGTCGATGACAGCAAAGTACAAAGGATCATCAGTTTAGGGTCGAGCAAAGACGGCAAACTTTGGATAGGTTCATTTGATTCTGGCGCATTCTATTTGGATACCAAGGACAATGCGGTCACACCAACAGTAAAAGCCGTGATGGTAAAAAAACTCGGCAGCAGCAATTTAGTCGGTGGCTCAGAAAATGTGCATACGATTCGCCAAGTCGCCGATGATGAAGTGTGGATTGGCACCTATGGCAAAGGCATACTCACCGTCAATCTGCACAGTTTAGAAACGAAATGGATACGACACGAACCAACGCGCCAAAGTAGTTTGGCAGACAACGCCGTCTGGTCGATCATACAAGATCAATCGGGTTTAATTTGGATAGGCAGCCAACGCGGCATGAGCATGCATGATCCATCCTCTAATGCCTTCATCAGTATTTATGGTGGAGAAAACCATCACCACGGGTTAGCAGGATTAGACTTTTTCTCGATCACTGGCTTTAATAATGGCGATATCTGGGTCGGCTCACAAAATAATGGCGTCGGCATTTTGAAAGCAGGTAGCGACGAGTTCGTTGCGATCGAAGCCGACGATAGCAAGCCACAAACCGCCTTGCCGCAAAGCGCGATCTTTATCACTTATGCGACCAAAGACGGACAAATTTTTATCGGCACCGATAAAGGTCTGTATCAAACCATCAACGGCAGCCGCACCGTTAAGCATTTAAAGCTAAGTCCGCGCAATCCCGTGATGCGTGTCGCTACGATGTTACAACTTGGCGATCAATTATTGATTGGTGGACCAGAAGGCTTATGGCAAAAAGACTTAACTCAGCAGAAACTTGACCAAGCCACACAACCAGCATGGGCGGCGCCAATCGCGACCAAATTTGTCACCGATATTCAACAAGCGCCTGATGGTCGGATTTGGATCGCCACCTTACAAGACGGTTTATATCGCTATGACCCGCGCGACAATGCCTTACTCAATTTAGCTCCTGAATACGGCAATAAACTGAGCCTCGCCCACAGAAATGTTTCCAGTATTTTGTTTGATTCGCGCGGATGGTTATGGGTAGCAATGCAAGGTGGCGGACTTGATTTATTACGCACGCCGACTGCCAATCCACCATTCACATTTGAACATTTCAGCAAACAACAGAAATTACCGAACGAACTAGTGAATAAAGTGCTGGAAGACAAGCAAGGCAACATCTGGGCAAGTACCGATGAAGGCTTTGCCAAAATTGATCCGAAGACGCTGCACGTTAAGCCCTTTGTTGAATCCGATGGCGTCGCCATCACCGGCTATTGGAGTAATTCTGGTGGTCGAGCCAAAGATGGTGAACTCATCTTTGGCGGCGTCGGTGGTTTAACCGTGGTACGTCCAGAGTTAGTCAAGGATTACATCTATCGTCCACCCGTTGTGGTCACCAATATTCAACTTGGCGGCAAAACGATCGCGGCAAATCAGGCGGGATTCCATAGTAGCAAAGGAAAAAAATTAATCGTGCAAGCCGAAGCAAATAGCTTCGTCGTTGAATTTGCCGCCCTCGATTTCTCCGCACCAGAGCGCAATCGCTACGCTTATCGCCTAGAAGGGTACGATAAAAGCTGGATAGAAACCGATTACACGCGCCGCCTTGCCGCTTATACCAATCTGCCGCCGGGCAATTATCGTCTGTTATTGCGCGGCTCTAATCGTCACGGTGAATGGAGCGAAGAACAATTAAGTTTATCGATCAAAGTCTTACCTGCGTGGTTTCAAACTTGGTGGGCATATAGCCTGTATTTGCTGTTACTTGCCTGCCTAATTTTTGGTGTCGTCCGCTGGCGTTTATGGCGTTTAAACAAAGCCAACAAAACATTAGAACAATTGGTACAAGAACGCACCCGCGAACTTGAACAGTCACGCAAAATGTTAGAGGAACAAAGCCTGACGGATCACTTAACCGGCTTGCGCAATCGACGCTATTTAAGTCTGTATATTGGTGAAGATATCGCACGCGTTCATCGTAGCTACCAAGCCTTACCGAATCAAGATGTGCATCGCGCTGCCTTGAATATCGACATCATTTTTATGATGGTCGATATCGACCACTTCAAATCAGTGAACGACGAGTTTGGTCATGCTGCTGGTGACCGCGTTCTGATTCAAACCACAGAAATCCTACGCGAAGCAGTGCGAGAAGCAGACACTATCATTCGTTGGGGCGGTGAAGAATTTTTGATCGTTGTTCGAAATACGAATTATCTTGAAGCAGAAGTATTAGCAGAACGCATCCGCACCCGCATCGCCGAACACACGTTTACGTTAGGTGACGGTAAAACACTGCACCGCACTTGCTCAATCGGGCTTACCACCTATCCGTTTATTCCAAGCGCAGTCGATCTATTCACTTGGGAACAGGTTGTGGATATTGCTGACCAATGTTTATATGCAGCCAAACATGGTGGCCGCAATGCGTGGATAGGATTGTTCTTGTTGAGCGATAACAAAACCATCACAAGTGAACATGCGTCTGGCTTCACTAGCTTGAATGTCGAACAACAAATCGCGCAAGGACAAATCGTCGTAAAAACCTCGCTGCCTGCAGATACCAAACTCGATTGGTCACACGGACGCGGCAAATAATTCGCCTCACGTCTTCCTCAAAAACTCAGATCGCACCAATTAGACGGTAAGCAGGTAAAATAAGCCGCTTGCTGAAACCAGTGGCACTTAGCAACCAACTTAGCAACCAAAAAAGAAATCCAACGAATGATGTTGTGGCGGATGAATTTCTAATGACGACTCGCGCTTTACGGTCGCCAATTAGTCAGTAACCCCACAGCAAATTTGCAGAAAAACCATTAGGAGAATCATGAAAAATATTTTATTACCAAGCGCAATTGCGCTCAGTTTGGCGCTCGCATTCCCAATTCACAGTGCCCATGCTGCCAACACCAAAAAAGCAAGTGCAGTAGCATCGCATGTAGCAAAAGTTGAAGAAGCGCCATTACGTGCACACTTGGCACTCTTGTCATCGGATAGTTTTGAAGGACGTGGTACCGGTCAACGCGGTGGCGATTTAACGGTGCAATACTTAGAGAGCCAATCAATGGCACTCGGTTTGAAGCCAGCAAATGGCAATAGCTATCGTCAGTTAGTCAAAATCGCTGGCGTAAAAGCGCTGCCAGAACAAAGCTCTGTGCAACTGGTCGCTGGTGACAAAGCCTTGGCGATTGAGTTTGGTAAAGACTGGGTATGGGCTCCAGGCGATGCCAAACCAGAACATCAATTTGATACCGAACTCGTATTTGTTGGCTATGGCATCTCTGCCCCAGAAGAAAAATGGGATGACTACAAAGGTCAAGACGTCAAAGGCAAAATTTTGGTGATGATGGTCAACGATCCACAGCCAACTGCTGAAGACAGTAAACGCTTCGGCGGCAAAGCGCTAACTTACTATGGCCGCTGGACTTACAAATATGAAGAAGCAGTACGTCGTGGCGCGGCTGGTGTTTTATTAATTCACACCGATGCATCGGCAAGCTATGGTTGGTCGGTCGTACAAAATGGCGGCACTGCAGAAAAGTTCCAGTTACAAGGTGCGGCTTTGGGTAGCAGCATTCAAGGCTGGATTAGCAACCAAACAGCGCAACAATTATTTGCGGGCGCAGGTCAAGATTTAGAAAAAATGCGCGCCGCAGCGGAACGTAGCGATTTCAAACCAGTGACTTTAGCGGCTAAATTGAAAGGCACGGCAAAAGCCGACATTCGCACCGTCGATCAATACAATGTTGCCGCTGTCGTACCTGGTACTGATCCAAAATTAAAAGATGAAGTCGTGATTTACAGCGCGCACTGGGATCATCTCGGCAAGCAAGGTACAAGCGGCGATACCATCTACAACGGCGCAGTCGACAATGCATCCGGCACTGCGGGATTATTGGCAATGGCGAAAGCCGCGATGCAATCACCAGCGAAACGCAGTCAAATGTTCTTATGGGTAGCTGCAGAAGAGCAAGGCTTATTGGGCAGTGCTTTATATGCAGCACAACCCTTATGGCCTTTAGATAAAACCGCTGCCAATTTGAATTTAGACAGCTTGAACTTTATCGGCGAAACCCGCGACATCAGCACACGCGGCAGTGAACGCACCGAACTTGGCGCGATTGCAGAGAAAGTGGCTAAATCGATGCAATTGAGTATTTCACCAAGCGAACCAGATTTGGCTGGTGGTTATTTCCGCAGTGACCATTTCAGCTTTGCGAAAGCTGGCGTGCCAGCGTTTTCGATCGGTGGCGGTAAAGACTACATCAAAGATCCAGAAGGCGCTAAAGAAAAAGCTAAGGCTTATAGCAAACGCTACCATCAAGCAGCGGATGAATATGATCCAAGCTGGGATTTATCGGGTATGGTGCAACAAGCACAATTCACTTTGAACCTAGGTCGCGCTGTTGGTGATGCCGCCAAGATGCCCGCATGGAAAGCCGGCGATCCATTAGGTAAAGCACGCGCCAAGTAATTGCTAGCCATCAAAAAGCATGAGGCTTCGCCGCCTCATGCTTTCTTTTTTTATCCATCAAGCAGCAACAAATTAGTCGGCAAGAATGTTAGCAATTAGGTCGACAAATTAGTCGGCAAAAAAAGCAGGAAGTCTCATGTCAAGCACCAGCTCACGTCCTAGCGAACGTGTACTCTTACAACGCGTTAGAAATCAATTAATCGATTACTTAGAAATCGCCGCCTCATTCCAAGCGCAGCACGATTTTCAAGCGCAAGCACCACAAACCCACGTCGCCACAGAAGTACTAGAACAATGGGCAGACTGGGTTAGCCCGAATTGGCAACAAGAACTAAAAGCACCCACGTTTTCAGAAGCAGAAAGAAACGCCATCACGCAGTTTCAATTAATCTGGCAAGACACCGACAACAAACTCGTGCGCCCACTACCCGCGCTCGACTACATACAACTAGCACCAGCATGGCAGCAGTTAAGAGCGGCGGCAGAAGAATGCTTGCGCGTGTTTATGTTGCGTGGGAAGTTGTCGGATGTTGAGGAAGTTATCGAGTAAGTCGGTGCTGTACAAAGTGAAGCCCAAAACGGCTCCATACGGAAATCGGATATTACAAATACAATTTAAGCCACGCTGACCATTCCGGTAAAAACATAATTTGACAAGCACAACATTTTTTGACAGACTAGTTATCTAACTAGTTTGACTTATGGTGAAAATCATGCATACGTGGGCCGTACAAGATGCTAAAGCCAGATTTAGCGAATTTCTAGATGCCTGTCTTGCTGAAGGACCGCAAATGGTCACTAAGCGCGGCGCAGAGGCAGCGGTATTGGTACCAGTACAAGAATGGCGTCGATTACAATCCGCTGCCCGACCTTCGCTGAAACAGCTTTTACTTTCAGAATCTGCACGTGGTGAGTTGAATATTCCAGCGCGTGGCAACGCCAAGCGGCGAACTGTTGATTTAATGCGCTAACAACTATGTACTTATTAGATACCAATGTCGTTTCTGAATTGCGTAAGCCGCGACCACATGGCGCTGTGGTGGCTTGGCTAGAATCGGTGGACGACGCAAACTTATTCTTGTCTGCGGTGACGATTGGTGAAATTCAAGCTGGCATCGAATTAACCAGAGAACAGTCGCCCGACAAGGCAACAGAAATTCAGGAGTGGCTAGAACTGTTAGCGACAGCGTACAACGTCTTACCGATGGATGCGATCACGTTTCGTGATTGGGCGCGACTTATGCACAGAAAATCCAATACGCTGTATGAAGACGCGATGATTGCTGCGACTGCAAGAGTGAACAACTTGATTGTAGTAACGAGAAATGTCGCTGATTTTAAAACGCTTGGCGTTCAAGTTTTTAATCCATTCTCGAAGACCACAAGATAAAAACTAGCCACTCAAACTTGGTGCAACTCAATAATTTCGTATTACGTGAAATCAGGAATTCAACGCGAGACTTGTAAAGCATCCATAAAGAGTAAGATTCTCTGCAAACCAATGATTACAAGATCGGATTAGCATCCAAATGCATCGAACAAGTCTCGCTCTATTTTTTCAAATGACAGCGATCAAGGCTGCGATGCTGAGTCATTGTCTTTCTTCTTTTTCTTATTCGACATCGCTAAGAATACACAAAAGAAGGTAACCATTAAACCGATTGCTGCGGCGCCTAAGGCGATAAAAGTTGCATTCGACAAGTTGACATCTCCGTAGTTGTAAAAGTCTTGGTTCTACCCAGTCTTGCTGCGAAAGCGTAACAAACAAAGACCGATGTTGATGAAGGTATTGTTGATGAATATTTTGGTTTTATGATCAAGCTAGAAAAAAGCTAATTCATAAGGAACAATTCTTCCACAACTCTGATTGAGGAAGCAAGCCGAGTGAACCCGAAAGAGACCTAAGCGTGGTTGATAAGACATCACAATGTGGTATCAACACACAATGCAAAGGTCGATGCATTAATGCGCAATGGCGGCACACACAGCTACACCATCGACAAATCAAAACAGCTTAACGTGATGCTGTTATCTCATCGTTGATCAGCTTTCGAACCACGAGGATGAATAAAGCCACGACACCAGCGCCAAAGCAAATCCAATGTAAGGTCGACAGAGAAACAATACGCAACAAAGGATTGATATCGCTAAAAGGCGCAAACGGTGTGATATCCATATGCATGATGCTGTCGAACACGATATGCGAATAGGTGCCGATGATCGCACCGAAGGCAACTTGTTTAAGCTGCAAACCCTGCCACTCAAAAAGATTGGGCAACCAAAAGCGTCGCGCAAACGCACGACATCCAAGAAAGAGTAAGAGCGTCGCCAACGCAACCAAAGTCGCCCCGATATAAGTGTGAAAAAATTGATGCAAGCGATCATGACGCGTAATCATGAAATACAAAGGCTCAACATCGACCATCACGTTAGCCGCACAAAAAGCAAGAAAACTCACCTGCTTAGGTGCCATCGCGTGAATCACGGCGCCGGGACCGAAATGGAATGGTGTAAATGGCATAGAGCTTGTTGATGGGTTTGGAATTAGAGACCTGCCTAATAGTCAGAATGTTCTACGAATCCGATTTGGCGTCAACTATGAAATCAGAAGTACCATCAAAAATAAGTACTTCAATTTTTCGAATGTGAATCTAAACCGATACGTTGTAATACAAGTTCAAATGCGGAATAAATCTTTCGCTAGGTAGAAATTGGCAAGCACGCAACAATTTTATGAAGCTCAAATTAGTGTTAAAAACTACCTAAGAGACAACAATTCCTCGAATATTCAGATTACAGAAATACGTCATGTAAAGGCATGCCCCAATTTTTCACAAATTTATTTGTACAGTCGCAATGACCGGAGGGAGCGCCTTGACCATAGCATTTGGCATCGTAGGTGGTAATTGACTAGACATCTGGAATCAAACTACAAATATCGGCAACCAACTCAACAATATCACCGAGGCCTGAAATGTCCGAAGTTGGCGCGGGGTTCGATATAGATAACGTGCCCAAGCCCCCACTTGCTTTTAGCGGATCTGATTTATGAGGGAAGCCAAGATACGCAATAAGCTTGTCATACTCACCGCGATCGAGCCAAACACCAAAGCATTTTGAGCAAATATCGATCTCAACGCCTTTAAACAGAAGCGATATCATTTGACTTTCATCTTTCGGGCAAGCTACTTTAGCCTGTTGTTGTGCAGATTTCTTGATGCCTTTGGATTTTTCCTTATGTATCTCGAGAGCGGCTTTGGCGCGGACTTCACGGAAGAAATCACCGGGTACGAAAGTACCAGAACACGTCCCACATTGGTGAACGACATAATTGCCAATGGGTATTGGATTTAACGTCGATTGGTCAAGCGCGCAATACATTTGTGAGGACTAAAGTAATTTAATTTTCGTTTTGAAAAGATAACCGAACACCTAAAAAAAGACAATTTGTTTCAACTCGTTCGAAACCCGCACAGCGCTTAACTGAGTTTAGTTATACCTAATAAAAATCAGACTTAAGAAAATCAACAAATAGTGCAATTTCTTTCTTCATTTGGCAAACTCAAAAAATCAAAGAACCATCAACTATCCACTCACCCCAAACCCAAGCGCACTTCAACCCGAACACCACCTTCTGCCAAGTTCTGCAAACGCACCTCACCGCCATGCAAACTAATCACCTCGCGCACAAACGGCAATCCTAGTCCAGTGCTCTTTGCGGCATCCGCTCTAGGTAAGGAATAAAAGCGATCAAAAATTTTATCGATAGCATAGTCGGGAATGCCGCTGCCTTGGTCGTCGATGAATAAAGTGAAGTGTGTGTCATCGACTTGTTGATGCAAACGAATTGCCGCGCCATTTGGGCTAAACGCGATCGCGTTGTCGATGAGATTGCCGATTGCTTGGCGTAGCAAGAGTGGATCGCCTTGTATAGTTTGTGTTTGTGCTTGTACATCGAATTGTATGCGCAAATTTTTGCGGGCGATGGCGTCACTAAAATCGATTAGCACTTGGTCGAGTAAATCGACGATGTTGATGTTGGTGATTTGGCTGAGCCGCTGTTGCTTCTCGACTTTAATCAATTCTAGAAGTTTGTCGATCAGTTGTTTCTGGCGCTGGTTTTGCTCGATGATATTGTTGAGAAATTTGCTGCGTTCGGCTTCTGGCGGATCTTCACTGAGTAATTCTGCCGAGCCTTGAATGGCGGCAATCGGACTTTTGAGTTCGTGCGCTAGTGTGTGCATTAGGGTTTCTACATATTGTTTTCCTTCTAGCTTATGCCGCATGCTTTCTAGCGCGCGGCCGAGTTCGCCGATCTCGTTATTGCCGAGTTTTGGCAAGCTGACTTTATCATCGCGTTCTACTGCTTGTGCGTAATTGCGTAACTTTTGCAATGAGCGATTCAGCCACCATGAAATTCCTATGCCTATCATCAACGAGGCGAGCAAAATCCAAAAACTGCGCTGCAAGATTTTTTGCTGGCTACGTTCGATGAAGGGGCCGATAGTGGAAGTGGCTTTGGCGACCGTCAACACCCCGATGATTTTTCTGGCTTGTCCGCTTTGGTTGTTATCAAGTATCGGTGCGGCGACATGCATGACCGAGCTGTTTTCATCATTCGGATCGGTGCGAGTGCTACGCGCGCCATATTGACCTCGCAGCGTCAGATACACGTCGTTCCAACGCGCATAACTTTTACCCACGTCTTTTTGCTCGGTATCAAAAATCACGATCCCTTTGGCATCGGTAATATAGATGCGGTAATCAAGACTGGCTTTGCGCACGCCACTGATCTCGACATCAACACTGCGATCCGCATAATTTTGCATACGCTGTAGCAACGCTAGATGTTGGATGTCGCCATTCTTGACATCTTCTGCCACCAGTTGTGCGAGTAATTGCGCGGTATCGACCAAAGTGTCTTCTAAAGTGGCACGCACACCGGGGCGCACTTCGGCGACGAATACATTCAATACAAACCAGGCTGCCAAGCCTAGAATCAGGAAGTAACTCAGTAAAATTCTTAGGCCGATTTTCATAGCAGTGATTAAGCTAGCGTAATGCTATATCCCATGCCGCGATGGGTTTGGATTGGGTCGTCTTGATCATTGATCAGTTTGAGCTTGGCGCGAATTGATTTGATATGCGTATCGACCGTTCTATCCATGGTGTTGGCGGCATGTGTCCAAACCAAATCCATCAATTGCGCACGCGAGAACAATACATTCGGTCTTTCGATCAAAGTTTTGAGCAAAAGATATTCGTAACGGGTTAAGGTTAAGCAGTTTCCATAATAAAAAATCCGCGCTTCATCTGCGCGTAATTCAAATCGTTCTGGCACTTGATCAATTGGCGCTTGACCAATTAGTGCTTCCACCGTTGCTGGCAATAACTGACGACGCAATACCGCACGTACTCTTGCGACTAGTTCGCGCGGTGAAAAGGGTTTCGTTACATAGTCATCGGCACCAATTTCTAAACCGACGATGCGATCAATTTCGTCGCCACGCGCGGTTAAAAAAATCACTGGCGTTTGGCAAAATTGGCGTAAGCGACGGCAAACTTCAAACCCGTTTAAATCTGGCAAACCGACATCCAATACAATCAAGGCGATTTTGCTCTGATCGGTTTGCAATAAATCCAAGGCAGCTTGCCCTAAGCTCAGGTGTAGCGGCGTGAAGCCATCTGTCGCCAGTGCGTAACATAGATTTTGCGCAATCGCGACTTCATCTTCGACAATCAAAATAGTTTGCGACATAATCTTAGTAAATTTATTCAGTAAAAATAGTAGGTATTATCTTGGCAAATGGTAGCAGATACGCAGGCAATCAAGGTAGGCTAATTCTGCGCTACATAGCTATAAAACCTGGCTATAAAACATGGCTATAAAAATTGCCGAAGATCCGCATTAATAAGGACCCAGTATGTCACAAGTTGTTCGCGTTGCCATTGGTGAAAATTTTCCTGAGATTCAATGGCCAGCCTGTTGCCCCGAATGTGGCACCACCAAATCGCTGATTCGCAATACCAGCCGCTTGGGCAAAGTGAAATCGATACGCCCCAATTTGCAAGGTGGCTTAACTATGAAAAGCGAGGTCATGTATTTGAATTATTGGATTTGTCCACAGCATGCCGCCGAGACCCGATGGGCAAATCGCCTACTAGAGAAAAGCCCTGTCATGCACTTGATTCGCTTCATTTTTTACGTGGGCGTGGTGTTTGCGATTGGGCTAATTTTTGGTCCGCGTCGTCTAGAAACTTTTCCAGACTTGGGGCCTTTATTAGCCTTACCGCTGATTGGCATACTGGGCGTTGCCAGTTTGATCTGGGCAAGAATCGCAACCAGTTTGTGGCCGATTCGATTTGATCCTGATCAAGACGTGATTGAAATCCAATTTCGACAAGCGCCTTACGCCACCCGCTTCCGCGTGATGAATCGAGAAGCGACCAGCACACAAAATACTGAAGAAACGCCATGGTACAAACGTGCGCTGTTGTGGAAAGTGATCGTCATCGTGCTGTTTATTATGTTCATGGCACGCTTGATGAAGTAACTTTTAACTTTTGACCTACTTCAGCATCGCCGCATAAGCGAGTTTTTTGAATTCAAACGAGTAAGGATGCCAAAACGCCATTTGGCGCTGCGTCATCAGTAAGCCAGCGATATTGTGACGTGGCGAAATCCACCAATGCGTACCTGCGATACCGCCCCACTCAAACTCACCTTCTGCATCTGCCGGATCATTTTCACCTGGACGCAAAGTCACTGCTCCGCCTAAACCAAAGCCTTTGCCCGGAACATCACCAACACCGGGGAAAGCGATGCCCCAACCTGCTGGCAGATGATTCTGCATCATCAATCGTATCGACTCTGGCCTTAGTACCGCATGACCACCAGGTAAAAAACTGCGCATCAGTGCCAACATATCGTGCATACTAGAGACCAAACCGCCACCGCCAGAAAAGCGTGGAATCGGTTTCAAAAAGGCTTCTGGATACGGTGATTTTTCTAAGCGTTTGAGATCGCGATTTAAGACGTTCATAGGATCGGTGCCGGCATAGTAAGCGGTTAAGCGTTCATGCTTATGCGGCGGCACCCAGAAACTAGTGTCGTTCATACCTAAGCGCGACAAAATATGTGCGTGCAAATACACATCAAAATTGTCGCCGCTAACGACTTCGACTAAGCGTGATAAAACGTCAGTGGCAATCGAATATTCCCAACGCTCGCCCGGATGAAAGCTGAGTGGCAATTCTTCGAGGATGTTGATGAGTTCGGATAAAGGTTCAAACGCGTTTAGAACCTTACGCTCGACGTAAGCTTTATAAATCGTACTACCGTGATCGAGCAAACCATAGCTGAGGCCAGAAGTATGGGTCAACAATTGGCGCACGGTGATCGCAGAGCGCGCGGCCTCGGTTTGACTGATATCGGTCGCACCGGGAATTAAGACTTGGCGTTGACCGAGTTGTGGCATGTAGATTTCTACTGGATCATCCAAGCCCAATTTGCCTTGTTCGATTAACTGCATAATCGCCATCGAAGTCAGCAATTTGGTATTGGAAAATACGCGGAATAAGTGATCGTGACGCAAAGGAATTTGGTTTTCGATATCGGCCCAACCCGCAGCATGGAAATGCACCAAATCTTGCCCCGACAAAATCGCTGATGACACGCCAGATAAAATCTTTCGATCAACATAGGTTTGCATTGCTGGCGCAATCGCGCTGAAATCGTAGTGGCTGGGGGTGATGATCATGGAAAAATTCGCTGAAAAATTTCGCGATAGGAGCGGAAAGCTGGTATTTTAGCTGCTCAAGGACACACTTCCAAATCAAGATGACAAACTGGAATCAAGCACAAGCCGATACACAAGCACCTGCATTTTTACGCGATTTATTTGCAGTCGCTCTTGCGGCAGTTGATCCACGCCATTGCTTGCCACCACATCTACCGCCGTTTCCAGCAAGTGGACGGTGTGTTGTGGTCGGTGCTGGCAAAGCAGCGGCATCAATGGCACAAGCTGTAGAACAGCATTGGTTTGCGTCGGATTTCGATGCAACTACAAATGACGTAGCACGTTTTAGTGGCATGGTGATTGTGCCGCATGGCTATCGTTTGCCATGCAAGTACATACAAGTTCGCGAAGCGGCGCATCCCGTGCCTGACGAGGCAGGCTACCAGGCAGCATGCGATTTACTCGATTCGGTAAGTAATCTCAGTGCAGACGACACGGTAATTTGCTTATTATCTGGCGGCGGTTCTTCGCTGATGAGCTTGCCAGCTGCAGGCATCAGTCTGGCGGAAAAACAAACCATTAATCGTGCACTACTGCGTAGCGGTGCGCGCATACACGAAATCAATTGCGTCCGTAAGCATTTATCAGCGATCAAAGGTGGGCGCTTAGCCTTGGCGTGTGCGCCTGCCAAGGTCTTGACCTACATCATCTCGGATGTGGCGGGCGACGATCCCAGCATTATCGCCAGCGGACCAAGCTTGGCTGATGCCAGTACCCGTTTTGATGCTCTAGAAATTTTGCAGCGCTATGCGATTCCAACTTCAGCAACTGTTCTCGCACATTTGCAACAAGTCTCATCAGAAACGCCAAAACCAAATCACGCGGGATTCGTTCAAACCCACGTTCAAATAATTGCGAACGCGCAAATGGCCTTGCAAGCAGCCGCGAATTTCGCGCAATCAAAAGCTATCTGCGTACAGATCTTATCGGATCGTTTAGAGGGTGAAGCGCGTGAGCTTGGGCACGCGCATGCCTTGATGTCGACTGCTAGTGCGACGACACTGGCGACAGATATTTTCCATCAACAGCAAAGACAAGCACATTTGCTGTTATCTGGTGGCGAGACAACAGTCACGGTGAAAGGTAATGGACGCGGAGGTCGCAATTCTGAATATCTATTAGGACTCTGCCAAAGTCTCCAAGGCCATGCAGGCATCTATGCACTAGCAGCAGATACCGATGGTCGTGATGGCAGCGAACACAACGCTGGCGCTTGGTGTACACCCGATAGCTTACAACGCGCAAACGCCTTGTCGATTTCTGCCGATGCCTGTTTAGCGAACAACGATGCATACAGCTTCTTCGCAGCCTTAGACAACGTATTAGAAACCGGACCGACCTACAATAATGTGAATGATTTTCGGGCGATTTTGATTGTGTGATGTAAAACCATCGCCTCGCTTTCTTCTCACTGATTTTTCTATTCAATGCAAATCGGATTGAAGCAACTGCAAAACTGATGTTTTGCTTTCTGCATTTTTTCTCATTTAATCGAATGAACTTAGTAGCGCCCGCGTTACCCCCACTCCTGCATGCGCTTGCAGACTCAATGGCGTTTTACCCGTTAACCACGATGCACGAAATGCCTCAGCTTCTGTCTTTTGCTCTGCACTTAGTTTTGCTTCCAATTGGGCGATATGCGCGAGTAATTCCTTGGTCGGCTCTGGCGCCATTGATTTGAGCAATACTGCCAGCGCATAACTTCTCACCAAATCTGGTGCAGGTGATGCGGGGTTTGAATAATAATTCGCCAGATAGGCGGTTGCAGCTACGTTGCCTTGGCGAGAAGCGCGTTCCCACCAAATGAGCGCATTTTGAATATCGCGCTTCTTGCCGTAGTAAATACCGACATCGTGCTGCGCCAAATCATAGCCAGCTTCCGCCGCACGAAGTTTAAACTTCAAAGCCTCAACTTCATTGACAGGAACCGTGCCGGGAAATTGGCCAGCGAGATAACAACCCACTTTATACGCTGCAAGTTGGTTTCCTAATTCTGCAGATTCAGAAAATAATTGGAATGCTCTTTTAGTGTCTTGCGGCGTGCCTATGCCATTGTTCAAAAACATACCGAGATGATATTTAATCTCCGCATTGCCATTCGATGCCAATTCAGACAGTCGTTTGAAAATCGCTTCATTCGATCGATCATCGGCACTGACCGGATTAAAAAGATGGATGACGACGAAACCAGCTGCGATGAAGAATTTGCTAAGCGATTTAGTGAAATACATGCATTTCCTAAAAAAAGTGAATATTTATATCAAGTTAAATCTTGCCCAAACATGATGCGATGACCGTCAACCGTCTTCAGCCCAAATTCACGCATGCCCCAGACTTCGTCGCGAATTGTTTTAATGAAGCTGACACCTCGCTCATGAAACTCTTGGTAGAGACTGCTCGCATCATTGACTTCGATGTAGGCAAAATAAGAGTGATCGCCAATCTGCGCGGCAGGCTTTTCGTCTATGCATTCCCCTAGCATCAAGACCACATTGTCTCGCTCAAGAAATGTCCAACCAGGATATTCGTTGAGCAAATGAAAGCCCAGCGACTTCATGTAGAAATCTTTGGACACAGCCAGATTTTGTACTGCTAAAACATATCGCGGGGCGAATAAATTTTTCATACTGCTCCTATGCAGGCTATATCGATTTCTTGGGTGACGCGACTGATTTAAGCAACGAGTCTCATGCGTCAAAGCAATTTACGCGCGATTCACAACACTTATTCCAAACACGATGCAAATCAAAATCCAACATTCTTGCCGTGATTGACCAAAATCATGGTATTTTTTGTTAAATACCTCTACAAGTTAAGCATTCTAAAGCGATTGGAGTTACTTGTGACTAAGTTAACACAGCCAAGATCAGAATTGTTTTTATCGGTATCGATTAACGAGGGCTTAAAACAAGTCGTCGAGATTTCGCACCAAATCAATTTGGTCGCGCTCAATGCTATTTTGGTTGCCAAGCGCGCAGGAACGCAATCGGCGGGATTCAAAGTAGTCGCCATGGAACTGCGCCTGTTCAGCCAAAAGATGGAAGAAAGCATGGCGCGCTTGAGCGACATGATTTTTCAGTTAGTGCATCGCATTGCTGCTTTGCGTAAATTAGAAAAAAATTTACGTTCTCTCGATATTACGCTACACAAATTAGCGAACGATAATCCGCAAATGCAAGCCGCGTTTGCCGACAAACAAGAAGCCTATCAAGGCTTAAAGTCGGCTACCAACGCTGAGTGGGAATGCTTGGAAAAAGAAATCCGACGTTCATTAAATCTATGTAGCGCTGGCGCGATGCTTTCGCACAATGCGCGTATCGAAGCAGCCTATGGCGGCAGTATGTTAGCCGACATGCAGCAGGTAGCAGGACGGATTGAAGAAATGATGCATCTCGCAATTACGCATTTAAAGCAGTTAACTTATTCCGCTAGAACTTAGATCAGCAAAGAAGTAGCGCGTCGTGACTACAGTTTAGAGAAAAGAAAACCTTATGAAAAAATACCAAACGATCTTTGAACAAGGCGATCATCAATGGGCTGTCATCACGCGCGATCCGGATAAACCAGACTATTTAATTGATACCAATGAATACTTGGTGATACAAGGTGAACGAGCCATCCTAACTGACCCGGGTGGTATGGAAATTTTTCCTGAAGTTTTTTCAGCGATTAATACCGAGTTCGATGCACGTAATATCATTGCCTTGTTCGCTTCGCATCAAGATCCTGATGTCATCTCTTCACTCGCTTTGTGGCTAGATTTTAATCCGAACTTACAGTGTTACCTAAGTTGGTTGTGGAGCTCCTTCATTCCACATTTTGGTGGAAATAAATCGACCTTTGTATCGCTTCCCGATGAGGGCGCGGAAATCAACTTAGGACATTTACGTTTACAAGCTGTGCCCGCCCATTATCTGCATTCGTCAGGTAATTTTAATTTGTACGATCCTGCTGCGAAAATCTTGTTTTCTGGCGATGTCGGTGCAGCCTTGCTACCGGCCGGCGAAGATCATTTGTTCGTGCAAGATTTTGATCGCCACATTCGTCATGCCGAAGGCTTTCATCGTCGTTGGATGGGCTCAACCGAAGCCAAATTAGATTGGTGTCAGCGGGTAGCCAACATGCCAATCGATATGCTTTGCCCACAACACGGCGCGATTTATCAGGGAGCAGATGTGATGCGTTTTATCAATTGGTTTGCCGATCTGCCGATTGGTTCTGGTATTCGCCGTGGATGACGAAGCTTATCTGTTAAGCATGTAAAGGCTGCTGAATTATTATTGCAAACGCCGTCGCTTCAAACGAAAGGCGTGATGCCCTTTTTTTTATTACTGATGGAAGCGAACATTATTCAATCCAACGCACTTCCATCAACAAACACTTTCAATTCGCCTGCTTGCAAAGCCGTCCATTGCTCATTGGTAGTCAAGGGTTCAGTTACGATCACCGCAACCCGGTCTTGTGGTGTAGTGACTTGCGCAAAATCGACGGACACATCTTCATCAGATAGCGCTGCGGTATTAAATGGATGTTGGCGTTCTATGTAGTGTAACTTACTGGAGCAATAGGCGAACAAAGCACTACCGTTAGAAAGCATCATATTGAAAGTGCCATGACTGGCGATTTCTCGGCAAATCTCGCTCAGAAACGCACGTAAAGCGGGTAGTTCTGGCGCTTGCGCAGCAAAGCGTTGACGCAAACTTTGCATCAAATAACAAAATGCGCGTTCACTATCTGTACTACCAATCGGCAAGTAACTGCCATTCAGTTGCGGATGAAATTCTTTCAAATCGCCATTGTGTGCAAACACCCATTGATAACCCCAAGCCTCACGAACAAAGGGATGGCAATTTTCTAAAGCGATCACACCTTGGGTTGCCTTACGAATGTGGGCGATGACATTGGTCGATTTGATCGGATAACGCTTAATCAGTTCTGCAATCGGCGAATCAATTGCTGCTTGATGATCGACAAAATGTCGTACCCCTTTGCCTTCGAAAAAAGCAATACCCCAACCATCTTTATGTTCATCAGTACGTCCACCGCGCGTGGCAAAACCCGTGAAACTAAACACGATATCAGTCGGCGTATTGCAATTCATTCCTAATAATTGGCACATGGCTTGCGAGTTCAAATAAATTCAACAGAGCATCTACCTTAACATTGAAAATCAATCCGATAAAAGATTGAGTGGCGATTTGCTTATGCCGTGTTTGCATAGCTATTCTGCTATTCCAATCACTTAGAAAATGCCCACAAAAAAGCCAGTATGACGCGAGTTCATACTGGCTTTTTTATAGAAAAGCGCACCAATTCTATGGCGCGCTTAGGTTAATTTTTCAATTAACGTGCTGCTGGTCTTGCTGGTTCTGGTGGCATAGGCTTACGTGGGATCAACTCGTCACGGTTTGCTGTATGCGCAACAAAGTTTGCCATGACCATCGCTGCTTGCATCATGTCGCCTTTTTGGATCTTGTCAAACAAATCCATATTGCTGTGATGGGTGCGAGTGAAATAGTCCATTGGCTCTTGGATAAATTGGAAGCCAGGAACACCAACTGCATCAAAACTCACATGATCGGTGCTGCCTGTTTTACGCAGTGTCGCGGTCTTCGCGCCGAGGTCATGGAACGGTGCTAACCATGCATCAAAGATCGCTTTTGCAGCCGCATTATTTTCTGCATAGATACCACGGATTTTGCCGCCACCATTATCGAGATTGTAGTAAGCAGAAATCTTGCCGTGCAATGGTTTCAACATCAATGGGCCAGTAGGACGACGCATAAAGCTAGGCAAGTCTTTTTCTTTTGGATCGGTTGATTCAGGACGTGCAGCAACATTTTTGTTGATGAAATCACGTGAACCTAACAAACCTTGCTCTTCACCACCCCATAAAGCGATACGGATCGTGCGACGTGGTTTGAAGTTAATCGCTTTTAATAAACGTACCGCTTCCATCGCAACAGCAACACCGGCTGCATTATCAGTTGCACCAGTACCTGCATGCCATGAATCTAAGTGACCACCAAGCATGACGATTTCATCTTTTTTATCGGTACCTGGAATGTCAGCAAATACATTGATGGAATTGGCTGGGTCTTCATCACCAAAATTCACTGCCACTTCGACTTCAACTTCGACGTCTTTTTTCTTTTCGATCAAACGGAATACACGGTTGTATTGTTCGGTCGACATCACCAATGCGGATGGGCCAGTTGGCTCGCCTTGTTTGTAAGAACCGCCACCTGCAACGAAAATCGTCCCATCATCACCACGAGATACGTTGACAGTAGCAATCACGCCTTCTTCCGTTAAGTAAGGATTAATTTTTTTAGCAAAGGCCATGCGTTTTGCCAGTTCCGCCATATCTGTAGGTGGACGCGCTGGAGCACCGCCTAAATCCATGTGTTCTAGATCATGCAACTCTTGATCGGTATAACGCTTGGCATCTGGTGTCGTATGCAATTTGGTCGGGGTCATCGCATCGCGCAAAACGATCGTGCCTTTCAACTTGCCTTTCCATTTCGCTAAGTCGTCATCGTTTTCTAATTTGGCATACACCACTTTACCGCGCTTAACGCCATCGGTGCCCGGTGTCCATGCCTTTGGAATCGCCACCAGTTCTAAGTTGGATGGTGCAACCATGCGCATTGCGGCTTTTTCTAATACCCAGCTACGACCAAATGGCGCAATGCTTACCACTTGTGCATTTTGCAGACCCCACTCGGTCAACTGCGCCTTCGACCAATCACCAGCTTTTTTCAGACTTGGTGAGCCTGTTAAGCGCGGACCAATTTCATCCGTCAACACGCTTAGGGTTTCCATAATCTTGGAGCGATTGGTTCCTTCGTCACGGATTTTATTCACTAAAGCCAAATCGACTTTTTCGTCGGCTGCCAAGGCCGGTAAAGTGCTACTCACTAACAGCGAGCACACCAATAGACTGATTAAACGCATCTTATTATTCCTTATCGTGATTAATTTTATTGATTAGGATGAAACAGCTTTTCCCTCATCCAGGCAGGTTCGATAAGCAAAGTGTAAAAATGGTTCCCTTGAATAGCGAAATTCATAAAAAAAGCCTTCCGCTCCTAGATCAGAAGCGGAAGGCTGAAGTGAGGTGAAATCGTAGTGATAAATAGTTATTGAACAGCTAAAGCGTAGTTTAGTATTTGAGATGCAATCCCAAACGTACAGCACGTGGCGAACCTGGTGTAATGTTGTTATTGCTATGCGCTGCTGCGTAGTAAGTTTTGTCTGTGAGGTTTTCTACATTCAACTGCAATTGCACATGCTTATCCCAAGCGTAGTACAAAGCAGCATCGACGCGTGTGAAACCTGGCAACATCACCAAATTGTCGGTAGATGGATAAATCGCACCGCGATAAACCACACCAGCCGCGACACCCAATTGGCTGTTCAAATCATAACGATTCCAAATCGAAGCGCTGTGTGTCGGCACTTGCGCTAATTTTGCACCGGCTTTGGCAGTCGCAGATTGGGTGCGTGTAATAGTCGCGTCTTGATAAGCATAACCACCCATAATGCTCCAAGCAGAACTTAATTTACCACTGACAGCCAACTCCACGCCTTGGCTACGTTGACCATCAACCAAGATAGTTTTTGTCGAATCACTTGGGTCCGTAATCGCTACATTGCTGCGATCTAATTGATATACCGCAGCGCTCAAAGTTAGGTCTTTTGCGACATCCCATTTAGCGCCGACTTCGAGGTTCTTAAACTTCTCTGGATCGAAGGCTTGGTTAGTCACAGTGAGCGATGATAATTGTTCACCTGCGCGCGGGGCAAAAGCGAGGCTATAACTCGCGTACAAGGACATCTCCGTGATGGGCTTATAAACTAGACCAACACGTGGGGAAATCGGTGTGTCGGTGTTTTGTAATTTTTGCGCAGTGCGCTTATTGGTGAAATCGATGTCGAAGTTATCGTAACGCAATCCTAAAATAGCTTGCCATTGCGGTGAGAACTCGATTTGATCTTGCACATAGACGGCCATGTTTTTAGCGACGCTATGATTATTTGCATCAGTTGCCGATTGACGGAAAGTCACGCCTTCCGCATAAGGCTTGGTAATTGCCACGCTGATGCTGGTCGCATTAGCGCCAACCGCTGGGAAGTAGCCAGTTTGACGCAAGTTATCTGTGGTCTGTTGACCGATTTCAATACCAGTCAAAATTTTATGCTTCACACCGGCTGCGACGACATCAAAAGTCACATCCGTTTGGTTGAAGAAGTTCTTACGTTGTGTGTCTTGGTTATACGCACTAATTGCCACACTGGTTGCCGTGCTATTCACCGCACCTGGGAAAACATTTTGATAGAACTTATCGTAATCGGCGTAACGTGTGCGATTACGCAGGCTAACACCATTACCAAAATCATGATCAATGTTTGCACTCAAGGCATCCACTTTTGATGTAGTTGGACTCAGCGCAGCATTACCAAAGAACACGCTATTACCGACTACTAAGGGCTTGCCTTGGAAAGAAGGAATACCACGATCGGCAACACGTTCATCATTGAAATGTTCATAACCAAGCACCACACTGGTATTTTGTCCGGCACGGATGGCGAATGTTGGGTTAATACCGGCACGTTTAATGTTCACGCCATCGCGGAAACTGTCTGAGTTTTCAACCATGCCAGTGACACGGAATGCGAGGTCTTGATTAATTGCTTGACCCACATCGGCGGTAGCACGACGGTTGTTCCAAGAACCCAAAGTAATCGAGGCTTCACGTATCGGTGTCCATTGCGCTTGTTTGCTGACGCGATTGATGATGCCGCCTGATCCGCCGCGGCCAAATATCATCGCGTTCGAGCCTTTCAATGCTTCTACGCTTTCAATATTGTAAAAATCACGGTAGTACTGCACATCATCACGGATGCCATCGATAAAGAAATCGCTGGTTGAGGCATTGCCACGAAATACCGCAGTGTCACGATTCCCTTCGCCTTGCGCAGTCACTACACCAGGCACGTAACGGATCGCATCAGCCATGCTTTGCATCGCCTGATCTTTCATCAATTCTTTGGTGATAACGGTAATTGCTTGTGGCGTATCGCGCAACAGCGTATCGGTCTTAGTCGCAGTGCTGCTAATTTTAATCACATATTTTTGTTCTGCCACGCCAACCACCTGCACTTCTGGCAATTTGGTTTCTTGCTGCGCGTTGTTAGTGGAGCTGGTAGAAGAATTGGTAGTCGCGTTCTGGGCGAATACGGGGAAACTGATCAAAGCCAATAAAGCTGGCAAAGTCGCGAGGGCGAAACGAGGGGTAGTGCGTTGCATAACATTCTCACAAAATAATGAAATCAATTTGATGCAGACTGCCAGCCTTTTGCTGGAAAAACAGTCAAGTTCAATAGATCGACATTATAAATGCGAATTATTATCATTACCAATCAAATAGCGCAGTATCCCTTGCTAGATATCAAGAAAATGCCGGTTCAGATCCAATATAAGATAAAAGAAAATTAAGAATTTGGCCTTTTCGCAAGGCACTCATGCATAAAGCACTTTATTGATTCACACTATTTCTGCACATCTAGTTCCAATATCTAGCTTCAAAAACTAGCTCTAACCAATAGCTTACTGTGCACACAATCGTAAAATTGAATCACTAAGATGGGTGCCGACGGCACCCATGCATTTATTTAGCCCGCACACTCATCAATTGCATACCGGTCCAAATTTGATCTGGTGCCAAGACGATGGGTTTCACAATTGATGCTGCCTCGACGCAAATCATTCGCTGATAAGCATCCGCTTCTAAATCACCAATTTGTGCAGTCTTTTCTACCCATGGATTCCACACCACGGCGTCCGTAAATCCTGATTGCCGTATTTGTACCAACTGATGAGGCTGTTCGATCTCAACATCCGCAACCAAATCGGTATAAATGCGGTCGGTCTCAGCAGCGATAGTGAGCACTTCCTCGACTTGGGTGCAGCCATCGACATTTGTGACCGTATCTCGGTACGACAATCCTTGCAGACCATGGATGCGGGTTGTGTTGATATTGTCGACTTGAAAATAGGTATGTAAGGCACTTTGAAATTGCAAAGTCGTCTCGCCCAGATTCTCAACCGAGAAATCTAACTGTAAGCTTTGCTCGGCAACGGTCACGATCAGCTCGGCACGAAAGGCATGTGGCCAGATCGCTAAACTAGCCGCGCTATGTTTTAGTTCGAAAACTGCCTGTGCCGCCCCTTGCTCGATCTGCCCAGTACGAATCAATTGCCAATTGGCAGTGCGCGCAAAGCCATGTTTAGGCAGCGAGCCCAGATTAGAAAATTGCGGGAACACAATCGGCACACCACCACGAATCGCCACGCCTTCACCAAATTCGGACTTGTTACTCAAAAATAACTGTTCCTGACCATTGGCAGGAATCCACGAGCACACATGCGCACCATGCGTGACTATTTCTGCGCTGGCGCCATCTCTGGCTTGAAGTCGAATCTTTTCCATGAAGTACAAACTTTCTGCTAAAACAGCGGTGATGATTAACCTACCTAATCGAGTCGCAACAAACTACAGCGAACTCTAGTGAATCAAGGTGAGGGCGTATTTTATCGTTTTTGGCGTGCTCACTTATCGCTTATTTTCAACTTACCAGTCGCAAATCTGGACTTCATTTCGCCCGTATTTGACCATTGGAGCCATGAATTTTGCATTCTGTCGTTAACTGCCAGCAGCAGCTTCATGCTTCCAGTAAACTTCAAACATCGAAATTCCATTGAATTTTCAACTTAGTTTCTACATCAATCGGGGGCGGATATGTTTAAGAAAATCGGTATCGCGGCAGCAGTCGCATCAACCATGTTAATCAGCTTGAGTGCTTGCGAAATCAGTATTAATGACGACAGCGTCAAAGGCAGCGGTAATATCATCAACGAAAAACGCGATGCCTCTAGCTTTGACAGTATCAGCAATCACTCTCCGTTCGATATCGAATTAGTCGTCGATGGTAAAAATAGCGTTGAAGTGGAAGGCGACGACAACTTTGTCAAAGAAGTCGAAACCGTGGTTGAAGGTAATACCTTGGTCATTCGCAATAAGAAAAAAGGACGCTTCCATTTTGCTTGGAAAAATTCGCCAACCACAGTTAAAGTTAGCACGACTGCTCTAGTCAAAGTGCTCAACACTGGCAGTGGTGACATGCGTTTAAGTCAAATCAAAAATGAAAAACTAGAAATCATTAGCGAAGGACCTGGCGATATACAAGTATCAGGTTCCAGCAATGAATTGAACTTCCATGCTAGCGGCAGTGGCGATATCAGCTTACGTCAACTCAATACGAAGAAAGTGACTTTAGAAATGAGTGGCCCTGGAGACACCGAGTTTGGTGAAGTCTCACAAAGCTTGCATGCCAAGTTAAGTGGCAGCGGTGATTTAAATGTCGCCAAGCTACAAAGCGAACAAACCACGATCTCTATTTCTGGTCCAAGCAATGTGAATCTACGTGGCGTGACGAAAAATCTCGATATCGATATGTCCGGCTCGGGGGATTTATCGATCGATGAAGTGCAAGCCGAAAAAGCCAACATTGAAATGTCTGGCCCTGGCGAATTGAGCCTGTCCGGCGAAGCTAAATCCTTAAAATTAAGAGCAAGTGGCTCTGGCAACGTTGATGCTTTACGTTTGAAAGTTGGCGATGCTGATATCCGTAACTCCGGCCCCGCCGATTTGCAATTTAAAAGTATGAGCGGTAACGTGATTATCGATGCGTCTGGTTCAGGCAATATTGAAGCAGACTTATCTTCTGCCAACCAAGTTGAAATTAGCTCGGATGGCCCAGGCAACATCACCTTGCACGGTACAGCAAAAAAATTAATTGCGAATCTAAACGGCTCCGGTGACTTGCATGCAAGTGAATTATTGCTTGAACATGCTTCTGTCAAAGTGAATGGTCCAGGCGAAGCGGCAGTGAATGTTAAAGCTGCTGGTACGCTTTCAGCACAACCAAGTACGATTAAAAACGGCTCACGTCTAGTGACGATTGATAGAAATGGCGTTGTGCGACAAGATTAAAACTGGCGATCTCAAAAGAAAAAGCCATGCGTCCTAAAAACGCATGGCTTTTTCTTTTATTCATGGCTAATAAAACAAAGCAGGAGGTGAAGGCCGCTCGTCAACAAATCTGCTTTTCGCCAATGGGCTCTTGCGGCAATCCTTACTTCAAACTAATCAAGCTATTTCAGAATTCGATAAGCGTGTTTCAACACCAATCGACTACTTGCAATCAAAGGATTTAATCCCATCAGCAAGGGCAACAAAACATGCTGCGGGAGTAACCAAATCTGGCCTTTTGGTGCGCTAGCTTTACTGATTGCAAGAATCACTGGCGTCACCCACTGTGCCTCAGGCGTCACATCTAACAATACGTCACCATCTGCATTAGTATGAAAATAAATTTCACCACCGTGAGACAAGCTCAAACAAATGCCTTGCCCTTGACTTATCGGTGAAGCATTTTGCCCCAACAGCTTTTGTAACTCTTGGTTGTTGAGTTCCATCCATCCTTCTAATTCTGCTGGAGATTCCAACATCACCCATGGATGTTCGATTGGCGTTTGAATTTCTTCTGTGGACTTCATTAACGTATCTGCTTCACCTGTAGACCTTGCTGCTGCAACAGCGCAAGTAAGTTATTTTCTCCGGCTAAATGACCAGATCCCATCACGATAAATAGCTTCTTACCAGCCAACATCAAGTCTTGAATCTTTTTTGCCATCGCTGGATTTCTGTCATCCATCAATTTCTGCGTGATTTTTTTTGAGCCAATATCACGATTACTCGCGTCGAGATTAATTTGGGCAAGCTTATCGGCATCTCCGGCTAACCACGCCTCACTCATACGATTAAATTCTCTACTGATATCGCCGTTCTTAAACGAGTTCAGCGTATTAATTAAGATTGCATCGCCTTCTTCATCAGTTAAGCTAGCCAAAACATCCGCTTGGTAATGCACACTATCAAGCTCTATTAAATTTTTCTTATCTTTTTTTGCTGCCGTAATGAAATGACGGTCTAGTACGTGCGCGGGATCATAACCAAGCTGCATTCCTGCACTCACGGTTAGCCCCATCGCCACTAGCACTGGCTTATAAAACTGAAACTGTTGCAAAGATTCTGCCGCCATTTCCCCCAATGTCATCCAAGTACTCGGCGTTAAATGGTTTTGCAATTTATCACCAACGCCATAACTCAATTTGCCAATCACCGAACGATTTGATGACTCATCCGAGGTATCGGTCTCAACCACCACCGTATTTGCCTGTGCATAAGCTTTACGGACTGGGGCGGAGAGAGGATAGAAATTTGCCTTAGCAATATGAATCGTGCCATATAGATAGGCAACTACCGGTTTGCTGGCATTTTTGGATGAGGCAGTCGTTTGTTGCGGATCTTGTGGCAAGCGAATCTCATACAGCAAACCCGTGACCTTTTGCGATGCAGGCGAGGGCGGTCTGGCTTTTTTGACCGCTTCCTTGTTTTGCAGAGGTTCAGCGCTAGCAATGTAAGCTACACCAAATTGCGCTACAGCAATCAAGCTAAGCATCAGCTTCGCTGGCATCAAACGAAAATTCTGATATGACATGATGTATCCAAATAGAAATAGATTGGATGGCAAGCAAGGGCATGCCATTGGGAGCGCTAGCGAATATACACTAATTCATCTTTCGATAAAGCAAGAACACCGGACCAATCTGATTAACGGTGGTTTTTCCGCTGCCTGTGGAATTTCTCTATTCGAGTAATGAAAATATGTGCTGAAAATGAATGCTGAAAGTTCAAAGCTCAATTTGGCTTGATTCGCAATTCAGTAAGGGAATATCGAAATGCGCTTAGGCGGTTCATTTTTGGCATACTATTTCACTACGGAAATTTATCGGTTCTCAGGGAACTAAAATTCAGCGAATCAATCGAAGACGCGCGTCAAATAAAGCGTCGCAGTCCTCGGTAGCCGCCCTACCACAATTCAGGACTATGTTGCTATGCAATGAAGAAATTTTGTCTGAAACATGCGCATAACGTGTTTTTTAGCGGATTTACTCTTTACTGTTTAGCTATAAATCGCTTATGTTACGCAAGTTTCACAAAACAGATCCCTTTTGCCATTTTTTCACTTTGAAAGCCGTGGCACGCGGGAATAAGAAATTCAATTATCGTATTTGCCTTAAGGAAACACTATGCTTTTTGATCGCGTAAAGTCGCTGGACCAGATTCTGGAATCCGCAGAAAAGAAAGGTCTAAAACGCCAGCTAGGCTGGTTTGACCTGATGATGCTTGGCGTTGGTGCCATCATCGGTACAGGTATTTTTGTTTTGACATCTGTTGCTGCGAATAAAGCAGGCCCGGGCATGATGTATAGCTTCGTTATCGCAGGTTTTGTTTGCGCATTGACTGCTTTAATTTATGCAGAAATCGCTGCGATGGTGCCTGTTTCAGGATCGGCATATACCTATTCTTACGCGGTCTTGGGCGAATTGGTTGCTTGGATTGTCGGCTGGTCTTTGATCCTCGAATACGCGATTGCTGCTGGTGCGGTTGCGGTTGGTTGGTCTGGCTACGCAAACGGTTTCTTGCATTCTATCGGTGCAGGTCTGCCATTGGCATTAACTGCGGGCCCTGGTGATACGATCACTTTGCCTGACGGCACAACTGGCCACGGCGCATTCAACTTGATCGCTTTCTTGATTTCCTTGTTAGTGACTTGGTTGTTAGTAATTGGTACTTCAAAAAGCGCAAAAGTAACTTCTATTTTGGTTGTCATCAAAATCGCAGCCTTGGCGACTTTCGTTGTATTGGCATTGCCAGCAGTACAAGCAGCGAACTTCGAACCAATGTTACCAAATGGCTGGGGCACACCATTATCAGGCGTTGGTGTATTGGGCGCATCTGCTTCTATCTTCTTTGCTTATGTTGGTTTCGACGCGGTTTCTACAGCAGCGGAAGAAACAAAAAATCCTAACGTCAATTTACCAATTGGTTTGATTGGCTCACTCGGTATTTGTACTGTGTTCTATTTGTTGGTTGCTTATGCAGCAGTTGGTGCAGTTGGTGCGCAACCAAATGGTGCTTTATCTCAATCAAAAGAACCATTGGCTTTCATCTTGCGCGAATTAGGCTACCCATTGATTGGTGATATGGTTGGTATCGCAGCGATCTTGGCATTGCCTTCCGTTATCTTGATGATGATCTTTGGTCAAACACGTATTTTGTTCACCATGGCACGCGATGGTTTGATGCCAAAAGCATTTACAGCGGTTCATGAGCGTTACCATACACCACACATCGTGACGATCGTAACAGGTGTTTTTGTATCCTTGTTCGCAGCGATGTTCCCAGTCAGTATGTTGGCGGATATTTCTAACTCTGGTACTTTGTTCGCGTTCTTCATCGTTGCTTTGGGTGTGATGATTTTGCGTGTAACACAACCAAACCGTCCACGTCCATTTAAGACACCATTTATCTGGGTAGTTGGTCCATTGGCGTTAGCAGGTTGCGCATTGTTATTCGTGAGTTTGGGTTGGAATCCAACGATCAAGTACTTCACTATCTGGGCAGTAATTGGTCTGGTGGTTTACTTCGCCTTTGCACGTAGAAATAGTGTGATGGGCCAAGCAGAACAGAAGTAACTCCTAGAGTAGGCTGCAATACAGCATGAAAAAAGCGACGCAAATGCGTCGCTTTTTTTTCGTCGTTTTACGTCGTTTTACGTAGTTTCGTTCAGTTAATGCAAAGTGTCGCTATCAAAAAAATCGTTTCGAATCGTTTTAATTTCGCGGTAGCTAAGCTTATAACCATCCCTCGTCGCGTGCTAGTCGGTATGCTTCAACCCGATTTTTCGCCTGCAATTTACTAATCGATTCGGACAAATAATTACGCACCGTCCCTTCCGACAAATGCATCAACTTTGCAATTTCTGCACTGCTCGAACCAGTACCTGCTAAACGTAATACTTGGCGTTCGCGCTCAGTGAGCGGGTCTTGTTGGCCGCCCCAACTCTCCAACGCTAACTCCGGCGCAATCGCGCGACCACCTGCGTGCACGGTGCGTATCGCCTTTGCCAAATCTTCTGCTGGTGCATCCTTGAGCATATAACCGCGCACGCCACTCGCCATCGCACGACGTAAATAGCCAGCACGCGCGAAGGTGGTTAATACAATCACTTTCGAAGCCAATTTTAATTCAGCGATCTCGGCAGCAAGTTCTAAGCCTGTCATCAAGGGCATTTCTATATCGGTAATCACCACATCAGGCTGCAATCGCTGACACATTTCCAGTGCTTCTTTTCCGTTTTTCGCTTGCCCTAAAACATCGATATCCCCTTCAAGCTTCAACAAAGCGACCAAAGCGCCAGATACCAATACCTGATCTTCTGCCAAAATAATTTTAATCATACCTATTCATTTCCTGATTTTAGTGGAAGCACAATATCGATTGCGACCCCTTGTTGACAGCTAGTTTGTAATTGACCGCCGAGCGCTCTAACACGTTCGCTCATACCATTTAGTCCATTTCCTTTTTCAAGCTTAGGGATATCGGTAAGCCCCTCGAAACCATTATCAGAAAGATGGAAATACACATGCTCATCGTCACTATGAAGCCGCAAATAACAAACCGTTGCTTGTGAGTGTCGGATGATATTGGTGATCGCCTCACGTAAGGCTAAAGCAATCACATTCTCGACTGCAGCGGGTAAAACTTTGATCTCTGATCCGACATCAAACTCAGCTTCAAGCTCAGTAATGAATCTCACTTGAGCAGAATCTAAGGTATTGCGCGCACCGCGCAATTCATGCGCTAAACCCGTATCACGATAACCGAGCACGGCAGCGCGCACTTCAGCTAAAGCCTCACGCGCGGTTTGTTCGATCTCGACGATTTCTTTTTGACAGGCATTCTGATCACGCCCAAATAACTTACGCGCGAGTTCTGCTTTCAAAGTAATCACCGACAAAGTATGTCCAAGCAAATCATGCAAATCACGTGCAATCCGCTCACGCTCTGCCAGTCGCGCCAGATGTTCGATCTCTTCTTGCTTGCGAAATAATTTAGCGTTGGCGCGTTCAAGTCGCTCGCCAATAATCGCACCAATCGTACTAGGAATACTAAAGATCAAAGCTGGCACCCAAAACGGGGCGCTAAATTGAAACACATAACTGCAAATTGCAACAAACGTCCAAACGATCGCTAATGCCAAATAGGCTTGCCGTGGATCGCGTTGAAATCGTGAACACATCGCGGCGGCGAAGATAACGAAGGTCGAACCACCAGGATTAAACTTTGCCCATAACAATCCAAAACTACAGGTAATCACAATGCAGACAGCGGCACGCCAATCGTGCACCCAAAAACTGTACAAATAGATCGGCAAGAAAGCCAAAATACTCAATGCAATCAAACTCAGTTCAAGCACACTGGGCGTTACATAAACATATTTCCAAGCAAAAAATACAAACGACGATAACCAGAAATAGGGCGCTTTGCCATAACGAGCAGGTATCCACTCTCTGTGCCATAAGGCATTTAACTGCATAGAAAGTGACATGATTCTCCTTTGATTTTGTTCTTCGATGCCATTCGTAATGGCTACACATCGCCTGTTTAGAAACACACCGCACCTCAGCATAATGCAGCAATTTTAAGATTTTTCTTAGAGCATTTTGCCATTACATTTACCTGACATTTGTCATGCCAGCAGATGCAAGACAAATCATTTTTTTGCCCGTGGATGGGTGGCGTCATACACCTGCGCGAGATGTTGAAAGTCTAATGCGGTATATACCTGTGTTGCAGCAATCGAGCTATGACCTAGCATCTCTTGAACCGCGCGCAGATCACCAGAAGATTGCAATACATGCGAGGCAAAAGAATGGCGCAACACATGCGGATGCACGTCAGCAGGAATACCGATTGCTTGCGCATGGGCTTTTAAGCGTAATTGCACTGATCGCACTGAAATACGATTGCCGCGTTCATTCAAAAACAGTGCTGCGGCTTCTAGCTTCACTAATGTGGGACGAATCGCCAACCAATCTCGCAGCGCGCCCAACGCAGCTCGACCAACAGGAACGATGCGTTGCTTATTTCCTTTTCCCGTCACATGCACTTCCGCTTGCGCTAAATCGACCCAGCCTAAACTGGTATAGCGTGCATCACTAAAGTCGCGCACATCGAGGCTCACTAACTCAGACACACGCAAACCGCTTGAGTACAATAGCTCAAACATCGCTCGATTCGCTAAAGGTGTCGCTTCGTCACTACCATGATGGGAAACCAATTGAACCGCATCGTCTGCGCCCAAGGCTTTCGGCAAAGACTTGGCTTTTTTAGGCGCTTTAATGCCCTCGACAGGATTCGCTGGCAGCGCAGTTTGTTCTGCCAACCAACGATAAAAACCACGCCAACTAGATAATTTACGTGCGATGCTACGCGGATTGAGTTGCTGTGCGTGGAGTTGTGAAGTGAGTCGACGAATATCAAAATACGTCAAACTATCCAAGCTTTTTTGTCCAGCAAATTGCTGTAGCTCGGCTAAATCTAAAGAATACGCCTGAATTGAGTGTTCAGACAATTGACGTTGGTGACGCAGAACATCAAGATAAGTGGCTATCCAGTCGCCCTGCGTTGTTGTCGTCATCGTCAACCTATGTAAATGCTAGGCGTCTATCATGCATAACAATGCTGCACTCGAAGTATCAGCAATTTTTGACAAGAAATCGGTTGCCATGTCTTTGGTAAAACGCGCAGGATCAGGCGAACCAAGTACCAATAAGCCAAAACAAGCGTCATCCAAACTCAAGCGCAAAGGCAACATCGCAATTGAAGCCACCGCTTGATCAGATTCTATCCATGCAGCCGCTTCAAAATCATTATTCGCACCGCAAAATGGAGTACGCAAACCTTTCGCGAAAAGCTGGACATCTTCTGTCGTTGGTGCAGCAAACCAAGTGTGTGTGAAATCTGGCGCAACATTCCATAAACGCAAAGTAGCGTGTGGCAAATCAAAAATCTCTTGCAGACTGCGCGTCAAAATATAAGGTAAGTCGACGTCATTTCGTGCTAACAATAATTCGCGCGTCCATTGCTGAAAACGATCCGTAATCACATCATTGTCTTGTGCGACTCGCATCAGGTCAGACAAACGCAATTCCATGACTTTTAATTTTTCACGCACGATTTCCATTTGCCGCTCTTGCAAAGAAATCGTGCGTCCCATCACCGGACTAGTCAATTTAATCTGCGCCAGCAGTTCAGCATGTTCTTCAAAAAAATGGGGATGCTGACTTAGGTATTCAGCGATATCGTTGCTATTCATTGTGTGCTTACTCTATTCTTAATTCAGTTCTTAATTCAATTTTTAAATTTGATTTTGCAATTCGTCATTTGATTTTTATCGAAACTCAACTATTAGCACTGTCAGGAATTTCAATCTCGCCCTCAAAAACTGCCACCGCGGGTCCGCTCAAATAGACGGCTTGTCCTTCGCCAGCCCATGCAATTTGCAAATCACCGCCACGCATCGCCACCTCAACCGGGCTTTGTAACACGCCACGCCGTATTCCTGCGACAACCGCGGCACAAGCTCCTGTGCCGCAGGCCAAAGTTTCACCCGTACCACGTTCATAGACACGCAATTTCACATGATGTGTATCGCACACTTGCATGAAGCCCGCATTAACTCTTTTGGTGAATAATGGGTGGCGTTCTATCACTGGGCCTTCAAATGCCACCGGATGAAGTGCGACATCGTCGACGATTTGTACCGCATGTGGATTACCCATAGAAACACAAGAAACCTCCACCACATGATCGGCTAAAGGCAGCATATACAAGGTATCGTTTGCTTGCTGGCGATTCGCTAAACCCTCTGCGTCAAAATCAGAATCCATTGGTGCAAAACTCGGCACGCCCATATTCACGGTGATTCTGCCATCCGCAGCGATTTCTGGTTCGATGACGCCAGACTTGGTGAGTACGCGAATTTTTGACTTGTTCGTCAAACCTTTGTCCACCACAAAACGGACAAAAGCACGTGAGCCATTGCCACATTGTTCGACTTCACCGCCATCGGCATTAAAGATGCGATAACGAAAATCAAGATCGGCACTGGGTGCCGCTTCGACCACAAGAATTTGATCTGCGCCGATACCAAAACGACGATCGGCAAGCGCGCGCCATTGTTCAGTTGAAAATTGAATCGATTGATTGATGGCGTCAATCACAATAAAGTCATTGCCGGCACCATGCATTTTTGTAAATTGGAGTTTCATCCTGTGATTATAACGTGTGTTCTCACTTAGACTGACTTATACACACCACATCCGACCACGATATCGTCGCTAATTCGTTCGATGTAAGAAGTTTTAATCTCGACGCGCTTCAATAGCGGATTTTCGATAGCGTAATCAACCCAGCCGCCTTTTTCAGGTAGATCAAAGGCATCTGCCACCAATTTTCGCCCATCCAAACCGGGCACATTAAACAAATTCACCTCTAATTTTGCGGCATTGCCAGCAAAAGCCCGATATTGTCCACGACGATCAAAAGCGAACACGTACATATCGCGATCAGCAAACATCTTGTGCGGATCGCGCGTAATGTAATCCAACAAATCCATGCCTTGTGTTTTGAATAGACTCATCGCCTTTTTGACTAAACTATGTGCTTCATCAGCAGTACCTTGACGTAGCTTGAACGCTGCAACAACGGTGGTTAGCTTTTCTGCACGCAAGCCAAGTTCGGCAGAGGCTGATTTTGCGTTATCCACCATCGCGCTATTGCTCTTGGTAATTTCATCGAGCTCATGAACCGCTTGTGAAATATGAATCAAACTTTGGCTTTGTTCTATCGATGCGGTTGAAATGGCTTTGATATCAGTTGCCAAACTACGAATACCGGCCACGATTTCCGATAAAGTCGTGTTGACTTCGTGAATTTGCTTCACGCCTGTCTCCACCCTTTGCACCGAATCATCAATCAAATTACGAATTTGCCGAGCAGAATCTGCGGTGCGCTGGGCTAATCCCCGCACCTCATTCGCAACCACCGCGAAACCACGCCCTTGCTCGCCAGCGTGCGCTGCTTCAACCGCGGCATTCAAAGCTAGGATGTCGGTTTGAAATGCAATTTTATCGATCATACTCACGATCTCATGCACTTTGATCGAACTCGCATGGATGCCCTGCATAGTATCGACCGCTGCACGCATGGTTTCATTACTCGATTCAGCAATCAAACGCACATTCGATGCTAAGTTATCGACCGATTGCGCATTGGCGGCATTATTCTTGACGGTTTCGCTGAGCGTTCCCATATTGCTCGCGGTATCGACAAGGCTATTAGCTTGTTGCTCAGTTCGAATCGCCATACGACCGATGTCTTCAGACAATTCTTTGCCTAGCTCTAGCACCATACTGGCATTGGTACGAACGTTGGCGACCAGTGCGGACAAATTGAAATTCGCCTTATCAATCGCAAGCGCGGTCTTCGATAATTCGTCACTACCTTCTAGTTTCGTCGTTGTGGTTAAGTCGCCCGACGCGACCACCTCTGCCGCATGCTCTAAGTCCTTCACCGCATGGATCAAATTCAAATAGAAACCAAACGACAAGTAAATCGTCGCGAAACTCATGCCCAACAAAACAACAAGCAACAAGTAAACAAACCAGCGCAAAGACTTAGCACGCTCGTGTAATAAATCGGATAAACGCTTTTGTAGCTCGACTTGTAAAACATCATTTTTCGTCACTGCCACTTGCGCTTGCGTGCGTATCTCGTTGGCTAGATTGGCCGCTATTTGCTCACCACTTATTTTTTGCAAAGATGCCAAAAGTTGTTGATTCGCTTGTTGCACCTCATTGAAAGAAGATGGAGCTGCATCGGCACTTTGCGACCATGTAAGGTGCATAGACTGACTAACCGCAGACGCGATTTGCAATTGCTCTCTTAGCAAAGATAATTGCGCTATTGATATGGAAGACTTACTTAAGTCCGGCACACCATCCTGCGTGCTGTCCTGTATCGTTTGACTTGCTGACATCGCTATTTTAGATAGCAGCACATTCAACGCGGTTAGTTTGTTCAAGGCTAAATCTGCCAATGAATAGGCCGTAGCATCCGCATCTTGCAACAAGCCACTTTTCTGTACTGCACTGTTAGAAAAAACCAACAGATTTGTTTCTAATTGGTCTAGATTTTGCCTTGCTTGCGAATCGAGGGGGTATTTTTGATTCGAGAATTCACTGGCCAAGCTCGACAGCAAACTGCTTAATTCTTGCGCTTCTGTGCGTAAGCGTCCGTGATCTTGCTGCGTTGATTGCTTCGATACCGTGGATAGCGTAGAGATATTCGCCAGCGCAACACGCAATTTTTCTTGATGTGAAGGATCTTGATTAGCGTTTCCAGCAGCACGGATTTGCTGCACGAAGCTGAGCGCTCGCCCACTTTGTTGCATTAGTTCAAGACCAGCTTGCCGCGTATCAACACTTTCCAGACCTTGCATCTGCGCAAGTAATACCGCGACGCCAAAACACAAGCTAATCAATAAAACACTTCCCAGCATTCCCAACAATTTGAAGCGCAAACTAAATTTGCTCATCAAATATAAACATGGGCGCATCAAAACGGACAGTAGAGATCGACGAGCAGATGGCATATTGGTTTCTTCCTCTCGCTAAGAAATGAAACTTCGTTCTACATTCTCGCAGATTTGTATAATTTTTCTAGTTAAATTAGCGCCAATGCGTACTAAAGAGCTTAGGAATATTACTTAGCTTAACATATCAACCAGTACACTTAGGTAAATTGTCTGCCATACTGTATCGGTCTTTTTGCTAGTGACTGTGCATGGGGAGCCAAAGTGACGCATGTTACTGTGCGAGCCTCAAAATAAATGTGCTTAATTGATCAACTTAATACCAAAGGTAATAAGCAAAGTATCAAACAAGGTATTAAGCAAATTAGTAAGCATATTTTGACAGTTCAAGCATCCAAAAAACTCTGCGCATCATCGTGTCAGCACGCTAGCTAACTCAGAAATTTCGCACAGATTTTTACAGATGTGTTTTCCTGCTTTGAGCGTATGATGTAGCCACAAGCTAGCAAGTTCCGCTCATGGCAAAGGCAAACCCAAGCCACACTAAAAAAGATTCCGGAGGCAGCATGAATTCACCAAATAAGAACGAGCAATCCGCAGTAGCGGATGCCGCAATCAACACCAATATCTCTCTCGACGACAAGTACACTTTAGAGCGTGGCCGTGCTTTTATGACCGGTACGCAAGCCTTGATTCGTTTGACCATGTTGCAACGCCAAGCCGATGAAAAAGCCGGTTTGAATACGGCTGGTTTCCTCACTGGCTATCGCGGTTCACCGCTCGGTGCGGTCGATATGACCGCTGCCAAAGCTAAAAAACATTTGGATAAGTACCACGTTAAATTCCACCCAGGCGTGAACGAAGATTTAGCTGCGACCTCGGTATGGGGTACGCAGCAAGTGAACTTGTTCCCCGGCGCCAAATACGATGGCGTGTTCGGCGTATGGTATGGCAAAGGTCCAGGCGTGGATCGTTGCGGTGACGTGTTTAAACATGCGAACTTGGCAGGCACTTCGCCACACGGTGGTGTATTGGTGATTGCGGGTGATGATCATGCAGCGAAATCCTCCACCGCCGCGCATCAAAGTGAACATATTTTGAAAGCATGCGGTATTCCAGTTTTATACCCATCATCAGTACAAGAATATCTCGACTACGGCCTGCACGGTATCGCGATGTCGCGTTACACCGGTTTGTGGGTCGCGATGAAATGCGTGACTGATATCGTTGAATCTGGTTGCGTGGTGGATATTGATCCTGATCGCGTCAAGCCAGTGATTCCAACCGATTTCGTGATGCCAGCCGACGGTGTACACATCCGCACACCTGATCCAATCTTGGCGCAAGAAACGCGCATGAATAATTACAAATGGTATGCGGCTTTAGCTTATGCGCGTGCCAACAAACTCAATCAAATTATCTGGGATAGCCCGAACGCGAAGATCGGTATTATCACCGCTGGTAAGTCTTACCTCGACACGCGTCAAGCCTTGGCTGATTTGGGCATTGATGAACAAGTCGCGAAAGACATCGGTATTCGTTTATACAAAATCGGTCTGACTTGGCCTTTAGAATCCGACGGTGTACGCGAATTTGCGACCGGTCTGGAAGAAATTTTGGTGGTTGAAGAAAAGCGTCAGATTCTCGAATACGCGCTGAAAGAAGAGTTGTACCACTGGGAAGAAGCAGCGCGCCCACGCGTGGTTGGTAAGTTTGATGACACCGGCGAATGGACCAATATTCAGGGCAGCGGTCACGGTGAATGGTTATTGCCAGCGACCTATGAACTGAGCCCTGCACAGATCGCGCATGCGATTGCTTCGCGTGTTAGTCGCTATTACGCTGGTCATCCTGTTGAGCAACAAATCAAAGAACGCGTCGCGTATTTAGAGGCGAAAGAAGCGGCCTTGAATTCTGTTTCTAAGCCAGATGCGAATAAAGATCGTATTCCGCATTTCTGTTCTGGCTGCCCACATAATACCTCGACCAAAGTACCAGAAGGTAGCCGCGCTTTAGCCGGTATCGGTTGTCACTACATGGTGACTTGGATGGACCGTGAATCGACGACATTCACCCACATGGGCGGCGAAGGCGTGACTTGGGTTGGTGCTGCGCCGTTCACCACCGAGAAGCATGTATTCTCGAACTTGGGTGATGGTACTTATTACCACTCAGGCTTGCTGGCGATCCGTGCAGCGGTATCCGGCAACGTGAATATCACTTATAAGATTTTGTTTAACGACGCAGTGGCGATGACCGGTGGTCAAGAATTTGATGGTCCACTCGATCCGGGCATGATTTCTCGTCAGATCGCAGCAGAAGGTGTGTCACCAATCATCGTC
This sequence comes from Affinundibacterium macrobrachii, assembly GCF_014652415.1. Classification (GTDB taxonomy): domain Bacteria; phylum Pseudomonadota; class Gammaproteobacteria; order Burkholderiales; family Burkholderiaceae_D; genus Undibacterium; species Undibacterium macrobrachii. The sequence goes on from NZ_BMYT01000002.1 coordinate 101,431, forward strand.
GTCACTGATGAGCCAGAAAAATATCCAGCAAATTATCCATGGGCAGCTGGCGTCACCGTGCGTCATCGTAGCGAACTCGATGCCGTGCAACGCGAATTACGCGAATGCAAAGGCGTGTCCGCGATGATTTACGATCAAACCTGTGCTTCAGAAAAACGTCGTCGCCGCAAAAAAATCGGCAAAGACGGTAAGCCAGGTTTCCCTGACCCAGCTAAACGCGCAGTGATCAATGAAGCCGTCTGTGAAGGTTGTGGCGATTGCGGCGTGCAATCAAATTGCTTATCTGTAGAACCGTTAGAAACCGAATTCGGTCGCAAACGTCAGATCAATCAATCTTCCTGCAACAAGGATTATTCTTGCGTGAATGGTTTCTGCCCAAGTTTTGTCACCGTCGAAGGCGGCAAATTGAAAAAGCCAGCGAAGACTAAGGTCGAAGCGGGTGGCGCATTTGACGTCAGCAGCTTGCCAGCACCAGTCTTGCCAAGCACAGCAACGCCGTATGGCGTGATCGTCACCGGCGTGGGTGGTACAGGCGTGATTACGATTGGCCAAATCATGGCGATGGCGGCGCATTTGCAAGGTAAATCTTGCTCTGTGTTGGACATGACAGGTTTGGCGCAAAAAGGCGGCGCGGTGATGTCGCACGTTCGTTTAGCGGACAAAGCCGAAGACATCCAGTCAACGCGTGTTGGTACCGGCATGGCTGATTTGGTCATCGGTTGCGATTTGATCGTGACCGCTGGTAAAGATGCTGTTTCTCGCATGGGCGAAGGCCGTACTCAAGGCGCGATCAACGCCAGCAGCAGCCCGACAGCAACCTTTATTAAGAATCCTAACTGGCAATTCCCAGCGGGTTCAGCGGAAGCCGAAATCCGTAAAGCTTGCGGTCAAGACCGTGTTGATATGGTCGATGCAACCACAATTGCGACTGCACTCATGGGCGACAGCATTGCAGCCAATATGTTCATGCTCGGTTACTCATGGCAAAAAAGCTGGGTGCCGTTGAGCGAAGCGGCTTTGATGCGTGCGATTGAATTGAATGGCGTGGCGATTGATTTCAACAAGCAAGCGTTCAACTGGGGTCGTATTGCAGCGAACGATTTAGCAGCAGTACAGCGCTTAACCACGCCAGCGCAAGTGATTGAACTAAAACGCGCACCAACATTGGACGACACCATCGCAAAACGCGTCGCGTTCTTGACGGATTACCAAAACACCGCATACGCGCAAATTTATAGCGATTTTGTGAATCAAGTCAAAGCCGCCGAAAGCAAAATAGTCGATGGCAAAGGCTTGCGTCTGACAGAAGCGGTAGCGAAGTATTTGTTCAAATTGATGGCTTACAAAGACGAATACGAAGTCGCGCGTTTGTACACCGATGGCAAATTCAAGCAAAAGATTACCGATATGTTTGAAGGCGACTACGCGATTAATTTCCACTTGGCTCCACCGTTATTCGCTAAACGCAATGAAAAAGGTGAATTGATCAAGCAACAATTTGGTCCATGGATGATGAAAGCGTTTGGTCTGTTGGCGAGTTTCAAGTCCTTACGTGGAACAGCATTGGATTTCTTTGGATACACCGAAGAACGTCGTATGGAACGTGCTTTACCAATCGAATACAAGCAATTGATCAATAAATTGTTACCGCAATTAAATGCTGACAATTTATCGAAAGCAGTAGCGATTGCAAGTATCCCTGAAGATATTCGTGGTTACGGACATGTGAAAGAACGTCATTTCAAATTAGCCAAAGAAAAAGAAGCGAAGCTGTTGGCAGAATTTGGGCGTACTTCAAATGCCGATACGCAAACGAAATCAGCAGCCTGAGCTAGAACAATGGAGTGACTGACGACATGTTAAAATTCTTCTTGAATCGCAGCTTTGTCTAATTCACTTTGCAGCAGAACGCAGCAGAAAAATGACCGGCTAGTCCGGTCATTTTTTTATCATGGTCGATCTCATTTACGATCTCATTTACGAAAGCAGCTCTTATGCAAGAACGCCATCTGATCGCATATGCATCCATCAATCTTTTTATCGCAATTGCGGCTGGCGCATTCGGCGCACATGGTTTGAAAGCGATACTCAGTGCCGACATGTTGAGCATTTGGCAGACCGCTGTGCAATATCAAATGTTGCACGGCTTAGCCTTATTGGCCTTGGCAAATCTATCCTCACGCTGGCAAGCCAAACCAATACGCCTAAGCGCAATTTGTATGCTGGTGGGCATTTTTCTGTTCAGTGGCAGTTTATATTTATTAGCTTTCACGGGAGTTCGGATACTCGGCGCAATTACCCCAATCGGTGGCGTCGCTTTCCTGGCGGGATGGGCAATTTTGCTGTGGGCAGCGTTCAAGCATCCATCAAAATAGGCAAGCTCACCACCTTACAAAATAATCAAACCCTATCGCAAGAAGATGGTGTGGCCTGCATAAGCGGTGTAAACTGCTTTGCTACAACAAGGATTTACTATGAAATTTGAACACTTGGTAGAAATCAACGATTTAAGCAATCCGACCATGGCGATCATTACGCGTGAACAATTATGGCGCGGATTGGTGCTGCGGGCAGAAGCGCCAAAACTATTTGTTGATTACATCGATGAATGCACCATCACCGAACGCAACGAGGTAAGCATGACGCGCAGCCTACGTTACGGCGATCTGCTGATTACCGATCAAGTTAGCTTTGTGCACCATGCGCACGTACATTATGACGTTCCCGCGCAAAAAGACATCGCAAGGTCGAGCTTACGCATGAGTATCGAAGAACCAAATCCATCTGCTTTATTCGTACGTTTTGAATACGATAATGGCCAAACTAGCCAAGCCAATTCAGAAGACGAAATGTACGAAGCCTATCGACGCGCAGCGTATAAAGAAGCTGACATCGATACCATACGAATCATCCGCGAACTAGCAGATGCAGGACGCCTAGATTCTTTACCATCTTAATTTTTCACCGATACAAAGAGCCCATTATGACCACTTCTGCACCAGCGCCATTTTTAGCAAAAAAACTAAAACGAAAGCAATTCGCCAGCACCGGTGATGCCCACATTCAAGGCGATTTACAAATTACCAATCAGGTCATCATCGGCGGTGATTTATTAGTTGATGGCAATCTCGAAGCAGAAGAAGTTTTTTGTCTAGGCAAATTAACCGTCACTGGCGATATCAAAGTTCAATCGCTATATGTCGGTCAAGCCTTGGATTGCGCTGGCGATATCGAAGTTGAATTTCTCCTGAAAACGGGCTGTAATGCCGAATGGATGGCGCGTTTACTTGAACTAGACCAAGCCAAACCTGCTAAAGATGGCAGCGCCTACATGGACAAATTAGTTCATCCAGCAATCTTAAAGCGCGACGCACATCACGAAACCTTTGGCGGCTATGGCGACATTCAAGTACTCGGCTATTTGTCTTGTGATGTGTTGGATTGCCACGGTAATTTGCAGTTAGACGATGTGTTAGACGTCGCTGAAGTGCAATATGTTGGCGGTCATTTAAGTGCAATTGCGATTGCGGTCGATGGCGATGTCAACGTCAAAGGTGAAGTCTTCAGCGAAACCGATATCGCGATCAATGGCGGCTTATTCGCAGGCGAAGTCATCTGCCAAGGAAATCTAAACGTAGGTTCGGTGCATAGCCACGGCGACATTAGCGCTTGGGGCACGATACGCGCGGTCGGGCAAATTACTAGCCTCAATGGCGAGATCCATAGCGGTCGTTGGATCGCCACCAAAGGCACAGTCTATGCAGCAAAATACATCAAAGCGGGCGAAGCACTGGTTGCCGAAAAGGGCATTACCTGCGGTGCCGACTACGGTATCCTCGCAGCCACCACTGTCAAACGCTCTTTATGGGAAAGCCGCGGTTTTGTCTCCGCCCCAACGAAGCCAAAGTTAATTTTGTCAGGTAAATTTATCGAAGACAAAAAGCTCAAGCACATCGATGCTTTAGAAAAAAAACGTGATTGGGAATTGGACTGGGAAGTACCACGTCGCTTGCAGCGCGATATGGTGGGTTAATTTACGATCCTAATTGCTTGATGCAGCGCGGCCTGTGACACAACGTTGCATTAAGCAGTCAATTAGATTCCATCACCTTAATAATTCAACCCGTAAATCAACCCGTAAATCAGTCTGTTATTCAATCCAGAATTCAATTTCTGTCTGACGCCAGACGCGCATACAAATCTAAATCTAAGTAAGCATCTTCGCGACGAGCAATTTGACGGCGTCGACCTTCATGCACAAAGCCTAATTTCTGCAATAACTTTGCGCTTGCGATATTAGCGGGTTCCACTTCAGCATGTACGCGATGCAACTGCAAATCATCAAAAGCAAAATGCAGAATACTCAACAAACATTCGTGCATCACGCCAAATCCCCAATACTCGGGCAATAACCAATAGCCAATCTCAGCATTATTATTCACACTGTCGATCTCATAGATACCGCAAGCACCGAATAATTTTTCAGGACGATGAGCATCGCAAATCGCCCACCAGCAACCCGTTTGTGTTTTTTCTAAATACGCATACCAATCAATTTGTTCCTGCGTCGCTAATTCACTGGTATAGGAAATCCCATAGTAGGCAATCACACGCGAATTCGATAAGCCCGCGAAAATCTGCGCCCGATCAGATGCCTGAATCTGCCGTAACAAGAAACGGGCGGTGTGCCTAATAGGAAAAGCGTTAGCGAATGACTGCGTCAACATGATGGATCGAGGTAAGTCGCTTTGATATTGAATTTGAGATGACCACAGTCTAACGGATTACGCCCGCGATGCGTCATCAAGTTGTCAACTTATCGGTTTAATATTGCTGCCAACAAGAAATCAGAATGTCACTCGACAATCTGTCGATATTTAGAGGGGGAGACTAGCAATGTATCCAAACAAACAAAAACTCATTATTTTCGACGCAGATGGCACCATCATCGATGCATTCAGCGCGATAGAACGCACTTTTGCGCGACACGAAATGGCGATTGGTGACCTTGAGAGTTTTCAAAAGCGACACAAATTTTTTAAATATCTTGGCGGTTTAAAAGAGTTTCCGGCGAATATCAAAAAACAGCTGGGTAGAAAAAGCCGGCAACAAGTATTAGGCACCTTAACCGAAGTCTATCGAGAAGAAGCGCAACTGTATGCGGGCTTCGCCGAATTAATCCAACAACTGATTGCCGATAAAGACATTCGTGTCGGACTAGTGACGCGCAATGTGAGTCATGAACCACAAATCACCATGGAAAAATTATTTGCGCGTCATGATATTGATATTCGTGAACTTGATTTTTTCGCTCACGTTCCAATTCGGCATAGCAAAGCCGATGCATTCAAGGCAGCACGCAAACAATTCGAGATCAATCCTGCACGCGCTTACGCCTGTGGCGACGAGCACAAAGATTATCACTCAGCGCTCGCAGCTGGGATTTATCCATTTGTGGTCTCTTACGGTTTTGAAGATTTCAAACGTTTAACAAAAAAATTTGAAGTCCCAGAAGAAATCATCTCACGAACACCGCAAGAACTATGTACGCGGATTCGCCATGCGCTAGACCTAGCTGATTAGTTATCCGATATCTTCGTACTGACAGCACCCATCAGCTAGACAGCGAATCATCATTCTTATTGCCTAAAACTTTCCTTGATCAACATCAAGAATAAAACGAATCAATCCAGCGAAATAGGCTTCGCTATCGTCATACATCGCCATATGACTGCCATTTGGGCAAATCAATGAACGTCCACGTTTTACTTTGCTTGCCATGGCCGCCATATATTGTGGATCCATCGTATCGTGTTGCGCGCCTATCATTAAGGTGGGGACATGGATTTGCGATAAGTCTGTGCTACGATCCCAATTTAATAATTTTCCGCTCGCGCCCAGTTCACTAGGTCCTTGCATCGATACATAAATCTTTGCATTGACGTGTTTGAATGAGCGATTCACCGGATCAGGCCACTGCGCTTGTGGCATACGCAAAACATGTTTTTCGTAGTGATGGGGGATTAATAATTCCATATAACGTGGGTCTTCATACTTACCTGCAGCTTCTAATGCTTGTGTCTCTTTCAGTACTGTTTGATCCATCGCGGGCATCAATACTTTCTTGGCATACTCGTTATAAGCCGGAATGCTATCGACCATGTTCGAGACGATCAAACCTTTTAAATGCTGTTGATATTTAAGCGCATATTCCATCGCTAAAATGCCGCCCCAAGAATGACCGAGCAAATAAAAATTTGAATTATCTAACTTCAATGCTTGTCGCACTTGCTCAACTTCTTCTACATAAGGTGGCAAGTCAACCAAACTTTGATCACTAGGCTGATCGCTAAAGTGCGAGCCAAGTTGATCGTAATAATAATACTCAATATTCGCATTCGGGAAATAACTATCAAATACTTCGAAGTATTCATGCGTCATCCCTGGACCGCCATGTAACAGCAAAACTTTCATGGTCGGATGGTTGCCAACACGCTTAGTCCAAACTTTAAAATCACCTTTGGGCGTGTTCACCGTAATCAGTTTTACACCACCAGATAAGCGATCATCACGCTGGCTATAATCCAAATAGTTGGATTTCTTGATTGGCTCAGCACTGACTGCCGCTTGCGGTGGTGGCTCAGTCTTTTGGCATGCGGTAGCAGCAAGAGCAACGACAACTGTGCCTATGTAAGTCGCATATCTTCGAACCCAGTTTCCAAGTAGAACACAGCTCATATTACTTTCCCTCCTCAAGTACAGTTTCAATTCGACGATCTGGTACTAACCACATACAAGCAACCGCCACATAAATTGCTTGCGACAATAGCGGGATTTGAAATGCCACTACGATCGCTATTGCATATAGAAGTATAGATAGCTTTCCTTTACGATCTTTGCCGATTGCTCTTCGCAACAACGAACTATCACCAGCAGAACAAATCAAACTATATTGCAAAAACCAATAAGCCAATGATGCCATAAACAAAATAACACCATACAGAGCCGTCGGTCCAGCCGCAAAGTGATTCTCACCCATCCAGCCTGTCGCAAATGGAATCAGCGAGAGCCAAAATAACAAGTGGAGATTGGCCCACAAGTTTCCAGCACTAATTTTGTGCGTTGCATGTAGCATGTGGTGGTGATTGTTCCAATAGATACCAATATAAACGAAACTGAGGATATAACTCAAAAATACCGGTAGCAAAGGAAGTAAAGCTTCAACGCTGTCGCCGTGCGGGACTTTCAATTCAAGCACCATAATCGTAATGATGATCGCGATTACACCATCACTAAATGCTTCGAAACGACCTTTCCCCATATTTCCCCCTTTTTCAATTCATTTGTCTATGATGATTCGATCCTTGCTCTGTCATCTTCATGAGTACAATACTTGAGCCATCTCACTTTTTTGTTTGCATGATGGGATTTAAAACGATGACACAAACTCATATTCAATCCACCGATCGCACTACACCAGTATTTCCAAGCCTTGGCTTAGCACTCAGTTTTTGGTTGAAGCTAGGCTTCATCAGCTTTGGCGGGCCAGCTGGACAGATTGCGATTATGCATCAAGAATTGGTTGAAAAACGTCGTTGGATTTCAGAACAACGCTTTTTGCATGCACTCAATTACTGCATGCTTTTGCCAGGTCCAGAAGCGCAACAATTAGCGATTTATATTGGTTGGCTGCTCCACGGCATACGTGGAGGAATAGTCGCTGGCGTCCTATTTGTACTGCCTTCGTTATTGATGTTAATTGGTTTGTCGTGGTTGTATATTGCTTATGGCCAGACTAGTTTGGTAGCGGGATTATTCTACGGAATCAAACCAGCGGTGACCGCAATCGTATTGCAAGCAGCGTACAGAATTGGTGGACGCACTTTAACAAATACCAGCTTGTGGGCAATTGCGATCGCCGCTTTTACCGCGCTCTTTATTTTCCATTTACCATTTCCATTGATTATCTTCTGCGCAGCATTACTCGGCTATTTCGGAGGGCGTTTTTTACCTCAACATTTTCAGATGCGAGCAGGGCATGCGCCTAAGTCGCCCGCTGCAACATATGGCGCAGCAGTCATCGACGACAATACACCTACACCCGAGCACGCGCGCTTTCGTTGGTCTAGTTTAGGTCGAGTTCTGCTGGTTGGCATCTTGCTTTGGAGCCTGCCTATGCTGAGCTTAATTTACTTGTTTGGCTGGCAGCATAGTTTGACGCAAATGGCCTGGTTTTTTACCAAAGCAGCATTGATGACTTTTGGTGGCGCCTATGCGGTTCTTCCGTATGTGATGCAAGCCGCGGTAGTTGATTATGGCTGGTTAAGCGCTGGGCAGATGATAGATGGTTTGGCTTTGGGCGAAACCACACCTGGGCCACTGATTATGGTGCTAATTTTTGTCGGTTTTGTCGCGGCTTATATGCAAGCACTGTTTGGCCCAGAACAACTTTTCCTTGCTGGCACCGTGGCCGCCATTGTCGTCACTTGGTTCACATTTCTACCTTCATTTATTTTTATACTGGCTGGCGGGCCGTTTATTGAAAGCACCCATCAACAGTTCAATTTGACCGCGCCATTAAGTGCAATCACCGCCGCAGTGGTTGGCGTGATCGTCAACCTGACGCTGTTTTTTGCTTATCACGTGCTATGGCCACAAGGATTCAACGCCGAATTTGACGCGTGGGCTGCTGGTATTGCCTTGTTCTCAGCGCTCGCTTTGATAGGTTTTAAATGGAATGTCATCTGGGTAATCGTGTTAGCGGCAAGCACAGGATTATTGATTCAACTCAGTCTCACATAGCAAAAAAGCGCAACAGATAAACTGCTGCGCTTTTCTACTGATACCGACGAGTTTACGAATACCGCAAAACTGAATTAGCTACCAACACGGCCGCCATCATTTTTCGTGATCACGATCGTTGCAGAACGTGGGCGTTTACCTGCACCGTAGCCAGCATTGCTAGGCCATTGGCTGGTGTATTTGCTTGGATCTGCGATATTTGCTGCTGAGGTCGTTTCACCTGGATGCTGAATATTCACGAACAAAGCTTTGCCGTCTGGTGTTTCTGCAATACCCGTAATTTCACAAGCAGCAGGACCAACCAAGAAACGCTTCAAGGTATCGGCTGTTGGCTTTTTACCGACATAAGTCGTTACCGCCAAATTCGAACCATCTGCTTTGGTGTAGTTCAGGGTTACTTTTTCACCGTCACCAACTTGACCTGGCAAACCTGCCAGCATCATACAATTCGTGGCATCGGTATAAGCGCCGTCATCTGTTTGTATCCAGCAAATGCCAGTTGCAGGGCTGAACGCCAAGCCATCAGGGCTAGACATGTCTTGATCATTTGTCAAACTGGATAAGTTGATCTTACCCGCGTCTGCACTTGCTTCGGCGGCGAACAAATAAACGTCCCAAGTAAATGTCAACGCGGTAGAACCATCAGCACCTTCTTTCATACGCAAGATGTGACCATTCGGGTTACCACTTTGCGCCGTGGTGCCTTTCATGTCGGTATAAGCACGTGGGTTCGCTGAATCTGGCGCTAACTGCGAAGAACCTGTTGGATTCACGTTGCGGTTACTATTATTCGTCAATGAATAGTAGATCTCGCCGTTCGCTGGATTTACTGAACACCATTCAGGTCTATCCATCTTGGTCGCGCCAACTGCATCACCAGCTAAACGTGTGTTGACACAGATATCCGCTTGATCTGCAAATTTGTAGCCAGTGTAAGCAGCAATCAATGGATTGTTGATCGATAATTCGATCCACTTGCCACTACCATCAGCGTTGAATTGCGCCACATACAATTTACCGCTGTCGAGGTATTTATCACCCATCGCCAAAGCGTTACTAGAATTGGCATCAGCCGCATCCCAGTTGGTGGATGAGACAAATTTATAGATGTATTCATTGCGAGAATCATCACCCATGTACACTGCCAAAGGTTTACCAGCAACTGGTTTGCCGAAGGCAGCACTTTCATGCGCGAAGCGACCTAAAGCCGTACGTTTTTTCGCCAATTTGGTCTTGTCATAGGCATCCATTTCAACGATGTAGCCCATGCCATTCATTTCGTTACGGTAGTCATCGCTACCATTATTTGAAGTGCCGATTTGGCTGATGTTCCAACGCGCATATTTGTCATCAGTACCGCCAGTTTCCCAACCATGACGTGAACCTGCACCTTGTGCGCGACCATAGCGTTTTAAGGAAGTGACACTCTTATCATTACCGCGCGCCGCATCATCAGTAGAACTACGTGTAAAGTAACCAGCCCAGTTTTCTTCACCAGTGACAAAACTATTCCACGGTGTTTTACCAGTTCCGCAATTATTCAATGTGCCACGGGTTTTTGTGCCTGTTGTTGAATATTTGGTGATTGCTAGTGCATTCCCGCGTACTGGACCAGATAAGTCCATCTCGGTTAAGCAGGTAAAACGACGATTGAATGCAGAATCTTTTACATATTCCCATTTACCATTAGCTTTACGTACTTCAACAAAAGATACACCATGGATCGCAGTTTCTTTATCTACCTCAGCAGCTGGACGTGGCAAAGTGGAAGTGCCGCCATTTGCGTGCAAGAAGAAAGAAGCATACTTCTCATCAGTTGTTGCTTCATGATTTACACCAAGCAAACCACGATCAACCGAGGTGAGTGAGGCTTTACCATCTGCAGACAAACCAAACCATTCCATACCATCATGGTGATCACCTGCACGGTTTTCAAAATCGGTATCAGTACCGTCATTCTTGTATGCTGGTGTAGTCGCAGTTAATGGATCACCTAAGGCATAAATCGCGGTTGCTGTGTAGCCAACAGGAACAATCACGCTATCTAACAAGCTCTTCGCAACTGGCGCAAAACCGAGTAATTTTTCGGTTGGCGTAGTCGGTGTGGTAGGCGTAGTTGGTGTCACTGTATCGTTAGAACCACCACATGCGCTCAAAGCACTAGAACCAAGAAATGCGCTAGCGATAGAAGCAGCGCCACCGCGTAACAAACTACGACGGCTTAAACGTGCATCCAATACTGCACTGAAATGTTGATTTGGTGTGTCGTTGTATCCAATATCATCTGGATCAATCGCATTTAATTTTTCATTTGTCTTGCTCATGGCTTTTTCCTGTGAGTATAAGGATATGTTTCAGTAAGAATTAATTCGGTAAAAATTAAAACGGGGGAGTACAGAAGCGATGCATCTTAGTTAGTCTGTGTGACTACTGCATGACGACTTCATGACAATCCGATGACAAAGCCGAACTGAAGTAAATCAATAAAAAAAGAGCCTGCGAGGAAAACCACGCAGGCTCAAACCGGTACTACTCACAATGACTGACGCAAGAAAGTGGTGCTAACTTGAATCAGTCTTACCAACCACAAGGGTATCTACAGTGCGGCCACCTTCGCTTTCTTGCCACTAATGGCATAAAAGGCTTTCATCACTAAACGATAGATCAAGCGCACAAAGGTCAAGGTCAACAATGCTTCAAACATCGTGACACAGATCGCCAAGGCTTGATGATAGCGATCAGCACGACGACGCATTTTTGCCATCATCCGATCACGTGCAATTTCAATACTGTCGTAAAAACTTGGTACTACTAACAAGGTCAAGATCGTTGAAGTAATGGTGCCACCAATAATCGCAATCGCTAATGGACGATAGAATTCACCGCCTTCGCCCAAACCTAATGCGACCGGGATCATGCCGGCGATCAACGCGAAGGTAGTCATCAAAATCGGACGCAAACGCACACGACCAGCGTGCATCAAGGCATCTTCACGGTTCATGCCTTCTTTCTCTTGTTTTCGTGCAGCATCAAGCAAAAGAATGGCGTTTTTAGCGACCAAGCCCATCAACATAATGATGCCGATAAAGCTCATCAAATTAATCGTGCTACCTGTCAGCATCAAGGCAATCACCACACCAATCAAGGATAATGGCAAGGACAACATCACCGCTAAAGGTGCAGTGAAAGAGCTAAACTGCATCACCAAGATCAAATACATCAAGCCGATACCAGAGATCAATGCGATCAACATTTCAGTAAACAATTCATCTTGATCCTGACCAGCACCTGCCAACGACAAGCCATAGCCAGGTGGGTAATTAAACGATTTCGCTAATGCCATCGCGTCTTTGGTCACTTCACCACTAGCACGACCTTGCGCATTCGCAGACACGGTAATCGTACGCTTACCATTACTATGCTCGATAGCAGAAGGACCTTTGCCCATACTAACTGTAGCAATTTGATCGAGCGGTACCATTTCATTTGTACCTGCAACTGCAATCGGCAAACGTTCAATATTTTCTTTGCTGACACGATCGGCTGGATGCAAACGCACCGCCACATCACGTGTTTCGCCAGTTGGATCAACCCAATCACCGACCTCAATACCAGCAAACGCGACTCGCAATGCTTGTGCTGCATCATTGATAGAAATACCCATAGAATTTGCTAAGCCACGGTTCATTTCTATCTTTAACTCTTTCTTCGGATCTTGCTGAGACAAACCAACATCCACCGCACCTGGCACTTTGCGCAACTCATCCATATAGGCACTAGTAATTTCTAGTAACTTGCGTGAATCTGGACCAGTGAATTCAATCTGAATTGGTTTGCGGGCGCCATTGTTTAAGTCATCTAACACCACATATTCAGCACCAACTAATTGTTTGACCTTCTCACGCAACTCGACCGCAATTTCCTTCGCACTGCGCTTACGTGAATTCTTTTTGCCGATATCAACATAAATACGACCACCAGACGCATTGATATTGCTATTGGTTTCTTTCACCTCTGGAATCGTGCGTGCTAATGCGGCCGCTCTTTCCATCTTTAAGCGTGAATACTCAATCGACGAAGATGCTGGTGTACGTACCTCGATCATCAAGTTGCCAGAATCAGCGGTAGGCAAGAAACTGGTGCCACCAAACTGCGCTTGCAATACCAAGGCACCAACAAAACTTGCCAAGGCAATTGCGCCCATCCAACGACGATGATGTAAAGCCCATGCAATCACATTGCCATAACGATCTGCTTGGCTATCAAACCAATCATTAAACTGCGCCAACTTTTTGCTCAAACCTTTCTTAGGCGCGGTGTGATGATCTGCTGGATCACCCCAATAAGCCGACAACATAGGATCGAGCGTAAATGAAATACCCAAGCTGACCAATACAGAGCAGGTCACGGTCAAAGCAAATGGACGGAACCATTCGCCAGAAATCCCTGGCATAAACGCAACCGGAATAAACACTGCGATAATCGAAAAGGTTGTTGCGGCAACTGCCAAACCAATTTCTGCAGTACCTTCTAATGCAGCGGTACGACGATCCGAACCATTTTGCATATGACGCACAATGTTTTCTCGCACCACAATCGCATCGTCGATCAGCACACCAATCGCCAACGACAAGCCGAGCAAAGTCATAAAATTGAGCGTGAATCCACACAGCCAAACAGCGATAAACGCAGCGATCACTGAGGTTGGCAAACTCAAAGCAGTAATCAAAGTCGAACGCCAAGAATTCAAGAACGCATAGACTACGAAAATCGTCAGCACCGCACCGAACACCAGTGACTCAATCACATTATTCAAACTACTTTGTGCGTCTTTACCGCCATCGCGCGTTACTTCTAACTTCGTGTCCGGATTGTCTTTCGCTAAATCCTTATTGATTTCTTCAACCGCTTTCACGACACTTTTGGCAACGCTCACCGTACTTGCTTCACGCGAACGGGTGACTTGGATACCGACATTAGGCTTACCGCTACGAATACTCAAACTATTGATATCCGCGAATCCATCTTCAATCGTTGCTACTTGCCCCAAACGAACGATTTGATCACCACGACGCTTCACAACGATGTTTTGGAATTCGGACGGGCTTTCAATACGTCCAACCAAGCGTATACTTTCTTCTTCCAAACTACCGCGAACTTTACCAACTGGCGCATTGGTGTTCTGGCTACGCAAAGCGGCGACCACTTCACCGGCCGACACATTAAATTCACGTAAGCGTTCTGCCCGTAACAATACCGATAATTCACGACGTAGCGCACCACTAACATTAACGGTCGCCACTCCGGGAATAGCGCGCAAACGCGTTGCCAAAGTATCTTCTGCTAAACGTGAAATTTCAGCATGGGTCTGACTGCTAGAAGACAAAGCCAAATTGACGATAGGCTGTGTTGATGGATCAAAGCGCTGCACAATCGGTTCACGCATTTCCGTTGGCAACTTATAGCGCACGGTAGAAATCACATTGCGTACTTCTTCCGCTGCTTCGATCATGTTTTTCTTAAACGAAAAACGCATTTCAAAGCCAGCACTGCCTTCATTCGCATACGAATACACTTCATCCACGCCCGACACGCTTTGTAGCGATTTCTCAAGGCGATTCACAATTTCGCGCTCTACCGTATCGGGAGACGCACCCGGATATGGAATATTTACAAATAAACCTGGAATCTCGACATCGGGATTTTGATTGACGCGCAATTTACTCATCGCCAGCAAACCCATCGCCATCATCGCGATAATCAAAACAATTGTCGCGATCGGTCGTTTAATACTGAAATCGGATAAGAACATGATTAGTTCCCCATCGCGATGGCAGTCGCGGCCATGGCTGTTTTAGTTGCTGGAGCCGCCGCCATTTCAACTACTTGGCCTTCTTTAAAGTTCGAACTTGGATTGCGCATGATGACATCACCCGCAACCACACCACGACGCACTTCATAGTTGCCAGTACGTACATCTCGGCTACCCAATGCCAACTCAACTTTACTCAAGGTCTTTCCCTGAATTTTCCAAGCAAACGACTTATCACCAGATCGCACAATCGCGGCTTCTGGCAACATCAAGGCAGATACACTTTCGGCTTCGATATTGCCTTCTGCGTACAAGCCAGAAACGCGAGGTTGTTTGCTATCGGAGAAAGCGACCAATACCTCGACTTGGCGCGTCACATCATTCGCTGCTGGGTCTAAGCGAGTAACCTTGCCGCGGAATTCTTGACCAGCATAGCCATTGATACGGAAGCTCACGTTTTGACCTGGTTTTACCATACCAATTTTGTCGGCAGAGACGCGACCAACAAAACGCATGGAATTTGGGTCAATCACTTTGACCAATTCTTTACCTGCCAAAGCAGTATCGCCAGGAGAAACCTTACGCTCACTGACGACACCATCAAATGGCGCACGCACCACAGTGCGTTGTAACTGCTGTTGCGCTTGTGCTGCACGCGCTTTGGCCGCAGACACTTCGCTTTGTGCCGCATTTTTACGCACTTCGGCGTCGTCCAAGGCTTGCATCGAAGTCATGCCAGACGCACGTAAAGTCTTTAGGCGTTGGAAATTGCGTTCCGCTTGATCCAATGCCAAACTCGCATTGCGCGCTGCATCGTTAGCCGAATTCAAATTATCCCGTATCGAAGTCTCATCTAAGCGCACGATCACATCGCCACGTTTTACTGCTTCACCGTTTTCTTTTAAGACCTGCAATACCACGGTAGAAACTTCCGCTCGTAAATCTGCCTTACGCTCAGGCTGAATCGAACCAGTCACGACCGGACCCGATGCCAAGGCATTACTTTGCATATTTAAAATATCTTCATTCGCAATGATTAACTTGGCTGGCGCATCTTTATTTTCATTCTTTGCGGTGGCCTTAGCGGAAGCACTAGCTGAGGCGCTAGCATTCTTGGTTTCTGACGCTGCATCAGTACAAGCGCTCAAAACGCCAACGGCAGAAGTGATCGCAACAACGAGTATGGTTTGACGTAACATGGTGAGTACCTGCTTATGTAATTGGAGGATTTGCGATGCTGAGTATTGCCGAGCACCCTGTCAGTTTCAAGCGGCAAAGTTGTGAGTTGCGAAAAAGTGGGGATGAAACGCAAAAAAATCGGATTGAAATGAAATTGATTCAAACGACCGCGCCAGCTTTTAGATAGGCTTGAGACGGATCTTATAGTTGTCTTTTAAGTTAGATCCAATTGTTGGCTGGCCATACCTGATTGCATTATATTGAATTATCAAACATGCTAGCTAAGCCTTATCAAGGCCTTGACAGTACCTTGATTAAGGCGCGCCAATTGTTTATCCAGCAGCGTGTCGATAAGATAACGTCTGCTATCATTCAACCCCTATCTTTCACAATCAATGCCATAAGCTTTTTTGCTGGTACTTTATTTGAGCCTTCTAGATGACTACCGACACATCCCCATTAAATTTTCGTTTGGCGCGTAAAGCCGATGCTGATGACATCGTGACGCTCGTCAATAGCGCCTACCGCGGCGACAGCAGCCGAGCTGGTTGGACGACCGAAGCCGATTTGTTAACTGGCGTCAGAGTACAAGCTGAAGATGTCAGAGAACTCATTGAGACTGAAGGCTCGATGATTTTGCTATGTCTACGTGATGGAGAAATCGTCGGTTCTGTCAATTTACTAAAAACCGAGGACAAGGCTTATCTAGGCATGTTTGCAGTCAATCCGCTATTGCAAGGCGCGGGCATAGGCAAGCAATTCATGCAAGCAGCCGAAGCCTTAGTCAAACAAGAATGGCAGTCGCGCGCAATGTGGATGACGGTGATCACCAGCCGTCATGAATTAATCGCCTATTACGAACGGCGTGGTTATCAAAGAACCGGGCGCCTCGTACCTTTTCCTGCCGAAGTTCCAGAAGAGTGTCGTTTAGTCAAAGATATCGTGATGGAGGAGCTAGAGAAAGCTTTATAAGTTTGCAGCACGCCAGCACAGCGAGTTCAAGCTAGATTTGCAACTGCGCCTAGTC
This sequence comes from Affinundibacterium macrobrachii, assembly GCF_014652415.1. Lineage (GTDB taxonomy): Bacteria > Pseudomonadota > Gammaproteobacteria > Burkholderiales > Burkholderiaceae_D > Undibacterium > Undibacterium macrobrachii. The sequence continues at coordinate 118,251 of NZ_BMYT01000002.1, forward strand.
TTCTAAGTAATAGTTTGTATCGCACAAATCGCGTCGCCAACACAAGCGCTGAACTCAAGCCAATTTGCCCTGTTATTCTGCGCATCATCCGCAAGCACACTCATTTAAGCTAAGGTTTTTCGTGTATGCGGAGCATAGATGTCGATCTCCATCGGTTCAAACCCCGCCAGCGTCGCAGCGCTGCGGGTTTATCAACAAGTCAAACAACACGGCGAACCTACGCCCAGCAGAGCAGAGCTACAGGCCAAACTCGATGTGGAGCAAGGACTATCATCAAATAATGCTAGTCTAGAAACCGCCCCAACAAACCTAAGCAACCCAGCGCAAATCAACACTCAGCTCAACACTCAAGCCACACCGCTATCAAACGAAGAGCAAATACAACAGCAAAGAGAATTAGAACGGGCTTGGGGTTTGATGAGTGCGGTCTTGGGTACTCAGTTGGATGAATACGCTTAACTATCCTGCACACAACTTTGCAAGTTGATTCCTCTACATTGGCAGGCTGCGCAAGTATTTAAACTTAGCACGCAAGAAGCCTGAACACCTGCCATTCATACGCAAATCAGCGAGTCACACAACGCGTTACATATAAAACGCGCAGCTACACGTCAAGCTTGTCTTGATTGCTTAGTTTATTGGTAGCAAAAATAGCTAAATATGCTGGCATGATGTTTGCGAGTAGCTGAAATACCGGCATCGCAGATTTTGGATTTTTTCAATTCCTAGACTGACTACCGGCTATTTCTATGCGTAACGTCGCTAAACGAATTCTGTGGATGCGAGTCATGCATGCTCAATTAGCATGTTTGTATTCCATCACTCTGCGCGTTACACCATTCGATCGATTCGCTGCCAGATCTGGAGGAAACCTACCATGCAAGTTCGCACCAACAACACGAGTACGCACAACACCAGCACGAACAATACGAGCACTAAGCACAATACGCTATCCACCGTCCTTATCAGTCTCAGCCTTGGTCTAGGATTTAGCCACCTAGCCTACGCACAAACCCCAACACCCGTGACACCAAAGGCGACGCCCAGTTTTCGATGTGGCGGCATCAATCCGATTGGTGTCGAGTTAAAACCTGTCCCTAAACTGAGCAATGGCGAATTCACCAACCCAGGTGCTGACTGCGCGATGTGGCAAACCTTTATCTATCTGAATTGGCCAGCGAAAGCAGGGCAACGTGGCATCCCTGATACCAATGCCTTGTTTGGCGCGCCGGGCACCACGGTTTGGGAAAGTTTTCTGACGGAAGAGCAAGTCTTTCTTCCTAACGGAGCACAACCGCAACCGTGGAATAATCTGGCGCTAAACGCAAGTCTACCCAAAGAAATTGCCAGTGACGTAGCAGGTGGTAGCATGCGCTTACTCACACGCACAGCTAAGGTATCTCCGACTGTCGCCAAACTTCAAGCCAGCTTGAAAGCACTAAAGAATACCAGTATTCCCTTAGACGAGATCAAACAAGCGGACGGCAATGTTCTGTACGACCAACAAAAAAATCCGGTCTACTACGATGTCGCCATGAACAAAACCCAATACGACTACATCACACAAAACAGCTTGTATAACGCCACCAAGCAAGCCAGCTTCGCGAAAAAAAGTAACATCGTCTTACCTTTTGGCTCGATAGAAGTGAAGGCCGCATGGAAAGTATTAACCACAGCAGAAGCTAGCTCTGGTCGTTTTCATGTCGCTAAAGGCTATATCCCTAGCGCACCAGGAAGCCAAGCGGTGACGATAGGTTTAGTTGGCTTTCATATTTTCGCCAGCGGTGGCACAGAGAATGCAGGCCTATGGGCAACTTTCTACCAAGTCGACAACGCGCCTTTGATGGGAGCAACCGGCAAACAAGCCTACAGCTTCAACAACCCCAATAGCAAAACACCCATCAATACAAAAGGCACCAACCCGACTCAAGTAGTACAAGTATTTGCGGACGATGCCAGCGCATCAAAAATCAATATCGAAGCGCAAAAAATGATTACCCAAGGCTATGCAAAATCGCCTTGGCAATACTACGCAATGGTTGATACACAATGGTCGAAGACAGTTCTCAATCTAGGCGCACCGGTACCACAAGCTATCCCACTCTCAGCCGGAAAACCAGGCGACATCAGTACAGATACGCTGATCAATCCCGTGTTAGAAACCTTCATGCAAACCAAAGGCAATAGCTGCATGGGCTGCCACGCCTTCGCCACAACCGCGCAGAAAAACAGCAAAACCGCAACCGGATTCAGCTTCATGTTCGGCAGCGCACAAGCACCGAAGTAACTTGGTTTAATGGTTTGAATTGATGAGCTCGTTGATGTGTCGGTATGCTGTTAATCTGCTGAGAGTATCAGTGGATTTTTAAACTAAACGACACATCAAATCGCGAAGCACTTAACGCAATCGATACAAGCTCCCTTCTCCCGCAGGCGGGAGAAGGGTTGGGGATGAGGGAGCGTGGATTACTACGAGAATAACTAGCTTGCAATCATATTCAGAGTTTTTGCATTCACACTCTGAATTAACAACCGTACATTCTTTACATTCACAGGTCGGGTGTGGCCCGACAGCCAATTACCTTTTTTGCTTCGCCAAAAAAGGTAATCCAAAAAAGGCGACCGTAGACTCGCCCCTTTGGGGTGCTTACGCTTCGCTTCAGCATAATTTGTGCATCACAAAAAATGGGAAAGTGTTGAAACTCGCTACGCTCAGACAACAACACTTTCTTATCCATTTTCTGTGAAGCACAAATTACATCGTCTCAAACGGGGGTAGGTCAAAAGCAAATTCAAAAACAACGACCGACAACTGCTATTAGAAAATTGAATGCCGTCGGTACTGCTTGTTTTGGTGTTGCCGTTGCTTTTGACTTTGCTTTTGACTTTGCTTTTGACTTTGATTTTGATTTTGATTTTAACGCCGTTCCACTTCTGACACTGCCAATTGTGCTGGACAGAAATGGGAAAAAGAGAGTCAGATGTTTGAGCGTAGCGAGTTTCTGACTCTCCCCATTTTTGTCTCGCACAATTGGGAAGCCGAAGGCCAGTGGCAGCGTGGTCGCCTTTCTTTGCTTACTTTCTTTGGCGAAGCAAAGAAAGTGAGTGGCTGTCGAGCCACACCCGACCTGTTAGCGATGAGTTTGTGTGAAGGTCAATACGGAAGTAAATATGCTGTGACTCGTTCGCGAAAAGTAGATTAAGCGATATACGTGATTTAAGCAGTGAGCGGTGAGTTACGCTGACACTAACCCACACTAGGAAAAGATTACATCTTACCGAGTTTGTTTCTGAACTCTTTCTGATACTAGCTCTTCAAGTAATTTAACTTCAGCTTCTGCTTCATTAACTGGTTGAGTCAAAGGTGAATGTTGTATCTCATTCGGCCAAAATGTCGGTTCTATTTTTCCATAATCTGCGGTCTGATGTGCTGCTTTCCTGTAAATTATCCACTCACGAGAAGGCTTGTGGGGCTTGATCTTGACACCAGGAGGAACAAAAGAAGCCGCTACCGCACTTCGTAGACACATACTTGTCGAGTTAAAAATTACAATATCGCCAGGCTTCGAATTTCCCTTAAATACTCTATCAACCCTAAACGTTGCTCGTAAGACCTTGGTGGGCTGATCATCGCCATACATTCGGATCTCAACCCACTGTTCATCAAGTAATGTCATCAATTCGACAGAATCAACAGAGTCAAATTTTTCCTTCACTCGCTCCCTTGTATGTTCAAATTTTTCATGAGCTACAGGCAAGCATGCAAGCGAGGTTTGAGTAAAAAAAATGGCAACCGCTAACAATCGTAGTACAGAGATTAACTTCATTTTTGATTTTCTCTTAAACGATATCAAATTCTAATCTGGTTCAATCTCTTGCTACTCACAAATTCGGCGCCAACCACCGCTCAACATCCTCCTTAGCCACCCCACGCCGAACCGCCATATCCTCAACCTGATCCTCAGCAATCTTCCCAACACTAAAATACTTAGACTCAGGATGCGCGAAGTAGAAGCCCGACACCGCAGCACCCGGTATCATCGCCCATGACTCGGTAATGAACATCTCAATCTCTTCACACTGCATCTGCTTAAACATCGCGGTCTTCACCGTATGTTCAGGGCAGGCTGGATAACCAGGTGCAGGACGAATGCCGGAGTACGATTCTTTGATCAGCTCTTCATTACTCAAAGCTTCATCCGCCGCATAACCCCACAAATCTTTACGCACACGTTCGTGCAGATACTCGGCGAAAGCTTCTGCCAAACGATCAGCTAAGGATTTGAGCATGATGCTACTGTAATCATCGTGCGCGTCTTCGAAGCGTTTTTCGTACTTCTCTATGCCTAGACCTGCGGTGACCGCGAACATGCCAATGTAATCGGCGATGCCGCTGTCTTTAGGGGCGATGAAATCACTCAAGCATTGGTTAGGACGTTGGACACCGTCGATGATCGCTTTTTCAGTTTGCTGACGTGTGCCGTAATAGGTGAAAGCGACTTCTTTACGTGTTTCGTCGGTGTAGATTTCGATGTCGTCATCATTCACTGTATTCGCTGGTAACAACGAGATCACACCGTTGGCAGTGAGCCAGCGGCCTTCGATGATTTTTTTCAGCATCGCTTGGCCTTCGGCATACACCTTACTCGCCGCTTCACCGACCACTTCGTCTTTCAGAATCGCGGGGAAAGGGCCAGCCAAATCCCAAGTTTGGAAGAATGGTCCCCAATCGATGTAATTGGCAATCGTCGCTAAGTCCACGTTTTTAAATACGCGACGGCCAATAAATTTCGGGCGTACTGGTGCTTTGTCGCCAGTGAAAGCTAGCTTCATTTTATTCGCACGCGCTTGCGCTAAGCTGACCATAGGCGTGGCTTTTTTGTTCGCATGCAAAGTGCGTACACGTTCGTAATCGGTGCCGAGTTCGGCGATGTATTGTTCGCGCGTTTCTGGGGTTAACAAGGATTGCGCGACAGAGACCGAGCGTGAAGCATCCGCGACGTACACGACCGGGCCTTCGTAATTCGGCGCGATCTTCACTGCCGTATGCGCGCGACTGGTCGTTGCACCACCGATCAACAACGGAATCTTCATCATGCGGAAGTGCGGATCACGTTGCATTTCTTTGGCGACGTAAGCCATCTCTTCCAGAGACGGTGTGATCAAGCCAGAGAGACCGATGATGTCGGCATTTTCGGCTTTGGCTTTTGCCAAAATTTCGGAGCAAGGCACCATCACGCCCATGTTGACGACTTCAAAATTATTACATTGCAAGACCACCGTGACGATGTTCTTGCCGATGTCATGCACGTCACCTTTGACGGTGGCAATGACGATTTTGCCTTTCGGTTTATTATCGCCGCTGCGTTTCTTTTCTTCTTCAATAAAAGGTACTAGATGCGCTACCGCTTGTTTCATCACACGGGCAGATTTCACCACTTGCGGCAAGAACATTTTGCCTTGACCGAACAAATCACCGACGATATTCATACCCGCCATCAACGGCCCTTCGATCACTTGAATCGGACGACCGCCTGCATTCATCACATTGACGCGCGCTTCTTCGGTGTCTTCGACGATCCAATTGGTGATGCCGTGCACCATCGCATGCGCTAGACGTTTTTCCACTGATTCATTGCGCCATTCCAAGGTGGCTTCTTCTTTTTTGCCACCTGCTTTTAAGGTCGCTGCGAATTCAATCATGCGCTCGGTGGCGTCTTCTCTACGGTTCAAGACCACGTCTTCCACGCGTTCGCGCAATTCTGCATTGAGTTCGCTATACACGCCTATCATGCCGGCATTGACGATGCCCATGGTCATGCCGGCTTGAATCGCGTGGTACAAGAATACGGTGTGGATGGCTTCGCGCGCAGGGTCATTGCCGCGGAAAGAGAAGCTCACATTCGACACACCGCCACTGATTTTGGCACCAGGTAGATTTTGATGTATCCAACGTGTCGCTTCGATGAAATCAACCGCGTAGTTATTGTGTTCTTCAATCCCCGTCGCCACCGCGAAGATATTCGGATCGAAAATAATATCGTAAGGATCAAACGCACATTCATTCACTAACAAATCGTAGGCGCGTTTGCAGATTTCTATCTTGCGTTCATAAGTATCCGCCTGGCCTTTTTCATCAAAGGCCATGACGATCACCGCTGCGCCATAACGCTTACACAGTTTGGCGTGATGCAAGAATTGCGCTTCGCCTTCTTTCATCGAAATCGAATTGACGATGGCTTTGCCTTGTACGCATTTCAAACCCGCTTCGATCACTTCCCATTTGGAAGAATCGATCATCAAAGGTACACGGGCGATATCAGGTTCGGACGCAATCAAATTTAAGAAGCGCGTCATCGCTGCTTGCGAATCAAGCATCGCTTCATCCATATTGATGTCGATAATTTGTGCGCCGTTTTCGACTTGTTGACGTGCCACCGCTAAGGCTTCGTCATATTGCTCATTCAAAATTAAACGCGCAAACGCTTTAGAGCCAGTGACGTTGGTGCGCTCACCGACGTTCACGAATAAAGATTGCGCGTCAATCGTGAACGGCTCTAAGCCAGACAAGCGCATCGCTGGTTCTATCGTTGGCACAGCACGCGGTGTTTGTGTTTCGAGAATATCGGCAATGGCTTTGATGTGCGCGGGTGTCGTACCGCAGCAACCACCAGCGATATTGATAAAGCCGGCTTCGGCGAATTCTTTTAACAAAGCCGAAGTGTCCGCAGGTAATTCATCAAAGCCTGTATCGCTCATGGGATTGGGCAAACCCGCGTTCGGATAAATACAAACGAAGGTATCCGCAATCTTGGACAACTCTTCCGCATACGGACGCATCAACGCAGCACCGAGCGCGCAGTTCAGACCGATGGTCAAAGGTTTCGCATGACGCACTGAATTCCAGAACGCGGGTACGGTTTGGCCAGACAAAATACGACCCGAAGCGTCGGTCACCGTACCAGAAATCATGATGGGCAAGGTACTACCAGTTTCTTCAAAATACTGATCAATCGCGAACAGTGCCGCTTTGCAGTTGAGCGTATCAAAAATAGTTTCAACCAACAGTACATCGGCACCACCATCGACCAAACCGCGAACTTGTTCGTAATAAGCTGCGACCAGTTGATCGAAAGTCACATTGCGCGCAGCGGGATCGTTCACATCGGGAGAAATCGAAGCAGTTTTTGGCGTAGGCCCGAGTGCGCCAGCGACAAAGCGCGGCTTATCCGCACTCGAATATTTATCGCAAGCTGCGCGCGCTATCTTTGCCGACGCCACATTCATCTCATACGCCAGATGTGCCATGTGGTAATCGTCTTGCGCGACCGTGGTGGCACCGAAGGTATTGGTTTCGATCAAATCCGCACCGGCTGCCAAATACTGCTCGTGAATTTCTTGAATCACGTGCGGTTGCGTCAATGACAGCAGTTCGTTATTACCTTTGACGAATAATTCCCGAATGCCCTCGGGGCCAGTAAAGTCTTTAAAGCGCTCGCCGCGATAATCGGCCTCGGTCAATTTGTAGCGCTGTATCATCGTTCCCATCGCACCATCAAGAATCAGGATACGTTGCTGGAGTAATTCGCGCAAACGCGCTTCAGTGGCGGAAGATTTCAGAACGGTGGACATAATATGTGGATGATGAACGCTAAAAACAAAAAACCCGATCGGGCTGACACAAGCGGATCGGGTAAAAAGTGGGCGATTTGGTAAAAGATTACTACCTTTAGCTGCACTTATTACGCGCCCGCAATCTGAGTCTCAAATCGGCGCAGGAAAACAAGCTGAAATTATACGTGATTTCGAATGAACTTCCTAAATCAAGCGATATTATTCAATTTGCATGTTTAACACGTTGACCCATGCTGCCTACTAGGAAACACGAGGAACGCAAGCTGGATTTGCTAAGTTTTGCTACCCACTCTTATTAGTAAATAGAAAAAAGATATAAGAATTTGGTGGTGATTTTTCCCAAAAAAATAGGCGTATGCTGAATTAGCCATACGCCTTAAGGAGGGAACTGGTTTGAACTAGCTGATATCGATTCTGTTTATCAAGCTAACTAGTTCTAAAAAATACTGTCTTTCTATTACACCACTCGATTCCCGCTTTCGCGGGAATGAGTGATTAGGCTAACCAAGTGTTCGAATAATTAATTCGCTTTCTTACGCGTTGCGATCAAACTTGCGACCATAGAACTAATCAAGATCGTGCCAATGACGGTTAATGAAATCGTTGTTGGTACGTGTATCCATTTCACGATCAGCATCTTCACGCCAACAAACATCAACACTAAAGCAAGACCGAATTTCAACAAGTGGAAGCGATCTGCCATATCAGCGAGCAAGAAATACAAAGCACGCAAACCCATAATCGCAAAGATATTCGATGTGAATACGATAAACGGATCGGTAGTTACCGCAAAAATCGCAGGGATAGAATCCACCGCAAACACCACATCAGAGATCTCAATCAGAATCAGTACTAACAATAAAGGTGTGAAAACACGCTTACCGTTTTGAATGATGCTGAAATTTTCTCCGTGATACTCTTTCGTGAACGGCAACATCTTCTTCGCGAATTTGAGTACCGGATTCGCTTCCAAATCAGGTTCTTTTTCCGACGCAACCATCATGCGCAAGCCTGTAATCACCAAGAAAATACCGAAGATGTATAGAACCCAAGCAAATTGCGAGACTACCCAGCTACCTGCCAAAATCATGATGACACGCATCACAATCGCACCCAACACACCGTATAACAAGACTTTGCGTTGATATTGTTCGGGCACAGCGAAGTGACCGAAAATCATTAAGAACACGAATACGTTATCGACTGACAGGGATTTCTCAATCACATAACCAGTCAAGAACTCCATCGACTTGGTCATCGCAATCGTCTCACCGACGATATCTTTGAGATAAAAATACATCCCAACATTAAACAGTAAGGCTAAGGCAACCCATACGATGGACCAAGATGCCGCCTCTTTCACGCTAACTTTGTGCGACTTGGAACCACCAAGTGCAAAAATATCCAAAGCCAGCATGCTGAGTACGAAGACAATAAATGCCACCCACATCCAGGGCTGAGCAACTGTTTCTAACATAAAATTCTTTCGATCAGAGAGTGGTGGGATAAAGCCTATCCCACCGGTTTACTTGATTAGGAAAATAAGATTCGTGTTTGACGAATTATTCTTTTTCCATAAATCCTAAGATTTGCAACAAGCTAGTGAACAAGTTGAAAATCGTGATGTACAAGCTGACTGTTGCCATGATGTAGTTCGTCTCACCGCCACGCACAATATTGCTTGTTTCAAACAAGATCATACCGGACATCAACAAAACAAATGCGGCAGAGACTGCGATCGATAAGGCAGGAACTTCAAAGAAGATCGCACCTAAGCCGGCCACGAATGCAACCAACACACCAACCGCTAAGAAGCCACCCATAAAACTGAAATCACGCTTGCTAATTAACACATAAGCCGACAAGCCCATGAAGATCACAGCAGTCAAACCCATCGCGCTCATCACGATGCCACTACCACCTGGCATACCTAAGTAACGGGTAATGATTGGACCTAAAGTCAAACCCATAAAGCCAGTCAAAGCAAACACAGATGCAATACCCCAAGCACTGTTACGTAACTTAGTGGTCAAAAATAACAAGCCAAAATAGCCAAGCAAAGTGACGATAATGCCCATACTTGGCAAAGCGAAAGCGATGCTAACGCCAGCAGTAATCGCGGAAAACAATAAAGTCATAGACAGCAACATATAAGTGTTGCGCAGTACTTTATGTCCGCTGATCGCGCTACTATCTACATAATCGACTGTTTGCGCATCGCGCATCGTGCTACGGTCTAAGATACTCATGGTTCTCTCCTAAAATCTGTTTTAACTTTTATCCCTATTTGGGTGACGCAAGTGTAGGCCAGTGCATTTATAAAGAAAAGTCGAATATAATTTCCATATAAATCGAAAAAACCGATGTATCTAGAAAATCCTTCAAGGACTGAGGCATGGCACATTTAAATTACAAGCATTTGTATTATTTTTGGATGGTCGCCAAAACTGGCAGTATTGCGCGTGCAAGTGAGCAACTGCACGTAACGCCGCAAACGATTAGCGGTCAACTCAGTTTGTTTGAAGATTTACAGGGCGAAGCTTTATTTGAAAAAGCTGGGCGCAATTTGGAACTAACCGAAGCGGGTCGCTTAGTTTTAGCTTATGCCGAAGAAATCTTCTTACTAGGACAAGAATTGGAACAAGTGCTCAGACATCATCCCACTGAGCGCACGGTTCAATTACGGGTTGGTGTATCTGATGCGGTGGCAAAAGCCGTCGCGTATAAGTTACTCGCGCCCGCCCTCAGCTTGCCGCAAACCCTAAGGATTAATTGTCGAGAAGGCAAACTCGACGACTTATTGGCAGAACTTGCACGTCATAAACTCGATATTGTGATCACCGATACACCGATGCCACCGAGCGCGAATGTGCGTGGATTTAATCATCCGCTAGGCGAATGCGGTCTAAGTTTCTTTGCCACGCGTGGATTACGTGAACAATACCCACAGCAATTTCCAGCATGTCTAGACGGCGCACCGATTTTATTGCCAGGTGAAGATTCTGCTTTGCGTTCACGCCTAATGCATTGGTTCGAGACACAAGGCGTACGCCCACGCATTGCAGGTGAATTTGACGACAGTGCTTTGATGAGTGCGTTTGGCGAAGCAGGCGTCGGCTTTTTTGCCAAACCCAGCGCCATCGCTGATATGGTCATGCGTCAATATGATTTGGAATTGGTTGGCACTACTGAGGACATCACCGAACAGTTTTATGCGATCTCAGTACAGCGCAAGATCACCCATCCTGCGGTATTGGCAATTAGTCAGGCTAAACCTTTAACCACGTTTGGATCAGATACTAGTCACGCAACTTCGTCAGCAAACAAATCTTTAAGCGGCAAAAAGAGCATAAAAAAATAGCGACCAGTTTGTGACTGACCGCTATTCTAAGATGAAAATGAAGCGAATATAAAACGATTAAAGAATTATTTCGGATACTTAATTGTCATCTCTTTCAAGACGTTATCCGCACGATCAACTTCTATCATGATCCACAGCATGTAGCGAATATCGACGTGAATTGCTTTCGTGATCGCTGGGTCAAAATACCAGTCTTTGGTAATCGATTCATAGGTTGAATCGAAATTCAAACCAATCAATTCACCGCGCTTATTCATCACCGCTGAACCTGAATTACCGCCAGTAGTATCTGCGCTAGATAAGAATTCGATAGTGAGGTGTTTTCGGTGAAACGGCGCCTCACTTAAGGTTTGGAACCGAAAGGTCGCCACAAATCTGCCCATCACATGGACGCAAAGCGGTACAGAGATGCTTCAGGAGTAGCAGCGCTACTTGGGCGAAAACAGCAAAACATTTTTGCTAGAACCACATGGGTGAAGGTGCGATTCATGCAACCACACAGTGAAGCAAAAGGCACGATGGCATTTTGAAACGAACGTGTGGTAGTGGTATAGGAAAATTTTTATCGCGGTAATTTGCGAGTATTTGGCTTGACTACTTGACTACCGGGGGTTAATGGGGACCCCATTTTTGGGTAATTACCGAGATTCCTCTTCGTGTTTTGCAAAAGTCTTGAACAAAACGTACATTCGTTGAATAGTCACACAGATAAAAATACATAAAATAACAAATATTAAATTGGGAATCTCCCCAAACTCTTTTTCGAACTTAGCATATGAATCGAACCAAACTAACCCTATAAGGACATTGAATAATGAGAGGAGAACAAACCCGTAAAAGCTCAAAGATTTTTTATAATTGATTTTAAGTGTAATAATATTAACCAAATCAGTTTCGCTAAAAATGCTAGAGGACTGAATAGTAAATACTATTGTGGATGCAATTATTGCAAGTCCGCAATTAAAGCCTAGTAAAATCAGATAGGATTCAGAAAGTTCCACTGCTTTCTCATAGGATAAAGTTCCGAATGGAAAAAATGTTGATTGAATAATAAATATTAAAAATTCAATAATTAAAAATATGTATACTCCATTTGTTATATATGTAATTGTAGGCCTAAGACAGTGTAATTTTTTTTGGGCGGTGACCTGTTGCTGCACGGAGAAGTCAAGCGAAAAAAATTCTTTTTGGTTGCTTTTAAAAAATGCCATTTTTAAGCTTTCAAAAAAAGCACAGGGAATAGGAAATACCCTGTGCAACCTAAATACTATGATGCAAATGCTATCGCGCCACCAGTACCCATTAATGTAAGGCCACTTGCCGTTATACCAACTTCCGCCACAATCAAACCAGCACAAATGGCTGGTGCAGCTGCAACTGCAAATGCACCAATTACAATGCAACCAAATCCAACAGCTAGAGCTTTGGCGCTGACACCAGCACCAACCTCATCAACCTCAACCATATTCAATTCTTGCATAATAAACCTCAAAAATGTAAATTAAAAAAACAAAAAATATCGAAATAGAATTATCCCGACAACAACAGTATTGCTAAAAAAAAAATACTGTGTCAAGCTATTTCTACATTTTTTGACAATTTATTTTTTCATTTCTAATGAGCAATAAAATTAACCAAGCCCCTCCTTCTGACGCAGTCCGCCCCTTATTCCGCCAGCAAGCGATCGCCCATCTCAGCACCAAGCAGTACGGCACGGTCATCCTCGCTAAATCATTTAGTCATCAGTTTTTTACCGTCCTCTTTGTCGCCATCGGCATCGCTATCATTAGCTTTTTTGCCTTTTTTTCTACCACACGCAAGGCGCAAACTTCTGGGGTGCTGTTGCCCAATAGTGGGGTGATTAAGGTGGTGGCTATTCAAAATGGCGTAGTCATCGACAAGCGGGTTAAAGAAGGCCAACAGGTGAAGGCGGGGGAGGTGTTGTATGTGTTGCGCAGCGAGCGCCAAAGTCAAGGTGGCGGTGCGGTGATTGCGAATCAAGCGCTCAATGTTGCAACCGTCGATGCACAAAAAACTATCTCTGCAATTTTACAAAAGCGTCGTGATAGCTTCGGCGCTGAACTCAAACAATCCAGCGCACAGGGGCAGCAGAAGCTGGCGGCTTTGCAGCAACGTCTTGCCGACATTCGCTCAGAAGTTCAGCGAGCCGAGGCGCAGATCGTTTTGCAACAACAGCGTGTGACTTTATCTGAACAAAATTTGAAACGCTTTAAAGATTTACAAGCGACCAATTTTATCTCTGCCGCGCAATTGCAAGATCGACAGGCGGAGTTGATTGATCAGCAGCAGCGTTTAGCGGATTTGCAAAGAGTCAAAGCAAGCAACCAAAGAGAATTGAATAGCACCGAAGCCGAATTTAATGATGTAAAGATAGTGACGACGCGTGAACAAGTTGCTTTGCAACGCAGTGCAGCGGGAGTTGAGCAAGATTTGCTCGAGAATGAAACCCGACGCGAATTTGTGGTGACGGCGGCGCAAGAGGGGATCGTAACGGCGATGACGGCGGAGTTAGGGCAAACGGTGGTGGCGAACCAAGCTTTGGCGTCAATTTTGCCTGAGGGCAGTGTTTTAGAAGCGGAGATTTATGCACCCTCGCGTGCGATAGGTTTTGTGAAACCAGGTATGCAAGTGCTGTTACGTTATCAGGCTTATCCATATCAAAAATTTGGTCAATATGCAGCGACCGTGCGCGAGGTGGCGAGTACATCTTTGCGCCCTGAGGAGTTGGCCTTGCCCGGTGCTGCAAATGGGGGCAATGGCGAACCGGTGTATCGCATACGTTTGACCTTGGCGAAACAAGATGTGCTGGCGTATGGCAAGGCTTTGCCTTTGAAATCGGGCATGTTGGTCGATGCCAGTATTTTGCTAGAACAACGGCGTTTATATGAGTGGGTGTTAGAGCCTTTGTTTTCTATTTCTGGGCGGATGTAGTTTGTTTTTGCGGTGTTCTTGTGCCGTGCTGTGAAGCTCAATGAAAGACTCTGGATTCCCGCTAAGAGCACGCGGGAACGACAGTTAATTGATGCTAATCGTTGCCTATGCCTGCTAATTCACTCCGCCTATTTTTTTGACTGAGGCTCTTATCCTTGGGCGTAATGCATTGCGCCTTACTTTGTTCTTTTTTCTTTGATGTAAGTTCATGACTCAACTTTCTTTTTCTTTCTGGCGTAATCAGCGCTTGCCGGTCTTATTACAAACCGAGGCGGCTGAGTGTGGTTTGGCTTGTTTGTCGATGGTGGCAAGTTACTGGGGACACAAAACCGATATCGCTAGTATGCGACGGCGTTTCTCGGTGTCATTGAAAGGAGTCACGCTCAAGGGTTTGATGGCGATGGCGCAGGGCTTGGCTTTGCAGACGCGTCCTTTAAAGCTAGATATGGAGCATTTGCCTGAACTCAAATTGCCTTGTGTATTGCATTGGGATATGAATCACTTTGTCGTGCTCAAATCCGTTTCATCTACGCATGCGGTGATCCATGATCCAGCGGTTGGTGAGCGGCGTTTGGCTTTGGCGGAGCTGGCGAAACATTTTACTGGTGTGGCCTTGGAGTTAACGCCGACTTCCGAGTTTAAGCAAAAAGTCGAAGTGCAAGATTATTCGCTACTCTCACTGATGGGTCGGGTGATTGGGTTGAAGCGTGGTTTGATTCAGCTATTGCTGTTAGGCCTTGCTTTGCAAGTGTGCGCCTTGGTCGCGCCGTTTTATATGCAGTGGTTAGTGGATGAGGCTTTGTTGGCAGCGGATCGTGATTTGATTACCGTATTGGGATGCGGTTTTCTGTTGTTGGTGTTGGTGCAAACCAGTATCGGTGCGGTACGTTCTTGGGTGACGACGGTGCTGGCGACGAATCTTAATTTTCAGTGGCTGGGGAATGCCTTTGCACATTTAATGAAATTGCCTTTGCCGTATTTTGAGAAGCGTCATACTGGCGATATTGTGTCGCGTTTTGGTTCTATCCAAACCATACAGCGTAGTCTGACTACGCAGTTTGTGGAGGGGGTGATTGATGGTGTTTTGGTGATAGGCACCTTCATCATGATGCTGTTGTATAGCACTAAACTCGCCTTCGTTGCTTGCGTTGCGGTATTGCTGTATATCGTTTTACGCTGGACGATCTTTAAAGCGATACGCGAGGCGACTGCGGAGCAAATCATTCATGCGGCGAAACAGCAAACGCATTTTATGGAATCGGTACGTGGCGTGCAAAGCGTACGTTTGTTCTCGCGTGCCGAAGAGCGTAAAAGCGGTTGGATGAATGCCTTGGTCGATCAATTTAATGCCGAGTTACGCATCGCCAAATTATCGGTATCGTATCAAACCGCGAATCAATTTCTATTTGGCGCGGAGCGCGTCATCATCATTTGGATGGCGGCCTTGGCGGTGTTAGATAACCAGTTCTCGGTCGGTATGCTGTTTGCCTTTATCAGTTATAAAGACCAATTTAGCCAACGCATGGCGAGCTTGGTGGATAAATTATTTGAACTGCGCATGATGAAATTACACGGTGAGCGCGTGGCCGATATCGTCATGACAGCGCCCGAGGCAGAAACACAAGATGTTGAGATCGATGCCGAACATATTGCGCCGAGAATAGAGTTTCGCAATCTTTCTTTTCGCTATGCAGATAGCGAACCGTATGTGTTGAAAGACTTAAATCTGACGATCACCGCAGGTCAATGTATCGCGGTCACTGGACCATCAGGTTGCGGTAAAACGACCTTAATGAAACTGCTATTGGGATTACTTGAACCGACTGAAGGTGAAATACTGATCGGCGAAGATAAAACGGCCTTGCCACTCAAGCAAATCGGGATGACGAATTATCGCCAGCTATTGGGAACAGTGATGCAAGACGATAGTTTATTTGCTGGCTCCATTTCTGACAATATTTGCTTTTTTGATCCGACACCCAATCAAGAGCAAATCGCCGCTTGCGCGCAATTAGCCTCTATTCATCCAGAAATCATGGCGATGCCGATGGCGTATAACACTTTGGTTGGCGATATTGGTACTGGCTTATCAGGTGGACAAAAACAAAGGATATTATTGGCACGCGCCCTGTATAAAAATCCTAAGTTGTTGGTACTGGACGAAGCGACTAGTCATCTCGATGTATGGAATGAGCAAGCTGTCAATGCAGCGATCAAACAAATCCCGCTCACTCGCGTCATTGTCGCTCATCGACCGGAAACGATTGCCATGGCGGAGCGGGTTGTAGTGTTACAGCAGGGAGCGATTGTGCAGGATGTGATGCAAGCGACAACCGTATAGCGCCAAGTTGGCTCGACGCTATACAGCTTGGACTACATTACTTAGGATATTTAATCGTCATCTCTTTCAATACATTATCCGCACGATCAACTTCTATCATGATCCACAGCATGTAGCGAATATCGACGTGAATTGCTTTCGTGATCGCTGGGTCAAAATACCAGTCTTTGGTAATCGATTCATAGGTTGAATCAAAATTCAAACCAATCAATTCGCCACGCTTATTCATCACCGCTGAACCAGAATTACCGCCTGTGGTGTCTGCGCTAGATAAGAAATCGACAGGAACCGTACCCAAAACTTTGTCTTTGAACACACCATAGCGTTTTTCCTTAATCGCTTGTAGCAATGGCGCTGGGGCGATAAAAGGATCTTTGCCTGTGTGTTTTTCAACAATGCCTTCAACCGTTGTAAATGGCCCTTTGGTGATGCCATCGCGTGGCGAGTAAGCACCGACATTACCAAAAGTTACACGCAGTGTTGAATTCGCATCTGGATAGACAGGCTTACCTTGAGACTTCTTCCAATCAATCACTGCTTGCATGTATTGAGGAATGATGAAATCCAAATTGCCATCGACTTCTTTACGACGATTTTCCAAAGACATGCCAATATCATGCAACTTCACGGCTAACTGGATAAACGCATCATCCGATTGCGTAAACGCTGCGCGATCTTTATCCATCCACGCTAAGCGCTTTGCGGTATCGGTCAATTG
Source organism: Affinundibacterium macrobrachii (assembly GCF_014652415.1). Lineage (GTDB taxonomy): Bacteria > Pseudomonadota > Gammaproteobacteria > Burkholderiales > Burkholderiaceae_D > Undibacterium > Undibacterium macrobrachii. The sequence goes on from NZ_BMYT01000002.1 coordinate 135,258, forward strand.
GGTTTTCTCATACAAACCTGCTGCGGCTTCTACCGAAGGTAACAAGGCGTCCAAACCTGCAGGATGGACTGCTAACTTTGCATAACGTGCTAATCCTGCTGTTAAACGGGCGCGATCTACTTTGGCAAGGAAAGATTGTTCCAAACGAGTGAGACGGCCTTTGATAAATGCAAGATCACGCTCTTGATAACCGCCTTCACGCTGCGCATTTGGCTTCTCTTTTTCAATCGCCAAACGGTACAAACTACGTGCGCTCGACAACAAATCACTGTTGGTCGCCACAGCATAGGCCAGCTCTTCTTGCGACAGCGCCATGTCTTCAGCAATCACCGCATCGAGTTTTGCCAATAAAGCTTTGGCTTCTGTTGGATTTTTACTTGATCCGATCAACCAAGTGCGGAATTGCGCATCCTGCGCATCTTTAATCGCAGCAATATCTTTGCGCGCGAAACCATCAATCAAACCTTGGGTCTTTTTAAGACGATTATTGATGCCTTTGACGACACTGGCGTAGCGCACTTCATCATCAGCATTGCCTTTGGTTGCCGCTTCGATGGTAGCGATGTCAGCTAACATTTCGGCAGCACGTAAAGGATAATCAGTATCACGTGCGAATCGGATTTCAGAAGGCAATTTATAACGGCTAGTACGACCTGGATAGCCAGCTAACAAAATTGGATCGCCATTCTTCAAACCTTCGGCAGATACCACCAAAAAGTCTTTTGATTTATATGGGACGTTTTCAGGAGAAGGGTCTGCTGGACGACCATCTTTACCAACGTAAGCACGTAAGAAAGCGAAATCACCGGTGTGGCGTGGCCATTCGAAATTATCGATATCGCCACCATAGTTACCGATCATATCTGCTGGTGCATATACCAAACGCACATCACGAATCATCATTTGACGAATACGATAGTATTCTAGGCCACGATGAAAACTTGGCACCGAACAGCGGTAGGCTTTATCTTGTTCGCAATCCGCAACGATCTTTTTGATCTTGCTTTGGATCATTTCACGACGCTCACGGCCAGACATTTTATCGCTTAAGCCAGCAGTCACTTCTTTCGTGACATTTTCTACTTTATCGGTGATGTAGACGCGCGCACTTGGACCCGCGGCTAATTCTTCAGCGCGCGTCTTGGCAAGGAAGCCATCGGCAATATAATTTTTCTTCGCACTGGAATTACGCTGAATCGCATCATAAGCGCAGTGATGATTAGTCACGATCAAACCTTCAGGCGAAACGAAAGAAGCCGAACATCCTCCTGTAGAAACGATCGCACTCATCGGATGCTTAGATAAATCTGCTAATTTTTCAGCAGGGATAGTTATGCCAACTTTTTTGAGTTCTGCTTTTAGCTGCGTCAATTGGTACGGCTGCCACTGGCCTTCATCGGCAAACGCGTATTGGCTGATGGCGAGTATCGCCGCTGGTATCACGAGTCTTTTGAACAATTTGATCTCCTTCATTAAGCTAAGTGCGGGAGTATATCGCTGTTCAAAGATCAAACCAAACCATCTGCAATAGATTTGATTTGCTTCATACCGCCGATCTAGCAGACAACATAAGATAATGCTAACGCTTGTATTTCGATACACAGATCATCGCAACAACACTGTGCAGTATTTCAGGTCACCGTCTTAGGGTCACCACTTTTAAACGAGATATGCGTTTAACGACTTTAAGAGAGATAGACAGAAGTTTCGGATGAATTAATAGCATTGGTAGTAAAAAAATATCGCTTGTTCGCACTTTCTGACAGTGGTTGTTTTTCTTCACCAAGCATGATTGTCATCAAATCTTCAGGATAGGTGTGCTACATTTGATTTTGCCTTGTAGGAACAGCGATTCGATAGCAGGCTTGATAATAATAATTGCAGTTCTTCGGTTAGTTCAATGCAGACGACTCATTTTCGACAAATATTCAAACAACAGCTTGTCGCTGTTTTTACACTGCTTACTCTTGCTTGTAGTGTGTCCCCTTGCGTTGAAGCGAAAGGTGTCACTGTAGTCATCCATCCTGCCGATGAAGAAAAAGGCGACCCACGATTTAACGATGTTAAAGAAATCTTAAAGACGGCCCTAGAAAAGACAGTTACCGAATTTGGTCCTTACGAATTACGCGCATCCAGGCAACACACCAATGGCTTGCGCTATTTAAATAATCTCGCCAATGGCTATGATTTGAATGTCGTTTGGAGTTCCACCACAGAAGATAAAGAACGCAACTATCTACCGATCCGCATTCCTTTACGCAAAGGGTTACTTGGCTATCGGATTTTATTAGTACACAAAGACAAGCAAGACTTACTCAAAAACGTTCGTACCTTAGCAGATTTAAAAAAATTCTCGATAGGACAAGGCGTAGGTTGGGACGACGTTAAATTATATGAAACCAATGGCATTGCCGTTGTCGAGGCAAAATACAGCAATCTTTTCCGTATGCTCAGCTATCAACGCTTCGATTTATTCCCACGCGGTATCAATGAAATTTTTAGCGAGTTTGAAAAAGAATCGGCACAAAATCCTGAGTTAGTAATTGATGAAAATATCTTGATTCACTACCCATGGCCGTATTATTTTTTTGTATCCCAAAATAACCAAATTTTGCATAGGCGTCTTGAGACTGGTCTCAAAAAAATGCTGAAAGACGGGTCGTTTGATGCGATTTTCTGGAAATACAATGGCAAGGCGATTGAAGCGGTGAATTTTAAAAATCGCCGTATTATTGAAATACAAAACTACTTACTACCAAAAGCAACGCCACTTCATAACCCATCCTTGTGGTTTCATCCCAAGATGAAATGAGGACGCTATGTCAAAGCTAGTCGCCCATCACAAATTAAAACCATGCATGGCTGCACTTGCGGTGCTGGGGGGATTGTCTTTGTTTTGCGGTATGCCAGCGCTGGGACAAACCGATGCAGCAAAGGCGAGCAATGATACGACCGCGAATGCGATAACAGAGCCAGAAGCGACTGATAAAGATGTACCAGTTGTGGTGATTCAAACCCAAAGAAGTCGTTCCAGTCTAAGCCTACCGGGAACCACTTTGCAAAGTTTATTGCCGGGCATGAACCCGCTAAAAGGCTTGCAGCAATTAGCTGGCGTGACTTTTCAATCGGCTGATCCTTGGGGTAATAACGAACAAAATTTCTCCTTATTTATTCATGGATTTAGCGCACAACAATTAGGCTATACCTTGGACGGCGTGCCGCTTGGCGACCAACAATATGGCAACTACAACGGCTTGTCGCCGCAACGGGCGATTAGCAGCGAGAACTTACGCAGTGTCATGCTGAACTCTGGTGCTGGCGACTTGGCGACGGCCTCAACTAGTAATTTAGGCGGCACCATAGAGAGTTTTTCTAGCGACCCACATAGCACCCAACGATGGACTTTGACACAAAGCCTAGGCAGCTATCACGCTAGCCGCAGCTATCTACGTTTCGATAGCGGTGAAGTTGCCTCCTCGACTCCGCAATCTTTCTATATTTCAGCCTTACGCCAACGCGCACGCGCTTGGGATTTTGAAGGCATACAAGGTGGCGAACAATTAAATGCCAAATGGGTCAAGCATTTTAATCATTCGAAGTTGATTGCTTACTACAACTTCTCAGACAAAACCGAACCAAACGAGGATAGTATCGTTCGTAATGCAAGAGAAGAATTTGCCCCCTACACGCGCCCAACCACTTATCCCGATTTTGCTTTTGCAAAAGATTATTTAAGCCCCAAAGGCGAACCGCCGCGCCGCGATGGTCCAAATTATCGAAATTATTTTGGCGTTGCTCAACGTCGCGACCATTTAGCTTATCTCAAGTTAGAAAGCGATATCGATGCAAGTACGAGTTGGAATAATCAAGTTTATTGGCATCAACACGATGGTCTTGGTGCGGTCGCCGGCCCGATCGAAGTGGCTGGCTTGCCTGCACTATTTAAAGTTTATTTTCCTAGCCAAGATTTAAAGCAAACCTTTGGCGGCTCAGGCTATGCGGTCAGAACCACGGAATACACGATCAATCGCGGTGGCTTGATCTCAAACTGGCAAGCTCGATACGGCGCGCATCAATGGCAGGCGGGCATTTGGATAGAACAAAACCGCTCGGATGCTTACCGACGTTGGTACGGACTCGATCAGCAACGTCCGCTTAGCCCTTATCAACGTCCGCGTGATCCGCTCATCACCCAATATGGCAGCGAAATCGACAACCGCGTCGTGCAATTGCATTGGCAAGATGCATGGAAAATTCAGCCCACTTTGACTTTGCAAGCAGGATTTAAATCGAGCCTGCAATTTGCACAAGGATACTTTCCTGTTCAACCGAAACTCGGTGCGATTAACGGCGGTTCAAGCGCGCTACCAGAGGGAAGCATCACGACCAAGGCCTGGTTCTTACCACAACTTGGTGCGATATGGCGTCTGCCCAATCAAGATCAAGTCTATGTCAATTTGCAGAAGAATTTGCGTCAATTCATTACCTATGGCGCCGTCGGCGCATCACCGTGGAGCTTAAATAGTCAAAGTGCATTTGACCTATTCAAACGCACTGCGGAACCAGAAACGGCGATTAGTTTTGAAACAGGAATACGCACACGCCGTCAATTTGACGAGTCTAATCAACAATCGGGTAAGCAAGGATTTGGTCTAACAGGAATCGAGAATCAAGTCACACTTTACTATGTGAATTTTCGAGATCGTTTGCTACAAATCAGCCCAACTCCGGTGATTTCTTCTATCGTGAATGGTAATCCGATTTTAGCGAATGTCGGCGATGTCAAAACCTATGGGATAGACATCGCGACCACGCTGCAATTCGGCACGCAGGTTTCGCTATTTAATGCTTTATCGTATAACCAATCCAGCTACCAAGACGACTATTTAAGCGGCAGCAATCGGATCGCAACCAAGGGCAAGCAAGTACCTGCCAGCCCAAGCTGGCTCAACAAATCGATGTTGAAATTAAAATGGAACGCGTTCGAATGGCAGTTGCTCGCCGATTATGTTGGCAAACGCTACGCCACCTACACCAATGATTTAAGCGTTCCTGCACATTTCCTGATGCACTTTGGCTTGCAATATCCGTTGCCGTGGACATCGCCGCATGGTCAGGGCCAACTCAGTTTTCATGTGCATAATTTAGCCAATCGCCGTGGCACTTCAACGCTGGTGGTGGGTGCCGCTGATAGCACTTACAATACCTTTCCAATCGCACCGCGCCAAGTTTTTGTGAGCCTATCTTTTACGCTCAAATAGACATTTCTCACAATCTCCCAGCCTTACCAGGCTTTCTGCAGCTGCGTCCTAAAGCGGTCGTGTATGGCGGCAACCCAAGGCCATGTTCGCTGAGTTCGTGACAATTACAACAGTAATCTACACGGATACCGAATATTTCTATTCGGAATTGTTTCTGAGTGATAAGGTTTTATTCAGTGCTCTTACGACGCATCCATTTGTATGCAAACGGAATGCCAACTGAGTGGCAACGACAGCCCAAAGACGGCTCAAGGCGGTCTCAACTAAGTGCCAACAATTTACAATATCAAAATGGGAGTGGCGATTATGAAACGTGCAATCTTAACTATCAGCCTGCTGTTCATGGCATTTTCAGCATCGGCCGGCGTGTTATCTTGTGACGATCTCAAGGCTAAGATTGAAAAGAAAGTCGCAGGAAAAGGGGTTAAAGACTACCCTATGGTGGTAGTAAGCAAAGATACCCAAATTAAAGGCAGGGTATTGGGAAGCTGCGACAAAGGAACGATGAAGATTATTCACCAAAAATCCAAAGTACCGAAATCGAACGAAGCAACTTCTTCAGGTTCTTAATCGTCATACGCAGTGTGCATAAACCATGCACACTGTTACTCCTGAATTCCTAACTTACGGTTGCATACGCTTATCTTCAAGCACTTCACCCGCAGCCAAAGCAGTTTTTTCGTGTCCAGGTTCACGCCATTTTTCTCTTAAAGCTTCGGTCTGCCATTGCTGCATCGATGGTAGCGCTAACATTCGTTTTACATACGCACTAGCTTGTGGATTCATAGCAAGACCATACGTTTGAATACGGAACACGACTGGAGCAAAAAATGCATCAACTGCGGTAAATTTTTCACCTGCCAAAAACGGTCCACCAAATCGATTTAAGCCTTCACACCACAACTCATTCAAACGATCGATTTCCGCTTGCAGATCGGCTTTCACTTCCTTTAACCGTATGCGCAAACCAACATGCATGGTACAAGTAGAGCGCAATTGATTAAAGCCAGAATGCATTTCGGCCGCAGCACAGCGTGCCCAGATTTTTGCTTGCGCATCTTCTGGCCAAACACCACGATGACGATCTGCCAGATATTCTATAATCGCCAAAGAATCCCACACGACCGCAACACCATCATGTAAGCAGGGAACTTTACCCGCAGGAGAAAATTTTCGGAAATTTTCCCAGTTGCTACCCGTACCAAAAGTCACCAGTTTTTCTTCAAACAATAATTCCATTTCGCGCATCATAATCCACGGGCGCAAAGACCAGGATGAATAAACTTTGTTCGCGATATAAAGTGTGTACATGCATGGCCTCTCTTGTGCTGTGAATAGATAATCTGGTGAACCGCAATCAATCTAGAACTATTATGACCGAGTTTTAATCCCTATAAACACAAAAATGCGTGGGCGAATAGCGATACGCAAACCTAGTGCCTGATTTCAATCGTCTTGGCAAACCAGCATGTAGCGCGAACCGCTCTCATTTTTAATGTTATTTGAACCTAACTACCAAAAAACTGTTTACGATAAGCAAGTGGGCTTGTCGCTGTAATGCGCTTAAACTGGCGTCGAAAGGTTTCTTCTGAACCAAAGCCGGTCAACTCGACTATTCGTGCCAAGCTAGTCGATGAAGATTCAAGCAACTCTTTCGCTAGCGCAACGCGCTCACGTGCAATCCACTCTTTTGGTGTCGTGTTGGTCAATTGTTGAAATTGTCTTTGTAAAGTACGCTCACTCATCGCGGCACGCTTTGCTAATGTGGATAAACTATGATCACGCGCTGGATGTGCGCGTATCCAATCGAGCAATTGCGACAAACGTCCACGCTCATCTTCAGCGATGGGGCGCGGAATAAATTGTGCTTGCCCTCCTTCACGATGCGGCGGAATGACTAAGCGCTGTGCCACTTGATTCGCAATTTTCACACCATAATCTTTTCTGACCAGATATAACAGCATATCCAGTCCAGCTGCAGATCCAGCCGAACTAATGATCTGCCCATCATCAACATACAGATCATCTGCTTCGACTTGCAGACTTGGATAAGTTAGTCGTAGCTTTTCAGCATAACGCCAATGCGTCGTGACTTTTCTGTCATCCAAAATACCCGCTGCAGCCAGCACGAAAATTCCTGAACAAATAGTACAAAAACGTACGCCTCGTGCATAGGCCGCGCGGATTTTTTTGAGCAACATTTCTGGAGGTATCTCTTCGATATCTCGCCACCCAGGAATAACAATAATATCTCCGCGTTGCAGTTGATCGAGACGGCGCAGCGAATAAGGTGCCTCAACTAAAATTCCGCCAACAGCGCGCAGCTTGCCAGCTTCAATCGCACAGACTTGAAATCGATACCATTCAACATTGAGTTCAGGACGATGTAAAGAAAATAGTTCGACTGCACACGCGAATTCGAATGTACAAAGTCGATCATAAGCAAGCGCAATCACGCGGGGTGCAGACATAGCTATAGCAAAGAAATAGTTGGGAAAATAGCGGTTGATAACAATGACGTTTTTTGACTGAATACTGTCATTTACGACACTATACTGCGAGTCGTCTGTCGCGCACAATCACTTTGTTCGGAATTCGTTTATTTCACTCAAGGAGGACTTATGACCACCAATGCCGTACTCGAAGTTGCCGCTGCCAATAGTGCTGACGCGCTACAACGGTTTGCCGCTAGCTTGCAATATGAAACCGATTGTTGGGACGTACATGAAGCGTTCGCACAAGGTGATCCGGGATTTGTTTTGTTTGATGTTCGTACGATAGACGAATATCAAAACGGACACATTGCTGGTGCGATTCACATGATGCGCGGAAAGATGATCGCTTCAAAATTGAATCACTATCCACCCGGTACCTTGTTTGTAACTTACTGCGCGGGGCCGCATTGCAACGGTGCTACCAAAGCTGCTATCGCGCTTGCAAAACTAGGACGGCCCGTGAAGATTATGTTGGGTGGCGTCACTGGTTGGGTAGATCAAGGATACGAGCTTGTGCATTCCTAAACTTCGATGAAAAGCTTTGCACAGCTTACGACTGTCGCCAACCAAGCAATATGACGAAACTCATTGATCCGCCTTTGACTGCCTATATATTTTTATGAGAAAGAATAGCGAATTTCACTATGCGGGTTTCGTCACATCATGAACCCTCTTGGGTCAAGACCGGATAATCTGCTTCCCGTATATTTTATGTTCGGATAAATTTGAACAGCAAGGGAGACGCATTGTGGCTAATACAAATACACTGAAACATCGTCGCAACTTCTTACAAAGCTCGCTGACTCTCGGTGCGTTGTCTTTAAGTCCGTTCTCTCATGGGCAACACAGCAAACATAGCCAACACATCCCAAGCCAAGCAACAGCAATACCTCTAAATCAAGTTCGCTTGCTGCCGTCGCCGTATTTGAAAGCGCTCACTGCAAACCAAGCTTATCTGTTGCGACTCGATACTGATCGCTTTCTACATAATTACCACCGTTTTGCTGGACTTGCGGTCAAAGGAAAGATTTACGGTGGTTGGGAATCGGACACGATTGCTGGCGAGGGCTTAGGTCACTATCTATCCGCGCTGGCTTTGATGTTTGCGCAAACTGGTGAAATGGAATTCAAAAGCAGAATTGATTACATCATCACGGAATTAGCACGTGTACAAAAGGCGCATGGCGATGGTTACATGGGCGGTTTTATGCGCAAACGGCGTGATGGCAGCATCGTTGATGGTAAAGAGATTTTTGCCGAAATGCTGCAAGGAGAAATTCGATCTGCGGGTTTTGATTTGAATGGTTGTTGGGTTCCCTTTTATAACTGGCACAAATTGATGGCGGGTCTGCTCGACGCGCATCAATTAGCGAGCAACGCGCAAGCATTACAACTACTAATCGGGCTCGCTGGGTATATTGATCGTTTCTTTCAAGGGATCAATGATGAGCAATTACAACTGATCTTAAATTGCGAGCACGGCGGCATCAATGAGAGTTTTGCCGAACTTTACGCGCGCACAGGAGATCGACGTTGGCTCGCATTAGCGCTGCGTTTGTACCACCAAAAAGTATTGAAACCTTTAGAGCAAGAACGCGATGAATTAGCGAACATTCACGCCAATACACAAATCCCTAAATTGATTGGCTTAGCACGACTCTACGAGGTGCATGGTCAGTCAGCTCACGCCAACGCCGCTAAGTATTTTTGGCAGCGTGTCACACAACACCATAGCTACGTGATCGGCGGTCATGGTGATCGTGAATATTTTTTTGAAGCAGACACTATCGCAAAGCATTTAACCGAACAGACTTGCGAAGCGTGCTGTAGCTACAATATGCTCAAGCTGACGCGCCATTTATATAGCTGGCAGCCAGATGCCGCGTACTTTGACTATTACGAGCGCACCCATCTCAATCATATTTTGGCGCATCAAGATCCCAAGACGGGGATGTTCACCTATATGACGCCGTTGATGTCAGGAGTACCGCGCGCTTATTCAAGTGAAGAAAATGACTTTTGGTGCTGCGTATTATCGGGCATGGAAAGTCATGCCAAACATGGCGATTCGATTTACTGGCACCACCAAGATAGTCTACTGATTAATTTGTATATTCCTTCCAAACTCGATTGGCGACAACAAGGTTTGCAGTTAGAAATGCAAACAGCTTACCCCTATCAAGACGAGATTATTTTTAGCGTACAGCAAGCCGCCCGTCGTAAGAAATTGAATCTAGCGTTTCGTATTCCAGCGTGGGCGAAAAATTATCAAATCAGTGTCAATGGCAAACCCATATCGAGTCAGCTTGAAAAAAATTATCTCGTCATACAAAAAGAATGGCGCAAAGGCGATGTAGTAAAACTGGTTTTACCGATGGCTTTGCGTATGGAAAACGCACAAGGTAGTACAAATGTAGCGGCGATATTACTTGGCCCTATGGTACTTGCAGCAGATCTTGGTAGCAACGAAGCGGCTTACGATGGCATCGCGCCGGCTTTAGTCGGCAAAGATATTTTGTCGGCTTTTTCCAGCATACAATCGAGCGCCGCGCATTATCAAAGCAAGGGAATTGGGCGTCCACATGATTTGCAATTCAAGCCTTTTTATGCGCAGTACACACGACGTTCAGCAGTGTATTTTTCTATTTATGATGATGCCGCTTGGCAGCAAGCCGAAGCTGAAGTGCGACGTGAACAAGCTCGCTTACACGAATTGAGCTTACGTGCGGTTGATGTAATGCATCTAGGTGAAATGCAAGCCGAACGTGATCATCAGTTGGAGGCGGATATTTCTTACCCCGTGGTGTATCGTGGTAAAAATGGTAGAGATGCTCGCACAGGTGGTTTCTTCAGTTTCACGATGAAAGTGCAGCCAGGCCCTTTGATTCTACAAGCGACTTATTCCGGCGAGGAGAAAAATCGTGATTTCACAATTACCGTCGACGATGTAGAAATCGCGCATATCGTTTTGAACGGCAACAAGGCTGGCGAGTTTATTGAACAGGAATACCTGATTCCAGAATCCTTAAGCCAAGGCAAAGAAAAGATCCGTGTACGTTTCAACCCAAAAAATGGCAAGACCGCTGGTCCGGTGTTTGGCTGTCGTTTATATAAGGCGCCTGTCAACACCAGCTCATAAATGCTTTAATGCCTCACGCACACTGAGTGACGACATCTGCATTTGGTGTGCTGACACAAAATCACGCACTTGAGCTGGCTGCCACCTTGCGTAATCACGCAAGGCCCAGCCTATCGCTTTGCGAATAAAGAAATCTTCTTCTGCCGCGAGTTGTAATGCGTATGAAAACAAACGTGTAGTGTCGGTCTGCAAACGCCAGCCTAATTGATGCGTCATTGCAATCCGTCGAACCCACATCGATGCATGCTGCAATGCTTGATCCATGCAGGCTTGCGCATCCGGTGAATTTGCACGTGACAAAAATACGATGTCGCCAATCACTGCGGCCAAACCATCAACGCTATCCCACCATGCTTTTTTCTGCGCTAATTGAATCAATGCAGAAATGTCCTGCAAACCCAGCACTTTTTTATGCAGAGCCAATAAATCAATCGCAATGTATTGGTACTCACGCTGCGGCAATTCCCACAGCAAATCTGCTAGTTGTAAAACTTCGGTCGCGCTGAACTTTGACTTTCCCATAGGTTTGACAATTTGCGCTAACAACTGTCGTCGTAAGGGCGTTTTGATACCCAGAAAATCAAACTGATCACGCATATAGGCGCGCATCGCTGGTGCATGTTCGCTGTTTGCATTTGTTTGCAAACAGCGCTGAACTTCATGAACAAATTCTTGTACTAGCATTCTCGTCGCGACTTCAGTGCGATTTTTTCTGTACCAAGGCACTACCTACACCATGGCGCACAGGTTCGCTAATCGCAGTCACGGTACCGTCGGGATTAAAACGAATCGCACTCGCAGCGCCGATTTCCGCATCGCTCTTATCGAGCTTCCATTGATGACCAAATCGCGCCAAACCGGTTGCTTGCGCGCCGCCAATAAATTGGGGCTCAACTTGGGTCTGTCCCGCATTACGCTCTGACATACGCGGTGCAGCTAAGGCACGCAGCATATCCATATTCAAATCAATATGATTAACGATGGTTTGCAAAACCGTGGTGATGATTGTAGAACCACCTGGGCTACCAACGGTAAACGCGGGCTTGCCATCTTTAAATGCAATCACCGGCGCAATACTACTGCGCGGACGCTTACCTGCTTCAGGAATATTCGGATGCGGTGCAGTGAAATCAAAATCACTCAACTCATTATTTAACAAAAATCCATAGCCCGGCACCACCATGCCATTACCGCCCCAATCTTCTATCGTATAAGTGTAAGCAACAATATTACCTTCTTTATCGCTCACCGTTAAATGCGTGGTGTGATTGCTCTCTTGCTTTACCGCCTTTGATTCAGAACCAGCAAACGCACGTGGGCGCAGTGGAATGCTTGGATCTTGCTGAAATGGATAAGGATCACCAGGCAAAGCAGCATTCGCGCGGCTCGCAGCTTGATCGAGACGAATCAATTGTGCTCTTTGTCTGCTGTAGTCTTTACTTAATAAACCCGCCACTGGAACATCAACAAATTCAGGATCACCAATATAGGCATTGCGATCAGCAAAAGCCAAACGCGATGCCTCTAAATATAAATGCTCGACTTGTTGACGCGACATTTTCTTGGTATCGAAATTTTCTAAAATGTTTAAGGCCAATGCGACTGTCAAACCACCACTACTAGGCGCACTCAAGGCATACAAATCATAACCACGATAAGTGCTATGCAATGGCAAGCGCGTGCGAACTTCGTAGTTAAGTAAATCAGCTTGCGTCATATTGCCGGGGCGAACTTTGGCGTTGCCTTGTACAGGCGGATGATTGACTGTTTGTAAAAGTGCGTTGGCAATTTTTCCGCGATAAAACGCATTTGCCCCCGCCTGCGCCAAGATCTGATACGTCTTGGCTAGATCGGGATTTTTGAAAGCATAGCCAACCGGCAAAGGCTTACCGTCACGCAGATACAAAGCACTGCTAGAGCTATACAAAGCAAACTTATGTGCCGCGCCACTATTTAAGTGATGGAAAATAGGGGAAACCTGAAATCCTTGTTGCGCAGTTTGAATCGCAGGCGCTAACACTTGCTTGAACTGCATACTGCCATAACGCTTCAAAGCCTCATCCCAAGCGCGTACTGTCCCCGGTACCCCAACTGATAGCCCACTACTCACCGAGTCTTCCCAAGCGATCGCTTTACCATTTTCGGTAAACATATCCGAGCGCACGCTGGCAGGTGCCGTCTCGCGGTGATCTAGCACTACAAATCGTTTTTCTTTCGCCAAATAGATCAGCATAAAACCACCACCGCCTATGCCACAACTGAAGGGATCGGTTACCCCCAAAGTCGCGGCTGCAGCGACCGCAGCATCAATCGCATTGCCACCTTGATTGAGTATTTTTAATGCGGATTGCGAGGCGATTTCATTGATTGTCGCCACCGCGCCGCCTGTGCCTGTGGCGATAGGCGTCTTGTTACTCGCGATGGCAGAAACCGAGGATAAACCTAAGCTCAATGCCAAACCAAACGACATGAGCGGTAATGCGTGACCTTGAAAAGACATAAAGACAATCCGTCAAATGAGAAGTGGCGAAGAATTTGATCAAATTCGATTCTCTACATTAACGGATACCATGCCGACTGGCTACTGCCAACAAAAGCCAAATTGCGGTCTGTGGTTTTTGAGCACGCGTTCATCTGGCACCTAGATGCCAACTATCTAACACTGAGCTCAAGCATCTTGCATATCTGTATAAGACTTAAGCACCATTTAGGTCGATGCAAATCCCAGCTTTTGCATAATACTGGAGCGCACTTTCGGTGCTTTCTTCATGATAATCAGCTTCTCGTTTTCCATCACAATCAGCATCTTCATCGGCACGGCAGTTTTCGCTTGGCGACTTCCCGCGTCCGACCAATAATGCAAAACTAATACCAAACAAATGATTCCGAGTAACACTGTGGCAAATCGCTCAATGATTTGACGTAAAAAGCTACGAAGTTGCGCTATCTTTTTCATCTCTATTTCTCCTACCAAACTTGCGACACACATGCTTATGCAGAATGCGTGCCAGCTTGGCAGCACAATTAAGCGATTGATTTGATTGAATTTTATCGAATTCATTCGGATAAATAAGCGGTGCGGACTAGCAATTTCGGACGACCGCGGACAATCGCCGGGCGGATGTTGCAATTCGAATTGAAAATCCACATGTCGATACGATAGAGCTTGCATCGCAGCAATTCTGAAAGGCATAATGAATTACAAAGGACATCAGATTAAGCGCCAACGCTAGCGCGATGCTGAAATCCTTACATTCAGTACGCCAAATAATTGCACTATATTCACTGCTCATCCTTTCAACACCAACCACGAAGCGCCAAAGAGAAAAAAGTATAGAAATGCTCAGCATCAAAAGAATCAAACAACTTTTTATCTTGGCAATCTTGTGTGGCAGCTCAAGTGCAGTGCCGGCGGAATCAAGCATTACTGTAGTCTGGCCGGCTCGCCCACCATTTCAATATGTAGAAAACGGTATCGCCAAAGGTGTGCGACTAGAACGCGCCAAGCAAGTCTTTGCAATGGCAAAAGTATCGACTCAATTAATCGAAGAACCTGCAAAACGGATTTGGGCGAGTTTTGCGGCAGGCAAAAAGAACTACTGCTCATTTGATTGGTATAAATTGCCTGAGCGCGAACAAATCGTGCAGTTTTCTGTCGCTTTTGAAAAAACCCCACCTTATTCTGTTCTGACTAATGATTCGGTATTAGCCCAAGTCAGTTCTCACAAAAATCTCCGCTCCTTAATGGCCGACCCTGAGCTGACGCTAGGATCATTAGATTCCGTCAGCTACGGCAAAGAACTAGAATCCATGATTTTTTATAGCAGAAATAAACAGCTCCGTATGAATGTCTTACCGCGTATCATGGCGCGCATGATAGGTGCGAATCGCGCCTCTTATATGTTAATTGACAAACGTGAGTGGGAGTTCCTGAAAATCGGCGATCCATACATTAGCAATACACGTATTCTCGATCTTGAAGGTGTTCCAGAAGGACTGGATAGTTTTATTGTTTGCAGTAAAGATGTCTCTGCTGCTGTCATGTCTCGACTGAATGCGGCGATTATCAAAGTCGGATCAAATTAATTCTGTCCGCGTTCTTCATTACCATCTGAAAAATATTCCATGATAGCGATCGATCCACGTTCAGTCTTAGTTGTCTGGGCTGCACTCAACATCTTGTTTGCCGGCATGCTGGCACTGGTTGGCATGCAAGCACCCAATGTAAAAGGCGTTAAGCAATGGGCAATCGGCGATTTATTGATCGGCATCGCACTTGGCATTGGTAGTCAAATCAGTTACCCAGCGACGCCATTAATGGCAGGTAGTGCGGCGATCTTGCTCGGACTAGGCTTAGGCTTAATTTATAACGGCATCGAAGCATTTGAGGGTCGTCGTTGTCGCTACTGGATTCCCGCACTACTTGCTACGACCATCATCGCAAATAGTTTCATTTTCGGACTATTGTTTTTTGAATCAAAGACGCGCATCTTTATTAATTTTTTGGCGTTCGCCGTGATTCATGGCATGTGCGCGCGCGCCTTGTTTATTCGCATCGAGCAACCCTTGCGCACTGCCTACTGGCTGGCAGCATCCTCAATGAGCATTATTTGCTTACTTGCGATTGCACGTTTGGTGAGTGTCGCACTAACGCCAGCCGATGAGATTAGTATGTTCTCCGCTACAGGAGTTAATCCTATCGTATTTTTATTTGGTAGTTTGGCGCAAATGTCAGTGTCATTTGCCTTCATGCTGATGATTAATTACACGCTCGCACATCAATTAAATATGTTGGCGACCACCGATGCTTTAACTGGCTTATTCAATCGACGCCGTTTCGAAGAAGAAGCCAAACGTCAAATCAGCCATAGCAAACGCACTGGAGAAAGCTTGAGCTTGATGATGATTGATGTCGATCACTTTAAGCAAATCAATGATCAATTTGGACATCCAGCTGGTGATGAGGTGTTACGCAAACTAGCCAACTTGATGCAAGCAATGGTCAGAAATAATGATTTCGTCGCTCGTTACGGCGGCGAGGAATTTTGCATCTTGTTGCCAGCCACCAGCGAAGCACAAGCTTATGTATTGGGTGAACGCTTACGTCGTTCCTATAGTGATCTGGTGATTCCGTGGCAGCACCATTTACTCAAGGGTACGATTAGTATCGGCATTGCTAGCAATGAAAACGATCACGCCAAGGAAATCGAAACACAGCAACTTGAGGCTTTAATCGCCGGCGCGGATGTCGCGTTATACCATGCAAAAAATCATGGTCGCAATCAAGTAATCTGTTACTCAAATTGCCAAAGTACCGCAACCGAACTCAGTGAAACGCCTATCGGTATATCCCACTAATTCGATATCCGCGCTCATCGCTATCATAGTTTACATAGTTCACATAGATACAAGGAATTCCATCATGCTGCACAGCCGAACCACCAGCATCAAACAACTCAGCATAGCGATGATAGGATGGATGTTGGCGCTATACACATCGATCAGCCTTGCTTCCACCGAGAGCGCACCCATGGCGCCAAAAGCCAGCAACAATTCTGAAGCCACACTGACTATTCTGAATCGAGAGATCATTCATTTTCGCACCACCGTGCTCGGCATCGAACCAGAAGAGCGCGTCAAGCGCGCGCAACGTCGCATTGAACAACAGCTTAGCAACACCGGCGAACACAAACTCAGTATGACCGATATGCCACCCGGCAAATTAATTCAGATAGATGGTGCAGGCAGTTTCTATATCGCACCAGAAGATGCTGATCCGTTTCAACAAGAAAGCTTAGATAGTGTCGCCAAACAAACCTTAGAGCGCTTAAATCTAGTGCTTAAAGAATCGCGTGAAAGTCGCAGTCTAGAAGGCATGCTGCGCGCTGGTGCTTATGTCGCAATAGCCTCGCTATTGTTCGCAACGCTGCTCTGGCTGACCTTTCGCTTGCGTCGCGCAGTCGTCGTCAAAACTTTGTCTTTTGCCCGTGACAAACTCGATGGGCACGAATTAATTGAATCGAAATTAATCAACCGTGAACACATACAAAGTGGCTTACGACGAGTATTGCAGTGGTTTTCATGGTTGGTGATTTTTTTACTGACGTATGAATGGCTTAGCTATAGTTTGTCGCAGTTTCCATTCACCCGCCCGTTGGGAGAACAACTGAATCACTACTTACTCAATTTAGTCGGCAAAATCGGTAGTGCAACGATTAAAGCGATTCCTGATCTCTTCACTGCCATCGTCATATTTTTCTTGGCAAAAATAGTCACGCACGGATTGAATTCGCTGTTTGATCGCATCGAAAATGGTAACCTAGAAGTAACTTGGTTAGCTGCTGACGTGGTGTCACCAACTCGACGCATCGTCAAGGTAGCGATTTGGCTGTTTGCTTTAACTATGGCTTACCCTTATTTACCTGGTTCAGGTACCGAAGCTTTCAAAGGAATCTCTGTTTTACTAGGTTTGATGATCTCACTCGGCGCTTCTAGCTTGATTGCACAAGCGGCAAGTGGATTAATTTTGACCTATTCAAGGATTTACCGTCAGGGTGAATTTATTCACGTGAATGGACATGAGGGCACGATTACTGACTTGGGCATGTTCACCACCCGCATTCGTAATGGCATGGGATTAGAAATCACGCTACCCAATGCCCTAGTTCTCGGCAATGTCACAAAAAATTATTCACGTGCGCTCCAAGGTCCGGGCTTTGTGATCGACACCAAAGTAACAATTGGATACGACACACCTTGGCGTCAAGTCGAGGCGATGTTGATCGAAGCAGCGCGTCGTACACCAAGCATCTTGCAAGATCCAACACCCAAAGTATTTCAAACCGCGCTGTCAGATTTTTATCCTGAGTATTTATTAATATGCCAGGCGGCGCCAGCCGATCCTGTGCCGCGCGCTGAAGTAATGAGTTTATTACACGCAAATATTCAAGATGTGTTCAATGAATACAATGTACAAATCATGTCGCCACACTATTTAGGTGACCCAGAAAAAGAAAAATTGGTGCCGAAAGAAGGCTGGTTCCGTGCGCCGGCCAATCAAAAACAAACTACAAACGATGGTCAAGAACAAAACTCCATCTAATCTCGCCTCGACCAACTTGCGGCAAGTGAGCAAGCGATGGTATAACGCCCACCCGGCTAGATAGAAGCAAACAATAGAATCAAAAAAATAGGAAACCAAATTGGCGAAGTTATATTTTCGATACTCAGCAATGAATGCGGGTAAATCCACAGCGCTACTACAAGTTGCGCACAACTACGAAGAACAAGGGCAACAAGTTTGTTTGTACACCGCTGCCATCGATAATCGTTATGGCACAGGCAAAATCACTTCACGACTAGGGCCGCAACGCGAGGCAGCGACATTTGATGCCGGCTTCGATTTCTTTCGTGACGCGCCGACAGTCAATTGCATCTTAGTCGATGAAGCCCAATTTTTATCACCACAACAAGTCAAACAACTGCACCAACTAGCACACGTGCGCGGTATTCCCGTTATTTGCTACGGACTACGCAGCGATTTTCTAGGCGAGCCATTTCAAGGCTCAAGCTACTTGATGACGCTGGCGGACACCATAGAAGAACTTAAAAACATCTGTACTTGCGGTAAGAAAGCAACCATGAATATTCGTGTTGACGCCCAAGGCAAGCGCATGACGGCGGGCGAACAAATCGATATCGGTGGCAACGAACGTTATCAGCATGTATGTGGGCGCTGTTTTTATCAGTAGAACGATCATGCAAAACAAAACAGCCATTCTCTGCATCCAAAGAATGGCTGTTATCGGCATCTAGCTTATTCGCGTAATTTATACGCTTAATTTTCGACTCAAGTTGGCACTTCAATTTTACGCTTCATGCGCTCACAATACTCGCGCAAATTAGGCAGACTCAAGGCCGTTTGTTTTAAAGCAGTTTCCATCGGCACATCGATAATCGCGGATAAAAAGGCATAAGCTGTGGCATCAATGGTCCGCACTTGTTCGCCCATGAAATAAGTTTTATCGGCTAAAAATACCGAGACCGCTTTCAGAATATCTGCACCGATCGCAACAATTTCTGCGGGACTATGGCGACCTATGCCTTGTGCGTGAATTGATTTTAATACTTGCTTGCGCGCCATCTTGGCAAAAAAAGAATGTAGAAAACTAGGCAAACCTAGCTGACCAAAATATTGCATGATGGCGGGACGGTAAATCACCCAAGCTTTGTCATCAGCCCAGCGTACCCATGCGGCGACAAAATACAGTTTTTCTTCAAATAATGCGCGATAAGCCTGTGCGATGGAGAGTTCTAAAGGACTCATTCCAGCATCCAAAGGATGATCCGAAATCGATTCAAAATGCGCCAAGATGACGGAAGAATCACAAATCACCCGATCTTCCAATCGCACCGTCGGCAATTTCTGTTTGGGCGATTTTTGTGCATTTGCGATTTGTGCTGTGTAGTCGATTTTCTGTAAACGAAAATACACTTCTACTTTGGAACAAAAAGGGCTGATATCGAGTACGTCCCAAACAGAGCCATATTTATATAAAGTTAGCATCGCTATATTCCTCGGTTGAAAAGTGCAGCATTTTGTTTGCACTTAGTTCTGCTTCATTACGTTTAACATTACGCTTGATTAAATAAAAATCAGCAATTTACCTAAACTACTCACCCAACAGCCGCTACATCGAAGCGTTTCAAGGGCGAAGTATACTGAGCTTGCCTTATTGGTGCAATTAATTCATGCCAATTAAATAAATTTGGCAAGCTAGCCTTAGGTATGCATCACCCGCAGCCAGCCAGAATCAAGGATAATGGCGCTAAATCGATTTTCTAGCTGCGCACTCAGAGCAATGATCCGCACGCTTCTTATTTACCTCTCGGAATATTTTCATGGAAATTAAAGTCAACTTTCTCGACAAACTTCGCCTCGAAGCCAAGTTCGATGATTTCACGGTGATCGCCGATCAGCCGATTCGCTATAAAGGCGATGGCTCTGCGCCCGGCCCATTCGACTACTTCCTCGCGTCATCGGCTTTATGCGCGGCGTATTTTGTGAAGTTGTACTGCAACACGCGCAATATCCCGACCGAGAATATTCGTCTCTCACAAAACAATATCGTCGATCCAGAAAATCGTTACGCGCAGGTTTTTAAAATTCAAGTTGAATTGCCTGCGGATATTTCTGTCAAAGATCGCGAAGGTATTTTGCGTTCCATCGAACGCTGCACAGTAAAAAAAGTGGTACAACAAGGCCCAGAATTTGTGATCGAAGAAGTCGAAAATCTGGATGCTGATGCGCAAGCCTTACTAACAATCAATCCAGATACAGAAGCAGCCACCTACATTCTCGGCAAAGACCTGCCGCTTGAACAAACCATCGCGAACATGTCGAGCTTATTAGCGGGACTAGGCATCAAAATCGAAATCGCCTCATGGCGTAACATCATTCCGAATGTGTGGTCTTTGCATATCCGCGATGCACATTCACCGATGTGCTTTACCAATGGCAAAGGCGCGACCAAAGAAAGTGCGCTTGCGTCTGCACTTGGCGAATACATTGAGCGTTTGAGTAATAATCATTTTTACGCTGGATCATACTGGGGCGAAGATATTGCGAATGCAGAATTCGTACATTACCCGAACGAAAAGTGGTTTAAGCCTGGCAAGAAAGATGCGCTGCCTAAAGAAATTTTGGATGCCTATAGCTTGGCGATTTATAACCCAGATAAAGAGCTGCGCGGCTCGCATCTTATCGATACTAATTCCGGCAATGTAGAACGCGGAATTTGCAGCTTGCCGTTTGAACGTCTGTCCGATGGGGCGACGATCTACTTCCCATCGAACTTAGTCGAAAACCTGTTCGCCAGCAATGGCATGAGTGCTGGTAATACCTTGGCCGAAGCACAAGTGCAATGTCTATCTGAGATTTTTGAACGTGCAGTTAAACGTGAAATCTTAGAAGGCGAATTGACTCTGCCCGATGTCCCTGCGGAAGTGCTAGCGAAATACCCGAGCATCCTCGCTGGCATCCAAGGACTAGAAGAGCAAGGCTTTCCCGTCTTGGTCAAAGACGCCTCACTCGGTGGCCAATATCCCGTCATGTGTGTGACCTTGATGAACCCGCGCACTGGCGGCGTGTTCGCCTCTTTTGGTGCGCATCCTAGTTGTGAAGTGGCGCTAGAACGCAGCTTAACCGAGTTGTTACAAGGTCGTAGCTTTGAAGGTTTGAACGACTTGCCACCACCAACCTTCGTCAGCAATGCGGTTACTGAACCAAATAATTTCGTTGAACACTTCATCGACTCTAGCGGTGTTGTCTCATGGCGCTTCTTCAGTGCCAAAGCCAACTACGAATTTGTCGAATGGGATTTCTCAGGACAAGGCGAAAATTCCAATACCGACGAAGCGGCCACCCTGTTTGGCATTCTCCAAGACATGGGCAAAGAAGTTTACCAAGCGGTATACGACCAACTCGGCGCCACCGCTTGCCGCATCCTCGTGCCCGGCTATTCCGAAGTCTATCCGGTTGAAGATTTGATCTGGGATAACACCAATAAGGCTTTGCTATTCCGCGAAGACATTCTGAATTTGCATCAACTCGACGACGATGGCCTAAGCGATTTACTCGAACGCTTGGAAAATAATGAGTTAGATGATTACAGCGATATCGCCACCTTGATCGGCATAGAATTTGATGAGAACACGGTATGGGGACAACTCACTGTGCTCGAATTGCGCTTGTTAATCAATCTCGCCTTGCAAGAATTTGAAGAAGCCCACGATCAAGTGCAAGCCTTCTTGCAATACAACGACAACACGGTTGAACGCGGTTTATTTTATCAAGCCTTAAATGTGGTACTCGAAGTTGAATTAAGCGACGAGCTGGATCACGACGACTACGAACCCAACTTCCGCCGCATGTTTGGCAAAGAACGTATGGATGCTGTCTATGGCTCACTAGAAGGCAGCGTGCGTTTCTACGGCTTAACGCCAACCAGCATGAAGCTGGAAGGTTTGGATAGACATCAGCGTTTGATTGATAGTTATAAGAAGTTGCATGTGGCGCGCGCCAAGTTCGCACCTCGATCAAAATAAAGCATCTCAAAAATCAGATTGCTACAGCTAAGCACGGCGCTTAGCTGTAGCAATTACTAGTAAGACTCTGGGAAATTGCAGCATGAAAATTTTGTAGGTTGAACAATTCAGCCGCACTACAACAAATTACTTACGAACCCCACTCCAAGACTTGCTAACAATTTTCCACTGCCCATCAATTTTATTCAGCGCAAGATAATCAACGCCTTGCCATTGTGGATAATCTAAAGTGACTTTGACGACGGCGCCGAGATCGCTGATATCCAATATGGTGTACTGGCGATGGCGTTGGGCTTCGTCTTCTGCTGGATGACCGGGAAACCCTTGTACCCATTCTTCTCCGCTTTGTGTGACGACTTTTTGTTGCCGATTTGAATATCCCAACACGATTGCATCTTTTCTGGCGACTTGTAAGGCGATATCAGCTCGACCAGCTCTAAAAGCTTGCATCATCGTTTGCATAGTCTGATCAACCGCGGCAAATTCTTTATGCTGCTGCACTTGAGCGAAAACGGGTTGGGATAAGCTGGCGATAATGCTGATCCAAAAAATAGGTTTTAGAAAAAATTTCATGTTTAAATCCTTGATGTAGAAAATTGAAAAATAACTACGTGCAGCTATCGATCTCTCGCTTCTCCAATTTCTATGAAGAAGTGAAAGATTGAATCAGCGATTTAGAAAAAACCGCGAACTACTGTTTGAAGTTTTGAGGCGAGCGTCCTTAGCCACCGCGGCTAAGAACACACTGTTTGGAGAAGAAGGCATGATAGAAAGCTCCGTTAAAAGTTAAAGGAGCTTTCATCATAAGGATTTGCGTTGAAATCTATGCCTGACTAGATATTTCAGGACTACTAAAATCAGTTTTCGGAGTCTGATGTTGTTCTCGATACGATGAAGGCGTGCATCCATTCACTTTTTTGAAGGCAGCATAAAAGGTCGACATCGATTGAAAGCCTGCAGCCTCCGCAATATTTTCTAGAGAATGCTCGGCATTTTGCAGCAGCAAATGCTGCGCTTCCGCGACACGCAAAGCGTTTAAGTATTGTTTGAAAGAGGTGCCATTATTGTCATTCAAGAGCTGTGACAAACGTGCTTGCGGCATACCCAAACGTCGCGCCAGGCGCGATAAGTTGAGCATAGGATCAAGAAACAAACGTTCTTTCGCCATTAAATCGGCTAAGGCTTGCAATTCTATGCTTGCTGCTGGTGTTTCAATTCTTCGGTTCTGATACGGCTCGACTGGTGCACTACCATGGCGCCGCCCCCACACCACGATCAAACACAAATACAAAACAAAGGAAAACGATAATGCCCCCACAATATACGAGGTATAACCGGAGCTAGCGTAGGCAAACCAAATAAACCAAAGGCCAGCCAAGACTGTAAGTAGCAAACGTCTTGCGGTTGCAGGGGGAAGACGGTGTTTTTGCTGTATCAAGATACCGCTACTAATCAACAGATAGGCAAACCAAAGCCAAGTAATTGTCCCCACAATCGGGCCATGCCACAGTTGCGGATCATTCGCGTAGGGCCAGATCAAATTAACCAACAACGCGACCACGCTAATCACCAATAAATGCAAGCGCTCCCATTGTCCTAAAAGCTTCTCGCTACTCAAGCTATTGCGCACAAAGAAATACAAACAAGGACCAATGAAGAAACATGCGGTCAAACCAATTTGTATAACAATTGACGGCGTATCAGATAAAAAAACCAGCGCAACGGATTTGCCAGTACGGATACTCACCATCAAAATTAAAATCGCTAACCAACGCTGCGCGACCGAGACCGAACCCGCGATCAAAAGATAAATGGAGAGTGCTAATCCGTTAAATGAACCAAGCGCGGCAAAGAAGAATAATAGGTGATTATGAACCATGCTCAAATGAATGAATCGAGTGATAGAGTGATAAAAGGTGCGCAGCAATACAGATCCATGCGCATCAACGCAAATCACAACATGCTAACAACGCATCTATCTTAGTAGGTGAGTATTTGCCAAGGTAGCACATCGTGAATCTATAGCATCGCTGAAAATCACGATAGTAGCTCAAATCGAATCAATCATGATCTCTTTGACCGTCTGTAGGTAGGCTCGGCTGACCGGTAATGTATGACCACAACGTAGCGCCAGAGTTGCCGCGCCGTTTGTGAAATTACCGAGTTTGATCATATCGGTCGCACGTACAATATAACCGCGATGCACACGCACAAAAACTTGTGGATCTAGCTTTTGCTCTAAGGTATTCATCGTCACACGTAACAATTTGCAGCCGAGTTTGGTGTGTAGTTCAACATAGTTGCCAGCGGTTGATATATAACTGACCTGATCCAAAGACACAACTTCAATCTCACCAAGGCTACGTATGGCAACCTGTTGCAGATAAGAGTGCTGCGGTGTTGAACCTGCTTCTAGATAGGCGTTTAGCGTTTGCCCATAGCCACTTTTGCCGCGCATACGTACCGTCTCTGCGGCACGTACTAGTGTTTCAGACAAACGTGTATTGGAAAAAGGTTTCAGCAAATAATCCAAAGCGAAACACTCAAACGCGTGCAATGCATAACAACTGTGCGCGGTCACAAAAATAATCACGGGTGGTGCGCTGGTTTTACAAAGTCGCTTGGCGAGATCGATGCCTGAAGTTTCTGGCATGTGAATATCGAGAAAGATGACATCAATTTGATGCTGCGCCAGCACTTGTTCGGCTTCACTAGCGCTTTCACATAGCGCCAATACTTGCCATTCTGGATAATTGCGTAGGGCACATTGCAAATTGACCCGCCCCAATTGTTCGTCATCGACAATAATTGCGTTAATACTCATTTGGCAGAAAAATATCTACTTGAAAGCGATGACCAACTTTGCCTGCATTAAGACTTGCTGCGCCATGATATAAAGAATGAAGACGCGCCTTCAGCGTTTTTAAACCTAGGCCAAAACCGGGCGCGCTGGCAATTCCGACATGAACGGGATTACTCACACTACATAGCAAGCCTCTGCTATCCAAGCTAAAAGTGAATACGATATCGCTTTCACCTTTGTGACATTCCAAATCATGACGTAGCGCGTTTTCTAACAGAGGCTGCAGCAAAAATGGTGGACAATCATAAGCAAGAACCGCTGGGCTAAGTCCGTGCATCTCTACCTTTAATCGTTCACCATAACGTAATTTCTGTAAGCACAAATAGTCATTCAAACACTGTACTTCATCTTGTATGCCAACCCAGGTCATTTCACCAGATGCTAGTGAGTATCGTAAAAGCTCACTTAACTTTTCAATCGCAATCAATGCACTATCACTGTTGGCAGAACGCACTAAACCAGACAATGCATTTAAAGAATTAAACATAAAGTGGGGTTCCAATTGCGCCTTCAACATCGCAAGATTTTGCTGCTCCAAAGCCAAACTCAAACGCAGAGAATGTTCACGCTGATCGCGTAGCGCAGTCAAACGCTTTTGATTTTGCTGCCACAAACGCAATCCCAACACTGCTGCAAATACAGCAGTAATTGCACAAATCCGAAACAAGCAAACGGCATTTTCGTAAGCAAGTACACGATCTAAAAATGGAATGTCCTTACGTGCCCAAATCAGTGCAAAAGCAGCGTTGAAAATATGCCACGGTATGATAAAGAGAAATGAAAGTACATAAGCGAGAAAAATGACGCGCGCGTGATTCAGATATTCGTCCCAACGACACGACAAAAAATATAATACCCAAGAGAGTGGCGCTAGCACCAAAGCAGCCGCTACCCAATTTACAAAAATCGTCCCGAACTGTGCTTGCTCACCATTACGTAAATCTTCGCTATAAATTGCCAAGGCAATCAACACACATAGCGAACCCCATCCCAAGAAATTATAGAGCAGGAAAAAGAACGGCCGCTTCCAGTTCGGAAGCTTTACAGGCGAGGGCAGTGATGGATATGTAAGACTAGTCATGCGCATTAGTATAACGCGATAAATTCCTATCAAATCAGATTCGCATGCATTCCATCACACCAAAATGCACACTCATCACAATCTCAAGTGGATGATGAAAGTGGCGATGCAGAGACGAATTTTGCTTAGTTCACAGCAGCAAACTAAGTCGGTTGCTAGACGTAACGAAGCTGAACAAGCTACCAATATCCGCACGGCAAGTATGACATCGGGTGCTCAAAGAATTGCCCAAAACGCGCTATCACACCGTGATAGCAATCTATCACTCTTACGATGAAGATATCAAACAAAGCCAAGATAATTGCCGCTCGACTTGTACTGATTTGGACGTCACATGGCAACAATAATCACAAAGCACTTTACTCGCACTAGCAAAGCTAAAGTGCGAAACATACAGGGTAATTCAAGCAAAAAATTGCTGACCGCATTTGTATTTGGACTATTCGGAATCATTAGCTTGCTGCTACAAAGTCCAGCACAGGCGCAGTTAGTCATTCCCAAAGCCGATAAACCTCCCCAATTAAAAGATTATCGCCAACCCGACAACATTCCTGCCACCGCAGGCGTTGAGATCAAGCAGTTTGCGCAAAACACGCCGCACGAGGGAAGCGCACCAAGCTATGCGACTAAGGCTTATCTCTCTTACGATCAAGAAAATCTGTACACGATCTTTGTTGCACACGCCAATCCCAAACATTTAATTGCGCGACATTCACGACGTGAAAATAATGGCGGTGAAGATTTTGTTTTGCTACAAATCGATACCTTCAAAGATGCGCAGCGTGCCTTTGTATTTTATGTGACGCCGCTTGGAGTGCAAGCAGATGCAAGCTACATCGAAGGTAAAGAAGAAGATTTTGATTTCGACACCCAATGGCACACTGAAGGTGAGTTGACCGAGTTTGGCTACATCGTCAAGATCGCAATTCCATTCAAGAGTTTACGTTTTGCCAATGGTGACAAGCAAGAATGGGGACTTTCTGTAGCGCGCTATATTCCAGAGTTCACCGAATTTATTACTTGGCCTCTTATCTCCAAGCAGCAGCCAACTCTGGTTAACCAATTTGGCACTGTAGTGATCAATGAGCGCATACCAGAACAACGAAACTTCCACATCAATCCCTATCTTTTTAGCGGCAAAGACAAGTTTCTAACGACCATCGATAAACAAGGTAAAAAGTATGCCGGTTTTGTGCAACAACAAAAAACACAGCTTGGTTTGGATGCCAAATATGTGTGGAATAATTCGGTCACCGTTGATCTCACTTTGAATCCAGATTTTTCTGATGTAGAAAGCGACGAACCGCAAGTCTTGGTGGATAAACGCTTCGAAACTTTATTCCCAGAAAAGCGTCCCTTCTTTTTAGAGAACTCTGGTTTTTTTAAAACTCCATTACCTTTATTTTTCTCACGCCGCATTGTCGAACCAGATGCAGGGCTACGCGTGACCGGACGTCAAAATCAATTTGCACTTGGCGGCATGATCATGGACGATGTATCCGAGCCGGCGACTGGCAAAGCACATATCGGCTTAGTACGTGGGCAGGTCGACTTTGGCCAAACCGGTAACCTCGGACTTCTATTCAGTAAGCGCAGCCAAGCTGATCAAGCCAACTCGGTTGCTGGGGCGGATTTCAGACTAACTCCATTAGCCAATTGGATCTTCACTGGACAATTCGCGAAAAGCCAAAGCAAGCAGCATCAAAGCAAGCACGAAAACGAAAATCAAAACAACAAGTCAACAAATAACAACGACCATCTAGCCTATGTCGAAGCGATTTATGGCTCACGTGCGCTGACCTATAGCGGAAAATATACCGACATAGGACAACAATTTGATGCACGTTTAGGCTTTATTCCACGTACCGATATCAAACAAAACGAACAGCAAGCGAACTACACTTGGTTTGGCGCACCTGGAGATTGGATACTGACGCAAGAGCTCAAAGCAACGCTCACCCATACCGACAATCAACAGGGTCAATTTCAAGATCAAAAAAACCATTTGCTATACACCCTCAAAGCGAAGCAAGCCAATACTTTCACGATTGAGGCAGTACAACAATCCGATAATCTGAACAATCAAAAGGTCAAGACGGCGGGTTGGTTGCTAGGTTGGCACACTCGTACCTTGCCTGAGCTAGTGAGCACCATTAAATTGGGCCAGCGACAAGCGCCTAATTATCAATTTGTTGATCCTGCCGTGTTGAGCGGCGATGCGCGCAATGCGCAACTAAAAATAAAGTGGCTACTCGGTCGCCATGTACGTCTGGATGCGAGTTATATCTGGAATGATCTACGTCACGCCAAAGGCACTATCTACCTTGATCGACTTGCTCGCTTTAATCTCGCCTACCAGTTCGATAACTATTGGGGCGCTAGTCTAATTATGGATTATCACTCCCTATCAGCAAATCAAACTTGGAGTAGCTTAAAAAATGAAAAGAGTCTCAACACCAATCTACAATTGCGCTATGTATTAAGCCCGGGATCAAGTGTTTACCTCGGTTATGTTGATCGACAAGAAAACATAGGCTTATTCCATGATGAGCATGGCTTGCTACAAGCACGACCAATGAATCAGCTTTCACTGCATACCGGCAAACGTGTCTTTATCAAGTTGAGTCATTTGTTTTAAGTACGCTTTTTCCATTTACATGTTGAGCCGCTTCAGGCTTGACATGTAAAGCGATGTCGAATATCGCCATCTCTCGCAACACGCGCAAACACTGCGTTTCTCCTCACTACCCGGATGTGGCTATCGACCCAACACTGCGTCGATACAGCACTGCGTCAACCCAACTCCAGCATTTTCCCACTTGGCACGATGCTTGCTAAAAATAAAATCTAGTTTCATCACAAACATCACCCCTGAAATACGATTTTCAGATGTGCTTAGTAGCGCCAGAGATTCAATCTGAATAGCGATGAAACTGGAAAGGCTTTTGCAATTCGACCGACTCTATTGCGTGCGATGCAAGCGCCTGCCATGTAAAAACAATTGTCGAGATCGATCACGCCAAATTCAACCCTGATACTTTTTAATGGAGCAACGAACATGAGCATTCCACAAACCCCAACACCGCCGTATCCAGAATACTCAGACGCCGTCTTGGATGCACCAGCTAACTACGGCATATTGGAACAACTGATCGGCACTTGGGTCAATGTCAATCCCAACAAGAATGCGACAGCTTGGGGCTTACATACGACTTGTATGCCATCGCCTGGCACCAATACCGAAACCATTTTTGGTATTTTTCATTTTTTATGCGAAGACTATACTGAAGAACTGAGCTTTGCTCCGGTATCTGGTGGTGTACGAAATCGCGGTGGTACTAATGAACAATTCGCTGGCGCTATCGAATACAAGCAAAGCGTGCAACGCGTTAGTGATGGCGTTGGTATCCATGAAGAAGTGGGGATGTATCTTTGGTTAAATGAGATGTACAACCACGCTGCTACTGAGCAATCGGTGATCGACGATAATGGCTATCCCTTGATCTCGATTGGGGCAGGGGCGAATGGGCCGAATTATGTGCCGCCCTATTCGATCGCAAGAAGCGGCACGATTCCACACGGTAGCGCAATCATGTTGACGGGTAACTTTCAACAAGATGTCCCCGGCAAACCCGCATTTCCAACTGGCACCGACAGTTGGAGCGCGCCATTTGTGCGGTCTTGGCCAGACTTACAAATCGCCAATGCGCCCAATCTTGCTTCCTCACCGTTAGCGATTTCTCCTAGCATGGGTGCTTCTGCTTTGCTAGTGCCCCCCAATGGCAACACTGCCGACGCAGCGCCACTCAATCTCGATGAACCGGCACCGGCGTGGGCGTTTGATAAATCTTTGCCAGTAACCCAGCCGGATAGCAATTTGACTTACTTTCAGCGCATCGTTGCGGATCAACATTATCCTTATTCTGTGCGTCCCGATTTGCGTCTACGCGATGCAATCAAGGATCAGAACATCAGTAAATACACCTTGATTCAATTGAGTAGCAAACACGATGGCGGCCCACAAGGGGGAATACTCAACACGCCCTTCGTCAAGAAGTTTGCTAACGTGACCGAGATGAGTTTGAATCTGTGGTTAGAGACGGTGATCGAGGATGGGCAAGAAGTGCTGCAACTACAATACGAGCAAATCATCTTCTTCGAGTTCATGGTCGGTTCGAACGGACAAACCACCCGCTGGCCACACATACAAATCAATACTTTGCGTAAAAAGCCGGCGTGTTAACAAATCAACTTAAGGCATTGAAGTAAGTTAGATCGGCTCAATGGACATTCTCGGTATCAACATGAAAGTCTCTTGAGCCGCACAATAATGGGGTGAGCAGGTGAGCAATTGAATGACTAGATAACTCACCAAAACTCATACGATTAAGTAGTCGTAGCAAAACAAGACACGCGATTGCGCCCCAATTGTTTCGCCTCATACATCGCCTGATCTGCGCGTCGCTGTATCGCTGCCATACTCTCGCCCACTTGGTCGGAAGTTGCAATGCCGATACTTGCGGTAATACGCAGTCGTTGCGTCGCAATTTGCGGCATCAAGTCTTCAATCTCTTGGCGCATATGCTCGGCTAACTTATGTGCACCCGCTAAATCAGTATCAGGTAAAAATACCGAAAATTCTTCGCCACCAATCCGCCCAACTGCATCGCTTTGACGTACCACGCTTAGCATGGTTTTACTGACCGCTTTCAAAACAATATCACCTGCTTCATGACCATAAGTGTCATTAATTTTTTTAAAGTGATCGAGATCGACAAACAACACTGAAAACTGCTGATGATGGCGTTGCGCCAAATGAATTAATTGATCGCAAGTGGCGTAATAGGCACCCGCATTGAGCAAATCGGTTAAAGGATCATGGCTGGCGAGATGGCGCAAACGTTGATTGGATTCACGCATACGCACAAAATAAGACATCGAGCGCGCACCATAAATATGGAAGAATGCGCCCAAATAAAACAAGGCAACCAGTAAAGTCGCCATCGCATTGATCGAATATGGTTGCGGCAAATAAGCGTTGCCTACTGCCAAACCCAACATCGTCGCCAAGGTTATCAGCATGCCGGCTTTTTGCCCAAGCAAGATATACACACCAGGGATATTCGTAAAATACCAAATCACCCGCATTTCATCGGCAGACACCATATACAGTGCAGAAGTATATTCAGCCATACAAACTGCCTCATACATCCATGCCAATTTCAGCAATAAATGCGGGCGACCACGCAAGCCTAACCAAAGCAATAGACTCAGCGACATGAAGATCGCCATCGATACTACATGCAGCGTATCTATCGTATTGATCCCGGTCGCCACCCCAAGTAATAGCAAACCAGTAACCACTGCGCCTGCCAGCATTAACACCGTCAGAAATCGAAACTGGAAGGCGCGATATTCTTCACCCTCTAAGAAAGTCACATCGCCGTAGAGTATTTGTCTCAAAGTTGGCATCGTCAATTCCTCGTGCATTTTGCAAAGCTTGTTTTTTCAATCTCATAATACGCTCAAGATGCTAGCCGATGAAGGTATCAAGAAGATTTAGCAACAGTTCGCCTAATCGCTTTGCGCTGAAACAAATCTCGATGCAGCTAACACGATGCATTCACAATGCACGCAAGATCAACCAACGATGTTAATCATATCAACAACCAAAGAAAATAAAGAAAGGTAAAAAAAGACACTGCTCATACTAGTATGCCGCTTGTACTAACAAGCTTGCTGGCTGCGTTTTCACCACTTGCATGCGCTTCCAACGCAATTCTAAAACAGCGATGCTCACCACATACAGAACCACCACAATCACCGCTTGCAAAACAAAACTGTGCTCGGGATACATGATCCATGCGCATGTACACAACACCGTGCGAACAACTGCATGGAACACACCGACCCAATGTTGAATCAAGACGCTCAAAGGTAACCACATCAAACCCGTCAAAATCGCTACCGCAAAAGGCAGGCTACGATAATTTTCTAAGAAAAAGGGAATCGCTAAGGCGTAACACAAAAAGCACATCGCCACTGCCGACAAAAACACCGTATCAAAAAAATT
This sequence comes from Affinundibacterium macrobrachii, assembly GCF_014652415.1. Lineage (GTDB taxonomy): Bacteria > Pseudomonadota > Gammaproteobacteria > Burkholderiales > Burkholderiaceae_D > Undibacterium > Undibacterium macrobrachii. Next base: position 167,276 of record NZ_BMYT01000002.1, read on the forward strand.
ACGTTTCGCGTTTGACTTAAAAGCCAAGTGCTCGCCAGTTAGCTTTGCCAACAACATCGCTATATAAACAATGCTGCCGGTACCAATAAATATCGCCAAAACCTGCGCCTTAGGGCTGAGAAATGCACCAGTAAAGATCAAGAGCGACCACACCAATAAGCCAGCCAAGGGCATCGCTAAGAAGCGACGTTGACGAAACTCGGCCAGTTGTTGATCCAATGACATAGCCATTGTTGAAGAAACTGATGATGATGACATGATGAACTCCCTCTCAAAAATCCTGCAAGCTAATTCGTGCAGCGATGGAGACATCTTGAAGCATACGACTCATACTGCGTAGTAGCGTTTGTCATGACTTCGCATGACATTTGTCAGGCGCGCATCGGGATGCTTGAGCAGAAAATAAAGCAAACCATCCCAGTAGACGACACAAAATGCGACGCTAAGCATCAAGGCATGCGACTTTTGATAAAGAAGGTGCTGTATGAATAAGTTCTAGTTAGGCTGCACACTCTTTCTAACTACCTAAAGAACAGCATGAAAACCTTAAAGTTATTGAGTGGCTTGGCTATTGCAGCCATCACCGTATTCGCTCTTAGTGGTTGTGCAAGCATGGCTGGACCCAAAGAATCAAAACAATCGGCCAGTATCGTCGATTACCTCTATCCCAAAGCAAGCCAAGCACCGCGACTTGCTCCTGGTATCACCTATCTAAAACCGCCGATGCGAGTGGGTATCGCCTTTGTTCCAAACGCCCCGAGTGCGCGTACCTTACCAGAAACGGAAAAAATCAAGCTGATGGAGCGCGTCAAAGTCGCGTTTGCCGGACAAATCTATCTTGGTTCGATAGACATCATTCCATCACAATACCTAAAGGCCGCTGGCGGCTTCGACAATATGGAACAAGTCGCACGGATGTTTAACGTCGACGTGATGGCGATGGTTTCATACGATCAAGTTCAATTCACCGATAGCAATTCACTGTCGTTCTTATATTGGACCGTGATCGGTGCCTATCTTGTCCATGGCAATGAACACGATACCCAAACCATGCTCGACATCTCGGTATTTGATGTGGCAAGCCGTCAATTACTCATGCGCGCACCGGGTACGAGCCAAGTAAAAGGCAGCGCCAATTTATCCAACTACAGCGAACGCTCACGCGCAGCGCGTATAGAAGGCTATAACAAAGCAGCCGATCAATTAATTCCAGCACTACAAAGTGAAATTGCGAGCTTTCGTGAACGTCTAAAGACTAATGAGAATATGCGCGTTGAACCGCGCGCTGGCTATCGCGGCGATAGTAATCCAAGTCAGAAATAATACGCTGCACGCGACATAACGATGGTGGGTGCAGCTCTATCTGTGCCCATCGATACGTTTCAACTCAAACGGGCATCGACAAGCACACATCGCATTATTTGCAAATTGCGCTATTCGATCAGGCGAGCAAGTTTACAATATAGGCTTTTCTCAATTTAGATTCGCCAATTTTATGCTCAGCAAGAATACTTTCCTTTGTGCGCTGCGATTCGTGATTGCTTGCAGCACCTTACTCGTATCAAATCAGAGTTTGGCCAAACAAGATCCACAAGACACGACTATCCCATCGCTGTGTCTGAAGGATGAAAGCAATTTGGCGACTGCGTGGATGGGAAATGCGATCAGCACCGAAAGTGGTTACAAAAATAAAAAAGACGGCAAGATCGTCTCGATTTGTACCGATGTAGAGCAAGCGCCGTATCAAAAAGTAGTCTATCGTTACGGCCTGCCACAACGGATAGAATTAGAAATGATCGCAAGCGATACCGCGCCATTCTATTTCTTTAATCATTCCACCTCCCCACACACTGGAGAAGATATGGTCTTCTTCAACAATGCGAACTACACCTACTACTTGGTGATCGCAGCAGGTCAAGCAAATGGCGTCACTTTACGCATCTACCATGGGAAAAAATTGATTTTTAATCGCTTTTCAGGCAACCGCGATGGCGAAGATTTTGTACTAGGCCCTGCCGAAGTTGATCTCAAAGCACGGCAATCAAAACGCTATCAAATCAAAAAGCCTGCGCACGCTTTTTAGCAAAACGCTTAGCGTCTCGCTGTATGTTTTATAAACCATTAAACCCACTTCTCGAAAATTAAAGAACTATGTCGGGAAAAGTTAGTGCGAACATAGATTTCGCAGTTCACTCAGCACTGATTGCCACGCAACTGTATCTGGATCAATCAAAGCGAAATGACCGCAATCGGACAAGTTCAACAAACGTGTAGCCGGAAACGCTGCGCAATACGAAGCAGCCACCGCGGGTGGGACGATTTCATCATCATTGCCTTGCAAAATACTGACCGCTATTTTGGGCGCGGGCAGATTCATGGGATTTACATCCGCACGATGAATCGGATCTTGTCCTAAAAAGCGCTGCACTGCGCCATCGCCTAATTGCATCGCATGCGCCATTTGCAGATCAGCGGCAGGCGCCAAAGCAAGCACGCCCTGTAAGCGGATCGGCAAGCCTAACTGCGCACAACGTGCCGCTGCCCACAACACCAAATGCCCGCCAGCAGAATGCCCAACTAACAAAATCTGCCCATTATGTCGCTGCACTTGTGCGGGCAAGGTGTGTAAAGCGCACATCACATCATCCAGAGTTTGATCGGGTTGGCCTGAGACTCGACGATACTCCAAGGTCAAGGTTGTCCATCCCGCTTCTGCCAACGCGCAAGACATTGCTTCTGCGTGCAAGCGATCATATTCTGGCTTCCAAAAACCACCATGTATGAGTACCAGCAGCGGTAGTGCATCTGCTTGGCTACCGTAGCGCAGGTCAGCAATTTGATCAGGATGATCACCATAGGCCAGAGTAAGATCGGCGGGCTCGGCACTGCGACTAAGAATAGAAAGGTCTTCGCTCATATAATTCTTGAAAAGTAAGTGACAGCATCGACTGACAGAAATACTGTGATAAAGGAAAAAGCGATCATCACACAATAACAATTCTACCGAAAAGCAGTTTGGGCAATATCCTTATTTTCGTGCGATAAGATACTTGCAATCATCGATCCAGCCTTGCAACTTCTTATGTGCATGTGCCTTCTGTTCTTGCGAAGAAGTGCGAATCATATCGACCATCAATTGTTGTATAGCTGCGCGAGAAGCGTCCGCTCGAGTGCGCTGCTCATTCGATTCGGATCGTTCAAAATTAGCTAAGATTGCCGCTTGTATCATCGCTTGCGCGACTTCGCGATTTGGTTTTTCATTTTGAATTTTGCTCAGCAACTGTAAGACTTCTCGTTGACGCGACTGACTGTCTTCTAACCACTGCGCATAATTGGGTGGATGCTTTTCCAAATAGCGCGCAATGATCGCCTCTTGCTCACGACTAACACTACCGAGCCAATCATCAGCTTGATTGACGAGCTTTTTGAAACGCGTCTTCGCTTGTTTTTCTGGCGTTAGCTCTAAGTATTTTTCACGAAAGTCTTCATTATTCTTTTCAAACTTGCGTGTCAAATGCGCCTTCTGTGAAGCATCCATCGCCAACGCAAAATCCGTTAACTCAGGTAAGACTTTAAGCGCTATTGCTTGTGTGTATTGTTCAACTTGCTTAAAACTAGCTTCCAGTTCAAGTGGGCTAGGATTGGACGCGAGCTTGGACTGCAACTGCGTCAGTGTTTGCACATATTGCGGCAACTGGGTACTGCGATGCCAGCTCAATAACTGCACTATATCTTGTTTAGTCTTGGCCTTTTGTGAAGAACGAAAATCGACATAACCGTCCAACCACCAATACACCACTGTATCAGCATTCGAGTAAGCAAGCCGCGCTGTACTACAACTTCCCAATAGTGCGAATAACATCAGCAAGATTAGTAGTCGCAGCCAACGAAATGGACGCGCACCAATATGATGATCAGGCATCGTTTGTTGAAATAGTGTCGTACTCAATTCATTCCCCTCTATTTGCATTTGCTGCATTTGTCTCATGAACTGAATGCATGATGACAATCCGAAAAAGGACTAATTAATTAGCGACAAGGATCATACCAAAAGCGCAGAATTGGCGTTGAAGCACGCTGATTTGCAGCTAAATTAGGCAGACTATTCAAGCATCCAGTAATCGGTTAGAATTAGCTCGGGTGCGCATCCTTGGTGATGTAGCAGGTTTCAGCGACGGTCGGGCCGCCTCGCTGCTTCTTTACGACTAATCCCCATGACGCATCTCAATATCGAGCTAGTTGCCGCGGTCATTTTTGCAATTGCTCTCATCCATACCTTTTCTGCAAAACAGTTCGAGCGTTTATCGCATCGCTTTCCACGCCATGCGGGTTTATTTCATTTACTAGGCGAAGTCGAAGTTGTGTTTGGCTTTTGGGCAATCGTCTTAATTTTTTGTATGACGGCGATTAGCGGTGGCGATCAGGCTTTGGCCTATGCCGAATCGCGCCAATACACCGAACCACTATTTGTATTCGTAGTGATGGTGGTTGCCGCATCGCGGCCAATTTTGGAATTGGTCATCAACACAGTCAATAGCATTGCGCGTACGATGCCATTACGTACATCTTTAGTCAGCGCTTGGCTAGGATTAGCAGCGGTGCCCCTGTTTGGTTCTGCAATTACGGAACCCGCTGCAATGACGATTGCAGCCTTGATGTTAGCGCCGCAGGTGTTCCGATCTGAAGTACCAGAGCGCATCAAGTATTTTGCGCTCGGCGTACTGTTTGTAAACATTTCGATAGGTGGCACCTTAACTTCGTTCGCCGCACCACCGGTATTGATGGTCGCTGCAACTTGGCAATGGGATTCCGCGTTTATGCTAGCAACCTTTGGATGGAAAGCAGCGATCGCCGTACTCATCAATGCTAGTCTCGCGGTCTTCGTCTTACGCAAATATTTGCCTGATCAAATCAAGCAAGCTAGTGCAGAGACAAAGAAATCTATACCGATTACGCTAACGATCGTACACATTGCCTTCTTGGTTGGCGTCGTCATGTTGGCACATCACCCAGTCGCGTTTCTCGGCTTATTTTTGATGTTTCTTGGTGTGACACAAGCTTACGAACGTCATCAAAATCCGCTGATTATCAAGGAAGCCTTATTGGTTGCGTTTTTCTTGGCGGGCTTGGTAGTACTCGGTGGATTGCAACAATGGTGGTTGCAACCATTAGTAGCGAATATGTCGCCAAAAGTTTTATTCTTTGGCGCAACCGCACTAACCGCCGTCACAGATAATGCAGCGCTTACTTATCTCGGCTCATTAATTAGCGGTATATCTGATCAAGCCAAATACAGCCTAGTTGCTGGCGCGGTCGCGGGTGGCGGCTTAACCATGATTGCCAATGCCCCCAATCCAGCCGGGGTCGCCTTACTCAAGCGCGGCTTCTCTGACGAATCCATCGGTGCAGGTGGTTTGTTCATCGGCGCGTTACTACCAACCGCCATCGCGATTGCCGCGTTTATTTTCCTTTAATTCAGTTTGATTCCGCTCGCGATGGGCGGGATCAAGATGTTTGAAAACTTAAACAATCTTCATTCAACAGCAAATCATTCAATTGACGCTTGAATGCATTTTGTAATTAAAACGCATTCAAAAAATGTTTGTATAAGACTTGACGACAAGAGCACTATATACAAATGAAGTAAGTAGACCTCGCTTAGGTAGTGATGCAATGCTTTGTGGCAAAAGAACACACTGTTATGCGTCACTGAATCTACCGCACAAAAAAGACATGTCGAAGTTTTCTAAGAAAGGTTTTTGTAATATGGATGAGCCAAACAATCCTTCTAGTCAGCAAAACCTAGCTAAACCAACAGAGAATAATCAAGAGTCGAAATCAGCACCAGAGATCAAGACAAGCACCAAAGTGGCAAAAGAAAAAAGTAACATAAAGCCCATCGTCTCACCCACACTCGATCCGCATCCGTGGCGCACGATGATGGAATACATGCAAGCACGCTTCCGTACCATCTCACAAAATGCCGCACAAAAATTAACCCGTCGTACTCTAAAAATTGGAATCTCTGCACGTATTTTTCATCCTTCCGAAGGCGCAAAAGGATTATCTAGCAAAACTTTGCAGTACTTAGAAGAGTCGATAGCCCACTGGGTAATGTCGCGTGACGTCATGGTGTTTATGATTCCATCGGTTAATACCAATGGCAGAATCCATCCCAGTAATATTCGCTTGCGTGACTACGCTAAGCACTTGGATGGTTTAGTTTTACAAGGTGGTGCGGACGTTGCACCAGAAACCTACGCAGAGCGAGCGACACGTCCAGAGTGGATTGGCGATCGCACACGTGATATGTATGAGCTTGAACTACTACATGAGTTTATTGAAGCAAGAAAGCCGCTACTGGGTATATGCCGAGGCTGCCAACTACTCAATGTCGCTTTTGGCGGAACGCTGTATCAAGATATCGCCACCGAAGTGCCCAATGCGATTCCACACGTTCACGATTTGTACGATAAAAACATGCACGAACTGCTGTTCACGCCAAATTCACATTTGGGAAAACTCTTCCCACAAAATACAGGACTCGTGAACTCGATTCATCATCAAGCGGTCAAAACATTAGGAAAAGGAATCGTGATTGAAGCGGTTTCCAAAAACGACAATATCATCGAGGCGATTCGCTTACGCGATTCAAAATTTGTCGTTGGTCTGCAATGGCATCCTGAGTTTCATAGCGCTGGTGATCCAAACTTAATTGACTGCACACCGATACTCGACAATTTTCTTCGTGCCGCGAGAGAGACGAGATTCTAAATTTGAGTTTCGCGCTACGAAAAATTACTGCAACACCCACGAAAGGACATCATGCTCGAACTCACACAACTTCAACATGACATGGCTTGGCCACTAAGCATACTACTAGCGTGGTTCATCGGCGAGTTTGCAAATCGATGGCTCAAGTTACCACGCATTAGTGCTTATGCAGTGGTGGGCTTTTTATTGGCGCCATCCCAACTCGGATTGTTACCAAGCAGCCAATCACCGACAATGCTGTTGATGGCGAATATTGCTTTTGGTTTGATCCTATTTGAGAGTGGCTATCGAATCAATCTGCGCTGGTTGCGCAGTAATCCTTGGCTGACCGCAGCGAGCCTAACTGAAGCGGTGTTAACTTTTGTCTGCGTCTATTTTTTGGTACTCGCTTTCGGGCAAACAGAAACGGCAGCGCTATTGCTGGCGGCATTATCAATGGCAACCTCGCCGGCTACGATTTTACGCGTAATCAATGAGCAAAAAAGTTCAGGTCAAGTAACGGAGCGTGTATTGCATCTGTCGGTGCTTAACTGTGTGTTAGCAGTATTAACCTTTAAAGTAATCCTCGGTCTGGTCATCTTTAAAACCTCGGGCAATATTTGGAACGCCAGCTACAACGGCTTAATCGTCTTACTCATTTCTGCCGCACTAGGTGTGACGTTTGGTGTACTCATACCTGCCGTCTTACGTAAAGCAAATCGTCTAAACCAAGATGGCACACTGGCGTTTACGATCGCAATCATCTTTATCGTTGCCTTGACTCACAGCCTAAAGCTATCGCCTGTGCTCGCCACCTTAACATTCGGTTTGGTGGTGAGACATCGCCGTATTATTTTAAATTCTTCACAACGCGGTTTCGGCGCTCTCGGTGATTTGTTAACCGTAATGTTATTTGTGTTTATCGCAGCAACGATCGAATGGCAACAGGTACTCGCTGGTATTAGCTTGGGCTTAGCAATCATATTCGTACGCCAGCTAAGCAAGACCATTGGCATCAGTATATTTTCTCGCGTTAGCGGCATCTCTTGGCGCAAAGGTGCGTTAGTCGGCATGGCAAGTTTGCCGATTTCCACCTTTGTTATCTTGGTGTTAGAACAAACCAGATACATCGGCGTTGATTTAGTCGACCAACTTGCGCCCTTAGCAGCGGCCGCTTTTACCTTAGAAATTATCGGCCCGCTATTCGTGCAACGTGCCTTGATTTGGGCGCAAGAAGTTCCAGAAAAAAAGGAGGCATAAGATGGCGCTAGAACAATTTAAACAATCTGCGGCACTCAGCATGGGTGTCGAACTAGAATTGCAATTAGTTAGTTTAAGCGACTTTGATTTACAAGCTGCCAGTCCAGATATGTTGGAGCTGCTATCGCGCAAAGCTTTTCCTGGCGTGGTCACGCCCGAAGTTACCGAGAGTATGTTGGAAATTGCGACCAGCGTGCAAACCAATCATAGCGGCCTACTCAGCCAATTAAGAGAGATGCGCGACATCTTGGTACAAGCCGCCGACAAGCTCAATATTGGCATCGGTGGCGGCGGTACACATCCGTTTCAAATTTGGTCTGATCGCCGCATCTTTAAAAAGCCGCGCTTTCAAGAAGTATCTGCACTCTACGGTTATTTAACCAAGCAGTTCACCATTTTTGGACAACATGTACATATCGGTTGCACCAGTGGCGATGAGGCGCTATTTTTATTGCACGCCTTGAATCGCTATGTACCACACTTCATCGCCTTGTCATCTTCATCGCCTTTTGTACAAGGACATGACACGCTATTTAACTCGGCTCGACTCAACTCCGTATTCGCATTTCCATTAAGTGGCCGCGCCCCGTTCTTCCTGAAATGGAATGAATTTGAAAATCACTATTTCACCAAGATGGAACACACAGGTGTCGTCAAAAGTATGAAAGATTTTTACTGGGACATTCGTCCTAAACCAGAATACGGCACGATAGAGCTGCGAGTCTGCGATACGCCATTAACGGTAGAGCGTGCGGCAGGTCTGGCTTGCTATCTACAAGCGCTATGCAAATATCTGTTAGAACGCAACGAACCCAATCCCGCAGAAGATGATTATTTAGTCTATAACTACAACCGTTTTCAAGCCTGCCGCTTTGGTCTCGATGGCACCATCGTCCATCCAAAATCATACGAGCAAATGCCGTTGCGCGAAGATATCTTAACGACATTGCGTAAAATTCAACCTCATGCCGATAGCCTAGGAGCTGGCGAAGCCATAGAGCACATTTATCAAGCCACACACACCGGAAGCGATGCCAGTCTTTTACGTGATGAATTTGCACATCGTGGCAGTGTTGAAGGGATGGTGGATTTTTCTTTGCAGAGGTTTAGACAAAGTGCGGCGTGAACATTAGCTTGCTACCAATTTATTTGCTTAACTGAATTGAAAGCGACACATGGGTCTCATTCACTATTTAGCGATGGCCGTCATATTGTTGGTGGCGGCCTATTTTATCGCCTTGGGTTTCATTGCCTTGATTAAACCATCGCTGGCAGCGCGATTCTTGCTCGGCTTTGCGCAGAACATAGTCGTTCATTACTGCGAATTGTTATTACGGTTGATTGTTGGCTTCGCCTTGTTGCATCTATGCGCCACGATGCCATTCACCAATGTGATCGAATTGTTCGCTTGGATACTGATCTTCAGCACCATGGTCTTGTTCGTTCTGCCGTGGCGCTGGCACCGCCAATTTGCGCAAAAAGTTGTGCCTTATGCCAATCGATATCTATCGGTGATAGGCGTCATCTCTTTGGCGTTGGGCATTAGCCTCATCTTCGCTCTCAATGCGAACGCACAGACACCTATCTTCGCGCCTAGGGCGGCACAGACATCACACTCATCACCGTCAACATTGGGCGAGCGTGTGCCGTTTAGTGTCATCAATGAGGCGAATTCTTTTCAGTACGGTTCTGTGTGTATCGATGCGGCGTATCGAGGGCAGGGCGTATTTCCGCGTTTGTTTGAGACTATGCGTTTGGGGATGTGTGCGCGTTATCCTATTGGCGTGACTGCATTTAATACACCCTTCAATCGCCTCAATCCGCATTCTTACCATGCGCATACCAAGAAGCTGGGAGTGACGGCAATTGATGAATTTGAATTTAATGATAAGCCGTATTATGGTTTGGCGTTTGATATGGCGCGCTCGGTGTTTCCTAGCAAGCTGTCGCCATAGTTGAACCTATTTGCTGTTTATCTTGTCTATTGCGCGCCTCTCTATCTACGCTTCTACGCAACAATCTCATCAAGAAAGAAAATTCTCGAATGAAGCTACAGCAGTTTACTTTAGGGCTGAAGTAGCCGCGGACTTTGTTGATCAATACGCTGTTGCCGCATAAGTAGATTTAACTGGCATACAGTTGCGCTCCCTTCACTTCGATGCATTGATATCGACAAAAGTACCAATTCAATTGAAAACTCTCTCACGATCGTGGGAGAGAGAATTGATTTAAGAAAATAGCTCAACTGTTGAACTCAATCGAGTGATTCCATCACGGCGCACATAAAAACAAATGCGGGCGCTTGACCAACACAGTCTCTGCGAGCTTTACTGTGGACTTTATGTTGGGATAGGCTTGTTTCAGTTCCGCTTCTATCCCAGGATAATTCCTACGGAGTTCAATCGATTTATCTTCTGTATAAATGAAATCGCCGATGTAAGTGATTTGACCAGCAGGTACATGAAAACCCTGTACTTGTTCTGAATGCGGATTGGGCAGATTGAATGGGCTATACGTGTAATAACCGGGGGCGAGATCGAATACGAAGTATTGCAGCGACTTTGTCTCTTTAGGCACCGAGGTGGTCATCCTATTAAAGCGCCAGCAATTGCCGGTGATCGCTTGCTTCTCAAGACTGTATTCGTCAAGGCTAAGAGAAAATCGTGGGTAGTTCCACACACCTTCTACAGCAACGCCAACAATTGCAATCCCGCGATCTTGCTTAGAGTTGATCACTTTTGCGTGCGGAATGGCATCAACATTATTTAGTAGCAAACATCCCTGCAAGGAACTTAACATCGTAAGGATTACAAGTGTTTTAATCAGCAACCGCATCTGTGTGGGCTTTCCTGTGTAGTGGTTGCAGTGAGCGTAATGTGTGTCATCGGCGTGATTAGACAATTCAGGATAATGATAGCTTCAATCTGTAAAGCGTATCGTACTAAATTGAAGTCACTGATCAAGCCAGTGCAAATTGATCTGGCTTGATTTCTAAGTCATGCGACTATTTAAGTAGCTTTGCTGAATCGACTAACTGTACTTCATGCATCATGTTTAAATACGCATCGAAATAAGGTTTATGCGAAGAGCCAACCACGCTTAACACGCGCGCGCCCGGTTGATTAGCAAATGCGCTGCGAATATTGGCGACCATCCGTAAATTACGCGTCTCCCACCATGCAACATACTGACGACCGTACAGTTCCGGCGTTGCATGTCGAATGCCGCCACCAAAGTCTGCTTTGATAAATGCACGCACTTTCGCCGGATCGTTATAGAAGCGATACAGGTTCAACACACCTTGTGCGGTATCCAATTTCGCTTCCAAAGCTTGCGACTCTTTTTTCTCAGGGATACGAATTTTGCTCCACATATCTTGCAAAGCTTCGCCATATTTTGGCCCAGCTCGATCTGTAATATCGTCAGCGACTAGGTGTGACATTTGGTTTACTCATACCTGCCGTCTTACGTAAAGCAAATCGTCTAAACCAAGATGGCACACTGGCGTTTACGATCGCAATCATCTTTATCGTTGCCTTGACTCACAGCCTAAAGCTATCGCCTGTGCTCGCCACCTTAACATTCGGTTTGGTTGTGAGACATCGTCGTATTATTTTGAATTCTTCACAACGCGGTTTCGGCGCTCTCGGTGATTTGTTAACCGTAATGCTATTTGTGTTTATCGCAGCAACGATCGAATGGCAACAGGTACTCGCTGGTATTAGCTTGGGCTTAGCAATCATATTCGTACGCCAGCTAAGCAAGACCATTGTCGTCAAAAGTATGAAAGATTTTTACTGAGACATTCGTCCAAAGCCTGAATACGGCACGATAGAGCTGAGGGTGTGTGATACGCCATTGACAGTAGAGCGCGCGGCTGGATTGGCTTGTTATCTACAAGCCTTATGCAAATATTTATTGGAACGAAACGAACCAAACCCCGCTGAAGACGACTATTTAGTCTATAACTACAACCGTTTTCAAGCCTGCCGCTTTGGTCTCGATGGCACCATCGTCCATCCAAAATCATACGAGCAAATGCCGTTGCGCAAAGATACGCTTAATTTTTAGTGTCGCATTAATGTTGCATAGCCCCATGATGCTGTACTCGAGCATTATAAGACTATTCGGCTGGGTGTTTATTGTTAGCACCATCGTCATGCTGGCTCTGCCTTGGAAATGGCATCAACGATTCTCTCGAAAAGTAGTTCCCTACGCGAATCAATATCTGAGACCGATTGGCATCGTCTCGATAGGGATCGGTTTCATTTTAGTGTGGAGTCTTTTTCCGGTACCAAGGCGGTAATTTAACACCATAAAATTTTTTCGAGAGCACAACTATTACAGATCGACAGTGATGTATATGTATTGTTTGAGAGATGGCGATTTTGATGACTAGTGAAGAGAAACTTCATCACCAAATGCGCGCAAATGTGACGGGTGAAGTATGAAATCACTAATTTCAACGTATGCTCTGTTCGTGAAAAAAATCGTCTGAGGAGTCTTTATCAAATTCCGACACTAAAGCGAAAAATGACTAAATCTTGATAGCAGATAATCTATCTCGGCCGTTGGTTTTTGCTTCGTATAATTGAGTATCTGCTGCTTCTAGTAACGAATCTACAGATCTACCATGCGTACCAATAGTTGAAGCAACCCCAATGCTGATAGTGACGATCGAATTCTCATTCGTTTTATTTTGAGGAATAGCTTGTGTACGCGTTTTCGTCAGCATTTGCTCCGCAAGTTTAACTGCGCCTTTAAGATCAGTATTTGGAAGTATACAGACGAATTCCTCTCCACCATAACGAGCAACTAAATCAATTGGGCGTTGCGTCACAGATTTAAGAATCTTTGCAATCTGCACTAAGCACTCATCCCCTTTCAAATGCCCATAAAGATCATTGTACTGTTTAAAGTAATCTACATCGATCATTAGGATAGACATCGGCTGTTCTTGGCGAATACACTGACGCCAATCAATTTGCAGCTGTTCATCGAAACGTCGACGATTCGCGATACCAGTTAATCCATCGATCAGGGCCATTGAACGTAGCGCGTCCGTTTGCAACTTAAGAATAAGATGTGTCTTTAAACGCGCACTTAAGACCAACTGATTAATTGGTTTCGCTATACAATCTGCTGCACCTAATTGAAATCCCAAAATTTCTTCGGCATCCTCAGTTTTCGAAGTCAAAAAAATAATCGGTATGTTTTTGGTATTCGGTTTGCTCTTCAAAATTCGACAAACCTCGTATCCATCTATTCCAGGCATCACGACATCTAACAAGATAATGTCCGGCATCTGTGCATCACACTGTGAGATGGCTTGCTCACCGTTAGTCGCCATAACAATGTCATACTCGTCCTTGAAAAGATCATGCACAAGACGAATATTCACCGCTTGATCATCGACCACCAGCACTTTTGGCTTACTTCCTCGTTCAACAATCAACCGGTCAAAAATCGCGTGCATTCTTTTTATTCCCTCTTTAACATTATTAAAACCTGAGCCAAAGCATCGTCAAATTTTAAGTTTCGAATCGACACTTCCAAATTCATTACGACGGAACTCTCTGACTCATCGAAACCATGTTTGATCGTATCAATGAGATCCAATGCGTTCATGTTACCAGCAATAAGTGCTGACTTAAGTGTCTGGAGGCGCTCCTCACGTTCTTCTGCTGTAAAGAGTACTTTCGGTGCTTGTATTGCTGCTGCGGCCGGTGTCGCTGCTAGGAATAGGCGATTTAATTGATCATTGCTTTGCACAACCAATGAAGTCATTGTGGAGAGCAATTCATAGGTCAACACGTCTTTCGCTTGCCCCTCTGGCGCTTCTTTTGCACGCTGTTCTAGCTCCGTTGCGATTTTGGCTAACTTCGCCGCCCCCACTGTGCTAGCCACACCTTTTAAAGCATGTAAAACCTCCGCCAGTTGCTTATTGCTTCCCTCAACAATCAAAAGGTTTAGCTCTGCGCTCAAACGATCATATTCAGGTACAAAGGCATCCAAAATAGTTCTATAGATGGTTTTATTACCGCCAAACCGTCTAAGGATGTGTTCTTGAGGCTCAGTCAAGCTTTCCTCGTCGAAATGCTTTACCTTTGTTCGATTAATCGGGGCAAACGGTTCGCGCTTTACGAGATCAAGAATAATTGGCACAACTTCTTCCATATCGATCGGTTTTCCGACGTGCCCGTTCATCCCTGCCAACATACATGCCAGTCTGTCTTCTTGCGATACGTTCGCAGTCATCGCCAAAATTGGAAGATCTGTGAATCGGTAGTCTGCTCGGATTCTTCGTGTCGCCTCCAAGCCATCCATATCTGGCATCTGTACATCCATAATTACAAGATCAAAGACACCCATACTCTCAGTTGCCAATATCACTCCCGACAAACCACCATCGGCTAGGGTAACGAGTGCCCCCTCAGATTTCATTAACTCGTCGACCACCTGTCGATTCAAGGGATTGTCTTCTACAACTAACAATTTCACCCCTTCTAAACGCTGCGCTGGTGCTGCCGCCTGCGTCATTGGAATTGCCTTTGGCGAAATCGCATTCTCTATCGACTCAATCAATTGAGCTGGTGTGACTGGTTTAGTTAAGAAAGCAACAAAGGGGGCCGTGTCTTTTCCAACGACTTCCGCCAAGACCTCTCGTCCGAAGCCCGTGAGCATAACAATTGCCGGGGGATAGGAGTTTGTGGTTGCTTTTTTGATGAGAAAAGCCGCACTCATACCGTCAATATCTTGCATGCGCCAATCCATGACGATGGCGTCAAAATGATTACCACATTCGATTTGCTCATTAACAAGTGCCAGCGCCTTATAGCCACCATCGACAGACATCACATCCCAACCGACATAAGCGAACATGGCGGTAATAATTTCAGTCGAAATCGGATTATCATCCACCACCAATATACGTTTTTTTTGCGCGCCTTGGTGGTGGACTATTCCACGACTCTCACGCACTGAAATTTGTAAAGGAATATCGAACCAAAAACGACTACCTTTGCCAATTTCACTCTCCACAAATAGTGTACCGCCCATCATTTCCACTAAACGTTTGCTGATTGTTAGGCCCAGCCCTGTTCCACCGAAACGACGTGAAGTAGACGTTTCAGCTTGATTAAATCCTTCGAAAATCCTGAGCTGCTGCTCTTTGCTAATGCCGATACCGGTATCACTTACACTAAACCTCAAAATCGCATTATCAATGACGCGATTTATCAATTGGACACCGACAATGACGAGACCTTCGCTGGTAAACTTGATCGCATTTCCCGCAAGATTAATCAGGACTTGTTGCAAACGCATTTGATCTCCGGTCAATTCGTTTGGTACGTTTGGAGAGAGATCAAACATTAACTCAACATTTTTTTGACCCAAATTTCCTGACAGAACCACACCAAGTTCACGCATCATTTGCTCTAATTCAAAGTGATGTGTTGAAAGCTCAAATTTGCCAGCTTCAATCTTGGAAAAATCCAAAATATCATTGAGTAAACTGAGCAGAGAACGTGCTGCACTTTGCGCCTTGATCGCATAATCGGCCTGTTGCTCCCCTAACTTGGTCTGTCGCAATAATTGCAACATACCCAACACCGCATTCATCGGTGTACGAATTTCATGACTCATATTAGCGAGAAATTGGCCTTTCGCCACGCTCGCTTGCTCCGCGTCATTTTTAGCTCTCACTAAATTTGTTTCAAACTCTTTACGTTCAGTGATATCGAGATTAATTCCCGTCACCAAAGTTGCCTTACCATCTTTATCGCGTTCAACATAGGCACCGGCTTGAACAAATCTGTATGATCCATCCGCCTGTTTAACTCTAAAAATTGGAGTGTAACGACAGCGCCCTTCTACCGCGCCGTGCAACTGGCTCTCAGCATCCGCAATATCGTCAGGATGTACTCTCGAACGCCAATGTTCATATCGCAAATGCGAACCGATCTGTTCTTCATCATAATCATACATGCGATACATTTGTTGATTCCAGGACAGCGCATTGGTCGCCACATCCCACGTCCAAACACCCAGTTGCGCGACCTCCGCAGCAAGCACCATTTGGTCCCTCGCTGCAGAAAGTGCACGCTGCTGCTCTTGCTTGGTCGTAATATCGATACGCAGAGCAATAAATTTTTCGATGTCTCCTTGTGCATTTTTGTGTGGTGCGATCACTGTATCAAACCAGCGCAAGCTACCGTCCGCACACTTGTTACAGATTTCGCCATTCCACACTTGGCCATCCAACAATGTTTGCCACATTGTTTTCCAAAATATAGGCGGGTGAGATGCAGAATTTAAAATACGATGTGTCTTCCCGATCAAATCTTCTTCTTCAAATCCATGCACTTGACAGAAATAGTCGTTCACTTCCAGGATCGTTCCTTCAGCATCAGTTACGGAATAAAGTAACTGTCGATTAATCGTGTCTAATAAAATTTGATATTCACTTAAGGCGATGTCCAATTTTTGACGATTCTCCACTAACTCAGTCACATCGTGAACGAAGGAGTAAAAACCTTTTACCTCACCATCGACAAGATCGGGCAAATAATGCGCTAAAGAATGACGAATCTTTCCATCGGACATGACAATCGCGCGCTCAAATAATTGAGGCTCGCCACGCAAAACTGCTTCGATATTGGTCAAATTTTGTTGAAACAATTGCGGCCCCAACAAATCAAGCATCGAAGTTCCCGGTAGAGTTTTGTGATCAACTCCAAACCAATTCTGGTAGGCATGATTGGCAACTCGATTGATCAGTTGTTTATCCCAATAGCCAATAATCGACGGCACAGAATCAAGCACGGTCTGCAAGTCTCTCTTCGCGGCCTCTAATTCGACAGTTCTCTCCTGCACCTGTCGTTCTAAACTACTATTGAGGGAGATAATTTTCCGTTCAGCCGATTTCAGTTCTGTGATATCGCGTACAGTTTTGGATGCCCCTACCAGTTGTCCTTTGTGATCAATAATCGGCGCAACCGATATTAAAACATCGATACGTTTACCATCTTTACATTGACGCACTGTATTGAAACTGGCAACATGCTCACCTCGTCGCACGCCGGTCAAAATTTCTTCCTCTTCGTGAAAAGCCTCTTTTGGAATGATTAAGTCAAGCAAGGATCGACCGCAAGCTTCGGCTGCGGTATAGCCAAACAGCACCTCAGCGCCCTTATTCCAGCTAGTCACGACCCCATCGAGGTTTTTCCCAATAATGGCATCAGTCGACGACTCGACAATCAATGCCAATTCCCGACGCGTCATATCGAGATCAATTACACGCCTTCTATTTGTGAGATATAAGAATAATGAAATCGCTGCCAAGAAGCTGGTCGCGATACCGACCACTTGAATAGCTACCAACGACCATAGGGGTAAGCTTGCGATAAATTTAGGAGAAACGGTGATGCTAAATTTCCATACCCTACCAAAAACCTCACGTTGCATTTCTCGCAGAAAAGAATGATCTTGCGCGTTGTTCCCAGAATATGAATCATAGAAAGGCTCAATTCTTTGTGGATTGGTGATGTCGGCGATAGACAATTGTGCTAGCTGACGGTCAAAGCCTGCGGCAGTCAAGATATCTTGCATCGACAACACTGCGTAACTCCAACCAATGCTCAATAAATTTCTTTCTTCCTCTGTCGGTGGCGTTTTTGTGGTTGCATAAATAGGTAACAAAAACAGAAATGACTGTTTGGGTTTGCTCGCTAGTTGAACCAAAGTAATCGGTCCTGTCATTACCGCCAGCCCCGAGCGAGTTGCAGCGATTGCAGCCGTTCGTCGGTTGATTTCTGATGCAATATCGAGACCAATCGCCTGCGCATTACTCTCAGCGGGTTCCACGTATTGGATGACGAATCGTTCCTGCATGTGTGGTGTTAACTGGCGTATGGAAAACTGCGGTGCATCGTCTAGACGTGCTTGTTGCAAAAAATTAAGTTCGTTTTCAGGCTTAACTCGCCGGATAAAACCAAAGCCGCGCGCACCAGGAAATTCCTTTGCAATATCACGGGTGTCAGCATATCTTCTAAATTTTTTTCGAGTAATCTGATTCGTATCGTCAACTATTATTGCGCCACGTGCACCTCGCAATCCATATTGATAAAGCCAGAGACGATCAACAACCGCATTAACTTCTTTTCCAAGCAAGGCGTCCGCTGCTTTACTCACCGTCTGTCGATTGTCATATTCTGCTTTCTTATATAGCAAGGTAGTCAACACTAATCCAGAGACAAGTAACGCGATTGGAGAAAGAAGCGCTAAGTGGCGATACTTATTTTTACGAATTAATTGCAAACTCATAGATTTAGTCTCTGTCAATTATCAAAAAAGCATAGATGATCTATATTTCTTTCCCCACGCTGTTGAACTAAGTCATTCTTGGTGCACTCACAATCATCCGCTAAACTGCCTCAACAGATACATCACGCCAAACTTTCCGAATTCAATCATTATTCTTAGTCAAGAATTCATCTATTTGACTTGCGGGCATAGGTCGCGCAAACAAATATCCTTGCATAATGTCACAACCTAATCCTAATAAGGTGTCCGCTTGATCACGCGTTTCAACGCCTTCAGCGACTAAGCGTAAACTCAGACTCTTTGCCATTTGTACGATTGCTTCTACGATTCCAGCATCACTACGATCGACCATCATATCTCGTACAAAACTTTGGTCGATTTTTAAGACATCGACAGGAAAACTCTTGAGATAAGTTAAACTCGAATACCCTGTCCCGAAATCATCAATCGCAACAGTGGCGCCGACTTCTCTAATCGCCTCTAGGATAGTCTGTGCTTTAGTTGCATCACCGGCGAGGATACTTTCAGTAATTTCTATTTCAATAAATCTAGGATCAATTTGTGTCTCATCGACGATCTCTCGGAGTGTTGCGATGAAAGCCCCTTCCATCATCTGCACTACAGACACATTCACTGCGATACGCAAAGAATAGCCCATTTGATGCCATTTTTTTCCGTCTAGGCAAGCTTGTTTAAGAACAAATTTCCCCAGCGGGATGATCAGTCCTGTTTGTTCAGCGGCAGGAATGAAATATGCAGGCGAGACTAATTGACCATCTTGATTGCGCCAACGCACCAATGCTTCAACCCCAACCACAATTTTTTTTCTTACATCTAACTTCGGTTGATAGTGAACCTCAAATTCGTGATCCTCAAGTCCAGCTCGAATTTGACGCGTCATCGTTAAATGGGCCTTTAGTACGTCCTCAATCTCAGCAGAAAAAAACCGCACACGATTTCGCCCTTCTTGCTTCGCCCTGAACATCGCCCCATCCGCATGGCGATATAGCGACTCCATGTCGTCGCTATCATCAGGGAAGATACTAATGCCGATACTCGCTGACAAATCGAAACGATTGCCATCAACGAAGAATGGCTCTGCAACTGCTTTCAATAAGCGATCGGCTAAGGTCGAGATAATCTCGAGTTCATCAATACGCGGTGACAAAATAACAAACTCATCCCCTCCTTGCCGACTGATGGTATCGATTTCACGTAAATTTGATTTTAAACGAATTGCAATTTGTTGAAGTAAGTGATCCCCAACAGTATGGCCTATTGAATCATTGATTGTCTTAAAGTGATCTAAATCGAGAACTGCTAATGCGACACGACCACTCTCTCGTTTGGCGGTCGCTAACGCTTGTTCTGTACGATCACGTAGCAACATTCGATTTGGTAAGTTGGTCAGCGCATCATGATTGGCCAAATGCGTCATCTTCACGGCCATCGCGCGAGCTTCACTGACATCATGAAAAACGATGATGGTACCGGTGATTTTTCCATTGTGGTCGCGAATTGGCGCGGCAGAATCCTCTACCTCAAATGGCATCCCATCTCGCCGAATTAAAGTACAGTTTAAAGCCATACCGACAATACGGCGCTCCTTGAGTGCTATCCTTATCGGGTTTTGCAATACATGACCATCAATCCCCTCACGTAATGGCATCACCAACTCAATCGACAAACCGATTGCTTCACTACCCAGCCAACCAGTCATTTCTTCGGCAATAGGATTAAGAAACGTAACAATACCCTGATCATCAGTAGCAATCACAGCATCCCCTATCGAATTAAGGGTAATGCGGATACGCTCTTTTTCGTCATGCAAAGCAAGTTCTGCTTGTTTGCGTGCGGTAACATCAGTCATCAACATCAAGAAACCACAAAATTGTCCATCTTGTTCACGACGCACAAAAGAAACTTGGCCATGTAAGAATTGTCCATTTGCTCGAATAAAGGCAATGTCGAATGAAGGATTAAAACCCTCTAACAAAGCCTTAAGATACGGCGCAACTGTCGCAAAATTGATGTCACCAATGACGTCAGCGAGCGCGAGTCCGGGCATTTTCTCTGCACTAATGTCAAACCATCGTCCTTCCAAATCGTTCGAAAAGACATTACGACATTGTTCATCCCACTGCGAAATAAAGGCAGGTAAATTGTGAACAATATCTCGAAGATCTCGTTGTACTTCGTCTAACAGTCGAGACTTCCTTCGTAACGATAAATGAGTTTCAATACGGGCTCGCGCCACAGGAAGATTGAGAGGTTTGGTTAAAAAATCGACGCCGCCAAGGTTCAAAGCTGCAATTTGATTACTGTCATCGTGATGCGAGGTAATAAAGATGACCGCAACATCTGCTAACAATGGATCAGCCTTAATCGCTTCACACACGGCCAATCCATCCATACCAGGCATCTCAATATCCATCAGAATGAGGTCAGGCACAACTCGCTGGACCATTTGTAGCGCTTGAGGTCCGCTATTTGCGAACAACACTTCGCCTAAATCTCGCACAATTTCATGCACTAGCAGGACATTACTTGGCTGATCATCAACAATCAAAATCGTCGCCACACTTTGCTTGGTTACCATCTGTAACTCCCTCATTAATGTGCGCCATAAATTTCAAATGCGTCGCTCAAACAACTCGTTGCATGTGCTTTAACACTGGCTCTTAATACAAAATACTAACTCAATTCGATATCTAAGAGTAATTAATAATACGAACCGGCAATATCGCGCAACAACTACTTTCTGACGTTTTATACACGTCACAGAATACAGAAAAGCACCTTTGCGCAAGGAATCACATCGGCAATATTTGAAAGAATGAGGCCTGCTACGAACTAACTTCGTGACAATAACAAATTGAGGAAATGGGCTGTATGTCTGTCACTGTGCTAACGTATGAGGCGTGATTGGTGAGAATTATTATTACTTTAGTTTTTCATGTACATCGGAAGGTATCAATCTCATCAAACCTGTGGGCCTGGAAGTTAAGTTTGTTTATCAAGCCAGAGTAAATTGATCTGGCTTGACTTTCAACATATGTGACTATTTAAGTAGCTTTGCGGAGTCAACCAACTGTACTTCATGCATCATATTTAAATACGCATCGAAATAAGGTTTATGCGAAGAGCCCACCACACTTAACACACGCGCGCCAGGTTGATTAGCGAATGCGCTGCGAATATTGGCGACCATCCGTAAATTGCGCGTCTCCCACCATGCAACATACTGACGACCATACAGTTCCGGTGTTGCATGTCGAATGCCGCCACCAAAGTCTGCTTTGATAAATGCCCGCACTTTGGCCGGATCGTTATAGAAGCGATACAGGTTCAACACACCTTGTGCGGTATCCAATTTCGCTTCCAAAGCTTGCGACTCTTTTTTCTCAGGGATACGAATCTTGCTCCACATATCTTGCAACGCCTCGCCATATTTTGGCCCAGCTCGATCTGTAATATCGTCAGCGGTATGATCATCGGTTGCATAAACACGTTCTAAGCCTAATCTCGCAGCTAACACCGCAGCGACTTCAAAATTTTCATTCGAGATAGGAGATTCGCGGTTTAAAAATTTCAGCATGCTTTCGGCAATGCCATCGGATGCTTTACGCTCGCTCGCATCTAGTCGTAACCATTGCACTAAGGCGGATGCTCTATCATTTGCTGCTAAGAAAACCGCGATCAAACGACGACGTTCCGCGGGGCTTGGTTTCGTACTGGGCTGCTGCGACCAGGTTTTTAAGGTCGACTGAATTTCAATCAAAGCTTCTTGCAAACCCAAACCGATCGCCTTCTGTGCAGGCGCGGGATCCCAGCAATAATCTTTAAAAACATCTGGATGCGTCAACGCATTGGTTCGCACGAACTCGCACTGCTCGCCAGATAAAGCTTCTATCGTAATAATTTGCGGCTTAAATTGCGCCAATCGATCAAGCAAGCTCGATAAGTTCGCGCGATTCAACTTATCGCCATACGCACTCAAATGCGGCGATCCCAACACCAATACTTGTGTCGGTTTTCCATACACATCTTTTTTCCATGCACGCGGATCAAAGTCAGCGGTTTGCGCCTGTGCCACGGTGTGAAATAAACTGGCGCAACATGCCAAAGCCAACAAAGTTTTTTTCATAGCTAGTCTCCTCAATAATGAAAGTCGGGCTAGCTTATCAAGCCAAGAAACTGATAGAAATCGGAGAGTGATGGAGTGTCAAATGGAAGGGATGCACTGCACATAGTTACGATTGAAATGCAGCGACTCTTTTTAAGAGTGTGCCTTGTAAAAAGAAGTTTCCTCGACCTTGAAGAGACTAAACACAAAACAATCAAGCCTTGCGACAAAACGTTTTATAACAAACGTCTGTCGCAAGGCTTGACCGTATCGCGTGCTTGATCCGCCGTACCTTTTAAGTGTCAGCGTTTCAATCTAAATTACATCAATTAAAACTTATACTCATACGTCATACTAAAGTTGCGTGCTGTCGGTACGGCACGTGCTGATTGGCTACGTGTATTACCCACACTAGCGTAGGTGAGGGAATCATAAGCCGAACCACCCAACAAATTATTCAAAGCAAAACGAATTTGACTTTGTTTGTCGAACTTCCACAAGGCATACACATCCACATTCTTCGGTGTCTTGACATATTGACGCTCGGTCAAGCTAATTTGCTGCCAATGTGAATCTTGAATTTTTGCGCTGATACCAGCAGTTAAAGGAATATCTTTTGCACGATAGTTCGCACCAAACGTGAACACATATTCATACGGTGTGAGTGAATTATAGGGTGTCGCCAAATCCTTCACGTTTGACCAGAAGTGAGAGTAGCTGGCAGAAAAATCCATATCAGGTGCATTATCCATCCAACGCTTCAATGGAAATTGCGTGGAAAGTTCTAAGCTTTGACTTTGTGCCTTACCTGCGTTCACAAACTGCTTCCAATACGATTTGTCCGCTTCAAATACGACTTCGCGATGAATATCTTTAATCGCTTGCGCTTTTGCACGAATGGCGTAATTAAGACCATCTTTACCATTATGTTCAAACGCTGCATCAAAGCTCCATGAGAGTTCTGGACGCAAATTTGGATTACCGACAATGTTCGGGCTTTCGATCGAATTGTTGATCACATAGATCTTCGGCATCAACAGTTGTGTGCCTTCAGGTGCCTTGAAAGTGCGCGATACGCCAAGACGAATCCGCTCTGTATTTTGCGGATCAAGCTGCCACATGGTTTGAATCACAGGGCTCAACACACTAGCGCGATTGGTGACTTTTTCACCGTCATTGTTTTCAGTACGAATGCCTTGTGATTCCCAGCGCAAACCGAGTGACACAGAAGAATTTTTCTTAAACTTCCAATCATCTTGTACGAAGAAAGCGGCATTATCCATAACCGAATTAGCGCTATGTGGGCGATAAATTGGCTTTTGGTTCAATGGGAACTGATCGATTTGATTGTTATCCACATCAACATCCGCACGCCAACCAGACCAACCCACGACCAAATCATGCTGAGCATTAGTTGGGATATTTAATTTACCGTTGGTCATACCGACGACGACATGCACATCGGTGTTCAAATCACGATTAAATTTGAGTGTGCCATCAGGCTGATAATTTTGTGATTGCGAACGGGCGATAAAATTTTGCGCTTGAAAACCTGCCGTCACATCAACGCCAATCTGATTATCCAAGCTGGTCACTGCTTTGAGCGTGCTACCAAAATTCGTACCTTGGTTACGATCTTTCGATGTTGTTTTGCCGATTTCAAAAACACGACCTGACAAGTTATTGAATTGGCTGGTGCTCTCAGAATTAAAACGGTTATGCGCAACAATCGAAGTCGAGGTCAGATTGATGTTGGAATCAGTCTTGTATTGAATACGTGGAGAAATACGCAGAGATTCATCGCTACGCTTGGCGTTCGAAGTATTTTGGAATTGACTCTTACTACCGGATAACAGATTTTCATTCACATAGTTAATCGTGGTGTCTTCTGGCTGACCAGCACTCATACGGTCTTTTGATAAGCTGACGCTGACGGTATGCGACAAGTTACCGTTTTTATCTGAATGGAACCAATCTACGCCACCGTTGTTCTTGAACATGTGACCAATGCTAGCTTTAATACTGTGCTGCTTATTAGAAGCCGCTTTCTTCAAAATGATATTGATCGTACCAGCCATCGCTTGTGTACTAAATTGCGCATTCGCACCGCGATAAATCTCCACACGCTCAATCATATTCAATGGAATATCTTCAATCGTAATGCCACGTGGCGCTTCGCCATCAATCAAAATTTGGGTGTAACCTGCCGCCATTCCTAACAAATGCAGTTTATTATTGGTCACTTGCACGCCCGGCACACGCTTCATCGCATCAACGATATTATTATCGCCAAAACGCGTCAGTTCTGCATTGCTCACGATAGAGCGTGAAGCGGTTTCTGTACGTGCGAATTGTTCTTGCGATTTACCTTGCACTTCAACACGTTGTGTTTGTTGCGACGCTTGTGTTTTAACTTCGCTAGGCTGCTGTGCGTGCGCAGAAGCAGCAATCACGTTGCAGAGAATAAGAGTAATAAGTGAGCTTTTGGATGTTTGCATGATCGTCTCGAATTAAAAAAGAACAGCAGAAATAATTGGCTAGCTGTTGATGGCTCGCACTGTATCTAATTTCTATTTTTGATTTAAGCGATATGCGACGAAACGACAAAAAGTGGGCCTGAAAAAACGATTTTCCATGCCGAACATATTTCATTAGAGTGATGAAACCATCGTTTTCAATGTCAGGAAAGTTCGCTTAGACCGTTAGCAATAGTTTGGTACGGTCACGCAAATGTGCGTGGCGAGGGAAGTTTGATGGTGGTGAATAAAAACCTTAGTTCACAGTAACGGTGTGTGAATTAAGGTTCGTAAATATTGCAAATAGGTAGATAAAGTGAGCTACTTCAATCTCATCCCCCCATTCAAAAAAATTAGAACGTACGACGAGAAATGTCATGTTGACCTACACGGAAATCAAAATCAGCGTTCTCGCTTGTATACGTTGTACCAAGTATTACTTGGTTGATTTTCGAAAACGTGGGTCTTAATTTTATCCACCGTTGCGTCCGGCACGTCGTCCGGCTGAAAGTGGCCGGAGCTATTGGTGACAATGATGTCATACTTGGTCACTGTTCTTCCCCATTTTTGACGCTCACCTAAATTGTTAACGTGGATCGTTCCAGCGGTTGTCACATCAGGATCGCCGCCAACTAGAGCAGGATGCGGTAACTTCTCACCGTTACGATTCGCTCGTTTAATCTCATCATTGTGGTGTACATACATAAGTTCCGAGCCACTTCCAGCGAGATTTGGAATCTCGGTGCCATTCTCCATCCGGTAATGCGCCATTCGTCTATAAGTAATTTCTCGATTATTTGTAACGGCTGTGGTCAAGCGCGCTAATTTTGAATTATAGCTACCGCCGCCAGTTGCAATCGCGTTGTACGATGGTCGCCATGCGCTAAAAATATTGTTATATTCGGCATGCAACAAGTCCGCAGCGACTGATTCAGGTCGTGTTTGTTTGCGTTGAATTAAGACAGCGGTATCAGATTTCGCTTGTAAAGGTGTAGCGCTTACCTTATCACTTTGACCTAGTTGCATTGCTTTCGCACCCATCACATCTGCCTCGTTTTCCAGCCCTACATCGTCGTTCACCGGCACCCCGGGCTTTAATTGCATAGTTGGCTTGACGCGTGACTGCGCCTGTTGCACGACATGCCAAGCTTCATGCGGTAGATGCTGCTCTTGACCCGATGCGACATGAATCTCATTACCCTGCGCGAACGCATGCGCGTTGAGTTGAGCAGGTCGATCTGAGTTGTAATGCACTTGGACATGATCCATATTCATGCCAGAAAGTGCTTCGATACCTGCTTTTAGTTGAGTAGGCAAACCGGAATTGTTTGTTAAAGATGCTGAGGATTTCTTTTGTAATGCTGTATTTATTAGTGATCTTTCCTGAACTAGTTCCTCATCTTCCGCTCTTTGAACGGTAACCAATTTCCCTTGAACGGGCTCCTCTTCTTCAACTTTTTGTACCGTCGCAAACTTTCCTTGTACTAATTCTTCATCTTCGGCTCTTTGTGCAATTTCAAATTTAGCTTGCACAGGTTCTTCATCTTCGACCTTTTGCAAAGTCGCAAACTTTCCTTGTACTAGCTCTTCATCTTCGGCTCTTTGGATAGCTTCAAATTTGCCTTGTACCGGCTCTTCGTCTTCGACTCGCTGAAGTGTTATATTGCTTGCCCCATTTAAGGCGTCTTTGCGTTCTTGAAGTTGCGCTGTCTGGACGCTAGCATTCATCATATCTTGTCGATTCGCTTGGCGCGAGACAACTTGGCGCTGGTCTAGCATGGAACTAGTAGCCAATGCTGATCTGCGCGCTTGAACTGTTTGGCTCACGCTATCTGCGTGATGATTTGATGTGGCTGCAATTCTTGTTTTCATGATGCATCCTTCTTTTCAAAAAAGAACATTACCCAAAGTAAACCACCCAGTAATTTGGTCGCACTCAAAAAATGATCTTGCAACCTTCCGATTTCGCACTGGCGAAACGCCCATTAGACAAGAGATCATTTCACCACCCTATAAGAGGCCAGCAATTTGTGTGCCCAAAAGCGCAGCACATTTATACCAGATATATGACAAAATTTATCTAAAAAGAATGATTAAGGGTTAATTTAACGCATGTAAATTGACTTGAATCGTTTTGCAAACATGTAAAAACCACGATTTGAGCGCAACTCAAGCTGTGTTGACACGAAAAGTGCAAATTAGAAAAACGAGGCCGATTCTAAGCTGGTAGCAAATGTGGTTTTAGCTTGTCACTCAACCATTCGATAAATTTCTGAGTGCGCTTCGCCAAATGACGACGGTCAGGGTAGAGGATAGAGACTGGCATTGAGGGCGCTTGGTAGTCGGGCAGAATCGAGACCAAATTTTGTAGACTCGCCGCGTGTAATTGTCCAAACTGCGGCACCTGAATAATGCCAAAGCCAGCCTGACACGCGGCGTGATAAGCGTCGCTGTTGTTCACGGTCATCCCACCTTTCATCGCCAGATAATGCGTCTTGCCAGCTTGTTGATATTCAAAACCGAGCGACTTATTTCCAAAATTGCTCACATAATGAATCAAAAAGTGTGCTTGTAAGTCATCAAGTTCACGTGGCGTTCCCCACTGTTCTAAATAGGTTTTGCTGGCTAAATTGACTTGCCCCAAATAACCCAAAGGGCGGGCAATCAAGCTACTGTCATGCAAAGTACCGACCCGCATCACACAATCAAAACCTTCTCGAATTAAATCCACCCGACGATCGGTACAGCTAAGTTCTATCTCTATCCCTGGATGCAGTGCTAAGAATTCTGGAAGAGCAGGAATCACAATGTTTCTCGCTGCGGCGACAGGTAAATCAACTCGCAAGCGTCCGTGCAAAGGTGTTTGCTGTGAATCAAACAAACTCGTCAACTCTGCAAAATCATATAGTAAATCTTTGCTGCGTTCGTAATACAACATGCCATCTTGCGTCATTTGCACGCTGCGCGTCGTTCTTTGTAGTAACCGCGTACCCAGCTGCGTTTCGAGCTGCTTAATTGCTTCTGACACCGTCGCTTTCGGCAAATTCAAACTGTCTGCAGCTTGCGTAAAACTACGCAAGTCAGCTACCCGCAGATAAATACGCATTGCTTCTAATTGATTCATCAGACTAACCCGATCACAACAGCACAAACGAAGAGAATTAATGTTGTTCGATTTTTCTGAACAGTGTAAACAAATTTAGCCCATTTATCGACATGAATGATCAATTTAAACTGCGCAATATCCAATGCTCCTCTTGAGTGTGGAACTGATTTTGACGACAGAACAAGAACTGAAAGGAAATAATAGAATGACGAAAATAGACGAATCCTCACCAAGCATCGCTTTGATTACAGGTGGTAGCCGCGGTTTGGGAAGAAGTGCCGCACTGCATCTGGCAAGACATGGTGTCGATATTGTACTCACCTACCAACAACAAAAAGATGCGGCTCAAGCGCTGGTGCAAGAGATCCAGCAACTAGGACGTAAAGCAGTTGCTATACAACTGGACGTTGGCAATATCGCCAGCTTTCCTAGTTTTATACAAAGTCTAAGTGAGGCATTAACTACGCATTGGCATACCAATCGATTTACGATGTTACTCAATAATGCGGGTATAGGTGCGCACCAACCGTTTGCTGAATTCAGCGAGGAGCAATTTAATCTACTGATGAATGTACATTTGAAAGGCGTGTTCTTTCTCACCCAACAATTGCTACCTCTCATCGAAGATGGTGGTCGCATCTTAAATGTGTCGTCAGGTTTAACCCGCTTCTCTTTACCCGGCTACAGCGCATATGCCGCCATGAAAGGCGCAGTTGAAGTACTAACACGCTATTGGGCAAAAGAACTTGGTGATCGAGGCATCAGCGTCAATGTGCTGGCACCTGGTGCTATCGAAACCGACTTTGGTCACGGCGCAGTACGAGATAACGCTCAACTCAATCAGTTCGTTGCCAATCAAACAGCCTTAGGACGCGCTGGCTTACCAGACGATATTGGCGCTGTCGCTGCGGCTTTGTTGGTACGAGATACTCAATGGATTAACGGTCAACGTATTGAAGCTTCTGGCGGGATGTTTTTGTAAATAGGCGTAACTCCTCAAATTCGCAGAAACCTAAAATCATCAGCCTTACTGCAACCAAGTTAATTGTCCTAACACAGCAAGACCTTTTACTATTGCTTAAATGACTCAGGCGGTGAAGTTTAAGGGTTTGGGATTGGGCACCTCACAGTTTCAGGTTGGGGTCCAATTCCAAACTGAGCATTTTATTCTTTTCTTTGACTGGTAAGTTTGTCGCTCTTACCACGTCAGCAAAATCGGCTTTAGTTTTACTGCCCGAACTAGTCATATGATTTTGAACCGCTGCGACAAACGATGCGCCTTTCGCTGGATTTGATAAGAATGCTCTGGTTGCAAGCGGCCCCCCACCGTTACCCCGAAGTATCAAATAGTCTTTTGATTCCTCTTTAGCGGCTTTATCGACAGGACCGTCAGATTTATTTCTGCTTCTAACAGGTCCGCCACTACCTTTTTTTCGCTCCACATTCATAAGGTCGTCGAACATCCGCCCGATACGAATCGACACCGGTAATAAGTTCACTTTGGTATTGGTTGTCGGTAACACAGACGGTGTCATTCCTTTTGGTGTCGTGGTGGCGGTGGGCTGATCACGGAGATCTTGCGGTTCTGGTTGGAACATAAAGCCACTAAATGATGGCTGCTGTCCCATATGAATCATGGTTCCACCGAATGTCGTCGCAGTTTCAAAATACCCTGCAAGAAATCCTGAATTTGTGCGTTTAATTCCTGGCCGTGTATGTTGAGCACTACTATTTGGTTCAATTACAAGGTCTTGAGCGGTTTGCTTCGATGACTGCAAATTATGAAAATGTGCGCCCTTATTAAAGGCGAGCAATGGAATATTCTTTGTACCACCTTTATCAACCGTTCCAGTCCAAAATGTTGGCACCCAACGTCTAAAGGTAACACTAGTGTTCTTTAGATCAGTAGCCGTTTGATTTCCTTTCGTGGGGAGCATATTCAAGATCGCACGATTGATGACACCCGCATCAACAAGTTGCTCACCTGTGCGGACATAATCATCACCCTGATATTCAACCTTGACGGAATAATCGAACTTATGACCATGTGACATCAAATGCTCTGGCACACTTTCCCAACCGCGCATCAAGCCCTGATTGAAATTTTTGTTCTCTTGCGGAGCGAGATTGCCATGTACATCGGCTGTTTGCCCTTCCATCAAAGTATGCTCGACAAGATGGCCCCCATCATAGGTATTACCTAGATTCTGTCGATTGAAAATGGCGCGCTCCATCACTCCAAAATGACCGTATGGACCGATCACTGAATTGTCTCGATTTTTTGAGTCCGCCTTAGAACTCGATTTTGGGTCGATTGAGGCGACCACCTCTCCCGCTCGAGAAAACGAGCCAGAATAAGTGGAGTCATTTGGCAAAATTTTCTGCAAGCTATGAAAGGTGTAGCTCTCGCTCAAGCCTGCACTTTTGAAAAATCCCTGAAATGCGGCGTGGAGAGAGGCTAGCGGTGTTGCCGCGTTTAGCTCGCGAGGTGAGTTAGACTTAAACTTCGATTTACGCTGCATCACCGACTCAGTTACTACCGTATTCTTCCAAGAATCTAAAGCCGACGAGCTTTTTGCTTGCGTCAGAACCCCAGCGCTCTTTTTCCTTTGCACTGAGCCAAGCCCTAAGGCTTTTGCCCCCATCACATCCGCCTCGGTTTCCAAACCCGCATCATCATTCACTGGTGCACCAGCCTTCATCTGCATCGTAGGCTTAACGCGTCCCTGCGCCTGCTGTACCACATGCCAAGCCTCGTGCGGCAAATGCTGCTCTTGTCCAGGTGCGACATGAATCTCACTACCTTGTGCATAAGCATGCGCATTCAATTGGGCTGGTTGTGCAGAGTTATAGTGCACCTTCACATGATCCATGCTCATGCCTGATAAAGATTCAATACCCGATTTCAAATTATCAGGAAGACCTGTGTTATTGGGCTGTGGGGATGTGGTTTCTACCTCGCGGCGCTGCGCCATCAAATCCTGCGTCTGCGCTTGAATTGCCTCTTCATCTTCCATCTTTTGCAGTACGGGCACATCGGTCATAGCGCTCATAGTTCTCAATTGCGTGCTACGTATACTATTTTGCGCCAGTTGATCAGACAGTTTAAGCTGTCGGGTTTGCGAACTATTGTTAACGATATCTTGTAGCCTACGCTGGCTAATCGCTTGTGATCGCTGATCAACAAACACAGGTGGCGCATCGTAAGCCGATGCTTGTTCAACTCGGGCGTGTGCAGGTTGTGTTGCCTCGGAATGTGCATGCTGCATAGGTACGGCTGAACTCATACTTGAACTCGCTCTCTATCTGCGCGCGACAGTTATAAAGTCGTGCAAAATGAAAAATAAGCAATTACTATTCTATTGTTTTTACTAATTTAATATCAAGTATGATAAATGATTTTTACCATAACTTTCTCTTTCACTGCAATCCGAGTTAGATGCTTACTATATGTTCCACACATAAACCAAGTTCGTAAAGAACAACACTCACATAAAAAGCGCATGACCCATGTGAAAATACCTTCATATTCTTTGTACCGCATGAACTTTATTTATACCGCAATCGTAATCGTACTTTGTGTTTGGGCAATCTCTATTTCACTTAACAGGATCGCTGATTCAATTTCTCAAGATACCTATCGAGCACAGGCGTTAAAGCAGTTTATGGAATATCGTACACATTCTTCGACACTTGAATTCATTCTTATTGGCTCAGAAGCAGAGATCATCAAATCGAGCGAAGATATTGTTAACAATGAAGGCTGGATTATGTCGTACTCTCTCACATGCTATGCCCGAAACGCTCATGGCGAATATTTTATGTTTGTCTCAAATTATGAAGATAAACCATTCTGCAAACACATAAGTCACGCAAATGCTAAGTTAATTTTAGAGCACAAATATCGAGAGCCAATTTGAGTTGTTTTCAAATTAGAAGATCAATATAAGCCGCAATATATGATCGACTGAGCCGCAAATTATCTCGCGCTAAAATCATTCTTTGCTACGCAAACAATACACAGCTTCGGTCGCGGATGTTTTTCCTTTCATACCGCCTTCTACCTCAGCGGTATGCAAGACCTCAATCGCATAAGCGCCTGCGTAGTGTTGTTCTACTTCCGATCGGGAAATCGAAAATGGTGGTCCGTCAACGACGTTTTGATCGTACTCATAGGTGATTAGTAATTGCGGCGCGTTGTCACTAAGGTCTAACAAATGCTTGGTGTAAGCTTGGCGCATCGTCAGTGGCAAGGCGACTAAGGCTGCGCGATCATAGATTGCATCAATGCGACCTAGGTGTTCTGCCGTAAGCTCAAAAAAATCGCCCACAAAAATACGTAACTGGGTCGTTTGATAGCAGCGCATACCTAGTACATCGCTGATCTCAGGCTGCACGCCAAGGTCTGCAAATAATTCTTGAACCGCGACTTCGCTCAATTCCACACCAACAAGCTGCAATCCAAGCTGCAAGAAGTAACTGACATCTCTAGTCTTACCACACAAGGGCAAGAACACAGTTTGCCCAGCTTGCAAGCCGAGGGTCGGAAAATACGCGGGCAAATACGGATTGATCTGCTCGCGATGAAACCCAATCTCGCGGCGTTGCCATTTGTCGTGCCAAAATTGTGCATCCATATCATCCTCGCTAAGTTTGATTAAGAGAACCCTGTACGCACAGCAAGTTGCGCACGAGTCTCATCGATTGAAGACATTAGCATACAAGTTCAAGTACACTTGAAGTCAAGGATTTTTTTGGAGTAAGACGATGGACATAGCCGAAGTGGTCAAACAAACTAGCATCCCCGCCTCACGTTTGCGTTATTACGAAGAACTCGGTCTAATCACCAGTCACAGTCGCAAAGGTCTGCGACGTCAATACGCGCCCGAGGTTCTTGAGACCATCGGATTTATCATATTGGCTCAGTCTGCCGGCTTTTCGCTGGCGGATATCAAAAATCTATTAGGGCCGGCAACACAAGGAAAACAACAGCTAAAACGCGATATGCTCGCCAACAAAGCAGCAGAAATCGACCGCCAAGTTCGCCAGCTACAAGCTATCGCTAAGAGCCTGCGCCATGCCGCCGTATGCCCAGCAAGCAGTCATTTTGAATGTCCGAGCTTTTTAAAACTTATGCGTAATGCGATGAAGCTTGGTAAAGGAGCACGCTAGGGTCGATTCATAGGAACAATGACAGCACCCAATTGGCTGACTGGCAATGCTATCGGCATCATGGTTTTTACTATTGAATTATTAGTGAATGCTAAAAGGCGAGGCCATATCGTATTAGCATATTTTCAGTCGACAGTTTCGAAGAAATGATGTGCGAAGCTTGTACAGCGATCAAAAAAGTTTTAGTACGCCTGAAATCACATTCTACGAGGTGGTATCTAATCGAAACTTTCCTTCTCCTTTTCTTTGTTGGGTAGCAAGCGACTGGCGGCGGAGTGCACTGGCTGGTCGCAAGAGCTAGTACTTTTATGCTAAAAATTGTGGTGCTGATGCAGGCTTCTTACACTAGCTGTCTTTACAGGCCGATACTTTTGACCGAGATACTTATGTTCTTATTCACTATCAAACCACCACGTGCATTCACTCTATTCGCCCTCGCATTGACAGGATTGAGCTTGAGCGCTTGCCAAACCGTACAAGATCAACGCATACCGCTGCCAGCAGACTTTGAACAACGAGCGGAAATGATCATCATACGCAAGCCCATCGCACAATATAAAGACCAGCACTTCGAACAAAACACGCCGCAATTTTTGGTGCGAGCAATGCATATTTCACGCGAAAAATCTGAACGCAGTGAACAACTTTTTTCAAGTAGCGGAATCAGTGGCTTACAACTAACCGGGGCAGATCGCTTTACCCGCTTTTTGTGGAATGAAGTCTTAGGGATGCGTTCAACGATACGGCAACAGTACAAACTCGCCAGCGAACGTGCATATCGCTTTCAAGTGCTTACCGCGGTAAGCTCTACGCTAATTCCAGAACCAGTCGATGTGCAATGCCAACTCTATCAACTAGATGATGTCGCCCATGTAGAACAACAGAAGCGTGACCGCCAAGGCAGGGATAGAAATACTACTACGACAGAACGCGATCGGCTCTACAGCTTCTTACGCTGCGAGCTGATCTTGCAGGATCAAGTCTGGCAACTCGGTCTTGACGCCGAAGGCAGTCAAGTACCAAGTATAGAATTAGGGCGCCCTATTTCCGAGAGTGCAAACGACTTCTACCTGATCGAACATGAAAAAGGACGCCAATTCTTAGTCGATGGCGAATGGCGCAACTTGCCATTCGCCGTTGCCGCCACATCCGGTCTGCATTTTTACAAAGACAATGCGCATGTAGCAGCGATGTCGTTTGAAGGACAAACACCAAAAATCTGGATAGAAAAAAGCAATGATACAAACGCGAAAAAGATACTCTTCGCAGCCTCTTACGCACTCATGATGTATGACTGGCTCGACCAAGAATGGCGCAGCCCGCTTTGAGTAGATTGTGACATTGTGACTAAGCTCAACTCTCGAACTTCAGGCGGATGCAACGCATCTCCGCATAGTACGTGTCACAGCAAGGCTTTATCATCGCATTGTTCGTATCAATCGCAATACGCCTTTGTAAAATCACACCCACATTTCATGCATTGTCGGTTCACAGAACCAGCATAGTAAGTTCCATTTGCAGTTCTTTTCCCTTGATAGGAAACAGAGGTACCACAATTTGGACATCGAACGCGGAACGCTAAAACATTGCCGATTAAGATCCACCCAAAAAATACGTATGGCATATGATCGCTTGCAGCGAACAAACTACCAATCAACAACCCGACAACGATGACGAAAAGGATTACCGACCAAAACTTTAAACGAACTGACATTTTCATACGCGGTTTGCTTTCTCCAAAGTTGGACATCGACAGCAGCCTCAAAGGTCAATTTTACTTTAAGCTCTACGTGAAGAGCTAGAGCTTGGTAAGCAACATCAAACGCCTAGGAGACCCATGACTCGAATTTCAAGTGCGATGGGAGGTGGGAAAACAGGATGTATCGATCATCTTTCGTATCCATGTCAATCTATTCACATCGGGTAATCCATGTACTTCACGTGCCGTCAAAGGCTATTACATCGCACCGCCAGGCATCAAAAGGTCGTGCTAACAACGCCCCAATCAAAAATAGAAAAGAAGATTAACGCTGATGAGCAATACCGCTTACCGATGTGGCATAGCGGCATCACCTACGATGCTCTAATTCATTATGAAATAGAGCAGCGGTGCGAATGACTAAGACATTCACACCTGCTATTTAACTGCTGTGAAATTAAATACGCCTTACTTACACAAGCGATTAAGGCAACTATCGATTTCAAAACATCACCGACGCTTAAACTCAAGACCCACAAACACCAAACCCGCACCGCCACGTTCTAATTCGAAATGACTCAATCGCCGATCACGATTTTGTTGGAGCGCTCGCTGCTCGTCACGCTCTGCTAATTTTTGCGCAATCAAAAGCTGTGCCAATTTTTTATTCGCATATTGGCTACGCTCGGTTTGTACCTTCACACTGATTCCACTTGCCAAATGCGTGGCACGAATTGCGCTATCGGTCTTGTTGACGTGTTGCCCGCCCGGGCCGCTGGCGCGACATGCTTGGAATTTGATGGTGTCATCAGCGGTGCACTCGTCATTTTGAAACAAGCGCAAACCGATGAACCAATTTTTGCGCGGATATCGTAAGCGATAAGGGCTTTCGCAAATCCACTGTAGGCTGCCCTGCCACTCTTGTATCCATGCGGTTGATGAATTTTCATTTTCACCCTCGAGACTCAACAACAAAGATTTATAATTGGATGCGCGCGCAGCACTAACGCTCTCAATTAACTCTAGACGACAAGCATGGCGCTTCGCCTCAGCTTGCAAGGTTTGCCAAACCTTCGCCACGCCTAGACAACATTCTTCTGGCCCTTGTCCAGCGCTGATTTGTACTAAGATCATACGCAGCACCTTCCTGAAGTTTTATAACTGATCAAAGGCTTGAGCTTGGCAACCACCTTGATTAAACCTGCTTCTTGTAGCGATGTAATCACACTGTCGATAGGTTTATAGGCCTCGGGGGCTTCTTCAAAGATCAAGCCTTTGTCGTGGCATACCACCCGACTATCGAGCGCGGTTCTGCTTAATTGCGCAGCCGTGTAACGTTGCTTGAGACGCGCTTCACATTCGCTACGCATCCACTTTCGCCCAGCGCCATGCGCTAAGGAAAATAGACTCTGGCTTGCCATTTCGCCGCGTACAGCTTGTACTACAAAAGAGTAATCACCACGTGAACCTGGGATCACAATCAAACCCTCGTCCGCAGGCGCGGCGCCTTTTCTGTGCAAGAAGCCACGCACGCCATCGATGCTAACTTCACTCAAGAAATTATGATGAATGTCTAGTACGGTTTCAGCATCCGTCGCCAAATTCGCGCAAATACGCTCAGCGATTAAACGTCGATTACACAACGCAAAATCTAAAGCCTGCTGATGTTGCTGCCAATAGACGATTGCGGCGGTGTTGTCTTCAGCGAGCCCGAGATGCCCAAACTGATCAATATGTTTGCGCAAAATGTGCCCACCCAAACCGCGTGAGCCGCTATGCACCAACAACATCACTTGTTTGCGATCTAATCCATGCGCAGAAAAAATGTCTTGATCAAACACTTCGATGATTTGCTGTAACTCGGCAAAATGATTGCCACCGCCTATCGTACCCAAGCTTTGTTCAAAACCACTATCTTGCAGTTGAAAAAAGCGCACGCGCTCGCGCCAAACATCATTTTGCTCTATCAAAGGAGCATCGATGTTGCCCAAACGTTTCACTAATTTATCTAGCGAGATCTTAGCAATCGAGAGATCGGTTTTTAGCAAGCGCATACCGCAACCGATGTCGCCACCAATCAATGCGGGATAGAAGCGGCCAGTCGAAAAGAAAGCCGCGCCCACAGGATAGCCGCGCCCCGGATGTAAATCCGGCATACCAACCACCCTGTGCATGCCAGGCAGTTTTGCTGTTGTTTGTAATTGTTGGATTGCGCCTCCTTCAATCCATGTTTTTGGTGAGGCGATCACAGAAACATTTTCTGCGATGATTTGTAATGAGGAATTGCCCATTCGGTTTCAACCTGTAAAAGTGCAGGTCGTCGCCAGGACGTGTTGATCGTAAATCTATTTAGCTAAAAATCTGCTGAATCTGACTATTCAGATTGAAGAGGTAAAAGAAATACGCTTAAGCCTGACGCAACCCGCTAATAAAAAAAGCGTGTAGTGGGAACAGGTTGATTGCATTCATGATGAGCTCCTTTTTATCGTTATTATGAGAGAGAGGGAATTGAAGTCGCTGTGGACTTCGGTTTGGATTATAGCAAGCTTTCTTTTTTGAACCAACAGGCGGTTTCATGACTCGACGCTAGCTTATATGCAACCAACACAGTAGTAATAGCAAACCCCAGCTCCGAATACCATGACTTTACGAGTGACGTTTGTTCGTGCTGGGGATTTATGCTGTCTTAGAGCTTAAATTATTGCCGTTTAAAAATTTTCCCAGCAAATGACTACGTACGAACAGGTGATAAGTGAGAAATGCGATGCCCAAGGTCGCGCAGAGTGAAAGGCTGAGCTTCACACCCCAATGCAAGTTCACATCCATTAAGGGAATTTGGATGACAAAGATCAATGGCAAGTGAACGAGGTAGACCCAATACGAGGCATCAGCGATATAACGCAGAGCGCCTCGTGGTTTGTCGAGCCAGCGTTGGCCGAAGATGATGCACACCAGTGTCATCCAATATCCGATGTAAGCTTGTAGTAGCACCAGAACTGCTTGCAGGAGTAGATCTGGTTTTGCCATGCCATTGGTTTGCAGAAGGTAGAGAAACAGCGCGTAGGCTAATAGCGATATCAACAGTAATCGTGGCGCGAACGGGCTGAGCTGTTCTAGCCACTGTCCTTGATGAAACAGACGAAAACCGATCAGGAAATACGTGCCGTAAAAAAGAATCGCCCACCATTGCGGGAAGAAGCTTTCCGGTGCGGGGAAAGGTGCTGGCACATCGAACAGTGCGGGCATCAAAAGCAGCGGTACAAGGCCGACCGTCTTCATTGGTGTCCACGCGCTTAGCGCACGGTCTAATCGAGCGAAATGTTTGTGCAACTCCAGTGTGGATGCCACCCAAACGAGGATGCAAAAACACATCATGTAGGCTAAGAACCAAAGGTGTACCAGTGTCGGTGGTGCGGATGGCGCTTGAGGATTTGCCAGCCAAGGCTTAATCATTTGCAGTAAGGGCGATAAATGCTCTACTTCTGTTATCGCGGTTCGAATCAGCCAGCTCATCGAGAAGTAGACGAGTGGCCAGAACGCTATCAAGGGCAAGACGATGCGCATGAAACGGTTCTTTAGCATGCCACCTATGCCGCGTTTTTGCACTAACAGAGCTGCGAAGAAACCCGCCACCACAAAGAACAAAGGCATGCGAAATAGATGAACAAACCAAGCAAAGGCATCGACGATGAGCGATTGCCCTTTGTCCGCAGTTGGCCAGAATGGATGTGCCAAGACGCTATAGGCGAGAGCCGCATGAAACACCACACCCGTCAACATCGCTAAGGCGCGCAGATTGTCCATGTAGTGTAAACGTGTATGCACTTCTGGCCTCTGCGCCGCAGTGTTCATAGAAAGGAATCCTTGCGACGATACACGGCACGGGCGAAAGCAAGCGCCAACAGCATCACGGTCAATTCCAAAGCAAAAAGACCTAAAGCTTCTGGGCTCAACACGACCTCATTCGATTGAATCTTCTTGCCGATGGCGTCAATGGTGCCGATAAAGACCATAAATGGGCCAACGAAAGTCGAGACCGCAATTTGTACGAAGATGTTCCACCCCTCTGATTCCAACACCAAGGCCGCGCTCAGTGAAATGAAAAAGTTCGTCGCCAAGAAACAGTAAATCAAAAATGACCAAATCAAAATACCGTCGGGCAAAGGCGTGAACAACACTAAGAATGCCGTCCCTGCCAACACAATCGTAAATGGTACGAGATACAGCACCAAGTTGGCGAAGACTTTGCTCCAAAAGAATGTCATCGGCGTCAAAGGCAAGCTCATCATGAAAGACAAAGTATGCTCCCTGCGCTCATTGAGTAGTGAGCTCTGAATCGCAAAGCCACCGACACAAATCAAGAGCACCAGCAAGATCATGCCGCCTGCATAAAATGCCCAGGTCTTTGCCATGCCGATCAGCGTCAAACCAATCAGTAGCCCAATCACATAAGCGGCAAACTGCTTCTGATACATGTGAAACTCTTTGAGTATCAGCCTTTTAATCATATGCCTTGTTTGCTGCGTTTCGCTGGTATTGTTTTGCGTTAGTGTGCTCATGATTTATCTCCCGCGCGAACGCTGGTCACGAATATGTCTTCTAAGTTCATGGGTTCGACTGCCTTCACCGTCAGATTCATTTGTGCCAAACGCGTTTCGAATACATCACCCGCATTGCGCACCTTGAGTTCAATGATGGACCCGTTATTGCGCGCACTGATTACTTCGGGGATGTCTTTCAAGCCATCTTGCCAAGGTCCATGACAAATAATGCGGCGCCAACTCGATAAGAAGCTTTCTTTATCTTCGGATGCCACCAGTTTGCCTTTGTGAATGAAGCTAATGGAATCGGAAAGCTGTTCGACATCGACCGTGTTATGCGATGAGAACAACACACTGCGTGACTCGTCCCGCAATACATCGGCCAAGGCTTCCAGCACTTCTGCCCGCGCGACAGGGTCTAAACCCGTGGTGGGCTCATCGAGTAGCAAGAGCTTAGGGCGGCGTGCCAGGATCAAGAGCAAAGCGGCTTTCACTCGTTGTCCGTGAGAGAAACCACCTAACTTCTGTTGCGACTTCAGATCAAAACGTTTGAGCAATTGCGCAGCGTAGGTTTCATCCCACTCCGGAAAAATCCCTTGGATAAAGTCCATATGCCAACGCAGCGTCTGCGTTTTGTATAAGCGCATGTCCTCAGAGGCATAACCCACATCGCGTTTCGCTGCCACCTGCGCTTCAGGCAAGCGATGGCCACAAACGTCGACTTCACCCGCATCGGCGCGAATCAGGCCCATGAGGATACGCATAATGGTCGATTTACCCGCACCATTGGCGCCCACCAAGCCCATGATTTGCCCCGTGGGCAATTCCAAATCGAGCGGGTGCAGCACAAAGTCAGCGTAGGTTTTTTCCACCGCGCGCAATGAAATAGCGAGATCGGTTGGCAAATTCATTTGATGGTCCTTGTCAAAGAAGTGGTGGTGGTGTTTGCATTCGCTGCTTTGCTAGATGATGAAGCTGCGGCAATTGCGGTCATGGCAGCACTCACATGCTCAGCCACTTCTTTGCCATCCATACCCAATTTGTGTGCAGCACCGACCATGCCCATGAGGTGCGTATCAAACTCTTCCCGCACCAGCTGTTTAGCGAGATCTTGAGTTTCGGCGACGAAGGAACCTTTACCTTGCCGAGTGACGATCACGCCCGCCCGTTCTAGTTCGAGATAGGCACGTTTCACCGTGATCACACTCACGCTACTCGCGCTAGCCAGCTCACGTATCGAGGGCAGAGATTGACCTGGCCGCCAATCACCGGCCATCACCTTGGTCGTGATCTGTTCCATGATCTGTTCGTACATCGGCGTACTGTCGTGATTGGAGAGAAAAAGTTTATCTGTTGTCATTATCTGCAGCCTTGTTGGGGTTCCGTGCCTTGTTGGGGTTCCGTGTCTAACTGAGCATATCAAGTATATACAGATAAATACAGGAGTCAAGTTTTCATTGCAGTTGCTTATTTCCTAGTGCGGAGTTCTGAGTAAGAAACGGGAAATTGAAGTTCGAAGCCAAGAGGGGTGCGGACTTTGTTTTTTGATGTTGGCATCCACATACTCAACACTTAATTTTGTCGCTAGAAATTTCTACACCAACATAACAATATGTCTGCTATGTGTCTATTTTTTGCGATATTTCTCTCTCTTAGAGAGTTATAGGATTAAGATAGAAAGCAATCATTGAGCGAATCCTCATTCAATAATTCAATTAAATCGTGATTAGATTGTTTTTTTTAATTCATCATCAACAATGGACAAGAATAATCAGTCTGGACATGTATGAACCAACAAATGCTCTCGCTGGCGAATTTCACAGAAGATAATCTGCGCGCCATTCTTCAAGCACTTCCCGCACTGATTTGGCTGAAAGATGCCGATGGGGTTTATCTTGTCTGTAACGAGCGTTTTGAACAATTTTTTGGTGCCTTGGAAAAAGACATCATTGGTCATACCGACTATGATTTTGTCAGCAAAGAAATGGCTGATTCATTCCGCGCTAATGATCTGTTAGCCATGCAAAAGGGCGGCCTAAACATTAACGAAGAATGGATTAGCTTTGCCCATGACGGACACCGCGAACTAGTCGAAACTAGCAAAACACCTTTGCACAATTCCGATGGCAAACTCATTGGTATTTTAGGTATTTCGCACGACATCACCAAACGCAAACAGCTAGAAAAATACGAAAAGTTTCGCAGTTCCACCTTGGAATTACTGGCGAAAAATATCCCTTTGCCCAGCGTGTTAGAAGCCATCGTACGCGGGGTTGAGCAGCTACATACCGACATCATGTGTAGCATTTTGTTGCTCGATAAAGAAGGTAAACATCTGGTCGATGGCGTCGCCCCTAGTTTGCCTAGCTTCTACAACCAAGCCATCAATGGCGTCGCCATCGGTGTGGGCGTAGGCTCATGTGGAACTGCGGCATTTTTAGGTCAGCGGGTGGTGGTGGACGATATCGCCAGCCATCCTTATTGGGCGCCGTATGCCGAGCTCGCAGCGCAAGCGGGTTTGGGCTCATGTTGGTCGCAACCAATACTCTCGTCCGAATTGCAAATATTGGGAAGTTTTGCCATCTACCACCGAAAAAAAAATGCACTCGCTGATTTGGATGTCTACATCATTGAACAATCAGCACAACTTGCCAGCATTGCCATCGAGCGCAAACGAATAGAATTGAAAATGCAGCATATGGCCTTCCATGATGCGCTCACTGGTCTGCCGAATCGCAGCTTGCTCGACGATAGGTTAGAACAAACCAAGGCCGCTTGCAGACGTCACCATTGCTTTGCCGCTGTGTTGTTCATCGACCTCGATAATTTCAAACCACTCAATGATGAACATGGTCATAACGCGGGCGATTTACTGCTGCAAGAAGTCGCACAACGCATCAGTCTTTGCGTACGCGAAGTCGATACCGTCGCCCGCTTTGGTGGTGATGAATTTGTGGTGATCTTCAGCGAATTAGAAACTGAGCAGACGCAGGCCGAACAGCTAGCTTGCAACATCGCAGAAAAAATTCGGGCGTCCTTATCCATGCCCTATCAAATCGACATTCCAAACGCACACAAACAAACCAGCGTTCAACACCACTGCACTGCCAGCATCGGCGTCGTCCTGCTACGCCACCTGCACAACAATGACATCGACATCGTCAAATTGGCCGATCAAGCGATGTACCAAGCCAAAGCCAAAGGTCGCGATACGATCTGCTTCCTAGACAGCAATCCCTAAATTCTTGGTTAGCAGAATATCAGCTAACGCCATGCGAAGAACTTCGACATCGCATTCTCCGTCTAATTTATTTACAGATAAATGTTGGGCGCTCGTGGATGAATGTGAAATGTGAAGCCATAGTCTAAGTGCGCCTCTGTGCTTCTACCGCGAAGACTTTGCCTCCACTTCACTTTAGTTGCTGACAAGGCTGCACAAATACGTAAAAATAGGATTTTTCTTCTCCACCTTCATCGTGACTATCACCCGCACCACACGTATTGTAATCGCCGCTTGGCTGTTGTTCTGGGCATTGCTGGTCGTCACGGCGGTGCAAGATTTTGTTCGAGATGGTGGGACAGCGATTTGGCAGCCAGTGCTATGGGAATTGTCGTCGGCGGTATCGGCGACCTTTTTGATGCTGGTGCAATTGCACTTAATGCGCCGGCATGATCATCTACTGGCAAGCCCATGGCTTTGGTTTCGACTGCAATTGATTTGGATACCATTCAACTCACTGTTGTTTGTTCCGATGGCATTTGGTATCCGCCATGGCGTGTATGCGCTGATGGGCGAAACCTATACGCACCAAGCTTGGCCGCAGCTATTCTTATATGAGTCGATCAAAGTAGCGCTGTTCTTTGCCATCTTCATCGTCACACGCTTTGGCGTATTGTCGTTTCAAAAAATGTTGGACGAGAGAGCACGTGCTGAACAGGCCAAGCAGCTATTGAAACAGGCACAGCTGTTCCGACTCACGCAGCAGATGCAGCCACATTTTCTATTCAATGCGCTCAACACCATATCGTCGCTCATGCAAACGGATGTGACACGCGCCGATGCCGTTTTGCAGCAGTTAGCGGATATGTTGCGCGCCAGTCTTGATTTGAGTGAGCAGTATGAAATAACACTCGCTAGCGAACTGCGACTGGCGCGGGCTTATGCGGCCTTAATGACCGAGCGCTTTGTTGATCGGGTAGAAATCGAATGGGACATCGATGAAGCAAGCTTGGCGTGTAAAGTGCCGGTGATGAGCTTGCAACCATTGATTGAAAATGTATTTAAGCACACGGTGGAGTCGCGTCGTCACATGACGCGCATCAAGGTGAGTGCCGCGTTATTACAAGGCCAATTAGTGCTCAGGGTGGAAGACGATAGCGGTAGTTTAGGGCCAAGTGGAAACGGCATTGGCATCGTCAATTTGCGGGCGCGGCTTGAAGCTCTGCATCTTGATCACGCTAGCTTTAGCCTAATGCAATTGTCACCAGCTGGGGTACAAGCAGAAGTGAGTTTGCCATGCGTGTATTGATCGTAGATGACGAGAGGCCTGCACGCGACAAGCTGCGCCGCTTATTGGCACAGGAGTCGGATATTCTCAATATAAGCGAAGCGCGCGATGGCATCGAGGCACTTGATCTGATCGCCGCAGAAACACCCGATGTCGTGTTTCTTGATATTCAAATGCCAGAGGTAAGCGGGATCGAGCTAGCGGCTTCTTTACCCACACCTGCACCACTGATCGTATTCGTCACCGCTTACGACCAATATGCCATTCGTGCTTTTGATACGAATGCGATTGACTATCTGCTTAAGCCCTACGACCAAAGGCGTCTGCTTCGTGCGCTGGAGCGAGTGCGTGAACGCATGTTGGCACAGAAAGTAACCACAGAAAACTCAGCAACCAAAGCAACAAGTTCAAGCCCAGCATCAGGTCTACCAGTCCGCCAGCTTTTAGTGAGTGAACGCGGCAAGACGAGAGTGGTTAAGGTCGAACAGATTCAATGGATAGAAACCGCCGATAATTATGTGATCTTGCACACGCTGGATGCCCACCTACTTCTGCGCCAAACCTTGACCGGATTACTTGAACAGTTAGGCGAGGCTTTCGTGCGCTGCCATCGGCGTGCGG
Organism: Affinundibacterium macrobrachii; assembly: GCF_014652415.1. GTDB lineage: Bacteria > Pseudomonadota > Gammaproteobacteria > Burkholderiales > Burkholderiaceae_D > Undibacterium > Undibacterium macrobrachii. The sequence continues at coordinate 211,904 of NZ_BMYT01000002.1, forward strand.
CGGTACAAACCGATTACATCGAAACCGTCGTCGCACTCGAAAAAGGCGATTGCGAACTCGTCTTGCGTGGCGGCGCTCGGGTTCCGTGTAGCCGCCAGTTTCGCGCTTCGGTGATGGAAAAGCTATAAACTCTGTACCGAGTAAATACGCTGATAATCCAACTCGCCCCAGCCATAATCCAATTCGCCCCATCTCGCTAGCGTCTCCATTTATTCGCGATTAGTCTGCATCCTGTTATCACTATCAGGTCGCATACCATGCACACAAATCACCATGACAGCAGCCGCCAGTTCTTTCTGGACTGGGTACGCATTTTCGCTTTTTTTGTTCTTATTTTTTATCACGTGGGGATGTATTACGTCACCTGGGATTGGCACGTGAAGAGTGTCTACGCTAGCAATGCGATTGAGCCCTTGATGAAGCTTTCTGCACCGTGGCGGCTCGGCTTATTGTTCTTGGTGTCGGGTGTCGCATCGAGCTGGATGCTCAATAAACTCAGCGTTGGTGGTTTTATCCGTCAACGCAGTGCGCGACTCTTAATCCCACTCGTCTTCGGCATGTTGGTCGTAACGCCGCCTCAAGCCTTTGTTGAAGCAGTTGAGCAAGTCGGCTATCAGGGAAACTACTTCGATTTTATGAAACTGTATCCACAGGCTTATCACGGTTTTTGCGATAAGGATGGCTGCCTCGATCTTCCGACTTGGAACCATCTGTGGTTTGTACCTTACCTTTGGATTTACTCCTTATTATTGGCTGGAATCGCCCTCAGCCTTGGCAAGCATTTTGAGTCAGTCGGCAATTTCTTAGCTAAACATCTAAACGGTTGGAAGTTGATCGTGTTACCGACACTGCTACTTGCGTTGATCCGTATTTTATTAGCGAATCGGTTTCCGACGACGCACGACTTAGTCAACGATTGGTTTAATCATGCCAATTCATTTAGCTTGTTTTTGCTCGGTGCTTTGTTAGCGCGCCAAACTGAATTCTGGCAACGCTTGGATGCCGCGCGGTGGACTTTGCTTGGCACAGCACTCGCTTGCTGGGCTTTGGTGCTGGTCTTCGACGCTTGGCCTGACGATAGATGGCCAGCCACACCGTTTCCGTTTTGGAGCAAGCTGTTTCACTTGATTTACTCACTATGCCAGTGGAGTGCGATTGGCGCAGCATGTGGCTTCGCGCATAAGCACCTTCAGTTTGATAGCCCGAAACGACGCTATCTAACGCAAGCGGTTTTCCCGCTATATATTTTGCATCAGACTTTCATCGTGGTATTCGCCTATGTACTTAAACCAGCTTCGTTAGCGCCGGGTATTGAAGCGATAGTGTTAATCGTACTAACGATTACGAGCAGCTTTGCGGTATTTGAAATGGTGCGCCGCGTGCCAGTACTACAACCCATGTTTGGCTTGCGTGCGGACAAAGTCTTGGCACTGAAATCGACTACACCTCAGTAATAAAGAACAAACACCACCATGTCGGATAAACAGGCTTCAACATCCACACATTGGGTATTGGAGCCATTTCGACATCTCATTCGATTAGACACAGTTGCTGGGTTTGTTTCAATCAACAGGCGATTGGCTTGAATATTTCAACTATGTGCGCTAATATATTAACAGTATACTTAGTTTATGTGCTCATTGCTTTGCATGAATTTCCTATGTTTTTAGGCGAAAGCAAATATGATGAGTGGATGTCTGTTATTCCGGCTGTGCTGATTTAAAAGTTAAAAGTACGATCGCGATAGCAAAGACAATATGCACTCTAAGATCAACCGATGTTTAGCAAGTTTTGACATGTGATGGGCTTAGAGCCTTAACTTTAGCACTGTGATAGCGCAACCAATAAGCCTCCAGTTTTACAGAACGTGTTTAACTGTTATGACCTATTTGGTGGAATTTATATGTAATGTTTTTAAATGTAGGGCTTACGCAAAATTGCGCTAGCTAGGCGTGTCGCCGAAGACAGTACATTTGTTCGGCGAGGCGACAACAACAACGCTAGCGTCTGTTTTGCGTGAGTCCTAAAATAATAGGGAATATGATGGAAACGAATAGTAAAGATTGGCGATATACGGTGATGCCAGCGGTGTTCACATGGCTAAAAGAGTCAGAATCCGGCACTCTTGAAATTGACTTTGATGAGACAAAAAGACAAGCCGCATTGGTGTTAAAAGCGCACGGTAAGGGCGGCAGCAGATTTGGCGGGTTAGTCGCCTCTGGTACGCTCGGTGAAAACAGCTATCTAACTCCCGAACAACGTCTCGCGTTACTCAAATCCCTATCTGACGTTGCTAAAGAATACGATGTCCCGTTGATCAGTGGCGCCGCAGCAGAAACCAAAGAGCAGCTCGCGACTATCATTGAAGGACTCGCAGCGGTTGGTGTGAATACCGTCATGGTCATGCCGCCAAAAACGAAGGAAGCTCCCTCTGAAGAAGAAATGTATGCCTACTATGCACTTGCAGCAGCCACTGCAAAAAAAGTTGGCGTCACCATCATGCCGTATAACAATCCTGATGCTGCCGGTTATCATGCACTGTCAATCGAACTGCTTAGAAAACTGTCTGCGCTACCTGAAGTCGTCGCTCTTAAAATATCGACGCTCGATGTGTCAATTATCGAAACGCTGATTGTAGAGAACAAAGATTTAAAAGTCTTGGCAGGCGTTGATTCCGTCACGGTGCATGCGGGACTGGCTGGCGCATGCGGCGGCATTACCGGTGTAGGGACAATCTTCCCCAAAGCAAGTATTACGATGCAAGAGCACGTCTTAAAAGGCGAATGGGCTGAGGCAAACAAAATTTCTCAAGCGCTCAATTCCATCTCCTATCTTGATGCGCAGCCTTTGCTGTTGGAATATCTGAAGCTTGCGATGGGCATTCATCATAATGATGTCGAAGGTGGACTGCGTACTTATGGTAAGAAATTGACGCAACAGCAAATTGATGATGTGCGCGCAAGATATCTTCTTGCAAAACAAAGACTGGAACTTCTTGATTTGGTGGACTGATTCTCTCAAATTGAAGATCTACGCAAAATCGCACTACCTAGAGCCGGCCCCGAATGCTTAAATCGGGGGCGTGTCTTTATCTAATTCTGTCTGATTTTATTTTTATTCAATCGATCGTCGTACTGGCGAATGTTTTTTTATCCAAGCTTTGGCATGAATAACAATCATGTCGTTTCGGTCTTCCCATCGTTTGTTTGACGCATCATGAACTGGGTCAAGATCATCGCATGCATAGTAGATTCCATACAGAAGCGCTAATCCATGTGAATCGCATGCGTAAGATTGATCGTTAGGGAAACCATAATTCCAAATTACGCTCTCCATAAGTTGATGTAATCCACTTGCTGGATCAACTTCACCATTGGCAATCGGTATCAAGCAATATTCCGCCAGCACCCTGACAGCATCACTTTCACTAAAAACAGGAATATCGCAGTAGGCTAGCATTTCTAAAAACGTCGGATAGACATCATCATGACTGGGATCTGCATTGCTTAAAATATCCAAGCAATTATCAGAGAAAAATCCCTGATCCATCATGGAGGAAATACTCACTTGCATCGTTTCTGGTAGCAAGCTTCCTAAACTCAATTCAGCTGATTGGCGGCATAAAATTTCTTTGGTGAGCGTCATCGTTGTTTTAGTCATTTTTTAGCACCAACAAATGGGGGCCCATTTGCACCCGTAGTCAAGAAATCGACCAACTATTCGTAATCACGAATCTAAGGCATCGGGCTTCTTCAGAACCTTCTTATCTGCCGCACTCAAACGACGTTCAACTTTTTTCACGTCTTCGCATGCTGGCACGTTGCTTTTCGAATCGGATACCTTTTGACTAACTTAAGTTCGGGGCTCAAATATGATACATTTTTCTTTTTAAAATTCCATTTATTTTATCAATGAAAATCTACACTTCACACATCTACGAGCTAACAGACTGGAACCCTCCAAAAAATGCGGAATTCGTTCCATATCGTGAGGTCTTTCGAAAATCGATTCAAGACGATATGGATATTTGTAAGCTACCCACCTCGAGCGACCACGAAGTGCATATCATTCGATTTTTCAAAAGCATCAAGCAAGCAATGCGAACTATGGCAATCGTGTCTTTTATTGCAGAAGAAGCTTCAACAAAAGAACAAGCTGAAGAGATTATACGGAAACATGCGGGTAGCAAAGCGGGCTCACGTAAATCTGGGCAGATTTGGGTGAACGGTGAATTGGAAGAGATGCGGCTCAAAGCCTCTCAGTTCTTACGGAACAGCAATGCACTCACCGCCAGTTCTTTCGAGAGTCAGAACAACTTGCGGTTCGTTGCTGATGGCTTAGGGTTCGCCATTATCGACACAACGAAAATTTATAACTTTAACGAAGAAGAGTATTTTCAAAGACCCGCGCGGGTATCGAGAGTCTCCTGTCTTGCCCATGCCTACCTTAGTGTCTTAGATGACGTTATCGAAAGGCTGGGTGATGCCGTCAAACAGAACGGAACAAACGCGGAAAAAGAACTCAAACGATGGTCGGAGTTTATGACCGCCTGTTATTTTGCTGAGCCGATTAAACAATCAACGAATGAAGTTGGCCCATTTTTTCGAGCGATTCGCGATCGACAAATGGTCACTCAATTTGCTGTAGAAGTCACAGAACAGCTTCGGTTATTAGCTGAGTTGATTCGAATTGAGCGAAACGAACAACAAGCAACACGAGATAAAAAAATTCAATTTCGCTTAACTTTTGTGAATATTCTTATCGCCGCACTCGCGTTAGTGCAATGCACCCAAGTCACACCAAAGGTTTGGTCAGACTTTTCTCAACAATGGGGCGACAAATTCGCGGGCTCTAATAATGCCAATAAAGTGGAGCAGAAAGACACGAATTCAACAAAAAGGGAAGACTCGAAAAAGCAAACAATAAAACACAAGGAAAAATCCAAAGTGACTGATACGCATTAATAAATCAATGAAAGGGCATCACAAAAAGCCTGGTTAATTGAGGTCAAGCCTTACATTTGACATTCAGCGATCAATCCACACCACGCTCTTTCTGTCTTACAGCTCGACTAACCGTCGCGTAACTTACCCCAAATTGGCTACCTACTTGCTCAAGCGTGTAGTGTCCACTTAAGTATGTCAGTGCCATATTTTCGTTTCGCGTATTTCCCAGATTGGCAAAGTAATCCAATGGCTTCACGGGGGGCTTGTTTTTGTTTTTTGGGGATGTCTGCCAGCATACTCTTGCACAACGGTCTCGCCGATTCAATCTCCCGTCAATTTAGTTACGGTAACAGTCTAAAACTGCTTATCGAACTGTTATTTGGTAAACACCGCCAACGCCTGTCCAAAACTACCGATCGGTGTGGTGGATGGATCATTCGCATCAATAAACGTCAAGTGTTTGAAATTGAGCATTTGAGTAAATAGCGTGATGATTGTGCCCTGATCCAAAAAGGCATCGAGGTGTACTCGTGGCTGTCCATATTCGAGTTCTGTGACATGATTCAAGAAAATCTGGCGATGACTGGGTTCTTGCAGTGTTAGAAAGCTAAATATAAAGACGCCACCGGGTTTGAGTGCGCGATAGCAATCCTTGGCGTACAGAAAGGTTTCTTCAATCTGTAAATGAGTAAACAAGCTCCAAGAATAAATCATATCTTGGCTATCGTTATCGGCGTGGATCGAATAATCGGGGTGAACAAAAAAGCGGAACCCGGGATTACACGAAGTGGCATAGTTGACCAAATCAGGGATGATGTCCGCTCCTCGATATTCGCCATGCCAGCTATGCCGCAGCAGGGCGGAGGCGGTACGGCCAGAACCGCAGGCAAGATCGTAAATAGCTTGCCCGTTTTGCAAACCAAAGCGACACAGGACATGGTATTGTCGGTCACCAAAGTCACGAAAACTCTCCAACGTGGAGGAACCGACCGCCTTGGCCATCGCCAAATCAAGGTTGTCTGGGTGGCCATCAATCAGCGTGCGTACCAGCCGGGTATAGTCCTGAATCGAATGGCTGTTCGGATCAAAGCGCACCAACTTGCGTCCTTCTCTTTTACCATATAATTCGTAATGCTCTAGACCGGAGCGGAAGTAGCCGCGCTCCACGCCAAGTCGCACATCTTCGTTCATAGACAGGTAAATAGTTTCGTTAAAGTTGCTTTCCGTCATCGCAATCGCCTCAGTTATTTGGAAGATAATACATTTAGATTGTCAAAATAGCGTTTATTTCTGAAGTATCCAGCATTAACCAACAATAATAAAACAAGTGGTCGGGACGACCCATATTTTGATTTCTGATGCACTAAAAAAGCCTAATCTCTTGAAGCTGTCACTGGCACCTCCCACCGTTAATGCGAACCAATGCACCGCTGCAATAACCTACAGTATTTTTGGAATAATCTGGGCAAAGAAGAACGAATGAACGGGGTCGGGTCTTCCACTTAACATTCAGCAGTCAATCAACACCACGTTCTTTCTGTCTCACTGCCCGACTAACCGTCGCATAACTTTCCCCAAAATGACTACCTATTTGCTCAAACGTGTAGTGCCCGCTTAAGTAGGCCAGTGCCATATTTTCGTTTCGCGTATTTCCCAAATTGACGAAGTAATCCAATGGTTTGATCGGGGCTTGTTTTTGTTTTTTGGGGATATCTTTGAGTGATTGTTCGGGATCGAGCTTGCATTGCATATCGAGTACAAAATCATCGTCACCGAGATAAATTGGTTCTTCAGGCTCTGCCAAAGAGAAGGCTGTCCTTTGCCCTGCTGTACAAATTCACGATAGCGCTGCTGTGCGATATGCGTGGTCTTGGCAAATCCACACTGAACGCAATCAGTCGTCAGACAAACTTGCGCGGTTTGTTTCAATCAACAGGTGGTAGTGATTGTCCATCAGACAGTAAGCGTGGCAATACCAATCATAGCGATCCACCGCGATTTTCAACAGCGATAAAAACCGCTGGCTATCATCGTCATTCGCATAAATATTCGCGCGTGCATTGCCGCGGGCGGTGACGTGGTACAAGGCACCTGCATACTCTATGCGCAATAGTCTCGCCATCTGCTTAGGTTAGCGCAGTCATATAAGACAAACTTTTGTTTCAAATTTACACGTTTATGTAGTTTTTTTATTTTCTATAATTTAATTAATGGCCATTACCTATAAAATTCGAAAAGCTAAAAAATAAGCAGTCCTATTTCGATTTACAATCATCACTTCAACACACACACAAGAAGTTTATGTCTACGGCAAATATCAATACACAAATGCTCAGCTGGGCGCGTACGCGTTCTGGCATCGCTTTGTCTGATTTTGCTCAAAAGTGTCATGTGGACGAAGATCGTTTATTGGCTTGGGAATCGGGCGAGACTGCGCTAACTTTTAGTCAGGCTATGCACTACGCCGAAAAGGCTTACATCCCTTTTGGCTATTTATTCCTATCTACCCCGCCAGAAGATGAGCTACCTATTCCTGATTTACGCACAATCGATGGTCAAGGCGTACAGCGCCCAAGTGCCGAGCTATTAGATTTGGTCAAATTAATGTTGCAACGTCAGGAATGGTACAAAGACTATTTGAAACAACATTTGTCTGAGGCTAATACTATCGTCGGTCGCTTTAGTGTAAGTGACGGCGTTACAACCATCGTTCAAGATATGCGGAAACACTTAAACATCGGTGAGCATCCTCAACGTGGTAATTGGGAAGATTATTACCGTGACCTTGTGAAACGCATAGAATCCCTAGGGATTTTAGTCATGCGTCAAGCGCATCTAGGTCATTTTACTCGACCACTTAAAGTCGAAGAATTCCGTGGCTTCGCCATCGTAGATGAATTGGCACCGATGATTTTTGTCAATCACGCCGATGCGATGGGCGCACGTTTATTTACTTTGATCCATGAGCTCTGTCACATCTGGATAGGGCAATCTGGATTGTCTGATGGCAGTACGCAAACTCAAAGGCAAGAAGAAATTTTATGTAATGCAGTTGCCGCAGAGTTGCTAGTACCAGAGCAAGAGTTTCGTAGCCTATGGATTGATCAACTAGAAAATTGGCAAGCCAATCTCCCAGCACTCGAAGCGCGTTTCCATGTAAGCACTTGGGTACTCGCGCGACGTGCGTTGACTTTGGGCTTCATCTCTCAAGAAGAATACGGATTTTTTATCAGCGCAAAAGTCAAAGCGCATAAAAATAAAGAAGCTAACGGCCCTTCGTATTACACAATGAAGAAAGCACAAATCAGCACAGCATTCTCCAAGGCAGTGGTGACCGAGGCACTCAGCGGACAGCTTTTATTACGCGAGGCAAGTGCCTTGTTAGGTGGTATCAAACCACACAAAATCGCTCATTTCGCTAAGGAGCTAGGCCTTTGAGATACTTGTTAGACGCCAACACTTATATACAGGCGAAGAACCAATACTACGGTATGGATATTTGTCCCGCATACTGGGATTGGTTAGATCAACAATTTCAATTTGGTGTGGTCGCTAGTATCCACATGATCGCCAAAGAACTCAAAGATGGTAACGACGAATTAGCTAGTTGGGTGAAAGAACGCCCTGCACATTTCTTAGCGAATGACGATGTGGCTACACAATCTGTGTTTGCACATATCGCACAAACCGTAGTAGCAGGCGATTACAACCCTGGGAATCGAGATAACTTTCTAGCGAAAGCTGATCCGTGGATTATTGCAAAAGCAAAAACGATAGGCGCAACTATCGTGACGCACGAAGCTTTTGCAGCCGCTAATACGAAGAAAGTCAAAGTACCAAATATCTGCCAACAATTCGACGTGCCTTGCGTGAATACGTTTCAGTTTCTGCGGGAATTAAAGGCGCGGTTTGTGTTGTCTGTTTAGTTTTTGATTGATGCTGCCCCCTTTGATTGAGAGTCGATTTCTTCACAACATCCTTAGCATTCATGTTTAAAAAATTGCTCAAAATATTGCGCTTACCAATTTCCATTGAAGAACTACGGAACTGCGAAGAATGGATTAACTTCACGGATTACTCCAGTAGTGACCCGTTTTCGATTACACATCGAAACATTCTAAGTATTCCCTCAAACAAAGAAGGTTTCGAGGGATTTCTCTCATTTCAGTGGGCATACGACGACGAGGGTACATTTCGGCTGCCCACAAAAGACGAACAAAAATTGATCAGTGCTGTAAGCAATACTCTCGACGAGAGATTCAAAAAAGATCCCGACTCTTTTCTTCTCCTTCATTTAGCGTCGAATGGTCTTTCACAATGGCTTGTTATGACGAAGAACCCCAGTGCTGTATGGATACAGACAGGAGAAGCGATCAGTGTATCGAAGAAAGTAAACGCATTGCATGATCAATTCTCGCCAGTGTTTCGAACAGAAAAAATGCACGATCCAGAATGGAAAATAGTAAAAGATATGCAGAGAACTCTTAGATCATTCTCGTATAAGAAGATATCTAGCCTTTAGAACCTTCGAGTTATGAATTGGGGTTCAAGCCTTACATTTGACATTCAACAATCAATCAACACCACGCTCTTTCTGTCTCACAGCCCGACTAACCGTCGCGTAACTTACCCCGAAATGAGTACCTACTTGCTCAAGCGTGTAGTGCCCGCTTAAGTAGGCCAGTGCCATATTTTCATTTCGCGTGTTTTCCAAATTCACAAAGTAATCCAATGGTTTGATCGGGGCTTGTTTTTGTTTTTTGGGGATGTCTTTGAGTGATTGTTCGGGATCGAGCTTGCATTGCACATCGAGTACAAAATCGTCGTCACCGAGGTAAATTTGATTCTTCAAGCTCTGCCAAGGAGACGGTTGTCCTTTGCCCTGCTGTACAAATTCACGATAGCGCTGCTGAGCGATATGTTTGGTCTTGGCAAATCCACCCAGAACCCAATCGGTCGTTAAGCACGCAGCACCTTCTGCCATGCCTGCGGTAGCGCGATAACTGCTCCACGGCCAATCTTTAGCGCTTCGAACCATGCCAGCACGTACCGGATTTAAAGCAATATAGCGCGCCAACTCAAGCAGGTAGGATTCTTTCTGCACCAAAATAGCTTTAAATCGCCCCTGAAAAACATGGCCGACGCGTTGATACTGCCGATTGACATACTGGGTATAAGAACCATTAAGCAATTTCATACCGTCAGACAAACTTGCGCGGTTGGTTTCAATCAACAGGTGGTAGTGATTGTCCATCAGACAGTAAGCGTGGCAATACCAATCATAGCGATCCACCGCGATTTTCAACAGCGATAAAAACCGCTGTCGATCATCGTCATTGGCATAAATATTCGCTCGTGCATTCCCGCGGGCGGTGACGTGGTACAAAGCACCTGCATACTCTATGCGTAAGGGTCTCGCCATTTCAATTTCCCGTCGGTTTAATTACGGTAGAGTCTCGGATGGTGAAAGAGGAATGTCAAATGTAAGGCCTGATAATCATCTAGCCGCCTCCCTCCAATAGCGTATGCCGTTGGAGTAAAGTTGAGTTGCGAAACGAAACTTTAACAGGGAGGACGGTATGTTATTTTGCGGCATAGACCTACATTCGAACAATAGCGTTGTCGTTATTTTGGATGAATCAGACAAAGTGATTTACAGCAGAAGGCATCCGAATAATTTCGACGAGATATGCAGTGCGTTGATGCCGTATCAATCGCAACTCGCGGGTGTCGTGGTGGAATCAACTTTTAATTGGTATTGGTTGGTGGATGGCTTGCAAACACAAGGTTTTCAAGTCCACTTGGCCAATACGACCGCCATCAAACAATATGACGGTTTGAAGCATCGGGGAGACGAATCGGACGCACGTCATTTGGCGCACGTGTTTCGTTTAGGGCTATTGCCCACTGGGCATATTATGCCGAAGGAACAGCGTGCAGTTCGTGATTTGGCACGCAAGCGTATGCAATTGGTACAGCAACGTTCAATACATATTTGATCGATTGAAACGCAAATGGATCAACAACGCGGCGCACATTTATCGAGCAATCTCATTAAGAAATTATCGTGCAGCGATATTGATGCGATGGGTCTCGATGCAATGGCGTCAATACCGATGAAAGCGAATTTGAGTCTGATGCAATCGACAGATCAACAAATCGACCTGATTGAGAAAGCACTGGCAAGCCATTGCCAACAGCATCCTGGCTTTCCTTTGCTTAAAAGTGTGGCTGGCATTGGTGATGTACTGGCAACCGTGATTCTGTTGGAAACGGGTTCGATAGAACGATTTAAAGATGTCGGTAACTACGTGTCGTATTGCCGTTGTGTTAGTAGCATGCACACCTCCAACGGCAAGAAGAAAGGCGAAGGTAATACCAAGAATGGCAATCGTTTCTTAGCTTGGGCGTACGTTGAGGCCGCTAATTTTGCGATACGTTACAGCGAAGTGGCGAAGAAATTTTATCAACGTAAAAAAGCCAAACGCAACGGGATTGTGGCGATCAAAGCGGTCGCGCATAAATTAGCAAGAGCCTGTTTTCATATGCTTAAAACAGGTGAGGTATTTTCGGTGGAACGATGTTTCACTTAAGGTTTGGCAAGGCTGCGTGAGCCAGTAATCGGGGTTGGATGACAAACCACTAGGCTTGATTGGACGCGTAGTTTTCGCCATTCATTTGGACTGTCGACGCAAGTCAAATCGAACAGATGGATGTCAAACCATTAGGACTGATTGGACACGTTGCATTTGCCATCACAATAGTTTGTTTAAAATGAGTCGTCTCGCAGTTGCAACTTCGGTGAGCCACAAGGGGTTGGAACCGCAAGGTAGCCACAGATCTGCCCATCAATTGGACACAAAGCGGTACTGAGATGCTTCTGGAGTAGCAATGCGACTTGGGCGAAAAACAGCAACAATATTTTCGCTAGAACCACATGGGTGACTGGTGCGATTCACGCAACCACACATTGAAGCAAAAGGCACGACGGCATTTTGAAACGAATGTGTGATGGCGTGATAAGAAAATTTTTATCGCGGTAATTTGCGAGTATTTGGTTCGACTACTTGACTACCGGGGGCTAATGGGTGACCCCGTGCTCCTCCGAAATTAGAGCTTTTCAATCAAGTGTAGTTCCGTCTTGTACCCCATCATGGTCAGCTGTTCGACAACGCCACGGAGCGCCACTTTGCTAAAGAACGGAATGTTGAGCTTCTTCGTGCGCGCGTTCATTTTCTTCAAGACGCCATACACAATGGTGAAGTCCGATGGGTTGATGTTCGCCACTTTGGGCAACAAATTGACAAAGCCGGAACGAGCATGCTTCGTTTCGCGCTTCCCAGCTTCCCTACGGGCGTCTTTCCGGAATTTACTGTCAAGCCGAAACGATTGCGCCGAAACCAGTCCCTGGTTCCACAGATGACTGAGCGGCGCGGACGCCTCAGAATCTTTAAGGTGGATAAACTGCTGTTGCTTAGAAAAGAAGTCGCAGGGTTCCAAATTCGAGCCATTCGCTCCTGTGGGGGAGACTTTGGTCTGATCCATGCACAGCAGATCGGTATACCTTGGATCGCACAATTCAGAGATCAAAGCGCGTTCATTTTTGGCAGTGGACGACGACAGAAAGGCAGGTTTAAGCACCTCTAAATAGGACTGTTCCACTTCTTGATAGTAGTCGTCGCTGACCCCGAACCACTGCCCATCGAACAATATATAAGTGGTATTATTGTGGATGGTTTCGTAAACAAAACAGTCATACACCTTCATGCTACCAAATGATTTTCTAGGGTCTGTGCTCATCGCACGGACTTCATGAGTACGAATATCCTCGATGTCCTTATTTTTTGCGAAGTTGCCCGTCAGTTCGTGAATATAATCTTCGATTGCCAACGTGGAGAAGCGTTCTTTCTTTTGCGGAAGGTTCGAACCGTAATAGCAGAGTTCCGGCACTTGGTCTGGTCCAAGGAAATCCGGCACTGCCAAATGCAGATCAGAGAGCTTGCCAGCAACTAGGTCGCGCAGTTCAGAAAATAGCGCGGCGTTGAGGTCATCAAGAAGTGCGCCTCTATGCACCGGTTTGATTTGATCAATGAACTTAAAATCTTTCTTGTATTCCGTGGCGTTATAAATATTGAGTAGTTCTGCGCAAAAATGCGGCAAACTAGAGATCGCCATCTTCTTTCGCACTTGCAGCGCATCTTTGCCGGACATTGCCTTTGCGAGCGCAACATCGCTCGGTTTGCCAGACGCAAGACGCAGCAAATCACGATTAGTATCAAGCCCAAATTCTAGCAGATCGCTTTCGCGGCTGGCTTGGGTTCGGCGCTGGATCACCGTGGAGTCAAGGCTGGCGCTATCAAGTCCGCGCAATTTGTCACGTGCGACGCTGTTCAGAACAACGCGAAGACCGAATTGTCGCTCCATACGATCGGTCTCAATGGCGTGATGACCTTGCCCGAAGCATATGGTGAACAGGCGCGTGGCCCCTGTTGATCCCACCTCGATTAGCAATACGGCGGACGAGTGCTGGCCGCTCAGCTTAGCTTTAAGGCCGGGAGCACCAGATTCGAGGAAGTTAGCCCAATCGGGTGGCTCTGCATTTGGTGTCTCGTAGAATAACAAACCGTAATTGCAATCATGTTCTACCAACCGATGTTCGGCTTTCAGGGCGTCAGCTGACTTGACGCCAGGATTCATGAGACGAATCGACAGGTCTACGGTAGTTTCAAGATTGGCGTTGGACGAGGTTGCCTTTTTTCTGGTGGATACTGAGGTCGGCATCGCTTCCTTCTTATGAAATTTTAATGGTAGGATGAATTGGTCACTTCGTCTTAGCGCGCAACGTCAATTCCGATAGCTACAAGTCACAGATGGCTATGAATTGCCAAACTTCAATGGAACAAAAAATAGACTCGAAACTGGCCACATATTAGTTCGTTTACATTTCATTGATCACGCATACCATTCTCGGAACTTTATGAGATGCCGTCGAAAAAATACTCCAGTACATAAATATCAAACGCACCTAGTCCGTCTACATTTGTGGTTATTTTGGATCTAATTTCACGCAATTGATTGATTGCTGAATGCAGAGAAAGGGTTTCATCTTCAAAATCAATAAGTCGGGCTAAATGAATTTTTTTTGTCAACATTCGCGGCATCCCATATTCTTCTAATTCCATAACGCACGAGGGCAGAAATGCCTTAGATAATCGTGCAATGAATGGGGAAATGTCTATTTTGTGCTCTGGAATAATCTCTCTCTGAATGACATTTATATCGTTCAATAGTGCTGTCAGCTTAAATGTTGCCTTACGCTCCATTTTGAAGAACTCTTCGATAGCTACATTGTGTTCATCAAGTTGATCCAAAAGCTCGGGTATCGAATTATTCCAATTGGAAGATAGAACTCTTACAAATTCCACAAATTTTGTATGAGTTGAATCCCATTCAGCAGGAATTAATTTTAAAACTCTATAAAGAATCCAGCTCCAATTTTCGTTGGTCGCGGCATTTAAATTTGCGAGCCCTCTCCATGTTTTTTTATCTTCGTTGATTGCTAGAGCGATTGCCATAATTAGCTCAGTATCGCCAGAAACTAATGCGCCTTCGTCCCTCAACCGATCAAATACTTCTTGGCCAAAAACTTCGGTCATCGACTCTTTATAGTGTATTATTTTTGCTAGCTGCTCCTTTGAAAGTGCCTGTTTGTACTCTCCTTCGCTAACATCAGCCAGTAATTGATCAGGAAAAGTTAACTCTAGCTGTGTGTCCTTATGAATCGGAGGCTCTTCAAGTATGTATATGTTCCCGACGAAATGCTTAAACATTCGTCCACCACGTCCAATAATGTTGCGATAAGTAAAATCGTTAAGTTTCAATTTTCCGTTCTTGTTGCTCCAAACAATGACGTTTTCAGCAGATGTATTCACTCCTTCAATAATTGAAGAGGTTGATACAAGCGTTTGTAATCCACCCACTTTTTCTTCGAAAAGGCGAACCTGGATTTGGCTTAATGATCGATGCAGTTGACCTGTGTGAACGCCAATACCCCTTTTCACTAATGCTGTTAACTTCCAATTCGGATGGTAGTTTGTCGCAAGCCATTTAGAGAAATTTATTAATAACTCGCTACTCTCCTTTTCCGTACTCTCAATCAGTAGAGTCGCTACACTATCAACGTTTGCATATGAGCCAACATAGATAAGTGATTTAGATTGCTGCTTAAGTATTCCTAACAATGCATCATTCTTCTTCTGAGCATCCTTATTTATATCTTTATACAGGTCATGCTTTTCAAGGAACACTGTATTGAAATCAAGAGGTAAGAACAGCATATCCTTAGTGAATGCACTATCGGCAAGATGTGAAATATTCGGTGCCAAATAATATTTTTGCGAGGCTTTTTCCCCAAGTTTCATCATCGCTTTTAAAAGTGCAGGCGAGCGTTCCTTATCAAATTCTCGACTTGCCTTGTAAAATTCATCGACAACAAACAGATCCAAATGCTCTAGTTTATCAAAATACTGAATAGCCCTTTCCTGAGGAAATATCAAAATATTCTTTTCGCCGAGTTCAACATCTGAAGTAGTTACAATTTTATATTCGGAAGAAAATTTCTTACTCAGACGTCGCCTAGTTTCATCCGTCAATGCAATCGTAGGCACAAGAATCATGACATTTTTTGGTCGTTTTATCGCAATATATGCATCAATGATTAAACTTTTTCCAAAGCTAGTTGGCGCACTAACGGCAAGGTTCGTTCCATCTAATAGATGCTTCAGCACCAGTGACTGTTCGCTATGAAGCGTTACTGGTGCTGACTGTCCTATATCTACTTTAAACGACTCAAAAACGAACCGATCTTGCCAACTTGATGTATTGGGATCCAAATAGGGGAAAAGGCCAGATTCCCTTATAAGATGATTCACCAGTTGATCGTACGGTTGATTAATTTTATTAAGCTTATCAAGTAAGCGAATGAGACAATTCCTCGCCTCAGCTTTTTGATTAGCCTGCAGCAAATCGTTGATAGCCACGCATTCTTCAAAGATTTCCATTAAGCTTTATCCCTTATGAAACGCAACGGCGTTAGTGAAATTTTTTATTAATTTCGGCCTATCCGGAACAGGAAAAAGAATGATATGAAACTTAACTTCTGAATATTTACCTACCGTGTGAGCCAGTTTGTCGATTTGTTTCTTAAAGTAGGCAGTAGCTCTTTCTAAATGGTAGGTACGAATTTTTTGCCGATAGTCATCGTTCATCTCCTTTGCGGCGTTGGTGATCGCGCACTCATGCAGAAGTAAAATAGGGATGTGAATCTTCGATTTAATGTTATCCATCGAAATATCTGGAGAAAGCGCGAGCTTAATTTTGGTCGCTAACTCCTTATTTGTAACTAAGTGATCTATGTCAGACATATTCGTAATGATGCTGTTTTCTTTTTTTAATTTTGCGGTATTGAGAGAGTTTCCTACCGACTCAACGATCTTTGGCAGTCGTGCATCCTCGATGCTGTTGAAAAACTTTGCTTCTCCAAACCAAAGTGAAAAATCGTCGTCGCCCTCAATAACGATATGAACGCTATCAGCACCCTTTGCGTTATCCTGAACGTTCTGTTTGTGAAAAATCTTTGGCACAACTGATAACGCCTTGTAATGGTGATGCATAATCCCATATAGGACAATTTCTGCAAGTTCGCTACCCTGTCCAATATCCCCCTCCGTTTCGGATAGTCGAAGATTCTTAGCAGAATTCCTTAGAGTAGTTGAATTTTTTCCTGATAGCTTTTCGCGTTCTTGAGCAGACAATGCTGTCAAGGCAATATTGTCCCAAACGAAGTTTTCAAATCGTTCATATCGCCAAGTTTGATCTTCAAAATCATTTACTAAACTCAAAATGCTCTTGTTATTAGCAGGAGAAATTACTACATCCTTGAAGATGTCAAGATAATGGTCGTCAATAAGTATTTCGAAATCTATCATGGTCGCGCGCTCAAAGATTTAATCATTTTTTTGTGTAATACACCTTTTGTACGAGAAACCCTCTTTGCTGCCATCTTTCAGAACGGCACAAAAGCATTGGGATCCATAATCCGCAGCCATCACCTCAAAATGACTAACTCCAGCACCATTCTTTTCTAAATAGTTTGGGTGTCTCTTAAACAATCCAAATAGATGAACGGTATCCTCAGGGGTGACAATTTCGCCAGGAACATACCGATTAAGTATTTCTTTGAAAAAGGCGTGAGCCAAGCTCTGGTTTGCGAAATGCACTGAATCGAGAGTTACAAATTTTCCTCGTACCATTTCTCATTTTCCTAAACGTTGAGACAAAAAAATTTATCGTTTTGCATTACTTCAGTTGTGTTTATATGTAATTGGCAGTCCGCTTACATGTAAAAAAAATGGCGATCAGTTGATCGCCATTTTTTTACTTACTTAATTTTTTATGTGTTGATGCATTGGTGCTGCGCTTCCGGAAAAATTTTTATTGATGCTGAATCATATCCGATAATTCTCATTTCACATTCATCATTTCAAATAATTTTTCACATTATTTTCAACTCAAAAATGCGTGGGCACAAAAATCGTGCCCACCCTAAAGTTCAACAACATTCAACCTCAAGCCAACCCACGCAACTCCCGCAAAGCCACAGACACAGGCGCTAAATCCGCACCCTGCGTCGTAATCGTCGCCAACAATTGATTCAACTTCGCAATCGCTGCTGTGTGTTGTTCGCGCCATGTTGCGATGTCTTCTTGGCGTGATAGCAGTGATTTGGTGACTTGGCTGGCGATGGAATACACGTCGTCGCGGGCGCTGCCTCGGGCTTGTGTTTGCCATAGCGTGTCGGTAGGTAGGCGATTGATTTGATCGCGCCAGCCGGTTAAGCCGAGTTCGGCATCGACACCAAAATAAGTGCGCGCTGCTTTTTCTAAATCACTGCCTGTGCTTTGTGCGAGGTCGACTAAATCCAACGCTGGGAAGATGAATTCCAAGGCGGCGAGATTTTCGGCGAGGCCTGCTTCCACACCAGCTTGTACCAAAGCTGCGCTGGCTTCTTGCAAGCTGGCGTAGGCCGCTGCTGGCAACCATGTGGAGACATTGGCGCGGAGTTCGCGTGCGCCTGGTTGATAGCGTTGGATCAGCGTTGGTAAATCGGCGTTTTGAGTGCGAGCGCGTAGCATCCAACGTGAGGCGCGTTGTGCGATCGCTGTTAATTTGCTGAGCAAGTCTAATTGCAGTTTGGAATCGACTTTGTAATCCAAGGCGTCGATTTGATCCCACAGCGCTTCTAAGTCAAAAATCTCGCGCGCTAAGGTGAAGGCGCGAATCACATCGGCGGCGGAAGCGGCGGCTTCTGAGGCGATGAAATTGACAAAGGTGGCGCCAGTGCGATTGACCACCGTGTTGGTGATGAAGGTGGCGATGATCTCGCGCTTCAATTGGTGATTGGCAATCGCTTCTGGGAACTTCTCTGATAAAACTTGAGGGAAGTAGGCTTTCAAAGCGCGGCTGAAGAAGGGATCGTCTGGCAAATTAGACGCGACCAATTCATCAAACACCGCCATCTTGGCGTAGGCTAAGACGACTGCGTTTTCTGGTGCAGTTAAGCCTTGTTTGTGGGCGCGACGACGGGCGATTTCTTCATCCGATGGGAGGAATTCAATCGCACGGTTTAAGCGACCTTGGCGCTCTAAGGTTTGCATCAAGCGTTGTTGACCATCGAGTACATACAAAGGACGGTGGCAAGCGATGTCGAGTGCTTGGCCTTGGTAGTAGTTGTCGGTTAACACTAAGTGGCCGACTTCATCGGTCATCGAGGCTAACAAGTCATTCCGTTGTTTGAGCGTGAGATCGCCTGCTTCGGTGATCGCGCCGACCAAGATTTTGATATTAACTTCGTGATCAGAGCAATCGACACCAGCGGAGTTATCAATCGCGTCGGTGTAGATGCGGCCACCTTTTTGCGCGAATTCGATACGACCGTTTTGGGTGCAACCGAGGTTACCGCCTTCTGCCAAGACTTTGCAGCGCAGCTCGTTACCATTGACGCGGAAAGCGTCGCTGGATTTGTCGCCGACTTGGGCATGGGTTTCAAACGTGGCTTTGACGTAGGTTCCGATACCGCCGTTGTAGAGCAAATCGACAGGCGCTTGCAAGATCGCTTTGAGCAATTCGACAGGCGTGAGTTCTGCGGTCTCTATGCCTAATACAGCGCGGGCTTCGGGACTCAAGCTAATTGATTTAGCACCACGTGGATAGACGCCACCGCCTTTCGAGATCAAGTCTTTGTTGTAATCATCCCAGCTGGAGCGTGGTAGATTGAACATGCGTTGGCGTTCAGCAAATGATTTAGCAACATCGGGATTTGGGTCGATGAAAATATGGCGGTGATCGAATGCCAGAACCAATTTAATTTGTTCGGATAAGAGCATGCCGTTACCAAACACGTCGCCCGACATATCGCCGATACCCGCGACCGTGAATGGCGTGGTCTGCGTGTTGTGACCGAAAGAGCGGAAATGACGCTTGACCGATTCCCATGCACCGCGTGCGGTGATGCCCATTTTTTTGTGGTCGTAACCAACTGAGCCACCAGAGGCAAATGCATCGCCTAACCAGAAGCCGTAATCGGCTGAAACGCCATTCGCAATATCAGAGAAAGTTGCCGTGCCTTTGTCAGCAGCAACCACCAAATATGGATCATCTGGATCATGGCGCACCACTTTGGTCGGTGGCACGACATTGCCTTTGACGATGTTGTCGGTCACATCTAACAGACCAGACAAGAAGATCTTGTAGCATGCCACGCCTTCGGCTTGGTAGGCCTCGCGATCCGACATCGCGGGTGGATTTTTGAGGACGAAACCACCTTTAGAGCCGACAGGCACGATGACGGTGTTTTTAACTTGCTGCGCTTTCACCAAACCAAGAATCTCGGTACGGAAATCTTCACGACGATCTGACCAACGCAAACCACCGCGCGCGACTTTACCGCCGCGTAAATGCACACCTTCGACACGTGGGGAATAGACCCAGATTTCGAACAAGGGTTTTGGTTCTGGTACGCCTGGCACTTCGCGTGGATTGAGTTTGAAACTCATGTAAGGCTTGAACGCGCCGGTCTCTGTGGTTTGCCACAAGTTGGTACGCAGCGTTGCCAAGATAGTGGCGATGAATTGGCGCAAGATGCGATCTTCGTCGAGGCTGGCGACTTGGCTCATCGCGGCTTCGATTTGTTCGCGGATATGCTTTTGTGCTGCATCACGATCACCAACAAAATCCGGTTTGAAACGTGCGCCGAATAATTCTGCGATCAATTGCGTGATGCCACAGTTTTTGTTCAAAGCCGCTTCGATATAGTTTTGGCTGTAGGCGAAACCGAGTTGTTTGAAGTAGCGTGAGCATGCGCGCAAGACTGCGATAGAGCGGGCGTCGAGTGCGGTGTTCAATACCAAACGATTCAGATCATCGCTCTCAACTTCGCCGCGCCATGCTTGGCAGAACAATTCTTCAAAACGGGCTTTGACCGCAGCCAGATCAGTTTCAACTGGTAATTGCAAACCCAAATCATGAATCCACAATTCGCTCGCGCCATCTGCCACGTGGTAAGGATGTTCGTCGAGTACGCGTGCACCCATGCGTTCTAGCACAGGTAGAGAATCGGACAGGGCGACTTTGGAGGTGTTGTAAATCTTAAAGCGCAATAAGCCCGCGACGGCATCTAAAGGACGATACAGTTTGACTGCCAATGGCGCGGCATTTGATAAGCCTGCCAAGATATCGGCATCTTCGGCACCTGCTTGTGGCGAGAAGTCTTCGCGATATCCACTTGGGAAAGCATTCGCAAAACGATTTGCCAAATCTAAACCACGGCCTTCGCCATGCGTGCGCAAGAGTTCGTTGCTGCAATCGTCTTCCCAACGTTGCGCGAGTTTGGCGATGCGCGCTTCGAGCGCGGCGACGTTCACATTCGCACTCATCGGTGCATCAGCTTTAGCGCGTACCAAGTAATGGATGCGTGCTAATGGGCTATCGGTCAGCATCGGTGTGAATTCGATCGAATGTCCGTCTAAGGCGGCCATTAATTCGCTACTGATCTTGACGCGCAATTCGGTGTTGTAACGATCACGTGGCACAAATACTTGCGCGGAAGTGAAACGACCAAACGGATCACGACGCAAGAACAAACGCACACGCTGACGCTCTTGCAAACGCAAAATGCCAATCGCGTGATCGGTCAAAGTTGCGGTATCGACTTGGAATAATTCATCGCGTGGATAGTCATCGAGAATCGATTGCAAGGCTTTTGCTGCATGGCTTTCTGGTACCACGCCTGCTGCGCTCATCACGGCAGCGGTACGTTGGCGCACTTGTGGAATTTCGCTGACGGGTGCGGAATACGCGGTGGAAGTATAGAGACCGAGGAAGCGCGATTCACCGATCACTTGTCCCGCATCATTAAAGCGTTTGACCGCGATGTAATCGAGCCATGCTGGGCGATGCACGGTGGCGCGTGTCATGGCTTTGGTGACTAAGACCGTTTCGTCGGAATCAATCAATGCCACAACTTCTGGCGGCAATAAGGTTTCGTTAGTATTGACCTTGCCGCGCAAAATGCCGAGGCCAGAATCTGGCAATGCTACCAAACTAACTTGATTGCCATTGCGTTTAAGTTCGTAATCGCGCGCACCCAAGAAAGTGAAATGGCGGTCTTCTAACCAACGCAAAAAGGCGATGCCTTCGCCATGACTTTGATGCGTGCTAGTGAATTTTTCTGAGGCGGTGATGAGTTCTTTAACACGACCTAACATTGGCTGCCAATCGACGACAGCACTGCGCACATCGGCAAGCACGTGCATCAAATCATCGACCAGCGCTTGTTGATCGGCTGCGCTGACGATGCGATCGCATTCGACCAAAATCAAGGATTCCACCGGATCATTACGGCCAGCAGCAGTTGCTGCGGCAACGGTACTGACTTCGGCAATACTGCCATCGGCATTGCGCGCTACGCTCATCAAAGGATGCACGATCCAGTGTGCGGTACGACCTGTGCGGTTAATCGCCATCGTGACGGAATCGACCAAGAACGGCATATTATCGTTCACGATTTGCACCACGGTGTGCTCGCTGACAAAGCCATCTTCTGCCAAACTAGGGTTAAACACGCGGATCTTCGGCGTATTCGCCGCACGCGGAGTGTCTAACAAGCGCCAATGCGCGTTCGCCAAGGCAAATAAATTCGCCGCGCCACGGGCGGTGATTTCATCGGGATCGGTGTTTTCAAAATAAGCAGCGATAAAGCCGCCTTGACGTTTGCTGGCTGAGCCAGAATGTTCTTGGGCATATGCCATGAGTTCGGCAAAATGGGATGAGGTCATGCTTGTTCCTTACTTGTTTAAAGTTCAAGAAGTGCCAATTTGTTTTAGTTTTAATGTTTGATTGCACGCACTTTCTGGGTAAGAAAGCTGACAATCAAACCTAGTGGAAAGTCTCTAGAAATTCCCATATTGCAAGTATCCTCCATTCGAGAGGGAATGACAAATGCAGCGAGGAAATTCCAACAGCGAGCAGACCACTAGCCAAAGTGGCGCTAGTGTAGCTTTAATTGAAATTGGCGGGCGGTAAGACCAGTGCGTGGAATAAGATTGTTTGGTTTAAATCAAATGCCAGTCGCGCGACAAACTGCCTGCCTTGTTGGAATGTTTAGCTGTCTGTGCTGCTTTGGGTGTTTTGTTGTTTGTGTTCGGGATCGTGAGAACCGATCAGCTATGCAAGCTAGCTCAGGTATTTTTATTTGAGCTAGCAAGAAGGCTTGATAGAATGATCAGCATTAAATCAGTATTAACGCAGCACGCTATTGCCGATTCTTATGTCATCAATAGAATGGATACAAGCCACAAGCTAGATCTAAAGCACCGCGCGGGTTGCACCCGCCCTACGAAACTAACTGGACAGCACAATGAACGAACCACTGTTTTTGACTGAATACCATTCTACTTCTAACAGAAATGTCGTCGTGGTCGATGAGGGCTCTTCCGTTTGGTGCTATCTGACCGAACCCAACGGCGATAACCCGATAGCGGATTGCTGGCTTTTGAATACTATAGACGCACCAGAGAACTTAGATGATTTCGGCTCATCAGAATCCGCTCCACCAGCGACGCGACGTTATGTCACTGATGCTGCTAAACGGGCAGTGCCAAGCGAAGCGTCGATTAAGCTTCTTTGGTCTAAGGATGGCGAATCGGTTGCGGTCTATGTTGGACAAGAGTTACTCGGCTTCATCGCGCATAACAATCCAAGAGGTTTTAGTACAAACTTGCGAGAAGAGGGTCCGTTTGGCTCGCCGCTTGATCGTGAGCTGTTTTCAATGCTATTCATGTCGGCATGACGATCCGTCCAAGACTCTAGCGAACATGCATGCTTGTAATATGTAGGGTGGGTGTATTTGTTTCCGAGTTGGTTGACCCTGCGTGGTTTGTTGAGGTTGAGGCTAATGCAGCCAAACGAGATAAAATTAATTCCTAACTTACGAAGCAGTCTTAAGTGTAATAAGTGTCTCCTCCGAAAAATCAAGCGCTTCAAGATATTCACGAGCAGGCAAACTCAATGAGGAGGCGGCATCACACGCCAACTTTACACTCAGCACACCACTTCGGTGATTGGCATCGCTCTTGAAAATGTTGGTGTCAATCACAAAGCTTTAGCCGCCGCCCCATTCTTCCAAAAATCAGCGCGCAAGCACTTTCTGGAACACAAAATACAACCTATCGTTGTCGGCAGAATCGGGCTTTCCGCTTCATCGACAGCGTTGATCAATCCAAAATGGAGACTTTCAAACTCAATCGAAAGAACCCAGTGGCAGACTTAGTCCAAATGCAGCCCTTCGCACAAGCGACGTTCGAAAGGGATGTCAAAACAGTAACCGATAGTCAGCATTGGAATCATCAATTCCAAGTCAATCGATGGCCTGTCTATGTAACTATAACGCCGAACAAGATGAGTTTGATTCATAAACTGAGTTATTCCACCGAGCAGATGATTGGCGGGAGAATCATCTTCAATATGGAGGACTTACAACAAAGGCGCACGACCGACATCTTGACGTCCCGTCATGGCGAAAAGTCCAATCAATAGATGCGAGATAAGCTGACCAGCTCAACAACTTTATTGAATATTTTTTCAAACAATGAGCCAAAAAGTAGGCTCGCTGAAGAACACTGACCATGGGATTGTCAAACATTTGACATGAAAATAATGAACGTCGTATAATTTTGTACGAAGTTCATTTTTTGGAGTGTTGATGGTAGACCCCGTTGCCGCCAAAGGCAAACGCCGAGAGCGCAAACGAGAGCAAACCGCGAGTCACCTCGCGGCTACTGCTTTCCGTCTGTTTGAGACGCATGGTTACAATATGGTCTCGATGGAATTGATCGCTGATGAGGCCGATGTAGCCAAAGCCACGCTTTACAACTACTTCCCGGTCAAAGAAGCCCTCCTCGCGCATTGTTTTCGGGAGGATATCGCTGCCGGCATGGTGGAAAGAGCGGCCACACTTGCTGCATTCAAGACCTTTGAATCCCGCATGAACTATCTGCTGTGCGAGTCAGCTGTTTGGCATACAGCGCGAAAGGCTTACTTGCCTCACTACCTCCGGTATCTGACCAGTCAGGCTCGTTATGGTGAAGAGACGCCCTGCGAAGGAAATGCCAACAGCGGTAGCCGCCAAATTCTCACCCTGATGTTCGAGGCCGCACAGCATTCTGGCGAGGTAGACAATCGGCAGACGGCTGCACAAATCGCCTGGAACTTTGAGTACCTACTCTTCGGTGCGATTACCGCTTGGCTCAATGACCCAAGCGTGGACCTGACACAAAGATTTCTTGCCGCTTTTGATCTCGCCATGCACGGCATAGCAAACACGCCTCGAACGAAACCACCGACATCAAGTGTCACAGGAGCCAAAAATGACGATTGACAGCAGCAACAACATAGCGCCCATCAGAACAGCCCCACTGGGTCTGCCGCTAATCTCTTACATACAGAAGGACCCGTTGGGCGCGGCCAGTCACTTCCAGCGCCACTTTGGCGATGTCGCGCGACTGAACATCTTGTTTCGCCGCATCTATTACTTTTTCAGTCCTGATGCAGTACGCCAGATTCTGGTCGATCATCAGTCCGACTTCACGCGCGAAGCTCGCTTGCTCAAGATCTTTGAATCCTTTCAAGGAAAAAACGTACTCACCACCGAAGGCGCGGACTGGGAGCGTCAACGACGCATATTGACGCCGGGTTTTTCACCCAAGCGCGTCGTCGGTTACTTGAATCTGATGCGTGATGCTATCGATGCCAGCGTTGGCGAAGAACTCCCGGTCGTGCCCGGGCGCAGTGCATTGGTCGATGTTGACTTCCTGACTACGCGAATCACGATGGACGTCATTCTGCGCACGCTTTTTTCTCATGCGACGACACAAGCCGAAGCCAACAGAATTTCAATGGCCATCCGCGCATTAACCCGACAAAGCATGCGTGAGGTTTACTGGACCTTTATTCCACCAAACTGGCTACCTTACCCCGGTCGTGCTGCCAAGCTTAAGCACATCAAAACCATCAGCGACCTAATTACTACGCATATCAAAGCACGAATCAGCAAACCCAAAGACATCGGCACACACAATGACGTGCTTGACATGCTGCTGGCAGCACGTGACGACGCTCCGACGACCGGCAGCGCATCGCTGACATCGCAGGAAATCCACGACAACTGCATCCTGCTCTTCAGCGCAGGTTTCGATACCGCGTCTTCAGCACTGACATGGTGGATTGGTTTGATGGCGACACATCCGGATATCGTGGAAAAGTTGCGCAGCGAAATAGAGGGCGCAAATCTTGGAAATCCGCCGATGGAAGACATCGCGCGTCTACCTTATCTAAACGCTACGATCAAAGAGGCGATGCGTCTTTACTCGCCGTCCACGGCTTTGTTTACCCGCGTCGCGCTTCGCGACGTCATGATCGGTGAGACAGC
Source organism: Affinundibacterium macrobrachii (assembly GCF_014652415.1). Lineage (GTDB taxonomy): Bacteria > Pseudomonadota > Gammaproteobacteria > Burkholderiales > Burkholderiaceae_D > Undibacterium > Undibacterium macrobrachii. The sequence continues at coordinate 237,893 of NZ_BMYT01000002.1, forward strand.
GGTTTCAAAAGGCACACTGGTAGCTGTGCCGATCTGGAGCTTGCATCATGATGAGCGATCATTTGCAGAACCGGACAGCTTTCGCCCCGACCGCTTCATGCCCGACGCTTCGCCTATCCCACGCAGCGCCTACATGCCGTTTGGGGCGGGGCCACATTTCTGCCTCGGGCAGCATTTCGCCAGTATGGAAATGGCGTTGATTGCCGCTCATCTCGTGCAGAATTTTGACTTCGCCCTAGAAGACGGCGCGGTTCTGCCCGAACCCTTTGTGGACCTTGCGCTTAAGCCCAAGTCGACCATGCGTGTACGGTTTACGCGGCGCGATGCACGCAAGAAGCCGACGTCATGAGGTGACTGTTGTTATCGAATCTATTATGTTCAACGAATGACATGAGATGCTTGCTCGCACAATCCGTTTTAGCCGTTTCGACACTCGTACACAAAGAAGACGAACGCCAATACAGTTTTGTGACAACGGATGGCAACAAGCTGGCCTATTCCTGAATTGGCAAAGCTAATAAATCAGTGTTGTTGATCGAGAGGCCTCATTAGAAATACTAGATTCATCCGAACGCTCATCCGGCACGTCAATGCCTTTTCTTGGTTGTTAGTCAGCACAAAGCACATCATGGAAAATTAATATGCAGATTCTGTTCTTCATTGCAGGCACTCTCGGAATCATTACAGGTATTGTTCACTCCGTGCTTGGAGAAATACTGATTTTTCGGCATCTCCGCAACGGTGGGCTTGTTCCCACACTTGGTGCACCTCCGCTTCGTGGACGAAATATCCGCATCATTTGGGCAACATGGCACTTGGCCTCGGTCTTAGGCTGGGCTTTTGCCGGCGTTCTAATGCGGCTTGCATTTGCCCCGCATGACACTTCGCTTCTCCCTTTCGTTTTAAATGCGATTATTTTTGCAAATCTTGGCGGATCTCTGTTGGTACTTGTAGGAACCAAGGGGCGGCATCCAGGCTGGATCGCGCTGTTAGCTACCGCTGTGTTCACATGGTTTGCCGCGAGTGCCTCATAACAACGCAACCAAATGAGCCTCTTTAAGAACATTTACTCAAGTCATTATCGGGCGCGAGCATTCCAAAACTTAAAGTCACCTCTTACTAATCATTTTACTCATTCTTCATTATTAATTAGGGAGCGCAAATGCGACATTTCATTTTCCCGACCGTACTTTGTGCACTCTTGTCTTTCTCGTCGCAAGCGACTCAGCTCGACAGATGGCAGGTGCCGGTAGCGATGAAAAAACTCGACAACGGACTAACGGTCGTGGTGTCGGAAGACCGTAGCTCACCTACGGTCGGTGTAAGTGTTGTATACCGCGTAGGCATGCGCCTAGAACCGCGCAACCGCAGCGGCTTCGCGCATCTGTTCGAGCACCTGATGTTCGAAGGCTCGCCCAACGCGAAGGAAGGTGTGTTCGACAAGGTGATCACTGGTGGCGGTGGCCGCTACAATGGCTCCACTGGCCCGGATTTCACCAATTACATCGCGCTTGCACCGGTCACTGCGCTTGAGCCGATCCTGTGGCTCGAGGCGGATCGCATGAAAACGCTTGACTTCAATCCCGCTACGCTCAAGAACCAAAAAGATGTGGTGAAAGAAGAAATCCGCATCAATGTGAAGAACCAACCCTACGGCGGCTTCATGTGGATCGACATCGGCCAGCACGCTTTCCAAAAATGGGAAAACAATCACGACGGTTACGGTAGCTTCGAGGATCTCGAAGACGCGAGCCTGCAAGACGTCATGGCGTTCCATCACGATTACTATGGACCCAACAACGCGGTGATTGGTATCGCCGGAGATATCGCTGCTGCTGAGGCGTTCGAGCTTGCGGAGAAGTACTTCGGTGGCATCAATGCTCGCCCTACGCCAAAGGCTCCCGACTACAGCGAAGGCTTGAACACGCAGGAAAAACGTCTTCAGCAGACCGATGAATTAGCGCAAGTGCCAGCGATCGCCGCAGCGTGGAAGATGCCTGCACGGGGCAGCAAGGATCAAGCACCAATGGCCGTGTTGAGCGAACTTCTGGGGGCCGGCAACGCCTCACGGTTCTATCAAGGCCTTGTCAAGGGTCGAGAGATAGCACTCAATGTCGATACGCACGGACTTGTTGGACCATGGGAATACGATGGCCCAACGCTGTTCACCGTCTTTGCGCTCTATAAGCCCACTACGAATGCTGACGCCGTGCTTTCCGCACTCGACGAGGAAATCGCCAAGCTAGGCAGCGAAGGCGTGGGTGAAGCAGAACTCGCACGCGTCAAGACGCGAATGCTGGCCGATTGGTACAAGCATCTAGAACCCTTCATTGGTCGCGCAGATATGCTAGCCAAACTGCATACGCTGTGGGGGGACGCAAATGTCGTGAATACCATTCCTACATGGATAGAATCGGTCTCCGCAGCTGATCTGCAGCGCGTTGCAAAGACCTATTTAACCTTGAGCAATCGTACTGTCATCGACCGTGTACCCGTCGCAAGAATCAACGCGGCGCCAACGACTGTATCCAAGTAGGAAGACGACCATGAACATGACTACAATCCTCGCATTCACCGCAGCCACTCTGTTGTCTAGCTCCGCCCTCGCTGGATCTAAGGCCGAGCTACCGAAACACCTGCCGTCGTTTGGGGCTGAAAAGCCACTGCCGGTCCCCAAGATTGAAAAGAGAATACTCGCGAACGAAATGGAAGTGTGGGTAATACCGAGAACGGGTCTCCCGCGCGTCGATGCGGTGCTCGCGGTGCGCGGAGCGGGTTTGGCCGCCGACACGGCAAACACATCTGGCTTCGCTGGTCTGCTCGCCGATCTGCTCATCGAAGGTACCGCCAAACGCAGTTCGCGCGAGATCGCCGAAACAACACAGGGTTTTGGCGGCGCAATCGACGCAATCGCTAGTGCTGACGGCATCAGCGTACGCGGTAACGCGCTCGCATCGCAAACGCCACAAATGCTCGGCCTGCTGGCAGAGATCGTTCGTACGCCGAGTTTTCCCGAAGGGGAAGTCCGTCTTGCTCAAGCTAACGCGCTGCAGGGCTTGAAAGCACAGGAGGCTCAACCTAGCTTCAAAGCTGAACGCGCCCTAACGCAGGTCATTTATGGCGATCATCCCTACGCCCGCATCACGCTGTCTGAGGAAGCGATCAGTGTCCTCACGTCACAAGCGCTGCGGCAGGCACACGCCGCTCGCTTCCGACCGGATCGCACGCTCCTGATCATAACGGGTTCTATTGCGCCGTCTCAAGCCATGCGCATTGCTGAAGAGGCCTTTGGCAGCTGGCGTGCGAGCGTTAGAGTTCCGGTCGAGGACACCACGGCAGCGCGCACCATGCCACCGACGTACGTTCTGATCAATCGTCCTGGAAGCGTCCAATCGACGATCCGGCTTGGCCGCCCAGCGATCGCCGCTACCCACGCCGACTACATCCCACTACAACTTGCCAGCACGGTACTCGGCGGCAGTTTCAGCTCGCGCCTGATGCAGAATCTTCGCGAGGATAAGGGCTACACCTACAGTGCACGTGGTGGCTTGAATGTACTGCGTACTGGCGGCCGCGTAACAGCATCTGCCGATGTGCGCAACGAAGTCACTGGCGCAGCGCTCAAAGAGTTCGTTAGTGAGCTGCGACGCATGGGCGATGAACTCGTGCCGACACAGGAGCTGGAAGACACCAAACGCTATGTCGCCGGCGGTTACCTTATCTCGACTCAAATGCAGGGCGCTGTCGCCACAACCCTCGCCAATAACTGGTTGGTCGGCCTGCCAGCGGAGTTCCTTGGTGAGTACGTACAAAAAATGCGTGCAGTTAGCTCCGCGCAGGTACAGGCAATGGGCCGCAGGTATCTCGATCCAAATGCAATGTCAGTCGTGGTGGTAGGCGACTCAAAAGCAGTAGCAGAACAGTTAAAGAATTACGGTAAGTTCCAGAATCGCGAACACTGATCGCAAAAGTGTTCAAACATCGACTAGAAGACTTTTTATGAAGCGTAGTGGTATCACTCCTTTGTTTTAACGACGCAAGATAAGCTACGTACAGCTCTCATTTTTTTGCAACACACGCCCAGTGCAATTTACCAAGACTAGACTAAAGAGACTGAGACCAGAAAACTTAAATGAGCTTGGCCCATCAGAATCCGCTCCACCAGCGACGCGAGGTTATGTCACTGATGCTGCTAAACGGGCAGTGCCAAGCGAAGCGTCGATTAAGCTTCTTTGGTCTAAGGATGGCGAATCGGTTGCGGTCTATGTTGGACAAGAGTTACTCGGCTTCATCGCCCATAACAATCCAAGAGGTTTTAGTACAAACTTGCGAGAAGAGGGACCGTTTGGCTCGCCGCTTGATCGTGAGCTGTTTTCAATGTTCTTCATGTCGGCATGACGATCCGTCTAAGATTCCAGCGAGCATGCATGTTTGCAATATGCAGGGCGATTGCAACCCGCGCTAGTTAAACCCGATCGACAAACAAGAAGCGATTCGAACTTGTTTAAGCCAGTTTAACGACCTTGACACCATCTATTTGTACATCAACTTGCTCTAGCATCTGCGCGCGAACCCGATTGCGACCCGCATTCTTCGCGGCGTATAGCGCAGCATCGGCGCGTGCTACTAGGTCTTTGCCTGTATCACCTTCTTGATAAGTCGATACGCCAACACTGATCGTTATGTGTTGGTCTTGTACGAACTGCTGTTGCTCGACTGTGACGCGTAGGTTTTCTGCTAGCGATAGCGCACCTTCGAGGTTGGTGTAAGGGCAAATCACAATAAATTCTTCACCACCCCAACGTCCAACCAAATCAATCTCGCGTGTTCGTTGACGTAATAATTCCGCCAATCCGACCAATAATTGATCGCCAGCTTGATGTCCATAGAGATCGTTGATCCGTTTGAAAAAATCGATATCGAGCATAATCACGCTCATGGATTGCGCTGCGCGTTGTGCGCGATGGATTTCGATATTGAGAGTCTGGTCGATTTTAAGGCGGTTGTATAAACCAGTTAATTGATCGGTTTCGGCCAGATGGATCAATTTGCGATTGAGATGACTGAGCTTGCGGTTCCAATAAAAAAAGATGAGCAATAACACCACCGCGCCACCCAATAATTTCCAGAACAATCGATAGTCGATTCCTTGCTGCACTTTCACCGAGACATGGCGATTCGAAATCATTTCTCGCTCTTGCGGTGTGATGGTGCGTGCGCCTTTGTCTAGAATACTCAAGAGCAGCGTCTCATCTTTAAGAACGCCGATACGTAGTTGGTTGACGAACTGCGGTACTTGACCGGCAATCTTTAAATTAAACAAACCTTCTTTCTTGATCGCGTAGGCCGCCACGATTAGAGAGCGTACGGTCAAATCTGCCTGCCGTGTAGAAACGAGCTCTATCGCTTCCTCCTCGGTATTAGTCAACACCACACGTAAGTTGGGAAACTCTTGTCGAATCCGCTCTTCTACCATGGTGCCACGCGGCAGCGCTAACACCTCATTCACTAAGCCACGCAAATCACCGACATAAGCATGCTCTTCTCGCGCGACCAGAATATTGGGATCAGAAAAAATCGGCGAAGTGAACTGTAACCAAGCAGCGCGATTAGCGCTTTCATTCAAAAAACTGGTGATCTGACAGCGACCTGCTTTCGATGCAGCTAAACTTTCTTCCCAAGTTTTAGTTTGCACCAATTGCGTCTGCAAGCCAACCCGCTGCACTACTAACTGAACCAAGTCGGCACCAATTCCTTCATGCTTGCCTTCTGGGGTAATGTGCTCAAACGGCACCCAATCTGGATCGACGCACATCGTGATTGGCTTCGCCTTTTGAATATAGGCGCGTTCTTCTGGCGTGAAATTGATAGCTGTCGCCGATATGGGGGCATCATTAGCAACACTCGCGAGGGTGTTCGCAGAAACAGCATTCACAGTCATTGCTGAAAGCAATAGTAGAACGGGCTTCAATAAGGGATAAAAGGTGGAAACCAGAGCTTTACGCATGACGATTATTTGCAAATAGAGTAAGGCTTTAGATAGGACAGATAATTAAAAGTTCACGCACGGCGCTATTCCGGCAATAATGCGCTAGCTTGGTTTCATTCGACAATCACATTCAAGTAAATCCGCTGTATTGCGTAGGGGTCACCATTGTTTATGATGGCAATGTAGCATTTCAGCAAAAGCACACTTTTAGATAAATCAAAGAAGCGACAGATAAATCTAGCGGGCTGAGGCAATTGGAAAGTAATCAAAGCGCAGCAGACTCCAGATCATGTTCTGAGCCACGCACATGCCGAAAAGACTACAATCTAGACATAATTTAGCATTAATTTTGCCCGCACTGATTTTGGATTCTTACCAATTGACAACTCGATTCATTCACTCCAACAAACACCACTACAAATGCGACTTCAAATGTTACTTCGCGCCCTTAATTCACCATTGCAATTACGGAACAGCAGCCCTGGGTGGAGCTTTTCCATGGCAGTTTGCTGTTTCTTGGGGTCATTGGACTGCGGCATAAATCACTTTAAAAACAGAAATACTAGATGAGTACGCAAACTACCTTAGCCCATGCGCTATTCCAACAAGCCTACGCGCTTCATCAACAAGGCAAAATACAACAAGCGAAGCCACTATATGAACAAGCGATCACGCAGTCACCCGACTTGACCGATGCCTACTTATTGCTCGGTGTAATCGCACAGCAGATGCGTGACTCTCCATTAGCAATACGTTACTTTGAACATGCGATACAACAGCGGCCCAAGTTTGCTGTAACCTATTGTCACCTTGGCGTCGCTCAAAAGAGTTTAGGTCAATTTGATCAAGCGCTTAAGAACTACGATCGAGCAATTGCACTTGACCGCAACTTGGCTGACGCATTTTACAATCGAGGTATTTTAAAATCTGAATTAAGATCGTTTGCATCAGCATTGCAAGACTACGATGCGGCCATTACCTTACGTCCTAACTATCCAGAAGCTTTCTGCAATCGCGGCATCGCCCTCCGTCAACTGAACCAAGTGTCAGAGGCACTCTCTAGTTATGACCAAGCGGTCTCCTTAAGACCAAATTTTGCGGATGCGGAATACAACCGTGGCCTGTGTCTGCTGCAATTGGGTAAATTTGAGCATGCGTGGTCGGCGTATGAATGGCGTTGGCAATGTGAGGGAATTAGCGCTTCGAAAAAGCGTCGCCAATTCAGCCAACCAATGTGGTTAGGGGAGACTGACTTAGTTGGGAAAACCATTTATGTGTACAGTGAGCAGGGTTTAGGGGACACTTTACAATTTTGCCGTTATATCCCTTTGATAAAAGCGCTGGGCGCATATGTAATATTTGAAGTACAAGCCCCCCTACTTCAGTTATTGCAAACACTTAAGGGCGTCGATGCATGTATCGTCCGCCCTGAACATTATCCGCAGTTTGATTTTCAGATTCCTTTAATGAGCCTACCATTGGCGTGTAAAACCTTGGATCTAGCGAGTATTCCAAACGATATCCCTTATCTGAAAGCAGATGAAAACAAGTTACGAGATTGGCGTCAAACATTGTCTGCGTACAAAGGTCGAAAAGTTGGATTGGTATGGAATGGAAGCAGTAATCATAAGAATGACCAACAGCGCAGTATCGATTTAGCGACTTTACTTGCCTATCTGCCGACCCATGAGGAACACATTCAATACGTCAGCTTACAAAAAGAATATAGGCCGCAAGATCATCAAGTGCTGCAAGCACACCCAAAAATCCTCGATTTTTCAGACAAACTACATGACTTTTCTGACACCGCCGCACTTTGTCAATCGCTTGATCTCATTGTAAGCGTCGATACTAGTGTTGCACACCTCGCTGGCGGTTTAGGCAAGCCCGTGCTGTTATTACTTCCATTTAATGCAGATTGGCGTTGGCTACTTGAACGTGAAGATAGTCCATGGTATCCAAGCCTACACTTAATCAGGCAAACCAAGATAGACGACTGGCACACATCACTATCAAAGCTTGGGACAAAAATTGAATGCGCTTTGGGTTAGCAATGTATGAGCCTAGTTTTCAATATGCTTCCCAAAGCCTAACGCAGTGTTCGATCGAGACATAACTGGTTTTCTAAGAAGAGAAATAAGTAGTTTGAAGCAAACGCAATCCTATTTGGTTTGCTCAAGTTCCTCTAATCGCAGCAAAATCTCTAAACGCCGCTCTCGTTTAATCTCTTGCCAATGCCGATTTTCTTGCGCACCAATCATCGCGTAAAGAAGGTTCAAACTGGTCGCTTGATTTGTTGATTGATGTTCCGATTGTATTCGCGCATAAAGTACAAACACGTCAGCTGCCATAAACTGTTCTACCGATGTCACGCCTATGCTGTGCAACATCGCTTTTGACTTTGGTCCTAGCCCGCGGAGGTCTGTTATATCGTTCATGGCAAACTAAAATGAGCAAAGATTTTGGCTGGGTAAGTCGCTTTATAGAGAGCGATCAGCTTAGCAGAAAGCCGTCTATGTTCACATTTTATTTGCTGCACTGCTAGCGACAACTACCTTCGTCACTTTGCGAGGGCTTCGAACTTTTAAACATCTCATTCAATAGTGGAGAAGATTGCAGCAACTTGGCCTTGGTGCGCTGCGTTTCTAGCTTGGATTCGGTACGCAAATTATTGCTAGTTAAAGCCTGAAACGACACTCTTTGCAAACCCAGATTACGTCTTTTTTTGTACATAGTTAGCTCCAAGCAATTTCATATTAACGATGAAAAACGAGTGTTCTAGTATGTACAATTACCAAACAAAGTTAGATCAACCGCGTCCATCGGAAGTCACTTTGACATAGCTAAATTTGTCACACTAGTGCGATGTGATAGAGCAAATCTACTTTGGGATGAGTTGCAAGATGCTGGGATTAATGGTTAGAAGATTGGGGTAAAGATTTGTGCGAACCGGGGTTCAGTTTGTGCTACTGACTACGCAAAAATCTCAACTTCCCTCTTTCAGTTGAAGATAGAATCGAGCAGAAAATTTGTCTAACTTAATTTGATCAGTGTGTCCATTACGACCCAATATGAAACTATTGAAGCTCTTCATCGCTTTCGCCTTATTGACTAGCCTGTTAATCTATTGGCGTTGGCAAGTTGCGGATGAAACAGTGAGAGAGATCGTGGCTACGACTACGCATGTCAAAAGTCCTGCGCAACTAGCGTCTAAAGACTTAACGCCAACGAGGTCACCGAAAACGCAATCCGATAAACCTATCGTGACCACTACTGAACTACCTGCCTACAACACTCCGCTCAAAGAGATTTACGAGCCACTCAAAAAACGTGTTCAACAAAACGATGCCAAAGCTGCGTGTCGGCTCGCCGAAGAGCTATTTCGGTGTGGCTATTTACTTCCAGAGCGCAAGAAACTCATTTCCCAACTTCAACAAGAAGCAGAAAGCACAAAGCTAAACAATTCAACACCGTTGAAATGGCAAGAGCGACTGAACGCATACAGAGCAGAAGATGAAATTGATCAAGCTGTTTGTAAAGGATACGAAGAATATGACGAAATTGAGGCTTGGCGATTTAAATTTGTCGCGGCATTGAATGGTCACATCAATTCTATGGAAGATTTCGCCACCAAACCGTATTGGAATCCGAATGATCTCAATGCAAACATTGACGCTTGGAAGGCTTTTCAAGTTTACCGCGAAACGTTTTTACAACAAGCAGCAAGCGCGGGATCAGCGTCTGCTGCACTCACACTTATTGAAGAATATAGTGGTGATTCTTCGATCATGCGCGGACCACTTGCGCCACTTTCAAAAATCCGAGTTGATTTCAGACAAGCAGCAAAATATGCGTATGTGTATAACTTAATTTCTAGAAGTGATGCTGGCAACAATCATTATGTTAACCGCGCATTACAACAAGCTGCACGTCAAATCACTCCTCAAGATTTGACAATCGCCAAACAAGAAGCCGATCAATTATTTAAATCATGGGGTTCTGATTACTTGCAAAAGAGAGGCGCTTCCTTCCAGCAGCAGAAAAAACAAGTCGGCGCAAACTGTAATAATCAGCTGTAATCACGCAAAACATGCTGCGCAAACGAGATCGCTTGCGCAGCAACGCATTATGGTTTCATCGAAAGTGTTTTCTTCAAACCCAATTCACCACCAACCACAGGCAGACTCAACGAAGTCTTAGCGAGGTCAACACTGAGCTCGGTGCCTGCTTTTGGCCATAATGTGAAGTCTTGATCACTGGACATGATCATCAAAGCTAAACGTTTGCCTGCAGGGACGATTCTGTCAATCGGCTGCAAGTCAAAAGTTAAGTCAACAAATTGGCCTGGTACGAGTGGCGTGCCTGATAGTTTGGAATCGTAATTGCCCGTTTTAGTTAATGCGCGATGATTTTGTGGATCGGCCCAACCGCGTGAAATCACACCTGCTTGTCCGGCTGAACCAACGACTTTGCCATCGAAAGGCAACATCACTAGCCATACCGACAAATTGGCTGCGGCTTTATTAGCAGCAACGCGTAGCTTGATGCTCGGTGTGCCGGATAAGTGCATCGCGTCGCTTAATTCTGGTGTCGCATAGATTAGGCGATGGGGCGATTGTTCGGCTTGTGCTAAAACACCGCCTTTTATCTGCACGTCGTCGATCAATTTTTCTATGCTCGCTTTACTTGGCGTGGATAAATTCAAATTACCGGCTTTGTTGCCGCCAGCACCTAAATATAAATTCACTGTACTGGATTCTGGATTTGGAAAATCTAAGTAGGGCGTTGGTGGCGTGCCGCGTTCTGCGTTTTCGCGCACGATCATGGCACGCGCATCGCGCTCTACGCCATTATCGACGCCATACAAATAATGCGAGAACCAGCGATTGCGCATTTCTAATGGTGGTGTGCCGCCACCATGTCCACCTTGATGCAGATACAACTGTGTTGGTACGCCTTGCTTTTTCAAAGCGTCATAAATGCGTATCGAATGCTCGGGCATCACGTTCCAATCTTGCTGACCATGCGCCAACAAGGTGGCTGCTTTGACGCCTTTGATCTTGGTCAGCAAATCGCGCTCTGCCCAAAAATCATTGTAGTCGCCATGCTTGCGGTCAAATTTGGCGGGGTACAAACCATCACGAATTGTCTTGTTGCAGTACTCGCGTTTTTCTGGGGCGCCGCTGTAGATGAAGTCATATAGTTGATCAATGTCTTCACCCAAATAGCCGCCTGGGTGACGGACCAAACCATTGCTGCGATAGTAGTGGTAGTAAGACGTATTTGGTGCAATTGGGATAATAGCTTCTAAACCTGCCACACCTGTGGTCGCTGCAGCTAGAGGAATGGTGCCATTGTAGGAAGTACCGGTCATGCCGACTTTGCCTGTGGCCCAGCTTGCTTTAACTTCTTGATTGCCATCGATGGTGGTGTAGCCTTTAGCACGGCCATTGAGCCAATCGATTACGGCTTTTGGAGCGAGTTCTTCTGGCGCGCCACCAACCGTCGGACAACCTTGTGACAAACCGGTACCGGGCGCTTCAGAATGTACCACTGCGAAACCACGTGGCAACCACGTATCAATTTCTGTACGTGAAATTTCTGGACGTACTGGGATAAATTTCGCTTGCTCATTGACTGGACGCGGTGGTGGCTCACTGCCTAACTCGTGCTTCACATCCCACATCTTTTGGTTTTTCATGGTGCCGGCAAAATAGGGCGATGATTCATAAACCACCGCCACTTTTAAACCTTCCGTCTCGGTTTGCTTAGGACGCGTGACAGCAACGTGTACGCGATCTGGCTTGCCATCAGCATCGCTATCAAACTCGGTCTCTACCCATAATTCTTGTTTAATCCATTGCGATTTATCTTGAAAACCCGGCACGATTTGGGCTTGTCCGTTATAGAAAACCGGAACGGTCTTCGTATTGGCTGTAGCATCTTGCGCCGTACTATTCGTCGAAAAAGCAGCGATAAGCGCGAGGCTTAACAGGGATCGTTGGCACAGTGTTTTGGAATATGCGTGGCTAGTTTTCATATTGAGTTGGCTGTGAAAGTAATCAATTAAGGAGTTGAAACTGGGTAAGTAGACCGCAATTATGCGCAGAAGTTTCGGTTAAATATATTAAGAAATTAAAATTTAGTGAAGCTTTGTGGTTAAAAAATGCTTACCTCGACTAAAACTCGTCGGCAAAGCGTGCTTACTCTTGACGGCAGAATGAGTTCAGTTTCGGTTAAAGACTCCTTCTCCCGTAAGCGGGAGAAGGCAGGGATGAGGGCAGTTTAGACTAACGAAATGTATCTTTAAATGCTGCGTTCTGTATTGAGAACAGATGCAATTGATATGTTTTCTCGCTTGCCAGCCGCCCTCACCCCAACCCTCTCCCGCTTGCGGGAGAGGGAGTGTTATCAGAACTACGACTTGACTGATAGACCAAGGTATTTCATCTCACACGATCAAAAAACACTACAAAACCCAGCCCATGCTTGCTATGCTGCGCATCCCGATGAGTGTTTAAGGTTTTTTATTCATGCAACGCCGTTCTTTGTTTCTCGTATCTGCAACTTTGTTGATTTCTGGTTTAGCCGTTTCTGGCTATTACTTGCTCCGCTCTGAGTCACCTTTACCCACACCACTCAAAACAGTGTTTGCCAAAAAACCGCTGGTCACCGATATGCAATGGGAAGCGCAGATCACGCCGTTTGCGATCCAGTATTCGCTGAATCAAGATCCGAATAGCGCAGAAACTTTTAGCGACCCGAATGGCATCGCTTTTGATGCGCAAGGCAATATCTATATCGCTGATGCGGGCGAACATAATCGAATTATAAAAATCAATAAGAAGGGCGAGTCTGTCATCTACGCTGGCAGCACCGAAGGTTTTGCCGATGCGATTGAAGGCAGCGCACAATCAGCCAAGTTTCACACACCGTCGGCGCTCGCATTCGATAAAGAGGGCAATCTTTATGTAGCGGATACTGGTAATCACGTGATTCGCAAGATTACTCCGAAAGGGCAAGTATCGACCTTGGCAGGAAATGGCGTCGCTGGCTATCGCGATGGCGCAGCACAGCAGGCGCAATTTAATGGCCCGATCGGCCTTGTGGTTGCCAAGGATGGCAAGGTCTATGTGGCAGATACCTACAACGACAAAATCCGCGTGATTTTGCCAGATGGCACGGTACAAACCATTGCTGGCGGCGCGATTCCTGGCTACCAAGATGGCGTCGGTACAGCCGCCTTATTTGATACGCCTAGTAGCATCGCTATCAATAGCAAGGGCGAACTAATCATCGCAGACACCCGTAATAATGCGGTACGTAAGATCAATGCATTGGGCGAAGTTTCCACATTGATCTATAGCGATCCTAAAGATAGAGAAGCCTTACTACGCCGTCCAGCTGGTTTAGCGATCACGCATGATGATCACATTTATGTCAGTGAACTCTCACATGGTCGCATCATGCAAATAGCGCCGAGCGGGGAGACTCGTGGCCTCACTGGTGTCGATATCGATATCATTCCCGGTGACGATACCAGCCCACGTATGCGCAGCCCTATGGCTATCGCCGTCAATCCGCATGGCAATCTGTTGGTCAGCGACAGTGGCATGAATCGCTTACATCAAGTTCATCGAAAAGATGCCAAAGAAGGCTTGAGCATGTCGCCGCAAGTCTTACGCATCGTCGAGCCAGTCGCGCCTGTAGTTCAACCATCATTGTGGCCTCTGTTACCGCAAGATCAGCCCCATGAAGTCGTTGGAACCATAGGCGAAGTGCGTGGCGAATATGGTGGCGACAGTCGACATCATTTTCATCGCGGTGTCGATATGCAAGCCAATATGGGCGAGTCTGTAGTCGCGATTAAAGATGAGAAAGTCAGCTCACCTGTGCCAGCTTGGGCGGCTGGCACCATCAACGAGGGTATGCGGATCAGTAAGCTATCGTATATCCACATGAAAGTCGGGCGTAAGCTGAATGAATCCGTGCTCGATCCTCAAAAATTTCGCGTGATCAAAGATGCCAACGGCAAGCTACAACAAGTTCGCGTCAAACGCGGTACGCGCTTTCAAGTTGGTGAAGCAGTTGGAACCATCAACAGCATGTATCACGTTCATTTGAATTACGCGCCCGAAGGCGATGTAGTTAATCCGCTGTCGCTACAATTCATCGGTTTCAAAGATAGCGTCATTCCGCAAATCAATCGTATCGATATCGCGGATCAAGACGGTAATATTTTGGGCAGACCTGTCATGGCAGCGACTAAAGCCAAGGGCAAGAAGAAAGACAAAGCGCCAGCAGCCGTCTCGCCAAGTAACACGCCATTAACGCTATCACGCAGCTTGGAACAAGTCAGCATCATCGTCGATGCCTTCGATCAAGCCGATGGCAATATCGCACGCCGTCGTTTGGGCTTATACGAACTCGGTTATCAGATCCTGAATGCCGATGGCACACCGCTACCAAGTTTTGAAAAACCGAAAATGACGATACGTTTCAACCATCTGCCAGCTGATGAAGAAGCCGTTAAAGTAGCTTATGCCGAAAATAGCGGCATTACCGTACACGGTAGCGCCGCGACCAAATTTTTATACAACATCACCAACGAAATCCATGATGGCCATGCCATCATCCAGTTCTGGCAGATCAAAGATTTACCTGCTGGGGATTATCTGATTCACGTCCACGCAGCAGATTACGCGGGGAATATTGCAAACCGCAACCATGTGTTGCGGGTGCGTTTGGAATAGCTTTTGGAAGAGCGATTTTATGCCGCGTAAAATTGGCTACAAATGTTCGTTCACTTCCGCTTTATTTCACACAGCTAAATGAAGAAGAAAAAATGTCTCGTTAACGAGTGAGCCATAAATAAGCAAAAAGACTAGCCTACTAACTTACGCCAAACATATGCGCCAAAAGATAAAAATACGTCGGGCGACACCCGATGATGCAAATGCAATTGAAGCGCTTTACCGCGAGTTAGTGAGCAATCCCACCATTCACGTTAGCCCACAACGCCTCGAGCAAGTGGCTCGAGATGAACATACTTTTTTACTTGTGGCCGATTGCGGCGGAGTAATAACAGGAACGGCGTTGCTTTCACTATGTTTAGACGTCATGTTTGGCGAACAGACCTTCGGGGTCATTGAAAACGTCGTGGTGAGCAGTAATGCTCGTTCGTCTGGAATTGGCGCGAAGCTGATGCTCGAAATTGAGCGCATCGCTACTACGAATCAATGCTCCAAGCTCATGCTACTCAGTACTGCAAGCCGAACTGATGCGCATCGATTCTTTGCACGTCATGGTTTTCAAGATGGCAGTAAACGAGGCTTTGTTAAATATCGTCGTGATTTTAATTTGGTTACGTAATTGTGATCCCGAATCTATCATCTACCACCCAAAAACCATGATCAAAATCCTAGAAAATTCCAAAGAGCACTTAAGCGAGTTCATCCGCCTCAACGAAGAATAGATCAGTCATTATTTTCAACTTGAGGAAACGGACAAGAAACTGGCGGCCGATCCGCATCAAGTTATTGACAAGGGCGGCTACATATTTTCCTTAGTTAGCGGCGAGGAAGTGGTTGGTGTCTGCGCCTTGTTTAATAACGGCGATGGTGTCTACGAATTAGCGCGCATGGCCGTATCGCCCGCGCATCATGGCAAGGCTTATAGCAATTTATTGATGCAGCACTGCTTGGACAAACTCAAAACCATACATGCGAAAAAGGTCTATCTAGTGTCCAACACCAAACTAACAGCGGCGATCCATTTGTATAAAAAGTTTGGTTTTCAAACCGTGTTCGAAGGGCCACATCCGGTTTATTCCCGAGCGAATATCGTCATGGAACGCGCGCTTTAAAAATTTTGTAGTTACGATATTGCCTTAACTCAGTGCCGAATATTGACGCAAAGCTTGTCCCATAAAATCCACAAAACTGCGTACTTTAGCGGAACCATCTCGTCCCTCTCGATGCACGATGTGAATCGGTAAGGGCGCTGATTCATACTCGCTGAGGATAGTTTTTAAACTGCCTTGTTCTAATTGATGCGCGACTTGATACGACAGTAATCGTGTGATGCCCGCCCCCTGCATCACGGCGGCAATCGCACCATCATTACTAGTCACTGTTAGACGTGGTTTGATACGAACCGCGGCAACGTGATCGCTGTCGACAAACTTCCATTCTATGGATGGACTGACACCGGTTGCTGCCACTATATGATGCTGCTTCAGATCTTCTGGAGTTTGTGGAATGCCATGTTGCGCCAAATAGTCCGGTGAGGCGCACAACACGCGACGCACTTGCCCCACCCTTAGCGCACGCATGCTTGAATCTGGCAGCGCGCCGATGCGTACGCCAACGTCCACGCCCTCTTCCATCATATTCACGACGCGATCTAAAAACAGGGCGGACACATCGACCGCTGGATAACGCTGTAAGAACTCAACGATATGTGGCATCACGAATATCTTGCCAAACAAGACCGGCGCGGTCACCGTCAAATGCCCACGCGGATCGGCATTAATCCCGGCTGCCGCCTCATCGGCTTCCTGCACCTTGGCGAGAATCTGTCGCGCATCATCTAAATAGCGTTGTCCAGCGTCGGTCGGCCTGACAAAGCGGGTCGTCCGGTTCAATAATTTCACACCCAGACTCTCTTCCAATGCCGCCACAGCCCGTGTTACTGCAGGTGGTGACATACCCAGACGTCTGGCTCCTGCCGCAAAACTTTCTTCCTCGGCCACCGCAACATACACCGCTATTTGATGAAACCTATCCATAAGAACCCCATTATTCCTATTTTCGCAATAATCAATTGTAATCCATGAGTATTCTTCATTTCAATGACGATAGGCACAATGCATGCATTCGCTGAACACCGACAAGAAATACCGGATCAAGGCGATGCAAACCAAATCGACATTCACTTATTGAAAAGGAAATACCATGAGCCGCATTCATCTCGTCACCAACGAAACAGCCACGCAAGAACAACAAGCATTGTTCGATGCGATCCAATCGCAATTGGGTGTAGTACCTAATTTTTTAAAAATCTTTGCTAACTCACCAGTGGCTTTGAAATCATTCCTCGGCCTATATGGCGTAGCGAATGAAGGCAGCTTAGATCCTTTAACCCGTGAACGCATTGCGCTCGCTATGGCTCAGCAAAACTCTTGCGAATACTGCCTATCAGCGCACACCGCATTAGGAAAAAAAGCGGGCTTGAGCAATGATGAAATCACGGCTAACCGCGCTGGCAGCAGCCAAGATGCAAAAGCGGCGATCGCCGTGAAATTGGCACATTCCTTAGCAGAACACAAAGGTGAAATCACCACAGCAGAATTGATCGAAGCCCGCAATGCTGGTTTCACTGATGGCGATATCGTCGAGATCATTACTCACGTTGGCATGAATATTCTGACGAATATTTTAGGCAAAGCCAGCCGCGTAGAAATCGACTTCCCGAAAGTCAACTTAGCGTAATCGTCCAGTGCTCAATGAAGTTTTTCATTGAGCACGACTAGCCAAAGCACTTCAACACTTAAGCATTTCACTATTTCATCATTAAAAAAGGAGTACATCATGTTTCACTCAACTTTACGTCGCACTATCTTGGCTTCCACTTTTTTGGCAGCATTTGCGGTCGCCGTTGGCACGCCGCTGACTGCACAAGCACAAGATCAAAACTCAACTGCTGCTGTCAATCTTGATACCCAAGGTGTGGCTTTGCACGGCTACGATCCAGTTGCTTACTTCACCGTGAAGGCTCCAACTTTAGGCAAGGCCGCTTACACGCATACGTTCGAAGGCGCCACCTATCGCTTTGCATCAAAAGACAATTTGGATAAATTTAAAGCACATCCAGCACAGTACGCACCGCAATTTGGTGGCTTCTGCGCCATGGGCGTGGTCTTGGAAAAGAAGCTCGACGGTGATCCGCAAGCATGGCGCGTAGTCGATGGCAAACTGTATTTGAACGTCAATAAAGACATCCAGAAAAAATGGTTAGAAGACGTGCCTGGTCATATCGTCAAAGCCGGCCAAGCTTGGCCATCGATCAAAAACAAAGCCCCAAAAGATCTGTAATCGAATCACACTTAAGCGATTTGATCTCATCCAATGTATATCGAGATCAGATCGCCCATCTTTGTCAGTTGAGGCTAGTCAATTAAAGCACAACTATCTAAACGAAAGAGAGAACACCATGCCTGAAATCACCATGTATAGCACTGGCACCTGCCCTTATTGTGTCCAAGCACAGGTACTCTTGGTCCGTAAAGGCGTCGAGGTCAATAAAGTGATGATCGATCAACTGCCGCAAGAGTTCGAACAAATGCTTGCTCGCACCGGCCGGAGAACCGTGCCACAGATTTTTATTGATGATTTGCATGTCGGTGGCTTTAGCGATTTGTACCAACTAGAACAAACAGGGCAGCTCGATCAACTTTTACATGGCGTTGCCGGAAAGAGCAGCTAATATGCAAACCAAGCCAAGCATCTCATTGCTAAAACCCATTGTTCATGCGCAGGAAGGCTTGCAAATCTTGTTGCCAATGACCGATCTGCTGTTGCGTCTCTATGTGGCTAAAATTTTCTTTATGTCTGGGTTGAGTAAATTACGCGATTGGGAAATGACCGTTTCCTTGTTCACCGACGAATATCATGTGCCTCTATTGTCGCCAGAAGTCGCTGCTTATGCGGCGACTGGTGCTGAGTTACTTCTACCTGTGCTCTTGGTCTTGGGGCTGTTCAAACAACTTGCCGCGCTTGGTCTGTTGGCCGTCAACTTTGTCGCTGTCGTCGCCTACTACAGTGTGTTGCAAGACATCCCTGCTGCGCTACAAGATCATATTGAATGGGGCTTGATGCTGATGTTGCTTACCTGCTCGCCCGCCAATTTATTTCAAGTTGATCACTATTGGGGTCGGCGCAAGACTAAGCATTCGATATAACGATCGCGACCACAAACCCATCACAGTTGTAAGATTCTTTTAATCAATCCAACATCTTGGAGAACACCATGCCACGTGCTTTCGCCACCATCAATTTCACGCCTAGCGTCAAAGCTGCACAAACACGTTACCACAGTCGTGAAGCGAATATGGGCTTTGAGTTAGCAGACGACACGCGTGGCGATTTGACCCTGCGTGAAGCGGAATTCATCGAAGCACGTGACAGCTTTTACCAAGCGACGGTGAACGAAGATGGATGGCCGTACGTGCAGCATCGTGGTGGGCCGATTGGCTTTCTCAAAGTCTTGGATAAAAACACCATAGGCTTCGCCGACTTTAGCGGCAATCGCCAATATCTGAGTGTGGGCAATTTACAAGCCAATGAACGCATCGCCATGATCTTGATGGACTATCGCGAACAAAGACGCATCAAGATTTGGGGGCGCGTCAAAATCGTTCACGAACATGAAGCACCCGAACTCATCGCCCGCTTAGAAATGCCAGCCTATCGCGCTCGCATTGAACGGGCTTTCATCATCACGGTCGAGGCCTGGGATTGGAACTGTCCACAACACATCACGCCGCGCTACACCGACCGCGACATCGAGCTCTTGCTAGCCCCCATGCAGGCGGAAATTGCCACGTTCAAGCAAATGCAAAAATCCAGTGATGAAACAAAAACGGCAAGCACGCCGACCGTGCCCGCTGCTGGTCTTGGCAACGGTCCATTGAGCCTAGTCGTCAGCGGTATCCGCCAATTAACACCAAAAATTCGCGCGATTGAATTACGCGACCCACAAGGTGCTGATTTGCCCAAAGTCGAAGCTGGGGCACACCTTAAGCTTCCCGTCATCTTGAGCAATGGGAAAACAGCGGTGCGTCATTACTCAATCGCATCGAATCCGGCGCGACGCGATATTTACGAAATCGCCGTATTACGGGAAGATCAGGGCGAAGGCGGCTCCGCCTTTGTACATCAACACTATCAATTGGGAAGCCTGCTGCATTGCGAACTGCCAAAGAATGACTTTCGTTTATCAAGCAACATCCGCCCCGTTCTCTTGATCGCCGGCGGTATCGGTATCACTGCCATTAAACCCATGGCGCAAAGCTTATCGGCTAGCGGTAATGAATTCGTGATCCACTATGCAGCGGCAAGCGAACGCCACATGGCCTTTGGTGATCGGCTACGCCATGACTTGGGAACACGATTGCATTGCTATTTTTCGGATCAAGGGCAACGTCTGGACATCGATGAATTGCTGCAACATGCCAACAAAGAAAGTGACATCTATATATGCGGCCCGAATCGTATGATTAATGCGGTGATGGCGGCAGCCAAGCACTATGGCTTCGGCGAAGAACAAGTCCATTACGAACATTTTTCTGCGAAAAGAACGACTGAAAATCGTCTCTTTGATGTCGTACTTAAACGCTCGAATAAAGTCATACCGATTCAAGCCAACCAAACCGTCTTGCAGGCATTAAGCGAGGCTGAGATCGATATGCTATCCGATTGCGGCGTGGGCAATTGTGGTACCTGTGCGGTCAAAGTGTTAGCAGGCGAAGTCGAACATCGCGATCATGCGCTCAATACCAAGCAACGAGAGAATAATTTGATGTGCGTATGTGTCTCTCGTGCCCTTACCGACACGATTACCCTAGATCTCTAAACCCAATAAGGACAACGATGACCATCGAAACCAAACCACCTTTACCGCCTTTCAATTTAGCCAGTGCAACACAAAAAGTACGACTAGCCGAAGACGGTTGGAATTCGCGCGACCCGCAGCGAGTCTCTTTGGTCTATACCGAAGATAGCCAATGGCGCAACCGTCATGAATTCTCCGTCGGTCGTCCTCAGATCATCGCGTTCTTGCAAAGGAAATGGCAACGCGAACACGAGTACCGACTGATCAAAGAACTTTGGGCACACGATCAACATCGCATTGCGGTTCGCTTTGCCTACGAATGGAAAGATGAAACTGGGCAATGGTTTCGCTCTTACGGCAACGAAAATTGGGAGTTCGAGGAAAACGGCCTGATGCACAAACGCTATGCCAGCATCAACGATCTAGCAATTAGTGAAAGCGAGCGTCTCTTTCATTGGCCGCAAGGCAGACGACCAGACGATCATCCTAGCTTAAGTGAATTGGGGCTTTAAGAGATAAAGCCTAATAAACCTTGCTCACATATGTCGGATGATTTCCCGATCATTTGTACACTACCAGCTCCGGGTTATAGATGAATAGCTGGTCAATTTCAGGCAAAAATCAGAAAATATCTACGATTCCTCTGTTGCTAATCGCAGCTTCGCTCTGTAAATTGCGCGATACATAATCACCCACGAAGCTCACAACGATCACGCTATCATCCGGTTTTGGCAGATCAAAGATTTGCCAGCGACGGATTATGCAGGTAATGTCGCAAACCGCAGTCATGTTTTGCGGGTGCGTTTAGATTGATAGTTTTAGAGTGATTTCGATTACGTTCAAGTAATTCAAGTAAGCATGAAATAGGACTTACCCAAAATTGCGCTGGCTAGGCGGGAAGCCGAAGACAGTACGGTTGTACGGCGAGGCGAACCAACGACGCTAGCGTCTGTTTTGCGTAAGTCCTAGAAACAATAAAAGGAGACATTTGACATGGGCATGACCATCTGGATTCACACACTAGAAGGAAGAAACTATTCACATGACAGCGATGATCATTCGCAGATGTGCCGTCATCTAGACGCAATCGATGAAACTTGCAAAAAGATAGGCGTGAAGTCCCTAAGTGAATTTATGGACTACACAGATCAAGAATACAACTATGACGAATTTGGTGATGAAGACGAGGATGAAGATGTTGCCTTAGATCCTGAGACTGGCCTTGGATACGGTATTGACGACATGACTTGGTTTGATTCGCAAGAAGGCTTATCTAGCTTTAAAGCATTGAAAACTGCCGTTGCCTCATCGGTTATTACAGGCCTCGACGCAGATGAAATCGTCGATCTGATGGAAGAATTGGAAAATTGCATCACCATTTTAGAAAAGTCGACAGCGCAAGCTGGCAAGTTCCATCTAAGTTTGATCGAATAAAATCCTAGTTGAACAGATCGCGCAAGAAGAGCAGAGCAACACGATTTAGTCTTGTCGCGCTGCTTTGCTCGATTTCCTGAAATAAAATACATTGCTTTTAGTTTAATTCAAGTATCATCGGGTCGATATCAATTTTTTACATTTACTGTAAATCTATAGAATGCTACGCATCCGTCGACTCACACAATTATTACTAGCACTGTGCGCTTGTGCGTTTATTTCCGCTCTCATGTCGCTTGGTCTTTACCGCTTGTTTGCAGTTAAAGCAGTCAATCAAATATCGCCTGAAATGCTTGCTGAGATCAGCAATATTCAAGATATCAATGTCATCAAAAGCTTCTTTTTACCCTTCGTTACTTTAGCTACTGAACTTCGAGATAGCGCGGATCGATTAGCCGGGTGGGGATTGTCCTTCGTCATCATCTGGGCATCATTAATTGGATTCGTGGCAATCGCCTTATATCGACAAATCATCTCTACACAGCAAGTTGAGATCAATCCACAATCAGAAAATACGATCGACCGTGCCTTCGCTGGAAAAGTCGAACTATGGAAAATCTTCTGGGGCGTCTACGTCATTCTGTTACTAGTGATGCAGGTCATTGCAAGTAAATTATTTGCTGCCTTCTCAGAACTAATATCAATGCATGGGCTAGCAAGTCTAATTTTGATTCCGATTGGACTGGCGATTCCTATCACCCTGCATTTGTTAGCTGCACTCTTAGTATGGAAATCGGCGACGAATACCTCCCATCGCTTTTGGACTTACCTTGCAAGAACTGTCGTCGTTGCAATTACTGTGCTTCCTAGTATTAAAGGAATTTATATCGTGCAGCTGCTGCTAGCTTAGATAAAAATTTTCAAACTAGCATTACAGGTTGATAGATTGCTGAAAAAAATTGCTTGGATAAGTTACTTATCTTATTGGGTAAGATAAGTAACTTCACTACAATGTTCTCGATAAAATTGATATGCTGTTCACGCATCAGTACATATCAATGCACATCAGCAACCCAAATTGAATTTCAGCTTAAACCTATGTCACCAGAATTCAGCATCATCTTACTCAATATTGTTATCGCCTTACTTGCTTATCTTTCTGTGTATCCAACGCTGGCGGGCAATGATTTCAACAAGATTGCGTTCTACGATATTTTTACATCAGCGATTGCACTGGCGATTGTTGGTTACCATTACTGGGGTAGCGACTATCAATTTAATTTATTGTTCGCTGAGGTCAACTGGTTTTGGTACACCTTAGCGATTTATACCGCTGTCGAGATTCCATTGATGTGGTGGTATTTCAAGAAAAATGGGGTGTCGATCAAGCGCTAAGCCGCTAGAGTAAAGCGACTTACTGATTCTAATACCAAGCTATATTGCTACGAAACTAGTATATCTTTCAGCTTGCTTCAAAGCTGCTTCAACAACACATAATCACGCTCGATGATGTCGCCGAACTGATAATCCATCCAACCCACGTGTTGAAAGCCGACTTTTTGATAATAGGCTAAAGCGCGCGCATTGTGTTCCCACATGCCTAACCACAATTGATTTGCACCGAAAGTTTTTGCGGCTTTTTCTGCTTCTGCTAATAGCGGTTGTGCGATGCCTTTTCCATGCCATTCTTTTTTGACGTAGTAACGATATAAGGCAACCGCATTCTCTGCTTCGATAGAAGGCGGGGCTGGATTGTTCACTACTTGTGCGAAGCCAACCAAAGCCTCATCATGGTAAGCCAGAATCACCACATAATTTGGATCGGCAATTTCTTTACTTTGCTGCGCGACGCCGAAGTTTTTATCACAGTGAGTACGAATCTGCTCTGCGTCATTTTGTTCAGCATAGGTCTCAATAAAGGTTTGCCGTGCTAAATCAGCTAAAGCTGAGGCATCTTCTTGCTTGGCAAGTCGAAATTGCGGTACTGCTGATGAATATGCTGGTGCTGGAGAGTGCATAAAAATGTCAATCGAAACGGAATTATCTTAGCATCACTGCGTCACGTGTTTTATGTGGTGGACAGCTAAGCTGAAAGCTAGCGAGAGTCCTAGCGTGTGCGAGTGCTATTTTTGGGGCCTCTTGTTTGGCTTAGTAGGGCATGGATTTTTAGGGTCTAGCGGACCATACACCTTTTGCATACCAGCGATGCCGCCAGTTTGCACAATATAGAACTGTTTGCCATCTGCGCTGATATGTAAAAAATGCTTGTAGCCATCCGCAATGCGCCCGAGTTCATTTAATTGATACAGATGACCGCTGGACTCGTAGGCAGGCACCGGATCTGCTAAAGGCAAATCGACGACCAAGCCAGTCGCGTTGACGCAGGGCTGAAAAACTTTGACAAGGGGATGTTGATCTTTCGTATCAGCTGGCGCGCCCAGCGATACATCGATAGGCAATTCCGTAGGCATTTTCTGTTGTGCCGAGGCTGACATGGCGATTGGCCCTAAAGTGGTTAATGCGAGGATATTCACAAAGGCAGTTAGCTTTCGATAAGTTAGAACGTGGTCGTTTTTCATGCGCTTATTGTCGATACTAAGGAGAACACTGAATACTTGTAGTGCTTCCATCTTAACAGCTTCACAGACTAGTCGCGAAACGATAAGCAAAAAGACAACAGGAAAAGTAGGTAAAGTTAAACCAACCCTAGATCTAACGGCGTCACGCCAGCAAAAACCTGCTGCATTTGACTCGCGCTCAATCCATAACTGCGCGCAAATACGCCGCCAAGGACAGCACGGTATTCATTCAACACCGGATAGTCACGATTTTGAAACAAACTATTGGCGGTCAAGGCAATTTGTTCGCCGACAATGCGACCACCTTTCACTCCGCCCCCCAACACCCAGTAAACACTGCCATGCCCATGATCCGTGCCGCGTTTGCCATTTTCACGGAAAGTCCTGCCAAACTCACTAATCACCACCACCGTGGTGTTCTTCCACACACTGCCCATTTCCGCTTTATAGGCCAATAAGCCGCGCCCCAATTCTTCTAACTTATTAGCTAACACGCCATTGGCACCACCTTGATTGACATGGGTATCCCAGCCTCCGACGTCAATAAATCCTAGCGCATATTTATCGCGCATCATTTTGCCTATGCGTTTGGCTTCTAGTGCGAATCCTTTGGTTGAGATAGCGTCGCGATTGCCATCATTATTGAGCGTGACTTCTTCTGCTTTCATGTTTTGAACTACTTCACCACGCACCGCAAAACCATCTTCGACTTGCTTTTCCAAAGCTGTTTTGCCATACATCTGGGCGATGATCTTGCTTTGTCGGTCGTCTAAACTATTTTTGCTAGCTTTTTGCAGAGCGACATTCGCAACTTTCGTTTCGCCTCGCATGATGATAGGAAGTTGTTCCGTGAATGACATCGCACTTGTCCCATTCAATTGCGCGGCTAAGCGATTCATAAATCCAGATTGAAAGTTACGACTTCCGCCAAGCTCTTGCCCCATCTCGATACTATCTTGCGTTTCGAAATGACTACGCGACAAATCATGAGTTCCTGCAAAAGGAATAAACGCCGCTTCACCTGCTTGAAACATCGGATAAATCGAATCACGCAGCGCCGGATGCAGTCCCCAATCCGCATTCAATGCAAGTGCCGACAGCGGATCAGCACTCGGTTTGGCGATGGCGATATTTGGTCGCGACTCATAATAAAAGCTACTACTAATAGGCACCAATAAATTACTCGCATCATAAGCACCACGCAAAAACACCACCAAACAACGCTGTTGAACCGTTGGTGCAGCCAATAGCTGTGTGCTAAAACCCGTTGCGCTCAAGCTTGTCGCTGCGACGGCAAATGATTTTAATAAGTCTCGACGATTCATCGTATTCACCTAAGATGGCTAAAGAAGTAATTAAGATTGAAAATGAAATTGCGCAGATGTGTTCAAGATGAACAAATCTATCGACGCATCATTTCTGGTGTTGAAAGAAAAAAAGCATTCCATTCTGGCGCTGAACCAGATTGGCTCAACGCATCGCGAGAACTCTGGCTAAATTGTTGACTAAGCTCTTTCACGTAAACATTCTGCGCCAGCGCAGGGCGAGCGGCTTCCCGATGTTGTGCGGTAGTTTCTTCCATCTCTGTTTTAAACAAATTCGGCGCGCCACGTGCGATCAATCGAGCAACATCAAAGCGTGCCGTCATTTGTGCCGGACTTGCCCAAGCCATTTCCTTCATAGAATAGCCATCAGGCGTTTGATGCCCATTTGCTTGTTGCCCCAAGCTATTAATCCAACTCAAGATCGGGCCAGTATTCACGATCATCTTGTCTTCATACGCAAGTCGTACTGATGAAATGACGTAATGCATAGGGTCTTTGAATTTCTTACCTAAAGAAGCGACAAATTCCGAGGATTCGAACATAGTTCGCAGTACGCGCGGAATATCACCTTTACTCTGCAAAAATTGTTCCGCCATGCTTTGCACCAAAGCATCAGAAGGCGCATCTGAGACAAAGAACTGCGCCAATTTCTGGCTGATAAACTTGGCAGTGGCAGGCTGACGCATTAACAAATCCAAGACCTGATCAATCTCACTAAGCCCTTGCCCTTTGATCGTAGTACCCAGTAATTTTTTCTCACCAAAATCATGCCGTCTTGGATGAAACTCAGTCAAGCCGAATCGTTGATAGCCGGCTAACTGCGCTTGATTTAGACGTGGGTTATCGGCTTTGACACGAATCCCCAAACCAGTCAACACACGCGCTAATTCTTGCACGTCGGTTTGGGTATAACCGCTACCAACCCCCATGGTATGTAGCTCTAATAATTCACGCGCATAATTTTCGTTGATCTTATTCACCGCATTGTGTTCATTATCGAGATAGCGCAACATCGCCGGATGTAACAGCGTCGCTTTTAAAAGCGCACGGAAGTTTCCAAGCGCATGTGGACGAATCGCGGTTTCTTCAAAATCAGCTAACATCGCTCTTACATTGTCTTTGCGATTCGAAATGTTGAAATGGTTCATCCAAAACCAATTCATTTGTTCTAGCAATTGATTCGAAGAATAAATCGAACGTAACAAAGAACGTGATGCTGCTTCGCGCGCAATTCGGTTTAGTTCTTGTTGATACGCTTGGCGCAGACTGTCGTCGGTGCCTCGCATCTTGGCAGATTCTTCACGCTGTTGATCAAGAGCTTGCATCATTTCGACAAAAGGTTTTTGCGAAATCGTCATCGCATCAATCTGACTTTGAATTTGCGCTGGAACTTGCGCTGATTGCGCCTGCAGTTGCTGCAATAAGTAGGCATCCGGCCCCAGCGCGCGTAATTGTTGTTCACTGGTCTTATTTGCGCCCCAAGTCAAGCGGTTGCTCAAGGCATACGAGTTGACTTGTGCTTGTTGAAAAAAATCGGAAGCACGCAGCGTTTGCGTCTGAGATGGTGGCTGAAGCGATTGATTACTACAAGCAGAAAGCCCACACAGCGCGCTCAGCACGAATAGACTCGGGGACAGAATCGAAGACAGTTTAGACATAGAACACTTTCCATTTTGAACAGAGTTCAACAATGACAAAATACGAAGTCTTCAGAATAAATCTTCGCCCTTTAAAATGCACGGGGTATTTAGTAACTTTAGGCGCAAGCTGGTAAGAACTTGTAACAGAAACTGGGCACGCTTCTGCAACATAGAATAAGAAAAAAATAACGATAGTTTTCACTATCGTTATTTTTTTATAAAACGACTTACTCGGTGATGAATTAATTCACAAAATTCACGCGACGACCATTCACATTGCGTTGCGCAGGATTACCGTACACGGTAACGCTGCCTGAGCCATTACTTTGTGCGTTGACGTTTTGTGACACTGCGGCATACACTGAACCAGAACCGTAGCTACTTAAATCCGCACTCAAACTTTTTACAGAAGACAATTGTGCAGAACCTGATCCATGTGTATTAGCGACTAAATTACGTACACTGCCGCTCGCATTGACCGAGCCAGAACCATTCACAGAAACCGATAATTCATTGCCATTAACAGCGCCCAAACTCAAAGAGCCAGATCCTTGCACGTTGACTCTTGCGTCATTGCTCATCAAGCCAAGCGCATTAATACTACCCGAACCACTATTGACAACTTCGAGACGCATTACACGACCATCTAAGTTGATGCTACGTGAGCCATAATTTTTCACTGCTAAGTTACCGCCATTTAAGCCACTAATCATCATGCGACCAGAACCATTCGATATCACTTCGGTTAATGCTGGTACGGTGTATACGACACGAATTGGATTGCTGCTATTGAATTTTTCATCAATCCAGATTTTTTGCGTATCGCCATTGACTTGTGTTTGCACCAAATTGAGAAGGTTGCTATCGCCACTGATTTCTAATCCTGCAGCACCACCAACACGCACTTCCACTTGCATAGGGCCACTGACATTCAACGCAGATGCGCCATTAACCTGACGTTTATCTAATTGCAAATCGCCATTACCTTTAATCGCATTGCTACTCCAAGAGGATTCAAAACGCGCGTCATTACCATCGGGAGCGATGATGATGGCACAACCTGAAAAGGCAAGAATAGAACACAGGGCAACAATAGTACGCATAATAATTTTTCCAATAAAAGTTAATCAGGCGCTGAACTTACCATCAATGAGCGTAACGGCTTCAGCCACAGACGCACTGTATCGAAACTCGCTGACTCGCTCTAGCACCAAGCGATGAACTGACGAGAAAATGGTCTGAAGCGTATAAATCGCGGTCTAAAAGACGGGGCTATTGCGGTTATCCACAATAGACGCTGTTTGTCTGTCTATCGATAATGTTTGCAAGGATCGCTCAGCCGTCGAATAAAGTGTCGCTGTCTATCCTCGACTCACCCACCTTAGTAAACCATAGAACTAAGCACGGTGATACCTATAGGACTTATGCAAAATTGCGCTAGCTAATTGACAGAAAAAGCACTAACGACTGTCTTGAGCGAGTCCTAGGCTATTTAATAATTATCAGGGGACAAACATGAAACGCCTTACTGGACATCTGTATTTCTGGGTTCTTGTTGCCATATTCTGTGGCGGCTTGTTCGGATTTCTTGACGCAGCAAATGCGGTCAAATTAAAGCCACTTGGCGATGGCTTTATTGCCTTAGTCAAAATGCTCATCAGCCCAATTATTTTCTGTACCGTGGTGCTTGGTATTGCTGGCGCTGGCGATATGAAAAAAGTCGGTCGGGTTGGTGGCAAAGCGCTGATCTATTTTGAAGTAGTGTCGACGCTAGCGCTCGCGATTGGTTTGATCGTGGTAAATATTCTGAAACCTGGTGCGGGCTTTAATGTCGACCCTGCGACCTTAGATGGCAAAGCAGTCGCTAGCTACGCCAAAGCGGCACATGATCAAAGCACAGTCGATTTTCTACTGCACATTATTCCAAAAACCTTCACTGACGCATTCACTGGATCTGGCGACTTACTACAGGTTTTGTTGGTCGCAGTATTGTTCGGCTATGCCATGATGCGCATGGGTAAAACAGGCCAAGCAGTGCATATGTTTATCGAAGAAGCATCACATATTTTCTTCGGCATGATGAATGTGATTATGAAGTTAGCACCAATTGGTGCGGGTGCTGCGATGGCGTTCACTATCGGTAAGTATGGTCTCGCCTCCTTAAAACCTTTGGCCGCTTTAATGGGTAGCTTCTATCTGACTTGTACTTTGTTTGTGGTAGTGGTGTTGGGCTTAATTGCCAAATTTGTCGGCTTTAGTATCTTCCGCTTTATCGCTTATATCAAAGAAGAGTTATTGACCGTACTTGGCACCTCCTCTTCCGAATCCGCCTTGGTGCCTTTGATGAACAAATTAGAGAAAATGGGTTGCTCAAAATCTGTCGTCGGTTTAGTGGTTCCTTCAGGCTACTCTTTTAATCTAGATGGCACCAATATCTATATGACGATGGCAGCAATCTTTGTTGCGCAAGCCTTAAATATTGATCTAACTTTAACGCAAGAATTAACAATGTTGGCAGTTGCGATGTTGACTTCCAAAGGAGCCTCTGGCGTGACGGGCGCGGGCTTCATCACTTTGGCAGCGACACTGGCAGTGATTCCAACGATTCCTGTTGCTGGCTTGGCTTTAATTCTCGGCATCGACCGTTTTATGTCTGAAGCACGCGCTCTAACTAACTTTATTGGCAATGGTGTAGCAACGGTTGTAGTCTCGCATTGGGAAGGTGAATTGAAGCATGATGTCATGCACAAAGAATTAGGCAAACCTGCCGTCGCAGCCAAATCAAGCAAGACCGCAAACACTGCAACAACAGCGACAGCATCAATGTCAGCGCCAGCTGCAGATCAATTATCTGCATAAAATACGCAATCTTAAAGTCACGCCAATCAAGTACGCAGAGAAGCTTAGCTTGGTTGGTGTGAATCCACGATAAGCTTTATCGAGGCGAATGTTGTTTTAAACACGCCAAATTGCGCTATGTGTGACCAGCACGTTTGCAGGCGCACTTAAATCAATCAAAATGCATGATCACCTTCTTTGGAGTTGTCATGCATTTTTTCTTTCCTGCTCAAGCCAAACATCGTTGGAGTTTGATCGCGCTGTTACTGTCTTTAGTGTTGCTGATTTATCTTTCTTTATCGCAGATACAACCCAAGCTGAAGCAAAACCCTGTCGACGCAGCCACCGAATTTTCACTACCAGCGGCACAAATCCAATTACAAAAGATCACCCAATACAAACATCCTATCGGTAGCGCAGGACATAGCCAAGTGCGCGACTACCTGCTGGCGGAATTAAAAGCACTGGGCTTAGAGCCACAAATACAAACAAGTTTCGTAAGTTCAGAAAGAGGTCACGCAAGTGGACGGGTGCAAAACATTGTGGTGCGATTAGCGGGGCGGAATAGCCAGCAAAATCAAGACAAAAAAGCTTTACTACTGATGGCACATTATGATGCGGTGCCAAACAGTTTTGGTGCCGCAGACGATGGCGTTTCAGTAGTATCCATGCTACAAAC
This sequence comes from Affinundibacterium macrobrachii, assembly GCF_014652415.1. Lineage (GTDB taxonomy): Bacteria > Pseudomonadota > Gammaproteobacteria > Burkholderiales > Burkholderiaceae_D > Undibacterium > Undibacterium macrobrachii. The sequence goes on from NZ_BMYT01000002.1 coordinate 268,930, forward strand.
CTTGCGTGCACTAAAAGCACAAGCGCCACTTGCGAACGATGTAATTTTCTTATTCAGTGATGGCGAAGAAGTTGGGCTATTAGGCGCTTCGGCATTTGCGCAATCCCATCCATGGATGAAGGATGTCGGTATGCTGCTCAATTTTGATAATCGAGGGAACGCTGGTCCGATCATGATGTTCGAACCCTCTGCGGGCAACCGTCATCTGATTACTGGCTTAGCAAAAGCAGTACCGGAAGTGATCAGCAATTCATTGATGTATGAGGTCTATAAAGCCTTACCAAATGACACCGACTTCACGGTATTTCGTAAGCGAGGTGTCGCTGGACTCAATTTTGCGATGATACAAAATATTTCTAGCTATCACACGCGTTACGATCGCCATGATCTGATCAATCCGGCGTCACAACAGCAACAGGGACAGATGATGTTGCAACTGGTTCGGCATTTTGGTGAGCAAGATTTGCGTACGCACAATGTGTCGATGGGTGCGTCGATGGCTGCCTCGGTGAATGCGGAAGACAGCGTGTATTTCAGCCTTCCACTGTTCGGTCTGATTCACTATCCGGCAACGCTTGCCTTACCACTTGCCCTGTTCCTGACCGGATTAGCGATCACCGCTTTTTGGCTGACGACAAGAACGACGAAATTACGTCTCTTGGCTACCATTGCCAGTGCATGCAGTTTTATCTTGGCGATCGTCGCTATTGGATTTTTATCACAACAAGCTTGGAATCTCGTATTTAAGTTTTATCCGGCCTACTTGGAAATGCATGATCAAGACACCGGACATTTTTATTTGCTGGGAATACTGATCATCACCGCTCTCGCTTTTGGTCTCATTCAAAAAATACTGACGCGCTGGATTCATGTGAAAGAACTCGCTTTTGGCGCTATGTTGGTATGGGTCGCGATCTTACTATTTATTAGTGCGCGCTTCCCAGGTGCCAGCTTTCTATTCGCTTGGCCCCTCCTGTTTGTGCTGCTTTCTTACTGTTATTTAGCACTTAAGAAAGTACCTGACACATCTTTGGCTTATGCGTGGATTTTGCTAGCGGGCGCGGGATTTTCTATCCTCTTATTTTCACCACTGATTTTATTATTCAACATCGCTTTGGGTTTTCATTCATTAGGGGTGCCAGTGATTTTATTCACACTTTTATTAGGTCTATTAACGCCTTTACTGGTTTGGATCTTGCATGAAATCCGTGCTCGCATTGTGCTCTTGATTGGCCTCGTTGCGATCAGTTTAGGCGCGATTGCTACCGCGAATTTCCATGAAACACATCCAATCCCAACGCAATTAAGCTATGTTGCGATGCCTCAGAAAAATTTGTCGCTCTGGCTCACGCCACAACGCCATCTCGATCGCAAAACACTGAGTATGTTCGGCGAATCAAGCGTACAAAAGACTTTGCCCGAGCTATTCGGCAAAGAGCATGCTCGCAGCGCTTGGGCATACTGGAGTGCGCCCGCACCAGATGCTGGAATCGCTGCGCCGATAGTTTCGATACAGTCAGATCAACTCATCGAGAATCAACGCGAGATCCTCATCCATATTACTAGCCCAGATTCAGCAAGCAATACGCGGATTCAAATCGAAGGCGTGAGCGTTTTATTTGCCAGTATTCAAGATCAAGTTCTGATCAAAACAGCGAAAGAAAAGTGGATGACGAGTGTTCATGCGATACCAAAAACTGGCGTCACTTTACGCATTCGGCTCGCCAAAGATCTGACTGGCAAAAATGGGAAGATACGCGTGACAGATACTTTCTATGCTTTACCGAACAAGCTTAGTCATGTCGCGCTTCCGACGTCGGTCGATTTTGCCGCACAAACGATTACCTTGGTCGATATCCCTGAATAGAGGCCTAGACAATAAGAAGTAAACATCTTCAAGATTTCTGCAATGCCGCCAATAGACCATCGGCGGCATCTTCGATGTAATCTAACACCGTATCAAAACCACGACCGCCACCGTAATAAGGATCGGGCACCACATCGGATGGGCTATGGCTGGCATATGACATCATCAACTTGAGTTTATGTTGATACTTTGCCGGACATTGATTTTGTAAATGCCTTAGATTTTCTTTGTCCATGGCAAGGATCAAATCAAACTGTTGAAAATCGGCATCGCACACTTGGCGCGCTCGCTGTGGCGACAAATCATAACCGCGCTTCAAGGCATATTCTTGAGATCGCGGGTCGGGTTGTTCACCAACATGGTAGGCATGGGTTCCCGCCGAATCAATCTGCAATTGCGCGAGCATGTCAGCCGCGTCGGCTTTACCGCGAAACACACCTTCGGCAGTAGGCGAACGACAAATGTTCCCCATGCAAACAAATAATATCGAAGTCGTTTTGTGCGGATTCATGATGAGTGCCTCCTCTTGTGAAGCCGTAATTATAGTCAGAGATGACGCAAGCCTCACGTCAACATAGCCTTAGCCTTCATGGTATGTTTTAATAGCGACCTCGCTGCACTTGATTCATATCGCCAACCAGTATGTCTCACCACATTCCCACATTGCTACAACAAGCGATCATCAAACATCAACAAGGTTTTCTGCAACAAGCCGAAGATCTCTACGTGCAGGTTTTGCAAATCGATGCACAACAATTTGATGCTTTGCACATGATAGGTTTGATCGCGAAACAGCGAGGTGATACGCAAACGGCGCTAAACTTTTTTGCCAAAGCAATCCAGAGCAATCCGCGCGACGCTAAAGTGCATTGCAATTTAGGCGCGACATTCCAGCAAATTGGCAATTCCAAACAAGCACTTGCTTGCTACGATTTGGCACTATCGATCAATGCTGACTACGCCTTAGCTTGGAATAATCGCGGCAATAGTTTGCGGTCCTTAGAACGCTATCCCGAAGCTTTAGAAAGTTTTACTAAGGCGCTGGAACTACAAATCAATTATCCCGAAGCCTTTTTAAACCGTGGGATTTGTTTGCAGGCACTAGAGCAGCACAGCCAAGCCATACAGGATTTTGATGATGCACTCAAACTCAAGCACAACTATATCGAAGCGGAATTTGCCCGCGCGTTTAGCTTGCAACAGTTGCGCCTATACGATCAGGCGTATGCAGCTTATACCCGTGCCCTAGAGTTGACACTGACTGCCGATGGCCGTCATACCAATCCAGAAAAAATTGCGGCGATGTACTGCAATCGCGGCATGGTTTCGACAAAATTGCAGCGCGACATCGCAGCGCTAGAAGATTTTCAACACGCAATCTGCTTGCGCCCCCAATTTGCCAAAGCGTATTTGCATGCAGCGCATGTGTATCAGCGTCTACAACAAAAAGAAGCAGCGCTTGAACATTATCAAGCGGCTCTAGCAGCAACGCACAGCCAAGGTCAACCCGACGAGTCATTACAACAGCAAGTTACCTATCATCTGGCTGCGTTAGGGGCAGCACCAACGCCAGCAGCAGCGCCTGCTAGTTACGTCAAAGAGCTATTTGATCAATATGCAGATCACTTTGATACGCATTTACAAGAACAGTTGGCATATCAAGTGCCGCAACTCTTGCAGGCCGCTTTGCAGGACTTGAGGATAGGACAAAACAGGCTATTAAGCCATGCGATTGATCTTGGTTGTGGCACGGGCTTATGTGGAGATTTTCTTGCGGCGATTGCCACGCGTGTCACTGGGGTCGATTTATCTGAAAATATGCTAGCAAAAGCCCGAGCAAGAGCGGTCTATGATGACTTGGTATGCGATGATATTTTGCATTATCTTGCGCAGCAATCCAACACAGCCGACTTACTGATTGCCGCTGACGTGCTCGTGTATTTGGGCGACTTAGAACGCTTGTTTGCTTTGTTCCATGATCGCTTACAGGCCGGTGGCTATGTCGCTTTCTCAGTCGAGGAATCCGACTCAGCCGAAATCTGCCTACAAGCATCGCAGCGCTATGCCCATTCAGCCCCTTATCTTACAAGGCTAGCAGACCAATACGGATTCAACATATCACATTGCAGCCGACACTTTGGTCGGCGTGATGGACAACAAAACCTTACTAGTTTAATTTTGGTTCTACAGAAGAATTAAACTCAAGTTCAAACAACAATGCGTGCTACCAATTTGCGCGTGATAGGTGCAAATAATAAAACTAGTGGGAAGGCACAAGCCCACGCTACCAAAAAGGCGTGCAACCAGCGTGATATAAATCCACCATCCAAGCCTGTGTTCACTGCCGTTAAGATACCTGACATACAAAATGCCATTAGCATCGACATGATGAAGGCAAACGTTAGTTGTTGTTTCTTTTCTTTGGTCATAAGCAATTAGGATTGGTTTTATTGAAAAAATAGAGCAACGCTAACACCGACGCCACCGAACCAGATCAAGGAGCGCAGTGTGCTGCGATTGAGTAAATACGCGGCAACATAAAGGCAGCGCAAAATAATAAAAGCGATGGCCAGACCATCAATATTCGTCTGATTGGCTTGTGCTTGCTGCGCCAAAACTACGCCAGCGATAAACAAAGGCAAGGCTTCAAAACCATTTTTTTGTGCAGCGATTGCACGCTGTGGCCAGCCAGTGAGTTTGGCCTCCCATTCACGTGGATGGTCGTTATCGTAACCGCCTTTGCGGCGCGATAATTTAGCGCTACTGGCCTTAGCAAAACCGACCGTAATTACCGGCAAAAAACAGGCTGCTAATACACACCAATTTGCGATAGTCATCAATTGCTCCCTCTGTGATTAGAAATACTGCATCCATCGTACTGAGATGCTGGATTTACGAATTGTCCTTTACTAACTGCGCTGATTCACCTTTGCGATAGCTAGCGTCGCATCATAATCGAATTTGCTTTATCCAGTTTGAGAGCACCATCTAAAGTGATAGCGAATAATCATCTATCAATTACCCGCCGAAAATCAGTGCAATTTAATAGATCGGTTTTTTCGAAGTAAATGTCATTTATATTCGATTTGAAAGAAGCATCAATCACCCATAGATTAGTGGTGTGGCGCCGGACGTCACACAACGACAAGGAGAAATAATATGCAAATCGATATACAAGCACGTGGTTTTGAATTAACCGATGGCTTACGCGAACATACCAAAAAGCGTCTAGGTTTTGCGACCGATTGGGCACATGATGAACTGCGCACGATTCATGTCAGATTGTCTGACGTCAATGGTCCACGTGGTGGCGAAGACAAACGCTGTTTGATCCAAATCCCGCTGGTTGGCATGCAAGACATCGTGATCGACGAATTAGAATCCGATCTCTATGTTGCCATCGACAAAGCGGCAAATCGTATGGAACGCGTGTTAAGCAAACGGATAGAGCGTGCTCGTGAACATCCGCATGCTAGTCTTAAAAAGCATCACACAGACAGCCCAGCAGAAGCGCTGACCGACGATGCAAATTAACAGTGCACTGAGTATGCGGTGTCTAAGATCCGGCCATAAGTATTAAGAAGTATTAAGCAATTTCACACTTTATCGTAACCCAATTAAGGAGTTGAGCAATGAGGCAATATCGCACAGATAGTCCAGAAGCCATGGCAAGAATCATCGCTTTATCGATGCTGGTTGATGGTGGTTTAGATAAAACGGAATTGGATGTGATTCATCATCACAGCGTGTTGGAACATATCGGCATATCAACCGCTACATTTAACGATATCGTTCAAGAATTATGTGAAGACATGCTGCAATCGATGCCTGGATATCACCTAGGACGAATTGACCTTGATGACGAACTGACTGAACGCAGCATTGATGCCATGCTGATAGAGATCCAAGACCCACAGCATCGCAAGTTCTTACTGCGTATGATGCTGGCAGTGGTCGATGCGGACAACTACTTAAGTGACAGTGAGACGATTTTGCTGTCTCGTGCTATGCAAATTTGGGATCTGGAATTGACTAAAGAAAGCAAACAAGCCCACAACCCGAACGATATGCTTACGCAGCAATCTAACGCACGTCCACCTTCAATTATTGAAATGCATTTTTAATCGTCGATCTAACCATGCCAAAAAAGTTTTTGCGTCGGGTATTACCTAATCAACAAAGCATACAGCAGTTCTCGGTGAGCCGGCGCTTTACCGGCCGGCTAGATATTCCAGAATTATGGGAAGTGCAACGCGATAAAATCGCAATCGGTTTGGCTATCGGCGTTTTTTGTGGAATGATTCCCGGCCCCTTGCAAATGATTTCAGCGCTCGCGCTAACGATTTTATTGCGAGTCAATTTGCCGATGGCTTTAGTCGGAACATTTTTGACCAATCCGCTGACCATCGTGCCCTTATACATGCTTGCCTATATGGTGGGACAAAGTATTTTGGGTGAATCAAACTGGCAGGCACTACCCGCTTTACCAGTGGCAGATTGGACCGCACCAATTACGGCTATTCAAAATTGGACTAACTGGATCGGTGACTTGGGTGCGCCTTGGTTGGTCGGTATGCTGATTCTTTCTTGCGCCATGGCGGCGCTGGCGTATTGCGGCATGCAGTTAATTTGGCGTGTTAGTCAATATATGATGATGCGTAATCGACTAAGGCAGCGACAGGCGAGAGCCAGCAGACTAGATTAAATGCACGGCGAGACGAAGCTTAAGTCCGCAACTGTTTGCGACAACCAGGCAACTCGCCGCGCCAAGCCTTAAAAGCCGCGAACAAAGTCGCAACAAGCCAAGCGGCACTCAATAAGGTATCGATAATTCTATCGCTGGTACTACATTTGTCTTCTAGTTGGCAATCGACATGCACTAGTAAAACACCTAATACAGAAATGCCTGCAAAAGCACCGACAGAATAGCCTAGCGTGCACAGCACACGACGCCAAATCGGTGGATATTGAAATTGCGGGTCGGATTTAAATTGAGCACTTTGCATACAAGGCGATTTTTCGAATAACAATTAAGACATCAGCCATGATTGGCGGCACCACTGCACGATCAGCACCACGGTGCGACACCGCGACGCTTGGCTGGTGTCTATGCATATGTCCATTCCACATCGATAAGGCAGAAGCGCATACGCAGCGTGCAATTCTGGCATCAAGAATGGATTTTCACAAGCATGTTGTCAATTCACACTCAGCACACATAAGCTAATTTGTGCTTCATTCTCACTTCATACAGCACGGCTACAGTGCAGACTCTTCAACTTGGAGTCGAACATGCAAAAAACTTTATTTATCAAATCCCTGACTGTCGGGCTGCTAATGCTGATTATTGGCATTCCATTAATGATGATTGAAGACACAATCAAAGCCCGTAGTAATTTTCGTAACGAGGCGGTGCGAAGTATTGCAGCTGATTCAGTCGGACAGCAAACATTACTCGGACCGATTTTGGTAATTCCTTACAGCGAACAATACGAGGAAGAAGAAGTCGTCAATGCCGCTACAAAACACACAATCAAACGCCAACGTAACTTACAAAAACGTTTATATGTGTTCCCCGATGAACTAAAAATGCAATCGACGATTGATACCGATCAACGCTATCGTGGCATACATAAAGTGTTGGTATATAGCGGCCAAAACGATATCAATGGTAGTTTTCATTTGCCAAACCAAAGTGCATTTCAACGCGAAAAATCCGGTTCAACGATCGTGCTTGGAAATGCCTTTGTGAGTATCGGGCTCAGTGATACGCGGGGCTTAAAAAATGTACCTAGCATGCGTTGGGATGCTCAAGAAATCGAATTCCAACAAAATAGCCAGCTCAACTATATCAAGCAAGGTTTGCACGCGCTTATCGGAAAAATCCCGACTGAAAATAACAAAACTATTGCCTTCACACTCAGCTTACATATCGATGGTATCGAACAATTCTCCTTAGTTCCGATCGCAAAAAATAATCAAGTGACGATACGCTCTAAATGGGAACATCCACAATTCTATGGTCGCTTCTTGCCGTCGCCCAAAGAGCGTAAGATCGATGCCAGCGGCTTTCAGGCTACTTGGAAAATTTCTTCTTTATCTAGCAACGCACAACAACAATTTTTGGGGAGCGAATACGGTCAACAAGAGACGAGAGTGCTGACCAGCGCTCCTAACGGGGTCGAAGCCGCTGCACCAAGTGTGGCTAGCGTCGATAGCTTTGGCGTTGCCTTTATTGAGCCGATTAATATCTACTCACAATCTGATCGCGCGATTAAATATGGTCTGCTGTTTGTCGCACTGAGTTTTGCTGCCTTCTTTCTGTTTGAACTCTTAAAACAATTGCCTATCCATCCAATTCAATATGCTTTAGTTGGGCTGGCATTAGTTCTGTTTTTCTTGCTGTTGGTGAGTTTGTCTGAACACCTACAATTTGTTTGGGCCTATATGATTGCGAGTACCGCTTGTTTATCCTTGATCAGCTTTTATCTCAGCTATGCATTAAGAAGTTGGAAACGCGGGGTCGGCTTTGGTGTCGCACTCACGCTCTTGTATGGGGTTCTGTTTGGCCTGCTTCAATCTGAGAATAATGCCTTGGTCATGGGAAGTATCTTACTGTTTAGCGTGCTGGCAGCCATCATGTTAATCACTCGCAAAGTCGATTGGTATCAAATCGGCAAACAATCCCTAAGCAATAATTCAACGACGACAGCTTAAGTCATCAACAAGTCATCAAAAAACGCGGCTAGTGCTCATCTTAGGCTAGCCGCTATCCATGCGATAAAGCATTTTATTTTTGGAAATAAGTGTCGCTATTCTCTGCTGTAAGTGGCACTTAAGTTTTCATATACACTTTTATAGAAACAGCCGAAAAACCACGAAACATCATTTGCAGATGCGTACTCTGCAAATGTGGTCTAAGATTACTCCAAGACAAATTTTGTCGAACGATTTGTGGATACAAGTTCACCCTAGTTCGCACATATCGCATCGTCTTCGCGCCTACCGATTTGCATTCCATTTTCGAGCAAGCTGAACTTTTCATGAAGATAGGTTTTACGCTGTTACGATTGCTAGGAACTTGGCGATTTACGCTAAGTGTGCTGCTATGCTGCGCGATATTCCCCACTACTTTGGCCGCTAATTTAGGCTCGCTACGTTTCGATCACATTGGCCCTGACCAAGGCTTTAGCTATCAATCCATTACAGCGATTGCACAAGATCAGCAAGGTTTTATGTGGTTTGGTACGCAAGCAGGCTTGATTAAATTTGATGGTTATCGCAGCACGGTATTTCGCAGTGATCCGCTCAACCCGAAAACATTGAGTGACAATTTTACTTCTGCGCTTTACGTTCACCGTGACGGCAATCTATGGGTAGGCACGCAATCTGGTTTAAGTATTTACGATCGCCACAGCAATAGTTTCACCAACTTTCTGCGGGGCGGAAAAGACGCTGTTTTATCGGGTAATTACAAAGTCTATGCTATCGTCAACGATGGTGCCGAAGGACTGTGGCTGGCAACCGATTATGGCTTAATGCATTTTGATATGCGCAGCCATCAGTTTGAGGACTATCAACATGACAAAGACGATCCTACTAGTTTGCGTGACAATCTAATCACTGACATGGTCAGCGATGCACAGCATAATTTATGGATAGGCACGCCGATCGGCCTAGATCAATTTAATCCTGTCACCAAGAAGTTTACACACATCCAACTCGACTTAAATAATCGCTCTAAGTTACGCCAAAATAGCATTATTTCCCTGTCTATCGACCGCCAACAAGTCTTGTGGATAGGTAGCGATGCAGGTCTAAGCAAAATCGCACTCACTAGTGAAAACAAACAAGTTCAAGCATTTGGCGATGCCGAGGGTTTTGAACTTGCGCATATTCAAACTCTGTATCACGATAAAAACGATACGCTTTGGGTAGGTACGATCAATCAAGGATTGTTTCGACTCAATCAAACTAGCGGAAAATTTGAACAATTTCGACATCGCCCACTCGATCCTAACAGCCTGCTCCATAACCATGTCAGCAAAATTCTGCAAGATCAAACTGGTGTACTGTGGATAGGGACGAGATCATCCGGTTTAAGTCGTGTCGATCTGGCGAGTGGTGGCTTTCATCGCTATGTTCAACTACAAGATGATGCCACTGGCACCAGTGACAATCGGATTCGTGCGATCACAGCGGCGGACCCCGACCATTTATGGCTAGGCACTTACTCCGGCGGTTTGTTAAAAATGAACTTAAACAATCGCAAGGTCGAAATCTGGCAAAAACAAACTGGAAAAAAACTCGCGCTACAAGACAATCAAATCGTCAGCTTTTTGCCGGAGAAAAACGGCAGAATGTGGATAGGCACGCGAACCGGTCTGACTTTTTTTGATCCAGCAAAAAACACCTTTACGCCCGTATTTATCAGCCATGATGCGAACGATAATTATATTGAACGTTCGATACTCGATCGCACCGGTACCTTGTGGGTTTCTAGCCGTGGCGGCCTACACCGAAAACTGCCGGGTCAAAATCACTTCACCACATTCCGACACGACGCTGATGATCCACATAGCCTAACCAACAATTGGGCAATGGCTTTGGTGGAAGATCATCAAGGAAGAATCTGGATCGGCACCATGAACGGCTTGGATTATTTTGATAAACAAACCGAACGCTTTGTGCATTTCCGCCACGATGAGAAAGATACGCGGAGTCTGAGCCACAATCGTGTGCACAGTTTATTCGTTGATAGCAAAAGTCATTTATGGATAGGTACCTCAGGCGGTTTGAATCAAATGAAACAAGGTGCCGATGGGCGTATGCAGTTTCAATTTTTTCCAACGCGTGCCGATGGTTCGGCCGAATCAGTAGGTGGAATTTTAGAGGACAAATCTGGCAATATTTGGATCAGTAGCACCGCAGGGATTTCGCGCTTGGATATCAACACTGCTAAGTTCAAAAATTTCACAGATAAAGACGGCATGATACAAGGTTCGTTTTTAATCGGTGCGGTGTATCAGTCCGAAGATGGCATTATGAATTTCGGTGGCTGGACAGGTTTGACACGATTCAAACCAGAAGAAATTTCGGAAAACACCATTCCTCCTAAAGTTCTGATCACGGACTTTCTAATCTCGAATCAATCGCTTAGCAAATTGCATAAAGATGGTGAGCCGCGGCTGCAAACTTCGATACATGAAGTCAAAGATATTTATTTAAGCTACCTTGATTCGATTTTTTCTATCGAATTTTCTGCGCTACATTATGCCGATCCCAACGAAAATCGCTATGCCTATCAACTAGAAGGATTTGATCAAAAATGGGTTGAAACGGATGCCAAGAAACGTTTTGCGACGTATACCAATCTTGATCCAGGTCGTTATGTATTTAGGGTAAAGGCCAGCAATAAAAATGATGTGTGGAGTGAGCAAGCGCAGGAATTAGTGATTTATATCGCACCGCCGTTTTGGAAGACATGGTGGTTCAGAATTTTAGTACTGGTTTTCTTGATCGGGCTGACCTATGCCATCTTCTTGCTCAGAGTACGTCAACTGATGCAGCAAAAACTTTTGCTGGAAGAGCAAGTCGCACACCGCACGCAAGAACTACAGAACCAAAAAGTCGCGGTCGAAAAACAAAAAGAAACGCTCGAACATGCGCACAGAAATATCTCGCTATTAAGTGAGATAGGAAAACGAATCACCGCCACACTCAACACCGAAGCGATTATTGATTTACTGTACCGTAATGTAAATAATTTGATGGACGCGACTGTGTTTGGGATCGGTTTCTATGATCGAGACCGACAGCTAATTGAATTTCCATTCGTGATTGAAGATGGAAAACCATACGCTCCATACGTGCGCGATTTCAACAATAAAAATCAACTGCCAGTCTGGTGTATTGAGCATAAGCGTGAGATTTTTATCGCAGACTTGTACCAAGAGTATCAAAACTATATTCAAGACTTGTCATTCACGATTAATCCAGAAACTTGGGGCGCGGTGTTAGAAGATGGCAGTCCTTCTGGAACGCCACTTTCTGTCTTATACGTACCATTTTTCGTCAAATCAGAAATTCGCGGCATCATCTGTGTGCAAAGCTACCAGACACATGCCTACGAAACGACCGACCTCGACGTGTTACGCACATTGGCATCGTATGTTGGAATTGCGATGGATAATGCAGAAGCCTATCAACGACTACAAGAGACACAGGCGCAATTGGTCGAACGCGAGAAACTGGCAGCGTTAGGATCTTTAGTTGCAGGTGTTGCGCATGAGTTAAATACACCACTTGGCAATAGCTTGCTCATCGCCAGTTCAATTGAAGACAATGTGCAACAGATTTCGGAAAAAATTGAATCGGGTCCAGTGAAACGTTCTGATTTCAAAAATTTTGCTGAACGCTGCCAAGAAGCGGTCACGATGCTGCTACGTAGCTTAAATACCAGCGCCAATTTGGTTAGTAGTTTTAAGCAAGTCGCTGTCGATCAAGCCAGTGCACAGCTAAGACATTTCGATTTAAAACAAACCACTGCCGAAATCATCGCCACGATGATGAATCAAGTACGGCACGCGGAACACCAACTGGTCGTCGATATTCCTGAAAAAATTACGATGCACAGTTACCCCGGCCCTTACGGACAAGTACTGATTAATTTATTGCAAAACGCCATGCTGCATGCATTTGATGGTCGCAAGCATGGGCAGATGACGATTAGCGCGCAACGCTTAGGGAATGATCATGTGCAAATCACATTTAAAGATAATGGCGTCGGCATTCCTGAAGATTTTCTGCACCGTATTTTTGAACCTTTCTTTACCACAAAGCTCGGTCACGGCGGCTCAGGATTGGGCTTAAACGTCACTTACAATATCGTGACCTCACTATTGGGCGGGCAAATTTTTGTTGAAAGTGTGATGGGCGAGGGCACAACGTTTCGTTTGGAACTACCTCTTAATGTGACTTAGGTGATGAAAAAAAACGCTGTAAAGATGCATCAACAAAATAATTCACGCAATGCAGATGAACGCCTTGTTGATGTGTGAGATCGACATCTTGTTGTAGTCGATCTCACACCGTCGCAGCTTACTTCAATCAACTTAGCTTAGCTAACTTAGCTAATTTAATTTACTTAACTTACCTAACTAAGCTCAAGCTATTTATCTCAGATTTCAGTCTCAGATTTCAGTCTCAACTTTTAATCGGCGTGACCAAACCTTTTTGCTTCGCGGTTTGTATCAAGCTCCAGATTTGCTGCTCTGCTTGTTGCGACATTTTATCCATCTGTTTGCCCATCTGATCCATTTGCTTACCGAGCGCTTCCATTGGCTTTGCCGCGTCCGCCATTTGTTTCTCTAAGGCTTTTAGTGGCTCAAGCGATTTCTCGTATTGTTGACTTAATTGTTGCTGCTGTTGTTGAAACACCTGTGCGTTTTTTTGAAAATCTTGCATTAGATGCTGATACTTTGATTGCTCTTTCTGTAGTGCGCTCAAAGCATCTTGACGTGCTTGCGCATCTTTAGCGTTTTCGACTTTTGCTGCGGCAGCTTGCATTTTCAATTCAAACGCAGCCATTTTAGCTTCATGGGCTCGCATTTTTGCATCGAACTGTGCACTGATTTTTTCATCAAATCCTGGCTGCACGTCGCTCAATGTTTGCATTTGTTCGCCCAATCTTTCCATCACCGCGCCATGCGCTTCCATCTTTTTGCCTTGCGCTTCCATTTGCTCGCCCAAGTCCTGCATCGGCTTATGCGCAGCGTTGGCTTGATCCAATATGGCCTGGTCTTTGATTAAATATGACTGCCCTTTCTCGACAAACCACAAGAATTCTTGCGAATTTTCGCGCTTAAGCTTTTCAATTTCAGCCATTCCTTTGCGGTCACTACGCACGAAAGTCGTAGCGCTGCGATCTGGCTTAACCAAGGCAAACTGCATAATATTTTTTTCGCTTTTACTTTGCACTAGTGGTGGCATCGCAGCGACGCTGGTTGTCAGCGAAGTGTTGGTAGCAGTATTAGCTGAAGTGGTGGTCACCATGGTGCTAGCGCTTGTACTAGAAGTTGTACTAGCAATCGTAGTCGAGCCAGTGTTAGCAATTGCCTCAGCAGCGACGGCTGGTACAGGATGTGGCGACGCAATCGGTGTCGCCGGACTCAATACATTGGCCTGCGCAAATAATGCAAGACATGTGGCTCCCAATCCAAGACTTGGCAGTACCAGTTTCCAGCCCGCGGTCTTGATTGTTGCATCGGTTTGTATCAATCGTTTAATACGTAACATAAGATTTCCTCCATGTGCCCCTTGGGCGAGTTGAGGTTGAATAAACTGGAATTGCTCCAGCTCGGATAATGCAAGTGCTAGACGCCGCGGTTCGCCTAACAGACTTGCAGCTAAATCATCTGCAATTTGTTCTCGCTCTTGTCGAATTTGCTTGGATAACCACCAAACAACTGGGTGATAAAACAAGACAATTTCAATCAAGCTCTGCAACAAATTAATCAGATAATCAAAACGTTTTATATGTGCGACTTCATGCGCCAATAAGGCTTCCACCAAATGCGGTGGCATACCACTCAATAGTGAGGCCGGTAGTATCACGATCGGGCGCCACCAACCAGCGGTAACTGGGAACGGCAACTGCGTTGAGATTCCCAAACGTAGAACAGATTTCACTCCCATTGCGGTCGCAATCTGTTGCAGCTTGGCTTGCCAAATCGGATCACTGAACTGTTTCGCGCTCTTCACTTGTTGCGATACCCAACGCAAACCCAGCAACAATCGCAAGATCAAGACAGCGACACCGATTGCCCACATCACCGCCAAATACGGCAACACAGGCTGAAGTGCCATCCACTGCTGATGGGCGAAATGTGACACGGCCATTTGCTCCGCTGGATCGCCCATTTGCAAGACGCTGTTCGCAGGAACCGGTGATGAGTCCTTGATATGTGTCTGCGAAATCGTTTGTGCGCTAGCTTGAGCGGGCGCATTTTGAATCAGGTAATTAATTGGAAGCAGTAAGCAAAAACTCAGCGCGATGCAGTTCAACAGATAACGCGACTGCGCCGACGCGTGACGTAATAAGCGCAGCAAGCCAGCGACAACAACAGCGATCACCACGCCTTGCCAGACAAAGTGGAGTAGGGCTGTTGCTCCCAGCATGATCCATGCGTCGAAATTGGCGCTCATTTTTTGCCCCCGTTTTTGTCCTCGTGCAGGAAAGCTTGAATTTCTGCACGATCTTTATCGCTAACATGCTCCTTCAAAGCCGCCATGATTAATTCTTTACCCGATCCTGAGAAAGCACGCTGTATAAAATCCTTGAGCAAATTGGTTTGCAATTTTTCTTGTGGCTGCGCTGCTGCATACACATGCGAACGCGCACTTTCATCCCGCGTAAGCAAACTATCGGCATGCATAATTTGTAGCTGGCGCAAAACTGTCGCTTGATTGATCTCTGGACGATCTGACTGCACCCGTTCGAAAACTTGTTTTGCTGTGGCAGGACCTTGTTGCCACAACACGCGCAATAAGGCTAATTCTGCCGCGGTCGGCTTGCGAACCGGCGAAGTGATAGCACTCGTCTCGGGCGTTGTTGCATTATTTTGCGTTGCGGAGTTACTGGCTTTTTTTGCGATCGACATACAGTTTCCTTTTCTGAATATCGTCAGCATAGACCATCTAGAAAATTTTTTCTAGAAAAATTTTTCTAGATCGATCGAAATCTTTAAAGAAGTCGCCGAGACCACACTAGACGACTCAATATTTGCCACTTGGAAATAGTTATTAGTCATCACTTAAAGACAACAAAAAACAACAGTTTTCATACAAATTAATACAATTTTCTGAAAATCTATTTGTTTAACTTAGTTGTTGAATACATACTTCGATTTGATGCTGAGTTTGATATAAATCAAATTCTTAGTATCAGATGAACAATTATGAAAAAACTGTTTGTTTTGATTAGTTGATTTAAATTAAAAACAGTTGATACATAATTGGAGTTAGAACGCGTCAATTTATCGACAGTTCATGCAATTCAACTTACTTTTAATGCCAAACCTGGGGAGGCAAAATTATAATGAAAAAATTAGTAAAACTTACATTGGCTGCATCTGCTGTGATGTCTTGCTTTGCAGCACAAGCTGGTGAAATCCGAGGAATCAATGCTTCAAATGTGATTCCAAATCGTTACATTGTGGTGTTCAAAGACAATGCGATGATGAGCGCTAGAGGAGAGCGTCAAACATCCGAGATTGTTGCCAAGGGTGTGGGTATGCGCTTCGGTGCCAAAGTCGAACGCTCATTCAACCATGTTTTAAATGGTGCAGTTATTACAACGGATGTAGAAAACGCGAAGCGCATGGCGGATGATCCAGAAGTTGCGTATGTGGAAGCTGACCAAATTATGCGTATCAGCGGCACACAAACCAGCGCAACTTGGGGTCTTGATCGCATTGATCAAACCAACTTACCTTTGAATGGTTCTTTCACTTATCCATCGAGCAGCGGCGTACACGCTTACATCTTGGACACCGGTATTCGCGGCACACACAATGACTTCACTGGCCGCATGGGCAACGGCTACACAGCGGTCAATGATGGTCAAGGTACAAACGATTGCCAAGGTCACGGCACACACGTTGCGGGTACGGTGGGCGGCACCACTTGGGGCGTCGCTAAAAACGTTACCTTGCATCCAGTTCGCGTATTGGGTTGTGATGGTAGCGGTTCAAATTCTGGCGTGATCGCGGGGATGGACTGGGTTACTGCCAATGCAGTAAAGCCAGCAGTCGCTAATATGTCTTTGGGTGGCGGTGCTTCTCAAGCAACCGATGATGCGATTGCGCGCATGACCAATGCGGGAATTACCACAGTGGTTGCAGCTGGTAACGACTCAAGCAATGCATGTAACTATTCACCAGCACGCGCACCGAGCGCCATCACCGTCGGCTCCACCACTAGCAGCGATGCGATGTCTAGCTTTTCGAACTATGGTTCTTGCGTTGATGTCTATGGCCCAGGTTCCAATATCACATCTGCGTCTTATAGCTCCAACACTGGCTCTACATCCATGTCAGGTACATCGATGGCATCACCACATTTAGCTGGTGTTGCAGCACTGTATTTGGCAGCCAATCCAAACGCGACACCATCACAAGTGACGACAGCCATTGTCAATAATTCTTTGACTGGCAAAATCACTGGCATCCCATCTGGTGTGAATAAATTCGTCAACATTCAGTTCTTGAATGGTGATGTAGTGACACCGCCAACCGGTGGCGAATTAACGAAAGATGTGGCGAAATCCTTCTCTGCTGCTACTGGTCAAAGTGCAGCTTACACTTTCGTCGTACCTAGTGGCGCAAGCAATCTGACCTTCAAAATGTCTGGTGGTACTGGTGACGGCGACTTGTACACCAAGTTAGGCTCAGCACCAACTACCACTTCTTATTTGGCGAAATCAGATGGCTCTACCAATACCGAGACCATCACGATTGCAGCACCAGCCGCAGGTACTTACCATCTGTTAGCGAATGCTTATGCAGCAGTCAGTGGCGCATCGATTGTGGCCAGCTATCAAACCGGCACGACACCACCGACTGGCACAGCATTGGTGAGTGGCACGGCGCAAGGTGTGACATTGGCGACTAATGCATCGAAGCTGTACTACATCACAGTGCCATCTGGTAAAACCAGCCTGACATTTACTTTGTCTGGTGGCACAGGTGACGGCGATTTGTATGCACGTATGACAACCGCACCAACCACAACCAGCTACACGAAGAAATCGGATGGTTCCACTAACACCGAAACCATTACATTTAGTGCGCCAACTGCAGGTACTTACTACTTGCTAGTTAATGCATACGCTGCTGTGAGTGGCGCAAGCGTGAAAGCGGTCGTGCAATAAGTTGTTAACTCAGGTCATCAACGATTTATCAAATCAATGGTCCAATTCCCATCGAAACTAAGTCGATGGGATGGCACTAACTAGTTGATGTGAATGCCTGAAATTGCGTGAGATTGATCTCCATAAAACGAGAAAAATCTCACCAACAAAAAGCCGCTGATTCTGATATCAGCGGCTTTTTCTTTACTGATCAATCAAGCGTATAGATTCTCTGCTCTTTGCAGCAAAACCCAACTCGTCAAAATGTATTTGTCGCCTGAAACCGGCACACAGCCACGATGGGTATGTGTGAAATAGGCGGGCGCGATTACCATACGTCCCGTGCGCGGGGTGATCGACTTCTTTTGATAATAGAACTCCGTCTCGCCACCTTGTTCAACATCATTTAGATAGAACATAAATAGCAAACTGCGGTGCAACTGTTCATTATGCGGAGCCATGGGGAATACTTCACAATGCCAATAACGATAATTACCCAAACCTTGCGGATATTTTTGCGCTTGTACATTTCCCAAGCGATACAGATACTTCATTAAATCCGCCGTCTTACCGCTAGCTAACTCGTCATAATTCTCAATCGTTAAAGGGGTCGCTTGGCCAGTCAACGGATGCGGCAAAGTGAGTGCCAGTGGAGCGATCAGTGCAAACCGGTATTTCTCCATATAGGCAGTAAGATATTCGGCCGTCACGCTAGAAATGTGCTGCAATAATTGTGCGTATTCAGGATGCGAATTCAGTAGTAGGTCTTGACTGATCTTTTTACTGGTGTCCACCAAGCCACCCGCCTTACCTTGGATTAAATGCGGGCTTTGTTCAAAAGTGGCGATCATCTGCTGACAGAATTCGGGGCTCAAGGCCCCGTCATACACTTCAATAAAATCGTCCATTTGTCCCCCATTATTTGCTGTGGTTTTTATCGTTTTGTTGCAATCAGATTTATCCGAAAATCTGCATAGACATTCCATTTTATCAACCAATGCAGAACGAGGGAAACACTTTACTCAACCGCTATGTTTTGCGCCGACAAACGATCACGCGGATAAGCTTTTCCACGCAAAATCACGTGGCTAATGGTGTCGTATGCACCTATTTCACGTAATGGATTGCGCTTAAGTAAGAGCAAATCAGCCTGCTTGCCAATCTCAACGCTACCGATCCTGTCTTGCATACCAAGTGCACGTGCGTTCTGTATCGTCAATGCGCGAAATAGCTGTGGCAAACTAATCCCCGCTTCTAACCAACGATCCATTTCCCAGCGCCCATTCACGCCCGGAAATTGGGTATAAAACGGACCACTCGGTGTGTCACTGCCGAACAACAAGGGCACATCACGCTGATTCAGCTTTTTCGTCATATTCACCACGGTTGCCAAAGGCTTGGCGTAGCTATTCTTGATAGCCTGATACATCACGACGGGCGATTGATTTTCTTTGACAACTTCTTGCGCCAACAAGTTTTTCATCCATTGACCAGACTCCGTTTGATACCACGTCGCTAATCGTGCGGGAATTGCATGCGAGACAGCGGCTTGTTGAAAGAAATCTGGATTCAGCATTTCTTGTTCGCCGTAGAGAACTTGTATGGTTGGCTGTACCGAAATACCAGCGCGATTAAGTTCATCGGCAATCTGTGCAAGCCTTTGCTGGTTAGCAAATTGCTCGACATTTTTTGCTTCATGCCACAATCCATGCACCAAAGTTGTGACACCAGTCTTCAAAGCAAATTCATAAGCCGCTTGTGAATTGCCATGCAAGTAGACCGGCATCTTCAAACTTTTCGCCTGTGCCACGACCTTTTGAATCAATTCGACCGAAGGCACGGGTAAGTTCTTTTGTGCGCCAAATCCGGTTTCATAAAATACCTTGATGCACTGAGCACCGTCGTTTTTAGCATAGCTCACCACGGCTTCGGCTGTATGCTGTGCGGGATCGAAGCTGGCTGGATAAACTTGCGCTTGGGCGGGGTCGAATAGCATGTACTTAGTACCAGCGACTTGGAACTGCAATTCTTTTCCGATCCAAACTGCTGGATAACCATTCGGTATGGTCACAGGTGCGCAAAAATGTGCGGTGGGCGCAAGCGCTTGCTTATTCCAATTTGCGATAAATGTTGGATCACCGGTCAAATCTAATACCGTAGTAAAACCAAAGTAGACATAACTCCGAGGCATTTGTTGTTGCGCCTGATTGAGCATGACAAGATCTTTTTCCTGTCCCGCTCGATAACCGGGAATACCATCAAGATGGACATGGCTATCGATCAAACCAGGTATTAAGAATTGCCCACGCCCATCGATTTCTTGATCGACTTTGACTGCCGCTGCGGCAGCCGACTTACTTAGATTTTTCGTAATCCGGTCGATTTTACCGTCACGGATAAACACATCGGTCGGCGCAGAAACTTTCGTTTGATCACCGCTAATGATTTGTACTTGCTTAATCAATAAAGTATCAGCGTGCGCATACGCGCCATGCAATGTTGCCAAACTGATCAAACCAAGTAGGCTAGAAAAACGTAAAGTGGATGAATAAAGTAGCGCTTGAAACATCATCTGTCCTCCATAAAAAAGAAGTCAGTTTGCTGATGCACTCACACTTTTTCGACCTAAAACGCGATTAAGGTCAGAAAAGTAGCTAGAAAAGACTTAAAAACGCATTAAAAATATGTTTTATTCAACAAATTCAGCTTTGAATTGTTTTTTTGATGATGTGAAGAAAATCGCACATACATCGATGGCAGATCGTTTATCATGATCAATATGACATCAATTATCAGCCACATTCAAACCGCCAACGCCGTTTTATGCTTGTTAATGGCGGTGCAATTACTCAGCATGTCGGCGATGCGCCCCACACCAAAACGATTACTTGCGCTCAATTGCTTGCTATATGCACATCAAAGTTTGGCCTTGGTGATTATGTTCAACAGCAACATAGACCGCAGCTTAAGTGGATTTGGCTTCACCCGACCACTGTTCGCCATGCTGCTCGGCCCTGCCTTGTATCTCTATTTTTCTTGTGTGCATCGCCAGCCTTCGCAAATTAAGCTAAGTGACGCAGTCCACTTCTTGATTGGCATTCTCATTTTTGCCCTGTTGGTCTGGATCAAACCCTTGCGCGCCTTCATTGATCTTGCAATTACGAGCAGCTTTGTGATCTATTTTTGCTTGATCGCGCTACAAATGCGCGCAGGAAAGCGAGCGCTTGCTCACCTAGATAGTCATGCTGAGCCAGCATATCGCTGGTTGGTATGTCTGATGATCATGGCATTGATTAACATCACGCTTGAATTGGCAGTGAATTTAGAAATGCGTGCAGGCGTCAAATTACGCGAGTCAACATCCTTGCTAATTGCCAGCCTTGCTTTCTTTCTCATCAATATCACGATGATCGTGGCAGCACTCCGCCGCAGTGCGTGGCTAGAATGGATGTATCAATTTGGACAACAAACTCTGCAAGCCACCATCCAAGTAAACCCCAGTGCGATTGACCCGGAGCTTGCCCAACAGACCTTTGAACGCTGGCAAAATCTAGTCAAAACCGAACGACTACATCAACTTGAATTTGGCATTACGTTGGCGCAAGCAGCAAAAAAATTACAAATGCCAGCACGCCAATTATCGAATGCAATCAACCAAATTTACGGCCACAGCTTTTCGGTGTATTTGAATGATCAACGCATACAAGAAGCGCAAAATCGTTTAATTGAACATCCCGACATGAGCATCATCGACGTCATGCAAGCATCTGGCTTTAGTAGCAAATCTAATTTCAATAAAGAGTTTTTGCGCGTTTGTGGCACTTCACCTTCCGCATATCGCGACATGCACAGACAAGCTGCATCGACCGCAGCAAACGAACTCGCCTAAATTCGATGAGGTAGGCGAGTTCTATCCAGTCTATTTTTGCCCTGGGTGATAACGACGCTTCGTATGCTTGGCGATATCTTCAGGGTAAAACGACACGTCTTTAAATTCGCCTTTGCTGTACATCTCGCCTTGGTCATTAAAATGCGGCGAAGCTGGATCGCCGCTATTACCACCCGCCAAAATACTCTTAGCCTGCACCCGCGGACCAAATGACACCGCGGCGACAAAGCTATTCCCACGATCACCATAAATGCGTTTGGTGGTTTGCTTGCCGACCATACCAAATGCGGCCAACGATCCCCAGTTGCCCGAAGCAAACGCCACTGGCCAACTTGGTTTGTTGTCGTCATAAGTTGCCTGAATATCGCCAGATAAGCGCTGAAAGCGATTGATTTCGCCCCACGGCGTTTGCCATTGTCCGAAATCATCTTGCAAACGCTGACTTGCACGCTTCAATGCTGCTAGCAGAGCAGGTGCCGAAACGCTGGGCAAGTAATCCACGATAGGAATGTTTTTATGCTTTGCTTCGCCGCCGTGCTGCAATACCAGGTCTTGCGCCCAGTAAATAGCGAGCGAAGTCGCGCTTGAGTTTACAGTCGCGCGCATATCCCAATTCCGCAGTGCTTGAATTTGCTCCGCAAGCATGGGATCTGGTTTGGCTTCATACGCCTTAAACAAAGGCGGTAATAATGATTCGAATGCGGTTAATTCGCTGTCATACGCCAGTTTGATTAATCCGTTCAAATCGAGATTTTTCGCGTCCTGTAACATCTTCACCGCATGTAAGCCGCGCGCGTTTTCGCCGTTACTCCACATATAGCGCGGAAAATCTTGCAGACGGGGACTACTGCTTTCTGCCCCAATACCAGAAGCCGAGAACGGCCAGTTATTGGTATTTTGTATCCATCCCGTTGCTGGATTGAAAATCTGAATAATCTCTTTAACTGGATGCAAACCCTGCCAATCTGCAGAACGCAAACTGCCATCAACTGGTTTGGTCCAATCAAGCTGCGGGTTGCGGCGCGGTACAAAATTGCCGTGGAAGTAGGCGATATTGCCATCTCGATCAGCGTACACCGTGTTGTTCGATGAATTCGCACGCAACTCCATCACTTTGGCAAAACCCGCATAATCGCGCGTCTTCGTACGCAAATACGATTGCATTAAAGCCTTGGTCGGCTCATTCATCAATTGCACCGCGATCCACTTTCCATTTGCCGAGCGCACCACCGGACCATGATGACTAAAGTAAGTCTTAATCTTGCGGTTCACCATGCCATTAAATGCCTTAAAAGGCAGCGTCTGCTCGACTACTTTGAGTGGGCGTAATTGCCCTTCATACAGATAAAAATACTTATCGCCCTTTTGCGTTACATTCAAAGCAAACTCATCAATCACATCCGCCGCGTTAGAAGTGTGCATCCAACCGTTGTATTGATTAAAACCTTGGTACACGAAAAACTGTCCCCACGTCACGGCACCATAGGCATTCAAACCTTGCCCACTCATGACATGCACTTCTGGGCGGAAATAAAATGAGGTGTGTGGATTAATCATGAGCATCGCTTGCCCATTCGCGGTACGCGATGGCGCAATCGCAAAACCGTTAGAACCGCGCGGTTCAGGTAGGCTTACTGGCTCTTGCTGCGCTAACAATTCCGGCTTGTCACCGTATAAAGCCTCTAAGTCTTTCAAATTGATGGACTCAATATCGCCGCCGATACTACCTTCGCTAAAGGCTAAGGCCATCCACGGTTCAAAATGGCTAATCAAACGCGGCTTAACTTCAGGATGGGTATGCAGGTAATAATTCAAACCATCGGCAAAGGCGATCATCAACTGCTTTAACCATGCGGGACTTTTCGCGTACTGCTGCTTTAGCTGCGCGGGCTGGATAAATAACTTCATCCGCAAATCGCGCCAAATTTCGACTTCACCTTCAACCTCTGCCAAACGCCCCAGAGCATTGATGTAATTGAGCTCGATGCGCTTAAAGTCGTCCTCCGCCTGCGCGTACAAAAGACCAAACACCGCATCAGCATCGCTCTTACCCTGCACATGCGGAATCCCCCACTGATCGCGAGAAATCGTCACCTTTTTTGCAGTCGCTTGCCAACGAGCGCGGTCTTTTGCATCCGCAACTGGGGCCGCCGGAGCAATTGGCGCACTATGCGCAATGGCCAAACTACTAATACCTGAACCCAGCAACAAGCAGATTGCCAACATTTTTTTGTGGAACAAAAAGGTCTTCAAGCCTGTCTGAGAATTGTTTAAAACATGTAAGCGCATATCTTGTCCGTATTCAAGTTAAGCAGAAGTATTCTGCGTGAAAGACTAACACAGCTAACATGCAATGCAGCAGAATAAGGCGAGTTCATAGAACAGTCTTGTCTCAATTAACTACCGCCATTGCATGATGAAGCACGAATAAGTTAGAGACTCACCGAGGATAGATGAAGTTCCCAAACTGCATAAAGCACATCGCAAACGTAATGCGATTGTCTAAATTGATAACTAAGAAAACTTCTAAACGGATCGGGAAACAAACTGAACAAGGGCATTCAACCGAAACACGTAATCAAGGCGAAACGAGGTGCATCATGATCAAACTAGCTCGATATGGATTCTATCTATGGATGCTGATCTTTACCCATGCTATAGCAGCGCAAGCACTTCCCGAAAAGTTCCAGCCCGGTCTGATATCAAATGGCGGGGTATTCGGCTTTACGCTCTCACCTGATGGCAAGACTGCATTGTGGGTAGAATCCCAAGGCAAACGAGAAAAACTCATGATCATGGAATCGCATCTTCAAAACGGCAAATGGTCGCAACCCAAAGTCGCGCCATTCTCAACTGACAAGGGAGAATGGAAAGACATCGACCCTATCTTTAGCCCCGATGGACAAACCGTACTATTTCAGTCAAACCGCCCAGTAGGCACCAATTCAGTCTATCCAGCAAACCAAACAAGCAAACAAGCACCAAAAACAGATTTTGATATCTGGGCGGTAAAACGAAACGCCAAAGGCTGGAGCGAGGCTTTTCACATGGGTGATGTAATCAATACCCAAGCCTCAGAATCGTATGCGTCTATCGCAAACAATGGCAACATCTATTTTATGAAAGACCATGAAAGCCAAGCTGGCAATTCTGATCTATTCGTCGCCAAGCTAGTCGATGGAAGATACCAAAAACCAGTCAATCTAGGCGCACCAATCAACACCGAGCAGTTCAGAGAATCCAATCCATTTATCTCACCCGATGAAGACTATCTCATCTATTTTTCTTCTGACACCGCTGGCCATGGCGAGGTAGATCTCTACATCAGCTTCAATGAAAAAGGGCGATGGACAAAACCAGTCAATTTAGGTTTACCGATCAACTCAACATTCGCCGAGTTCTGTCCGTTTGTACATCAAGGAAAATTGTATTTCACTCGCCAGAAAAAAGAAGCTGACAGAATGATTGAGGACATTTACGTGGTCGATTTTGATCCTTATTCCTATAAGGCGCTGGTGAGATAAATATAGTGCTTACACCGAATCGCTTCCTTGACGCGATCCAGAAGCTTGGTAGAATTTAACTCATTTGAATGACGCTTTCCATAGAAATTTCAATACTGGTCAAATGCACAGTGCATCTCTGGAAAGCTAATATGCAAAAGACTTTAGAGGGCTTCTATGAAAAGTATTATGCGACAAGTCGCTTTTTCACCCGTCATTTCACCTTCTATATCTAGTTAGATGCCATGCCCAAGCACTGCTGCGACCAGATGCAAGAGCAAATAGACAACAAGTGCGCAGAGCACTCATCGCCCTATGAGTGCCCGGATTGCTTGGTCAATTATTCTCCTGTGTTTAACGAGTACAGAATCATCGTGCATGATGGCGGCTCAAGTTCTATCACCATAGCTTTTTGCCCTTGGTGTGGAGCGCACTTGCCCGAATCGCTCCGTGATCGCTGGTTTGAAGAGCTTGAATCACTCGGCTTCGATGATCCGTTCGCGCAAGACATACCAGAAAAATACAAAACTAATGAGTGGTACAGCATCTAACATGGCGATCAACCTCACTCCCTTCGGTCGCTGGACCCTGCGCGATAAAGCCGCGCAGCGCCGGTTAGCTTTACGTTAAACATCAGCACTAAGCCATGCCTAAACAGCCCCTAATTTGGAACGAGTGTCCAAACTGCCTTACATCTTCGCTGATCCAAGTTGAGCGATGTGGTGCTTGTGGCATGGAATTTTCTCAAGCGACCACGTCTATCATTGTCCTCGATGAAGCAGCACGAACTCTTATTGGTAGCTGGGGCGGTTTGTACTTTGACATAATTCAATATTTAGGCGATGTGATTTGCGTCTGCGAAGGTGGTGTTTTTAGGTTTAGTCCAGAAGATGGTGTTTGTTGGCAAACTGAAATTCCTATCATTACCAATTTTCAAATAAATGGTTCATCATTTACAGTTTCGGATCGGTCTTTTTCATTGGTAGACGGTAAGCCAATCTCGAGGGAGCATAACGATGTTTAACTCAACAATCGACAAAGACGCGTTTTCGCGCCTTTCATCTCGGCTTTGAGGCCGTATTTTTTAGTCCCTCAATCACAAAGCCTCCCAAATAAAGTAAATACCCTCGAAGAAGTATAAGTTCAATCCTCGCCCGATGAGCAGGATGTATGGCGCGTTTTAAGGCTATTGATCAATCACGAAACACTTGTCGAACTCTGTTCTTTTGTACACCAAGGCAAATTGTATTTACTCATCAGAAAATAGAAGCTGACAGAATTTGTGAAATAACCCGGGAACAAATGCAACAGCACACACGAACACCACAGCTTAAAAATTGTGTTCAAAATTCAGCCGCATCGTACGATAAGCGGCCTTTGTTTCTAACTTAGTAGTGGTGAATCTTCGGTCATAAAACTCAAAACCATCGGCGTAAGCGCGCTTTAATGCGTTATCAATGCTAAAGCGCAATTGCGTTTTCTTATCAAATTTCCAGACCCCATACATATCAAGATTAGTTTGCGCCTGATGTAATTGACGTTGACTCAAACTGACCATGAGTGGATTGCCGTCACGATAACGCAAACTAGCGCCTAGACTTAAGGGTATATCTTTCGCGGTATAGTCAATGTTCGTGTTTGCACTCAAACTGATTGGTGTGAGCCGATTGTCCGGTGGTGGTAAATTCGATAGCGAAGTCCAGTTTTTCGACACAGCAAAACTGAAATTCAATTCAGGTGCATTAGCAACAAATCGCTTCAAAGGAAACTGCGTATCGAAACTGAGGCTCTTACTAATTGCATGCCCAGCATTCACATATTGCTTCCACCAATCATTGCCAAATTTAAGTATATCTTGTCGGTGTAAATCATCGATCTTACGAAAGACTGTCCGTAAGTTGTAGTTCCATTTATCGGCACCGTTATGCTCATACGCGGCCTCAAATGACCACGCCAACTCGGGTCTAAGACGCGGGTTAGCTAAATCACTAGGATTTTCTATTGAATTATTAATGAGCTTGAATCCTGGATTGACCAATTGAAAGTTCGTTGGCGCGTTATAAGTTCGCGCAACACCAATACGTATACGATCAGTATTTTCAGAATTTAATCGAGGTAACTGCCATAAAGTTTGTACAATTGGACTCCAAACATGGGCATTAAAACGGCCAGAAAACAATTGATTTCCAGCGGTCTCTACCTGCACCGTCTCCCAACGTAAGCCGATAGATGCGGAGGATGTTTTTTGAAAACGCCAATCATCTTGGGCAAAAAATGCTAAGCGCGACACGACCGAACGAGTACGCTGATCATTGACTAACTGCGTCACTGCGCCATTAAGACCAAGCTCACTATCGACACTCAAGCTGCGCTCATTAACTACCTGACTGCTGGCATTCCACCCAGCTACGACATCATGATTTTCAAATCCGGGCGCCCTTAATTTCAGGCTACTATCGACACCACCACTGCGACGAACTCGCTTGATATCTCGATCCAAAACTAAGACCGCATCTTCAGTAAAGTGCAGTTGGTTCAAATAATTTTTTGTGTAGCCGCCATTCAAACCCAAGGTCAAATCAATATTCACATCCTTCCAAATGCGATCACCGATTCTTAATACGCTATTCGCTGATTTTGTATAGTCGTTGACGCGAACGTTTTCATGAGTAACCAGAAAAGCAGGGCCTTTTAGAAAGCGATAGTCCTCAGTGATCTCAACCGGAAAATTGTAAAACGCGAATCCAGAATCCAAACCAACATAAAAACCATCGGGTGCTTTATATTGTATCTTCGGATAGATACTGATCATCTTGCTTTTAAATTTGCTTTCAAAGTGTGTGTCATATTCGCTGACAACGATATTGTCAGAATCACGTGTGCGAACTGAAGAGCGTTTCGGTGGGCCGAAGGCGTTACGATCAATTCCTGCTGCAATCGATAAGGCATAAGACAACTTGTCATGCGTTGACGATCCTCGCCAATCCAGTTTAGTCGTAGGTAAATACGCGTCACTTGCGCTTAACTTAATTTGTTGCTGTGCTTCACGTGGAATTTTTTTCAGAATAATGTTGATCGTTCCTGCGATTGCAGCACTACTGAATTCCGCGTTACCTAGTCGATAGATTTCAACGCGGTCAATCATACTCATCGGAATATGGTCGATATTTGTACCGCGTAGCGGCTCACCATCGAGCAAAATTTGCGTGTACTGTCCACCCATGCCGGTCAATTGTATCGCACCGTTATTCACAATCACACCGGGTACACGTTTGATCGCATCGGTAACAGAGGTATCACCAAAACGCATCAATTCGGCATTTTCCACAACCAGCTTTGACGGGGCATCGCGCTTTGCATTTTCAGTAGCTGACTTGGCTTTTATTTCAATTTGCTGAGTTTGCTGAACTTTTTGCTCGACGTTTTGGGCTTGAATATTCGAACTGAAACCCGCTAGTAGAGCGCAAACAAGATTAATTGGAAGCTGGTTTGTACCAAGAGTTTTTTTCATCTGATCAAGCTCATTTTCCTTACGCACTAATGACGAGAAAGACGATATATAGAGCGATAAAAGTCACGCCTAAAATACGCCATACATAGTTGGAAATATTTTTCTTATATGAAGTCATCAGAATTGTGAATTCAACTAACTGCCTTCGTCCAACGAGGATAAATCCTAAACTCCGCTTGTTACATAGGCTTAAACCGCCAAGCATAAGCCTGACTTACTTTTAAAACTTCTTTGCTGCCGCGTAATTCAACCGTAACTTTGCCTAGTTCGTCACGATGTGCTTTGGCGATGGCGTCGGCGCGGACGACGACGCTGCGGTGTATTTGCCAGAACACCTCTGGATCGAGTCCTTCGATAATTTCTTTTAAGGGCTTGCGCACGTGTGCTTCATCATCGGTACATACGACACGGGTATATTTTTCGTCCGAGGTGAAAAATAGGATTTTATCGATAGGGAACATCTTGATCGTATCGCCGACGCTGGCGCTAATCCAACGTATGCGTTCGACATTTTGTGGCCGTAGTCGCTTGTCTAATTCTTGCATCAGACTACTTAAATCTGTTGGTGTAGCTTTGACTTCTAAGCGGGCTTTGAGCCTTGCGATGGCATCGACTAGGCGTTCTCGTGAAATCGGTTTGAGCAAATAATCAATCGCACCTGCCGAAAATGCTTCAAGCGCGTGATTATCGTAAGCTGTGGTGAACACGGCGTGACAGCGACCTTTGGTCGCATTGGCGACATCGAGACCTGTCATGCCTGGCATACGAATATCAAGAAACGCAATGTCGGGATGATGCTGATGTATCGCCTCTAAAGCGTCTGCGCCATGTTCGCATTCGGCGATGATGTCGAGTTCGGGCCACAAATCGTTTAGCATGCGGCGTAGGTCTTTGCGTGGTAAATCTTCGTCGTCGGCAATAATCGCTGTGGTCATAGTTATCCTTACACTTTGATGCTATTTTTAAATAGTTTTTTTTACGTTTTACATTATCAATGAATTTGTACTACCTGAGCAATTAAATACGCAACGAAGAATGCGCTCGGTTAGCGCCCCCCAGATATTCGATGAAGCTACCGTTAAGCGATCAAGGGAATAACAATGCTGGCAATCACACCACCTTCAGGTCGTGCTTTTAAAGTGAGTTTCGCTTTATCACCATACATGGATTCTAGACGTTCACGGATATTGGCTAAACCGATACCGGAACCAGAAGTAGTACCGCCAAAACCCACACCGTTATCGCTCACCGATACTTCTAATTTTTCTTCA
Organism: Affinundibacterium macrobrachii; assembly: GCF_014652415.1. Classification (GTDB taxonomy): domain Bacteria; phylum Pseudomonadota; class Gammaproteobacteria; order Burkholderiales; family Burkholderiaceae_D; genus Undibacterium; species Undibacterium macrobrachii. The sequence continues at coordinate 298,881 of NZ_BMYT01000002.1, forward strand.
TCACCATCATCAAAATAACGCGCATTGACAGCAACATGAACCGGACCAATTTTTGGTTCTATGCCATGTTTAATCGCGTTTTCAACTAAAGAGATCAAAAGCAAAGGTGGAAAGGCCGCGTCTTTTAATTCTGATTCGACGCTGTAGCTAAGGCGCGGAATTCTGGCTTGCATTAAACCTAAATAGGCGCGCGCAGCCTCTAGTTGTTTGGCTAAGCGGCCTTGTTCGCTGGTGCCATCACCGCGCATTTGTGGAATCGTTGAACGTAAATAATCCACCAAATGATCGACGATCGCGGTAGCGCGCAACGGTTCCGTCAAGATTGCTGAGCGTACGCCTGCCAAGGTATTGAATAAGAAATGTGGTTCGACTTGGGCAACCAATACCGATAAGCGCAACTCGGCTTCGCGACGCGCATCTTGCGCGCGTTTTAATTCTTGTTGACGTAATGCCTCTGCAAGACGCTTACGTTGTCGGAAGAAAAACCATAAGTCAAAACCGCTCGCGGTGTAGATAATCAAAAACGCGATAGGGAAGGAACCGATGATCAATTGAATTAACTTGTCCAGCTTGACACTGTCGTTGTCCGCGGGTTTTTCCTTAGTTTCAGCTTTTGCCACGCTCGCTGAATTTTCCTCGTTCTTTGTTGAGGAAGCTGCAGAAGTTTCAGCTGGAACGGAAGCTGGTGTTTGCGCTGAAGCCGCATTCGCCGTCGCTGATGCGCTTGCATGTTGATGATCCGCATTACTCTTTTTGTTTTTTGAAACGACTTTATAATTCGCATCGCCATAGATCACAAACTTTGCCAAGTTATCTGTCGCCTGCGCAACGCCATAACTAATCGCCACGCCTGAAAGCAAAGCAATACACAATAAGATCGTCTCTTTACGACTCGCAAAATTCTTTTTTCTCACCCACACCGCCATTGCTTGACCAACGGTCGTCAAGCTAAGCGCCGCCAACATCACTGGCACCATGGTAACGGCATAGACTTTCCAATCCCCCTTGGTGACCGCAGCAATCACCGTCACCAAAGCAGCGATAAAAATATAGACGCCAACAAAGGCAACGGTACGATAGCGAAACCAGGTCTTCGAAAAGACCGGGAAGTTACGATAGCGATTTAACCAAGTATCACTTTGAATCGATACTTCTGACGGTAGAGCTTGTTCAGACATAGCAGGTTGGTTGGGAATTGATGACGGATTCATGACGCCTCCTTATTGATAGCATCTACTATAAGTGAGCGCTGAATGCAGAAGTAAAGTTGCGATGAAATCGATTATGGCTAGACAAAAGCTGCCGAACGGAAGATGAAATCAAAAGTTCAAATCGAGCTGAACAAAGCCCATTTAAGCTGGACTACTTGGTGGATCACCAGCGCTAGCCGGTGTCTCTGAGCTTGATTCGGCTTGCTGCTTTGAACGAGCCTGACCAGCGATACGCAATATCGTATTACGAATGGATGTTAGCACCGCAGTAGTATTAAATGGTTTCACAATAAAACCAACAACACCGCGACTTTGTGCGGCGGTGATCATTTCTGCATCCATCTTAGCGGACACCAGAAAAATCAGGGCTTTTGGTAATTGCGCTCGCACATTGTCTAACAAGGCAAGTCCAGCTTGATCTGCTTCACCGATATCCATACAGACAATTTGCGGTTGCAGTTTCACCATTTTGGCGAGATTGACTGAACTATGATTGCCATCACCAATGACTTCATGCCCGCCATTCATCAGCACCGAGCCCAATAAATTGCGCGCAACGGCTTGATTGTCGAGAATATAAACTTTTAACATGGTGAACCAAAGAGAGAATAAGTTGAGTTCATCATAATGGAAAACCTCGTGCTTGTATTCACAAAAGCGGCGAAATCCTAAGATTCGCAACAAGCTTCACCACAAGCATCCGAGGATTTCATTATTTTGCGGCTGGCTTTGCGTTCTTTACGTAACGATTGAGCCATTGGTCTTGTTCCCAAAGCATGTGCATTAAGGATTCTCTCGATCGATAAAAATGACTCTCGTACGGCAGCATGACCAAACGTGATGGCGTTCCCAAGCCTTGCAAAGCTTGATACATACGCTCACTCTGCATCGGGAAAGTGCCGGGATTATTATCGTCTTCACCATGTATCAATAGCAAAGGCGCATCAATATCGTCGGCATAATTAAACGGTGACATTTCTTTATAAGTGTTAAATGCGCGCCAATAGTTACGATCTTCTGATTGAAAGCCAAACGGCGTCAAACTACGGTTATAAGCACCCGAACGCGCAATGCCAGCTTTGAACAAACTGGTATGCGCCAACAAATTGGCAGCCATAAAAGCGCCATAACTATGACCACCAATCGCGATCCGATGACGATCAGCGACGCCCAATTTAACCACTTCATCCACCGCCGCTTGGGCGTTCATTTTGAGTTGTTCGATAAACGTATCGTTTGGTTCTTTGCGCCCTTCACCAATAATCGGCATAGAAAAACCATCTAAAACCGTATATCCACGTGCCAGCATCACTTGTGGACCTTGCACATTGATACGATTAAATTTATACATGGAGCCGCTAACCTGACCAGCACTTTCGGCAGATTTGAATTCGCGTGGATACGCCCACATCAACATCGGTCGCGGTCCATCACGTTTTTCATCGTAACCTGGCGGCAAATAAAGTGTTGCGCTTAGACTCACGCCATCTTCACGTTCGTAATGAATTTGGCGTTTCTGGATACCACGAAATTTAGGTGTTGGATGCGGATAATTGGTTAATGCCTTCGGCGCAGCGGTACCTGCCAAATTACGCAAGAATAAATTCGGTCTTTCGTCTGCTGCTTCGCGACTAGTAATGATCTGATGTCCTTGATCATCTAACACGCCTAACACTTCTTCGTAGTAGGGCGCTTTCGAGCGCCATAAACGAATCACTTTTTCTGTAGGAATATAGTAACGATCGAGAAATGGTCGATCACCTTCTGGGCTAGCACCAACACCCGTCAAAAACATGGACTGTTCATCGGAGGTGAGGCGAATTACTGAACGACCATATTGATTTAATTCCATTACCGGTGAGCCGGGATTGCTGTACTGATCTTCCGTTTTTCGGTGAAACAATAAGTCTGGCTTGGTAAATGGCGCACCTGGCTGTATCCGCCAAGTGCGCGTTTCTCGGGTTTTAGCGGAACTCTCGGTGACCAAAGCGACATGATCATTGCCCCACAAAACTTGGTTAAAGCGCCAAGGCATTTCCATCAACTTTTGTGGAGCACCTCCAAACGGAACACCGTGCTGCCACAATACGTCAGAAATACGAGCATTCGCGTCAGCTTCTACACCATGTGCTTCAAGCCAATACAGAGTGGCAGGCTGATCATTACGCCAAGCAAAATTACGCGGACCGGCTTGTACTGCATCGCTAGCACTTGGTAGACGTTCACGCATCACCACATCGGCGACGGTTTTGAGTTTCTTGCCGTCGATGCTCCAAACTTCAATCAAGTGACCAAATCGCTCCCACGGCAATTGATAGGAGTACGGGCGTTTCAATTGCGTTGTAAGTACCCACTTGCCATCTGGCGAGGCAAGCACTTTGGATAAAGTCATGACAGGACCAAAACGACGTACCGATCCATCGATATGCACCACGGCTAATTGGGTTTGCAATTGCCAATCCAGCATATTGGCATCATGCGCATTTTTTAATAAATCTGGATAAGTACGCGTCTGCGCCAATTTGCCGCCACGGGTTTCTTGCATATTTGGGCCAATCGGCACGCGAGGTTCAATCGGTGCTGGCTTTTGCGAGCGTGGTAGGAGTCGAACCAATAATTGATCACTGCCGTTTAACCATGAAAAACCGGCGCCCATTACTGCATTCAGTTTTTCATAAATCAATGGACGAGCCGTCGCTTGTTTCACATCGAGCAACCACAACTCCACGCCATTGCGCGCCCAGACGCTAAATGCCAACCATTTCTCATCAGCAGACCAAGCCATATCGGCGATTTTGATCTTGCTTGGCAAACCCGTCACCTTACGAATTTTGCCGCTAGGGATATCTAATAAACTCAAACCATCACTAAAACCAGTACGCGATGCGGCACGCAATTTAGGATGTATGCGCAGACCTGCTAGCTTTAATTCGGGTTGTGCAATCTCGGCAATGCTTGGTAGGCCAGGAATATTGACTAACAAACCCGTCTTATTTTTTGGTCCAAGCCGAAACTCGGGACCACGCGGCGCATCCACCAAAGATTGCAATTCAGCAGATGGCAATTGATAACGACTATCGCTGGCAACAGCGGGCGTAAGCAAACCAAGGCTGAAACTGATTCCTAGGCTAACAAGCAAACCACCAAGTGAACTGCTAACTGAGCTGCTAAGCGATCTGTTAAATAAGCAGCGAGCAAACACGCTGCCACGCTGGATAAATCTTGACGACATGACTTCGTCCTTATGAATTCATCAATAGCGTATGCAGCATTCCTTCACATTGGCGCCACATACCGAAAAGCAGGCATTATAAAGACAAAAGCAGGCATATTCTCGCAGGGTGGGCGAACTAGCGGTCAGCGGGAAATTCTTGGTACTGTAAAAATTTCATTTAATGCATCCTTATTCCCTGTGCTTATTAAACGCACAAAAACGCCGACAGTCTGTTGTTTTGCGATGAATTCCAAGACGAAAATACGCTCTTTGAAATGCTTTATTAGCATTTCCAAAGTAGACTAGAACGCTGATTAACCATGCAAAAAGGGCGAGCATTTGCCCGTCTCGATAGAAATCATGTCAGAACTCAATCAGTTACAAATCGCGCAAAGATTGCAGCACTTGACCGAACTTAGTCTGGCTCTGAATGGTCTGGCAGATACCAATTCCTTGCTTGAGCGAATACTACAAACCGCAAAGAAGTTGACCAATGCGGATGGCGGCACCCTGTATCGCATCGACAAAACCAAAACGCAGCTTGATTTTGACATCGCCATCAATGACAGTTTGCATATTCATGTAGGCGGTTCGCAGCCGCGTAGTACCGATATGCGGGCGATCCCATTATTCGATGAAAACGGCCAACAAAACTTGCAAGCGGTGGTCGCTTATGCAGCAAATTTGAAGCAATCAATACGTATTGCCGATGTCTATGCGGCGGATTTATTTAGTTTTTCTGAAATGCGACGCTTTGACGAACGCAATCACTACCACTGTCAATCTTTATTGACGGTGCCTATGCTCAATCACGAATCTGAATTGATTGGGGTTTTACAGTTAATCAATGCTACTGACCCGACAAACCAGCAAATCATTCCGTTTAGTGAAACCGATCAAAGTTTTATCGAAGCTCTCGCATCACAAGCAGCGATTGCGTTGAGCAACCAAGAATTAATTTATCAGCTAGAAAACTTGTTTGAATCCTTGGTCAATTTGATCAATATTGGGATCGACGAAAAATCACCAAACACTGGACGCCATTGCCAGCATGTACCCGAGCTAACCATGATGCTAGCCGAAGCGGTGCATCGTAGCGACTTGGCCGTGTTCAAAGATTTTAAGATGAGTGAACGTGATCGTCGCGAATTATGGATGGCAGGCCTACTACATGATTGCGGAAAAATCACGACACCGGTGCATGTAATTGAAAAATCCACCAAGTTAGAAACCATTTTTGACCGTATCCACTTGATCGATGCACGCTTTGAGATTCTAAGACGCGATATAGAAATTCGTTATCTCAAAATGGCTGCGGAACAGCCTGCCAATCAGAATAAGTTCATGTCCGAAATGCAGCAAGCCTTAGCACAAATCGAACTCGACCGCGCCTTTTTGCGTCATGCCAATATCGGTGGTGAACGCATGCGTGATGAAGATCAAGAGCGGGTACAAGAGATAGCCAAACAAAGTTGGATCGATAGTCATGGCGTACAACAGCATTTACTCACAACTGATGAAGTTGAGAATCTCACCATCAAAGCAGGAACCTTAACCGCAGAAGAGCGCAAGATCATCAATAACCATATCGCCGTCACGATCCGAATGTTAGAAGCGTTGCCTTGGCCTAAGCACTTGAAAAATGTCCCCGAGTTTGCGGGTGGTCATCATGAACGTATGGATGGTAAAGGATATCCGCGTGGCTTAACTGGTGAACAGATGTCCGTACAAGCCCGAATTATGGCGATCGCTGATATTTTTGAAGCATTGTCCGCCAAAGACCGCCCCTATAAAACCGGAAAAACCCTGACGGAATCTTTAGACATACTCGGTAAATTTAGTCTGAATGGACACATCGATCCTGATCTATTTCACGTTTTTGTCAAAGAAAAAGTGTATTTGGAATATGCGAAAAAATTCATGGATAGCGCACAAATTGACGAAGTCGATGAAAGCAAAATCCCCGGTTACCACCTAGCGATTCCTACTTAAGCCAGAACTTATCGGTCAACATCAAGCATGATCATGAAACGACGCGTCGGGTTTATTCCCATATTCAGCTTGATATTTGTATTGATAGCGATTGCCGAAATCGTATGGCTGCACAAGCTACAAAGATTGGATCATCTACTATCTGATTTTCTCGTCAAAACACATGCAGAAAAATTACAAGCAGATCCCGATATCGTGATCATCACGATAGACGACGCAAGTTTGGCGGAGATGGAAGGGAAAGTAGGGAAATGGGTATGGCCACGCTCTGTACACGCCGAAATCCTTGAAGCGATCTACCAACAACAACCGAAAGCCATCGTCTTTGATTTAACCTTCAATGAAAAAGATAAAGATCGTCCCGAAAGCGATCAATTATTTAATGAGGCAATTCGTGGCAAACAACATGTCTACTTTCCGATTACCTTACGCTCGTTAAATAACGACGCCTATGTGGGACGTTTGAGCGATCTGCAACAAGCACTTGGACTGATCAAAACCGCACAAGCAGATCCTGGCGCGCGCGGTGGTTTTCTACCACCGCTGGCAATTGACATGGCATCTTGGCAAGTCGGCACCATCAATTTTAATCATGATCGCGGCATCGGTCGCAGCTACGATTTATATAGCAATTTATCGGGCTGGTTAATGCCTTCCTTGCCGGCGAAAGTGATGCAAAGCCTAGGTTATCCAGTACCGCAGCAAGCTGAGATCTTGTTATCGTGGCGTGGCAGCAAGTATCCGTACAAGCGGATTTCTTATAGCGAACTATATGCAGATATTGACCGCGCTAAGCCCTTACGCCCAGCCAATGAATTTCGCAATAAGATCGTGATCATTGGTGCTGATGCTTCATCTTTGCACGATATTCGTCCAACGCCGATTGATAACGAATACTCCGGCCTCGATATTCTGGCAACCGCGATGGACAATCTAAAGAATCAGCGCGCCATGCAGATGCCTTCACAGTGGCCATTCTTACTAGTCACATTGATGGCGATTGCTGCCATTTACATTTGCTTTGTGAAACGCATCAATGCACTCATTCCAGCGGTGGCACTCAGCATGATCACGCCGCTAAGTATCGTGCTTGCCTATCTAGCCTTATCGCAATTGTGGATCATTCACATCATCACGCCGCTGTTGATCGTATGGGCGTATTACTTCAGTTTAGCCTTGCGTGAATATTGGATAGTTCATCGTTCTTATCAAGCAACCATCAAAGAATTTGGACGTTATGTCAATCCCCATGTAGTCAAAGATTGGATCGCAAAAGAAGGCTCAGAACATGTCGGCGAGAAAGCCGAAAGTCGCAACATCACCGTACTGTTTTCAGATATCCGCGGTTTCACTAGTCTGTCGGAAAATCGCAGCCCTGAAGAAGTGGTGGCATTACTCAATCGCTATTTCACGCTACAAGTTGAGGTGATTTTCCGCTTTAACGGCACCGTTGATAAATTTATAGGCGATTGCATTATGGCATTTTGGGGTGCGCCACTCGATAACCCGCAACATGCGCGCGATGCGGTGATGGCGGCAATTGAAATGTCTAAAGTATTGGAGAAATTTAAAGCAGAGCTTGAAGATACCAACCTCGATTTTGATGTCGGCATCGGTCTGCACTCGGGACCTGCAGTGGTCGGCTCGATTGGTTCTGCTGAGCGAAAAGAATTTACCGCGATTGGCGACACCGTTAATCTCGCTAGTCGAATCGAAGGCTTAACCAAAGGCGTGTCGCGTATCTTGGTATCCGCCGAAACGATGCAACTATGTGGTGACGCGCTTGACTTTCACCCAGTTGGCTCCTATAAGGTAAAAGGACGTGAACAAGAAGTCATTTTGTTTTCACCACTCGCTCCAATTAGTCCTCCCTCGCCACAAAACGATAAGGATGCAATATGAATCATCAGCAAAAAGTCTTAGCACTTGCTTGCGTAATTGGCTTATCCAACAGTCCATTACATGCAAATGCACAAAATACTGGACAAGCTACAGTAGCCCGTAGCGCCGAACTCAAAGCCCAACCTTTTAGTGATGCCGCGACGGTAAAAATGCTGGCAGAAAATCAAAAACTGGACGTACTCTCACGCAAAGCAAGCTGGATGGAGGTGCGAGATCAAGCGCAGACGGGTTGGGTCAAGATGCTTAGTTTACGTTTTGAAAGTAAGGGCGCGGAAACCAGCAGCAAAACCGGTGATACCGTCAAAAGCCTACTAAGCTTTGTGAAAACAGGTTCTAGCGGCAGTACCACTACCACTGGGGCAAAAGGCTGGAGTAAAGAAAGTTTTGCGAACCTCACACCAAACCCTGACGCGTTCGAAAAAATGAAGTTATTGTCTAGCGATAAATCTGATGCCATCAGTTTTGCAAAACAAGAGAACTTAAAAGAGCAAGAACAAGCCTATCTAAAAACCAAGGGAGAGCAACCATGAAGCCAATCATGCGTTCATCCGTGGGTTCAGCTGTGCGTTCACCGGTACGTCCCTCCATTCGTATCACTATCCTGTTAGCCAGTCTGCTATTTGCTGCGCAAATCTCAGCGGAGCCACAATTTAAATTGGACATAGGCAAAGCTTTTTCTGCACTAAAAAACACCAAGAGTGCTATCGTTCCGTTAACCGAACAAGAAGAGATCGCATTGGGTCAAGGTGTAGCCAGCAATTTGATGAGTCTAGCGCCTTTGGTCGCGGATAAGGAAGTCCAGCAGTATGTGAATCGAGTCGGGCGTTGGATTAGTCTACATAGCGAACGCCCCGACTTACCTTGGACATTTGCCGTACTCGATCATGATGATGTCAATGCCTTTGCCGCACCTGGTGGTTATGTGGTGCTCACCAAAGGAATGCTGCTTAAATTACGAAGCGAAGCGGAGTTAGCTGGTGTGTTAGCGCATGAGATTGCCCACATTGTACGCAAACATCATTTAAATGCGATTCAAAGTAGCAGTGGGAACCTTGCCATCAAAGAGGGCGCAAGCTTGTTTATGGATGCAAAAGGAAAAACAGGCAAAACAGATCAGTTTTTATTGAGCGCAATTAGTGCAGGTACAGAAATTTACGGCAAGGGTTTAGATAAAGAAGATGAGTTTGATTCTGATCGCGTTGGTATCGTACTGGCTGCCAGAGCTGGTTATGATCCATATGGTTTGCCTGCGGCACTACAGACCTTGCAAAGTATCACCTCAGACAGCTCTAGCTTGCAATTGATGCTGGAAACACATCCAAAACCGAATGACCGTTTGGCACAACTCGATCAAATCATGGGTAAAGATTTTGATCGCTACGACAATTTGCCTGCGCTACCAGGGCGCTTTGAAAAATTGATTGGTCGCTTAAAAGTAACACCGAAATAAACAACCCAAATAAATACGCTCTTAAATCGGTACAAAAAAACCTGCAAGTTGGAGCTTGCAGGTTCTTTATCGTGATCAATACATGTGATCAACGCATTAACGCTCAATCGCCAGCGCAACGCCCATACCACCACCGATACACAAACTTGCCAAACCTTTTTTAGCATCGCGGCGTATCATTTCGTGAATCAAGCTCACCAGAATACGGCAACCTGATGCGCCGATAGGGTGGCCAATCGCAATCGCACCGCCATTCACGTTGATCTTATTGGTATCCCAGCCCATTTCACGATTCACACCGATTGCTTGCGCGGCAAAGGCTTCGTTGATTTCCATCAGGTCGACTTCTTCATGCGTCCAACCAGCTTTTTTCAAACATAATTGTGCTGCTGGCACTGGCCCCAAACCCATGATCGTTGGATCGATACCGGCGGATGAATACGCCTTGATTTTTGCTAACACTGGCAAACCCAATTCAGCTGCTTTTTTGGCGGACATCATAATTACTGCTGCTGCACCGTCATTCAAACCAGAGGCATTTCCTGCGGTGACCGTACCCGCTTTATCAAAGGCTGGGCGTAATGCCGCCAAGGATTCTAATGTGCAACCATGTTTGATAAATTCGTCCGTATCGAACACGGTCGTGCCTTTTTTGCTGACGATTTCGTAAGGAATAATTTCATCGACAAACTTACCGGCCTTTTGTGCGGCCTCAGCTTTGTTTTGTGAAGCTAAAGCAAAAGCATCTTGTTCTTCACGCGTAATGCCATGTTTTTTTGCGACGTTCTCTGCCGTGATACCCATGTGATATTGGTTATACACATCCCACAAGCCGTCAACGATCATCGTGTCGACGAGTTTTGCATCGCCCATACGGAAACCATCGCGCGAACCCGCTAACACGTGTGGAGAGGCACTCATGTTTTCTTGACCACCTGCAATCACGATATCTGCATCGCCCGCCATAATTGCCTGTGCTGCTAAGTGCGTTGCTTTCAAACCGCTACCACACACTTTATTAATCGTCATGGCTGGGACCATGTTCGGCAAACCGGCACGAATCACCGCTTGGCGTGCCGCATTTTGTCCCACACCAGCAGTTAATACTTGCCCCAAAATCACTTCACTGATGGCTTCTCCGCTCAAGCCAGTTTTTGCTAATAAGGCTTTAATCACATGCGCGCCTAAATCAGATGCGGCAACTTTAGCCAAGGAACCACCGAATTTACCAACCGCGGTACGTCCAGCGGCAACGATTACGACTTCTTGCATGTGTAACTCCCTAAAGAATTAAGTCAAAGTTGGGGTGAATTCATAAGAGTACACCAGTCTGTTCGGCTTCGTACGCAATTGGCTAGGAAAATATTGCATTGCGTCAGAATTGCTGATTTTTTATGCAACTAATCTGGTTTTTCTAAAAATTGCGGACGAAAAAAAAGCCTTCTTTTCAGAAAGCTTTTTTTGCGCTGCCACTTCTAGGATTCAAACAAGTTCAATTGTACTTGTGGTCGAGCGTGGCGACTTCTTAGTCGTTTAGGGCGTGGTTTAAGCACACCCTGATCGGCTAAATTACTTCTTTTTTGCAGTTGTGGTTGCTTTTTCAGCAGCTTGTGTGAATTGCTTGGTTGCATTCGCCAAGTTGTCTTCCAAAGTTGCCACAGCTTGTTTGGTTGTTTTAGACAATTGTTCGTAGCCTGCGTTGATGTTACCAACCACTGTTTTCAATGCTGTTACTGCTTGCTCGGAACCTGCTGGTGCATTTTTTGTTACTTCGTCGATCAAAGAAACAACTTTTGCATTAGTGTCAGCGATATGAGATTCCACTGCTTTAGTGAATTCTTGTTGTGTTGCTGAAGTGATGCTTGCCAAGTGACGGCCATATGCCAATGCTTTTTCTGCATTTGGTTTTGCTTGTGCAGAAGCCAAAGCGATCAATTCTTGTGCGTCTTTTGCTTTCAACAACTGTTGTGTTGCTGCTGTGCCTTCTTCGAAAGTTGCTTTAGCAGCGTTCACGTTCAAGGACACGAATTGTTCCAAACCTTCAAACGCTTTTTGGTTCAATGCGGTGATGGCAGCGAATTGCGCTTCTAAGCTAGTCTTAGTAGCAGCGATAAATTGTTCTGGTGTTGTGTACATGGAATTCTCCGATAAGTTGAGGATTTAGTTTGAATCAAAACGGCAGTGAGTCCAAAAAATCTTAAACATGGTGCACCGCAACAATTCGCATTCTACTGACTATTTTTTAAGCGTCAAGCTTTTTTTGTGCATTGCATCAAAATTGTTATCGGAGAGGGTGCTTTTATTTGCTTTACGATAATTTTCTTTTGTTTTTCAAGGATTTAGCCGATTGTTTCAAAGTATGGCTGGTCGTATTAAGTGAGTAAAAATTAATCATTATTTGACGATTGAATGCCCAACTCTGGTGCTGATTTTTATTGACGACTTTCTAGTAATAATAAGCGCCGTTTATTTTCTAAACCACCTGCATAGCCTTGTAAATCACCATTGGCGGCAATGACTCGATGACAAGGAATTACGATCGATAAGGGATTACGCCCGTTTGCCACACCTAAGGCACGAATTGCTTTAGGCCTGCCTATCTGCTGCGCCAATGCAGAATAACTACGCACTTCGCCATAAGGTATCGTTTGCAAGGCTCGCCAAACCTCTTGCTGAAATGGCGTACCTTGTGTGCGATCCAAAGGCAAATCAAACTCACGTAACTGACCGGCAAAATACGCATCTAACTGTTGTGCAGCATCTTTTAGCAAAGCATCATTCGAATCCGCATGCCAAGCACTATCTGGCTGTAAATGCTTGTGTTCAGAAAAATAGATACCAGCCAAGCCTAGCTCACTCGCCAGCAAACGTAGCGGTCCATATGGCGATGGATGAATCAGAAATTTTTTAGGCATAATTTATTCGCTAAAACAAAGTTATAAAGATTGCCAAAGTAACAGAGCGGCATAACTACGCCACGGCGACCATGCTTCGGCACGTTGAAGTAGTTGCTTTTCGGTGCAGCGCAAGGCCATCTGCGATGGATCGTGACTAACCGCCTTTTGTAATCCGAGATCGCCCGCTGGAAAAGCATTGGAAAAACGCAAGGCGCGCATGGCGATGTATTGGGCAGTCCATTCACCAATCCCTGGCAATGCCTTTAATGTTCGAATTACCTCGTCTAAGCTGATACCAAGCTTAAATTGCAAACCACCCACTGCGGTAAATGCAGCGAACTGCTGTATCGTCGCAGCGCGTGTCTTCGGTACCCCTATGGTCGCGATCTCTTCTACGCTCAATTGCGCTAAACAATCGGGACTGGGAAAGTGATGCGAAATGCCCTGCCAAGGGCTCTGCATAGGAACACCAAATTTCTGCACCAAACGCCCGGCAACCGTGGTCGCGCCAGCGACACTGACTTGTTGCCCAAGAATTGCGCGAATCGCCAATTCGAATGCATCAAAACTTCCGGGTACCCGTAAACCTGGGGTACGACTCATTTGCTGTGCCAGTAGTAGATCTTGTTGCAAATGTTGTGCGATCACGATCGGGTTTGCTTCGACATCGAATTGTTGACGAATCCTTGCGAGCAAAGGCAAAAGAACCGAACTCAAACTAGGTGCGATGTGCAAAAGTAACTGCTGTTTATCGGCCGCGTGACTTACCTCAACCCAGCCAGTTTTTCCATCTAGCTGCACGCTACGACGGTAACAAGCTTGTTGTAGATCGACCTGTTCTAAACCTAACATCGCGCGCCCATGTAAATAGGTTAATAGCTGATCCCATGCATACGGTGGTCGATATGCCAGACGCAAGCTGATTCCTTGCTGACTTTCAGTAGGCGTTTGTGTGCGCCGGATAGAGGCTGGCGACATTTTGTAACGTGCCTCAAATAAGGCATTAAACCGACGCACGCTGCCAAAGCCAGAAGCAAACGCGATTTCTGTCATGCTTAGCTTGGTCTCTTGTATCAGTTTTTTAGCAAATAACAAGCGCTGAGTCTGTGCCAATTCAACTGGACTGACACCAAATTCCTGCAACATGACACGCCGCAATTGACGTGAAGATAAACCGACCTGCTCAGCCAATGTTTCAACGCTTGCTTCGTTTAACGCGCCCGCACTAATTTTTTGCCATATCGCGTGCGCCAGATTTTGTTGCAAGTTATACGGCGCTAACTCTGGCCGACAACGCAAACAAGGCCGAAAACCCGCTGCTTCTGCCGCCGCTTGTGAACTAAAAAAGACACAGGAAGTCTGACGAGGTGTTTTGACGCGGCAAATTGGGCGACAATAAATTCCCGTGGTCGTGATACCTGCAAAGAAGACGCCATCAAAGCGTGCATCTTTTGCGGCAAGCGCGCGGTAAAAATCATGATCTTGTGCGGAAATGTGCGGCTGCATTTTTTCTATTATCAAGTGAAACAAAATAGGTAAAACGAATAAGAACCCAAATTGCAGACAATTCGTCAAATCGACAACAAGGTCACACAAGAGTTAATTAGGTAAGAACAGTTGCTCGTTAGCTTAACCCCGAATATCCTAAGCGACTAGCCATTTTCGGACAAACAAATGTTGGACTAGCCAAATAAAAAAGCAGCACATGAACGATCTTATCCAGCGCATAGAAGAATGCTCACGACGCCATCCGCAATTGGCGATTTCGCTATTTCTAAAGTTAGAACAACGCGCCTACCAAGAAAAACGTTTGTCGCAGGCATTGAATGCCTTGGTTCGCCGTTTTTTTATTTGCGAACGTTTAGGTAGTGGAGACACCCTCAATGATGCGCTGTATTCAGGTCTACAAAGCGCAGAGCACCAAGGTTTAACCTATCAAGCGGGCCGCATCATGCTTTGCCTTGGTCGCATTCGCTATACACAGGGCATTTATAAAGAGGCGATTTATTTTTGGACGCGTTGTATCGATCTTTGCAAAATTACCCACGATACCGAGGTCGCGATTGAAGCCCGTATCGGGCTTGGGCAGATTTATGATGCGATGGGCGATTGGGAAACCGGCGCCAGTTTCCACCGACAAGCAGGCTCCCAACTAGAAACCTTTGATCGCCCTTATCTCAAAAGTAAGCAAGCGATTAATTTGGGCGTCAATTGCATGCAGTTGGGCCAGATCGAACAAGCGACAGAACTATTTCATCAAGCGCTAGCACATGCAGAGTGTGGCAATATTGCAGAGTATGTGGCTGAGGCGCATTGGTATTTAGGCGTATTAGCGCAACGCCAAGGGCAAACCCAAGTTGCTTACGATGAAGTGCAATTGTCGATTCAGTTAGCACAGGCATGTAAATATCAATGGTTACTGAGTGCGGCATTCAATACTTTGGGCGAAATTTTCATTGAACGGCAACAAACTGCACAGGCAATCGAGATCTATCTTCAAGCTTTACAGTACGCAGAACAAACTGGCTCTCGCAAACAAAGTGCGCAATGTTGTCAGGCACTTTCCGCACTCTATGAGGCAAACGGTGAACCTGCATGGGCGCTGAAGTACGCGCGTCTTCATCATCAGATCACGACTGAAATTGCCGAAGTCAATGTAATTGATCAATTCAGTGCGCTACGTGAATATGATTTATCAAAAAAGCCTCCAGTTGAACTATTGCTTGATTTATCGTCGAATAGCCAATTAGAAAATAAGAGCTTATCCGAAGCGTTGAATTATGTCGGCAGTGAAGCAATCAATATTTTGGAAATTGATACCGTCTGCTTATGGCTGAAAGATGGGCAGAAATTACGCTGCGAAATGTTGGCGAATAGCTCTGCGAATGAACATCCTGAAGAACTCACCAAGCAAACTTCTTTGGGTTTCGGAGTTGGAAAAATTCTTGAACCGCAGGAATTTCTCAAATATTTTCAAGTAGTGCAAAACTTGCACACGCCGATTGCCATACATGATTTGCGCATCCACCCAGCGGCTGCTGAACTGAGCGCTCTATATCAGCCATTAGCGCTGTGTTCACTACTAGAGATTTCCGTGCGTTTGCATGGCAATCAAATTGGCGTGATTAGTTTTGGTAAAGCAGGCCAAAGAAAAAATTGGTCGCGCGAAGATCTTTTATTCGGTAGCCATATCGCCAATTTAATTCAACAAATCTTAAGTCTAGACGAACATCGCAAAGCGCAAAGTCGTTTGGAAAATCGCGTTGCAGAACGTACTCAAGAGTTACAAGAACGAACCGAGCTGCTTCGAACCGCCCACCAAAATATTTTTATTCTCAGTGAAATCGGTAGAGAGATTACTTCTCAACTTGACCGTGAAGGCATTATTCGTACCTTGTATCAACATGTGCATAAACTGATGCCTGCAGAATTTTTATCGGTCGGTGTGTACAAGGCCGAACAAGGCTTGATCGACTTTCCTTGCAATATTTTGCACGGCAAAGATCTATTGCCCTATCACCGCGATTTGCAAGATCCTGATTTATTATCGGTATGGTGTATTCAACATAAAAAAGCAATCTACATCAATGATGTGCATGAAGACTACTTACATTACATCGGCATCGATGGCTTAGATAAACTGTTTGCCGAAGAATCTCTCGATAATAAAGACATCCATTTTGCGCCGCTCTCTTTGATCTATGTGCCTTTGATTGTTAAAGACCGATTGCTTGGCTTACTTTCGATGCAAAGCTCGCAGCGTAACGCTTTTGAACGCATGCACGTTGATATGTTGACGACGCTCGCTGCTTACACCGCGGTCGCATTCGATAATGCCGATACCTATCAACAACTATCTTCGGCACAACAGCTACTAATGTCGAAAGAAAAATTAGCGGCTTTAGGCGCTCTGGTTGCTGGGATAGCGCATGAAATCAATACGCCACTAGGAAACTGCTTGCTCACGGCAACAACCTTAAAGGAAAGCTCAAACAAATTTATTCGTCTTTATACCGAGAACCAATTAAAGCGTTCGGACTTTAATCATTTCACCAGTGTTTTACATGAAGCCAACGAAATGTTGATGCGAAACCTATTAAACGCGAGTGATTTGGTCAGTAGCTTTAAACAAGTGTCGGTCGATCAAACTAGCCAGCAACGTCGTTCGTTTAATTTGCTAAAAACCAGTCAAGAAATCGTGCGCACCATGCAAAGTCGGATCAATAAACAGAATCACCAATTGTTGATTGATATCCCAGAACAAATCGAAATTGATAGTTATCCAGGCCCATATGGTCAGGTGATTACCAATTTCATCAACAATGCACTTTTACATGGCTTTGAAGGTCGCGATGCTGGCATCATGCAACTAAGTGCTAAACTGACCGATCGCAAACATATCAAGATATGCTTTAGCGATAATGGTAATGGCATTCGCCCTGAACACTTGCGACGCGTGTTCGATCCGTTTTTCACTACTAAATTAGGGCACGGCGGCAGCGGCTTAGGTTTAAATATCGTGCATAACATCGTCACAGATTTGCTACGCGGTACGATCAAGGTGGATAGTAAGCTTGGCGAAGGAACAAAAATCACCCTGCAATTACCAGTATGTGTGGATTGAAATAAAAAAAACGCCTCCCAAGCTACTGAGAGGCGCGAAGTCCCACCAAGAAACGGTACAAATCGAATTGTTTTTGGATATACGCGGTAGCAATGAATTTGAGTTTAGAACATCATCCAAAAGGTCTTTCAAGGCGGATTTCAAAACTCACTGCGCAACGCATTTTAAAACTCTGTTCGAGATAGGATTCAGAGTCGGTTACTTCACCCAACTCTGAATCACACTCGCATCACCTCATTAAGAGTGATAAGCGGATTCACCATGACTAGTGATATCCAAACCCTCACGTTCTTCATCTTCCGCCACACGCAAACCAATCACCAAATCGACCAATTTGTAAGCGATCACAGAAACGATAGCTGACCAAATGATTGTCACACCAACTGCTGTTGCCTGAGTCGTGACTTGACCAACGATGCTGTAGGCGTCTGCGGACATTTTGTTGGCAACGTAATCAAAAATACCTTGGCCGCCCAATGCAGGTGACGCAAACACGCCTGTCAGTAAAGCACCTAAGATACCACCGACACCGTGAACACCGAATACGTCTAGAGAATCGTCCGCGCCCAACATACGTTTGAGACCATTCACACCCCACAAACAAACGATACCAGAAGCCAAACCGATCAATAAACCACCCATAGGGCCAACGAAACCACATGCTGGTGTAATCGCGACTAGGCCAGCGACAGCACCAGAAGCAGCACCCAACATCGATGGCTTACCTTTGCTCATCCATTCACCGAAAACCCAAGATACTGTTGCAGCCGCTGTCGCCAATAAGGTATTCACAAAAGCTAAGGCCGCAATATCATTGGCTTCATAAGCAGATCCTGCATTAAAACCAAACCAACCTACCCACAACAATGATGCACCGATCATGGTCATAGTCAAAGAGTGTGGTGCCATCGCTTCTTTACCGTAACCGACGCGCTTACCGATCATGAAAGCACCAACCAAACCCGCAACCGCTGCATTAATATGAACCACAGTACCACCAGCGAAATCTAAAGCGCCCATTTGGAACAAGAAGCCCGCTTTTGCGGTTTCTGTCGCTAATGTCGCAGCGTCTTTGATCGCATCCGGACCTGTCCAGAACCATACCATGTGTGCGATTGGTAAGTAGCTGAAAGTGAACCAAATCACGACAAATGCCAATACCGCTTTGAACTTTGCACGTTCCGCAAACGCACCAATAATTAAGGCACAAGTGATCGCTGCGAAAGTCGCTTGGAATGCGACGAAAACAAACTCTGGTATCACTACGCCTTTAGAGAAAGTCGCTGCACTCGTGAAACTTGCTTGTACAGGATCCCAAATTCCTTGCAGTAAGACGCGATCGAATTTTCCAATAAAACGACTGCCTTCAGTGAACGCAAGTGAGTAACCGTAAATACACCAAAGCACAACGATCACTGAAAAAATCATGAACACCTGTAATAAAACAGAAAGCATATTTTTGGCACGCACTAAGCCGCCGTAAAACAGCGCCAAGCCTGGGATCGCCATCATTGTCACTAATAAAGTAGCCACCAGCATCCATGCGGTATCGCCTTTATTTGCGGTTGGCGCAGGTGCAGCGGCAGCTGGTGCAGCTTCTGCTACGGCAGGAGCTACGCTTGCAACATTTGCGCCACTTGCAGCAACAGACTCACTGCTCGTAGTCGCACTTGCTGTCGATGCAGCTGCGACTTCAGCAACTGCAGATGTCACACTCGCAGCAGCACTCGCGCTGGCCGCTAAATCTTCGGTATTTGCCCAAACAGTTTGCGCCATCGCCAGCACACAAACAAAGGCGGCAAGAGATTTCAATAGTTTTTTCATTTTCTACTCTCGTCGATTAAAGTGCTTCATTGCCAGTTTCGCCAGTACGAATACGGACGACTTGCTCTAAGGAATAGACAAAAATTTTGCCATCGCCAATCTTGCCTGTACGTGCCGCTGTCTCGATCGCTTCAATCGCACGATCAACGATGTTATCTTCCACCGCAGCTTCGATTTTTGTCTTAGGCAAAAAATCGACGACGTATTCGGCACCGCGATAAAGTTCGGTATGCCCTTTTTGACGACCAAAGCCCTTGACTTCAGTCACAGTAATACCTTGTACGCCTAATTCAGAAAGTGCTTCACGCACTTCGTCTAACTTGAATGGTTTAATGATTGCCGTTATCAGTTTCATGATGGTCTCGGTAATGTTTTAGTTTGGTCTTCGATTTGAACTAGAACTTAAAATGCTTTTACTGCCGACAGGACTAAACTGGTTTTGCCAGTGAACTTGCCTGCGGGTGTGTAGTAGTACTTAACATCAGTGTTGGTACCAATGACTGCTAAGCTAAAATTGACGCCGACCAATTCTTTGGTCACGCCGAGTTTCCAATCGTTGTACGAGTAGGAGGAATTGTTTTTGATGGTTTGACGACCGTAGTGCAAGTTCAGGGTATAACCTTCACCCATGTCCAAGTTCGCGCCTAAGTCCAAGTAGCCACTATTTTTGCTATCAACAAAGCCGAACAAATTCGTCACAGAGTGAGAATATTTTGCATAGACTGGACCTGTGCTGATTTGGCCGTAAATTTCCGTCGTATTGGCATCGACAAATCCAGCCACATTTTTTAATCCATTACTGGGATAAACATAAGACAAAACGCCGACGTCATAGCTCACATCATTGGTGATCGAACCACGTTTGCCCGCATACAAATCCATTTCGATTTCGCCGCTACCACCTGCGTCTTTAGTCCATTTAATCGTTGATAACCACGTGCCGGCATACAAACCGTGGGTGTTGTTAACGTAATCAGCACCGCCTTGTAATGCAGGTTTCAAACGAGATTGCGAAATACCGCGATAGCGATAATCGCTAACCGCACCCAAATTAAAACTCACTTCGTGTTCAGGCTTTGCTTCTTGAGCTGAGACATTGCTCGCAAATAAACCACTAGCAAAACAACTACTCATTGCTGCACAGAATAAAATCTTTTTCATGGCGCTTCCCTCAGTTAGTTAAATATCAGTTCGTGTTAGTTCGAAAATTGGTGGCGCGAAGTTGAACGCTTTCTTGCTTACTAGCAGATCTCGTGCCAGCTTTATTGCAGTGCGCAAATTCAGATTGATTTTCAGTGGGAAAGGTGAGCGTCAACCATTAGAGAGGCGTGAATTCGCCTGTTTTGGCCTATTACGCCTGAGGTGCGTGAAGAAAATTGCGGATTTCCATGAACAAACAAACTTCTTAACTAGAGTAATTTATTTGCATTTATTTATACTAATTTTTTATTTCTCGCACTAAAATGACGCAAATTCATGTTGAGAAAAACCTATAATGCACCGGAAAAGCACTTTTCTATTTTCCATCCACTGGTAGTCATGCATTAAGGCCTACCAATTCACATTAGGACAGCTCTCATGGAACCGAATCAATTTTTTAATGATATGCAAGCCAAGATGCAACAGGCTTTAGAAAATTCACCTGCCAAAGATATCGAAAAAAACCTGAAGGCAATGATGTCGCAAGGTTTTGCCAAACTCGATTTGGTCACACGTGAAGAATTTGATATTCAGGCGCAGGTGTTAGCAAAAACGCGCAGCAAACTCGAAGCTTTGGAGTTACGAATTGCTGAATTGGAAGCACAATTACGAGACGAATAGCAGCACGCTCGTCTCTATTATGGGATAAGCAAACAGGATGGCACTCGCAGTTCTTAAAAGTCGCGCCTTAAATGGCATGGATGCACCAGAAGTCACTGTCGAAGTCCATCTTGCAAATGGTCTCCCCGCATTTACGATTGTTGGCTTACCTGAAACCGAAGTTAAAGAATCCAAAGATCGGGTTCGAGCCGCGTTACAAAACGCCCGTTTTGATTTTCCGGCACAGCGTATCACCGTCAACTTAGCGCCTGCCGATTTACCCAAAGAATCGGGACGCTTTGACCTACCAATCGCTTTAGGAATTTTGGCAGCATCAGGCCAAATTCCTGACGATGCATTAGACCAGTATGAGTTTGCTGGCGAATTGTCACTCTCTGGCGAACTAAGGCCTATCCGCGGTGCGCTTGCGATGACTTTCGCGATTTGCAAAAGTGCGCAGCGCAATCAATCCGCAGCACGCGCATTTATGCTTCCAAAACAAAATGCTGAGGAAGCCGCATTAGTCAGTGATGCAAAAATCTATCCCGCCGAATCTTTGCTACAAGTCTGCGCCCATTTTGCAGCTCGTGATCCAGATTCGAAAATTTCACCGCATCAAAGTCAGCCACATAAAAATACGATTAGCTATCCTGATTTCAGCGATGTGAAAGCGCAAACCCAAGCCAAACGCGCCCTAGAAGTAGCGGCAGCAGGGCGGCACAGTATCTTGCTAATGGGGCCACCAGGAACAGGTAAATCGATGCTGGCGAGCCGTTTTCCCGGAATCTTACCTGGCATGACAGACCAAGAAGCGCTTGAATCTGCCGCAGTGCAATCACTCAGTAATGGCTTTAGTTTGGCAAGATGGAAGCAACGCCCCTACCGCAATCCGCACCATACTGCCTCTGCGGTCGCTTTGGTCGGTGGTGGTGGAACACCTCGACCTGGAGAGATATCTTTAGCGCATCATGGCGTCCTTTTTTTAGATGAGTTACCAGAGTTTGACCGCAAAGTATTAGAGGTATTACGCGAACCTTTGGAGTCAGGCCAAATTCATATTTCGCGCGCTGCCAAACAAGCTAGTTTCCCCGCACGCTTTCAGTTAATTGCGGCAATGAACCCTTGCCCTTGCGGCTACTTCGGTCATACTAATAATAAGTGCCGCTGTACGCCCGACGCTGTGTTGCGATATCAAGGAAAAATCTCGGGTCCTTTACTCGATCGCATTGATATGCAAATTGTTGTGCAAGCGCTGCCACAAGATGAGTTATTTGCTTCTCATCAAAGCGAGAATAATGCAGCTATTCAAGCTCGTGTCGAATCAGCATTTCATCGGCAAATCAACAGGCAAGGCAAATCCAATAATCTACTCGACACCAAAGAAATCGATTTGTTTTGTACTGCCGACGCAGCCACAGAACAATTACTACGCAGTGCGATGCTCAAATTAAATTGGTCGGCGCGAGCCTATCACCGCGTCTTAAAAGTCGCCCGCAGCATTGCAGATTTAGCAAACTCTCCAAGTATATTACCGGCGCATGTGGCGGAAGCGATACAGTATCGACGTGCTTTGCGTGAACATTAACTTCCAGCAATAAGAGCTTCGCAATTTTCAAAACTTTGGCTTACACTGTTACTTAACGGTAAGTACATAAGGCACACATTACCGCTACTATTATTCGCCTTCTCGCTCGCTTCAATTCTCTTTTTCTAAGCAGAAATAAACTAAGCAAATTCTCTTTTTCACGAAATACGATTGTGCAGCTTGTTAGCTAAGGTCGGAAAACGATAGACGCCGACAGTTTTTTACAACATAAGTCGAGGTTTCTACATGAGTATCAAACGCAGAATTTGGGCCCTTCCTGTCATCGCGACCGTGATTTTTGGTGTTGGTATTGCGGCCAGTGTCTATTTTTCGACGACAGCGATGAAGTCCATCAAAACTACGGAAACGATTGATTATCCGGTGCTAGATCGATCAAAAAATATCCAAGCGGATGTGCAGGGCATCGTCGACGCGCTCAAACAAGCCGTTGGTGAAGATGATAAAAAAGGTTTAGATGTCATTGCTGAGCGCGCGAAGAAAGTTAAAGAGAAGTTTAAGAACCTTGCCAGCCTACCGGGTCAGCAAGCCTTGGGCGACCGCTTAGGAAAAGAATTTGACGCGTATTACACACCAGCGATTTCGGTTGCCAAGATCATGCTCGGGGTCGATCAAGGTGATCCGCAGGCTGCGATTGGACAAATGCAATCCTCATTAAAAGTACTAGAGGACGATTTAAAGAAGACCGTTGATACAGCACAAGCACAGTTCACCGCCGGCGTTGATCGCAGTGCAGATAATGTGAGCCGCGTGTTATGGACAGTGATTATCGCGGGTTTGATCGTCATTCTGGTACTCGGTGTAGTCTCCTACTTCATCATTCGCACAGTATGGGCGCAATTAGGTGGCGAGCCTGAATACGCACAAGAAATTGCCTCGGCAGTGGCGTCGGGCGATTTGACCATGCATATCGAGGTCGAGCGAGGCGACACAAGCAGCTTGTTGGCGGCACTCGCTGAAATGCAAAGCCGTTTGCAAAATATGGTTTCTGAAATTAAGACTTCAGCTGAAACGATCAAAGTAGCAAGTGCAGAAATCGCCTCGGGCAATACAGATTTGTCTTCTCGTACCGAGTCTCAAGCCAGCAGCTTAGAAGAAACTTCCAGCTCAATGGAAACCATGACCGAAACGGTTAAACAAAATGCGGACAATGCCCGCCAAGCAAACAAAATGGTACAAACCGCGTCAGAAGTGGCAGTGAAGGGTGGTGATGTGGTTAGTCAAGTCGTCACAACGATGGATGACATTAACCAATCGTCTAAGAAAATCGTCGACATTATTAGCGTGATCGATGGCATTGCATTTCAAACCAATATTTTGGCATTGAATGCGGCAGTTGAAGCGGCTCGGGCAGGTGAACAAGGTCGTGGTTTTGCGGTGGTTGCGTCTGAGGTTCGCAGTCTGGCACAACGTAGCGCGGCAGCGGCAAAAGAAATCAAAACCTTGATTGGTGACTCAGTGGATAAGGTCGCGACTGGTTCTACTCTAGTCGATCAAGCAGGTCAGACCATGGAAGAAATCGTTGCGTCTGTTCGCCGCGTCAGTGACATCATGTCGGAAATTACCGCAGCAAGTCAGGAACAAAGTACTGGCATTCAAGAGATCGGTTCCGCAATTAATCAAATGGATGAAATGACGCAGCAAAATGCAGCATTGGTTGAAGAAGCTGCGGCCGCTGCAGAGTCATTAGAAGAACAAGCGGATTTGTTGACCAAAGCCTTGGACGTCTTTAAGTTGAATAACACACACAACTCGGCCAAACCAGCCAGTCGTGCCGCACCAGTCAAACCAAGTAACAAAGCGTCACCAGTCAGAATCGCTGCTGCGCCGTCAGCAAGCAATACCAAAACGGAAAAAGAAAATGATGATTGGGAAGAGTTTTAAATCGAACTGCTAGTACTTCTAGCCCCCAAAAAAAAGCCAGCGTATCTCTATGGAATATGCTGGCTTTTTTATTGAAAATTTTATGAGAAAATTAGAGGCACACAACTCTCAACAACGACAGCCTCAAATTTCTGTACAACCTAGCTTGAGCAATACTATTTTATTTGGCCTTCAAAAATGCTTGTGCCAAAGCGACCCAATAACTCGCGCCAATCGGTAACAGGTCGTCATTAAAATCATAACTTGGATTATGTAGATTGCATGGTCCTAAACCATGACCAGCGCTGCGATGATCGCCCGTACCATTTCCTAAAAACACATAACAGCCAGGCTTGGCTTGCAGCATGTAAGCAAAATCTTCGGCACCCATAGTCGCTTCGACTTGTGTATCGACATGATCACTACCGACCAAATCGCGCATCACCTGTATCGCAAATTCGGTTTCATTCACATGATTGATTAATGGCGGATAGTTGCGTTGAAACTTGAATTCAATTTGCGCATCAAAAGCCTCTGCCGTAGATCTTGCGATGGTTTCCATACGTCGCTCAATTAAATCGAGCACATCAGTGCTAAAGGTTCTGACGGTACCGATTAATTTAGCCTCGTCAGGAATCACATTGGTCGCGCTACCCGAATGAATCTGCGTCAAAGATAATACTGCGGGTTCTAAAGGATTGACATTGCGGCTAACGATGGTTTGCCAACTTTGCGCAATTTGGACTGCGATCATGACTGGATCAATGCCTTTTTGCGGTTGTGCTGCGTGAGCACCTTTTCCAAGTACTGTGACTTCAAACTCGTTAGACGAAGCCATCATCCCGCCTGTCTTCACAGCGAATTGACCAGCCGCAATTCCCGGCCAATTATGCATACCAAATACCGCATCCATCGGGCATTTCGTAAACAAACCATCTTCAATCATCCGACGTGCGCCGCCACCACCTTCTTCCGCTGGCTGGAAAATCACATAAACCGTGCCATCAAAATCGCCCGTTTGCTGCAAATAACGTGCAGCACCCAATAGCATCGCGGTATGTCCATCATGACCGCATGCGTGCATTTTTCCTGGATGTTTTGATGTATGAGAAAACTGATTGATCTCTTGCATAGGCAAGGCATCCATATCCGCACGCAAACCCAAAGCACGCGAGCTAGAACCGCGCTGAATCACGCCGACCACACCGGTGCCAGCCATACCGCGAATCACAGGAATTCCCCATTCCTCTAGCTTTTGCGCAACCACATCAGCGGTGCGAAATTCTTCAAAACACAATTCAGGATGTGCATGGATATCTCGCCGAATTGCTTGGATTTCTTGTTGGAATTGTAGAATAGGGTCAAATAATTTCATGCTTATCTCCAGACTGCTTTTATGCGAATACAGAGCTAAAGTGTAAAGCATTTCCCTTAAAAACAATGCAGCTTGATTTGGGTACTATCAAGGAAGTAATGAGGCGCGAGAAATTAGGAATAGAAACTGGGTGTAGAGGCAAATCGAAATACGAAAGCGAAGATGCTAGATGAAAGATAAAGAAAATAGACAGAAAATTAAAAACAGTTAGAGAAAATAGCTGAATGAACAATAAAAAAGCAAGATATATATTTGGTTTATATCTGGTATACGAAAAATCAAGCAGACTTATTTGCTGCACTGCGATAAAGTAACTCCTGTCTCCTCCAACACCTCTTAAAGGTTTGGACTTAACCCGCAGCCTAGGCTAGCGGGTTTTTTTTTCGCCGCAACAATTTACGATTCAATTGACCAAAAGAAAACAGCGCCAATTGATCAATTGGCGCTGTCGATTATTCGAGAAAAAATGAGATTTTAGTGCAACAAAACAGCCTGTCCCATATAGGAATCAAATTTAGCAAGAAACTCGTCAATTTCTTCTATGCTAGGCTCATTTGAAATCAATTCTTGTACATCGTGACGGAAGGTCTCGGCCTGAATCCCACCAATAAAGCATTCACGGCGCACGGATTTATCGGTAATTTCGTATCCACCAAAACGTAATACTTCATGATCTGTTTGTGCACCAAACTCGACCACGCTGTATTGGTCGCTGTTATAAATAATATTCATTTTGTTCTTCCTCGCTGGTATTTATCTCTATTCAAGAACAAACCAAGGTGCTTTTGATCGATTTTTGGAGGCTAGACGAATCTGCTTCCGTATGAATAGTTACGGCAAGGAAATGGCTGAACTTTAGCTCAAAGTATTATTTCATTTTTGCGCTGCAAAATGCGCGCGTAAGTTGGACTTGATAAGGAAGTATTCAGAGCGGGCAAATGTTCTGCATCGTTCATAGCGATAAACAAATGACTAAGCCCTTGGCGCAATAAGCGATTTAAGGTCACACGCATGGCAATCTGGCCGATACAACAAAAGCAGCCTGGTGCGATCCGTTCCAATTTGATATGTGATGATGCTTGCAAAGACATGGAACCAGTCGGCAATCCTTCTAGCAATACACCATATTTTTGATACTCTGCAGCAGCGCAGAGTTTTTGTAGCTCGGTAGTTATCCAAGCTTCTCGCTCAGAATAACTACCTCCTGCAACAATGGTTAATCTAGTAAGCTTAGTTGACTCAAGCTTACTCGCCACGCTTACCATATTTCACAGATTCAACGCCCAATTGCTTCAGTTTGCGATACAAATGGGTACGCTCTAAGCCGGTTTTTTCAGCAACACGAGTCATGCTCCCACCTTCGCGATGCAAATGGTATTCAAAATAAATTCGTTCAAATGCATCACGCGCTTCGCGTAAAGGCAAATCAAAAGATAAATTATTAAATGAATGTTGATGGTTCTGCAGCATGTGATTTCCCATTGAGAAATCACGATTTTCATAGTTGGCTGGCGTCGCTGAGAACTGTGTAGTGGCAACGACATTAGAAGTAGTTTCCGATACATTGACGCGTGCAACAGGCACCACTGGACGTGGTACTTCAATATTTCTGGTCAATCCTTGCTGTACCGCTTTTAATAACTTTTGCAGGGCAATTGGTTTTTCTAAGAAATTGAGCGCGCCGATACGGGTCGCTTCAACCGCAGTATCAATCGTAGCGTGACCCGACATCATAATTACTGGCATCGTCAACAAACCATCACGCTGCCACTCTTTTAGCAAAGTCACGCCATCGGTGTCAGGCATCCAAATATCTAACAAAACCAAGTCAGGGCGCGATTGCGCTCTTGCTTCGCGAGCTTGTTGTGCATTTTCTGCTAATTGAACGACGTGTCCCTCATCGCCCAAGATTTCCGAGAGTAGCTCTCGAATTCCCATTTCGTCATCGACGACTAATATGTTTGCCATAAATCTACCCTAAACCCTACTCCGCTATATTTACGTGATGTCATTCTTCTCTAAGGAAGCTCTTGAACTATTTTTGACCTTAGTTTTATCTTGATGAGATCAAACCTCGCATCATACTAAGGTATTTACATCTGGTGCTAACTTTAACAGCAAAATCGAAACTTTGGCACCGTTTGAATCAGTTCGATTTTGAATATCGATCTTACCGCCATGTTCATCGACAATTTTTTTCACCATCGCCAAACCTAAACCTGTACCGCGCGGTTTAGAAGTGGCATAGGGCTCGAACGCGCGAGCCAATATTTTATTGGAAAACCCTGGTCCATTATCGATCACTGACAAACGCACAGCGACTCGCTCTGTTTTATCAGCGCTAATGTAATGAACGATTTCAGCAATCACATCGATGCGAGGAATCTGTCCAGATTTTACATTTTCACTCACCGCATCCTGTGCATTTTGGAGCAAGTTATGTATGACTTGGCGAATCTGGGTCCCATCCCCCATGATTAAAGGCAAATCATTAGCGATTTGTAAGTGAATAATATCGCGTCCATCACCCGATAAGTATAAATGCAAAACATCATCAATTAAGGCAGATAAGTTAATCTTTGACAAAACTGCTTGCGGTATTTTGGCGTAATCACGGAAATCATCCACCATCCGCTTCATCGAGGTCACTTGATTGACGATGGTGGTCGTACTCTTACTCAAAAATTGCGCATCGAGCTCGTTTAATTTATCCACCAATTTCATTTGCAAACGTTCTGCTGACAACTGAATTGGCGTTAAGGGGTTTTTAATTTCATGCGCTAATCGACGTGCTACTTCACCCCACGCAATCGAGCGTTGCGCTGAAATGATGTTCGTAATATCGTCGAAAACGATCACATAACCGACACCGGAATTGACTGGAAGATGTGAGCCGCGCGCCAATAAGGTAACGCCTTTTTCTTCTTCGCTATTAGCGACTAATTTATCGCCTTCATTAATTCCTTCAAAAATCGAACTAGGCAATTCGATTTGTTGTTGCCAATGTTCTTGTTCGGGACCGCCAGCCGATTGTGCATGTTGTTCTGAAAATGCTTTATCAATTGCTGCCGCAAATACTTGTAGCCCTTGAATCTGCGATAAAGGTTTACCGATTTCTTTATCCAAGGCACGTCGTAAAATTCGCTCAACGGAATGGTTACAACTCACCAGACAAGCATTTTGATCTAACACCATCACACCGGCAGACATACTACCTAACACCGACTCTAAATAAGCCTTGGCGTTTTCAAGTTCATTACGATTTTTTTCTACCGCGGATCTGGCTTCAAATAATTGATGCGTCATCGTATTAAACGACTGCGTCAAGCTACCTAATTCATCTGAGGTGGTAGTGATAGGGCGGGGCGACAAATTGCCTTCTGCGACCGCTTTGGTACCTTCAGCCAATAATAAAAGCGGTCTAGCTAATTCACCAGAGATAAAAAATGCTGCGGTAATAGCGCCAAAAATCGCAAACAAAAGAAGCAAAGTTAAGGTGACCAAGTACATATTCTTCAAACCATTACGACTTGAAGATCGCTCCCGATGTTCCGCAATCGCGTTGGTAAATACTTTTGCTTGCGTATCTAGTAATTCAGGGACCGCTTGAATAACTTGTAGATAGTTTCGTTCTTTTTGAAAGCGAGAATCAATACCCGAAGATTGCAGAGGAATAATCACCCGCAAAAATTCTTGGTTACTGTTTTCGGTATTAGTATGTTGGTGTGCTTCGGTAAACAAATTACGGGTTGCATCTTCGCCAGCATGGTCTACATGACTACTAAATTGCGAATACTTACCTTCGGCACGCACCGTTTGTATCATGCCTGCGGTGGGTAACTCTGGCACCAACACGCCTGGGTTTTCGTTCGATGTCGCAATCACGCGCCCACGGTGGCTAACAATGGTGGCTTCCTTCACCTGCATTTGTTCGCGCAAACGAGATAAGCGGATAGGCAAAGAAGATGACATCGAACTATCGGCAATATCAGCAAGCTGATTCGCCATACTACGTGCCTTACCTTCGAGATCTTTTAAAGTGTAATCTAAAGCCGTATGCCCTAAGTTCACACCAGAATTTAGCAAGGGATCGAGTTTGACGATAAACCACGAATCAATCGAACGGGTAACGAACTGCACTGACACCAGATAAATCAAAGAGCCCGGCAAAATCCCCGTCAATGCAAATAGAATCACCAATCGCGTCATAATCCGCGAGCCAAATTCGCGTTGACGATAACGGCGTATCAATTGCCACAGCAAGGTGGTTACCATCGCTAATAAGCCGCAAGCAACCACCGCATTCGCCATTAATAGCAAAGGCAGATTTTCATTGATGGCACGAAAACGACTTGAGTTTTCTGTCGCTGTCATCAAGATGAACAACAAGACGCTCATCAGAACGCCGCCAATCACCAAACCTTGCCGCAAAAATCTTGTCACTTGTCGTCAGCCTTGAACGTAAATCGTTTCCACTCAGAGGCCAAACGCCAATCACTATTGCTAAACGAAGTTATTAACATGGGTTTTGATAATTGATTGCTGTCCAGTTTA
This sequence comes from Affinundibacterium macrobrachii, assembly GCF_014652415.1. Lineage (GTDB taxonomy): Bacteria > Pseudomonadota > Gammaproteobacteria > Burkholderiales > Burkholderiaceae_D > Undibacterium > Undibacterium macrobrachii. Next base: position 329,190 of record NZ_BMYT01000002.1, read on the forward strand.
AGGCGCACAGCAACATTGTAGGTAGCACTCGGGTTTAGCGCTTTTTTATCGGCTACTAGCCAGCGCCGTGGACGCCACACTAAAGCCATCGCTTCTTCTAAGCTAGCAAAATTCTGTTTTAAACCACCATTCACCGCAGCAGTATATTGACGTCGCCACAAATCATATTGAATTCTGACTGTCTGCGAAGAACGTATTGTTTTTTCATCGAACCAATACCAACGTGGTCGATTGATTTCAACCTCTGCCGTAAAGGAAACTGGAATCCCTTCGTTGATCGCATTCTTTAAATCCGATCCCAATTCAAAAGAGAATGAGACAAAAACGCGGTAGCCTTCATCGGTGCTTTCCAGTTTCGCATTCATTACTTCAACGTCAGCGGCTTGAACATAGGCGGACGAAAACAGCATGGGCGCGAAACACATCAGCGCCCATGCAAGAAATATTGATCTCGAAATATGGATCAAGCCTTTGAACATGTGAAAACCAGAAATTCCTAAACCAAGTAATTCAATAAATAGTAAATTATTAAAACTCAACAAGTCTTATTGACATCATAACTTGAAACAAGTTTCAAACTTCTGGTTTTTGAAACAAGGCGTAAAACAAACCATCGTGTTCGTTGTTGATTTCTGACGTTGGTAGTAACTGTCCAGGTGCATCCAAGCGAATTGCTGCGTGTCGTTGTGCAAATGCCTTTGCTTGATTTTCCGATTCAATCGGCCAAATTGAACAGGTCGCTAGCAATAACTTTCCACCCGGTTTTAGCATGCGCCATAAGTTATCCAAAATACGACTCGAAGTGACTGCTAATTGTGCCGCATCGGTTTTACGACGCAACCAACGTATATCGGGATGACGACGCACAACGCCCGAAGCGGTGCAAGGCACATCAGCCAAAATTCGATCAAATTGTTGACCATCCCACCAATTCGACCAACTCGCATCTCCTTCTTTGATAGTGGCAAACAATTGGAGGCGCGCCAAGTTTTCATGTATTTTGTCTAAACGCTTAACATCAACGTCAAGTGCCAATAAATCGACTTTTGCCAATTCCAGAATATGTCCGGTCTTTCCGCCGGGTGCGGCACATGCGTCTAATACTTTATGACCATCTTGTAGATCCAACAAAGGTGCAGCCAATTGTGCAGCGGCGTCTTGCACCGACACCATGCCTTGGGCAAACCCTGGAATATTTTGTACCGGCATCGCTTTACGTAAGCGAATCGCAACAGGGCCAATTTGGCTTGCCTCGATCTGCGCTTGTTTAAGCAATTCCAAATAATTTTCAACCGAGCTCATTCTTTGATTGACACGCAAGGTCATGGGCGGCGGCGTACTAGCGGCATTTAAAATCGCTTGCCAATCTTGTGGATAGGCGGCTTTACATTGGTCAACCCACCATTGTGGATAATTCCAACGCGCTGCAGCTTGTTTCACGACAATCGGTAATAGTTCATTTTTCTCGCGCAAAAATCGACGCAGAACTGCATTAACCATACCTTTAGCGAAGATCATATTAGGTGAAGAGGCTGCTGCGTTGACAGCTTGATCAACCACAATAAAATCGTCGTAAGGCGCTTCTTCAATATCTTCTGTGACGAGTAAGCTCAAAGCACAGCACAACAGTCCATAAAGTACCGGTGGTTCTGGTGCTTTTGAAGTCATTAAGGAAATCAAGGCATCTACACGACCAATTTGTCGCATAGTGCGATAAGAAATATCTTGAATCGCGCCACGTGCTTGTGGGCTAGCATCTGTTTGTGTAAAAACTCTCGATAATGCCTGCGGTAAAGCGACGCCTTCTAAAACATAAGCAACGGCTTGTGCAGCACCAGCTAAACTAAATGCCAAAGAATCTGATTTAATCTGCAAAGTTTCTGGCTCGGGCTGCACTGGCTTTGTTGACTGAATTGGTTTCGTCGACTTGCTTGCAGTTTTTGACTGAATAGGTTCTTTACTAAGCTGCGCTTGCGATGCTTTGCGTGTTGGACGCGTTAATATTTTTCTGCTCGGCTCTACCATAAGAATTCCATTATTCTTTACTTATTTAAATTCGATTGTATTCAGTGATTTCATCGACGAATCTTAGCGTCGTCGTTGTTACTGTCGGTGACGTGGACTGACTTAAACTAATCCTTCATCTGGGATGAAATTTTGTTGATCTAACCAGATTCGCACATCTTCAAATACCGTTAATGCGTCTAATTCATTAAAAACTTCGTGATAAAAGCCGGGATATATTTTTGTTTGTAAATAATGTCCATTTGCCGAAGCTTGCAGTTTTGCTTGAAAATTTTTTGCTCCTTGCGGATTGACGACGACATCGCCATCTGCAATCAATAGCAGGCTTGGAATTTTTAATGCGGTCGCATGATCTTTCACATACTGCATCGTAGTTAGCATGCTTTGAAACAAACTCGCACTGATTCTGGCATGGACTAAGGGATCATTTTGATATGCTGCAACGACCTCACTATCATGCGACAAATAACGTCCATTAGTGCCATGCCCAACCGCTAGATGCGGAACCACAACGCGACTAACTTTAAATAAACATTTTTCTAACCAACTAGTATGAACTGAGAAGGCTGGCGAAGACAAAATCAAACCGCTTAAGGGTGTTAATCCTTCCAATGCAAATCGGGTCGCGAACAAACCACCCATGCTGTGTGCCAATATCAATGGCGCTTGAGTTAATTGTTTAGAGAAGTCATGAATGACCAATCGCATATCACGTAAGATTGCATCCGCATCGGGAATATCACCACGAGCCCCAGCAGATTGGCCGTGCCCACGAAGATCAAAACTTCTTACCTTAAAACCTAAGGCATTAAAAAATCTGGCGACATGTACATAGCGACCAGAATGCTCACCAAGACCATGCATGATCACAATTCCAGGTGCATGTTCAGAATGCTCTAGAGGCCAATCACGGATAAACAGAGAAGTGCCGTCAACAGCGTCTAAAAAAAATTCATTGGTATGTTCTACATGTGCGGTCATTGCTTTATATTCCCCACAAAACATCCGTTTGTTTTTTGTTTGCGGCTTTGAGCATTTCTAATATGGGATAAAGACGCGCTGATAAGCTAACGAAATCGCGTTTCTTTCTTTTTTCAATTTCATCTAAATCTTCTTCGTCTTCCAATTGCATTTTCTCTTGTTGTAGACGTTGTTGTTTGTCTGCTTCGATTAATTGTTCAATTTGCTGTATCGCATTTTCACTTTCAGCAGCAGTAATCACGCCACGATCGACATTTTTATTCAACATCTCTAATACCGAGGCGATATGTTCTTTATACATAATCACTTCAGCTGCTGCTTTTGATTTAAAAATAATTAGCATAATAATTTTTTAGAATAAATTTAATCGGTGAAAATACAGCAGAATCAGCACTTTAATTAAGTTTGATCGAGTCAAAAAACATATCCGCAATATCGGGGGTAAATGCTTTTTCTTCTCCCATCATCACGATTTGCATAACCCAGGGACCATGTTGAGTAAAACGAGCTAGCATTTTGATCGCTTGTCCATTTTGCTTCTTGCCGATCGCGGTAATCGTGTTTTTGGGGCTGGAATGATGACTAGAATTAACAGCAGATGTGGCATTTGTTTGAACTATTGAGCCCTGAATATTTTTTAACATCCCTGCTTGCATAGCGCTCAAAGCACGTTGCTGCTGTTGTGCTTGTAAACTTTTATCATTGTTTTCAATTTTTGCATAGGCGATCGCAAAGCTGAGTTGATTCACATCAGCGGCTGTCATATGTAATTTGACTTTGATTCCATCAAGCTCTATGTCTCGACTATGTGTTGCCGGTTTTCCAGGAAAAGTAGCGACAAATGGCGCGTCTGCGTTTCTAATTTCACGCCAATCAAATTTGGGTGTACAGGCGGTAATACCAAACGCTATCAAGATAATAGAAATCGACTTGAGTAAGTTATTCATACATTTTTTCCTACATATTTTTTGAGCAATATTTATAAGATAGAAATTTAAAAATTTTTATCAAATAGTCGAATGGACTCCATTGTAGGTCATGTATCGCTTGAACTGACATTCAAATTCATCTCTTCAAGATTTTATCCAGTCATTGCGCTGATTTACTTGGTATTTACTTGCCATTTATCCGCTCAATTTACCGTTGATCTATAGCTTTACACGCTTAATCGCAGAAGCATAGAACGGTTTTTTTTCTATTGCTATTGTGTAGTCATAGCAGGAACCGAAAGCGGTAAATCAAATACCAACAATGAGGAGAACAACATGACTACACAAAATTTAGAAACACAAGCCAATTCATCGACAACAGAATTGATAGTGCTTGAAAACGCTTCATCCGAATATGCAGAAAAATCGACTAACTCAGGAGCAGAAAACATGAACACGAATACTAAAAACCCAGTGCTTGAATTTGTTTTAAACGTGGCAGAAACAGCTAAATATGTTTGGCAACGTTATGCAGAATGGATTATTGATGTCTCTTGGGGAAAATTATTGCTGGCTAGTTTGTTGACATTAATCGTCGGTGGTTTGTTATCTATCCAATCCTTCGCAAATTGGCTTGTCATTGGTTCTTTGTTACTGAAGTGTTTTATTGGCAAAGAAGATCAAGTGCAAACTAGCACAACCGAAACACATAAGCCGGCAGAACAAAAGCCTGATGAGGAGAGCTAACATGAAAACGGATGATAAGAACAAAGTACTTTTGTTCATGCTGGATTTGATGGAGACAGGCAAAGTATTTTGGTGGAAGTTTTTTGATTGGCTGGCCGTCATTTCATGGAGCTACCTCATCTTTGTCTCGTTCTTAGCAATGATCATTGGTGCGATCTTAGGCTTAGGCGGATTTATACCTCTGTTAGCTTTTGTATCAATCATGATTAAAAGTTTGGCAGGCGGCAAACGTAAGGCGGAATTAGTAGCGACTGATGCCGTGACACGCGCTGATGTTGAAGCTTTAGAGCGTCGTGTTTTAGAAGCCGAAATGGCGACTTTGCAAGCACAGATTGAACCACATTTTTTATTTAATACCTTGGCTCTGATTGGCCAATTGATAGAAACGGATCCACATCAAGCATCGATTGTTCATCATCATTTAATTAAATATTTACGTGCCGCTTTACCGCAAATTCGCGAACAAGGTGGTGGCAAACTAGGGCAACAATTAGAACTGTCACGCGCTTACTTGAATATCATGCAAGCACGTATGCAAGAACGTTTGACTTATCAAATTGAATGCCCAGCTGCGCTAGAGCATGTCGCTTTTCCATCAATGATGATACAGACTTTGGTCGAAAATGCGATTAAGCATGGCTTAGAGCCAAAAACAGATGGTGGTCACATTCAGATTATTGCGCGTCAAGGTGAACGGGAAATTCAAGTTGAGGTTAGTGATAACGGTATTGGTTTCGATTTACATGCAGATGATGGAATTGGTTTAAGCAATATTCGTGAACGTTTAAAAGTTTTATATGGTTTGAAAGCGAGTTTGGTGATCGAGATTCCTGAAACCGGTGGCGCTAAATTGACATTACATATTCCAGAAACAAATAATGAACATGCATAAAATCACAGCAATGATTGTGGATGATGAAGCCCCAATGCGGGCACATCTACGTAGCAAATTAAATCAAATTTGGCCTGAACTCAGCATTATTGCGGAAGCGCAAAATGGTATTGTGGCGATAGAAGAAGCAGAAAAATTACAACCACAAATTATTTTTTTAGATATTCGTATGCCAGGAAAAAATGGTATCGAAGCAGCAGCTCAGTTGGCGCAAAATGCGATACTTATTTTTGTTACTGCTTATGATGAATATGCAATTCAAGCGTTTGAACGCGGTGCGATGGATTACCTATTAAAGCCTATCGACGTAGAACGTTTGCAGCAAACTTGTCAGCGTTTACAACAAAGAATTGCAGAAAAAAATACTAGTCAGTTAGCTCTATCAAATACCAATCAAGATCAAATAAAAGTAGAACAGCTAAAGCAAGAACATCAATCAAAACAAGTAGAACAATTATTGACACAATTAATGCAGCAACAAATCCAACAAAAAGAATATTTGCGTTGGATACAAGCCAGTGTTGGCAGTAGTTTGCGCATGATTAGTACCAAAGAAATTTTATTTTTTAAATCGGATGAAAAATACACTTTGGTACAAACAGAACAAGCAGAATTTTTGATTCGTAAAACCTTAAAAGAGTTGGAAGATGAATTAGATCCTAAAGAATTTTGGCGCATCCATCGATCTACATTAGTCAGAGTCAGTGCGATTGCGGAAGTTACGCGTGATTTTCGTGGTCGACAAATGCTAGGTTTAAAAGGATGTTCCGAAAAACTCGAAGTGAGCCGCAATCATACCCATTTATTTCAACAAATGTGAATTATTTCAGCAGTTTTTTTTGAGACGAAAAAAGCGACGTTTTTCTTTTAATTGAATAAGTTTATATATATGAATAGTAGTAGTTGTTAACGTTGAAATATTTTGTGGATAAGCGAAGTTAACCATGCAAAATCAAGGCTCTATAGAAAATATAAGTAGGCGGAAAATCTTTGTATGAATACTCAACAAAATTTGTATAAGTTTTTGTGCTTGAACAAGTAAGTGGGTTCCACACAAAATCTCCAACACTTATACACAGCCTTATCCACAAAAAAATATTTTTCTTATTGTTGTTTTTGTTGGCAACAGTGTCTTAGTCGATTTGTATTTTTCGATTTTCAAAATAATTCTTCAGAATTTCTAAGCTATACGGTGCGGCAACGTTTTTGACAAAACTAAGAAAGTCGACATCTGCTGTTTCATCGGCGCTATCAGAAATTGTACGCAAAATCGCAAACTGTAAGTTTTGTTCATCACAAACTTGCGCTATCGCTGCACCTTCCATTTCTACCGCCAATAAATCTGGTAAAGCTTGTTTCAACTCGCTTAACACATGGCTATCGTGAATAAATTGATCACCACTAGCAATTAATCCTGTACGTGTTTTTACCGTTTGCAGTTGAAACTCTTCAATTTGGCTTGCAGAAAAATGTGCTGGCATCGTTTGTATAAATTGGCTGGTCGCATTTTGCAGTGCTTCTTGTAAATTTTTATCGACAAGAAAGCGTGATTTTCCCGTTAAAGGAATTTCAAAACGCGGAAATAACGGTGATGCATTCATATCGTGCTGTAGTAAGGCATCAGCGATCACGATATCGCCGACCTTTAAGCTTGGATCAGCAGCACCTGCCACCCCACTTAAAATCAATTGTGTCACGCCAAAATGATGGATTAAGAGGTTCGTGGTACTTGCTGCGGCTACTTTTCCTATACCAGCTAGCACCATGACTATCGGATGTCCGTAAAACTCGCCTTGTATGAACTCACGTTTAGCGATGTGGTGGACTTTTTTATTGCTGATGAAGTTTTGTAATCCCTCTTGTTCTTCACGCATAGCAAAGATGAGACCAGTGGTGTTGGGTTTAATAGAAATAGACATGTTTGCTAAAAATGGCTGGGTGAGAGTAAGCAGCTTTGTTTTGTATACATAAGGTATATATATACATAGTAGTAGTAGTTAACGTTGGCAAATTTTGTGGATAAGCGCGTTTACTGAATTGAAATCAAGGATTTAGCGCAAGGATAAAGACTAGGACAATGCTTGTACAGAAAAAGAATAGTTTCTGCATAAGATTTGGGCTGTGGAAAGCATCTGTGGTTTTGCACATAAGCTCCTCAAGATATGCAAAGACTTATCCACAGATTTTTGGCGTATTTTGGTGTTAAGTGAGTATGAATTTTTGTAAATAATTAGTTGGATTTATTTATTTTTTCAAACACAAATAGGGAGCCATACAGTGCGCATCGATCTTTGCTTTGTAATTCTTGATTCCTAAGAGGATTGGTTTGCCAATGCGATTCTGTTGATTGAAAGACGCGTTGTGGAAGTGGTAATTGTGTGCCTAAACTACGAATAAGCACTTTGGCACCAGGCGCGGCGCAACGATTAATTTCTTGCCATAGTGTGTTGATATCGTTCGGATGTAAATAATCGAGGTGATCTTGTAAGACGAAGGCGTCGATCGATTCTGCGTGTTGCTGTTGTAGAAAATCGATTAGGCGACTTTGTTGAGGATGTACGCGATGTGCGTATTGGCGTAGTTGTGGAAAGACCGCCTTTTGTAAATACAAAGGTAGACTTTGTTGTTGTGTAATTTGGTAAGTTTGGCCTAGTACTTGCTGTGCAAAATGGTTATCGTGAAGCGCAAAATCACAAAATAGGCGACGTAATCTTTGTATCAAAATTTGTGAAACTTCGTCTTGATTGGCGTTTTTGACGCGACTGATTTGGTTTTGCTTAAAGCCTAATCGATGTAATACGAAGCGACGTCGCATTAAGAACAGAAAGTAAGGATTCTGTAATGCTGGCAAAATATCTTGCTCAAAAATACGATTTTGCTGTTCTAGATTTTGTGCTTGTTGCAGCTTGTCAAAACGTGCCCCGAGCTGTTTTAATAAAAAGCGTAAACAACGCAGGCTAAGATTGTAGTAACCGTGCTCTTGTAAATTTTGGCTAAAAGCATAGTAGCGTGGACGACCTAGTAGATTGCGCTGTTGCCAATAACGACTGGCTTGATCGGATAAATTGGCGCGCAAATGGCGTTGATAGCGTTTTAGATTATCACTTTGCTTTGGTAAGGCTAGAAATTTCAAGACAGCGTCATAGTCTGGCAAATGCATTAGGGCTTTGGCTTTAATCTCAAGCAAGGCTAATTGGGCTGGATTGTTATCTACACAGTGCACCGCAGCGGGTTTGGTGCTGAGATAAGCCAAAGCATGACACGCTCCGGCGGCAATAGTCACGATATTCGCTGCAGGCTTGAGCGCTAAGGCTTCTAAATCGATATGACTATCGGCCCAAGTTTGTGATTGGATTAATTTGTTTTGCGGTTTAGCTTCAGAAAAAAACTGTTTCGTCGCGAAAAAATCAAGAACCCAATTTTTGAAAACAGAACTTAGTGTTTTATTCTGAAAATAGGCTTTCGTATTCATGATGGACACCTGAAGTTGGGCTAGAGTTGAGCTAGAAATAAAATTAGGACTTACTCTAGGCTGATCAGGTGACAGGCTTATGACAATTATTTTTATCTATCGAGGATTAATAATTTTTGTTTTTGCTAATTGCCTGAGTTGGTCAAAGTTGACCACAGCTGACTGCTATCGGTGGTGGCGACAATTCTGGTTTTTCTCCTGCTTTTGGATGTCTTACGCAGTAGGTTCCGTAGGGCGTCTTGATTTTACTTACAGGTCGACCATCGTAAGCAAATTTCTTCTCAACAATTACACCCTCGCGTTGAATTTGCGCCGCATCGGCGATGGCATTTGAGAATTTTTTCATTGCTTCACTACTGTTTTTACTATCTGGCCTAAAGTTTTTCTCTTGTTTTAAGAAATCTTCTTTTAAGCTTAGGCTTAATTCACGGATATTTTTTTGTAGGGGAATTGCTGTCGTTGCGCTTGCTACTTCTGAGCTTGGGTCAGGTACAACTACTTGCATCTCAGATTTGCTAGAGGTTGATATTGCGTTTGATTCTTGAATCTCGTTTTTGTTATCGATTCGAATTGTTGGTGTAGCCTTGTTTATTTTTGAGGCTTTCGCTTGCTGGATTGATTCAGCGGGGCCTTGTGTAGATTGGCGCGAAGGTATCGCACTTAAAAATAGGACTTTGTGTGAGTACTTTGGATTTTGGTTAGATGTTACTGTCCTTAAGAACAACAAAATTGTCCCTATGTGTATCAACAAAATAAGGCAAAGGCTTAGGTATCGGTAAAAACGATGCTTGGATATTCCGCCTTGGATAGCTTGAGTTTGTTGGAAATACATCAAATAGGATTTGAATAATTTAGACGAGGACTAAGTATTTTTGCACGGCGATAGGCGGAATTTAACACGCCTAGCTTGTATCAATTCATTTACTTTAATCACTTTTTCAAAATAAGTAGATACTTTTTTGCCTTTTTTTAGAACAATAATTGCTAATTTTAGGCTGTGATGAGACTTTGTATTTACTTCTATTTTGGTGATAAATGATTAGGAACCGCGCGACCAAATAAGGGTCTGAATAAACCCGCAATTTGATGATGATTTGACGATGTTCTGCGCTTGTGAGAACAGTGGGCTTGAGCGATACTGCGGGCTTGCTTATCCGCGTGTTTGGATAAATACAAAATAATTACACTTAAAAAGAAAGGCAATACGGAGATGGATTTTAGTAACCCAACCAGCATCACTTTCATTATCTATATCCTCGCGATGTTAGGGATAGGATTCGCCGCTTGGCGTTTTACGAATAATTTATCCGATTACATTTTAGGTGGCCGCAGTTTGGGTGCTTTTGTCACGGCGATGAGTGCTGGTGCATCGGACATGAGTGGCTGGTTGTTGATGGGTTTGCCCGGAGCTTTGTATTTTTCGGGGGTTTCTGAAAGTTGGATTGCGATTGGTTTGACTTTAGGCGCTTGGTTTAACTGGCATTTGGTGGCAGGTCGTTTGCGTGTGTACACCGAATTGACGAACAATGCGTTGACTTTGCCTGATTATTTTACGCATCGCTTTGAAGATACCAGTAAGTTATTACGGATTATTTCTGCGATTGTTATTTTGGTGTTTTTCACGATTTACTGCGCTTCTGGCATGGTTGCTGGTGCGCGCTTATTCCAAGAAACTTTTGGCATGAGTTATAACGTATCTTTGTGGGCCGGTGCTGCAGCGACGATTATTTATGTGTTTATTGGTGGTTTCTTGGCAGTGAGCTGGACCGATACAGTGCAAGCGACTTTGATGATTTTTGCTTTGTTATTGGCACCAGTGATGGTGATTATGCATGTGGGTGGTTTTAGTGAAGCGATCACCGTGATCCAAAACATCAATCCTAAATACACGGATTTATTTAGCGGTACTTCCTTGATCGGCATTATTTCTTTGTTGGCTTGGGGTTTGGGTTATATGGGACAGCCACATATCTTGGCGCGTTTTATGGCTGCGGAAAATTTTGGCACGATTAAGAACGCACGTCGTATCGGTATGACTTGGATGATTTTGTGCTTGGGTGGTGCGATTGCAGTCGGCTTCTTTGGTATCGCTTACTTCGCTATGCATCCAGAACAAGCGGGCGCGGTGACGGCAAATAAGGAAACGGTGTTTATCTCTTTATCGCAAATTTTGTTTAATCCTTGGATTGCCGGTATTTTGTTATCCGCAATTTTGGCAGCGGTGATGAGTACTTTGTCTTGTCAGCTTTTGGTGTGTTCATCTGCTTTGACAGAAGATTTTTACAAACCTTTCTTCCGTCCAAATGCCTCACAAACTGAGTTGGTGTGGTTTGGTCGCATGATGGTGTTAGTGGTTGCTGTGATTGCGATTTCGATTGCGGCGAATCCAACTAGTAGTGTATTGAGTTTGGTTAGTAACGCTTGGGCAGGTTTTGGTGCAGCATTTGGCCCAGTGGTCTTGTTATCCTTGATCTGGCCTAAGATGAACCGCAATGGTGCTTTAGCGGGTATGTTTGTCGGTGCCTTGACGGTGTTGGTGTGGGGTGAGTTCAAATGGTTTGGTCTGTATGAATTGGTACCAGGCTTCTTCTTTGGTTGCGCTGCAGTTTGGATTGGCAGTCAGTTTGGCGCACCAGCATCAGAAAAAATGAAAGCAGCATTTTCAAGTATGCGCGCGCAAATTAGCTGATTTAGATTGATTGAATCTAGAAGCAAAAAGGGCGGTAAGGTGAAAACTTTACCACCCTTCTTATTTTTCTTTTCTCAGTTTTAAAATTACTTATCACTGAGTTGGTTTTTACGCCAGTAGTCTGGATTTGATAAAACCAGCTTTCTAATTTCTGAGTTTGTTACAGCAGCAAGTTGAGGAACATGCTCAAATTCATGCTTGGCATACCAACCTTCAATTGAAATGTTTTCTTCGTCTGTCGCTATAAAAACACCGTCAAGATAAACATAGGTTTTTCCTAGCTCAATTTCAGATTGCATGGCCTGCATATTTTCAATCCATTCTGATATTTCTTCATGTGTAGCTTGCCTTTTACTGTAGCTATACAGATCTTCAGCTGCAATTTCTTCCCATGTTTTGTCAATTTCAGTTGCAACAGCAAAAGAAAATGCCTTTCTGCATTTTGTGCATGAAAATAACCAGCCACAACCGCACCAAGGGCAATCTAATTGCCCGGGATCGCCAACCAAACTTTCCGTACAAGAACAAAATGAAATGAACTCATCATTCTTTTTTGTTAGATATAAAATGCTCATTCGTTTTCCGTGCAATTTAACTAGGGTTTTTCCGCTACAGTCTTCAAGTTCTTCAAGCCATCTTCAAAATCTGGCCCGACCATTTTATCCATAAATGGAGCAAACAATTTCATCATAAAATTGCCTTCGCTACTGCCGACCATAGACCAAGTGACTTTGGTGGAACTACCTTCGGGCTCTAAGGTTAATGCTCCGTTAGATGGTTTGCCCATACCTTCAAAGTGCAATTCATAATTGACGACTTGGTTGGCTGCCACGGTGGTCAGTTTCATGCCGCCATTGCCTTGGCTTTCACTCTTCCAATCCCATGCTGCGCCAGCACCACTTTCTGGACCTGAAAAGAGGATCGCCAAGTTGGGATCGCGCTGATTCCAGACTGACCATTTTTTCCATTCTTTCGGGCTAGCAATCAAAGGATAGATTTTTTCTGGACGTGCTTGGATTTCAATACTGCGGATCACGCCATAATGATTAGGCATTAGGTAGGCAAGGGCAATGATGAAACCAATCAGGCACAAGAGAGCAATTAGCATGCGTTTGAGGATTTTCATCACAATTTCATCCTTTTTTTCTAAATGATATAGGCCATTGATTGTGCTTGATGGCGAGACTTCAAAGCAAGCGATTCACGGCATTCTTCCATGCTTGTAGTCGACTTGTGGCTTGCATCTGACTAATCTGTGGTAAAAAGCGCGCTTGCTCTTTCCATAGTGAAGCACATTCTTCTGCTGAATTGTAGATACCTGTTTGTAATCCCGCTAGATACGCAACGCCGAGCGCTGTTGTCTCGATTATTTGCGGACGAATGACAGGAATACCGAGCAGATCGGCCTGAAATTGTAAGAGCGCATCGTTGCTTGCGGCACCGCCATCAACTCGTAGTTCGACAATTGGAACGGGACTATCTTTTTGCATCGCCAGTAGCAACTCGGCGGTTTGAAATGCGATCGCTTCAATCGCCGCGCGGGCGATATGTGCAGCCGTACTACCGCGGTGTAAGCCGAAGATGGCACCACGTGCATTGGCGTCCCAATAAGGGGCACCCAAACCGGCAAAAGCGGGAACGAAGATTACGCCATCGCTATCGCTAACACTACTTGCTAATGCAGCGATACCCTGTGCGCTAGGCGCGAGTTGTAACTGATCTCGTAACCACTGCACCACAGCGCCACCGATAAAGACGCTGCCTTCCAACGCATATTGTGAATGTTGATTGGTTTGGCAAGCGGTGGTGCTGATTAAACCATGCTGAGATTGACTGCAAAAGGCACCGGTTTGCAATAAGCTGAAACAGCCGGTGCCATAGGTATTTTTTGCCATACCAGAGTGAAAGCATGCTTGTCCAAACAGCGCAGATTGTTGATCACCTGCGATACCAGCAATTGGGATTGCACTGCCAAACAAATGGCTGGCACCAAAATCATGACTAGATGGATGGACTTCAGGTAGAAGCTGTCGTGGAATATCAAATAAATCTAATAATTCGGTATCCCATTGTTGGGTATGAATATTCCATAACATGGTGCGTGAAGCATTGGTGACATCTGTGACATGGCGGGTCTGTCCGCTGAGTTGGTAAGCTAGCCAACTATCGATGGTGCCAAACGCGAGTTCACCGCGATCGGCCAGCGCGCGCGCTTCTGGCACGTGGCGCAGAATCCATGCGATTTTGCTGGCAGAGAAATACGGATCAAGCAGCAAGCCCGTTTTTTCTTGTATGGTTTTGCCATAGCCTTGTTGCTTTAATTCTTCGCACCAAGCTGCTGTGCGTCGATCTTGCCAGACAATCGCGCGGCAGATTGGTAGACCTGTTTTGCGATGCCAAACAACGGTAGTCTCACGTTGATTGGTAATGCCGATCGCAGCAATGTCTTGTACTTTGATGTTGGATTGCTTGAGCACTTGATGGATGGTGGCGAGTTGGCTCTGCCAGATTTCCATTGCGTCATGTTCTACCCATCCGGTGAGCGGAAAATATTGGGTAAATTCTTGTTGTGATGAGGCGACTAGATTACCGAGATGATCAAAAAGAATAGAGCGTGAACTGGAAGTACCTTGGTCAAGTGCGAGTAAGTAAGCCATGTTTGCGCTCCTATTGATGGTCGTTCAACTGCTCCAGACTTCACCACCAAAAATATCGATTTGGGTTAGATATAGACGGCAATCAAGTTCATATTGATGATAGTTCGGTTCCATATAAGTACAAAGCTGATAGAAGGCTTTGTCATGCGCTTTTTCTTTGAGATGCGCGAGTTCATGGACTGCAATCATTTTGAGAAATTCTTCCGGCACGGTTTTGAATAAACTAGCGATGCGAATTTCATTTTTGGTTTTGAGTTTACTACCTTGGACGCGCGACACATAGGTGTGTGTGCCAAGCGCGTTTTTGATCACATGCAATTTATTGTCGTACACGACTTTGCTGATTTGATCGCCGTTGCGTAGTGCGGCGTTTTTTAAATCTTGGACGTATTGATACAGTGCTTTATCAGTGCGAATTGCGTGGGTTTGCGGATACTTTTTGCGTAAATGTTGTGCTAACTGATCGTTCGCGATTAACTGCCTAACCTGTGCTTGTAAGTGCTCAGGATAGGCGGTTAAGTAAGTCAATTTGTTTGATTCAGTATTCACCTTATTTTTTCGCTGGGCTGACTTTTAAAAGTCGCACGTCGAATATCAAATCTGAATTCGCTGGAATCAAACCATTACCAACCTCACGCGCACCATAGGCAAGCGCCGCTGGAATAATTAAGGTACGTTTGCCGCCAACTTTCATGCCTTGTACGCCAAGATCCCAGCCACGGATAACTTCGCCACCATTGATGGTAAAACTAAATGGCTCGCGTTTGACTGAGCTATCAAATTCTTTGCCTTTTTGCCCTTTGGCTTTAGGATCGCGCAACCAACCAGTGTAGTGTACCGTGACCGTGTTGCCGCTCTTGGCTTCATCGCCTTTGCCTAATTTGCTGTCGATTTTTTCGATTTCTGGCATTTTGATGACATCGAGTAATTCGATATCGAAAATCAAATCGGCGTCTGGTGGAATTACTCCTTTACCTGCACCACGTGAACCGTAAGCGAGTGTGGAAGGAATCATCAAGGTACGTTTGCCACCAACTTTCATACCGGGCACGCCTTGTTCCCAGCCGCGAATCACACGGCCTTCACCAAGATTGAAACTAAATGGTGCGCGTCCGACCGAGCTATCAAAAGCTTTGCCGCGCTGATTTTCTGCTTGTGGATCACGTAGCCAGCCAGAGTAATGTACGACGACTGTTTTACCGGCGACAGCTTCGATACCTGTGCCAACAACCGTATCGATTTTTTCCAAAACAGGTACTGCTACTGGTGTACTAACTTCTTGACTAACAGCCGCATTGCTGGCGCTGGTTGCGGTCGCACTTGCTACATTTTCTTGCTGCGTTTTTTGTTCAACTTTCTGCTCCGCTTTTTGTTCTGTCTTTTGTTCCTGTGCATGTACAGGATGAATACAAACAGTCGTTGCGAGAGCGATGCTAATCAAGAGTGGTGATTTCATAAGCTTGATATCCTTTGAGTCTTGGTTAATTATTGTAATGGTGTATAGGCCTTAAGCTGTTTGCGTATAAGCCTTGATCTAAGAACGTTTTAGTTTGGCTTCAAACGCCATATCTAATTTGCTGGCCTTACGTGGTGCTTCTTTATTGAGGCTGTTAACGAAGCGAACGAATTCATCGATTTCTAAAGGGGCGCATAATTTTTCTTGGGTTTCTGGATCATGTCCAAGTACCAGATAGAAATGCCCGCTGGCGGTGGAAACCATAGAGTAGGCTGCATTGTTGCTACGCTGTTGTAGTCGTAGAACTGCATTACTCGCTTTGGTGGAACGTGCCATGAAAACCTTCAAGTGAAATCGTAGAAGAAGACGCAGAAATTGCGCCGCAAACTGGTATCGCTAAGCTGCAACATGATAATCTAGTCGCTGGCTTTAGAGAATAGCAGAAGGGTAATCATGTCGATCATTTCACATTACATCAATGGCACCATCGTCAACGCAACAAATGCGCGTAGTCAAGCCGTGTTGAATCCAGCGACTGGCGCGGAAGTCGCACAGGTCGCGTTAGCCGATCAACCTTTAGTTGATCAAGCAGTAGCGGCGGCGAATGCGGCATGGCCAGTATGGTCAGAGACAGCACCTCTGCGGCGCGCACGCGTGATGTTTAAGTTCAAAGAATTGCTGGAACAAAATCAAGAGAAAATTGCTGCGCTCATTACGCGTGAGCACGGTAAGATTTTTTCGGATGCGATGGGTGAAGTGACCCGTGGTATTGAAGTTGTTGAATTTGCTTGTGGTTTGCCGCAACTGTTAAAAACACAGTTCTCAGACAATATCGGTGGCGGCATTGATCACTGGAATATTCGTCAATCGCTTGGTGTGACGGTTGGTATCACACCATTTAATTTTCCTTTTATGGTGCCAATGTGGATGGCGCCACTTGCCATTGCTTGTGGCAATAGTTTTATTCTTAAACCGTCGGAACGTGATCCCTCAGCTTCCTTATTGATCGCTGATTTGCTGCAACAAGCCGGTTTGCCAGATGGTGTTTTCAATGTGGTGCAGGGCGATAAAGTCGCAGTTGATGCCTTGTTGGCACATCCTGATGTCGCTGCGATTTCATTTGTGGGATCGACACCGATTGCCCAGTACATTCATAGCGAAGCGAGTCGTTTAGGAAAACGCGTACAAGCCTTAGGCGGAGCGAAAAATCATTTAGTGGTCATGCCTGATGCAAATCTTGATCAAGCGGTAGACGCATTAATGGGAGCCGCCTACGGTTCGGCAGGCGAGCGTTGTATGGCGATTTCTGTCGCGGTCGCGGTTGGTGAAATCGCCGACGCATTAGTGGCGAAATTGAAGCCACGCGTGCAGGCATTAAAAGTAGGTGATGGGATGGCAGCACAAGTTGAAATGGGGCCGGTAATTAGTGCGGCACATAAGGCGAAGATTGAGAGCATGATCGCTAGCGGCGTGGCGCAAGGAGCGCAGCTCGTAGTTGATGGTCGTGGATTACAAGTGGCAGGTCATGAACAAGGCTTCTTCATTGGCGGCAGTCTATTCGATCATGTGCAGGAGGGTATGCAGATTCATCGTGAAGAAATTTTCGGACCGGTGTTATGCGTAGTTCGTGTTCCTGATTTCAGTGCGGCGCTCGATCTAATTAATCGTCACGAGTTTGGTAATGGCGTGTCCTTATTCACTGCCGATGGTAATACCGCGCGGGAATTTTCTCGTCGAGTGCAGGTTGGTATGGTCGGAATTAATGTGCCCATTCCGGTACCGATGGCATGGCACTCATTTGGCGGTTGGAAGCGTTCTTTGTTTGGCGATATGCACGCTTATGGCGAAGAAGGAATTCGCTTCTATACGCGCTATAAATCAGTAATGCAGCGGTGGCCGGACAGCATTGTGAAAGGAGCGGAGTTCACGATGCCTGTAGCGAAATAGAGATTTGATACGTAAGCGATTTAAAAAGCCAGAACTGCGAATATCAGCGCATTGCTCTGGCTAAGTGTGACTAAAACTAACAAGCCGTGTAGTTACCTGGATCAACTTCAAGCATTTTGGTAATTTTGAGATAGTTCTTGATTCGCATTTGTTGTTGCTTGTAGCCGATATTGTCGACAGGTTTTGAGCATTCGAGCGCACCATTGATGCTGCGTACAGTTTCACCAAAGCCTAATTTTTGTTTCATCGCAACATGGCTTGGTAGTGGGCCTGAGCCTTTGATTTCCATCCAATACCAAAGTGCGGTTTTCCACGCAACGGCTGGATCGCGTGAAACCATATCTGGATCATTTAATAGATCTAAGCCAAGTGCCTTGCCTGCCAGTGCGTAATTAAAATTCCAACTTAGTTGAATAGGGCCGCGTCCAAAGTATTGTTTACCTGGAGCGCAGGGTACGCCTTGTTTATCGTTGCAGTAGTGATCGTGCACGCTTTTATCAAGCTCGTTTATCGCTTGTAGTTCTATTGATTCATGCATGATATTGGCGAGAAAAGCTGCGACTTCTCGCTTGTTTTCTGCTTCGCTGCCGAAGTTACCAAATTCGGGATAAGCTTTAATCGCTTCTTGTAAACCTGCATAGGTGTAGAACGGTATGCGCTTGGGAAATAATTGTTCAAATTGCGCTTCGCTAATCATAAAGCCAGGTGCTTTTTCTGATTTTGTTGGTGTGAGATGACACGCTGATAGGCTGATTGCAATTAAGGCGGCACTGACGGCACTGAGAGTAGAGAGGTATTTCATCGGATCTTTAACTTTCTAACGCGTGTTGAGAATCGGTTTGAAAACAAGCGAGCTTAGCTTAATCAAAGATTTATCAGAATGCAAAGAAGTGGTATTGAACTATGAAAAATTATATGCAGAGTCGCTGTTCAGAGTCGATTAAGCTCGAATCTGAACTTGTACAGACGAAAAAAATGGCGAACCGAAGTCCGCCATTTTTAAGCTTACGTACTAAGAATAAGAACTAATTCAATTAGAACTTAATCGTCGCACCTACACTGAAATAACGACCAACTGCGTCGTAGTATTGTGGGAAGGTGTTACCACTATTAGTACCAGTAGAACCAATCGTAGAACCAACAACTGGTGGCAACTTGTTAGCTGCATTGTTAACACTCAAGTTCAAGCGGATGTTTTTGTTGAAGTTCCAAACTGCGCTCAAATCGAAGTAGCTATATGCATCAATTTTTGCGTAAGCTGGCAAGAAGTTGGTGCCACCTGGTTCTTCAATTACACCACTCACATAACGCCAGTTATAGCCAAATACGAATTCACCCACAGTCCATGCTGTACGTTGGTTGAATTTGTTTTTGTATGTTGGGCCACCGCAAGCGACAGAGTAGTAGCCTAAGCAATTGCGATCAACAGAAGCTGGTGTTGGTTGAGCGTGATATGACGTAGTTTTGTTCAAGTCAAAGCCCAAATCCAAACGACCATGTTTCGCATCCAGACCCAAGACTGTCATTGGCATTTGGTACTTGACACTCAAATCGTAGCCAGCAGTACTTTGTGTACCGAGGTTAGACAAAGTTGTCACGACACCTTTAGAGTCTGTGCCGTTGAAGCTACCATTTGCTGTGCTACGGAATACCAATGCGCATGACGCGTTCATCGTCAAACTTGGGTTGAATTTCGTAGAGTAGCAGCCATCCAATACGTCAGTGGTAGTTGGAGAAGAGATCGCCTTAGTGATATCGATTTTGTAGTAATCGAGGCTGATTGCCAATTTTGGCAAAGGCTCAATCACGAAACCGATTGTTTTGGTTTTCGCTTCTTCAGGTCCGAGGTTAGGATTACCACCAGTTTGACGGTTAATTTGACCAGCAGAAGGTTTGTCGAGTGAACCGATAACACTAGCTGGAACGCCAGTTAAACGGCACAAATTAGACAAAGTTCCTGCAGTGTTGGCTTCTGCAGCATTGATCAAATTCAATTGGCATGGATCTGTTGCCAAGTTACTCAAACCAGTTGTTTGTGGTGCAAACATTTCGTTGACGTTTGGTGCGCGAGTCGCCAATTGAACCATACCGCGGAAACGGATAGATTTCACTGGTGCCCATTCACCACCGTATTTGTAGCTACCATAGTCTTGTGAATTTTTCGCTGTTTCGAAATTCGTTTGACGATAACCTAATTCCAAATTCAAAGCACGTGCGAAAGGCAAATCTTTGAGCAATGGAACCAACGCTTCAACTGCATACTCTTTCAATTTGAAAGTACCAGTACGATCTGGTGTAGGTGCACCAGTACCGAGTACCTCGCCTTGCAATTGTGATGCCGCATCAGATTTTGTATAGGCAGTTACTTTACGTTGTTCGGTACTTACCGCTACTTGGATTGGTTGTTTTGCCCAAGGGCTGCGGATATTACCCAAGTCACCTGTAGTCGATACCGCTGCAACATCTTGTTCAACACCTTGCATCAAAATCGCGCTTTGGTTGATGAAGTTAGCTTGTTCTGGCGTAATCGAACCAGCTGCACCCCATACGTTCAAAGGTACGCAACCATTTGACGCGTCAACGCATTTACCTGCGGCGACAGAATTCAAAGCTTGCTTAACTTTGGATAATGAGCCCCAGTTCTTACGAATTTGAGTTTGATCTGCTGTACCACGGCTCCAGTACGCGTCATAGCTCCAAGAACCAGCGATTTCACCTTTCGAACCTAAAGTGTATTGCAATGTTTTGTTATCGAAATCGTTGAAGCGTGGACCCAATTCAGTAATACGACGACCGATCGTCAATGGAACGATAGTTGAATTACCAACTACGCAATCCGCAGCTGCAATACCACGACGTTGACATAATTGTTCACGTGCAGCAGCTGGAATAAATGGATTGCCGATAGGTACATTGAACGTGTTATT
The DNA here is from genome assembly GCF_014652415.1 of Affinundibacterium macrobrachii. Lineage (GTDB taxonomy): Bacteria > Pseudomonadota > Gammaproteobacteria > Burkholderiales > Burkholderiaceae_D > Undibacterium > Undibacterium macrobrachii. The sequence goes on from NZ_BMYT01000002.1 coordinate 349,912, forward strand.
GAAGGTACCTGATTCAGCCAAAGTAGAAGCTACTTTACTCGCTGTGTAAAACATCTCGCCATAAACTTCAAAATTATCATTAATTTTGTAGTTAGCTAAAGAAGTTGCTTGTGAGCGATCCAAGCCCGTTACGTAGTAATTGAGCGGGTTAAAGTTGTACAAGCCAACTGGTTGTACCAATTTGCCCGTTGCTGGATCGATTTGCCAAGTACCAGCCAATGCGTCCGTACCGCCTGTACCTTTGGTGGTGGACATCGCTGCTGGCACTGTTGTGCCGGAACCATCAGGAGCGCCTGTTACTGAGTTCAACGCGCTCAGACCATAAGAGCGTGTACCTTGTGTCAAAGGATCAGATTTAGTACGACCTAAGCTCAATACCACATTGCCACGGCCTTCGTCTAAGCTTGCACCCATGGTGACGTCAGTACGGTAACGTTGTGCATCACCTTTGCTAGTTGTACCGTAAGAGGAGTTAACTTCGAAACCTTGGAAATTCTTTTTTAAATTGAAGTTAGCAACACCGGAAACAGCATCTGCACCGTAAACTACGGATGCACCACCAGTGACCAAATCAACGCGGCTTAATAAAGCAACAGGAATTGAGTTGGTATCAACTGTACCGCTCAAGTCGTAAGGAACGATACGACGACCGTTCACCAATACCAAAGTACGGTTAGAACCCAAACCACGCAAATCAATTGTTGCTGCACCACCGGAGCCATTGTTGGTACCTGGACCAATCGCTGGAACCGCAGCTGGTAAGCCTTTGAAGAATTCTTCAACAGCTACTGGCTGTGAAGATTTGATTTCTTCTGCAGTGATGGAACCGATAGGGCTATTTGATGTCGTACCAGGGGAGGTAATGCGTGTACCAGTAACAACAACAGTTTCAACTTTTTTGTCTTGTGCCATTGCTGGTAAAGCCATCGCGCCCATACTCGCGACAACACCACCTGTAAACATCAGTCGCATAGAACGCGACAAGATTTTTTCAATCATTTAGTACTCCTTGTGGATATGATGATTTTTTTGAGGAACTGCACCATTTGTTGATAATTGTGAGATTTGCTACTTCCCTCTTGCGTTATCTTTCTTTCAGCACGTCTTTATTGCGTGTCTTTGATTGCATACACTAGCTTTAGTAGATGCAGGCGCAATGAGACCATTTCCACTTACGTCATGTCAATTAAAGATACTGTTCTGTTTGAGCGATACAACAGTGTTTTTCGCCGTAGAAAAAGAGTGTTGTTTTTGTAGTTAATTTGCGGCAATTCGATTGATTTTTCGGTGCTTTCGTGAGCGTAGACTGCGGTTTTTGTTGCATAGTGAATGAGCTTATTTGTTCGAACTTAATTCTGTTTTTTTGCCAATTTTTGCTTATGTGGGAGTCATGTGTTTGACTATGTATTGTTAGGTTTCGCAGCTTTTTTTGCTGGATTTATTGATGCGGTGGTTGGCGGTGGTGGTTTGATTCAGTTGCCAGCCTTATTTTCGGTTTTCCCTGGCGCTGCTCCTGCCAGTTTGTTGGGTACCAGTAAATTTGCTGGCGTATGGGGAACATCCGTTGCAGCGGTAAATTATGTGAAAGCTGTGCGCTTGCCTTGGGCAGTGATTGTTCCTGCATGTGTTGCAGCTTTCGCTTTTTCATTTCTTGGCGCGATCACCGTTACACATATACCTCCAACTTATCTTCGGAAGGCATTGCCGTTCATTCTAGTTGCGATAGCAATATATACGTTTTGGAAAAAGGATTTAGGCACACAATCTAAGCTCATGTACTCTGGTCGACAAGAGCTTTACTTGGCATTGTTGGTTGGGTGTGCGATCGGTTTTTATGATGGATTCTTTGGGCCTGGTACTGGTAGCTTTTTTATCTTCATTTTTGTTCGTGTTTTTGGTTACGATTTTCTGCATGCGTCTGCCTCTGCCAAGGTATTGAATGTAGCTTGCAATGCTGCTGCTTTACTTTGGTTTGGGTTCAGCGGTCACGTTATGTGGATGCTAGGATTGGGTATGGCGGTGTGTGGCGTGATCGGTTCCGTTGTGGGGAGTCGTGTGGCGATTCAGCGGGGTAGTGGATTTGTTCGCATCCTCTTTTTGTTTGTGGTAAGTTGTTTGGTGATGAAAACGTCCTATGATGCTTTTTTGAAGTAGGGATGTTTCACGTGAAACATATAATTAAGGATTCTCGGAGTGTATTTTGAGTCAGTTCACAAATAAAGTGTTTTCTCGTACAAGTTTAGGGGATACAGAAATTCGGCTGCGTGATCTCGGTTTGTCGAGATCAGAGCAGTTGGTCCTGGTTGCGGTTGACCAAGAGATTACTTACGTCACATTGGCAAAAGCCTTCGAGCAAGATGATGCGCTTGATTTGGATTCGGTGCTAGTTACACTGCTTGGTCGAGGATTGATAAGTGAAGTCGTTGAGACAGTGAGAGCTGAGACGTCGAATGTAAATAACAATCCTAGTGCGAGCAAGCTTGATTTAGATGAATTTTATTCTTCTTCATTAGATCCTTTGCATAGTGGGTCTGGCTTGATGGTCGACACGCGCAATAACTTTGTGCGATCAGTTCAAAAACATCCATATAAGCAAGCGAGTATGGATGATGTTGATATTCCCTTGTCGTTAGAGTTGGATACCAAGCTAAGGATTAAGAAGGAAAAGCGTAAGAGCAAGTTAGTTCAGGTATTTCCTGAACCGCCAAAGCCAAAGAAACGTAGGCGCTCAAAGCGTACGAAGGTGGTTCCTGTGAGTAAGTGGCCAATGCGTATCTACGCAGGCTTAACGATTTTGGGCGTGATTTTGTTGGTGTTCGCATTATTTGCTGGTGCTTGAATTTGTTTCACGTGAAACAAATTGTAGGTTTTTTGATTTTTTGTCGAGAGAATCCGGTGTTTGAAAGCTAAAAACTACTATAATCGTGCCTCGCAACTATTTTGCGATATCTTCACCAAGTAACTCCTCCTTGAGCTATCCACATGTTTTATCCAAATGAATTCGATGTCATCGTCGTCGGCGGAGGTCATGCCGGTACAGAAGCTGCGTTGGCTTCCGCCCGCATGGGGCAAAAAACCCTATTGTTGACCCACAATATAGAGACTTTAGGTCAAATGTCTTGCAATCCATCGATCGGTGGAATTGGTAAAGGACATTTGGTTAAGGAAGTTGATGCCATGGGCGGTGCGATGGCGATTGCAACCGACGAAGCAGGTATCCAGTTCCGTATCTTGAACTCGTCTAAAGGACCTGCGGTGCGCGCAACACGTGCACAAGCTGATCGAATTCTATATAAACAAGCGATCCGTAGTCGTCTGGAAAATCAAGAAAATCTATGGATTTTCCAACAAGCGGTCGATGACCTCATGGTGGAGGGTGATCGTGTAGTTGGCGCCGTCACGCAAGTTGGCTTGAAGTTTAAGGCGCGTGCGGTCGTGTTAACTGCGGGTACTTTCTTGGATGGGAAGATCCATGTCGGTCTAAATAGTTACTCCGCTGGTCGTGCAGGTGATCCACCTGCTATCTCATTGTCTAGTCGACTCAAGGAATTGGCTTTGCCGCAAGGGCGATTGAAGACTGGCACACCTCCAAGAATTGATGGCCGCAGTATTGATTTTTCGAAGATGGAAGCCCAGCCGGGTGATCTTGATCCAGTTCCCGTATTCTCAGTAATGGGAAGTGTTGCTATGCATCCGCGACAAATGCCATGCTGGATTACCCATACAAATACAAAAACCCATGACATTATTCGAGCCGGTTTAGATCGTAGCCCGATGTACACTGGTGTAATTGAAGGTGTTGGCCCTCGTTACTGCCCATCGATAGAAGACAAGATTCATCGTTTTTCGGGCAAAGATTCCCATCAGATTTTCCTTGAGCCAGAAGGGCTCACTACCAACGAATTCTATCCAAACGGCATATCAACAAGTTTGCCGTTTGATGTACAGCTCGATCTTGTGCGCTCTATGCAGGGGATGGAGCATGCCTATATTTTGCGTCCTGGCTATGCGATTGAATACGATTACTTTGATCCTCGCGGTCTAAAAACTTCGCTTGAGACACGTGCGATTCAAGGCTTGTTTTTCGCAGGTCAGATCAACGGCACGACAGGGTACGAAGAAGCGGCAGCGCAAGGCATGTTGGCGGGCTTAAATGCAGCATTGCAAACGCAGGGCAAAGAGGCTTGGGTTCCGCGTCGTGACGAAGCTTATCTCGGTGTGTTGGTTGATGATCTTGTGACCAAAGGCGTGCAAGAACCTTACCGTATGTTCACTAGTCGCGCAGAATTCCGCCTCAGTCTGCGTGAAGACAATGCTGATATGCGTTTAACCGAAATTGGTCGCCAATTAGGATGTGTCAGTGACAAACAATGGCAAATGTTCGAAGAAAAACGTGAAGCCGTTTCACGTGAAATGGAAAGATTAAAATCGACTTGGGTCAATCCTCGTATCGTCGAAGATATCGAAGCAGAGCGCGTGGTCGGGAAAGCTTTGGAGCGTGAGTATTCCTTGGCTGATTTATTGCGTCGTCCGCAAGTTACTTATGATCAACTGATGACACTCAAAGGTAAGGAAGGGCAATCTCTGGGTGGTGAAGCGGTCACCGATCCAGCTGTCAAGGAACAGATAGAAATTCAAATCAAATATTCGGGCTATATCGGACGTCAAGCCAAAGAGGTGGAGCGTCAAGCACACTATGAAAATTTGAAAATGCCAACCGACTTTGATTATTTAGAAGTGAATGGTTTGTCGATTGAAGTGAAGCAAAAACTCAATGCGCAGCGACCAGAAACCTTAGGGCAGTGTGGTCGTATCTCTGGTGTGACACCAGCCGCTTTGTCGTTGTTGCTGGTGCATTTGAAAAAACGTGGTTTTAAAGGTTTTGCCAATGCAGCTCCTGCCAATGATGAAGAACTGAATGACAAAGTGGTGGGTGAATAGTTTATGAGTCGTTTCGATAAAGAAGCTCTGGGAAAAGAGTTAAGAGAAGGTATTGCCTCCTTAGGTTTGCCATTGACCGAAGAGCAAGTGGAAAAGATGTTGGCTTACCTTGCTTTGTTGATCAAGTGGAATTCAGTTTATAACCTGACTTCAATCCGTGATCCCCACGATATGGTGAAGCAGCATTTATTGGACTCCTTGTCGGCGGTTCACGCATTTACGCAAGCCAAGAATATTTTGGATGTCGGTTCAGGTGGCGGTTTACCTGGCATCGTTTTAGCGATTGTTTTTCCAACCGCTTCGGTCACGATGATTGATATCGTCAACAAGAAGACCGCATTCTTAACCCAAGTAAAAGCGGAGTTGAAACTCAAAAACGTCACGGTCCATACTGGGCGAGTTGAGCTGCTGAAAGTTGAGCATCAATTTGACGTGATTACTTCCCGTGCCTTTTCTGAACTCAACAACTTCATTAATTGGTCGCATCATTTGTTGGCAGAGAACGGACGTTTTCTCGCCATGAAGGGAGTTTCGCCAACGCAAGAAATTGAACGATTACCAGACGGATGGGCGGTCGAGAGTATTGAACCTTTGCGAGTACCAGGTTTGAATGTGGAAAGACATTTGGTGCATGTGAAGAAATTAGGCTCAGCCAAATAAGTCAGCAAATATAAGTAAGCAAATCAAGTTACACGTGAAACAGCAGTTCTGGGATTTTCTTTTAACCGCAATTATTCTAAAAAGTATCTATGGCTAAAATTTTTTGCGTTGCCAATCAAAAAGGTGGTGTAGGAAAAACTACTACAACGGTCAATCTAGCAGCTGGTTTGGCGAAGCTGGATCAACGCGTTCTGCTGATCGATCTCGATCCTCAAGGCAATGCCACGATGGGGGCAGGTGTCAACAAAGCAAAGATAGAGTTGTCTGTTTATCAAGTTTTGCTTGGTATGGCCGATGTAAAATCTGCCGTAGTAAGATCAGAATCTGGTAAATTTGACATTCTTCCTGCTAACCGCGAGCTTGCTGGCGCTGAAGTCGAAATGGTCGAGTTGGAAAATCGAGATAAGCGTCTGCGCTTAGCCTTAGACGAAGTAGGCGCAGACTACGACTTCGTTTTGATCGATTGTCCGCCGGCATTATCGATGCTGACTTTGAATGGTTTATGCGCTGCAAATGGCGTCATTATTCCTATGCAGTGTGAGTATTACGCACTGGAAGGATTGTCAGATTTGGCCAATACGATCAAGAAAGTGTCTGCGAATTTGAATCCTGATTTAAAAATTGTTGGATTACTGCGCGTGATGTTTGACCCACGCATGACTTTGTCGCAGCAAGTCTCGGACCAATTGGAGCAACATTTTGGTGACAAAGTATTTAAGACCGTGATCCCGCGCAATGTGCGCTTGGCAGAAGCGCCATCGTATGGAATCCCTGGTGTCGTGTTTGACCCATCCTCCAAAGGAGCGCAAGCCTATATCGCCTTCGGCGCAGAGATGGTGGAAAGAATTAAAGCAATCGATAAAAAATAATTTTATTTTAAGTATGAACATGGCAATCAAAAAACAAAAAGGCTTGGGGCGTGGCTTAGACGCTTTACTCGATGGTGCAGGGGATTTTGCTGAAGCGGTACCGACAGTGGTTGGAGCTCCAACCAGCTTGCCAGTAACACAAATGCAAGCGGGTAAATATCAACCGCGTACGCGTATGGATGAAGGCGCATTGGCCGAATTAGCAGCCTCCATTAAAGCGCAAGGTTTGATGCAACCCATTTTGGTTCGTCCTATCGGTCAAGCGAATGGCGTCACCAAATATGAAATCATCGCCGGTGAGCGTCGATTCCGTGCTTCCCAATTAGCTGGATTAACAGAGGTTGCGGTCTTGGTGAAAGATGTGGACGATCAAGCTGCGGCAGCAATGGCGTTGATCGAAAACATTCAACGCGAAGATCTCAATCCACTCGAAGAAGCGCAAGGTATCCATCGTTTGATCTCTGATTTCACATTCACCCATGAACAAGCGGCAAACGCGGTTGGGCGCTCAAGAAGTGCCGTATCGAACTTGCTGCGTTTATTGAATTTAGCGCGACCAGTGCAAACCATGTTGATGGCAGGTGACATTGATATGGGACACGCACGCGCTCTGCTGGCGGTTGATGCGGCAACACAGATTCAATTGGCGAATCAAGTCGTCGCGAAACGCATGTCGGTGCGAGACACTGAGAAGTTGGTCGCTAAAACGACGGCTGAACTTGCTGCACCAAGCAAACAAAAAGACAAAGCCGAAAAGTCACGTGATATTACTCAACTCGAAGAAGAGTTGTCGGATTTATTGGCAACACAAGTCACTTTGAAAATGGGAAGCAAGGGTCGTGGTCAAATGGTCATTGATTTTGCCGATCTTGATTCTTTAGACGGCGTGATATTAAAGATTCGCGGTCAATGAGTTTTGCTGCACGAGATTTTGAAGTCAAAGTATTAAGTTTGCCGATAATCCTCGGCAAACTTGCTAAATAGTCGAACAGTATTGGGCAAACGAAATTTAAAACAGAATTTGTTGCGTTGCATCAAACGTTTGACCTTGCTTATACATGCACGTATAATTCCGTGGCTTTGGAAAATCTGCCCAAAAATGCGCAAAACCCGCACCAAAATTGCGTTGGAGCAGCACCAAAATAGATCACACAAAACATCAAGCTAGCGATAAAACGCTAAAACGCAGCAAATAAAAAGAATTAAAAAGCAGCGTTTTTTGATGAAAAACGAAAATTTGTTGTAAAAACTGGGGAGTGGCATGGCGCGCATTATCCTGTTGCAAATTGCAGCAGCTTTCATCGTGGCGCTCGTGGCCTTATTAGTGTCTGGTCTCTCCGCTGGTTTATCCGCTTTGCTCGGCGGTCTCTGTTGCGCGCTTCCGAACGCGTTTTTTGCTTTACGCTTGTTAAGTAGCGTACGAAAACTCGGCGGTGCCAACCCGATGAATTTTTTTGTCGGTGAGTTTATAAAAATTGCACTGACCATTGCTCTCATGGGAGCGGTGGTTTTGTTTTACCCCGGATTGAATTGGCTGGCGTTTCTCGCTGCATTCATCGTGGTAATGAAAAGTTATTTAATACTACTCTTTAGGCATTGATTATGAGCGCATCAGAAAACGCCCCAACCCCGTCAGAATATATATCCCATCATCTTGGGCATTTAAATAATGCCAACCAACAGCAAACAGCGTTGGTGGATATGTCTTATATCAACTACGACACCATCATTTGGTCGGTGTTCTGTGGTTTGGTAGCAATTATTTTGATGTACATGGCATCCCGTAAGGCAACTTCTGGTGTTCCAGGCCGTTTCCAATGCGCGATTGAAATGATTGTTGAGATGGTTAATGATCAAGCAAAAAGCATTGTCCACGGTAATGTTTCCTTCATCGCACCAATGGCTTTGACTGTATTCATGTGGGTTTCTTTAATGAACGCAATGGACTTCTTGCCAGTCGATTTGTTCTCCGTTTGGTTGTTCCCATTATTGGGTATTGACACCCATACTTATCACCGTGTTGTTCCAACTGCTGATTTGAATGGTACTTTGGGTATCTCCGTTGGCGTATTCATGTTGATGATGTACTACTCAGTCAAGATTAAAGGTGCAGGCGGCTTCATTAAAGAATTGTGTACAGCACCGTTCGGTCCAATGATGTTGCCATTCAATATTATGTTGAACGTGGTTGAATACGCAGCTAAGACCTTCTCACTCGGTATGCGACTGTTCGGTAATATGTTCGCTGGTGAGTTGTTATTCTTGTTGATCGCTTTGCTCGGTGCTTACAGCCATTTTGGCGGTATCGGACAATTGATTGCTGGTTCGATTTGGGCAATCTTCCACATTTTGATCGTATTCTTGCAAGCCTTTATTTTCATGATGTTGACTTTGGTGTACATGGGTCAATCTCACGAGGCGCATTAATTTAGAGCAGTAGTTGAGCAGTAATATTGGTTTGTATCGAATTTAGTTTTTTGGTTTTAGTTTTTGGTTTTGGTATTTTAATTTTTTAACTTTTAGGGAGTTTTCTCATGACTAACGTCGCATTTGTAGCTTTGGCTTGTGGTTTGATCATTGGTTTGGGCGCTTTGGGTGCTTGTATCGGTATCGCTATGATGGGTGGTAAATATTTGGAAGCGTCTGCTCGTCAACCAGAATTGATGGACAAGTTGCAAGGCAAAATGTTGTTGTTGGCTGGTTTGATCGACGCTGCGTTCATTATCGGTGTTGGTATCGCGATGTTCTTCGCAACTGCGAACCCATTCCAAGGTTAATTTAATTTCCTTTTTCTACCGCAGCGTTGGTCAGCAGATCGGCGCTAGCGGAACGATAATTCACACAAGGAAACGACGATGAATCTGAATCAAACTATGTGGTACCAAGCTGGGGTGTTTTTCATCCTAGCTTTGTTTACCATGAAATTCGTTTGGCCACCATTGATTGGTGCCATCGATGCACGTATGAAAAAAATCGCAGACGGCCTAGCTGCTGCGGATCAAGGGCGAATTGCAGTCGAGGAAGGTAAGAAACAAGCACAACTCGAATTGGCTAAGGCTCGTGAAGAAGGCTTAAAACAGGTTGCGAATGCTGAAAAGTATGGCCAATCAATCGTTGAAGAAGCTAAGAATGCTGCTAGTGCAGAAGCTGCGCGTATCATCGCTGCCGCTCAAGCAGAAGCTGCTAATCAAGTCACAAAAGCACGCGAAGAATTGCGCGACCAAGTTGCCGCTTTGGCAGTAAAAGGTGCAGAGCAAATTTTGAAACGTGAGGTTAACGCTTCTGCTCATGCAGATTTGTTGAACCAATTGAAGACTGAGCTGTAATCATGGCAGAACTCGCAACGATCGCTCGTCCTTACGCAGAAGCGTTGTATCGCGTTGCTAAGTCCGGTAACTTGTCCGCTTGGTCGGAACTGGTTGCTGAGATGGCGCAAGCCGCAGCGCATCCCGATGTAGTGGCTCTTGCACACAACCCCAAAGTCTCCGCAGCGCAAACTGCGGAGGCTTTCTTGTCCGTGTTGAAGTCTCCTGTAACTGCTGAAGCAAAAAACTTCGTGCTTACATTGACTGAATATGACCGTTTAACCGCTTTGCCAGAAATCGCTGTGCAATTTCATGCTTTGCAAAATGCCGATGCTGGCTCCGCAGATGCTGAAATCACAAGTGCGTTTGAAATGACAGATGCGCAGGTTAGCGAATTGGCGGCAACACTGGAAAAGAAATTTGGTCGCAAACTGCACCCAACCGTGAAGGTAGACTCTTCCTTGATCGGTGGTGTGCGTATCGTGGTTGGTGATCAAGTGTTAGATACTTCGGTTCGTGCCAAGCTGCAACAGATGCACAACGCTTTGACAGCTTAATGCTGTTCAAGTACTGAAACAATTTTAGGAGTTAGTATGCAACTCAACCCATCAGAAATCAGCGAGTTGATCAAGAGCCGTATTCAAGGCCTTGGCGACGGTGCTGAGATTCGTAATCAAGGTACGGTTATTTCCGTTACCGACGGCATCTGCCGCATCCACGGTTTGTCCGATGCGATGCAAGGTGAGATGTTGGAATTCCCAGGCAATACATTTGGTTTGGCTTTGAACTTGGAACGTGATTCCGTTGGTGCCGTTATTCTCGGTGACTACGAGCACATCTCTGAAGGCGACACAGTGAAATGTACTGGTCGTATTTTGGAAGTTCCTATCGGTCCAGAATTGCGCGGCCGTGTAGTTAACGCATTGGGTCAACCAATCGACGGAAAAGGTCCTATCAATGCAAAATTGTCTGCGCCAATCGAAAAGATTGCTCCAGGCGTTATTGCACGTCAATCCGTTTCTCAACCATTGCAAACTGGTTTGAAGTCTATCGACTCCATGGTTCCAGTTGGTCGTGGTCAACGTGAATTGATCATTGGCGATCGTCAAACTGGTAAAACAGCGGTAGCGATTGACTCCATCATCAATCAAAAAGGTCAAGGCGTTACTTGTATCTATGTAGCGATTGGTCAAAAAGCATCTTCCGTTAAAAACGTTGTGCGCGCTTTAGAAGCACACGGCGCGATGGAATACACCATCGTTGTTGCGGCAACTGCAGCTGAATCTGCAGCGATGCAATACGTTTCTGCGTACTCTGGTTGCGCAATGGGTGAGTACTTCCGTGATCGCGGTGAAGACGCATTGATCGTTTATGATGATTTGTCTAAACAAGCGGTTGCTTACCGTCAAGTTTCCTTGTTGTTGCGCCGTCCACCAGGCCGTGAAGCTTACCCAGGTGACGTGTTCTATTTGCACTCACGTTTGTTAGAGCGCGCAGCACGTGTTAACCCTGACTACGTAGAAGCATTCACTAACGGTGAAGTTAAAGGTAAGACAGGTTCATTGACAGCATTGCCTATCATTGAAACACAAGCTGGTGACGTTTCTGCTTTCGTTCCAACTAACGTCATTTCGATTACTGACGGCCAGATCTTCTTGGAAACTTCTTTGTTTAACGCAGGTATTCGTCCAGCGATTAACGCGGGTATTTCCGTGTCTCGCGTTGGTGGTGCTGCTCAAACTAAAGTTATTAAGAACTTGTCCGGTGGTATTCGTACTGACTTGGCGCAGTATCGCGAATTGGCTGCGTTTGCGCAGTTCGCATCTGACTTGGATGAAGCAACCCGTAAGCAATTGGATCGTGGTGCACGCGTAACTGAATTGTTGAAACAAGCTCAGTACGCACCATTGTCAATTTCTTTGATGGCAGTGACTTTGTTCGCAGTGAACAAAGGTTTCTTGGATGACGTACCTGTGAAGAAAGTATTGGCTTTCGAAGCTGGCGTACACAACTTCATGAAAACAAGTCACGCAGCTTTGTTGCAAAAGATTGAAGAGACTAAGCAATTGGACAAAGATGGCGAAGCTGCCATGGCTGCTGCAATCGCTGATTTCAAAAAATCCGGCGCATTTTAATTTACCGTAGCTAGAAGGAGTCAATACTCATGGCTGTAGGTAAAGAGATACGTGGCAAGATCAAAAGCGTAGAGAATACGAAGAAGATCACGAAAGCGATGGAAATGGTCGCTGCTTCTAAAATGCGTAAAGCGCAGGACAGAATGCGTGCGGCTCGTCCGTACAGTGAAAAAATTCGTACGATCACAGCAAACTTGTCACAGGCCAACCCAGAGTACACGCATCCTTTCATGGTTCAACAAGATCAAGCTAAGAAAATTGGCTTGATCGTTGTGACAACCGATAAGGGTTTGTGCGGTGGCTTGAATACCAACGTTTTGCGTTTGGTCACCAACAAGATGCGTGAACTCGAAGGTAAGGGTTCAAAAATTGAAGCGGTCGCGATTGGTAATAAAGGTCTCGGCTTCCTGAATCGCGTAGGTGCGAAAGTTGTGTCACATGCGACACAATTGGGTGATACACCTCACCTCGATAAATTGATTGGTCCAGTGAAGTTGTTACTGGATGCGTATCAGGAAGGCAAGCTCGATGCGGTTTATTTGAGCTACACCAAATTCATTAACACCATGAAGCAAGAACCGGTGGTTGAGCAATTATTGCCTCTGACATCGGACAAGCTGGAAACAAATAAAGCTTCCCATTCTTGGGACTATATTTACGAACCAGATGCAGCTGCGGTGATCGATGAATTGTTGGTACGTTATGTTGAAGCACTGATTTATCAAGCAGTTGCAGAAAATATGGCGTCTGAACAATCGGCACGCATGGTGGCGATGAAGTCAGCTAGCGATAACGCAGGTAACGTGATTGGTGAGTTGAAACTGGTTTATAACAAAACCCGTCAAGCTGCAATTACGAAAGAGCTCTCCGAGATCGTCGCCGGCGCGGCAGCGGTCTAAACGAATTTTAATATTATTGAAGGAACGAACATGGCTAATGGCAAAATCGTTCAGTGTATCGGCGCTGTTGTGGACGTTGAATTTCCACGCGACGCGATGCCTAAGGTTTACGATGCCTTGAAAATGGAAGGCTCCGATCTGACATTGGAAGTCCAACAGCAATTGGGTGACGGTATCGTCCGTACGATTGCTTTGGGTACATCTGATGGCTTGCGTCGTGGCATGATGATTAGCAACACAGGTAAACCAATTATGGTTCCAACCGGCAAAGCAACATTGGGCCGTATTATGGACGTATTGGGTAACCCAATTGATGAATGTGGTCCGGTTAGCCGTGAATCACAAGCATCGATTCACCGTAAAGCACCTGCTTACGACGAACTCTCTCCATCGCAAGAATTGTTGGAAACCGGTATCAAAGTTATTGACTTGGTTTGCCCATTTGCGAAGGGTGGTAAAGTTGGTTTGTTCGGTGGTGCGGGTGTTGGTAAGACCGTTAACATGATGGAATTGATCAACAACATCGCTAAAGCACACAGTGGTTTGTCCGTGTTTGCTGGTGTTGGTGAACGTACTCGTGAAGGTAATGACTTCTACCACGAAATGGCTGACGCTAACGTGGTTAACTTGGAAAAGCCTGAAGATTCCAAAGTAGCGATGGTGTACGGTCAGATGAATGAACCACCAGGTAACCGTTTGCGCGTTGCTTTGACTGGTTTGACGATCGCTGAAGGTTTCCGTGACGAAGGTAAAGACGTGTTGTTCTTCGTCGATAACATCTATCGTTACACATTGGCTGGTACTGAAGTTTCCGCGTTGTTGGGCCGTATGCCTTCCGCGGTAGGTTACCAACCAACTTTGGCTGAAGAAATGGGCCGTTTGCAAGAACGTATTACTTCCACTAAGACTGGTTCTATTACTTCTATTCAAGCGGTTTACGTTCCAGCGGATGACTTGACAGATCCATCTCCAGCGACAACCTTTGCTCACTTGGATTCCACCGTTGTTTTGTCTCGTGACATCGCATCTTTGGGTATCTATCCAGCGGTTGATCCATTGGATTCCACATCTCGTCAGTTGGACCCACAAGTGGTTGGTCAAGAGCACTATGAAACAGCACGCGCTGTTCAAGGTACTTTGCAACGCTACAAAGAATTGCGTGACATTATCGCGATTTTGGGTATGGACGAATTGGCCCCTGAAGATAAGTTGATCGTTGCTCGTGCACGTAAGATGCAACGTTTCTTGTCTCAGCCTTTCCACGTTGCTGAGGTATTTACTGGTTCTCCAGGTAAATACGTTTCACTGAAAGATACAATCAAAGGCTTCAAGATGATTGCATCCGGTGAACTCGATCACTTGCCAGAACAAGCGTTCTACATGGTAGGTACAATCGACGAAGCGATCGAAAAAGCGAAGAAAATGGCAGCTTAATTATTCTTTCCCCTGGGGGGAAAGAGTGACCTCTCCCTCCCCTTCAAGGGGAGGGGCGGGGTGGGGATGGGGTAGCATCGAGTTACTTAAGGCATCTTGAGTGCTTCAATTAGACCCCCATCCCCCTCCCGACCTCCCCCTTGAAGGGGGAGGAGTGGTTAAAGCAAATTAAAAAGGTTAGCACATGGCACATACTATTCACGTTGACGTGGTTTCTGCAGAAGAGAGCATCTTTTCTGGCGAAGCTGAATTCGTCGCGTTGCCGGGTGAATCAGGTGAATTGGGTATTTATCCAAAACACACACCATTGATCACACGTATTAAGCCAGGCGCGGTACGCATTAAGATTGCAGGTCAATCCGAAGACGAATTTGTATTCGTTGCAGGTGGTATCCTGGAAGTTCAGCCTGATGCGGTTACAGTGTTGGCAGATACGGCGATTCGTGGACATGATCTTGATGAAGCGAAAGCCGCTGAAGCTAAGAAATTGGCAGAAGAAGCTTTGGTTAATCGCGATGCAGGCATCGATTACGCGCAAGCGCAAGCCGAGTTGGCATCTGCGATCGCGCAATTGGCAGCGATTCAGAAATTACGTTCGAAGCGTTAATTCTGTAAAGTTTTTCTTTGCAGAAGCAGTAAAGTGGTTTTAATATAGAAGAGGCAGCTAAGGCTGCCTTTTTCTTTTTTCGCCCTCTAATTAATTGGATTTCCAACTATGAGCGACACCGAAACAGAAACACAAATCGACGCACAAACGAATGCGCAGATTGATGATTTATTGAACCAGGCAAAAATCATTGCGATCGTTGGGATCTCGAATAAACCAGAGCGCGATAGCTTTAAAGTTGCACAGTACTTAAAAGAGCACAATTATCAAATCCTGGCGATTAATCCCTTGTTGCAGGGACAGACAATTTTAGGCGAGCCTTGCTATGCGAGTCTGAGTGAAGCGAAACAGCAGAGCGGGATGGAAATTGATATTGTTGATTGTTTCCGCAAAGCGGACGATATTCCACCGATCGTTAGCGAAGCCATTACAGTTGGTGCAAAAGCAGTTTGGATGCAGCTAGAAATTACGAATGAAGATGCGGCTGCGCAAGCGCGTTCAGCGGGTTTGGCAGTCGTGATGAATCGTTGTACGAAGATTGAACATAAACGCCTACACAACATCACCGATTAACTTAATTTAGGTGTCGCTCATGAGTATTTCAACACAATTTATCGCTACCAAGAATAGCCAAATTTTAGATAAAGACGCTAGCTTGCGACCTTTGGCAGTGAATAGTAATAAAGAGTTGATGAAGGCGAAGACCTTAGAGTTAAGTGAGCAAATTGGAGAATTTCAAAACATCCTTTATGCACAACAAAAGCATAAGCTGTTGATTGTGCTACAAGGCATGGACACTTCGGGAAAAGACGGCACGGTGCGCGTAGTGTTTGGTCGCACCAATCCTGCAGGTGTGCGCAGCATTAGTTTTAAAGCGCCAAGTGCAATTGAGCGGGCACATGATTTCTTATGGCGAATCCATCAGCAAGTTCCAGCTGCCGGTGAGTTAGCGATTTTTAATCGTAGTCACTATGAAGATGTGTTAATCACCAAAGTCCATGGCGATATCGACGAGGCAGAAGTACAGCGTCGGTATGCGCACATCAATGCATTCGAGCGCATGTTGAGCGAGACCGGTACCACCATCTTGAAATTCTTTTTGCATATCTCCAAGGATGAACAAAAACAACGACTACAAGAACGTTTGAGTGATCCGAATAAGCATTGGAAATTTAACGGACAAGACTTAACCGAGCGCGCATCTTGGAGCGCATACCAAGAAGCCTATCAAAGTGTGATTCGGGCGACGCATCAACAGCACGCACCTTGGTTCATTATTCCGGCAAACTCAAAAACACAAAGAAATCTAATCATTGCGGGCATTGTTGCTGAAAAATTAGCCGCTATGGATTTGAACTACCCCAGCCCACAAGCTGACTATTTCAAAATTAAAATCGAGTAGTAAAAACGGCTGTTGTGCACTCAGCTTGGACGATCAAATTTGTTGCTTTCACCTATTTATCCACAAAAACAAACATAATATTTATCTCAAGAAATTAATTGAGAGAAAATAAAATCATAAAATTTCTTTTAAATTCAAGTGCTTATAATACCTAATTAAATTGAATCCTGCATTGGTGCTGCAAAGCACTAAATTATTCAAAAATTGCCCACAAAGTTATCCACAGCTAAGGTGGCAGTAATTATGCGGAAGTAATTAGCTCACATTTGCTTCTTTAACACCAGCAAGACATTGCAATAAAATCTCTATAGTTTCCTCTTTGGAAGCATTTCATGCAGGGTCGACTGTTCGTAATGAAAACATGCATCCAAGTAGGATTGATAAAAAGTAGCAGCCACGCCTCACTATCAACTTCAGCCTCAGGGTTTTTACCAATATTGGAACTTGCCACGCACTACTTAGTCGAAGCCGTATGAAAATAATAAGAGGAGATACTTCGGCACCTTGTCTCTATTTCTCTTTTTCATACCCTCCACAACAACAATAAAGGCAAGAGCATGCAAGAACAATTCAACAAAAATATGAAACCAGGGCGAGTTAGCGTGCTCGCATTTTGTATCTTGATTGGACTTAGTCCGATTAGTTCCGCACAAGATGCGACATCGAAAAAGATTGTCGAAATCGGTACGCAAGATCCCCAAGTAATGACTTGGTTAGATATTCTGACTAATCGTTTTGGTGGACGCATGACGGGTAGTGATAACTACAGTCATGCCGCACGTTGGACCAAAAATCAAATGCAGCAATGGGGAATTGAAGCGGAGTTAGAAGAAGCAGGGCAACAAAGTGTCGGCTTTAACCGTGGACCTTGGTTTGGCAAAATCCTTACCCCCGTTGAAAAGCCTTTGCGTTTTGGCACACCAAGTTATACCGCTGGAACCAAAGGTGTGCAGCGTGGACCCGCGGTCTTAGGTCCGGCGACTGTGGCAGAAGCGCAAGCGCGCATGGCAGAATTTAAAGGTGCTTGGGTCTTGATTGCTGGAGAAAGTCGCGGCATGGGACGTGATGGTCGAAAAGAATATAAACCTGACGCGATCACCTTAAAACTAATCGAAGCCGGTGCGCTTGGTACTTTGCAAGCGGGTAAAGAACCGCTGTCCTTGCTCGATGCAAAACCAACTACTTGGGAAACATTACCAAGCTTACCTGACATCAAGCTCAACGCAACGCAATACTATGAAATCCAAGAGCAAATAAAAAAGGGCGAAAAGCCAGAACTAGAATTTGATATTCGCAATTGGTTCTTCCCTGGTCCAGTAGCTTTTCATAATGTAGTCGCGCGAATTAAGGGGACAGAGAAACCCGATGAATACGTTGTCATAGGCGCACATTTAGATAGTTTTGATAGCGCAACTGGCGCTGTTGATGATGGCTCAGGTATGTCGCCGACAATCGAAGCAATGCGTTTATTGGCAAAAGCGGGTGCTAAACCAAAGCGTAGTATTGTGATGTTAGCGTCGGCAGGTGAGGAGCTAGGGATTTTAGGTGCAGCCGCCTTTACCGAGAAACACGCAAAAAGTATGGATAAGATGGTGATGATGCTCAATCGCGATGGTGCACCAGGCGCTATATCAGGCATCACTGTGCCTAGTGCTTGGAAAGCACCATTTGAACGTGTCGCCAAAAGTTTGCAAGGACAATCTGGTGAATTTGGTTTTGAACTAAAAACCAGTGATTATCCACGCATACGTGCAGAAGCTTTGTCTGGCACCGATGCCTCGGCATTTTCTATGAAAGGTGTGCCGACGCCATCGGCATCGAACAAAACAGATTTCGTCTACGGTCGTACTTGGCATACCTTATTGGATACCTATAACGAGGTCGTGCCTTATGCCAAAGCGCAGCAACACTCGGCAATCGCTATTGCATTAATGGCCTATGAAGTGGCAAATGCGCCAGAAACCTTGAGCCGCGATGGTTATTACTTGCCGTCTGGTCTGTACGTCGAGCTAGTCACAAATCAAGGTAATGTTTTAGTCGAGTTGCAAGCAGAACTAGCTCCCGCCAATGTAGCGCGTTTGGTTGCTCAGCTCGAAACAAACTTTAAACCGCCTGCATTTAACCCCGGTGCAGCCCGTCCAAGCACGCCACCTGCACCGATTGGGCAAGCAAACATCGTTAATGGCAAATGGGAGTTTCGTTTGCATGGTAAATGGCCAGAAACCGTATTGAATGAGATGGCGAAAAAAGCTGTTAACTTACAGGGTCATGTGGTCGCAATCAATGCGCAAGGTCATTTATTGATAGGCACGGCAGATAGTCAATTCACAAGTGAATTCAATGTAATCGGTAGACTCACTGCCGGACAAGAGACTTTGAACAAAATAGATAGCAATACTGAGTTCAGACAAATTCGCGTAATACGCGTTGGTGCAGAAGCAAAAGCTTTTCTAGGAGAAGGGCAACAAAAGAAATAAGTCATTTTGCGCAGCAAGGTTTTGAGAAGAATCCGTCTTAGCAATATGGCGGATTTTTTTATGCCGTTACTTTGCCATTCGCGCCAAATTCACAGTCCCTAAGGCACAAAAATAGCTGATCGGTCGCATCTTTCTCGATTCCCTCTTATCAAGCAAGGATGATGCGGTCTCACGTTGTTGGTCATTGAAAGATCCGCAGCGAAGTTCGGATAGATTTCTATTTTTTTGAGGGATATTTTTATGCGTTATTTGGCATTTGTTGACGGCGTTACTCGGGGTGCGTTGCGCCTTCTTATTAGCTTTTCCTTAGTCTTCTCAAGTTTGATTATCGCGGGTTGCGGTAGCAGTGGTCATGTCGATGATCGAGGCAACGAAGTCGTGATTGATGGACACAAGCTTGACAGTATCATTAATAAATCTGGGCGTTATAACGTCTATCTCACAGGTACTAGCAATAACATTGTCATCGCAGAGAAAAATCAAGTTGGTCGCATACGTGTGACAGGCGTCAACAATGACCTCAGCATACGCAATAGCGCAATGGTCGAGCAAATTGATTTAGAAGGCGAGGGGAATACGCTGTATATACCGAAAGGTTTTGTGTCACGCATTTCGAGGAGTGGGGTAGGAAATAAAATTATTGAGAAATGACATGCTGAAGGTTTACCATGAATGTTCGGATGTTGTTGCGCCTTGCGCTATTATTCGCTTTCTTGTTTAGTTCACTTGCTTCTCTTGTTGGTGGACTTGATGGCGTTAGGATCTAGGCTAAATTGACTTGATTGATTTTAGTGATCAGCAATTTTTCCTAAGATCTCGCACGTAAAAAATAGGGAAACGACATTGCGATACTTGCGCTTATTACTGGCATTTCTGGCTTGCCTCTGCCTAATGTTGGCAATCATCGGCATTTTTGTTCCCGGATTGCCAACCGTGCCATTCCTCTTATTGGCTGCTTGGTTGTCTGCAAAAAGTTCACCGCGCTTGCATCAATGGCTACATCGTCACGCAGTGTTCGGCAAAATGTTGCGCGACTGGGAGGCCAATAAAAGCGTTTCCCGAAAGAGCAAAATCATTGCTATATTGATGCTCATAGTGAGTTATACATTGATGTTATTGCGCGTGAATAATCTCTGGGTTCTGGGCGCTGCCGCATTACTTTTCTTGGCCGTCGCGGTATTTTTAATCAGTCGACCAGAACCGAGTTAAATTTCGTCTCTTTTGCAGTCTATTCATCGAAAAATGCAGTTCGTCGGTTTTGCGCTGACGCCACTACCCACAGCGATTACGATTCAATTTCTTTAATATCTGGCATGACATTAGCTAAACAGATGTAGTTATGCCGAACGTCGCATGAAAGTCTATCTTTTTCATGTTCATACGAGAGGAAAAAGAAATGAATCATCTACAAAAAATGTTGTTTGTAATGGCAGTTAGTAGCATTACACCGAGTTTGGTACTTGCGGCAACACCTATTGAGTCCACAAACTCAGCATTAGCGTCCAAGTCTAGCGAAACAGAAAGTCTAGAACGCTCTCTCAATCCCAAGCTGATCGAACAATTCTCACCTGGCTTAGCAGTAGCGGTAGTCTCGAATGGCAAAGTGATTTTTTCTAAGGGATTTGGTACAACCCAGATTGGTGGTAGCGTTGCAGTGACACCAGATACGCCGTTTTATATTGCCTCCAGTACCAAAGCTTTTACCGCCCACATCAGCTCTGATCTGGCACGTACCCATCCGCATTTAATGACAACGCCGGTGCAAAAATTGATGCCGACTTTGCGTTTTCATCCTAGCGTGAATGCAGAACAAGTGACGCTCGAGCGCCTGTTGAATCATACACATGGTATTAGTGGGGATGGTCCGGTGACTTATCGAACTGCTTTTACGGGTGAGTTTCAATCGACCTCGGAGTTATTGGCGTTCTTGTCGCATCATCCTGCCTCTGCTGCTGGAAATAACTTTGAATATTCCAATCTCGGTCCGGTGCTTGCTGGCTATATTCTCGAACATCTCACCGGAAAAGCGTGGCAAGATTTGGTCGATGCATCGATTTTTCGCCCTTTGAATATGCGTAATAGCGCAAATCGTTTGACGCAACTAGATCCGCAAAAAATCGCGCAAGGACATGAATTCTTTGGCGATGCGTTTATGGTGAGTAAGGCGAAAAAAGTTGATAAAAACATGCACGCCGCTGGCGGCACTTACAGCAGTGCAAATGATTTAGCTGCTTGGTTGGGCGCCCATTTGCAACAAGGCCAATGGCAAGGAAAAGCGATTTTCCCGCCAGAATTGGTGGCAGATGCTTGGAAACAAACCGCTACGCAAAATCGTACCGTCGCTGGTATGAAACGCGTGGGTTGGTCACTCGGTTGGGATATCGCTGAATACAAAGGACAAAAAGTCTATTTGCGCCCAGGTGGTTTCACTGGTTATAGCGCGCACATGTCGATGATGCCGGAGCGCGGTTTTGGCGTTGTGGTTTTGAGTAATGGCGGGACGCTCTCCAGCATGATGAATCAACATATTGTTGATGTGATCTACGCTAGTTTGCTGAATGAACCTGAACATGAGGCAAAACGGCTAGAAGCGGAGACTAAGCTTCAAAGCAACTACACAAAGATGCTGCAAGCACAGCTCGCCGAGAAGCAAAAACGCGCAGCGCGACAATTGCCATTACCACAGCCTATGAGCACTTATTCAGGAATTTTTGAGAATGAACTGGGAAGTTTACAGTGCCAAATTAGAGACAATCAACTGATACTCAAGATGGGTATTGCTGAAGCAGATACCGAAGTCTATAAAGCCGATGAACACGCATTTAGAACCGAGTTGCTAGGGCGAGGACAGATTCTGACTTACGTGATGAAAGAAGGTAAGGTGGTCGGATTGAATTTAGGCGAGAAGTTTTTTGCTAAGAAAAACTGAAAATTCTCATTGTGCTTGTCGAGAAACTTTTCTTCGAGCACAATGTTTCGTGAACCATATCCAACCGTTTCAACTAGATCAGCTAAACGAAAAGGAGAATCAAAGTGATGAAGCATATCTTGGTTTTTACCGCACTAATAAATTGCGCTGCTTATGCTGCGGCACAGGCACCGACCGCTGCACAATGCCCGTTTGAGCCCGAGTATTTGTCTAAACATTTCGGGCATCCTTTTAAAGCGGGCGTGCCAGAGCGCGGAATATTGGGAAAGGCATGTGTGTATAGTTCAGACGGGCCAAAAATTTGGATTGATGCGGGTGCAAATCCAGCCCCGTCGGTTGAGATGTACCGAAAAATGAGTAATCCACCGGGTACGACATTTACCGCAGTGAATAATGACCCTGATAAAGCGGTTCATATCAATGCCAAAGCTGATGCTCCCTCATTTGCCTCGATCAGTTATTTGCGCAAGGGCATCTTAGTAAATATTACCGTCACTGGCGTAGATGATAAATCGGCGATTGCATCTTGGAATAGCAAACTGGTGCAATTGAAACGCATTCCATGAGACGAGATTTAGCGTCTACTTGGTGTCACAGCGTGACTTATTATTTGATGATCTTACCGACGATCAGTGTCACGTTTATGGCATCTACTTGTAGGAGGCTCTGGTGAGCAATCCGCAGCGCATAGCAAGCTACTGGGATTTGCTTGAGCCTATTTGGGATCAGATCGATATTTACACCAATCCCGAAACTTTTTTGGCGCAATTTGCCCAATTGCCGCAAGCAGTTGGCGATTTATATGCCGCTCATTGGCTAGTATCCGAAGTAGTGAATGGTGCGTTTCCGCAGTTTTTCTCTAACTCAACAGGCGTGCTGGCACCAGAAGCGCTTATTGCTTTCCGAAGAATTGGTTTAACAGATGCTGCCGATATCACCGAAGCTTGTATGACATTTTTTGGTGACTCATATCCACGCGATCGCGCTGTGCGGGCAACGATGATTGATTGGGTTTGGGCAGAAACCTTATCAGAAGACGATGAATATAATCTCGACATCTTGCTCGACTTATCTAGTCAATTCTTGGATGCGATTGGTAAGGATCAGAATGTATTCAATCTTGCTGCGGATGAATATGCAAACCGTTATCGTGCTAGCTTGAAATAATTTGGCGGCTTCAATTTGTTATGAGAAACTCGATCTTTTAGTCGAATGTGCAAATCGATTATCATCACTCGCATGTTCAAGATCAGGAGTAAGGATGCAAGTTCAAAAAATCGCTGCTTTTTCTGACGGTGAGGTTGGGGGAAATCCTGCAGGTGTATGTATCACCGAACAATTTCCAAGCGATAGCGAGATGCAGAAAATCGCGGCTGCAGTTGGATTTTCTGAAACCGTATTTGCGGTACCCATCGGTGCAGATTGGCGTGTTCGCTACTTTTCTCCAGAATCCGAAATACCATTCTGTGGTCATGCGACGATCGCGCTCGGGGCTGCATTGGCATTGCAACAAGGTAATGGCGTGTTTTCTCTACAGTTGAATCAAGCAGTGATTACGGTCGAGGGCAAATCAGAACCGGGACGAATTTCTGCCGCACTACAATCGCCACCAACGCGTAGCATGGTCGCTTCGCCGCAATTAGTTGCTGAAGCATTAGCGATGTTTGGATATCACGAAACGGATCTCGATCCACGGATTCCACCAGCGCGCATTCATGGTGGCGCAGATCATTTGGTATTGGCGTTGAAGTCGCGATCTGCATTGAGTGCGATGCATTATGATCTGGCGGCAGGTCGTGTTTGGATGAATCGCGAAGCTTTAGTGACGATTTTATTTGTGTTTGCGGAGAGCAATCAGTTGTTCCACACGCGCAATGCGTTTGCTTCTGGAGGGGTGTTAGAAGACCCCGCAACTGGCGCTGCTAGCGCAGCATTTGCCGGTTATTTGCGTGACTTAGCTTGGCCCCATGCTGGTCATATCGATCTTGTGCAAGGTGAGGACATGGGCATGCGTTCTTGTATTGCCGCTGATTTTAGTGCTGAACTTGGTAGTTCAATTCGTGTTTCTGGTCGAGCCCGACTGATCGTTAATTGAATAAGCGTCTCTATAAAATTTTATCCGCACTGAATAATTGTTGCGACCAAGGTTTTTTCGTAAATCTTGATAATGTGCAAATTGCAAAAAATGACTTACCATAGCCGCCTGCGCGAACTGGTGTCATTCGTCGCCAATTGCTCGCGGATTTTTTCTACTATTCATCTCGCATTTTCAATTCCGCTTCTATGACAGATAAATTGAATCAAGATAAGTTACCCACGCCCGTCGCCGCCATCGCAAGCGCTGCGAAAGAAACCGCAAAATTGATGGCTGCTGATGGTGAACTCAGAAAAGGCTATGGCATCGTTAGTGGCGTATGGGCATTAGGATTAGCGATTTTGTGCCTGCTCGGTGTGTTGGCATTTCATTTTCCGCAGTATTTGACGACGCCTGAATTACGGCGTCAGTATTCCCCTGATTTGATTCGTCATTTGATGTTCGCCGCCTTGGTGTTATCTGGATCGATTAGCTTGGTGAATTTGATTTTGAACCGTGCTCGCAGCATTAATGCTGTCGCGGGTTTGCTGGTATTAATTAGTGTCTTACTAGGCGGATCACACGTGCCAGTTGACGATTTTCCAGATCACACGCCGTATATCGGCTTGGATTGGTTTATCTTAGATTTGCTAGGTTCGACCTTGATTTTTGTCGGCTTAGAAAAGCTTTTCCCTTTATATCGTGGTCAACCGATTTTTAGAAAAGAGTGGCAAACCGATTTGGTGCATTTTGCGGTCAATCACTTCATCATTGGCCTGGCCTTATTGACGGTCAACTTCTTGATACACAAGATTTTTGGTTGGATTGCGATTCCTGCGCTGCAAGAATTAGTACAGGCTATTCCTTTTGTACTGCAACTGATTCTGTGTATTTTTGTTGCTGATCTGGCGCAGTATTGGACGCATCGCGCTTATCATGAAGTACCATTTTTATGGCGATTCCATGCGGTGCATCACAGCACCAAGACGATGGATTGGTTAGCGGGGTCACGTATGCATATTTTGGAATTGATCGTCACGCGCGTTTTGGTTTTAGGTAGTTTGTATGTGCTTGGTTTTGAAAAAACCGTGATGGATGTCTATATCATCGTCGTTGGATTCCAGGCAGTCTTTAATCATGCCAATGTGCATCTTCCTTGGGGGCCGCTCAAATATGTGATCGTGACGCCAGATTTTCATCATTGGCATCATTCCTCCGACGAGATCGCTATCGATAAAAACTATGCGGCGCATTTCTCGTTTATTGATTATTTGTTTGGAAGCGCGATTAAAGGACAAACTGGCTTCCCCAAAAACTATGGTGTATTTGGTGATTACATGCCGGATGGATTTACTGCACAACAGCGTTTTCCTTTCCATGTTGATCCATATCGCGCAGGCACCGCGGCACGTCTACGTTCACAACGTCGCAAACGCGATGCTGGTAAAGCGGGTGCGCGTGCTACCGACCAAGAATAAAATCCTTTGTATGTGAAAGCAAGATGATTGCCATGCAAACCAATCCCATGCTGCAGCAACTCAACTTTTTGCGTGAGATTGATCGCCTAAAATCGGTGATACGGCAATCCCCTTTGTTAGACCAAAGCCGCAAAGAAAATAGCGCTGAACACTCTTGGCATTTAGCGATGTATGCTTTGCTGCTACATGATCACGCGCATAGTCCCGTCAATCTAATGCGCGTCATCAAGATGCTGTTGATTCACGACATTGTTGAAGTGGATGTCGGTGACACGCCGATTCATAGCGGTGCTTCGCCGCAAGATCAAGCGCTACAAGAGCAACAAGCCGCTAAACGTTTGTTTGGTTTATTACCCGTAGCGCAAGGCGCCGAGCTACATGATTTATGGTGTGAATTCGAAGCTGCCAGCACCGACGATGCCAAGTTTGCGAAAGCGCTAGATCGCGTGCAACCTTTGCTAATCAATGTCGCCACCAATGGCGGTACTTGGGCTGAAAATAATGTTAATTTAGAGATGGTGCTACAACGCTATGGCCCGATAATTGAACGCGGATCACCCGCTTTGTGGGCGCATTGTGAACAAGCAGCGCGCGCGCATTTCGCAGCAAAGGCGTGAAGGAGTTAGG
The DNA here is from genome assembly GCF_014652415.1 of Affinundibacterium macrobrachii. Taxonomy (GTDB): domain Bacteria; phylum Pseudomonadota; class Gammaproteobacteria; order Burkholderiales; family Burkholderiaceae_D; genus Undibacterium; species Undibacterium macrobrachii. Next base: position 375,749 of record NZ_BMYT01000002.1, read on the forward strand.
AATCATGGATAAATTTCAGGCAGAACAAGCGGCGGATGCTTTAATTTCTTCTGCTTCGCAAGAGCGAGAAGATCAACGCAGTCAGAGAAGTGTAGCGGCATTCGCACAGCATGAAAAACGCAAGATCGCTTGGGCTGGATTGGCTGGCTTTGCGATCGGTGCAATCACCGCACATTATCTACAAGTGCCAATCGTGCGCGGTGGCTTTTGGGGAACGATGTTGCTTAGTTTGCCAACTACCGTTTGGGTGCTGATAAGCATTCAAAAGCACCGCAAAGACAGTGCAGAAACTGCGGCTTCCGCCGCACAAAAGACCGATTTCGAATAATGAAGCAATTGATTTTTACAAAGGGCTCGGGCAAGCACGATCAGATGGACGTGGTGTTGGACGGCGTTTCGGTAGAAACGATTAATTGTCCAAAACAAGACATCATTCCGCATGACATGGTGCATTACGGTGTCGAAAGCATCTTGCACAAACGTGGTTTTGTGAATCGCATTTTGCATGGCGAAGCTGCCTCGTTTCAAATGCAAGCCGACGCCGAGAGTGACGGCGTAGAACGCTTGGTGGAAGTGTTTCAGGCAGACGGCTGGTCTGGTTGGATTAGCCAAGCAGCGGATATGCTGGCGCTGTATCAAGTGACTTGCCATGCACGGCAATGTACGCCTTTAGCATTAGATGAAAATGATATTGAAGCCGTCCGCAACAAATTATTGGAACTCAGCGCACAATGGCAGGCGGTGTCGATTGGCGATAGTTTGAAACTAGATTTTGTGTAATTCGAATTCACGAGGATGAGCAATGCACGATCGTCAAACTAATCAAAAACGCACTAGCTCACTTGTACTACTATTGTGCCCGCTGCCATTTTTGCTCGGCTGTTTGATGATGGTTGCTGCCTTTTGGCAGAATGACGCCGATTACGTTTTCGGAAGACTAAAGACAGTTGATGCTATCTTGATCGATGTAGGGCCAGCACATCCATCATCAGGTAGACCACGCTTTTTCCCCACTTTTCGTCTATCTGATGGACAGGTTTTAAAGTTAGAAAATGCGATGGTCGCAGATGAGATTCCACCCGCTAATCAAACTGTGCAATTGCGTTGTAGCCTACGCAAATCAGGTCACTGCAAGACGCCAGCAAGCCCAGATATCGATCCCGTTTTCTATGCGATTGCGGCTTTGTGGATGGCTTTAACGTTGGTGATTACAGTTGCGATGTGGCGAACTTTGTATTATCGCTTGCTTGTCCGTGCAAGCTGAATAGTCAAAGCAAGCCCACTAAACGAGCAAATCGAACAAAACAAACCGAATAAAACAAATCGCGCAAAACCAGAGGAGAGAGCGATGGAACACAAAGTATCCGACATTGGCCAAATCGCCATCACAGTCAGCGATGTTTCGCAGGCCTTAGTGTTTTACCGTGACGTGCTTGGTCTGGAATTTTTATTCAGCCCCGCACCAACCTTAGCATTTCTGCGCGCAGGCTCGGTGCGAATTATGCTCAGCACACCACAAGGCGCAGGCCCTGTTGGCGCTAATTCCGTGTTGTATTTTAAAGTGAACCAGATAGAAAACGTCTTCAACGCAATCGTCCAGCGCGGCGCTCAAGTAGAACGCCCACCGCAATTAGCTGCACAAATGCCCGATCACGCGCTATGGATAGGATTTGTGCGTGATCCTGATGGAAATTTAGTTGGGGTGATGGAAGAGAAACGGTGAGTGTTTGAGTGTTGGGTATCATCAATTTATATTCTGTTTAGTCGTAACAATAAAACTGAACAGAAAGTAGGAGTTTTTTGTTGATGTGGAGTGGGGCTATTTGAAGTGTTCGTGTAATTACTACCGTACGAATTAACTGTACTTCTGACCGAATGTTTAAATCGAGCCTTTACTGAGCATTACTAAACTAAGCTAAGCCTGATGCGGACTTTCAGACGAATTAAATAAATTGCCAGTTTTTTTTATAGTCGGTTATTTTTACAACTTGTCATACTAATTTAGGTTAAATACCCACACCGAGGATTGAATGGAAGATTTTGGCACTAGAAGACATGCATCACTTAAAGATAAATTAGCTGCTGAGGCGGTGGTGGAGCGTGTTTATCTTGCGGTGGAGCAGCTTTGCATTGGACAAGGAGATGTGAGGAAACGTCTTATTACGTCAATACTGACTTTGATTCCACTTCGAGAGTGTGAGTTTCCCGAATGTGTTCAAATGGACTTTGATTGGGTTATTCGCGAATCAACAAAGTACAAGTCAAAATACCCACAATTTCAAGGTGATCTGGAAGTGACGATGATGCGCATTCGAAATACAACAGGTCAGAAAATCGCACAAAGAATATTTCATATTTATTCATCAATCCAGAGCATTAGAGGCTTTCCGCTTCTGGAGTATCGTGCGCAGGACGAGTAGACATCTTTGAGCGTATGGCACCGATTACAACAGATGCCCAGTATTTGTCGCCCGAAGAAAGAAAAATTGTGCCCTAGCATCGTGGTCAAAGCCGCTTCGACATACGGCCAAAACTGGACTTCTAGTAAGCAGGCCTCCTTTGCATAGTGCGTTAGGATACACATGGAACCTTGGAATATTAACGAAACTCGTCAGCATATTGCACGCTTATTTGGTCGTGACCAATTGCTAGTTGCAAAGGACAGTCTTCGATCTATAGATGATCGCATGACTTACGCTGCGATTCACTATCAAGATGCGGCGAATCTGATTGATGCTTACGTTAACGAACATCTAAAAAACGCTTCGCTGTTTGAAGTTCTGTATCTCGACGATGAGAATTTCTCGACTGACTTCAATTTCTTCATTCGTAAAGTTGGAGCGCATCTTATTGCATGTATCCAAAGCATTCATACGTTACCAGACATACTAGCTCACGCAATTTACTACTCATTAGCCATTAATTTGACTCAGAAACCCATTAAAGAGCGAATGATCACTGCATCGTCTGTGGGAAAGAGGCATTGGAAATTTCTGACGCGAATTCATTACGTCTGAAACTCATTGAAATTACAAATGGTGTTAATTTCCATCATCTTTCCGCTCTTGCCAATCATTCAAAACATAGAAGTATTATTTTTCCGTCGATGAACGAAGATTGGACAGGGTTACGTGCGGAGCGCCATTCGGTGATGTTTTCAGCGTTTGAGTACGATGGAACTTCATTTATGCAAGTTTCGGCTAAGGAATTCTTGGTGGAGGAGAGTGACCGTTGTTTCAAGTTGGTTATTCAAGCGGGTCATATGCTGAATGATGTCCTACGGCATCGTTTACCTGAATATAAGGCTTGAAAATGATGCGCACTTCTTCACGTCTCTAGGTCTTACTGAAATGTGTACGTACCTTTTTTGTTAATGGTAAAAAATTGTATGGTTAAGCAAAAAACCTTTGTATCAATTTCTCTTCTTTTGGGCGGTGGAGAACACAAGCTTTTTATTTAATCTTAAAGCACTTTTTTGGTTCTTATGCCGTCTATGTAAATGCTTTGATTTGGTTGTTTTTTGGGGGACTATTAATCGGTTCCTCTATTAAAGATTTACGAGCAAGTCCAACTAATTCTACCAATCAAGAATGCGATAAAAAGACTTTTGTACTTGGAAGACTTAGAAATCGGATTTCTCGAAAGAAGAGAAAACAGAATGGCGTATAGGTGATCGCTTGAGGTTAAAACGCCTGTTAATGTTATCCTCCTTCAACTGGCACCCGCAAGTCATCCAAATAATCACGCGCAATATTCACACTGCACGACACGCCTAGATGCTGTCTTTGGGTTTGCAACCATTGCTCGGCGCAGGTTTTTCCAAGATCACGTAATTGGTAAATTAAATGCGCATCCGTTTGAGATTTACTGGCAGCGGAATAGGCTTCGAGTTCTTCGCCGCCGTCGATGCGATGCATGAGGACGTCTTTGTAGCGCGTCGGGTCTAGCTTGCCTTCCGCTAGTAGGCGTTTCACAAAATCAATCGCGCGCATTTCTGCGATGAGGGCGGCGTTAAAGGTCATTTCGTTGAGTCTGTCCAAAATATCGCTCGACGTTTTTGGCAAACTGTCGCGATGGATAGGATTGATTTGTACCAGCATCACGTCGCGGCTTTTGCATTCGTAAATTAAGGGATGAATTGCTGGGTTACCGGAATAGCCGCCATCCCAATAATGCTCACCTTCGATCTCGACCGCTTGAAATACCGTGGGCAGACAGGCAGATGCCATCAGTGCGTCGGCAGTCAAACGCTTGCCGCTAAAAATCTCGGCTTTGCCATTGCTGACCTTGGTGGCTACTACAAACACTTTCATCAATTTGCAGTTTGCTACACGCTCAAAATCGATGTGGTTTTGTAGAAAAGCTTTTAAGGGATTGATATCTAAAGGATTGCTTTGATACGGCGAGACCGCGTTGCTCCACATACTGCCTATCGATTCTGAGATGAGTTGCGCAGGCGAGGGTGCGCCGACCAGCGCTGCCATGCCGCCAAATATCATATCGAACGGTACGCGTTGCGCTTGCACCAGGCTATTTGATAAAGCGCCCATCTGAATCACGCCATCCCAAAAATCTTTGAGTGATTGCCGCGCTGCTTCGCGCTTTGCTAGATCAGATTTTTTATCGGCAAGCGCAAAGCCATGCGCCATCGCGACCGCATTCATCGCACCAGCGCTGGTGCCACTGATGCCTTCAAACTGAATCTGTCCGTCGTCTAATAAGCTATCCAATACGCCCCAAGTAAATGCACCGTGTGAACCGCCACCTTGTAGTGCGAGATTAACGATTGGTCGTTGATTAGCTTTGGCATTCACACTCACAGATGTCCTCTTGAATCTTTTGTTGAAGTTGCGCGTTGGTCGAAAACAACGCGAACAGAGTATAGCCCTTGTTGAAATTCAGGTGTACTAGCTTGTTGTCAGACACGATTCTGATAAGCTAAGCGCTAGTCTTGAATCAAACGGCTTCAAAAGGTGGATAAATGAATACAAGTGATGCAGTCCAACAGGTCGTCGCACAGCTCCAATCCTTGGGGCTCGATTCTTATCGCAATACGATGTTGAAGCATGGCGCGCAAGAGCCCATCCTTGGTGTCAAGATCGATGAGATGAAGAAGCTGATGAAGCCATACAAAAATGATTTGGGATTTGCTTGCGCCTTATTTGATACCGGCATTTATGACGCGCAGTACATGGCGGGTTTGCTAGCCGATGGCAGCAAAATGACAGAAGCGCAATTACAGCATTGGGTTGAAAACGCCAATTCGCACGGCATACGCGAATACAGCGTGGCGTGGGTGACCGCAGAAAGCCCACATGCAATGCCATTAGCACTCACTTGGATCGATTCCCCTAATCCAGAAATCGCAGCGACGGGCTGGAATGTATTGAGTAGTTATGTTGCTGTGACAGCAGATAGTCAATTAGATTTGCGCTTATTGCATACGCTACTCAAGCGTGTCGAGAGCGACATCCACCAAGCACCAAATCGCGTGCCTTATTGTATGAATGGCTTTGTAATTGCTCTTGGCTCGTATGTTGTCGAGTTAAGCAAGCAGGCTTTAGAAGCTGGTCGGCGAATAGGTCAAGTCAATGTTGATATGGGTGAAACCGCCTGCAAAATTCCATTTGCACCAGATTACATCGATAAAGTTAGTCAGCGCGGAAGTGTGGGTAAGAAGCGCAAGACAGCTAAGTGTTGAGCCTCGTATTCAATTGAGCCACCACAGCGTTTTGCGCCCAATTGGCATGGAATCACTTTTTATCATGCCGATTCGTTTTGATAAATCTAGGCACATTCATAGCAAACGATTTCTTCGAGATTGCCAGTCTCATCCATCGTAAATAGATTGAAAACATCAAAGTAATCTTCAGGATTTTCTATCTCGTCTTCGATCAGATCCTCGTAGTTTTCAATACCTTGATACGAATATTCAACAACAATTTTGCTTGGATTATCTTGGATACGCTTGGGCTCGAGCGTGCCTACTTTTGCACAATTGTCGCCATTCATTCCGTCCCAACCATGTTTGTCGGGTGAGAATATCTCTTCTCTTTTTTCACAAACAGGGCAAGCAAGAACGATGGGGGCTAAATGCATTTTCCCATTGTGTGAGGCGAACACATGCAGCATTGGATTGCCGCAAGAACACAAGATCTGTTTGCTCAAAAATTCTTTTGAAACAGCCCAATCTGATTTGGCATTTGTCGCATCAACCAGCGTAAATGTGCCAAAGCAACGAGGTTTTTTGCCTATAAATTCGTCATAAATGTCGGACATGGATTACTCTTTTAGTCTGTTTAGTTCAGCGAGGGAGTGGTAAAGGAATCTTGTTAGATCTATTTTCAGAAAATCTGTCCCCCCGCAATAAATCTCAACACCCTTATCGAGGCAACTTAGCCACTTCATGCTGTCAAACATCGTCTTGATCGTAGGCGTACCGGTCTTTAGTTCAGCACGTTCGCCATTGACCATTAAAGCGAACCAATTTCGACCTGCCACATTGGGTACTTCACCCTTGTGAAAAGTACCGACTTGTATGATCTCGGTAGGAATCATGTCGACTGTCATTGCCATCGAGATGGGCAGTCCAAGAAATAGTGACGATAAAAGTGGTTTTGCTAAAGGCATGATGTCCTCATTCAATTTATGCGGAGGCGTCAAAGTTGGGTGTTGCTGTCATACACGTGTTACATAGTCTAACGAAGCTGTATAAAAACCCAAAAACCAAGCAAAGCATGCGCTGGCGTCTCTGGATTTTTCATAGGATTAGTAAAAATTAATTTCATAAGCGGCAATGTGCCACAAAGCGGCTATCTAAGGCAAGTACGGGGAGGCGACTTGAGCTTTCTTCTCGACCTCTTTGTTCACATCGCGTATCGATGATGCGCTAATTTTTCGATGTTATGAACCAGGCAGTACAGATGCCATTGCGTATTCACTTTCTTTTGCCCACGCAGCGTAAAGCGATCGAGCTTTTTGTTATAACGAAGATTGCCAAATACAGGTTCGACGGTTGCGAGTCTTCTACTGTATTGTTTGCGACCTTCGACGCTATCGATTCGTTGCTTCATTGCTTCGGTATAGCGCATCGGTGACACTTGATTCTTATGGAAGATCGCTACTTGTCGCACCTGTGTTTTGTCCGGTGTCCGCAAGCACTGTTGACGAAGTTCACATGGCAGGCAATCGCGTTTTGCACCAGTGAATTTATGGTGCTGCCTCCCATTCACGGTGCAATGACTACCATTGCTGTAAAGGCGCTTTCCTGCAGGACAAATGGCACAATTCTCTTCAACGAGATGCGTAAAATCGCTTGGCCTAAAAAGGCCTTTTCGTTCTTGGTTGGGATTCGCTTTATTCCACAATGGGTCGGGCAATTGTTTGTATTTACTTTGTTCTTTAAAACGTTCATCACGTCTGCGCATAAGACCATCGGCAATCAGCGCAGGAATACCTTGCTCAAACAATGCTTTCACATTTGCTTCGCTATGGTAGCCTGCGTCAGCGGTAATCACGGTATCGCGTTGTCGAACTTGGGTTGTTTGTTCAATCATCGGTAGCAGAATACTTTGCTCACTGCCCGAACTGTGCGCTTGCGCAGCCACGATAATCTGATCTTGACTATCGACCGCTGCAACCGCGGTGTAGCCTTGAATGACGCCTTTGGAGGTAGCCATCTTGGCGCTTTCATTGTCGGTCACATTACTTTTACGAATGCTGCCTTTTTCGCTTTTACGTTCTGCATTCGTCGCCAAAAATGTGCGAATGCGTGACGCTTCATGTTGTAGTTTGCGAATCTGTTTTTGCTCCCGTTTGTTGATCTCTGATGACTCTTGATCGTTACCTTGGTGCGACGCCATGATCCGCTTGATCGCCTTTTCCATGCGGTCTGCCTCATGTGCGAGTTCAGCATGTGTTCCACTGCGCTGTTTGGATGCATTGCTAGGGAGCTTCACACCATCAATCGCAAACATCTGCCCACCAATCAAACCCTGACGCTGACAAATCATCAGTACTTGGGTGAAGAGCTGCGCAATTTCTTTTTCCAATTCGCGAATGAATTTGGCGATCGTCGTGAACTGTGGCGCGCTGTCACCCGAGATCGCCATGAACAGGACATTCTCACGACAAGCACGTTCAATCGCCCGGCTTGAATTCATCCCTCGACTGTACGCGAGCAGGATGATCTTTAACATCACAGTAGGATCATAAGCAGGTGCGCCTGTTTCATCGTTGCGATAGCGAGCCACGATGGCAGCACAATCAATTTCTTGATCGATGAGGTAATCCAAAGCAAACTCAAAACTACCTGGTGTCAACTGCGCCTGTAAATCGATCGGAATAAATCGTGGTTGTCGATCGATGACTTTGAATCGTGCCATACTCCCTCCTCGTCGGTTGAGGTTTGAACGTATACCTCGTTGAGGTCGTTTACATCGTTTGGGAATTTTTTTGTGGTTGAAGGACTAAAAATACAGCCTCAACGTAGAAATTGAGCCGAAAACGGCAGCCTGCCGACGGTTTATGCCGCGGCTTTTGCACAAGAGCGACCTATTGCATTTTGTGTTGGCTACGCACAGAGATGCTTGTACTTGCTTGATACGCATGTGATTGCCGGAGCATAGAGAACTAGCATCAGCCCTACGGCGCTAAGCGGTACTAGCGCAAACACCTTACTCCAGCCAGTCAGCTTCCCAATTTCGATGTTCCCTGCAGAGATTGTGATTCTTGGAGCAAAGCAGCCGTACAGGCAAGCACACAGGAAAAACAGACCAAAGAATCGCGTGACACCGATAGCGCCGAACCAATGGTCGGTCGCAAGGGTAAGTGCAAAGACGATCGCCATTCCGATGTATTTGTGCAGATGATTTCCTAGGACCTAATGAAGAGTGCGGACGTCATTATTGAGCCCCAGACGACCGTTCTGTTATGTTGCGTTTCTTGATCCAAAACCACCATAGCGAGAAAATCATTGCTGCATAGAGAAATAGAATGCTTAGTAAGCCCCCATCTTCTTGCGTTACCTCATACATCCCATTTGAATCGGTTGTGACGGTCACTGTCTCAGATGAAATTGGATCTGCCTTGATAATCAGATATGTATTTGAACGTTTTTCATAAGAGCCACTATATTCAGATTTCATTCCAGAAAGAAAAACCATTTCTCCGTGGTATTTGGATAGAGCCGTCTTCGCTTCTGGCCAAGGATATAGAAAGCCATAGAGTGCCATAAGCGGCAAAAGTAGCAAGACCACAGGGCTAAGGTACTTAAAGAAGGTCAAGAAGAATTTTTTTATCATTTGCATGGGTGATCCAAGACACAGAACGATTGAGTTGAGAGGCGCGCGCCTCGAAACGTAAATTCGAAAAAAGGCTAATTTGCGCGCGCTTTTCGAACGATTTGTTATGCATCAGACAGCCACCATTTCTGATGTGCAACGCGGCAAAATGCTTTTGATCGTAGCAGCGAAACTTTGGCAATCAAAATCTTTCGGCTTTCTTTTAGCATTTTCGATGCGTTCCACCGCAACAATTAATGCAGTATTTAACTTAATCAATTGTTCTTCAATCGACAGATCCTTTACGTCTTTCCATTCAATCTGTCCAACAGAAATAAGTTGCTTGGTCTTCGGACGAAAGGACATAAAATCGCGAGTGTCTTTGAACCAACGCCCCCACTCCTCAAGCTCTGCAATCTCTAAACCAAAAACAAACTCTTCTATGGAACTTCCGAAGGATAAGTTTGCAAGCTCCGACACCAAGAAATCTTCAAATTTAGGAATGCAAATCCGCCACAAACCAGTTTCCTGCGTAGCACCGTAGTAAATGGGTAGATCGGTTTTCGAATGACCTTCGAAAATTACCTCACCACCTGATGTCGTCGCTACTCTAAATTTCATGATGCATAACGTGTTTTCCGCGACAGTTCGTCGAATAAACCCGACACAGTTCGCATAAAAAATTCAATAAATATTCGTGAAACCCTTTTCTAGCAGGGCTCTTCAGGAATCCACTACATATTTAATTAGTATTAAATTTTCTATGAAAACCGTCACTGATAAAGATGGCCATTCTATCAAGCCGTTTGGTCGAGTCAAGCGAACAATGCATGTGATGTCGGAGCGTCTTGTGGGGCAGAGTGGTTAGGGCGAATCTTTATCTTTCCTTGGCATTCGGAGCACCCGCACCTCCTTTGACATTTTACGTATGCGGTTTGGGCTGAGATCAGGGATAATAGCGGATTACCTATATTGCTCTGTGAAAGCACGCTATGTCTAACCAATTTGCTCCGCTTAAAAACGATACCTTTTTACGCGCTTTAATGCGTCAAGAAACCGAGTACACACCCTTGTGGCTGATGCGTCAGGCGGGGCGTTATTTGCCGGAATATCGTGCTACGCGTAAGGGGGCGGGTTCGTTTATGAGCTTGGCGAAAAATCCTGATTTTGCGACGGAAGTAACGATCCAACCATTAGATCGCTTCAAGCTCGACGCGGCGATTTTGTTTTCAGATATTTTGACCGTGCCTGATGCGATGGGCTTGGGTTTGTATTTTGAAGAAGGCGAAGGTCCGAAGTTTGAACGTCCTTTGAAGGATGAAAAATCTATTTTGGATTTGAAAGTGCCAGAAGAGGGCAGCTTGCAATATGTGTTTGATGCCGTGACGCAGATCCGTCGTACTTTGGATGGACGTGTTCCTTTGATCGGTTTTTCTGGCAGCCCATGGACTTTGGCTTGTTATATGGTGGAAGGGCAGGGTTCGCGCGAGTTTCATGGTGTGAAGACTTTGATGTACAAGCGTCCTGATTTGATGGATCGCATTTTGACTTTAAATGCGGAAGCGGTGGCGACCTATTTGAATGCACAGATCGATGCAGGTGCGCAGGCGGTGATGATTTTTGATAGCTGGGGCGGTGCTTTGGCAGACGGGGCATATCAACGTTTTTCATTGAAGTACATGCAAGATGTGGTCAGCAAATTGCAAAAAGAAAAAGATGGCAAGCGCATTCCTTGTATCGTGTTCACCAAAGGCGGTGGTCTGTGGTTAGAAGATATCGCGAATATTGGCGCTGATGCCTTGGGCTTGGATTGGACTGTGAATCTTGGTCAGGCACGTGCGCGTGTCGGTGACAAAGTAGCATTGCAAGGCAATCTCGACCCAGCCGTCTTATTCGCTGAGCCTGATCAAATTCGTAAAGAGGTCACAGCAGCTTTGCATTCTTATGGCAAACCTAGTGCGGGTCATGGACATGTTTTCAATTTGGGACATGGTATCTCGCAATTTACTTCACCGGATGCGGTCAGTGTCTTGGTTGAAACTGTGCATGAAGTGAGTCGTCAACAACGACAAGCCTCCTGATCTGCTGATGATTGGTCTTCGACCTTGTGAAATTATTGAGTTTAAACAAGGTCGTGGTTCAAGTGGTTTGGGAATGGTGTGTGTTTGGATCGAAAGTGCTGCCTGGGTTTTGTGTAGGATTTTCAAGCAGCATTAGTGCTGAAAAGCCATATTGAATGTGTAAGCTTGAAGTTTCGTCATGTTGCTGTGCAAAACATAATACTCATGCGGCTTCGCGAACATAATCGTGGATAGAACAAGTAATTTCGCGGTGGATAAGTCTGGTTTAGGACTAGATTTTTTAGTAGTTATTCACAAAAAAGACACACGAAAAAATAATATGAAAATTTGTTTTTTGCTTCAAACTGTTTTTTCTAAGTCGTTGTTTATAAACAGATTTTTTTGTGCATCGCAATTGTGCATTCTGTTGAAACCCGCATAGAGACTAGGTTGGCGGCTTGTCAAGATACCTTTGTCCACAAAGTTATCCACAGTTTGTGTGGATAGAGTAAAAAGAGCTTATGAAACCGATAGTTAGCGCATTACCTCAAGCCTTACATTAAGTTCGTGGAACCTATTTACCTCACTATTGCTTTAGATACCCCTCTTGACAGGTTATTTGATTACCGTTGGGAGCCGGTTGCGGATGCTCCTTTGCCACAAGTTGGGCAAATCGCCTTGGTGCCGTTTGGACGGCAAGAAATCGCTGGTCTAATTTTGGCAGTAACAACGCAGACTGACGTTCCTGCCGACAAAATCAAGTCGGTACTGGCAGTGCGCCATCAATGTCCCGCATTGGATAGCCGATGGATAGATTTATGTCGATTCGCCGCCGATTACTATCAACGGCCTTTAGGTGAGGTCGCGATTCCGGCATTGCCCAAAAACTTGCGTGTGCCGAAAGCAACTTCACTGGAACGCAATTTAAAAAAGTTAGCAAAGCTGACTGCAGCGCAGGATGCACGCGCGGTTCAAGAGCCTGCCTTAAATGTACAGCAGCAGAATGCGGTGGATACTATTTCTGCCAAAACCGCATTTGCAGCATATTTGTTACATGGCGTGACTGGCAGTGGTAAAACCGAAGTTTATTTGCAAACAGCAGCACGGGTGTTGGCGCAGAATCAACAAGCACAAGTCTTGATTTTGGTTCCCGAGATTAATTTGACACCGCAATTAGAAAGCAATATTCGTGGTCGGTTTCCGGGTTTGCAGATCGCAACTTTACACAGCGGTATGGCAGAAGGTGAGCGCCTACTCCATTGGTTGGCCGCGCACACTGGTCAGGCGAGAATTATTCTCGGCACCCGATTGGCCATTTTGTCGTCTTTGCCACATCTTAGATTGATCGTGATCGACGAGGAACATGATCCTTCTTATAAACAACAAGAAGGTCTGCGCTATTCTGCCCGCGATTTGGCTGTGTGGCGGGCACACCAACTAGGCATTCCGGTGGTGTTGGGTTCCGCTACACCATCCTTGGAAACCTGGCAGCACGCCAAAGCTGGGCGTTATCAAAAACTAGAGCTAACTGAGCGCGCTGTGCAGTCCGCTGTTTTGCCGGTCGTTAAGATTATTAATACGGAAAGAGAAAAGCCTTCCGAGGGTTTAACGCAGAGATTAGTGTCAGCGATTCGACAGCGTTTAGAGAAAGGTGAGCAATCACTACTGTTTTTGAATCGTCGTGGTTATGCGCCCGTGATTCATTGCGATGCCTGTGGTTGGATTAGCAATTGCACGCGTTGTACCGCGCATTTGGTCATGCATAAGTTGGACAAGAAATTGCGCTGCCATCATTGTGGTCTGGAGCAAAGAATTCCGCGCGCTTGCCCAACTTGTGGCAATGTCGATTTGCAACCACTGGGGCGTGGCACGCAAAGATTAGAAGAAGGCTTACAAGCGATTTTCCCGGAAGCCCGAGTTTTTCGGATTGATGCTGATTCAACCCGACTCAAAGGCAGCGCCGAAGCTGCGTTTGATACCGTGCATCGCGGTGAAGTGGATATTTTGATTGGTACTCAAATGGTGGCAAAAGGGCATGACTTTAAAAATCTTACCCTAGTGGCGGCACTGAATCCCGATAGTGCGTTGTTTTCTCAAGATTTTCGTGCCAGTGAACGCTTGTTTGCGCAATTGATGCAGGTGGCTGGGCGTGCTGGACGTGCTGCGCAAAAAGAGGGGGGCAATGCAAGCGAGGTGCTGATACAGACGCGTTATCCAGATCATCCTTTGTATCACGCTTTGATGGCGCATAATTATCAGGGGTTTGCGGATGATCTTTTAGAAGAACGTCAACAAGCAGCGATGCCGCCATTTATTTATCAAGCTTTATTTCGTGCCGAAGCGAAAGAATTGGAAACGGCAATTTTGTTTTTGAAAGAGGCGGCAAATTGCACACCGCATGCGGGAATCACGATCAATGATCCAATTCCGATGACGATGACAAGGGTACATAATGTTGATCGCGCCCAGTTATTGATCGAATCAAGCTCACGTCCGGCCTTGCAGGCTTTTCTCAAAGTATGGATTGCTGATTTGCGCGCACTGAAGACGCGTGTGAAGTGGGGGGTGGAAATTGATCCGGTGGATATTTAGATTTAAGCATTTTGATTTGTAGTTCTTAGTCTCTCGATATCAAATTGAGCGTGCCGAATGCACAAAATATCAGCGTTGATTTTGCAACTCAATTGCATTAAGGCATAATGTTGGAAACTCTTATTCGCATTTTGAGGAAGTTGATTGTGAACTGCAAAGGGAAAAAATCAACAAACTACGCAAGCAAATCACACATAAGTAATCAGCAAGCAATTCGCAAGCTTAATGTAAGTAAAAGACCCGCATGAAAACTAAGCAAAGTATTCCTATTGTGCCAATTTCAGATAAAGCTGATATGGCTGAAATCGAGGCCAAACTTCGCGCTGCACAGGTGCGCGTGACGCAAGCGAGATTAGAAGTATTGGCTTTGTTGTGTGCTCAACATCGCGCCATGTCGCACACAGAAATGCAAGACGCGATGCCGCAAATGGATAGAGTTACCTTGTATCGTGCGCTCGATTGTCTGACGGAAGCTGGTTTAGCGCACAAGATTGCTAGTGATGATCGTGTCTTTCGTTTTAGCGCGGGTAGTGAAATGGCACAAACCACGAGCACGCATGTCGCAGGTGCTCATGCGCAACATCATCATGGGCATTTTAAGTGTACACGCTGTGCCAAAGTGTTTTGTCTAGAGCAGCCCGATACGAATCACAGCTTGCGCGACCAACTGCAGGAAACCTTAGCCTCGACAGCGCTTAAAGGATTTCAAAGTCACGATATTGAAGTCACCATCAAAGGATGGTGTGATCAATGTAGTGCAGCGTAATTTCATCTCAATTATCGACATTCATCATGGCATTAATTCCAACGACCATACTGACCGGCTTTCTTGGTGCTGGCAAAACGACATTGTTAAATCGCATTCTGCAAGAGCAGCACGGCTATAAGATCGCCGTGATAGAAAACGAGTTTGGCCAAGAAAATATTGATAATGAAATCTTGGTGCAAGACAGCAATGAGCAAATTATCGAAATGAATAATGGCTGTATTTGCTGCACGGTGCGCGGGGATTTGATCGTCGCCTTGAATACCTTAACGCAAAGAAGAAATGCAGGTGAATTGCAATTTGATCGCATTATTATTGAAACTACCGGCTTGGCAAATCCTGGTCCAGTGGCACAGACTTTCTTCGTGGATGAAGAAGTTGGTTTGCATTACATGCTCGATGCGGTAGTGACCGTGGTCGATGCCAAACATGGCATGATGCAGTTAGACGAACATGAAGAAGCGCAGCGGCAGATCGGTTTTGCTGACAAGATTTTGTTATCCAAAGCAGATTTAGTGAGTGCTGAAGAATTAGCCTTGTTAAAGAATCGCATTATTCGAATGAATCCACGTGCGCCAATCAAGGCGGTTGATTTTGGCAAAATCGCCATTAGCGAAGTGCTGGATTTGAAAGGCTTTAATTTAAATGCAAAGTTAGAGCTTGACCCAGATTTTTTGGCAGCAGAAGAACATCACGATCACGAACATCATCATGACGAACATTGTCACGATGATTGTACACATGCGCATCATGACCACCATCATGCACGTCACTCTGATGAAGTTGCGGCCTTTGTCTATAAAACTACCCGTCCTTTTAATACCGAAAAGCTAGATTATTATCTTGGTGGATTGGTCCAAGTGTATGGTCCACGCATGCTTCGTTATAAAGGAGTGTTGTATATGGAACACGCTGATCGCAAGGTCATTTTCCAAGGGGTACACCAAATTATGGGTACTGACATAGGAGGAAAATGGGCGGAAGATGAAATCAAAGAAAGTAAAATGGTCTTTATTGGTAAAAATTTACCGAAAGAGATTTTTATTCAAGGTTTGGAGCAATGTTTGGTATAAACTAGCGCCCTATTGAATTGAAACAGACGCTTTTCTGTCTTGATTGAATAGATTTGTATGCGGAACAAGCACGCTATATACTTGTCCTTGAGGGAAAGTGTCGGTAGCAACATTCCAATAAAGAAGAGTGTTCGGCCGCACTTGCGTATATTAACCTGTTGTATCGAAAGTAAGCGAAGTGGCAACTAAATCATCTAAATCAACAGCACCTGCTGGTGCTCCTGCAGCCCTCCTCACAGAAGAAGAAATCTTGAAGATGGGCGAGAAGGACTACATGAATGACGCACAATTGGCGTTTTTCAAAGCCCGTCTGCAACAACTTGAAAAAGATTTGCTGAAGAATGCCGACGAAACGACTGAGCATTTGCGTGAAACGGTCTTAGTACCAGATCCAGCAGATCGCGCCACGATCGAGGAAGAACATTCTTTAGAATTGCGTACCCGTGATCGTGAACGTAAATTGTTGCGTAAAGTGCAGCAGTCGATTGCCGCAATTGATGCTGGCGAATATGGCTGGTGCGAAGAAACTGGCGAACCAATTGGTGTTCCTCGCTTAATGGCACGTCCAACGGCAACGCTTTCTTTAGAAGCGCAACAACGCCGTGAGTTAAAGCAAAAATTGTACGGTGACTAAGCCAGTTCACTGGTTGATGAAGCTGGTTAATCAAAGAATGCGCAGAATTCACTGCGCATTTTTTTATTCGATAGCTGCAACTTCATTGCAAAAATGTAGTCGAATGCCAAGAACCGCGCTCGGCGTAAATTTACGCCAGTTGAGCTTCTTTTTCTGATTACGGTAAAATCCGCAAACATATTTTTGGAATAATCGCACTACTTTGCATAAACCGCATGTCCGACTTGACGATAAAACACCGACGACTTAAAGCCATTGTCCTGCTATGGACCATGTTGCTCGTGTTATTGTCAGCACAATGGCTGGGCTTTGCGCATCGGATGTCACATATCAGTACTAATACTGGTGAGGTGATGTCCTTGGCTTCCGATGGTAGCCAGTATCTGGGCATTCAAAAACTCAGTAATGCCAATGAATCGAGCCTGCATTCTTGTCTGCTATTTGATGCAGCTTGCATTAGCGATGGTTTGCAGCACAGTGTTCTTATATTGTTGGCGACCGCTTTGCCTGATTTTCCTGCCGTGCAGGAGAGTCAACCCGTCTGGTTAGCCTCGTTTTATGCCAACTTTTCTAGTCGCGCCCCACCTTTCTGAAAACAAGCTGTTAAGACTATTTTTTTAAAGTCATATTGTTGACCACGAGTCCTCATATTGACGCTTTTCGCTATTTGTTTTCAGGAATTCCTATGTTATTACAACGCACTTTGTTAGCCGCTGCCGTTTGTGCAGCATTCGCACCATTCAGCGCACAAGCGCAATCGACCACCACTGTGACTGTTTCCGCCAATCCCTTGGGGAAAGAAGAAAGTTTGCAGATTTTGAGCCCGACAAAGATCTTGTCAGGTTCTGAGTTGCGTTCGAAGATCGGAAGCTCCTTGGGCGAAACTTTAGGCAGTGAATTGGGGGTGAGTGCTTCTGGTTTCGGTGCTGGTGCATCGCGCCCGATTATTCGTGGTTTGGAAGGGCCGCGCGTAAAGATTTTGCAAAACGGAATGACGGTAGCCGATGTTTCTGGTTTATCTAACGACCACGCTGTCGCAAGCGAAACCGCAAGTTCGCAACAAATCGAAATTTTGCGTGGTCCGGCAGCACTGTTGTATGGAAGCGGTGCGATTGGCGGTTTAGTGAATGTCGTCGACGGACGCATTCCGACTAGTTTAAGCAAACAGTTAAACGGTGAGTTTGAAGTGAAATACGTTGGTGTGAACGCCGAAAAAAGCGCTTCATTTTTCTTGGATGGCTCCATCAACGATATCGCATTGCACTTAGACGGTAATAGTCGTGATACCAAAGACTATAAGATTCCTGGGTTTGCAGATGCGCACGGTGAAGGCGAAATGAAAGGACGTCTATCCAATAGCTTTACGCGTGAACATAGCTTGGGATTTGGAGCGACTTTGATCAAACCATGGGGGCATATTGGTGCGTCGATACAAAACATGCAGGATGTGTACGGTATCCCTACCGAGGAAATGTCGTATATCGATCTCGATCAAACCCGTTTTGATATAGATGCCGCGGTCTTCAAACCTTTTTTGGCGTTTGATACATTTAAATTTAAATTAGGTTCAACCGATTATCAACATACCGAGAAACTACAAGACGGCACGCCAGCAACCAATTTCAAAAACCGTACCTTGGAAACCCGTACAAGTTTGTCTCATACAAATTGGAATGGCTGGGAA
This sequence comes from Affinundibacterium macrobrachii, assembly GCF_014652415.1. Classification (GTDB taxonomy): domain Bacteria; phylum Pseudomonadota; class Gammaproteobacteria; order Burkholderiales; family Burkholderiaceae_D; genus Undibacterium; species Undibacterium macrobrachii. Next base: position 393,839 of record NZ_BMYT01000002.1, read on the forward strand.
GGCAGTCTTGGTGTTCAGACTGAACATGCGAACTTTTCTGCATTGTCTGCCGAAACTGGTCGTGCCGATACGGTGCCAACCACACGTAGCACTTCTAATGCTGTCTTCTTGGTAGAACAAAAGAACTTTGGCCCCGTGACACTTAGTGGTGGTGGTCGCATCGAACAAGTGAAGCGTCAACCAAAAGCCGAGTTTAATTTGCCTCAGCGCGAATTTAATTTACATTCGTTTTCTGTCGGTGGCTTGATCCCAGTTGCGAATGGTTATGCGGTTGTGACCAGCTTGTCCACAGCACAGCGCGCACCAACCACCGAAGAGTTGTATTCAAACGGACCGCATGAATCGACCTTAACTTTTGACATTGGTAATCATCAATTAAAGAGTGAGAAATCAAGAAATCTTGAGTTGAGTTTGCAAAAGACATCAGGCTTGGTGCAATGGAAGATCAATGCGTTTGTGAATAAAGTCGATAATTATGTATTTGGCGAAATTGACGGCCTACGTGTCGATGAAGAAGGACATGAAGATCCTGATGGTGAATTTACGCAGCGTTTTTGGAAGCAAGCGAAAGCAACAATTCGTGGTGGTGAAGCTGAGATTTCATATAACCAATTTGGTGAAGGATTTTCTATTCGTGGATTCGCAGATACATCGCGCGGGACTTTGTCCGCACGTGGCAGTTTGCCTTTGCAGCCAGCGAATCGTATAGGAGTCGATCTCGGTTATCGTAGCGGACCGTGGCGTAACACAATCAGCGTATTACACGCGCAAAAACAAGATCGTTTAGCAACTTCGGAAACTTATGTGACACCGTCTTTTACGAAAGTCGATTTGAATGTTACCTATACTCATCCGTATATGAATACGCAGATCACTTGGTTCGCGCAAGTGAAGAATTTATTGAACCAAGATATTCGATTGGCGACTTCCGTATTGAAAGAGACAGTGCCACAACCTATGCGTGGATTTATTGCAGGTATGCGCGTTAATTTCTAGATTGAGATTTCTGCGGAAGTTTGACGTGCGGGGGAGGCCTGGGCTTTCCCCTACATTTACGTGGGGCTAAGCAAGATAAGCAAGTAGTGATAAGTATTTTTCTCTATTGTTTTTTGTATTGAACGCTTGTTCTAATGAGTGCTCAAATTATTGGCAATGCTGATGTACTCGAATGCTTTTCTTGGAGTGATTTCGCTGAGCTCGACAGATTTTTTGTCCAATATCAGATTTTGATACAAAAATTTTCAAATCGCTTTTGTTTTCCGGTGTGCTAAGTGAGCAAAACTGCTCGATTTCCGACTATACTTAGAATTAGTTATCGAATCTTGATTTGAAGCATTTCAAAAACGAGTACAAGCTGGTCTGTTTACAAGATTGATCGGACAAGATTTTTGCATCATTTAATCAAAAGTTAGGTTGCCGTGGGGATTTTTAAGCTTTTCGGAAAGAAGCCTGGTCGTGAAGAGCAAACAAACTCTGAAAAACCAGCTTCTAAAAAATCGCGAGTGAAGGGTCAAAATACCGTCATTGGACAAGTCCAAGATGACGAGGCCTTGACACATGCGATGACCGAGAAAAAGCATATCGCGCGTGCCACCGAAAGAAAAATCGATGCGATTGAATTTGAAATGTCGCGCGATATGGGCAGACCCAAATCTGTACCCTCTAAAGTTGTTAACGATACGCCGCTAACCCGCACCGCTCCAAATCAATTTCACACCGATTTTGTCGCAACAGATTTTCAAAGTACCGTTGCGCTCGGCATGCAAACCACGGAACTTATTCTTGGCCATACCGATTTACAAGCAGCGCCAATGGCGCAGATTGAGTCGGTGCCGCTGTTGGAAGAGGCGGCGATTTTGTTTGCCACTGGTCAAACTAAAGTTGCTGAGCATATGCTGCGCAGTGCGATTGATCAGGACAATTTAGGAAACGCCACGCCTTTAGCTTGGTTCATGTTATTCGATCTGTATCAGATTGAACAAAATCAATATGCGTTTGAAAGCCTGTCCTTGGACTACGCAGGCAAGTACGAAACTTCGCCGCCTGTTTGGCGCAATTCTGAGATCAACCTAGATGCCGAAGAAAAGAAGGATGAAGGCGCAGTTCCAAGTTTAACTTTCCCCTCCAAGCTTGATGGCGAAATTATCAAGTTATTGCAAAAATTAAGCACCTTTAGCGAGACTAGCAAGGTCTTGAAACTTGATTTTGGACGCGTTAAGACCGTCGATCCGGTTGGTTGCGGTTTGTTATTGCGTGCGATTCGTAACCTACAAAAATCTAAGCACGATTTAGTTTTGGTCGCTGCACAAAATTTGACTGAACAAATTCGTTCTATTTTGGAAGTCGGTCGCCGTGATGAGACCGAAGCACCTTGGTTGTTATTGCTTGAGATTTTGCAATTATTGCAGCTCAAAGAAGTATTCGAAGAAGCTAGTATTGATTACTGCGTGACCTTTGAAGTCTCGCCACCAGCTTATGAAGCACCCACTAGCAAAATCACCACGGCTACGACCGAAGTTGTTAGCGAAGAAGAAAATACTGATCGATTCCTAATGCCTAAATCAATTGAAGGCAGTACAGAGGCATTGGTTAAACAGATTACCGCTTTTGCAAAAGATCACCAGACTATCATTCTTGATTGCTCGCAGTTGGATCGTGTTGAGTTTGGTGCATCAGCGCAGCTATTAAATGGTCTTGTGCCTATTTCTAGTAGCAAAGAAAAATCGGTGCAATTTCATGAAGTGAACTATTTGGTTATGCATTTGTTTAATGCAATGGGACTAAAGAACGTCGCTGCCATCTTCCCGCGTAAGCAATCTTAAGCTGATTCAATGGCCTTAGCCTTGTAATTAGCGAAAAACACCCCATTTCCGTATTTCTCAGCACTTCAAACTGATTGATGAAGTCGCTTTCGCCTATGCTTTTATTCGGCGGCAATTCTACGAGGATATTATGGAACAATTTCACGGCACCACAATTCTGACTGTACGCAGAGGCAATGTGGTGGCATTAGGCGGTGACGGACAAGTCACTTTGGGTAATATTGTGATGAAGGGTACGGCGCGTAAAGTGCGTAAGCTATATCACAATAAAGTACTGGCTGGGTTTGCTGGCGGCACTGCCGATGCATTCACGCTGATTGAGCGTTTTGAGGCGAAGCTAGAGAAACATCAAGGACACCTAATGCGCGCATCGGTTGAATTGGCAAAAGACTGGCGCACTGACCGCATGCTACGTCGCCTTGAGGCGATGCTATTGGTTGCCGATAAAGACACGACCCTAGTGATCACTGGAAATGGTGATGTGTTAGAGCCGAATGACGGCATTGGTGCGATCGGATCTGGCGGTACATTTGCGCAATCTGCGGCAATCGCCTTGTATCAGAATACCGATCTATCTCCGGTGGAAATTGTTAAGAAATCGTTGACGATTGCTGGTGAGCTTTGCATCTATACCAACCTCTCTCACACTATTGAGACCCTAGAATAAGTAATGTATTTGATATTGAGATCAAGATGATGAACATGACTCCGCAGGAAATCGTTTCCGAATTAGACAAGCATGTGGTTGGCCAAGATAAAGCGAAACGTGCCGTTGCAATTGCATTGCGTAATCGTTGGCGCCGTCAGCAAGTGGCAGAACCCTTGCGTTACGAAATTACACCGAAAAATATTTTGATGATAGGACCGACCGGTGTCGGTAAAACTGAGATCGCACGTCGATTAGCAAAACTTGCTGATGCGCCATTTATCAAAATTGAAGCAACCAAGTTTACCGAAGTTGGCTATGTCGGGCGCGATGTTGACACGATTATTCGTGATCTCGTCGATATCGGGATTAAGCAAACACGCGAAGCTGCCATGCGTAAAGTGAGGACGCGTGCTGAAGATGCTGCAGAAGACAGAATTCTAGATGTGCTATTGCCGCCAGCGAGAGATTTTGGCATTGGGCAAGATGCCGCAATTGACAACAACTCCACAGATAATGCGACACGCCAAACCTTTAGAAAGCGCTTGCGTGAAGGGCAGTTAGACGATAAAGAAATCGATATTGAAGTTGCTGATGCCGCGCCGCAAATGGAAATTATGGCGCCTCCAGGTATGGAAGAAATGACTGAACAGATCAAGTCTATGTTTTCTGGTGTCGGTGCTGGTCGTAAAAAATCGCGCCGTTTGAAGATCAAAGATGCTTTGAAATTAATGATTGAGGAAGAGGCCGCGAAACTCGTGAACGAAGAAGAGTTAAAGCAAGCGGCAATCAAAAATGTGGAGCAAAACGGGATCGTGTTTTTAGACGAAATTGATAAGATCGCGTCACGCTCGGAATCAGGTAGTGCCGAAGTGTCTCGTGCTGGGGTGCAGCGAGATTTGCTGCCACTGGTAGAAGGCACCACGGTAAATACCAAGTTTGGCATGATCAAAACCGATCATATTTTATTCATCGCATCGGGCGCGTTTCATTTTGCTAAGCCTTCAGATTTGATCCCTGAATTACAAGGCCGTTTCCCTATTCGGGTTGAGCTAGAATCTTTGTCGATCGCTGATTTCGAACGCATCTTAACCAGTACGGATGCCTGTTTGACACGTCAGTACGAAGCACTTTTGGCGACCGAAGGCGTCAAGATTGAGTTCTTGCCAGAAGGAATCCAACGCTTAGCGGGTATCGCTTATTCGGTTAATGAGACCACGGAAAATATCGGCGCACGTCGTCTATACACGGTGATGGAAAAACTGCTAGAAGAGATCTCATTTGACGCGCATCAAAATAGCGGAAAGACGGTGGTGATTGATGCTGCTTATGTAGAGCAACGATTGCAAGCCTTGTCGGTGAATGAAGATTTATCGCGTTATGTATTGTAGGATGGAGCAGACCGATTGATGCGGTAAAGTGGAGAGTAGGATGGCAAATAAGACTTTAGGCACACGTCAAAAATTGGTGTTTCGCCTCGATCCTGCTCAAAGCAAGCCGCGCAATCATGTTGTCGCACTTGCCAAACGTGGCGGTGCTGGTAGTCATCAGAAAAATGCGGCGGCATTGCGACAAGCACAGAAACAAGCCTTAAAGAAATTGCCAATCGACACGGAACAGGATTAAACTGCAATTGCTTATTGCGTGAATGCAATATTGAGACCTGTGGGTAAATATTGCGGGGGTCTTAAGCTGGTTAAACAACGGAGTCTGATATGCCAGGCTGTAGAAAGCGTAAATGCTTGAATAAGTTTCGCCGACCTATGCGTAGGCGAGATTTGTTGACGCGGATGTTAGTCGACCTTGGTATGACCTACGCCGAGTCGTTCGGCGGTCTGAAAGCGATCGCATTTTTACGCGAGAAAAATGTACCCGAGCCGGTAATTACTCGGGTGATTGGCAACGATTATCCCTTATATTGATTCAGCCTTGGCGTCGCGCGATAGCAGGCGCTCTATCATTTCACGTGCTGCTACTTGTTCAAATAAGACGCCAGCGACCGCATCGGTAATTGGCATCTCTATGCGCAAATCGTGTGCTAAGGCTTTTACTGCTTGCGCACAACGAACCCCTTCGGCGACATGACCTAATTCTTGTACGATGAGGTCTAGGGATTTACCTTCTGCCAATGCAAGTCCTACTTTGCGGTTGCGAGAGAGATTGCCGGTACATGTTAGGATCAAATCACCGACACCGGTCAGCCCCATCAAGGTTTCTAGACGCCCACCGAGCGCGGTAGAAAGTCGATTGATCTCTGCTAACCCTCGTGTCATCAGTGCGGCACGCGCGTTCAAACCTAATCCCAAGCCGTCGGCAACACCAGTTGCGATTGCTAGAATATTTTTGACGGCGCCGCCAACTTCGACACCGACCACATCATCACTAGAATAAATACGTAGATTAGGTCCATGTGCGGCATCAACCACCATGCGACAAAGCGTATTCGAACTTGAAGCTATCGTTAGCGCGCAAGGCAAGCCCTGTGCGACTTCTTGTGCAAACGAAGGGCCTGATAAAGCACCAGCTAGGATCTGATCTCCCAATTCTTGTTTGACCACTTGATGCGGAAGCAAGCGAGTTGATTCTTCAAAACCCTTGCATAGCCACACCACATTTTTGAGTGGGTAAGATTTGCACTGTTGCAAAATAGGTCGTAGGCCCGACACCGAACTGGCAATAATCAATAATCCATCGTCGAGCGCATGTCTTAGGGCTAAATCGAAGTCGGCACTCGCCTGTAAATTTGCCGGAAGTGGGAAACCTGGTAAGTAATGTTGATTTTCGCGCGCGACTTGTGCCGCCTCCATCGCAGCTTGATTGCGTCCCCACAAAATGACCTGATTTTTTGCTGCAAGTGAAATAGCTAAAGCAGTACCCCAAGCGCCAGCGCCGAGAACGGTAATTTTCATCGTCAACCTAATTTAGCGGTGTGTTATAAGAGTGTGCAGATCAAAGGCGGAACTTATAGTCCCCATACTTCGCTGGTTCGAACAAATCCTGTTTGACCATCGCGGTGCTTTACTTTGACCCAAGCACCAATTGCCGGTTCTGCCATTTCTAACAAAACGTTTTTATCTGCGCTAAATACCATGCTCGCAGATTCTTCTGGTGCAACGCGAATCCTAGCAGTCGCGGTTTTGACGATTAAGTTGCGTCTTGGGATTAAATCTTTTGCCTCTACCCAACTGAGGTCGCCATTCATATCGCGCACGCGGCACCACGCACCTGAAGTCAGAATGATTTCGACTGGCATACCAGCAGGTGCCACATAGATTTTCATGCCACGTGCGGAAGGCGCGTCATACATGATGATAGGCGTCGCTCCAACGGAACGAAACTCGAGCGCAAAAGAAGAAGTGGAGACAGAACCCAATCCTAACAAAACCAGTATTGATAGTCTGGAGATAAGGCGCATTGCGTAACCCTAGGATGAAGATCTAAAAGAGAAAACCCACTAGGTCTGGTTTCAGGCTTAGTGGGTTCGTCAAGCAATTCATCGCGTAATGCTTAAATTGCGTACGCAACAATTAGTGCGTAGTTGCAGCAGCTTCAGTGTTACCAGCTTCTGCAGCCAATCGAGCTTGTTCAGCCATATTTGCTAAACGTTGTTGGTAGAAAGCTTCGAAGTTGATTTCTGTCAAATGAATCGGAGGGAAACCAGCGCGAGAAATTGCATCCGCTACGTTAGAACGCAGGTAAGGATAGATAATATTTGGGCAGCCGATGCCTAACAATGGATCCATTTGATCTTGTGGAATATTGCGCGCTTCGAAAATGCCTGCTTGTTTTGCTTCTACCAAGAAAGCAACTTTGTCTTTTACTTTAGCAGTAACAGTCACTGTCACAGTAGCTTCAACGATGCCTTCAGCCAATGGCTCTGCGCCTACGTCCAATGTTACTTCGATGCTTGGTGCATCTTGTTCCAAGAAAATCGCTGGAGAGTTAGGTTGTTCGAGCGATAAATCTTTCAGATAAACGCGTTGAATTTGGAAAATTGGCTGCAAATTTTGGTCTGACATGTGACACTTTCTTAAAATTCTATAAATTAATCAGGAACAACTAGCTACTTACATAGGGACAATTGAAGAATATTCAAGTCCCATTCTGCCGTGATCCATGCGTGCTGCGAATAATTCATGCAAATAAACTATGCTGACTAACCAAGCAAACTGAGGTGACGAAACAGAATCAGCCTTCTATTGTAGCAAGCAGAGTGAAAAAACCGCAATCAAAGCCGCTTGTGCAGTGCGGTTTATGTTGGATTTAGCAGCGAATCAAGTTTTCCAGCACGGTCTAAGGCGGATAAATCGTCGAAACCACCGACATGTGTTTCTCCGATGTAAATTTGAGGCACGGTACGGCGCCCAGTTTTTTGCATCATCGCTTCGCGCACAGCAGGATCGAGATCAACTCTTACTTTCTCGATTTCTTCAACACCTTTTGATTTCAACAAACGTTCTGCCATGACACAATAAGGGCAAACAGCTGTGCTATACATTACTACATGGGCAACCATGACCACTCCTTACTTGATTGTTGGTAAGCCTTGCGACTGCCAAGCCGCAACACCACCGTCTAAACTAAATGCTTTCTCAAAGCCGGCTTTATTTAAAATTGATACTGCAGAACTTGATCGTACACCGCTGGCACACACGGTGATGACGACATTGCCCTTTGATTTTTCAATTTCTTTTATTCTTGATTCTAATTCTTTTAATGGAATGTTTTTTGCGCTTGGCAAGTGACCTGTCGCAAACTCTTCTGCGCTACGCACATCCAAGACCAAGGTTTTGGCTTGATTCATGTATTGAGTCGCTTGTAGTTGAGAGACTCTGGCGCCACGTCTTTGCAAGTTAGGAAGTAAAAGAGCCCCGCCAGAAATGATGGCGATAGAAAGCAGAAACAGATTGTCGCTAATGAAATTCACAGTTTTCCCGCGTTAAGAATGGTTATAAGTGGTTAAAGACAAGCGCCTCATTATAAAATAGATGGCGAAATTAGTTTTAAACTGTTTTAAATATCAAGCACATTCTATCTTGTCCTTTTCAACCCCGTAATTTAAGCAAATATTATGTATAAAATTGTATTGATGCGTCATGGCGAATCCACTTGGAATCTCGATAATCGTTTTACTGGTTGGACTGATGTTGATTTGACGGAGAAAGGCGTGGCAGAAGCGCGTCAAGCAGGAAAACTTTTGAAAGAAGCTGGTTTTACATTTGATTTGGCGTATACCTCCGTCCTCAAACGTGCGATTCGCACACTGTGGGGTACTTTGGATGAGATGGATTTGATGTGGTTGCCAGTGCAACATGATTGGCGTTTGAATGAGCGTCATTACGGTGCATTGCAAGGCTTGAATAAAGCGGAAACTGCGGCGAAGTACGGCGATGAACAGGTTTTGGTATGGCGTCGTAGCTATGATACGCCACCGAATCCTTTAGATGAAAATGACGAGCGCACTTCTTTTAAAGATCCGCGTTATGCCGCATTAAAGCGTGAGCAAATTCCCTTAACCGAATGCTTAAAAGACACCGTCGCCCGGGTGGTTCCTGCTTGGGAAGATTCGATTGCGCCAGCAATTCGTTCAGGAAAACGTATTATTGTGTCGGCACACGGCAATAGTTTGCGTGCTTTGATCAAGATGTTAGATGGGATTAGTGATGAGGATATCGTCAACTTAAACATTCCTAATGGACAACCATTGGTTTATGAGCTCGATGCGGATTTAAAACCAATTAAGAGTTATTACCTTGGCGATCAGGCAGCGATTGCAGCTGCTTTGGCAGCGGTCGCGAGTCAAGGGAAGTCGAAATAATTTGATGTTTTCCTTTTTGTTTCGTCACAGCTTGCGCGGCAAACGGCCTTTATCTCATTCGATAAAGGCCGCTTGCCTGCTTTGTTCACTTGGTCTTTGCTCGACTGTTTTGCTTTCTAATCCTGCATTTGCGCAAAGCGCACGTGCTAAGGAAAAGAAACAGGCGGAAGCGAGCCGCATAGAATTGCAGCAAAAATTAAAGGCGCTGAAAAAAGATATTAGCAAGACCGAGTCTGCGAAAGAAAAAGCCAGTGACGCCTTGGAAGAATCCGAACAGGCTATTTCTGAAGCCAATCGTTCGATTCGCGATTTGCAGCTTGAGCAGCAAGCGGCCAATGAGCACTTAAATCAATTAATCGCAGAGCAAGCCCGTTTAAGCGCACAAGTAGAACAGCAGAAAAAGCAATTGTCTGATTTTCTGCGACGGCAATATATGCACGGTGATAGTGACCGCATTAAATTACTTTTATCTGGCGACAACCCAAATCGAATTAACCGTGATTTGCATTACATGAGTTATGTCTCGCAAACACAGGCAAAAATGATCGCCGCGTTACGTACCAGCTTGGAAGAAATCGAAAAAAACAAACAAGCCGCGCAGGAAACCAAAGACGAGCTCGATGAAATCGCCCAAGAAGAGCGCGAACATAAACAAGGCTTAGAAAAAGAGAAAAAGCGTCACGCTGCATTGCTTTCACAATTGGCAAGCAAACTACATACGCAAAAGAAAGAAGCGGCGAGTTTGGAAAAAGACGAGCAACGTTTGAGCAATCTAGTTTCTCGTTTGAATAAATTGATGGAAGAGCAGGCCAGAGCAGAACAAGCGCGTTTGGCACAATTAGAAAAGCAGCGACAAGAGCGACTCGCACAAGAAAAAGCGCAACGTGAAAAAAATCAAGTTGCGGGCAAAAATTCAAGCAAGTCAGTGCCTGATGTCGAAGAAAACAAAGTTACCAAAGGCATGGTGGTTGAGCAAACGCCAGTCGCCGGAATGTTTGATGGACGAGAATTTAATCGTCTTAAAGGGCAATTGTTTTTGCCAGTGAAGGGCGAGTTAATTGCCCGCTTTGGCACAAAGCGCGGTGATGGGCCGAGTTGGAAAGGCTTGTTTATCAAAGCCAATGAAGGTGCGGAAGTGAAGGCGGTCGCGGCTGGTAAAGTCGTGTTTGCCGAGTGGCTACGTGGTTTTGGCAATATGATTATTTTGGATCATGGCGGCCAATACTTGAGTCTTTATAGCAATGCGCAAGCGGTGTTAAAACATGCTGGCGATGTCGTGAAAGCAGGCGACACGATCGCCAATGCGGGCAACAGCGGCGGTAATGAAGAAACAGGTCTATACTTTGAAATGCGTTACAAAGGTCAGGTATTTGATCCGATGACATGGGTGCGCAAATAATACGAAATACGAGCAATCCTAATCATAGTGAATCGTGGCAGTTCACTTTAGCTAGTCAAATCTGAAATAGAGAATGGGTAGTTTTGGGGTGCGGAGCAGAATAGGTTTCCATGCTGAGTTTTCTAGGTTTAGTACGATAGATATAATTAAGTACGATTAAGGCGATTGCAAGAAAATGGGCAGTAAATTAAAAAGTTTAGGCTTGGTTGGATTCGGCGTGGTTGTCGGAGTTGCAGCTTCGCTGCAATATTCTGCGCTCGCACAAAAAATGCAAGGTTTGCCTTTGCCATTAGAAAAACTCAGCGAGTTCACTGAAGTTTTCGGCATGATTAAGTCAGATTATGTTGAGGCGGTGGAGGACGAAAAATTATTGGACGAAGCGATCAACGGCATGTTTGGCGCATTAGATCCGCATTCTGCTTATTTAGACAAGAAAGCTTTCAAAGAATTACGCGAAGGTACAGAAGGAAAATTCATCGGTTTGGGTCTAGAAGTCGGTATGGAAGATGGCTATGTGAAAGTCATCTCGCCAATTGAAGACTCGCCAGCTTCACGTGCCGGCATTTTGCCTAGTGATTTAATTACTCGCATTGATGGTGTACCGATCAAAGGATTGAGCATCGATGACGCTGTTAAAAAAATGCGCGGTGAGCCGAACACAAAAATCACATTGACGATTGCGCGTAAGACCGAGGATAAACCTATCGTCGTTACTTTAACGCGCGAGCTAATTAAACAACATAGTGTCAAAGCTAAAGTGGTCGAGCCAGGTTATGCATGGCTGCGTATTTCGCAATTTCAAGAGCCAACACTAGACGACATGGTTAAGAAGATTAACGCGATCTATAGCCAAGAACCTGCGTTAAAAGGCTTGGTGTTGGATCTGCGTAATGATCCCGGCGGCGTATTACCTGGCGCGATTGGCGTTTCTGCGGCTTTCTTGCCGAAAGACGTGGCGGTGGTTTCTACTAATGGCCAAGTCGAAGATTCCAAGCGCATTTATTATGCCAAACGTGAATTTTATGCCGGCCGAGTTGGTAGCGATCCTTTAGCCAAGTTGCCCGCTGCGGTGAAGCAAGTACCGTTGGTGGTGTTGATTAATACGGGTTCTGCATCGGCGTCGGAAATTGTTGCTGGTGCTTTGCAAGATTATCGTCGTGCCACGATTTTAGGCACGCAAAGTTATGGTAAAGGTTCGGTACAGACTGTGCATCAAGTTACCGATGAGACTGCCATCAAGCTCACCACCGCACGTTACTACACACCGCTAGGGCGCGCGATCCAAGCCAAAGGTATACAACCGGATTTAAGGGTTGAAGAGACTGCCGATGGCGACGGCTTTAATGCATTGCGTTCTCGCGAGGCTGATCTGATCAAGCATTTGAGCAATGATAAAGAGGCCGAAGGCGAAACCACAGATCTTGATGAACTTGAAGAAGAAAAGCGTCTAATCGAATTAGCGAAGAAGAGCGTTCCTGTCGAGTTCGGCAGTAAAGAAGATTTTCAATTGCAGCAAGCCTTAAATCATTTAAAAGGTTTGCCAGTGAAAGTGACGCCTTTAAAAAAGTTAAAAGCTGAAACAGCCGCTAACGATGCTAACTTTTCTCCATCCAAAGCAAAGCCCAACGCACAAAAGAATTAATGCGTCAGTTTGAGTCAATCAAGATGCGTCAAAATGAATGCATGCATCTATGATTGCGATATAGATACTTGCATGTTGTTACTGACTGTAGCGCTTTTTTGCAGCAGTCTTAGTTGAAGAATTCCTATGAACGACGATCAATTATTGCGTTACTCGCGGCATATTTTGCTAGATCAAATTGGCATCGAGGGGCAGCAAAAACTATTGGATGCGCGCGTCTTGGTACTTGGCGCAGGCGGACTCGGTTCGCCAGCTGCTTTGTATTTAGCGAGTGCCGGCATCGGTCATTTGACGATAGTCGATGATGATGAAGTTGACTTGACCAATCTTCAGCGGCAGATCTTGCACACTACGGAGCGTGTCGGTCAGAGTAAGGTTGCATCTGCCAAGTTGAGCCTACAGCAAATTAATCCTGAAGTACAAGTTGAGGCAATTCAGGAGCGTTTGCAAGGTGATCGTTTGCGTGATTTGATTCGTGCTGCGGATGTGGTGTTGGATTGCAGCGATAACTTTGACACGCGGCATGCCGTGAATGCTGCCTGTGTTGAATTTGCGACTCCTTTGGTTTCTGGTGCTGCGATTTCTTTTGATGGGCAGATTAGTGTGTTTGATAGCCGCAAGCAAGATGCCGCTTGCTACGCATGTTTATTTCCAGCCGAGCAGCGTGTTGAAGAAGTACGTTGTTCGACGATGGGCGTGTTCGCCCCTTTGGTGGGTATCATCGGCACAATGCAAGCGGCTGAAGCCTTAAAGTTGGTGATGGGTCTGGGTCAAAGTCTACAAGGCCGACTGATGCTACTTGATGCGATGCACATGGAGTGGACCACGATCACGGTACCTAAAAATCAAGAATGTTCTGTTTGTGGGCAATCGCACCCTTAGTTTGCATTAGCAAAGTTTTGCTTGCATTGCGCCACGTAAGGCGTTGCAGATGATGATCTCATCTGCGCGTTTTAATTCATCAAGACTAAGCGAGCGTTCAATTGCTTGTAGTTTGGGATCTTCTAATAAGACACTGCGCATCACACCGGGTAACACGCCATCATCTAGTGGTGGCGTGAACCACTGTGTACCAAGGCGCACGAATAAATTGCTGCGACCACCTTCGGTTATATGGCCGTTGGCATTGACGAATAAGCTATCGAACGCGCCGAGTGATTCTGCTTGTTTCCAAGCGCGATCGTAAATTGCGCGGTGGCTACTTTTATGTGCCAGAAAAACAGTCGAAGTGGTACAAGGCTCTGGGCTGATCATCAGTTTAACTGGCTCGGTGATCGGTGTTAGCTCCACATACTGTATGTGGATTTCACCATCAGGTTTAAGCGACAAACGTAGCCGATATGGCTTAGCAGCTTGTAGCTGTGAACAAGCTTGTTTAAGCGCATCTTGAAGCGCCGTTTTATCAAACACAAAAGCAAAATAATTTGCGGATTTTTCTAAGCGATTGAGATGACGTTCTAGATGCCGACAGCCATCCTCATACGTCGCATAAATTGTTTCGAACAAATGAAAATCTGGACGTAAACCGGTTAAGAACTTAGCCTTCAACGCACATTCAGCAAACTCCTCGTGCGCTTTGCTATCAAATACGATACCTGCGCCTACCCCCATTACACCGGTGCGACAGCCATTCACATCTTCCGCTTGCAAAGCTAAAGTACGAATCGGCACAGACAAACAGAAGTCACCAATTTGCTCAGATGAGGCGGGCGGGTCAAACCAACCAATTGCCCCTGTATAGATACCCCGATCCTCGATTTCAATTTCACGAATGATTTCCATCGTTCGATGTTTCGGTGCGCCAGTGATCGAGCCGCATGGGAACAATGCTGACATGATCGTGTCTAGTCTCAGATCATCACGTAAGCGTGCGCTGATTGTTGACGTCATTTGCAATACGCTGGTGAAGCGCTGCACCTCAAATAAGGCGGGAACTTTGACTGAGCCTGTTTCTGCGATACGTCCTAAATCATTGCGTAATAGATCAACGATCATTAAATTTTCGGCACGGTTTTTAGGATCAAGACTGAGTTGTTCTGCAATCACGCGATCTTGTTCGTCATCACCGCTTGCGGCGGCGGTACCTTTCATCGGCTTCGCGATCAATTGTCCTTGTTGATGACGGATAAATAATTCAGGTGATAGTGACAAAATTGCGTCGCCATTCGGCAATGCGATAAACGCAGCAAAAGGTACCGGTTGTCGCAAGCGTAGAGCTCGATATAACGCGACGGCGGAACCGTAAGTTTCAAAGTGGAGTCGATAGGTGTAATTGACTTGATAGGTATCACCTGCCGCGATGTAAGCGCGAATTTTTTCGATGGCGTTCGTAAATTCGTCTTGATCAACGTTTGCGCGAATCGCACGTATGCCCGCGACTTCTTGCGCAGATTGTTGTGCTAGCCAATCGCTGACTTGCTGTTTCGTCCAATGCTGACATTGACGAAAGATCAGTAATTGCGTTCCTGGATGAACAAATTTTTGTGGCGTGCGAGAGGAAATTGCATGTAATTGGGCACCCGTTTCATACGCCAATACCGCCAGTACAAAGTATCCAGCATCCAGTGCCTGTTGCGCTTTTGTCCATAGTTGTGACCAATGATCGGCGTTGGGACATTCCACATGCTCGATTAAGTCGCTATAGAAACGGGAGTTCGCCTCATCGCTTTGCGCATCATCAAGTAGTGCGAAGCAGTGCTGAACTGAGTTGAGAATGCGGGTCGTTGTTGAAGAGCTGGACACAATATATACGCCTGAATCGAATGCACGTTAGTTTACCTGTAGATTGCTATTCTTGCAGCAGTGCCAGAATTTTTGATGGAATGTGAATAAAAGTAAAACTTGATGCGAATTAAAGAAAATAACTGCAACCAAATTGTGCCTGCTGCGTTAGCAGTGGAGAGTCGCTATAAGTCCGAATAAACGCGTTATAATGCGCGGACAAAGTGGCTCTATAAGCAGTCCTCAAGATGATAATTTGGTGGAGACTGCCAGCTACACATACAAAGTTTTACTTGGGTTGTCCTATTCATTCGCTCACTATACTAAAGCCATGATAAAAAAATCTCCTATCGCCTTGGCGGCACTCATTTTAGCCCTTGGAACTGCATCGGTTTCTGTACTTCCAGTGACTGCGCAAGCGCAAACTGCCGAAGAAAAAGCAAAGAAAGAAGTCATTCGTAGTGAATGGTCTAAGCCGTACACAGAAATTCAAAAGCTGATTGGTGAAAAACAATACCAAGCTGCTTTAGAAAAAGTTGCGGCATTAGATGCCTCTGACAAGAAAACAGATTACGAAGTATTTTTCTTGCATCGTACACGCGCTGCAATTGCCTCTGGTATGGGCGATAACGTCGCCTTGGCGAAGAGTTTTGATGCAATGATCGGCAGTGAGTTTTTGCCACCAGCGGATAAGTTGCGTTTCATGGAAGGTATGGCAGGAACTTTCTATAACTTGAAACAATATGCGGAATCACAAGTGTGGACTAAGCGCTATTTAGCTGCTAACCCAAGCAACACAATGATGCAAGATTTGATGGTACAAAATTACTACTTAGCAGATGATTTTACGAACGCTTTAAAAGAAGTCAAAGCGCAAGTAGCGAGTGATGAACAGGCTGGTAAAGTACCAGACGAAAAACGTTTGCGTTTATTGCACGGTTCTGCAATGAAATTGAAAGACATCGATTCTTCAACGCAAGCTTTAGAGTTATTAGTGAAATATCATCCAACCAAAGAATATTGGGCGGATTTGATGTATCGTCTGATTAGTAAGCAAGGTTTTAGTGATCGTTTGCGTTTAGATTGGTATCGTTTGATGTTGGCAAATGAGAACCTAGAAGACGATACGCAATATATGGAAATGGCAGAGATCGCCTTGTTGGCTGGTTTGCCATTAGAAGCAAAAAATATTGTCGACGCAGCCTACAAAGCAGGCTATTTCGGCAAAGGCAAAAATGCAGCTAAGCATAAGCCTTTGCAAGACAAAGCGAATAAACAAGCGGCTGATGATGCGAAAACCTTGGATGCTGGCGAAGCTGCAGCGAAAGCCACCAAGACTGGTTTAGCGATGACCAATATGGGCTATAACTTTGTCACTTACGGACAATATGAACGTGGTATCGCTTTGATCGAAGCTGGTTTAGCAAAAGGTGGTTTGAAATACCCAGAGGAAGCGAAGCTGCACTTAGGTATCGCTTATCACAAGGCGGGTAACAAAGCCAAAGCCGCTGAAGTGTTAAAAACGGTGCAAGGAAATGATGGTGCGGTCGAATTGGCTCGCTACTGGACTTACATGAAATAAGTGTGATTATTGTCTAGAAATTGCCTAGAAAAAAAGCAGTAAAGATTTCGTCTTTACTGCTTTTTTATTTGTGTTAACCCGTTATTTCGTGATTTTGCTGCGTGAACTTATTTCTATTTGATTGGTAAGGCAGTGGTGTTCTTTACTTCTTCCATCACTGCATAAGTATGTGTTTCGCGCACACCACTTAATTGAAGTAGTGATTTACCGAGGAAGTCGCGATAAGCATTCATGTCTTTAACGCGTGCTTTGACTAGGTAATCGAATCCACCGGCAACCATGTGGCACTCTAAAACTTCGGGAATGGCTTGGACTCCGCGTTTAAATGCATCGAACACATCTGGTGTGGTGCGGTCTAATACCACTTCGATAAAAACCAAGAGCGCTACATCGAGTAAGTGTGGATTAAGTTGGGCGGTATAGCCTAGAATGTAGTTTGATTCTTGCAATTTGCGAACACGTTCCAAGCATGCTGCTGGGGACAAGTTAACGCGCGTAGCAAGTTCTACATTACTGATGCGGCCGTCATTCTGTAATTCGGCCAAGATTCTTTTACTGATTTTGTCTAGCATAAGAAGGCATTGTTAGTAGTAGTTGAGTAATTATTACGTGTGATTTGAGGCTTGTTAATAATATTTGGTGGAATTGTCGCACAAAATAGAATATTTCGATATACCTCAGAATTTCCAGAATTAATCCTCGCCAATGATCTATACAATTAAATCATATTTGCTTTTATAAATAAATGATGAATCCTTCCATGAATCCAACCACAAGCAACATGCCTTTCCACGCCTTGCAGCAAGAATTGCTAGCAAATCCATCTGCATTACGAGTCAAAATTACTGAAGCTTATCGTCGCGACGAAGCCGAGGCGGTTGCTTGGTTGTTAGAAAATTTGCAGGAAATACCCGCAGCAAAAAACAACATTCATGAGCTCGCGAAGAAATTGGTTAGCTCTGTGCGCCAACAACGTACGCGCGCCTCTGGTGTGGATGCGCTGATGCATGAATTTTCTTTGTCATCGGAAGAGGGCGTGGCCTTGATGTGTTTGGCAGAAGCATTATTGCGGATTCCTGATGCGGCGACTAAAGATAGATTGATCGCTGACAAAATTAGTAAAGGCGATTGGCGCAAGCATTTAGGCGAATCGCCTTCCTTGTTTGTGAATGCGGCGACTTGGGGTTTGCTGGTCACAGGCAAATTGGTCAGCACCAATAGCGATCAAGGTTTGGGTTCGGCATTAACGCGTTTGATCGCAAAAGGCGGTGAGCCATTGATTCGTAAAGGCGTCGATTTGGCGATGCGTATGTTGGGCAACCAATTCGTCACAGGTCAAACCATTGATGAAGCCTTAAAAAACAGCCAAGACAATGAAGCGCGCGGCTATCGTTATTCTTACGATATGTTGGGCGAAGCGGCATTGACTATGCACGACGCTGCGTTTTACTACAAAGCTTACGAAACCGCGATTCACGCGATTGGTAAAGCATCGAATGGTCGTGGCATCAAAGATGGCCCAGGTATTTCTGTCAAACTTTCGGCTTTACATCCACGTTATTCACGTGCGCAACGTGCGCGCACGATGGAAGAATTACTACCACTGTTGAAAAAACTCTTAGTTTTAGCGAAGCAGTACAACATTGGTTTGAACATCGATGCGGAAGAGACCGATCGCTTGGAATTGTCCTTAGATTTAATGGAAGCATTGGCTTTCGATAAAGACTTAGACGGCTTTGAAGGCATAGGTTTCGTGGTACAAGCCTACCAAAAACGCTGTCCATTCGTGATTGATTATTTAATTGATTTAGCGCGTCGTAGTGGCCGTAAATTTATGGTGCGTTTGGTCAAAGGTGCGTATTGGGATTCTGAAATCAAACGTGCGCAAGTCGATGGCATGCCAGGTTTCCCCGTCTATACACGTAAGGTTTATACCGATGTGTCTTACCTGATGTGTGCGCAAAAATTGTTGGCGGTCACCGATGTGATTTACCCACAATTCGCAACGCATAATGCCTTAACTTTGTCGACGATTTATAGCTGGGCGCAAGAAGCTAAAGTCACGGATTACGAATTCCAATGTCTGCACGGCATGGGCGAAACTTTGTACGATCAAGTGGTGGGCGCAGATAAGTTGAACAAGCCTTGCCGCATTTATGCACCAGTCGGTTCGCATCAAACTTTGTTGGCGTATTTGGTTCGTCGTTTGTTAGAAAACGGTGCAAACTCGTCCTTCGTGAATCAAATCGTCGACGAAAAGATCTCGATTGATTCTTTGATTGAAGATCCAATCAGCATTGCAAGCAAGCTCGCTGGAAAAATGCATAGTGGGATTAATTTACCAGCGAATTTGTTTGGCAAAGAACGCCAAAATTCTGCGGGTATGGATTTCAGCAATGAACTGCAATTGCAAAAAATCAGCGCGCATTTCAGCGCATTCAGCCAGCAAGCCTTAACAGCAACGCCGCTATTGGCTGGCACGGTGTCAGCAACAAGCGCACGTCCAGTTCTGAATCCAGCTAACCATAGCGACGTGGTTGGTCAAGTCATCGAAGCCGATGCCAATGATGTACAAACCGCCTTGGCAGCAGCACAAGCGTATGCAGCAGAATGGCAAAATCAAACGCCAGCGGCACGTGCCGCGTGCTTGAGTAAAGCGGGTGATTTGTTAGAAGCACAGACTTTAGATTTCATGGCTTTAGCGATTCGCGAAGCAGGTAAATCCTTACCGAATGCTTTAGCCGAAGTGCGTGAAGCAGTCGATTTCTTGCGTTACTACGCAGCACAAGTTGAAAATCAGCCGCAAACGCAGGCATTGGGTCCGGTGGTCTGCATCAGCCCATGGAACTTCCCACTCGCGATTTTTATCGGCGAAGTCAGTGCCGCTTTGGCAGCAGGCAATGTGGTGTTAGCAAAGCCAGCGGAACAAACACCTTTGATCGCCCATCGCGCGATTCAACTGATGCACGAAGCAGGCGTGCCAGCGGGTGCTTTGCAATTCTTACCAGGTACGGGCGAAGTCGTTGGTGCGCAATTGGTGGCAGATAGCCGCGTTAAAGGCGTGATTTTTACCGGCTCGACAGAAGTTGCGCAAATCATTAATCGTACTTTGGCAAAACGCTCGGTCGCAGAAGGCATCGATATTCCATTGATTGCTGAAACCGGTGGTCAAAATGCGATGATCGTCGATAGTAGTGCTTTGCCAGAACAAGTGGTGAATGATGTGTTGTCATCGGCCTTTGACAGCGCGGGTCAGCGTTGTTCGGCTTTGCGTGTATTGTGCTTGCAAGAAGATATCGCCGATAAAACTTTGGAAATGTTGCGCGGTGCGATGCAAGAATTGCGTGTCGGTATTCCTGATCGTTTGGCAACCGATATTGGTCCTGTGATTGATGCCGAAGCGCAAAAAAATCTGCAAAGTCATATCGACGCGATGCGTGGTAAAGCCAAATCGTTCTACAGTTTAGAGTTACCTGCAAGTTGCAGCAACGGTACCTTCGTGGCACCAACTGTGATGGAAATTAATTCCTTGTCTGAATTGACGAAAGAAGTGTTTGGTCCGGTCTTGCACGTTTTG
Organism: Affinundibacterium macrobrachii; assembly: GCF_014652415.1. Classification (GTDB taxonomy): domain Bacteria; phylum Pseudomonadota; class Gammaproteobacteria; order Burkholderiales; family Burkholderiaceae_D; genus Undibacterium; species Undibacterium macrobrachii. The sequence goes on from NZ_BMYT01000002.1 coordinate 414,046, forward strand.
CGCTACCACCGCGATCAATTGCCAGCCTTGGTGGACGCGATTAACGCGACCGGTTTTGGTTTAACTTTGGGCGTACATTCGCGCATCGATGAAACAATTGAATTCATCACCCAACGTGCGCATGTCGGCAATATTTATGTGAACCGCAATATCGTCGGTGCAGTGGTTGGTGTGCAGCCTTTCGGTGGCGAAGGTAAATCTGGCACGGGTCCTAAAGCAGGCGGTCCTTTGTATCTGAAGCGTTTGCAACATAATCCGAACATGAGCTTCAGTGGCAATACGGTCTACGAGAAACAAGCGCCAGTTGCTTTGGATGCGTTCACCGTCTGGGCGAAAACCCATGGTCATGCCGATGTCGCTTTGTTGGCGGATCAATATGCACGTCAAAACCCTTACAAGATGACGATGTTGTTACCTGGCCCAACCGGTGAAACTAATACACTGGCATTTGCTTCACGCGGTAGCGTGTTCTGTGCAGCGAGTGATGTCGCGACTTTGCTCAATCAAATCGCAGCGGTACTTGCCACAGGTAATACCGTCGTTTTGGAAGAAAAAACCAAGGCTTTATTACCAGCTGATTTACCAAAATTGGTCAGTGATGCGATCAGCGTTGGTACTTCTGAGCACGTGCATTTTGCTTTGCTTGGCCGTGATATTGCAGCCAATTACAAAGTCGTTTTAGCGCAGCAAACCGGTGCGATTGTTTGTATCGCAGAATGCGATGCGAAGACTGAATTGCCTTTATGGCGTTTAGTCGCAGAACGTGCTTTGTGTGTGAACACGACTGCGGCGGGTGGTAATGCGAGCTTGATGAGTTTGCAGAGCTAAATTTCGAGTTGAGCCATAGGAAGCAATGTGCTGGAAAGAGCTATCACGAAAAAAGAAGCGGTGAGTTTAGTAGTTATGCTTGAAGCAGGATTAATCAGTCATGAACACTATTTTTGCTGGGCTGACGAGAGAATCAGGTTAGAGGACGCGCCTGATTTTTGGCTGTTGGAACTTGCGGCAACGAAAGACCCAAAGACTGCCATTAGCCTTTTGAATTCATACGCTTATTCCGAGCCATTTGAAGAATTTGCATCGGAAGAGTGTAATGACGAATTCGTTGCTGCAGAGTGGATTCGATATAAAAAAAGTGACATTTCGTGGGCTACGTTTCTTATCGAGTGTGGAGATTACACAGATGTTAATTGCGCGAGAGAAGATTGCGAGTACTTTTTTTACAAGCTAAACGATCTTGAAAGTTCGCAATTTTCAAAGTCATTGGAAGAAAAGCAAAGCGCAATTATTTTTAAGAGATTCTCAGATGTTATTCAGAGAGTTGAACATAAATATATTGAGTTTTTACCATATCTAAGAACATATCGTGAAACGTACATGGCTTAGCAAAGTGTCGGAAGGGATAAATCTACGCTTTGCTTAGGTTTTCTCCTGAGTAAGAAATAAGATTCAAAATTAGATTCTTTTGAATCGAAAAAAGCCGCAGCACTAATTTGGGCTGCGGCTTTTTTATGTCTACTGAATTTGAAATTAAAACGAAGACTGAATTTAGATTCCTATTTCAACAAACTAGGTGCAGGCAGAGCTGGTCGCGCTTGTTCAAACGCATAACCCATCTTCAATAAACTCGCATCGCTCCATGCTCCTGCAAAGAAAGACAAGCCAACTGGCAAACCTTTCACCAAGCCCATAGGCACCGTCAAATGTGGATAACCTGCAATGGCTGCCGGAGAACTTGCACTGCCAGTGATGGCATCGCCCTTTTTATAATTGATATCCCAAGCTGGGCCCGTGGTTGGTGCGATCAAGGCGTCGAGTTGATGTTTTTTGAGCGCGGCATCGATACCTTCTGGGCCAGACAGTCGCTTTGCGCGCTCACTTGCTTCAAGATACGCCTTGTCGCTTAAGGGACCTTTGGCTTGCGCCTGCTGCATGATTTCTTGTCCAAAATGCGGCATCACTTGCTTCGCGTTTTTCTTATTAAATGCCATTACATCGGCCATGCTACGGGTACTTACGCTGGTTGGAGTAGTGGCGAGATAGGCATTTAAGTCGGCTTTAAAATCGTAGAGCAAGACGGTATATTCATCTTTGCCAGTCTTTTCCAGATGCGGAATTTCTACTTGATCAATGATGATGGCGCCTTGTGCTTTTAAGATCTCGACGCTGCGGTTAAATAGGGCCAAGGTTTGTTTGTCATAGCCTTGGACCAATTTGCTGACAATGCCGATGCGTTTGCCTTTGAGCGCTTGCGTGTCGAGACCTTGGGTGTAATCGGTTTTGTGTTGATCCGCATCTTTGGTTGCAGCATCGTTAGCATCGCTACCTGCAATCACATTCATCAATAGCGCGGTGTCGCGTACCGTTAAAGTCATAGGACCAGCGGTATCTTGGCTGTGTGAAAGCGGTACTACGCCGCTGCGACTCACCAAACCTAAAGTCGGTTTGAATCCGACCAAACCATTCACTGCTGCTGGGCAGACGATGGAGCCATCAGTTTCAGTCCCGATTGCGGCGGGGATTAGGCGCGCTGCTACCGCCGCACCGGAGCCAGAGCTAGAACCGCAGGGTGTTTTATTTAGATTATAGGGATTGCGGGTTTGTCCGCCTGCGCTACTCCAACCGCTGGTGGATTTGGTCGAGCGGAAATTTGCCCATTCACTCAAATTGGTTTTGCCAGCCAGTACCGCACCCGCGGCGCGTAATTTAGCAACCAAGAAGGCGTCGCTGCTAGCGATGTTATTTGCCAATGCAAGTGAGCCAGCGGTAGTTGGCATGCCTTGAATCGCGATATTGTCTTTGACCATGATTGGCAAACCTTGTAACAGCAAACGTGGATTACGATTTTTGTCGGCTTGCTCAGCGTCTTGTTTGGCTTCGCTACGCACAGCACTGATAGCGCCCACGCGCGGATTGAGTTGTGCATGGCGGCCTTGGTATTGCTCTAAAACTTTGACTGCTGTGGTTTTTCCAGATTGCAAGTCTTGTTTGATTTGATGCAAATCTTCATTACTTTGTGCATGAATTGCGCCACTTAGCGTGATGCAAGCAAGTGCAACGCTGAGTTGAATATTGAGTGCAAGTAGCCGTTGGCGAGTGAATTGTTGTTGCATGAAGTCTCCTATCTTTATTGTTGTTTAGTCAGTGTTGTTGACGCAGTTTTTATAAATTGGTGGCTTTTGATTGGATGAGTGCAGGATGATTTAGTTCATCCATGGCAGGACTTGCTTACTAAGCGCGACCATCAAGATGTAGGCAAAGCAAATTAGTGCGAGTACGAAACTGAGATTCTGCGCCTGTGGACTGCTGGCGCGTTTGATCGCAAACGTACCAGCAAAGATATACGCCAATAGCGCGAGTATTTTGGCAGCCAACCAAGTCTGTTCGAAAGGATTGATGCTGGCAATAATCGCCATCCCGATTGCACTTGCTAACAATATGGTGTCAATTGTATGTGGAAGAATTCTGACCCACTTTTTTTGTAACATACTTGGGTTTTGCTTACGCCAATAAAAGCGCGTAACGAACAGAATCAGGCTGAGAGTAATGCAAGTTAGGTGTAAGTGTTTAAGCGGTAGGTACATGATGTCGTTTGAAGTTATTGAGGCGATTTCATTTTATTGGATAATCACTTTTATTGCTGCGGCATCGCTTCTAACCTACCTGCGCTGACACCCCACACGCCACCGCTGGCCAGAATCTCGCCATGACTGTTTTGATTTACGGTTAAACGGCTTGGTCGTTGGCGGAAACGGCCTTGTTGAATATGAATTGTTTGATCCGGCTTAACAAGTTGATGTGCGTAAAGATAGACAGCAGCAGGGCCTGCGGCACTGCCGGTAGCGATATCTTCGACCTTGCCGGCATTGTCCCAAGTGCGAATTTCATGGTTTTGGATATCAAAGATGAACAAAAATTTCGCATGGAGTTTAGCTAGTTCTTGTTCGAGATTCTTACCCGAAAAATGTACCTTATCGATTGCGCCGCTGTGTATCGGCAGGATCAAATAATCTAAGCCGGTGGAAATCACTTGAGGAGGGCATGTATCAAGCAAATCGCTAGCTTGCAAACCGATTTTTTGCAACACCCCGCTGACAGCTTGTTGCGATAGTGGCGCTTGGATTTGCGGCTTGCCTTGATTCATTTGACATAGATAGTGGTCAGCAAGATGCTTACTCGTCACTGCAATGGTTCGCTCTCCAACGCGGATAGACCAAGTGCATTCTTGCAGATCTTCAGCGTGAGTGCGATGCAAGATTGCAGCCGCGCCTAGCAGAGGATGACCAGCAAAAGGCAATTCTTCTTCCACCGTAAAGATTCTGGCGTTGGCACTGTACTCTTTGCCTGCTTGGATTTGCGACAGAAAGATCGATTCAAATTGCTGCATCTCTTGCGTGAGCGTTTGCATAAATTGAGAAGACCAATTTTCTGTATCTAAAAACACGGCTAATCCATTACCACTAAAGGCTCGTTCGGCGAATACATCGACGTGAAAATAGTTGTAATTCCGCATTTTTATCCTCTCTCTTTTTATTCGCACTGTAAACTCGGCATGCAATCCTGAGACGCTGCTCACGTCGAATCACTTAGTGACGTGAGCGCATTGACGATTATTCAGTAATACAGATTACTCGTTAATATTTTTTATCGCTGCGAGTAAGACAGTATCCTGTCCAGCATGGAAATCAGCAATCGTTGGTCGCACTAGGTGATGCGGTTGAATACCCACGCCAACAAATGCTTTTCCATCAGGATAGCTATCCAACTTGGTACATACGCGTGCCATTCCACCGCCAGGTAAGTCAAAAAATAAAGGCTGTCCTGTACTGCCCCCGGTCGCTTCACCAATAATTTTTCCTCTTTGCATTAAATCAAAGGCAAGGCTAAAGTCTTCTGCCGCCGAATAGGTGCGGGCAGACGTGAGCACCACCACTTTTCCAGCAAATTGATGTTGCGGGTCTGCTGCTTCTAGTGATTGTGGGAAGTGATGTAAAGATTCAGGATTGCCCCATGCACGTAGACTAGGCTTGTAATCGCGGGTGGCCGCTGCACTGGTAGCAAAGTCTTGTTTAGCGATGGTACTGAGAATCTTGAAGCCGACACCACCATCACCGCCACCATTCTCACGAACGTCGAAGATGATCGCTTTGGCTTTACTGATTTCCGAGAATGCTTTCAAATACGCGACGGCAGCAGTATCGTCATCAAAGCTATTCAGTGCAACATGGGCAATATTATTCGGCAGCATGCGCCAAGAAAAAGCTGGCAGGCCAGATAAAGCCTTATTTCGTTCTTTAAAACTAACTCGGTCGATCTTGATTTGATGGCGCTTGCCTTGCGTATCACGCACTTCTAATAGTGGCTTCTCCTTGGCCGATCCCTTTAAGAATTCATACGAATACATACGTGTTTCTAAGTCTTGCGGCGTAGAAGCACTGGCGTAGGGAGCAAGATCATTGCGCGCATAATCGTGCACATCTCGGTGATTGACTTCGAGAATTTCTGTGCCCGCTACCAGCCCTTGTTTGATGAGTTGCTGATCGCCGACTTCGGTAATGAAAACCCGGCCTTCAATTAGGCGTGTGCGAATCTTTGTAACAGCGAAGTCGGATTCATACAGCTCATCGGGCGCATAGACATTGGTGTGACCATCTTTCAATAGTGCACACATCTCCATCAATAATTTATAGTATTCCAGCGTACTCTTAGACGCGCGAACTTTCGGCAGGTAGCGTTGATAGACGGCATCCCAATCGAGTTCGCGTAAGGTATTGGTGTAGACGAAGTTGTATTTTACTTCTGACCAAAATTTAGATAAGCCAGCGACTTTTTCATCCACGCTGAGATTGGCCTTGTAAGCGGTTTTCCAAACGCTGGAATTCCATAAACGGCCAAGGAATTCGGCACGTTTCTGCATCGATAGCATCAGGCCTCCCCAGCGCGGATCTTGCCGTAAGCTTTGTAAATCACCGTCTTGTTGACTATGTTTAACATCGACAAATCCCGCATCTATTGCACGCTGTAGCCACGTGAATGCGAGATCGACATTGCCCTTTAAAGCATGGGCACAAGCAGCGTTATAGGCATAACTGCCGACTTCGGGCGCGGCATTGGCGATTCTTTGAAAAAGCTCAGCAGCGTTGGCGAATTCCTTCTTCTCTAAGGCCATTTGCGCTTCTTTTTCTAACCGTGCTAAATCTAGTTTGCTAATTGCCGCTGTGTTGGCCTGCTGTGCATGACTACATGCAGCGATGAATGGCGTGGCATATAGCAAGCCGCAAATGGCACTGCTAATCACTTTTTTTGTCAAGTTTTTACGAAACATCCGCATGACTTTGATCCTATTTTGTGCGTCAAAAATTAAACAAACTGAAACAGGCAAGAGTGTAAACATCTGAAGCGCGATAGAAAAGTAAAAATATAATAATTTAAGCAATTGTATGGAACATGTAACTTGCGATCGATAGTTCAACATAAATAGATGGTGAATAGCGGGATTTGCCCATTATTTACCCCGTATTTGCTGAGTAAAGTCAGTGCATGTCGTAGTGAATTTTCGCGTTGTTTTCAGCAGATTTCGATTATCATGCGGGCTGTGACTTTGTAATCATTTTTGATTTGGATAGGTTTATGAAACTTGCTTCTTCTTTATTGTTGGTCGTGTCTAGCGTATTCGCGCACTCTGCATTTGCTCAAGGTACTGCGAGCGCAACTGCCGACGCCACTGCAGCCAGCACACCACAAACGACTGCGCCCGCACCTTTACATCTGACCAAGTTAGGCATTATTGATAATGTGATTGGTACCGGTGATGAAGTTGTGAACGGTGCTATCGTTGAAGTGCATTACACCGGTTGGTTGTACAACCATAAAGCATGGAATTTACGTGGCGCACAATTCGATACTTCACGCGATAGCGGAACCCCTTTACAAGTAATGGTGGGCGCCAAGCAAGTGATTCGTGGTTGGGATATGGGATTATTAGGAATGAAAGTCGGTGGCAAACGCACATTGATGATCCCAGCATACCTCGGTTATAGCACGCAAGGTTCTGGCAATATTCCACCGAATACGCATTTGGTTTTTGAAGTTGAACTTGTTTCACTCAAAAAATAAAAAAACGATGGCACGCAGTTTACAAGGCAAGACTTTAGAAGCGATCTTGACCGAATTGCTTGAGGTGTACGGCTGGGACGGCTTGGCACATAGAATCGCGATTCAATGCTTTATCAACGATCCTAGCATCAAATCGAGCCTCAAATTTTTGCGTAAAACGGCTTGGGCTAGAGCAAAACTGGAGATGCTGTATTTGAGTTTACCCTAATGCTTAGTTGACCTGTGATTCGCTCAAAATTGACAGTGACTTAAGCTGCGCCCATACTCTACTTACTAGTTAACAGACCACTTTAATCGCAGTAAAAAAGGAATTCGTATGACCCTTCGTATCATCGCCACAGGTGGCACATTTGATAAACATTATGATGAATTGGCTGGTAAGCTGACTTTTCATGAAAGTCATTTGCCTGAGGTATTAAAACGTGCGCGCTTGACGGTGCCGGTTGAATTGGAAGTGCGTCCTTTAATTGATTCGCTCGATATGGTTGATCAAGATCGCAAAGAAATTCTAGCATCTTGCGAAAAGTCACCAGAGAAGGCGATCGTGATTATTCATGGTACCGATACCATGCGCGAAACTGCTCATGTGTTAGGTGCCGCGAAGCTTGATAAGGTGATCGTATTTACTGGTGCGATGATTCCTTATGGTGTAACGAATTCAGATGCATTTTTTAATCTTGGCTTCGCTTGTGCTGCCGCCCAGCTCATGCCTGCTGGAGTGTATGTGGCGATGAACGGTCAAGTTTTCCCTTGGGATAATGTGAAAAAAGATCGTAGTGTGGGCGTGTTTGTTCCTAACTAATTCGACCATAGGCGAGACAGTGGAAGTCTACAGTGGCGTTGTTTTACCCGTGCTTCATCATCAACTTGCACTATTTTTGCAAACGCATTACCAATCATTTTAATTTCTAGACGCCGATCATGAAACGCCTACTCTCCATTCTGTTCTGCTGCAGCTTGTTCATACTTGCTGGCTGTCAAAAAAATGTACAAGTGCGTTTCGATTCGGTGTATTTTTTCCAAACAGAAGAAGACTTACAAAAGAAGAAAATTAATCTCGAACAGCTATCGCAATACACTAGAAACTTACAGACCCAAGTCGCCAAAGTGATGCAAAAAGGGCAGACCACACCGGGCAATGGTTATGTGGTGGTGGCAGTGCGATCTGACCAAGAAGTGGCAGTGTGGTTAGATATGGAGCCTGTACTGCATGAATACTACGATTACGAAATCGTCGAGGCGATAAAAAAAATGCGCCCATTTGATGTCGATACTGGCATCGTCGTGTTCGCGATTAAGATGGCAATTGATACGCCCAAACACACCACCAAAGCGATTCCAGAGCCAAAAGACTGGATAGACGCGAAGAAAAAAGTTGGTGATCCGAATGACGTTGAACAAGTCGTGCTGTCGATTTGGCCGGAAGAGTAGGTTTTTGGTCGCATTACTTTCTCTGTTGGCTTTCGCTAATGTCGAACCTATCAATTATTCAAAGACTCGAAATGTCATTAGCCTCTTATGAGCGCGATGAAGTCACGCGTGATGATTTCGTACAATTCTTATCCAGTAGCATTCTTGCACTAGAAGGTGTGCCAGACAGTGTCCGTCATGAGCTACGTAATTATCAAAAAGAAATTGAGATAGAAGGCTATCTTGAGGATGAAGAGTTCGAAGCAAACACAATTGAGGTAAAAGAGAGTCTTGCAATCTGGCTTAAATCGTTGAAGTTGAAGTATTGTGGTGGAAATTGCTAACATTGCATTCGAAAATGGAGTTTGCTTGGGCGTTTTCAAACTTCTACTTATCTATCAGCGCGCCTTTTAATTTAACGTATTAACCCATGCACATCCAAAAAGTTTTATATCTGGGTTATGTCTGGCCAGAGCCGAATTCGTCTGCGGCTGGCAGTCGAACCATGGCGTTTTTACGTTTGTTTCGTGCGCAAAATTGGCAAGTCATATTCGCCTCAGTTGCGGCACTGTCACCGCATCGTGCTGATCTCTCTGCATTACAGATTGAAGAAAAACAGTTAGCGCTTAATTGCGATAGTTTCGATCAATTTGTGCGTGATTACCAACCTGATTTGGTGGTATTTGATCGCTTCTTTACTGAGGAACAATTTGCTTGGCGGGTCGAGCGTCAAGTACCAAATGCATTACGCGTATTAGATACTTGCGATTTGCATAGTTTGCGCGAAGCACGCCATCAATTATTAAAGCAGACTTTGCAAGCGTACCCAAATGAGCGCGAAAGACAAGCGGTATTGCAGCCCAGCTCTGATCGTGCAAGCTTGGTACAGCAAATGGCGCAAAGTGACTTGGCCTTACGTGAAATTGCGGCGATTTATCGCTGTGATCTGAGTTTGATGATTTCGCGATTTGAAACCGAATTATTGCGTGATGCTTTCGCTTTACCGAGTTATCTATTATGCGAAAACAATTTAATGCTGACAGCAAGGGCTGGTAGCTCGCCAGATTTTCAGCAGCGACAAGGGTTTGTCAGTATTGGTAATTTCCGACACGCGCCAAATTGGGATGCGGTGCTGTATTTGAAGCAAGCGGTGTGGCCGCGCTTGCGTGCCAAGATGGCTGATGCACAAATTGATGTGTATGGCTCGTATCCACCGCCGAAGGCGATTGCCCTGCATCAGCCTGAGCAAGGTTTTCATATGCGGGGTTGGGCAGATGATGCGCAACAAGTGATGGCGGCGGCGCGCGTGTGTCTTGCACCGATTCGTTTTGGTGCGGGAATTAAAGGTAAATTGGCGGATGCGATGGCTGCTGGTACACCTAGTGTAACGACGCGTATAGGTGCGGAATCGATGCATGGTGATCTGCATTGGGGTGGCGCGATCGCTGATCACTTAGATGATTTTGTGGACGCCGCGATTCGATTAGCGAGCGATCAGACGGAATGGCAATTGGCGCAACAACGTGGACAACAAATCTTGCAACAGCATTTTGATCACGACACCGCAGCAAGCGATTTTATTGGCGCTATTCTGCAAGCACGTGAACAACAGGCAGTGCGACGATTACAAAACTTTACCGGCGCGATGTTACGACATCACAGTATGAAAAGTACGCAGTATATGTCGCAATGGATACAACTAAAAAATCAAGGCATGACATCCGATCCGGCATGAATTTATTCGTCTGGATCTGATGCGGTTAATAAGAATTGATGATCGCTAGAATCGCCAGCGAGTAAGGCATCTAAGCCTTCGATAGGAATCGGTTTAGAGTATAAATAGCCTTGGAAGGTCAGGCAGTTATGATCGATCAAGAAGCGTCTTTGCGCGACCGTTTCGACACCTTCGGCAATTACATCCAAACCGAGATTTAAACCCAAAGAAATAATCGCCCGCACAATCGTCGCGTCGTTTTCATCATCATTCAAATCACGTACAAAGGACTGATCAATTTTTAATTGATTGAGCGGCAGTTTTTGCAGATAGGCGAGCGAAGAATAGCCAGTACCAAAATCATCCATAGAAAAGGCGATACCGAGTTTTTTCAATTGCTGCATTTTCTCGGTGGTCGCATCGACATTATCCAGAATCGTACTTTCAGTGAGTTCGATTTTGAGTCGACTTGGGTTAATATTGTGTAGACGCACGATCTCCGTCACCGTTTCGACAAAATTACTTTGTTGGAATTGCTTTGCACTGACGTTAACAGCCAAACTTAAATGCGCGGTTTTCGGATTGCGCCCCCATTTTTTTAATTGATTGCAGGCAGTTTCTAACACCCAGGTGCCGATAGGAATAATCAAACCAGTTTGCTCTGCCACTGGAATAAATTCTAAGGGTGAGATAAAACCGCGATCAGGATGTATCCAACGTAATAAAGCTTCCGCGCCAATCACATTACCATCCGCATCGACCTGAATTTGGTAATACAACTGGAATTGTTCTAGCGCTAACGCCACGCGTAGATTTGATTCCAACATCATTTTGACGACTAACACCGCTTGCATCGCTGGATCGAAGAAGCGAACGGCATTGCGCCCAGAAGTTTTGGCTTCATACATCGCGGTATCGGCGCGTTTGAACAGGTCTTTGACTGTGACATCGCCACCCTGGAATAGACAGACGCCGATACTTCCCGCACCGTGATGAATAAAATCAGTGATTTGGTAAGGCTCATTTAACAAAAGACGAATTTTTTCTGCGATCTTGTCGGCTTGCATCACCGCTTCATTGCGATCATGACTAAGTGCCTGTAGCACCACCACAAATTCATCACCGCCAAGGCGGGCCACGGTATCACTCTCGCGTACACAAGTTTGTAAGCGTTGCGCGGCTTCGATCAATAACAGATCACCGGCGTCATGACCACGTGTGTCATTGAGTGTTTTAAAGTTGTCGAGATCGATAAACAAAATCGCGCTATACGATTCGTCGCGCTGGTTCATAGCGATTAAATGCTGCAATCTATCCATCAAGAGACGACGATTTGGTAGATGCGTGAGCGGGTCATAAAACGCTAAATTCAGAATCTCATCTTCATAGCCTTTATGCCGACTGATATCGGTGAACGAACCGATGTAGTTGGTAATCATGCCGCTATCATTGGCAATCGCAGTCATGGTAATCATCTGCGGAAAGATATCGCCATCTTTGCGTGCAGCCCACAGCTCGCCTTGCCAGAATCGATGCTGATCTAAGGATTGGTAAATTTTGTTGAAGAATTCTTCGTCTTGCTGCGGCGTGACCAACATCGGAAGAGGCTTATCCACCAATTCATGCATATCGAATCCGGTAATACGTGCGTAGGCTTGGTTGATACGCAATACGCGCCAATGATTATCGGTAACGAAAATCCCTTCTTGTGATTCAAACGTAATCGCCGCAACGCGCAGATCTTGTTCGGCAATTTTACGTTCAGTGATGTCGCTAATGAAACAGTGCCATAGCGTACTGCCTTCTGCACTTTCTAGTTCTGGTAAGGCATCTAGAAATAACCAACGAATACTGCCATCACGACGCTGATAGCGAAACTCCATTTGATAGGGGCTTAAATGCTTGGTTGCATATTCGTGATTTTGTAGAAAAGTTTTTTTGTCGGCGTTATCGATGCGCGTCACTAAGATCGATGCATTCAGGCGGATTTCTTCGACACTTACCTCAAACATGGTTTCGATCGCATCACTTGCATACAGGATAGAAGTCGTGCGATCGCGGTGAATCCGGTATTGCATGACCACGCCAGGTAAGCGCGAAGCGACTTTATTAATTCGATCAAACGAATCCTTTAACTCATTACTAGCTTGCGTTCGTTCAGATTGCAGCGCATTGATGAGTAGTGCGGTCATCGACATGGTGCCGATGTATAGCCAGATAATGATCGAGCTCTCAGTCGGATCGAGTGATTGAAATGGGCCGCGCCCATTGTAGGTGGCGATGATGGCAAAAGCGCATGAACCCAATACAGTAATCGCGGTGAATAGGTTGCCAAGTCGAATTGCAGCCCAGATCATGACCGCCATCGCGATGAAAGTCAGTTGCAATGGGCTATTTTTCGTTAAGAAAATCAACCAATGTGATACAGCAAAAAAGCACACAAAGATTAAGGTTTCTTCGTAAATCAGCTTGGTTCGGATGCCACCGCGATGTAATGCAAATAATAGCGGTGCCAGTAATAAGATGCCCGCCATATCACCGGCCCACCAACTGATCCAGGCAAATTTGGGTTGTTCAAAATTGCCAGAGTGCCATAAGATAAAACAGCCCAGACTAGCAGAGATGCTCATGCCAAGGGCGCTACCGACAAAAAAGCGCAAGACATCTTCGCGACGCGGGAAATGTACTGAAAAGTGTTTCTTATTTAAGTACCAAGCGATGGCTGCAGGTGCGAGGGTGTTCCCCAGTGCCATGACCGAAGCACCATAAAGTGCTACGTCAGTGATTAAATTTAAACTGAGTGCAGCCAGAAAAATAGGGATACACATCACGAATCCCCAGCGCAGTAGCGCGACCAGTGCAATCCCGCTTGGTAGCCAGATCAAGGTCAGGTTCGGGGTCATGAAGGGAAAGTTTAAGCTAATGCCACCAGCCAAGAAAAATGCACAAAAAACCAAAAATAGACGCAGGCTGAAATGCAGGCGGCTAACATTGGCTTGAGCGTTTTGAAAAACTTGTGGTGGCATTATGCAGTTTTATTAAACTTAGAATAACCTCTGCATTATGCGCGAAAGCGCCGTCAAAAAACATTCCTGATGGCAAATTTTTGTCAATTTAAGACGTTGTGCAGCAATCCATTTTTTTGTGTTGTAGATTGTCCAAGCAATTAGAAAAATCGGATCATTTTTTAGGCGAGCCGACAGTAAGGAAATCCTTATAGCAATTTGAACGATAGCCTCACTGTAATCGCTACACAAACGCCCCAATTAACTTTGCAAATGACGACTTTGGCGTTTTGGGCTCGCTTTATGATTCGCGTTATCGTTGCTTGGCGCCTTTGCTGTGCTTGGCCGATTGTCTGAGCGCAAGACTTCGGGGCTTTGCTTGTGTTTGGCGTCGCCAGCGTAATCTTTACCTATCATCGTCAAAGCTTCTTGCTGTGGCATGCCTCGTTCTTGACACAGCCACTGCGTGACCAAATTAGCTAGGCGGTCTAAGGCAATTTTATGCGTTGCGTCGGTTTTGGCGTAAATCCAATCCGATAGCGCCATAAAATTTTCAAATGGGGCATCTGCCAAAATGACCGGCAAAGTGTGGCTAAAACGACCAGAATTGGCGATTAAGTCCCAGTAGCGTGCAAAACGTACTAATTTTTGCATCTCGGCAAATGGCACATCTTTGTTCGCCAAAATAGTGTAGGGCGGGTAAGGATCAAAGCGCATGCCGAACTCTTCGGTGTGACGAATAATCGGCGTCCCGCGTAGTCGCTTCAAAATACCAAATTGAATTTCATGCGGCCCTAATGCATACAGTTGATTAAAACCTGTTGCGAAACTGTTTACCGTCTCGCCCGGTAAGCCAGCAATCAAATCCACATGCAAATGGGCTTTTGAGTGTTGGCACAACCATTGGATGTTTTCTGCCGCCTTCGCATTGTCTTGCTTACGGCTGATACGGCTTTGTACTTCTGGGTTGAAACTTTGAATACCAATTTCAAATTGCAAACTGCCGTCTGGGAATTTTTGTATGCCTGCTTTGAGCGCGTCTGGCAAGTGATCTGGTACTACTTCGAAGTGGGCAAATACCGGATCGTCTGGGTTGGCTTCGAGTTTATCGAGAAAAAACTGCATGATCTTTAAACTGGTTTTGATGTTCAGATTAAAGGTGCGATCAACAAATTTAAATAAACGTGCGCCTCGTGCATGCAGTTTTTCCATCTCTGCTAAGAAGCGGTCGATATCAAAAGGCCAAGCAGTTTTATCCAGTGCGGATAAACAAAATTCACATTTGAACGGACATCCGCGCGAGGCTTCAACATACAGCGTGCGGGTTTGTATGTCTTTGTCAGTGTAATAATCGTATGGTAATTGCAATTCATCAAGCTTGGCTTGTACCCCAGCGTGAATTTTCATTAAAGGCTTAGGACCATTTAGGATCTGTTGGCAGAGTGCGGCGAAACTGATATCGCCCCAGCCAGTAATCACATAATCCGCTAAGCCAACAATTGTTTGCTCTTGCGTTTCGTATGAGACTTCAGGGCCGCCCAACACAATAATCACTTCAGGCGCAACGCGCTTTATCAACGCCACCAAGCGCGTGGTCTCTTCGACATTCCAGATGTACACGCCAAAGCCAATAATTAACTTTTCATCCGCGCGTTGCCAGCTCAATAAGCGCTCCAATAAGTCGGTTGTTTTGGCACCGATTACGAATTCTTGTAGATGGGTTTGCGATTGCAATTCGCCCATATTCGCATACAGGTAACGTAAGCCCATCGAAGCGTGAGCATAGCGGGCGTTTAAGGTGGACAGCAGGATGGTCATAAATTAATTACATTGCGAGGCGCATTAGTGGCATGAATAGCGTTGATGGCAAATCTCGCCACTCTCAGGGCTTTCAGAAAGGCCACATTGTACGCTGGCAAGCCGTTTCTGGCGTGATGCAGACCCATTTCTTGATCGGTATTGTTACAAAATATATTCGCCAGCGCATTTTGTGTCTTCGACCCCGTGTTTCTGCATTTCGTCGCAAGTTGATGGAAAGCGCAAATGGTGCTGGCTATAGTTCAACCATCGACGCAGGTCGAACCAAGTAAAAACCTAAATTAATCTGACTAATCTCAATAAAGGAGTATGCAAAATGAAAACGACATTTACGACTAAAGTCATCATCGCAACGGCATCTAGTTTCGTGCTAATGGGTTCTGCGCATGGCTTTCAAGCGAAACAGAGTGAAGCAGCTAAAGTGAACACTCTAAAGACACAACAAGTAACAGTGTCAGCAAAACGCATGAGCCCTGAAGAAAAATTGGCATTTGATTTGCAATCGACTGGCATGCAAACAGTCATCATCAGTGCTAAACGTTTGACTGCGGAACAAAAATTAGCAATGGACGCACAAGATCGTGCATGGCAAACAGCATCCAAAAGTAAAGCGAATTTGAAGGGCTAATCTTGAGAGGCTATTGCATGAAGATCGTGTTCAAACCAAGAGTGTGTCTTGTTTGAATCGACTTGGTAGTTAGCATGACAATTGACCGTACCAAGTTTTATTACACCAGTTTATTCGGTGCGATTTTCACACTTCATTCACACTCTTCATATTGCGTGTACAAATCGAAGTCTTTTTTCAGTTAGGTTGAAAAATGATTGAGCAAAATCGAGAAGACTTTGATTTATACGTGCATAAAAATTCAGCATAAAAAATCATAAATCGACAGATTCCTATGGTTGTTATCCTTAGCCTATGATTCAGGAATCGGGCAATAATTCTGCGCCAAATATGCGGTGACGGCCATGTTCTTTGGCTTTATATAATTGCGTATCCGCTAAATTAATCAGACTATTTGCACTGCCATGTGCTTTTTCTGGTTTACAACCAATACCAAGACTCACCGTCACAAACGGCGCGACCGAAGAAGTGGCGTGTTCGATTTGTAAATCGAAGACATCTTTGCGTATGGTTTCTGCCAGCTGCATCGCGCCAGCGAATCCGGTGTCAGGAAGTAGGCAAACAAATTCTTCGCCACCATAGCGAGCAATATTGTCACCAGATCGCATTAGACTTGTCTTTAAAGTCTTGGCGACGCGGCGTAAACAATCGTCACCAGCTTGATGTCCATAATGATCATTGAAGCGCTTGAAAAAATCTACATCGAGCATCACTAAACTGAGTGCAGTTTGATTCCGAATGGCGCGTCCCATTTCGGCGTTGACGCGCTCGTCAAAGAAACGTCGATTGTGTACCCCAGTTAACCCGTCGAGATAAGCCCAACTGCGTAGCAAGTCGGACTGCGCTTTTAACATTAAGTGAGTTTTAATGCGGGCGCGCACGATACGCGGATTGATAGGCTTCGAAATAAAATCAACCGCGCCTAGATCGAGACCTTTTTCTTCGGCAGATTCGTCCGTCTGTGCGGTGATAAAGATCACCGGAATATCGCGCGTGATGGAATCTGCTTTCAGTCGTTGACACACTTGATAGCCATCCATTTCTGGCATGACCAAATCTAATAAAACTAAATCAGGCTGTTTAGATGCACATAAGGCCAAGGCTTGCGCACCACTGGTTGCCATCAATACCTGATAGTCATGCGAAAGAATTTGGTACAACACTTGAATATTCGCAGCTTGGTCATCCACAACGAGTAGCCGTGGTTTACTTGGCAAAGGAAATAAGTCCTCACTTGGATGCGGCGGTTGATAGGTATTCGCAGTCACTTGGGGAGCCCTTCTAGCAATTCATTACTGAGAGTTTGTGCAAGCTTGAAATCGAGCATGGAAATGGCGTTTTCGATCGGCCGTAATTGCGAACCAAACCGTTTTTCAAAGCGTTTTTGTAAATCAAGGATGGTTTCAGTAGCAGCCATATCAGCGTTATCGAGTTGTTCTGCTAACTCTAATAAACCACGCCGGAAAGTTACTGGATCAAAATCCTTGTCAGTATCATCGACCGATTGATAGGTAGCGCTCGGTGGTTTGATGGCCTCATTCCGTTGCACCAAATAACGTGCCAATTCTGCGAGTTGTAACTCAAGATCATGAATTAGTTCACAGCTTTCTTGTATGCATAGACGCGCGCTTGCTATTTGTTTTTCTTGATGCGCTTGCACCAGCTTTTTCTCGATTTCCGCAAATATTTTCGCATGACCATTGGCTCCTAGTGTGCCGGATAAGCCTTTGACAGTGTGTAGATGGCGCAGTGCAGTGTTGATGTGATCAGGTACACAGCTCAGTAATTGTTTAGGCAAGTCTTGTAGATCTTTGCGGAACATGTCTAGCATACGTAAATAGACATCGGTTCGACCGCCAATGCGGTTCAACGCTGGATAAATATCAAATCCAAGTTGCTTTGCAGTAGTGGTTAATTCTAGGTCTTCCGGTATCGTTAAATTGCTATGGTCACGGTTGACTTCATCATCACGCGATGTGTGTCGCAAAATAACTTGAATCAAATTTTGTAAATCAAATGGTTTGCCTACGTGATCATTTAAACCTGCCTCTAAACAAGCGATGCGATCTGATTCCATGACATTGGCTGACATCGCAATGATCGGTAAATTGGTGCGTCGCATTTCACCACGAATTTTCCGAGTCGCCGTGAAGCCATCCATCACAGGCATTTGCAAATCCATTAAAACCAAATCAAACGGACGTCGTTCGCTAGAAATAATTTCAATCGCTTCTAAACCATGCTGCGCGAGCATCACTAATGCGCCTTCCGCCTCTAATAATTCGCGTGCAACCTGTTGATTATTTAGATTGTCTTCGACCAACAGAACGCGCAAATCTAGCAAGGGCTTGATTGCTTCGTTTGTTACGTTGTCGCTTTGTTCATCGACACCGCGTAAGTTGTCAGCAAGTTTGCGCGCATTGACGGGTTTGAACAGAACGCGATCAAACAGTAATTGATCTTTGAGTGATGCGCGTTGGAATAAACCTCGTTCGGTTTCTCGCAGCAACAGCAGCATGGTTTGTGATGCGGCATGCGCAATGGCGCGGATTTCGCGAATCACACTCCAACCATCGGCTTCAATACTGTCCCAATCAATCAGAATCGCTTGGTAATTCGTCGGCTCATTGCGTAATGCTTCGAGTGCCGCTTGACTACTGTCGACAAAATCGGTGGTATAGGAGAGCTCTTGGCACGCGGCTTTTAGGTGTTCGCGCACAAATAGATTGGCTTCTGCGATTAACAAATGGCGCGATGCGTTTACATCTTGCTGATCAGTTTGTATTTGTTGGTTCTCTGCAATCGGCAATTGAATTTTAAAATGGAAGCAGGATCCCACACCAATTGCACTTTCTACTTCTAGGCTGCCACCCATCATTTCTACCAAGCCTTGGCTAATCGCAATGCCCAAACCTGAGCCACCAAAACGTCGTGTGGTTGATGCTTCGGCTTGCGTAAAGCCGGTAAAAATTTTCTGATGATTTTCTGGTGCAATACCGATACCGGTATCCTTCACTAAAAAGTGTAGATGAACACTTTCGGTTGATTTTTCCAATACACGAATTGCGATCACAACTTCACCTTGTTCGGTGAATTTGACCGCATTACTACCCAGATTCGTCAGCACTTGTCGCAAACGCATGGCATCACCGACCAGACGCGCTGGAACTTGCGGATCAATATCAAATAGAATATCGACCGGTTTATTGTTGAGATTCATGAACAACAAATCCGACAGTTCTAGCAATAGCTGATCTAGTTTGAAAGGGTGTGGGTCGAGTGTCATTTTGCCGGCTTCAACTTTAGAAATATCTAAAATGTCATTCAGCAAATTAAGCAAAGATCGTGCAGCACCTTCGGTTTTGCTAGCGTAATCATTCTGTTGCGGTGATAGTGGGGTTTTACGTAGCAAACTGAGCATGCCCAAAATCGCGTTCATCGGTGTGCGAATTTCATGGCTCATATTTGCTAAGAAAGCCGACTTGGCTTGATTGGCGTCGTCCGCCGCTTGTTTAGCTAGCCGTAAGGCTTCTTCCGCTTGATATTGCAAAGTGATGTCACGATTGATCCCGGTGACTAAGATAGGCGTGCCATGCTCGTCGCGTTCGATGCCGCCAGCCGATTGTATGTACCGGATACCCTTGCTGGGGCTGATGATACGAAATACTGGGCTATAACTTTGATTTCCTGCAATCGCCGCTGCCAAGTGAGCTTCGGTTTCGGCCAAATCGTCGGGATGCACTTTGGCCCGCCAAAAGTCATAGAATAATTTGTTTTTCCTGAGATTGAGTGGAATTTCATAAATCTCGAACATTCTGTCATTGAAAACCAGCTCATCGGTACGTAGATCACGGCTCCAAATGCCAAGCTCAGCAATTTCTGCCGCCTTGGTCAGTTGATCGCGAACAGCTACCAGCAGTTGCGTACTTTTCTGTAATTCAGCTTCAGCCTTTTTACGCTCAGTGATATCCATCTGCGTACCAGAGACCCACTCGGGTTTTCCGGTTGTGGTGTAGGACGAAATTCTGCCGCGCGTCAGTACCCAAATCCAGTTGCCATTCTTATGTTTTAAGCGATTTTCACACTCGTAATATGGCAGGCTATGGGCAAAATGTTTTTGCATCAGGGCTTTGGCTTTTTGCAGATCGTCGGGATGTGTCAAGTTGTCCCAAGTCTGTACTGTTGGCGTCCCTAATTCATTTAATTCATAGCCAATCTGATCTGCCCAACGCTCATTCAAACGCATCTCGCCTGTGACGACATTCCATTCCCAAGTGCCTACATTGGTACCTTCAATGATATGCGCCAAGGCAGATCGTTGATTGGCTAAGCGGCTAGCAGCTTTCTTACTAGCAGTGATATCGGTACGGATAGAAATGTATTTTTCGATTTGTCCTTTTTCATTTTTGAAGGGGGCGATAAACGTATCGACCCAATACAAACTACCGGTTTTGGTGCGATTGCAAACTTCGCCACGCCAAGGTGTGCCGGTGGAAATCGTGCGCCACATATTCGACAGAAAGTCGGGCGATTGCACGCCGGTTGCGACGATTTTGTGATTACCTTCTAAAATTTCTTCACGCGTGTAACCACTAATGCGGCAGTAAGCTTGATTGACTTCGATGATGCGACCTTCATGATTGGCGATAGACACAATCGCATGCATATTTAAGGTGCTGAGTAAGGCATCGCTATCGCGTAATGCGGCTTGTAGACGTTGTTCCGCCAATTTATTATTGGTCACATCGGTGCAAATCGCGATGTATTTTTCGATGACGCCATCGGTATTTTTAAATGGGGCGATAAAGGTATCGACCCAGTACAGCCTTTGGTCGCGTGCGCGATTACAAACCTCGCCGCGCCATGGCGTTCCGTTAGAAATATCACGCCAGATATCTGACCAAAACGCGTTATCGTGTTCTTTCGAACTGATAATTCGATGATTTTGACCAATCAAGGCTTCGCGGCTGTAGCCACTAATTCGACAAAACGCCTCATTGACATCAATAATTTCACCGCTCGCATCGGTTACAGAAACGATTGCATGCATGTTTAGAGTGCTGAGCAAGGCATCCTTGTCGCGTTCTGCGGCATCGAGCTTTTTCTGTATTTGCTCATTGAAGCTGAGCTGCATCTTCAATAAGGAAGCGAGCAAAGTGCTGATTAGGCTCATCGCAACGAAAAATGCGATCGGTATGGTTCTGTGTAAGTTCGATTCAAATAGTGGGGTGCTGGCGATGGTCAACTTAAAATCACGTTTATGAAAGGTGATCACGCGGGTGCTGGAGAACATCGCCTTTTTTATTTGTAAGCCATGTTCTTTGGTATCTGATTTATCGGTTAGCTTGTTCACTGCATTCTTACTCAGAAAGCGTGTGATTTCAGAGCCATTAAACGCTGCTGTATTTTCTAACTGGAATTGCACGATGTCGTTGTCGACATCGGCAATTGACGACATCAATTCTTCTAGAAAAATGGGGGCATAGACGACACCGATTACGCTCGTTTGCCGTGTCTCTACGCTATCGTGGACAGAGGCGTTTTGGTATACCGGTACAAATAACAAAAGACTGGCTTTTTTCTCGGCTTTTGGTGGTGCATATATTAAAGAACTGATGCTTGGCAAACCAGAATTGATGGCTGCTTCAATCGCATCTCGACGTCGACGATCAGAACCAAAATCAGTTCCTGGAACGAAATGATTGCGGTAGGGCGATTCAAAATACTTCGCTAGATAGCGGGTATCGGTCTCGTTCGGGTCAAATTCTTGTAATTTGAAGTCACTTCTGCCATTGCGTTGTTGCTGACTTAGGTAGTTATCTACCTCGGCTTTTTTTACTTTCTCAATAAAACCAAAGCCGCGTACGCCAGGGTACTCAGTGCCGAGATCATGTGTTTTAATGGCGGCACTAAATTCTGCCGCGCTTAGTTGTTGATTGACGCCAAATAGACTTTTAATTCCATTTAAGCCAAATATCGGGGTAGAAAATCGTTGCTCGATTTCGTTGGTGAGCCGCTCTGCTTTATTTTTAAACTCATTTTCGAGCTTATTTTTTTCGTTATGATTCAGCCACCAAGTGCCTGCGGTTGCAAAGCACATGCCTAGAATAAAGATGGCAGTGGGGAGATATTTGGGTAATAACCACTGCTTTGTGAGCCAGAATTTCTTCACGAAAATCAGTCCATGCAGGTCGATGCGATTAAGAATTTTTAAGTATTGCGGGGTTTTGATATTGCCGTCAATCAAATATTTCTTTTGGGAAGTGTCAATTTGCGCGAAAATGCAACATTTTGAATGCAAAATGTTCAAACACGTTTGCGTCAGGACAGAATCGATCGCGATGGCGTTTGTAGAATAGCGATGCCAGCTTGTTTGCTTAAAAATAAGCTAATGAAAATAATGAAAAATTAACGAAGTACTCCGTTAAACTGCTTGCCGACATTGCACACCGTTTTGTAACCGATTCTTAGAAATTGCTTTCGTCTTTTTAATTACACCACTTATGAAAAAACATTATGCCGTTTATGGACTAGGCGCCGCCTTAGTTGACACTGAAATTACCTTGAGCGATGCCGATCTAGTCGCCATGAACGTGGATAAAGGCGTCATGACCTTGGTTGATGAAGCGCGCCAGGCCGAGTTGATTGCCGCTTTAGATCACCATTTGGTTGCTTCTAAGCGTGCCAGTGGCGGTTCTGCTGCTAACACCACGATTGCCGCCAGCTATTTTGGCTGTAAGAGTTTTTACTCTTGTAAGGTCGCTAACGACGAGAATGGTGCCTTCTATTTAGCCGATTTAAAAGCGGCTGGTGTTGCAATCCCTCAGCATATTACGCCGCCAGCTGGTATCACTGGCAAGTGCTTGGTAATGATTACGCCGGATGCGGAGCGAACCATGAATACCTTTTTGGGTATTAGCGCAGAACTCAGTGTCAATGAACTGGATTTGGCTGCCTTAAAAGAGAGTGATTTCGTTTATATCGAAGGTTATTTGGTCACTTCACCAACCGGGCGTAAGGCGGCGATTCAATTGCGAGAACAAGCGCAACAGCACGGAACACGTGTTGCATTGAGCTTATCCGATCCAGCCATGGTGCAATTCTTCCGTGATGGCTTATTAGAAATGATCGGTAATAAAGTCGATTTGATTTTCTGTAATCGCGATGAAGTTTTGGGTTTTACGCAATCCGACAGCTTTGAACAAGCTTGTGAATTATTAAAGCAATTTGCCGACAAATTTGCGATCACTTGCGGTGCTGATGGAGCGGTGGTATTTGATGGTGAGCAGTTACATCAGGTCAGTGCACCGAAAGTGCAAGCGATTGATACGAATGGCGCGGGCGATATGTTTGCTGGTGCGTTTTTATATGCGGTACATCGCGGTGTTGATTTCGTTCGTGCGACCGAGTTTGCCAATATTGCAGCCGCCACAGTAGTCACGCAATACGGACCACGTTTGCAAGCGCAGCAGTATCGCGATTTACGAAGCCAGTTCTTTGCGGACGAAGCATCAATGTGATCAAGCCAGCGTCGGTTTCGTCTATCAATTGACATGCTCACTTCATTCTCCAATCGGATAACTGGATATTTCGCCGCCGTGCTGCTAGCGGCGATGGGCATATTATTTTTTCTTTGGTATGTCGGGCTACCTGCAATCGGTCTCACTGGTGCGCGTGAAGAACGGCTATTGAGCGCGATTGCGCAGCTAGAAATGAAGGCCGATTTGCAGAGAAATTTGGTGATCGCCGATCTGCAAGATAGTAGTGCTGACCTGAGTTTTATTTCTGAAAGTGTCGAAATCAAGCGGATTTTGACATCGATGTCACTGATGGTTGCAGAAAAGGATTTAGAAAAGAATGCAGATAAGAAGGCTGACAAAAGTAGTGCAAGTAGCAGTGAAAAAAGCCTTGAAAAAAATCTTGAATCAGCAACCTTGTCGGCGCAATTAGAAAACAAATTTCAAATTTTAAGTAAAGCCCGTTCACGTCGCTTTCGTGGATTGATGTTGATCGATTTATCGCGCAAGGCGGTACTAGCGAGTGCCGCATCGGGTGAGCAGACAAGGATTCCTGAACAAGATTTGAATGCATTGGCGGCGAGCCCCGATTTTGATTCGCTAATTTTGAGCTGGTCAGATACGCAAAATAAAGCCGCAGAAGCCGCACACAAGGTACAAGCAATTGTGCTGCCAGTGAAATTGCATACAACAGAGCCAACAAAGATCGTCTTGCTTGGCTTATTAGATTTAGATTTGTTTTTGCAAGACCGATTGATGTTGGATGCCGATTTGGTCAAGCGTTTTGGCACGACTTTATTATTCGATGCGAAAGCAAATTTGGTTTTTAGCTTTCCTAAGGTTGCCAGTTCTACACCTTTGTATATTCCAGATCGTGCCGTTTTGGGTGGTTTTGAGGGAAGTGTGTCTCAGCGTAATGCCGCCGATGAAGAATTAATCGCGGTGTACCGCAACTTGCGATTAAGTCCGACGCAAATGTGGACTATGGTATTGGTGACAAAGAAAAGCGATGTCTTATCCGGACTACTAAGAAACATTGATTTCTTATTGGTTGCAGGTTGTTTGATTAGCTTATTGGCACTGAGCTTGATACGTATGTTTGCGCGGCGATTAACCCGACCATTGGATGGCCTTGCCAGCAGTGCAGCACAATTAGGGCGCGGAGATCTAGCGGTGCGGGCAGCCATCAATCCAGACGATACAGGTGAAATTCGCACCTTGACCACCGCCTTCAATGGCATGGCGGATGCCGTGCAGAATGCCCAAGAATCCTTAGAAGCAACGATTGCTGACCGTAGTCAAGAATTGGCGTGGTCAGAAGCACGTCACCTGACACTATTTAACGCCACTGCTAGTGCGGTGATTGTGATGGATGTGCGTCGTATGATCGATTGCAACCCTGCCGCCGTTAGCTTGTTTGGTGCGCGTGATCGTCAACATTTAATGCAGTGTAAGCCTATCGATTTGTCGCCAGAATTTCAAACGGAAGGACGCAGTTCTTTACAACTATCGAATCATTATTTTGCGCTGGCGCGTGAGCATGGTGCATATGCTTGCGAATGGATACATCAGCGTTTGGATATCGGCGTTTGTTTTGATGCAGAAGTATTGCTGAACTTAGTTGAGCTGGATGGTAAGAGTTTGATTCAAGCGAGCGTGCGTGATATTTCGGTGCGCAAGAAAGTGGAAGCGGCTTTACATGCGAGCGAGGAGCGACATCGCACTTTAGTCGAATGGTCGCCAGAAGGCATTAATGTGCATCGTAAAGGGTGCCTAATTTATGTGAATGCCTCAGCGATCCGCATGCTGGGCGCAAGTTCTGCCGAACAACTGATCGGTCGGCCGATTACCGAGATTATTCATTCCGATTTCCATCATCTGTTACAAACGCGCATTAAAACGATGAATGAACCTGGTGGACAAGAGCAAAGCTACGAAATCAAGTTTGTCAAAGTTGATGGCACCGCGATAGATGTGATGGCACAGGGAGCCTTAATTGAATTTGATGGCGCACCTTCGGTGTATGTCGCGTGGCACGATGCGACCGAAGCCAAGCGTCATGCCGAATCGCAACGTATTGCCGCTACCGCTTTTGAATCGCAAGAAGGTATGTTTGTGACAGATGCAAACTGGTTG
Source organism: Affinundibacterium macrobrachii (assembly GCF_014652415.1). Lineage (GTDB taxonomy): Bacteria > Pseudomonadota > Gammaproteobacteria > Burkholderiales > Burkholderiaceae_D > Undibacterium > Undibacterium macrobrachii. The sequence goes on from NZ_BMYT01000002.1 coordinate 439,390, forward strand.
ATATTGCGAACCAATCAATCGTTTAATCAAATTACTGGATTTCATGCCGACGAAATTGTTGGCCAGCCACCGCGCTTTTTAAGTGAGCAGTTTAAGCAAGACAGCAGCTATCTTGCGATGCTTAATAGCATTGCTGAGCGCGGTGCATGGCAAGGCGAAGTCGCCGACCAACGCAAAAATGGTAGTGTGTTTCCGGCATGGGTGAATATTTCTATTGTGACGGATGAAGCTGGCGTCATCACGCACTATGTTGGTACCTTTAACGACATTACTCTGCGCAAAACGGCAGAAGATGAGATTCGTAATTTGGCGTTTTATGATCCACTTACGCAATTACCAAATCGTCGTTTGCTGATGGATAGATTGGAGCAAGCACTGGCATCGGGTAATCGCCATCACCGTAAAGGCGCTTTGCTGTTTATTGATTTAGATAATTTTAAGACGCTGAATGACACCTTGGGTCACGATCACGGTGATTTGCTATTGCGCCAAGTGGCTGAGCGTTTAAGTCTTTGCACGCGCGAGGGCGACACGGTGGCACGTTTGGGCGGCGATGAATTTGTCGTGATGCTAGAAAATCTCGATGAAGATATTTTTGACGCCGCGAATCAAGCAGAAACCGTAGCGATCAAGATTTTGTCTGAATTAAATCAAACTTACTGGTTAGGTGTGAATGAACATCACAGCTCGCCAAGTATCGGTGTCACGCTGTTTGGCGAGAAACCAGAAACGATCGCCGAACCGCTAAAGCGCGCGGATTTAGCGATGTATCAAGCAAAAGCTGCAGGTCGCAATACGGTGCGTTTCTTCGATCCGAAAATGCAGGCAATGGTTACGCAACGTGCTGAACTGGAAGAAGATTTGCGTGATGCGATGTTGAATGACCAGTTTGAATTGCATTACCAAGCGCAGTTCAATGATCAAGGGCAGTTGTTTGCGGCAGAAGCCTTAATTCGTTGGCGTCATCCTGAGCGTGGTTTGATCTCGCCAGCCGAATTTATTCCGATTGCAGAAGATACAGGCTTGATTACGATTCTCGGTTATTGGGTGCTCAACACCGCCATGCAACAGTTAGCAAAATGGGCGCAGTATCCAGAATTTGCTGGCCTGACTTTGGCGGTGAATGTGAGTCCAAGTCAGTTCCATCAGAAGAATTTTGTTGATCAAGTAACCGATGTGATCGATTTAACTGGCGCCGATCCACGTCGTTTGAAATTGGAATTGACGGAGGGATTTTCGATTTCGAATATCGAAGAAGTCATCGCCAGAATGGCTGCATTGCGGCAACGTGGTGTGAGTTTCTCATTAGATGATTTTGGTACCGGCTATTCTTCATTATCTTATTTAAAACGCCTGCCACTGGATCAATTAAAAATTGATCAAAGTTTTGTGCGCGATATTTTGATCGATCCGAATGATGCGGCGATCGCAAAAATGGTAATCGTGTTAGCCGATAGTTTGGGTTTAAGCGTGGTCGCTGAAGGTGTCGAAACGCTGGCGCAAAAGGCCTTCTTAGAGCAACAAGGCTGCCGCGCGTATCAAGGTTTCTTGTATAGCAAACCTTTGGCCTTGGCCGAGTTTGAAGCCTTTGCCCGACACGCTTATCAAGTTTCCTACACTTGACTGACTATTTATTCTGCAGTCGATACATCGTTGCGCAACACATCTATTCCGTAAAAATAAATCAAGAGCAAATCAATTTTGCAATGCTATTTTGCACGCATCTTAAATGTCGCTAGATTTGACCAAAAACTTTGTGGCTAAATCGAACAAATAGTCATAAATCATCGTGTAAATTCCTGTGATCTGGAACTTATCCTAATCAAGTAAGTCCTACTTGCTTCACGCTCGCTTTTGTTTGTTGTCCGACCGCATTGCTATTGCGTTTGGATAAACAAAGAGCCAGCGTCAAGTATCATCAGTAAGCGATTTCTCTACAAATTCTTTCCAAGTCTTTGGAGTAAACAGTAAAGATCAAAGAAAGCCCTTGTACAGAAGTCGAGGAAACAGGTTTGCAATTACCGACAATATCGATAAACAGGAGATGTGATGCAAAGACGTGATTTTCTACAAATGGGTGGTGCCGCTTTAGGTAGCTTGTTATTACCTTCATTTGCGCGGGCGATTGAGGTTGAAGAGCTATTAAAGCCAGTCTCCAACCAAGCCCGTAAGACCCTAGCCGATATCGCCTTAAATGCGGCGACAACAGCAGGCGCGAGTTATTGCGATGTGCGAATTGGACGTTACTTAAACCAGTTCATTTCTACACGTGATTTGAACGTAGAAAACGTGGTCAATACCGAATCTGCTGGTGTCGGTGTGCGTGTGATTGCGAACGGCGCGTATGGCTTTGCCGCTAGTAACGATATGTCACCCGATAGTATTGCGACAGCAGCGCGTCAAGCGGTGGCGATTGCGAAAGCGAATGCTAAATTACAAACTGAGCCAGTCCGTTTAGCAGCAGTGAAAGGTGTTGGCGAAGTCAGTTGGGCGACCCCGATCAAAAAAGATTGGCGTACTGTGCCAATCAAAGAGAAAGTGGAATTGCTGCTAGCCGCGAATAAAGCGGGGATGGAAGCTGGTGCCAATTTCATGCAATCGGTGATGTTCCAAGTCAATCAGCAAAAATATTTCGCCTCCACCGATGGTTCTTATATCGACCAAGATGTACATCGTTTCTGGATGCCAGTAAGCGCAACTGCGGTCGATACCAAAACCAATAAATTCCGTACTCGTCAAGGTTTGTCCGCGCCAGTTGGCATGGGCTACGAATATCTCGACGCACGTCCAGAAGATAAAGTACAAGCAGCTGGCGGTGTCGCCACCTTATACAAAAATTCCTATGACTTGATTGCCGATGCGCGCGCATGCGGTGCCAGCGCCAAACAAAAATTGACGGCGAAATCAGTCGTGCCGGGCAAGTATGATCTGGTCTTGAGTCCAGAACACTTGTGGTTGACGATCCATGAATCAGTGGGTCATCCTACTGAGCTAGATCGGGTACTTGGTTATGAAGCTAATTTTGCTGGCACTAGTTTCGCCACGATTGATAAGTGGGAAAGCAAAAAATTCAAATACGGTTCTAGCAATGTGAACATCATTGCCGATAAAACCGTACCTGGTTCACTCGGTGCAGTGGGCTATGACGATGAAGGTGTCGCCTGCAAACAGTGGGACATCATTAAAGACGGTATCTTGGTCAACTACCAAGCAACGCGTGACCAAGTACACATGCTCGGTCAAACCGAATCACATGGTTGTTCTTATGCAGATAACTGGAGTAGCGTGCAGTTCCAACGTATGCCAAACATCTCTCTGGCACCGGGTAGGAAACGTCTGACACCGGATGAAATGGTGAAAGACGTCAAGAAGGGCATTTACATTGTTGGTGATGGCTCATTCTCTATTGATCAACAGCGCTTTAACTTCCAGTTCGGTGGTCAGATGTATTTCGAGATCAAGAACGGCAAAATTGGCGAGCAATTGGAAGATGTTGCCTACCAATCGAATACCCAAGAATTTTGGAATGCTTGCAGCGCCACTTGCGATGAGCGTGATTGGCGTTTAGGCGGTTCCTTCTTTGACGGTAAAGGTCAGCCTAGCCAATCAAGCGCAGTCTCGCATGGTTCAAGCACGACGCGCTTTAATGGCATCAATGTGATTAACACCGCACGTAAGATTGCTTAAGGCGAGGATGACTATGAAACAATTGAATCAACTCAGCCAAGAAGAAGCAAAACGTATCTGCGACAAAGTCATGTCTTTTTCTAAGGCAGACGAATGCAACGTGCAACTTGGTGGCGGCAGTACAGGGAATATTCGTTTTGCCCGTAATGCTGTTTCTACCTCAGGGGTGATTGGTGATACGCAATTGGTAGTGGCGGTCGCCTTTGGCAAGAAGCAAGGTATTACAACCATCAATGAATTTGACGATGCATCCTTAGAAAAAGTGGTGCGACGCGCAGAAGATTTGGCACGCTTGGCACCGGAAAATCCCGAGTTCATGCCTGCTGTGAGCAAGCAAAGCTTTCAAGCATCGCCCACTTTTCATCAAAAGACTGCGGATATCGATCCTGAGTTTCGCGCTGAAGTCGCTGCCTATGCGGTTGAAGCCTGTCGCAAAAACAAATTAATTGGTGCAGGATTTTTCACTGATAACAATGGCTTTAGCTGCATCGCTAACTCCAACGGTGTATTTGGGTTTCAACGTCAAACGGGTCTAGATTTTACTTGCACTGTGCGTACTGAAGATGGTCGTGGCTCGGGTTGGGTCAAACGCTCAATCAACGATGCCAGCCGTTTTGATGTGCGCGAAGCAGTCGATGTGGCGATGGACAAAGCCAAACGCTCTTTGAATGCAAAGGCGCTAGAACCCGGTCGTTACACCGTCATCTTGGAACCCGCCGCTACTTCCGATTTGATCGGCAATATGCTTGGCAATTTTGATGCACGTCAGGCGGATGAAGGTCGCAGCTTTTTATCAAAGAAAGGCGGCGGTAATCGTCTCGGTGAAAAGCTGTTTGATGAACAGGTCAATATTTGGGCAGATCCTTGGCATCCCGAAATCGGTGTCTTGCCTTGGGATGGTGCTATGTTGCCGCGCCAGCGTACCGAAGTGATTAAAAATGGCAGAGTTAATTCGCTAGAATATTCGCGCTTCTGGGCACAAAAAAAGCAAGTCGCACCGATGGCGAGCCATGGAAATATGATCATGGCGGGCACCGATAAAACGACGGCTGAGTTGATCGCCAATACCAAAAAAGGGGTGTTAGTAACACGTACTTGGTATATCCGTCTGGTGGATCCACAATCAGTTCTATTAACTGGCTTAACACGCGACGGTACTTTTTATATTGAGAACGGCAAGATCATGTATCCGATCAAAAATTTCCGTTTCAATGAAAGCCCTATCAGTATGCTCAACAATATTGAGGAAATCGGTAAGCCAGTCATTATTGCGGGTGATGAAGTGCCATATCAAATGTTGATTCCGCCAATGAAGGTGCGTGATTTCAACTTTACTTCCTTGTCTGATGCTGTGTAGAAATCGGACTTACGCAAAACAGATGCTAGCGTCGGCGACGCGCCTAGCTAGCGTAATTTTGCATAGGTCCTAGGAATAAAAGAACAAAACAGAATTAATCACGATAGTATTTTTTTCAGGAGTTGCTATGGAACGACGTAGCTTTTTAAAGATCAGTGGCATCGCAGCGGGTAGCTTGATTATTCCCGTATGTGGCAATGCGATTGCCGCAGAAGAATTATTAAACCCCGTTGGTAAAGCATTTAAGAAAAGTTTGGCTGATGCAGCGATGAATGCCGCGACCAAAGCGGGCGCAAGTTATTGCGATGTACGCATTGGTCGTTATGTGAATCAGTTCATCACGACGCGCGATACGCGTGTAGAAAATATCGTTAATTCCGAATCGATGGGTGTGGGCGTACGCGTGATCGCAGGTGGCGCTTATGGCTTTGCTTCCACCAATGATTTGTCCTTAGATGCGGTTGCCAGTATGGCAAAGCAAGCAGTGGCAATTGCGAAAGCGAATGCGAAATTACAGAGCGAGCCGCTGATTTTGGCACCGGTTAAAGGTGTCGGTGAAGTGAGTTGGGCGACCCCATTCACAAAAGATTGGCGTGTCGTTCCGGTCAAGGAAAAAGTCGATATGCTGATTGCAGCAAATCGTGCTGGTCTAGAAGCTGGCGCGAATTTTATGCAATCGAATTTGTTCCAAGTGAATCAAGAAAAGTATTTTGCTTCTACGGATGGTTCTTATATCGATCAAGATATTCATCGCTTGTGGGCACCGATGACAGCGACCGCAGTCGATAAGGCGACCAACAAATTCCGCAGCCGTGAAAGCTTGTCTTCGCCAGTCGGTATGGGCTTTGAATTCTTTGACGCCAAGCCTGAAGATAAAGTCAAGGCGGCAGGTGGTGTGGCGACGCTATACAAAAATTCACTTGATGTGATTGAAGAAGCGCGTGAAGCCGGGCGTCAAGCACGCGAGAAATTAGCGGCGAAATCGGTCGAGCCAGGCAAGTATGATTTGGTCTTGAGCCCAGATCACTTATTCTTAACGATACATGAATCAGTTGGACATCCAACCGAACTTGATCGCGTTCTTGGTTACGAAGCAAACTATGCAGGAACCAGTTTCGCGACCTTGGATAAATGGCGCACCAAGAAATTCAAATTTGGCGCGGATCGCGTCAATTTCTTCGCAGATAAAACCACACCTGGTTCGCTCGGTGCGGTCGGCTATGACGATGAGGGTGTGCCATGCAAACGCTGGGATATCATCAAAGATGGCGTGCTAGTCAACTATCAAGCAACCCGCGATCAAGCGCATATCATTGATGAAAAAGAATCACATGGCTGTTCTTATGCCGATAGTTGGAGCAGCGTACAGTTCCAACGTATGCCGAATGTGTCCTTGGCCGCTGGCAAAACACCATTGACGCCTGATGAGATGGTCAAAGACGTTAAGAAGGGCATCTATATTTTAGGTCGCGGTTCTTACTCTATCGATCAACAACGTTATAACTTCCAATTCGGCGGTCAATTATTTTTCGAAATTAAAAACGGTAAGATTGTCGGCCCTGTTGAAGATGTCGCTTACCAATCGAATACCCAAGAATTTTGGAATAGCTGTAGTGCGATTTGTGATGAGCGTGATTGGCGTATGGGTGGTTCTTTCTTTGATGGTAAAGGCCAGCCAAGTCAAGTCAGCGCGGTGTCGCATGGCTCTAGTACAACCCGTTTTAACGGCATCAATGTGATCAACACAGCACGCAAAATTGCTTGATCCATTTCACGTAGCTAAACCAAATAAGCTTACTAAATAAGCCAATAAAAATAGGAAACATATGATGAAGAAAATGACTCAGGAAGAAGCAAAGCGCATCTGTGACCGTGTGATTGGGTTTTCTAAAGCAGATGAATGTCGCGTGGTAATTCAGGGCAGCCGTGCTGGCAATATTCGTTACGCGCAAAATAGTGTCTCGACCGCTGGCTTAAATCAAGATACGCAATTATCGGTCAGCGTCGCTTTTGGCAAGCGCCAAGGTACAGCGACGATCAATGAGTTTGATGATAAATCTTTGGAAAAGGCGGTGCGCCGTGCAGAAGATATCGCCCGCTTAGCGCCAGAGAATCCAGAATTCATGCCAGCAGCGAGCAAACAAGAATTCAAAGCAACGCCAACTTATTTTGAAAAAACTGCTGCAATTGATCCTGAATATCGTGCCGAAGTAGCGGCACAAAGCATCAGCCTAGCGAAGAAAAATAAGCTGATTTCAGCAGGTTTCTTCCTTGATACTTTAGGCTTTGAAGTGATTGCAAATTCGAATGGTGTGTTTGGATTTCAAGAATCGTCTAATTTGAGTTTTAGTTGCACAGCACGTACCGAAGATGGTCGTGGTTCAGGCTGGGTAACGCGTAGCGCGAATGATGTGAGTAAGTTTGATCCGCGCGAAGCGTCTGAGATTGCGATCGAAAAAGCCATGCGTTCGGTCGATGCGAAGGCATTAGAACCAGGGCGTTACACGGTGGTTCTAGAGCCAGCAGCTTCATCTGATATTTTGAATTTTATGTTCAACGCATTTGATGCGCGTCAAGCAGATGAAGGACGTAGCTTCTTGTCGAAAAAAGGTGGTGGTAATCGCCTTGGCGAGAAGATGTTCGATGAACAGGTGAATATCTGGACCGATCCCTGGAATGCTGATGCACCTGTGAGCCCATGGGATAGCGGATCCATGTTGGCGCGCGAGCCTATGTCTATGGTCAAGAATGGCAAGATTGAGTCTTTGCAGTATTCAAATTTCTGGGCCAAGAAGCAAGGCGTTGCACCGCGCGGTCGTGCAGGCAATACGATTATGTCCGGTGGTACCAAATCAACCGAAGAACTGATCGCCTCGACCAAGAAGGGTATTTTGGTGACACGCACTTGGTATATCCGTTCGGTCGATCCACAATCTTTATTGGTAACAGGTTTGACTCGCGATGGTACTTTTTACATTGAGAATGGCAAGGTCAAACATCCGGTCAAAAACTTCCGCTTCAATGAAAGCCCAGTCACGATGCTGAACAACATCGATGATTTGGGTAAGACTCAAGTGTTTGGTGATGGTCGCAAATCGGTGGTGCCAGCGATGAAGTTGCGCGATTTTAACTTCACATCTTTGTCTGATGCGGTTTAATTGAAAACGGATTGTCGTATTCAATTTGCTGTTGTGATGGGTTAGCTTAATTACAGGAACGGTGCTTGTCTTATCGTTCCTGTTTTCCGCTGATCTTGATTACATCGTCATCTCAGTCTTTGCCACTAATTTTGAAACCTGCATGTCGAATTTCGATTTCTACTTCACCCGTGTAATGTACGACTCCGGCGATTGGGATGTGGATATCCGTATGCCGAGCAATATTTTGAATTCACTGGTCGAGTACACCACCTTGCGAGTTGATACAGTAGAGCGGGTTACTGCATTGTCTGATCCCAAAATTTTGGAAGCGCCGTTTTGCTACATGGCCGGACATAAGTTAGTGCAATTGAGTGCGATAGAGCGCAAACATTTAGAACGTTATATCAAAGGTGGCGGCTTTCTATTTGTAGACGATTGCAATCACGATATCGACGGCTTGTTTGCCAAATCGTTTGAAGCCGAAATTGCACAGATTTTTGGCATCAAAGCTTTAAAGAAAATCCCAAATAATCATCCTTTGTATTCCTGCTTTTTTCGCTTCGATGGACCACCCAATACCAGTGTTGAGCTAAATGGTTGGGGCGATGATTTGGTGCATGATTATTTGAAAGCAGTTGAAATCAATGGCCGTATTCGTCTTTTGTATAGCAACAAAGATTATGGTTGCGAGTGGGATTATGATTTTCGGAACAAGCGGTTTTTAGCCGTAGATAATACGCGTTTTGCCGTGAATATTATTCAGTATGCTTTAGGAGCGTAGTATGCAGTCGAATGTGCCAGTGAGTTGGAGTGAAGCAGAAATCGCGGATTTGAGCGCCAAAGTGCATGCCCTGACCACAAGTATGTCGCAAGTGATTATTGGACAAAAGGATGTGATCGAATCTTTGGTGATTTGCTTGTTGGCGGGCGGTCATGCTTTGGTAGAAGGGGTTCCTGGATTAGGTAAGACGCTGTTAGTAAAATCCTTAGCGCAAGCGACAGATCTTGAATTTCGACGAGTTCAGTTCACACCTGATTTAATGCCATCAGATATCGTCGGTACAGAAATTTTGGAAGAAGACACCAGCACGCGACAACGCGTATTTCGTTTTCAAAAAGGGCCGGTGTTCACCCAAGTTTTATTGGCAGATGAGATTAATCGTGCGCCACCAAAGACGCAATCTGCTTTGCTAGAAGCGATGCAGGAACGCAGTGTGACTTTTGCTGGGCAAACGCATCGTTTGCCGAAACCTTTCTTTGTGCTAGCAACCCAAAATCCGATTGAGCAAGCGGGTACTTATCCTTTACCTGAGGCGCAGTTAGATCGCTTTTTATTGCGTATCGATGTTGGCTACCCAAGTGAAGACGAAGAAATGTTGATGGTAGAACGCACTACGCATGCTGGGATCGCTGATGCGGTCAGTGCGATGGATGTGCAGAGTCTGTTACGCCTACAAAGTTTGGTACGTGATATTGAAGTGGGTGAACATTTGGTACGTTATGCGACTCGCTTGATTCGAGCGACGCGCCCACAGTTGACGACGGTAGACAGTGTACGTAAGCATGTCGGTTGGGGCGCTGGTCCACGTGCTGGTCAGGCGCTGGTGTTGGCATCCAAAGCACGCGCCTTGATGCATGGACGATTAGCTGTGACACGTGAAGATATGGCGGCGATGTTATTGCCTGTGTTGGCACATCGCGTATTGCGTAATTTTGAAGCGGAAGCTGACGGTGTTGCGATTGCCGATATTTTGCTTGCGCTACGCGAGCAGATACGCGTCGAATAGTGACATCACGTTCGTCATAATAATTGAAATTCGTATGACCGCTTATGCTTGATAGCGCTTCTTTGCTGGCGCATAGCCAGGATTTAGATTTGATCGTTCGCCATGTATTGGCGGGGCTCGGTCATGGCTTGCATGCAGGACGTGAGCGTGGCGCTGGGGTAGAATTTTCTGAGTATCGCGCCTATGCGCCTGGTGATGAGTGGCGTCGTGTCGATTGGAAACTGTTGGCGCGCAATGATCGCTATTATGTACGTGAAGCCGAACGCGATAGTCATGTGGCGATTTGGTTATGGCTTGATGCCAGTGCTTCGATGTCTGAAGCGAGTTATGACCATCCGAACGTAAGCAAGCTCGATTTTGCACGGGTGATTTTTGCTTGTCTTGCTGCCGTAGCGCAACGACAGGGCGATGCGTTTGGTTTGCTGATTGCGCAAAACGGGCGATTTCAAATCACGCCAGCGGCTCGCGGTCCTCGGCAATTCCATCGCGTGATGGCGCAGCTAAAACAAACGAGCGCGGCCGGTGTTTTGCCTGATGCAGCTTTGCTCAAGGCGCAATTGCACTTTGCACGCGCACCTAGCCTGATTTTTGCGATTAGCGATTTCTTAGAGTGGCCATCGGCGTGTTCAGAAAGCTTGGTACGCTTGCGCCATATGCGACATGATGTGCGTGCCCTGTGTCTGCAAACGCGGGCTGAATGTGAAGCGGGATTTGCATCGACGCTTGCCTATGTTGATCCCGAACAAAATGCTGATCCGGTTAAATTTTCTGAAACCGCAAAGGCGGATTTCCTAGCAGCGCACATCGCACATTTTCAGCGCGTAGAACAACAGTGTCGTCAGGTAAATATTCCTTTCTTACGTGCTTGCATAGAGCAAGATGTCGGTAAGACACTCAGAGACTGGCTTAAGTTGGCAGGGCGCGCATGATGAACTTTAATCTTGGCTTGAGTCCTGCTTGGTGGTTGTTATTGCCGCTATTGATCTTACCAATCTGGTGGCTGCGCCAGCGACGTGAAACACTAGTCAGAAAAACACTCGCGACGGCAAAGTTTTTAGCCCCCGCAAAACCGCAATTGGTAAGGGTATGGCGTTGGCGTGAATGGTTATTGATGTTATTGCGTTGCCTGTTGCTGCTGATGGTGATCGTCTATTTAGCGAGTTTGTTTATCGCTTGGCGTGGCGATACCGTATTGGTAGGCGACGATCTTGATCCGCTGTGGTTGCAGCAACAGCTCAAAGAAACTGGTATGCAAAACGCTAAGCAGCGTCGTTTTTGCGCACGTACTGAATGTGATGTGCAAAGTTCGCAGCTTTTATATTGGTTGGTTGAACATCAAAAAGACTGGCAAGTCGATGCACGTATTTTGATTTTGGCGCGGGCAGGGCAGTTGGCATGGAGTGCAGAATCACCGCAGTTACTGCCTAAGACCGAAATACGGGTACAAGACTATCCGCTTAAAGCGCCAGTACGTACCCACTATATTGCATTGCGTAGCGATCATCCTGAAGTATGGCAAAGCTTGTTTCGTGCCTTTAGTGTGGCTGGCGATGGACAAGATCGCTATGTATGGCAGCAGCAAGCTGATGCCAAAACGGATTTAATCATTTGGGATAGTAATCAGTCTGTACCTAGCAATTGGCAAGCGCCGTACTGGTGGATGAAACGACCTGCAAAAGAATTGCCTAAGGATTGGATCGCGCAAAACAATCCTGCGCTAGCTGGATTGGCTTTACATCAATATCAGCGCGGAAAAGTTCGTTATTGGTTGACCGAGCAAGCAGGGCAATGGCCTATGTATAAATTAGAAGAGACGAAGCAATGGTATCGCGCCTGGCAACAAAGTCGCGCGCAACAAGTTGATTTGATCTATACCGGCATGCAATTGCCTCGTGCACAGGTCAGCCAAGCAAGTCAGCAAGAAAATACACGTCAATTATTATTACTGTGCTTGCTGGTGATTTTTGCTTTGGAGCGGATGTTAAGTCATGTCAAACGTCTCTGAATCAGTTATCAGCGAAGTGCTCACGCGCGTGTTCCAAACTTTATGGCGCACGGCTTGTCGCCATCATTTGCTGGCGTGGTTGGCCTTACTTGCACCTTGGATCATTTTGCGACAATTTGGGATCGTGATTCTAGGTCTTGCATTGATGGTTTTACATTTCTGGTGGTTGCGAAAACGACTAGTGAAAAATTGGCGTAGTTGGGCGAATGCCGATTTTCCAGAACTAGAAGATAGTATGCAATTGCTGGTGCAGTCAGAAGTTCAAGCTCAAGCGCCACAACAAAATGGGCAAGCAAATCAACGCACACAGAATGCCGCGCTAGCTGCTTTGCAAGCACAGCGCGTATTGAAGCGGCTGCCACAAGTTCTGCATCCGGTCGCTTGTCGCCATTTCATTCAACGGCATTTGTCTTTTTCGCGCCTTTGCTTGGCATGTAGTTGGATAGCTGCCGCGCTATTATTTTTTCTACCGATGTTGATGCCGTCTTTACTAGCGATGAATCAGTCAATGCCAGCGGCAGCTTCAGTAAAACCAGCGAATAAGCTCGATCTTAATGCGAGTTTGACGATGCACGTGGTGCCACCCGCCTATACCGGTTTAGTTAGCTTTGATTCTGCTCCTAAGGAATTACAAGTTCCCGAGAATAGCCTAGTCACATGGTGCATACAAACCGATCAAAACTTTGAAAAATTGCCGACTTTGAGCCTAAGTCACGGGCAGGAAATTCGCTTTACAAAAACGCAGTCACCGCTTGATCAAGATAAGGTTAAAGACAGAGCTAAAGACAAAATCAAGCTCTGTGCAAGTTGGCAAGCGAGTGAGACGGTATTTTGGCATTGGAGTGGCGATGCGGGGAAAAGCCGTACTGTATTGAAAGTGTTATTAGATCAAGCGCCACAAATCGATATTGAACAGCCAAGCGAATTGTTGCAGATTTTGGCGGCAGAAACGCGCCAAGTCAAAATCGCGCTGCGTATTGCAGACGACTATAAGATCAATCAAGCTACCATGCATATGACCTTGGCACGTGGCAGTGGTGAGAATATTCGTTTTAGTGATAGAGAATTACCTATTCCGCAAGGTAAAAATCCGCAAATTCGGCAATGGGATAAAACTTGGACCTTAACTGAGTTAGGGATGGAACCGGGTGATGAGTTGTATTTCTTTGTGCGGGCGACGGATAACGCCGATAAAAATCCGCATATTACTCGTTCTGCAACCTACACCCTGCGTCTACCAGCGCCAGAAGCGCAAGCAGAAGAAACTTCTGCCTTACCGATGTTGGCAAAACCAGAGTCATTGCGTAGTCAGCGTCAGATCATTATTGATACCGAACAATTGTTAGCAGATATCAAGGCCAATCCTAAGATGAATCCCAATTTGATTCGTAGCCGTAGCGAAACGATTGCTGGTGATCAAGGGACTTTACGCCGTCGTTACGGCAAATTCCTTGGCGAAGAATCGAGCTTATTCGGAGACGACGAGCATGCAGAAGGGCATAGCGCAGATGATGGACATGATCATGGCGATGCCGCACCACAAAATTTGGCGGCGCAGTATGGACATGCGCATGATCAAGAAGAAAATGCGACCTTGTTTGATGAAGCAACCAAGAAGATTTTGCGTCGTGCCTTAGTCGCAATGTGGGATGCCGAAAAAGCTTTGCGTGCAATCAGTCCAGCCACCGCTTTAGCGCCAGAAAACATGGCTTTAGAAGCGATCAAACAATTGCAACAAGCGGATCGGATCTATTTACACAAGGCTGCGTTTACACCGCCAGCAATCAAAGAGGACAAGCGTTTAACTGGTGATGTGTTGGATTTAAAAAATACCCAAAAGCAGCAAGACGCGGCACAGCAAATCGTTCCTGAAGAAATACAAAATTTACTGCGCGCATTGCAAAGCGAAAACGCCTTGCCAGCCTTGTGGACAACCACGGCGCGCGCTTGGTTTGCCGCGCATCTAACGAAAGAGGAACAACGCCTCGCTGCACAGGCCGCGATCTTGGATGTGGAAAACGGTTGCGCTCCATGCCGCCCAGTATTAGCGGGATGGATACGGCAGGCGATCCCGCAAGCCGAATTGATTTTGCAAGGGCGTGCTGAGTTCCAAGCAATACGCGAGAGCGGATTTGAACAGGCATGGAAAAAAATAAAGCCAAGCTCAAGTTCAAGTAAGCCAGAGGTGCAACGATGATGCATAGCTTGATTTCTTCAATGGCGCTTGAAACTTGGCAAGTCGCGCTGTGTCTGGGCGTAATGCTTGTAGTGCTATTCTCGACTTTGATGTACTGGCGACGAGCGAAGCGTAGCGATGCATTGATGCATACTGCGATCATCGCCTGTGCCGGAATTTGTTTTTGCATGATGATCATCGCGCCTAGCCTAACTTTGCAAAGCAATCCACTACGTATCGACAGTGCGAAAAGTCGTCACAGCATGGCGCAATGGGTGCAGCAAAGTCAGCATGCCGATTCCTATCAAATTCATGGTGATGGTTTGCGTTGGGCGCAATGGCAAGATTTGCCGCGCTTACCGATGCAAATCACAACAACAGCTGTTGATCCCAATTCGACCAAGCTTGACGAAGTGTTGGATTTAGATTTTCCTACGCAGCTCACACAGGGGCGAGTGTTTCAATTGAGCGTACAACGTCAACATGTTGATGGTGAATGGCGTTTGCAATTGCTAGCTGAAAATCAGCAAGTGCTAGCAGAAACGCGTGGTCGCGAGAAACGACTCAGTTTGCAATGGCTACCGCCGGCGGTGGAGCGTTTAGTATTACAAGCAAAAATACTTGATCAGCATGGTCGCGTAATCGAGCAAGGGCCAATTCCTTTAGAGGTGATCGCACCACAAAGTTTGTTGGTGCAAGCTCGCTTTGCCGCGCCGTCTTTCGATGCCAAGGTGCTCAATGCGCTGCTTAGTCAAAGTCAGGCTAAGTTAGATTGGCAAACCAAGTTAGGCAAGACGGTTACGCGATTTGAGACTGCTGCTGATGTATCAACACCAACACCAACATCATCACCAACGCAGGCGAGCACAGCTAAGCCGGATTTGTTGATACAGGATGCCGCGTATTTCGAACAGCAAAATGTTCGAGTACGTGCGCAAGTATTACAGCAAGTAGCGGCAGGTGCATCCTTAGTTATTCTTGGTGCGAACGCGAGCGATATTGGATTGTGGCGACGAGAATTAGATTTGCGTTTGCAAGCCAGCGATACAAGCAAAGAAATCATCATCGATCCTTTGATGAGCTTGAGTCCAACTGCGTGGATGCCGCAAGTCAAGTCAGATGCAAATTGGTATCAGGCTAAGGGACAAAGCTGGATGGCGCAGCGCGCTTGGGGGCAGGGGCAGATCGTATGGTTGGGTGTGGCTGATTGGCATCGTTACCAAATTAGTGCGACTAATTCTTTGCAAGTTTGGTGGCAAACTATCTTGGATCAAGCACAGGTGAAAAAAAGCTTGGATTGGGAAGTGCGGTCTGAACCAAGGATGCAGATTGTTGGTCAGCGTATGCGTCTTTGTGCGCAGGGCTTGGAACAAGCTGAGCTGGTCTTGGCAGGGCACGAGCAAGGTTTACCCTTGTTACCTGTACGTGATCATGCTGATGCCCAATGCACTGCATTTTGGCCGGAAAAGCCTGCTTGGTTAGATTGGCAAGCACGAGCAAGGACGAAGTCCGAAGTGAAATCAGCAGCAAAGCTAGTGCAAGGCAAGGACACTAGCACGCTTGCGGCTGGCGTTGTATACGTCTATCAGCCAGAAGATTGGCCGGCTTGGCAAAGAGCACAAGCACGCGCAGATACAGCAGCGATGTTGGCACTGGCCCCTGTGGTCGCCGATAACACCAAGGTTTTGCGTCGTAGCTTACCGACTTGGCCTTGGGCCTTGGGTTTGCTGGCAGCGATGCTATTACTATGGTGGCGCGAGCAGCGAGATAAATAAACCACTCATGGAAGCTCAATGTGAACTCACAGTCAGTTCGAAGTAAGCTCAAAGTAAGCTCAAAGACAGACAGTAAGAATCAAAAAAAAAAGCGAGACGGCTGTTGATAGTCATCTCGCTTTTTTGATGCGTGCTAGTTGTTACTGCGGCTTGTTAAGGCATTTTATTTTTGCTGTGCCTTGACGATTTTTCCGCCTTTGATGACTACCGCGACATTTTCTAAAACGCGCACGTCTTTGCTTGGATCGCCAGCAACTGCCACAATATCGGCAAAACGACCCGCTTCGATAATGCCCACGTCTTTGCTCGCCAATGCTTCTGCCGCATTGATCGTTGCTGCTTGAATCGCTTGCACTGGCGTCATGCCATACTTGACCATGGTCGCAAATTGTTTGGCGTTTTCACCATGCGGATAGATACCAGCGTCTGTGCCATAAACCATTTTGACACCTGCCGCGTGCGCACGACGGAAACCTTCGCGTTGTACATCAGCGACTTCACGGTCTTTACGCAGATTGTCTTCCATCACACCATTCTTCTTACCTTCAGATTGGGTGTAATCCGTATTGTAGATATCCATCGACAGATAAGTGCCATGTTTTTTTGCGAGTGCGATACCTTCGTCATCAATCAAACTTGCGTGTTCTATCGTATCGATACCAGCGCGAATCGCATCTTTAATACCTGAAGTGCCATGCGCGTGTGCGGCGACACGTATGCCCCATTGATGTGCTTCTTCCGCAATCGCGGTCATTTCTTTCAAGCTCATTTGCTGTTGACCAGGCTCGGTATTGTGCGAGAACACACCGCCAGTTGCACAGATTTTGATGACTTGCGCACCGTGTTTGCGAATTTCGCGTACACGTTTGCGACCTTCTTCCGGACTATCTGCATTAAATGGACTTTGTTGATTCATTGAAGGCGGGAAGAAGGTCGAATCACAGTGTCCACCTGTCGCGCCAAATGAATAGGCCGCGGCAACAATGCGTGGTCCCGGTACTTTTCCTTCATCAATCGCTTGGCGCAAACCAATATCATTCCATGCGTCTGAACCTAGCGTACGTACCGTTGTAAAGCCGGCTTCTAGAGTACGACTTGCATGTGGCACGTTCAGCATCGACCAAAAGCGATCGTTGTATTGCAAACTACTGTAGCCACCATAAGTTGGATCTGTATCTAAATGCACATGCATGTCGATTAAGCCTGGCACGATAGTCATACCGGCGAGATCGATTTTTTGTACTTTGCTGTCGGCACCACTCGCATTTTGTTTGACGCTAATGATGCGCCCATCACGAACCAAGATATGTGGATTCGCAATCATTTTGCCTGTTCTGACATCCAGCATTTGGCGTGCTGTGATCAGCGTGTCCGCAACGTCGACCTTATCTGAAGCGAGCACAGGAGCGCTCATGCAAAATGCAGCTGTGACGAGGGCGGAACAAATAGTTTTTTTCATTCGATACTCCGAGTTTGATGTAATTGCCTGTTTGCTTTGTAAGGGGGGGAGAAGGGATTTTCAGGCAGCCGCTCAGTATCGTACTTAGACCTGTGGTGGTCAAACGAGAATTGCAAAAATGATGCTCATGACCAACATTTTGCGTCGAAATTTGAACCCATTTGAAATTCTATTTGTAAAAAGCAAAAAGCCCACCAAAGGCGGGCTCTTCATGCATTGCGATAATTCATTAACAACCAGGGCTATCTGCCAAGTGCCATTAAGTTTCCGACACCCATGCTATCTGCGTGGTGTGCGTTCGGAATTATGCTGCCGTAGTTGTTTGATCATACAGCTACGGTGCAAAGTACAAATTATTTGCAGCAAATATTTGTGTTTGACGAATCATCGTCAAATCACAAAGTACACAAATCAGCCTATTATTTTGCGAAATTTTAGCCTTGCCTGATGCGTCCTATTGCGCCAAGCACGAATGATGGCGGCATCTGGAGTTTCATCACGCCTGATTAAACCATTTTCTATCACCCCATGCTATCTGCAAGTTGGCTTTAGCCGATTAGAACCAGTTTGTGCAGTCTGTCTGTCGGCTTTGTGGTCCGACCTACTTTGACTCTTTGCGGTTTGAATGTGGGTGTGAATCTAAATTAAATTCACCCATGCTATCTGCGTGGTGTAAATTCTTTTTAGCTGCCGCACCTAAGGGATTTCCCTCGATGCTGACCTGCATTCGCTTTGATGCGATATGTGAACATAGCGCATCAAATTTGCTTAGATTTTGTAGCGATTACAAAATCTGAATATTGCTAGCTTTATCGCCTTTAGGACTTGCACTGCGTTCGAAAGAAACGCGTTGATTTTCCGACAGGCTTTTGAAACCAGAAGATTGAATGTCTTGAAAGTGAGCGAATAAATCCGCGCCACCCGCGTCAGGTGTGATGAAGCCGAAGCCCTTAGCATCGTTGAACCATTTGACGATTCCAGTTTGAGTAGTCATTTTATTTCCTTTAATTTGATGGCTGCACTCATCGCGCTAAATACGATCAGGCGAGAAAATACGGCCGATAGGCAACATTGCCTGTTAGGCACTTAAAACCAAGAGATGAAACCGAAGGAGATAAAACAGAACGACTAGAAAAGAACAGCCATGCGGAATTGGGACCAACAATATTACGACCTGATGCAAGTACGAGACGGAATATACATGCTTTATCCAAAATCACCTAATCTTTTTTTTGTTATGAAAAAATCAGTGCTCATGGACTAAGTAGATTGGCGATTGTGTTGCAGATGCGTCGAAAGCATGCGTTCTTATTTTTTCAATATGATTTTATTGAGTGATAATGCGATCATGCAGCATCGTTGATTTCCGCTTTGATGAAAGAAGGAAAATATGCAGGTGAAGCCCAATAACAGTGTCGATAGTGTAGCTTCGGTAGCTAAGGTAGCTAACGAGAACAGCGCAACCCAACGTTTGATTTTCTTTAAACGATTACAAACCTTAACCAATAAGATTCACGCGAGTAATACCGTTGATCAAATTGTGTCGGATTTACTGACCGATATTTGTGACTTGTTTGATTGCGATCGTCTGACTATTTACATGGTGGCTCCTGATGGTAGTAACTTGATTTCTAAAGTCAAAAAAGGACTCAACTCATTCAAAGATATACGCTTGCCGATTTCCGACCAGAGTATCGCTGGATACGTCGCGTTGAATCGAGAAGTGCTGTGTATTAATGATGTTTATGATGAAGCTGAATTGCGAGCTATTTCGCCAGATTTGCATTTCCAAAAAGCGATTGATCAACGCACTGGTTATCGTACCAAAGAGATGTTAGTTGCTCCGATTATCGATGCCGCAAAAGGTGATTTACTAGGTGCAATCCAGTTCATCAATAGTCGTCATGGCACCAGTTTTAATGCGATTGCACAAGAAGGTGTGCGTGAGTTGTGCGAAACCTTGGCGATCGCTTTTGCGCAAAAGAACAAACCGCTGCCAATTCCGCCATCGAAATTGAATGGTTTGGTGTCTGATGGCATTTTATCTTTGCCTGAATTTGAATTGGCAATCAGCGCGGCACGCAAGAAACAAGCCGATTTAGAAGATATTTTGATCGATGAATTTCAGGTTCCTGTTGTGAAAGTCGGCTTGGCGTTGGCGAAGTTTTTTGGTGTGCCTTATGAGGCTTGGCAAGAAGGACGTGTGGTTGATGTAGAGTTGGTCAAAAAGTTGAAGCGTCAATATGTTGAAGAGAATAACTGGTTGCCGATTTCCGAGGATAAGAGCGGCATGACGATACTGGCCTTAGATCCAGAAAAAGTGAAAACCACGCGTGTCGTGAATTTGATTTTTCCTAGTGCGCGTTTACTGTTTAAGGTCACAACCAAGCGCGAATTCAAGCTTACGGTAGATCAGTTTTTTGGACAAAGCGCAGATAGTACCAGCGTCGGAGAATTGTTATCTGGCATGGAAACTGACGAGGATGACAACGCGGGCGGCAATCAAGAAGTGTCTGCGGCAGTCGAAAATGAATTAGTCAAATTACTTAATAAAATCATCGTCGATGCATATCAACAAGGTGCTTCAGATATCCATATCGAACCACGTCCAGGTAAAGAAAAAACCTTGATTCGTTTCCGTAAAGACGGTTCTTTGTCACCATATATTGAAATTCCCGCGAGTTATCGCAATGCCTTGTTGGCGCGCATCAAGATCATGTGCGATTTGGATATTTCAGAAAAACGTAAGCCACAAGACGGCAAAATTAAATTCAAAAAATATGGGCCGCTAGATATTGAATTAAGGGTTGCTACGATCCCTTCCGCCGCTGGCATGGAAGACGTGGTGATGCGTATTTTGGCGGCAGGCGAACCGATTCCTTTGGATAAGCTTGGTGTCTTGCCGCACAATCTGCGACGCTTGAAAGAAGTAGTCGAAAAACCTTATGGCATTTTCTTTGTGTGTGGCCCCACTGGCTCTGGTAAGACTACAACTTTGCATTCGGTTTTGCATTATTTAAATCGACCAGAAACGAAAATTTGGACGGCCGAAGATCCGGTTGAAATCACCCAAAAAGGGTTGCGCCAAGTACAAGTGAATCGTAAGGCGGGGATGGATTTTGCAACGGTGATGCGGGCATTTTTGCGTGCAGATCCCGATGTCATTATGGTCGGTGAAATGCGCGATAAAGAGACAGTTTCTATCGGGCTAGAAGCCTCCTTGACTGGGCATCTTGTGTTTGCAACGCTACATACAAACAGCGCACCTGAATCGATTATTCGTTTGCTTGATATGGGCATGGACCCCTTCAATTTTGCCGACGCACTATTGGGTATTTTGGCGCAGCGTTTGGCCAAGCGTTTATGTAATCAGTGCAAAGTCGCCTATCAGCCGACACAAGAGGAATTGCTCAGTTTATTGAATGAGTATTGCGCGGAATTATTGGCCACTTCTGCGTTCCAACAAAATGCAGAGGCGGCCAAACGGCAAGTGTTTCAACAATGGTCTAAGGATTATGCTGATGCCAAAGGACAATTTACTTTATATCGTCCTCAAGGTTGCGATAAGTGTGTGAATGGCTATAAAGGCAGAATCGGCTTGCATGAGTTGATGGTGGGTACTGATCCGGTCAAGAAGCTAATTCAAGAGCATGCGCGCGTCGCACAATTATTTACTGCGGCTCTAGAAGATGGCATGTTGACTTTGAAAATGGATGGCATAGAAAAAGTCTTGTCAGGCATTACCGACATGAAGCAAGTCAGGGTAGTTTGTATCAAATAACTTGCCGTGATCAGCGCTGACTACTTGATCACTAAGACTTGTCTTTGTCAGACTTAATTAACGTACCGTTTGCTGCGCCGTTTGTAGATTTATCAGCCGATGTTATCGCATCATTTGCGTTTTCTTCTGGATTGGCAACCAAAGGCGGTAGTTTTTTATTGATCAGTGGGAGGTTGTGGCGTTCGCTGCCATCTGCTTGTACCGCCTGTTGTGCCGAAAGCCAATCGCCATTGTCTTTGTTTGAAGTCATGTTGTGCCCCGATTTGGTGAATACCAAGAAAGATAAACAGCGCTCAGCATAATCTGGAGATAGACATGATTCAAAAAAAACGCGAGATTCTTTGCCTTTGCGCAAACCTTGATTCGCTGCAGACTTTCTTGAGTATCTAGATACTCAAGTATCAAAGCACCAAAGTACCAAAATACCTAAAGTAAGCGAAGGCTTAGCTGATCTTGGCAGCGGCTTCACTTTGATATGCAGGCAGGCGCGCACCGCAGTGTTGACAGAAGTTAGCGTCAGCCGCGTGACCTTCGCTTAAACATTCTTGGCAAGTGCGGGTTGTTGGTGTGCTCATAAAATGACGACGTTGTGCGGTCATTTCGGCAGTAACAATCCCGGTTGGAACTGCCAGTACGCCCCAGCCCATTAGCATCATTGTTGAGGCGATGAAGCGTCCCAGATCGGTCTTCGGCGTGATATCGCCAAAGCCCACAGTGGTCATGGTGGTGATCGCCCAGTAAATACTGGCAGGAATGCTGGTGTAGCCATGTGCTGGTCCTTCAACCGCGTACATTACTGTGCCCATAATCACGACGACCATTAAGACCACCGATAAAAAGACCAAAATCTTACGAGCACTGGCACGTAGCGCTAAACCCAGCGTGGTAAATTCAGTCAAATAAGCGGTCAATTTGAAGATGCGGAAAATACGCAGTAAGCGCAACACACGTACATCCACCAACACATATACTTCAGGGAAAAATAAAGCCAAATAGCTAGGTAGCATCGCCAGTAAATCGACGATGCCAAAAAAACTTAATGCATAGCGCATTGGATATTTTACGCATGCCAGCCGAGCGACATATTCAAGTGTGAAGAGCGCGGTGAAGCCAATTTCTACCCAACTAAAGACTGCTGAATACTTCGCATTTATCGTGGCGACACTGCCCAACATCACAAATAAAACACTCAATAAAATAGCGATAATCAGGACGATATCAAAACTGCGCCCAGCTCTTGTATCAGCCTCAAAAATAATCGTGTACAAACGTAAACGCCAACCATCTAAGGGACGTCCTAAGCTGGTGTCGGCAGGATTACGTTGTTCCATTGAGGTCTCTTCTGTAAAAATGAGCAAAAAGTAAGTGAAATCGCTTGTTTGAAGTCAGGCGCCAAAAAACTCGGCGTGTACCGCTTGTAAAGCGAGCTTGGTGTCGTCTTGATGCACTAGCATGTAGGCTGCGACTTCGCTCGCACCAGCCGCCGCCAAACATACCCGAACACCGCTCGCAATCGCTGCAGATAAAGCACGGCTGGCAATGGCGCTGCCAACATCTGAGGCTTCTAGTACGCCATCGCCGACTACCGCGACAATCGCGACTTCAGCATTGCGCGATACTTCGACCACTCCGGCTAAATGGTGCTCTGCTAATGCTGCATATGCTGCATCTAAATGATCGCGTGCGAGCAAAATATTGATTGCTGTTTGTGCCGTCAATACACTCTTGATATTGATGCCGAGACTGTCGAGCTGATTGGTGACGCGCGCTAAGATGCCGGCTTTAAAACCAACGCCGGGGCCGTGTAATTTTAAGATGGCGACATCATCGGTGGACGTCACACTTTTCACCACATCTTTGGTCACTTTGCGTTGTCCGTTAATGATCGTGTAGGGCTGTAAGCCGCGCTCAGGTTTAGTAATGTTCAAGATACGAATCGGAATGTCTTGGTCAAATAAGGGTTCGACAGTGCGAGGATGCAAAATTTTCGCGCCGAAGTACGATAATTCTGCTGCTTCTAAATAATTTAATTGCGCAATCGAACGTGGCGTTGTCACGGTTCCTGGATCAGCACTCAAAAAGCCATCGACATCTTTCCACACATCGAGTGATTCTGCAGCTATGCAGCAAGCAATCGAGGCTGCCGAATAATCGGAACCACCGCGTCCGAACAGGGTTGCCTTGCCATCACGATCGACTCCGTAAAAGCCGGGCACCACCACCACGCCGTCGCCTGCCAGTGCTTGCGCTACTGACTGTTTGCTAGCAGCAAAATCACAAGCAGAATTACCAAATACGCCATCCGTAATTAAGCCTATGTCTTCTGGCAAAGCTTCGCGCGCTTGGATGCCGCGGCTTTGCAATACTTCGGTCAATAACAAACTGGATAAGCGTTCACCGTAACTGAGTATCGCATCGTAGACAAAAGTCGGAACATCTCCGATGCAGTGAATGCCGGTCAAATAGCGATCTAATTGATCGATCCGCACCGCCAAGGCTTGTTCAATACGCTCGCGTTGTGCTTGGTCGGCAACGTTTGCCTCGATCAGTTCACGCTTCAAACGTCGTAAATGTTGTGTGTAACTTTGACTCTCCGCCAAGGCTGCTTTGGTACCCGCGCCTTCTTTGGCAGCTTGTACGCAAGTAATCAAGGCGTTGGTGATGCCGTAAAAAGCCGATACCACCAAGATTAAAGGACGCTGATAGGTTTGCACGACGTTAACAATACGATCAATGTCTTGTGGCTTGCGTAAATTCGAGCCGCCAAATTTCACAACGATTTTTTTCATTCTGTTTCCGGTCTGAGAGAGTGCGCCAAGCGTTTTTGTGGATGGCAGTTGGTTGAATGTGCGCGACTTTTATTATTTGTTTTATCAGGACTTTGCACAAATCGAGAGGCGGCTAGGTTACTGCACTGTGCTCTGCTGGTCAATCCGTAGACTTGATTAATTAATACGATTTTGATGCAGTGCTTTGCTAATTGGGCTAGAAATCCCGCTCTGTTCTGCTGATATATCAAAGCGCGGAAGGAATATAGTAAAAGAAATCCAGTGAACAAGCTTTGTAAGTTGAGTTTAAGCCTAACAAGCCCTATTGAATTAAATATTAAATTGAAATTTGTGCAAAATGAATCTAACTCCGCAAGCGAATCCGTGGCAAAGCCAGTCAGTACCGATCTGTGCGAATACGGTACAGCGGTATTTGCGCTTTAGCGGCTATGATCCGCGTGCGGCTGGTGGACGGCAAACGCTAAAATTAGAATTGCCGGAGGATTTTGAGCGCAGCGTGCAGCAACTGAGTTTAAGCTGCCATTCGGAATTACTTACACAATCGCATGCACATTCAACCCTACTATCTCGTTCACTCATTGCGAGCTCGCATAGTTTGACGCGTAGTCCGGCGGGCTTATGGCCGCCATTGCTCTTAAGTTTTTCTACCAAAGCACGTGAGCATGGTCAGTATCCATTAGAGATTCGTATCAGCTACAAAGACGCGGCTGGCGATGCGCATTTATGGATTTGCACCAGTACGATTTTGTTGCCAAGAGCGAACGCCAGCTTGAGTGAAATTCATCAAGTCTTTTTAGCGACACACAAAAACTACCGCGTCCATGCAGAGGATGGCGCGATTGCGCGCTTACAAGGTTTGCCACAAGGTAGCATTGCTACACCGATCAACTGTGATGTAGATATTTATGCTAAGGATGCGGCAATCGCGCAGCTTGATTTGCTGGCTTCCACAAACGGACTGAATCAACCAGGACAGCACGCAGTTGGATTATCTAGTCTTGCTTGGCATGAATTGCTGATGGAAGTGGAAGTACCAAGTTCGCTTAATTTGATGCAAGTGGCTTTACCGACCACGAGTGCTGAATCAAATCCAACTGACGTTGTGACTGAATCGACTAGCGCTACTGCGATCACATCTGCCAATTTAATCGCGAAATCTGATGCACATGCGATCCCGATTCGTTTGTTGGCAAAGCAGGAATGGTACTTGGGGCGTTATAAGGATTTTGCTGCTAAGCCAAGCGCTGATATTTGTTTGCAATATCAGCCACAAGCTGATCAAGATGCGACATTAGGCAAACGCATCAGCCATCGTCATGCGATTATTCAACGACACGGCGGGCGGGTGCATATCACTGACATTTCGCGTTACGGCATTTTGTTAGATGGCGTTATTTTGGAGAAGCATCAAGCGATGCCGTTGTTGCAAGGTGCGCATGTGGAGTTTTGCGCGAGTTTCAAAGGATTGGTCGAATTGCGAGTCGCGGCGATTTTGCCGCATGCGGTGGTATTGCACAGATTGGTGCGCGGCAAGCTAGTTGAATTGTTTTATTTACTCAATCCCGAGCAACGACCAGAAGTGGGGAACTTGCCTGCAATGCTGCAAGGGCATAGCCTATTTTTCCATCGTCACGGACAATTTTGGCATCACGATGCACTGAGTTTGCAAGATCGGGTGCTGGCTTCATCGACTGATCTGGCGGAACTTCATCCTAATCTGGCTAGCTATCGTTTTGAGTTGGCTACTAAGGTATAACTTAGTTATAACTAAGGTGCTAAGTAAGTGCTACGAAAGTGTTAATCAAGTGCCGCAGCTTACGCACATTCCATAATCCTGATTTGACGGGTTTTTCACCCTCTATTCCTGCCTATTAATTAGGCTACGGGTGCTATTCTTTTCCCTACTGCATCTTTTTGTATCGCGTCGCTCAGCTTTCGTTGCGCTGCAGGTTAGGATCGTTTTCACTGTTGGTTTGTTGCCGATCGCATTGGTCGGAAGGGATTTGGTATGCGCTCACTTTTTCATTCACTCAAGCTGCAATGCGCTCGCTGTGCTGCTTACTGTAGTTCCGCCGATCCCAAACAAGTAAACTATTGTCCACAATGCGGTTTGTTAGTTGGTAGCCCGCCGCACGAAGCGATTCTCAAGCGAGCGTATTGGTTGCCCGCTGATGATGAAATGGCGGTGTTTTTTGCGGTAGCATCGATTGATCAACTAGCGAAAACCGGCGTGCAAATTCCTGCTCGCGCGCGTGCCTATGTATTGCAGAACGAGCGCTGTATCGAATTGCCATCAGGTAGCTACGATGCCGCAAGCTTGCGTGCGCGTACTAGTTCGCTCCAGTCTGAACAAGCAATTGAATTATTGATTACGCGGTCTCATCCATTAGCCTTGAATTTTGTTTTTGACGATCTGCATACAGCCGAATTTTTGCCATTAACAGCGAATCTTTTATTGCGCGTGAAGTTGGATCAAGTTGCTCGCTTTGCTAGTCAATTCATGTTAGTGCCCGGTACGCTCAACACCACGCAATTGCAAGCCTTGCTGGCACCGCTGGTCAGACAAGCTTTATTGAACGTGATTCGAACCAAGTCTCTGCGCAGTATTCAAGATGAATTGGATTTTTATCCGCAATTAGATGAACAATTACTGTCGAGTTTAAACGCCAATTTTGCCGATTACGGATTGGCATTGACGCAAGTACTGACGCAACAACTCCAGCATCTCTCTTTGTCGAAAGAGCGTGAAGAACTCAGCGAACAGACCGAGCAACAAGCTCTACAGCTCGATAAAAGTCGCGCGCAATTTCAGCAAAGCAAACAAGCTGATGAGATGTATCGTGAGCGCGAATGGCAGAGAATAAGTAAGCAAGAAGAGCAGGTACGTTTGCGTTATCGCCATGAAGAAATGCGTGCGCAATTTGCCAAAGATTTAGGATGGCTGTATCTGCAAGGTGATTACGACAAAGCCAAGAAGCGCTTGAGTCGCGCCAAGTTGCAGCAAGATGAGGCGGAACGTTTGCAAACCATACGTTTGCGCGAATTAGATTTGTACGCGCAAATTGTCGATGCACGTACTCGTCAACAAGCAATTGACGCGGGTGGGGCTGAAATGATCCGCGCTTTAGAGCAGCGCGCTAAAGAACAGGATGAAACGCGACAAAATGAAGCGGATCAATGGTTGCATGTGCGTACTTTAGCGCGCATTAAAATGCGTTCGGAATCGGAATTAACGCAACTGCATAGCAAACAAGCAGCGCAATTATTGCAATTGCAAACCGCGCAGCAGATGCAAAAAATTCAGCTTGAACATGAGATCGCTCAAAATAGTTTGATAGCAGATCAAGCCGAACAAGCAGTGCAGCGTGAATTGCAAAAGCAAAAGCAGCAGCGTCTGCAACAAGCAGAGCAAGAGTTAGCAGATGAGCGGCAAAAACATGCTTTGATCAGCATCAGTTTAGAGACCGAATTACGGGCACGTGAATTTCAGCGTATGCAGGCATGGGAACAAGAATTACATAAGACCCGCATCGACGATCTACAACAAGAACAGCAAAGAACGCAGCAACTTAAACAGATTGATGCGGCGCTGAAATTGGCACAAGTACAGGAACAAATTGACACGATTCAACAGCGTGCCGAGCAAACACGTAGCGCTAGCCAGCAAGAAAAATTACAGCGCACCATAGAGCTGCACGCGCGCTTTCAAGATCAAGAGCAACAACGTCAAGAACAGGCTGCGTTGGCGGTGTACGCGATTGAAGAAAGTCGCATGAAATTACAGCAGCAACATCAAATTGCGATTGAAAAAGTGCAAATTGAGCGACTACAAGCAATTGCGAATTTTAGTGAGACTGGCAAGATTGCCACTGCTGATGCTGCGAATGCGAATGCCTTGGCGGATTTGATGAAACTGCAAACGCAAGCGAGCATGAGTGCAGAGCAAATTCTGGCAACGCAAGCGGGACAATCGAGTCATGCGGCGCAAGCCATGAGCGCGATGGCACACATTCAGCATGGTATGAGTTTGGAGCAATCAATGAAGATGCTACAAGATCGTTTGCGCGAAGAGCGTGAACAACGCGAAGCTGATCTGCAAAGACGGCATCAGCTTGACTTAAGCATCGTGCAAAATTTAATGCCGCTGCAACGCCCGCATGCGCCAGCAGCGGGTAGAAAATAGATTGTCAGAACCTAGCTTCAGAATTTCGTGTAGAACTAGGTGTTGAACCCGTGTCGAATCAAGATCATGCAAAAGCCATTACATAAAATCCGTGAATTGCGTGATCTTTTGAACGAAGGTTTGTTGAGCGAACAGGAATTCACGCAAAGAAAAAACGCGATTCTCGATACGGAATTTGGTCCGAACGGCAGCCTTGCTGCTAGTCGCAGCGGCAATCTCGGCGCCAGTCTTGGTGTTAGTGCGTCGCCGTTTGAATCACTCGATGGAACCGATCTCGGTTTTATCGCAGGCCAAGAGATAGGTGCGCAAGCGAAGCGTTACCAATTGGAACGTCTATTAGGCCAAGGTGGAATGGGACAAGTTTGGCAGGTCAGTGATCTAGCGACCCAAGCTGCAATTGGCCATAGTGAAAAACTCGCCATCAAAATCTTGCCACCACATTTCACCCAAAGTGCGCTGCATACGCGTTTATTAATTGAAGAAGCTTCGCTAGTACGTAAGTTAGCGCATGAGCATATTGTGCGCGTGTATGACTGGGCGCGTGATCCTGCCACCAATAGCTATTTCATTATGATGGAATACTTGGATGGCCAAGATTTTGATCGCTATTTGGCGCAGCATCAACGTTGTGAATGGCAACAAGCTTTACGGATGTTGTTGCCGGTTGCGCAAGCCTTGCAATATGCGTGGGAAAAACACAAATTGGTGCATCGTGATTTGAAACCGAGTAATTTATTTTTGACCAAAGATGGTCAGGTGAAATTGCTTGATTTTGGTATCTCTGCTCGGCTTCGTACCCAAACGAGTGCTGGACTCAGTACTCCGGGCTTTGCATCAGTGCGTTCACCGCATGCCGGTACTGCAGGTTATCGTGCGCCGGAAGCTGATATGTCAGCGCATGCTGATTCACCAGTATCGCCATATACGCCAGCATTGGATGTGTATGCGATGGCGATCATGATTTATCAAATGTTGGAAGGGCGGTTGCCGTTTGGTGAGTATCGACAAACCCAACAACAGGCACAAAAACCGTTGGGTATCAATCAAGCACAATGGTTGGTTTTGCAAAGCGGTTTTGCAATTGATACCAAACAACGACCAGCAACCGCTTTAGCGCTTTTGGCTGCCTTAATAAAAGCCGGACAACAAAGTAATCCGCCCGAGCTCTCGGCCTCTGTCGAGCAACATCAAAGCATGTCACCTTTTGAGAGCGCCGCGCAGCAACGTGCTGAGCAAAGACGACAACGCAAAGAGCTAGAACAGCAAAGACGTCAGCAAGCCTCTGCCGCATTGCATGCACTTGTGGAAAAACAAAAACGTTTGCGTGACTTAGAACAGCTAGAGCGAGAAACTGAGCGCCAAAATAAGGCGGCAGAGTTACGCTTATTACAGCAAGCTCAGCACGCCAAGACCAAAAGCCATGACACCGTCCAAGTGAGTAATATCAGTTGGGAAGAAGCGCAGCGTTATTTGGCTGCGTTAAGCAAAGAACGTGGCCTGCCGTTTTGAGCTTCGCGCTTGTCGAGCACAATACTAAAATCAGTTTGAAGTAGCCGCTGCTTAAGTATGCGTCGATGTTGCATCCACATTGCTGTCCGCATCAGAAATTAGGTCGTTTTGCTCAAAG
The DNA here is from genome assembly GCF_014652415.1 of Affinundibacterium macrobrachii. Classification (GTDB taxonomy): domain Bacteria; phylum Pseudomonadota; class Gammaproteobacteria; order Burkholderiales; family Burkholderiaceae_D; genus Undibacterium; species Undibacterium macrobrachii. The sequence continues at coordinate 469,156 of NZ_BMYT01000002.1, forward strand.
GGATTTTGTCGTAAGGCTGTGATTAGGATATTCAGAGAGTCTTCTAATTGCGCATGTTTGTCCTGCGGAATTAGATTAAATACTTGCGCCGCATGATTGTTCAGTGCGCTTTCTAATTTTTCGGCACGCACCCGGCCGAGTGGCGTCAAACTCAGATTGACGCTGCGTTTGTCGAGTTCACTCGGCAATTTTGACACGACACCATCACCGACTAGTGCGTCGACCGCTCGGCTAATCCATGCTTTGTCCAAGGATAATCGTTCGGCTAAAGCTTGCTGTGTAATTCCATCGACACGCAATAATTCAGTAAGCACATGGCATTGCACATTCGAAGCCCCATCGACACATGCCGTTTGCGCGCGTTGAGAACGTACAAACAGACGACTGACTTCTCTAACTAAGGAGCCGGAATTGGATGGTGTGAGCATAGGAGATGGCGGAATCGAGTGGGTAGAGCTATTCGGAAGCGCACATCATAGGAAATCGCCATTTAGTTGTCAATAACAACTAAATGGCGATATTTGCATTTGTCTACAGAAAGCCTAAGCTTCTACTGTTAGTGTCAAAGTTACGCAGGTTCGGTAACAAGTCAATTAACGCAGAATCAGTGATGCCCAACCACTTGCCTAGTGTTGCTGCATATTGTTCGACTGAAGTCGTTGGTAACAAGCGCCCTTGACCGACATCGTCTTCGCCATTGTTCGCGACTAGCGGTGCAGTGCCATACAAGCTGCCGCCTTTGACCGCGCCACCCAACATAAAATGCATACTGCCCCAACCGTGATCACTGCCATCATTATTGCCAGTGAGGGTGCGGCCGAAATCGGAAGCGGTGAACGCAGTGACGGAATTGGCGACACCTAATTCGACAGTTGCGTTGTAGAAGGCGGCGAGTGCATCTGCTACCGTTTTTAGTAAGATCGGATGTTCCGTGAGTAAACCATCATGGGTGTCGAATCCACCTAGCGAAACAAAAAACACCTGTCTTTTTGCGCTCAGTGCTGAAGCGGATGCAATCATGCGTGCAACCATCTTAAGTTGCGATGCCAAGCGATTATCTGCGGGAAACGGCGTCGTGATGGGTGGCGCAGAGGCGAGTGCTGCGCTTAGCACTTGATCTGCTTCGATCGAGCGGGTACTGACCCGATTGTATTCATGTTCAAACAAATGGGTTCGACTTTGCGTGACGATTTGGCGTAGCGCGTCGGAGCAGGCGCTTGAACCAAATAGTGGTGTACTTAAGCCATTTAATGGAACCGATCCATTACTGGTAACTTGGTACTGCACCGCCTGTTTGCCCGATAAAAAGACCGCATTTCCCGAGACATTCACGCAAGTGAAGGTGGCTTTGCCATTGCCACTGACGAATAAGTCACCCATTCTGCCGCCCCAACCAGATACCGCACCCTCAGGTGAAGATGACTGCCAAATCGATTGTTGATCGTTGTGCGAGAATAGCTTAGGCGGTAGTGCTACCGACTTGTTTGTGTACTGCGTTTTGCTGGTTGGCTGCACTAGGCTACCAACGTTCAGTAGAGCACCAAGTTTACCGCTGTCGAACAAGGGCAGTATAGGGGCAAGCTCTGGTGCTAGCGCGTATTGGCGTTGCACACCATTTCTATCGATCAATGCTTGCGATGACTTGAGTGCAGTGGCGTGCAAGCGATCACGCGCATAAGCAAGATTTGGTCGTAAACTTTGGTAAGCATTGTAGCTTTGGCTGTCATATGGCACCAGCGTATTGGCATAGTCATTGCCGCCATATAAGAAGACGCATACGATCGCTTTATAGTCCTGCGCATTGGCGGCAGAAGCCTCCGCCATGGTAGCGAGATTCACCGCCCACGGTGTTGCCACCCCCGCTAGCGACAAGGCACCAACGCGTTGTAAAAAAGCGCGACGAGAAGGATTGGTTTCAGATGGATGATTCATGATGATCTTTCCTTAAACGTAGGCAGAATTATTTCAGGACGATAAATTCGGGTGATGCAAGCACTAGCAACAGCGCGGCATAGATGCGCTGATACTTGCTACGGTCGGCATTGTTGGTTCCGATCGAAATGCTGGCGATAGCATTTTGTATGGTTTGCACCGTGCTTGTGCTCAATTGTTCGGCAGCCAAAAGTAGATTGATTTCGGCAACTAAAGCCGCTGGCTTATCTGCCAGAGCTAACAAGCTGCTGTAATCCGCTTGCAAGTCATTACCGCCACGACTGCCATCAATGATGTCTTGCATAAAATTGACATAGCCAACTACCGAAGATTCGCTGACCATTTGCATTTCAGGTGCGCTTAAAGAAGCAGCCGCGATACTGGTATTCGGCGGTACATAGCCAGGGCGATAAAAATTAAATACGCTGGGCGAACGTAGTGGACTCTGTCCGAGCTTGGTTCCCGCATCGCTGGTATCGCCAATGCGCCATAGATCGGATGGCGAATTGGCGTTGAAAGCACGTGCCCATGCCAAGAAGCGTTGCAGTGGCTCACGTACTTTGCCGAAGTAAGGCAACTGAGTATTGTTCAGATTGCGGGCTTCTTCATCTAATAAAATGGCTTTGATCACTGCCTTCATATCGCCTTTGGCGTTGAGCCCGTTAGCTTGCCCATTATGATTAAATACCGCTGCTACGCGAGCCACATAGGCAGGACTTGGATTGCTGGTGACGAGCTTTTGTATTAGTTGTTTGGCGATGAATGGCGCCACATTGGGATGCGCGAAAATAATATCCAGACTACGACTTAAGGCTTCTTCGCCGCTAATGCCAGCCGGAATGGTTTGTCCCAAAAAACTGGATGCGCCGGTTTCATGTTTATTCGGATATTGACGCAAAGGACGGCGGTGATAATCGGGTGTTGAGGTGTTCCCGCCAGTGAGATCGAAATCCCAACCAGTGAAGACGCGCGCTAAACCAGTGATGTCTTCTAAGCCATAACTTTCGACGGCGACCCCATTCTGGGTTGCCAGACTGCCGTCTTGATTTAAGTTGACTAAGCCAATACTAAATAATTGCATTAATTCACGCGCATAGTTTTCGTCGGGTAAAGCGCCTGTGACGGGGTTGTATTTGCTGTTGCCACGATAAGTCAGATACAGACTCATCGCCGTGTTGGTCGAAATCTTTTGTAATAAATCGCGATAATTACCGAAGCAATTCGCTTCCAATAAATCGAGATAATTCGCCGCCGCAAAAGCTTTCCAGCCACCGCCATTGACCAAGCCTTCTATGCTCACCACTAAAATTTCGGATAGGGCAAAACAGATGCGTTGACGTAAAGTATCGGGAGAACTAATGAGTTTTTTCCAAGCGCATGAATCAAAACCGGCTTGCGAGTTGCGATACTCGCTACTATCCATGCCTTTTGAGCGTAACCAATCCCAACGACTTTGGCTGGCGGGCATCGCCATTTGTTGGTCTATCCATCCACTGTAGCCGAGCGCTTGAACACGCGCGATTTCCGCACGATTTGCGCCCATCGCAGCTTGCATCAAGAAACGAGCCGCCGCTGCATCGCTGATGGCGGTGGGAACGACCGTTGCGCTACTGGTGCTGTTGCTATTGTTGCCAACAGGCGGCGTCGCTGAAGTTTCGGTCGATCCTACTTTACCGTCGCCACCGCAAGCTGTGGCTAGCGCCGCGGCGCTGCTGGTCGCCACTATGTTGCGAATGAAGCTGTTATCGGTGTTAGTCGAGCTATGTGACGGAGTTTGAGATTCAGTGCTGGTCTCTTGTTGGGTTTTTTCATCAATGAGCATGTCGCGCCTCGCTGGAAAGTACAGGTAGGTAACTACCGAAGAAATCCCAGAGTAGTGAGCATGGCAGGAGTCGGCAAGAGTCGCTTCGTAAGCAAATGTGAGCGATGCAAATAGTGATTAACGCGTCATTTGCTAGTCAAAATGACGATGAATACCGAGCTAAAAGTGTAGAAAGAGTGCAGATTCTGTTACATCTCTTGCGCAAAAACACAATTGCGCGCGGCCATTTCATATGTATTTGGCAAATTATCTTGTTTGTTCGTATAGATAAAATAAATGTTCGTGCAATGCTTTGATACAAGCTTTTGCCCAAGATTAAGGTATCCTTGCCAACTTCAGAAAAAAGCAAAGCAATTTGAATCAAACCGCATGAAGTTGTACACAGAATCAAGAGAGCGCGAGCTAGAAGAACAAGGTGTTATTCATATCGAGTTGCGGATCAGACCACGTCGTCTGATCGCGATTTTGCTTGTGCTGGCGATGCATGGCTTGTTTTTCTATTTACTTTTGAAGATTCGCGCGGATATTCAAAGCGGCAAGCCAGTCAGCGGTCCCATGGTCTTCATTATGGAAAAAGTGAAGCAAGTGCAAAAGGGCGAGCCAGAGCCGAAGAAAGTGGCAGCTAAATCAGCACCGACAAAGAACACGACAGCGAAAAAGACCATCATTAGTCCGCCTAATCCCGATGGGATTATCGACCCCAATTTGCCAGCAGAGCCACCGAAGAAGTATGAAGATGCGGTGCCTGATATGGCAGCAATGTTGAATGCGGCACGTGAACGCCGACAAAAGGCAGAAGCCGCCGCTGCAGCCGAAAATCGTGCTGCCGAGCAAGGCCAACGTGGTTTGAGTCCACAACAAATCGCGGAAGCCAATGTAAGACGCAGTATGCAACAAGCCAGTGGGCAAGATGGTACCAATGGTGTGTTTCAAATTGTGAGTAAGAGCGTGAGAGTTGGCACCTTCACTTTCCGCGGTTGGAAAGTAAATAGCAATGGTTGGAAGCAAACCATCGAAGTTGATGCAGGTGTTGGTGGCAATCTTGATCTTGCGATGGTGCGTAAGATGATAGAAATCATTCGTACCCACTACAAAGGCGATTTTCGTTGGGAGTCAAATCGCCTCGGTCGTGTAGTCACTTTGTCTGCACGAGTCGAGGACAGCGCTGAGTTGGAAGCTTTTATGCTAGAAGAGTTTCCAGAATTTGCTAAACCAAAACGTTGAGCTACATCGCTAGCGCAAAGTCTTAAGACATAGAGGCAGAGACGAGTTGGGCTGGCTGTTGTGCTGCTTGATGTAACTGGCGTGAGCGCAATAAGCGTAAGGCGCGGCCGAGCAAAACACCACTAAAAATACCAAGCACAGAGCTCAGGCTAAGCACAAAGTTCAGGTTTTCTTGTAATTGTGGACGTAGCGTTAAACTCACCGTCATCCCATATTTAGTCATAAAAATACCCAGTATTAACATCAATGGCAGCCAACTTCCTGTCACTACAAATCGGGCGTTGTGCGGTTTGTAATCGTTCTGACATGCAGGAAATAGTTGGATAAATAACCCACAGCTCAGTACAAGACCGATGCTCCACGCGGCCAGTGTGATCAATTGCGCGCCTAATTGTTGATAAGTAGCGATCACCGACCAGATCATCATTGCGACTGGTAACAACATCAGACGTGCGGCAGAAACTTCGCGTGTTTTTGTTTGTAAGTAACCGACGATGCAAAGACCTGTTAACAGTAACCAGACCCAAGTTGGTGTATGTGTAAATAGCTGTGCCATTGTTGATCCTTTTATTCGACCGGTTTATTTGGTCATCGTCGTGAATGAGTGACGCTAGTGTGCTTGGTGCAGCGAATAACAGGCTAGCGATTTGCGACGAGTCGTCGCTTAGTGAGCGTGATTGGTTCTGCCATGTCGCCAAGCGGGTCGCGAGATTTACTGTTGCCGCGACGTATGCCTGCTAAAATACAAATCCTCTTTTTCGCACAAACATATAGAGTTAGCTCGTGATCAATTTACATCTTGGAAATATCGGACAAATTATTCAACTCGCCATTGCCCCAGTGTTTTTGCTGACTGGTGTTGGCACCAATTTGACGGTGTTGACCAACCGCTTGGCAAGAATTATCGATCGTTCTAGAGTGTTAGAGGATATGGTTAGCGCGCAAGGCGCAGAAACGCTAAGTCCGAATATGCGAATCGAGTTAGATGAGTTATATCAACGCTCGCATTTGATTAACCGTGCAATTACATTAAGCTCGACCTGTGCTTTGCTGATTTGCTTGGTGATCGCTGCTTTATTTTTAGGTGATGCACTCGATTTACATTTAGATAAAATTGTTGCCGCTTTGTTTGTGAGCGGAGTATTGGCCTTGATTGGTAGTTTCATTTACTTTCTACGCGAAATCTTTGTCGCCACCAAAACCTTGCGACGTCAACGTGAGCATGGCGCGCGCTTTTTGCCCTAGTAGACTCGCTTTGGCTGTGCTTATCCGCTCAAAGCGTGCACGAAAAACCACGGCAGCTTACTCATCTTTGTAAAAGCTCGGCATATTCGCCCGATTGCACTTGCTTGCGCTTGAATTTGCGGCACAATAGGATTTCTCAATTGCATCGAAATCACTATCGCATGTGATCCCCAATTTAGGAGTTGGTGATGATGACTGTGCCTATTATTTTAGATATCGAAGCGTCTGGTTTTGGATCAGGCAGTTATCCTATCGAAATTGGATTTTCCGGTCGTCATGGCGAAGGTTGGTGTTCGCTGATTCGCCCCGAAGCGGAATGGACACATTGGGATTTAGATGCTGCGCGGGTGCATGGAATTCCGCGTGAAGTGTTGATCGAGCGCGGTAACTCGGTGCAGTTTGTGGCGGAACAACTCAATTTTTTTCTCGGTGGCCGTACGGTGTATACAGACGGCTGGGGACAAGACTATGTGTGGTTAGCAAATTTATTCGAATCCGCACAAATCGTTCAGAAGTTCACACTAGCTGACTTGTATGAAATTATTGATGACGACCAGCTACCCGACTGGAATGCCACCAAGCAGCAAATCATCCAAGAGTTGCGCGTGGCAAGACATCGTGCCAGTAGCGATGCACGGGTATTACAACTAACTTGGCTAAGAACTTACGATGAAGCTAAAAAACAGACTGTATAAAAAATCAGTCTTTTTTCACGTAGTGCGATTTTCCAACTAGGCACTCCCGTATAATATCGGGATGCAAAATCTCTTACATAATCTCAATCCCGAGCAGCTCGCTGCTGTCACCTTACCTGCGCAATCTGCCTTAATTTTGGCGGGCGCTGGGTCTGGCAAAACCCGTGTGTTGACGACCCGCATCGCGTGGTTAATTCAAACCGGACAGATTTCACCCAATGGTGTGTTAGCGGTGACCTTTACCAATAAGTCAGCCAAAGAAATGCTGACCCGTTTGTCGGCCATGCTGCCGATCAATACACGCGGTATGTGGATAGGCACTTTTCACGGTCTATGCAATCGTTTATTGCGTGCACATCATCGCGATGCGGGCCTGCCACAAACGTTTCAGATTTTGGATTCGGGCGATCAGTTAGCGTTTATTAAACGTCTGTTAAAAGCAAATAATATCGACGATGAAAAGTATCCAGCCAAGACTGTGATGTATTTCATTAATAGCGCAAAAGACCAAGGTTTACGAGCCGCACAGGTTGATGCCTATGATGATTTCAATCGCAAAATGGTGGCTTTGTATGATCTCTACGATTTGCAATGCCAGCGTGAAGGCGTGGTTGATTTTGCGGAACTCTTGTTGCGAACTTACGAATTATTAAGCCGCAATCAACCGCTGCGCGAACACTATCAAGCGCGCTTCAAACATATTTTGGTGGATGAGTTTCAAGATACTAATGACTTGCAATATAAATGGTTAAAGCTGATGGCGGGCACGCAGGGCGCGGTGTTTGCTGTGGGCGATGATGACCAAAGTATTTACGCTTTCCGTGGTGCGAATGTGGGCAATATGTCGGCGTTTGAAAAAGAATTTCGCGTCGAAAACTTAATCAAGCTGGAGCAGAATTACCGTTCACATGGGCATATTTTGGATACAGCAAATGCTTTGATTGAACACAATAGCAAACGCTTAGGCAAAAACTTACGCACCGATGCCGGACATGGTGAACTAGTCAGAGTGTTTGAAGCCAGCAGCGATATACAAGAAGCGCAGTGGATTACAGAAGAAGCCAAAAACTTGATTCGTGATGGTTTTGAACGTAGTCAAATTGCGATTTTATATCGTTCTAACGCGCAATCACGTGTGATTGAACATGCACTGTTTTCTGCCAATGTTCCATATCGCGTCTATGGTGGACAACGCTACTTTGATCGTGCCGAAGTTAAGCACGCGATTGCGTATTTGCAGTTGATGGACAATCCCCATAATGATTCAGCGTTTTTACGCGTGGTGAATTTTCCTACGCGTGGCATTGGCGCGCGTTCGATTGAACAATTACAAGACGCAGCCAAGCAATACAATATTTCACTGTATGCTGCGGTGCCTTATGTCGCAGGTAAAGCTGGTTCTTCTCTAGGCAATTTCGTTAAATTGATTGAAGGCGCCCGTTTTGAAACGCAGAACTTACCTTTGCCAGAGATGGTGCAAGTGGTGCTTGATTTCAGCACTTTGATTACGCATTATCAGAGCGAAAAAGAAGGCGCAGACCGCATCGAAAACTTAGAGCAATTGGTGAATGCGGCAACCTTGTTTGTAACAGAGGAAGGATTTGGGCATGATGCGCCCGCATTGGCTGGGCCAGCTTCTAAGCCAGCAAATACCTTGATTGCGAATGATCAAGGCATAGAAATCATTGATGCTGATGCGGCATTACCGACCGTGATGTCACCGTTGTCTGCATTCCTATCACATGCCTCATTAGAAGCGGGCGATAATCAAGCGCAAGTTGGACAAGATGCTTTGCAACTGATGACCGTGCATGCCGCAAAAGGTTTGGAGTTTGATGCGGTTTTCATCGGTGGTTTAGAAGAAGGATTATTCCCGCATGAAAATAGTAGCCAAGAAGAATCAGGTGTAGAAGAAGAACGTCGGCTGATGTATGTTGCGATTACACGTGCACGCCAACGTCTGTACATGACGTTTTCGCAAACGCGGATGTTACATGGGCAAACACGTTACAACATGCGTTCACGCTTCTTTGATGAAATGCCCGAAGAAAGTCTGAAATGGCTATCGCCAAAAATTCAAGCTACATGGTTTGCACGTCCAAAGTCAGCTTGGGACGAAGCTCCTGAATCAGGTGCAAATGCGATTGCGCAACAGATCAGCAAGCATCAAACAAGCACTGGCTGGCGGATAGGTGAAAATGTCGCCCATGCAAAGTTTGGCGAGGGGGTGATTGTGAATATTGAAGGCAGCGGCAGTAATGCGCGTGCGCACATCAACTTTGGAAAATTCGGAATGAAATTACTCGATTTGAGTATCGCGAAATTGGAAAAATGTTGATACTTGCGGCGTCGGTAACAGCTTAAACATCAATATAAAGATGAAGCACACTAGGCTGCATGCCTTGCAGTCTAATGTGCGTACTTGAATATCTGAGTAACTTCAGTAACTAAATGCGATAAGCAGTGGTCGTCATGACTTTCGCCATTGCTTGCATCATCACTTTGACTGGCGCAGGTAAATCTACTGCACCTAAGTCGCCGGCCGCAGCGCCATGTGCAATTTCATCGACACGCATTTGCTCAACGATCACACGTGATTTTTGATCCTGCACTGGTAGATCTTTGAGATGGCTAGCAAGATGTGCTTCCACTTGTTTCTCAGTTTCTACCACAAAGCCTAAGCTGATCGCGTCGCCGCAGCGTCCAGCGATCAGGCCGCAAGCATAAGCGCCTGCATACCAGAGAGGATTGAGTACGCTGGTATGTGAGTTGAGTTGTTTCAAGCGCTCAGCGGTCCATGCTAAATGATCTTCTTCTTCAATACTTGAGCGTGCAAATTGTCGTTTCACATCCTCTGATTTCGAAAACACAGCTTGTGAGTCGTATAAAGCTTGCGCGCAAATTTCACCAACATGATTCACTCGCATCAAGCCAGCGCTATGTTTCTTTTCTTCATCCGATAAGCTATCGTCAGTGATTGCTTTAGCAGGATTTGCGCGCGACGCTCGCGCTTGACCTGAAATCACGCGCAAGGCGCGATCAAAATGAGTGATTAAGCGATCAGTAGTATTGGGAAACATGGTGGCCTAGTAAGCGTAGTAAGTAGATAGACTAGAAAGCAGCAATTGTAAGTTGATTGCATCGATTGCTTCAATTGGCGGTGAAGTTCAAGCTAAAAAACTTGCGCCAAGACAATGCATTGCGTTAACAGAAAAATTATACTGAAGACAGTTTTTCTGAGCGTTTTTGGTGCTTTGTTGTTGCAATGCCACATAAAATTTGAATATGTTCTATAATAGCGCAATTCTCTTTGCCCAAAACAGTGCAATTTGTTCCAATGCCACTAAGCATACGAGGCAAGAAGTCGCCATATTTTTGATAATAAGGTGCTTACAAGAGACAAGAGAGACAAAATCTTTGGTTGATATTGGGAGGCAAATTACCAATGAGTATCAAACCAAGAAAAGTTTATTAACCTTTGGAGAGTTTTTCGATGAAAAAATCACTTATCGCTTTCGCAGTATTGGGTGCATTTGCATCTGCTGCTTCTGCACAATCTTCTGTCGTGTTGTACGGTGTAATCGATGCATCTGTATCTCACATGTCTAATCAAACAGTAGCTGGTGGCAAGAAGTTTTCTTTGGACGCGAGCAACTTGTCTTCTTCACGTTGGGGCCTGAAAGGCACTGAAGATTTGGGCAATGGTTTGAAAGCAAATTTCAATTTGGAAAGCTCTTTGAACGTCGATACAGGTACAGCAGGTAACTTGTTTGACCGTAATGCTTCTGTTGGCTTGTCAGGCAGCTTCGGTACAGTCAATGTTGGTCGTCAAACAAACTTGGCATACGACACTTTGATCCAAGTTGATCCATTGAACGTTGCACACGTTGGCACTAACCCAAATATCGCTTTGGGTTCTTTGAACAATGTTGGTTTGTTTGGTACTCACGGCACTAGCGTTGGTTCTTCTTCTCCAACACGCCAAAACAATTCCGTGAAATATGCATTCCCATCCGTATTGGGCGGCATCAATTTCGGCGCAATGTATGGTTTCGGTGAAAAAGCTGGTGACGCATCTGCAAGCAGCTACGCTGGTGCATCTGCTGGTTTCAGCCAAAATGGTTTGACAGCTGTGTTCTCTTACGCACAGTTGAAAGATGCAACAAATAGCTCAACAATTCGTTCATACACTGGTGGTGCGAAGTTCGTTGTAAATTCTGACTGGACTGTAAAAGTTACTTATGCAGAAAACGAATTGAACACAACAGGTCGTACAATCAGCGTTTTCGGTACAGGCTTTGACTATGCTGTATCTCCACAAACAACATTGACAGCTGCTTACTACGCTAACCGTCGCTCTGGCGATGTAAAAGGTAAAGCAGATCAATTCGTTGGTGTTGCTAAATACGCTTTGAGCAAACGTACAGCATTCTACGGTTCTTTCTCTTACGCTAAAGCAGATACAAAAGCAGCTAAAGACCAAGAATTGGGCTTGTTCATCGGTGCTGGTAACAAGACAGCAACGCGTACAACAGTTGGTGTGTTGCACTCATTCTAATTCCTCGGATTTAGTTTGAAAAAAAGACTGCTTCGGCAGTCTTTTTTTTTGAACTATTTGACTATCTTTCCTTCTAAGCTGCGCCTTATTTTTGCTGACTTTTCTTCAGTCTGCGTTTCTTTAATTTGTGTCATTCGTTTATTTAATCAGATCGACTATGAAATTTTTTTCCGTATTGTGTTTCGGTGCTTTGCTGTTTTCGACTACGGCACATGCTGGTTTTCAGGCACATCAGTTGCAGAAAAATGAAGTCGTGAAGTTGGATGGCAAATTAGATGAGGCAGCATGGAAATTGGTAACACCTCACACTAACTTCTTTCAAACGCAACCATTTGATAATGTTGCCGCACATTTGCGTACAGAAGTGCGGGTCATGTATGACGATCGTTTTTTGTATGTGGGTGTGACTGGTTTTGATAATGACCCAAGTCAGATTAGAGATTCGTTTGCGCGTCGAGACAAGATTAGTATTGATCAAGATTTCTTTGCGCTGTACATAGATCCTAGTAGCGGTCATAAAGCAGCGCAGGTATTTTATGTCAATGCGCGTGGCGCTTTGATGGATGGCATTTATAGCGATACCTCGGGTGACGACACGGCGCCAGATTATGAATATTCTGCCAGCCCAGCACGTTTTGATGGTGGATGGAGTGCGGAATTTAAAATCCCATTTTCCTCGATTGCTTATGACAAGCATTCGACCACACCTTGGAGTTTACTGGTATTGCGTAATATGACGCGCGATCAGCGTTATCGTATGTATAGCGGTGCCGTTACGCGTGCAACCAATTGCAATTTGTGTTTTTCGAATACGATTGAAGGTATGCAGCATTTGCCTTCGGGTATGAGCTGGAACGTCACGCCACAGTTAGTTGCGCGACGTGCGCAAGATCAAGTCGATGGCAAGCCCAAGCTAGCTAGTTCATCCAAAGATGTGAGTTTAGATTTTAAGCTACGTCCGACCTCCGCTATCACTATCGATGCGACTTTAAATCCTGATTTTTCGCAGATCGAATTGGATTCACCGCAATTGTCAGGTAACACCCGTTTTGGTATTTTTGTCCAAGAAAAACGCCCGTTCTTTTTAGAAGGTGCGGATATTTTCCGTACCCCACTCAATGCGATCAGTACCCGTACGATCGCTAATCCTGATGTGGGATTGCGATATACCCAACGCGATGCAGATAAAGATTTTAGTATCTTAACTAGCCGAGATACTGCTGGTGCTTTAGTCTTAGTGCCGCAAACTTATTTTACTGGTTACGCCACCAGCCAGGTTGCATCGACAGCGACTGATGCGCGCGCGAATTTCCGTTTAGGTTCTTTATCTTTGGGTGGCGTGTTGACGGATAGACAGTATGCACAAGGTGTGGGTTATAACCGAGTCGCGGGGCCTGATTTTGTTTGGCAGATTGATCGCAACCAATTGATGCGCGCACAAGTTTTGATGAGTACGACAAATGCGCAAATGAACGCACAAGGTAATCTGGCGCGGGCTAACACGACGAATGGTCACGCTGCTTATTTCGATTGGTCTCGCGGCAATGATGCTTGGGGTATGTCGGTCAACTTGAGGGATTTCAGCAAGGATTTTCGTGCAGATAATGGATTTTTTTCGCAAGTCGGTTTTCGTAGCATCAACTCCGAAGTGACCAAAAAATTCGGTCGTACTGGTGTATTGAACGAGTTCAATACATACATCAGCGCAGAATATAAACTCGATAGTGAAGGCAATGTGCTGTCGAAGATACTAACGCCAGGTGTTCGTATTGCTGGGCCGTTTGATAGTTCTGCATACTTGAACTTGAGTCCGACTGTGCGTAGTCGCGTCAATCAAGATGGCGAATTATTTTCGATTGGGCGTGTTGCAGGTGGATTCGCTGCCAGTCCGGGCAAACAAATTGCTAGAATTGCGACGGATTTCACGGTCGGTGATGTCATCGATATCATGGCGAATCGTTTGGGCCGTGGTGGCTCTTATTCCATGAGTGCGAAACTTCGACCGATTGATCGCCTTGAGTTAGAGCCAAGTTTTGCGACCAACTGGATAGAACGCGATGATCAACAAAGTGGGCAAACAAGCGAGCGCACCTATAAAGAAACTGCCTTGCAAATTAATAGTATTCTGCACTTGAGTGCGAAAGATACGATTCGGATGATATTGCAAGACGCCAGCACCAAGCGCGATCCTAAAGCCTATCAACAGGCGGTTGCTTCACATAGTAGTCGTAGCGTCAGTTCATTTGTCTACACCCACCGTGCAGGCGTTGGCAGCGCTGTTTATCTGGGTTGGACCGTGACGAAAACAGATACGCCAGGCTTCGTTGCCAAGCGCAAACAAAGCGAGTTATTCACTAAATTCTCTTGGCAGATTTAAGTAGAAATTTTCATTAAGAGCGAATAGATTACATTTAAGAATGCATGCTATTCGCTTTTTTTCTACGCGGCATGATCGTTATCGTTTCAAGTCGCCTTCCATGTTTGTACACCACGCCATACTTGCCTTTCAACCTGACAATCTTGCGGGAAATGCTGCATAAAATCGGTGCGCATCGCCGTCGCAAATTGCGCAAGATAGCGTTCGTAGTCGGCGAGTGATTGCGCTTGATAGCATGTGCGAAAGTGGTTCTCCTCGATCTGGGCAAAATGGATTTGCACAAAGCATTGCGTCGCCCAAATTTCCGGTATGTGCTTATCTCGCATATAGCTTTCGAACTTTTGTGCCTGTGATGTTGGCAGCTTTACGCTGACCTCGTAAAAAATCATGAATACATCCTTCGCCATTAAAAATTAAGAAAAACAAAATACTGTTAAGAATTGTCAAACGCATCAAATACAACAGAAGCGTTGCTTTTCTGTATCTTGCCATACAAAAACATGCATGTCGGCATTTCCCCTCGCAATACTTGAGCCTATACTAAATTCACGCGGTACATGAGTTAGTCTACTGGATCGCATGTTATGTAGCGATCAGTTATCAGATTTTGCAGCTCTCAAATAAGGAGGATGGAAAATGGGTAGATTGAAAGCAGTCAGCATGTATAGAGCAATGCTCGCTCTGGGTTTAGTGGGTTTGGCAGGAAGTAGTCAAGCCGTTGACTTCTCCTATTCAGGTTTCGGTAATATCACCGCAGGCAAAGTCTTCAGCGCGTCCGGTTTAGAAGTGGGCTTTCCCGATAATAATAAATGGAAGTGTCCTTGTTACATCGCCGATTATTCACATGGTAGCGTGTATGAATCACGTTGGTCTTTAAAGCCCGAATCTCGCTTGGGTTTGCAGGGAACCGCGACCTTTACTGAGAATTTATCGTTCACTGGCCAATTGATGGCGCGCCATGCTGCTGGTGATGCTGAGCTTGGCGTCGAGCTTGCTTTCTTGACTTATAACCTCAGCCCAAAATGGACACTGCAAGCGGGGCGCAAACGTTTACCGCTATTCTTCTATTCCGATTTTCAAGATGTTGCTTATGCCTATAATTGGACACGTGTGCCACCGGATGTTTATGGTTGGCCAGTCGTCAATTACAACGGCGCAAACTTGACCTTCCGTGACGATATCGGCGGTTGGGCGGTAAAGTCTAGCGCTTATTTTGGTAAAGAAAATGCCAAAGAAGTTGCGATTGCCAAGCTAGGTGATCCTTCACGGGTGGATGTGCAGTGGGACAATATGTATGGCATCGATCTTGAACTCAATCGAGATTGGTTCACGGTGCGTGCTGCGGTGAATAAATCCAAGCAGCGACGTTTGCGTATGGGACCAACCGGTTTGGTACAGTTCTCACCTGATATCAGCTACGGCAAATATTCGCCGCAGACATATAGTTCTTTGTCGATGAATGTCGATAAAGATGATCTAGTGGTGAGAACGGAATTTTCGAAAATTGATCAATCTTCGCAGCGCGGTAGTTACAGTGGCTACTTAATGGCGGCAGGTTATCGTTTCGGGAATTTCTTGCCAATGATGACGATCAGTCGCTTTAATTCTTTTGATGGCGTTGGTAAAGCGATTGAAGTCGATCGCAATGTCGGACTGACTTTGCGTTATCAATTGAGTGATAGTAGCTTCCTTAAGTTTCAACTTGATCGTAGTCGTTGGGATTTCTTAAACGGCACTGACAACACACGCAAGTTGGCAACTGTTTCTTATGACTTCACATTCTAGAGGAGAAATATCATGCATTTTTCCTTTTCTAAACTATGCGTAAGTGTCGTGGTCGTCGGCTTGTTTACTAGTAGCGCAGCGATTGCCGATGTGGTTGTGATTGTGAATCCTGCGAACTCGGCAGCGATTGATGAAGAGCAGATTGCAAAAATCTTTTTGGGACAAACTAAAACTTTTTCCAATGGTAGTGAAGCAACGCCGATTGATCAAAAAGAAGGTCCCTTGCGTGAAGAGTTTGGTAATAAGTTACTCAAGAAAAATCCATCACAGTTAAAGGCACAATGGGCAAGGCAGATTTTTACTGGTGGTGCTAAGCCGCCTAAAGAAATGACGAGTGATGATGAGATTTTGAAATTCGTTGCCAGCACGCCGGGCGCCATTGCTTATGTAGATTCGTCTAAAGTGAACAAATCCGTGAAAGTGGTGAAGCATTAGCGGTGAGTGCAAATTTAAAACCGACATGTGTTTGCGGCAGCCAAAGTGCTGCCGTTTTTTTATCCGCTAGAGCTGTCGTATTCAGTCATTTATAGCGAAGTTTCTGCACGTAGTAATTCCACCAATCGTCGTCCAGCGCGGCCTAAATTTTGATTGCGGTGGTGTACCATTTTGGGAATGAAACGATAACGCGAATCTTCTACAAATTTAACTTCAACTAATTGCTTCTTCTTGAGTTCAGTTTGAACTAAAAAGCTGGGCATCCAGCCATAACCCAAGCCCATTAACAAAGCTTCTTTCTTGGCGAAAAAGCCGTCTAAGTAAAACACACGTTCGCTGCCGAATATGTGTTGATCATTGCTGCTTTGGCTGGAATCTTGTACCGATAATTCCGTATGTGCTTGTAATTGTGCGAGGCTGATATTTCGCATTGCTGCCAGCGGATGTGAGGCACTCACACACAAAATACACTCGATTTCTGACAAATTTTCTGCACGTAGATGTGGATGTGCAACATAGTCTTTGACGATCATTAGATCCGCATTATCGGTTTCAAAGCGATGTTGTACACCCTGTAAAAACTCCACCTTGACTTGGACGCGGGTTGGTGCGCCTTCATCGGCGAGATTCTTCAATGCTTTGAGTATCGATTGCAGCGGCAAGATGCCATCAATGATGACCAAGAGTTTGGCTTCCCACTCTTGATTCAATTCTTGTGCCAACACTTCTAATTGATTCGCTTGAATCAGCAGACGCCGACCTTCTGACAATATGACTTCACCTGCCGATGTGAGTTTGACCCGATAGCCATCACGATCAAGCAGGCTTAATCCTAGTTGTTGTTCAAGTTGCTTGATTTGGTAGCTGATGGCTGATTGGGCGCGATGTAAACGCAGAGCAGCTTTGGCGACGCTGCCTTCACGTACCACGGTATCGAGTGCCAATAAAAAATTCAGATCTAAGCTCATAAGATTATAAAAAGCGAGGTCAACATGATCAAATAATTAGATTGTGTTATGCAAAATATTACGCTTTTTTTGTTTAAGTGTGTTGGTTACAGTGACAAGAAAATTCACTAACGCGGTGTTGGTGAACATAATTTGAATGGAGACCGACGATGACACAAGCAAATCCACTGAAGCTCAAGGGCATAGAATTTACTGAATTCTGTGGTCCATCCGCAGACTATCTAGAAAAATTATTTTGGGCTTTTGGTTTTTCGAAACTGCGTCAACATGCATCGAAAGCGATTACCTATTTCCGTCAAAATGATATTCATTTCCTCATCAACAATGAGCGTCAAGGCAATTCCGCCGCCTTTGCGCAGAAGCATGGGCCATCAATTTGCGCTATGGGGTGGCGGGTCGAAGATGCGCAGTTTGCTTTGCAAGAAGCGGTGAAACGCGGTGCCCGTGCAGTAGCAGATGCAGACAAAGATCATGCTTATCCAGCAGTGTACGGAATCGGTGATAGCTTGATCTATTTCATCGAGCCCAGCACCGGTGCTTTAACGATCTATGAACGCGATTTCGTCGCTTTGCCGTCGCCCTTGCTACAAGCGGACAAAGGATTCCTCTGTGTTGATCACTTGACCAATAACGTCCCATTTGGTGAGCAAGAAAAATGGGCCAATTTTTATAAGAGCATTTTTGGTTTTACTGAGGTGCGTTACTTTGACATTCAAGGCGCTAAAACTGGATTGACAAGCTACGCGCTGCGTTCCCCCGATGGCAGTTTCTGTATTCCGATTAATCAGCCGAAGAATGAACAAGATCAAATTGCCGAATATCTGCGCGATTACAACGGACCTGGCGTGCAGCATTTGGCGTTCTTGACCAAAGATATTTTGCATTCACTAGATCAATTACAGGGTAGTCAGATTGAGACTTTGGATATCGATGACGAATACTATCAAGACGTGTTTCAACGTGTTCCGAATGTGCGTCAAGATCACGCCAGAATTGCACAACATCAGGTCTTGGTTGACGGTGATGAAGACGGCTACTTGCTGCAAATTTTCACTAAAAATATTATTGGCCCTATTTTTATCGAGATCATTCAACGTGAGAATAATTTGAGTTTTGGTGAAGGCAATTTTGGTGCCTTGTTCCGCTCTATCGAAAAAGACCAAGAACGTCGCGGCGTAATTTAAGGAGTGTGAACATGACATCACTATCAACATCAGTAAGCTCGGCAACCTCAGCAAGCTCAGCAACATCATCAAGCTCCGCGTTCGGATTACAGGGCGTACATCACGTCGCATATCGCTGTCGCGATACTAAAGAGACAGTGGAGTTTTATCAAAAAGCTTTAGGGATGGAATTTATGCTGGCGATCTCGGAGGATCGCGTGCCATCGACCAAAGAAGAAGATCCCTATATGCATGTGTTTTTGGATGCAGGAAACGGCAATGTCTTAGCATTCTTCGAGATTCCGAATTCGCCACCTATGGGCCGTGATCCGAACACCCCAGCATGGGTGCAGCATCTGGCGTTTAAAGTCGATAGCTTGGCTGATTTGATGGCGGCAAAAACGCATCTGGAGAGCTTAGGCTTGGAAGTCATCGGGCCGACGAATCATGAATTATTCCAGTCGATTTACTTCAATGATCCGAATGGGCACAGGATTGAACTTGCTGCCAATACTTCAACGCCAGAGATGTTGCAGCGCTTAAATCAATTGGCACCGCAAATGTTGGTCGATTGGACGGCAAGTAAGCGTACCGTACATCACGCCGCATGGTTACATGAGAAGGAGTTTGCTCAATAGGCGGGGCGAAATCATGAAAAACGATGCTGAGGAACTCAAGAATTGAGTTAAGCATTACCCCAAACATCAAGACATATCATCAAGTATCACTAGGTATCACTAAGCAAAGCGGAAGAAATTCAGCTTTGCTTTTTTTGCATGTGCGCTTCGATGTGGCGTTGAATTTGACCTTCTCCATTGATGTTTATCGGTGATTTGCTATTCGGTTTCGCGTTTGTTGTTTTGTATTCTTAGATCTTCAATTTTCCGTAAAGCGTCTGAAAATTCCTGCATAATTGCTCTCGTAAAAAATACGCTGAAACCCACCCAGATCGCACCCAAGTTCAGCACGAGTTTTTTTAATAAAGCTATCTTAGTGAGAGAGCATTTGACAGTGATGCCGATCAATCCATCTATGAGCGTCGAAACCGAACAAGAAATTGCGCTATTACGCGAGCGGAATTCTTCGCTGAATATCTTGAGCGAATTTGCGATTGCCTTGTTACGCTTACGCACCCGAGAAGAAGTATTGTGGTACACCGCGAATGAAGTCGTGGGTCAAATGGGTTTCGCGGATTGTGTGATTTACTTGTGGGATAGCCATAAGCAGCTACTGATTCAACAATCAGCGTTTGGGCATAAGCTTGATGAGGAAGGTGTGATCAGCAACGCGCTAGAACTGCGCTTAGGCGAGGGAATTGTCGGACGTGCCGCATTGCGCAGAGAAGTAATTATCGTCAACGACCTCAGTGGCGATGCTGGGTATGTGGTCGATTTGCAGGAATCTGGCTCAGAGTTAGCGATACCGATTATTTATTCCGACCAATTAATTGGCGTGATTGATAGCGAAAATCTCGAGAAAGATTTTTATACACCCGATCGCATTAAGATATTAACGGCGGTCGCATCCATGGTTGCTGCGAAGTTAGCACAAACAAATTTGATCGATCAGCTGGAATCGTCGATCAGTGAGTTGGAATATGCAAAGAAGCTGCAAAGCGTACTCTTTAATATCGCCGCATTAACTTACGAAGATGAGAATTTCTTCACAGTGTATGAGCGTATTCATCATCTGATTGCTGAATTGCTTTACGCAAAATCCTTCTTTGTCGCGGTCTATAACGACGAGACGCGGCGTATAGAATTTCCCTATTTTGTGGATGAGCGTCATCCAGATTTGCCGGCTGACATTGGCCCCATCGATACCGAGATGCGCGGTATGTCGGCATGGGTGATTTTCAATAACACTTCACTTTTGCTTAATCGTGAAGAAATCGTTGAGCGCATAGAGCGTGGTGATTTTGAATTGCTCGGAACGATTGCAGAATCTTGGTTGGGTGTGCCAATCAATGCTGGCGATGATTTAAAAGGCGCCTTAGTGGTGCAAACTTATTCGCCTTTAGTTGAATATCTCGAAAAAGACAGAGAATTACTGAGCTTTGTTTCGCGTCATGTGTCGAATCTATTGAAGCGCAAAGTCACTGAAAAGAAATTACAACATTTAGCATTGCACGACTCCCTGACGGGTTTGGCAAATCGAACTTTGTTTCTTGATCGCGTTGCGCACGCATTGAAAAAACAAGACCGCCAAGGACAAAGACTGTGCGCTGTTTTGTATATGGATGTGGATCTATTTAAGACCATCAATGACCGCTATGGGCATGCGGTTGGGGATGCGCTGTTGACCCAGTTTGGGCGTTTGTTGACTCAGCAAACGCGTCAGCTTGATACAGTGGCACGGCTTGGTGGCGATGAATTTGCTTTGTTTTTAGAAGATATCGAGTCGCAAGAAACGGCGGTGCAATTAGCCGAGCGTATTATTTTGGCTTTGCAGCAACCGATTGCTGCGAATGAGGCCTTGATCATTTGCTCGACCAGTATCGGCATCGCTTTTGCGACGGATTCTGCGATTTCCGCGAGCGAGATTATTCGTCGCGCTGATGCTGCTATGTATCAAGCCAAGTCCGCAGGTCGTGGCCATTACCAACTGTACGATCCTTTATTAGATCGCGCCAATGTACGTGATTTAGTATTGGGTGAAGAAATTCATACGGCATTAAATGAGCAACAGTTTGTCTTGCACTACCAACCCGTGATGAATGTGGCGACTGGCGTCGCAGTTGGTTTTGAAGCACTACTGCGTTGGCTACATCCTTTGAAGTCTTGGATTCCACCTAATGAGTTTATTGATTACGCTGAGAAGCACCGTTTAATCGAAAAAATTGATCGCTATGTTTTGCGTCATGCTTTGCAACAAATGCGTGTATGGCGCGAGCAAACAGGGGTTTCGCCCAAGGTGAGCGTAAACATTTCTGGTCGTCATTTTGCTAGTCCAGAGTTTATTGATACGGTATTGGCCTTGCTGCATGAATTTAAGATTGAACCGAATACCCTAGGCATAGAAATTACCGAACGTGCGGTCATCGAGAAATTTGCGATTGCACAGAACAATATTCAGGTACTGCAAAAAAATCATGTACGCGTTTTGTTAGATGATTTCGGTACTGGTTATTCATCGCTCAATTATTTACATCAATTGACCTTAGATGTAATCAAGATCGACCGTACTTTTGTCAAAGGAAGTCGCGGCAGTAAGCAAGATAACCCTATCGTCAATAGTATCGTGGCATTGGCGTCGGCAATGAATTTAACCGTCGTTGCAGAAGGGGTCGAAACGCAAGATGAGTTAATGGTATTGCGCGATGCTGGATGTGATCTGTGCCAAGGTTTTTATTTTTCCAAAGCCTTACCAGCGGATCAGGCGATTGCTTATTTCTTGGCACATCAAGATTTGAATAACGCGGCTTCTGAGTAAACGTTTGTGGCAAGCCAAGCTAGCGCTAGTTTGGATGCGTAATGACTACCGATGTCATGCTGATAGCACCCATCACTAATTCTTTGTTGACGATAGCGATTTGATCTCCTTCCCGTTTTGCTCCGAGAACATAAAGCAGTGGTAAGTAGTGCTCTACCGTTGGCACCGACAATTGCGCATCTTGACCATATTGCGTGTAATTGACGACACTGGCAAAGTCTTCGCGCAGTATTGCTTCTCGAATTTGTGTGTCAAAGCGCTGCGCCCAATCGAAACCATCAATGCGCATATCCAGTCGTCGCAAGTTATGCACGATATTGCCGCTAGCGATGATCATGATGCCTTCATCACGTAAGCTCGCCAATTGTTTGCCTAGGCGAAAATGAAAGTCTTCGCCTTCATGCAGATTCAAACTCAGTTGCACGATGGGTATATCTGCAGCTGGATACATTTTGATTAAAACCGACCAAGTGCCATGATCCAAACCCCAAGTGTGGTCTTGATGTACATGCATAGGCCCTAATAATTGGCTGATTCGTTGCGCTAGTTCAGGGCTGCCCGGTGCCGGATAGTTTGCCGCAAATAAGGCGGGTGGAAATCCACCGAAATCGTGAATGGTTCTTGGCTTCGACATCGCAGTAACCGCCACATTAGTGGTCATCCAATGTGCAGAAATTGCCAAGATTGCCTTTGGCTTAGGAAATTGCTTGCCTAGCTGTTCCCACATGGCAGTAAATTGGTTGTCTTCAATCGCATTCATAGGGCTGCCATGACCGAAAAAAATAGCAGGTTGAATTGGCGTTTGCATCAGAATTTCCTAACTAGATAAATGGTCGAGACGATCGCGCAGCATTTCTACAAATTTCAGTTTAATTCGCAGTTGCAGTTGCAGTTGCAGATGAGGTCATTTCACATGGCTTCAATGCCCAGTCTGCAGCAGCACGAGCGTGTAAGCTCGTAGTATCAAATAAGGGTACTGCGACATCACCATTATGAACCAATAGAGAAATCTCGGTGCAGCCTAGGATAATTCCCTCCGCACCACTTTCAATTAGCGCAGACATGATGCGCAAATAGTCTTGGCGTGAAGACTCGCGGATGATACCTAAACAGAGTTCATCGTAAATAATGCGATGGATAATTGCGCAATCAGCTTCATTTGGGATTAATACTTTTAAGCCATGTTGTTGACGCAGGCGGTCTTTGTAAAACGCTTGTTCCATCGTAAATCGGGAGCCGAGTAAGCCGATTGTTTGCAATCCTTGCGATCGAATTTTCGTTGCAGTTGGATCTGCGATGTGCAGCAAGGGGATTTTGACCGCTGCTTCGATAGTCCCTGCGACTTTATGCATCGTGTTGGTGCATAAAACGATGGCATCTGCACCGGCACGCTCTAGTGCCTGTGCTGCTTGTGCCAAAATCTCACCAGCGGCGTCCCAATCGCCTCGTCTTTGCAGTACTTCAATTTCGTGAAAATCGACACTGAACAAAATGATCTTTGCTGAATGCAAGCCGCCCAGTGCATGCTTTACCGCTTCATTGATTTGACGATAATAAGGAATGCTTGATTCCCAGCTCATACCGCCGATTAGACCAAGCGTTTTCATTGATTGTCCTCACTTCTCTGAGTTCTGCTTTGTTCGTGTTGATCGTTGTTATAGAAATTTCGATTTACTGTTTCAGTCGATCACAAGGTAGGCGTCGAATTTGCATTGAGCTTACTTGAGCGTGATACGTTTCTTGATAACTTCCTTGAGGTCACTAGCATTTCCATCCATACTTTTTTCTGCTTGAATATGTAGCTCTGCTTGTTTTTCATTTTTAGACCAAATTACTTGCTTGAGTTTTCCTTTGGGCAGCTTTGGAAGATTATTCACCCGTAGTTTGTCGCGATTAAAACTGGCAATTCCAAGTGAGCCACTGATTTGAAAGATGGCATAGCGCCCCGATGGTGAAATACTAAACTCAGTACATTGGCAAAGATAACGTTTATCAAAATACAGAAATTTAAAACTCTGATTACTATGCCAGCGGCCAGACACATTGATTTGTTTTGATTCTTGAAATCGATAGCCGTGTCCGAGATCTTTGTTGATTTGCGTCAGCACTTGCGCATCTGCCGCAGCGCTGATGACATTCAGCAAGAGCAATGCTGTAAATAACTTACCGATTCTTTTACTTAGCTGGCACGTCAATTTTTGGTGAGGTTGATTGAATCCGTAATTCATTCCGCCGCCATTTTTAGAGTCATCGGAATAAATGCCAAACCATGCATTTCTTGTTTTTCTGCGGTGGGAACGAAACCAAATTTGCGATACATTTTTTCTGCAAACAGAGATGAGTTGACGGTAAAAACTCCCGGATTACCATGCGCCAGTGCGTACGATTTAACGTATTGCCAGAGTTGCGTGCCATAGCCTTGCTGATGATGTTCAGGATCAACAAATAAATGGTAAAGATGGGCATTGTCACGAATACCGATTGCGCCGACGATTTTTTGATGATCGTCAATTCCCAGCCAGTAGCGAAATTGGCTTGATTGCAAGCGTTCTGCCATAGCCGCAGGCGTAATGCTGGCAAAAAATGGTTCTGCATCACGTCCATCTTCGTGGATAGTGAGATAACTGATAATGCGATGAACCAAGTGACTCAGCACTTCGGCATCTTCTAGCACAGCTGGGCGGATCAACATAAGCGACTTTTTTTAAACGGAATTGAATGATTATGCGGCAATACAGATAGGCGTTGTTAAGAACTCAGAATTTGCATTTAATCATAGACCACTTGCGCTATTTCAGGCAATCTTAGCATCACTCAGTTTAGGTACTATTGCGATGGTTTTCACAGGAAAAAGTCTATGTTGGGCTTAACACGTCGGCGTTATATTTTATTGGCTACTTGCGTTTATGCGGTGTTTGCATGTGCATGGATATTTCTATCCGATCAACTACTGACTTTGTTTACTGATGTTAGTTCGATGCTTTGGCTATCTACCGTCAAAGGTATTTTCTTTGTTGTAGCAACGACGACTTTATTTTATTTTGCGATGCATG
Organism: Affinundibacterium macrobrachii; assembly: GCF_014652415.1. Taxonomy (GTDB): domain Bacteria; phylum Pseudomonadota; class Gammaproteobacteria; order Burkholderiales; family Burkholderiaceae_D; genus Undibacterium; species Undibacterium macrobrachii. The sequence goes on from NZ_BMYT01000002.1 coordinate 493,845, forward strand.
CAGTACCAGTTGGACGTGATCGACGTGCTTTTACTTTATCTACCAATTTGGCTGATGAGCATCATCCGTTAAGACATTCGCCTTGGTTAGTGTATGGTCTGACCTTAGCACTTACCGCGGGGATGTTTGTGCTTCACCAGACTGTTGCCATTGGTGTTCATGGTGAACCTATGCTGATATTGTTCATTTTTCCTATCGTACTTAGTGCGATGTTAGGAGGTTTGTGGTCGGGATTGTTGTCCACGAGCTTAGCTGCGTTGGCTATTTATATTTATGTGTTAGACCCAAGAGGCAGCTTAGCAGTCAATGATTCGACTGATCTCTTTCAATGGTTGATTTTTGTGGTGAATGGAATTGCCGTTAGTGTTTTGAGCGAACTGTTGCAACACGCAATGGCAAAAGATGAGAAACATAGGCGCTTACTAGATGCGATTGTCTCGGGAACCTCCGATGCGGTTTATGTCAAAAATTTGCAAGGTCGCTATGTCATGGCAAATCAGGCGATGGCGAATCATTTAGAAATACCGATAGAAGACATTCTTGGTGCGCATGATAGTGAATTATTTGATACAGGTTCTGCACAATTCATTATGGGTAACGATCAGCGCATGCTGACGAGTGGTAATCAACAAGAGCACGAAGCTCACTTGACGACTAAAACCGGAAAGAAACTAGTATTTTTGGCGACCAAAGGTCCTTTAATCGATGAAACAGGAGAGATCTGTGGCGTATTTGGTATTTCGCATGAAATCTCTGAATTGAAGCGGATCGAGCAAGACTTGCAGCTTGTCTTACAAGAGGCTGGTGATGCGATTTGGATTACGAATCCAAAAGGGGAATTTATATTTGCCAATCCGTCTGCATGCAAGTTAACTGGACATAGCTTATCGCAACTTCGGACGATGTCGATTCCTGATTTGCTCGATGATGTGACTAAACTGAAATTAGCCGCGCATTTACGAGAGTTGGCAGCAGAGAAGTTCATTCGTCGAGAGTGGCCTTTATTGCGAATTGACGGTAATTTGGTGCAGGTTGAGATGATTACCAAACGATTACCAGACGGTCGATACGTTGCATTTGGGCGTGATTTAAGTGAAGTGCAATTGACGCAAAATGCTTTGAGAGAGCGCGAGAAGCAGTTAGCACGTGTGTTGGAAGGAACTGATCAAGGTTATTGGGATTGGAATTTGAAAACCAATGAACTGGAAGTCAGCGCGCGTTGGGAAACGATGTTAGGTTATCAGCCTGGAGAAATGAAAATATCACCAGATAAATGGTCAAACTATGTTCACCCATTGGACTATCCAAAAGCATTGGAATCGATTCAGAAACATTTGTCGGGAGAAAGTGCGCTACACGAATTGGAGATGCGTTGTTTGACTAAGCGTGGCGAATGGCATTGGATTTTGACTCGGGGTCGGGTCGTGGAGTGGGATGCGGATGGGGCACCCGCTAGAATGTCCGGCACACATACCGATATCGCCGAGAGAAAGGTACTAGAGCAAGCGCAGCGTGATGCTGCCACAGTTTTTTCAAGTAGCTATGAAGGCATCATGATGGTGGATATTCATGGTCTCATTAGCAAAGTTAATCCGGCATTTACACGAATTACAGGTTATCGTGACGACGAAGTGCTTGGTAAGAGCCCAAAGATTCTGGCATCTGGGCGTCATCCCGCTGAGTTTTATCAACACTTATGGCGTGACCTAATCAAAAATGATTTTTGGCGAGGTGAAGTATGGAATCGCCGCAAGTCAGGTGAGGAATACATTGAGTTGTTATCAATATCGGCAGTACGCGACGAGCTTGGTACGGTATTGCATTACATTGGCGTTTTTTCAGATATCACGCAATTAAAAGCGCATGAAGATGAACTCGATAAGATCGCCCATTACGACACCTTAACGGGTTTGCCAAATCGTCGTCTATTGAGCGATCGTCTAGGACAAGCGCTAATCCGGGCGCAGCGAGATCAAAGTTTGTTAGCCGTTTGCTTTTTGGATTTAGATGGATTTAAGTTGGTGAACGACCAGCATGGTCACCATATTGGTGATCAATTATTGATCGGCGTGACCGCGCACCTACGTAATGTATTACGTGCTAACGATACCTTGGCTCGTATTGGTGGTGATGAATTTGTGATTTTGTTGTCGGACATAAAAAACTCGATGGAATGTATGCAAGTGTTAGATCGCGTCTTGCTTGCTGCCAGTCATTCAGTTCGGGTTGATGGCATTGTGTTACAAGTCACAGCGAGTATCGGTGTAAGTTTATTTCCGGATGATAATGCCGATGCCGATAGCTTAATGCGACACGCAGATCAGGCCATGTATGTGGCAAAAAATGCAGGGAAAAATCGTTACCATTTGTTTGATCCCGAGAGTGATAGAAAGGCGCAGCTTCATCGTAGTTTTCTTGAATTATTAAACACAGCGCTGATAAATCGTGAATTTGTTTTGTATTATCAACCGAAGGTCGATTTGCGTGATGGGCGCTTGGTTGGTGCAGAAGCTTTGATTCGTTGGAAGCATCCCGAGCGAGGCATCTTATCGCCAGCCGAGTTTTTATCCTATATTCATGGCAGTACGCTCGATCAAAAACTAGGTGAATGGGTGATACAAGAAGCGTTAACGCAAGGTGAGATCTGGCATCGACAAGGTTTAGCAATTTCAATTAGTGTGAATATTAGTGCTGATCATCTTTTGCATAGAGATTTCAGCACACATTTGGCGTTTGCTTTGTCACAGCATTCGGCGATGCCGGCGCAATGTTTTGAATTGGAAGTATTAGAAACGGCTGCAATTGTCGATATCGAGCAAGCCGTCGATATCTTGCAAAGCTGCCGTCGTCTAGGTGTGCGTTTTTCTTTGGATGATTTTGGGACTGGTTATTCCTCGCTGACTTATTTGCGCAAACTGCCGATTGATACGCTAAAAATTGACCAAAGCTTTGTACGCGATATGCTGCATGATGCAGAAGATTTAGGCATCGTTGAAGGTGTGATCCGTTTAGCCAATGCGTTTCATCGCGAAGTGATTGCTGAAGGCGTAGAGACTTTGGCACATGGTGCGACATTATTGAATTTAGGTTGTCATTTAGCCCAAGGCTATGGCGTTGCACGACCAATGCCAGCCGAGCAATTGAAGGCGTGGTCTGAGCAATGGCAGGCCGAACAAGCATGGTTACCACTTGCGCCAAATTTGCTGAAGGCTTCTTAGGACCGCGCAAGTGTCGAGAAATCGAGTAGCATGTCGGTTTTATCAAAATCTCAGCCTGGTGTAGTAAGCCAATATGTTGAGGAATTGATTGGTAATTTCCCCTTGATCTATACGCGAGCGGCCTAATATGTGTCGTTATAAGCGAATATAGATCGTCGCAATTTGTTGAAGAAGAAAGTGATTATGTCTGAAGAAAAAGAGAAGCAAGCTGAAGCCGCAAGTCCATTTTTGGAAGAGAAGGCGTTTAAATCGCGTACCGTTTTGGTTTTCGGTACGATCAACGATAAATTAGCGGCTGAAGTGAGTAAGCGTTTGATTGCATTGTCGGCTGAGTCGAATGAACCAATTACTTTATTGGTGTCTTCACCAGGTGGTCATGTTGAATCTGGTGATGTGATTCACGATATGATCCGTTTCATTAATGCGCCAGTGCGTGTGGTTGGTACCGGCTGGGTTGGTAGCGCAGCCGTGAACGTGTTTTTGGCAGTACCTAAGCAGCACCGCGTTTGCTTGCCAAATACCCGCTTCTTGATTCATCAACCTAGCGGTGGCGCTGGTGGACAGGCGACAGATATTGCGATTCAAGCACGTGAGATCGTAAAAATCCGTGAACGCATTGCTGCTTTAATCGCCAAAGAATCTGGTCAGACTTTAGAACGTGTGACGAGCGATATCGAACGCGATTATTGGATGACTGCGGTAGAAGCGCGTGATTATGGCTTGGTGTCGCGAATTATTGTGCAACAGAGTGAGTTAGATGCTTAATTAATTGAGCATTGCTTAATTGATTGATCACTGAGTTGCTGAGCGACGTGAGAGAAGTGCAGACGATGTCATCGTGCTGCACTTTTTTTTCCAATCAAGTTGGATCAGTCGGCGTATTTGGTGACTGTTTAATTGCGGTGACCTCGATTTCAATTTTCATACGCGGATCAGCTAGACCTGCGGAGATCATCATCGCAGCAGGGCGAATCTCACCGAAATATTGCCGTAGCACAGGCCAGCATAATTCAAATTCACTAGCATCAGGCACTACGTAATTGACACGCACCACATCGGCTAGCGTGGCGCCCGCTCGTGCAAGCGCTGCTTGGATATTCTTTAAGCATTGATCAGTTTGTGTGTAGATATCGTCGGCAATCGTCATATTGCTGTAATCAAATCCCGTGGTACCAGCAACAAACACCCAGTCTCCATGAACAATCGCACGTGAATAGGCGATTTTTTCTTCGAAAGTTGAGCCTGAACTAATTCTTTGTCTGCGCATGATGTTTTTGCTTTCTCAATCAGTTTCGTTTTACTTTATCAGTGCCTTATTGAAGCGCTGAATCAATTCATCCGGCACTTGCAAACTACACATCAGAAATCGTTCTGGACCTTGCGGCATACCTAGCGGTTTAAAGATATGCAGTTGTTCACCACCCGGTATAGTTTTGATCATATTGAGCGCTTCATCTTCAGGGACAAAGATAAAGTCAGCGCGGCGGGCGACTAACATCTTTGCCATGTTTAGGGATTCTGCAGTAGTGTTGACTACCACCACGCGCGAGCGTTCAATTGCATCATCAATCACGTTTCCATACGATGCCGCATCTTTCTTTAACATCTTGATGCCGGGTATGCTGAGTGTGCGCAATAAATCCATGGACTTTTCAGGTTGGAAATCGCGATGTGCAAGCATGACGGAAGGTCGGTCTGTATCATGAAAAATAGCCTGACTAAACTTGGCATATCTTTGTCGGTCTTTATTTTTAAACATACCAACTGCACAGACTGCTTCATCATTTGCTTCAACCACATTGAGTTGGCGCTTGAATGGTGTTTCCACCCAGACGTAAGAAATCCCGGCATGTTGCATTGCTTGCGCGGTTGGCGTGATGACTAGTCCGGTGATTTTTCCACGGGAATCACGATAAGAAATAGGGTCACGAATTTCGTATAAAAGCTTCAGCGGTCCCGCAGCAATGGCAGCGTTTGTGATCCCTATGAAACTGAATAATGCGGCAGAAAAAATACGGCGTAGTGTCATTCTATGGCAATAAAAAAATAAAAAATCACCATGAAATTTTTCGTGGCTAGCGAAGCATACGAACTTGTCACACGCTTGTCAAAATCAATCATAAGCATTGATATAAATGATTAGTCTCAATGATTAGTATCAATGAAAAGATTATGTGATCACTTTTACGATACTGCTAGATTTTCCTAGCGCATCATCGGTGTCAAGAACGTGGTGGAATAGCATAAGTGGTCACAACATGCGCGACTAATTCATCGCTACCATCCGAATACAAACTCACTTCCCCCACCGCTAAAGTTTTGCCGACTTTTATCAGCTGACAATGCGCAAGTAGGTCTTTATCTGCGCGTGGCTTGCGTAAGAAATTGATGCTGAGGTTGGTGGTCACTGCGAGCGGTACGATGCCGATTTCGGCTAACAAAGCAACGTACATCGCGACATCTGCGACCGCCATCATGACAGGTCCTGAAACCGTGCCACCAGGGCGCAAATGACTTTGATCAATGGCTTGGCGTACGCATGCGCCACGCTCTGACACCGACTCTACTACCACGCTACTTTGTGGAAAATCGCTACGCAGAAATTCTTGCAGTTGTTGAACATTTAATTGTGGCATGGTGATTCGAAACAGAATGAAATAGGCTACAGCCTAGCATAATCAGCAAAGATCGCTGCTCAGCTGTTCCTTAAGTTTAACTAAATGTAGCCTTGAATATTAATCGCTGTTATATGGCGCGGGTTTCGGTAGAATTTGTCACATCAATTTTGGTTTGTTTCATTTCACTTTTGCGCTTTATTGTTGATTGAAATTTGTAACTGCATATAGAAATAGGATTTGGACTATGACATCTACTCTCAAGCCCACTCGTCGTGGCTTTTTGCAATCTCTTAGCGGCTTGACTGCGGGTCTTGCTAGTTTAACCAGCCTGCAAGCGTCCGCGCAAACTGGTGCGCAAGCCAATAGTGATAAACGTCCCGCTGGAGCGAAGTACATGGGTGACTTCGCCGCGCCGAAATTGAATAAGGTGAAAGTCGCGATTATTGGTGTCGGTGCGCGCGGTTCAGGTCATGCGGCACAATTAGCCACAATCGAGGGCGTACAGTTTGTCGGTGTTTGCGATGTGGTTGAAGCAAGGGCAAAGAAATCCGCCGCTGTAGTCAGCAAATTTGGGCATACGCCAAAAGTCTATTACGGTGATGAGAATGGTTGGCGCACCATGCTCGCCGAAACCAAACCAGATGCGGTGTTTATCAATACACCTTGGAGTTCTCATGCACCGATGGCGATCGCATCGATGCATGCAGGTGCCCATGCATTTGTGGAAGTGCCGATTGCAACGACATTGAAAGAAATGTGGGATATCGTTGATGCATCAGAGGCGACCGGGCGTCACTGCATGATGATGGAAAACGTCAACTATGGTCGAGAAGAATTGTTGTATTTGAATATGGTAAGACAAGGTGTGCTCGGTGATTTGCTGCATGGCGAAGCGTCGTATATTCATGCCTTACGTTTTCAAATGGAGAATGGCGATTCAACTGGTTCATGGCGCACTTTTGAATACGCAAAACGCAATGGCAATCTATATCCTACGCATGGTTTAGGTCCGGTCGCACAATATATGAACTTGGCGCGCGGTGAAGATAATTTTGGTCGCATCACTTCGTTCTCTTCACCAGCCAAAGGTCGGGCAGCCTACGCGCAGAAGTCAACAAAGCTGACTACGCCAAAATTTAAAGAACTCGATTTCAAAGGTGGTGATCTTAATACTTCGATTATCAAGACCGCGTTGGGTAGAACGATTATGGTGCAGTGGGATGAAACCACACCGCGCCCATATTCTCGCCACAACACGATTTGGGGTGTGAATGGCGTGTTAGCTGGCTTCCCAAATCGTATTTCAGTCGAAGGCATCACCAGCAATTATCACAAGTGGGCAGAGGGCAAAGAATGGGAGGCGATTGCCGCAAAATATGAGCATCCTTTATATCTGCGTATGGGCGAATTAGCGAAGAAAATGGGTGGGCATGGCGGTATGGATTTCTTAATGCTGTTCCGCATTATTGAATGCTTACGCCTGGGCGAACCGATGGATCAAAACGTTTACGAAGGCTGCTTCTGGTCAGCGGTTGGTCCATTGAGTGAAAAGTCGGTAGATGAAGATGGCAGCTCACAAGTGTTCCCTGATTTCACCCGTGGAGATTGGAAGACAACCAAGCCTTTGAAAATTATTCTTTGATAGAAAGCTCTGTACAACTTACTGCATGATCGGAGTTTGTGCAGATGCCTCTAATATTGAGTACAGAAATGGCAAACGCACCGTTGAATTTCTTAACGGTGCGTTTTTGTTTGTGTATTTGTATTTTATGCTGACTAGATTGACTGAATCTACTCAAGTACGCCGTGTATGGAATAGCTGAATGTACCGAATTTTTCGTACTTCTGTTTTGTTGACTTCACTAAGTCAATCAATTCTTTCTTGGTGAATACCGCTTTTGCCTTCACACGAACCTCACTGCTGTTCCAAAAAAAATTCTCCTTGGAAAGGCGGATAGTGCAGTCGAAATGATGAGGACTATCGACTTTGCATAATTGAGCACCCCGCTTTAGATCATCTGTCTTTAGTTGAAATTCAAGTTCCACAGGACGCTTGAAATCCATCGCTGAAATCAGTCCATCGGTAGCGATGTCATTTATTTGATTGCAGGCCGACAGCAAGCTACACAAACAGAAAAGCACGATTAGCTGAAATGGATTCTTTGATTGCATGTGTGCCTCTATTGTTTGATGAATTTTATTTAACAATTAACTATTTTACTATCGAAAATCTCCATCGTCCTGAAATTCTTTGATCATCGCGTCGATAAACACACGGGTTCGCGCTGGCATTAAGCGCCTGCCAGGAAATACTGCCCATGCGTCAAATTCGGGTGAGTGCCAATCTGGTAAGACACGAATCAGACTGCCATCATGCAAATGGCATTGGGCGAAATGCTCAGAAATTAAGGTGATACCTAAACCAGCTAAAGCCAGTCGTTTGAGCATTTCAGGTGAATTGGCAGTGGCGACCCCGGGTGGGACACCTTCCCAACTTTGGGCTCCATTTTTTAGTCGCCACATCGCTGGTTCACCATTGCGTGCCAGTAGGCGCAAGGTTTGATGTTCCATCAAAGCCTCTGGCTCTTGTGGTTCACCGTGTTTCTCTAGATAGCTAGGAGCGGCATAAATTGCCGCAGAAAATTTCGCCAGTCGGCGTGCTGCGAGCGAGGCATCGTCGGGCAGACTGCCCATGCGTATCGCTAAATCAAAATTTTCACCGATCAAGTCGACCCGTCTTGGTGATAAATCTAACTCCAGCGTGATGGCGGGATAGTCGCGTAAAAACCGACTGATTAAGGCGGTCATCGTTTCATTGGCAAAATCGGCGGGCATCGATACGCGTAATCTACCACTTGGTTGCACCTGTCTTTGTTGGGTGAGTGCCAACGTCGCATCGACTTCAGAACTGACTTGCTGTGCATGCGCTAGCACGGCATTACCAAAATCGGTTACCACGAGTTTTCTAGTTGTACGCAAGAGTAAGCGCTCGCCTAGTTGTGCTTCTAGCGCGGTGATTCGTCGTGATAGGGTTGATTTTGGCATGCCTAACTTATCTGCTGCGCGACTAAAACTTGTCTCAGCAACGACACGTGCAAATAGGAGTAAATCATTTGGATCGAGATACATGCAGCCTCCGAAATAATAAAATTGTTCTATCAATGGAACAATCATATCCATTTTACGATCTTCTGCATTGAATATGGAACATATAAAGTGACAGCACATTCACTCAAGTGTGCAGTTCTAAACCAGTGTCACCTTATAAAGGAGCAATACCATGAACATTTTGCAGATCAATTCTAGTGCCCGTGTAGCCGGTTCTCATTCCACCAATTTAGCTAATCAAGTGAGCGCACGCTTACGTGAACAGCACAAGGACGCAAACTTTGTGTTACGCGATCTGGCCGTGACGCCACAACCAAGTTTGGATGAAACAGCATTGCAGGCACTGTTCACACCAGCCGATCAGCGTACGCCAGAACAAGCTGCGCGCGTTGCTTTGGATGATGCTTTGATTGCCGAAGCACAAGCTGCGGACATCTTGGTGATTGGCGCCCCTATGTACAATTTTGGTATCTCATCGCAATTGAAAAATTGGATTGATGCGATTTCTCGTGCGCAAGTCACTTTCCGTTACACCGCAAATGGCCCGGAAGGTTTATTGAAGAATAAGAGAGTGTATGTAGTTTTGACGCGTGGTGGTTTGTACCGCAACACGCCGAACGATACGCAAATGCCTTACCTGAAAAATTTCTTCGCATTTCTCGGTATGACGGATGTCGAATTCATTTATGCAGAAGGTTTGGCGATGGGCCCAGAAGGCGAACAACGTGCGATTAGCGATGCGCAAGCACAAATCGAAGCAGCATTGGCTTAAACTGCGTTAATTGCAGGACTCTTGTACTAATTTTGTACTTATTTTGTACTTCATCAGAAAAGGATGTAGCAGATGAACACCTCGATTCAATTAGAAACAGTCAACTTATCACGCGCAGTCGAGCAATTGGTAGTTGGTCAAGCGACTTCTGATGGCGCAGGTGTCAAGCTGACGCGCGTATTGACGCAACCCTATCAGTACCGTCTTGATCCTTTTCTGATGTTAGATGCGTTTGGTAGCGACAATCCTGATGAATACATCGCTGGTTTTCCCGACCATCCACACCGTGGTTTTGAGACGATTACCTATATGCTGGAAGGACGCATGCGTCACCGTGATAGCGCTGGCAATGAAGGCTTATTAGAAAACGGTGGAGTGCAATGGATGACCGCAGGTCGTGGCGTGATTCATTCTGAATTGCCAGAGCAAGAAAATGGGCGCATGGAAGGCTTTCAGTTATGGTTGAACTTAGCCAGTAAAGACAAAATGACACCAGCTTGGTACCGTGATTTTAAGAGTGCAGACATTCCTGAATTCACGACGCCAGATCAGGTTATGGTGCGTGTGATTGCAGGACAAAGTCACGGTGTACAAGGCGCAATGCAAAGGGCAAGCACTGAGCCGATTTATCTTGATGTGCAGATGCCAGCAGGCGCAAGTTTTAGCCAGCAGATTCCGCCCGATTTTAATGCCTTCATTTATGTGTATCGCGGCAATGTTCGCATTGGTGAACAACAAGTGCCTTTGCAAAGGATGGCGATTTTAAAAAAATGGCCAAGCGCAGATGGTGTCAAAATTCAGGCAGACGAGGCGGCTAAATTTATCCTCATCGCGGGTAAACCACTTGGCGAAACAATCGCGCAATACGGTCCGTTTGTCATGAATTCGCAAGAAGAAATTTTCAAGGCGATTGATGATTTTCGTCAGGGTAGATTAGTCGCGTCAGATTCCTAATTTGATCAGATGAAAAAGCGTCGATTTGGAGTTAATCAAATTGACGCTTTTTTGTTTTCTATCTAGCTGAAATTGCCCGCAACTGCAGAAACTTCTTTGCCATCGCTAATCCAATATTCGTGGCTGGCGGAGTAGTAGGTGATGAGAACCTTTAATTCATGTTCTGCTAATTTCTTGTCAAACGCTAGCGCCGAACTTGGATCATTAATCGAAATGGCGAGCAAAGATTCACCAGGCATGATTTTTTGTCCGACTAAAGGAGCAGCTCTCCATACTAGATTATTATTAGGGCCAAAAACAGCTTCTAAGGCGGTTTTTGCATCCGCGACAGCTTGACCATCCAGATAAATTTCAATTTTCTTGATAATGGCAAAACCCGTTCCACGATTGCGTATCAACACTCGAAATCCTGCCTCATCCAACTGTTTGCTCCAACTAATGAGTGGGAATCCCAAGCCTTGGCGTTGTGGTAGTGCGCGCTGACGTAGTGGCAATTCACGTCGAGATTTCAAATAGGAATAACCTGCAAGCATGCCAGCGACAAGAATCACCACAGAAATAATAAATGGTAGATTGCCTTGAGATAAGCTCGCTAAGTAAGGATCAAAAAGCAGTAGGAGTGTGAAAATCACCAACGGCGGTATGACGAAAGAACACACTATCCAGAGGAAGTACCTCTTCACAAAATTCTGTATTTCACAATACCTTGCAAACAGATAAGCTAACAAAATTGCTAGTAGCACAAAAAGTGTCAGCACCAATTGCAAATACCAGCGATGGACACAGACAAACTTTTCTATCGTTGATGAATTATCTTCTACGATTTCTTGTGGGCGATAGTTTTTAAGTAAGCACACAACGATTTGCTGACTCTGTAAGCAAGATTGTTCAAGGTCTATCACAGGCTTGGCAAGATTGTCGAAATTGGGAGACCAAAAACCAATTCCCCCAAAGTTATCTCCGGCATACAAAATGTCATCTTCTAACTGTTGCCAATTGCGATTGTCAAAATGAAGTACCGGCAGTAAATGGCGCAATAATTCACTACGGTCGGCTCCATGTAAGCTAGTCTCGCCTTCGATTGCACGACGCAATTGTTTTTTCGAATCGGTACTAGGTTCATTTAAAAGAACCAAAATTAACTCCCGCAAAGATGCTTTGTCTAGCTTATTGTTCGAACCACGGGAGTCACTTTTTTTGCGCAACTTGACCAGGTTACTTAAACCAAAAGCGGCGGACTTATTGCTTGGGTTGTTGACGAAGTTATCTTGCGAAACGAGAAGATTAATTAAGACATCATCATTCGCTAATTCTTTGCGTAAGGCGAAATAGAATTCATTAAACAATAAAGCAGAGTCAGCATCTAAGGGGTAATTGGGGAAGTAAATCGTTACGCCATCACCACGTGTAGGTCGAGACGAGATACCGAAACTAGCATACGGTTTGATGCGTGAACTAATGTCATTGAGCGGTGCTCGTAATAGTCCTGCAATGTTTTGAATGAGCTTTTTTAGTACAGCTTGTTTATTTTCACGAGAGAATTTTCTCCAATCTCCGCTCCAATCATTCTTCTGAATCAGCCAGTCAACCTTGGAGTTATATTGGCGGGCAGTGCGAATGAATTCATTATCTTTGGCGCTGCCGTTGCGGATGTCAAAAGCATTCGCGCCAAGTTTTAATTCGCCTACATTGTCGACAGTTAGGCCGTAATAAGCGACACGATTAAGTACGCTAAAGTTGACTACTTGTGTTTTTTGTTGATTTTTCCAGTAAGGATAAAAGCCATAAACAATGCCGTTAAACTCATCGAGTGCGCAACCGCAATCGCCGCCTTTAAGCGTGATGTTGTTAAGCTTTTCTGGAATACGCTTTTTTGCAACGTTTTCGATCGCGATCGCTAGATAAGAGTGGTAAAGCTGTTGTATGAGGTTTTGCGCTTGAGTGACACTGTTATCGTCACATAAGCCAACTTGCAGGCGGAACTGATTAAGCTCAGTAAAAATACTCTCGAGACTTTGGGGAAGTCGATTCCGCCCATCAGGCGCCTGTGCTTTTAGCGCCTCTAGTTCTTTTTGTAGCAGCGCAAAGTCATCATCGCTCATACGTAGACTACTCACGTAGGCGTTATTACTTGGTGAGTTGAGTCGACAAGCACCGATTCCCATGACGATCTTCGACACCGCAGCACTACGAAATAAATCAATATCTGCATAGTCAACGTCTTTGATTTGCTCTAACAACTTGACGATCATCGCGGGTACGCCAGTATTTTGAATATTACCTTTGAGCTCGTTTTTGATAGTCGCTAGTGATTGCTCGGTTAAATGGATATTATCGAATACCCGTGCGGCTTCAGCCACTGCGCGTTTCTCATCGTCGGTGAGAAATAAAGCGTCTGTGTTCAGCTTTTCTTCCAAAAAGCTATCAAATAATTCTCTGTTTTTAAAGTAGATCGTACCCTGCAGACGCAATTCATCAATCACTGCGACAGGGAAGTCACTGACTTCTTTGAGTCTCTTTAACGCATCTTCATTGACAAGGTAACCATCAAAGTCCGCTGCATTACGCGCAATCAAGGGCCATATTTGTTTTAGTAAATATTCCCTGCCACCCATTGCTTGCGCAGTTGCTGAACGTAAGGCTTCTGAGGAATTAAATTCTTTGTCTTTTAGTGTTGTGAGAACTTGTATGATTTGATCTTTTCCAACCAAAACATCTAAGTCAGCTTGATTCAGGTTGTAGACAAAATAGGCGCTGGTATCAACAAAATTTGGGGCAGATCTGGGTGCAATCTTTCGCATACCGCGAAATCGATTGACTAGGTCAATTAGTTCTTTGTCTGTACCTTGTCGTCGAATTTGGAAGTCTTGGTTCTTTGTTTTTTCCGGTTGCATGAAATCCCAGGCTTCAAATTCCGGGCTAAGTAGAATACCAAGCTCGGCACGATTCTTTTCGCCAAAACGGGCGATCCTGTCGACATTCTTCGCTAAGCCTGGGGCATAGCCTTCACCAGTATAAACCTTGAAACTAAAGCCAAATCGTTGTAGCCAAGACAGCGTAATCGGACCAACAATGCCGTCATCTAAAGGCTTCCCTTTTAATGCATAATCGTGCTGCCAATCATTGAGATCTTTATAGATGCTCTCTAGTTGCTTTTGCATTTGCAGTACTATTTCTTTGCTCAGCCCTTTGAAATCCTCTTGTCGAATGTTCTTGTTATAGCCGACCACGTTGACCGTTTTACTGTTCACATTGCCTGTATCTTTGCTGACAGCTGCTTTGTTCGGTGAGGCTTTATCGGTCTGCGTCGAAATACTGTTAATCTCAATTTGCGCCCAACTCATTTCGGCGCTGAATGGTAGACTAAATAGTAGACACAAGAGCAGACAAGTCTGGCGACCCCAACGGATTGCTGGAATCAATGTCGAAAATTTTCTGGCAAGATCTTCGGCATGCAAGCGCGTACAATCCTTCAGTGCTCGCGATAAATGATCGACACCAGATAATAGTGGAGCGTTGTGTAAGTGTTTCACAATGTTTTCCCATCCTTCATTAGTTCTCTACTGATACCACGTAGCAAATCGTCCTGTGTAATTACAGGGTGATCTCTCTTCACCGCGCGAATTGCGGCATAGCGAGCTACATTTAATAAGGCACCGCCCGCTAATTCATAGCGTTCAGCGAGTTCTCGAAAATTGACATCACTATGCAATCGTTCTTGGTTGATAAATAGCTTGTTCCATAGCCGCTCGCGCTGCTGAGCATCGGGCATCGCAAAATAAACTTCACTTTGGAAACGCCGTGAGAATGCCGCGTCTATATTGGCTTTTAAGTTGGTCGCCAGAATTACCACGCCAGGAAAATCTTCTACCCGTTGTAATAGATAGGAAATTTCTTGATTTGCATGGCGATCATTTGAATTACTGGTTTGGGTACGCTTGCCGAAAAGAGAATCAGCCTCGTCAAAGAACAGAATCCAGTTCTTGTTTTGTGCTTGGTCAAAAACACTCGCGAGATTTTTCTCAGTCTCGCCTATGTATTTGGAGACTACCATCGACAAATCGATACGATAGACATCAGCATGCGTCAGTTTTCCAATTAAACTTGCCGTTAGTGTCTTTCCTGTTCCCGGTGGGCCATAGAATAATGTGCGATAGCCAGGCTTTAAAGATTTTTGCAGTCCCCAGTCATTCAAAATATGTCTAGAGTGTGTGAGCCATGCAACGATATGTTCTACTTCCTCCATCACCTCTTGATTGAGTACCAAGTCATCCCAATTCAATGCAGTCTGCATCAGCTTTGCCGGAAAGTTCGCGCTAAAATCAGGTTTGTGGCGTTCACCTTCGATCAATCTTTGAAGGTATTCATGGCTTATCTGTAATTTTGCGCTGAACAGAGGCTCATCATTCGCTTGACTTTCGAGGCGTAAAATACCTTGTCTAATAAACGGATGCTCATCCTTGAATAGATTAGCTACATGCAAGCGTTTTTCCAAACTGCTACCTGCCAAAATGAAGGCAGCAGTTTCGCAAGTCGGCAAGAATCCTAAATGCGCTTTGCCGCGCCAACCGCCAATTTCACTGAAAGGGCGCGAAAGTGCAGAGTTTTGTAGTGAGAAAAAATCGAGCGCTTGTGGCCTTAAATGTGGCACCAAAGCCAGTACGAGCACAATACGTTCAAGGTAGGAGAAATCAAACTCTCGAACAACTTCTGCATATGCTGTATGGCTAGAGGAAAGGTCTGGCGCCGGAATCAAGCTCTGTAGATCCTTGTCACTCTCATTGTCTTTGAAATAGGCGTCGAAACGCGCGTCGCAAACGCGGCTAAACCAGGCAATTTCTTGTTCTAAACATTCAGTATTCAGCATATCGATTTATTTCTCTGAAAAGCAATTAGCGCCATGTCACATGAAGAGGAGCGAGCATCCACGGATACTTAATCATGGCAAAACTCCACGGCAAGCGATCAAGTAGCATGTCGAAGCTTCCTTGTCTCACCTTGAGGTGCCAGCTATCTTCTATGTAGTTGAGATGACCTTCGCGTATCAAAAATGTCTCACGTAGACCTTGTATTGAAGTTTTGCCAATGGCACTCCAATGTGCAATTACACCAGACAGCATTTGTTGGATAACTTCTTTCTCATCGGCGCTTATCTGTATTCCAATTGAAATCGGAACAACTGCGGGAATGCCACACAGCAGCTTATTTAAGGTCAACATAAATTCGGGTGAAGCGTCTTCACCTGTAACAATGTACTGTGTCAAGTGCACTGCTCGTTCAGCAGCCTGCCTATCAACGAATGCACCGTCTTTTGTCAACGAGAGTAGTGAAAACAATCGTTGTAAATAAGGCGCGACGATCACCAAGCCAGCATTTTGTAGAAAGCTAGCTTGTAGAATTTGCTCGTCGTCTCCTGGAAATTTGTCCTTGTTCGATGATGTTTGTTGATCGTGTAAATTGCGTTTGGGTGACCTTGCTTTTTCTTCTCTCTCTGCTATTTGCATAGAGATTCGGGTTTCCAACTGATGATCGAAATTTTTTAGTTTTTCTATGCAAGCCTCAATGGATTCGAGTTTGAAAGACAGTTGTAATTGTCGAATCAGCTGCGCTGTGAATTGCTTGATATCGGATGGAGTAGGATTCGCCAAACTTGATACGTAGATCGCTCGCCAACTAGCTTTGCTTAAGTGAATCAAATTTTCATGCAATAGAATCTGCAACGCGTTCTCTAAGCGGTAGATTAGCGTTGGAAGATGTTGACTGAGGTTGTTGTGCAGACGTCTGAATAACGCATCCAATTGACTCAAGCTAGCAAGCTCGCAAAGTCGATTAACCGCAGAGTTACTTTGTAAAGCCTCTTTGATATCTTTGAAGTGGTAAGTCGTCTGCGATAGCAATCGATGTAGTGCTTTCTGGAAATCTGCTTGCTCTCGGTAACCGATGCTTGTCTTGCTCTGTAAAATCACAACGCAAATTGTTTCCAAGTTTTGCAGCGTAGTTGGTGTTGCAATCAATGATTGATCGTGCTTGCTGAGGCTAACTGTGTCAACTTGTGAAAGATCTAGATTGGCTAGCGCCTTTAATGCAGCCCTCAATGATGTTTGTGAACGCAAGATACGCTGATCGATTGTTTTCTCTTGGATGGGTAGAGCAGGAGTGTTGTAGGTAGTTGTCTCTAGCGCTTCCTCTAAAGAGGGGTCTATTCTGTTGACTTTTGATTGGCATAACTCAAACGCATAGGCATTCCAAAAGGAATGCAGTTGATCCGCATTTAGCTGCATTAAACAGCATGTTACTAAGTCATCTTGTTGCTTTGTGCTGAGCTGCAAAATCTCTGGCTTTGTGGGCGACGTAGAGGTTGTAGGTGAATTTGCTTTTTTGTCGTACTGCCAGAGGTCTAACTGCGCCAGATTCGCGAATGGTCGTGTCTCAATGTCCAAGTAGCCGTTCTTATTCGATCTGTTGGTGTCAAGTTCGTGTAGTTCTTGAGCGCCTTGCGCTGTTTGGTCTAGTGAGTCCGCGTCTTCAAACGCTTTGAACATGTTGACTGCATTTATATGTTCAAACACATATTGCCAAGGTGGTGATTGAGAAACATCCATCTGATAGCCAAGGTGACTTAAAATCGCTTCAGTAAGTTTGCGATCCGTTGCGTAGATCGAAGAGATGATGAAGTGGGCTTGCTCAGCAATGTCGCGGCGATGCAAAGCCATTTCAAACACTCCCGAGAAGATTGGGCGTAAGCTGTGTCGTTGGAAATCTGGATATGTTTGGTATCGCCTCATTCTTGAGTCGAGCTGATCCCAGTTCAGCCATAAGCCACGCAATAGTTCTGCTGACTTTGGCGCGATAATTTCAAGCATATCGACAAGCATGTTGATGGGAGTATGTGCAATCAATCGTTCGCGCAACTCTTGTTTTACTAGGTATTTCCGCTGTACCTCTGCTAAAAGATGTTTATGATCCTGCAGAATTTGCGGCCAAATTGTCTCTAAGCTGATTATTCGAGCATGCAAAACAGCATCCGTTAGCTTGCCTGGAAGTGCGTCAATTTGGTGTGAAGATAGCGTATCAAATTGCCCTTGTTCTTGCTGATGCAGCGTTGGTGTGTTGGAATCGATCTGAGTCGTTGCAACGCCATGTGCTGATTGCTCAATAGAATAGATTCGGCGCAAGGGTGATTCCCAAGCTTGTTTAAGTTGTTGCGTTGAATCGCTGCGTGCTATCCATTTATTTAATTCTTTTAAATCCTTTTCTCCGAGCTGAAAATATTGCTCACTTAGTTTGAGAATCTGTTGCGTCAGGTGTAAAGGCAGTGAGCCTCTAAGCGATGACAAAACAAAAGGCAAGTCTTCTTGTTGAATGTTAGTGAGTAACGCAGCGATGGTTTCAAATGCATCAAGGTCCCTTGCAGTTAGTTCCTGCTGGTTATCGTTGGAGATAGATGTATCTCGATTTGTCGAACGATTCGCCGCAGTGTCTTCGACGATTTGCCCTTGACGAAATACAACCTGCTGTACTTGGTGAATAAGCCAATGCTTCAATAGCAGCAGTAGTTTTGGAGGCTGCATTTTTTGACGCAGATCAGCGGGCAGATGAATCTGTTCTCTCGATAACTGCGTCTTTAGTGCAGATAATTTGTCATTTTCAGGTAATAAAATTTGTTGTGTGAGACTAAGTTGGAAAACTGGCTTAACTTGGGACTCTACAAAGCCTGATACCTTGTTAGACAGATTATTTGCGTCGGCGCTTTCTGATGAAAATAAGGCGACTAATTGCTTGGTATCCTGCAATAATAGGTGAATCAGAATATCGGTATAACGTGCTTGTGGTGAATCACTTTGGGTGGCAATGAGTTGTAATTTCTGGTGAAGATTTTTTTCATTGATGGTTGAATGAAGTCCAGCCGAAATATCTTCTGAGATAAAAAGATGGTCGATCTGTGTACGCTCAAGCAGCCGCAAAATAAATCGATGTAATTGTGCCGCTGAAATCTCTTCTCTCAGCTGTGCTTTTAGCCGAAGCATGTGTGAAGGTGATCTTACGCATTGCTGGATGAGTTCCGTCTGAAATGCTTGCCAGTTTTCCTTGCTAGTAAATGCTGCTAGAAAGTTCGCTTGTAGCTCTGAAGTATAAAGAATTTCTGAGCTCTTCTTAGCCGTCGAATTTGAGTCGCTCGTGGACGGTTGATAAAATTCATCGATCGCCAATTTTAATGCGAGAGCTGATGGCGAAAAGTTCTTCTCACCAATCTGAAAAGCGTGCGCATCTAGCACTCGCGCTTGAGCATTTAGTGAATCCAGATTGATATGCTCTCCATCACGAAGCGCGTCGAGCGCGCAAGCAAGTAAATGTTCCGGAATCGGACTTGATTGCACAGCGACTTGTATATTTTTTAGCAGCAAACTGTAGTCGATCTTGTGATCGGTATCTTGATGTAACACCCACCAGTGGAGATACATATGCAGTTCACGCAGCTGCAAATTTAAGTCGGAGACAGAAAATTTACTCACACGCCAAGCATGAAAGCCTCTTAATAGGGGATGGTCTGGAGTGATCGATGAACTCTGCTTGAGTTCACTAAATGTGGTCAGAGGTGTCGATTGGAATTTATTTCCTATCTTCGTCGGAGTTGGCTTGTTTTGATTTTCTTGCTTCAATACCGCGACAAAGTAGGGAAGTGATATATCGTCGATATCTTCTAAGATAGATTCTTGAAAGGTCTCTCTCAAATCGGCAGGTATTCGCAGTAAGTTGAAAATAAAATTCGTAAATTCGCTTACTTGCAGAGATGTTTCCGACAGCGCCAAATGCTGAATTAATTGCTGAAACAAATTTTTTTTATTGGGTATGGTGTGGGTTACCTGATTCCCAGATAGCATCCGTTTTAGGCAACTGTCGATGGCACCATAAAAACGATCGAAGTACTGGTACTGCTCTTGGAGTAATTTTCCTATATTGGGGTGCAATATTTGTGTGAGAACCGTACATTGCGTCAGTGACATTTTGTCGATGATATCTAATTTTTGTGATCGTGTTAGTTCGATAAAATGAGATCGTATTTCTCGTGACTGATCGATTCTGAGATTGACAAAGAAGGTTTCAGTTGAGCGTGGATTCTTGTGGTCGAATCGTTCAAGAAAGTGCTTGTTCGGTATTTCCTTAGGCGTGATGTCTTGTTCCAGCTTGTTTGTCTTTATCTTATCGAACGACGCAATCACTTTCTCCGTCGATAATTCGGATGAGGGTAAACTGTTAGTCAGATCTTCGGCGAGCGCTGACTGCGGTTTATACAATTGCTCGAACTCGGTGCTAGAGAGTTGATTCGCTGGTACGACCCAAAGATAGGCAAATAGCGCCGTATCATATGTGCGCTGTTCAGTTGTACTTTGACTAGCATCTCTCAATTGTTGAGATCGATAAGCTTGAATGCATGCTGTGAGTTTCGGATGTATCCGCAGTAAGATTTGAACTTGATCGTTGAAGTCCAGTAATTGCCACCAACGACGCCAATTTGCACGACAGTTCGCTTCAAATGCGTCAGCATCTTCGTCTAGAAGTAGATGAATTGCGTTACTGATTAACTGAGGATCATCACTCGTGATGCAAATCTTTGATATTTGATTGATAGCGTTTGCAAATTTCTCTTCATGCAGCTTCCTTACTAATTGTTCGGAACGAACATTATCGTCGTTATGTATCTCTTGTTTGTATTCGACAAGGTTTGCGGCCAAGTGTGATTTAAATCTTTCGAACATCGATGTTGGAATCGCATTCGCTGGTGAAGACAAACAAGTTACTATAAATGCGTCGAGTTCCCACTGATTTTGAAGTTTGCCCGTAGCATTTCTCGTTGATAGATTAGATTGAATAAACCATGCAGCGTCTTTGTGAATGATGCTGATGAGATCAAGACAAGCAAAGGTAGGGAATTTTTCTAACCAAGTAGGCCAGTAACTTGCGCGTAATTGCCGAATGTCGTCGGCGCAAAACAATATTAATGAAGCCCAGTCAGACTCGAGTGCAGAAAAATCTCCATGCTGAAAAGCCAGTTTGTGGGTGTCTGTGAAAGCAATGCGACTTGTTGTCATTGCCTGTTCAGCGCTTCTGACATTTGCAATCTCGGCACGGTATTTTTCGGCCAGCTCGTTCGCTAATTGTGTGGATTGATCTCTTTTTTCAAAGGTGTCTCTGCCAGCGTTGACAAGATCTGGGTTAGCCAATTTTTTGCTTATCCGTTCCAATACCTGCATTAGCGCGACTCGTGTTGGCGTTGAGATCGCTGTATGGGTTTCTATGAAATATTGGTACTCAGTTTTTATCGTAGTGAGATTGCTTCCTTGAAATGCCATCCATGATTGCGCAATCTCAGCAAAAGAATTGCTACGATTTTGTATCGATGGCAAAATAAATTGCCAGAGCTTCTCTATGGCGGCTTGTTCTGAATGCTTGGTTTGTAAATGTAAAAACTCCAGTCCAAGCCAATCTAACATCAGTTCTCGCTCTTCTCTGGACCATGAGCGTAAGGCCATGTTGGTGATTTTAAATAAATCACCAACGTCGAACTGTTTAAGCAAGCGATTTAATTGGCGATTATCTCGTGTGATTTCGTGCAGAGGTAAAGGCGCACTTTTGGCATGTATGATTTCATGGAGCAAACGTTTATGCGCATGCTTTGCATCAGAAAGTCTTTCCCACTTTAATTGCCCAGTTTTGAGAAAATGCAGGAAGTCGGTATGTGCGTTCTCTACTTGCTCTAGGGATGAGTTTTGGGCACTTATTTTTGTCAGTACCTGTCTCAGAGAATTACTGAATTGCTCATGAAGGCGTCGGACTAACTCGCGTTCAGATTCGGCGATGAACACGCTACCTAAATCAATTTCTAGTGATTCAATTCGTCTCACCTGCGACGCTGAAATTTTGAACTCGCGACTAAGGTCTTCCGTCACCTCGTCAATTATCGGCAATAAGCGCATCTTGATCCATTCGGCCCATACACTTGCATCTGCCTTCTCATCGCTGAAAGACAGATCAAATACCAAATCATGTATGCGATTAATGCGACGCATATTTTTATATCCAATAACGATTAGGCTGAGTTGGACGATTCTTGTTCAAGAAAGCAATAATTTGATCGGCACATTGGTCTAACAGTGTTGCATCGCCTTGATAAGCATTTATGGTGTACTCTTGCATCGCCTTACTCCACTCTTGGTAGCGTTTCTCAAACTGCGCAAGAAAGGCGAAATCTAACCAGAAGAATTCTGGCATTAGGTGCGCAGGCAAATGTTGTGCGATTAAATTTTCTACCCAAATACGCGCCTTGTTTTCTGCGAAACGTGCAGTAAATCCAGGCAAAATTACGCTGATTCGATGCGAGTAAAATGTCGATTCGACTTCACGTTGATGTGTATCTCTGTGGGGACGGAACAAGATATGTTCAACCAGATGGAAGCCTTCGATGCTGAGGCTAATTTGTATCAGTGCTTCAGTTAAATTCGATAGAAAGACTTCAAGTTCGCTTTTCGGCAGTAAGCAGATTGGCCAATATTGTTCCACTTGCGTGCCTATGTTTTGATGATTGGATACTCGTAGGCACAACCAAACATGGTGTTCACCGCTTGGTAGAGATTGATAATTTTTCCAATCAACGCCGTATTTCAATAGGGATTCACAGATTGCACTATGAGGGAATGTAAACTCATAATCTGATCTTTGTTCTTCGTCAGTCGGTAACTGTTTCGGAATCGCATTTAATTGGCTAGTCCTCAGTTCAGAAGGAAAACTAATTTGCTTTTCTAATAGTGCTCTGTAACGAGAATCGCTGATAAATTGGAATTTTTCTTGTAAGCCTTGAATTAAGGAAGGGGAGTGATATCCTGCTGTAGCAGCTGCACTTCCCGTAAGAATACGTAAGCGTTTCTGCAGCGAAGATAGATTGTTATGGCTCCAAGCTTGCTGTAGATTACTTGCATTGCCGCGTTGGCTACTCAGCTCACAGAGGTGTTCAAGCAACTGTATTTTGCATCGAATGAGTTGGTGCTCAACTCGGTTGTGATGGTAGCAATCATTACGTCTAAATTCTTCGCTTGGAAATTGTTCCCCATACATTGCCAGTAGTGTGTCGAGTACGCGATTGCGACGATCTTCAAATGCATCTTGTTCACGTAATATCTTCGCTACTTCTTGTGGCGTTGCACTTTTTTGATAGACGGAGCGAATCGCGGGTATTTGTTGTTCATCTAAAAATTGCGAGAAATAACTACGATCAAGTTGCGGATTGATTGAGTAAATCTGGCGTACTTGCTGTAATGAAGCTAAATAGTTAGCCATTAATTGTTCGAATGGATATAAATAGGCTTTCAATTGACGTGCACGTGCGTGCACTTCTGCTGGTTCTGATTTAGGGACGCCGAAGTGATTTATCCCATAGATCGCAGGTGTATCCTCGCCAATCGAACGATACTGAGCAAAGTCGCGTGCGCTAGGTTTAGGTAATTCAATGAGTTTGTGAAAATCACTTCGATTTCGGCGAAATGCTTCGTACTCAAATTCGTATTTTTTTAGGTGTAAACTAACTTGTTCATGAAATGCGTGAATTTCCCTCTGTGAATCATGCTTCAAGTAGTTGTTGTTTAATCTCGCCGCTAATTTGTCTTCGTCGATTGGATTGCTGTTGATGCTTACAAGCGCAGTATTTCCTTGAATTAAATTTAAGGCATGGATTTGTTGCGCGTCGCTTGGGAATTGTAGTGTTGGGCAATTTGGATCGCTATGATTGAATTGTAGATGTTCATGTAGTTGACCTTCGTCGTCGACAAGCACTAAAGATCGCACATTTTTTACACCAGGAATATGACGTACTAAGGTAATTAGTTTGACGACGTCAATATCATAGCTACCGTCTAAGAAGCTCGCTTCATCGATAAATCCGCGTTCAGTTAGTGGGCCTGTGAACAGCTGCTCCCAATCTAAGCCCTTGCGTAGCGCTTCCTCAAAGCGCATGATTTGGCTACCCGATGAGACTAATTTTGCACAGCGAAAATAGATATCCGCATAGACTTCGGCACATGCTCGCCTATCATCTATTTCGATTTCTCCTGCAAGCCTAAACATTTTTGGCTGGACGATATGAATCGTTGCCAAATCACGCCCAAGGCTGCGTTGTGCCGATAATAATTCAATTACTTGCGCTCTAAGGTCTTCGCATAGTTCCGATGAAGCTTTTTGATTACGATTGGTTAGTGATTGATGTGGCTTTACAAAGACGGTTAGCAGTCCAGCAAAGCTATGTGGATTTTTGTTCGAGCTAATCCAGACGTCTTCAACATCGGGTAGGTGGTCGTAAATGAGTTTGCAATAATCGAGATCCGTGACTGCTAGATTCGGAAAAATCGACTGTGGTGGATAAAGTGCTTGTGCTTGAAAATTGATGTTGCCTTGCTCGTCGCACAAAAAATCGGCAACATCGAAGTCAGTACGATAAACTAAGTCAGTGATACCGTAGCAAAGTAATTCCAGTAAGGTGACTCCCGGATCATGGTAGTTATAATCCGTCCACTGTTTGCCCGAAAGTTCTTGCAAAAGAGCGATCCCACGACGGCGCAGGCCATCGAAATCGAGCTGATCGGGATCAGCCTGTAGACGTGGGATCGAATGTGGATTAGACACCGGTAGTTGCCTCTTGCAATTGTTGATGCATATTTTGTAGTAAGCGGTGCACGCGGTTATACGGCATCTCACCCAAGACCTCGAGAATCAGTCTGAGCTGGTTTGGACTTAAGGTGAATACTGCTAATTCATGCCCTTGTGCTGTTGGTGAAAACAGTCTGGATGCTTGCTGATTTAATTCACCGATGAGTTCAAAAACTTGCTTAAATGGACGCTCTGCTAAAGCCTCTAAAATCAAGTTTCCATTCGCTAAGCTAAGTGACAGAGTGATGTTTTGTTGTGCCATTATTTTTTTACCTTCCCTTTGGCATCGTATTGAGGTGAAGGTTGACGTAGAGGCTTTTGATCACTTTCTAGCATCAAAGTATCTGTCCATAGCTGTGTCATATGATATTTGATCCAAACATCGTCACCATAACTACAGCCAACCCGCATTTGTAATTTAAATTCAAAGGGCTTACCGTTGTCCTCGTTAACCCAACGTAATTCGATGCGGCTGCATTTATTTCCAAAATGGGTTTGATGATGATTGATGCTGCTATTTGAATTAAACGCATTGAGTGCAAAAGCATGTGTTAACGCGTAGCGCCCTTCACTATCTTTTCCGCCAACGCCGGCGATAATTTCCCACGCTTGGCAACCGGTCATCGCTTCACTAATGTCGTACCAATTACCATCTGCTGGTACTGCTAAGTCGCCAGCGCGGCCTATTCTGCCATTTGATGCAACCCAGCCTGCGACATCAAGTTCGTATCGCGGATTATTCTGACGAATACCGATAGCGTGACGATGAATGCCATCGAGCCCAGTTGTACTTGATAGCGTCAGTAACGATTGATCTCGATGATCTTGGATGCTTAGATTGTTGTTGGATTTGTCTAAGCCTATCGACCAAAGTGGATTACCAATGTTGATATCTTTATAGAAGCTCATTAATTTGCCATCGCGAAGTTGGGCGACTTTAAAACCCGCTTCTGGCGTTTTATCAAATCCCTCGTCCAACATGTTCAACATGGATTCAATCAAATCAGAAAAATCTTCTTCCGTTGGCATTTTTCCATGCTGGAATTGTTCCTGTAACATTTGTCTTGTGCGTCGGGTCATGGTTCTTTTCTCACCGGAATTATGAAAGTTGAGCCTACTTTTAGTTCGTTAATACCAATCGCTTTGGCTGGCTTTTGTTCGAACTGTTCGTTCACCACTATCCAATGTTCATTCATAGGAACGGCGATACTCCATGGATAATTAGGGCGTAAATTTTTCTCTTCGCGAATCGCTTTGGCATTGTCATGTAAGTCGTATCGCAGATCTTGCGTATCACCCAGTGGCGCTATTTGTAGTAGCGAGACGCCAGTAACTTCGTCTACGTATTCCAAGTCGTGGAGGAATGCCACAACGTTATGTTGCTGTATGGCCCAACCAAAATGTTGGGTCTGACCTCGCTGTATCCATGGAGATAAGTAATCACAAATAGCTTGATTGATCTCTTCGACATAACGTCCCGCGAAACGACTATTTGAATAGGCTGATTTTAGTTTGACGGTACAACGTACTTGAATTTCTTCGTACGTAGGATTCTCCACACTGATCGTCACATCAGCAGGAGCAAATTGTTGGATGTAGGCTTGAATTTCTTGGATTAAGTGTCCGCTCAAACTAGGCTTCTGGTTCGCATGTCCACCTAAACTTAAATGAGGAATAGGCACAATTAAGAGTTGTCCAGGACAAAGTCGATGATGAGGATTCTCTGCCGAGCATAAATGGGGAAAGCACTTGATTTTATATACTTGAGGGAATTGTTCGAGAATGAGTTGTTCATAATCGGCAGCCGTTAGTGCACGATTCTTATGTTTGAGTCGTTCGCTCGCCCGGATACGGAATTGTTGTGTGGTTTCTTGATCTCGTCCATTAAAACTGCGACGTAATTGCAGGACTCTACGCAGTCCAGGAACTTGAGTTCGACTACGTTGAATACTGAACGCTGCCAAGCTTGATTCGTTTTTTTTACCTGAATCAGGGAGGTAGTTCACCTTGATTGCTTGCGCAAACACGCCATATAAGCTGCAGAACCGCTCTAATCCATACTCGGCGGATACTGCCAGCCAATATAAGCCGGACGGCATGACAGTATTATTCTGATCGATCTCATCAGGGATCTGAATTTGAACGATACCACTGGTCATAAAGCCAAACGTGGAGTCGTCTAGAATATTCGCTGGTTGCATTTTGCGCCAACGATTTGATGATAAATACCACCAACATAAACCAGTGCTCGCCAACTTCGTCAAAGGAAGCGAATCTTCTCGGAGATAAAAATAGAGACTTAATGTTGCCCGTAATTGTGAAGCAGTGAGACCGATAAATAAGTTTCCTGCCGCCGGATATCGCGGTACCAAGGCTATGCGCTTCATATCACTATGACTCATTGCTTCCCAGCCTAGCGGATGCAGGTGCATAAATTGCTCGTGCCGACCATCGATATTTGTTAGTTGTCTTTGGTCAAAGCTAATTTTTGAAGTCGCTTGATAATTCAAAGTAATTCTACTGATTTGCGGCGTGTAGGGCGTATTTGGTAGTGCTTGAATCAAACCTAGCTTTTTATTGCGGGCGTTATGTGTCAGAACTTGGGTCAGCAATTGAGGATACTCTTGATGACCAAATGCACCATTTGGTGAATCTAGACTGATTTTAAACATGCCATTCATGGTGGCGGACGTGTAAGCGAATGGCACCGCACCGTCAGATTTTGCTTTGTTACTTATTTTGAATAAAGGTACCAGTTGGCTTAAGCTCCATGAATTTTCGTAATTCACCTGGTTGAATGGACTGCCATCAGGACGCGTTTCAAACTGAAATAATGGGATAGCTTGCGTTGCGTTGTTCCATTTGCCGTCAACTAAAACAGAAATCTTTGCCAGCACAGAATCTGCTTTCAGTGGTGTTTGGTAGGCGCGGTAGTGACTAGGAAATCCACCTAAGTTATTGGGTAGACCTGTCCATTCCACGTCGAGAGAAATATCTTGCAATTGTTTATCTGCGACTTCTTCGCTTCCTACAACTAGATAAGAGCCAATTTCAGGTAGTGGACCAAATGGTAGGAATGGTGACAGAGCACTTAGTTGCCCAATTTGATTATGCAAAATTAAATTCCGACAGCCTTTTACCTGTGTATCTATCTCAATCTCTTGTACAAACCAGTTACGCAAAATATCGTAAGGATAAGCATATTCATTTTGTGTCATCTCACACATCATGACCGGCAAATTGGTCTGAAATGATTCACCGTGCGTATTGGCTTGGTAGGCGCAAATAGCCGGTGCGCTAGCAGGTAAAACAAAGTTTAGCGCTAGGCAATTGGGCGGTATGTCTGCATTAAGCTCATGATATTCAGGGCGGTACTCGCCAATTGACAACCATCCGTCTGAGGTAGTTAAGGAAATCTTAAACATGCCTCGCAAAAGTTTAATAAACACATCACTTAAACGAATGCTGGTCGTGGGATTGGATGTATTGTTCCGCTTTTGTTGAGCATGCTCGGTGATTTCCTTAATGCTTGATTCTATGGTGTACGCAGCATTATCACGGAAGCGAAATAGCACGCGCACCACTCGTTCACCTTCTTGCATTTGTAATACTTTGCTCGCGATCGCAAAACCAAAGCGTGTAGCACGCGCCCCAGATAGATGCTCGCCAGGCTTAGGGGCGCCAAACAGCGGAAGTGGCGGCAGTTTTTCGTGATCAGTAGGTTGGCAATCGTCTGGTAATACTTGGATGGCTTGGTGGTAGCTCGATTTGGTAACTAGAAGACGATTTTCTTCGTGATTTTTCTCGAAGTAGATGCTGTGCAGCGAAACCACTTTGGCATCATTGAGTTGGGTCGAACTTTCTGCTTTGTAGATGATTTCATTTTGATCTGCATCGACACCAGCGACAAATTCGTTGGTTTGATCGATCAACATTTGCTTGGTATTGGGATTTGATTGTAAAACCAGATAAGCACTATCAGGGATTTGCGCACGTGCGCGCATACCTAAGATTTGTTGATAGTAGAAATCGATATGCTTGTCGCCAAAATGATTTAAACGTGTTTTCAATTGTTCGAATAGACGGATAAATGCAATCAACAAGCTTTGTGCTGGATCGTGTTCCTCACTAAGCATAGTTACTGGCAACAATTCCCGAACACCGTTTTGTAGCATTCTGAGAGCCTGATTGAAAGTGTGAAAATTATGTCGAACTTCTCCCAAACTTAAATTCTTGCCTTCATTGCTTTTAAGAGGTCGATCTTTCGTCGGTGTTGTAGGCCAATCGCTTAGCGATTTAAATTGCGCACTAAATAGAGCCGAACTGTACGGAACCAGCACGCGCGGTGTCGCTTCGCATAGTGTTTGTACTTCCCTTTTAAGGCCGCGCAGTATGCCTTCTAGTAAGCGTTTACTTTGAACTGCAGCGTTGCTTTGCAATACACTTAAAGAGAGCAGATATTGATTCAGTAGGCGTGCTAATAGCAGTGGTGAATCAAGCTGGTCTCGATAACAGACATCAATTTTCTTAATGATATCGTCCCGAAACCAATCTCGATACAGCGGCTGTGATTGTAGTCTTGCTTCAAAGTGTTGAGCGTGTGTAGCGGTATCTATTGCCAAAATATTTGCCATCAGAATGCATTCATCAGCTAAAAAAAACTGATTCCAATTGCCATCCACACGCAAATCTAACTGATGAAACTTCACCAGACGTGCATATTCACTCGCTAAGCTAAGTAATTGCTCGAAGCGCATTTCATTGAGCTGGAAATACTCTCCTCGTAACGCCTTTAACTGGCGTTGCGATTGACTTCGACCATCGCTAATGATTAATTGAGGTTTCATTTCAAGCTCGAATCTGTCTACAGTTGTACATCGGTACCTTCACGCAAATAGAATGGATAAACGATGTTATGACGCGTGTTCGTGCTAATCACGCGATAGACAATGGTGAAATTAATCTTTCCCTCATACGATTCTGATATGTCACTTAGTATCATTTCTAACTTCACACGTGGTTCGAAAAATAGAATTGCTCTAGTGATTAAGTCTTTGAGTAGAGTGATGGTGCTTTCGTCGATATTTTCATAAACATGGTGTTTTAAACCGCAACCAAAACTTGGCTGCATTACACGTTCGCCAGGGCTGGTTGAGAGCAAGATCAACAAGCTTTGCCGAATATCTTCCTCTGCGCTGACCATACTTACTTTGCCACGCTTAGAAAACTCTGGGGGAAAACTCCAACCAGTGCCAAGAAAAGAGGTATCGCGAGTCATATTATTGTCCTTATCCACCGACGATTACGGTTGGGAAACCAAATACGACATTGCCGCCGTGTGCAGTGGTATCACCCATACGAGCCGACGGACGGCCGCTGATGAATACAGTAGCACTCCCTTTGACAATCGTATCCGGAGGGCCGACGCATACACACATATCTCCCACCACAGCAGCTGGTAGTCCACCGATCAGTACGTTGGGAACACAGGGGCCAGTGATGGGGCCGCCAACATGGGGAACAGGAGGCAAGGCTGGCGTTACCATCGGGCAGACATGCATGTCTGTGATTCTGGAAGCGGGTGGCATGGTAGTTTCCTATGGGTGACTGTTGATTCAATTGATCATGACCATGGCACCTTTGACAGTTGTTTGGCCAGCCGCGGACAATTCTGCGCTCGCTGTTCCCTTTGCTGTCAAACTGATGTTTGCTGTACTGCTAATATTCAATCCGGTCGTGGTGACATCCATTTGTGCTGCAATTTCAACATTTTGCACCGCTGAGATAGCGACCTTGCCTAGCGCTTTGATAGTGATGTCTTTTGGACTATCAAGCAAAATACCACTAGTGCTTAATTCGACTTTGTTATTCGTTTGGTCTTGCAATAAGATGGACTGATCCTGATCGCTAATGACAATTTTGTTGTTTGCTGGTGTGATGAAAGTGATGACTTTATTTCCATCATCGAATTCCATCTTTAGCTTGCTACGCGTTACAAGTGCTTTGTAGTTATTTTCTGCGGTGAGTTCATAAGGAGGAACATGTTTGCTGCTGTACAGGCTACCCAGAATGACAGGGCAAGATGGGTCATTATTGAAGAATCCTAAGACGACTTCATCACCGATCTCTGGAATGATAAAACCACCAAACCCAGAGGACCCATAGAAACTGGCAAATCGTGCCCACACGCCAACTGTGCTTGCGTTCATTAAGGGAATTGAGACCTGAATTTTGTACTGGCCTTCGGGGTCAGCATCGAGTTTCAATACAATCCCAATATGTAAACCACAGATGCCTGCAGTCCAGCCGGCTGCTTCTGGTGCTTGAATTTGATATTGATCTGTGAACCAATAATTGGGCATACCAAATTCGACTTCAGTGACCCAATTGCCATCGGCAATTCGATGAATCACATTACTAGCAATAATATTCCCGTTGAAATGTTTGCCAACCGCAGCAAGTTCAATCAAAACGCCAGGTTTGGCCAGCGCGCTTCCTTGAAATTGCATGTGGCCACGAATGCGAGATAAGGCCGCTTTAGTCTGTTGCGCTTTACTCCACGCTGTAAGTGCAGCACTTTCGAGGGGCGCAGCAGTTTGCAAGCCAAAGTCGGCGATACCTAATACCTCAGCTAGTTTTTTCGCGTCGAGATCGCCTTGACCTGTAAGTGTCTCGGCTTGTGCAGTTTGCTGTACGATAGCGAGTTGAGATAAATCCCAACTCGTGCTGGTTACTGAATTTAGCTGAGAACGAGAATCGAGTTCTGCTTGAAATTCAATTAGATCCATTCCATAAGTCAACTTGAGTACGGGGCTTCCGCTACCAACGGGCGCTTTGACTGTCACTTTTCCAGCATCAACGATAACGAGAAAGCCGTTTACTTCGGCTCGTGTCATCATGTAATCCCAGTCGGTTGCGTAATACTGGACTAGTTCCTTGTACGTCACTGAGGTGGAATCAACAGTCGGAGTCAGACCAGGGTATGCGCTGATGAGACTAGAGATAATCTGGTTATCCGTTTTGTTGACATAATTTGCGTTCTTTCTGGCGACTGTCATTGCTAAAGCTTTGTCACGGCATTCGATAATTAAACGCGCATAGTTGTCACCACTAATTTTGACTGCGTGTGAAATGACAATTCCTGTGAAGATCACAGAAGTTGTATTGTCGTAGCCAGCGCTTATGACGACCTCTGTTCCGGGTTTGAAGTTGCCAGCATCCGCAATTGGAAAAATTGCATTTGGCATGTCGCCATCTAGCAAGGTAATCGTTGCGGAAGGAATTCGATTAGTACTATGGTTGGTTTCGACCGAGACGATTTGAATAATGTCGGGAATAGTCGCGCCGTCACAAGTGATGGTTAGGCTAAGAACACCGGAACTATTAGTTAAAGGTGAAATCGACATATCAGTTCTTTTCTAAACGTTTATTAATGGAATCATCAGCACTTAAGCTAGTGGTGGAAAGCGCAAGCTGATGCCTGGCTGTAAATTCCGAAAAGAACTTAGTCCATTGAATTTTGCGACTTCTTTGTAGTAAGCACTGTCGCGATAAATGCGTTCGCACAGTAAGGGTAATGTGTCCCCAGCTTTCACGATCACTAAATGGGTAAGATCTGGTGAGTTGTCGCCTTCTTCTTTGACGATTTGTTGAGGGCTGATGTATTCAACGAAATTCAATGAAATCTTTGCTCGCAGAGGCTCGCCGTTTGGTTTAAATAAGGTGTAGTCAAATTTAAGCCCTTCTGCTCTCCCATAAAAAACAAGACTTCCCCATAGAACTTGCACAATTGGTGCTTCGTGATTGTCGCCAACATAGGTATAGACTGCATCTCGTAGAGATTCGACCTGTTGTTTTACTGTTTTATTCGTTCCTGGCACAACACCCGTGCCGTCCAACACGAGTTCTTTTAGGCTTAATTTTTCTGGTTGGCTGGCGTGAAACTTGGCTTCACTTCCAGCTTGTCCCAAGGTTTGATTTTTGGAATACTTGATACTGTAATCGTGCCCATATCCTGATGGATTAATTAAGGCCTGAAAAACTGGTCGCGAACTATCAACGCTGATAGTTCCGTCTTTAGAGACACTACAACCAGATATCTTTAATAGTGTTTTTTGCCCAGACACGACTAGCGCTCCCGACGTTCACGCAAGATGCTTTGCATTAATTGGCGGCATTCCGCCAAGATCTCCTCTTTGATGACTTTCTTATCGAGAAAGGCATCGTCATCTTTATCAATTGGACGATTTACTATCGTTGTTTTGATAACTAGTTCTTTTATTTCGATGGACATAGTCAGGTTCGCTTATTTGCTACGTTTGGAGTACGTATAGGCAAAGGTCATCTTCTCGATTGCCACTTCATTTTTGGTTGCGTTAAAGCCCTCGATATCCCACTTAATTGGATAAGCATTAATGAAAGCCCATGCGCGAAGCACAGTACCATCCGCGCCATTTAGTTTAACGACGATGGTTTGCGGTACGATCAATTTCATAAAATCGCCCTCCAAGGTATCTTTGCACCATTTGACAAGAGGAGAATTCAGCATGGTAATGCCGCGCTTCAACTCCAGATTAGGATGCTTGATACTTTTAGGTAATTGATGAACAAAACGATTTTCACCGCCTTCGACCACCGCTTCTGTTTCCATTTCAAGTGCGATACCAGACACTTCGCTGAACGAAGCATCTGGCACCTGCGAACCATTGCCAAAGGTGACTGTAAAATAAAACGCGGGAGGGGGATACCCCCCCTCGAAAAATTCACCTGCCATTGCAATGCTTATTTGTTCGCAATCGTTAAGCCTTCGTGAACGATCTCAATAGATTCAATCGCCACTTCATTGCCTTCCGATTTCAAATCAGTACTAGAAATTTTTGTTGGCCATGCGTTGGTTAATGTCCAAACCATCGTGTCATTACCCTCTTCATCCAACAAACTAATAGTGACCGGTACGCGTTTGATCGTGTTTAATTTGATTTGGTTGAGCCAATCCCAGAACTTGTTATCACCTTTGAATACGCCTTTTTTCATCGTGATATTGCCGTATTTTTTCATGCCCGGCATTTTGATCACGGAGAAAACTGGGCTATTGCCATGACGGTATTTGATCTCTTCGGATTGGACATCCAAGCCAGAAACTTCTTGGAACGACATTTCGTTTGAATCCCATTTCACACGGAAATAGAATTTCGGCAAAGGCCACACATTTGCTGATTGTTTTGATCCATCATCTGCCATAACAAACCTCTTTAATAAATTAGTTAAAAAGTGGAGCTACCTCGGTCTTGTTGGACGCCTAGATGCGCCGTCAGACCCTTAACGTGATTAGTTGCTTCTATGATTTTTGCATTTGTTGCTGGAAGGTGATCTCAATAAACTCAGCTGGACGACTGAGTGCAACAAGAATAGTCACGCGCAAGATACCTTCTAGAATATCTTCAGATGTCATGGTTTCACCCAATCCAACATGCACACTGAATGCATCTTCAGGACTAGCACCAGCTAGACCGCCGCGTTTCCAAATGCTCGTTAAGAAGTTGCTAGCCATGCTCTTGATTGTGACCCAAGTGCCACTCACATTCGGTTCGAATACATAGGCCTTGGTTGCCAAACGTAACGATTCTTCCAACATAATCATCGTGCGGCGGACGTTGATGTAACGCCAATCCAAGCTATTACCATCTAAAGTACGTGCGCCCCAAACCAAGGTGCCTTCACCAATAAAGCTGCGAATCGCATTGATGGATTTACCAGCAGTCGTTACGTTCAGATCTTCCTGTTCATCATGGGTAATGTTCACTGCAGGAGAAATTACAGACGCTAAACTAACATTCGCTGGTGCTTTCCATACACCACGATTGTTATCAACCATGGTGTACACGCCAGCCATCGCAGCAGCAGGTGGCAACAAGTTCAGTTTTTGTTTGATAGCAAGCAGGATGTTTGCATAAGTCGGACTGACAGAGAACAAGATTTTATGTAGTTCATCGTCCGATAAATATGTTTTTGCATTGGGGTCGCGAGTTGCATCTCCTACTTGATTCAAAATGCTCTTCAAATCATCAGGCGCATTGTCGCCACCAGCTTCCGCCAATAGTAGGCTCTTTAGTTGACTTAAATCGCTGAAACTAGAGAAATCCAAATCGGTTGTCGCGATGATCGAGGTGTTAAGCCAAGGATAATAAGCAGCAGCGTAATTTAGATAGTTCGTACCCAAGTCACCTCGGAAAGTGACAATCACATCTTCTGGTGGATCTTTGCGATCTTTGTAGCCGTTATGCACATCAAGAATCGCAAAGCGATTTTTTTGTGTGCCACAATGTTTCAGACTGTATTGTTGGACCGCAATACAATCACCTTCTTCCAACGCGACGGCGTCTGGGATGACAACCATGGTTGGTTCTTGTTCTTTTAAGAGCAAATCTACACCGAGTTGCAACTCACTCTTCTTGATGCCTTCGTCGGTATAAGAACCGATAGAAACGATATAGCATGGTCCGCCGCCATTCTGAAAAAACAACTGCATGCTACGGAATAGATAAAAGCGCTGCGTGTCAGATTTGCCGCCTTTGCGTTTGACGACATATTCTTTGCCCGCACTTTTGAAATTACTGACAGCGTCGTCCGCTGATTTTTCAAGGATCTCAAATTGATCGTCCGGTGCTCCACCAAAGTAATTCTGGAACTCGGACATTGAAGTAATGCGCCAAGGTTTATTGGATAAAGAAGTGCCTTTGTTGTCGGCAAATTTGGTGTAACCAATAAATGCCGGCACTGCAGTCGCGACTTCTACGACGGAGTTGGGGAAGGCATTTTTTTCATTGATATAGACACCAGGGGTTTTAAACGCGCCAGCCATATGT
Organism: Affinundibacterium macrobrachii; assembly: GCF_014652415.1. Classification (GTDB taxonomy): domain Bacteria; phylum Pseudomonadota; class Gammaproteobacteria; order Burkholderiales; family Burkholderiaceae_D; genus Undibacterium; species Undibacterium macrobrachii. The sequence continues at coordinate 529,075 of NZ_BMYT01000002.1, forward strand.
GTTCCTTTGAAAATTATTGATGAATATAAATCTCCGCGACGACCAGTGTCTGTCCGCCCGGAACTCCTTCTTTGCCAATTTGATGAATACTGGCGTTTGGCAATCGCCGCATTAACACTCGTCCATTGGCACCCTCTTCACGTAGCTGAAAGCGTTGTGTTGGTATGCTTCTCATCGGAAACGGCACTTTTGATAAAAAGGCCGTCCCCGTGTTATTTACTAATTCAGTCGAGCGCTGAAATAACAACTCGTCTTCTTTACTGCTACCATCCAAATTAAAAATCTCAACAGCTTTTCTACCGATCGCCCCAGTAAAGAAATACTTCCAGTGCAAAGCCTTGGCCTTTAACTCAATTTCATAGCGCGTCATACCTTGCTTGAGTACATGTGCAATTCGTATGTAAAACTGCACTTGCATTGCATGCCTAGCGGTATCAATTAAACCTGCAGAGCTAGATAGGTTGATTGCATTTGTATCCAATTGAGTAGCCGTCAGTCTTACTGAATCTTTGTTTTCAAATTGAATTGGTTTATCTAATTCCCATTTTGTGTAGGAATTAAATGCTGGGTCACTCGCTGTCACCGAAAAAGTGAGGTTCAGCGTTGCCAGATCACCGTTCATTTCTGCTGATGCATCTCCTACAGAATCCACTCGCTGTTCTTGCCAAATCTCAAACCCCGACACGCTTCGTCTAAGTAGCAAGTTTTCTTGCTGCATGATGATCGCGCTGTCCTTATCTGGTGTAAAAACGAGCCCCATTCGATCTGGGTGTGCATCACCTTCAAAATATTCATGTTTGACTGCTAGCGCAAACACAGGCAAATAACGTGCCATAGATCAGCCTAACCAAGTAAGTTTTGGTTGGGGTCCGTGATCATTGGAACTTGACCAATGATTGCACCCGCATCAACCGTAATCATGCGAATTCTGTACAGGACAGAAGGTAGGTAGCGGCCGCCCATCAGACTCCACAAATTGTTTAAATCAGGAATCTTGAGATTCTCCATATCCAGTATCAGTTTTTCGATTCTGTTATCTAAGCCCGGACTGTTCTGGCGATCGAAGATGGCCTGTTGCTGAAAAAAGCTAATTGCTTGCGAGATAGTTTTGAGTGCTTCGGAATAATTTCCTGCGCCAAAGTTGGCGGACATCATCACATACAGATTCAGATATAAGGGATTGCTGTGGATTGCTTGTCGATCATTGCCACGATGTGGAAGCTGTGCTCGATACGGCAAATTATCTTTCTCAATATTTACTAGAGTTAGAACTAATTTGTTGTTTGCGTTGGCAGCGGCTGAGCCATCTAGTTCAACTAGATTTGAGACCACCACAACATCTTCAGCTAATTGAAAATTGTTTTTAAATTGCTGATTGAGTTGTTGTGCGAGATGGCTAATTGCTGCGTTGATCATAGTTTTTAGATTTTCTGTGATGTCGATATTTTTGTTGTAGTGTCAACGATCAGCTTAGTAAAAATGGCATTATTTATTAGTTGTAAAAGATAGAATAATATGTATACTAGATTAGCATGTAAATTATTAAATTATGAAGGTATGACTGCTGAAACAACAACAGCCAATCTGTCATTTTTTGATTGACTTTTTCAGCTTTGCAGAATGAACTGTCAAAAGAGCTAACGAACTACTTCTATCCTTGAGTGCGGTTGAGGTGTTATCAATTAGCTTCATTATTTGTTCAGACACCGTTACGTGTAAAAGTCGAACGATATACATGTAACTTTATTTTTACTTAAATTATTTCGCCAACATTCGTTCTACTTTCAGCCTTTCGGAAAACAGGTTCAGTTGAAATGCTTACCACGACAATGCTTTGAAACCACAAGGCGGTGCCAACGTTACAGTTACAGCTTCGTGGAGGTCGTAAATGTTTGACTTGTCAGCACCGAAGTAAGTTGTTCTTGCAAAACTTATGCCAATCATTGCGAATAGGTCTTTTGTACGACAAGACTGTTATTAAGCTTTCACATGCGCTTTTATACTGATGAAGCCGAATTGAATGCACAAAGAGTACAATGACGCCTTAACAGCAATTGGTCGTTTTCATGTCCCACGGTCTCAATCAACCTCAACGCGATGCAGTCAATTATATGGATGGTCCATGCCTGGTTTTGGCAGGGGCGGGTTCGGGTAAAACGCGCGTGATTACGCAAAAGATTGCGAATCTGATTGAATTGCATGGCTACGACGCCAAACATATTGCAGCGCTGACTTTTACCAACAAAGCTGCGCATGAGATGCAAGAACGTATTGCTAAGCTCTTAAAGGAACCGAAGCAAGCCAAACACATTACGGTTTCTACTTTTCACTCACTCGGCGTCAAAATCTTACGGCAGGAAGCACGTGCGCTTGGATTGAAAGATAGGTTCTCTATCATGGATAGCGACGATTGCTTTTCCTTAGTCCAAGACTTGGCAATCACCACCGACAAGCAATTGATACGCCGGATTCAAACCGCGATGTCTTTGTGGAAAAATGGTTTGGTCAGTCCCGAACAAGCGCTAGCCCAAGCGCAAGATGAGGATGAAGCACAGGCGGCGAGAATCTATGCAAGTTATGTCGCGACTTTATCTGCCTATCAAGCCGTTGATTTTGATGATCTGATTCGTTTGCCTGTCGAGCTATTCCGTCATAACGAAGAAGTGCGCGATAAGTGGCAGCGTCGTTTGCGTTATTTATTGGTCGATGAGTATCAAGACACCAATACCTGCCAATACGAATTGGTGAAGTTACTGGTTTCTGGCATAGGGAAAAAACCGATGTTCACGGCGGTGGGCGACGATGATCAGGCGATTTATGCTTGGCGTGGTGCGACCATCGAAAATCTAACCACCTTGCAGGTTGATTTTCCAAACTTGCGCATCATTAAGTTAGAGCAAAATTATCGTTCGAGTACGCGCATTTTACAAGCGGCGAATTCGGTGATTGGAAATAATCCCAAGCTGTTTGAAAAAGCCTTGTGGTCAGAACATGGTTTGGGAGATCCAGTCAAAGTCATGGGCATGCAAGACGATGAGCAAGAGGCTGCGCAAGTAGCGATGATGATTTCCGCACATCGTTTTGAGCGACGAGCAGCATGGGCTGATTATGCGATTCTGTATCGTGGCAACCATCAAGCACGTGTGATTGAGCAAGCGCTGCGTAAAGAGAGAATTCCCTATACGATTTCTGGCGGTCAGAGTTTTTTTGATAAAGCCGAAATCAAAGACATCATCGCTTATCTACGTTTGATTGCCAATGAAGAAGATGATCCTGCTTTTATCCGAGCGATCACCACGCCACGTCGCGGCGTAGGGCAAGCAACCTTGGAAGCGCTGGGCTCGTTTGCTGGACAATGGCAATGCTCCTTGTTTGAAGCAGTGTTCAAAGGTGGTATCGAAGCCTTGTTAACCGAACGTCAGCTAAGACCGTTGCGTGAATTCTGTACCTTCATCAACAATGTTGAGGCGCATGCTCATCGTGAAGGACATGCCGAGCAATTGCTCGACGATCTGATGAAAGAAATTAATTACGAATACTATTTGTATGACAATTTCGATGATCGTGCGGCACAGGCAAAGTGGCAAAACGTGATCGACTTCACGCAATGGCTAAAGCAAAAAGGCAATGGCGGCAAAGATGGCACCGATGATCATCGTAGCTTGCTCGATTTAACGCAGATGGTTGCCTTGATGAGTATGATGGAAGGAAAGGACGAAGATCCCGATGCCGTGCGCATGTCGACCCTGCATGCATCAAAAGGATTGGAATATCCGCATGTATTTTTGGTTGGCGTGGAAGAGGGCATCTTGCCGCATAAAGGTGATCCCGACGCCCCGGTCGAAACGATTGCCGCACGTATCGAAGAAGAGCGACGTTTGATGTATGTTGGGATTACCCGCGCACAACGTAGCTTACATATTACTTGGTGCAAGAAACGCAAACGCGCTGGTGAATCCGTGCATTGCGATCCTTCCCGCTTTATCAAAGAGATGAAGTTAGATGAAGGGGACGCCGTTCCCACGGATGATGAAGTCATCACCCCGCAAAACCGTCTAGCCAATTTAAAGGCCTTGCTCAGTCGCCCTAAAGAATAATTTAGTACGACTTAACATCAATCCTAGATTGATCCTAATTTGATCCTAATTAGTAAATCTAGCAAATTTGCAGCGATCTCGCATCATCGACCCTAGCAAATTTATCGCAAGATTTGTCAAATCACTCCATGCTATTGTTCTCGTCATTGCAGATGCTTAGACGGGAATACGATGACAGCCGAACTCACCACCATTAGCGCACATCGCGCCAGCTATGAACGACGTTTTCAACGCGTGATTGACTACGTCCATGAGAATTTAGATCGTGAACTCGATCTTATCCAATTGGCTGAAATTGCCTGCATGTCGCCTTATCACTGGCATCGCATTTACCAATCGTTTTACGGTGAAAGTTTGGCTGCAACAGTAAAGCGCTTGCGTTTGCAACGTGCTGCTGCTCTGCTGGCCAAAACAGAACAGCCGATTGAGCAAGTGGCACGTGCCTGTGGCTATCCCAATTTGCAATCATTCACGCGTATTTTTTCTAGCGTATATGGCATGCCGCCAGCAAAGTATCGTAAGCAGGGCAGCCATGTGCAATTTTCCGCCTCACCAACCATTAGGAGTAGCACGATGTTTACAGTCGTTATGAAAGAAATCGAAGCTTTGCATTTATTGGGTTTGCCGCACCAAGGTGATTACATGGGGATTGGACAAGCGTTTGACCAGTTACAAGGAATCGCAGCTAGTCGCCAGTTATTTGGCCCGCATAGTCGATCAATCGGTATCTATTGGGATGACCCATCTTTGGTAGAAGAAGCGCAATTACGTTCTTGTGCTTGTTTGGTGGTGAGCGCAGAACAACAAGCAAATCAAGCGAAAGCACCTTTGCAAGCTTATGACATTGCTGCGGCTAAATGCGCCGTCTTGCAATACCAAGGGCCGTACTCAGATATGCACGCTGCGTATGAATGGTTGTTTGGTGTGTGGTTGCCAGCATCGGGTTACGAAGCCGCTGATGTGGCTGTGTATGAAGAATATTTAAATGATCCGCGCGAAACTTCGCCGCTTGATTTGCGTACGGATATTTATTTGACCCTGCGAGTCAATTGAATCTGAATGGATTGCTTAGGACGATGTTGAATCTACGTTCTGTATTAAGGCGAAAAAAAAGCGTAGATCGTGCGATCTACGCTTTCTTTAATCGGTATCTAGTTAGCAACCGGAAGTATCTGCTGCAATGTTTGGAGCTGCTCCGACTGCGGCATCTGTATACACTACCGAGCATGTACCAGCAGTTTTAGCTGCCGCACTAGCACTCTTTGGAGAAATCTTTGCGATCGTTGATGTCGTGTTATCGATATCATAGTCTACGGATGAAATCCCAGCACCCCCGGCAACCGTTGCTGCACTTGGATATCCATTGACAATAGAGACAGAGGTACCCTCTAAATTAACGGTTGTTGGAGCTGGTGTCTTGACTAAGAAAGTGCCATGCACCATTGCAGAAGTTGCTGCTAACGAGCCACGTGCTGCATTCACGCTCGCTGCACGAGCATCACCACCTAAATCCGCAAAACGTGGCAATGCAGTTGCCGCCAAAATACCCAAAATAACGATCACAACGATCAATTCAATTAATGTGAAACCCGCTTGTTGTGGACTAATTTTTTTCATCATATTCTCCAAGTTCTCAATGCGAATCTATCGTCGTTCGCATGTTTGATGTTACGACAGTTTATTGAAAAAATGCATTTTTCAAAGGCATTATTTGCTTCAAATCAGCGTTTTTAACGGTTTATGACAGTTTCTTACAGTTAAGTGCCATTGCTTTAAAGCATTTTATTCATTATCCACCGAATTTCAGCTAAAACTCAACTGAAACTCGTCAAAACCGACGAATTTATTACCAGAAATGCACACATGGAGTGTGCCAACTTGAAATAGCGCGAGCTCTCAGTTACTCGCCAACTGCCGCGCCAGGCGCATGCCACCGACGCCGACCAACTTCCGTGTTCTCGCATGTTTGATCTTTGCAAGAGGTTTTGCTGCGGGAGTCTGCCCTATATCTGTGCTGTTTTTGCTAAGTGGATCAATCGTAAAAGCCGCCACCGCATCGGTCAGCTTGCTGGCTTGTAGGCGCATGCTTTCAGCCGCAGCCGCTGCATGCTCAACCAAAGCAGCGTTTTGTTGTGTAATCAAATCGAGTTGGCCAAGTGTTGCGTTCACCATTTGTATGCCATCGCCTTGCTCCACGCTGGCATCCGTGATTGCATGCATATTGGCATTCAGGTTGACGATAGAGGCGACTACTCGCTGCATAGTGTCACCAGCTTGTTGTACCTGACGATTTCCTGCTTCAACTTGTTTTACTGAATTGCCGATCAGTTGTTTGATTTCTTTGGCTGCCGCCGCAGAGCGCTGTGCTAGATTGCGCACTTCGCTTGCTACTACGGCAAATCCACGTCCTTGTTCACCCGCGCGAGCCGCTTCAACGGCCGCGTTCAAGGCTAAGATATTGGTTTGAAAAGCGATACCATCAATCACCGCGATGATGTCATTAATTTGTTTTGATGATTGCTGAATACCTTCCATCATTGTCGTCATTTGTTTAACTGCGACACCACCATCTTTGGCAATATCCGAAGCGCTGATCGCTAATTGATTGGCTTGCTGTGCGCTTTCGATATTCTGTTTTACAGCGATGGTTAATTCTTCCATCGAAGCGGATGTTTCTTCTAAGGAACTTGCTTGTTGTTCGGTGCGTGTTGATAGATCAGCGTTGCCATTCGCGATCTCTTCCGACGAGCTAGCAATTTGTTCGGTACTAGTGCGGATGTTTTTGACTAAACCAATCAAGACCAAGCGCATTGATTCAAATTCCGTGATCAATTGTGCGACTTCGTCTTTTCCTTTGGATTGGCTCGCCACACTTAAATTACCATCGCTAATGCGATGTACTGCATTAGTCAATTGACGTAATTCACGCGCGAACGCGATATAAAATCCCGCCAACAAATAGACCGCAACAAAAATCACTGTCGCAATTGCGAACAACATCGCATTCCGATTCCACACATGGTTTTGCAAACGCTGATCGAGTTTATGCGCGATAAAGCCAGCAATCGTGTTACTCAAATCGCGCCATTGATTGATGGTTTGTTGACCGGCTTTGAGATAGTCATTGCCACTGGTTTGGTTGAGTGTACTTAGAATCTCACTCTTGGTTCGTTCAAGGAACGCTAAATGCGCAGCGCTCACAGCTTGCTGTTGCGCACTTAGGTTTTGCAAACTTGGATGTGCTCTCAACACTTCCTCTAATTGAGCTTGTACCTTGGGCAGATCGCGTTGGCTGAGCATCACATTGGCGTTGATTAAGACATCTTCGTTCGGTTCCAACAAACCTGTATCAATATAAGGCGCGCCGCGCGCAGCGGTATCTGCCAGCACATTGCTTAATTCCGGCAAGGATTTGCTGTACAAGCCGATCAAATAATAGGTGTCAACTTGTGGATCGAGATTTAAATTGCTGTGGTCGGCGATTTCGGTTGCGATTTTTTGTAGCTGCGCTAACAGCTGATTGTGCGCGGCATAAGTCTCACGCGCTTTGGTGTTTTCAACAGCCTTGCTGAAGTTTAACCAAGCTTCTTGCAGCTCTTGCAGCGCTTTGTTCGACACCAAATCGGGATGCTGCTGTAATTGCAGCGAGAGTTGTTGCGATTGCGGCGCTAAAGATTCGCGCAAGTTGAGTGCCGCTTGCTTGGCGCTGGCATTGCCCGCCAAGCCTAAATGTTGGAGGCCGCGATGTTCTTGCACTTGCTGGCGAATCTCTTGCACTTGGCGCAGTTGTTGCAGACCGAGCTGTTCGGTCTCGGTTAAACGTATCGCTTTGTTGAGCTCGGCAATAAACAAACCAGACACAAGCAAGGCAGGAATCGCGAATAAGCAAGCAACGATTAAAAACTTAGGTAATAGTCGCAAACCTCGCATAAAAGACACAGCAGGTGAGAGAAAAGCTTGCATACAGTCTCCGAAAAAAAGTTGGCGACGAGAAATATAATTCCTCTCAATGTACGCAATTTTTATGACTAGCTTGTGACAGTTCGTGTTGAGTTTAGATGCTATTCAAGATGGCAAGCGACCACCGACGCACCCATCAAATCGGCTTGCAAATGTAGGCTCTGTAATAATTTTTGTCGTTGCGTTGGATCTTGTGGCAGCGCGAGTTTTAAATGTAGATAGTGATATTCGGCTGGTGGCGTGGCAGGGGTGCTGATACCAACAGCATCGGTGGCATTACTTGAGTTAGATTTTATCGACATCGACGTCACTTGCGGCGCGGTTTCGAGCAAACCTTGCTTCTGCATTTCAGCTACCACCGCAGCGAGTGGAATCGTAATGCAATCATGTGGCTCTAACCAGCGCTTGGTGCCATTCGCGGTACTGACAATGCCACCTGTAAGTTCAACCGCAGAATCAGAAATCTTCTCGTAATGAAACGCCTCCCAATCCGGCAAACCACGCTGGCGCTTGGCGATCTCTGCCATGATTTGAGCAACTTGACCGCCATGCGCAACCATGCCCACTGGCAGCATTTCTGAAAAATCTATCATTCGCTATATCCTCCAAAAGCGGTGTATTTGCCTACCAAATATTCAAGTGACATTTTCCATTCATCAATAAATGATCAAGAAAATGCCCGAAAAGCCATAATCGCTGCGAATTTTAAGTGTAATTAGCAAATCAAAGGTAAAATTCGCAATCGCTTTTTTCGGATTCGATACCTGAGTTGATGCGAGAGCTGAATTTGTAATTTCATTTTCACGCTTTGTTCGACTCAAAATGCTGGAAGTATTGTTTTACTTAAAATCACTGCAGCCTATGCTGCTTTATAAAAATTTCGAAAATCATAAAGGAAGACCAAGATGTTGAAGAAATCTCGTTTCGTGATCGGAAGTGCAATGGCAGTATTGGCATTATCCGCATGCTCAAAAGGCACTGACGCTCCAGCCGATGGCGCAAAAAGCGTGATCGCAGCTACCGTCAATGGCAAGCCAATTAGCACCAAACAAGTTGACATGATCATGAAGCAACAAGGCGCACAAGGCATGCCAGATACACCAGAAATGCGCAAAATGGTGATCGACAATTTGGCGATGGCATCTTTGGTTGCACAAGAAGCAGTCAAAAAAGGTTTGGACAAATCAGGCGATGTTGCTGACCAACTCGAAATGATGAAAACCAATGTATTGGCGCAAGGTTATGTTGATGACTACCTAAAAAATAGCCCAGTGACCGACGCAGAATACGCAGCAGAATACGCAAAAATCAAAGAGGCAACAGCAGGTAACGAATACTCTGCACGTCATATCCTGGTGGATAAAGAAGAAGACGCAAAAGCCATCATCGCAAAATTGAAAAAAGACGTTAAACAATTTGCTGGATTGGCAAAAGCACAGTCTAAAGACCCTGGCTCAAAAGATAAAGGCGGTGAATTAGGCTGGTTCGACCCACGTAGCATGGTGCCAGAATTTGGCAATGCCGTATCCAAATTAGAAAAAGGCAAATTCACTGAAGAACCGGTGAAATCACAATACGGCTACCACGTCATCATCGTTGACGACAGCCGCACAAAAGAAGCGCCAACTTTAGAACAAGTAAAACCACGTTTGACACAACAAATCCAACAACAAAACTTGAAGAAGTTCTTGGATGGTTTGAAAGAAAAAGCGAAGATCGAAATCATCGGTGAAAAAGCAGCTTCTGCATCAGCATCAGCAAGCGCAGCAGCATCCGCTCCAGCGGCAGCAGCGCCAGCAGCTAGCAAGTAATTTCAGTCGAATTTTTCGGCATAAAAAAAACCGCCACGAAGGCGGTTTTTTTCCATTCAAGACGAAACCAAAACTACGATTTCTTCACCTTCGTAGCCGCCTTCACAGTAGCAAATCTCCCACCACTACCACCACGCGCTGTCACTGGTTTTTTCTCGCGCTTGGTTTCCTTCTCCGCCACACGACGATTACCGCCCGTAATACGTTCTTTCAAAGGAACTGGTTTAGCATTGACCAACATCGTGCTGGTGCCGATTTCTTTGATCTCTAGTTTTTTGCCTGCGACCCAAACGCCTTTGAGGTGATTGAGGATGTCTTTTGGCATGCCGATTGGTAGATCGACGGTGGAGTAGTCGTCAAACAAGCCGATGTGACCGATCAGTTTGGCGTCTAGGCCTGCTTCGTTGGCGATGGCGCCGACGATGTTGCCTGGGGTGACCGCGTGTTGTTTGCCGACTTCGATGCGGAAAGTTTGCATTGGGATCGCGACTTTGCCTTTTGTCTCTGCGCGTTTTTTATCGGCTTTGGCTGGCGCTTCTTCGTCCGGAAGCGATGCCGCGCGGGCGACGACTTGATCTAGTTTGCTGCGATCAGATTTTTTTTCAAACTGATCATCACGCGGTGCGCGTTCGGCCCTTGGTGCGCGCTCTGAACGCTCAGTGCGTTCGCTACGCTCATTTGATCTACGTGGTGCGGCATCGGTATGCGTCGCAGCTTCACCATCGGCACGAATATTTAATGCTTGCCCTGCAACGCGCACGCCCTTTAAGTGAGTGAGCATTTCTTTTGGCAAATCATCGGGTAAATCTAAGACGGTGTAATCGTCGTAGATGTCGATGCGGCCGATAAATTTGGATTCGATATTCGCTTCATTCGCAATTGCGCCAACGATATTGCCGGGCTTGACGCCGTGTTCGTGTCCAACGGCGATGCGGAAGGTGCGCATGCCAGGTTCTGCCACGCGTGGGCTGTGCTCGCGACGTGGGCCACGGCTTTCGCGCTCGCCGAATCGGTCTCCGCGGTCTCCACGATCGCCACGCATAGGACGATCACCGCGTTCGCTGCGACTGCCGCGTGAGCTGACTTCATCGCGCCAGCTATCGTCGGTTTTGACTTCGCGTTTATTTTTATCGAGTAGCAAAGGCTCGTCGCCGCGTGCCATTTTGGCTAATGCTGCGGCGATTTCAATTGCCGGCACATTGTGCTCTTGCTCGTAAGATTCGATCACGCTGAGGAATTGTTCGAGTTCGCCTTCTGCCAGCGTATTGGTGATTTGATCTTTGAAGCGTGCAATACGCACATCATTAACCGCTTGAATCGTCGGTAATTCGAGTGGTGATACCGGTTGACGGGTAGCGCGTTCGATCGCTTTTAAGAGATTTTTTTCGCGGGGAGTGATAAACAAAATCGCTTCGCCACTGCGACCTGCGCGACCAGTACGGCCAATGCGGTGAGTGTAGCTTTCTGGATCATAAGGCACATCGTAGTTAACCACATGGCTAATACGCTCCACGTCGAGACCACGTGCTGCAACATCAGTCGCAACCAAGATATCAATCTTGCCGTCTTTGAGTTGTTGAATCGTGCGTTCGCGTTGTGCTTGTTGAATATCGCCATTGATCGCTGCAACAGAGAAACCGCGCGCGGCTAATTTGTCGGCGAGTTCTTCGGTACCGAGTTTAGTACGGGCAAAGATGATCATGCCGTCGAAGGTCTCTGCTTCGAGAATGCGGGTTAAGGCATCGAGCTTGTGCATGCCGCTGACCAACCAATAGCGTTGGCGAATATTGTCGGCTGTGCCGGTTTTTGCTGCGACGGTGATTTCGGCAGGTTTGTTCAAATAGGTTTGCGCGATGCGTTTGATCACCGATGGCATCGTTGCCGAGAACAGTGCGGTTTGATGACCTTCTGGCGTCTCTTGCAGGATGCGTTCTACGTCGTCGATAAAGCCCATGCGCAGCATTTCGTCGGCTTCGTCTAGCACGAGGGTTTTAAGTTGCGATAAATCGAGTGAGCCTTTATCCAAATGATCAATCACACGACCTGGTGTGCCAACCACCACGTGCACACCACGGCGCAGCGCCGATAATTGCGGACCATAGCTTTGACCGCCATAAATTGGCAAGACATGAAAGCCAGGGATGTAACGTGCATACGTCTGAAAAGCTTCCGCCACTTGAATCGCCAACTCGCGCGTTGGTGCCAACACCAGGGCTTGCGGTGCCGTTTGGTGAATGTCGATATTCGACAAAATAGGCAAGGCGAATGCAGCCGTTTTACCCGTACCTGTTTGTGCTTGACCTAAGACATCACGACCGCCCAATAATGTAGGAATCGTTGCAGCTTGAATCGGCGATGGCGATTCGTAACCAACGTCGCTCAATGCGCGTTGGATGGCATCACTCAATTGCAGGTCGGCAAAGGTGATAGAAGGGGATAATTGGGCTTCAGACATGGGGCGGGCTCACTAGAGGAACATCGGGTACAAGAGGCGCGTTTTTCACAGGATGCGAAAAAGCATAAGGCCGTAGTTTACTCTTAGATACCGTTTCTGCCTAATGGCTTTGCAATTTTTCGCTTAAAAATCATGGAATTAGCTTGGAATAGCAAGTATTTCGGTAGTAAAAAAATATCTTCTGTAAAAATGACAATGCCGCGTCGAATAAACCGCGGCATTTTTTGAACGATGGATGTTTGTTCTTGCTTATTACATTTAAGCGTTTATCGCTGTTCTATAAGCTATTGATAAACTCAGCCAACTTCTCCTGAAACACTTGCGCTTGGTCATACATAGGGAAGTGGCGGGCGCCAGCGATTGGTACCATGCGTAATTTCGGTGTACCTTTCATTAAGCCTTCGTAATAAGCGTGTTTTGCCTCGGCGGAGAGATTAGATGCAGCGAAATCTGGTGCGTAGTAGGGTGACACCATCGCCAGTGGCACGCTGATTGCTGGTAAGTCTTTGCGCAAATCGAGGCGGAATAAATCTGCCATGTATTCGGCGCTAGCAGCAGGATCACTTTGTGCACTTAAGGCAGCGATCTTATCGGCCAATTGCACATCAACCACACCCATTGTGCGCATGTATTGGACTTGTTGCTGTGCATAGGTTTTTTGATCGGCACTACCCATTTGCACACGCAAATTATCTGCCATTGCATTGCGTTGATCTTGATTCATATTTTCTGAACGTGGGAACACGGGCAAACCATCTACACCAAACACACCACGAATTAAATCGGAATGTGATTGGGCGAACCAGATCGATAAAGCTGAGCCCAAACTATGTCCAACCAACACTGGCTTGTGAATTTTTTGGGTTTGGATCAAGGTCAATAAGGATTCCTTTGCCTTCGCCATCTTTGGACCTGCCATCGCTGGTTTGCCATTAAAACCAGCCAATGTAATGACATATAGTTCGTGCTCTTTTTGTAGATGTTTGACCGTGTCATCCCATACATAGCCACCGCTCGATAAGCCGGGAATCAAAATGACTGGAGCACCTTTCGCATTCGCGTTTGCATATTTTTCGACATACATACTGCCCACTTGAAATTGTTCGACTTTGGCCGCAGCGCTTGCAGTTGTAGTTGTTGTCGTTGCTGGTGCTGCCATCGCTACTTGATAAGCTGTCGCCACGGTGCATGCGACAAACACGATAGTGGAAAAACTGATTTGGATTACTTTGCTCAATGTCATGATGTTCTCGCTTCTTGAATAGATGTTTGGGTTTGAGATCATTGGATAGAACTAAAATTAAAACTGAAAGTGTTTGCGCACACTGTTAATGCCGCACAGACTAATTGCAAAACAAGAATAGATAGTGATCGCGCTGATTTGTGTAAAACCACCGCCAGCTGCTTGACTGAAGAATGCAGCAAACAGACTTGTCGCCAATCCTGCTGCAACGATGTTTTGCGTTTGCTGTTTTACTTGTTCAATCGCTGAACGCTTGTAATGACGAAGTAAAGCCATACTAAAAATTGTCACAGGCAATAAAGGCAGCAAGTTCAATGCATGACGGCTGTGAGCGGTAACAATTTCATCTGCAAAAATCATGATCAAAGACCAGATCAGTGCTGCCAAAATAATTGCTGCGTTGAGTTCGTTGCGAGATTGTGCGTTGATTGTGAGCTTGTTCATGGTGTTCTCCTTAAATGAATTAATTGAATGTTTTTGCCACTGATGTAAAGTAAAGTTGACACCGCGGGCGATAAAAAAAGCAGGGAATCCAAAGACACCTTGCTACTAAAAAAAGACTACGTAATTTCTACTACTGCTACGCTTACTTGCATGTAAAGCACGCTTGACATGCGAATTTAAAAAATAAGCAGCGATGGAAAATTCCATGATCAGCTGCCAATTTAATCTTATTTTGCTCTCTACTTCGTTCATTCAGCGCTACTTGCATTTCGCTGCATTTCGCTTAATGTGTAAAGCATGTTTGACATATTAAACCAAAAAAAATCTTTGTCAAGCATCCTTTACATAAAATTTTAAAAGATTTTGAAATTTGTCGTTTCATGTGCGAAAACGATTTTCCCGTTGGCGGAAGAGGGGGAATGAGTGAGTCAGCAAATAGTGAGGTGCGTTAATGTCTAAGTGCTCAATTTCTTTGGTCGGCTTTTAGAAACTACTGTAGAGGAGACTGAATAATGGTCGTGTACGGACAAACTTGGTATTGAGTTGAGGATTTATGTTTGGGGGAGTGCACATCGTAGATGTAAAGCTTGTGCGAGTAGTAGCTTGTGTGGAGATTTCGGTGGAGTGTCATTCAAATATGCTGTGGCTTGTCTGAACTTCCCTCTCCCTAGCCCTCTCCCGCTTGCGGGAGAGGGGATGTTATCCATGCCTGAACGGTGATCGACTCTTGAAATAAAAAATCATTTCTTCTAAATGCGAATTATAAATTAAGGCAATTTGGGCATGGTTCAACCATGCCCAAAACCTTACGCTATTTACTCAACAACACAGGCTCACCTAAGCCCAATTCTTTCATGCGTGGTAATTGGGTTTTTGCATCTCCCACCACTAACCAGATCATCTTGTTTGGATCGAGGTATCTCTGTGACAGTGCTTTGATTTGATCTACCGTCATGGTTTTGACGATTTGTTCGCGCTCTTTCACATAGTTTGCGGTCCAGCCATATTTGCTGATGTTATCTAACATACCGAGTTTGGCTGATGCGGTTTCAAATGCGCGCGCATTACTCTTGATGAGGAAACTCTTGGTCGTTTCTAAATCGGCATCTGAATAAGTGACAGTGAAGTCTTGCAGGATTTTTTTGATCAATTGGGTTGATTCAAGCGTCACATTGGTGCGAACGCCGCTGCTAATGCTGAAATCACCGATGCTCTTGGTGCCGCTAAAGCCAGAGCGAATGCCATAGGTGTAGCCTTTACCTTCGCGCAACTCTTGAGTGAGACGCGAAGCAAAGCCGCCGCCACCTAAGATATAGTTCATCACATTCGCTGGGTAGTAATCTTTATCGGTTGCTGCCAGTGCAGGATAGCCAATTTGTAAAACGGATTGCTTCGCGTCAGGAATATCCACAAAATACACTTTCCCTTGCGTTTGCTGCGCATCTGACGCAACTAGATTCGCTGCAGGTAGTTCGACTTTCTTCGCCTGCCATTTCGTCGCCAATTGCGCTAATGACTTCTCGACGGTCGCTTTTGGTAAGGCACCGACCACATGCATACGGGTTACCGATGGCGACAGATTTTTTTGGTAATACGCTTTCAAATCATCCATCGTGATTGCTTTAACAGTTTCTTCTGAGCCCAAAATATTGCGTGAGCGAATATTTTTATCACCATAAATCAGCTTGTTATAAGCATTTGCGGCAACAACGTTAGGATTGGCTTCTTGTTGGCGAATTTGGCTAAGCATGTTTTGCTTTAACAAGGCAAATTCTTTTTCATCCCAACGCGGCTCTAACAGAATTTCTTCAAGCAAGGCCAAAGTTGCCTGGTAGTTGCGGGCTAAAGTGTTGACGGTGATACGAATGTCTTCAGTACGTGCAGTCACCGCAATCGATGCGCCCAACTGTTGTATTGCTTCTTCTAATTCTTGCGGTGTTTTCTTTGCGGTACCTTGTGTCATCATGCGTGCCATTAAATTGGCGACGCCGACTTTGTTGATGTCTTCCAAAAGTAAGCCACCATCAATTTGCATTTCAAACTGCACTAAGGGCACTTCATCATTTTGGATGCCATACACACGCAAACCATTTTGCAGTTTGCCTTCCCATACCTTAGGCACTTTCACCTCAGCCGCAGCACCGTAGGCAGGCTCTTGATCGCGTTTGATCTTCGATGGCGTTTTGGTATAGCTGGCATTGATATTTGGATCAACTGCGGCTTCTGCACCTTGTACAATTTTTTCTTCCACCACTTCGGCTTTGCTTGATCCGCTCAAAGCAAGATTGACTTTGCCTTTTGGTACAAAACTGGTCGCTACATAGTTTTTGCCTTTGATGTACTTTTCATAAACACGCATCACATCAGCGGGCGTCACCGCCAAAATGTTTTTGATGTCTTGCTCAACAAAACCAGGATTGCCCGTCAAGTAATTGTATTCCGCCAATTGCGCAGATTTGCCGAGCACGCTAGAGAGCGAATTGTAGAACTGCGTTTCTTGTCCTGCTTTAATGCGGTTGAGATCTTTATCGGAGATACCTTCTTTCTCAAATTTTGCAAAGGCTTGGCTCACTGCCGCAGCGACTTCGTCCAAAGATTTACCATCAAATGCACGTACGCTCAGCATAAATTGACCAGCCAACTCACCGGTACGATTGCCAATGCTGACGTTAGATGTGAGCTTTTTATCTTCAACCAATACTTGATAAAACGGTGCTTTTTTACCGCGTGATAAATACTGACTCAATACATCGAGCGCATAAGAATCGGCATGCAATTGTTCGACCGCAGGCCAGACCATGGTCAACGCAGGAACGCGCGCAAAATTATCTTCGTGATAGAGCTTGACGGTTTCTTTCACTACGCCTGCACGTTTTGGTAGCGGTTTGATTTCTTCACCACGTTGGATTTCGCCAAAATATTTTTCTACCCACTTCTTCGCTTGGGCAGGATCAAAATCACCAGCAATCACCAAGCTCACATTGTTTGGCACATACCAGCGGCGGAAAAATTCTTTGACATCATCCACGGTCGCGTTTTGTAGATCTTCTAGTGAGCCGATCACTTGCCAGTTGTAGGGATGATCCGCAGGGTAGAGCGCTTTGTCGATCACGTAGGAAGTATGTCCATAAGGATTATTGTCGACGCTTTGGCGCTTCTCGTTTTTAACGACTTGCTTTTCTTTCGCTAATACTTGATCCGTCACGGTATTGATAAACCAGCCCAGTTTGTCGGCTTCTGCCCAAATCATTTTTTCTAAAGCGTCTTTGGGCACGGTTTGCAAATAATTGGTACGGTCTTGTGAAGTCGAACCATTGGCGCCAGAGCCGCCAATGCGCGCCGACATTTTATCTAAGCCACCTTTACCTAGATTTTCAGATTCTAAGAACAATAAGTGTTCAAACAAATGTGCGAAACCAGTACGACCAGCTTTCTCTCTTGCGGAGCCAACATGCGCAGTCAGATTGACTGCCACCACAGGATCAGAGCGATCGACATGCAAAATCACATCAAGCCCATTAGCGAGCGTGAATTTTTGGTAGTCCACTTTCAGGCTGGCTTTGGCCGCTTTATTTTGATTTTTAGCCGCTGGCTTTTCAGTTGATGCTGTAGCTGCGTTGACAGGTACTGGTAGTGTGACAGAGCTGCCTAATGCCGCAGCGATTAAGAGGGAAAGACTTAAAGGTTTCATTCGATTATTCCTCAATCAGAGTTCTATTAAATTGGCCGTATTGTTTTCGTGAAATTTTAAATTGGCAACGATGGCTAGTATTCCTTACCCGCATGTTTATCGCAAGTGCATCGCATGCAGTTCTCGTTAGTGAATTGGATCAGGTAAGCAGATGCGTATCACTGCTTGGCAAACATTTTTATCGAGCTTGATGAGCTTAGTCCTTTATGGTCAATCTTAGTTCCTTGGCATATCACTGGCACAACTTATGCATGTCCAACTTCAAATGACTTTTCAGTGTCGCGCCTTAGCCTCAAAAGTGAGAGCCAACGAATAAAATTCATTTGTTAATTAAAATGACACTCGTTTTTATTAAATTTTATTGCTATTGTTCTTTAGTCCAAATTAAAAGCGCAGGCTATCCAAAGTATTGATCAGGGAGGGAAATAACCATGAGTCATCTAGTAAGACAATTTGAAGCAGGCAGACCGATGCAGCAAGTGCCCTCGTTCCGTTCGTTAGGTTTATTGGTAGCACAAACGCGACGTGCGGTTTTGTGTGGGTTTGCTGTATTTACATTAAGCGCATGTAGCACGATGCAAAACGGTGGTGCGCCAGCGCCTGCGTTTAGTTACGATGAAGATCTAAAAGCGCTAGAAACCATGTATCAAACTGCTGCCAAGCTCTCAACTTATGGCAGTAATCCGACGGCGCAACAGCGTAACGAATTTATTAATGGTCGATTGGCTTTATACAATATTCGTTATCAACGTTTTGTACGTGATCTCGGCGTAGACAAGCAACATTTAGATGCGGGTACCGATGGCGTATTGATAGGCTTGAATTTAGCCAGCGCAGCAACTGGTGCGATGCGCGCCAAGACCAATATTGCTTTGGCCGCGGCAGGCATCACCGGTGGCAAGGCGACTATCGACAAATACTTTTACTTTGACAAAACAATTCCAGCCTTAGTTGCGACCATGAACGCGCAGCGCAAACAAATCTTGATTGAGATTCTAAAAGGCAGCGCCAAGAGCATAGAAGATTATCCCTTGACCAGAGCGCTAGACGATTTGAATGCCTATGAAATGGCAGGCACTTTAATCGGTGCGATTGATGCGATCCAAGTCGATTCATTCAACAAAGACAAGCAAGCGACGCAAAACATTCGTGAGTTAAGCGTGCCCACCGAAGCGCAGTTGGCAGAGACCAAAAATTTAGCGGATGCATTAAAAACTTTGGCAGCAGATACACCAGAGAATCTGCAAAAAATCAATGCGGTGTTGAGCAAAGTTACCGGAGCACCTGCAACTTACACCGACTTCGCCACGGCTAAATCAGCGATCTCGCGTGAATTCCGCAATTCTGGCAGCAGCAAAGATAGCCTATGGCGAGATGCGCTCACCGCTGCAGGTATCGCTGTCAATTCGCCAGAACAGGGCAGTAAGTAGCAACAAAAAAAACATCTTCAACAATGATTTGATCGCAAACAAATCCTCGATATAAGGGAGCAAAGTATGGCAAACATACAAGCGCAAAGTGATGGCAATTTGTCCTTACAAAAAACAGAATTAGCAATTACCAATTTTGAGCTAAGGTTCGCGCAATTTCTTGATGCAGCAATGGTCAGTACGCCGACAAAAAATATAAACCAAATGAATTTCGAAGAACTCGATTTAGCCCAACCAAACGCGCTCAAGTTGAGTTTGAGTACCGACCAGCCGCCTGCTGGCTATAGCAAGATTTGGTCGGGGATGATGTTTATTGAAAACGTACCGGCCAACGTGACGGCGTGGCGCAAAAATACCTAAGCAAAGCGCATCACCCATACCAAGCAATAAATTGATATGGGCAGTGCGAATGGGTGACGTGAATCAATAAATCAAATCAGTGAAGCGAAATGAATTAAAACGAGCGCAAGGCCGCAGCAAGTGTGGCGCGCGCTCGTTGATAATTGCCCATGCGGCTAATCTGTTCATCGTTGACGGCCATTTTACTGACCACAGAAGCATGTTCTGCGACATCGGCTTGTTTGACACGGGTTGCCAATGGCACTTGGATTACCCGTTGAATGTATGCGTCGTAGCTTTCATTCGGGCGCCCAGTTAAGGTTTGCACCGCCTCGATCACTTCTTCCGTAAAGCCAGCAGCACGCAAATCTTCTGGCGTTTTTCCACCATCTTCAATCACATCATGCAAGATGGCGGTTTGACGTTCTAGCTCATCTTGTAAGCGCAACATTACGCGCATAGAGTGAAAAATTTCAGGATCGCCATCTTCACCAATACGCCCTGCATGGGCACGGGTGGCAAATTCAATCGCTGCTGCAAGTGTGGACATGAAAATACTCTCTATGCTGGTTAGCGTGTTCGCGTGTTAACAATTAACGGTAAAACGGCTCGACAACACCTTTTACTTTAATCATCATTGGCATGCCTTTGCGATCCAAAGTTTTGCCAGCTGGTACGGTGATCCAACCTTCGCTAATGCAGTATTCTTCAACGCCAAGACGCTCTTTGCCGTTTAACAAAATACCAACTTCGTGTTCAAAAATCTCGGCAACATAAAATTTACTACGAGGGTCAACTGAGAGGCGGTCAGGGAATGCAGGTTTGCTAGTATCAGTCATAAAATGGCTATCTTTAAAAAAAGTAAACGAGGTCTCTAGCGCAAGGCCAAAGACGAAAGGCGCTAGTTTATCTGTTTTTGTGCGGTCGTTGTTTGAATCTGCGCACTTGTGCTGTGGCTTACGCTACTACTTGGCTCATTTAATCTGTGTACGAAGCTGTAACAAATGTTGGTGAATCGCGTCGGTAGGATCGATAGGGCGTTGTTGTTTCGCGCTTAAATAGTGTTCCGTGAACACATCTAAATAAGCGGACAAGGTTTGCGCTGCCAGATGTTCGCCCGCTAATTCTAAACAGAGCGCTGCTACTTCAGACGTACATAAGTGATCGTCACGCCGCGAACGTCGTAGGCGATAACGTGATAACTGATCGGGTTTCAGACTTAATACCGGCAAGTTATTCAGATAAGGGCTCTTTTTAAAGATCTTGCGCGCCTCGGGCCAAGTTGCATCAAGCAAGATAAATAATGGGCGCTTACCCGTATTCATCTCGGGATGACGTTCTTCGTCAGTGAGTAGTTCAGACACCACACGTTCTGGTTCAACAAACTCACCAGGAAACACCACATATGCTTGCCATTGGGGATCTGCCAATAGTGCGAGTAAGGCAGGATCGACACTGGTGCGCGCCCAGCCAAACGCGGTGGTTTCTGGGATCACATCTGCGATTATCCAACCAGTGTTACTTGGCTTGAGCGTCTCATGTTCCGCCATCAATAAGCAAACCGCGGCGCGAGTCGGCACGATCGTTCTTAACGCACAAAAGCAGTGGCTCAATATCAAACGACACCCTGGGCATCGCTCACCACTTGGGCCGCCACGTGCGAGAAAAGGGCGGGTGCTACGTTCTAAACGTGCAGAACGTAAACGTGAGACAGCGTGCGGAGGATGTTTCAAAATCATGTTAGGTGGTAGCGTCGCCACAAGCTCGTGGTCAAATGCGATTCAAAATGCAAGAGACCAGCATTTTAGTCGAATGTGACCATCACAGCAGGTTTATCAAGAATTGGTATACAGTTGATTTCTCGTCTCTGAATACGACACTTTGCTCCACAGTTCACAGCATAATTCACTCTGCAAATAAGTTTTTGCATGAAATTTCGGCTAGCAACACCGCCATCTGACGGTGAACTGGTTTACTATCTAAGCACAATGCTGGAGACTTAAGTGGTAATCAAAACGAAAGCCTTGCTAAGGTGGCGTTTGGCGCTGATCATCTTTCTATGCTTACTTGTTCCTGGTAGCGTCATCGTCGGCCTCGCCTATTTTACGGTGCATCATTTAACCCGCAGTCATGCGATTGAGGTGGTTGGTACTTCTGCGCAGCATCGTTATGAACACTTGAGCAGTCTGCTGCAACAAAATCAACAACGTCTTGATACGGAACTCGCGCAATTGCAGCAGCGTTGTGCTGCATCCCAGACAAACTCACAGGCAATTTCAAAGACAAATCGTGCTTGTATAGAAGCTAGTTTAGCCAGTCTCATACAAAGAGAACGCGCCGAAGGAGCGATCTTTGTTGGCGCGGATAAGACAACAATACAGGTCGGTGAATTGCGCCCTAGTGCGCAAGTAGATGTGCCATTTTTGCCCGATCAATTGGCCTACTTTTTGCCGCGCGAGCAAGGGCGTGTTCCTAGCTTTTTAATGCGTGCAAAGGTTCAAAATCAAGATCAAAATCAACAGCGTCAAAGTACATTGATGCTCAGCTATTCAGCGAGTTCATTGCAGTTTATTTTTGTGCAGCCGCGTGAGTTAGGCAACTCGGGTGAAACTTTTTTGACGAATGCCAAAGGCTTTTTTATTACGAGCGCCAGATATAAGTCATTTCAAGGACATGGTACTGAACCGATTTCAACCAATCCTATGCAACGCTGTTTGTCAGAAGAAAATGGTGAAACCCTCGATCTAGATTATCGTGATGTGCCGATTATTCACGGCTTCCGTTATGTGAAAGAAATCGGTGGTGGTTGCATCATGGCGCATGTCAATCAAGCAGAAGCCTTTATGCCAGCGCAGGCATTGAGTGGCATCGCTTTTTTGATCTTGATTTTGTTGAGTGCTCTAGGTGCGATTTTTGCGGTGGCCTTGTCGAATAAAATCGCCAAACCTATTGAGGATATTACGCGCAATATCGCTGGCTTTAATTTAGATGCCGATCACACAAGGCAAGCGATGCCAGTGATTGATCCAACTTATCGCGAGATCGAACAACTCGCCGACACTTTCAATCACTTAGCAAATAAATTGGGTGAAGCCGTGCGCGATAAAGATGCGTTGTTAAATGCCTTGAATTTGCATGCAATCGTCTCGGTGTCCGATCCCGATGGAAATATCTTAGATATGAACGAGGCGTTTTGCCGTCGTAGTGGCTATTCTCGCGATGAGCTAATCGGTAAAAATCATCGCATCGTTAGTTCGGGAATGCAGGATCGACATTTTTGGGAAGAAATGTGGAATACGATCTCTAACGGCCAAGCTTGGCGTGGAGAGCTATGCAATCGATCGAAAGATGGTTCGATTTATTGGGTCGATACTTTCATCGCGCCGATGACTAACGCGCAAGGTCAAATTGAGAAATACATTTCTATTCGCGTTGATATCACGGTTAGTAAAAATAATGCCTTGGCGATGCAAGCATCGAACAGAATTACGAGCATCGCCTTAGAAGAGATGCGGGTAGCAGAAGAGCGCTTGGCTTTTGCATTTGATGGCAGTGGCGATGGTGTGTGGGATTGGGATTTGCAAACCAATAAAGTGATTCTATCCAAGCGTTGGAAATCGATGTTGGGATATGAAGAGCACGAAATTGGTAACGAATTGACAGAGTGGTCGAGCCGAGTACACCCCGATGATTTTCCGCAAGTGTTGGCAGATGTTCAGGCAAACTTGGATGGCACGACAGAATCGTTTTTTAATGAACATCGGTTTCGCTGCAAGGACGGTAGTTATTTGTGGGTATTAGATCGCGGTAAAGTGGTGGTGCGTGATGCCAATGGAAAAGCATTGCGCATGATAGGAACCCATACCGATATCTCGCAACACAAAGAGTTAGAGCGGATCAAAGCAGAATTGATTTCTACCGTGAGCCACGAGCTACGCACCCCAGTGACCTCGATACGCGGTGCCTTGGGTTTGCTAGAAGCTGGCGTACTCGGAGAGTTGCCTGCAAAGGCGATGGATTTTGTCAAAGTCGCACATCGAAATAGCCAGCGGCTATTGGTGTTGGTGAATGATATTTTGGATATGGATAAATTATTATCCGGCAAAATGACTTTGCATTTAGATGACATTAACGTCAACGCGATGATGCAAGATGCTATCACGGTTAACTCTCCGTATGCGGCGAATTATCAAGTGCAGTACGCGTATAGCCCCGACCCTAGTTTGCCTTTAGTGCGAGCTGATTATCAAAGACTGATGCAAGTGATGGCGAATTTGATGTCGAACGCAGCAAAATTTTCTGCGCCAGAAAAGTCGGTCGATATTCGTGTGCAAGCATGTGGTAAACAGTTGCGCGTTGAAATTCAAGACTATGGTTGTGGCATGCCTGTGGCGTTTCATTCACGCGTGTTTGAAGCATTTTCGCAAGCCGATAGCGCAAGCACCAGAAAGCAGGGCGGAACCGGTTTGGGCTTGAACATCACCAAGAAGATCGTAGAAGCGATGGGTGGTGAAATTGGATTTACATCGGAAGTCGATGTGGGTACGCAATTTTGGTTTACTTTGCCGATTGTTGATGAAGAGGCAGGTACAAATACTTCAGCACAAGTTAATCCAAATCAAAGCTAAAAATCAGTAAAAAAATCGGAGGCGAGTGCCTCCGATTATGTATCTACTTAATGTATTTACTTGCGAGACTATGCTGCGCATTCAATACAAAATATAAGCTTAGATTATTTCGCAAACTTAGCGTAGTAAGCGACTACCGCTGGATGTTCCGCAATACGTTTAGCATGTGCATTCAAGGCTGGCGCGACTTTTTCTACCAAATCGGTTGGAACGTGATCAAGACGACCAGAGTTCAGTGTGCGTACGTCCACAAACACTTTTAAATCAGCTACCGTCAAACGATTATCGGCAAAATAGTTACCGCCATTTGCTTGCAATTTCTTTTCTAACCAAGCCAAATACACAGGCATAGAGCTATTGACCAAAGCCAAACGCGCTGCTTTTTGTTCTTCGCCAGTCATGCGGTAAGTTGGCCCCATCTTGACGCCAGCTTCTTCCACCACATACATCACTTCATCACATAACAGCGCTTGATAGGCGTCTTCTGGGTACAAGCCAGCCAGTTTGCCAGCGTAACGCAGCATTGAATCGCATTGGGTAATCTGCACGCCATCAACTTCTAGCGTTGGTACTTGACCAAATGGCGTAGTCTTACGAACTGCGGCAAACTCTGGATAAGCAAAGCGGTGATCTTCAAAATCTACACCGCCAATCGCCAATGCAAGGCGAACTGGTTCTGCACGGCCGCCGTGCATGTCGAAATAGGTGATTTTAAGTTTTGGCATAGAAATTCCCTGAATTAGGTGAAAGGAACAAAGTAAATAAGCAAAGTTGATTTACTTATTCAAAAAGCGAAAAAGATCATATCACGCATCAATTTTCTTTTCAGAAGCCCACCGATTTTTTAAGGCAGCGACAAAATCTAGGTACGAGAATTCTGACAATCGGCGTGATTTGTGTAAGTCACACACATGCTTTCAATCTTCAGCCTCACCATCATTAGCTTTAAACAGATTTTCTAAGGCCGCTCGATTGCTTAAGGATTGATTATTTACCCGACTGCGTTTGCCATGAAACTCTTCCTCAATATTGTCGCGATAAAAACTCCACGCTGTGCTAGATGACGCTGTCGATAAACGACGCCAAGTTTCTTGACCAACGCCAGCGTAATCAATCGCTGTGCCATCATCAAGCTCGACCCGTAGTGTCCGTTCGCGCAGCTCATAGCCGATCGCACGTAGCTTGCCTGCATTAATTCGTTTCATTTCCATAGTGATTTCCTGACGATCATGAGTGGAAATATTCTAATCGATTGCAAGGTGGTGAGTGATGATTTTAACGCGCCTGCCTTACACCGATTTTTCAAAACAAACGCTATTTGCCATGCCCTGATATTGGCCATAGTTGGGCACAACTTGATAGCCATTTTTTTGATACAAACGAATCGCTTCAAGCTGTTTCACGCCCGTTTCTAAAAGACACTTTTGTTGCGCTAGCTCGCGCGTCCATGACTCTAGTTCTTGCAAAATAATCGACGCCACACCTTTACCGCGCGCGACAGGTGCCACATACATGCGTTTTACTTCCATCACTGAATCTGCATAAGGCTTAATCGCACCGCAGCCGATTGCTTGCTCACCGTCAAAGGCAACGACCACGTATTTCAAACTATCGGATTTATTGTACTGCGCATAAAACGCGTGCTCATCGCCATCGGTGGTAGCCAAATAACGATCAAGCTCGATTACCAAGTTTTGAAAATGCGGGTCTTGCGAGTCGGTTCTGATTAGTTGGATCACGTTGCACTCCTAAAGTTGTTTGCTTAATGCAAGCAAGGTCATGAATAAATACACCCCGTTTAAAAACGTATTGGCAAAGGCTTCTTTTTTATAGGTGTAATAAATCAAGCAGCAGCATCCAAATACATTCATCAGCAAAAAAGCTAGCGAAGTGCTTGTGATTATTTCTTGTGTATTCAATCCATACGCGATTAAGCAAACGATGCCGCCGCTCCAGCCTAAGCTATTTAAATAGCGATCTTGTTTGATGGCCTGCTTTTCCATACATTGTCCTTGGGTTGGTATTCATGCCGATTGTGCTGATGTCGATCGACTAAGTGAATAGGTAAATAGCTGAACAGAGGCTTAATGTACACTTCTGTTTAATGCGTAAAAATGCTAAATTCGATTTGATTAATGCGGATAATGAATTAAATCGATCAGCGCCATATACAGCTAGAGAGCGATCACAATGAATTTTCAACAAATCCAATACTTTCTGACATTGGCGGATGAACTGCATTTTTGGAAAACTTCAGAAAAAGTTTTCATCACCCAATCTGCGCTCAGTCGGCATATCAAAAGCATGGAACAAGAACTCGGCTTTGATTTGTTTGAACGCGATAAGCGCAATGTCAAATTGACGCCCGCAGGCGAATTCTTGCGCGATCAATATGCCAAATTGTTGGCCGACTACGATAGCGTAACGCGGCGCGCCAGCATGATCGCATCGGGCGAAGTTGGAGCGATACGGATAGGGCATCCAGCCTCGATCACCTTTTCTGTACTGCCCGATTTGCTGCTAGCCTTACATCAGCAGCACCCGCATATCATCGCTCACATGCTTGAGGTTGATGCCGCCGATGTTGATCCATTTTTGCAATCGCACCGAATTGATATTGCCTTCAATCGTGAAACCGCCAAAGCTAAGGATTTGCGATCAACCCATTTAATGACAGAAAACTTCGCTTTGGTAGTTCCCGCCCAGCATCGCTTCGCCAATAAAACAGAATTAAAGCTAAAAGACTTGTACAAATTGCGACACGAAGAATTTGTCTTGCCCGCGTTAAATGGTAAGAGTGAACACGCATCGCAACTCAGAGCGATATTTCAAGAAGCTGGTTTTGATCCTATCATTTACGCCGAATCGGATTTTGGCGTCACCTTGCTTGGCTTAGTGGCAAAAGGTTTGGGCATTTCCATCATGCCGATTTCATACTCGCATCACTTAAAGCACGCAGTTCATTTCATCAAAATTCCACCGACATCGGATCTACTCATGCTGTGGCGTGATGGCGATAATAATCCTGCCTTACAAATATTTTTGCAGGTGATTAATGAGTTTGATTTTAGTTTCGGATATCAAAGCTAAAGCGCGTAGCCGTGATTGCGCAGCTGCGGAATGATTTGAGTTTGCACGCACCACATCAATGTTTGGCATGATGTGATGCGCGTATTTGTTGTGCTTATTTGCAGTGCTTTTTGTATTACTGACTGGTGGTGCTTACATACCTAATGAACGCAGCAATTCATCACTATCATCATCACCAGCGGCGGCCGCAGCGGGTGCCGATTTGCCTTGATTTGCTTGTTGGAATTCGAGCAAATCATCTGGATCTGGCACTTCACTCACATCAAAATCATGCAGCTTGATGAACTCGGTGCGATCGATCGCCAATTCGAGATAAAAGATATTATTGTTCTCGGTGAAGAAGGACACGCGGCGGATCTCTGGGCGATCTAACGGCGTATCCACACTCAACATCACCTGCTTGGTCAGCACTAACATTTTTGGTTGGTTTTGGGTGATATTAGTTTGCAATTCGCGACGGATTTTTCCAGTGAAATCGCCAACGATTTGGTTCATCAATTCACCCAAGATATTCGCGACTTCATCCGAGGTAAATGCCGATGCCAACTCAGATTCTGGCATACCCATCGTCAGCATGTATTTGGCATAAATTTCCATCGCTGCTGGGCCAGAAAAATTCAACACCACCAAACCAGAAAAACCACCATCAAACAAAACGAAACAACCGATATCCGGTTTCAAGCCAATCTTGGTAATACGTTGCACCATGGCGGAATAATGAATCTTACTTTGCGTGGCGACATTCAGTACCCGTGTGACCGAATTGCACAAACCGGTGAGCAGGTCTTCCGTGCCATACACGACATTTTTTTCACTTTGATCCATTACAAACTCCTCTACAAAAATACAGCGATTTCAAGCGATGGGGTTGCACATCTGCGACGCTCGAAATAGGTTTAATCTTTACATCGAATATCATCGAACTGAAGGCTTGCCCCGTACTGATCGACGCTTAGAACGATCAACACAATAGCGAAAAAACCTTGGTAGTTGCCCGATATTTGATAAGTAGTGCGAAAACAGTTGCAGTTCGCCTAAGATAAAAATAGCAATTATATGGTTGAAATGCGCCAAATTATCGAAGACACAAGATGAACAAAGTATGCACTTAGCTGCAACTATTTGCCATATTGAAAGAATATGCAATGGCGCATCGTCCGTCTAGTAATTTCACCATTAATGTGGGATTTGTGGCGTAGCCGAGGGAGATCGACCTCAATTTGCAATGTATTCGCAAGTTTCAACGCCAGAAAAGTGATGGGCAAATGGGGTTTGGTGGTGGGTTTTGATGTGGGTTTCATGGCGTACATCGTTTATTGGATGTTCGCAGTTTGGTTTCCGTGGAAACTAGAGTCAAATTTTAA
Source organism: Affinundibacterium macrobrachii (assembly GCF_014652415.1). Lineage (GTDB taxonomy): Bacteria > Pseudomonadota > Gammaproteobacteria > Burkholderiales > Burkholderiaceae_D > Undibacterium > Undibacterium macrobrachii. The sequence continues at coordinate 557,627 of NZ_BMYT01000002.1, forward strand.
ATTGAGTTTCTTCGATATGTGACTCATAGTCCGTAGACGTCTAATCGCTCGAGAAGCATCATATAGTCTCACCTTAATGGCTGGAGATGAAATATGGAAATGCAACAATTGCACATGACCGAGTACAACGCGATTCAAGATTTAAACTGTTATGAAATTAATGTTGAACAAAATCCAGATCGTTGGCGTGGTGGGTTTGTATGGTCTGTGAGTTTGGGAACCGAGGAACTAGGGAATGGCTTGGAGTTTTCGCGGAGGCTAGCTCAACAGAAGGCTGACGAGTACATGACCAATCTACTATGCCCTAATTGATAAAATAACGCGTACGTCATTCAGTAAAAACCGACATTTGATACAATTACTGTGTTTACATCCAGTAAAACTTGACTAGGAATAATTTAGGACGTATTGTCCTATAAAATTCCCAGCGAGGCATCAATGTCACACACGTTTCATCATCACGATTCAGAAGCAGTACTTAAATATTTAGCCGCCGCGCGTAAACTCAAAAGTCAAGAGGACATCGCTACCATACTTGGTGTTAATGCTCGCCAAGTACGTAGATGGGAAGCGCGTGAGAGTGACCCGCCGCCATACTTATCATACGCACTTCAACAAATTCTTCCTCTTGAGAACAATGATCCCAATGCAGGAAAAGATGCCCCATTTACTTTTATTGATCTATTTGCGGGTATTGGCGGCATACGCCAGGCATTTGACAGCATAGGCGGTCATTGCGTTTTTACCAGTGAATGGGACACGTACGCACAAAAGACTTACCTTTACAATTACCCGAACAACCATCAAATTAATGGCGATATTACCCAGATTCAAGCGGTAGATATTCCTGACCATGATGTATTGCTTGGCGGTTTTCCTTGTCAGCCATTCTCTATCGCGGGGGTATCAAAAAAGAATGCACTCGGTCGAGCACATGGTTTCGCAGACGAAACTCAAGGTACACTTTTTTTTGATATTTGCAAAATTATTGATCACAAAATGCCGAAAGCATTCTTGCTCGAAAATGTGAAGAATTTAACCTCGCACGATAAAGGCCGAACATTTGATGTCATAAAACGTTGGCTTATCAATTTAGGTTACAGCATCAGCTATCGCGTAATCGACGGTGCGCACTTTGTCCCACAACATCGAGAACGGATCATTATCGTGGGCTTTCGTAATGATTTGAAAGTAGATTTTGATTTACACCAATTAGATTTACCCGCTAAAGGTGAACGAAAGCTTGGCGAAATCCTACACAAAACCGATGGTACAGAACCTTTCTTGCCGTGGGATGGCGATGCTTATTTCGATCACAAAAAGAAAAAGCCTTTAGATAAATATACGCTCACCGATAATCTGTGGGTTTATCTGCAAAACTATGCAGCTAAGCACAAAGAAAAAGGAAATGGGTTTGGGTTTGGTCTAGTTACGAACGAGAGCGTCACACGAACCTTGTCTGCACGTTACTATAAAGATGGTTCTGAAATTTTAGTTAGCCAAGGAAAATCCAAAAATCCTCGGCGTCTAACGCCAAGAGAGTGTGCGCGTTTAATGGGATTCCCGGACACCTTCAAGATACCTGTGTCTGATACGCGAGCATACAAACAATTTGGAAATTCTGTTGTGGTTGATGTAATGTCACATGTTGCGAATGCAATGCTGCCGCATCTGACTGCAGAAACAGAAATTACCAAAGCACGACGTTCAAAAATCGCAGCTTAGAGTGTTCGCTTCCATTAGCATTTTCACGCTTTCAAATTTTTCTGCATCATGCTCTGAAGGACCAAACTAGTGATCCCAGCCAGTCAAGAAAATATTCAATTTTGGATTTCGAAAAGCACTCAGCTCTTCATCAAAAAATTATCACGCAACGATTGTGTCTGGGCTGATGGACCGGAGTTTGGCCATCAAAACGGTGTCTACATACCTCGCGAAATTCGAGAAACCGACTTCTTTCCTCCGCTACGAAATATCAATCTCGCAAAGCCACATATTTTCGAAACACAGTTCAGCACCTTTTGGCCAGAAACAGGTGAGTTCAAAACATCGAACCTGAAACACTATTCGAACAAAGGTTCGGAGATGCACTTTACGGGTGTTCCGAAAGAGTACTTCACGGAGCTCACACCTGCCTCAATGCTACTTGGTGGCACCTTGAAAAAATCACATGGCGAATCACACCATTGGTTCATGGTGATCGATTCAGCCTCCGATGAAGCCGAAATCCTCGAAACCATTTTCGATCTCAACGCAGATTTTCATTTCGGTCTCTTCGCACCTAAGAACATTTCAAATACCTCGCATGACGAATCTGAACAGCTAATACAAGAGCTCAGCGAAAGTTTAAAGGCAGGAACCCTAGACGCATTTATTGCATCGGTTTCACAGCTCCCGCCTTCATCAGTGTTAGCCTCTCGAGCGCAACAAGAATACCTCGCTCAACATGGGCTCCAAACCCTCAACCCATATGAGCTAGAAAATCCTGGCGACGCCATCATGAAGATTAGCCGGGACATCGAATACAAGTTATACAAACGTGCGGAACTTAGACATAGGGCAGCAGAAGTCGTCAGGATCATCACCGAGAAAAATACTGATCTCGTGACTGCCGTTGTGCGAGGATTCACAGAATTGGATGCAACTTTTCTGAGCGCTAGTCAGCACAGAAAATCACGCGCTGGTCGCTCGTTCGAGCAACACATCGGGCGACTACTAAGCGATGGCAACATCTCATTCGAGGAACAAGCAGTCACCGGAGGTCGCAGGCCCGACTTCGTTTTACCCAATTTAATGACCTTGAAAGACACCACAAGATCGTTCAATGACGCGTTGATATTATCTGCCAAGACGACGCTGAGGGAACGATGGAAACAAATTGCAATGGAGAAGTTCAACTGTTCTCTTTTTCTCGCAACCGTAGATGACCGCGTGTCGGCTGACGCTATCCATGATATGCAGCGCCAAGAGATATGTCTTGTTGTACCTGAGTCCTTAAAGAAGGCAAAGGAGACCTGCTACAAAGACAAGGAAAATGTAATTACTTTTCGAGCGTTTTTTGATGAACATATTCCACCTCGGTCGAACTTTAGATTTAACTAACGTCCTTGTTCCGAGTATGACTGATTTTCAACCTGCAGATAGACTCATCAATATCTAAGCATGAGATTCAGTAACATAAGTTCGTTTCGACAAAACAAGACTTAGTATGTCGGGACTAGAAATTAGATCTCAACGTGCCAACTAGCGCCTGTATCGAGCGAGTAGTCCTCGTCGTTGTATTTTTGCGGCTCGGCGTAAATTGCTCTGATCTTTCGATGCTCTTTGCATGCCAAAAATGCTCCAAGGGATTGTAGCTTTGTACCAAATGTCGCAATTGAGAGATTAAACTCTGACGAGTAACGATTAACAATCTCGTCTATAGTGTTTCTAGTTGAAAGGTAGTCTCGGGAATTAATTTCAGCGGCGAATGCAAGGTCAACGATTGAGTTAAACTCTTTACCGATTCGCACTAGCACCTCGTCGGACAACCTCGGGCAATCACTTCGATATTGTTCAAGGCCCTGTCCAAGTAAAACGACTTTTTGTGGTTCAGTGTTCTTTATAGTTATATGTGCGCGCTCATACTCATGTCCAACCATCAGTACAAGTAAAGATTTTTTCTCCGTGTGTTGGAATCCATTGAATCCAGGAATCGCACAGATATTCCGAACACCTCTTGTCAACCAACCATCTGCCTTCATTTCTGTACTGTATTTTTTTGGTTCAGTGTATATGATATGGATGCGACGAGCTGGCCTTAATTTCTTAAGATAATCAAGGACATACCACATCCTATCCCTAGGAAACGCTGTAATGTCAACGACAATTGCGGTTAACGAATCGATTCCTTCTTCAGCAAAAAACAAGTCAAGTTTTCTAATCCAGTCAATTCTCGACGCACGCTTATCGCTAATTAACCTAGGTTTTGATTCTGCGTAGGTCCCTAAGCCATTCACCAAACGATCTGTTCTTTCTTTGTAACTGGGTTTTAGCAAAGACTCTTCCGTTGCCAAAATCAATGATGTGACAAGCGCTGAATTATTAAAATTCAACTTAAGAATGGCTTCAGCTCTAGGTTCAAAACTACTATGACAAATCAGAATAAATCGACCATCAATAATTTCACCAAGATTGCGGTGCGTAAAATCAGTTGCTGGTAATCCCACACGATTCATATCAGATCCATTTGATTATTTTTTTTACCGACTTTCGAGCTAATTTTCGCCAAAAACCGCTGAGTGTCGGTTGCCGCAAGTACCAATGTTTCAACATCAATCTCGTGTCGGCCTTGCAATTTCGTTCCGATACCTACATGAGGGACCAATCGGCGATTGAGCAAAAAAGTTGGTAGACGTTCACTACCGGACTTACTTGAGTAATCAACTGACCGTCTTTGCAAAACCGACTCACGTACAGCCACCTCAAGTAAGGACCTAGCAAAGGACTCCGCAGTAATGTCACCTTTGATCGATATAGCAATAACCTCTGGATCTTTGCTGTCGGAGTACAATCGGCTTGCGAAGAACTGGGAAAGGCTATCAGCCAGAGTCACTAAATGAAGACTTGTTACCTCAAATTTTCGTTTCGACAATGTACTTACGTCCCCTGAGCTCCCTAAACTACGTAGCATATCTTTTGACCAAGCTCGAATCGCGCGATTTTGCACCACAGGTCCAATTTTTGTATCTGATGTTGGTGTCCAACCAGAAGCCAACGCACTGTTTACTATGGCGCTCCCGATTTCTAGGAATTGTCGGAAAATCCCTGAGGAGAGATCAATTATTGTTGAAGGGCCTGCATATTTATGCTCAATCTTCTTCGACTTTAAATGCCTAAAATACTTAGCATCTCCTTGTTTGGACCAGTAGCTCTCGAACGTCTGTGGCCGCGATGATTTTGGAAGGGCTTCATATTCCTCAAGCGCCATTCTTCGTACATCTTTTCTAATCTTGTCTCCTTGCTCCCAGTTGTTGAACAAGGTCTTGAAACTCAACTCGGGTTTCCAACCAGCGCGCTCCATCCGACGTTTACTAATTTCGTCAACCATACTTGTATAGTTGCCGCCGGCCGAATCTTGATTGAGGCCACGATCCAGCCAGTTCAAAGGGATCAAATGATAGTCGTCACCTTCACGATAAGTTCTACCCTCGCCAGCCAAAAAAGATTTTTGCCCCTCAGACATAATGCCAAATTTAAAACAGGCCAATGAATGATCGCGAATTGCAGCCGTCTTAAAGATTGAAGTCTGTTGATCTGCATTGAGCAAATCAAAATCGTCAATCAGAATGAAAAATGGTGTTTGAAGCCCCAAACTTTCCTTTACGTGCTTTAGCAATCCCATCAATGAGTTTGATAACGAGAGCCAAGGGCTAAAATTACTGGGGCAACCTCCCGGTAGGATCGATGCAACGTGCGCATCCACTTCTTCTAACATAAAATTACATTCGGTAAGAATCTCTTGGCAATATTCTTCAAACGTAAGGCTATTTAGGTCAGGAGAGAGCTTCAGGAGTCTAGTCGCATATTTTTGTATCTTTGATGTGGCACTAAGTGTGAGCTGCTCCTGTCGTGCCATTAAGATTAATGATCCAAACAACCTACTGACAACAAAACTTGTAAAACGATGTATAAATAACGTTTCAAGTCGCTCTTTAGATGCTACAGCATCGTAATCTGAACGATTCATTCCTGCATTCGAAAGACAACAGTAAATTCCAAAAGGTAGTCTGGACTCACCAAACGATTTTTTCACTTTCCCGTTTTTCTCAGATTTTAGTAGCGATGCTTGAACTTCGAACGAGAAATATCGAAGTAACATAGTTTTTCCCGTACCACGTTGGCCCTCAATGATCGTGTCGATGTGATTCGACAAACTTTGCAACGAATTGCTTTGATCAACAAATAGTCTGTGCACCGCCTCTGGGTCCATTCCATTGGCCATAATGTCTGAGAACGGGTTCACAAATTTGTACAAATTTTTGCTATTATGACCATCAACATCCTCGGCACCATGCGAGTCTCCTCTTGCCACGATGGCCCCAACGCCAACACTTGGTTTTACCACTTTCTTTTGCGGTAGCCGTGCACTTACATCTCGTGATTTCTTGTTATCAATAAACCACTTTCCAGACTCATCCGAAAAGACAAAAACCGAGGGTGTTACCACACCAGAGTCGCACTTAACGTCAATAATAGAAAAAGACTTTGCCCAAGTGGAGCCGGGGTACGCTGCACCCGCCACACCGGTAAAATAACCAGATCCATCGCCAGAATATTGAGCTTCCGACTTGTCCACGTGTACATGGCCATGAAGGTAAATGTGCGGACCGGTTTCTTGCCCTAAAAGCTTATTGAATTCTTGCCTATTCCATGCAGCGAGATCTTTCAATGGATGATGACCTACTGCGACGATTAGAGTCGAGTCAGACTTAAGTTTTTTTAGCGCACTATTCAGCGGGGCAATATCGATGCATAAATTACCTTCATCTTGGTTGCAGCAAGAAATAAGTGCGGTATTTACACAAATAAAAATTAAATCTCTTTGCGCCATACTTAAAGTGACCGTGTCTATGGCGGGATTATCACTCCACGTATTTAAAAAGCGAGGACACTCTGACTTCGCAGACTTAAACCATTGCATGAATGGTTCCAAGTGGGGGTGGCTCTTGTATATCTCCTTCCTTTGTAATCCAAACGATTCTGGATTTGGAAATGCCGTTCTGAGAATGCTCAAATTTGCTTTGCTTCTATCGGCGTCATGATTACCGGGTACGATAATAATTTTTGCGTTAAGTTTTTCGCCCAAAGCAGTTAGCCAGTCCTCCCCTTGTTGGAACTCACTGGGCCGTGCTGCCTGTGTCAAGTCCCCTGTGAAAACAATGATATCCACTTTTCGCTGCGCATCGAGAATGGCGTCACTGATCCCTTCAACAATTCGCTCCTGTTCCGCATTTTGATCAGGGCAACCAAAATGCACATCAGATAAATGTAAAATGCTAATGTCTGCCATCAAGGTCATATACGTTCACCTTGCAATTTCAAAATTTCACGGAACACCGCTCTGGCGAGCAGAGGGGGGACAGCATTACCAACCTGTTGCTGTTGAAATCCGATGGACCCGACAAATTCGAACGAGTCAGGAAATGACTGCAATCGGGCCGCTTCACGAACTGAGAGACCGCGATCGGCCCACGGATGGATCAGCATATTCTTTCGAAAATTTCCAATTACAATCGATGGCTCATCTGCTAACAATCTCCTGTAAATACCAGTGTGGCATCTTGAAACATCTGTATAGTTTTTCATTAAGCTGCGCGGTATATCTTCCCAATTTCCCCCCGGTGGAATATGTCTGTATCGTTCAATAATATTCGGGGCATTTCTGGTAACTAAATGATTACGACACTTTGTTAGTCTTTTTCTCATGCTCTTTGCAAATTTACTGTCCGCAGCACGTCCATATTTTTTTTCGCATTCGGAATTTCCATTCTCGAGATCAGGTAAATCTGCGATTGCGTCCCGTACCGTTACGTGCCTGGATATAACCGGGGTTGGTTCATCAATCAAAAAGCCATTTCGCGAGCCAACGATAAACAGTCGATTCCTTTTCTGCGGGACGCCGTAATCAGCAGAATTCAATATAAAATAACTCGTAGTAAATCCTATTTCCTGAAAGCCTTTCAGAACGGCCTCTAAGAAATAGCCTTCTGCGGTTTCCACCAGGCCTCGAACGTTTTCAAACACTATCCAATCGGGTTGAATAATTCTGACAATCCTCAGGTACTCCTTGAATAACCAATTATTCTCATTTCCGACCCCTCTGTTCGTCTGATTCGAGGTAGAGAAGCCTTGACACGGCGGCCCCCCAAAAACTATTTTTGAAACATTACTTTGCAATCGATCGAAATCATGTTTGCCAACTTGTCGAATATCGCAATTAAGCATCTTGGTGCCTAGGTGATTTCGACGAAATGTATTTGCAGCATTGACGTCTAGTTCAATTGCATATTTAACGTCAATACCGCACTCAACAGCACCAACTGACATTCCACCAGCACCAGAGAAAAGGTCAATCCCGATCATTGAACTCATAAAATGAAAAACTCAAATTTCTAATAAAATGTTCGAATGAAGAATGCCGCGCAGTAATTTCAAGCAACAAGAAAGAAACGGGAAATCAAACGTCAATATTCCCAGCCCGCAAAGCATTCCCCTCAATAAACGCACGACGAGGCTCAACATCGTCGCCCATCAAGGTCGTAAAGATTTGATCCGCAGCAATTGCGTCTTCGATTTGTACTTTGAGTAAGCGGCGTACTTTTGGGTCCATGGTGGTTTCCCAGAGTTGGTCTGGGTTCATTTCGCCTAGTCCTTTGTAGCGCTGTTTGGTGACGCCGCGTTCGGCTTCTTCGCGTAGCCAGAGCATGGCTTGGTGGAAGTCTTGTACTGCGATTTCTTTGGTGCGTTCGCCTTCGCCGCGGCGGATGAAGGCGCCTTCGCCTAACAAGCCTTTGAAGGTTTGTGCGGCGTTTTCTAATACTTTGTAATCGCTGCTGTCGACGAAATCGGCGTCGATGCTGCTGACTTTGACGTTGCCGTGGTACATGCGTTCTATGCGCAGGCTGAATGCGCCTGAGAGTTCGTCGCTGCGAACGACGGCTTTTACCGCTGGGTCGTTCATGGCTTTGGTGAGCTCTTGTGCGGATTGTTCTGCGTGTTCTGCATTGTCTAATTTAAGTACCACACCAGTCATAATCGCAGTCAAGGCAGCGCGGTCGATGACGCGGGTTAGGCGCGTCATGATGGCGTTGGCTAAGTTGAATTGGCGTACCAACTCGCCGAGTGCTTCGCCGACGATCGGTTCTGCGCCTGTGCTTGGGGTGAGTGCTGCGCCGTTCAATGCCACAGTGGTCATGTAGATCGCTTCTTCGGCATCATCTTTCAGATAACGTTCGTCGCGACCTGCTTTGACTTTATACAGCGGTGGTTGTGCGATGTAGATGTGGCCGCGTTCAACCAAGGATGGCATTTGACGGTAGAACAGCGTCAACAACAGCGTACGAATATGGGCACCGTCGACGTCCGCATCGGTCATGATAATGATGCGGTGGTAGCGCAGTTTTTCAACATTGAATTCGTCTGGGCCAATGCTGGTGCCGAGTGTGGCGATCAAGGTGGTGATCTGTTCGCTCGACAGCATTTTTTCAAAGCGTGCTTTTTCTACGTTCAAGACTTTACCGCGCAAAGGCAGAATCGCTTGGAATTTGCGATCACGACCTTGTTTGGCTGAACCACCCGCAGAGTCACCCTCGACGATGTAGAGTTCGCACAGCGCTGGGTCTTTTTCTTGGCAGTCGGCCAATTTAGAAGACAAGCCCAAACCGTCCATCACGCCTTTACGACGGGTGAGTTCACGCGCTTTACGCGCTGCTTCACGCGCACGTGCGGCCTCGACGATTTTGCCGCAAATGATTTTGGCATCGTTTGGCTTTTCCATCAGGTAGTCGGTCAGTGTCTTGGTGACGATTTCTTCGACTGGGCCGCGCACTTCGGATGAGACCAATTTGTCTTTGGTTTGTGAACTGAATTTTGGTTCTGGTACTTTCACAGACAAGACGCAAGTTAAGCCTTCGCGCATATCGTCGCCAGAGACTTCGACTTTGGCTTTTTTCGCGAACTCGTGTTCTTCGATGTATTTGTTGATGACGCGTGTCATCGCTGCGCGCAAACCAGTCAGGTGCGTACCGCCGTCGCGTTGCGGAATATTATTGGTAAAGCACAGCACTTGTTCATTGTAGGCGTCGTTCCATTGCATAGAAACGTCGACAGTAATGTTGGTGCCTTGGTCCGACATTTTCTCGCCCGTGGCTTGGAAAATGGTTGGGTGCAAAACGGATTTGTTTTTGTTGATGTATTCAACGAAACCGCGTGTACCACCTTCAAATGCAAACAATTCTTCTTTGCCGGTGCGATGGTCGTTCAATTTAATGCGTACGCCGTTATTCAAGAAGGAAAGTTCACGAATACGTTTCGCTAAAATTTCGTAGTGGAATTCAACATGCGTAAAGATTTCTTCATCTGCCCAGAAGTGCACTTCGGTACCGCGTTTGTCGGTATCGCCGATGACTTTGATTGGTGAGCAGAGTACGCCGTCAATAGTTTCTAATTCGCGGTTTTGTACGACGCCTTTTGAAAATTCCATCGTATGCAATTTGCCATCGCGACGGATCGTTAATTTCAATAATTTAGACAGCGCGTTCACGCAAGACACACCCACGCCGTGCAAACCGCCAGACACTTTGTAAGAGTTTTGGTCGAACTTACCACCAGCATGCAGTTCGGTCATGACGATCTCTGCCGCGCTACGTTTTGGTTCGTGCTTGTCGTCCCACTTGATTCCAGTTGGAATGCCGCGACCGTTATCGGTGATGGAGATCGAATTGTCTGTATGAATCGTGACGTTGATTTCGGTACAGTGGCCTGCCAAAGATTCGTCGATGGAGTTATCCAAGACTTCGAAAACTAAGTGATGCAAGCCGGTGCCATCAGAGGTATCGCCAATGTACATGCCGGGGCGCTTACGCACGGCTTCGAGACCTTCGAGAATTTGAATCGAGGACGCGCCATAACTAGCAGATGCGGCTGCGCCTGTTGGTTCTGGAACGGCTGGTGTGTTGTCTTGGGTATTCTCTGACATGGCTACCTTCTGAAATTAACAAGCAGCTTTTGGCTGCGATTTTTTTGAAACACTGCTTAAGCAGCGCTTCATTCGTGCTTTTCTTCGTTTTTTGTTCCCTCCCTTTCAAGGGGAGGGCTAGGGTGGGGATGGGTTTTAGTTAATCACTTTTTAGTAGATTAATGGTTGAAACCCATCCCCATTCCAACCTTCTCCTTGAAGGGGAAGGCGTAAAACATTCGCCCTACGACTGCTTTGCAAAATACATTTGTTGATCAAATCCGCATCGGCATAACAACGTATTTGAAATCACCATTCTCAGGAATCGTGATCAAGGCGGATGAATTGGAATCACCCAACGCGACATTGATTTGATCGACTTTGAGGTTGTTCAAGACATCTAACAAATACGTGACGTTAAAGCCGATATCGACGCTATCGCCGCCGTAATCGATTTCAATTTCTTCGACCGCTTCTTCTTGATCCGCATTGGTGGACAAGATGCGCATCAAACCTGGTTCGATCACACAACGCACGCCTTTGAATTTGTCCGAAGTCATAATCGCGACGCGTTGCAAAGAGCGCAGCAGTTTTTCACGGCTTAAGGTGAAATTGTTTTTATAGCCTTTTGGGATAACACGATTGAAGTCAGGGAATTTGCCTTCGACCAATTTGGAAATCAATTCGATATCGGCAAACGTCAATTTGACTTGGTTGTTGGCGATGTCGAGTTGCACTGGTTCGTCTTTGTCTTCTAACAGACGCTGCAATTCCAAAATTGTTTTGCGTGGAATGATGACTTCTTGACGTGCGAATTCTTGTTCGACCTCAACTTGTGCATACGCCAAACGGTGACCGTCGGTTGCAACCGCAATCACGTTTTTACCATCAACGACTAATAACAAGCCGTTCAAGTAGTAACGAATATCTTGCTGCGCCATGGAGAAATGCACCATGTTGAATAAATGCTTCAAAGCTTTTTGCGGCAAGCTGACGCTGGCATTGAAATGTTCTGCTTGGGCGACAGTTGGGAATTCTTCTGCTGCCAGAGTCTGCAAAGAGAAACGTGACTTGCCAGATTGCACCGTCATCTTCTTGTTGTCGAGCTTCAAGGTGACGTCATTGTCGTCAGGCAGAGCGCGCAAGATGTCGAGTAATTTACGTGCTGCAACCGTCGTCGCAGTCACTTCGCCACCAGAACCGATTTCTGCATGCGTAGTAATTTGGACTTCGATGTCGGTCGATAAAAAGGACACTTTTTCGCCGTCTTTGCGGATGAGAATATTGGCCAGAATCGGCAAAGTGTGCCGACGCTCGACAATACCACTCACAATTTGCAGGGGCCGTAAGAGGGTATCCCTGTGGGTTTTGACCAATTGCATTTTATATCCTCACTTGTTAATTCAATGTTAAAGGATGCTTCATCATAGGTCTTACGAAAAACAGACGCTGGTGTTGTTGCGTTCGCCTCGCCGTGCAAATGCACTGTCTTCGGCTCCGCGCCTAACCAGCGCAATTTTGCGTAAGCACTACATCGCCTACTTTGCTACATTGGGAGGACTTGCGAAAAACTGCCCATCATTTGTGTGGCCAATTTTACGTAAATCCTACGCCGGGTTTTGCTGCTAATTACTACTTACTCTTGTTTACTCTCCCTTCTCCCGCAAGCGGGAGAAGGGTCGGGGATGAGGGTGTTTCAGAATTTAATAATGGCATTATTTAGCGTCAAAAATATTGATCCTTCACGCCAACTATACTAATACTCTTTCTTGTTGCTGAACTTCCCTCACCCTAACCCTCTCCCGCTTGCGGGAGAGGGAACATTCAAGTTGCCTATTACCCCTTCAAAGTCTGCTCCAACACATGAATCTCATGGTTGCACTCAGGACTTTTCGCTCTATCTGCAGCGATCTTGCGTACTGCATGCAACACAGTAGTATGATCGCGTCCACCAAATAATTCGCCGATTTCCGGCAAACTCTTTTGCGTTAATTCTTTTGCCAAATACATCGCAATCTGACGTGGTCGCGCGATATTCGCTGGCCTACGTTTGGAATACATGTCTGCGACTTTGATATTGAAAAAATCAGCGACTGTCTTCTGAATATTTTCAACCGAGATTTGGCGGTTTTGTACTGATAACAAATCTTTCAAGGCTTCTTTGACGACATCAATCGTGATGTCTTTGCCGTGAAAGCGCGAGTACGCCAAGATCTTGCGCAACGCACCTTCGAGTTCACGCACATTGGAGCGCAAATGTTTGGCGACGAAGAAGGCAACGTCATCCGAAAACTGTACGCCTTCGGTATAGGCTTTCTTCAATAAAATCGCGACGCGCATTTCTAATTCTGGCGGTTCAATCGCCACCGTCAAACCCGAATCAAAGCGTGAAATCAAGCGGTCATCCATACCCGAAATTTCTTTCGGATAAGTATCGCTAGTGATAATGATTTGTTTCTTGGCCGCGATCAGCGCTTCAAATGCATAGAAGAATTCTTCTTGCGTACGGCTCTTACCGCCGAAGAATTGAATATCGTCGATCAACAATAAATCGAGTGAATGGTAATAACGTTTGAAATCGTCGAAACCTTTCTTCTGATACGCCGTCACCACGTCACGCACATATTGTTCTGCGTGGATGTAACGAATCCGCGCATTGGGTTTGTCATGCAAAATTTGATTGCCAATTGCGTGAATCAAATGCGTCTTACCTAAACCAACGCCACCATATAAAAATAGCGGGTTATACGATACGCCAGGATTATTCGCGACCTGAATTGCCGCTGCGCGCGCCAATTGATTCGCTTTACCAGTGACAAAGCTATCAAAAGTCAGATCAAAATTAATCCGTGAATTGTCACGACGTGGCGCTGTTTCTGGGATTGGATCTGGTGCGACTAAATCATTACTACCAATTTGTGATGTACGTTGACCGTGATCAGCCCCATTACCTTGACCAGCGTTCGCCGGTGGCGTTGTGGTTGAGATTGGTTTTTTGCCTGCGCGCGGATCGATGATGAATTCGACATTCACCGTATCATCCCAAAATTGCGCGGCGAACTCAGCGATACGACTGGCGAATTGGGCTTTGACCCAATCCAGTTTAAAGCGATTAGGTGCGCCAATACGCAGCAGACCTTCTTCAAAGTCCACCACGGTTAATGGCTTAATCCAAGCACTAAATTGTTGAGGCGTGAGTTCCTGTTCAAGTTGTGAGGAGCAGGCTTGCCAGAAATTTTCCATGAATCGCTTTACTGTTTACTTAATGCTTAAGTTTTTGTTCTTTTCAAAATCGACACCTAAATACCGCATCTTCTTACTAACGCGCTTACAGGTGAGCGATTTCCACTTTTAATGAGTAGTTGCCTTGGCTCGCATTCATTGCTGTTCTTATTTTATTTTGTTCGAGCCAACTAGCATCGTCCAAATCGTCGCTTAATTATAGCGGAGCAAATTGTCCTGATTTATGCAAATTCGCCGTTAATTCAGCGAATGTGTGTGGTGGCTTACGCAAAAAATAAAATTGAAATTTTGTTCAGATGACGCTGTGCTACGGCAATACTTCAGACCCCGCTATTCTACTCTTCGCAGCCAGAGTTATCCACAGGCGAGTTGAAATTTCTTTTCGTTAATACTCCTTGAAAACGAATAAAAGCGGTCAAATGGATTGACAGTCGCTTGAAAAATAGTGTCTAATTACGGGTTCCCTACCCTGTTTTGTTAGATGTGTGCTTTTATTGTCTTGACGCTATCTTGATAGTTTGTTGATGATAAGGGCGAAACCACAAGATGAAACTAAGCATGAGCAGCGGTTTTGGGGCAGTAATCGTGTGAATAGCGTGTTGCTATTGTTTATTGGGTGCTCTTCCATAACAGGGCCACATCAAGGCAACGGCGCATGCACTATTACCCGTAATTCCGATTTATTTTTTGCTCAAATAGTGAGATCAACATGAAACGTACTTATCAACCTTCCGTAGTTCGTCGTAAGCGCACTCACGGTTTCCGCGCTCGTATGGCAACACGTGGTGGCCGCGCAGTTTTGAACGCACGTCGTGCTAAAGGCCGTAAGCGCCTAGCAGCGTAATCGGCATCCAATAAATCCAATTCTAGGGGATATTGCCGCGTTGTTTGTCCTCGCAATACTCAAGTATTGCTGCGGGAAACGCCTTGCACTATCTCCCTACAATTGAATTTCTTGAATACCGAGCGACTAGTCGGATACATCGTCAATTAGTTGATTCAATAGGTTTAAAAATTATTGTGACTAATTTGACTGCCAATCCTGACCTAGCTCAATATCAGTTGTCCGGCGGTAGTTTTGCGCGGGAGCGACGAATTCTTAAAGCGGATGAGTTTTCATCCGCTTTTCGTTTACGTCCTGTGCAAAAAACAGCGCATTTTGTATTATATGCGCGCCCAAACGATTTACCGCATGCCCGTCTTGGTGTCGTCGCGGCAAAACGTTTTGCACCGCGCGCAGCGACGCGCAATATGATCAAGCGTGTGACGCGTGAGATTTTTCGACAGTCTAATCTAGCGAATGTGGATTGCATTGTGCGTTTATCGAAGCCAGTCAATAGTAAAGCCGGTCCTGCTACCAACGCACAATTGAAGCGTGATTTGCGGGTTGAGGTTTTGCGCCTGTTTGTCTCGCAAAAGGCTTCTTTGAAGCCGATCAATTCATCTCCTAATTTAACGATGTCGAGCGCACCATGAAAAAGCTGCTGCTACTGATACTCCGTGGATATAAGCTCGCGATTAGTCCTATGCTCGGACAAAATTGTCGCTTTTATCCTAGTTGTTCAGAATATGCGGCGGATGCAATTCGTGAATATGGCGCGGCTAAAGGTTCGCTGATGGCTTGCAAGCGGGTTTGCAAGTGTCATCCTTGGCATCCTGGTGGAATTGATCTCGTGCCACCTAAGTCGAGCCAAGATTCTGTAGTGAGTGGGGATGAAAAATCAGTAAATGCCTCCACATCAAGTCTCAGTCAACATAGTTAACTTTTTCGATCTTTAACACATACACAAGTGGATAAAATGGATATAAAGCGTACCGTCCTCTGGGTTATTTTCTCGATGTCTCTGTTACTCCTGTGGGATAACTGGATGCGTCATAACGGAAAACAATCCATGTTTTCTCCAGCGACTCCTTCGCAACAAGCGAAAACAGTGAGTGCTTCTGCCGTTGCGGGCGCGGCTTCCGCAAGTGCCGCAAGTGCAGCAACTACGGCAGCTCCTGCGAATGCAGCGGCAGCATCGACTGAAGTGAAAAGTGAAACCATCACAATTACCACTGACGTCGTAAAAGCGGATATCGACACGATTGGTGGTGAGATTAAGCGTCTGGAATTGTTGAAGTATCCTGATAGCGTTGATGCAAGCCAAAATGTGGTTTTATTCGATCAACGTGGTGATCAGATTCGTAAAGAAAAAACAGGCTTCTTTGGCTTGTTTAGTGGCACCAAAGACGTGGTCGTGCCAGCGCGTATTTATAAAGCTCAGACAGGTTTAGTTGGTGGTAATTTCCCGAATCACAAATCCGGTTTCGTGGCGCAACCAGGCAATCGTACTTTGGGCGATGCAAAGGAATTGAGCTTGGTCTTGGTTTCTGAACAAAACGGTGTGACTCTGACGAAAACTTACACTTTCAAAAAAGGTGAATATTTAATCGACGTCAAACATGCTGTGACAAATAATTCTGCGGCACCGATTGCACCATCTTTGTACATGCAATTGATTCATGATGGTACCAAGCCAACTGGTGGAAGTATGTTCACCGGCAACGTGGAATTCTACGCACCAGCTGTATACACCGATGCAGAGAAATTCCGTAAGTTGGATTTCGAGAAAATCGAATCTGGTAAAGAAGTTTTGTCGACGAAAGCGAATGACGGTTGGGTTTCTGTGATTCAGCATTTCTTTGTATCTGCATTTATTCCGCAAGACAAAGTGGCTCGTGAAGTATTCACGAAAAAAGTGGACACCAACTTGTATGCGGTTGGTAGCATTGTCGCTTTGGGCAATGTTGCGCCGGGTGCCACCGCCACAATGGATTCTCGTTTGTACTCGGGTCCACAAGAATCAGCAGTGTTAGAGAAAATTGCTCCAGGTTTGGATTTGGTTAAAGACTACTGGTACTTCGCGATGATCGCGCAACCGATGTTCTGGATTATGGAATTTATGCATAAATTCCTCGGTAACTGGGGTTGGACTATCGTGGTATTTACGATTGCGATTAAGTTGGCTTTGTTCCCATTGTCTGCGGCTGGATATCGCAGTATGGCGAAAATGAAAGTCGTAACGCCAAAGATGACGGCTTTAAAAGAGAAGTACAAAAACGAGCCGCAAAAGTTGAATATGGCGATGATGGAGTTGTATAAAACCGAGAAGATTAATCCGCTCGGCGGTTGCTTACCAATCTTGATCCAAATGCCGATTTTCTTGGCTTTGTATTGGGTCTTGCAGGCATCGGTTGAAATGCGCGGCGCACCTTGGATCGGTTGGATTACTGATTTGACTAAGCCAGATCCTTATCTTGTGCTGCCAATTTTGTACATGATTTCGATGTACATCACGACTAAGTTGAGCCCAGCACCTGCTGATCCAATTCAGGCAAAAATGATGTTGTTTATGCCTTTGTTGTTCTCAGTGATGTTCGTGTTCTTCCCATCTGGTTTGGTATTGTATTGGGTTGTGAATAATATTTTGTCTATTGGTCAGCAGTGGGTTATTAATAATAAAATAGTGCCACCTGAACATCGATAAGCAGTTCATCGATCACATCAAAAAAGCCCATACGTATGGGCTTTTTTGTTATTAACGAACGCTTTTTTTGCTGCAGATCATGTCGTGTTTACGATACATCCCTCAGCATAGAAGGCGGCAAAATTTCAACAACTTTCTTGTTGGCAAGGATAGAATTTCCCCATGACACATTCTTATGACAGTACGCCTATCGTTGCAATCGCTACCGCTCCCGGTCGTGGTGGTATTGGCGTGGTTCGTATTTCTGGTAAAGATCTCAGCGAGATCCTAAGTAATTTATTTGGTAGTACAGTCTTGAAGCCAAGACATGCGACCTATCTTGATTTCACACAAGCGGATGGCACGGTGATCGATCAAGGTTTGGCCATTTCGTTTAAAGCACCACATTCTTACACTGGTGAAGAAGTTCTCGAATTGCAGGGACATGGCGGACCAGTGGTGATGCAGATGCTACTGAGTCGCTGCTTAGAGGCAGGTAAAGAAGTTGGTTTGCGTTTGGCTGAACCCGGTGAATTTACGCAGCGTGCTTTCATGAACGATAAGCTCGATTTGGCGCAAGCCGAAGCGGTCGCCGATTTGATTGAAGCCTCGACAGAAGCTGCCGCCAAATCAGCATCGCAATCGATGTCAGGTGCGTTTTCAAAAGTGATCCATCAGTTGGTTGAAAAAGTGGTGCACTTACGTATGTTGGTTGAAGCCACATTGGATTTTCCTGAAGAAGAAATCGACTTTTTAGAAAAATCCGACGCACGTGGTCAACTGAGTGAAATTCAAAAATCTCTACGCGCGGTTTTCGAACAGGCAGCGCAGGGTGCTTTGTTGCGCGAAGGTTTGAATGTCGTGCTGGCAGGGCAGCCAAATGTTGGTAAATCATCTTTATTGAATGCATTGGCAGGTGATGACATTGCGATTGTGACGCCGATTGCTGGTACGACACGCGATAAGGTCACAGAGACGATCCACATCGAAGGCATTCCACTGAACATCATCGATACTGCTGGCATTCGCCACGATTATGATGAACCAGAGTCTGGCGAAGTTGTCGATAAGATCGATGCGGTCGAACGTATCGGTATCGAACGAACTTGGAACGAAGTGCAAAAAGCTGATGTGATTTTGCATTTGCTCGATGCCAGCCGTGGACCTACCCGCGCTGATGAAGACATTGCAGCGCGCTTTCCTAGTGACGTGCCCGTGATCTGTGTATGGACTAAAATCGACATTTCTGGGCATCACGCCAGTGTTGATACGGTCGGTGATTTAACCCAAGTGTATTTGTCAGCACAAGAGCATTTGGGCATGGATTTGTTGCGCCAGGAATTATTACGGATCGCTGGTTGGCAGCAGACAGGCGAGTCTCTGTATTTAGCGCGCGAACGTCACTTGATCGCACTAAAACACGCACACGAACATTTGGAACAAGCCGCTGCGTATGCTGCGCAGAATGATCAGTCCCTTGACTTGTTCGCAGAAGAATTGCGTTTAACCCAAGATCGTTTAAATAGCATCACGGGTGAGTTCACTTCGGACGATTTGCTGGGCGTAATTTTTTCGCGCTTTTGTATTGGCAAGTAAGTCGTATTCTCAGTGTCCTCCCTAGAGGACACTTAGGGTCTTTCGCAAATCCTCCACTAGGCGCTTACGACTACTGCGAGGATATTCCAAAGGTGAAAATGGCATGGTGCTATTGGCATAGTCATCGATGAGTTTTTTCAGCGCTGACAGATCTTCGTTTTGGTAATCAACACGCTTTCCGTTGTCGGTGATGGCACTCAATTTTTCCTGTAAAATTTCTTTATGCACGATATTGGCGATGCTATCTGGCTTCGCTACGCAAAGGCTGAATATGCCATTCAAGAAGTGCTGCCAATTGGTGTTGACTCTTTGCGCTATGCCAGCCGCGATTGCTGCACCAGCCGCATCAAAACAATCTTCTAAGCGATAAGTGTTGCTGTTTTTGATCGTTAAAGCTCGCACGAACTCCTCGACAAAACGTCGTTTTACAATCGCTCTTGCTTCGTCTTTAGGATGACGTTGTAAGGTGGTGAATGCATACCTAGTCCACGTTGCAGCCGCCGGATGAAAGTAGATTCCTGCTTTCAATTCCTCGACATAATCTGAATCGATCAGTTCACCAAAGACTACGGATTTACAGTGCCGTGAGTCGCTGATTTGGTACGATGGCGCCGGAATAAGTTGGGCATCCACCAGTTCTTCGATGTCTTGTAGGCTAAGCTCGCAGCGCAGGGCGAATTGTGTTTGATTGAGATAATACTGGTCGAGATAAGCTTGGGTTGAATTCATGGTTGTTTTGTGACTTTGCATCATTGATGGGCTGTGCGACTATCGGCTGGTGCTTGGTCTCGATCAGTCAGTCCGTAATCGCGAATCACTGCCGCGATCCGCAAACGGTAGTCAGAGAAAATAGCGCCACGTCCGATACTTTGTGCTGCACGATGCGACTCGACATTGCGCCAATTTTTCACGGCGTCTTCATCACGCCAAAAAGAGAGCGACAAAATTTTTTGAGGATCACTAAGACTTTGAAATCGTTCTATCGAAATGAATCCGTCTATATCGGCTAGCAGTAGTTTCAAGTCGGCGGCGATATCGAAATAGGCCTGCTTGTGTTCAGCGTGTGGTAAGACCTCGAAAATAACCGCGATCATATTATTTCCCTTCTGTTGTGTTTGATTCGTGAA
Organism: Affinundibacterium macrobrachii; assembly: GCF_014652415.1. Lineage (GTDB taxonomy): Bacteria > Pseudomonadota > Gammaproteobacteria > Burkholderiales > Burkholderiaceae_D > Undibacterium > Undibacterium macrobrachii. The sequence continues at coordinate 577,816 of NZ_BMYT01000002.1, forward strand.
ACAAAGGAATCCGCCCATTGAGTGAAGGGCGGTACTGCCATTCCAATGCTTGCCATCGTTCCGCTGTGCTATGCGAAATCACATGCGACAGCGCGAGTGCAGATATTGAAAGCGCTAATGCCTGTCCTGGACATTGATGTCGGGCGTGGCTGAAAGTGAAGCTGTATCTGTCGTTTCTTTGTAGTTGAAAAGTCTCTGGATTTCGGTTTGCCTGTGGATCGCGATTGGCAGCAGCTAAAAGCATTAAAACGGCTTCGTCTGCCCGTAAAAGTTGACCAGCTATTTCGATATCCTGTGTCACAAAGCGGCGGGTATTTTGTACTGGTGGATCGTAACGCGCCACTTCAGCGATGAAATCTGTGATGCGTTCCGGCTGGGCCACAAGCTGCTCGCGAAGTTGCGGCTGCGTATGCAGAGTGACGATACTATTACCGATTAAACCAGCTGTGGCCTCATAAGTTTGCGATAGCAGGCCGATCAGATTGGCAATAATAGCATCGCTGTTGTGCCAGCCTTTTGACTCTGCTTCCGCCTGCAGGCGCGCTAAAAAACTCAGCGGCGAAGCTGTCGACATCCGTAACAATTCCATAAAGTATGTTTGCAGTTCACGGGCAGCGGCATGTGCATTTTGAATCTGTTCATCTGTGCTAAGCGGAGACAAACATGCAACGAAGTCACGCGTCCAATCGACAACTTGCGCCAAGTCATCATCCGAGAAACCACAGAGATGTGCCACAAGGCTGACAGGAAACGCCATTTGCCATGCATTGATGTGGGCACTCGATTGCAATGGAAAATTACCAGCAAGACGTTGGAATAATTCTTTCGCTGCGCTTTGATGCTGGCTGAAATTGATGTTCCGCAAGGAAGTTTGTAACACCTGTTTTGGGATGTGATGTTGGACACCTTCGTTCATGCGAACTAAGTACCCAAAAACTTCAGCAGCATTTCCCGATCGGATATTCGAGGGAATTTTGTCCGCAGGTGGTCGCACCACAAAGACCTCTGAGCTTAGTATCGCTTGCACTACTTCAGCGCTACTAGCGATCCAAAGTTTGAGTTCAGGGTCGTAACCTAATGCGGCAAGGTCTCGTAGCGCTCGATAATGTGGATACGGATTCGCATGACTGGCGAGAGTTAGTGGGTTTTCTATTGTTGGCATGGGAACATCTTTGCTGACTTGAAGAGTTCCAGTATAGGACTTGTCTAGCAATAACAATTCGCTTACCATCAAACTATGCCTGTACATTATGCCGATACCCGTCTTGCCGAAATTGCCGCTGCTATTGCCGAGCCGGCACGTGCGCGGATGTTGTGTGCTTTGATGGATGGGCGCGCACGAACCAGTACAGAATTGGCAGCGATCGCGGAAGTGACTGCGTCAACTGCGAGTACGCATTTGAGTAAGTTGCGCGATCAGGAATTGGTGCAAGTCGTTGCGCAAGGTAAACATCGCTATTATCAATTGGCTGGTGAGCAAGTGGCGGCGGCTATAGAAGCGCTGCTCCATATCGCTGCCATTCCCACGCCAAAGTTTGCGCCAACCACACCGCAACGATTGCGCCAGGCTCGCACTTGTTACGACCATTTAGCTGGTGAAATTGCAGTCGGCGTGCATGATGCAATGTTGCGCAAAGGTTGGCTACGTATCGATGCAATTGACAGCACAAAGTATGCAATCAGCGAGCAAGGTCATGCCGTATTTTCTGAATTTGGATGGGATTTGTCGAACATCGATAAATCGCGTCGTAAAAAGGCCTGCGCCTGTTTGGATTGGAGCGAGCGCAAACCTCACTTGGGTGGGGCACTTGGCGCGTTGTTGTTGCAATACGCCATGCAGCAACAGTGGTTCGAAGCCGATTTGGAAGGCCGTGCGCTGAGTCTTACCAGTAAAGGCAAGCGCCAGCTAATGAAGTTGTTCGATTTTGTCCCTCAAACTTGACTGCTTAATGCAGGAGATACGGCAGAAAATATTGCCGAAAATGATGTGGTCTTTCACATAAAAAAGTACACAGTAAGCCTTTTCGTTGCAGGTCAGGCAATTTGACCTGCGGCGCGAACTTGGTTATCCTTCGCACATTGCGCCGATTTGAAATCAGCTTGCGGGCGCGGTTTGAATAGTTAAATAGATATTTAAACAAATAAATACGGCTAAAGCGAGCTTGAATGCCGCAGTACCTCCCTTCATTCAGCCCCTCTTTTAGCCCCTTTTTAAATTCGAACTTACGCAAAACAGACGCTGACGTCGTTTTGTTCGCCTCGCCGTACAATTGTACTGTCTTCGGCTTCTTGCCTAGTCAGCGCAATTTTGCGTAAGTCCTAAAACATTTTTTTAAAGTTGAGACTAGTTTGGTCTCTAGGGAATAGCTTATGTCATCCGTTGGAATCGTCACGCCACAAGCGTATCGCTTCACCGAAGCTTTGCCTTTGCAAAGCGGCGCGAGTATCGCCGATTACACCTTGATGGTGGAAACTTACGGCACATTGAATGCCGATAGATCGAATGCGGTGTTGGTCTGTCATGCCTTAAACGCCTCGCATCATGTCGCTGGTTATTATGCCGATCAACCTAAAAATATTGGTTGGTGGGACAACATGGTGGGGCCGGGCAAGCCACTTGATACAAACAAATTTTTTGTGATTGGGATCAATAACTTAGGTTCTTGTTTTGGTTCCACTGGTCCGATGCATATCAATCCCGCGACTGGCAAGCAGTACGGCGCGGATTTTCCGGTTGTCACGGTAGAAGATTGGGTGCGTGCGCAAGCGCGTGTCGCGGATGAAATGGGTATCACCCAATTTGCTGCTGTCATGGGTGGCTCGCTTGGCGGTATGCAGGCTTTGGCTTGGAGTATTTTGTTTCCTGAGCGGCTGCGTCATTGCGTTGTGATTGCATCGACGCCCAAACTCTCAACACAAAATATTGCGTTTAATGATGTGGCACGGCAGGCGATTCTGACCGATCCCGATTTTCACGGTGGCGATTTTTATGCACACAAAGTCGTGCCCAAGAATGGCTTGCGTGTCGCTCGTATGATCGGTCATATCACCTACTTGTCGAACGACGATATGGCTGAAAAGTTTGGGCGTGAATTAAAAACAGGCGACTACCAATTTGGCTATGGTGTCGAGTTCGAGATCGAATCTTATCTGCGCTATCAAGGGGATAAATTCTCAGATTATTTTGATGCGAACACGTATTTGTTGATCACCAAAGCACTCGATTATTTTGATCCTGCACGCGAGCATGGCGGCGATTTGAGTAAGGCTTTGGCCGTGACAAAGGCGCAATTTTTGTTGGCGTCGTTCACTACCGATTGGCGCTTTTCACCTGAGCGTAGTCGAGAAATCGTGAAGGCTCTGGTTGATAATCGACGTACTGTTAGCTATGCAGAAATTGATGCACCTCATGGGCATGATGCTTTCTTGTTAGATGATGCGCGTTACCTGAATTTTATTGCTGCTTATTACAATCGCATTGCGCAGGAGTTTGCATGAACGTTCAAGAATTGAAATTGTTACGACCAGATCTCGCGTTTATTGCCGATTGGATTGCACCACAAGCGCACGTGTTGGATGTCGGCTGTGGTGATGGCGTCATGCTTGAATATCTGCAAACCGATAAACAATGCACAGGTTATGGAATTGAGATCGCTGATGACAAAGTCTTAGAATGCGCTAAGCGTGGTATCAATGTGATTCAACAAGATATGGAAAATGGCTTGAGCATTTTCGCAGAACATGCTTTTGATACTGTTTTGTGTTTATCGTCTTTGCAAATGATGAAGCATGTTGAGCCTTTGCTGCGCGATATTGCACGGGTTGCCAACGAAGCGATTGTTTCATTCCCCAACTTTGGATACTGGCCTCATCGCACCGCATTGTTGCGCGGCAAAATGCCAGTGTCGAAATCCTTGCCATTTGAATGGTACGACACACCAAACGTACGCTGTGCAACGATCTATGACTTTGCCGATTTAGCGGATGATGTTGGCTTAGAAGTGATGGAATGCGTCGCCTTACATGAAGGCAAACAGATACACTGGTTACCGAATTTGCGTGGTAGTCTTGCGGTTTTCCGTTTACGCAAGAAGTCTGCATAATGAATCAAATTGAACCTGCTGCGAAATCGCATTTATTACGTTCCAAATTGTTCTGGGTAAGTCTTTTGTATTTTTCAGAAGGCTTTCCTTTGGGATTGTTCTACGATTTATTTCCCGTGTATTTTAGGCAGCAGGGGGTTGAGTTATCGAAGATTGGTTTGCTCAGCTTGCTTGGACTGGCGTGGTCACTGAAGTTTTTATGGGCACCGGTTATTGACTACACGCGCCGGCATCGTTATTGGATGGCAGCGGTCGATATTGGCATGGGCTTGGTGATGATGTATTTCGCCTATAACGCTGGCTTTGGTTCTGGTGTTTGGGTGGCGATCGGCGTATTCACGGTGTTGTCAGCCACCAATGATATTGCGATTGATGGCTATACGATAGAAAGGCTCGATAAGCGCGAGTATGGATTAGCCAACGGATTTCGGATTGGTTTTTACCGCGTCGGCATGTTAACCGCAGGTGCTCTGTTATGGTTCTCGGATTATGCTGGATGGAATGCGACTTACTGGTTGTCAGCTGCGATTTTTGTTGGGATGGCGATTCTAAGTTTGGCAGCACCGAAAGAAGATGCGCGTAATCCGAATTTAAATCAAGTTAGTGCGAATCAGGAATTTGGTTTTCTTACTGAAAGCCCGGCACTCATGCTGTCGATTGCGATGTTTATTCTTGCCTTGTTATGGCCGATTATGAATGCGCTAAGTATCGAATCCATCGCCGTATTGAAAAAAACTTGGTGGTTTAAATCGATTCCTGTGGCCTTGATTTTATTGGCTGCATTTATTTTCCGTTATGGATTTCAGCGCATCTCTGCGACACATTGGGAATCATTGCAAAATGGTCCTGTCTTCGGGGCATTGATTTCACTGTTAAATCGCAAGCACGCGTTTGTGATTATCTGTTTTATTCTTATTTTCAAGTTAGCCGATTCCTCGATTGGTTTTATGATTAAACCATTCTGGGTTGATAGTGGTTTTACGAATACGCAGATCGGTATGATTTCGGTTAACTTGGGCTTGGCATTGTCGATTGCAGGTGGTGTGATTGGCGGCTGGTATACCGATCGCGTTGGCATTTACAAAGGTTTGTGGTTGCTCGGATTGACGCAAGCATTTTCTAATTTAGGCTATGTCATCGCGGCGATGACGATCCCGCAAGTTGCGCAAGGTAGCGAAATCGCCTTGTCTCATCAGGCGATTATGTATAGTGCGAGTGCCATCGAATCCCTGACCCAGGGTTTGGGTACTGGCGCATTTTTGGCGTTTATGATGGCGATTGTGGATAAATCGAAAGCCACAACAGAATATGCGATCTTGTCATCCATTTTTGCTTTTTCACGTTCAATTGCGGGTTGGGCAGGTGGCGTTGGTGCGCAAGAGATGGGATATACCTCCTACTTTTTGTTGACGTTTGTACTTGCGTTCCCTGCTTATTTGATGCTGCCTTGGATTAAGCAAGTATTGGAAAGCGCGAACAACGCAGGTAATGCAAGCAAGGTAAGTGATGCGGCATCGGCTTCAAAATAAATTGCTTGATACGCCTGTGTGCTTGAGACCTTGTTGGCATTGCGAACATTTGAATTCACAATACTTTGCAGTCAGAAAAAATGGAGAGTGTTATGATGAAAATACTTAAACATCATCATTTTGCTATGAAATCTTTAACTACTTCTTTGTTACTTGCCGCTGGTTTGATTTACGGCTTACCCGTGTTGGCGCAGAATAATGCGCCGCAAGAGGGAGTGAATGTCGGCAAGATGTCGATAATGCGTAAGATTGTTCCCAGCGGTGCACTAGAAGGGCAAGCTGCGCAACAATATATGCAGACCATGCAAACCGCGCAGCAAAAGCGTGAGCTAGCGCCGGATAATCATCCGCAAGTGATACGCTTACGCGCAATCGCAAAGAAGATGATCCCCTTCGCTTTGCCGTGGAATCCGCGTGCGAAGGAATGGAAGTGGGAAGTCAATCTGATCGCCTCGACACAAATTAATGCCTATTGCATGCCTGGCGGAAAAATCGCTTTCTACACTGGCATTCTCGATACACTCAAGCTAACAGATGATGAAGTGGCGATGATTATGGGGCATGAAATTGCCCACGCATTACGTGAGCACGGTGCAGAGCGAGCAGGCAAGTCGATGGCAATGAGTGGTGCAGCAAAACTGCTTGGAATTTTCGCTGAATCGAAAGGCTATGATGGCAACATGGTTGCAGGAATTGCTGGTACTGCTGGTAATGTGGCTATGCTTAAATTTTCTCGTGAAGACGAAACAGAAGGCGACATCGTTGGGATGGACTTAGCCGCACGTTCAGGATTTGATCCACGCGCTGGTGTGACCTTATGGCAAAAGATGGGTTTGGTGAATCAAAAAGCACCACCGAAGTGGTTATCCACTCACCCTGCTGGTGAAGATCGTATTAAAGAAATCCGTAAGCACTTTCCTGAAGTCATGCCTTTATATGCGCGTGCCAAAGGTGTCAGTTTGGCAAACTTGCCGCCATATCGTAGTAATGTAAAAGGTATACCTGACGTGCAGTGATCGCATCTGTTTCTAAACAAAAAAGCTTGGAGAACTTTTGTTCACCAAGCTTTTTTGTTTTGGAGTCGAGAGAGTCTGGGAGCAGCAATTACCAAACATATATCCATTAATATTGTTAAGCTGTGATTGTAGTCACCTCAAACAATTTGTGCTGATGGTTTATTTTCAGTAATTGATAATCAAAGGCGCATGATCACTAAAGCGCTCTTCTTTGTAGATTGAAGCAGACTTCGCCTTGGCGGCGATGCCAGGAGTGGCGACGTGATAATCAATGCGCCACCCGACATTATTTGCCCAAGCTTGGCCTCGATTGCTCCACCAAGTGTAGGCCTCACCGGTGGTTTCCGGATGCAGGCGGCGATATACATCAACCCAACCCATCTGTTCGAATAACTGCGTCATCCACGCTCGCTCTTCTGGCAGGAAGCCGGAATTTTTTTGATTACTTTTCCAGTTTTTCAAATCGATTTCTTTGTGCGCGATATTCCAATCACCACATATCACCAACTCTCTGCCTTCATTAATCAGTTGATGTAGGTGTGGTGCAAATTCATCCATGAAACGAAATTTAGCTTCTTGTCGTTCTGGAGACGACGAACCCGACGGGCAATACACCGATATCACAGACAGATCGCCAAAATCACAACGGACATAGCGGCCCTCTGCATCAAATTCTGCGCTACCAAATCCAATATGAACCGCATCGGGTTTGCCTTTGCTGTAAACACCTGCGCCTGAATAGCCCTTCTTTTCGGCGTAATGAAAATGACCATGGTAGCCATGCGGCTGCAAAAAATCCGCCGTCATATCCGCTTGCTGCGCTTTCAGTTCTTGTACGCAAAGAAAGTCAGGCGATTCCTTTTTCATCCAATCAAAAAAGCCTTTTTTAGCCGCCGAACGTATGCCGTTGAGATTGGCTGAGATAATTTTTGTCATCGTTTTGTATGAAAAGAATATTGAGTTTGAAATTGATTAAATCTGGTCGGGATTTAGAGCGCTTTATAGGGCGAAGAGCATAGCGTATTTTCTTGGTTTTATGTCAGACACAGCGTTTTTGTTGATAATTCTATTTGTGAAAAATTACATAATTCATACAGGTTCGGAACTGCGGAAAACGGGTCATACCACTCAATTGCGTTTATACTCTAGCCCATTCTAAAAAGGGCATCAAATATCGTTTGCCATCATTGCCACCTTCTACCCATATGCTGCTACCAAATAATAATGAGATAGACGTCGATCTATTGTCTAAAAAAATTGATGTAATTAAATCGCGAGGGGCATCGAATGCTCATATCACTGATGAAGGGAACATTTTATCTGCGGATGTAGATGAAAAAGAAGATAAGAATCAGATCAGTGAATCGGCGCAGACTGCAGATTTGATTCCTGAAACATTCTCAGATCGAGTGCGATTGTTGTTTTCTAAAGGGATTAGTATCCGTCGTCGAATTAGTTTAATCCCAGTTATCGGAAGTGTACTGATTTGGGCAACTTCAATATTCAGACTAAATTCTATACGTCATAAAATCGCTTTAGATTTCGATTCGTTAAGGCTCGAGAATCAACGATTGCAAGACCAAATTCATCAAAACCAATGTGTGTTGAAAGATCAGTTACTGCAGATCGAAAATCAATTGCGCAATCGACATGCACGAATCTCCGCCATAGAGAGTTTGTCACTACAAACGCGTGTGCAAGGTTTAGAATCATTTTCTCAGCAAGTGAACAGTGGCAATATTGAGCGCGACAATCGTATTGCAAATCTTGTTCGAGAAATTCGACAAATCGGTACGCAGACAGCGCCTATTTCTGCGCATCCAGTTTCTGATGCGAAATTGCCGCGACCTCCTGAGCATTCTAATGAAGTTGTCGTTCCAGGACTGGACGGTTTTTACTTGGAGTTTGAAGACAATTTCCGTGGTACCTCGGAGGACATTTCTGCTCGTTTAGAAGTATATCTACCGTATCTTTTGCAGTTTAGTAATGATGCAACGGCGACCGTCATTGATATTGGTTGTGGTCGAGGAGAGTGGTTGAAGTTGTTGCGGAAAAATTCTATTCAGGCGGTGGGAATTGATATGAACTCTGCGATGGTAGATGCTTGTGTGGAGCAAGGATTAAGCGCGCAGTGTCTTGATGCGATTCATTACTTGCGTCAACAACCTGAATCAAGTCTAGCTGCGATCACAGGATTCCACATTATTGAGCACTTACCATTTAAGGTTTTGCTAAGTTTGTTTGATGCCGCTTTACGTGCGTTACGTCCAGACGGCGTGATTATTTTTGAGACACCGAATCCAGAGAACTTGAGTGTCGGCGCTTGCAATTTCTATTTTGATCCTACGCATTTAAATCCTATTGTTCCCGCGGTGGCGCAGTTTATGGCAAAACAACGAGGTTTTGCGAAGGCAGAGATTTTGCGTCTGCATCCCTATCCCGATCATTTCAAACTTGTTGAAGATTCTGAACTAGCGAAACGATTGAATGCGGCGTTATACGGCCCACAAGATTTTGCTGTCATAGCGTGGAAGACAAATGCAAATTAAATCGATACATCAATTTCATCCCGCATGTCTTGCCGGAGATGGCGTCACCAACGGAATGCTATTTACGCAAAATATTTTGCGTGGATTGGGACTGAATTCTGAAATTTTTTGTGAGCACATTCCTCCTGAATTACAAACTCAGGTAAAGCACATCTCGCAACTTGGTTTAGAGAGCAATTATTTGTTGATGGTTCATCATAGCCTTGGCTATGACAATCATTTTTGGTTGGATGCCTTGCAGGTACCCAAGTTGATGGTGTATCACAATATTACGCCTGAAGAGTTCTTGCCGGTCGAGGGCCCGTTACGCCGATTGAGTTTGTTTGGCCGTCAGCAATTACATCAATGGGCTCCGCATTTTATTGGTGGAATTGGTGATTCCGCGATCAATACACAAGAGTTAGAACAAGCCAATTTTAAAAAGCGAAAGACGATCCCTTTGTTAGTTGATGTTGATAAGGTTCGTTCAGGTGATTTTAATGCTGAGTTACTTTACTCATTACGCGGCGTAGTTAACTTGTTGTTCGTCGGCAGGGTTTGCGAAAACAAGCAGCAACTAGCTTTACTAGATATGTTGGCAGCGTTGAAGCGTAGCTACAATCAGCCGGTGCGCTTGATTCTCGCGGGTGCGACCACAAGCGAAGCTTACGAATCGCAGATCAAAGAAAGAATTACCCAGCTTGGTTTAACGCAAAATGTTGTCTTGACTGGCAAAGTAGCGCAAGCCGATTTGTTGGCTTATTACCGAGCTGCAGATGTCTTTGTATGTATGAGTCAGCACGAAGGTTTTGGTATGCCGTTGATTGAATCAATGGTGTTTGACGTTCCCGTTTTAGCCCATGCTGCAAGTGGTATTCCCGATACGATGGGCGAAGGTGGGTTATTGCTGAAAGAATTCGATCCTACCGCAATGGCGGCCATGGTACACATGGTATTGACCGAACCTGCTTTGAAGCGTCGTATTATTGCTGGACAGCGACGTAATTTAGCGCGCTTTGAAGTTGCGAATGTGAGAGCCTCGTTATTCGATTATTTGAACCGTCTTGACTTGGATTTGAATCTCAATTCGCCTAGTGTTGCTGCTGTCAATCATGCTAAACAAGTTTGGCAAGTAGAGGGGCCAATTGATTCTAGTTATAGCCTCGCAGTTGTCAATCGTGCGTTTGCTCGTGCCTTGCAAGCGCAAGGAAAACAAGTGCGGATGCGTAGTTTGGACGCGGGCCAAACGAAAGAAATTAGTCCAGAATTTTTGCAGCAAAATTCTGATATCGCTAAGATGGTGGTTCGTGCTAACAGCACTGTGGAATCGCCGGATGTCGCCTTGCGTTATTGTTATCCGCCTTATCTTGACGATATGCGTGCACGTGTACGCGCAATTCATTGCTACGGGTGGGAAGAGAGTGGCTATCCAATTGAATTCGCGCAAGGCTTTAATCGTAAATTGGATGTGGTGTTAGCCCATACCGAATTCGTCAAGAGAGCATTGATTGATAATGGTGTCACGGTTCCGGTGAAGGTTATCGGTGGCGGTGCTGATCATTTGCTCAGCGTACAGCCAATTGCACCGACAGAACAGTTGAAGCGATTCTCGTTTCTACATATATCGTCTTGTTTCCCGCGAAAAGGCGTGGATGTATTATTGCAAGCCTATGCAAAAGCCTTTCGTGCAGATGATGACGTTAGTTTGGTTATCAAAACCTTCCCAAATCCACATAATGACGTACAACAACAGCTAGAGAATTTGCGTGCCAACGACCCCGATTTTCCTTCGGTCATACTGGTTAATCGAGATTGTTCTGATGAAGAATTAGCTGGTTGGTATCAAGCTTGTGATGCCTTTGTCGCGCCAACCCGTGGTGAAGGTTTTGGATTGCCGATTGCTGAGGCAATGCTGTTTGATCTGCCTGTGATTACAACCGCGTTTGGTGGCCAGATTGATTTTTGTGATGAACAATCGGCTTGGTTGTGTGATTTTGATTTTGAGAAATCACGGACGCATTTAGGTGCCATGCATTCGGTTTGGGCGAATCCAAAAGCAAGTCATCTAGCACAGTTATTGCGTGAGGTTTATAGTCTTCCAGAATCTCAGCGTCGGGTAAAAACAGAACTAGCTCGACAAAGAATTCTGCGCGATTTTACGTGGGCAAAGACAGCAGGAAATAGCATACAAGCGATTGCCGATCTTGAACGACAACCCTTGCTGCGTACAGAGCCAAAAATTGCTTGGATCAGCAGTTGGAATAAACGTTGCGGTATCGCTGCATACTCTGCTTTCTTGTCGAATAAAATACCGACAGATCGCCTGACGATCTATGCAGATCAATGTGATGAGCGAACCGCCCCAGATGGCGAAAATGTAGTGCGCAATTGGCGTATGGGATTTGATCACAATTTAGACCAGCTCTTCGCTGATATCGTTGCTGCTGAAATTGATGTGGTCGTGATTCAATACAATTTTGGTTTCTTTACTTTAAGTGAATTAGCGAAATTCATTGAGGCATTAGAAGCACGGCAAATTCACGTACATTGCTTCTTTCACGCTACCGCGGATTTGGTGCGTCCAGATCAAACTTTTTCTTTGGGTAGCATTGCGAGCGCTTTGTCAAAAGCGACGCGATTATATGTACATGGCGTGGCGGATTTAAATCGACTGAAAGATTTTGGTTTGCTTGAAAATGTTTGCTTATTCCCACAAGGCTTATTGCCAACACCTGTCAGTAATGTCGCAGCTATTCGGCAAAGCTTGGGTATCTCTGATTCCAAAAAAATAGTCGCGTCTTATGGCTTTTTATTGCCGCATAAAGGTTTGCCACAATTAATTCAGGCATTCGCAAAATTGCGCCAACAAGACGATAGTCTACATTTATTACTGTTAAATGCCTTGTATCCAGTATCTGAATCAAGTCAAGAGCTGGAACACTGTCGCGCATTAATTGCACAATTAGGTATCGGACGCGATGTCACCATGTTGACAGACTTTTTAGCAGATGAAGCATGCGCCGCACATTTACAGATTGCTGATTTAATTGTTTACCCATATCAGCAGACGCAAGAGTCTTCCAGCGCCGCGGTACGCATGGGAATCGCTTCTGGCGTCGCCGTAGCTGTAACACCGTTGACTATTTTTGATGATGTCGGAGATGCTGTGTACCGATTGCCTGGAACATCGCCAGTCGAGTTAGCAACTGGAATGCAGACTATATTGCATGATGCTGATTTACAGCGGACGCAGATTTCACAAGCGCGTGCATGGGCACAGTCACGGCAATGGCCATGGTTATCGAATCGATTATTAAACTTGATCGACGTACTGCAAAATGAGTAGGGATAGCTGAGTGTGACTATCAGATTAGGCGTAGCGCGTTTCGTTGGTTTATCACGTTGATGTAATGATGGTCGTTTAATGACTAACAGAATTGATTGAAAATTGAGAGTTCAAGATGAAAAATCTAAAACAAGAGTTTATCCATTTTGCAGTAGATGCTGAGGTAATTCGCTTTGGCGAGTTTGTAACGAAGGCTGGTCGTAAGTCGCCTTACTTCTTTAATGCAGGCCTATTCAATAATGGCGAGAATTTGGGCCGTGTTGCGAATTTCTATGCGCAAACATTGCTTGATTCAGGTATTGCTTTCGATATGTTGTTTGGGCCGGCGTATAAAGGAATTACTTTGGCTTCCGCGACTGCAGTTGCACTTGCTGCTAAAGGGCGCAACGTTCCATTTGCTTACAATCGCAAAGAAGCAAAAGATCATGGCGAAGGTGGATCAATTGTTGGTGCCAAGTTAGCGGGGCGCGTTGTTATTGTCGATGATGTCATCTCTGCTGGCACCTCGGTTCGAGAGTCTGTTGAAATGATTCGCGCTGCTGGTGCGACGCCATGTGCTGTATTAATTGCGCTCGATAGAATGGAGCGAGCTGGCAGCGATGATCATCTTTCCGCTTTATCCGCAGTTCAGGAAATCAGTAAGAACTTTGATATTCCTGTTGTGGCGATTGCCAGTCTAAATGACTTGTTTGAATGTTTGTCGCATGCAGAGGCTGCACCAGCTTTGGTTCAATATAAAGATGCGGTTGCTGCTTACCGTCAAAAATACGGTGCTGTATAAACTGAATAATTAGAGATTCGATCTTTTTATTTATTAAAGTTGCCTTGACCGCAACTGGTCTGCAATGATTGATGTATAAGCCAGTCGCTCTGTAGAGCAGAGTCTGTTTGTAAGTATCTTTGTAAGTCTCTAGTAGATCGGTGATAAAGCTAAAATGGGTCGATTTTGTCGAGGATTTGTTTTCTAATTGCCTAATGGCAAGACAATTGTTTGACAATCAACTGACAATTTTTCCTGATATTTAGGGCTGATAGCAGGTATACTGATCAGTTCAGATTTAAATGGAAAATGTTTTTTTTGCTTGTCTTTAAAAAAACACATTTTTTAGCAACAAATTCAATAATTTATTTGCCTGAAAGCAAGGTTTGTACATGAATAAAAGAGCGCTGGTGACTGGTATTACAGGACAAGACGGAGCATATTTAGCTCAGCTTCTGTTGGAAAAAGGATATCAAGTCTATGGTACTTATCGGCGCACAAGTTCAGTTAACTTTTGGCGTATTGAAGAATTAGGAATTCAAAACCATCCTAATTTGCATTTGGTTGAGTATGATTTAACAGACTTATCTTCAAGTATCCGATTAATACAATCAACCGAAGTGTCAGAAGTCTATAACTTAGCCGCGCAAAGCTTTGTTGGTGTGTCTTTTGAGCAGCCGGTGACGACTACAGAAATTACTGGCTTAGGGGCGCTCAATTTGTTAGAGGCAATTCGCGTTGTTAATCCAAAAATTCGCTTTTACCAAGCATCGACATCCGAGATGTTCGGAAAAGTACAGGCTGTTCCGCAAGTTGAATCAACACCGTTTTATCCGCGTAGCCCGTATGGCGTCGCAAAATTGTATGCTCATTGGATGACGATTAACTATCGCGAATCCTACGGAATTTTTGCATGTAGCGGTATTTTGTTTAATCACGAATCTCCATTGCGTGGGCGCGAATTTGTGACGCGCAAGATTACTGATTCAGTCGCTAAAATTAAATTAGGACAATTAGATTGCCTAGAACTGGGCAATATGGATGCAAAACGTGACTGGGGCTACGCGAAAGAGTATGTCGAAGGTATGTGGCGTATGTTGCAAGCAGAACAAGCAGATACCTTTGTTTTAGCAACAAATCGCACTGAAACAGTGAGAGACTTCGTGACGATGGCTTTTAAAGCTGCCAATATCCAGTTACATTGGGAAGGAAGCGCTGAGCACGAGATTGCAAGATGTGCAGAGACGAATAAAATCTTAGTGAAGGTAAATCCTAAGTTTTATCGCCCAGCCGAAGTAGAGCTTTTAATAGGCAATCCGCAAAAAGCGAAAGATGTTTTGGGTTGGGAGCCAAGCACGACTTTAGAGCAATTGTGTCAGATGATGGTTGCAGCCGATATTGAGCGAAATATCAATGGGAAATCTTACTAAGATTACGCGCCCTCGAGCGCTAATTACTGGGCTCAGAGGGTTCACTGGCGCTTACTTAGCAAGTGAGTTGACTGCTCGTGGCTATCAGGTTTTTGGTACTGCTTACGGCAACGAGGCTCTTGGCACAGGCGTTTACCATGTCGACTTGTGTGATCGTGAAGCAGCACAAGAAGTCGTAGACCGCGTACAACCAGAAATCGTGGCACATCTGGCTGCTGTCGCTTTTGTTGGACACGATAATCCAGAAGATATCTATCGGATCAATATCATGGGCACCAGAAATCTCTTGGAAGCCTTGTCACGTTTAAAAAATTCCCCCAAGGCTGTGTTGGTTGCGAGTAGTGCAAATATCTATGGAAACTCCACTGCTGGTACGCTAAGTGAGCAAGAGCCAGCGATGCCCGCCAATGATTATGCAATTAGTAAAATGGCGATGGAGCATGTGGCTAGACTATGGATGGACAAACTGCCCGTCTTTATTACTCGGCCATTTAATTACGTCGGCGTAGGACAAGCAGAAAATTTCTTGATTCCTAAAATTGTGAGTCATTTTAAGCGTCGTGCTCCTGTTATTGAATTGGGAAATATCGATGTTTCGCGTGAGTTTTCAGACGTACGTGCGGTAGCCTATGCGTATGCCGAATTACTTGGATTAAGTCCACGTGGTGAAACGATCAATATCTGTAACGGAAAAGCGTATACCTTGCGTGAGGTGATTGGATTAGCGGAATCGCTGACAGGCCACACTATCGATATTCGTTGCAATCCAGCTTTTGTCCGTGCGAATGAGGTGCGTACCTTGGTTGGTGACGCGAGCAAGCTGAAGAACTTGATTGGGGATCTTCCGTCGTATAGTCTACTCGACACCTTAGCATGGATGCTGGATGAGACTTCTGCGGCCGCTACGAAAAAAGAGCAATCGGTGAAAGCGGTTGAGGTATTTAATTGAATGTAGTGCTATCCATCGAGGCGATTCATCCGCCATTGGCAGGGATCGGTCGTTATGCTTGGGAGTTAGCGACACGTTTACCGTTTCAGCAAGAAATTGAAGCGGTTCGATATTTATCGGATGGTCAATGGCGTGATTTACCGACCCCCAATTTGGTTGAAGCGGTATCACCTGATGTTGAGCTTACAAGTGATACGGACAAGACAGTATTGAATTTCAAAGGACGCATGCGTAAGCGTCTTGAACAATTCCCACATAAACTAAGACGTAAAATCGGGCAAGTGCCGCTATTTGCGCGCGCTTATGGCAAATTCATGCCATTGTTAGCGAGCAATAATCTGGACGGCGTCAAGGATGCGGTATTTCATGGGCCAAATTATTTTGTTCCTAAAACACATTTACCAAGTATCGTCACAATTCATGACCTTTCAATTTATCGTTATCCGCAATGGCATCCGAAAGCGCGCATAGAGCGTATGCAAATGGCGATTCCAGAGGCGATTGAACGCGCAAGTTTAATTTTGGCGATTTCTGAGTCTACCCGTAAGGATATTATCGATCAATTTCAAATACCTGCTGAACGTGTACAAGTCACATTGCTCGGTGTTGATCAAATTTATCATCCGCGAACCTCGGCACAACTAACTCCTGTGCTATCAAAGTTTGGCTTGAGCATGCATGCGTATAGCTTTTTTGTGTCAACCATAGAACCGCGCAAAAACTTAACGAATCTGATTGCCGCGTATCGTTTATTGCCGATTGCAATGCGTCAACGATGGCCATTGGTCTTGGTCGGTGGCGGTGGCTGGCAAAGCGAAGATATCCATGCGGATATTCAGCGTGCGGTAAGTGAGGGCTGGTTGAAGTATCTTGGTTTTGTCGATCAGGCCGACTTGCCCGCTTTATATGCGGGCGCACGTTTGTTCACATATCCATCTTGGTATGAAGGCTTTGGTTTGCCAATAGCAGAGGCAATGGCTAGTGGCGTGCCAGTACTGACCTCGAATTGCTCTTCCATGCCAGAGGTGGCAGCAGGTGCGGCTAGGCTAGTTGAGCCCGGTGATGTTGATTCCATTCGGGAAGGGTTAGCACAAGCATTAGATGATGACGAGTGGCGCGAGCTTGCAGTTCAGCGAGGTTTGCAACGTGCCACAGAACTTAGCTGGGATGCCTGTGTTAGAAACACAGTCGCAGCTTATCAAAGCGTCAGCAATAAGTGAGATAAAAATGAAAGTTCTGCATTTTTACCGTACTTATTATCCGGATAGTTTTGGTGGCGTTGAGCAAGTGATTCGGCAGTTGGTAACTGCTACCTCACAACTTGGTGTCCGTGCTGATGTTCTGACATTAACTCGAAATAAAGAACTCGATATCGAGTTCGAAGGGCAAAAAGTTTTCCGAGCACCGTTGGACTTTGAGATTGCTTCGACTGGATTTTCATGGGCTGCATTAAAGAAGTTTAAGCACTTAGCGGCACAGGCTGACCTTGTTCATTACCATTTCCCATGGCCGTTTATGGATATCGCGCATTACGTTTGCGATATTAAAAAGCCCAGTGTCGTCACTTATCATTCGGATATCGTCAGGCAGAAGCAGCTTCTGAAAATTTATCAGCCACTTAAAAATAAATTTCTGAAAAGTGTTGATCGGATCGTTGCCACATCCCCTAACTACATGGCAAGTAGTGAGACGCTGAACACGTATAAACATAAGACTGAAGTCATTACCTATGGCTTAGAACGAGCAATTTATCCCAAGCACGATTTAGCATTGTGCGCACAATGGCGTGCCAAGCTACCTGAAAAGTTTTTGTTATTTGTCGGGATGCTGCGCTATTACAAGGGTTTGCATGTTTTGCTAGAAGCTGCCGCTGGCACGGATATTCCCGTTGTTATACTCGGCGATGGGCCAGAAGAGCGCGCCTTGAAATCACAAGCGCAAGCATTAGGATTAAAACATGTGTATTTTCTAGGGGCCTTGCCAGATCAAGACAAATCCGCATTACTGACATTGTGCTACGGTCTGGTATTTCCATCGCATTTACGATCAGAGGCTTTTGGCATTACTTTGCTTGAAGCGGCGATGTACGGCAAGCCTATGATCTCGTGCGAAATCGGCACCGGAACCTCCTACGTCAATGTAGATGGTGTAACAGGTTTGGTTGTGCCTCCAAGTAATCCATTGGCATTGCGCCAAGCGATGTTTGATTTGTATTCCAATCCACAGCAAGCGCTGGAATTTGGTAAGAGCGCAGAGCAGCGTTTCGAGTCTTTATTTACTGCACAAGTCATGGGACGTAAATATGTTGAACTCTATCAAGACGTGCTCAATACGCGCTAAGTAACTGGCTGCTTTCCTAATTTTTTTGCTAGAAAAAAGTCCCAGTTTGGCGCTTGCTGATTCTTATTTGCGAGTGACCGTAAATTCGGTATCTAACCAACTGCTGCCGATAAATTGGTTTTTATCCGCATTGATCACGTCAAACACGAGTAAATTGTCCTGCCATTCATAATTTTCATCGAGGTGAGATTCGCCACGAGTTAGTGCCGTAGTAACTGAGTATGATCCTGCGCCTAGCGTGCATACAAAGGGCAAGCGAAACACGAATTGTTGACCGCCTTGTAAATCAGTTTGTACTAATCCAGCGTGCCACGTATTGCTGCCCCAAATAATACTTCCCTGCTTATCGCGCAGCATGAATCCCAGAACCAATTGATCGATTGCTGAATTAATTTTGACTTCACAAACTAGTTCTACCGCTTGACCAACTTGCGCTACCGCGAGTTCTGCTCCGCTAACTTGGTCTTGTAAATTGAGCTTCACTACTTCTGCACGTTTATCCCCAGACTTTGTTTTTAGCCAGCCATTCTCATCGCGATTTTGTAAAATATTGAGCTGCGCATTTTCTTTTTGTGCGACGAATGCATTGTAATAATCAACAACTTCATCCGGTCGCCCTTGTTTCAGAATTTGTCCTTGATCTAACAGGATTACGTAATCACACAATGCTCGCACATCACTTAGACCATGTGTGACCAGAATAATTGAAGTGCCTTGCTCTTTAAATTGTTTAATTCGGTCAAAGCTACGATGTTGAAAATAGCTATCACCAACCGACAAAATTTCATCAACAATCAAGACATCTGGACGCACAGCAGTCGCCACAGCAAATGCTAGGCGCGCTTGCATACCGCTTGAATACACACGCAGGGGTTGGTCAAAAAAATCGCCAATTTCGGCAAAATTTTCTATGCCTTTCATCAGTTGTTCAAGCTCTTGTGCGCTATAGCCTAATAACCCTCCAGCCATATACGCATTTTGACGACCGGTAAATTCTGGATTAAAACCTAAGCCCAATTCAAGCATCGCACTAATGCGTCCGACCACATGAATATGCCCAGTGCTAGGGCGTACCGTGCCAGTAATCATCTTTAATAAAGTGCTTTTACCTGCGCCATTTTGCCCAATAATTGCGATAGCTTGGCCAGGTGCCACATCGAAGGAGATATCTTTATTTGCCCAGTATTCTTGACTGGTTTTGACAGGTACACCGACCCAGCTGAGCAGGCGAGAAAATAAACTACGATACTTGGCGTAACATTTGCCAACACCGCTGACCTGTAAAACATAAGAAGGTAATTGCGTCATAAAGCATCAACCAAATCAGGACTCGCACGACGGAAAATCCAGAATGAAAATATAAAAATACCGACAGCAATCATCGCGGGTACAAACAAATTTGACCAAGTTGGGAATTTTCCAAACAGCAGGGCATCTTGATAAATTTGGACAATCATCGCCATTGGATTGAGTTCTAGAATTGAGGTAAATTGTTTGGGTAAGGTTTCTCTCGTGTATACCACTGGAGTGAGCCAAAACCACAATTGCAAGACGATCGTAATTACTTGACCGACATCGCGCGAAAATACATTTAATAAGCCGAGTAAGATGCCCAAACCGAATGCGAATAGCATGATGATTGCAATTCCCACGAGGACACTTAACCAAGCGACTGTTGGCATATGTCCGAGCAACAGGAATATGACAAAAATAGAACTCAGTAAGAGCAAATGATTTAACAGTGCGCTACCACCGACAATTAAAGGCAAGCACAGTCGAGGAAAGGCGATCTTTTTTAAAGTATTCGAGTAATCGATAAACACGGTAGTGCAGCGAGTGACTATCTCCGCGAATAAACCCCAGGCAGCCGTTCCTGCCATCAAATAAATTGCATAAGCAGACTTGCTGTCGACGTGCGGTAGTTTTGCTGCAAGTATTTCTGATAAAACAATCGCAAAAATGGCGGCTTGCGCTAGTGGATTCAAAATCATCCATAATGCGCCTAGCTTACTGCGCGCAAAACGGCCAAGAAACTCTGCCTTGATTGAGGATTGAATGAAATGACGGAAGCGCCAGATCGAGAGAAGAAATGCTTTCAATTACGCCTACCTTTTATCTATGTATTAGGCGTCAGCACGGCCGTAAATATCGCCGAAACGAACGATGTCATCTTCACCCAAATAAGTGCCTGATTGCACCTCGATCACTTCGAGATCGGTCGTGCCAAGATTCTCAAGTCGATGCTTAACACCCAAAGGAATAAAGGTTGACTCATTTGGCTGCAAGGTCATGACTTCGTCACCGCGGGTTACTGTCGCCACACCAGACACAACGACCCAATGTTCAGCACGATGATTGTGTAATTGCATGGATAAACGACCACCAGGTTTGACCACAATGCGTTTCACTTGAAAATGTTCACCACTATCGACTGAGTCATAGTGACCCCATGGACGGTAAACTTTTCTATGATTATCTGTTTGTTTGTACTGACCAGCCTTTAGACGCGTAATGACTTGTTTCATGCCAGAGGTATTGGCTTTATTGGTTACCAAAACCGCGTCGGGTGTTTCAATAATGATGGCATCTTCCATTCCAAGACAAACTAGCAAGCGACTATCTGCCATTGCTAGACAATTCTTTGAATTCTCCATCATCACATCACCACGCGCACAATTGCCTTGAGCATCTTTTTCGGAGATTTCCCACACGGCATCCCATGCACCCACATCTGACCAGCCAACATCGAGCGGAATGACACAGGCTTGAATACCTAAATCGGTTGTTGCGTTCAGTTTTTCCATCACAGCATAGTCGATTGAATCTGACGGACAGGAAGAAAAATCTTCTTTCGCAATGCGTACAAAATCACAGTCTGATTTTGCATTTGTCATAGATTGCGCACACACCGTATACATGCTCGGATTAAAGTGTTTGATCGCACGTAGCCAGATGCTTGCACGCATCATAAAAATGCCACTGTTCCACAGGTATTGACCAGAATTGAGGTACATCTGCGCTGTTGCTAGATCAGGTTTTTCGACAAAACCATCAATCGCATAAATCGCATCTTCTGCAATTGCGCCACCCATCTTGATATAACCATAGCCAGTTTCAGGGCGATGGGCTTTGATCCCAAAAGTAATAATCGCACCATTTTTCGCTTGCTCTAGCCCAGACTCAACAGCGGTTTGAAAAGCAGTTTTATCTGCAATAACATGGTCCGCCGGCATTACCAACAAAATCGCATCGTCTTGTTGTGTCACTGCGGCAATCGCTGCTAGTGTTAATGCCGGAGCCGTATTTTTACCGACGGGTTCTAGTAACAGCGTTTGATCTTCTAAACCGATGTCTCGTAATTGCTCCGCAGTGATAAATCGATACTCTTCATTGCACAAAATAATCAAGCGTTGAGCAACGGTCAATGAGCCGCACACATCAGTTACACGACGTGCAGTTGCTTGCAGCATCGATTCGCCACCATCAAGCGCGAGCAATTGCTTGGGATGCTTTTCACGAGAAAGCGGCCATAGACGTGTTCCTGATCCCCCAGACAAAATAACTGGTTGTAAATTCATTGCGTACTTTCGATATTGATTAATACTTTTTAATTTGTTCTTCGCGACTGCTATTTGTGCGATCTTTTCATCGCTACCATTTCTCGCGCTTCATTCTGTGTTTAATTTGGCGCCCAATTAAGGAGGTATTTCTTTTGAACTTGGTTCTAATTAGCACTAGTTTTTAAGTTTACTAATTTTGCTGATTCGAAACCAAGTAGCAGTGAAGCCGATAGTATATCTCGCTTGCTCGTTGATTCAGTAGAATATCGGTATCAGTCTTATTACAAAACTACCCATAATTCTATACAAAAACGATACTGCTTCTCTTAGCTTTTCTAGTCCAGCATGCTTTCGGTTAAAAACAAGATATCGGCTTGGAGTTCATTGTTTGACTTAGCTTTCGATAGCTTATGATTTACGTTCTTATTCAACGCTACAAGCATTGTTGTGATTGTCGAAGTTGCTCGATTAGGCGTTGCGTATGTATTGCTCTGGCCCAATCTTGTAAATGATGGTCGGTGTCAAAAAAATGGTCAGCAGGGTACATGAAATCAAATGGTTTTCCAACATAAGGAAGGCCCAAGTTACTCACTCGATCTGGCAATGATTCATAAAAACGCCGTTCTACTATAGAATTTTTATAGGAATCGTGAAATAGCAATGCGGTTGGTACAGCGATTAAGCATAGCTGGTTTTCGTGAGCCCATTTTGAGAATTGGCTCAATCTTTCCCATGCACCGTTTTCTTGAAGCGCTCGCTCTCCGTAACTCCATGCTTTTTTGGGAGATGCGGCAATCGCTATTGCTGCCCGATCATGTTCTTGTTGATGTTCGCGTCCAGAGAAAGTCTGATCACCTACGCTGTCAAGGTGATGCGCTCCGTAGGTTCCCGAATTGACCGGTGAATCTATCGGTTGGCGTAAGCCCTGAATCCATCGCTCTGGCGCCATTCCCAAAATAAATTGTGTCTTTTCATACTGCGTGAGTGAATTCCAGTAGGTTGGGTCTCGGCCAATCACATAGTCGATGATTTGCGAATTGGCTGCACCATCATCTAGGTAAAGTGCGTACTCCAACGGCAAGATAAGAATATCACCTCGTTTGGCAGCTTTTCGCGCCTGCGTTAGGATGTAATCCAAACCAAGTCCCGCGTTGACCGCTAGATTAATGGTTGGGCGTTGCCAATAAGCGCTCAGTTGCTTTGAGTCGATTCCGAACATCGCATTCGAACCAGCGACGACCAATACCTTAGGTTCAGTGATTTTCGCTGCAGCTTGCAGCTTGAGTTGGTATGCATCAAACACCCAACGCGATGTCGGCGTTGCAGTTCCTATTTGCGATGTGAGTCCTTGAATCCATACGAGACTCAACGTCACTAAACAAGTAAAAAAACCAATCCAGAATTTCATCGCTTCATGTTGTAATAAGTTGAGCAGAATTATTGATAAGATGATTCTTAAAAGTTGAAATACAAAAACTCAGTTGCAGGTCGCACGGCAATCCATTTAATCGCCATCCAGAGACAGAGTCCGCTGAGTGCTCCGATGAGCAATTGGTAGCTTAGACTTGCCTTGAGTTGATACGTTTGATTGGGTGTTGGATCATAAGCTAATAAAATTGCTGTATTGGGTAAAAACATCACAGTAAAGATACCGCATGCGATCCAGATCCAGCCAGTTTCTGGGCGAGTAGCGACAAATAATTCTATGAGCTCAATCATGTTTGTTGCGTTGATTATTGGTAGCGATGTAAAGCTAGAGCGATCAAATAGCGCGGCATAAAAATGTAGTGCACTAGAGAGATCTGTCGCGCGGAATAAGACCCATGCTAAGCATACAAAAATAAAGGTGCAGCATATGAAAAATGGTTTTAATAATGGAGATGGATTGGGAAGCAGTTTGCGCCAAGCGTGATTTGCTAACAACAATAATCCATGTAGCATGCCCCACAAAACGAAAGTCCATGCTGCGCCATGCCAAAGGCCAGCAAGTAACATTGTTAAGAACAGATTGCGAAATCTAGCAAAATTCCCATGTCGATTTCCACCTAAGGGAATGTATAAATAATCGCGCAAGAAATTGGAGAGCGTCATGTGCCAACGCCGCCAAAATTCGATGATGGAATCGGCTTTATATGGAGATAAAAAATTGATTGGCAACTTAAAACCAAATAGCAATGCTAGTCCAATTGCCATATCGGAGTAACCTGAAAAATCAAAGTACAGTTGCAAGGAATAGGCGAACATTCCTTGCCATGCCTGTGTCATTGTTAACGCAGCTTCTGTCGAAAGCTGAAAGGCACTGTTCGCAAATACTGCTAAGCTATCTGCTAATACAACCTTCTTAAATAAACCAATCGTAAAAAAAGCTATCCCTGCTGAAAACGCACGAGAATCAAGCAATAGTGGATTATGTGATGTCGAAACTTGCGAGATCAAAGGGCGATGATGAACGATAGGCCCAGCGATTAGTTGCGGGAAAAATGAAACAAAGAACAGGTAATCGAGTAAGTCATGATTACGCACTTCGCCTTTGTAACAATCAACTAGGTAGGCAATTTTTTGGAACGTTACAAACGAGATTGCAAGCGGCAACAAAATCGGTGGAAATGGTGCTGCTAAATCAAATAGTCCATAAATATTGGAAGCAACAAAATGTGCATATTTAAAATAAAACAGGACCAAAAGATTGAACGCCAGACCAGCGATTAGCCACGACTTGGCCTTGCTGAATTGACTTTGCTTACGCGATGTCAGTATCTGTTGTGCTAGCCAGAAATTAACACTAATTGAACCGAGTAGAACAAAAAGAAAAGAGACTTTCCACGTCGCATAAAACACGAAGGAAGCCAATATTAAGCCTGCAAGTGCGACACGTATGCCGCAAAGGCGTCTTAATAAAAACCAAGTGATTAGGGTGAATGGTAAAAACACCCCAAGAAAAATAAATGAATTAAAGAGCATGGAATTGGATTGATCAACTTGGCTGTTTGAGGGCAAGCATCTTAAGCTCTTCAGGCTTTCTAATAATCAAACGATGTAAATCTTTCTCAACGATACCTTGTTGTACCAAGTAAAGTAATGCGCGTGTGACTGTTTCGCGACTGGTATTAATCATCATCGCGATGTCTTGATGTGTAGGTAAATTTTCGATTACTTCCAAGCCACCTGGTGCGACCGTCTTAAATAAATCGATAAACGCATAAATCCGGCGTGAAGTATTGTTGATACTTAAAAGCGCACGGAATTCGGAATCGCGCTGAATTTTTTCTGCCAGATGCCGTAGCATTTTATTGGCGACGGAAGGCGAGTTTGTAAACAGCTGCATTGAAATTGCTGCAGGCAAGAACGCAACCAATACGTTACTCAAAGCAACTACCGACGCTGAGCGGGTTGAGCCATTAATCAAAGCAATTTCACCGAAGAAGTCACCTTCTTTGAGCATTCGCAAACCGATTGCGCGACCGTCCTCGGTAACATCAACTACTTGCAATTGTCCAGAAAGTAAAAAAAGCAAACTATCGCCAATACCACCTTTTTGTAAAACAATGTCGCGCTTGCCGAACAACTTAACGCGAAAATTTGTTTTAATTAATTTCATATCCTCTTCGGATAAATCCTTGAACAAAGGAATATTACGCAGACGAATTGAAAAATTCGCTGACTTGATTTGAAATTTCGCTTGTTTCGGCACATCGACATTTAAAAGTTCTGGACGTGTATTGTCCTGAGCCGCAGCGGCCGAATTACTTAATGCAACTGAAACAGCATTCTCAGAGGTCGTCATTTGTTAAATGTAGAAAAAAATTGAGCCAAAACCAATCAAGCAAACACCCCCTGTGTTTGCCAATATGTCGCGCCAGCAGAACCGACGCCCAGGTATAAAATGCTGAAAACATTCAATCAAAATACCCGCAAGAATCAAGCCTAACTGCCAAAGCAAAAGCTCTTGTATATCTTTAGCGATTAGTGCGGTGAACATACTTAAAACGGCATAACTAATAAAGTGTAAATACTTGTCGTTAGGCAAAGGCGGTAGCCAATGCGCTGGTAATAAACAACCTACCACGATCATCAAGATACAGACAATAAATAGGTAGCTAATTAAGTGAGGCGTGATAAAGGTATTCATTTTTGCCACTGCCAACTTATCTGAATTTGCTTACTATCAAAACTTAAAAATGAAACGTTCTCTCGATTTGCAATTTGACGATATTCTAATTGCACAGTATTGTTAGGATTGATTGCCCAACCTAACGCGGTACGAAACACATGATTACTTTGATGTTTTTTTACATTAATTAAACCAGCTAAATAGATCTTTGAATTTTGCCAGTTTTGATGTTGATAAGCGACTTCAGCAAAGATTGGTTTGCCTTCAATTTGCCATGGCGTTGCGCTACGTAAAAAAACGCCCGCAGTCCAGCCGCGTCGATTGCCCCCCAAGCGAAATTCATTACCGTAATCAAACATCAAACCGGCATTCAAATTGAAAAAATAATGGTCAGATTGTTTGGTGCCCAAAACACGCAATTCAACATTATTGCCATCGAAGTTCTTAATTGTTGGGTAGGCGATTTTGGCAAGCGATGAGACGATACTGTACTTCATGAGGGATTGTGAAGATTGCGGCACATCGAATTTAATTCTTGCAGTTACTTGTTTTTGATACAGTGCGCTGGCCAAACTTAAAATATTTAAGCTGGCTGAAGGATGTATCTTCCAGTTGTTTAAATTAAACTGACTTTCTACGCCTGTCGCTAAGCCTACTGAATTGAAGTTGGTTAAGGTCGAAAATTGACGCCCGCGCAATTGAAGATAAATGTTGTTCCCAGCCGCAGTCTCTTGAGATAAGTCTAGGGATGCACTGATGTAATTATCCGATTTAGGTAGATACTCTGGCAGTAGTTGTAAATTGATTGGGGTCCCAAAATCATCAATCGTAAATATAGAATTCAACGCACCTTGATTGGCATTGGTGTCGTAGCCACGTTCGATAGAAAAGCTTTGATTCACTTCAGGTGCTTTAATTGCGCATCCTGTTTTTCGATGAATTTCTATGATTTCTAAAATAGCAGGAGGCGGTGTAAAACGCTGAATCATGAAATTGAATAGCCGTTCAGCTTCTACACGATTTCCCAAGTTGCATTGCATGATCGCCAAATCTAACAAAGCACCTGCGTGCTGTGGTTCACTCTCAATCAACTTTTCTAAAAGTATTTTGGCATCTAGGTGGCGTTTTTCATTAATCGCCTTTAATGCTTGTAGGTATTGATCCGTCGCCGCATTTTGTGACGTATCGTCAAGTTGCGCAGGCGCGGCGATGCACATTAAGCTCGCAGTGAAGCCTAATGATGCGATCATTGATTTCAAAATAAAAGAAGCAAAATTCATTAATTCACAGAAACCGTATAAATAGTTGTTGCATGTTCTTTCCCGCGAAGTTTGCGCTCGCCCAAAGAGATAAACTGATGCTTTGTTGCGAGTTTTACTGCACCTTCGCCAATAATAATGTCATGCGGATAATGACGAGCCGTATCCTCAAGCCGTGATGCGACATTGACGCTATCACCAACAGCGGTATAGATGCTGCGTAATGAGCTACCAAAGTCACCAGCGATCGCGATTCCGCTCTCAATACCTATCCTCACGCGGATAGGTAGAAGTCCTTGTTCTTGCCGTCGACGGCTAAATTCTTGGACGTTTCTCACCATCTCAATGGCGGCATTAATTGCAAGGTCGGCATGTCCTTCTATCGCAAGAGGCGCACCCCAAAAAGCGACCAGTCCATCACCTGTGTATTTATCTAACGTGCCGCCATGATCGAGTACTGGTGCAGTTAGGCACTCTAAAAAATCACGCGTCAGTTGCGCCGATTCGGCAATCGAAAGTTGACTTACTTGTGTAGTGTAAGCCTCCATATCCGCAATTAAAGTCGTAATCGGTAAAGTCCTTGGTTTTAGGGGATCTTTTAGATCACTACGCAGCAATTCTTTAACCACCGATTGCGCCACATATTGCTCAAGTGTTCCAAGCAATCGACGTGAGCGCCGTTGTGAACGCGACCAGCCGAATGGGACTGAGACCGACAACAAAAAGAAGACGCTAAACAAAGGCGCATTAATAGAAAAATCAGGATCATGCAAACTTAATTTAGACGCTATAGCAATCCAGCATAACGCAGCGAAAACAAGCAAAGACGTGTTGAACAAAGCTGAATATCTCGGGAACGTGAACATCGTTACGATCGCAATCAAGATGGTATAAAGCAATGCAATTAACGCCCCTGGCCATTGGATAATGATTTTTCCTTCTTGCATATCGAGCAGATTTGTCAGCGCTTGCGCATGCACTAAGAAGCCATTGGTCGAATAATACAAAGGCGTTGTCACACGATCAGATAGACTTAATGAAGATGATCCAATGATGATTAACTTATCCCGCAAATAACCAGCGGGTAATTCACGATTCAGAATACGCGATGCCGGAATAACTAAATAAGCGTTCAGTTGCTTACTATAATTTACCCGAGAAAACCCCTGCTTATCGACCATTTCAAGTGTTTTGTTTACGACGGTTTTTTTATTGGTTGGCGATGCGCAGCAATCAAATAATGCAAGAGATAGTGTAGGGTAATAAAAGCCTTCAAAGTGACTCACCGTAGGTAAACGACGTAATACACCATCTTGATCGGGCAAATAGCCAATATTGCCAGCAAAGCCTTTTTTCGCTAACAAACTATGATTGCCGAGAAAACCCGTTGCCTGTGCCGCAATTGGTGGCGCTGGAAAATTGGGTTGATGCAGTTCGCCGAGCTGGACCGGCCAAGGACGATTTTTTGTATAGTCCAATGCTTGTGCTAAAACGATGGGCCCGAACTGAGACAAGCTCGCTAACCGTAAGTCGCCACTTTCGTCTTTGGGCTCGGCAAAAAATATATCGAGCGCAACGCCTTTCGCTTGATACTCACTAATCGACAATTCGATTAAATCTGCAATGCGTTCACGTGGCCATGGCCACGCTCCCATTTTTTCTATGCTCGACTCATCAATATCAAGCAAGGCAATCCGATTTTCTTCTATTGGACTTGCACGCCAAAACATAAACTGATCGCGCGTCCATTCATCCCCAGGAACTTGGTAGTTATTAGCTGATCCCCATTGCAAAGCGGCGCAAATAAACACCGACAAAATAGAAATGGATACCCAAATCCAATTTGTCAGAAATGCTGCTTTCAAGTGTGAGAACCACGATTGTTTCATGCAGGCCTATGCAGATCGTTCAAAGAGTATCGCCTTTGTTATAAGGAGCAACAATGCGACGTCAAAAGAAAATCGAAGCGATCACTTTTACTGCTTTATCGCTTCGTAAAAAAACAGGTTTTTCTGGACTTGTTTTTGTTCAGATGAAGTCTAGTTTATCTTTACCTAAGATGAGGATATTTCAGATGTTGATGAATAAAGATTTTGAGCTTATTAATACCCTAAATACTTTAATTAATGCCCCAATTTAATGAATGATTCAGAAATATTTAGAAATGGTTTTAAGTTTGTGTCATAGACCCCGTAAAAACATCTAAGCTAGCCAAGCATACCTAACATAATCAATGTGTGAATTACGAAATTGGATGAAGGATTGAATTAGCTCTACATTTTTCACGAACAATTGATCTGGTGCGAATCCTGCTGCATTCAATAAGTGTTTGTTAGGTGTAAACTTAAATACATGATCAAAATGCACGCTTCTTAAGATTGAGTGTAGTATAGCATCATAAAAATCTAAATTTGTGATGGTCGTCACAAATTTATCTTAAAATTGGGGGATAATGTTAGATGAGCTTGGAGGATTGTGATTGCCTTCTAGCGCAAATAGCGCCTAGCCATGCTGTTATGCATGTGTAATGTGAGCGCAAAAAAAGGAAAAGCTATGCATAAATTACCCAACTTCTCAAAATACATCATTCGTAGCTGCGCTGCGATGAGCATATTCTTTGGAGGCATTGCGCAAGCCATTGCTGGTGATGCCGCGCAAGTGGTGTTTGTTGCTGGTGACGCCAAGTTGTCGAACAAAGCATTGCGGCTAAATAGCATGGTAGCCGAAGGTGCGCAAATTAATACAGGTGCCGATGGTTTCGTTTATTTAAAAACGATCGATGGCGGCTTCCTTATTGTGCGCCCAAACAGCACAATTCGAATTGTGAGTTACCACGTAGATAAAGCGAAACCAGAAAATACGCGAATAAAGCTAGAGCTTTTAAATGGAGTTGCTCGAAGTATTTCTGGCGATGCTGTCAAGTTATCTCGCCAAAATTTCCGCTTTAATACTCCAGTTGCGGCGATTGGTGTGCGTGGCACAGATTTTACTGTATTCACAGATCAAGCTGTTTCACGCGTATCTGTGTTGTCGGGCGGTGTAGTTGTTAGTGGGTTCGGCGGTTCTTGCTTGCCTTCTGGTACTGGGCCTTGCGAGGGCGGAAGTGCTGTCGAACTATTTGCGTCCCAGCAAGGTAAGTTGCTGCAGATTATGAAAGATCAGTTAAAGCCAAATTTGTTTAATAGTAATAGCAGTTCTCCCGATACAGTCTCGCCACCACGTGCAGATGAGCCAAATAGCAAACCAGTAGCGGCAGGTGCAGGTATGCCTTCTGCTGGCATCGTGTTAGGTAGCGGAAATGATGTGGCGATCGATCCAATAAAAAGTGCGACTTTGCCTAGCTATATTCAAAACACGCAATCAACCACAAAGGCATTGGAAAATTCAATTATATGGGGGCGCTGGGCAGCTGTCGCAGGGCAAGAGCCTAATTTGGATTTGGCCAAGCAAAATCAAGCGCAAACAAAATTGATTGCAGCAAATCCCTACTATGCAATTTTTCAAACAAAATCGAGTGAGTGGCAGGTGCCCGTAGTGGGAAGTATGGGGTTCTCGTTGAAAGGTGGAGAGGCCTTTATTCTTAATGAGGCAAATAATAGCGTTGCGTCAGCTACGATGGAAAACGGTAAGTTATATTTAGATTTTGCGAATGCGCAGTTTAGTACAGGCTTTGATTTGGTTTCGAAAGGCGAACGATTCAATATGCAGGCGCGAGGAAGTATTGCTGCGGATGGCAAGTTGTCGGGCAATCCGCAATTTTCCGAGGGAACAAATATGGCAGTGCAGGGTGTTGTGACTGCTGAGAAGGGTGGATCCGCATCTTATTTGTTCCAGCGCCGTTTTGATGCCGATCGTTTAGGCTACGGCATTACTTATTGGTCAAAATAATTTATATAGAAAACTTCTAAGCTGTAAGTTCTGAAAAAAACCAGTAACCAGTAATGATTGGTTGCTGGTTTTTTTTGTTTTAATTTTTAAATTCTAAAAATAAATGCATAGTAGATATTGCAAGTTTGCAGCTCATGTTCAGGCATGGAACGTTGATGTAATACATTAAGTTCATTAAATAAATGTCTGTAAGCAAACATTCATATGGTTTTCCCCAGAAACACAATATATAATCGAAGATTGGTAATAGTGCGTCCAGGTTCTTTGTCGTTGTTTTTTTGAAACATGGCGGTAGAAAAATGGGCAAAACAACGCCAAATTGGTTGTGAGGCAAAGTTTTTTTGGTTTTGTGATGAACGTCACATCTCTAGATAAGATGTTCTGAGATTATTCGCCCTGTTGTACTGCGAATAGGTGCCTTAAAAGCAAGTTTCGCAATTTATCTAACTTAATTAAGGAGTTTTACATGGCTAATACAGCTGCTGATATTCAAAAGCTTTACATCGCTTACTTCAATCGCCCAGCTGACCCAGCTGGTTTGGCATACTGGATGGCTTCTTCAATGACCATCACACAAATCGCTAACAGCTTTGCAGAACAAGCAGAGTACAAGGCGGCATTCGCTGGCCAAACTACTGAATCTATCGTTTCTACTTTGTATGCAAACTTGTTCGGTTCTTCACGCGTTCCTGACGCTGCTGGCTTGTTGTACTGGGTTGGTCAAATCAACCAAGGTAAAGTAAGCTTGGGTGCTGCTGCGATCAGTATTTTGAACGGCGCTCAAGGCGACGACAAAATTGCAGTTGATTCTAAAGTAACTGCTGCAACTTCTTTCACAACAGCATTAGATACAGCGCCAGAAATCGTTGCTTACTCTAAAGCAAATGGCGTTGCATTGGCAAAAACATGGTTGAACGGTGTTACTACTGCTGCAACTGCAACTGCTGCTATCGCAACTCAAGACGCGACTATCGCTTCTATCGTTGATGCATCTGCAACTGGTGTTGTATTGACAAATGGTACAGACAAAGTTAACGGCGCAATTTTCGAAGCTGGTTTGGTATACACACCAGGCGGCGACGATCGTATCAACTCATTGCAATCTGAAGACGTTTTGACAGGTACTGGTACAACTGGCAAAAACACGTTGAACGCTGTAATGGGTAACAGCAACGATAACGGTGTAACTAGCGTAACTCCAACTTTGAACAATGTTCAAAAAATCAATGTTGAAGCAACTGGCGACACTAAGACTATGGATTTGCGTAATGCAGATGACGTCACAGCATTGGCAATCAACAAATTGACAAAAGAAGCATCAAGTGGCTTCACATTTGACAACATCACTACCAACAAAGCTGGTGGTATTGCAAATGACTTGACAGTGAAGAACTCTTCAGCTGTTGCTGGTACTGCAGCATTTAAATATGTTGACGGTGCATTGTCTAAGACAGCAGCATTGGGCGTTGGTGGTGATTCAGCTACAGTAAACGTATCCAACGTTACATTGGCATCTTTGTTCGTAGGTCAAAGCTCTGCTTCTAACGAAGGTTTCGAACAAGTTGCATTGAAATCTGCAGGTAACAACACAATTAAAGAAACAACTTTAGTTGATTTGGAAAACTTGACAATCACTGGTTCTGGCACATTGAAGATGGTTAATACAGACACATCTTCAAGCACAGAGCGTACAATCATGAACGCTGGTGGCTTGGCTATCGGTAACGGTATTGGTATCCGTACAATCGACGCAACTGGCTTCACTGGTAACGTTGATTTGGACATCACTAACGCGTCTGGTTCTAAAAATGACCCAAACAACTCCGGTGCAACATTCCACGCTTCTGTAAAAATGGGCGCAGGTAATGACACATTGTGGACAACAACAGCGCCAACAGGTGCTAGTGCAACTGACCGTAACGTAATCGATGGTGGTGCTGGTGCAGATACATTGCGTACATACGCTGGTGTTTCTTCTAACGCTTCTATCTCTAATGTTGAAACATTGGAAATGCGTGGTGGTTCACAATCTGCTGATATCTCTACTTTCGACGCAAACTTGAAGAAAGTTATCTTGCGTACTGAAGGCGCAGCAGGTGCAGCAGCATCTACATTCACATTGAACAAAACAACTGTTGCATTGGCTGCTAGCGATATCGAATTGCACCACTCAACAACAACAGCAAACACTGAAGGTACAACAACTGGTGATACAGTTGTCGTTAATTTGGCTACAACTTCAGGTACTGCTGACGCGGTTGCATTGTCAGTTGTGAACGATTTGAACACAGGCACAACATACAACTACGCAGTAACTGCTGCTGGCGTTGAAACATTGACTGTGAACGATAAAGACACAGAAACTAACCGTTTGACATTGAACAGTGCTTCTGCTCATACAACAGCTGTTGTATTGACAGGTGGTACAGCAACTACTGATTACACAGTAATCAACAACGTAGTAGCGAAAACTTTGGATGCATCTGCACAAGCAAGTAACTTGCGCGTGTCAGTTGGTGCTGCTGACCAAACTATCAAGTTGGGTACAGGTAACGACATTTTGACATTTGCAACTGTAAATGGCTTCAACGGTTCCGATACAATTACTGACGCTGGTGGTACAGACACAGTGCGCGCTGCATTCAATGCAGACGTAACTGGCGCACCATCTTTGACTGGTATCGAAAAGTTCCATATCGTTACAACTGCTGACGCAACTATCGATATGTCTAAAGCAACAACAGTAACTGAATTGGCAATTTTGTCAGACAAAGCTGTTGACGGCACAGGCGGCGCAACTGATTTGTCTCCAACAACAGCTGAGCCATTCAACATCACTACTGGTGTTGATACAACTGATACATTCAATTTGACAGGCACAGCATTGTCAACATTGAACTACTTCGGTGATAACGATAGCAACCAAACTGACGATTCTTCTGAAACACAAAACTTCAACGCTGTAACATTGGCTAACAACTCTGTTGCTAAGTTGAACGTTAATATCAACTCCAGCTTGGACGTTGATAAAGGCGCAGTTGCTTATAACTTGGGTAAATTGACTGCTCATGGCGTAACTGAAATGGTTGTTGCTGTTTCTAACGAACGTACAACTTCAAGCAAAATCGACACTATCACAACAGTAAACAACATCTACGCTAAAAACTTGGCTAGCTTGACTGTAACTGCTGGTGGTTTCGTGAACTTGGGCTTGGTATCTGGTAACGCAACAAACAACAATTTGACATTGTTGGATGCTTCTGGTGTTGGCCGTGATTTCGCTGTTCAAGTGAACTCTTTGGGCGATGCTGCAGTGATCAAAGCTGGTAAAGGTGATAGCTGGATCGACGGCCGTAACTCTGCTGGTAAATCTGCAACATACACAGCAACAAATGGCAACAACACTATCTACGCAGCATCTGGTAACGACACTATCACTACTGGTGCTGGCGTTGACGTGATCTCTGTAGACCGTGGTCAAAACGTTGTTTCTTCTGGCGCAGGTAACGATTTGATCGTTGGCTCTAACCAAGACAACACTGTTTCTGCTGGTAGCGGTTACAACTTGGCTAAGTTCAACCAAGTGTACGCAGCTGACGGTACAACTTTGGGTAACACAGGCTTGGTACACACAGCAGCGACAAACACTATCGCTGTTGAAGGTGGTGTAGCAACTGCAGTTGTATATGACAACGCTGGTGGTCAAGTACAAGAAGTTAACATCGCAACTAAAGCTGGTGACGCATTGTCTGTTTCCTTCTTGGGTGATGCATTGAACAGCGCAACGTTCAATGGTACAAACGCACAAGTTGGTGCAACATTCACTGCAACTTCTGGTGCTGATTTCTGGATCGGTGCTGGCGCTACAGCAGGTGCTGCTGAAACACGTTCTGGTGGTGACGGTAACGACATCTTGATCGGTTTGGGCGGTGATGATGTATTGAATGGCGATGCTGGCGACGATATCTTGTCTGGTGATGCTGGTAACGATACATTGTCTGGCGGTACTGGTGCAGATACAATCATGGGTGGTTCTGGTAACGATACTATCACTGGCGGTTCTGAAAACGATACTATCTACGCTGGTGCTGGTACTGATAGTGTTACAGGCGGTACAGGTAAAGATACTATCTACTTGAACAGCAACTTGGATCACACACAATGGACTCCAGGTACTGCAGCTGGCGATGCTGGCACAGTAAAAGAGCCAACATTTGCATTCAAAGGCGATGGCGCAGTTGATACAGTTGTAATCGCAGTTGGTGATTCTACTTCTACTGATTGGGACGTTATCACTGGCTTCGAAGTTGCTAACGATATCTTGGATCTGTCAGCATTGGTTCTCGGTACAACAGCAGCTGCAAGCAACGGTGGTTTGGTTACTGGCACTGGTGCAGTTTCCACTAACACAACAGTAACTGCAGGTGGCGTGATCACTTTCGGTAAGTTGGACGTAACTGGCACAGCAGGCGTTGAAACAACAGCAGTAGTATCTGCTGGTGCTGATGCAAATGCTGCTGACACAGTAGGCGTGATCACTTTGGCGCAAGCTTTGGCGTTCTTGGCACAAGAATTGGACGGTACAGGTATGTCTGTAGCGTTCGGCTATGACGGCAACGGTGACGGTGACTTCGTTGATGCTGAAGATTCAACAATCGTATTCCAAGATGCTTTGGTAGATACAGTTGTTCAATTGGTTGGTGTAAACGGTGTTACAACATTGGCTGGTGCTGCAGCTGCAAACACTATCGCTATCGTTTAATATCGATTAGCTCTAGTCATAAACAAGGTGCTGAAAAGCATCTTGTTTATAAAAATAAAATGCCGATTCTTAGGAATCGGCATTTTTTTTGTCGAGTAGCAGTGTAACTTTGTTATGCTGAATACTTTGTTTAATTGATTTGCTTGAATAGCTTGGTTTAATTGGTTGGTTTAATCGATTTAGTTGATTTGATGACAGTCATAATGGTAATTCTATATTTTTTGGGATAGGGGAATTTGCATGTCAGATTGGACGCATGGTTACGTTACAGATATTGAATACACTTCTAACTTCTATCCAGAGTTAGCACCAATTCTGATGCACTTTAATGCCTTGAGTAAGAATGTTGTCTTGCCTAAGGCAAGTTCTGTATTTAATTGGCTGGAAATCGGCTGTGGCAATGGACTTAGCACGAATGCTTTAGCTGCTTGCAATTCACAATCTGAATTTTATGCCTTTGATTTTAATCCAGTGCATGTGTTGAATGCGCAGCGTATGGCGGATGAAGCAGGGCTAAAGAATGTGCATTTCTTTGATGATAGTTTTGCAGACGCTTTGCAGCGAGATTTGCCAATGATGGATTTCATTGTCTTGCACGGCATTTATTCTTGGGTAAGTAAAGAAAACCAAAGCCTAATTGTGCAGCTGGTGCAAAAACTTTTAAAACCAGGTGGCGCCGTGTATATCTCTTACAATTGTCTGCCTGGGTGGTCAGGTAAAGCACCATTGCGCCACCTGATGACGCAATTTGCGGTTAGAACTGGTGGGCCAGTTGCGGACAAAGTTCGCGCCGCAAAACAGTTTGTAAATGAATTACAAGGGCTTAATTTAAGTTACTTTAAGGACAATCCTTCCGCAAAAAAAATGGCTGAGCGTTTACAGGCGCATGATGCGCACTATATGGCTCATGAGTATATGAATGCAGATTGGAACCTCTTTTATAGTAGCGACATTGCTGCGGATTTAAATTCCGCTAAGCTTAGTTTTGCTTGCTCAGCCGGTTTGTTGGAGAATGCAGATGAGCTTGGTCTCAGTAAAGAGACAATCCAAAGGATTGCGCAAGAGTCTGATCCTACAATGCGCGAGTTGCTAAAAGATTTTGCGAAGAATCAACAATTTAGAAGAGATATCTTTGTCAAAGGTAAGCGCAAGTACGCACCAGTAGAAGTCGAGAAAATCGCGCGTGAGTCTCATTTCACTTTGTTCGTGCCCCGTTCGTCTTGTATGTTAACGGTGCAGTCTTCGATTGGTGAAATAATTCTGCCAGGTGAGGTGTACGCGCCAATATTGGATGCGCTGGCACAGCAGCCACTTTCCTTGAGTGCGATTAGCGAACTAATGCAAGCACCACTTCACAGCGCAATAAATGCGATTGTCGTGCTTTCTGCCGTTGGTTATGTGCACGCGATTGATATTGATCCAGATTTAAGTGCCACCACATGTTTATCATTTAATAAGATTGTCGTTCAGCGCGCTTTGTACGGTGAGCCGATGGCAATTCTGGTTGCGAGTCGATTGCGTACTGCTGTACCAGTAAGTGAAATTGATCAGTTCTTCATAGCGGCACAATGGGAAAATGCAAGTGACTTGGCGGGTGCAGTTTGGCAAAAAATGCGAAGTTTAGGTAAGTCATTGATGCGAGATGGACAGGCGATCAAAGATGAGCACGAGAATCTAATTGAGCTCAAACAGCGTGAAATAGTCTTCCTTAAGGAAACCATGCCATTACTAAAAACTTGGGGCGTGCTGTAAAACTCAGGGTAAGTAATTAGTTAATGCTTTCTAACCCGCTTTTTTTTCAGAGTTGTATGTGAAAGAAGCGGGGGAATAAATAAGTTGTGCTTAAAAAGCATTCTGAAATTACGTCTACACGAAACGATATTCAAAAAAATGTGACGCATATCACATTTTTTGTTATTATATGCACTGATAATAGCGCCCGGCCTCTTTAGTAGCCGCCTGTCAAAATGATTCATTGTGCACTGATCGTGCGAGAGACTTATGAAATCTAAATTCCAGTTACCTAAGAACGAGATAATGGACGTTCTTAGTTCGTTTAAAAGCGCATTTCGTACAATCGGCGTGTTTAGCGCCATTATTAATTTGCTCATGTTGGCACCATCTCTTTACATGTTGCAAGTCTATGATCGCGTCTTGCAAAGTCAGAACGAAATCACTCTGTTGATGCTGAGCTTACTCGTCTTGGGGGCATTTGCCTTTATGAGTGCTCTCGAATTCGTACGTAGTTTTGTATTAATCCGAGTTGGTGCAAAACTAGATATGCAGATGAATAAGCGGATTTATACAGCAGCATTTGAGCAGAATCTGAAAAAAGGTGGCGGTAATCCAGGTCAAGCGTTACAGGACTTGACACAAATTCGTCAATTCTTAACGGGCAATGGCTTGTTCGCATTTTTTGATGCGCCATGGTTCCCGATCTATCTCGCAGTGATTTTCATGTTTGACGTGTACTTAGGGATATTTGCTACTGTTGCTGTCATCATTATGGTGGTTCTTGCCTATATTAATGAGAAAGTATCTAGCAAACCTCTGAAAGAAGCGAACGCGATGTCGATCATGTCTAGCATGCAAGCGACGAATAATTTGCGGAATGCTGAAGTCATCGAAGCGATGGGTATGTTGCCCAATTTGATGACACGTTGGTTCAAGCTGCATTCTCGATTCTTGCAGTTGCAAGCCGAGGCGAGTGAAAAATCCGGTATTGTTAGTGCTATCAGTAAATTTGTACGCGTTTCGGTGCAATCGCTTGTGCTTGGGTTTGGTGCCTTACTTGTTATTGAAGGAAAAATGACGCCAGGTATGATGATTGCTGGCTCGATTTTGCTTGGTAAAGCGACAGGTCCTATTGATCAATTAATTGGTGTTTGGAAGCAATGGAGCTCGGTAAAGAGTGCTTATGAACGTCTCAATGAACTCTTAACTAACAACCAACCGCGCAAGGCTGGTATGGATTTGCCGAAGCCTTTGGGGGCTGTTAGTGTGGAAGCGGTGACTGCTGCGCCACCCGGCTCACCTGTAGCAGTGATCAAGAATTTAACGCTCAGTCTACAACCTGGTGATGTGCTCGGCGTCATCGGTCCTTCTGGGTCAGGTAAATCAACTTTAGCGCGTTTATTAGTTGGCGTATGGCCATCTGCTGTAGGGAAAGTGCGCTTAGATGGCGCTGATATTTATCAGTGGAATAAAGACCAGTTGGGACCACACATCGGCTATTTACCGCAAGATATCGAATTGTTCGCTGGCACTGTCGCAGAAAATATTGCTCGATTCGGTGACGTCGATTCAGAAAAAGTGATTTTGGCAGCGAAGCGCGCTGGTGTACATGACATGATTTTGCATCTGCCAAAAGGTTATGACACTGTACTCACCGACGGTGGCGGTGGTTTGTCTGGTGGACAAAAACAACGCTTAGGCTTGGCACGTGCAATGTATGACGACCCTTCGTTATTAGTGTTGGATGAGCCGAATTCCAATTTGGATGACATTGGTGAACAAGCTTTATTATTAGCTCTCAATGATTTGCGTTCTCGCGGCAAAACGATTGTCTTAATTACTCATCGTCAATCGATTTTAGCTGCTACTAGTAAGCTTCTGTTAATCAGAGATGGTATGGCTGCTGCATTTGGCCCTAGGGATCAGGTATTGCAGGCACTTGCTCAGGCCCAGCAGCAAGCGCAACAACAAGCGATCCAAATGCACCAAGCAGCACAACAAGCAGCACAGCAAGCCGCGGAGGGTACGCAGCAACTGTCTGAAGATACGCAAGCACGCGTTCAAGCTGCTGCAGAAGAACAGGAGTAATTATGAATAATTTGGCACTTAGTAAGAAAAACGCTAGTGATGTAGTCACTCAGGATGTTGAACTGCTCGAAGTTGAAACTGATCCTAAAAGCTATTCTCGTCTTGGTTGGGGAATAGTGATTTTTGGTGTGCTTGGATTCTTTTTGTGGGCATCATTCGCTCCGCTCGACCGTGGTGTACCTTTGAGTGGTGCCGTGACAGTTTCCTCCAATCGTAAAGTGGTACAACATCAAATTGGTGGTACGATCGACGAAATTTTGGTTAAAGATGGCGAAGTGGTAAAGCAAGGCCAAGTACTTGTGCGCATGAACAATACGCAAGTCAAATCCAATGCAGAAATCACGCGTACACAATATTTCAGCGCAAAAGCAACCGAGGCTCGATTGTTAGCGGAGCGAGATGGCACAAAAACAATCAATTTTCCAGCTTTCTTGCAAAACGAAAAAAAGGACCCGCGAGTTGAAAATAATTTGTTAGTTCAGCAGCAATTATTCGCCAATCGTCGTGGCGCTTTGGAAATTGAATTAAATGCGTTCGAAGAGAACATTCTTGGCTTACGCTCACAAGCAAAAGGTCTTGAAGAATCAATGGTGAATAAAAAGCAGCAACAAGCTATCGTCAAGGAACAACTAGATGGCATGCGCGAATTATCTAAAGATGGTTACATCGCACGTAATCGTTTGTTGGAAGTCGAGCGTACATATGCACAAATCACAGGATCTATTTCTGAAGATTTAGGAAATATGGGGCGACTAAGTCGTCAGATTTCAGAAACCACTCTGAGAAAGCAACAGCGAATCCAAGAGTATCAGAAAGATGTGCGGATGCAATTGAATGATATTCAGAGGGAAGCAGAGGCGTTGCAAAATCGCTTGCGCGCTTTAGATTTTGATTTAAATAATGTAGAAGTGCGTGCTCCAGTTTCTGGTATTGTAGTTGGATTGAACGTGTTCACAAATGGTGCCGTCATTCCCGCTGGGGCTAAGTTAATGGAGTTAGTTCCATCCGGTGATGCGCTGATTGTAGAAGGTCATTTACCTGTACATTTAATCGATAAAGTTCATCCCGGCTTGAAGGTAGAATTAATTTTTACTGCGTTTAATGTGAATAAGACACCACATATCCCTGGTGTGGTTACGCAGGTATCCGCTGATCGCTCGATTGACGAGCATACTGGACAGCCTTACTATAAATTGAAAGCGGCCGTTGCTCCAGAAGGCTTGAAAATGATTTCTAAATTAGAAATTCGCCCTGGTATGCCAGTCGAACTTTTTGTGAAGACAGGCGAGCGCACGATGATGAATTATCTGCTTAAACCTGTGATTGATCGTGCTGGTTCTGCTTTGTCAGAGGAGTAAAACGATGCGTGTAAATTCTGTGCGTAAATCCGTTGTGGCAGTTGGTTGTGCTTTATTGCTGTTGCAAACGCAGGCGGCATCAGCAATTGGATTGCTACAAGCATATCAAGCAGCCTTGCAAAAAGATCCGACTTATTTGGGTGCCAAAGCAGAGCGCGTTGCAGGTAAAGAATACGAGGCAATAGGCCGTTCAGGCTTGTTGCCCTCGTTGCAGTACAGTTACTCCACCAGTAAAAATAAAGGTGAAACGATCACCGCGCCAAATATCTTGAATCCGAGTGGAATTACCGACCAAGATTACGCAAGTACGACACGAAATGTGAGTTTACGCCAAACGCTGTTTAATTTGGATGCTTATGCTCGATTTCAGCAAGGGGTGATTCAAACGCAATTGAGCGAGACACAATTTTCCGCACAATCGCAAGAATTGATTGTGCGTTTGGTCTCAGCGTATGTGGATGCGAAATTTGCAGAGGATCAAGTTCGTTTGTATACCGCCCAACGTGATACGTATCAAGAACAACGAAAGGTGAATGATAAGCTCTTTAAAAAGGGTGAGGGTACGCGAACAGATATGCTGGAAACACAGGCAAAGTTAGACGTGTCTGAAGCAATGTTAATGGAGGCTCGTGATAATTTCCAAAACACGAAGAATGCCTTGGAAAGCATCGTCGGACAAGAAGTG
This sequence comes from Affinundibacterium macrobrachii, assembly GCF_014652415.1. Classification (GTDB taxonomy): domain Bacteria; phylum Pseudomonadota; class Gammaproteobacteria; order Burkholderiales; family Burkholderiaceae_D; genus Undibacterium; species Undibacterium macrobrachii. Next base: position 619,262 of record NZ_BMYT01000002.1, read on the forward strand.
TTGGAACTTGATTCACTGCGGTCAGATTTTCGTTTGCACCCTCTGAACGAAAATAGCTTGGACGCTTGGCGTCAGATTGCCAACAAAAATAATCCTGAGATTGTGGCGGGACGATATGCGGTAGAAATCGCTGAGAAAGAGATCGATAAAAGTCGTGCTGCCCACGCACCACGGCTTGATTTAAACGCCTCTTACAACCGCGGTTTGTCGGAAACGATTACTACGCAAAAGCAAGATAATAATATTCGTAGCGTTGGCGTTCAATTGGTGATACCAATCTACTCGGGTGGTTATGCCAGTTCTGTGTCTAAGCAAAGTGTAGCGCGTCGTGATAAGGCTCGCGCTGAGCTCGATGCATCAGTCTCTAAAGTGCACAATGAACTTACTAAGCAATTTAATGCAATAAAGAGTAGTGCTGCAAAAATAGAGGCCTTACAAAAATCGGTTCAGTCCAGTGAATTATTGGTGGACGCAACCAAGCAAAGTATTAAAGGTGGTGTGCGTATTAATTTAGATCTTTTAAATGCGCAACAACAGTTAGTCTCAACAAAACGTGATTTAGCTCAGGCACGTTACACATACTTATTAAGCTTTCTTCGTTTGAAAGCTGCAGCTGGTGTTCTCGATATCGCTGACTTACAAATTATTGCAGGTTATTTCGGTGGTAACAAATGATGTGTTTTCGTCTGTAAGTAGGAAATCTTTTGAGCTGATAACAGACACTAGTAAGTAAAAAAATACATCCCCTAAAAAGCTTAGTTCATTACTGTGAACTAAGCTTTCTTGTTTTTTCGAGCGCCTCACTACCCCATAGCCATTAATTCTTCTTCCTCGCTGTGTTTACTATGGACTACCTGCAATAAAGTGAGATTGATCCTGTCGAAATAAACTGCATAGAAATTGACATATGCGTTCTATGAATACGCAAAATCGATAGGATGCGGTCTGCCTAATTCAATAAATTGTGTGTTTCGAATCATTGATAAAGTTGTAGTAAATCTTGTATAGAGAAATTTTTTCCGGTAGAGTCAATTTATTCCGTGTTAATCATTTCTTGACGAACCATGCACCTAAAAAATTCAATTTTACGGCTTCAGCCTGGCATCCATATTCTTCGTCATCCTAAGGGCGGTCCAGCGTTCACTGTATCGCGAGCACCTGGCGACGCAACATGCACTGGTCAGCTAGAAATATTAAGTACAGAGAAAACCCAAGGTGTGATATTGCGTGACGGTGCTGATTGTATCGTTCTGTTAGTCAAGCACGCACCAGTGGAAATGTTGATTACCGCCTATCTGGCATCCGCCGACGACATCCCGCCGACCATCCGCTTAGATACCGTTAGTTTAGACTCTGAGAGTAGACTACCAGTGCCTGATACGACGGGTGCAAAAACTGGAGCATTTAGAATAAATGAATTAGGTGTCAGTTTGATTGGCCATGTTGAAAATATGGGAGATATCGCCGTCAGCGATGGCGCTTTATTAGGAGACCCAAGCAAGCAGTTCAGATTAGAGGGATTTCAAGTAGTATGGCCAGACAAGCCGCCAGGTGTCGATATCAGTTACTTTGTATCGGTCGAGGGATCTGGAGAACTACCAAGTGTCACTGTTGGCAATTTCTGCGGCACGCGCGGTGAGGCTAGAAGAATCACCGAAGTAACATTTTCTTTAGTTGGTGTTGATGCGGCCAAGTTTGAATTAGCCGGCACTGCACATTTCTCTGGTGGGTTTCAAACACCAATTTCTTCAGGACTAACCTTAAGTGGTCCAAGTGGTTTTGAACATCTGACATGCTTAAGCTTGAAAGCCTTACCCTCAAGTAAAAAAACTAAAGTAACGAATGCTTGGTTGGATTCACCGAAGACTAAGACTTTTAAGGCTGGTGGGAAAGGTAAAGTGACTTCGAAAAGTCCAAAATCTTGATTTCCCATCTGGTCGCGAGGCAGGCATTTGTTGGACTGAAGGATATGGAAAATATATCAAGTTAAATTTAATTTTCTTCGATTTAAGATATTTTACGTTCTTGTAGTTGCATAACTTAATGTTAATTAAATTAAAATTAGTTATTTTTAACTTTGACGGTTGTAGATTATATAAACAATTCGTTTCTTACCTTATAAGTTATCCAAATCATGAAGAAAACAGAATCAAGTGTATCCTCGAAAAAACGTCCGTCGTCAAAATTTGTTAGTGCAACTACTGATAGTCATGAAGACTTGAACCCTCCCGACAGCACTGCTGCTGAAAAATCAAATGAATATCGGATAGTTAGAGCAATCACCAAAGAAGACAAAGAGGGTATTTTCGGTTTTATCGATTCGGTTGATGAGCAAGGAATTCGGGCATGGGCAATAAATCTTGATGATATCTCAGAGCCAATCACTTTAAATATACAATTGAATGACCTCGTAATTGGATGTGCATTTGCCAATTTGCATCGCGCAGATATTAGCGAAATAGTTGGACAAAAGGTCTATTGTGGAGTGCAGGTTTTGTGGAAAAGAATGTCTATTCCTCAAGAACATGAGCATCTTCAAGATCATGCCGAAGTTAAATTGCACTTGGTTCTAGATGGCTCGAATTTAGCATTAGCTCCGGTCATGATCTCCTTTGATAAGTTATCGAGTTGGTTTAGAGCAAGTGTTGTAAAGAAAAACGAAAAAAAATCTATTTCACCGACACAGTGCAAATCAAGTTTTGACGTGTCTTGCAATACAGATTTAGCACAAGATTTAAATAATGATGTCAAACTCATTGCGTATTACTTGCCTCAATTTCATCCTATTATTGAAAACGATGAATGGTGGGGAGCTGGCTTTACCGAGTGGACCAATGTAACCCGAGCGATTCCTTATTTTAAAGATCATTATCAACCACATATTCCTAGTGAGCTAGGCTATTACGATCTTCGATTGCCAGAAGTAAGAGAAGCCCAAGCCAAATTAGCGAAGGAGCATGGGATCTATGGTTTTTGTTACTACTATTATTGGTTTGAGGGGCGCAGATTATTAGAGCGTCCATTACAAGAAGTGTTCGATTCTGGCAAACCAGATTTTCCATTTTGTATCTGCTGGGCAAATGAAAATTGGTCACGGCGTTGGGATGGTTCTGAAAACGAAATTCTAGTACAGCAAGTACACAACGAACAAACTGACGAAGAATTTATTCGCGATGTAATTCCACTATTTAAAGACCCTCGGTATATTCGATTAAATGGGGCTCCCATCCTGATCATTTATCGGCTGTCATTGATGCCAAATCCTGCAAAAACAGCAGAAATATGGCGAGAGATTTGTGCTGCTAATGGCATCCCCAAAATTCATCTTTGCATGGCAGAGACATTTAATCTAACAGAACCTCGCCAATATGGATTTAATTCTTCTGTTCAGTTCCCACCACATAATTTGGTAGCAGGGTTAGAAAACGACAAAATTGATGGCTTAGCTGAGAGCTACACTGGCAATATTTACGACTTTGAGAATGTTGTTGAGGAACAATTGGGAAGAGGTATTCCTTTATATCAACAGTTTCCGGGAGTGATGACTGCTTGGGATAATACTGCACGTAAGAAGAAAGCCGGAAATGTTTTTATTAATGCGACTCCTGATTCTTACGAGACTTGGCTTCGCGGTGCGATTGATCGAGCTAGGCAATCCTTGCCGAAAGGTGAGCAATTAGTATTTATTAATGCTTGGAACGAATGGGCAGAAGGAACACATCTGGAGCCTGACCAAAAAAATGGGCGAGCCTACCTAGAGTCAACAAGACGTGCACTTAAAGGAACATCTAATTGGCACCTCTTGCTGAATTACGCTGATCAGCTCTCTGAACTGACTGGAGAAACTAAAAAGAATTTCATTGCTGATTTACGCTTCTCGTTGGAGCGCTTAACCAAAGTAAATCAACATCTACTCGGTGTGATGGGTAACTATGGTATTCCAAAGTTCTGGACAAACATGAAGAAAGGCTTACCTTATGCTTGGAATGGCTTAAGGTTCTATGAAGGTGGTGCTTCTGATTTGTTCAATCTGAATCACTATTCAAAATTTCATGGACAAAAAGTTGTTGTTGATTCACTTCAAAAACTAATGCTTGATGGCTGGGCTTATCACAGTCCACAACAAAAATTAGCTGCTGATACGCCAACTTATATTGTGTTGCAGAATATTGCGTTGGACGAGAGTTATTTTGCACCGATTGTTCATCGTTATGAACGTGCCGATGTTGCTGAATATAATCAAAATCCCAATATGCTTTTTTCAGGAATAAAAGCGATGGTGGATATATCGTCAGTGCCGCCTGGCACATACGAATTGATTGTTGCATGTCAGATCGAGAAGCGTGTAGTTATGACACCATTTAAAGTGGAGATTGAAATTGTCTAAGCTTCTTTTTGGTGACCTAGTTTCTGTTGTTATACCTGCCTACAATCATGCCTCATTTATCAGGGCGGCACTTGATTCTGTTTATGTGCAGACATATCCCAATATTGAATTGATCTTATTGGACGACTGTTCAAAAGATCGCACTTTGGAAATCGCAAAAGAGTGGGCTGAAGAAAAAAAAGCAAACGAACGTTTTGTGCGAGTCATCATCGAAGCAAATCAAGTCAATCTCGGTGCTCATAACACAATTAATAAGGGATTGGCACTCGCTCAGGGGAATGCTCTAACAGTGCTCAATTCTGACGATCTGTATGCTCCTACACGCCTAGAAATCTTACTGCAGCAAGCAGAAAAGCATCAAGCTGATTGGCTTTTTACGGGTATCCGTGTCGTTGATGAAAAGGGGGCTCGAATGTATTCAGAGCTCGCTATTGGTATTGAGACGTCAATCGATTATGCGGCCAACTTTCCCTCAGTTGGATTTGCTTTGCTTAAAAAAAATATTGCTGTAACTACAGGAAATCTCTTTTTTAGTCGCGAACTTTATGACAAGGTGGGGCCCTTCAAGAAATTAAAATATTGCCATGACTGGGATTTTGCATTGCAAGCATGTTTGTTTAGTGCCCCTCTACTGGTCGAAGAACCTCTTTATCAATATCGAATTCACGGGGCAAATTCATTTGCTGCACTTCAAGTAGAGCAATATTTAGAGAGCCAAATTGTCTATAAAAATTATTTTTCGAAGTGTCAGACGAGTATGTGTATCAATCTTAATGCTCCCTCCTCTTTGAATTGGCCTATGTTTTTTGATAAATGGATAGCAGCAGATTCAGTTCTAAGCTGGGTATTTTATTTAGTTGGGGCAGAAGTTGTGAGATATGATCGTATGACTCAATTAATGAATCAAGCCAAAGATGTGTCGTGACCACATAGAGTATTTTATATTTTAAAACTTAAATTTATGAAAGAGTAATTCCATTAAACAAGTATAAAAAAATTGGAAATAATTTAGATATAAATACTTAAACGGATAAAGAAAATATGCAAATGTTTATTGTTGTGGGTATGCCGCGTACTGGCTCGACTCTTTTACAAACGACCCTGGCGCAACACCCCCAAATTAAAATGTATGGCGAATTGTTTCACAGAGTAAAAGTCGAGCGTGAAGGACCTCATGCGATTAATGAAGATGGATCTAAAATATTTTTTGACGAAGAAAATGACGATGCAATTGATTTTCTTCGAAAAAATGTATGGAACGAAAAAAACAGTGAATACGGTGCCGTTGGCTTTAAGCTCTTTGGTGAGCGCGTCGATTGCATTGGAACCGAGAAGTTATTCTTGCGTTTAAGAGAAGCTTTTCCATCGCTCAAGTTTATTCATATAGAACGTAGCGACCTTTTGGCATGCTGGGTGTCACGAGAGGCCGCGAAAAAAACTGGGCAATGGGTGGATGCTTCAACGAAAGACAGTGCAGGAGACAAAAAAAACGTAAATGATTTGCGGGTTACGGCCAATCCAATTGCTCTTGAGTCTTTTTTTCAAAGCTATATTGAAGTTAATAGTTTCCTTCGAAGTGACTTCTTCCCCAAGGCAAACTATTTACATGTTGATTATGAGCAGCTTTCCAGTGAATTTGAAACTGTATCAATGTCAGTATTTGATTTTTTAGGGCTACCGCAGATCAGTGTGCAGCCTGCTACTCGCAAACAAAGACAATTGAGCGCGGAAGAACAAATTCAAAACATCGAAGATGTGCGTCGATATTTTGCTTTATCTAAGTATGCTTTTTTGGTATCAGACTCTCGCTCAAAAAATAATCAATTAACTTACAGTGGGCTTCATGACGCAGCCCAAAAGTTATCTACTGATGATTGGATTGAATATGTTGGACAATCTACTGAGAGAGAAATGACATTGGCAGGCGTGGCTATGCCAACAGCACCACCAGCAGAGAAACAGGCAATTTTTCATGGTAACTCTGGCGCCAGCGCCATTCAATCTGCTGCGCCTGTTTATAAGTATGTATTAGATATTTGTCGCCAACAAAATATAAGTTCGATTAAATCATTATTAGACTTTGGTTGCGGTTGGGGGCGTTTTACCCGCTTATTCGTTCGCGATGTAGAAGAAGCGGGTCTTATTGGCATCGATCCTTGGGCGGAAGCATTGCAAATGTGTCGTGAACATATGCCCTATGCTGCTTTTGTTCGATCACAATTCAATCCACCATTAGCTTTTAGAGATGGTTTTTTTGATGTGGTATTTGCAAATTCGATTTTTTCACACCTTTCAGAATCTAGTGCTCTTGCCTGGATCGAAGAGATTGCTCGAGTCTTACGCCCAGGCGGTTTATTAATTGCAACTACGCATTCAAAACACTGGTTAACTGCAGTAAAAGAGTTTCAAAGCGGTGAACGAGTTTGTCAATCTGATTGGCATCAAGCTTTCAAGAATTCTAAAGTTGATATTGCAAATGCGATTGATATTCACAAAAATGGAGAATTTGTTTTTATCCCTACGGGAAACGGGCAAGATAATCGCGATTACGGTGATAGTTTTGTTCCTGTTGAATATGTAAGAAAAAACTGGGGACAATTTCTAGAGTTTGTAGAGTTTGTAGATGATCCTGTTCGTTTTCCTCAGGCAACTTTTACATTGCGCAAAACAACCGCATAATCGTAAATTACTTATAAAAAAGAAGTCTAACTGCACGGATTTATTTAATTTTCAAACCGTAAATTAAATAGAACTTTACTATTGGTTAGAAATCATGTTTTTAACATGATTGCATCATCTAGCATGTTACTTTCGGAGATTGTAACAATTATTCATGTAATACAGTCTGTATTTTAATTGCCTACTTACATTAACTTGATAAATAGCATCTGTTTTAGTCTTAACTTAAGGTTGAGTAGTAGGCTTCTTTGAAAATAAAGCATTATTCAGGGAGTATATTTTGAAATTGCATGTAAAAAATATAGTTGATTGTAAGATAAAGTTACTTTGTAGCCTATAAAAAGATAGCAAATAATGGTCATTAAAAACGCCAACTCATTTCTTCATCCAACGGAACAGCAAAGCGACATGGATGTCGTAAAACTATTCCAAAGAAAAATCCAATTTTTCTTTGACGAGCAATGGTATCTAAAACGTTATCCTTTGGTGAAATTAGCCATTGCTCAGAATGAATTTATCAATGCTTGGCAGCATTATTTGTCTATTGGATTAAAAGAAAACTATAGTCCGGGCCCTTTTTTTGACGCGCCATTTTATTTGTCGAAGGTGCCTCAGGCCACTAGCCCAAATTCTTTGGGTGCGATGGCACATTATTTACAGATTGGAGATGACAAAGGCATTTCGCCACATTGGTTGTTTGATACCGACTTTTATTTGCAAAATAATAGCGATGTCAAAGAGTTGTCATCGCAGGGGCAAATTGATTCCATTTACCTACATTATCTTTCAACCGTTCGGAAAGAACGTCACCGACCGCATCCCTTGTTTTCCGGTAGTTTCTATGAGTCACAAATCAAGAATGAGCGGGTACAAAATTCATTCCAGCATTTTCTTGAAAAAGGCCAATTTGATTGTGTGAATCCATCCACTTTGTTTGATTCGGAGTGGTACTTAACTATGTACCCCGAGATTTCGAGCATGGTGGGGCGAGGGAAAAAAGTTGGGAGTGTCATTGAGCATTTTCTACGCTATGGCATCAATGAAAATAAGTCGCCATTACCAGATTTTGACATCGATTTTTATTTAAAAAATTATAAAGATATTAGTGACGCTTATTCCGCTGGGACAATCAAGCCAATCCATCATTGGCTATTTATTGGCGCGAAAGAAAATCGTAACCCCAATAGATACTTTAATTCAGTCTATTATCTAGAAAAAAACCCTGAAGTAGTAAAGGAAATCATTGCATACAATATGCAATCACCGTTCGAGCATTTTTTATGGATGGGACGAAAACGTGGCTTAAAAGCCAATCCTTCTCTAGTCGACCTTTATGTAGAAGAAGATGCAGGGAAAATTATTTTTGCCCGTAAGGCAGAAGTCGTTGCAGACAATATTATTTCCTCGGGTGGTCTTACGCTTAATACCTCCGCTGAACCGCAAATTACCTTTGTTATTCCCGTTTTTAATGAGATAAATTTTACGCTTCAGTTATTGGCGGAATTAGACGCCAAGGTGAAGTTACCCTATGAGGTTGTTGTTGTTGACGACGCATCAACCGATATGACAAGCTCAATAGAGCAATTAGTGTCGGGAATTAAAGTCATTCATTTGGAGCAGAACGTGGGTTTCCCGTCCGCCTGCAATATTGGCTGGAAAATGGCAACCGCACCAGCTGTCGCATTTCTTAATAACGATATTGAAATCGGGTACGGCGCGGCTCAATACGCGCTTGACACACTTCATTCAGAAGAAAACGTCGGGGCTGTTGGTGGTCGCATAATTCGAACTCATGGCAAGTTACAAGAAGCTGGATGCATTGTATGGAACGATGGTTCAGTTCTTGGGTATGGTAGAGATAAGTCACCAGTTGACCCTGAGTTCACCAGAAGAAAAGATGTGGATTATTGCTCGGCTTGCTTCTTGGTAGTGAAGAAGACCGTTTTAGACTTGTTAAATGGGTTTGACGAGACCTTCGCACCTGGTTATTACGAAGAAACTGATCTATGTGCCAGAATTTGGGAAAACAGTTATCGCGTTATTTACGATCCTAGAATCTATATTCATCACTTTGAGTACGCCTCGTTTTCTAAGGCGCGGCCTCCAACAGTTTCTGCCGCTCTTATTGGCAAACATAAAAAAGAATTTGTTCGTAAACAGCGCTTTTTTATTGAGAGGCAAGAGGCGCCAGCAATACACTATTCATTCCGTGCATCGGATAGACAAAACAAAAACAAGCAATGGATTTTACTGATCGAGGATCTTATTCCTATACCTCGGCTCGGCTCTGGTTTCGGCAGAACTAATCAGGTTGTTCAATCCTTATTGCAACTTGGTTTTGCCGTCACCATCTATATTCAAAGTAAGCGCGAAACTGCACAAAAAAGCGAAATAATGCAGTATTTGTATGGTGTTGAATTAATCTACGCTGATGATAATCACGAGGACGATTTAAATACATTTATTCAAAATCGTTATTCTAACTTTCATGCAATCTGGGTCTGTAGAACACATACTATTGCAAAAATAAGGCTTTCATTGCAGAACCTTTTAACAAAAAAGGATAGACCTAGTTTAATTTTGGATACCGAGGCAATCGCTAGTAATAGGGGCTATTCTTTAAGCAGTATTCTTGGATCTTCAGGATGGTCTAAAGCGCATTTTTATAAAGAAGTGCGTGACGAACTGGCTGGTGCCGAGTTATTTGACGAAGTAATTTTAGTCAATGAGGCGGAAAAACAGTTGGTGGATGAGGTTCTTCAATTAAAGAAAACCAGTGTATTGCGTCTCAGTTTAGAAAACCAAGTTGAGACTGTAAGTAGTAAGGCCGCCTGGAAAAAACGAGCAGGTTTTCTTTTTGTGGGTGCAGTTTTCGATGCAAGCACACCCAATTACGATAGCCTTCTTTGGTTCACAAAGTCTGTCTGGCCGCTTATTCTGAAAGAAATTCCGACTGCAACATTAAATATTGTTGGTCATTGGGACAGTAAACTTAAGAAAAAAGCGGAAGACTTTAGTGAGCAAGCCGGAATTATTTTTTCTGGTGCAATCGCAAACCTTAATGATGTTTATTCTCAGCATCGAGTATTTGTGGCACCGACTAGATTTAGCGCTGGCATTCCAGTGAAAGTACAAGAATCTGTAAGCCACGGATTACCAGCGGTGGTCACCCCGCTATTAGCTCAGCAATTATCTTGGAAAAATGGGGAAGGAATCTTATTTGATGATAATGGTGGCTGCTCGGAGTTTATCTTTGCTGCCGCCTGTATTCAACTATACAATAATTTTGACCTTTGGCGTTCAACTGCGGAACAAGGTTTAGCTGCGGTCGATAGAGATTGTTCGCCACAACATTTTCGTGATCGGATTGTAAAAACGATTTGCCGTTAACGCAGGTCCGATTGCTCAGAAAACTTGCACATGATGAGGATCAAAAGAGTAAGCATGCAAGTTTATAGATTTATGAATAGCATGCGATATCAACTATGCGTTGTTTAAGAATTTCGACAAATCGCATGGAGAGATTTGTGCTTTGAAGCCGCCGGTAATTGCGACGCTCCCAGTTATTACATTTTAAATGGGTAAGTTAAATGAAGTCAGATAATGAGATTTACCGAGAAATTGCAGGTGCTTGTGCGGCCAGTATCTGCTGGATGATCGATTCAATTGTTATTTTGGACGGTGAACTGAAAATCGAGGGATGGGCAATATTGTCTGAAGGGGCGTTCGATGATGTCGTGTTTGCCGTCAATGGTACGAAATTTTCAAGAATAAATTATCCGTTGCGTAGCCCAGACTTGGCCGAACATTTTTACTATTTCAATAATACAGAGAACGCTCGGTTCAGTTGTCAGATTGAAATTGAGAAAATACCGAATAGACAATATTATTGTTTGGAATTTATACAGAACAACAATCAGGCCAAGGCTGCAAGAACATCATGGTGGTACTCAACTCATCAGGTAGTACTTCCACGATTTGAAAGCGAAAGAATTGGTAGAGTAATTGGTTCCAATACCAATTTCAATTTCGAATTGGGGGGAGCTACTCTGTACAATAGAATTGAGTTGTACTTACAGAATAAATTTGCAATTAGGTATGCAGATCTGAGTGCAATTCTGGATTGGGGTTGCGGCGCGGGTCGCCTGCTGAGGCATTTTGATCAATTAAGCGGAACAGAAGTATACGGTGCAGATATTGATCACGATAATCTTGAATCATGTATTGAAGAATTTCCTTTTGCGAAGTTTTCTCTACTTCCACTTAGACCGCCAACTAATTTACCAGAGCAGTATTTTGATCTGATTATTGGGATATCTGTCTGCACCCATCTCTCCGAGGAAAATCAATTTCTTTGGCTTGAGGAGTTGAATCGGATCTCCAAGCCTGGCGCTTTAGTTCTGCTCTCTGTGCAAGGCGATGCTCAATCTGCTTTATACCGAGAAAGTGCATCTTTAATTCGAGAGAGGGATTCAAAGGGATTTGTTGTAAAAGGCGTTAATCCAGAGATAAACGGAATAATTGGTAAGTCTGATTATTATTTAGACGTCATTCAAACCCGTGAGAATATTTTGACCAACTGGAGACGCCATTTTGAAGTCATAGAATTTTTAGATGGTTTTGCAGCAAACCAAGATCTTGTCGTTTTAAGAAAACGAAATTAGTGAATATTTTTATGTTTAGCGAAGGGGCAAGAATGAGTACTTGCTGGAGCTGGATCGCTGTTTGGTTTCAAGTTGATTGAACATAAGCTATGTGATTGATGCAAATAACGCTTGTGTTGAGAATCTAGATCCGTCGCATGTTGATAATGAATTCCAATAAAAGACAATATCTGCGACTTTTTGCAAAATGAAAGAACTTGTAATGACCAAAATCAGTAAAAATGTTCAATGGCAGCATATTCAAGTTAGTCGTCAAGACCGAGAGAAGCAAAACGAACATCGTAGTTGCATCATCTGGCTTACAGGCTTATCTGGAGCGGGTAAGTCAACCTTAGCTCAAGCGCTGGATCTATATCTATTCGAGCAAGGAATGCGATCTTTTGTTTTAGATGGCGATAATGTTCGGCATGGGCTTTGTGGCGACTTAGGTTTTGCCAACGATGATAGGGTTGAGAATATCCGACGTGTAGGCGAAGTCGCCAAATTGTTTTTGGATGCTGGAGTGATTGTTATTGCGGCGTTTATTTCACCATTTAAGCAAGAACGGGATCGCGTGAGAGCTCTGGTCGCAGATCGAGATTTTATTGAGGTTTATTGTGAATGCCCTTTGACTGTGTGTGAACGGCGTGATGTTAAAGGTTTGTATAAGAAGGCAAGGTCTGGCGATATTGCTAATTTCACAGGTATTTCCTCTCCTTATGAGGTACCAGAAAGTCCGGAAATAATCGTCAATACACATGCGCAGGCAATTGATGAGTGTATTAATGATATTGTTGCTTATCTTTCCTTTGGTGGATATTTAGACAAAAATTTGTGACGTCGAGAGATATTTTTTAAATATAAAATATATTATTTGTTTAAATATTTTTTGGAGCTCGTTTATTTGAAAAATAATGTTGCATATCCCAAAATCCGACTTATAATACTTTCTCAAGTGTAAAATTATTTTTAGCATGAATGTCCAACATTCAAGGAGTCAAGCATGTACGATAAGGATGGAAGTGCCGTTCAAACAGCATTACAGCAAGCAAATCCTGTTGTTTTTAGCGAGTCAACAATCAATCAAATCTTGGCGTTAGCTACAAAAGACAATACTAAGGTTACTTTTGATGAGACGACTCCTGACGCGAGTGGTAATGTGACTGTAGGTTCTGGAACTGATGTTGTTTTAGTGAACTCTTCTAATACTTTCGCTACGACCGTTAAGCCGCCTGCAAATGCTCCTGTCGTAATCTTTCAAGGTAAAGGCGGCGTGGTTGCTTCGATTAATGATCCTGCCGCGACAGTCCCTTCTGCTGATCAGACGAAAGTTGATCGCATTGTGATTGGCTCAGCTGGTAACGATATAATCGCTATAGGTGATGCAAGAAATACCAAGATTATCTTGGGTACCGGCAATAGCACTGTAGGAACTGGCCTCGGTGTCGATACAGTTGAAGCTGGCTTAGGCAATAGCACAATTATTGGAGGTAGCGGTGATTATGCAGTTGTTAAGTTAGCCGGTAATGCATCAAACTACGTTGTAGCTGGGAATAATGGTCATGTAGTTATAACAGATATGACAACAAAAAAGACTACGGATATTTCAAAAATCCAGTATGTTCAGTTAGATAATGGTAATGCTTTAGTCTTTGCTAAGAATTCATTAGAGGGACAAATAGCTACTTTGTACCATACAATGTTTGGACGCTATGCCGACGCTGGTGGTTTGGATTACTGGTTTGATGCAGCTAAAGGTGGGGCGACATTAAAGCAGATTGCAGGGGCTTTCGCTGCATCGAGTGAATATGCGCCGTATGTCTCACAGACCAACGAACAATTTATTCAAAGCTTGTACAAAAATACGTTTAATCGTGCTGGTGAAGATGCAGGTGTGGCTTATTGGTTGGATCAATTGAGTCACGGGCAGACAAGGGTTGATGTTATTTCAAATTTTGCTACGATTGCCATACAGAATGTTATGCATGAGGCGCCAAATCAAGAGGCGCAAATTGTTGGTTCAGTGTCGATTGTTACCGGTATTGTTTAGTAAAATTTATGCATAACACAGAGGGGGCTTTTGCCCCCCTTTTTTTTGATCTGTGTGTTCCTTCGCTGCGTGCTGATGCAGCGCTTAACATGGCATTGCAGGCATTGGAGTGTGAGGACTTCGCCACTGCACTGATTTCCGCAGAATATGTTTGTCGTCGTTTCCCAGCGAGTAGTATCGCGGCAGTTCTGCGCGCTCAAATTCTGCAGCGCTGCCAACCTCAGATCGCTTCTAAAGCGTGGTACCACGCCTGGTGTATCGATCCGCAAGATTTTTTTCTACAAGATGCTTTACTTGATGCTTGGTTCAGTTCTGGTGCTAAGCAAAGTGTTCTTGAGTTGGCGCCTTTATTTTTACCAGCACGTTGTAAAAAGTACGGGGCGCAATACTTTTCTTTGGTCAATCATATAGCAGGTGAAGAAAAAGCGACTTTGGGTGTGTGTTGGAGAACCGACGTTGCGATAGCGGGTAGAGTTTTTGCCCCTCCAAAAGTGAATGGTGAATACCCAAAAGTTCGTTTGCTTATCTCAAATCAGGATCACCAATTTGCTTACGAGCTAACGGCAGATGGACAAGTTTTTACAATAGATTGTCCATATCCAAATTCAGTTTGGTCAGTTGCTTTTGTTCAGGTTGAGCAATCATCTGCTCCCCAAATGTTGTATGGGTCACCATTAAGTTTTTCTGCTATTGAGCACCGCATAGGATCGCCTAAATCGCAGGCACTTCGCGTTACACAAGACTTGACTTCGGATTCGGCTCGTAATCGTGTTTGCATTTTAATTCCGGTTTATCGTGGCTTCATGCAGGTGCAAGCTTGCTTAAATAGTGTGCTGCAAAGTTTGGATGATAATAAGGCGGAGATATCGGTCTTAGTGATCGACGACGCTAGTCCTGAGCCTGCTATTTCCAAATGGCTAGATGATTTAGCCGCACAAGCAAAAATTATCTTGCTAAGAAATACCTATAATCTTGGTTTTATCGAAACTGTAAATCGTGGGCTACGTCGCGCCGCAATGATGGATGCCGATGTGTTGTTACTTAACGCGGATACTTTGGTACATTCCAATTGGGTAGATAGGATGAGCCATGCGTTATATAGTGCCGCAGATATTGCTTCGGTCACACCATGGTCAAACAATGGCGAGATCAGTAGCTTTCCAAAAATTGCGGTAAATAGTCCGACACCTAATTTCCAGCAAATAATGCGTATTGATGGGCGTGTGGCGGCATTGCACGAGTCTGGTCAAATATCTGATGTAGAAGTTCCCGCTTGTTGTGGATTTGCGATGCTAATGCGGTCTGAAGTTATACGTCAAATTGGCCTGTTGGATGGATATGAATTGATAAGAGGTTATAGTGAGGAAGTTGATTGGTGTCTGCGAGCAAGTGCAAAAGGTTATCGCCATTTAGTCGCTACAAGTGTGTTTGTTGCTCACGCTGGAGGCGTGTCATTTGGTGCGGAGAAGATTTATAGAGTAGCTCAAAATCGTGCAGTCATTGCTTCTCGTTATCCCAGCTACTATCAGGCTTATCATCAATTTCTTAAAGAAGATCCACTGCAAGATGCACGTCATTTAATTCACAGCACATTATTAGAAGATGAATGTGATTGGCTGATGCGTATTGAATCAAATGACGTCGGCAAAATATCCAGTCTGCGTGCATTGCCAGCTCCAATACAAGGTTCTTATGAGCGAATTGCTGTTTGGGAAAACAGGATAGGATCTGTTTTTTCTCAGAAAATTTTGCAGTTGGCACGACTCCTAGCGACGCATGTTGTAACTTGTGCGGTTGAAGATCGCTTAGTTCACTTAAGGTTGTTGATTATTGGTGAGGTCAGTGAAGCCTTGTGGCACACCGGCGTTGTGGATGTATTGCCTTCAATTGGGTTTAAACAAAAGCCATTATTGAGCAATGTTGAAATACTTGGTTTCGCAGGGTGCAGGGAAGTTTTAATAGAGTCCGACCTGCAAGTTGCGTTAAATATCGACCAGGTACAAGTAAATGAGGATTTTGATCCTGCGATGTATTTAGATAATTGGAAAAAGCGCTGATGGAAAATTTCATTTCGCCTTGGTGTGGGGCTGTCGACGGCTTCCATAAAAATTTGTTATACGGATGGGCGTTGAATCGGCTTGATCCAAATTCTCGCGTGGTCTTAGAGATATGCCTGAATAGTGAGGTGATAGGTTGTGTGATTGCTGATGTTATGCGAAGTGACTTAGCTGCTATTTTCAGAGACCTTTCTTTTCCCGATACTGTTCAAGATCGCCCTCATGATCTTTGCCACGGATTTGTCGCCGACTTGGGCGCAGGCTATCAAGCAGCAGATGGCAGTTTATTTGCTCGAGTGGCGAATACCGACGTTATTCTCTCTGGTAAGATTGATTTGAGCGCACCAGAAAAACCTCCAATATCGCTAACAAGTAATGTGTTTTCAGATGGTGCTCTATGTTTATTGGGTTGGTGCATAGACTCCAGAGATACTATGGCACATAAGGAAGTAAAAGCATTTCTTGGGGAGCGACTCATTGCGCATGCTCTAGCCGATCTGTTGCATCCTGCTTTACGTTCATACGATGTTGGTTCACACGGGTTTGAATTAAATTTGCCGCTTGATTTGGCTGATGGACAAGTGCATAGCGTTCGAGTGACTGATGCACTTGGTAATGAATTAAATGGTAGTCCCGTATCTGTGTGTTGCTATGCTTCAGGTGGCAAGACGTTAGTTGACCCAGACCGCGAGCCAGTTATTGCGCAATTACTGGAATCTTACGAGCGCTATTTGCCGCGTAGTTTGGGAATGAGTTCTTATCGAGAGTGGTCGTCGTTATTTGAAGTGGCACCGACACAGGTTCCTACAAAGAAAAAATCGCTACCGAAACCACGTGTTGGGATTATTGTGTGTGCAGGAAGTTTTGAGAATGGCGTTCGTCAGTCAGCCGAATTTTCGCAGGCGTTGCAGGACACTCTACTTAGCTTAGAACAGCAAGATTTCAAACCACATATTTATTTGTCAAATGCCTTACAAATTTCACGTGCAGGAAAGCGCCAGCAACGAGCAACACAGTCGTTTGCAGAATTGTTGCAAAAGGCGCTGGATGATCAATGCGATGTGATTACTTGTGTTCGGCTTGGTGATACTTTGTTACCGCATGCGGTTAGTTGTGCGTTGGAAGGTTTTGTCAGCTCCGCTACGGAAATCGTTTATACCGACAGTGAGTTTGCCGGAGTACCTTGGTTTAAACCAGCTTGGAACCCTGAATATGCGCTATCGAGTGATTATCCTTTGGCGTTTATGCTGGTGCGTCGTGAAGTTCTTGAATCTTATTTGAAGAATAAATCGATGCCCTTGGATCACGCCGAGTTCTCGTGGGGAATGTTAGCGATGGTTTGGCCGCGCGGTGAACGCGCAATTGTGCATGTGCCACGTGTGTTGTATCAACTTAATTTTGCTATGAGTGAATCAGAAGCGGAAAGACGTACTGAAGCAGCTCAATTGGTCCTGCAAGAATTAGAGCCGGAATCTAGGCTATTGCCGCATAAGCCAAATACTGGTGAATTTGCCGCGCGTCGAATTTGTAGACATTTAAATCAGCAAGAACGTAATATCGCGGTGACTCTCATTATTCCAACGCGTGATCGAGTGAATTTATTGAGTCGTTGCATTAGCACATTGCAAGCACATACTGATTGGCCAAATCTGGAAATCATAGTTATTGATAACGATTCGGTTGAGGCGAAAACGAAAACCTATTTTCGGCGTATCGAAAACCAAGGTATAAAAATTCTCTCAATACCTGGTGTGTTTAATTTCGCCACTTTAAATAATCAAGCCGTTAACGTTGCTAAGGGTGAAGTTGTTGGCTTGATTAATAATGATATCGAGGCTTTGCATGATGGATGGCTTGACGAGATAATGAGTCATTTACTGCGACCGAATGTGGGGGCAGTTGGTGCCAAACTACTCTGGCCAAATGGGATGGTACAACACGGCGGCGTGCTGCTCGGCGTTGGAAATGTTGCCGCACATTTTGGTAATCGGCTTGCTGATCAAGATTGGGGCGACCATGGTCGTAACCAACTATTACAGCAGGTGAGCAGTGTGACAGCAGCGTGCTTGTTCCTGCGCAAGTGCGATTATTTTGCTGTGGGTGGCATGGATGGCGATGCGTTTCCTGTTGCTTTCAATGATGTTGATTTGTGTTTGAAATTGCGCCAACTGGGTAAGTCCATTCTCTGGACGCCTTACGCGCGCTTATTGCATGCGGAGTCCGCTAGTCGAGGGCATGAGGATACGCCACAAAAGAGAGCAAGGGCGGAACGTGAAATTGAGATATTTAGGCAACGATGGGGGGCATGTTTGCTGCGTGACCCAGCATATCATCCTAGCCTTAATCTTGATTCACATCGACATGCCTTCGCGGGATTAGCATTACCTCCTCGCGATCGAGCCCCGCGAGATGCACGCTTGTTTAAACATGAATAATTCGCTTATGCAAACTCACTTACAAAGTATCGAGCGCGAAATGAATTCCGAGACCGCGAAAGAAAGTCTTCAATTACTGCATGTTGGTTGTGGCCAGTCTAGGCGCGACGCATTACCGCTTTTTTTTCAGTCGACACAATGGAATGAAATCCGCTTAGATATTGATCCTGATGTCAATCCAGATATTCATGGCAGCATTCTTGATTTGAGCGCGGTGCCCGATGCCAGCGTTGATGCGATCTGGTCATCACATAACTTGGAGCATGTGAATTCGTTTGAAGTGCCAATTGCTTTGGCAGAATTTCGCAGAGTTCTAAAGCCCAGCGGCTTTGTGTTAATTACTGTCCCAGATCTTCGTGCAGTTGCAAAATATGTTGCAAGTCACGATTTGGATCAGCCTTTATATCAATCTGCTGTTGGTCCGATTATGGCAATGGATGTGATGTTTGGGCATCAGGCATCCATCGCAAAAGGTAATCACTATATGGCACATCGGACAGGATTTACTTCTAATTTGTTGGGCAAAGTTTTGCTGAATGCAGGCTTTAGCGAAGTACGTGTACATGAGGGGCAGCGCTGGGATTTATGGGCACTAGCGACTTTGCCAGACACTAGTTCAACGATATTTCAGGAGTTGGAGAGTGTATTGCGATGAAAATTCTTTTTATACATCAAAATTTCCCTAGTCAGTTTATACATCTTGCCGCGCGTCTAGCACAAAAGAAACAAAACAAAGTCGTTGCTTTAACAATGTCGCAGCCACAGCCAATTCCAGGTGTGAATTTGCGTCCATACACTTTGCTGCGGCAAGCAGCGCCGGAAACACATCCACTTTTGAAGGATCAAGAGTCAAAGATTTTGTTGGCAGAAGCATGTGCGGCAGCCGCAATGCAGCTCAAGCACGAAGGGTTTGTGCCAGACGTTATTATTGCGCATCCAGGATGGGGTGAAGCGCTATTTATGAAGGATGTATTTCCGCAGGCGAAATTACTGATTTATTGCGAGTTTTATTACAATTTAGAAGGGCAAGATGTCGGTTTTGATCCGGAGATTCCGCCGCTGAATTTTCAACAACGTTGTCGCCTACGTTTAAAGAATACGACTAACCTACTCAGTATGGAGATTGCTGATGCAGCAATTTCGCCGACAAAGTGGCAGAAAAGTACCTACCCATCTTGGGCGCAAGAAAAAATCACAGTGATTCATGATGGGATTGATGTCGAGCGACTGGCATTTAATCCCAATGCACGTATCGAAGTCGCATCTAATCAGCACCACGCTAATTTGAATTTCAAGCCGGGAGACGAGGTACTAAGTTACGTAGCGCGTAATCTTGAGCCTGTCCGAGGCTTTCAAATATTTATGCGGGCTTTACCAAGTATTTTGCGTAAGCGTCCAAATGCGCATGCCTTAATTGTTGGAGGCGATGGATTAGGTTACGGGCATAGCGCGCCAAATTCACTGAGTTGGCGTGAGCATTTAATGGCCGAGGTGGGAATCGATTTAGACATGCGTCGAGTGCATTTCTTGGGAAAAGTACCATACCAAACTTATTTGGATTTGCTCAGTGTGAGCAAAGTCCATTCTTATTGGACGACACCTTTTGTACTCTCATGGTCTTTTTTAGAAGCTGCGTATAGCGGTCTACCTGTCATTGCTTCAAATACGCAGCCAGTTACAGAATTCGCATCGCAATTGGGGGTTGAAACCTTTGATTTTTTTGACTTCGAAGATTTCTCTAAAAGAGCGACTCGTCAACTACAAGCGAAAACCAGTGTTCGGCGTGGTGTGAATTTTCCTGAGCTTCATTTGGAAAACAGTTTGAGGCAGCAGGTGAAATTGATTAATGATTTATAGCGAACTGTGAAAATAATCTTTCGATTCTATTTGTATGTACTAGATAGAAGCAGCGTAATTCCCAGATTCGTTAGCAATATTGTTGCCGTGAGTTGGAGTAATTTTACGCTTGGCTTCTATCTCTGGTTAGCGAAATAAATTATCCTGCCAACTTCTTCTTCAACAACTCATTCACTTGCGCAGGATTGCCTTTGCCTTTGGTCGCTTTCATTGCTTGACCAACTAAGGCGTTAAACGCTTTCTCTTTGCCAGCACGATATTCGTCGACTGACTGTTGGTTGGCTGCCATTACTTCGTCGATGATTTTTTCTAATGCGCCGACATCGGAGATTTGTTTCAAGCCTTTCGCATCAATGACTTTATCTGCTAGATCAACATCAGCAGATGGTGTTTGCCACATCGCAGCGAATACTTCTTTTGCGATTTTGTTGGAGATGGTGCCATCGGCAATGCGTTGTAGTAGCAGTGCGAGTTGCGCTGCGTTGACTGGGATTGCGCTGATGTCGATGCTTTCACGATTGAGTGTGGAGGAGACATCGCCCATCAGCCAATTGGCGATTTGCTTAGCTTGTGCTGCTTTGTCGCCGTTTGGTGAAGCTGCTAGTGCGGCCTCAAAATATGCTGCCATCGCTTTTGATTGCGTAACGATCATCGCATCGTAATCTGATAAGCCATATTGTTCGGTGAAGCGAGCGCGCATTGCCGTTGGTAATTCTGGCATGGTGCTGCGCACTTGTTCTACCCATTCGCGACTAATGCGTAATGGTGGTAAATCAGGATCAGGGAAATAGCGATAATCTTGTGAGTCTTCTTTGCTGCGCATAGAGCGCGTTTCTTTGCGATCTGGATCATACAGACGCGTCTCTTGCACCACGGTGCCACCATCTTCGATCAGTTCGATTTGACGGCGCACTTCAATATTGATTGCTTCTTCGAGGAAGCGGAATGAGTTTAAATTTTTGATTTCGCAACGCGTACCAAATTCTTTTTGACCAACTGGACGCACCGAAACATTGGCGTCGCAACGGAATGAGCCTTCTTGCATATTGCCATCGCAGATATCAAGCCACACCACTAAAGAGTGAAGTGCTTTAGCGTAGGCGACTGCTTCGGCTGCACTGCGCATGACAGGTTCGGTTACGATCTCTAATAGCGGTGTGCCAGCGCGATTTAAATCAATGCCAGTCATGCCTTGATAGTCTTCGTGTAAGGATTTTCCGGCGTCTTCTTCCAGATGTGCGCGGGTTAATTCAATTACTTTGACTTCTGATTTACCGTCTTTTTCCACCACACAAGTGACAGAGCCACCTTGTACTACAGGGATCTCGAATTGGCTGATTTGATAGCCTTTAGGTAGATCAGGATAAAAATAATTTTTGCGTGCAAAGATTGATTCTGGTGCGATATGGGCGCCAACAGCCAAACCAAATTGAATGGCTTTTTCTACCGCACCTTTATTCATGACTGGCAGTACGCCTGGCAATGCTAAATCGACAGGGCTAGCTTGCGTATTCGGTTCTGCACCAAATTGGATGGAAGAACCACTGAAAATTTTAGAGTTAGTTTTGAGTTGTGCATGTGTCTCAAAACCGATAACGACTTCCCATTGCATAATGCATTCCTTTTGTAATTCTCTATCGACCTAGCGATGTTTTCAAATTCATCTTCCCTTAGCGGGACAGAATTTGCGATTTATTCCGGTGATTTCGTATGCCAATTAGTTGCTTGTTGATACTGATGGGCGACATTGAGCAACTTCGCTTCGGAAAAATAATTGCCGATAATTTGTAAGCCAACTGGGCGGTTACTATTTTTTTCACCTTGGCCGAATCCGCAGGGAATCGACATGCCGGGTAAGCCCGCTAAGCTAGTTGATAAGGTAAAAATATCCGCCAAATAGTTGGCTACTGGATCATCTGATTTATCGCCTAAATCCCATGCGACTGTTGGTGCCACTGGGCCCATGATGACATCACATTGCGCAAACGCAGCTTGAAAATCTTGTGCAATCAAGCGGCGAATTTTTTGTGCTTGTAAGTAGTAAGCATCGTAGTAGCCATGTGATAAAACGTAGGCACCAGTCAAAATGCGACGTTTGACTTCATCACCAAAACCTTCGGTGCGAGTCTTACGATACATGTCATTCAAATCTTTATAGTCAGCGGCACGATGGCCGTAACGTACACCATCAAAGCGACTTAAATTTGAGGAAGCTTCAGCGGGTGCAATGATGTAATAAACAGGGATCGACAATTCGGTTTTTGGTAGCGAGATATCGACTAAAGTGGCACCTAATTTTTCATATTCAGCTAAAGCTGTGCGTACCGCTTGTTCTACATCGCTGGCAAGACCGGTACCAAAAAACTCACGTGGTACTCCAATTCGCAGACCTTTGATATCTTGATTGAGTTGGCGAGAGAAATCTTCTTTGTCACGTTGTACGCTGGTCGAATCTTTCTCATCAAATCCCGTCATTGCATTGAGTAGCCAACTGCAGTCTTCCGCGGTCTGTGCCATTGGGCCGCCTTGGTCTAGCGAAGAGGCAAAAGCAATCATGCCGTAACGTGAGACGCTGCCATAAGTTGGCTTAATCCCAGTAACCCCGCAAAACGCGGCGGGTTGGCGAATCGAACCACCTGTATCTGTACCGGTTGCGGCAGGTGTGAGGCGTGCGGCAATGGCTGCTGCCGATCCACCAGACGATCCACCCGGAACAGCACTCGTGTCCCAAGGATTCTTGACTGCTCCAAAATAGGAATTTTCATTGCCTGAGCCCATCGCAAATTCGTCGCAATTGAGTTTGCCTAGCGTGACCATGCCAGCTTGCTTGAATAATGTGACGACGGTGGCATCGAATGGACTGACATAGTTTTCCAACATGCGTGAACCTGCGGTCGAACGCCAATCGCGCGTCACAAAAATATCTTTGTGCGCAATTGGAATGCCTGTCAGTGCGGTAGCATCGCCTGCAGCCAGCGCTTGATCCGCCGCGTTTGCTTGTGCCAGTGTTAAGCTGCGATCAACATGCATGAAGGCGTTTAAATTGCTGGCTTCAATCCGATTTAAATAATGTGTCGCTAATTCGGTAGCGGAAATTTGTTTGCTCTGCAGCATTGCAGAAAGTTGTTTTAATGAGTGCGTGTGCATGGATTTTTCTCAGCGTATTCTTTGTTTCAAGGTGTGATGCCTGCAGCGTTATTCGGCCGGCTGGTACACATAAAGTGACTGAATGGCGATCTTTCTACTCGATGACTTTTGGTACAAGGTAGAGTCCATCCTGCGTCGCTGGAGCGACTTGTTGATATTCGTCGCGGTGATTGCTTTCAGTGACTTGATCTTCACGCAAGCGCAAACAAATCTCAGGCATCAGTGCAGCAATCGGATGACTAAGTGGAGCAATGCCTGTGGTGTCGACGGCTTTGAGTTGTTCTGCAATGGCGAAGAAACCATTGAGTTTTTCTAGCGTTTGATTGGCTTGTGTTTCGTCAAGTTCGAGTCGTGCCAAATTGGCGATACGTTTAACATCGTTTAATTCTAATGACATAGTTTATTCCGCAGTATGGCGCGCCAAAATAGAGGTTAAAGATAGGATTTGAATTGGTGAAAATGCTGCATTAGGCTTAACGAACTTATTATTTTTATATGTATATTCATTCTTTTTTCTTCCTTTCAAAATTTGCAGAAAAAGTGCAAATTCTATTTGGTAGATTGCCTATGATTTCTAGGATTATAAGGTAGAATGTCGGGTTAATACTCTTAAAATCGCCGAAGATGTCGAGTTTGATGATGAATTAGGCAGTTTTGATGTAAGGACGCGAGAAGCAATTTCGCATGTTCTTAATGCAAATGAGTTTTGTTATTTGTACTCTTTTGTTGTTAAGTTCATTTAAAACATTGCATTTTCATTCCGGCGAAGTGTTTTTCGACCGTGATTTTTTGTGAAAATGTTGAATTGCTCGTGGTTTATACAGCGTAAAGAGTGAACAAATTTTCGTACAGATTCATGCTGTACATGCTTACGTGGTGTGCGACATTGGGGCGCACGATGTGGGCACCACATTGACAATACAGAATACACAGGAATTTACATGTTTGGTTTTTTTCGTAGTAATGACTTGGCAATCGATCTCGGTACTGCCAATACGCTAATTTATGTACGCGGCCAAGGCATCGTTTTGGATGAGCCTTCTGTCGTTGCGATTCGCCAAGAAGGCGGTCCAAACGGCAAAAAAACAATTCAAGCCGTGGGTAAAGAAGCAAAGCAAATGTTGGGTAAAGTACCTGGCAATATCGAAGCGATCCGACCAATGAAAGATGGTGTGATTGCTGATTTCACCGTCACCGAGCAAATGCTGAAGCAGTTTATTCGCATGGTGCATGACACCAAATTGTTTAAACCGTCACCACGCATCATTATTTGCGTACCTTGTGGCTCTACCCAAGTTGAGCGTCGCGCGATTCGTGAATCTGCATTGGGTGCGGGCGCATCTCAAGTGTATTTGATTGAAGAGCCGATGGCGGCGGCGATTGGTGCAGGTTTGCCAGTGTCGGATGCGACTGGATCGATGGTCGTTGATATTGGTGGTGGTACCACAGAAGTCGGTGTGATTTCTCTTGGCGGCATGGTGTACAAAGGCTCTGTACGCGTTGGTGGCGATAAGTTTGACGAAGCGATTGTCAATTACATCCGCCGTAACTACGGTATGTTGATTGGTGAGCAAACCGCTGAAGCAATTAAGAAAACGATAGGTTCTGCTTTCCCTGGTTCTGAAATTAAAGAAATGGAAGTTAAAGGACGCAATTTGTCTGAAGGTATTCCACGTTCATTCACGATCTCTAGCAATGAAATTTTGGAAGCATTGACTGATCCTTTGAATAATATCGTTTCCGCAGTAAAAAATGCATTGGAACAAACACCACCAGAACTCGGTGCAGATATCGCAGAAAAAGGCATGATGTTGACGGGCGGTGGCGCTTTGTTGCGTGACTTAGATCGTCTGTTGATGGAAGAAACTGGCTTGCCAGTGCTAGTAGCAGAAGAGCCTTTGACTTGCGTGGTACGCGGCTCTGGCATGGCCTTAGAGCGCATGGATAAGTTGGGATCATTGTTCTCTTACGAATAATTTGAGATTCTTTGGATTGAAACGCGGGTTAAGTCGCAGGCAATAGTTTTGTTCAATGCGCACCTTAATGATCTATTGAAGTTAGCTTTTAAAGTCAGATCTGGCAGCGGTAGAATGCCAGATCTTTTTTTAAGTTTTATTGCTTGTTTGCTGGCGTCCATCTATGCAACATAGTCCACCACCACTATTCAAACAAGGCGCATCGGCGCGCGTTAAAGTGGTGTTCTTCGCTGTCTTCGCGATCGCTTTATTGGTAGTCGATTCGCGTTTGAATTCTTTGGTGCGCGTACGTCAAATCGTAGCGACCGTCCTTTACCCTTTGCAGATGTTGGTATTGATGCCGCGTGATGCAGCAAATGCTTTGAGCGACTATTTTGCCTCGACCACGCGCCTGCAAAGCGAGCTTGGCGCATTGAAGCAACAACAAATTTTGCAAGCGCAAACTGTTCAAAAAACCAGCTTACTGGAGAGTGAAAACGCGCATCTACGTCGCTTATTGGAATTGAAAGAGCGTACGCCGAGCAAATCATTGTTAGCCGAAATCTTGTATGACGCACGTGACGAATATGCACGCAAGATTATTTTGAATAAAGGATCACAACAAGGCGTTGCGCTAGGTCAGCCAGTCATCGACGAGCGCGGTGTGATTGGTCAAGTAACGCGCGTCTTCCCATTAACTGCCGAAGTCACTTTATTGACCGATAAAAATCAAGCGATTCCAGTGCAGGTTGAGCGCAGCGGTATGCGTAGCGTGATTCATGGTCGCGGTCGTTCAGCTTATTTGGAAATGCGTGTCACCAGTAATGCCGATGTCAAATTGGGCGACACCTTGATTACTTCTGGCTTGGATGGAATCTATCCACCGGGTTTGCAAGTGGCAAAAGTAACGCAAGTAGAGAGTAAGGCGAGTACAACTTTTGAAGTCGTCTTGTGTATGCCTGTGGCGGGATTAGAGCAACATAAGCAGCTCTTAATTTTATTAGTCGACATTAGCCAATTGGCACCACCGGAATCCGAAGAAGAGCGGACCAAAAAAGAAAAAATTAATCGTCGAGTGACGCGTGACTCAGCAAAAGACGAGGATAAGGCGGCGGTTAAAGAGGCTGTTCCTTTAAATGCAGATGCTGTGCCGGCAACGCCAGTCGGCGCAATTGCTGCTACAGCACCGATAAACTCAACAAGTCCAACATCAGTCCAACCGAAAGTGGATGTGCGTGCGAATCCCGCTAGCACAGTTAAAGAGGATAAAAAATGAGCCATCCTCATTACATTTTATTGCCTGCCAATTCTTTCTTTATCGCTTTTAGTTTGATGCTGGCGTTCATCTTGAATTTGTTCCCTTGGGGGCTCAGTGTTGGCGTGCCGGATTTTGTTGCTTTGGCTTTGGTGTTTTGGAGTATTCACCAACCGCGTAAAGTTGGAATCGGTGTCGCTTTCATCATGGGCTTACTGATGGATGTGCATGATGCGGTGTATTTAGGTGAAAATGCCTTGGCCTATACTTTGTTATCTTACTTCGCGATCTCGATTCATCGTCGCGTGTTGTGGTTTCCTCCCATAGTACAAAGCCTACAGGTCTTCCCCTTATTTCTTGGCGTTCAATTGATTCAACTTGCAGTGCGTTTATTGTCCTCTGATTCGCATTTTCCGGGATGGCTATTTTTCTTGGAATGTGTTGTCACCACCGCTTTATGGCCGCTCGCAACGTGGCTTCTTCTCGCTCCTCAACGACGTGCTGTCGATAAAGACAATACGCGTCCGATTTAAGTAAGTTACTCGATCTCAGGCTGGAGTTAAGTAGGCATGACAGAATTAAAAAATACTGAGCGTGAGCTATATTTATTTCGGGTGCGTCTATTCGTCATTGGATTGCTTGCACTCGTTTGCTTCAGTATTTTATTGGGGCGTTATGTATGGCTACAAATTATCAAGCACGACACGTATGCCACCAAGGCCAATGAAAATCGTATATCGGTGGTCCCTATCGTACCAAATCGGGGTTTGATTTTAGATAGAAATGGCGTCATCCTTGCGCGTAATTATTCTGCTTACACCTTAGAAATTACGCCGTCAAAAATTACCCAAGACTTAGATAGTTTGATTGATGATTTGGCTGAGTTGGTTGACATACAGCCCAAACACCGCAAGCGTTTGCGTAAGTTAATGGAAGAATCAAAAAGCTTTGGTAGTTTGCCGATTCGTACTCGCTTATCCGATGAAGAAGTCGCGCGTTTTACCGCGCAGCGCTTTCGTTTCCCTGGTGTCGATGTGCAAGCCCGTTTGTTTCGCCAATACCCTTTGGGCGATGTCGCCTCGCATGTGATTGGTTACATCGGTCGGATTAATAAACGTGATGCTGATTTGATCGAAGATAGTGAAGATGCACCGAATTACAAAGGCACAAACTACATCGGCAAAGAAGGTTTAGAAAAGAGTTACGAAAAAATCTTACATGGCACCACTGGCTTTGAAGAAGTCGAAGTTTCGGCAGGTGGCCGTCCCGTTCGAACGCTATCTCGAAATTTGCCGACTTCTGGCAAAAATTTGATTCTCTCGGTTGATATTGAATTACAAAAAGTTGTGGAAGAAGCGTTCGGCGATCGTCGCGGTGCTTTTGTCGCGATTCAGCCAGAGACGGGTGACGTGCTGTCTTTTGTATCGATGCCGACATTTGATCCTAACTTGTTTGTTGAAGGGATTGATCAGCAAAGTTGGAATGAGCTGAATACCTCCGAAGACATTCCTTTGTTGAATCGTCCTTTGACTGGTGCATATCCACCGGGTTCTACCTTTAAACCATTTATGGCGCTGGCGGCCTTGGAACTAGGTAAACGCACCATGACGCAGGCCATTTCCGATCCTGGTTATTTCGCATTTGGGAATAAGATTTTCCGAGATGATAAACCGGGTGGTCATGGCTTCGTTGATATGTATCGCGCAGTCGCTTTATCTTGTGACACCTATTTTTATCAGTTAGCGAATGAAATGGGTGTTGATACCATGCACGATTTCATGGCGCAATTTGGGATGGGGCAAATCACTGGTATTGATTTGGATAATGAGCGAAAAGGATTATTGCCTTCGACAGCATGGAAGCGCGCTGCCTTCAAAAAGCCCGCTAATCAGCGTTGGATTCCCGGTGACACGATTTCGCTTGGTATCGGTCAGGGGCAAAATACATTTACGCCATTGCAGATGGCGTATGCCACCGCGATTCTGGTGAACAATGGCGTTGTGATGAAACCGCATTTGGTGAAACAGATTGAAGATCCGCAAACCAAACAACGTAGTTTGACCGTTCCGAAAGAAAGTTATCGCATTCCTTTGAAGCCAGAGAATGTGGAATTTATCAAAAATGCGATGGGTGGCGTGGTGCGTGAAGGTACAGGAGCGCGTGCTTTTGCTGGTGCTGAATATACTTCCGGCGGTAAGACAGGTACCGCACAAGTGATTGCTATGAAAAAAACCGAGAAACATGGAACCAAGCACGCGGTCGAGCGTTTCCGCGATCATTCTTGGTATATTGCTTTTGCCCCGATTGATAAACCGAAGATTGCGGTAGCGATCATTGTCGAAAATGGCGGATATGGCTCTGAATCTGCCGCGCCGATTGTGCGTAAAGCTTTTGACTATTATTTATTGGGTAAGCGTCCTGCTGAGAAAGCGACTCCTGTACAACCTGCCGTCGGTAATGAGATTGAAGATATTTCTCATACACATGCTGACGACAATCCGGTGGCAGAATCTGTTAATGCACAGGTAAATAACGCACCGGTAAATCCTCCAGCGACAACACCCACGGCGACACCGGCATCAAGCCAAGGACAAACTCCTGCAAAGCTGCCAATACAAACACAGCCAAAGGTACCACCGCAAGTACCGCCCCAAGCACCAGCGAAGATAGTGACTGAGGTGAAACCTGCCGGAGTAAAAAAATAATGGATAACAAGTCGGTTTACTGGAAGCGCTTTCGTTCTCTTTTCACGGTCTTTGATGCACCACTGGCGATCTTATTATTTTTGATTATCTCAACTGGAGTTGTGACGATGTACTCGGCAGGTTTGGATTGGCCAGGACGAGTTGAACATCACATCCGTAACATCGTTGTTGCTTTTTTTGTGATGTGGATAGTAGCAAATATCCCGCCACAAACCTTGATGCGATTTGCCGTACCTTTGTATGTGCTTGGGGTTACATTATTGATTGGTGTGGCGATGTTTGGCATTGTAAAAAATGGCTCGCGTCGCTGGCTTAATGTGGGTACGGTAGTACAACCTTCAGAGATATTAAAGATCGCCTTACCTCTGATGCTCGCTTGGTATTTTCAAAAACGTGAAGGTGCATTACGTTGGAAAGACTTTGTGATTGCGACCGTGATTCTGGTCATTCCTGCTGGTTTGATTGCGAAGCAGCCCGATCTCGGTACAACGATTTTGGTGTTTGTTTCTGGTTTCTCGATTATCTTTTTTGCCGGTTTGTCGTGGCGTTTGCTGGGAGCGTTGACTATCATTGGTCTGGCTAGCTTGCCTTTAGTGTGGAAGTTTTTATTGCATGATTACCAGCGACATCGGGTTGAGATTATGTTCGATCCGACAGTCGATGCATTGGGTAAAGGTTTTCATATTATTCAATCGATGATCGCGGTCGGTTCTGGCGGCTTAACTGGTAAAGGCTGGCGAGGGGGCACGCAATCGCATCTAGAATTTATTCCTGAACATACTACCGATTTTATTTCTGCTGTGTATTTGGAAGAATTTGGCTTCATGGGCGCAGCCTTTTTAGTGACGCTTTATTTCTTGTTTGTGGTGCGTGGTTTGATGATTGCATCAAATGCGCCAACCTTGTTTTCGCGTTTAATGGCAGGTGCGGTGACGATGATCTTTTTCACCTATGCTTTTGTGAATATGGGTATGGTGGTCGGCATTTTGCCAGTCGTTGGAGTCCCTTTACCTTTCGTTAGTTTTGGTGGTACCGCGATGGTAACGCTGGGTATGGGGGCAGGTATTTTGATGAGCATACAGCATCATCGAAAGTTAATGAAATCTTAGGGCAACTCCATGACTTTATTCTCGCGTGTTTTACACATCGGTGGCTTATTCGCCCTCATCTTATTGAGTGCGTGTTCAAGTCCGCCCAAAGTAAAACCCGTGATACAAGAACAAAGTAAACCTGCATCGAGTATGAATGTAGCTACGACGCCACCTAAGTCTGCGAGCAGTGCCGCACCCGTTTTACCGAAAGCCAATTCTGGTCGTGGTGGTTACTATATGGACGACGGTCCAGGCGATGAAATTCCTGAAGGTTTGGAATCGACCGTTGATCCAATTCCTGTGGTTGAACCTTACTCGCGTACCGGCAATAAGCCATACAAAGTTTTCGGAAAAACCTATACACCGATTAACGACAGCACGACGCCATTCAAGCAAAAAGGCTATGCCAGTTGGTATGGTAAAAAATTTCACGGCAAGCGCACTTCATCGGGCGAGCCTTACGACATGTATAAAATTACTGCAGCGCATCCGACTTTGCCTATTCCCTCTTATGCGCGGGTGACAAATTTAAGCAATGGCAAACAAATCATCGTGCGTATCAATGATCGTGGTCCATTTCATTCCAATCGGATTATGGATTTGTCCTACACCGCTGCGCTTAAGTTAGGCTATTTGGGTAAGGGCAGTAGCGAGGTCGAGCTTGAGCGTTTGTTGCCTGAAGATATTGCAAGAATGGCGGAAAACAGTCAAAACCAACAGGCAAATGTTGGCGTTCAAAATAACACTCAAACTGCCAGCGCAGTTAAAGATCAGCCGAAGTCTGTGGCAGACAAAACTGCTCAAGCGGAAGAAAAAGAAGGTGTTAGTTTGGAGGCTTTGATCGCCTCGCAAGAGCGTATTATTAAAACTGAGTTGCCGCGCGCTGAAGAGAAAGCACCTAGCAGTTCAGAGTCATCAAAATCTCAAAACGGTTTTTATTTGCAATTTGCAGCTTTTGCGATTCGTGCGAATGCAGAGGCAAGCAAAGCGCAATTGATGCAAGTCTTGAAAGATAAGCAGCAAAAATTAGGTACGGAATACGAGTTGCATTTGGAGATTGTTCAACAAGGTAATCTGTATCGCTTGCAAGGCGGTCCTTATGCGCAACGTGAAGCAGCACAAAAAGCAGCGCAAGAATTAGCGGTAGGTAACGCAAAACCGATTGTGGTTCAGCGATAAGCAAATGTCAGTAGCATTCAGGCTTGAGCAATCAAGATTCTTCGTTGTTTGACTCTTTCATTGTTAATGCCAGTTGGTAAAGTGCGTTTTTCTTTTGCCCAGTAATTTGCGCTGCGAGCGCGGCAGCTTGTTTGACCGATAGTTCTGTCAATAAGATGTTCAATACGCGGCGCGCTTCGATGTCATTTTGATCGCTTTCCTCACTTGCACCTTCAACGATCACCACATATTCGCCTTTTTCGCGATGGCTATCTTGCTGTAGCCAAGCAGCGGCTTGCGCTAATGGGCAGCGATGAATTTCTTCGAATAGTTTGCTTAACTCACGTGCAAATACGACTTGGCGCGCGTCGCCGAAAGCTTGATGTAGCGCTTGCGTTGACTCAATGATACGGTGTGGTGCTTCATAAAAAATGAGGCTAGCTGGGATATGCGCTAGTCCTTTTAAAACACTGTCGCGCTGCCCCGCTTTTGATGGTAAAAAACCGACGAAATAAAATTGATCATTGATGAGACCGCTTGCGGATAAAGCGCTAATAGCAGCGGATGCACCTGGTAATGGTGAAACGCGCAAACCAGCAGCGCGTACTGCGTCAACGATAATTGCGCCGGGATCAGATACCGCAGGCGTTCCAGCATCCGACACTAAAGCAATGCGCTCGCCCGCTTGTAGACGGCTAATAATCTTGGCCGCGACTTCATGTTCATTATGTTGATGTGCCGCGATTAAGGGTTTATGCAAGCCATAGCGCGTCAGTAATTGGGCGGTATTGCGCGTATCCTCGCAAGCGACAGCATCGACCAGCGTTAACAGATGCAAAGCACGTAATGAAATATCGGCACTGTTGCCAATTGGTGTTGCCACTATGTACAGAGTCGCGTTAGGATAGCTTTGCTGCTGAACTGCTTCAAATAAAGCACTAGGATTGAAAGAGGCTTGGTGGTGTTGGCTCATGGGGGCTATTTCAAAAGGTTTTTAAGCGCGAATGAAGATTGTACGCTATGACTGAAACAAATTGGCTAGCACGACGATTGGCTGCGATCCGCACCAGTAAGCAAAGAACCGGTGATGCTGCGGAACAGCGAGCGCTTTTGTATTTACAGGAGCAGGGTTTGCAGTTGCTGCAGCGGAGTTTCTTATGTAAAGGTGGTGAGATCGATTTAATTATGCGTGATGGCAAGTATTTAGTGTTTGTTGAGGTAAGACAGCGCAGTTCGAAGCAGTTTGGTGGCGCGATTGCAAGCGTTACATCTAGCAAGCAAAAACGATTAGTTCATGCCGCTCAAGTCTATTTGCAGAATATTAAACAAGTACCGGCCTGCCGTTTTGACCTCGTCGCCATCGAGGGAGAAGAGTTAATTTGGTTAAAGAATGTGATCTCCGCTTGAGCTGACCTACAATGTCAATCTAAGTCATCTTGACAGCAATTGGCAGCAATGATTGGTCGCGCTTCATTAAAGGACAAGAACGACGAATTCGCCGAACGGTAATAAAATCTTTCTTTTACCTGCAAAGCAGGTATCTACTTCGCCTTGACTCCCCTATAATTCTTCCACTATGAAAAATCCACGCATACTTTCGCACTTTCAGGAAAGTGCAGAACTGAAAATGATTTCGGCAGAATTACTAGCCGAGCCGATCGAACAAGCGATTGAGTTAATGTTCACTGCGCTATCGAATGGAAATAAGATCCTAGCTTGTGGCAATGGCGGTTCGGCTGCCGATTGCCAACATTTTGCAGCGGAATTAGTTGGCCGTTTTGAACGTGAGCGTTTGCCCTTACCAGCTTTAGCGCTCACCACAGATAGCTCGATTATGACTGCGGTTGCCAACGATTATAGTTTTCAAGAAGTGTTCTCTAAGCAAGTGCAGGCATTTGGACAAGCGGGAGATATTTTATTGGCGATCACGACTTCAGGAAATTCACAAGGCGTACTAAATGCAGTAGATGCCGCGCTTGAACGTGATATGCGGGTGATTGCGTTAACTGGTAAAGGCGGTGGCGAGATGCGCAGTCGCTTGACGGATGCCGACGTGCATATCTGTGTGCCGCATGACCGCACTGCACGAATACAAGAAGTACATTTATTAACCATACATTGCATGTGTGACGGCATTGATGCCGCTTTATTTGGAGGTGATACGGATGAATAATTCTTTGTGGAATCCGCTGGTGAAAAAAATTTCTCGCCCATTATTGGCAGTTAGTTTGTCTTGTGCGGCTCTAGTCAGCTTGCAAGGCTGCGTTGCCGTGGTGGTAGGTGGTGCGGTGATGGGAACTTTAGCCGCAACCGATAGACGTACTTTTGGCGCGCAAACCGAAGACAAGGCGATCGTTCTGAAAGGGGAAATGGCTGTCAAACGCGCTTTAGGTGATGCAGCGCATATCAACGTCAATAGTTTTAATCGGGTTGCTTTGTTGACGGGCGAAGTGGCTGATGCGCAAGCACGCGCCACCGCAGAACGCGAAGTGAAAGCGATTCAAGGTGTATTAGCGGTGCAGAATGAATTAGTCATATCTGGCTTATCCAACCTATCTGCGCGCTCATCAGACGTCGTGATTACAACCAAGGTAAAAGCGTCGATTGTTGATACCAAAGATTTGTACAGCAGCGCATTTAAGGTTGTTACCGAAGCTGGTACGGTATTTTTGATGGGACGTGTGACGCATCGTGAAGGCGATTTGGCGGCACGTGTTGCAGCCGGTGTGAATGGCGTACGTAAGGTCGTAAAGGTGTTTGAATACATCACCGAGGACGAGCTAAAAACCATGTTAGCAACACCAAGTAAAGTGGATTTGAACGAAGAAAACAAGTAAGCGTGAAGTCAAAATAACAGAGCTGCAAAATAATTTTGCAGCTCTTTTTTTCAGGAGAACGATATGGGATTCATTATTTTTTTACTTATCATCGGTGCGCTCATTTTTTGGGCGATCAGCACCTACAATAATTTAGTTAGTTTCCGCAATCGTTTCAAAAATGGATTTGCGCAAATCGATGTGCAGCTTAAGCGTCGCTATGACTTGATCCCCAATTTGGTCGAAGTAGCTAAAGGCTACATGAAGCACGAACGCGAAACCTTAGAAGCCGTCATCGCCGCGCGTAATCAAGCGGTCACTGCGAATGCGAAAGCTGCGGTCGATCCATCGGATGCGGCGGCGGTACATCAATTATCGAATGCAGAAGGCGCATTAGCATCTTCACTCGGCAAACTGTTTGCATTATCTGAGGCTTATCCTGATTTAAAAGCCAATGAAAACATGCTGCAGCTAACTGAGGAATTGACTAGTACCGAAAATAAAATTTCGTTTGCACGTCAGGCATATAACGACAGCGTGATGCAATACAACACGGCGTGCGAGCAATTTCCAGGCAACATCTTTGCTGGTATGTTTGGCTTTAAGCTTGCTGAGTTATTGCAATCCACCGAAGCACCAGAAGAACGTAAAGCAATCAAAGTTTCTTTTAATTGAAGTTTCAACTGAGTCGATATTTCCGAATTCCAGCACAGGCCGGCGAGCATGAATTTTTTTGAACATCAAGCGCAAGCACATAAAGAAAGTAAGAAATTGCTGTTCTTATTTGTGCTTGCCGTGATTGCGATCGTGTTAGCGGTGAATGGCACTTTAGCTCTGTTATGGATATGGATGAAAGGCCAAATTGGTACCGGGATTTACACTTATCCACGAGGCTTCTTTTTTACTAATACAGCAGTGACTTTGTTGTTCATTGGCGGCGGCATGTTGTTTGAAATGTCGCGCTTAAAAGATGGTGGTGATGCGGTAGCGCGGATGGCAGGTGGTCGATTAGTGCAGCCAGATTCGCGCGATATTCAAGAACGTCGTTTGTTGAATATCGTCGAAGAAATGGCGTTAGCGGCGGGCATGGCATGTCCACGCGTCTATGTGATGGATGAAGAAGATGCGATTAATGCTTTTGCTGCGGGCTATCACCAAAATGAAGCCGTGGTTGCGGTGACACGTGGCAGCTTAACGCGTCTAAGTCGTGATGAATTACAGGGCGTGATAGCGCATGAATTTAGCCATATTTTGAATGGCGATATGCGCATGAATATTAAGTTAATTGGCGTGCTGTTTGGGATACAAATGTTGGCGGGTTTTGGTCAGCATTTGATGGAGTGGGGCGCACGATTCGGTGGTAGTCGGAGCCGTGATGAGAAAGGGCCATCGATACAACTCATCTTGTTTGTATTTGGTTTGGCGCTGTTCGTGATTGGTTATATCGGTATCTTCTTTGGACGTTTGAT
The DNA here is from genome assembly GCF_014652415.1 of Affinundibacterium macrobrachii. Taxonomy (GTDB): domain Bacteria; phylum Pseudomonadota; class Gammaproteobacteria; order Burkholderiales; family Burkholderiaceae_D; genus Undibacterium; species Undibacterium macrobrachii. The sequence goes on from NZ_BMYT01000002.1 coordinate 654,966, forward strand.
TAAATCTGCGGTCTCGCGTCAACGTGAATTTTTGGCAGATGCCAGTGCAGTGCAGTTCACGCGTAATCCTGATGGCATTGGCGGTGCTCTACGTAAAATTGGCGGCCTTACACGTAGTAATCAATGTGGTTCGCGTATCAAAAATCCAAATGCGGAGCAGTTATCCCACATGTTTTTGGGCGCTGCACGGCCAAATCTTTTATCTGGTTTGTTTGCCACGCATCCTCCTTTAAGTGAGCGTTTGCAACGTTTGTATGGACGTAATATTGAATTATTGGATGCCAGTGAATTGCCTCCTGAGATGGAGCTTGATGAACATGCAGTGAGCATGGGTTTCTCCGCAGGCGACGGGGCGAATGCGGGATCAAGCTCGACTGGACTCACGGTGTCACCTTTGGGATTTCATCCTGAGTATGGTTATCAAACAGCCCCCGCGTCAAGTGCAAATAGTTTGAGCGACAATGCGACTAAATTAAGTCCCGCTAAACCAAGCCTCGCTAAACCAAGCCCCGCTAAACAAGCAGCACCTATCGCAACCATCCCAGCAGAGCTGGTACACGCTGCGCGCGATCCTAAAGCCGCTAGTGCATTAGTGTACGGACTTTTATTGGATCGACGTGATCCCGCTAGTTTTGAAATTCAACTGGCAATTTTGCGTCAAGCCTTACCTCAGCAATGTGCGCTCGTTAGTTTGTTGCATGAGACATTAGAAAAACTCGCAGTCAGTTTACATCTCCCGATTTTGGATTTGGCAACACCAGCTTTGAAATTGTTAGATGCTGAGCAGCGTCAGCAAATAATGGGAATTAGTGCGCGTTTAATCGCAGCAGATCAAAAAGTATCGCAGGCAGAATTTGTGTTGCAGACCATATTGCAGCGGCGTTTAAATCCAAAGTCTGGCCGCGATGTTGGTGTGAAATATACCGGTCTCGTACAGTTGCAAGCAGAAACCGCTTTGATGATTTCTTTGATGGCGACGACAGAATTTTCTGCTGAACACGCACCGCAGGCGTTTGTAAAAGCATCGAACAGTATGCCAGAGCTACATTTGCAAGTTGCACAATTTGTAGCGCGCGATCAACTGGATTTCTTTGTGGTGAAGCAGGCTTTAGACAAGTTTCAACAATTAGCACCATTGGCAAAACCATTTTTGATTCGCCTGATGTTGCAGGCGAGTGGCAATCCATTGAGCGCTGATGGTGCTGACTTACTGCGTAGTATTTGCGCTGCGCTTGACGCTCCAGTGCCGGACGTTGTGAGTGCGAGCTATGCTGAAAGACCGCAGCACTAATCATTTGTGCTGAGCGCGTTCAGCATTTGTTCTGCGCTCATGTTGTAACAGTATTTTTCTTAAGCGCGTCCGACGATTGCTGCGGTTGCCATTAGTTCTTCAATCAAAGCAAGTGACATTTTTCCTGACATGCGATGAGGATTGAGTTCTGGCAATGCAGAGTATTTCAATAGAATCGATGGATTGATTTTACCTAAGTTCGCTTGACCCATCGTCCAGCCAGCATAACGACGCTGACTAATTTCTTCATAGTCGAGTAACACCACATCGGTATGACGCGGGTCGCGCAAGATGTGTGCATACAGCGTATTGATTGCTTCGCGTCCACCTTCTAACACTTGCATAAACACTTGATCGCTATGGCAGAGTATGCCGGTGATACCGTGTTGAGGGTTGTGATCGCGCGATTGTTGCATGATGCTCTGCACGATTTCACCTAGGTTTCCATCGACAGCACGACTGGCATATAAGAGACGAACTAACATACGATATTCCTCATCACAGTGGATATTTTGTTGGCTTATTTTTTTATCAGCGATAAAAATTCACGACGCAAGTTTGGATCTTTCAAGAATGAACCATGCATCACGCTATTAATCATTTTAGAATCCATATCTTTCACGCCGCGCCAATGCATGCAAAAGTGATCGGCTTCCATCACGACAGCTAATCCATCGGGTTGCATTTTTTCTTGCAATGTATCTGCCAATTGCACTACGGCTTCTTCTTGAATTTGCGGGCGGCTCATAATCCAATCCGCAATTCGCGCGTATTTAGATAGACCGATCAGATTCGAATGTTCATTCGGCATCACACCTATCCACACTTTGCCGATGATAGGGCAAAGATGATGTGAGCAAGCTGAGCGTACCGTGATTGGGCCGATAATCATCAATTCGTTCAGATGCGAGGCATTGGGAAACTCAGTGACTGGCGGCATTGGCAAATACCTGCCTTTAAAAATTTCATTCAAATACATTTTGGCGACACGACGTCCGGTGTCCAAAGTATTGTGATCACTGGCGGTATCGATCACGAGGCTTTCTAATACGCCACGTAGTTTTCCTTCTACTTCCGCTAATAATTGATCGAGTTCGCCGGGTTCAATAAAGTCCGCAATATTGTCATTGGCGTGATAGCGAACTTTGGCTTTGACGATGCGCTCACGAATACGTTGTGAAACGGGGATTGCGGGAACAGCTTGATATTGAGAATCGGTCGGCATTATGTATCCAATCGGCGTAGGCGCCAAAATGCAAGAAATTGGTATGGTAACTGAATCGTCGTACTTGTGTTTTTTGTTTGGGAATTTTTTCGGTTTAACTTTAGCAAGACCATCTTTTTGCGACCGCGCTTATCTGCACTTACTGCTGCGGATCTTGGTCAGATGACTTGCCAGCCGCCATTTGTTTCATCGCCATGCGGATAGTTTGCATCTGCGTCTTAAAATTACTACAAGATGCACACATACTCAGATGTAGCTTGAGTTGCGCGCGCTCTGTCAGACTCAGTTCGCGGTCTAAATTCTCTGAGAGTTTTTGATGGGCTTGTTTGCAAGTGTATAGAAATAACATAGCGATCCTATTTTGTTGTCGTGGCAATAGCGAACCAATTGAGTTCCAAACACTCACGCAGACGTAAGCGTGCTCGATACAAAAGAACCCATAAATTAGACGAACTGAGGTCTAATTCCTTACAAATTTCTTCGCTTGATAATTCCAACCACTCGCGCATCATGAACACACGTGCGGTTTGTGCTGGTAGTTTCTCTAGACATAGTTCTAATGTTTTGAAAAAGTCATTTTGCTGCAAGTTGGCTTCTGGCACACCCCATGCACTCGCAGGATTTAAGGTGTGCCCACTTGCATTAAATAGATGATCAACAATATCATCGTCTGCTTGATCCATCGCGCCAAACTCACTGAGTTGCGCCTCACGATTGCCGCTACGTAAAAAATCAATAATTTTGAATTTTAAAATGCCAATCACATAAGTTCGCAGGCTGGAATGACCTTGGAAGTTTTCTGGCTTCTCTAACACTGCCAGTAGCGTTTCCTGAATCGCGTCTTCTGCATGAACGGCATTTCGCAACTGTAGCATGGCAAATCGATACAACGCGGGACGCATCGCTTCGAGTTCTTGCGCTAAATTGACTATGGGAGCCATGTGTAAAAATACCTGATGAGGTTTTAACGAGGGGCGCATTTGCCTGTAAAATTCAGGCTAAACCCCGATTCTTCATAGGATAACCTTAATATGAGCAATACGACAATCATTCCTCACGAAACTTCTGATCGTTTGGCAGGTGTAGAGCCTGAGATCAAAGCAGAGATTCTGGCTGAGGCTTTACCGTATATCCGTAAATTTCACGGTAAAACTATCGTCGTTAAATACGGCGGCAACGCAATGACGGAAGAGCGTCTCAAACACGGGTTTGCGCGTGATGTGATTTTGCTTAAATTGGTTGGTATGAACCCAGTTGTCGTACATGGCGGTGGTCCGCAAATCGACAACGCGCTGAAAAAAGTCGGCAAGCAAGGCACTTTCGTACAAGGGATGCGCATCACCGACGAAGAAACCATGGAAGTGGTGGAATGGGTACTCGGCGGTGAAGTACAACAAGATATCGTGATGCTGATTAACCACTACGGCGGGCAGGCGGTTGGTTTAACAGGTAAAGACGGTGGCTTAATCCGTGCCCGCAAAATGAAAATGCCAGATCGCGAAAACCCGGGCGAATTCTTAGACATCGGCTTCGTTGGTGAAATTGACGCCATCAATCCAGCAGTGGTCAAAGCCCTGCAAGACGACGCCTTCATCCCGATTATTTCGCCTATCGGTTTTGGTGAAGACGGCCAAGCCTACAATATCAACGCCGACTTGGTAGCGGGAAAAATCGCTGAAATCTTGAAAGCCGAAAAGCTAATCATGATGACGAATATCCCTGGCGTATTAGACAAACAAGGCAATTTGGTCACCGACTTGTCAGCAAGAGAAATCGACGAAATGTTCGCCGACGGCACGATCTCTGGCGGTATGCTACCAAAGATTTCTTCCGCGTTAGACGCTGCGAAATCAGGTGTGAACACGGTACACATCATCGACGGCCGCATTCCGCATTCTTTGCTGCTTGAGATTTTGACGGAGCAAGCTTTTGGTACGATGATTCGATCCCACTAATATAAATTCCATTTTCGGGCGCATTGCGTTGTTGCTTGTCCTCGCAATACCTGAGTATTGCTGCGGGAAGCGCCTAGCACTGCATCCCGAGAATGAAATTTTTGACTAGTGGTCTATCCAGTTTGAGAAAGATAGGTTTTTTAATGCAAATTTCAACATCATGGAAATAGTCTCGAACCATACACACTTGTTAGCACCAGTTGATTGGCCATTCGATGCGCCGACTAACGCTGTTGCGTACACTAATCAGCGAGTTCTACGAGAAGATCATCCAGTACTTTTAGTAAGCCACGACAATGATGGTGATTGGCAGTTCTTGTGTGGAAGCGACGACCCTGGTGAATGTCTTATCGTTTGTCTAGCGTGCGCGTTTGAGCGGGATAGAACCGTGGGCTTAGTAGCCGATCTGCCAGTCGGTTGGCAAGCATGGCGTGAATCAGTAAGTGATCATTGGCATCGTGCACCGCGTGAAGACGATGAAAATGATGTTTGATATTACATTCGGGGCGGATTGGCTTGAAGAGGTTTGATTCTTTAGAAATTGTCTGTTCGGCCTGCAATTCAATTCCACGTTGAGTAGTCCGACTTCATTCGCATGTGACACTGCCAATTGTGCGGGACAGAAATGGGAAAAAGAGAGTCAGATGTCTGAGCGAAGCGAGTTTCTGACTCTCCCCATTTTTGTCTTGCACAATTGGGAACCCGAAGGGCAGTGGCGCCTGCGTCGCCTTTTTTGGGTTACCTTTTTTGGCGAAGCAAAAAAGGTAACTGGCTGTCGGGCCACCCCCGACCAGTAAATGACATCGCTTAGCTCAGGTTGCGAAACTCGCTGCAAATGAAACAAAAAATAAAACCCACCATCTGGCTATTCGACCTAGACAACACCCTACACAACGCCAGCGCAGCAGTCTTCCCCAGCATAGCCAACAACATGACCCGCTACATGACACAAGTCTTAGCGGCGGCAAATCATCCTTCAGACATAGATACCGTCAATCAATTAAGAGTCGATTACCTGAAACGTTACGGTGCCACGCTTAAAGGTATGGTGATCCACCATGGCGTCGACGAAACGGACTTTTTACGTGAAGCGCATCAGTTTGAACATCTTCCTGATTTGCTCAGAAGAGAACGTGGCTTATCGAAAATTCTTGCACTACTACCTGGCCAGAAAATTTTATTTACGAATGCGCCTCAAGAATATTCAAAGCAAACGATTCGCTATTTCAACTTGCATCGCCACTTCTCGGATCACATTTCGATAGAGGCCATGCATGTACATGGCAAGTCGCATCCCAAGCCAAGCAAGCCTTATCTTAGAAAACTATTGGCGCAACATGCTTGGTCGCCACAACAATGTATTTTGGTGGAAGATAGTGTTGCGAATTTGGTCGCCGCGAAACAAATTGGTTTGCGCACAGTGTTGGTGACTGGGCATGGTCAACATGTACAGCAGAAAAGTATTTCTGCCAGCGCCGATATCAAAGTAAAATCGGTGTTTGAATTGCCGCATCGTTTGCGTCAATTAGGTTTCTCTTAGTCGTCCTTAGTTGTTCTAATTTGTCCAAAACTATGTCTATCACAAAGCCCGGTGAGCGTAAGCTCCAGATTTTGCAAACTTTAGCCGCAATGCTAGAAAACCCGAAAGGGGAAAAAATTACCACGGCGGCATTGGCAGCGAAGATCGATGTGTCTGAGGCGACCTTGTATCGACATTTTGCCAGTAAGGCGCAAATGTTTGAGGGCTTGATCGAGTTTATCGAGACCACAATCTTTGGTTTGATTAATCAAATCAGCCAACAACATAAAGATGGTTTGCAGCAAGCGCATAACATTACCTTGATGTTACTCAGTTTTGCAGAACGTAATCCTGGTATGACCAAGGTCTTGATCGGCGATGCTTTAGTCAATGAAGACGAACGTTTGCAGCAACGCATGAACCAATTGATGGATAGAATTGAACTCGCGTACAAACAGGCCCTGCGACAAGCTGGTGTACAAGGGCAAGTGCCAGAAACAGAAGTGGCGATGCGCGCGAATCTATTAACGACTTTCGTGTTGGGTCGCTGGCAGCGTTATGCAAAAACTGGTTTTAAAGCGAGTCCAACAGAGTTGGTCACCGCGCAAATCACTTTGTTGCTGTGAGTCGCGAGCAATCGGATGGTCGCGTAAGTCAGAAATAAACCGCTCACCGAATGCTTGATTGACCTAAGCAAATGAATTGAACTCAGGCGACATCGTCGATCGCAAGTTTTTCGAGATTGCCACGCAATAAATTGTGCGCTTCGTTGTAGAACGCATCGACTTGATTTTCTTTGAGTCGAATCTGCAAGATTGCGCGATCGGTATAGTCCGTTGCGATGATGTTCGCTTGGTAGTGTTCACATAGGCGACGTAGTTGTGATTCATCGGCAAATTGAATCGCTAACTTGATCTCGCTGAGGATTTCAATCGCGATTAATTCCGCATTTTTGAATGCATCAGAAATGGCTTGGCCATACGCACGGGTTAAACCGCCTGCACCAAGTTTAGTCCCGCCCCAATAACGTACGACTACCGCAAGTACATTGAATAGTGCTTTATGCACCAAGACGTTGTACATTGGTTTTGCCGCAGTGCCGGATGGTTCGCCATCATCGTCTAAGCCAGAATCACCCTCGCACAAAAGTACCCAGCAAACATGCACTGCATTTGGATGTTGGGCACGAATCTGCGCCAGCATCGCTTGTGCTTCTACGCGGCTATAAACTGGATAAAGCTGTCCGAGAAAGCGGCTTTTCTTGATTTCGATTTCAGCACTGACGGCTGATTTAAGTTGATACATAAAGTTGATACATAAATCCCAGTAATTGATTCCTAGTAGAAGAATCTTGGGAATAATTTTAGCGTTGCCAAATAAACTTCTTATTGAATGACAAAATTTTCAAAGAAGATATCTTGCACGCCATCGTGATCTTTTGTGGACAATGCACCATTGATTTTCTTACGTAACTCTTCGATCAAGGTCTTTTTCCCCTCGACGGTTTGTATCTCGGTATAGTCTTTGCTGCTAAGCGTCGTAATCACTGCATGACGAACCATGGGCATAAATAATTTTACTTTGTCAGCCGATTCAGGCGCGCCCATTTGCAAAGTGATGATCGTTTGTAAGTAGCGATCAAAGCTCGCGAGATTTACTACAAATGGTTCTAGACGCGCGGTTGGTGCTGCGCCCGCAGACGCACTTGCGCTCGCCTTGTCACTAGCATGTGCTGAGCCGATGCTCATAAGACATCCTACACTCAACAGTACACTTGCTATCCATTTTTTTGTAAACGATTGAGATTTGTTCGACACAATCAACTCCTTGAATTTTGCTGCACATGGATGTCAAGAATTAGATCAGAAGATTTGCTGGATGAGGCCATGCAAATACAACACACTAATTCTTGAACATCGTCATGACGCGATTGGCTTGTGATGACTTTAGTTTGCCTTAGCTGCGCCTAGCTTGGTTTAGGTCGTTAAAGGCTTGTAGCGAATGCGTTTTGGTTTAGCTCCTTCTTCACCTAAACGTTTCTTCTTGTCCGCTTCGTACTCTTGGTAGTTACCATCAAAGAAAGTCACTTGTGAGTCACCTTCAAATGCCAAGATATGCGTCGCAATACGATCCAAGAACCAACGATCATGCGAAATCACCATCACGCTACCAGCAAATTCCAACAAGGCGTCTTCCAATGCACGCAATGTTTCAACGTCCAAATCATTTGATGGTTCATCGAGTAGCAGTACGTTACCACCTTGCAGTAAAGTTTTCGCCAAATGCAAACGACCACGTTCACCACCAGATAAATTACCAACGATTTTCTGTTGATCGCCGCCTTTGAAATTGAAGCGACCTAAGTAGGCACGTGAAGGCATTTCAAAACGGCCCACCGTCAAAATGTCGGCACCATTGGCGACATCTTCGAATACGGTTTTGGTATTACCCAAATCCTCACGAGATTGATCAACCAAAGAAATCTTGGCAGTCTGACCCAATACCACTTCACCGCTATCTGGTTGTTCGATACCTTTGATCATTTTGAACAAAGTCGATTTACCAGCGCCGTTCGGACCAATGATACCAACGATCGCACCAGGTGGAATTTTAAAACTGAGATTGTCGATCAACAGACGGTCACCAAATGATTTGCTGACGTTTTTAAATTCAATCACTTCGTTACCTAAACGCTCAGCAACAGGGATGAAAATCTCCTGTGTCTCGTTGCGTTTTTGGTATTCGTGTTCGCTCATCTCATTAAAGCGTGCCAAACGCGCTTTGCTCTTGGCCTGACGGGCTTTGGGATTTTGACGCGCCCATTCCAATTCTTTTTGCAAGGCTTTTTGACGTGCAGATTCGGTCGCTTCTTCTTGCTTCAAGCGTGCTTGTTTTTGATCGAGCCAAGAAGAATAATTGCCCTTCCATGGAATACCCGCGCCACGGTCGAGTTCTAGAATCCATTCTGCTGCGTTGTCCAAGAAGTAGCGATCATGGGTAATCGCAACGACGGTGCCAGGGAAGCGCAATAAGAATTGTTCTAGCCAATCGACTGATTCTGCATCCAAATGGTTGGTCGGTTCATCAAGCAACAGCATGTCTGGCTTGGATAGCAATAAGCGACAAAGCGCAACGCGACGTTTTTCACCACCAGATAACACACCGATTTTTGCATCCCATGGTGGCAAGCGTAAAGCATCTGCCGCCATTTCTAATTGCAACTCAACATTGTCGCCAGCAGAAGCAGAAATAATCGCTTCTAGACGCGCTTGTTCATTGGCAAGCGCATCGAAATCCGCATCTTCTTCTGCGTAAGCCGCATAGATTTGTTCGAGTTTTGCTTTGGCTTCAAATACTTCGCCCAGTGCGCCTTCGACGGCTTGGCGTACGGTTTGTTCAGGATCTAGTTGCGGTTCTTGCGGTAAGTAGCCGATATTCAAATTCGGCATTGGCACTGCTTCGCCTTGAATATCTTTATCGATCCCTGCCATGATTTTTAACAGAGAAGACTTACCTGAGCCATTTAGACCCAAGACACCGATTTTGGCGCCGGGGAAAAATGAAAGTGAGATATCTTTCAGAATTTGACGTTTAGGCGGCACGATTTTGCCGACTCGGTTCATGGTGTATACGTAATTTGCCATTTTTGGAGTAATTTTATAGAGGAAATTGGAAGCCGCTAGGATACCTCAATCGCATCCTTAAAGTATCGTTAAACGGCTTGTATGGAACAAAAATAATTCCGTATTTCACCGATGATGATCGATCAATTTGCTATGAATACGATTGTCTATGATCTTGCAATTCACATTGTTACAAAATGTTACTTCTTCTCGAAATGCCGCGTTTGTCGTCGGCAATTCTGTGTTGAATGTGGTGGTGTGAGGTGATTTGCCTAGATAGGCTTTACGCAATAAAAAAAATCGACCATAAGTTTGGGTGGTGCAAGCCTGACATAGTGCGTATTTTCACCGATGGAAAGTCTTGCTATCACCACCCTATGTAGTTAAGATGCTTGGATGTGTTTTGATGATGGTTATCAAAGAAATAAAATGCTGTTATAGTTTATGCTTATTATTGCTATCTTGATTCATTTTGACGGTGATTTAGTCCTTATTGAAATCAATTGATTGGTTTTGGATTCGCCTTAGCAGTGATTAGTAGTTCTTTTACGATGTATTACGATTTGCACTTACTTGGACACGTACTGCCAGTGTCTTTTCTGGAATTTGTTCCTTAGATTGTGTTTATGGAATCAATCATTAAACATTTGATGGAGATTACGGGTCACCGCGACCACGATCTTCTCAATATTTCTGTGATCTCAGCCTTGAGCGAGCTAACCCATGCTTCACGCGCACGAGTGCTGGATATTTTGCACGTTGGCGACAATGTTTTCGTGAAGGCGCAAATTACGATAGATCATGGCAAATTGGCTTCCAATGAAGAACACCTAGTTCACTTGATTCCAGAAGTCCCGATTGAGCAGTTTCCTCAGCTTGCTTCCGGATTGCAGCAACATGAAAATGTGATTGAGTACGTCGCTGATAACGGTGACCGTACGGTTTGGTTGCCGATCTGGATGAATGAAAAAGTCCACGTTTGCCTTGAGATTTTTAATCCCGCCTCATTTACCGAAAACACCAAGGAAGTGATGAGCGGTATTTTGGTTGTGTATCGCAACTTCCAAAACTTGCTTGATTACAGCGAACGAGATTCACTCACTGGTTTATTGAATCGCAAAACCTTTGACGATAATTTTTCAAAAATATTACGTACTAGCGTACAGAAGCAATTGTCTGAAGAAGTCGATCAGCCCGCAGTTGAGCGACGCCGCGACGAGAAAGAAAAGCAGCATTGGTTAGCTGTATTGGATATTGATCACTTCAAACGCGTCAATGATACCTTCGGACATCTGTATGGTGACGAAGTATTGATTTTGGTGGCAAATCTGATGCGCAGTTCTTTCCGCCCAAGCGATAAATTATTTCGATTTGGCGGCGAGGAGTTTGTGATCTTATTGCGCTCAACAACCAAGGAAGACGCGCACATGATTTTTGAGCGCTTCCGTGAGAATGTGGCGCGTTATCCATTCCCGCAAGTGGGTACGGTAACGATCAGTATCGGCTTTGCACATATCGATCCATTTGAACCTGCAGTCGGCATCATTGGCCGTGCTGATCAAGCTCTGTATTACGCCAAGAGCAATGGGCGTAACCGAATTTGCCATTACGAAGATTTGGTGGAATCAGGCTTGCTACATATTGAGCACTCTCAAGATAGCGTCGAGTTCTTTTGATCTTTGTCTAATCTTTGTCTAATCTTTGTCTGATCTAGTTTTGATGACGAAACTGCTCGCCCTCAATGATTTTAGGCGAGCGACTTCGTTAATCTTTCTTGCGAATTGCAACTTAATTTCCAGTTCATCGTTGAGCTAATCTGCGCTAATTCATATTATGGAACTACGTCAACTACGCTATTTTGTCGCCATTGTTGACCACGGTTCACTATCTCGTGCCGCACGCGTTTTGCATATCGTGCAACCGGCGTTAACCCAACAAATTCAGCAGTTAGAAGAAGAACTGGGCGCGAGTTTGTTGCATCGTTCCGCACAGGGGATGCAAGCAACCGACGCAGGTAAAATTTTCTATGAACACGCGCTGGCGATCTTAAAACAAATTGCTGACGCTAAATCTGCGGTTACTCAATCGACCGATAAACCAACCGGAACGGTCGCTTTAGGAATCCCACAAAGTGCTTCTGGTGCTTTGGCATTTCCTTTGTTGACGGCAGTACGTGCTGCTTATCCTGATATTGTGTTTCAGTTGACAGAGGAATTGACCGGAAACTTAACTGAGCAGTTGGCATCGGGGCGCTTAAATTTAGCGATCTTATTTGATGATGGTCAGCTTGGTAAATTTCATACCAAGACCTTGGTTGAAGAACAGATGATGTACATCACGCGCGCCAACTCGCAGTTTGCATGCAAGCGCAAATCGATTACCTTGGATAAGGTATTACAGTCACCACTGATCTTACCTAGCATCCAACATGGTGTGCGACCACGTATTGAACAAGTGGTGCGTGCGCAAGGAAAGCAAATCGAGAATGTCATTGATATTACCTCGATTGCGATTTTAAAGTCCGCGATTTTGGCCGATATGGGTGCCACCATTTTGCCCATTTCTCCTTTTTTGGCGGAAATCCAGCGCGGTGAAATGTGTGCTACGCCGATTAGTGATGTGACGCTGTCACGTACCGTGAGTTTGTGTGCTTCAAAAAATATTCCCTTGACGAATGCAGCGATCGCAGTCGAAAAACTTGTACTCGATGTTAGTCGTGACTTGTGCGAAAGTGGTCGATGGCTTGGAGCGAAAAGTCTCTCGGAAATAAAGCCAGTCAAATCCTGTTAACCGAGTAATTAAAATCATCAATGCCTAAATCGCATCACGCATAATCGATGATGCGAGATGTTCTCTCTTTGGTGCTAATCTTTGTTGAGATCTTTTCCAATTAGGTGTTACTTACCCAAACATCAAATTAGCAAGCGTTTGGTTTGAAACATGAACACCTTGGTTGCCACTAGACAGTCAATTTTCGACAGAAATTTTTAGTAATAGATAATTAAATTTAGCTATTAAGCTTTCGATATTGCAGTTATGATCACTGTTTTCGATTGAGGGAGACATTGATGAAAAGACTGCTGTTATCTGCATTAATTTTGGCGATTCCAACTTTTGCAAATGCACAAACAAGCAATAAGCTTGTGCCGATAGATGCTTTTGTTGAAGAACAAAAATACAGTATGCCGCGCTTGTCGCCAGATGGTAAGCATCTGGCTGTGAATGTGCGGATACAGCGTCGTGATCGTATTGTTCCAACCATGACGATTTATGCCTTACCTGATTTAAAGATCGTTAATACTTTCGTGCTGCCCGGCTACGAAGTGCCCATCGATTTTGGATGGATAAAAAATGATCGTTTGGTCATTCAAAAGGGGATTGAGGTCGGCTATCGCGAACGGCCAGAAGCAACGGGTGAGGTTGTTGCGGCAAATATGGACGGTACTGAAATTGAGTACCTGTATGGTTACAACGGTTCCACACAGTCGAAACGTGCCTCACGTTATCACGACGATTTGGGCTACGGAATTATCAGTCACATTCCAGCATCGATGGATGGCACGATACAGCTGACGTCGAATGAGTGGCGAGTTGACCGTACGCAGTTATATGAAATCAATACATTCAGTGTGTATCGCAAACTGCTAGCTGATATCCCCATGCGGCGCTTGAGCTTTGTGCATCAATCTGACGGAAAACCACGATTCGCAATTGGTTCCAATCAAAAAAATGAAACCATCGTATTGCGAAAAGATGACGCAACCGGAGCTTGGAATAGCATCGATCAAGCTTCATTAGATATGCATCTTCAACCATTTGACTTTACAGCAGACGACAGCGCGTTCTATGCAAACTTTAGTCAAGATGACGGTCCATATGGCTTGTTGCGCGAAGACATAAAGACAGGCAAGCGCAGCATTATTGTGCAAGACAAATTGTCGAGTCTGGGAACCATAGAATACACATCTCATCCATCCACACCATTTGCCTACACCCTAAGTGTTGGGGTACCAAAGGCGCGCTATTTGGATGAGAGCTCAGCGGATGCACAATTGCATAAATCCTTGAGCGCTTCGTTTCCTGATGCTTACGTGCACTTCATTAACTTTACGATGGACGGACAGAAATTGCTATTTAGTGTGAGCAGTGATCGTGATCCAGGTTCCTATTACATTTTCGATAGAAAGACAGGCAAGGCAGATTTATTGTTAACGAATATGCCGGGGATCAATGCTGAGCAAATGGCTGAACGCCGTGCGATTAAATTTAAGGCGCGTGATGGATTAGAAATAACTGGTTATTTGACGATGCCAAATAATCCAGATGGGAACAAATTGCCGATGGTTTTATTACCCCACGGTGGACCATTTGGGGTGTCAGACACGTGGTATTTTGATGACGAAGCGCAATTCTTAGCAAGTCGTGGTTATGCGGTATTACAAGTCAATTTTCGCGGCTCAGGAGGACGAGGACCGAAGTTCCGTAGAGCGGGCTATCGTGAATACGGTGGAAAGATGATGGATGATCTGATTGATGGCGTGAAGTGGGCGAATAATCATCCAGAAATTGATAAAGATCGTGTTTGTGTCTTTGGTATTAGCTTTGGTGGTTACGCTGCATTAATGGCACCGATACGCGCGCCAGGTATGTTTAAATGTGCAGTTGGATATTCCGGCCGTTACGACTTAGCAAGTCGTTTGAAACGTGAAGATATTAGTTCAGATAAACAAGCAACAAATTTTGTAGTTGAATCAATGGGCAACGATCCGCTCGTTTTGGCGCAACAATCGCCAACAAGCCAAGCAGAGAAGATCAAAATCCCTGTGTTTTTAGCACATGGAACGAAAGATGAAACAACCCAATTAGATCAAGCGGAAAAGATGCGTGATGCCCTGATTAAAGTTGGAAATTCACCTGAGTGGATGTTAGCGAAAAATGAAGGTCACGGTTTCTACGATAGCGAACATCGCCGTGATTTTTATACCCGTTTAGAGACGTTCTTGAAAAAGCATTTGTCTAAATAATCGTCTACTCAGAATATTCGACTTCGTAAAAAAATGAAGCATAGCCAGATCTGTTTTTGGCTATGCTTCACCTAAGGGGAGACTATTCTTTGCTGTCGACTTACTTCAATTTATTTGGTATTTACAATCGGAGCGACGTTTGGATTGCTAGAAGTTGTAACCGAGCGAACTCCTGTTTCAATTTCTACTGGCCTACGTTCCATTCTTAAAAAGCGATCTCGTTCCATATCCATGCTGAGCTCTATATGACGTCCTTTCTGAGCCTTAATTTCAGATCGCCAAATATCGTTATTTTTATTAAATTCCACCAACAGTTGCTGGCTATTCTGCAGTGCTTGAGTTCCCATATCGAAGTAGACATTTTGTACTAATTGTTTAGTCTGTTCGATTTCATCTTTTCGCATGAGATGACGTAGATCGGCGCGCAGATAATCTTCATTGGCAAGACTTTGCATGAGTCCGGCAACATAGTTGTTGTAGCAGGTCAGATTTGCATTTACTTTATCAATCAGATTTTTGTAGTCTTTCGCGGATGGAAGCATGCTCGAAACAATGGGGCGCTCACAAATTTTTTCCGACCATTTCAATTTTCCACCATCAAATTGTTGCGTGTAGAAAGTGATCTCCGCCTGACGTTTAGCTCTTTCGGTAAACAAGGCCGTGTATTGTTGAGCTTTAGCGTGTCCTTGATTGGCAGCCTGCGCCAACATCGATATAGCAGTTTCTGGATCGACATTGCTACCCTCACCGCGCCATAGCATATCGCCAGCCATATATAGGGCTTCTGCGTGTCCACGTTTAGCGAGATCGCGAAATAGTTGCAGCGCTTCCGTGAAATTCTTATTCGCATAGGCGGCCTGTGCCTTTTCAAACTCATTGGCTTGTGTCGCGCTTGTCTCAATAGGAGTAACGGCTAGTTCACTTACTGATATATGATTTTTCGGTGGATCATCATTAGTATGAACAGCAATCGTATCGGTGACTTCTGCATCATCTCGCGCTTCAGTTTGTGCCACAGCCATCAGCATGCTCGGCGCATCAACTTTACGCACTTCTTGGCGAGCGGGAGCAGATGGTGCAATGATTGCTTTAGCGATGGGAACCTCAGCAAATCCTATCGTTGGCATCGCGTAACTGATTCCTGAAAGGCTAGCGATTGCGATTAGGCCTAGCGCTAAGCTGCTAACGCTTGTGGGTTTATTGTGTTCTCTTGGTGTTTGCTTGTTCATAATATCCTCATCTAAGATGAATTCAATGCGTTGAAGTAGAGACGTACTTTTCGCCATGGGTATAGCGAACGAGGGATGTTTGCTGGAGACGGCCATTTCTGCACAGCGCACAAGAGCTTGAGCAAAGGTGTCGACCCCATTTGCTCTGACTGCGACATAGTCGCAATCGATTTCTGCGAGCAGTGTTAATTGCTTATCTGCTGCACGATTTAATACCTGAAAAAAGAAAGCAGTTTTAATAAATTCTTGGGCGATACGCCAAGCACTATCCTTCCGAACAATGTGTCGAATTTCATGTTGCAACATCGCATGACATAAAGCTTGATTTTCTTGCTTTAGAGCCCATGCGGGCAAACATATGATGCCGTTTGGACAGACAAAGGGGCTATTAAAAATAGTGCTAACACGCAGCGCCTGTGCGTTGTTTCGTTTAGGTAGCGCTTTGGTGAGTAAAGCTGTTAAATCTTTACGAGAGACGATAGGCATTGCATTTGCTATGCGATTTAAATGTTGCACATTGAGCGCTATTTTGGTGGCGATCAGCGCGCAATAACTTAGCCAAATTAGAACCATCAAACTTATCAGATCTTGTAAGTTTGCAGGCAAACGAATCGTAGCCTTGTCAGATGGCGTGTTTGTTGAAAGTTGAGTGACGGTCTGATTGTGTACAGGACTTGCTGAGGCTGTTAAATCGACTCGTTCATCTCTCATCAATAATTTTTCTGAATCGCCTGCAAGGTTTGACCTATTAGGCGCGATGATTTGAGAAGGCGCGTTCGTCAGACTATTGTTGTTCGGCGATTGCCAATATTCTTGTATCCCAAGTTGTAAGCTTGCCGTTGCCAGACCACCAAACAATGCTAAGCGCCAAACCAATTCCGCTAGTCGTCTTTGTTGGAGTGCTCCGCAGTACTGAGCCAGACCGGCGCAGCCAAGTAAGATGCTGCTGTGAACCAGATAATTGAACAACCAGCTCAATGTGTGTGCAGCAAGTGAGTGGACGTTATCCATGTGTCTTTCCTTTGCTGGAATGAGCAAGCAATCGCTGACGAATTTGTTCTAGATCTTCTTCTTTGATTTCTTCTTCGCTGACGAGGTGCGAGAGTAGTGCGCGTGCATTTCCCATAAAAACGGAAGAGAGCAATTCCGAAACCATCGATTTTTGAATCTCAGCTTCTGAGTAGGTTGCGCGGTAGATTAATTGACGACCTTCTTTGATGGTCGTTACTAGGCCGCGCTTTTCTAACCTGCTGAGCATAGTTGCGATGGTGGTATGCGCTAGCGGACGGGTTTGACGCATCGCATCGACGACTTCACTGACGCTGGAATTGGGTTTGCTCCATAGCACACGCATTAAGGCTAACTGTGGCTCACTGAGTGAAACGTTTTTGCTATCTTCTTCCATGCTAAGTATCTCTAAATATCTTTCGGTTGTCGGCTATGTTTGAATAGTTAAGCTGCTTTGTTTTTGCATAACTACTCATGTAGTTCTACAAATGTAGTTGATTAAAAATGAGAAGTCAACATAAAAACTTACATTTATTTTTTAGATGTATGTTTGTGCAACATATTGATGTATCTTAGATCGATTTGCATGGGTATCATTTTTTATGATATCCCTATGATTATTCCGTATTTTTCAAACTCTAAAACTTTCACTACACTATGAACACAGCAGATTTCAAAGGAAGTCGAGAAAGCGCTGCAGCGAATGGGTGTGGTCTCCATCCCAGAATTTCGAAAGCTTTCTTTGATGTCTCCGATTCAGATTTGCCTGAAACTACGTAAAGTATTAAAACCTGATGTTCAAGCGCTGTTCATAGGAATTGTGGCGCGGCTCATTAGGGTTTAAGAAATTTTCTTAAGAAATTCGACCATGTTCGCGGGCGTTTTCTTGGGTATCAGGCCTGAATTGAATTAAAATGGCTGCCATCTCAGCCGATGCAACTTGAACTTATGGCGATTACCTTCCCATAAGCTCAGAACAGACTTGTGTCTTACCGGACGCAGCCCAAGTTCTTTGCACACAAAAATCACAAATTTTTTGGAGCTCTACCATGTCATCCGACACAGCAATGAAATCTGCTGGTCTGGTGGAAGCGTCTTCGCTTTCGTCTACCGCAGCATCTGAAACATCCCTCCCAGTCAGCCCGCAAAGTGCACCTGTTTTGGCACCCGTCACGCTTGACGACAAATATACATCGAATACCGGCACCATTTTCTTATCAGGCATTCAGGCATTAGTGCGCTTGCCGATGATACAAAGACAGCGCGACCTCGCTGCTGGCTTGAATACGGCCGGTTTCATCTCAGGATATCGCGGTTCACCGCTCGGTGGTTTGGATGAAACTTTGTGGAAAACCAAAAAACTCCTAGAACAAAATCACATCAAGTTCGTGCCTGGCGTCAATGAAGATCTCGCTGCCACGGCAGTTTGGGGCACGCAAACCGTCGATCTGATCGGACCCGCCAAATACGATGGCGTATTCGGTTTATGGTATGGCAAAGGCCCAGGCGTAGACCGCAGCGCGGACGTCTTCAAACACATGAACCACGCAGGCACCTCGAAACACGGTGGCGTGATCTTGGTGGCAGGTGATGATCATGGTGCTTACTCCTCAACCCTACCGCATCAGTCCGATCATATTTTTTCTGCTTGCATGATTCCGATGTTGTATCCAGCCAATGTGCAGGAATACTTAGACTTGGGTTTGCATGCATGGGCCATGTCGCGTTTCTCTGGCTGTGCCGTGGGCTTCAAAGCTTTAGCTGATACGGTGGAATCGACATCGTCTGTCGATGCTGATCCTTTCCGTTTGAAAATTACCATCCCCGAAGATTTTGTGATGCCAGAAGGCGGTCTCAATACCCGCTTGTCACTCGACACTTTAGGCATCCAAGCACGTAAGCAAGAAGCCTTGATGCAAGACTACAAAATCTATGCGGCCTTGGCGTATGCACGTGCGAATAAACTCAATCACATCACGATTGATAGCCCACACGCGAAGCTCGGTATCGTCGCTTCGGGCAAGTCTTATCTCGACGTATTAGAAGCATTTGAAAACCTCGGCATCGATGAACAAATGGCGGCAGACATCGGCATCCGCTTATACAAAGTGTCTATGCCTTGGCCATTGGAACCGGACGGCGTGCGCGAGTTTGCACAAGGTCTCGATGAGATTTTGGTGGTCGAAGAAAAACGCCAAATGGTCGAGTACCAACTCAAAGAACAACTCTACAACTGGCGCGACGATGTGCGTCCACGTGTGATTGGTAAGTTCGATGAAAAAGGCGAATGGGTTGCACCACGTGGTGAATGGTTGTTGACATCAAAAGCGGATTTCTCCGTGTCGCAAATCGCTCGCGTGATTACCCAACGTATTGCACGCTTCCACACTAGCGATCTGATCAAAGAACGCATGGCTTTCTTGGAAGCCAAAGACGAAGTCTTGACTAAACAAGTTAACACCCCAGCGCGACCAGCGTATTACTGCTCAGGTTGCCCGCACAATACCTCGACGAAAGTACCAGAAGGTAGTTTGGCCTTAGCAGGGATTGGTTGTCACGTAATGGCAACCGCGATTTATCCTGAGTTCAATAAGTTGACGACGCACATGGGCGGTGAGGGCGCACCATGGATCGGTCAAGCAGCATTCTCGACTTTGCCACATGTGTTCCAAAATCTGGGGGACGGTACTTACTTCCACTCCGGTTATTTGGCGATCCGCGCTGCGGTCGCGGCGAAGGTCAATATCACATACAAGATTTTGTATAACGATGCAGTCGCGATGACAGGTGGTCAGCCTGTTGATGGCACCATCAGCGTACAAATGATGGCACAACAAATGGCCGCCGAAGGTGTGAAACGCATTGCCTTGGTGACCGAAGATTTGAGCCGCTATGAAGACCGCAGTGGTTTGCCGGCACAAGTCACTTTGCATGACCGCAAAGATATGGATGCCGTACAGCGCGAACTACGTGACATCGAGGGTGCCACGGTCTTGATTTACGATCAAACCTGCGCGGCAGAAAAACGTCGTCGTCGCAAGAAAGGTCAATTCCCTGACCCGAATCAACGCATGTTCATCAACGAATCAGTGTGTGAAGGTTGTGGTGATTGCGGTGTGCAATCGAACTGTACTTCCATCATGCCGGTGGAAACGGAATTTGGTCGCAAGCGCGCAATCGACCAGTCGTCCTGCAATAAAGATTATTCTTGCGTCAAAGGCTTCTGCCCAAGCTTTGTGACTGTTGAAGGTGGTAAGTTAGTGAAGTCAAAAACGGGTGTAGCGAAAAACGATGACTTCGGCGATATTCCATTGCCGACTCTGCCAAGCTGCGATACGTCCTACAATATTTTATTGAACGGTATCGGCGGCACGGGTGTGATTACAGTCGGTGCTTTGCTCGGTATGGCAGCGCATCTGGAAGGTAAAGTCGCTTCTGTGTTGGATATGACAGGAATGTCGCAGAAGAATGGTTCGGTGACGTCGCATATTCGCGTGGTGGAAAAAGTCAGTAAATTGCGTGCGCAACGCATCCCAACGGGCGAAGCCGATTTGATTTTAGGCTGCGATATTTTGACAGCAGGCCAGCACGATGCGATCTCGAAAATGCGTGCGGGTCGTACACGTGCCGTGATCAATAGTCACGAACAGCCAACCGGTGCGTTTGCGAAGAACCCAGATTGGCAATTCCCTTTAGAGTCAACAGAGCGTTTGATTTCTGATTCCGTTGGTGGCAATGTCGATTTCGTCGATGCGACGAAGTTGGCGACGGCTTTGATGGGTGATTCGATTGCGACCAATTTGTTCATGCTGGGTTTCGCTTTCCAAAAAGGCGCGATTCCTTTGTCTGAAGCGGCTTTGTTGCGCGCCATTGAATTGAACGGCGTCGCTATCGATGCGAACAAAAAGGCCTTCTTGTGGGGCCGTCGTGCCGCCGTCGATTTGAAGCGTGTGGAGAACATCGCCTTCCCAGCCAAACCAGTCGTCGTGCAGATGCCCCAAAGTTTGGACAGTATCATCAAACGTCGCGTCGCCGAGCTGACTGCGTACCAAGATGCGGGATACGCCGCTCAATACCAAGAGCTCGTCAATGCCGTGCGCAGTGCTGAAGAAAAGCTAGCTAAAGGCAATCGCTTAAGCATGGCCGTGGCGAAATACGCTTACAAATTGATGGCCTACAAAGACGAGTACGAAGTCGCTCGTTTGTACACCAATGGCGAATTCAGTGAGAAATTGAAACAACAATTCGAAGGTGACTTCAGTATCAAGTTCAATTTGGCGCCACCGCTATTTGCCAAGAAAGACGCGCAAGGCCGCTTAGTCAAAGCGCAATATGGCTCATGGATGTGGCAAGCCTTCAAATTGCTCGCGAAATTCAAAGGCCTGCGTGGCACCAAGCTCGACATCTTCGGCTACACCGAAGAACGTCGCCAAGAACGTGCTTTGATTGCAGACTACCGAGATACCATGCTGTCTTTATTGAACAAACTCAATGCTGACAACCTCGATCAAATCGTCGCGATTGCGAGCTTGCCTGAGAAAATCCGCGGTTTCGGCCATGTGAAAGAAAAAGCCATGCAGGCTTATCATGTTGAGAAAGCGGCTTTGATGAGTGTGCCTAGCAAACAGCAGGTGGCTTGATTCTACATGTCACTCCTGCGAAGGCAGGAGTCCAGTGACTTTTGTTGTTGAGACTACGCCACTGGATTCCTGCCTACGCAGGAATGACGAATCACCTTAGAACCATCGCCAAAACCAACAAAAAACTGAAATTTCTAAGTGACGTGAACGTAAACGTAAATCGAAACGTCATATAATCGAAACATAGCGTAATTGCCATAAGCAGTTATCGAATGAACAAAAAGGAAAACAACATGACCGATCTATCCATCGCCGAGAAGTTAACCGAATACAAACCTAGCAATAAAGTCCGTTTTGTGACGGCAGCATCCTTGTTCGACGGCCACGATGCCTCGATTAATATCATGCGTCGTATTTTGATGGCGAATGGTGCCGAAGTGATTCACTTGGGCCACAACCGTTCGGTCGAAGAAATCGTCACAGCGGCTTTGCAAGAAGATGCGCAAGGTATCGCGATCTCGAGTTACCAAGGTGGGCACGTTGAGTATTTCAAATACATGATCGACCTCTTGAGAGAGCGTGGTGGTTCGCACATCAAAGTATTTGGTGGCGGTGGCGGCGTGATTGTGCCAGATGAAATCGCTGACTTGCATGCGTATGGCGTATCACGCATTTTTAGTCCTGAAGATGGTCAACGCATGGGCTTGGTCGGCATGATTTTGTCCATGATCCAGGCTTGTGATATTGATCTCTCGACCTACGCACCGAATGCTTTGGACGTATTGAAACAAGGCGATATCGCCGACAAACATCGCCCATTAGCGCAATTGATCACGGCACTCGAGAACGACAAAGTCGATCCAGCCCTGCGTGCTGAAATCCAAGAGACTGCGAAAGCGATCAAAACCCCCGCCTTTGGTATCACCGGTACCGGCGGTGCAGGTAAGTCTTCATTGACAGATGAATTGATTCGTCGTATTCGTTTGGACCAAGACGATGAATTGAACATCGCTTTGATCTCCATCGATCCATCGCGTCGTAAGTCGGGCGGTGCATTGCTCGGTGACCGTATTCGTATGAATGCGATCAATCCATGGAAAGGCAAGACACGCGTCTTCATGCGTTCTTTGGCAACACGCGAAGCTGGTTCGGAAATTTCTCCAGCCTTGCCTGATGTGATCGCGGCGTGCAAAGTTGCCGGCTTTGATTTGGTGATTGTCGAGACCTCTGGTATCGGCCAAGGTGATGCCGCCATCGTGCCGCATGTGGATTTGTCGATGTATGTGATGACGCCAGAATTTGGTGCCGCTTCCCAGTTAGAAAAAATCGACATGCTCGATTTCGCAGACTTTGTCGCCATTAATAAATTCGATCGTAAAGGTGCGCTCGACGCCCAACGCGATGTCGCCAAACAGTATCAACGTAATCGTGAGTTGTGGAGCAAGAAGCCGGACGAAATGCCTGTGTACGGCACACAAGCTTCGCGCTTCAATGATGATGGTGTAACGGCGCTATATCAAGGCATCTTGCCTGAATTGGTCGCACGAGGCTTGAAGGCGAAACCAAGTAAATTGGCAGCAGTCAGCACCAAAACGTCGAGCGCACAAAACGTGATCGTGCCACCAGCACGTACACGCTATTTGGCTGAGATTGCAGACACTGTTCGTAGCTACCACAAGCACACACACAAGCAAGTAAAGATTGCTCGCGAACGTCAACAATTGACAGCGACCAAGCAAATGCTGGCCGCTGTCGGTAAGTCTGCGGAATTGGATGACTTGATCGCAGAGCGCGAGAACCATCTCACAGCAGAATCGAAAAAACTCGTCACGATGTGGCCCGACATGCAGAAGGCTTACGCGGGTGATGAATACGTCGTCAAAATTCGTGACAAAGAAATTCGTACACGCCTCACGCAAAAATCCTTGTCTGGCACGACGATTCGTAAAGTCGCATTGCCACGCTTTGAAGATCATGGCGAAATTTTGCGCTGGCTAATGTTAGAAAACGTCCCTGGCTCCTTCCCATTTACGGCAGGTGTATTTGCTTTCAAACGCGAAGGCGAAGACCCAACGCGTATGTTTGCTGGTGAAGGTGATCCATATCGTACTAACCGTCGCTTCAAACTCGTATCCCAAGGCATGGATGCGAAACGCTTGTCGACCGCGTTTGACTCTGTGACTTTATATGGCGCAGACCCAGCAATTCGTCCAGACATCTACGGCAAGATCGGTAACTCCGGTGTCTCCGTCGCTACTTTGGAAGATATGAAAGTCCTCTACGATGGCTTTGATCTCTGCGATCCAGCGACTTCGGTGTCGATGACGATTAACGGCCCTGCACCAACGATCTTGGCATTCTTCATGAACACCGCGATTGATCAGCAAATGGATAAATTCCGTGCTGATAACAAGCGCGAACCGACCGCTGATGAAGCCGCAAAAATCCGCGCATGGGTTTTGATGAATGTGCGTGGCACAGTGCAAGCCGACATTTTGAAAGAAGACCAAGGTCAAAATACCTGTATCTTCTCGACGGAATTTTCACTCAAAGTGATGGGCGATATTCAAGAGTATTTCGTGCATCACCAAGTACGTAATTTCTACTCCGTGTCGATCTCCGGTTACCACATTGCCGAAGCCGGTGCGAATCCGATTTCGCAATTGGCATTCACCTTGTCGAACGGTTTCACTTTCGTTGAAGCCTACCTCGCACGCGGCATGCACATCGATGATTTCGCCGCCAACTTGTCCTTCTTCTTCAGCAACGGCATGGACCCAGAGTACACGGTCTTGGGTCGCGTTGCTCGTCGTATCTGGGCAGTCGCCATGCGCGATAAATACGGTGCGAATGATCGTAGCCAGAAGTTGAAATACCATATTCAAACTTCAGGTCGCAGCTTGCACGCGCAAGAAATCGACTTCAACGATATCCGTACGACATTGCAAGCTTTGATTGCGATCTACGACAACTGCAATAGCTTGCACACCAATGCTTACGACGAAGCGATCACCACACCGACCGACGAATCAGTCCGTCGCGCCTTGGCAATTCAATTGATCATCAACCGCGAATGGGGCTTGGCGAAAAACGAAAATCCAATTCAAGGTAGTTTCATCATCGAAGAATTGACCGACCTCGTCGAAGAAGCAGTCCTGCAAGAATTCGAACGCATCGCAGAACGTGGCGGCGTTTTAGGTGCGATGGAAACCGGCTACCAACGTGGCAAGATCCAAGAAGAATCCATGCACTACGAACACCTCAAGCACGACGGCACTTTGCCTATCATCGGCGTCAACACCTTCCGTAATCCAAAAGGTGGCGAAACGGTGCAGAAGATCGAATTGGCGCGCTCAACAGAGGAAGAAAAACAATCGCAACTCACGCGCTTGGCAGACTTTCACCAACGCCACGCCGACGTCGCACCACAAGCACTCGCCGCTCTACAACAAGCAGCGATCAACAACGAAAACGTGTTCGCAAAGTTGATGGATGCAGCACGGGTTTGCTCGCTTGGGCAGATTACGACGGCCTTGTTTGAGGTGGGTGGGCAGTATAGACGTAACATGTAAATAACAAGCTGTTAAATCCAATTGGCGGGCACATAGCGTTGTTGCTTTTCCTCGCAATACTCAAGTATTGCTGCGGGAAGCGCCTAGCTCTGTATCCCGCTAATTGAATTTTCCAGCATGTTATTGCGGATAACGAATATCGACATATTGATCGGACATTCGCTAAAGAAAGTCGATGCGTCTTGTAGGGCTTGTCAAACTAGCGCTGTAAATTTCCTAAATGACTTATCGTTCCGATTTTTATCTTTTAATTTCTCTTCTCAGCATCTATTATTGCACGCGGTTGAAGCGGTGGTTCATCCAGCGAGATCTCTTGTGGCTATCCTTAAAACTGATCCTGATGCCAGCGGACTTGCTATGTTCTCTCCGGAGATTTAGTTTTTTAGTTGGAGTAACAATGTGGATGATAAGACAGTGAAAACAACAAAATACCTGTAAGGGAAATAGATATGGACGTACGAGAAGTTATTACATTGTTTGTCATTTATGTCGCGATCTATTATTTTAATGCGAAAAGATTGTTGTCATGGATCAGAGATTTTGATAAGGAATATTCAGAAAGCTTAAGCTTTACAAATGGATTTGGTATGAAGGACTCAATGGCGGTAGGGAAAATTTTATTTGACAACAAGCTCCCAAAGCCGAATTATCCGGACCAAGTGAAGTTTAGATTTAAATTAACCCGACTTATGCTTTTTCTCTCTCCAGTTTTTGTTTTAGTCACGGTTGCTCTGAACGGATTTATTATTCACATTAGTTACTAAGTTTGCGCAACAAATTGGCTCTGATCTTGATATGTTGCGTTTGAAAAATGGAATAAATTTGCAATCCGCAAGATAGTAATCTTGCTGAAGAAACTCAATCTAAAATGTAACCTAATGCTCAAGTTGAAACCTCGTTTGAGGGCAAAGTAACATCAATGCTAAAAATGATTTAGTGCAAATGTGATAGTCACCTAGGGCGAATGCAACTCTCGCTGTAAATACACCTTAATAATTTATCGTTCTAACTTTTCCTTCTTTAATTTCCCTTATCGACAACCTGCAAATCCGGGCGACGCTGGTTGCCCCCGTCCTTCGAGTAATCGATGTTTTTGTCGTTTTGGGTTCGTGATAAGCTAGTGATTTCGAATTAATTACCAACATCTCGATGTCCCGCTATCGATTTATCGCTTGCATTACGTCGGGACCTGCCTGAAGGCGGCGCTGACTTTTCTACCCATTGGAGCATGATCAAATGGGAAATTCCCCAATCACCTTTCATCCCCATTTATCGCACGTCGGTCTTGCTTGGTTTTTTTTGCTATAGAAATGATTGCCATAAAAGATAATTGTTGAAATAATCTTGCGCGGTGATCTTTGAGCGATCGCCTTGTTGTTCAAATCATTTAAACAATTCTAAAACAAGGGGGGATTCATGCGGTTTTTTATGCTGATGCTGTTGGTCTGTGGTTTGAGTGCTTGTAAATCAATTGTGGTGAAAGATTTAGATTTAATTCGTCCAGATAATTTAACTGGATATAAAACCAAAGCGGTGTTTGATCAAGAAAAATTGCAAAAGATTTTGCCGTCTGCGCAGTTAAAGGATGAGCAAATTGTAGTCGCGCAAGCAGGTGTTGAGCCTGTAACGATCAAAGGGGTTCGTGCTGTTTTGCCAGAGGCAAAAACAACCGTCTTATATTTTGGCGGCAACCTCACGCATGTTGATGAGAATGCGCCGATTCTGGCCAAGTTGTCAGCAACGTGTCCTGCTAACTTTACCACTTTCGATTATCGTGGTTATGGTCGTACCAATGGGCAGCCTGATGCTTTGTTGTTGAAAGAAGATGCTCTGCGTATTTATGATTTTGTGCGAGCTTCTACTAGTGGAAAGTTGCTGGTGTATGGCTATTCTTTGGGTGGCTTTATGGCTAGTCATATCGCGGCGAATCGGTCGATTGATGGTCTTGTATTAGAGGGTAGTGCGACGACACCTGCGCAAGTAGTCGATGCACAAATTCCTTGGTACTTTAAGCCTTTCGTCAATGTGACGATTTCGGACAATCTAAAAACCATCGACAATCTGGCTGCGACCTCACAATACAAAGGTAAAATCTTGGTGATTACGGGCGGCAAAGATACGACAATGCCTGCCTATTTAGGGCAGCAGCTGTATGACAATTCACCAAGTCAAGAGAAGCAGTATGTCTTCGTTGAAAACGGTACACACAGCAATTTGACCAACGATGCGCGCGTCAAAGCGCAGTACTGCGAATTATTGAATAAGCTCAATTAAACTAGGAATCGCGGGCTGTTTTATGGCGCCAAGTGTGAGATTCAATTGGCGCTTTTTTATTTGTATCAGTTCTTTGAAAACTGCAGAAATGGCTTGGTATTGATTGCAGCTTCTTTTAGTTGGCTAGAATAGCGTATCGCTCTTGCATTCAATGATTTCTGCTGATCGCTATCGATTTGCAAGTAATAGACACCTTGATGAGTAACTAGCGCATAAACATTCGAATGTAGATGGTGGACAGGCCACTCATATTGCATCGCTTGAATTGTCCCGCTTCCTTGATTGATGTTTAGCTTGCCTGTGAACGGTGTATCTTGCCCGCCAAATTGCATCTCTCCCTGAATTGCGTAGTGACCATCAGCGACGCTAGGATTATGTTTTTTGTTTAAAAAAGCCTGCGCTAACATATGTGCGGTTTCTTCGATTGAACTGACCCACTCTAGATTGGTCATCACGGAAATGGCGAGATCTTCATTAGGAAAATAACTAATGACTGAGCGTGCGCCTTGAGTGACTCCAGCATGTTCATAGACCGGGCGACCATGGATGTCATAGCTCAAACGCCAGCCAATACCAACTTGGATCTTCTCGCCCGATTGCAAGGCTTGACTCGTGAACATAGTTCGCATCGTATCCGCACTGAGATAGCCATTTGAAAAAGCTCGAGTCATGTTTACCATATCGCTAGGTGTAGTTACCCATCCGGCAGACGCCCAAAAAGCACTGAGCTCACGCGGATTTTCTACGAGCACATTATTGTTGCCTGACTTTGCATAGATACGCGACATGTTCGGCATCGCCTTGTGTCGCAGCATCTCCGCTTCAGTGCGTTTTAGCCCCAAAGGGTTGAGTACAGATTGTTGGACATAACTTAAGTACGGTATTCCTGATGCGGCTTCCATCATTGCAGAGAGTAAGACAGTGCCATGTGAAGAGTAGTGGTACTTTGTTCCTGACGGTGCAATTTGTTGGTGATGGGCGAACACGCTTAATGCATCTTGCACGGTAGGATAGTAGCGATTTTCTGTTCGATCGCCCGTGATGTAGTGCGGAAATCCTGCAATATGTCCGGATAGTAAGCGGGCTGTAATTGGATATTCTTTTTGCGGAAATTGTGGAAGATAGCGTGCAATCGGCGCATCAATATCAATCAGCCCATCTTGCATCATTTTTGCTAATGCGGTCGCGGTAATGGCTTTTGATACGGATGCAGCGCGGAATTGGGTTTGTGGTGTAACAGGTTGACGCTTTTCGAGATCGGCAAAGCCAAAACCTTGCGCAAAAACGAGTTGATCTTTATGTCGAATGGCGACAGACAGGCCAGGAAGATTTGCAACTCTCAGTAAATCCTCAGCGATGGCGCGAACCTTTTGTGATTGATCGAAGTCACCACCAATCGCCTCTTGAGGCTCCGGCTTAATTTTTTCTAGTTCTTTGGAAAAAATCACACTAACGATTTTCCAATCATCCATCACCTTAATCAAGTGCCATAACTCTTTGCCCCAATTTCCTTTCTTTCCATTTACCCAAAAACTGTAATCGAAGGAAACCGATGCAACGTGACCATCTTCGACGATTTCGATGTTTTTGAAGTGCTCTTGCTTAGGACTATTTTGCATTACGGACTGAAACCATGTTTGATAGTCAGAACGCTGATAATTTGGCGCAAGCGGGTTTAACTTTAAGCGCTCTTTTTGTGTCGCATCTTTATTCACAGCAATCCAAGTCACAGGGCCATCAAGAAAAAGGGCATACATTTTTTCTTGATCTTTGGTTTCAATGTATTGCATGAACGATTGCAGCAGCGATTCAATCTTTTGTCGATCTGTCAGTGGCTGCGATGGCGTGTTGTGGCCTTGAACTGTTATCGCATTTGCGTTTGCGATAAAGTTTGTGATCATTGCAAACGCAATGATGCATTTAATTAGTTGTCTCATTTTTTTCTATTTCCTTTAAAGGGGAAAAGTGTGGCGCAACCCATTTTGGTAGTTGCGTTCGCGTTGAAATGCGAATTGAGATTCTAACTTTCTGCGGTACGAGAATATGTTTGTTGAATGTATGGAAATGTATCTTGATAATACGTATTGATACTTTAAGTTACCTATATGCTTTTGCAAAACAGGCGCTGGCTTTGTTGAGTTTTCCTTGACTTGCAATCGCACTCGGTAGCGCTCGTGAGCGTCCACGAGCCGATCATAGGCTCGCGGAGTTAGCTTTATTAATTTGAGTATAGAAGTCGCGGCATCATCCGCTAGATACCTTGTTGATGCCAGAATCCCGCTCCAATATGGGCTTAAACTAACTTCAAATCCACTTCAATATTGCCACGTGTCGCGTTTGAATAAGGGCAAACTTCGTGTGCTTTAGCGACAATGTTTTCAGCGACAGCGCGATCCAAACCAGGTAGTGCAACGCTTAAGCTGACTTTGAGTCCAAAGCCGCCCTTGCCATTGGGACCAATGCCGACTTCACCAGTGACGTTGGTATCTGCAGGTAGCGTTTGTTTTGCTGCAGCTGCGACAAACTTCATTGCACCAATGAAGCATGCTGAATAGCCTGCGGCAAATAATTGTTCTGGATTGGTACCTTCGCCGCCAGCACCGCCCAATTCTTTTGGTGTGCTTAAATTGACGTTGAGTTTGTGGTCATCGCTATGAGCGCGGCCATCGCGGCCACCGGTTGCTGTTGCGCGTGCTGTGTATAAAACTTGCATGATGAACTCCTTGATTTGTGGAAGCAATTCACAAATTGCATTGCTTCACTTCGATTAAATAAACACTGCTATCCGCTATCAAACTTTTTTTGTTTGAGAAGGATTGGAAAGGATAATAATGCACAATTAAATTGTGTGCAATTGAATTTTAAAAAATAATGTTAATCGGTCCGATAGTGAATATTGATGACACTATGTAGGAAGCGTGCAGTTTTCTATGAAGCTCCATGGGTAGCTCACTGTATGTTTCAATCTCTATACAAGTGTAGAAGCGAATTCAGTAGCCAGTAGAAAAGTGGCTGGTAATTACCTAGCTAGCGATCAGGCAATTGCTCTATGTGATCGTGAATCAAGGTGTGGTAGTGTTCAAACAAGCTGAATGCTCGAAGACTTTATTAATTTAACTTAGTATGTAATGCGTCTCTTAAGACCTGTAACTGTGAACGTAGTTCGGCCAATTGCGATGCGTCTTGTCCGCTTGCGCAAAGAATTTCACGCGGGATCTTTTCTGCTAATTTCTTCATGGCATTGCCGTTGGGTCTGAGTAGTATCCGCACTTGCCTTTCATCTTCTAGGTCGCGTTGTCTAGAGATTATGTCGGCAGCTTCCAAACGTTTGAGTAAGGGAGTGAGTGTTCCCGAATCGAGAAAAAGTTTTTCACCAATCTCTTTGACCAAGAGTCCATCCTGTTGCCACAGAACCAGCATCACAAGATACTGCGGATAAGTCAGGCCAAGTTCATCAAGCAATGGCTTATATGTTTTTGTCATTGCTAATGATGCCGAATACAAAGCAAAACAAAATTGCTTATCCAAGCTCAGAAAATCGGTGTTGGTAGAAGATTTTTTTTTCATCATAGTCTTTCAAGAGAGTCACATTATGATGAAGTGTGCCTCGATTATCAATCGACATTCCATGTATGCTGGGTTTCAGCATACGTTCAGAGTAATTTGATGCGAATTTTTCGAGTAGCGACGATTAGTACCGTTTGCAAGTTGAATGATTTGCAGGCATTCTTTCATTTCTATCTATATCAACAAACTATCTATAAGCGATCAACTGCCGATGGACTACTCATTAACAGCATCAATAAACTAAGATTAAAAACTAAGATCCCATCGAAATAATGCCGCAAGCTCATTGATGGCAAGCCAATTAAAAATATCAGGAGAAATCTCGCATGTCAGAAAAGTCGGTGTTCATCAATATTCTCGTGGCACTCACTGCTTTTACAGCAGGATGGTTTGCGCACCAAGAATTACGCCCGTTTATCTCTCCGCCAGACGAGGCCATGCCACTCAAAATCGCGACGCCCGGGCAACTAGCACAAACCTCGCGCGTGATTTTCACTGCGGATAAAACGGGCAATTATCGCGATCAGAAGATTCGCGTCGAGCAAGTGACGATGTTGCAGGAATTGCCCGATTCTGTGTTGATGGAAGTGAAGTATCACTATGACGGTGCGGTTCCAGCTAACGAGGTGAAGATGTTTGTTGGTATGGAGTCTAAGTATCTGTATTTGGGTAACGATACGATACATCCCGGCGACGGTGTGCTGCGTTTGGCGATAGGAATGATAGAGAGCGATATGAAGCAAGACCAAATACAAAACTTCAAAACCGAGCGTATGCATATCTCTTTCGAGCATTATCCACCGGGCTCGTATCAAGGTGTTTTGGCGACGACCAAAATTCCCTATAGCAAAGAATGGAAGTTACCTTAAATTGAAGGAGTTGCAATGCGTGTCTTGAGCGTATTTTTGATCTTGTTACTCGGTGCTGCTTATTTCTTATTTGATCAATGGCTAGCGCCCCAACTACGTGGCCCAATTCGTATAGGTGAATCCTTACTGTCGGTGCAAGAACAAAAGCTCGCGCTCGATAAGCAAGCTTTCTCTATTACCCATGCGAACATCGTTGAAGAGAACGATAAGCGCATCGTGGTTCAGTTTACTTATCAAGGCAAAAATCCTAGCTGGCATTTGAATGCTTGCGGTGATATTGCGGAAAATAATATGAACGGTCCTTGGGGCTGTGAACCGCGTGTACTACAAGTGGCTGACGACGGTAAAGTTGATATTAGTTTTGTGCTAGCAAACGGCGATGCGGTAAAAGGACGTAGCAGAGAATGTTCGGATACCGTGAGTGTTAGTGTTTACGGTCGAGATGGCTCAGTGTTTTATCGCCACAAATTTGCGCTAAAAAAAGTATGGCATCAGGAGCCAGGCATGTGGTCTTGGTATCGATATCGACATGAAGGGTGTCCAGTGCGCAGTGAAATGTAAGTGTCGATGTGCATAAAAAAAGTCTGACACTTTTTTATAAATTACGATAGTAAAGTCTTTGATCCGTGAATTTTTCTAACTTGTCACGTCAGCCTATCTTGCAAGGCATGTTTACCATGCTGGTGTTTGCCGCCTTAACTTTGTGGATGCCGGAGCTTACTATTCCTTGGATAATTGCATTCGGCATGTGTGCCGCGTTTAACTGGTTTCAAGCATGTTTTATTCAGTTTGGATTCGGTGCATGCTTGGCGTGGCTTAAGTTGACCATCATTGTTTTTCTTTTTGTCGATGGTAGTGCCGCGATCCTTACTATGCCGATGTTGGCAGTGGTATTTGGGGCGGCTTTGTTTTGTGGTTTATTGTTGGTGAAAGCGCTACAATTCCTCGCTTCTTTTTTTCGTCGCTAAATTGATGAGGCTTTTTGTTTTAGTTAATCGTCACAGATGATCAGCTAGCGCATTAAGGCTTGAACCACAATTTTGTATTCTGTAGTGGCAACGATCCCTCTTTGATTAATGGATTTTTCAATTCAAAAATCACGCGGTATTTGATATTGGCACTGCGGATAAATCCTTGAAAAAATTTATTGAATATGCGCTCGAAACTTCCATCTGCAACCGCGCGTTCCAAACCTAGTGTCAAATCGGCAGCGAGTTTCTTTTGATTTGGCGCCACGAAAAAATAAAATGCGGTCGGATAATGCAAAATGAAGGTGGTGTCGATTTCAAAATCTTGATAAGCAGGATTTTTCTTCTCATTCCAAATCGCGATGACTGGTCTCGGAAAATAGTCAAAACGTTTCGCTCTTAACATATTCGCTAAGGACTCGTCGGCACCTGTAATGACCGGCAAACCATTGCTACGCAAGATATCGGTATCTGGCCACAATGCTCCTTGACCAGCGCGAAACTTTGCCAGATCACTTATTTGTTTAACTTTGCTAAGTAATAGCGGCTGGTCGCGATGCACAAATGCGATGCGCCAACCAAAAAAACCCTTATCAATAGGAATGCGAATAGGCAAAATTTGGCGCTCACGTTCGTCACTGGTCATAGTCCAGATCACATCTAACTTGCCGAGATTTTGCGACATTTCGACTATTTGGCGTGCTTGTGGTACTGGCGCTTCTTTTGACTTGACGATGTAGTAAGGTTCACCACTTTTAGTAATCGCAAGTTGCAGAATCTCGACGATGTAGGATGCGATTGGATCGCCGGTTTTTTCTAAATCTTGGATGCGAATTGGAATTGGCGCGGTTGATTTTCCCATGCTATTTTTTTGCGCCGTGGGCTTGGTATTTTCAGTTGCAGTAGTCGAGGTTTGTGCAGTTGCTATGTTTGCGATGCTCGATAAGATTGCAAGACAGGCCGTGATGAAGAAGATGCGGATTGAAAGTAATCGATCTTGCGCCAATTTAGCGAAGTGTTCGCAATGATTTGAAAACTTTAAATTTAAAAATCCTAAGTTTAAAATGTTGAATGCGGGAATGTCGGCTAGATATAGGCGCATGCGTGGTGAAATCAATTGATCATTCCCTAGCAGTTTATGACTCTCTAAAAGAGTCAGCGTTTTCGATATTGCAATTGGCTTCAATTTACGCGTTATTTACGAGTTATTTGCGAACTATAGACAGCTAAGTTACGAATAATTGCATTGATCATAAAGCGATAAATGTGAATCGAGTGTAGCCTATTTTTTGTACGTCACTTATACATACTATGTATTTTGTCGTGAAAGTGCTCCTTAGTTTGATTTTGACGTCTTTTTGAATGAAGCTTGTCGCGTTTCATCACAATCACCAGTGCAAGCAACAACAAGGCTGGGGTTTAAGGCGTTTCATTTTGGTCAACCTTGGCGGGTAATTAAGCGTTGTTTAAGTTTGAAGTTGGACGCATACCTTTAATGATTCCATCACATCGACCAAAGTTAGGAGTGCAGATGCGAAAGCGATATTTGACCTGTTTAAGCGCTTTGCTGTTGCTTGGACTAGTGCCTGTTGATGCAGCGCAAGCGCTGGCATTTCGCTGCAATTCTTATGTGATTGACGTTGGCATGCACAAAGCAGAGGTCATGCAAAAATGTGGTTTGCCTGCACTTCGTGATCAAAAGACAGAGCGACGTCGTATCGGTTTGCGGCAGTTTGATCCCTCTTTGATGGTTCATCCAAATCAGAACGCTGGAAACCGCGTTCGTCATGCACGCACTTATGAACACCAGATTGCGCAGGAAACTGCGTATGAGATCGATGTTCAAATTGAAGAGTGGGTTTATAACTTTGGTCCACAGCGCTTTATGCAATTGCTGCGTTTTGAAGATGGACGCTTAAAGCAGATTCAAGATTTAGCTTCTGGACACTAAATTCAATAATTCACTTTCGATATCGAGCACTCGATATTTTTTTCTTATTTCTAGATTACTTGGGCTTGAACTAGAGCCAATGTCTTTTCTATTCTCTTCTGTTTCCTCAAACAGCTAGGCTGATCCTTACTTCGGTCTCAATTGTCTAAAAAACACAATTGACGACGGAGATATTCATTTATTTGGCGCGCATCTCCAGTGAGGTTTTCTCTTTCGACACCAAACAGTGAATTTTTACACTTTGTTTACATCCTGAGCCAGTCTTTTAACAAGATTCTTACGGCATTTTTACTATTCTTCAATCTGCAGAAAATGCTTATGGAGGTTGGGATGAATAATTTAATCGATATGTTGTATGTGGGAGGAATCCTAGGATTTCTCCTACTGGTATTGGCGCTTGCGGCGATCTGTCACAAACTGGAAAACCATCAGGAGAGCAAATAATGAATAGCTTTTATGTGATTGGTGCTGTGGTTGCTGCGGCATTGCTGGTTTATTTGGTGGTTGCATTACTAAATGCAGAGGAGTTGTGATGACTGGTCAATCAATTTTATTAATGCTAGTTTTCTTTGTGGTGTTGCTGTCTTTAGCCTATCCACTAGGTAAGTTAATTAGTCAGGTTGCAGATGAGAAGGCCAAGGTCTCTGGACTGCAGTGGTTGGGCTTTTTAGAGCGTGGTTTATTTAAATTGGCTGGTATCAAAAGCGAGCAAGAGATGACTTGTAAAGGCTATGCCATCGCTTTGTTAGTCTTTAATGCTTTTGGCACTTTAATGGTCTATCTAGTGCAGCGCCTACAATTTTGGTTGCCTTTTAATCCGCAAGGATTGCCAAATGTTAGCCCAGATTCGTCCTTCAATACCGCGGTGAGTTTTGTCAGTAATACGAATTGGCAGGGCTATGTAGGCGAAGCGACCATGAGTTATTTGACGCAGATGTTGGTGCTGGCTGGACAGAATTTCTTTTCCGCCGCGACCGGTATTGCGGTTGTGTTCGCGTTGATTCGTGGATTCTCGCGCCATTCATCTAAATCCATCGGTAACTTCTGGGTCGACTTGACGCGATCTACTGTGTATCTGCTGTTGCCATTATCAGTGATTTTTGCGACGTTTCTGCTTAGTCAGGGCGTGATTCAGAATTTCTCATCGTATAAACAAGTGCAATTGATTGAGCCTGTGACATATAGCGTGGCAGCAACGGGCGCTGATGGGCAAGCTTTAAAAGATGATAAGGGTGCGCCAGTGATGGAAACGTTGACGGCGAAAACACAAACGCTGGCGATGGGGCCAGTGGCGTCACAAGAAGCGATCAAATTGTTGGGTACCAATGGCGGTGGATTTTTCAATATGAACTCAGCACATCCTTTCGAGAATCCAACCGCATTGAGCAATTTCTTCCAGATGATCGCGATCTTCTTAATTCCTGCCGGCTTATGTTTTGCTTTTGGTCGTATGGTTGGAGATCAACGACAAGGCATGGCAGTTCTTGCCACGATGAGTCTTTTATTTGTTGTGATGACTGTGGGCGTCATGGCTGCAGAACAACAAGCACACCCCGCCTATGCCGCCTTGAATATTGATCAAGCGCCTAGTGCTCTGCAAGCTGGTGGCAATATGGAAGGTAAAGAAAGTCGTTTTGGTATCAGTGCTTCCGCGTTGTTTGTTGCAGTCACTACGGCGGTCTCTTGCGGTGCGGTGAACGCAATGCATGACTCTCTTATGCCACTCGGTGGATTGGTACCTCTGGCTTTAATGCAATTTGGTGAAGTCGTATTTGGTGGCGTTGGTTCTGGCTTGTATGGCATGTTGATCTTTGCGATCTTGGCGGTATTTATTGCGGGTCTGATGATTGGTCGTACCCCTGAATACTTAGGCAAAAAGATTCAAGCTTACGAAATGAAAATGACCTCGATTGCGATCTTGGTGACGCCGATTCTGGTGTTAGCTGGCACTGCGATTGCCGTGATGAGTGACGCTGGACGTGCAGGTATCTTAAATCCCGGTGCGCATGGTTTCTCTGAGGTGCTGTACGCTTTTACTTCAGCGGCGAATAACAATGGTAGTGCGTTTGCGGGATTAACTTCGAACACACCTTTCTACAACATGATGTTGGCGATAGCGATGTGGTTTGGACGCTTTGCCGTGATCGTTCCGGTGCTTGCCATCGCAGGTTCTTTAGCAGCGAAAAAACGTTTGGAAGTCAATGCTGGAACGATGCCTACGCACGGCCCAATGTTTATCGCTTTGTTAGCGGGCACGGTGGTGTTAATCAGTGTGTTGAACTATGTGCCCGCTTTGGCTTTGGGACCTGTGGTCGAACATTTACAAATGTTTAGTCCAGCAAGTCCACGCTAAGCCTGAGGAGAATCTGATGTCTAATACGAATTTACAGAAAAATCTTGCTGCAGCAAATGCAGCAAATGCAGCAAATGCAGCAAATGCAGCAAATGCGGCAAATGCAGCAAATGCGGCAAATGCAGCAGCAAAAGCTGAACACCTTGCTAATGTGGATACTGCCAGTGCGAATAATCGTCTGGCGCTATTTGATGCGAAGTTGATCAAACCCGCCATTATTGATGCTTTCCGAAAATTGACACCACGCACGCAGTTACGCAGTCCAGTGATGTTTGTAGTGTATATCGGTAGCATTATTACGAGCTTGTTGTATGTGCATGCCTTGTTCGGAAAAGGCGAAGCCGATGCTAGCTTTATTTTGGCGATCAGTATTTGGTTGTGGTTTACAGTATTGTTTGCAAATTTTGCCGAAGCTTTGGCTGAGGGGCGCAGCAAGGCGCAAGCCGCTTCGTTAAAAGGACTAAAGCAATCAGTGATCGCCAAAAAATTGGCAACGCCAAAATATGGTACAACTTGGTTGCCAGCAAACGTACAAGATTTACGTAAAGGGGATGTGTTTTTGGTAGAAGCCAACGACGTGATCGCGATTGACGGCGAAGTCATCGAAGGTGTTGCGACGGTGGATGAAAGCGCGATTACCGGTGAATCTGCACCAGTGATACGTGAATCTGGTGGCGACTTTTCTTCAGTGACAGGCGGTACTCGGGTGCTGTCTGATTGGCTGGTGGTGCGAGTGACCTCCAATCCGGGCGAGGCCTTTATTGACCGTATGATTGCTATGGTAGAAGGTGCCAAACGTCAAAAAACACCGAACGAAGTAGCACTCACGATTCTCTTGATCGCATTGACGATTATCTTTCTGGTTGTGACCGTTACCTTGTTGCCTTTCTCCTTATTTAGTGTGAATGCAGCGACTGCTCTAGGTTTTAGTTCCGCGCCTGTATCGATTACGGTTTTGATTGCCCTGTTGGTCTGTTTGATTCCGACTACCATTGGTGGTTTGTTATCCTCAATTGGTGTCGCTGGCATGAGTCGTATGATGCAAGCGAATGTGATTGCGACATCGGGTCGTGCGGTTGAGGCTGCGGGTGACGTCGATGTCTTATTGTTAGATAAAACTGGCACGATCACTTTGGGTAATCGCCAAGCGTCAGAATTTTTCCCAGCACCTGGCGTGACAGCGGTGCAATTGGCCGACGTTGCGCAACTCGCCTCGCTCGCTGATGAGACGCCAGAAGGCCGCAGTATCGTGGTGTTGGCAAAACAGCGTTTCAATTTGCGTGAACGCGAGATGGCCTCTCTGCAGGCACAGTTTGTACAATTCACCGCCCAGACTCGCATGAGCGGTGTTGATATCGGTGAAGTTGCGGTTCGTGTTGTCCGCAAAGGGGCTGCTGATGCGGTACGCAAATTTCAAGAGGCGGCAGGACGCACTTTCCCAGCCGAAGTGACGAAGACTGTCGATGATATTTCTCGCCGAGGCAGTACGCCTTTGGTAGTACTCGATGATGGTAAAGTCATGGGCACAATTGAACTTAAAGATATCGTCAAAGGCGGAATTAAAGAGCGCTTTGCTGAATTGCGCCGCATGGGAATCAAAACCGTCATGATCACTGGTGATAATAAGTTGACTGCAGCAGCGATTGCGGCGGAAGCGGGTGTCGATGACTTTCTGGCAGAAGCAACGCCGGAAGATAAATTGAAATTGATACGCAGCTATCAAGCCGAGGGGCGTCTAGTTGCGATGACTGGGGACGGCACCAATGATGCACCAGCATTGGCCCAAGCGGATGTCGCGGTGGCCATGAATTCCGGTACGCAAGCAGCGAAAGAAGCAGGCAATATGGTGGATTTGGATTCGAATCCGACTAAGTTATTAGAGATCGTTGAAATCGGCAAACAAATGTTGATGACACGCGGATCCTTAACGACTTTTTCGATTGCGAATGATATCGCCAAATATTTTGCGATTATTCCTGCGGCATTTGTGGCGACTTATCCGCAATTGAAATCACTGGACATCATGCAATTGACGAGTCCGAACTCAGCAATTATGTCGGCTGTGATTTTTAATGCTTTGATTATTGTGTTTTTGATTCCTCTCGCTTTAAGAGGCGTGAAGTATCGTGCGGTCGGCGCGTCTTTGTTATTGCGTCGTAATCTATTGATCTATGGCCTCGGCGGTATTGTTCTACCTTTTGTCGGGATTAAATTGATCGATATGATTTTGACTTTTTTGAATTTGGCTTAACCGATTTATCTGCATGCATATAGGAAATATCATGAGTACAAATAATTCTATCCTATCCACCTTGCGTCCTGCAGCGATGCTGTTTGTCGGACTCACCGTTGTGGTAGGCCTTGCTTATCCACTAGCGATGACGGGTATAGCAAAACTTGCTTTTAACGAAAAGGCAGAAGGTAGTTTGATTGTTAAAGATGGTAAGGTCGTCGGCTCTAGTTTGATCGGACAGTCCTTTAGTTCCCCGCAATTTTTCTGGGGGCGCCCGTCTGCGACAAGCCCAATGGCGAACAACGCTACTAATTCGAGTGGCTCGAATTTAGGCCCGACAAACGTGGCTCAGTTGGACAATGTGAAAGCGCGCGTTGATGCTTTGAAAGCCGCAGACCCTAGCAATACTGCGGCAATTCCAGTGGACTTGGTAACCGCTTCAGCCAGTGGTTTAGATCCAGAAATTAGTTTGGCTGCTGCGTACTATCAAGTCCCTAGAGTTGCGCGAGAGCGTAAAATGACAGAAGCGCAAGTACGCGCATTGATCGATCAGCTCGCGCAGAAACCTGTCATGGGATTGTTTGGTGAACCGCGTGTGAACGTTTTGCAGTTGAATCTAGCACTCCCGCAATCTAAGTAAATATGTAATTAATTGAGTTTAATCGACAACACGCATATTGTTATGGGAAACAACATCGACCAACGCCCCGATCCTGATGTTCTGCTCGCTCACGTGCAGGCACAGGAAAGGCGTGCAACACGCGGTAAATTACGCATCTATTTTGGCGCCTCCGCAGGGGTTGGCAAAACTTACGCGATGCTTTCAGCCGCACATAAATTGCTGAAAAATGGTGAAGCAGTCTTGGTCGGTGTGATCGAAACCCACGGTCGTGATGAGACAGCGGCACTGGTGGATGGATTAGAAGTCCTACCGCTGAAAACAATTAATTATCGCGACAAAACTTTGTATGAATTTGATATCGATGCAGCGCTGGAACGTCGCCCCGAATTAATTTTGATAGATGAACTCGCTCATTCGAATGCACCAGGATCACGGCATCCAAAGCGGTGGCAAGATGTGGAGGAACTATTAGATGCGGGCATCGATGTGTTCACCACAGTCAATGTCCAGCATCTAGAAAGCTTAACTGACGTAGTCGGTGGCATCACCGGCATTCGTGTTGCTGAGACTTTACCTGATACGATCTTTGACGAAGCCGATGAAGTTGTGTTGGTGGATATTCCAGCCGATGAATTGCTAGCACGCCTAAAGACAGGACGAGTCTATAAAGCGCAGCAAGCAGAACGCGCTGCTAAGAATTTTTTTCGTAAAGGGAATTTAATTGCCCTACGCGAACTCGCTTTACGCCGTACTGCCGATAGAGTAGAAGATGATGTCCAAGCCTATCGTGTAGAAAAATCGATTAATACGGTTTGGAAGACTGACGCTGCCTTGCTGGTATGTGTCGGGCCACAAGCGAATGCGGATCATGTGGTTCGTAGTGCAGCGCGTTTGTCTAAACAGATGAATGCGGAGTGGCAGGCCATCTATATCGAAACTCCTACTTTACAAAAATTACCAGCATCAGCACGTGAACGAATTTTAAAAAATTTGAAATTGGCACAAGATTTGGGCGCAAAGACTGCCGTATTGACAGGCAATGATATTGCGCAAACGATCGTTGATTATGCGAATCAATATAATTTCTCTCGTATTGTGATAGGTCGTCGTAAAGCGGTGTTCAACTGGCGTACCACCTTGGCACAACGGTTGGCAGCACGCGCCCACAATCTTGATTTGATTGAGATAGGTGGAGAATCGAATCATTTTGAAATCAATCAGGAGCCTCGTTCATTTGATCAAAAGCCAGCAGTGATTGATGGCGCAAATTTAGGTAAGCGACGCGTCTTACGCTATGTTTATGCAGGGCTCGCTAGCGTTCTTACCGTGATCATTGCGACGCCTTTATTGGCGGTGTTTAATTTAGTTAACATCGCGATGCTGTTCTTGTTAACTGTGGTCCTAGTTGCGGTGCGATTTGGACGTGGACCCTCTGTATTGGCCACTGTGGTTGGGGTGCTGGCGTTTGACTTTTTCTTCGTACCACCGCGCTTTTCTTTTGCTGTCAGTGATTTGCAATATGTAATGACGTTTGGCGTCATGCTTGCGGTCGGATTGATTACGGGACATTTGACCGCTGGTCTTCGTTATCAAGCCAAAGTAGCCTCACATCGGGAGTCTCGTTCACTTGCTCTGTATGAATTTGCTCGTGATTTATCTGGCTTTTTGCAAAGCGAACAAATCATTGAAGCGACGCAAACGGCTATACAAACTACTTTTCGTGCAAAAGCCACCTTGTTACTACCAGATGATGAAGGACGTTTGCAATTACCTGAGTCGGCGGCGATTGGCTTAGATATGGGTATAGCGCAATGGGCTTTTGATAAAGTTGAAGTCGCAGGCATCAGCACAGACACTTTGCCGTCAAGCCCGTATTTCTATTTACCTTTGGTCGCACCGATGCGCACGCGCGGTTTATTGGCGATCGCTCCCGAGAACCGCAGTTGGATCTTGATTCCAGAGCAACGCCAGCAATTGGATACTTTTGCAGCCTTAGTTGCTATCGCATTAGAACGCGTGCATTACATCGAAGTTGCACAGGGTGCTTTGCTACACATGGAATCTGAACGTTTGCGTAACTCTCTGTTGGCCGCATTGTCGCATGATCTGCGTACTCCACTGACCTCGATCGTTGGCATTTCAGAAGCATTGACTACATCAAAACCAGAGCTCAGCCAAAAACAACAAGTGATGACGCAAGCCCTGCATGCAGAAGCCCTACGCATGAGTGCCCTGGTTGCGAATTTGCTCGATATGGCACGCATACAAAGTGGTGAAGTGAAATTGGATTTACAGTGGCAAGCATTCGAAGAAGTGGTGGGTAGCGCGATACGCATCAGTGCACCGCAGTTAAGAGAGCATCAGGTGCAAACACAGTTAGCGAGTGACTTACCACTGGTGAATTTTGATGCAGTTTTGATAGAACGTGTTCTATGCAATTTGTTAGAAAATGCAGCGAAATATACGCCAGAGGGATCACGTATCACACTGAGCGTGAATCTATTGGAAAGTGATCTCCAGGTGATGGTTTATGATAATGGACCGGGTTTGCCCGTTGGCAAAGAGGAAGCGATATTTGAAAAATTCACGCGGGGTGAGCGCGAATCCTCTAAGCCCGGCGTCGGCTTAGGATTAGCTATTTGCCGTGCGATAGTTGAAGCGCATCATGGTCGAATACGCGCCGCGAACTCTCCTGACGGCGGTGCTTGTATTACTTTTACCTTACCATTGGGAATGCCGCCAAAAATGCCAGAATTTGACGCTACCAACGCAATCCATGAAGGATCGCCCGTGATTACACATGCTAAAAGGCAAGAGCAATGAGTCAAACAGCAAAAGATCCAAATATCAGTACACCGAGTGCCCTGTTGGTCGAAGATGAGCCGCAGATCCGTCGCTTTGTGCGCACTGCATTGGAAGAAGAGGGCTGGCAGGTGAATGAGTCGAGCACCTTGCAGCGAGGTCTAATTGATGCAGGCACTCGTCATCCCGATTTGGTGATTCTCGATTTGGGATTGCCGGATGGTGATGGAATCGATTTCATTCGAGATGTACGACGCTGGTCTAGCGTACCGATTATTGTGTTATCCGCACGGGTTAGTGAGGTGGAAAAAATCCGCGCACTTGATGCTGGTGCCGATGATTATTTAACAAAACCGTTTGGGATTGGCGAACTGCAAGCACGAGTGCGCGCTACCTTGCGGCGACAACGCCAGCCAGGTGTCAACTTGAGCGGTATTGTGCAATTTGGTGACGTGAAAATCGATATGAAGGCAAGATTAGTCACCAAAGCTGACGAAGTGGTGCATCTGACGCCAACTGAATTTAGATTGCTGAATGTCTTGGTCAACCATGCAGGACGTGTGGTAACGAATCCGCAGCTACTCAAGGAAGTCTGGGGCCCATCGCATGGGGAGAGCGGACATTACTTAAGAATCTATATGCGTTATCTAAGACAAAAATTGGAAGACGATCCAACTCAGCCCAAGTATTTCTTAACCGAAACCGCCGTGGGGTATCGTCTGATGTTACCGCAGTAATTTAGCAAACCCAAGCAAATCCTAAAAACATGTGCATCGACAAGCATTGGTTTGTCGATAGGGCTTCTGCACGCCAACATTTACTAATTGAAGTATTTTTGTTCTTGTCGATAATCGAATTTATAAGAACATTCACCAGAACGACATCGTCGTTAATTTGAAAGGAAGTAAGATGAAGAGAGTTTTTTTAGTCACTGCTATAGCAACTATGTTTAACGCTCAAGTAGCACACGCGCAAGATGCCGCACCAACCGCGAAGCCGGAGCATGAGTTTAGTTTCAATGCGGCGTTGGTATCGGACTACCGTTACCGTGGTATTTCACAAACGCGTTTAAAGCCAGCCTTACAAGGCGGTGTTGATTATGTGAATAATGCATCTGGTTTCTATGCCGGCGCTTGGGCATCGACCATTAAATGGACCAAAGATGCAGGTGGTAGCGGTAGTGTTGAAGTCGATTTGTATGCAGGTAAGCGCGGTTCATTGACTAGTGACGCCAGTTATGACGTCGGAGTTTTAACTTACGTTTATCCATCTAATGGATTGGCTGTGAGCGCGAATACAACAGAAATTTATGGTCAGATCAACTATGGTTCCGCGTATGCGAAATACTCGCACTCGACGACGAACTTGTTTGGTTTTGCGAATAGCAAAAACAGCGGCTACCTAGACATCGGAGCGAATATTGAAATTAAGAACGGCTTGGTGTTGAATCTGCATGCTGGTCATCAACGAGTTAACCACAACAGCATTTCTTCTTATACCGATTGGAAAGTTGGCATCACCAAAGACCTCGGCGTATTCAATGCCGCATTGGCTGTGATCGGCACGAATGCAAATAAACTTGCATACGCTTCACCTGCGAATGGAAAGTTTTTGGGAAAAACAGCGGTGGTAGCAACTGTTAGCAAAAATTTTTGATCAAGCTAAATTAATCTTGTTATTTTGAACTTTTTCTTGTCATTTGAAATCGCCTAGCAAAGTGAAGTTACCGAAAAATGACAAGAGAAAGGCAGTCATACAACAAAAAAACGATGATTTAAAACAATTTTTTTATGGAAATGGCTAGAAACATGCGCTTCACCTTTAGAATCAGAGGATTATAAAAACGCAGCAAATTTGTATTTAATTTTTGCTTCGCTGTAATTTCTTCTTAACAGACTCTTCACAAGCTGTTGATCTCTGAATTCCGATACCGAATGGCAAAAGCGCTCCTTTCTCATCTGCGATTTAAGATATTGATGCTCACTTTGGTCGCGGTGTTTGGCGTATTAGACCTGTGGGCGAGTAGCTACTGGCAGCGTAGTGCTGGCCCTAAAATTGCGGCTGAGTTGGGCGCGACTTTCGGTGCACCTGATCGTTACTATCGACTGCCCATTGAGCAGTTAAAACCAGAATCACCCTTGCTGCAAGCGGGCGCGAGAGTCGGTGACCATGTGGTGTTTGATCGGATCGGTGATGAGTCACGTTTATTGGCGATGGAAGATCGTATCGGCTTGCGC
Source organism: Affinundibacterium macrobrachii (assembly GCF_014652415.1). Lineage (GTDB taxonomy): Bacteria > Pseudomonadota > Gammaproteobacteria > Burkholderiales > Burkholderiaceae_D > Undibacterium > Undibacterium macrobrachii. The sequence continues at coordinate 699,868 of NZ_BMYT01000002.1, forward strand.
TGGTACCCAGCTAATCGAACGTCGGCTCAACCGCAGTCGGCTCACCAAGGTGCAGAAGTTAGTCAGCCTGTTAGTCAACATTTGATACTGCAACCAATCCCCAAAAATTTGCGGCATGCCGAGATTTGGTTGGCGATTACCTTAACGCAATTTGCAACGACCTTCATCGCCTTATTTATTATCAGCATGTTGGTCTTGCGCCATGCGAATAGTATGCCCATGCGCGTATTGGCGATTGCGATGTTGGCGATTATTCCCGATACCTTTATTCCGTATTTACCCAGCGGTGACTTACAGGATTTTCTGACTTTATATGTTTTCCCGATTGAGCTTTTTGTCGGTTACGTTTTCTTCACTTATTTCTGTCTTGTCTTTCCGGAGAGCAGACCACATTGGCGTTTAGCTTCAGTGCGACTCTTGTTCTACGTGTATGCGCTGTGCTTTGCTAGCTACACCTTCTGCTACATCTTCTTGAAGTTAGGCATCTTGCCTTGGGAATTGCGCGAGTGGTTAAACATGCGTTTGTGGCGTCGTGCTTTGGCGATTACCTCGGTGATTTTCTCTCTGGGTGCATTGCTGATATCGTGGCGAGCGAGTAGCGGCATCACGCGGCAACGTTTGGCATGGATAGGTTTTTGCATGGGAAATATTTATGCGATCTATATGTTCCATAATTTATTTCGAATCGTCGACGAAGAACTCGCGCTTGCATATGTCGAGTCATTTAACTCTTCAATTATTTTTCTTGCTTATGGTGGCTTGGGTTACGCCTTATTAAAGAATCGCTTGTTTGATTTTAGCTTTGCATTAAATCGCTTTAGTGTGTATGCCTTGGTCGTTCTTGGCTTGCTTGCTTGTTTTGCTTTGATGCAGTTATTGATTGCGCCTTACTTCGCGCTAAGCACGCGTTGGACCACGTTATTATTTGATGCGGTTTGCGGTTCTATTTTGTTAGCACTTTATAAGCCATGGTTAGAATTTTCTGAGCAATTGGTACGAACTTGGCTTTATCCAAGATGGCGGGCGCAGCAAGAAGCTTTGCAAATTGCAGTAGCCAATGCCAAAGATATTAAAGGACAAGCGCAATTAGTTGAGCACTATCTGAATGCATTTAGCGCCTATACCAATGGTGCTCGTAGTGCGATCTACACTTATCACGAAGGTTTTTGTCGCAAAATCGCGGGTGATTTTGATCTTGCTCCCGATAAGGTGTACGCCTTGGGTGGCGACTTGGCGCGCATCTTACGTTCGAGAATGCCGCAGTCGATTGCCAGTGTGGCGGGTGAGAATGCCTTGTTGGTGCCGTTCACGCATCGCGGCAACCTGACTGGCATGTTATTGCTCGGTAGTAAACCAGATTTCAATCAGTATCGCCCCGATGAAGTGCGCACCATTGTCCAAACTGCAGAACTGCTCGATCAGGATTTGCAGGCAGAAGCACAACGATCGCATCAGCAAATGTTAGCGGAAAAAATCGCGGCTGAATTGCATGCACGCGAAGTTGCGGAGTTAGCAAATCAAGCGAAGAGTTCTTTCTTAGCAAATATGAGTCATGAGATTCGCACACCGATGAATGCAATTATCGGCTTGGCGTATTTATCCTTGCGTACCGAGTTAAGTACTAAGCAACGCGACTATCTCAATAAAATTCATGATGCGGGAAATGCTCTGCTAGGAATCATCAATAGTATTTTAGATTTCTCAAAAATTGAGGCAGGGAAAATGGATGTTGATTTCAGCCCGTTTTCTTTGGATGAGGTCGTCAAACATGTGAGTACCGTGACGGCACAAAAAGCACATGAAAAAGGTCTGTTACTCAAATTTGAACTGGCTGATGCGCTTCCTCGATTTTTGGTTGGCGATGCTTTGCGTTTAGGTCAAGTGTTAGTGAACTTGGTCAATAATGCGATTAAGTTCACCGAGCGTGGCGAAGTGAGTTTGCGTATTACTGCGTCGACTAGTGAGCACGCGATGTCGGGTCATCATGTGATGCTGGATTTTGCTGTTAAGGATAGCGGCATCGGTATGACCGAAGAACAAGTAGGGCGATTGTTCTCCGCTTTTTCACAAGCAGATAGTTCTACCAGTCGTAAATTTGGTGGTACGGGTCTGGGTCTGTCGATCTCGCATCAGTTGGTTACTTTGCTAGGTGGGCAAATTCAGGTGCAAAGTGAGTTTGGTGTTGGCTCTTGTTTTGAATTTAGTTTGCCGTTTGAATTGAGTCATTCAAACAATGTGGTTTCGAACAGTGGTGCTGGTTCGCAGATTCAACATCGCTACGCTGATGCCTTAGTCTTGTTAGTGGAAGATAATGAAATCAATCAGCAAATTGCTGTTGAACTGCTAGAAACGGTAGGGATTAAAGTAGAAGTGGCATCCAGCGGTCATGAAGCGCTAGCGCGGCTAGAACAAGTTGGTCCCAATTATTACGATTTAATTCTGATGGATTTGGAAATGCCAGGAATGGATGGGCATCAAGCGACTCAGCATATTCGTAGTCAGCAGCAATTCTATCCATCTCCAATTATTGCAATGACCGCGCATGCGATGGCAGATGTACGGCAACGTTGCTTGGATGAAGGCATGCAAGATTTTCTCGCGAAACCTGTGCAACCAGATGCTTTATTTTCGAGCTTGGCACGCTGGCTTGCGCATAAAATTTGTCCAACGCCGACTGAGGTTCTACCTAATCAGACTGCATCAGCAGCACTCGCTATCCAAGAAGAGCGTGAGGCATATATCCCGCAGACAAACAACCTTGATCAAATTAATTTCAGCCATTTGACTCAGATTGATAGTGCATTAGGCTTGAGTTTGATGATGGGTAAGCGCGATCTTTATTTGAAAGTATTGCGTCGCTTTTTAGACGGCCAAGCCGAAACCACAGAGCAATTGCAACATGCCTTACAAGCGAATAACGACGAACAGGCTTTGTTGTTGGTACATACGCTCAAAGGACTCGCCGGCAGTATTGGGGCGAAGCAAGTGCAAGCAGATTCGCTACAGTTGGAAATCGCGCTACAGTTAGCACAGCAAGATCCGACTGCAAGAACACGTTGTCAGAATTTGTGCGAGCAACTAGTGACTTCTCTTCAACTCTTGCTTACAGAGTTAAGACAACAGCTTCCTTCTGATTTACCTAGTTCGACGAATGTCTGTCTCGATCCCGTGACCACGGACGTGGATGATAAACAAGTTCGTCAGCGACTAGCGCATTTAGCACAGTTGTTGAGTGAATTTAGTGGCGATTGCCCACAATATTTTGAAGAAAATCGTGCTTACTTCTGTCAGATTTTAGACCCCAACATGGTCGCGCGAATTGAACAGCATATTGCGCAATATGCTTATGATGATGCGTTGACGGTGTTAAGGACGCTGCAAATCGCTCCTTAATTCGCTCCTTGGCATTTCGGCTATCACTTGATTTGATAGTGACATTGCTGGTTAGTATTTCCCAACTTGCGCTAAGCTGATTACACTAGCACTTCTTACCAATTAGTTTCACATCGAATGACAAATAACAAAAATGCTTACAGCGCTCGTAGTCGGGCCATAGAACCATTTCATGTGATGGCATTGTTGGCGCGTGCCAATGAATTACAAGCTAGCGGACATGATGTCATTCATCTTGAAATTGGCGAGCCTGATTTTACGACTGCCGCGCCGATTATTCAGGCAGGGCAAGCCGCGTTGGCAGCAGGTCACACGAAATACACAGCCGCACGTGGATTACCGCAACTGCGCGAAGCAATTAGCGGTTTTTACCAACAGCGTTATGGATTACAGATCGACCCGCGTCGCATCTTGATTACGCCGGGTGGTTCGGGGGCTTTGTTATTGACCACGAGTTTATTGGTCGATCCGGGCAAACATTGGTTGATGGCAGATCCTGGTTATCCTTGTAATCGCCACTTCTTGCGTTTGATTGAAGCCTCTGCCGCCTTGGTTCCAGTCGGGCCCGAAATGCGTTATCAACTGACGCCCGAGTTAATTCAAGCACACTGGCAAGAGCAGACGGTGGGCGCACTATTGGCGTCACCTGCCAACCCAACTGGGACATTGCTGAGCAAGCAGGAGTTGCTTGCCTTATCGCAAGCGATACATGCCCGTGCAGGGCATATGGTTGTGGATGAGATTTATCATGGTTTGACCTACGGCGTTGAGGCAAGTAGCGTTTTGGAAGTGAATGATGATGCCTTTGTACTCAATAGTTTCTCTAAGTATTTTGGCATGACAGGTTGGCGACTAGGCTGGCTGATTGCGCCGGATGCTGCGGTATCTGAATTAGAAAAATTGGCGCAAAATTTATACATCAGTGCTTCAAGCATTGCACAATATGCAGCGCTTGCTTGCTTTGAGCCTGCAAGTATCGATATCTTTGAAGAACGTCGGCGTGCATTTGCAAGTCGGCGAGATTTTCTATTGCCAGCGCTACGCCAATTAGGATTTAAGATCGCTGTGGAGCCTGCAGGCGCATTTTATTTATATGCGGACATCAGTGCATTTGGTGGCGATGCTTACGCGTTTTGTCAGCATTTTTTAGAGACCGAGTATCTTGCTTTTACGCCAGGACTTGATTTTGGATATCACCAAGCGCAGCAACATGTACGCTTTGCTTATACCCAAGACCTTTCACGTTTGCAGCAAGCGGTAGAGCGAATTGCGCGCGGCTTAGCAACTTGGAAAAGCATCGCAGCATAAATTCGTTGTAGGAAATTCTGTGTTTGTGACGATGCCTTATCTCACCGTTTTTGATTGATGCTTGTTTTCGTCGACGCCAATTGTTGCTCGATAATGACATTGCAAACACTGCTGATGCTTCGCTAGCATTAAATCACTTCACGCGTCAGCAATTGCGATTCTTTTTCCATTAAAATTAGCGCGATGCTAAATCTGATGCGACTGTATCTCCTCAGTTTGATGCGTCGCATAAATTAATTTGAATGCTTGTAGATCATTAAACTGATCAACCATAAATCTTCTGGTGCTGCCTTGTCTGTGCAGTACCTCATTAAATGTGGAGTCGTGTATGCAGTTATTCACCATTGCAAGACAGATTGTGTTCGGTACTTTGTTGCTGCTCTTGATTCCAGCGCGAGCAGAATTTGTGCAAACAACGATAACGGTGGGCGAGGGCGTCAACACACTGTATGGTAGCTTATTGGTTCCGGGACATAAGACTAAGCCGCCAGTGGTGTTAATTATCGCTGGCTCTGGACCAACTGATCGTGATGGGAATAGTCCGGCTTTACCAGGAAAAAACAATAATTTAAAAATGCTTGCGGAGGAATTAGCAATCGCTGGTTTTGCCTCAGTTCGTTTTGATAAACGCGGCATAGGCGAAAGTTTTGCTGCGGGCAAAGCCGAAGAAGATTTACGCTTTCAAACTTATGTCACGGATGTGCAAAGTTGGATTCAGCTACTGAATAAAGACCCGCGTTTTAGCGGTGTGGCGGTAATAGGCCATAGTGAAGGATCGACTTTAGGCATCATGGCCTTGCAAAATGAATCGGTGCAAGCCTATGTATCAGTTGCAGGGCCAGCACAATCCGCATCAAAAATATTGCGCGCACAATTGGCAAATAAATTGCCCCCCGATTTGGCAAAGCTCAATGAGTCTATTCTCACCAGTATGGAGAAATCTGAATTCGTGAAAGATGTTCCTGCTCCATTGTTGGCATTGTATCGCCCTAGCGTACAAGGCTATTTGATGTCGTGGTTTCCTATCGTGCCAGCTGATGCGATAAAAAAATTAGCGATGCCTATCGCGATTTTTCAAGGTGATACAGATATTCAAGTGGGCGTGAGTCAAGCCGTACAATTAGCGCAGGCACAGCCCAAAGCGGAGTTACATGTGATCAAAGGAATGAATCATATTATGAAAACCGTACCTGCTGATAACGCCCAACAAATCGCTTCTTATAGTGATCCAAACTTGGTACTTGATGCCGATTTCATTAAAAAGTTGACGAGTTTTTTGAAGAGAAATTTAGTTGCGAAGTAGTGACGTAGAGGATGCTCGATATTTATATGCCGCTTAGTACTAGGTATTTTAGTAGGTGCTTAAGTCGGTGCTTTAGTAAACACACCAAAGCAAGGTAATAAAAAGAAACAGCGCCGTTTTGATGCGGCGCTGTTTTTTTTAAGGTCTTTTTTGCGGATGCTGTTTTAGGATCATTTTTCAGAGTTCATGAACAGTAAGCACCCTGATCAGGCGTTAAGGCAACATCCGTTTTAAAGTATTGTCCTTCACCATATAGTGATGATACAGACCCGCTAAGGCGTGCAAGCCAATCAGGTAGTAGCCAACTAAGCCGACGGTTTCATGTACTTCTTCGATACTTTTTGCGAGTGCCTTATCGGGACCGATTAAGGCTGGAAGTTCGAGGCCAAAGAATGGAATTGGCTGTGCTTCCGCGCTTAAGATTAACCAACCAGCAAGCGGCATGCCAAGCATTAGTGCATACAAGGCGATGTGCATGACTTTCGCTAGTATTTCTTGCCAAGCTGGTGGCGCAGGAATGATCGCTGGAGTCGGATTACGTAAACGAATTAGCACACGCAATACGGCAAAAGCGAGTACCGATAAGCCCAACATAAAGTGCCACATTTTCATCGCTTTGCGCGCATCTGTTCCTTTGGGAAAGAGTTCTCTTAATTCGATGCTGGCGTACACCGCAATTAATAAAAATAGCATCAGCCAATGCAAGCCTATGCTAAGCGCGTGATAGCGCTGCGTGCTAACGGTAGAGACAGGTTTTGGGATAGCCATATAGTTTCCTTTGATGATGCCAAGTATTTATATGATAGGCGAAGTCCAGAGTCGATTGACATCGTTTAATGAAAAGTGTCGTTTTATTTGTAAAAGCGCAAGCAGTTTGTCGATGCCATAAATCGAATGCGAAAAAAATCGTATTTGATCCGCGGAAAATCGTAATTGATCTCAATTTGCTCGTGTTACACGAGCAGTCGATCTACAGTAAGCTATCACTGATGTTGAATGAGGAAAAACTATGTGGCAGAGCGTAATTAATTGGTATAAAAATTGGAATGACGAGTTACTGAATGTCTTGCGTGATCCACAGTTGGTAGAAACTGTGACGATTCCATGGCGCAAAAAAATTGCGAAGCAAGCTGCAAATTTATCAGCAATTGAGCGCGATCAGTTGTACCAGTTTTGTCTTGAATACCAAGGCGCAAAGCTGTGGTGGGCGGTGACCAAGTTAACGATTTTGTTCTCTGCTCTAGGCTTAGTGCTGTACTCGTTTAAACAAAAGGTGCACTGGTTGCCTGCTGTATTGGTGATGAATTTATTAGGATGGATGTTAGTGTTTGCCTTGGTCGGTATTTGGTTTAATTATCGTCAAATTTCGCGACGGCATTTTCATTTTTCTGCGAGTGCATTTCTTGGCGTGCTGTTTGGTTTTTTTGGTTTTACTTCATTAAGTGCGGTGATTCGAGGAAAAGATATTTGGGCGACAATTTGGAAGGACGGTCCGATTGTATTGGTAGTCGCTGGCATTGCTGGCGCACTGTATGTGCTGATGATTGGTATCGTCGCAGGTTGGCGTAATCAAGGCTACGAGACCAAAGCCGCGCAATTGGCGCTCGATGCAGAACGCGAAAAGAGCGCACGACAAGAAAGTGAGTCACAGTTGCGCTTGCTAAGGGCGCAAATCGAGCCACATTTTTTATTTAATACACTAGGGGCCGTGCAACAACTCGCTGAACAAGGCGCACCAAAGGCGGCGGAGCTGACTGCGAATTTGATTGTCTTTTTGCGAGCCAGTATGAGTGAAATGCGCGCCGAGCAAATTAGCCTGGCAGAAGAGTTTCGCTTAATCCAAGCCTATCTCGAAGTGATGAAAGCGAGAATGGGGTCACGGTTGAATTTCGAATTACAATTGCCGCCCGAGTTGGCATCGATTCCTGTACCAAGTATGTTATTGCTGACCTTAGCTGAAAACGCCATTAAACACGGTATCGAGCCATCTTTACGTGGCGGCGACATCCAAATCGTTGCGGAAAAATTAGGCACGGATTTGCTGATCACAGTGCAAGATAGCGGAGTTGGATTGAGTGATAAGCCGAACCCAGGAATAGGATTGCGAAATGTACGTGATCGTCTACGTTTGCAATACGGCACACACGCGACACTGTCGATTGCAGAAGCGGAACAAGGTGGGGTGATTGCCGAAGTGACGATACCCTTGGCTTGATCTGTTTTGCTGGTCGTGGAGGCCAGCACATCACGGTTTGATAACACTAAGCACATTAATCGATTCGTCAGCGGATTCGTCAATCAAGTCATCAATAAAGAATTTATACCAATCAATAAAGAGTGATCAATGAAAACAAAAGTCTTAATCGCCGAAGATGAACCTCTAATGCGTGAACGCTTATTAAGCCAATTGGACAGATTGTGGCCGCAGGCGGAGATTGTCATGGTGGCAGAAAATGGCAATGATGCTTGGGATGGTTTTCTTGAGCATGAGCCGAATTTGGTACTGCTCGATATTCGTATGCCCGGCTTGTCTGGGATTGAGGTTGCGCGTCGAATTGGCAAGGCTGCGCATATCATCTTTATCACCGCGTATGATCAATATGCGATCGAAGCTTTTGATGCTGGCGCGATTGATTATGTACTGAAACCTGTACAAGAAGATCGTTTGCGAAAAGCACTCGACAGAGTACAAGAGAAATTGCAAGCGACACCTACTGATTTGCAGGCAATCTTGAAGAGTCTACAAGCAGCTACTGCTTCCGTTAAGCCTGAGAAAATGAAGTGGATTAAAGCAAGTGTTGGAAAACAAATTAAGTTAATCGATGTCGATGATGTGTTGTTCTTTCAATCTGATACCAAATACACCCGCGTTGTATTGGCCGAATATGAAGCCTTGCTGCGGACACCATTGAAGGACTTGCTCGATGGGCTCGATAGCGACAAGTTTTGGCAAGTGCATCGATCTACCGTGGTCAATGCCAAAGCGATTGCAGCAGCAGAAAGAGTGGATGCTGAACGTATGCAGTTGCTAATAAAAGGACACAATGAAAAGCTGTTAGTGAGCCGAAATTTCACTTATTTATTTCGCGAGTAATGAAAAAAAATGCCGAAGTGGTCTGCAACCAAGGTAATTACGGCAACAAAAAGCTGTCACTAATGGCATCATTTTTGAGTAGAAGTGTAAAATTTTTTTGTTTTATTAACTATTGTTGTTTTTATCTTCGTTTGTTTTATACAACTACACACAAAAAAATCGCATCGGTTTTTTTCTATATAAAATTCAGAATTTACCTATGTCTGCGGCTGAAATGTGAGTGAATTTGACGGTTTCTTCCCTAAAGTTTGGACTCGTACAGTTTGATACTTGTTGTTACACTTTGCATACAAATACAGAATCCAAACAAATTGGATCAATTTAAACGTTCGGGGGGAGCCTGTAGTCAAAAGCTACGGACGCTGAATTACAAAATTGGTATGTAAGCTCAGCGTGATGTTGGTCAACCATGTTGTCCAGCATTGATCAATCTGCCTGTACATAATTATTTTAAAAAAATGGGGATATTTAATTATGGTAAAGCAGCACAATAAAGCATTACGTCCATTGGCAATTGCGATTTTGTTAGCAGGTGCGTTTAGCGCACAAGCTGCGGATCGTGAAGTATTCAAAGGCAATAATTCTGTTGCCTCTGCAGGTCTGAAAGCGTCCGATATGAAAGCGGAACGTAGCATGACTTATGCAAATGGTTTGAAAGTGACACGTCATCAGCAGATGTATCAAGGCGTTCCAGTTTGGAATGAAGCGATTGTTGAACACGAAGAAAAAAACGGCAATCGTCAATTAAAAGGCTCTATGTTGCGTAATCTCGATCGCGACTTGCCAAGTGTCAAAACAATTTTCTCTAAAGCAGATGCTTTGATTCAGGCGAAAACACAAGCACAAATTTTTGAGACTGAAAATGATCAGGCGCAACTATATGTGCGTCGCTCAGATAGCGGTGTTGCGCACCTTGTATATGTTGTGTCATTCAACGCGACCAATACCGAGGAACCACGCCGTCCATTCTTCATGCTCGATGCAAATACTGGTGTTGTGATTGATCGTTGGGAAGGTATTCATCACGTCAATGGCACTGGTCCTGGCGGTAATTCCAAAACAGGTCAATATGAGTTCGGTGTGAATTATGGTTATCTCGATGTAACGCAATCGGGCACGACTTGTTCCTTGAATAATGCGAACGTCGCGACCTACAACATGAATTCACGTACTAGTACGCCATCTAAGCCACATAGCTATACATGCCCACGTAACACGGTCAAAGCGATCAATGGCGCGTACTCACCAATGAACGATGCGCACTATTTTGGCGGCGTCGTTTTCAATATGTACCAAGCTTGGGCTGGCGTACGTCCATTGACGCAAAAATTGATTATGAAAGTGCATTACAAGCGTGCCTACGAAAATGCTTTCTGGGATGGTACTGCAATGTATTTCGGTGATGGTGCAACGACTTTCTATCCATTGGTTTCCTTGGATGTGACTTCGCACGAAGTTAGTCATGGCTTTACTGAGCAAAATGCGGGCTTGGTGTACTCCGGTATGTCTGGTGGTATGAATGAAGCATTCTCAGATATGGCGGGTGAAGCGGCAGAGTCCTACATGAAAGGAACGAATGATTTCCTAGTAGGCGCAGACATTTTCAAAGGTAGTGGCGCACTCCGTTACATGGCCAATCCACCACAAGATGGCCGTTCGATTGATCATGCTTCCAAATTCACCAGTACCATGGATGTGCACTATTCAAGCGGTGTATATAACAAAGCATTCTATTTGTTGGCCACCAAAACTGGTTGGAATGTACAAAAAGCTTTCCAAGTGATGGCTGATGCAAATCGTTTGTACTGGACTGCGAATAGCACTTTTAATCAAGGTGCTTGTGGCGTAGAAACGGCAGCGGTTAATCGTGGTTATGTGAAAGCGGATGTAACCGCAGCATTCTCTGCTGTGGGTGTTACTTGCACACCGTAAGTTCGATGTGTGATTGACGGTTAAATTTTAGTCTGTGGGACTTTTAGACGCCTGACAGAAATGTCAGGCGTTTTTTTTACGCATTTCAATCGAAAGATAACTTTGCGTGATCTTAGTGTGATTTTGGTATGTGGATTATTTCACCTTCGTAAGAAATTCTTCGATTTTCTGTAGCATCCATTGTGGCGCATCCGCCATAATAAAATGCTTCGCGTCTTGCGCAAACGCGATGTTGTTGAAGTCTTTAGGAATGTTTGCTAATTGTTTTTCGTAGGTCGCTTGTACTTGTGCCGCAGGTGTGTACGGTGCGCCATTTTGGAGTGCGCCCAAACTGAGTACCGGCACTTGAATGTTCTTTAATGCTGGACGTAAGTCTTTACTCGCCAGTTCACTCATCGCACGACCCGAAGTCATCGGATCTGAACGCATCATGTCTTTCGCAATTTGCGCATGCCAGTCAGCATTGTTTGCCATATTTTTTGCCATTGCCATTGGATCAAAGCCAGTATTTTGTGGCGGTGGCGTATTACCTGATTTTTGCATATTCGCTTGTGCTTCTGCATACATCGCGCCCAAGGCAGGTAAGCCGTCTACATTAATCGCCGCAGCAATTTTGTCTGAGTGATTTGACGCGAGTGAGAGCGCTAAAAAGCCACCTAAAGAATGTCCGATGATGATGGGCTTTTGCAATTTCTGCGCAGCGATATAGTCAATAATCGCTAGTTCTTGGGTCGCGATAAATCCCTTGCTGATCGCGCTGTTCGGCAACGCTTTGGTGCCAGCGAAGCCCGCTAAAGTGAGTACATGTAGTTGATACTTAGATTGAAGATGAGCGACCGTGTCTTTCCAAACGGCAGATGATGATGCGAGACCTGGAATCAAAATGATCGGGGTTCCAGCACCGCTTACTTCGACGGTGAACGGCGCTACCGCGCTGATTGGTGAGCTTGTTGTATCGCTAGCTTTTTTGTTGGCGTCTAGTGGTGTACCTTGTTGCGCAGTCGCTGGAAGATTGATACTAAGCACTGTGGCGACAAGAATTGCACTACTGCACAAGATGCGGCGCATATTCGTGAAACTTGATGTTGTTTGCATTTGGGAAGTGTGGAATGTTGGCGTATTCATAGTATGTCCTTGTGTTTGTTTTTTAATCTGAATGGCGAGTGAAGTGCATTGTAGAGATCAAACAAACACGAAACCAGTGACAAATGTCACCAGTTTTTATGACGATTTACCTCATCACAAGATCTGCCTAGATATTTGCAGATTCGTGATCGCCGATATGCATAGGATTTCATGCATTTGAATTGCACCGAACCTATGCGAGGTCTCAAGCAAGTACCCGTTGCGCCACTTGTAAGTACAAGGGAATCCCAAACAATAAATTTAATGGGAAAGTAAGGGCGAGCGACATACCGATGTATAAAGATGGATTGGCCTCAGGAATCGCATAGCGCACCACCGCGGGTACAGCGATATAGGAGGCACTCGACGCAAGTACCATCAACAACACCGTATTCCCTAACGAAAGCTGGAAGATCACGCCCATACCGAGTGCCAAGCCTGCATGACAAAGCGGTGCGATGACACCGAACGCAAATACCAGTGGCGATTGGTTTTTTAAGCCTGGCACATTGCGTGCAGCTAACAGACCCATGTCGAGTAAGAAGAATGCGAGTAAGCCCTTAAATAAATCGACAGAAAAAGGCCGCATCATATTTTGTCCAGCTTCGCCACTGATCATGCCGATCATGAGTGAGCCTAGCAAAAGCAACTGAGCGCCATCGGTAAAAGATTCATGGAGTAGTTTCTTCACCGAGAGCGAAGATGGCATCTCTTGGTTGACTGCGTTTGCATGGGCTTGCTGACTACGTACGCGATTCGCAATAAAAATCGCGATGATGATGGCGGGCGATTCCATCAGCGCCATCGCTGCTGCCATATGTCCACCATACGCGATCGATTGATGATCGAGTATCTGCGTGGCGGTGATAAATGTGACCGCGCTGACTGAGCCATAAGTTGCCGCTAATGCTGCTGCATCGAAATGCGTAATAAAGCGTTTTAGCAATTGAAAAGCGAGTAAAGGGACAATGATCGCTAAGCTGATGGCGCAAGCCAAGCTGATCAATACTTCGCTGGTAAAGCCGGTTTTCTCAAGTGCGAATCCACCTTTTAAGCCTAGTGCCATCAATAAATAGAGCGATAAAAAGCGTGAAATTTGTTGTGGAATTTCTAGATTAGATTTGAAAAATCCAGCCAATAGACCGAATAAGAAAAAGAGAATAGCCGGGTCGCTAAACGTCATCATAAACAAAAGATCCTAGTGTGGTGCGCGTACGGAGCGCAATAGGGCGGCATTGTAGTGATTGGTTGCTATAGAGTAAAATCAATAATTATTATGTAAATCATCGATAAAAATCTATGAATGTCAGTTTTCGCCAATTAAAACTTTTACTCGCAGTAGCCGAACATCGCAGCATTACCGCAGCGGCCGATGCTTGCTACATCACGCAACCGACAGTATCAATGCAACTGAAAGCGATGTCGGATGAAGTAGGTTTGCCTTTGTACGAAGTGATTGGCAAACAGGTTTTTTTGACGGCAGCGGGAGAGGCGGTGGCGCAATCGGCGCGCATGATTCGTGACGAGTTTGATTACTTGCAGCAGACTATCAGTGCAATGAAAGGGCACACAGAAGGGCGCTTACGCGTGGCAATTGCTAGTACCGCAAAGTATTTTGTGCCACGTATGTTGGGGAACTTTTATAAACAGTTTCCGAATATTGATATTGCATTCGAAGTCTTAAATCGTGACGGTGTCGTCAATCGTTTAAAGGCGAATGCAGATGACTTATACATCATGTCGATTCCGCCCGCTGATTTAGATTTAGAGCAGTATCGATTTTTAGAAAATCCGCTAGTAGTAATCGCGCCTATCGATCATCCGCTCGGTGCAAAAAAGCGAATTAAACGCAAGGAGTTAATCGATGAATTATTTGTCTTGCGTGAAGCGGGTTCAGGCACGCGACTAGCATGTAACGCCTATTTCACTGAGCATCAGTTTCAACCCAAAGTACGTTTAGAACTTGGCAGTAACGAGGCCATCAAACAAGCAGTCGCGGGTGGTTTAGGTCTCGCTATTATTTCCAAACACGCATTGAGTCAAAATCTCGCATCAGAAGGTTTGCAAATTTTAAAGGTCGACAATTTTCCGATTCATTCTAATTGGTGGATTATTTATCCTAAAGGAAAACGATTATCCCCAATCGCAAAGGTGTTCTTCGAGCATTTACAAGATTGGGCATAATTTTATTCCAGCAAATAAAATATATTTTATTTTTCATAATGCATAGATTGTAATAAAATTGATTTAGGTTTACACGTCCAACTTCATCAAATTAATCAGACCTGCGACAGCTTTTGAGTCTTAGTTGATGTAGTCATCGGAATAAGTATTGAATCCAACTGAAAACAGGCTACTTATCAATCTACGTATATGAAAAAACTAAACCTACTATCTCTTATCATTATTTTTTCCGTATTACTCAGTGCGTGTGGCGGTGGCGATTCGACCAGTCCTAGCCAGAGTCCTAGCCCAACACCTATCGTTATTGTTAAGAAAACGATTAACGTTGATAACATAGAGCAGGTATTTGCTAGTTTCTTGCTCTATCGTTATCGGTTAACCAAAGAAATTGATCTGCTTTCGAAATTCAGTGGGACTATACCTGTCTCTTCTGCTAGGTTTGTTCCGTGTCCACTGGGGGGGAGTGTGGATAGGTCCGTTACGGTAACGTTTTACTATTGTTACACTGATCAAGGGGTAATGAATAGTGGCTCCATAACTTGGACCCCCCCAGGATATGGGCCAACTCGGAATAATTGGTATGATTTTGTTGATCTAAATTATCAATTGAGTGACGATACTGAAGTACAGCTGCTTAGTGGTATCTATCATCCTTTGACGAGTACATTATTTAACACTGTCGATTTGCGACGTTTCAATGTTAAATATACTAGGGGAGCAAGAACTGAAACATATAACAATTATGCCGAGTGGCCAAGAATCGTTGAGATCACAACGTTTGATGGTGTGGCCAGCCAAAATTTTAAATTGACTGAATATGATGATAAAAGCTTGCCTGTTACACCAGTTATCAGTGCGGCAGATGGTTCGAATATTAGTATCGAATTTAGCTCTAATGGTTCTGCGAATTTGAGCCTGCGAAACGATAAAGACGGTGTTGCACACGCGACGAAAAACTTTACGCAAGCCGAGATCGATAGGCTTCTTGTGAAGGAAAGAAAATCAAAGACTTGATTTTTTCATGACGCTACAGTGTTAATAGTGCGGTAAATGATCGATGCAAGCATTGACCGTTTCTTCTTATACACTCTCTTTTAATAAACTTAACAACGCCGCAGTATCCATACGTGCAGCGGCATCGCCACCATCTAATAAACTGTCCGCAAGATCACGTTTTTCGGCATGTAGTGCGAGGATCTTTTCTTCTATCGTGTCTTGCGTTACCAATCGATAAATCGTGACTGGGCGTTGTTGTCCCATGCGGTGCGCACGGTCTGAGGCTTGGTCTTCTACCGCTGGGTTCCACCATGGATCAAGGTGAATCACGTAATCGGCGGCAGTTAGATTGAGACCCGTTCCGCCAGCTTTTAAGCTGATTAAGAAGATATCGCCGTGACCTGCTTGAAATGCATCGACGCGTTTTTTACGTTCTTGTGCTGGTGTGCTACCGTCAATATATTGATAGGCGATCCCTTGTTGATCGAGCCAATCACGAACTAATGCTAGGTGATCGACGAATTGGCTAAACACCAAAGCCTTGTGGCGATTGTCGAGTAATTCTTCAACCGTATGTTGCAAGACCGCGAGTTTGCTGCCACTGATGTTGGCGTTTTTCATTACCAGTTTTGGGTGGCAGCAGAAGCGGCGCAGCTTGGTAATTTCCGCCAATACTTGCATCGATTGACCGGAAGTCGGATCGATCTGCGCGATTTTGTCGATGGCTTCTTGCCTTAATGCCTCATACAGATGGCGTTCTTCGTCGCTGAGTTCAACTTGTAGATTGATCTCGGTGCGTGGTGGCAGTTCACTTAAGACTTGCGTCTTGGTACGCCGTAAGATAAATGCTTGAATTAGCTTTTTCAAATGGGCGCGCACCGCTTTGTCGCCGCGTTCGATCGGGGCGCTAAATTTATCGATGAAGTGTTCTTTTGATCCTAATAATCCTGGGTTGATGAAGCGGAACAGATTCCACAATTCACCTAAATGATTTTCTACGGGGGTTCCGCTAGCAATCATCTTAAAATCTGCGCTCAAAGCCATGGCAGCTTGGCTGCGCTTGGTCGCGGCATTCTTAATGACTTGTGCTTCGTCTAGCACAACGCTGTGCCAATGCTGTGCTGCAAAGCTTGCTGCATCTTGTTGTAGCATGCCGTAACTAGCAATCACGATATCAAAAGCGCCCAAATCTTGTAGTGAACGTTCTTGTTGATAAGCGCGAATTTTCAGTGTGGGCGCAAAGCGTGCCACTTCGCTTTGCCAATTCATCGCAACCGAAATTGGCGCGACCACTAAAGCTGGCCCATTTGGTGCGCGATCGACTAACAGTGCTAGCGTTTGCACCGTTTTGCCTAAACCCATATCATCCGCCAAGCATGCGCCCACACCCCATTTGGCCAGTCTAGCTAACCATTGGAAACCTTCTAATTGATAGTCGCGTAATTGTGCTTGTAAAGTGGATGGCACTTGCGGCGTAAAGTTGGCGAGTACTTCTAGTTTTTCGACTTGCTCACGCCAAGCTTTATCGACTTTGAGTTCACCAACTTCATCGGCTAGTTCTGCCAGTGCAGGAGCCGCTAAAGAATTGATGCGTATGCCATCTTTTCCACTCAGTTCTGCAAAATGGCGTAATTCGTCCAAGCGTTTGCGGAAGCTTTCGGTTAAGGCGATAAAGTCATGTTCACCAATTTTTAAGAAGCGTCCCTTAGTTGTTTCTGCCATTTGCATTAGTTCTCGCAGCGCCAGTACCCGACCATCATCGAGGGTGACTTCACCACCAGCGACAAACCATTCGCCCTGTTTTTTGATACTCAGGCGCATATTGCCTAGAGATCTTTGTCCTTGTAGACGGAAGCGCTCACCTTCAGGCCATACCAATTGCAATTGTTGCTCGGGAATTGCGTTGAGTTGGCTTAACAATTCCAGACATTGTTCCGGCGTTTGCCATTGCCATTCGCGATTACTTTCTTCCGCGCTATCGGCCTGCGTAAAAGCTGGACAGCTAGCGAGGATGTCTTGTAAGGCGGTATTTTCTGCGACTAAATTACGGCTTGCTTGTACCGTTTTTCCATCGATTTCGCCCAACACATTGCTAGCACCTTTTGCTGGCATCAACCATGCACCCTGCGCTAAGGGACGCACTAATAACTGCAAACGTAGACCTTCTTTGAGCGGCAGTAAGTGTGCATACAAAGTGGCATCGGCTGCTACCGTATGAATGTGCTGCGCTAATTCTGGCAGGTCAGAATGAATCGCTAGATGCGGTGCAATCGCCGCGATCACATCAACCAATTGCGATTTGGCTGCGCTTGGCACCGTCAGTCCAGAACCGAGGATGCTCGCAATTTGTTTGATCTCGGGACTAGAGCTATAAATCGCCAAGCGCGTTGGTGTTTCTTTGCGCGCGACGTAAGCTTGTTGAGCCGTGATTGGCGGTTCTAATTGCAAGCTAATGTGATCGTTCTTTTCTTTGAGAAAAAGAGTCAGTTCGCCTTTGACGATATCGACACGAATATCCGGTGCATCGCTCCAATACACTTGTGGGTGACTGATCAGCAAAGGCAAGACTTTGTCGATGTCGAGTGTATATTCGGCGTGACCGTAATAGCCATCTAAAGTCTTGCGTACGCAGTCGATTACTTGCTTATCTTGTTCGCTAAGATAAGTTAGGCTTTCTTGCTCCTGCACTAGACGCTTGAGCGCAATCGGTCGGCCCTTACTCCACACACCTTTGGCACTGATTTTTTGTTCGCGCGGTTCTATTAGCGCGTGATCACGCAATACGCTTAGTTGCCAGACTAAGCGCGTTTCGGTCGGGGCTTTGTGATTGTCGCTATTCGTAGTTAGATTTAATTGACTTAAGGCAGTCAGTGCACGTTGCCAAGATTCTTCGCGTTGGAAGCAGCTATACAGTGGCTGTAGTTTGTGTTGTGCATGCCAAGCCGTCATTTGTGGCGCATCGCCATAGTGTTTGGCTAGCAAGGCATCGGCCTCTGCTGCCAACCATAGGTAGCCATGTTTGGTATAGCGTTGATAGGCAGCACGCAATCGTTGATGTGCATCTTCTCTGATTGGTTCGCTTTCCCAAAACAGAGCTAAACACTCGAATAAAGTTTCAACGCCAAGTTCACGTTGCAATACAAAGCGTTTGCTTGTGAGTGGTGTTCCTTTGGAGATATGGTTAGTGAGTGATTCCAATAGATAGTATGTGAAGGCATCGTTTTGTTTGATGCCATCATCAACTTGCTCTTTTAGTTTTTTGCGATGGTCTGCGCTATCGACCGCGAATAAGCAAACCGTGTAAAGCAGACCAAGCAGGTCACCCAAATGAACTTTGCGCTTGCCAGTGTTTTTCTTGATATTTTTCGTAATCGCTTCGATCTGTTCTAAAGCCAGCGCATAGTCGCCACGGCTGATTGCGACCGCGAATGCATGTGTGCTGCGATGTTCATCCAAGCAGTACGCTGCTAATTTTTCTAATGCAGCAAAATCGGCACGTAGCAGTGTCTGCCAGATTAATTGCTCCAGCACTAGTGGAATACCTTCACCTAACTGCGCTAAATTTTCTAGCGCATATTGATAGGCAGCTTGGGTGTCACCAGCAGTCCAATTGTTTTGGTAAAACAAATCAGATAGCAAAATACCTTTGCTAAATGCAGAGAATTGATTAAAGATCTGTTGACCTGCATTGGTCTTAAATAGCTGCTCAGCCAAGACGGTTTTGTCACCAGTACGTGCTTCGAAAAATTCATTGCGCCAATAAGCGATTCCATCGATCTCATTAATCAAGCAGGAAAAGAATAATTCGCGTCGACAAAAAGCGGCGTTATGCACCTTCCAATGTTTGTATTCTTCTCGCTTGCTTAGAATCACGCGAATGCTACTAATCCAAGCATGGATGTCGCTGTGTTCCAATAGATGTGCAATCAATGGCATCTGTAAGCCTTCATTCAGCACATAGCCTTTGCCGCTCACAGGCGAGACCAATTGCTTTTCATGTAGCACGGCCAATTGATCACGCACCGCTATCACTCCTGGCACTTCACCCGCTTTTCCAAAAGATTCGCGCCGCTGCAACAACAATTCCAGCATGACATTTTGGCTGAGTGGCGAGTCAAGTAGCGCGAGTGCATACAGAAATGGAAATTCCTGCGCTTCGAGATGATCAAATTGGTGCATTGGCTGAGGGATTTTGAGGAATTCTGAAAGCTGGATTTTACCTGATTTGCGCCTGTGTTAAGTATCACATTACTCTGAGCCTAGTGTTTAGGATCTGGTCTCATTTGTAATCTATTATTTTCTAAGGATGTGCTAATTATTTGGCTTGGTGGAAGATGGCGGTGATTGAATTGATTCGAATAAACTCTCTAAGCCTGGTCATTAACAAGTAACAATGCATTCATAGTATCAAGACCTTCATCACTCGGAGGTCGTATATGAATTCTCAACATAGTCGTCGTCAGTTTATTCGTCAATTCGCAGCTACTACTGCGGTTGCTTCAACTAGTCTCGCTTTAAGTGCATGTGGCGGTGCAGGAATTGCGCCGGTGTATGCGACTTTTGAGCATGGTGTGGCTAGTGGTGATCCCTTGAGTGATCGCGTTATTATTTGGACGCGGGTAACACCATCGAGCAACTACGATGGTCGAGATTTTGAATTGACTTGGCAGCTTGCAAGTGACGAGCAATTTTCTAAGGTGATTAAGTCGGGTTCGATTGTGACCAATGCGAGTCGAGACTTCACTGCAAAAATTGACGTGACGGGTTTGAGTGCAAACACCAATTACTTTTATCGCTTTAATTTTGATAGTCGCTTATCGCCAGTGGGGCGTACCAAGACTTTGCCGATTGGTAGCGTGCAACAAGTTAAGCTCGCAGTCGTTTCTTGCTCGAATTATCCGGCTGGCTATTTTCATGTCTATGCAGAGATTGCCAAATTAAACGATCTTGATGCCGTGCTGCATCTTGGCGACTATATTTATGAATATCCACGCGATGGTTATGCTTCGCAAGATGCGGCGAGTTTGAATCGTCAAGTCGAACCAAAAACCGAGATCGTTACCTTGACGGATTACCGCACGCGATATGCGATTTATCGTAGTGATACCGATCTGCAAGCGGTGCATGCGAAGCATCCTTTCATTACGGTTTGGGATGATCACGAGTTTGCTAACGATACTTGGAATGGCGGTGCAGAAAACCATGATCCAGCCAAAGAAGGTCCATTTAGCGCACGTCGCGCCGCAGCTTTACAGGCTTATCATGAATGGATGCCAATTCGCTTGCCTGATGCGAGTAAAAATGATCGCATCTACCGCTCATTCGATTTTGGTAATCTAGCTTCCTTGCATATGTTAGATACGCGATTGATTGGTCGTGATAAACAATTATCTTATGCGACGTATATGGGAGCTGGTGGTGCGTTTGATACGGCAAAGTTTAGTGCCGATATGGGCAATCCAAACCGTCAATTGATGGGGCAGGAACAAAGCACTTGGCTGCAAGCACAAATGAGTAAATCAACTGCGACTTGGCAGATTTTGGGGCAGCAGATTTTGATGGCGCGCATGAATATACCGGCACCACTAGTGTTGGGACAAATTAGCTTCTCGGATTACACCACGCTATTAGGAAAAGCCCAACTAGCACCAGCAACTTTGACGTCGAGCGAAACAGCGATACTGACGCAACCCGCGATTCCATACAATCTTGATGCTTGGGATGGCTATGTAGTGGCGCGTGAAACTGTATTTGCGACCGCCAAAGCATTGGATAAAAATTTGATCTCTTTGGCTGGAGATACGCACAATTCATGGGCGAGTGATTTGCTTGATTTGAATGCGAACGCGATCGGTGTTGAGTTTGGTGTTTCGTCCGTGAGTTCACCAGGTTTTGAAGAATACTTTGCGAAAGAAGATCCGGCGAAGGTAGCAGCAGGATTAGAGCAAATCATTGCGCCATTGGTGTACGCAGAAACGAAAAGTCGTGGTTATATGTTGGTGTCGGCTACACCGTCTGAAGCGCGTTGTGAATGGCGTTATGTGAGCACGGTAAAGTCAAAAACATATACCGCTGTGAGTGGCAAAACTCTCAAGGTTTTGCCTGGTAAAGCGAACCGTAAATTATTGCCTACTTGAGTTGTGCACTGAGATAAGTCGTATATGAAGAAGGAGGCGTGGCGGTGGCGATGCTTCCTTCTTTGTACAAGCTGAATTACTTTAGCTTGTGGCTTCGCAGTTTGCCAACAATGCCGGTCGGGAAAAAGTAGACCGACAGAATAAACAAAACACCCAGCCACAGCATCCAACGATCAGGATGAAATATTTGTGCCAAGATAGGAAAATCAACTAGCGATTCAGCGCCTTGGGCCATTAAATTTTTCAAGTAATTTTGCGCAATGATAAATAACGCCGCACCAATCACTGCACCATATAAAGTACCCATACCACCGATCACGACGATCAATAAAATGTCGGTCATGACCTCAAAACTTAGCATGGTTTTGGGCCCAACATAACGTAGCCATAGCGCCATTAAAGCACCTGCTAACGCAGCTAATAAAGCTGCTAAACAATTCGCCAACACACGATACACAACGGTACGATAACCAAGCGCTTCAGCGCGGAATTCATTTTCACGTATTGCCTGTAGGACGCGACCGAATGGTGAATTGACGACGCGCAGCAAGAATAAAAACAGTAATACGCAAACGCTAAATACGATGTAATAGGTAATGATCTTGCCGTCGATGGTACGTCCCCATAAATCATTTTCAAATAGCTGAAAGCCGGGTGTCAGAATTTCTGGAACGCGAAAGGTAATGCCATCTTCGCCACCAGTGAGATCAGACAGTTGTGACGCTAATACGGCAAATGAGGATGCCACTGCCAAAGTAATCATCGAGTAAAAAATGGCACGTACGCGTAAGGCGAATAAACCTATCATCAATGCGAGTGCCACTGTCAAGATCAAAGCGAGTAAAACACCGATCACGATGATGCCCCAGCCTGGTGTGCCAGATGATAGTGCTAAGCCAACGCCGTAAGCACCGATGCCAAAAAACATTGTGTGCGCGAATGAAACGATACCGGTATAGCCGAGTAGTAAATCGT
Organism: Affinundibacterium macrobrachii; assembly: GCF_014652415.1. Classification (GTDB taxonomy): domain Bacteria; phylum Pseudomonadota; class Gammaproteobacteria; order Burkholderiales; family Burkholderiaceae_D; genus Undibacterium; species Undibacterium macrobrachii. The sequence continues at coordinate 722,315 of NZ_BMYT01000002.1, forward strand.
AAGACGCGACCAAAATAATGTAGATGCAAATTGTCGCTGCGGTATTCAAAGGGCGTGCGCCGCTCGTGATGAATGGTGCCGCAGCCAATCCGAAAAATGTCAGTAATAATAAAGCCGATAGCATACGGCTACGCGGTAGATCATCGGACAAGAGTTGACGGAATAGATTCATATAATTTTCGTTCTCTAGGTAAATTGCAGCAAATTTTTACGGCATACTTTTTCGCGTATGCGATTAAGCTCCGCGCCGACCAATCGCGTACAGACCTGCTGGCCGCCACAATAGAATCGCCATCATCAAAGCAATATTTGATACTAAGGCGAATTTGGGTGCTAAAAATCCTGCGTAATTCGTTACCAGGGCCATCAATAAAGCGCCAATAAAACAACCGCCAACCGAGCCTAAGCCGCCAATGATGACTACGATAAATACCATGACCATCACTTCACTGCCCATCGCGGCGGTCAGTGTTTCTTTGTACAAGCCCCACATCACACCACCTAAACCAGCGAGTGCTGAGCCAGCCGCGAATACCGCGACGAATAGACGACGAATGCGATAACCCAAGGCTTCCACCATCTCGCCATTTTCAACACCTGCGCGGATTAATAAACCTAGCTTGGTACGATTCAGAATCAAGAACATGGACAAAAAGACGATGATGCCAACTACCACAGCGATCAATCGATACTTTTCAATCGCCGCATCGCCAATAAAAATCGCGCCGCGTAGGCTTTCTGGTAGGGGCAAAGGAATCTGTTCAGCGCCCCAGATGACACCGATGATTTGTTCGGCGACGATCATGCCACCCATCGTAATGAGAATTTGTTTTAAATGTTGTCCATACACAGGCATGATGATCAAGCGTTCAAACGCCCAACCTAAAACCGCGGTGACTAACATTGCAAAAATAAGGGCTAAACCAAGTACGCCCAGATTCATCCATAAAGAGTCAATCTCTAGCCATCCCTTCATCGGCAATAGCACCATGGTTGCTGCGTAAGCGCCGACAGCGACAAATGCACCATGACCAAAATTTAAAACATCCATCAGACCAAACACCAGCGTCAAGCCACTAGCCATGATGAAGATCATCATACCCATTGCAAGCCCAGCCACAGTCAAGGTGAGCCACGTGGGAAAACTGCCGATCAAGGGCAGCATCGCCAACGCCAATACAGGCACTAAAAAAAGAGGCGCTAGATCGCGCGGTTTGCTTGGTAGATCAGGATTGCTCATATACGGTAATTACCTATTGCTTGATGTGACGGCAAATTGTTCTGGCTTTATTGATGGCTGGCCAGTGATAGTCCTAATAATTTTTGCTGTAAATCTTCATTGTTTGCTAGTTCGCGCATGCTGCCGGTATGCACGACACGACCATCATCCATGACGGCTACCGTGTCACCCAAATTTTTTACAAAGTTAAAATTCTGCTCGACCAAGAGTATGGTGGTATCGGTCGCTTTGAGTTCTGTGAAAGCGTCCATCAGGCTTTGAATAATGGCAGGTGCCAAGCCTTTGGTTGGTTCATCGACCAGTAATAATTTGCGCGGCTCTATCATCGCGCGCGCAATCGCTACCATTTGTTTTTGACCGCCGGATAGGTTGCCAGCGGGGTAATTCCAGAACTTTTTTAAAGCGGGAAAGAAAGCAAAAATCCATTCAAGCCGATGCGTATCCATCGTTCCATTGCGTGCGGCTAAGTGCAGGTTTTCTTTCACCGTCAAATCCGAAAAGATCTCCATGCTTTCAGGTACATAAGCAATGCCTGCTTGTGCAATTATTGGCGTTGCTTGCGCTGCGATGTTGTTGCCATCGAACAGAATGCTACCTTGGCTGGCTTTCCATAAACCCATAATCGTGCGCAAAGTAGTAGTCTTGCCAGCACCATTTCGACCGAGTAAAACCGAGAGACCACCACGCGGCACTAGCAAATCGACACCTTGCAAAATGTGGTACTCGCCTATATGCGTATGGACGCCATTCAACTGTAATAGTGGTTGATCTACCTGGGTTGGATCTATTACTTCAGACATCTTACGCCACTCCCTTACCTAAATACGCTTCTTGTACTATGGCAGATGCCATCACACTCGCTGGTTCACCATCCGCCACCAAGGTGCCATTGTGTAGCACGATGATGCGGTCGGCCAAAGAGCGCACCACGTCCATTTTGTGTTCGACTAAAAGAATGGTTTTATTTTTCTCCGACTTCACTTCTTGGATCAGATTCAACACCACCGGCACTTCATCGACACTCATGCCTGCTGTGGGCTCGTCGAACATCATGATCTCAGGCTCTAATGCCAAGAGGATGGCGACTTCGAGTTTGCGCTTATCACCATGCGATAAGGTAATGACGCGATCATTGCTACGATTCGCTAATGCCACGCGGTCTAGATAATGCTCAGCACGTTGAATTAACTCACGATGACTAGACCACAAGGAGAAAATATTCAAACCAATTCCGGCCCGACTCTGTACCGCCAAGCGCACATTTTCCATCACCGATAAATGCGGAAATAAATTAGTCAGCTGAAACGCACGTCCGATGCCCGCACGTGTACGTTTGGCTGCACCAAACTTGGTAATGTCTTGACCAAATAAACTAACGCTGCCCGCACTGGCATTCAATTGACCCGAGATCAGATTAAAGTAAGTGGTTTTGCCCGCGCCATTGGGGCCGACGATGACAGTGAGGCTGCCCGGATAAAAATCCGCGCTCACTTGATTGACCGCGACATGACCACCAAAGTGGATGCTCAAGTCGCGGGTACTCAAAGAAGGCGAGCTAACAGTTGATGTGCTGCTGGTTTGCATGTGCTGTGCTATCTAGAATGAACTATCGTTTGTTTTTTACTGGGACAGGAATATCGCTGACAGGAATTTCGCGCACTAACTCCAAAATATCCCATTCGTTTTTCTGATCTTTTTTGATCTTGAAGTGATACATGGTTTGCAGTGCTTGATGATCCTCTTTGCGGAAATTCATCTTGCCTTTTGGCGTATCAAATTCCATGCCTTCCATTGCCGTGATCAATTTTTCTGTATTAGTCGATTTGGCTTTGTTCAAAGCGGTGTACACCGCACTAGCAGCAGCAAAACCGCCTGCGGTAAAGAAATCTGGTGGTGCCTTAAAACGTTTGGTATGTTCTGCGACAAGCCAATCATTCATTTTGTTTTTCGGGAAATCATAGTAGTAGTAAATCGTTCCTTGTGTCCCCGCGTATGATTTCCATAACTTCATCACCGGTAAAATATTGCCTCCGGGTGCGAGATTGATACCAAAGCGCTCTGGTTTGAGATCTGCTAACTTATTCATTGGACTTGGTCCCGCCCAAACGATTTGCAATATGCGTGGCTCTGGTTTGTTTTTTAATGCGTCGAAAATTCTTTGCGCAGGTGCGGTGAAGTCTGTGGTGTTTTGTGCAGAAAATTCTTCATGCACGACTTTAGCTTTTGATCCTGCCATCGTCAGTGCTTCTTTCGCCGCTTTGATCGCATCACGTCCAAACGCATTATCCTGACTTAAAAACGCAATGCTGCCACCAGCTTTAATGGTGCTCGCCGCCGCCAAAGCATCTTGCATAGAATTGCGACTGGTGCGGAAAATATAACGATTCCATTTGTCACCTGTAATCGCATCAGCAACCGCAGGTTCAACGATTAAGATTTTTTTGTATTCTTCTGCGACTGGCAACATCGCTAATGCCGAGCCAGAAGAAGTGGTGCCGACTGCGATATCTACTTTGTCATCGCCATAAGCTTCAGCCAACAATGCACGTCCCATATCCGGTTTGCTTTGATCGTCTTTGATGATGACTTTGATTTTCTTGCCGTTGACTTCCATCTTGCCAGCGGTCAGATATTCTAGTCCCATCATGAAACCGGTTTCGGTTTCTTTTGCATACGGTTCCAATGCGCCTGTCTTGCCAGCGATCAGTGCAATTTTAATCTCTTGTGCAATTGCTGCGCCGCTAGCGCTAAGCAAGCTCAAGCCTAAGCCAAGGCTGATTACAACTTGCTTGAGTTCGAATTTGAATGGATTGCCTTTTTTGTGCGAGGTAGACATACGTGCTCCTTTGGTATTTTCTATCGTGATATTTTTATTCAACTTGCTGTAAAAATTTTTGTAAAGCCTGTAACGCTTCAATTTCGGTCAGCATCGGTGCATGGCCGATTTGTGGCACTTCAACATATTGCAGTTGCGGGCAAACCTGCTTCATATAGTTTGCTTGTTCGACTTCGAGTAAATCCGAGATCGCGCCGCGCACTAACAAGCATGGACGATTTTTGCTTAGTCGTTTAAATGCCCAACGTGCTAACCAAGAAGTCGCTTTTAATTCGCCCGTTTTGAGTGGGGTCGCAATCAAAGGATCATACTGCAATTCCAATTCACCCTGCGCATTCTCGGCAAACGCACGATGCGCCCATTTATCCCATTCTTGATCTGTATTGTTAGGGAAGGCAGATTGGTTAATTCGCTGAATATAATGACGCGCTTGTTCCCAAGTGGTGCAATGCATACCGTCACCTGCATAGCCAGCGATTCTGTCTAAGCCTTTTTGTGACAACATCGGACCCACATCGTTCAATACCGCTGCGGCAATTAAGCTGGATTTGCGAATTGCCAGTGTCATGGTAATTAAGCCACCCATCGAGGTGCCGATAAAAACCGCACGTTGGATACCAAGTTGCTCGGCTAGGCTAACGACATCATTGGCATAGACCCAAGGGTGATAGTGCGCTGCTTTGTGTGCATGTTGCGAACGTCCTCGGCCGCGCACATCCACCGCGAGCACACGTCGTCCTTGCTGTGCTAATAGTGGTGCTAATTCATTAAAATCAGCTGAATTGCGCGTCAAGCCATGAATACAAATAATCGGGAGCTTAGCGGTGGCTGCAGCGGCGTTTGCAACAGTGTGTGCAGCATAATCACGCGCATACAAACGTAAGCCATCTTTGCTAGTGAAATAAACGTCTTTGTAATCGCTCACGATGATCAAGCCCTGATTGAATGTGCAAATAGGAATAGGGAGCTGCGAAGCAGCGAATGAAATTCGTAAAAAAAACGACCAGCAGGTCAGCTCATTAGCGCAATCGCTAAATAACGCAAGCGTTGAGCTGGTCGCAAATTTTCTAAAACGTGAATGAGATTGCAGTGGCTGCATACCAGAGCCACTGCGATATCTCCATTTTAGAAACGATAGTCCAAAGTTAATGTGTAAGTGCGTGGGTTGCCGTAGAACGCTGTGGTACTACCTTCACCCAAGGTTGGGAACAAGTAGCCAGCAACTTTGTAACGCACGTCGCTCAAGTTTTTGCCGTGCAAACCAACACGTACGCGGTTATCAGAGCGGCTCCAAACCAAACTTGCATCCCATAATTTGTAGCTATCTTGATCGAGGATCGGTGTTGGAGTTTCGAACTGATAGGTTTTGCCGCGGAACGCCACACTACTACTCAAGCTGAGTTTGCCGGAATTGCCTAACAAAGCCATATCCCAATCATAGTTGGCACGGACACTCGCAGTTTGTTTTGGCGTGTTTTGGAATACGCGTAAATTAGCAACATCGATATTGCCTGCGCCGATGTACTTGGTGTAGCGCGCATCGATGTAACTGAACATGCCAGACATGCTAAACGCATCAGTTAAACGTGCCGTTGCTTCCAGTTCGATACCATCAATTTTGGCTTTACCGGCATTAGTGGTCACCCCTGCGAAGCTATCGTCTTTGCCGTCACCATTGGTATCAATTGCGACTGAACCCGGGATTTGTACGTCTTTGTAATCACTGTGGAAAACCGCGACGTTAGTCAATACCGTGTTTTTTGCAAAGGCGGATTTCAAACCGATTTCGAAAGTGCTGATTTGTTCCGGCAAGAAGCCTTGTTTCGCTTTGTCTAAACTCAGTTTGGAGCCAACCAAATTCATCCGTGGATCAAAGCCACCACCTTTAAAACCTTCAGTCCATGATGCATATACGTTTTGGTCTGCGCTAGCTTTCCAACCGAGCGAAATACGTGGCGTGAATTTCTTGTCTTCACGATGCAAATCAGATTTCGTTAAATTGGTATCAGTTCTGAACAAGATTGCCGCAGGGTTACCCATTGCTGGTGAACCTGCTGTACCTAAATAGATTTGACGCAAGATACTGGCTTCGCGTTTATCGACGGTATACCGACCACCGAGAGACAAGCTCAGATCTTTAGTCAAATCAAAGCTTGCATCAGCAAATGCTGCCCATGCTTTGGTATCGATATCACCTTCTGTGAAAGTGGATGTGCCGAGCAAGCGCACGTCGAATTTATTGTATGCATTGGCATCGATGTAGTAGACCCCAGCGACGCCTTGGAATGCTTTGCCAGTGTAAGTCAACTGAAACTCTTGGCTGAACTGCTTGTTTTTGTATAGTGCTGGCACGTCAAAATCAACCGTGCCTAAAGAGTCGAAATCAATCGGGGCATACGATTTGTCATGGCGTGAAGAAGTCACCGATTTCAACATCAAATCGGATTCAAGTTGATATTCGACCAAAGCCGATACACCACTTTGTGTCACTTGTTGTTTGTGGCCTAATGCGGTATTTAAGTTAGCGCGTGAGTCATACACATTGCTCAAGATCGGGGCACCGCTAATTTTGCCAACGGTCAGGCGATGACCGTGTTTAGGGTTGGAGTCGTCTTGACTGGTATCTGCGGAAACACGAATGAACAAAGAACTGTTTGGCAAAAACTCGGCACTTAAACGCGCCGCTGTTACATCTTTATTGTAGTTGTCTTCACCCGTTGTAAAGTTGGTGCCGAAACCATTACGCTTAAATTTTGCCAGTGTGCCACCAACGCGCACAGTCTCGGATAGTGGTGTGCTCGCAGTTAACACACCATCCATTTGACCATAGCTACCGATTGAGGTTTTGAGGCGAACATCCGTGTTTGGTCCCATCTTGCGCGTGACATATTTAACCGCGCCACCAATCGTATTACGACCGTATAAAGTTCCTTGTGGCCCACGCAGCACTTCAATGCGTTCCACATCATAAATATCGGCAACTGCACCTTGTGGGCGTGCCAGATAAATATCGTCGAGATAAATACCAACGCCGGATTCAAAGCCAGCCAAAGGATCTTGTTGTCCAACACCACGAATGAAAGAGGTGAGTGTTGAGTTGGTACCGCGCGACGCACTCATGGTTGTATTTGGCAGTGTTAAAACCAAGCCAGTGATATCTGCAACGCCGCTCTTAGATAATTGTTCAGCGCTATAGGCTGTCACTGAGACCGGAACATCTTGTAAGGTTTCTTCGCGGCGACGAGCACTCACCACGACTTTGGAAATTTGTGAGTCATCGTTGGCTTTTGCAGTGGCGTCGCTAGACTGTGCTTGCGCAAAGCCAATGCCACTACCATAAATTGCGAAGATCGCAGCAGCAGAGCGGCTGAGTAGAACGAGATTACGCTTAGATTGTTTTGAGGAAGTCATGATAAGTCTCCAGAGTTTTTATGGTTTCGAGTCCACCGTTTATGCCATTGGAGTGCAATGAGCGGCCTGTCGAAGCGGTATTACCGTTTTTTTGATTTCAGGTGGTATGCGATTGCATTAACACGGATTGGAGTTTGTATGAATTCAAAGCGCTTAGAAACCCGTCCAATTGCCAACCGACTGTGCATAAATGCACATCAATAAATTATTGACAATTAAAACGCGTCTTGCCGCAAGAAAACGTCATATTTGATCGAATTTGCACGAAATAAGCACCAAAATTGTGCAGTGCACGCACGTGGTAAGTGCGCAACAAACTAATCAATGCGCTATGACGGCGCATTTTTCTCTTGATAAAAGAGTATTTTCAACCGAAAAGAAGCTAATTGCTAAACTTATGTGCTTTGATGCACAATCGCATGACAGTGTTCCGCTTTGCGTGATTGATGTCGCGAAATCAGGCAATCTGGAGCACACGAAGCAGCTTGTGAAATGCTTGAAATTGTGATGTTTTGCTGCGACTACCGAAAAATAAGTTAACAAATTACGCCACAGATCATCAACGAAAAAACGGAATGCTATGACTACTTTGCCCGAATGGACCGATCTACGTTTTTTTCTTGAATTAGCGCGCTCTGGCACGCTGTCTGGCACCTCGCGACGCTTATCGGTTGAACACACGACAGTCGCCCGACGTATTGATCGATTGGAAGAACAGCTAGGCGCAACTTTGTTTGATCGTAGCCGCGAAGGTTATCAATTGACAGAAATGGGGCTCGCTTTGTTGCCGCACGCCGAAGCGATGGAAAGCGCGGTCACTGCAGCACAAGATGAATTAAGTGGTGCACAAATTTCTGTGCGAGGAATTGTACGTTTGGGCGTGCCCGAGATTTTAGGCTCGCGCGTGATCGCACCAGCGTTGGTCGATTTATTGCAAGCGCATCCTGATTTAAGTGTGGACTTATTATTGCTACCGCGTTTTGCCAACTTAGCCAATCGCGAAGCCGATCTCGGTGTGATGTTAGATCCGCCTAGCACGGGCCGTTATATGGTGACGCGCTTAGCTAGTTTTCGCATGTACATTTATGGCGCGCCATCGTACTTAGCCAAGCATCCACCAATCAAGGAGCATGCAGATTTAATCAAACATGATTTCGTCGATTATGTGCAAGATCGCTTGGCCAGTAGTGGCTTGAATTACATGGGCGAATTGGGTTTTACGCCACATCGTCGTATGTGCTGCACCAGTCTCGCAGCCCAATGCGAAGCCGCCGCGCTTGGTTTAGGTTTGATTGTGGCGCCTCCGTATGCGGTGCCCGATGATGGTCGTTTGGTGCGTGTTTTAGAAAAGAATTTTTATGCAGAGCGTTCGTTTTGCTTAGTTGCCCCAACCGATTTATATCGTCTACAAAGGGTACGTGTGGTCTGGAATTTATTGCGTGATGTGGCGGAGAAAAACCCCGCTTTATTTATCGTTCCAGAATAAGTTAGTTTTGCCGAACGACGCTGACCTTAGCTGAGTAAAGTTTGTTGCGGCATCGCTAACACTTTGCCCGCTATTCCTCTTACAATGCGCTCTCCCCAAACGGAGTTTGCTGCATCGTGTTTTCATTTTCTTTATCCACTGCTTGTCTGCGATTGTTCCAAGTGATGCGTTGGTGCCGTTCTCATCCCTGGCGCGCGAGTTTTGCGCTTGTCTTGTCGACCTTACTGCTGTTGGATCAAATTTTCCCGCCGCCGATTCCGCGTGAGGAACCCGGCATGGTTGTGGTGGCGCGTGATGGTAGCCCTTTACGCGCTTGGCCCGATGCCGATGGCGTGTGGCGCTTTCCTGTTACGCCCGACAAGGTGTCAGCCAAATATCTGGATGCCTTATTGACCTATGAAGATCGCTGGTTTTATTGGCATCCGGGAGTAAATCCCTTAGCGCTGACGCGTGCTGCTTGGCAATGGCTAAGACACGGTGAAATTGTGTCAGGTGGATCTACCTTAAGTATGCAAGTAGCGCGTGCCTTGGAGCCGGTGCCACGTAGCTTATCTGGCAAACTCAAACAGATTGCACGTGCTTTGCAATTAGAAATGCGCTTGTCTAAACGCGAAATTCTCACGCTGTATTTGAATCATGCCCCAATGGGGGGGATTGTCGAAGGCGTGGAGATGGCGAGTCGCAGTTATTTGGGTAAGAGCGCGCATCAACTCTCTGCAGCAGAAGCTGCTTTGCTAGTCGTGTTACCGCAAGCACCATCGCGTTTGCGGCCTGATCGTCATCCAGCACGAGCGCAGTTATATCGCGACAAAGTATTAAAGCGGATGGCGCAATTGCGGCATTGGACACAAGCTGAAGTCGATGACGCTTTGATCGAAAAAGTGGGAGCGAATCCGCCGCGTTTAGCATGGTTAGCGCCATTGGCGGCAGAACGATTACGGCAATCAGTAACGCGTCAGAAATTAAAAAACACTACTACAAGTGGTGCTCAGACTATCGTGCAATCGACTTTGGATAGGGAAGTCCAAACCTTGCTAGAACGTATGCTGGCAGACAAAGTGAATCAACTACCGCGCTTTGTGTCGATGGCTGCTATGGTGATGGATAGTAAAACGATGGAAGTGTTAGGCTACGCTGGTTCCGCTGATTTCGCTGATGAGCGTCGGTTTAATCATGTGGATATGGTGCGAGGAATTCGATCACCTGGCTCTACCTTAAAACCATTTCTATATGCAATGGCCTTAGATGATGGTTTGGTTCATTCCGAGAGTTTATTGGCTGACACGCCGCAATCCTTTAGTGGCTATGATCCGGGCAATTTTCAAGCTAGTTTTTCTGGCCCCGTGAGTGTGTCAGAAGCCTTGCAAAAATCCTTGAATGTGCCTGCAGTGGATTTGCTTGATCGAATAGGCGCGAGTCGCTTTACTGCGCGATTGTCGAGTGCTGGGTTACGTTTGCGTTTGCCGAATGATGCCTCGCCCAATCTGAGTGTCATCTTAGGTGGCGCTGGCACCAGCTTAGAAGAATTGGTAGGCGCATATCGTTCATTGGCGATGGCGGGTATGGCAGGCGCACCGCGTATTACCCCCGATGCGCCTGTACGCGAGGCTCGTATGATGAGCGCGGGTGCGGCATTTATTATTCGCAATATTCTAGAAACCGGTGGACATCCAGACCAACCCTTTGTCGAGGATGGCCCAAGCAGCCCACGTTTGGCGTGGAAAACCGGTACTAGCTATGGTTTCCGTGATGCGTGGGCAGTTGGTGTTAGTGGCTCTTACACCTTAGGTGTGTGGGTTGGTCGCCCCGATGGTACGCCCAATCCCGGATTCTTTGGCGCGAATATCGCTGCGCCCTTACTACAACAGATTGCGCTTGCTTTGCCACGCAGTCACGATTATTTGCGCACACAACCCGTCGAGGTCGGCAGTGCTCAGATTTGCTGGCCCTTAGGAACCGCAATTGATAAAACAGCGCCAGAACATTGTCATGTGAAACGTAGTGCTTGGATTTTAAAAAATACGATTCCGCCGACTTTGCCAGATCGCTTGCGTGCACGCGGATTACTTGAAACGATTTGGATTGATCCCAAGACGCAATTACGCACCTTGCCAGCTTGCGATGCGCAAGCACGCCAAAAAGAGGTGGCGCGTTGGCCTGCTTTGTTAGAAGCGTGGCTGACGCCACAGCGACAACAAGAATTGGGTGTCTCCGCTTGGTCTGCAGATTGCCTACAAGCTGGTGTAGCCGGTGGTATCAAATTAATGGGACTCAATAGTGGTAGCCGCTTGCGTGCGACACCAGGAAAATCTAGCGTATTAGTTACGCTAGACGCGGTTGGTGGAAGTGGTCGACACTATTGGTTATTAGACGGCCAACAAACTGAAAACGCGAACGGGAAAAAACGTCAAAGTTTTACGATAGATAGCCCTGGCGCGCATCACATCACGGTGATTGATTCACTTGGCCATGTTGATAGCGTACGATTTACGCTCGACAAAAAATAAGTTGTGGCGCATTCATTAAGCTAAGACTAAGCAAAAATTCAGCAAAGATTCAGCAAGGTCGTGGAATTGCTAAGCGACTTTGCGAATGCTCGTTCCCAATTTCTCCGAGAGTACGACGAGGTAATGGGTTTGTGTTTTTAACGAGAAACCTGCCGAGTAGGGATTCATAAAGCCATGCTTACTACCGATGGCGATTTCGGCATGATAGCCATGTTCGCGTAATTGCTTGACTAGCTGAGCAGGTTTAAAGGCGTTTTCATGTTCCGCAAAAACAAAGTGCACATTGGCATTCGTTTGAATGTCTAAATGATCACGAATTCTCGAACCATAAAATAAAGTAACGCTCTCTAACTGTTTTGCCTGCGCTGCTTCCGCCAGCCACCAAGCACTAGCACCCGCGCTAAAGGCGATCACATGTTGTATCCCCGTTCGTCCAATTAATGCCTGTTTCAGTTTATTCGCATAGGCTTGCACACCGCCTTGGGCTAAAAATGCTTGATAAGCGCGTTGTTCATTATCGACGCAAAAACCATCCTCAAATGGTGAAACGATCAGGCAAGGTAATCCGAGATGGCGCTGTAAGCTAGCGATGGCGGGGGTGTTACCGAAAATGTCAGTAACAATTAAAACAGAAGCGGTCATGGTGTTGAAGCAAGGTTGAAGCTGCGCATACGCTATCAATCTGATAAGCGAAGCGAAAAAAGAGCGCGAAGCTTATCGGGTTGGCGTCATGAATGCAAGTTGAATCGTCGAAACAGCGATGCCGCTGGCTTAATTGGGTGTTGATTCGGCGTGAAATCCGTTTGATTAACGCGCTTGGTATCGTGCGGGGCAGCTTATTAGCGATCTTGTTACTGCCGTTCATCCATCAAAAATTGGATTTCGTCACAAGTCCATCACCGAGCTTGATAGTTTGCGTTGTAATACCGACTTTGACAGTGTAAATATTGACGATTAGAAATTGGCAAAGTTTTCAATATTCCATATCCAATACTCAATAGATAGGTGAAGGTAGGCAAATGATGAAAGTGGACTTTTATATTGCAGCGCTATGTTTGATCAGTTTGGTACCGGTAACGGCATTAGCACAGACAACTGCGCCAAAGTCAGGCGTGAATGGACTAGCAAATGGCTCAGCAAATGGAATAAGCGCAAGCGAAAGCCTGAACTTGATACAGCGACATGCGCAAGCACAAGCCAATTTCGATCAAAAAACTTTAGAGGCGATCACGCATACCCAATATCTTGAAGTATCGCCAGCGGGTGAAGTGGACGAACGTGCCAAGATGTTGAGCTTTTACGCGTTAGAAAATAAAAAGCAAGTGCCTCTAGTTGAAGTATTAGAACCAATCGCACGCGAGATTGGTGACAGCAAATTAATGATCGTGAAATTGCGCTACAAGATGCAGGCGGGAGAACAAGTCAGACAATTCTCTATCCGTGCAAGCTACATGCTGTGTAAAGAGAAGTCGGAATGGAAAGTTTGTTCGGCGCAGTATACGGGGATTCGATAGGGTGTCTTTAATCGGATATGGTGAGTGCACCGTGGCGAACGCAGCATTAAAATAAGGCGCAAGTGGCTGCGCCTTAACAAATTGAATACACGCTTCAATTCAATGCGATGTGCCTCGATTATTTTGTGCCTTAAGCCCGTCTGGATCGCTTTTAAACCATAGCCATTGCGTATCAATAGCGCCCGCATTGAGTAGAAATTGATTGACGACAAATTTAAGCCACATGGACAAAAGAATAGCGACAGAGAAGATTGCTGTACCGCCTAAAACATAAGTCAAGCTCACCCACATTGAAGTGCTAGGCGCAAGATCCTTAGCTGCCAAGACGACTACGATGCCAATAGTAAAATTGGCGAGAATTAGTTTTGATATAAAAACTGAGCGTCTTTTCATGTTTTGTTTTCCTTTGTTAAGTGAAGCATTTTTTCGTGAGGTAATGAAGGGACGTCCAGACTTCAACCCTAGCTCATAGCACTATCTAATTTTACAAATAGAAAAGATACTCGAGAATTAAAATAAAAACAATTTGTTTCTTTCCGTTCGTAAGCCTCAAGGATGCCGTTGATCAAAATTAAAATTACTCGATTAGATGAGCTTCATCTCTGAGGAGATCACTAGTTCTAGTCTTGCTAATTTCAAATCTGAAGATGAAAAAGCGGCTCGGTAATTGATACGCCATCTTATCTATACGTTTGAATTCGAGACCAAGAAAACAACTATAATCGCGACTCTCGTTTCAGCGCGTAGTAGTTTTTACTAAAAATCATCCGGGTAGTTATGTATTTTCAATTTTCTCGTTTCATTTCCAAGATCTCCGCTTCGAGTTTGATTCTACGTTTGAGCTTAGGTCTAAGCTCAGTTCTAATTTTAAGCGCATGCAATCGTCCGTCGGAAGTGGTTGATCCAGCAAATTCTGTCGCTGCTATGCAGAGTACTGATTTGATTGTTGGCACCGGTGTTGCTGCTGAGTCGGGTAAGCAGGTGACCGTGCATTACACTGGTTGGTTGTATGACGCAAAGGCGCCGGGGCAACGTGGTCAGCAGTTTGATAGCTCAGTCACACGCGGTACGCCTTTTAGTTTTCAACTTGGTGATGGTCAAGTTATTAAAGGTTGGGATCAGGGCGTGCTCGGAATGAAAGTGGGAGGGCATCGCAATTTGATTATCCCTTCTGATCTTGCGTATGGTCCGCGTGGTCGTGGTCCGATTCCTCCTGCTGCGACTTTGGTGTTCGACATTCAATTGATCGCAGTGAACTAGGCGCGGTATTTTGTATCCAAGCAGTGTTTGAGATTGCATCGTGCGGTGCAGATGAATCGTGGCAATTGATGAGGATTTACGCAATATTGAATGTAGCTTATATAGAAAGTTTCATATGTCAAAAATGAATAAGATAGCCATCGCCTTGGCGCTGAGTTTTAGCGCACCCGCAATTTTTGCTGCTGAAGTGGGAATTGCATCGTTTAATTTGGCGTGGATGGGAAGCAAAGACGACTTCAAAAAACATCTCGAAGTTTGTTCTGCGCCGCAAGTGAATTGGTGTGAAACCCGCGCCAGAACCATGCGCGATGCGCAGGCACCAACAGCAGAAGAGATTGAGCGCGCCAAGCAATGTCAGGCGAATTTTGAAACGGCTGCTGGCGGTGCTGAAAAGAGTATGCTGGTTGCACCGTGTAACGCTTATCGTCTCAACAGTAATAATTGGCAAAACGCGCATGAGTGGTATGCGCAAAAAGTGAATGGCTTGGCTGCGACTATCGATAAATTGGTGGTGGACGAGAAGATCTCGATTTTTGCATTTCAAGAAGTCAGCAATCGCGCTGCTATCCAAGATATTTTAGGCAAGCATGCGGCTGATTTTGACTCATGTGTAGCGGAACACAACGCATTTCAAACGGTCGGTTTTGCTTGGAAAAAATCCTTAAGCAAAAAGCCTGTCGTTTGCAAAAACGAAGATGCCTTGGCTATCAAAGAAAAAGCCGATGATGCAAAAGGGATTCGACGTTTGCGCCCTGGTGTGGAATTGAATTTAACGATTGCAGGAAAACCACTGAGTCTTTTAAACGTGCATTTGAAATCCTCATGCGCAAATTTAGTAAAAACGGATCGATATCCCGCACGCGAATTAACCGATAACGATGCCGCCTGCAAAGTATTAAATCGCCAAATCGCACCACTAGAAAACTGGATAGAAACGGTTGCGGCAAAGACGCCGATGTTTATCGTGTTAGGCGACTTTAACCGTCGTATTGACGAAGAAGCCGCAGCGAATATTCCTGCCAAAGACGTGCGTCTTGATGGTTCTGATCCTGCTAGTCCAAATCGTACAGGCGCAACCGGAGAAGTGACATCACGCGTGATGTGGCAAGAGATTTCGGACGGTGCGCCGAGCTTAGTACAAATCCCGTTGGCAGAAGGATCTGCTTGCAAAGGATTTGTCGGCTTAGATCATATTTTGTTTAGTCCGGCATTACATGCCAAGCAAACGCTGGGATTCAATTCTATTAAATTACCAGTGGTGCAAGAAGCAGGGCAGAAGATCATTTCCAGCGATCATTGCCCGCGCATCGTGAAGATGAAAATCTAAGTAGATTGATTGGGGGGCGATTAGTTTTTTCTTAGCTTAGAAAAACTGATCGGCTCCCATGGTCGCATCGCCATCAATACACCAATGCCGTGTCGTTTCTTCAAAGGCGATTGCAAGCTCTCGGCATGTAATTCCGCAAATTTGCGTTTTAGATGACGTAATTCGGTTTGAAATTTACTCGCCGCTGCCTCCGTCAACATGCCATGTGTGAAGGTGAAGTTTTCCATCTCATGATGAAAGCGTGAGTTGAGAAAATCTGGCATGCCTTGTTGCCGGAAATAATCACGAATCGGACCACCCGGTATCCAATCAAAATCGCGGCTGATATTTAAGCGAATCCGATTGCCAGGCAGCAAACTAATCAATTTCAATTGATCGAGTTTGAGTAGATGCCGCAGACATTCGGTTTCTGATAAGCGGTAGGTGGCGAGAATATCCGCCATACTCCAATGATTGACAGCGCACACAGCGACCATCAGCAATACGCTATCAGACACGAGTTCAGTTTCTTGGGCTGTGCTTAAGGTGCTTAATTTCTCGTGACTGAGACTTGCCTCCTGGGTTAGCTCAGCCAAACTAAATCCCAAAAAGTGACTGATTTCGACAATCCTATCGAGTGTGATTGGCGCCTCACTACTCTCACTAAACATGCGCTTGATACTTGCTTCAGATAATTGTAAGGCTTCGGCAACATCACGGTAGGTTTTGGCCTGTTGCTTCAATTGATACTTAATCGTGTTGAGTAATTGTTTAATTTCAGTCATAGCGTGTTGAGACGGAGTCGTAGTCGAGATAGCGTTTGTGTTTTTTCGATTAGATACTGAAGAAAGCTGGCAATCAAATCTCTAAAAAATGGCTATATTTATTCCTGCATTCCTTATTGCTGCAATTACCCTGTGATGGAATGTGCCGAATTTGAATGAGGCTTACTTTACCATGATGTATCTCGCTTGAATATGTTGAATCACGATCCGCTCAGGGTAGCGTGATTTGCGACGAATCTTTTGTGATTACTACACTTTGTCATTGATGTTTTGAATTTCGATCAGTTCTTGCGATGCTGCGCATCTCTATTCCTTCTAAACATTTCTGAGTACAGGTGCGCGATGAATAAGCAGTGGCGAATATTACCAACGATTTTAGTGACGATATGCGTGTTGGCTATGCTGATGCATGGTGTGATTTTGCAATACGAGGATTACCATCAATTTGCTGACACGCGGCGGTATTTTGCGATTCCAAATACGATGGATGTGCTGAGTAATATGGCATTTGGATTGACGGGACTAGTGGGATTACTTGCTACCTACGTACTCTTTCGAAAATCAAATCGGCAGGTGCAACATGTAAGTCAAACTTCGGCAAATTCAAAGACGCATACTCATCGTTGGCAAGTGAAGGACTTCGCCTATCTGATATTTTTATTGTCAATTCTGATGACTTGCTTTGGCTCTGCTTATTATCATTGGGCTCCCGATGATGGTCGTCTATTTTGGGATCGTCTACCGATTGCATTGGCTTGCGCCAGTTTGATGGCAGCGGTGCGGATAGAGGTGCTGCAGACACTAGAGACGCAAAAAAATCGCCCGCCGATTTTTGCGATTGCTCATGTATTCATTATGCTGTTGTTTGCTATGTTCTCTGTGTTGTGGTGGCAGTACACTGGCGATTTACGACCGTATCTGGGATTGCAGCTTTTGGCAATTTTGTTGATTCCTGTGTGGCAGCATCTTTATCCAACGGCTCGTAGAACGCGATGGGTTTTTTTGTGCGCTGTGTGTTTATATGTGTGCGCAAAAGCGACTGAAATCTTTGATGCCGAGATTTTGTATCTTACTGGGTTTATTAGCGGTCATACGATAAAGCATTTGCTAGCAAGTGCGGCTGCTGGATTAATTTGTTGGAATTGGCTGCGTGCGAAATTTTAAGCCTCGCTAGCAGGTGTCGTAATCCGAGGATGGTCGTATTGCGCGATGAGGTAGCAAAAAATGCTACTTGTCGTAGCGATATATCGTACTTTTTAGATAGCTAAATTGAATCTGCAACTTGCTGAGGGCTTCGTGTTCAAATGGCGCATCTCTGGCCTTTTGAATTGGTTCTATGTCCCATTATCGAGTCCTGCCACCTGTGTTAGATGCATCACGAGAAGCAAGTGCAAAATATTCTGCAATGTATAGTTTAAGTACGCAAGAGGAACTTCGGCAACAAGTGCTGCGTGCAGCAAAGGTGCAGGCAGAAATTCAAGGAAGTGCATCGACTAAATTGCCGATACGATCTCGCATTAAGTCGCTGCAATCTTATTTCCTACCATCCTTGCTGGTTGCTGCAACGCTTGTTACCTTGAGTATTTACTTGTTTGTTTAGATCACAGACGTTTTAGTGCGACGTCCGGTTGGTTAAGGACACGCCGGCTATCGTTAATACACCGCCTACAATCATCGAAATCAGAATTGATTCATTCAATAACAGGGCGCTCAAACTGACGCCAAATACTGGCACCAGATTATTAAAAACCGCAGTGCGTGCTGGACCGATTGTTTTCACACCTTCGTAATACCAAACAAAGCCAATCACGGTACCAAAAATACCGAGAAATACGATGGCGCTGAGTACTTGCCAAGTTAATTTGGTGGTATCTAACATCGGTAATTGATTCACCGCACCCATGCTCAACAAAAGTAAGCCCCACAAAGAGGCGTAAGTAGTCGCTGCGATTGGCGATAGCCCTTTGAGTGCATGTTTTCCTAGTATGGTGTAAGCGGTCCACGAACCCACTGCGGCTAACATAAACAGTTCGCCGCTGCCCATAGAATGAGAAATATCATGGGCGACGCTCATTAGATCACCGCGTGTAATGACAACCGCCGCACCGACAAAAGCAATGGCGATTCCTAGCCACTTTGTGAAGCCCAAACGCTCCCGAAACAAGATAGCCATCGCCAGTGCAGTCACGATGGGACTCAGTGACACAAACAAAGCACTACGTCCTGCGGGCATGCGCTCTAAAGCCGCTAGAAAGCAAATGTTGTAGAGGAATATTCCGGTGGCACCGAGCCCAAAGGTAGCATGTTTTTGTTGTCTGCTTAATTTAGGCAAGCCACCTTCAACTCGCCAAGCCAACAATAGTAAAAATATGCAAGCCACTAAAAAACGACCAGCCGCCGCAATCATGTGTGGGATTTCAGTAGAGACTATGCGACCTGCGATAAAAGTGCCACCCCAAAATAAGGCGACACAGATCAGTTTCAGATAAACCGAGAAGGGGACGGTGTTCATGTGAAATGCTTGATTAAATATTGGCAGACCGAATAAAGCGATACACTTCATCGCTATCAAGCTGGCGAGTCAATTTGCCTTCCAACCACAAATAATGGCAATGCGCTAAAGCTTCGCCAAGAGCAAAGGTCAGTTGATGTGCATCTAGTGTTCGTTTAAACATGATGGGCACAATGTCGTGGGCTGATAGCGGAGTCACACAGGCATCTAATACTTCTTGCAAGCGCTCCGCATGATGATCGCGTAATTGCTGGATACGTGTATGAATCCCGGTGAATGGTTTGCCATGCGAAGGCAATACCAACACATCATCCGGTAAATCCGCGTATTTCGTTAAGGAGTCGAGGTACAGCTTAACTGGATTGGCCTCTGGCTCAGCGGCAAATACCGAGACATTGGTAGAAATACGCGGTAGCACCATATCGCCAGAAATTAGGCAATTTAGATCTGCGCAATACAACGAAACATGCTCAGGTGAATGACCAAAACCTGTGATTATGCGCCAAGCATGCTCGCCTATCATTAATTCTTGTTCATCTTGTAGACGGTGATACGACGTTGGCACGGTCGGCACTAAGCGCGTGTAATAGGTTTTGCGTTCTTGAATTTTTTCCTGCATCTCTGCAGTGACCAAACCGTGTTTGCGGAAATGTGGAAACATCGCTGAGCCGTCCACGCCAGGCAGACCTGCCGACATCATGCGCGCAAATGCGTATTCTCCTGTGCTCATATAGAGCGGCGCATTCCATAAAGTGCACAACCAATCAGCACTGCCAACATGATCGGGATGGCAGTGGGTGGCGATCACGCGCACAACGGGCAAGCCTTTGAGATGGGACGCAAACAAAATTTCCCAAGCATCGCGGGTCGCGTCACTATTGATACCGCAATCGACTATCGTCCAACCACGAATTTTGCCTTGGTCGGTTTGATAGTCATCTTCGATCAACCACAGATTGATGTGATTCAGGGCGAACGGCAATCCCATTCTTATCCACAAAATTCCCGGGGCAATTTCTATGGTTTGTCCCGCTTCCGGGAACTTGTCATTCATTGGGTAATGCAGTTCTTGTTCTAAATGGTTCATAGTTTTGTGTGTGTGATGCAACAGCTGTTCGTTGCGGGGTTGAAGCTCAATTCGTTAAATTGACGTTTACGTTAACTGCGTTTCAGGTAAGATTCTAAATTCAAAACACAATTGATGTTGGGCTTATCTTGCTTTTTGCCAGCATTCACCGAGATTTTTTGGGTGTTTTTAAGATAATTTTATTGTTTGGCTTTACAAAAAATATTCAGCAATGGCAACTTATACAATTACCGAATTAGCAAAAGAGTTTGATATTACGCCACGCGCAATTCGCTTTTATGAAGATCAGGGCTTGATTAGTCCAAGCCGCGAAGGCCCTAGTGGACGCAATCGTGTGTACTCGGCACGTGAGCGCACACACCTCAAATTAACATTGCGTGGCAAGCGTTTGGGATTAAGCCTGTCGGAAATCAAGCATCTGGTGACGATGTATGACTCGCCCAAAGATACCGAAGTTCAGTTAAAGAGTTTCTTAGAAGTTTTGGCCAAACATCGTGCTTCTTTGGAGCAACAACGTGAAGACATCGAAGTAATGCTAGGGGAAATCACCGCGCACGAAGAAGAAAGCCAGCGTTTATTAGAAATTGTTAATAAAGCAAAAATCAATTCCTGAATATTCGTGAGCATTCGTGAATATCTGCAAAAACAAGGGCTAAATACTTCTAATTGACGTTTACGTTAACGTCAATTAGAAGTATCATTTTTGACTGACGCAAAATGAACTTTTAATTTGTTTTGCCAAATTTTTCGACATTCAGGCGGGCATATAATCTCAAGCTTAGCTTCTACGGACTGTTAGTAGAGTGAGCGAGTTACCGCAGCTTGAAGTCATATCATTACTACCTAGATTGGGGACACTATGTTGCACTTACCAGGTTTAACGTTTGATCATGGCGAAGACATTGCTGCTTTGCGCGAAGCAGTTCAACAATTTGCAGCGGCTGAAATTGCACCGCTCGCAGCAGAAATGGATAAAACAGATCAATTCCCTATGCACCTGTGGAAGAAAATGGGTGAAATGGGTTTGCTCGGTATGACAGTTTCCGAGGAATACGGCGGCGCAAATATGGGTTACCTCGCGCATATTATCGCCATGGAAGAAATTTCGCGCGCTTCTGCTTCTGTTGGTTTGTCCTACGGTGCGCACTCGAATTTGTGTGTGAACCAAATCAATCGTAACGGCAATGCCGAACAAAAAGCGAAGTACTTGCCGAAGTTGATCTCGGGTGAACACGTTGGCGCTTTGGCGATGTCCGAGCCAAACGCGGGTTCCGATGTTGTTAGTATGAAGTTGCGCGCTGATCTGAAAGGCGATCGTTACGTCTTGAACGGTAACAAAATGTGGATCACCAATGGTCCTGATGCAGACACTTTAGTGGTGTATGCGAAGACAGATCTGGAAGCCGGCCCACGTGGCATGACAGCCTTCATCATCGAAAAAGGTTACAAAGGTTTTAGCATTGCACAAAAACTCGATAAGCTCGGTATGCGTGGTTCACACACTGGCGAGTTGGTTTTCCAAGATTGCGAAGTGCCAGTGGAAAACGTACTCGGTGGCGTTGGCAAAGGCGTCAACGTTTTGATGTCCGGCTTGGACTTCGAACGTGCAGTTTTGTCTGGCGGCCCATTGGGCATTATGCAAGCGTGTATGGATGTGGTGGTTCCTTATATCCACGAACGCAAACAATTTGGTCAAGCGATTGGTGAATTCCAACTGATGCAAGGCAAAATCGCTGATATGTACTCCACCATGATGGCATGTAAGGCATACGTTTACGCAGTCGGTGAAGCTTGCGTACGTGCGAAAACACCAGAAGCTACACGTGCTTTGCGCAAAGATGCAGCTGGCGCGATTTTGTATTCCGCTGAAAAAGCCACATGGATGGCAGGCGAAGCGATCCAAACTTTGGGTGGTAATGGTTATATCAACGAATACCCAGTGGGTCGCTTGTGGCGTGATGCGAAGTTGTATGAGATTGGTGCGGGTACGAGCGAAATCCGCCGTATGTTAATAGGACGGGAGCTGTTCGCCGAAACTCTGTGATGACGCATTGATAAATCCGATTCTGGGGCGCATTTCGGCGTTGCCGATCCTCGCAATATTGACATATTGCTGCGGGCGGCGCCTTGAACTGCCTCCCCATAATCGAATTTCTCAACGGTCATTGGTTCGTAGTACGCAATTCTGAAAATCGTTGAACTCGGGTCCTTGCGAGTTTGTGTTGAGAGGTTTTGAAACGGTTGACGCTGATGCCCCAAATCGCCTTTCCTAAATTGTTGTCTTCGCAAATTGCATTCGACATTGCAAGGACCATACTCGACGGTTTTGATAAGCATTACCGTTTGTTCCGCGCGACGACGCAGTTGGCGAAGCAGCGATTTGAACGTGGTGATTGGAAAGCCGCACAAGAAGATGCGCGTGAGCGTATTGCTTACTACGATAAGCGCGCCAAAGAATGTGTACAGATTCTGGAAGATGAGTACGACAGTGACGATTTAACCGATGAAGTGTGGCGCGAAGTAAAACTGCATTACATGGGTTTGTTGATCGATCATTTGCGACCTGAGTTAGCTGAAACTTTCTTCAATACTGTTTGTACCAAGCTTCTCCATCGCACTTACTTTCATAACGACTTCATTTTCGTTCGACCAGCGACAGCAACTGACTATATCGAGCGCGAAGATACGCCCGCGACCTATCGTGTCTATTACCCAGCAGCTGATGGCCTGAGTTTTAGCTTAAAGCGTATCGTCACTAACTTCCAATTGCAAACACCATTCGCGCATCTCGATGCTGATTTGGCGAAAGTAGAAGCGCGTTTGCTCGAGCAATTTGGTGAAATGCGTTTCGAACCGAATCACCAGTTTCAAGTTTTAGCGAGTCTGTTCTTCCGCAACAAAGCCGCCTACATCATCGGCAAAAGTATCAACGGCAATCAAGAAATGCCGTTTGTGATTCCCATTATTCACAATAAAAATAGGGAGTTGATCCTCGACACGATCTTGTTCGAAAACATACATATAACCGTCTTGTTTTCGTTCACGCGCGCTTACTTCATGGTCGATATGGATGTGCCGTCGGCCTACGTACAATTCATTCGCAGCATTTTGCCGCGCAAACCGCGCAGTGAAATTTATACGATGTTGGGTTTGCAAAAGCATGGCAAGAATTTGTTTTACCGTGACTTCCTGCATCACCTCAAGTATTCCTCAGACATGATAGAAGCCGCGCCCGGTATTCGCGGTTTGGTGATGTTGGTATTTGCTTTGCCATCTTTTCCCTACGTTTTCAAACTCATCAAAGATAGCTTCCCACCGCCAAAAGAAACAACCAAAGCGCTGATTAAAGAAAAGTATCAACTGGTTAAGAACCATGATCGCGTCGGGCGTTTGGCAGATACCTTAGAGTATTCCGATGTGGCATTTCCGCGCGCACGTTTTTCCGAAGACCTATTGGCAGAAATTCGTCGCTATGCGCCTTCGATTTTAGAAGTGAGTGATGATGAAGTGATCATCAAACATTTGTACATCGAACGCCGCATGACACCTCTGAATATTTGGCTGACAGAGGCTGAGCAAAAAGGCGATGACGCAGCGATGGAACATGCAATTGTCGAGTACGGCAACGCGATCAAAGAATTAGTCGGGGCAAATATTTTCCCTGGCGATATGTTGTACAAGAATTTCGGTGTGACGCGCCATAAGCGGGTGGTGTTCTATGACTACGATGAGATTGAAACCATCGTTGACTGCAATTTCAGGAACATTCCACAGCCACGCAATGAAGAAGATGAAATGTCGGCAGAGCCTTGGTATCCCATTGCGAAGAATGATGTGTTCCCAGAACAGTTCGGCACCTTCTTGCTGGGTAATGCCAAGGTTAAACAGTATTTTATGAAGCACCACGCCGACTTGCTAACTGCACAGTATTGGCAAGAGCGTAAAGACAGAATTGTGAAGGGTAAGGTGGATGATGTTTTTCCATACCCTCAATCCATTCGATTTAGGGGCGGCTGACGCAATCGCGCCCCAGCGTTGTTGTGTCGCCTTGCCGTGCATGCTCACTGTCTTCGACGACACGCCTAGCTGGGATGCGATTGCGTCAGCCTCTTGAAGCAGAAAATTTAGTAGGAAGTTGTTTGAGTATTAAGTCCCCGCCCCTTCAAGGGGCGGGTTAGGGTGGGGATGGGTTTCGTTTGTGTAACGGATATCGACAATTCGTCGATGGAAACCCATCCCCATCCCGACCTTCCCCTTGAATGGGAAGGAGAAGTGTAAAAGTTCTTATCAATAATTTTGGAGAAAACCATGAATGATCCTATCGTAATCGTCGGCGCCGCTCGTACACCTATGGGTGCGTTTCAAAGTGATTTCGCTTCTTTGACAGCGAGCCAACTCGGTGCTGTGGCGATTAAGGCGGCAGTTGAACGTGCTGGTGTTAAACCAGAATTGATCGAAGAAGTCTTGTTCGGTAACTGCTTGATGGCAGGTCAAGGCCAAGCTCCAGCGCGCCAAGCTTTGTTGGCAGCGGGTTTGCCGTTTTCCACTGGTGCAGTCACTTTGTCTAAGATGTGTGGCTCAGCGATGAAAGCGACGATGATGGCTTACGATGCCCTGCTCGCTGGTAGTAACGAGGTGCTCGTATCTGGCGGTATGGAATCCATGACCAATGCGCCGTACATCATTCCTAAAGCACGTGGCGGCTATCGTATCGGTCACGGCACGATTATGGATCACATGATGCTCGACGGTTTGGAAGACGCGTATGACAAAGGTCGTAGCATGGGCACATTCGCGGAAGATTGTTCTTCCAAATATGGCTTCACACGTGAAGCGCAAGATGCGTTTGCTATCGCTTCTGTGACACGTGCACAAGCAGCTGCTTCCAGCGGTGCTTTTGCTTGGGAAATCACACCAGTGACAGTCTCTGGTCGTGGCGGCGATGTGGTCATCGATAAAGACGAAGGCCCATTGAAAGCCAAGCTCGACAAGATTCCAAACTTGAAGCCAGCCTTCAAAAAAGACGGCACCATCACAGCAGCATCTTCGTCTTCCATCAACGATGGAGCAGCAGCCTTAGTCTTGATGCGCGAATCCAAAGCGAAAGAATTGGGCTTAACGGCTATCGCTAAAATCTTGGGTCACGCAACGCATGCACAAGAACCAGGCTGGTTCACGACTGCGCCTGTTGGCTCGATTGAAAAGCTCTACAAAAAAGTAGGTTGGACGACAGCGGATGTCGATCTGTTTGAAGTTAACGAAGCGTTTGCCGCAGTGCCTATGGCGGCGATGCATGATCTCGGTATTCCACATGACAAGATGAACGTGCACGGTGGCGCTTGTGCACTCGGTCATCCAATCGGCGCATCGGGTGCTCGTATCATCGTAACTTTGATCGGTGCCTTGAAAGCACGCGGCGGTAAGCGCGGTGTGGCGTCTTTGTGTATCGGTGGCGGTGAAGCGACAGCGATGGCGATTGAGTTGGTGTAATTGAGAAAGTCCCCTCTCCCGCAAGCGGGAGAGGGCTAGGGTGAGGGCGGTTCAGAAGCGGTAATGCCAAGTAGCCCGTCATTCCTGCGTAGGCAGGAATCCAGTGGCGTTGCTTGAGTAAGGAAAGACGCTGGGCTCCTGCCTTCGCAGGAGCGACAAAGAATTTTTTACCGTATTAGAACGGAGTAAAAGCAATGCCAACAGCCTTAATCATCGGAGCCTCACGCGGCATAGGTCACGAATTCGCGCGGCAATACAAAGCAGCCGGTTGGCGTGTAATCGCCACTGCACGCAAGACCGACGACCTCGCGCAATTGGCAGCACACGGCTGTGAAGCACTGCCATTAGACGTGAACAATTTGAATGATTGCGCAGGATTGGCTTGGCGTCTCGACGATGAAAAAATCGATGTCGCTATTTTGAATGCGGGTGTGTTTGGTACCAGAACGAATGGTTTGCAATCGCCGCAGCAAGAAGAGTTTGATCAAGTCATGCACACCAATGTGTTAGCCGCAATGCGCATATTGCCTTTAGTTTTGCCCATGGTCGAAAACGCGAGTGGCAAGTTAGCCGTCTTGTCTTCACGCATGGGCTCCATCGCTCTACGCGAAAACAATGTGGCATGGTTGTATCGCGCCAGCAAAGCAGCCTTGAATTCGGTCTTGAAAGATGCATCGCTCAGCACGCAAAAAGCCACGTGCATCGCGTTTCATCCAGGTTGGGTGCAAACCGACATGGGCGGCGCAGGTGCAGAGATTAGCGTTGATGTCAGCGTCGCTGGCATGCGCGAAGTGATTGCGAAAAGTAGTCGTGTGCGGAATGGGCAGTTTTTGAATTATGACGGATCGCCGTTGGCTTGGTAGGTTTTTTAAAATTTTAGAATCGAGTAACACATGCAACTAACATCAGAACACGAAATGATCCGCGACGCCGTGCGTAGTTTTGTACAAGAACGCATCACGCCAAATGCTGCACGCTGGGATAAAGAACACCATTTCCCTGCTGAGGAATTAAAAGAACTCGCGGCCATGGGTGCCTATGGTGTTGCCGTGCCCGAAGAATTTGGTGGTGCAGGGATGGACTATTTGTCTTTGGCACTGGTGCTGGAAGAAATCGCTGCTGGTGATGGCGGTACTTCTACTGTCGTATCCGTGAATAATTGCCCGGTCTGCAGCATCGGCATGATGTATGCCAACGCAGAGCAAAAAGAACAATGGTTACGTCCTCTCGCCAGCGGCGAAAAACTCGGCGCGTTTTGTTTGACTGAACCGCATGCAGGTAGTGACGCTTCTGATTTACGTACTACCGCAAAGCGTGAAGGCGACGAATACGTGTTGAACGGCGTAAAGCAATTCATCACCAGCGGCAAGCACGCCGATGTTGCAATCGTGATGGCAGTGACTGATAAAGCCGCAGGCAAAAAAGGAATTAGCGCATTCTGGGTCGATACGAAAACGCCAGGTTATATCGTGGCCAGCCTCGAGCACAAAATGGGACAACACTCCTCCGACACCGCACAAATCTTGTTCGAAAATTGCCACATCCCTGCAGCCAATTTAATCGGTGAAGAAGGTATGGGCTACAAGATCGCTTTGTCCGGTTTGGAAGGCGGTCGCATCGGTATCGCTTCGCAATCAGTAGGTATGGCACGCGCAGCGTTCGAAGCAGCCTTAGCCTACGCCAAAGATAGGCGCACATTTGGCAAGGCTATTTTTGAACATCAAGCTGTGCAATTCCGCTTGGCGGATATGGCGACACAAATCGAAGCCGCACGCCAATTGATTTGGCATGCAGCAAGCATGAAAGATGCAGGTAAACCATGCTTAAAAGAAGCGGCGATGGCGAAATTATTTGCATCTGAAATGGCAGAAAAAGTGTGTTCCGATGCGATTCAAATTCACGGCGGCTATGGCTATGTCAGCGACTTCCCCGTCGAACGTATTTATCGCGATGTCCGTGTATGTCAAATCTATGAAGGTAGTTCGGATATACAGAAGATTTTGATTGGCCGTGGGTTGATGGATTAAATTTGACGCATCGAAAACTATTTATACGTCATGACAAGTAAAAACGCTGAGCTTGAGAAAGCATTATTGGAATTCGCAACCTACTTTAAGTGTGCGCAATTAGATTCTTGTCGGCTCGTTCACTATAGTGGAGTTGGTCAGCCAAATGCAATCGACGTATCTATGTCAGATGTAGAGTCTCAAATCGTAGGGTGTTTAGCCGAAGGTTTTAAGGTGCAATGGATTGCCGAAGGTAATAGACTTTATATTGCGGTACAAGAACCCGATTGCCCAACACCATCTTGGGAAAAAGTTTTTGCAGAAGAAGCTCTTGTAGATGTTAACGAACTTCTTAAACG
Organism: Affinundibacterium macrobrachii; assembly: GCF_014652415.1. Taxonomy (GTDB): domain Bacteria; phylum Pseudomonadota; class Gammaproteobacteria; order Burkholderiales; family Burkholderiaceae_D; genus Undibacterium; species Undibacterium macrobrachii. The sequence continues at coordinate 750,114 of NZ_BMYT01000002.1, forward strand.
AGTAGGTCTGTATTAACGTTTTATTTTTTAATTCATAAACGGTATTGACAGAAGTGACTTTGCCGCTTCGACAGTAAAGAAAGATCTGAAAAAATGAACAAACGCATCGAATACTGGTTTGACTACGTCTCACCTTACGCCTACTTGACCACACAAGTGATCGAGGACTTGGCGGTTAAGTACGGCTATAGCATTGATTGGAAACCGATGTTGTTGGGCGTAGTGTTTAAGACGACCAATTCAAGCCCACTAACAATGCGCCCGCCTATTATGGCGAATTATCACCAGCATGATATGGAGCGCTCAGCTCGTTTCGCAGGTTTTCCATTTATTTTGCCGAAACCATTTCCGATTAATACGCAAAACACCGCACGAATTTGTTTATGGATGAAAGAAGTTGCTCCACGACGTGTGGGTGAATTTACGCGTGGTGTGACCGAGGCATATTTCTCTGGCCCAGCGGGTTTGAATGACATCGCATGGTTGGCGGAATTTGTTAGTGGCATGGGCTTAGACGGCGCAGCCGCTGCGGCCGCCTGCAAAGATGAAGGCTATAAAGCCCAGTTGGCAGCAGCCTGCGAAGAGGCCGTCAGCAAAGGCGTGTTCGGCGCACCATGGGTGATCGTAGATGGCGAGCCATTCTGGGGGAATGATAGGTTGCCGCAATTAGAAAAATGGTTGGCTACAGGCGGGTTTTGATGTTGTAGGGCGGGTGCAACCCGCGCCGCCATAACGTCGTGCAACGCTAACCGACCTATGTGCGGCGCGGGTTGCACCCGCCCTACGAGAGAAGAGATGCGGTAAAAGCGAGATTGGAAGAGACATGAAAAAAGGCTACAAACAATTAGTGGAAGAAGCCAACGCGCAGATCAAAACCTATAGCGTGGCAGAAGCGCAAGCCAAATTAGGCGATCCGCAAGTGCAATTCATCGACGTCCGCGACATTCGTGAACTAGAACGCGAAGGCATCATCCCAGGAGCCTTTCACGCACCACGTGGCATGATCGAATTTTGGGTTGACCCAGATTCACCTTATTTCAAACCTGTATTCGGCGAACAAAAAGAATTCATCCTATTCTGCGCAGCCGGCTGGCGCAGTGCCTTGACGACCAAGACGGTACAAGACATGGGCCTAGAAAACGTCGGGCACATCGACGGTGGATTTGGTGCTTGGAAAGCAGCAGGGGCGCCTACGGCGGTGAAAGAGAGGAAAGTTTGACATCGGTGAATAGTTCTAGTCAGCTTATTCAAGAGATTTTAGTCGCATGGGGTTGGATTGGTATTCGTCCAGCATCCATAGTTGGCGAAAACCCATTTGGGAATTTAATCATCGAAGATGATTTGGGGACGTATTGGCGACTGTGTCCGGAAGATTGTTATTGCAAAATTGTCGCTGATTCAAAAGAACAGTTCGATCAATTGTCCGTTGACCAGTCGTTTCTCGAAGACTGGTATATGGAGTCTCTGGTCGCATCTGCGGAAGAGAAATTTGGCCCGCTATTAGACGGTAAAAAGTATCATTTTAAGATTCCAAGTATTTTGGGCGGTGAATATGCACAAAATAATTTTACTGTGCTCGATCAAATTGAGCAGATTCGATTTTCAGGTGATATCGCGCGACAGATTCATGATTTGCCTGATGGTGCGCAGATTGAATTGAAGATAGGTGATTAGTGTAAGCGTGTGGGCACGTGCAGACTTCCGCTTCTGAACAGCCAATGATGCGGCACAGAAAATGGAAAAAGAAAGCGTTGTTGTCTGAGCGAAGCGAGTTTCAACGCTTTCCCATTTTTTGTGTCGCAGCATTGGGAACCCGAAGGGCTGTGAAGTGCGGTCGCCTTTTTTGGGTTACCTTTTTTGGCGAAACAAAAAAGGTAACTGGCTGTCGGGCCACACCCGACCTGTAAAAGTTGAGATTGAATTAAAGTTGAGTCGTACCAAAGATAGGAATTGCGATGGGTCATTGCAAATGAGAATGTAGCGTGGACGCTTAGAAGAAACCCATCCCCACCCTAACCCTCCCCTTGAAAGGGAGGGAACTTATCGGTATTAAAAAATTGTGAGAATAGATTAGGTAAAGCGTGAGTAAAACAATCTGCCCCTGTGGCACCAACAAAGAATTCAATGAATGCTGCAATCGCTATATCAGCGGCGCAGAAGTCGCGCCAACTGCAGAAGCATTAATGCGCTCACGTTACACCGCCTACACGCTCAACGACGAGGCGTACTTGCGAGCGACGTGGGACGAAAGAACTTGCCCTCATGAACGCATCACCGATGGTGGCGGAACCAAGTGGTTAGGGTTGGAAGTAAAAAAGCACACAGCACAAGAAAAAGAAGCGATGGTGGAATTTGTCGCGCGTTACAAAATTGGTGGCAAAGCCCATCGCTTACACGAAAAGAGTCGCTTCGTGAAATACGATGGCAAATGGTTTTATGTAGATGGAATTTACGAATAAAGAAATGAAAGTTCGTAGTCGTAGAGTCGCTGAAATTTGGAATTGAGAATGCATTGAGGCCTTCTCACGAGTGTTGAAGTCGATACCTGTGATCGTCATTCCCGCGAAAGCGGGAATCCATGTTCATTCGCATAAAGGGCATGAGATCCACGTGGATTCCCGCTTTCGCGGGAATGATGAAGATTCTAGATGCTTGTGAGACCTTCACTAAAATAGAAGCTCTGCGCCTCAATCTTTTAAGTATTTTTTGCAGTTTTTCGGATAAAAAATTATGACAACATTAGATTCTAAATTGAACCCTCGTTCCGATGATTTCAAAGCCAATGCAGCGGCGATGCAGTTGATCGTCGATGATCTCAAAGCGAAAATCGCCCAGATATCTTTGGGGGGCGGTGAAGCCGCGCGCGAAAAGCATTTGGCGCGCGGTAAGTTGCTACCGCGTGATCGCGTGCAAATGTTGCTCGATCCGGGCACGCCATTTCTCGAATTCTCGCAGTTAGCGGCGTTCAATATGTATAAAGAAAAGAACGATGCGGATGCGGCACCGAGCGCAGGTGTGATCACGGGTATTGGTCGCGTAGCTGGGCAAGAATGTGTGATCGTCTGTAACGATGCGACGGTCAAAGGCGGCACGTATTTCCCGATGACGGTGAAAAAACATTTGCGAGCACAAGAGATCGCCGAGCAAAATAATTTGCCTTGTATCTATCTCGTCGATAGCGGTGGTGCGAACTTGCCGAATCAAGATGAAGTGTTTCCAGATCGCGATCACTTCGGCCGTATTTTCTACAACCAAGCCAATATGTCTGCCAAAGACATTCCGCAAATCGCAGTGGTGATGGGCTCTTGTACTGCGGGTGGCGCTTACGTGCCAGCGATGAGTGATGAGTCGATTATCGTCAAAGATCAAGGCACGATTTTCTTGGCGGGCCCGCCCTTGGTGAAAGCCGCGACTGGTGAAGTGGTGAGTGCGGAAGATCTGGGCGGTGGTGATGTGCATACGCGTTTGTCTGGCGTGGCAGATCATCTGGCGCAAAACGATACGCATGCATTGTCTTTGGCGCGCGGCATCGTTTCACATTTGAATCGTCACAAACCACAGACGGTGGTGTTGAAGCCAGTCGAAGAACCGAAATATCCGGCCAGTGAATTGTATGGCGTGATTCCAGTCGATACGCGCAAGCCTTTCGACGTGCGTGAAGTGATCGCCCGCATCGTTGATGGCAGCCACTTCGATGAATTTAAAGCACGTTATGGCACGACGCTGGTTTGTGGTTTTGCGCATATTCACGGCATGCCGGTTGGTATCGTCGCCAACAACGGTATTTTGTTTTCTGAAGCCGCTTTGAAGGGCGCGCATTTCATTGAGCTGTGCTGCCAACGTAAGATCCCGCTGGTGTTCTTGCAAAACATCACTGGCTTTATGGTCGGTCGTAAATATGAAAACGAAGGTATCGCACGTAACGGTGCCAAGATGGTGACGGCGGTGGCGACGGCGAATGTCCCCAAGTTCACGGTGATTATTGGCGGTAGTTTCGGTGCGGGTAACTACGGTATGTGTGGTCGTGCCTATTCACCGCGCTTCATGTGGATGTGGCCGAATGCCCGTATTTCTGTGATGGGCGGCGAGCAAGCCGCGAGCGTGTTGGCAACCGTGCGTCGTGATGGTATCGAAGCCAAAGGTGGTAGCTGGAGCGCTGAAGAAGAGGCAGCGTTTAAACAACCGATCAAAGATCAATACGAACACCAAGGCCATCCTTACTATGCATCGGCGCGCTTGTGGGATGACGGTGTGATTGATCCAGCGGATACGCGTATGGTGTTGGGGCTGGGGTTGAGCGCAGCTTTGAATGCGCCGATTCCAGACGCTAAATTTGGCATATTTAGGATGTAATTTTAAAACCCCTCAACGCCGAGGCGCTGAGACGCAGAGTAAAACCTTAGAAGAGAGGTTTTCTCTGTTTTCGATTTTCTCAGCGCCTCTGCGTCTCGGCGTTGAGAGGTTTTTCGTAATATGAAGGATGTAACATGTACCAAACCCTCACCCTCACGCGCGACAACAAAGTTGCCATCGTTACTCTCAATCGTCCTGACGTACGCAATGCGTTTAATGAGACGACGATTGCTGAGATTACGCAGGTGTTTCATGAATTGAGTGGCGATAGCAGTATTCGCGCGATTGTGTTGGCGGCGAATGGTCCTGCGTTCTGCGCCGGTGCCGACCTCAATTGGATGAAAAAGATGGCTGACTATACGCATGCTGAGAACCTTGCCGATGCTGGGCAATTAGCGGCGATGTTGGCGGCGATTTATACCTGTACTAAACCCGTGGTGGCACAAGTGCAGGGCGATTGCTATGCGGGTGGCATGGGCTTAGTCGCGGCTTGTGATGTGATTGTGTCGGTCGATACCGCGCAGTTCTGCTTGAGCGAGGTCAAGCTGGGCTTAATTCCTGCCACGATTTCACCTTACGTGATTAAAGCCATGGGTGAGAATGCCGCACGTCGCTACTTTTTAACGGCGGAGCGATTCGACGCAGCGCAGGCTTTGCGTATTGGCTTCGTGCATGAAGTGGTCGCTGCTGATGCATTGAGCGTTAAAGTCGCAGAGATCGTTAAAGCGCTGGTGACGAATAGTCCGAACGCAGTTGCACAAGCTAAAGTCTTGGTGCGCGAGGTTGGTGCGCGTGAAATTACGCCAGAGTTGATTGCGAATACGGTGGAAGGAATTGCCGTGATTCGCGCCTCTGAAGAAGGACGTGAAGGTGTGCGATCTTTTCTTGAGAAGCGCAAGCCGAGTTGGTTAGTGTGATCACGTATAATGGCGGGTTTTACCCCCTTCCCTCGCAAGCGGGAGAGGGAACCAAAAACAAGTTCGTGGGACGGGTTGCGCGCTCTCAATAGTAATAACTGGAGAATCTATGCGTTATTTCCAAGTTGATTGGATACACGAAGACGAAGACTACCCAATCTCAATAATTGCTGAAATTGATGGTGAAGGCTGGGAAGTACGCAAGATAGAGTTGTTTCGAGATGGGCATAAAGGTTTTGCTGAAAATATTGAAGATGTAGGTGAAACCATGTTAGGAGAAAAACCTTGGCCCGGAATTGAAGTGATTGCGTCGGATAGTCAATTTAATGTAAAAGAATTAGTCCGTTCTGAATTCGAATCAGAGTGGTTAAAGAGGTTCGAGAATTTGTAGGGCGGGTGCAACCCGCGCCGGATAACGGTCGAACTACCGCGCAAGTTCCGAGTGCCCTACAAAAAACGTAGAACATAGATGCTGGATTAAGTCCGGTATAGCAACAAGAAATTTGAGATAAGTTTTAGGAATATTTTGAACGCAGTGAATACATCAGCTAGCACATCCGACTGGGTAAAACGTAGTCTGCAAAGCGTGTGGCATCCGTGCACGCAAATGCAGCACCACGAAACCATGCCTTTGATTCCGGTCAGTCATGGCCGCGGTGCGTGGCTGGTCGATATGGAAGGTAAGCGTTACCTCGATGGCATTAGCTCATGGTGGGTCAATCTGTTTGGTCATGCTAACCCGCGTATTAATGCCGCGCTCAAAGATCAACTCGATCAATTAGAACATGCGATGTTGGCGGGTTTTACCCATGAGCCTGTGATACGTTTATCCGAAAAATTATCAGCCTTAACTGGTGGTGTGCTAGGTCACTGCTTCTACGCATCGGATGGCGCATCCGCCACCGAAATCGCCTTGAAAATGAGTTTCCATTTTTGGCGCAATCAAGGTCAAACCGAGAAACAAGAATTTATCTGCCTTAAAGGTAGTTACCACGGTGAGACCATAGGCGCGCTGGCCGTGACGGATGTGGCTTTGTTCCGCGATGCTTATGGACCCATGATCCGCAATGCGCATGTGGTCGCTTCACCAGATGCGCGCCAGGTGAAAGAAGGTGGGACTGCGATTGACATTGCACGTCGTGCTGCGGCGGATATGGAACGCTGCTTGCAAGAACGTGCAGGCAAAATTGCAGCGGTGATCTTAGAACCTTTGGTGCAATGCGCGACGGGTTTCGCCATGCATGATTCAGAGTATTTGCGTTTGGTACGCGCCTTGTGCGATCAGTATCAAGTGCATTTGATTGGGGATGAAATCGCGGTCGGTTGCGGTCGCACTGGCACTTTCTTCGCTTGCGAAAATGCGCAAATCTGGCCTGATTTCGTGTGCTTATCGAAGGGCATTAGCGGCGGTTATCTGCCGTTGTCTTTGGTGATGACGCGCGAAGCGATTTATCAAGGCTTTTACGATAGCGATGTGCGTCGTGGATTTTTACATTCACATTCTTACACCGGCAATCCCTTGGCCTGCCGCGCTGCATTGGCAACCTTAGAAATTTTCGAGACGGATGATGTGTTGGCGCAAAATCGCGTGAAGGCGGCGAGCATCACTGAGGCCTTGCAGCCGCTCGCGCAGCATCATCAAGTCAAACATTTCCGTCAGCAGGGCATGATGTGGGCTTTCGATGCCGTGTTTGATGACGCCAATACCCCCGCTGCAAAAACATTCTCGCGCCGTTTCTTTACCCAGGCTTTGCAAGAAGAATTATTGTTGCGTCCAATTGGCAACACCGTGTATTTGATGCCACCGTATATTGTGAATCAAGAAGAAATAAGTATAGTTGGCGAGCGCATGCTGAAAGTCTTCAACCAAGTGATGGGAGAAGCAGCGTGATTCTACTCGATCAAATCCAACATGAATTAGCGGCCTTAGACGCGAAGAGTTTGCGTCGTCGTCGCCGTCATGCAGAGAGCCCGAGTGCCCCGCGTGTCAAAGTTGACGGTCGCGATATGCTGGCGTTTTGTAGTAATGATTATCTCGGCTTGGCCGCGCATCCAAAAATTGTCGCCGCTTTGCAAGATGGCGCCAATCTGTACGGGGTGGGTAGTGGTGCTTCGCATTTGATTAGTGGCCACAGTCGCGCCCACGCTGTTCTTGAAGAGCGCCTTGCTGAATTTGTCGCGCCGCATTTGGTGAACGCCAAAGCGCTGTATTTTTGCACCGGCTATATGGCGAATCTCGCCGTATTGGCGGGCTTGGCTGCGGTGTCTGGTAAAAAGACGGAATTATTTTCCGAATCGCTGAATCATGCGTCTTTGATTGATGGCGCTAAATTGTCGCGCGCAAAATTGCAGGTGTATCCGCATGGCGATGTCGCGAGTTTGCGTAGTATGCTGCAAGCGTCTTCAGCAGCGACGAAAATCGTGGTTAGCGATAGCGTCTTTAGTATGGATGGCAACCTGGCTCCCGTGCCAGAATTGCTCGCCTTGTGCGAAGAGTTTAATGCATGGCTGGTGATTGATGATGCGCATGGCTTTGGTGCCTTAGGTGCGAATGGTCGTGGCGTCTTGGAGCACTTCAATCTGCGTTCGCCTAATCTTGTCTATATGGGCACTTTAGGCAAATCGGCTGGAGTCGGCGGCGCTTTTGTGGCTGCACATGCCGATGTGATTGAATGGTTGGTCAACAAGGCGCGTCCTTACATTTATACGACCGCTGCACCACCGGCCTTGGCACATGCCCTATTGACGAGTTTAGATATTATCCAAGGCGAAGAAGGACATGCGCGCCGTGCTCATTTGCAGGTGTTGATTGCGCAATTGCGCCGCGATTTGAAGCTTAAACGCTGGACTTTAATGCCATCTGATACCGCAGTGCAGCCTATCGTGATTGGTGACAATGCTGAGAGTTTGCAAGCCGCGGCATGTTTGTACGAACAAGGATTTTGGGTGCCGGCGATACGGCCACCAACCGTGCCAGTAGGAGCAGCGCGTTTGCGGATTACTTTGTCTGCTGCGCATACCTCGGAAGATTTGGCATTGTTGATTGATGCTGTGAATGGTTTGGAAGTGTGAGGTTTTTAAGTTCGCTCTCCCGCAGGTGGGAGGGCGAACGAAGGTATAGCGCTGGGTTGTTTGTCTCCTTCCCCTTCAAGGGGAAGGTTGGGATGGGGGATGGGTTTTAGCCGATCATGTGTGACTAGCTTGATTTGAGAAACCCATCCCCACCCTAGCCCTCCCCTTGAAGGGGGAGGGAATGTAAATGTCGCGTAATGCAGTTTGTAACCAGATAGATTTTTATAAATGCAAAACAGAACAAACGATTATTTCATCACTGGCACTGATACAGAAATCGGCAAGACTTTCATTACGTCGGCTTTGCTACGCGCTTTCACGCAGCAAGGAAGATCGACGCTAGGGATGAAGCCTATCGCTTCAGGTGCAGATGAAATCGACGGTGTTTTGCATAACGAAGATGTAGCTAGTTTGGTTGCAGCATCGAGCGTGAAAGCACCACAAGAAATCGTCGTGCCTTATTTGATGCGTACCCCAGCGGCACCGCATATTGTGGCGCGGTTAGAAAACGTGAAGATGGATGTGCAGCATATTCAGTACTGCTATCAACAAGCACAAGGCCTCGCGGATGTGGTTTTGGTGGAAGGTGTAGGTGGATTTTGCGTGCCCTTGGATGATGATACGAGTACCGTCGATTTGGCGCAGCGTTTGGGCTTGCCCGTGATTCTGGTGGTGGGGATGCGTTTGGGTTGCATCAACCATGCACTGCTCACCGCGCAAGCGATTCGCGCTAGCGGTTTGCGTTTGGCCGCATGGGTGGCGAATACGGTTGACACGGAAATGCGGTTCTTTGATGAAAATGTAGAAGCATTACGGCAGCGCCTAGGCGCGCCATGTTTAGGTGTAGTGCCGCGCTTAGCTGCCGATCAGGTTGCGCAAGCGAGTCAGTATGTGGATTTGAATTTATTGAAGTAAGGAAGAGATCATGGAACAAACTTTGAACAACGAAGCAGCGACGGGTACAACTGCAGGTGCAATCCCTAGTGCGCCCATCTCGTTTCAAGCACCAGTCAAGCCGATTACGGCGGAGACTTGGCCGGTAGAAGACGTCATGGCATTGTTTGATCTGCCGTTCAATGATTTGCTCTTCAAGGCGCAAGTTTTGCATCGTGAAAATTTTCCGAATGGTGACGTGGAATTGGCAACCTTGTTGTCTATCAAAACCGGTGGCTGTGAAGAGGATTGTGGCTATTGCCCACAAGCCGCACGTTACGACACGGGCGTTGAAGCGAAAAAAATGATGGATGTGCGCGAAGTCTTGAATGCAGCGAAAGCAGCACGCGAAAGTGGTGCGACCCGTTTCTGTATGGGCGCAGCATGGCGCTCACCCAAAGATAGGGACATGGAAAAAGTCGAAACCATGGTACGCGAAGTGAAAGCGATGGGCTTAGAAACTTGCGCGACTTTGGGCATGCTCAAAGAAGAGCAAGCGCAGCGTTTGAAAGATGCAGGTTTGGATTACTACAACCACAATCTCGATACCGCACCAGAGTTCTACAACAACGTGATTTCGACACGTGATTACCAAGATCGCTTGGATACGCTAGGTCACGTGCGTACAGCTGGTCTCAAAGTCTGCTGTGGCGGTATTGTCGGCATGGGCGAAACACGTCGTCAACGTGCAGGTTTGATCGCGCAATTAGCGAACTTAAATCCTTATCCAGAATCTGTACCAGTGAATCATTTGGTGCAAGTTGAAGGCACACCTTTACATGGGCTTGATCCGCTTGACCCATTGGAATTCGTCCGCACCATCGCTGTAGCTCGCATCACTATGCCAAAAGCGCGCGTGCGTTTATCTGCCGGCCGCCGTCAAATGGGCGAAGCAGTGCAAGCAATGTGTTTCTTGGCTGGTGCGAATTCGATTTTCTATGGCGACAAACTGTTGACGACAGATAATCCAGAAGCCGAAGACGATAAAGTCTTGTTGGAGAAATTGGGTTTGAAAACGCGTGGCGTGGTGGAGAAGAAAGCAGGTAGTTGTAGTTAATTTTTTTGCCCCGAGGGCGTAGCGAGCGCGGAGCTTTAATATTAAGTCGACGAATAAAGCGAAAATGAATTTTAAAATTTACGATGTGGTTCGTTTGCTTGGTATGAGTGCTAACTGCGAGTTTGTATCGGACGCTTTTAATTTGCGAGTGCCTAAAGTTGGCGATGTTGCGACAATTGTGGAAGTTTATGAACATCCGCCAGGTTACATCCTCGAGTGTTGCGATCAAACCGGCGCGTCGGAATGGATGCTTGTTTTTGAAGAAAAAGATGTTCAACTCGAGCTTGTTAATATTTGAATTAGAGAAGAAAGATAAAAATCATGTTTAGCAAAATCCTCATCGCCAACCGTGGCGAAATTGCTTGCCGTGTTGCCGCGACTGCGCGTCGCATGGGCATTAAGACTGTGGCGGTGTATTCCGAAGCAGATGCCAATGCTAAGCATGTGGCGGTGTGTGATGAAGCGGTATTGATTGGTCCTGCAGCCGCCAAAGAAAGTTATCTGCGTGCCGATAAGATTATCGAAGTGGCGTTGGCAACCGGTGCGCAAGCGATTCACCCTGGCTATGGTTTCTTGTCTGAGAATAGTGAGTTTGCGAATGCGTGCGCGAAAGCGGGTATTGCGTTTATCGGCCCACCAGCTTCTGCGATTGAAGCCATGGGTAGCAAGTCTGCGGCCAAATCTTTGATGGAAAAAGCCAATGTACCTTTGGTGCCTGGCTATCATGGTGACAATCAAGACCCAGATTTCTTGCAAGGCGAGGCAGATCGCATTGGCTATCCCGTATTGTTGAAAGCCAGCGCAGGCGGCGGTGGTAAAGGCATGCGCGTGATCGAGAAATCTGCAGACTTCAAAGATGGCTTGGCATCTTGCAAGCGCGAAGCGATCAATTCTTTTGGCGACGATAAAGTGCTTGCTGAAAAATATTTGCAACGTCCTCGCCATATTGAGATTCAAGTATTTGCCGATACGCATGGTAATTGTGTTTATCTATTTGAGCGCGATTGTTCAGTACAACGTCGTCATCAAAAAGTATTGGAAGAAGCACCAGCTCCTGGTATGACAGCAGAACGTCGTGCCGCGATGGGTGAAGCGGCGGTGGCGGCAGCGAAAGCGGTCGGCTATGTCGGTGCCGGCACAGTCGAGTTCATCGCCAACCAAGATGGTTCTTTCTATTTTATGGAAATGAACACCCGTTTGCAGGTGGAACATCCTGTGACCGAAATGATTACAGGCACGGATTTGGTAGAGTGGCAGTTACGTGTCGCAGCGGGTGAACAATTGCCTTTGCAACAGTCGCAATTGCAGATTCACGGTCACGCGATTGAAGCGCGTGTGTATGCAGAAAATCCTGAAAAAGGTTTCTTGCCGTCGATCGGTACTTTGCGCCATGCACGTACTCCAAGCGCCGTGAATTTCGAGCTTGGCGGCGCACCAGATCCAGCCGCATTTAGGATCGATAGCGGCGTACGCGAAGGCGATACGATTTCACCTTTCTACGACCCGATGATTGCGAAGATGATTGTGTGGGGCAAAGACAGAACCGAAGCCTTGGCGCGCATGGCGCAAGCACTAGCGCAATATCAGATTGTGGGCTTGAATTCGAATATCGCATTTTTATCGCGCCTGATTACCAGTCAAGCTTTCTCAACGGCGGATTTGGATACGGGCTTGATTGAACGTAATCACGCAGCCTTATTCCCTACACCTGCTCCGGCCAATTTGGCAATCTTGTCTTTGGCTGCGGTGTCCTTGTTGCAGTCAGAAAAATCGATAGGTGCAGATCCATGGCAAAGCAGTCAAGGCTGGCGTATGAATAGCTACATGCAACGTGGATTGCAATTCGCTGAAGAACATCAAACGCATGCAGTGCAAGTGACTTACATGCAAGACGCATGGATTATCGCGGCAAATGGCGAAAGCGAAACGGTGCGCTTAGTGTCGCGCAGTGGTGAGGATGTCGTGCTAGCCATCGCACAGCAAACTGTGAAAGGCACGGTGGTCCGCGATGGCGAACATTTCCACGTATTTAGCCAAGGCACGCACTACGATTTGCATTACAACGATGTGATGGCACACGCGGGCGAAGCAGAAGCAGAAGGCGGCCGTTTAACTGCACCGATGCCAGGTAAGATCGTTGCCGTGGTGGTGAAGAAAGGTCAAGAAGTGAAAAAGGGTGAAGCGCTATTAATCATGGAAGCGATGAAGATGGAGCACACGATTTCTGCCCCGCATGATGGCGTGGTAGAAGAAGTCTTGTATGCGGTAGGTGATCAAGTGATTGAAGGCGCGCCGTTGTTGAACTTTAAGCAGTAAGGATATTGGAACTCCTCTCCCGCAAGCGGGAGAGGGGCAGGGGTGAGGGTGTTTGATAAACTGCAAAGTGTCTAGCGCCAGTGGCAAATTGGCGATTAGATGTTACTGTTATGTTGTTGCCGAAATTTGAAAAGAACATCATGCATTTTCATTGCTTCGCTACCCTCATCCCTAACCCTTCTCCCGCTTGCGGGAGAAGGGAACTAAAGCAAGCTAGCTGATATGGAAGAAATCACGCCACATCATCCACACAAAGTTCCCGACGATCTCAAGCAATACGCCAGAGAAATGCGCAAGAACATGCCAGATGCGGAGCAATTGCTTTGGTATTTGTTACGGAATAGACGGCTAGCTGGCGCAAAATTTCGCAGGCAGCATCTAGTTGGTCGTTATATTCTCGATTTTTATTGCGTAGAAAAGAAGCTCGCAATAGAGCTAGATGGTGGTCAACATAGCGAACAACAAACTTACGATCGACAACGAGGTATCTATTTAAAGCAACAAGGTATTGAGGTGTTGCGCTTTTGGAATAATCAAATGCTGTCAGAAACTGAATCAGTTCTTGAAGTGATTTACTCGACGGTCACCAAAGAAACATCTCTCCTGTAGGCTGCGAATTTCAAATGCTGGGTAGGGGTGAGCGCAGTTGATAAGTTGCAAAGTATTAAGAACGAGTAGCACATAAGGATGGATTGCGCCGCCTCATAGTGGCTTGATCGTTCAAATGATTTTTAAATTGGTAGATCAGAAAAATGAACATAATCTATTACGCAGCAGGTGCGAATCCTGAAGTTTGGTTAAACGCTTTCCACCACTATCTGCCCGATGCCAATATTCGGATTTGGGAAGAAGGCGATAACGCGCCAGCCGATTATGCACTGGTGTGGAAACCACCTGCAGCCATGCTGCGTGGACGTAACGATTTGAAAGCGATCTTCAATCTTGGCGCTGGTGTGGATGCGATCTTGCAATTAGGCGATGCCTTGCCGCAAGGCGTGCCTTTGATTCGTGTCGATGATGCGGGTATGGGCGTGCAGATGGCGGAATATGTGAGTCACGCGGTGTTACGTCATTTCCGTCGTTTTGATGAATACGATAGCTTGCAAGCAGACAAGCAATGGCGAGCTTTGCCGCAGCATCAAAAAGAAGATTTTAGTATCGGCATTTTAGGCCTCGGCGTTTTAGGTAATTGCATCATAGATGGTCTACGCAGTTCCGGTTTCCCATTGCTTGGCTGGAGTCGCTCCGCAAAACAGATCGCTGGTGTTGAGTGTTTTCATGGCGAGGAAGGTTTGGATGCTTTCTTAAATCAAACCAAAGTCTTGGTATTGATTTTACCGCTAACCAAAGAGACCGAAAACTTGATGGATAAAACCAAGTTGGCGAAGTTGAAGCAGGGCGCTTATATCGTGAACGTCGCCCGTGGCGCACACATTGTCGAAGAAGATTTATTATCACTGATTCAGCAAGGTCACATCGCAGGCGCGACACTCGACGTGTTCCGCGAAGAACCATTGCCATCAGCCCATCCATTCTGGAGTGAAAAACGTATTCATATCACGCCGCATATTTCTGCCTTAACGGTGCGCGATGAAAGTGCCAAGCAAATCGCACATAAGATTGCGGCTTTACAGCGCGGTGAATCCGTGGTCGGCGTGGTGGATCAAATCAAGGGTTATTAGACTTAAAAAGATCATGGTGCGGAATGTAAATACTAGTGACTAGAATTTGCTATTCCCTCCCCTTCAAGGGGAGGGTTAGGGTGGGGATGGGTTTTGGCGATGAATCTCGCACGAGTTAAGCCCATCCTAGCCTTCACCTTGAAGAAGCATGGCGAGAGCCGCGAAGATTGTAGACTGAAACAAACGCCTTACAGAATTTAGGAGCAGAAAATGTCTTTACCTACCCAAGTCAAAATCGTCGAAGTCGGTCCGCGTGATGGATTGCAAAACGAAAAAGAAACGATCTCCGCAGAAGTGAAAATTGAACTCGTTGATCGTTTGACTAATGCCGGTTTTGTGAATATCGAAGCGGCTTCTTTTGTCTCACCGAAATGGGTGCCGCAAATGGCGACCTCAGCCGAGGTGATGGCGGGAATACAGCGCAAAGCAGGCGTGATTTATTCTGCGTTGACGCCGAATATGAAAGGCTTTGAAGCAGCACTCGCTGCCGGTGCGGATGAAGTGGTGATCTTTAGCTCTGCTTCAGAAGCGTTTGCACAGAAAAATATCAACTGCTCGATTGCTGAATCGATAGAACGTTTCCGTGACGTCGCTGCAGCGGCTAATCAACATAAGATCCGATTACGCGGGAGTATCAGTTGCGCATTTGGTTGTCCGTATCAAGGCGAAGTCACACCAGAGCAAGTTGCTGATGTGGTGAAGTTGATGCGTGATCTTGGTTGCGATGAAATTGACATCGCTGACACGATAGGCGTCGGTACGCCGTGTCATGTACAAGCCGTGATGCAGCGCGTTGCACAGGAATTTCCCATCGCGCAAATTTCTGGTCACTTCCACGATACTTACGGACAGGCCTTAGCGAATATCTACGCCAGCATGGAAGTTGGCGTGAGCATTTTCCACTCTTCTGTTGCCGGTCTTGGCGGCTGCCCGTACGCCAAAGGTGCGACTGGTAATGTCGCAACCGAAGATGTGCTGTTCATGATGCAAGGTTTGGGTGTGCATACGGGGATCGATTTGAATCAAGTGGTCGATGCGGGACAATTCATTTCTCAACACTTAGGACGCAAAGCGGTTAGTCGCGCAGGGAATGCGATTGCGGCGAAACGTCTTGCTTAACATTTGATGTGCTAAAGTTTTTTTCTTCCTCTCCGACTTTAGGTGAACTCGCTGTTGGCAAAGACAATAATTTTAATTTATTGCGTTTGTTGGCAGCGTTTGCCGTTCTAATTAGTCATAGTTTTGCCATGCTTGGTCAACCCGAGCCATTCGCCGCTAGCGTCGGTAAAAATCTGGGCGCGATGGCGGTTGATATCTTCTTTGTCGCCAGTGGCTTTTTGGTTGGCGCAAGCTTGATTCGTACTCAGCGCGTTGGTGATTATTTGCTGGCACGTGCTTTGCGGATTTTCCCTGCCCTGTGGCTGATGCTATTGTTGACAGTGCTAGTGCTCGGTGCAGTGATTACTACTCATGATGCGAATGCTTATTTCAGCGATTGGCAAACTTGGCGTTATCTTTGGAAGAATTTTTTTCTAATGCTTGGTGTGGAATTTTATCTTCCTGGGTTATTTGAAACGAATCTTCTGCGAGGTGTTGTTAACGGTTCACTGTGGAGCATGATTTATGAACTGAGTATGTATGTCTTGCTGCTACTAAGTTGGGTAATTTATGCCTATGCAATACGACGCTTGACCGCTGCGATAGCTCTGTTTATTGCGATGCTTGGTTTGGGAACTAGTGTTTGGCTACTTGATCAATTTTACTTGCTTGAGCATTTTCAACTGTTACGTTTTACTTGGTTCTTCTTCATAGGCACGGCGTATTATTTGTTACGCCATCAGATCCGTTTGTCGGCTAAGCTCATTAGCGTCATCGTTGTGTGCGGAGTAATTGCTTTAGCGATGAGCGGGCATCATTTTTTGATGTTGTATTATCTTGCGCTTCCTTATTGCCTATTTTATTTTGCCTACGTTCCTAGTGGCAAAATACGTTCATATAATCGCTTCGGTGATTATTCCTATGGCGTCTATTTGTATGCTTTCCCTATTCAGCAGACCTTAGTGTTAATCCATCCTGAATGGAGTGTATTTGGACTGATAGTAAGCGCTGCTGTGCTCACTTTTGCGTGTGCGGTGTGCTCGTGGCACTGGCTTGAACAGCCCGCATTAGCATGGCGCAAGCGTTTCTTGAAATGATGTAGCTGCCGAGGCAACTCCGGTATTACTAAAAAATTTTTACCGGATAATTTGTTGAATTTTCCAATAAATTTCTGGTTAAAATGCGGACTACTTTCTGCATAATCGTTATCTATTTGCAGAAATTGTTTCACTCAATTCAGATAACGCAACTAAGTTCACACAATTAAGTTTGCTCAACCAAGAGGGAATTACCATGGCAATGGATGTAATCGATTATCAAATTTTTGGCGACGACATGCAATTCGTAGAGATCGAACTTGATCCTCGCGAAGCAGTGGTCGGTGAAGCTGGTTCTATGTTTTATATGGAAGACCAGATTCAAATGGAAACCATTTTTGGTGACGGCTCTGCTTCACAAGGCGGAATTTTTGGTTCGCTATTGGGCGCGGGTAAGCGCTTGATAACTGGTGAATCCTTGTTCACGACGGTGTATTCAAATCAAGGTAATAGCAAACGCAAGGTGGCATTTGGTGCGCCATATCCAGGTAGAATCATTCCTATGCATTTGGACCAGTTAGGTGGAACTATTCTGTGTCAGAAAGATGCCTTTCTGTGTGCAGCAAAAGGTGTTTCTTTGGGCATCGCATTTCAAAAACGTCTTGGTGCCGGATTCTTTGGTGGTGAAGGTTTTATCTTGCAAAAGCTCGAAGGAGATGGTCTCGCTTTTGTACACGCTGGTGGCGCATTAATCGCCAAGGATCTACAACCCGGCGAAACTTTACGTGTTGATACAGGTTGCGTGGTCGCCTTTACGAGTAATATCGATTACGACATTCAATTTGTCGGCGGCGTGAAGACTGCACTATTTGGTGGCGAAGGTATTTTCTTTACGACGCTACGCGGACCAGGACGAGTTTGGTTGCAGTCATTGCCGTTAGCACGTATGGCAAACCGCATCGTCGGTGCTTCATCGATGGGTGGCGGTCGTGGCGGTGAGGAAGGTTCTGTATTGGGTGGATTGGGGAATTTGTTTGAGCGGAATTGATTTATCAATTTCTTTTCTTATAAGTCAAAAAGACTGCTAACGCAGTCTTTTTGATGGAGAGAGACACTAGCCTTATTCTAAAAAACGCCCAATATACTCATCCGAACTAATAAACTGACCAATGAGGGT